>NZ_JAFIBM010000001.1:0-2400000 GCF_017833035.1 Frigoribacterium sp. PvP032 | reverse complement strand
AACGCCGGCACGATCATCCGTGCCGCCGACGCCGCAGGGGCGGACGCGGTCGTGATGACCGGCCGGAGCGTCGACCTCTACAACCCCAAGGTCGTGCGGGCCACGACCGGCTCTCTCTTCCATGTCCCCGTCGCGGTCGGCATCGACCTGGCCAGCGTCGTGGCGCGGTGCGCCGAGGCCGGCATCCAGGTCATCGCCGCCGACGTCAAGGGCGACGATCTGCTCCAGGCGCGGCAGGACGGTGTCCTCGACGCCCCGACGGCCTGGCTCTTCGGCAACGAGGCGCGCGGGCTGACCGACGACGACCTCGCCAGGGCCGACCGCGCGGTGGTGGTGCCCATCTACGGTCACGCCGAGTCGATGAACCTGGCGACCGCCGCCTCCGTGTGCCTCTACGAGAGCGCGTTCGCCCAGCGCTCGTAGCCCGACCGGACGGCTCGTTTCGGTTGCGTTACGAAAGAGCTGTGAGTTTGACCCCCTTCCGGGCGTCTGTTTGTGTGGACCCATGGAACCCCTCGTCGTGGTCGACCACGTCAACAAGCACTTCGGTCAGCTGCACGTCCTGAAGGACGTCACGACCACCGTCGGGCGGGGCGAGGTCGTCGTGGTCATCGGGCCGAGCGGGTCGGGCAAGTCGACCCTCTGTCGCGCGATCAACCGCCTCGAGACGATCGACGACGGCGTCATCTCGATCGACGGCACGAAGCTGCCAGAAGAGGGCGCCGCGCTGGCCAAGCTCCGCGCCGACGTCGGCATGGTGTTCCAGAGCTTCAACCTGTTCGCCCACAAGACGGTCCTCGAGAACGTGACCCTCGGCCAGATCAAGGTGCGCGGCCGCTCGAAGGCCGAGGCCGAGAAGCGCGCGATGGAGCTCCTCGACCGCGTCGGCGTCGGGAACCAGGCGTCGAAGATGCCGTCCCAGCTGTCGGGCGGCCAGCAGCAGCGCGTGGCCATCGCCCGTGCCCTCGCGATGGACCCGAAGGTGATGCTCCTCGACGAGCCGACCAGCGCGCTCGACCCCGAGATGATCACCGAGGTCCTCGACGTCATGGTGCAGCTCGCGAAGGACGGCATGACCATGGTCGTCGTCACCCACGAGATGGGCTTCGCCCGCAAGGCCGCCGACCGGGTCGTGTTCATGGCCGACGGCCAGATCGTCGAGGAGTCGACGCCGGAGGAGTTCTTCACGGCGCCGAAGTCCGACCGCGCGCGCGACTTCCTCTCGAAGATCCTCACGCACTGAGCCGCGGCGCCTCGCTCGCGACGCGCCTCCTCGTGCCCCTCTGCCGGTCAGGCCGAGGAGGTGCCCCCAGACTCCCGGACGTCGACCGTCGGCCGGGTCACCCAGCAAGGAGAACGACATGCGACTCAGCAAGGGATTCGTCGCCGTAGCCGCAGCGGCCGTGACGGTGCTCGGCCTCTCGGCCTGCACGGACTCGGCCGCCCCCGAGAGCTCGGTCGACGTCGAGGAGGTCGCGGACTTCCAGGACGGCACCACGATGGCGCGCCTGGCCGAGGCCGGCGAGATCACCATCGGCACCAAGTTCGACCAGCCGCTCTTCGGCCTGGACGACGGCTCGGGCACGCCGCAGGGCTTCGACGCCGAGATCGGCAAGCTCGTCGCCGCCAAGCTGGGCATCCCCGCCAGCGGCATCACGTGGGTCGAGACGGTCTCCGCCAACCGCGAGCCGTTCATCCAGAACGGCGACGTCGACCTCGTCATCGCCACCTACACGATCAACGACGCCCGCAAGGAGGTCGTCTCGTTCGCCGGGCCCTACTACCAGGCCGGTCAGGACCTGCTGGTGCTCGAGGGCAACCCCGACGGCATCGAGAGCGTCGACGACCTCGCGGGCAAGAAGGTCTGCACCGTCAGCGGCTCGACCAGCGAGGCGAACATCGCCGAGTACGTCAGCGCGCCGACCGACATCATCGCGACCGACACCTACTCGAACTGCCTCGAGCCGCTCCGCACGGGCGCGGTCCAGGCCGTCACGACCGACAACGTCATCCTCGCCGGTCTCGCCGACCAGAACGAGGGCGAGTTCGAGGTCGTCGGCGCACCCTTCACCGAGGAGCCCTACGGCATCGGCCTGGCGCTCGACGACACCGACTTCCGCGGGTTCGTCAACGACACGCTCCAGGACGCCGAGGACGACGGCACCTGGGACGAGCTGTGGGAGGCGACGGCCGGCAAGGTCCTCGAGACCCCCGAGCCCCCGGCGATCGACCGCTACTAGCGACACCGGCGGGCACCGCGTCGCGACCTGCGCGCGGTGCCCGCCACCGCCTCCTGCCCCCTCCGGGCCACCGCCCTGATCTGAGGACACACTCGTGAACCCCCTGGACGTCATCCCCGGCTTCGACGCCGTGACCGACAACTGGCCCCGCTTCTGGGGCGGCTTCGTCACGACGCTGCAGCTCCTGGCTCTCTCGGGCGTCGGCGCGATCGTGATCGGCTTCGTCGTCGCGGCCATGCGGATCTCGCCCGTGGGCTCGTTCCGGGTCTTCGCGACGGTCTACACCGAGGCGATCCGCAACGTCCCGCTGACGCTCGTCCTCTTCTTCTGTGCCTTCGTGCTCCCGTACCTCGGCGTCGGCATCGGCTACTTCCCGCTCGCGGTGATCGGCCTGACGCTGTACACCTCGCCCTTCGTGGCAGAGGCAGTCCGTTCCGGCGTCAACGGCGTCCCCGTCGGGCAGGCCGAGGCCGCCCGCAGCATCGGACTGGGCTTCGGCCAGACGCTGACGCTCGTGATCATGCCGCAGGCGATCCGCATGGTGATCCCGCCCCTGATCAACGTGATCATCGCCCTCACGAAGAACACCTCGGTCGCGGGCGGCTTCTTCGTCGCCGAGCTGTTCGCCGCCGGGCGCTTCATCGCGAACTCCCGCGGCGACGCGGTCATCACGACGCTGCTGTCGGTGGCCGTGTTCTACCTGGTCGTCACCATCACCCTGGGCCGCGTCGCGGCCCTGGTCGAGAAGAAGGTCGCGGTCCTGCGATGAGCACGAACGTCCTCTACGACGCCCCTGGCCCGAAGTCCCGCCGTACCTCGCGCATCATCTCGGTGGTGGGCGTGGTCCTCGTGCTCGCGCTCGTCGCCTACGTCGCGTACCTGCTCGGCCGCCCGCGCGTCAGCGCCAACGGCGCCGTCACCGCCAGCGTGCTCGACCCCTCCCGGTGGGACATCCTGCTCGACCGCAACCTGTGGCGGAACATCGGCCGAGGCTGGCTGGCCACGGTGCAGGCCGCCGCCGTCGCGTCGGTGCTCGCGGTCGCCATCGGCGTGCTGTTCTCGTTCCTCCGCACGGCACGCACCGCCTGGGTCCGGGTGCCGACCACGATCGTCCTCGAGTTCTTCCGCGGCATGCCCGTGCTGCTGATGATGCTGTTCATCCTGCTGGTCTTCTCGACGGGCGCGTTCTGGGCCGTCGTGGCGGCGCTGGCCGTCTACAACGGCGCGTTGATCGGCGAGGCCCTGCGCTCCGGCATCGCGGCCCTTCCGCGGGGCCAGCGCGAGGCGGGGCTCGCCATCGGCCTCTCGCCGGTGCAGACGCGCTTCGCCATCGAGTTCCCCCAGGCGTTCCGCCAGATGCTGCCGATCATCCTGGCTCAGCTGGTCGTCCTGCTGAAGGACACCTCACTCGGCTACATCGTCGGCTACGTCGAGCTCACGAGGCAGGGGCTGAACCGGCTCGGCACCTCCTACGGCAGCACCTACACGTTCACGCTGTTCGCGGTCGTGCTGGTCGTCTACCTGATCACGAACCTCGTCTTCTCCTACGTCGTGCGGGTCGTCGACCGACGCACGGGCCGACGCGGCGTCATCCGGACGAAGGGCGGCGGGGGCGGTCTCGGCGGCCCTGGCCTCCTCGCCCGTGCCGGGCGTCCGAACATCCCCGCGACGACCGGGGACGCCAGCGGAGGCGGCGGAGGCGGTCGCTGACAGGTCACCGCACCGCACCGCCCGCTCCTCCCCGGATCCGTGATCTGCGCCTCCTCGTCCCCAGGGCACGAGGAGGCGCGGGCCGTCTCCCCAACGATCGCTAAGCTTGGTTCTCGTGTCAGACTCCGTCCCCATCTCCGAAGAGGCCGTCTCGGCCGCGGTCGATGCGGCCCTCGCGGCCGTCGCGACCGCCGCCTCCGTCGCCGAGCTCAAGGCGGCCCGTGCCCAGCACGCCGGCGAGGCGTCGGTCCTGGCACGCATGAACGCCGGTCTCCGCGACCTGCCGAACGACCAGAAGGCCGCGGCGGGCAAGCTCGTCGGCGGCGCACGTGGCCGTGTCGGCCAGGCGGTGGCCGCTCGTGAGGGCGAGCTCGCCGAGCTCGAAGAGGCTCAGCGCCTCGTCGACGAGGCGGTCGACGTCACGGCCCTGCCCACCCGTCGCCGGGTCGGCGCGCGGCACCCGCTCGCCCTCCTGCAAGAAGAGATGCTCGACCTGTTCGTCGGCATGGGCTGGGAGGTCAGCGAGGGGCCAGAGCTCGAGCACGAGTGGTTCAACTTCGACGCGCTGAACTTCGACGCCGACCACCCGGCGCGCGCCATGCAGGACACGTTCTTCGTCGACCCGGTCGACGCGCACCTCGTGCTGCGCACGCACACGTCCCCCGTGCAGATCCGCACGCTCCTCGCGAAGGAGCTGCCCGTCTACAACGTCGCCACCGGTCGTGTCTTCCGCACCGACGAGCTCGACGCGACGCACACCCCGGTCTTCACGCAGATCGAGGGCATCGCGATCGACCGCGGCCTGACGATGGCGCACCTGCGCGGCACGCTCGAGCACCTGGCGCGGTCGATGTTCGGCCAGGGCGCCCAGATCCGGCTCCGGCCGAACTACTTCCCCTTCACCGAGCCGAGTGCCGAGATGGACGTGTGGCAGCCGAACGCCAAGGGCGGTGCGCGCTGGGTCGAGTGGGGCGGCTGCGGCATGGTCAACCCGAACGTCCTCCGGGCGGCGGGCATCGACCCCGAGGTGCACCAGGGCTTCGCGTTCGGCATGGGCATCGAGCGGACCCTCCAGTTCCGCAACGACCTCAACGACATGCGCGACATGGTCGAGGGCGACGTCAGGTTCAGCGAGCAGTTCGGGATGGTGGTCTGATGCGGGTTCCGCTGAGTTGGCTCGGCGAGCACGTCGACCTCCCCGACGACGTCTCGCTCGAGCACGTGCACGCCGCGCTGGTGTCCGTCGGCTTCGAAGAAGAAGACGTCCACGTCGGCGACGTGACGGGCCCCCTCGTCGTGGGCCAGGTGCTGGAGCTGCAGCCAGAGCCGCAGAAGAACGGCAAGACGATCAACTGGTGCCAGGTCGCCGTCGGCCCCGACGACGTCCGCGGCATCGTCTGCGGCGCCCACAACTTCGTCGTGGGCGACAAGGTCGTCGTGTCGCTGCCGGGCGCGGTGCTACCGGGGCCGTTCCCGATCGCCGCGCGCAAGACCTACGGGCACGTCTCGGACGGCATGATCGCGTCGACGCGCGAGCTCGGCCTCGGCGACGAGCACGACGGCATCCTCCTGCTCAGCTCGCTCGGTCTCGACCCCGAGGTCGGCACCGACGCCATCGCGCTCCTCGGGCTCGACGAGGCCGCCGTCGAGATCAACGTCACGCCCGACCGCGGCTACGCGCTCAGCATGCGCGGCGTGGCTCGCGAGTACTCCCACGCGACCGGCGCCTCCTTCACCGACCCCGCCGGCACGGTCGAGCCCGCGGCGGCCGACGGCTTCGCCGTGACCGTCGTCGACGACGCCCCGGTGCGCGGCCGCCAGGCCGTGGCCACCTTCGTCACCCGGGTGGTCCGGGGCATCGACGCCTCGCGGCCCACGCCGACCTGGATGTCGTCGCGGCTGCGCCTCGCGGGCGTCCGCTCGATCTCGCTGCCGGTCGACGTCACGAACTACGTGATGCTCGAGCTCGGCCAGCCGATCCACGGCTACGACCTGGCGAACGTGCAGGGCGGGCTCACCGTGCGCCGGGCCGCGTCCGGCGAGCAGCTGCAGACCCTCGACGGCACCGTCCGCACCCTCCACGTCGAAGACCTGGTCATCACGGACGAGCAGGGTGCCGTCGGCATCGCCGGCGTCATGGGCGGCGCACGCACCGAGATGGGCGCGGGCACCACCGACGTCCTCATCGAGGCCGCCACGTTCGACCCGGTCTCCATCGCGCGCAGCGCCCGCCGGCACAAGCTGCCGAGCGAGGCGTCCCGTCGCTTCGAGCGCGGCGTCGACCCGGCCGTCTCCGCCCCCGCGGCGCAGCGGGTCGTCGACCTGCTGGTCGAGCTCGCGGGCGGCACAGCCGATGCGCTCGGCTCCTCGCTGGACGAGTCCGTCGCACCCGGGGCCGTCGCGCTGCCGCGCGGCCGCGCCGCCAGCCTCATGGGCGTCGACTACACGGCGGACGAGGTCGTGGGCGCGCTGCGCGCCGTCGGCTCCGCCGTCGTCGAGTCGGGCGAGGGGTGGCAGGTGACCCCGCCGACCTGGCGCAGCGACCTCCGCACGTCGGCCGACCTGGTCGAAGAAGTGGCCCGGATCACCGGGTACGACCGCATCCCGTCCGTCCTGCCGGTGGCTCCTCCCGGGCGCGGCCTCTCTCGCGAGCAGAAGCTGCGCCGACGGGTCGCGGCCTCGCTGGCCGCGGCAGGCTCGGTCGAGGTCCAGGCCTACCCCTTCGTCCGTCCTGACCAGAACGCGGCCTTCGGCTCGGTCGACGGGTCGACGGGCGGGGCAGCCGTGCCTGCCGTCACGCTCGCGAACCCGCTCGACTCCGCCGCTCCCCAGCTGCGTCGCTCGCTGCTGCCCGGGCTGCTCGACGTCGTGCGCCGCAACACCTCTCGTGGCCTGGTCGACGTGTCCGTGTTCGAGAGCGGCACGGTCTTCCTCCCGGTCGAGGGCACGACCTACGGCACGGCCGAGGTCCCCGCCGGTGCCGAGCGCCCCGGTGAGGAGCTCCTCGCCTCGCTCGCCGCCAGTCTGCCCGCGCAGCCCCGCCACCTGGCCGTGGCCGTCGTCGGCGACGTCGTCGACCGCCAGCCAGGTCAGCCTGCCGTCGCCGCCGGCCTGGCCGACGTGCTCGACGACCTCCGGCTCGCCGTCCGCGCCGCCGGGGCCGAGGCCGTGTTCCGCACAGGTCGGCACCCGTCGCTGCACCCCGGTCGCACCGCTGAGGTGCTGGTCGCCGGCGAGGTCGTCGGCGTGGCCGGCGAGCTGCTGCCCACGGTGTCGGCCGAGCTCGACCTGCCGCGCGTCGTCGCGGTCGGCGAGATCGACCTCGACCGTGTCCTCGCCCTGTCCGACGTCCCCGTCCAGCCGACGGCGATCTCGTCCTACCCGGCCGCGACGCAGGACCTGTCGCTCGTCGTGGGCGTGGACGTCGCCGCGGGCGACCTGCTCGAGACGGTCCGCGAGGGCGCCGGCGACCTGCTCGAGTCCGTGCGGCTCGTCGACGACTATCGCGGAACGGGCCTGCCGGAGGCGACCAAGTCGCTGACCTTCGCGCTGCGCTTCCGCGCTGCCGACCGCACGCTGACGGCCGCCGAGGCGACCCAGGCGAAGCAGGGGGCCGTCCGCCTCGCCGGAGAGCGATCAGGGGCGACGCTCCGCGAGTGACCTCGCGAGGCGCCGCCGCCCTCGATCCTCGACCGACTCGACCATCAGGATGGACACATGCCTCACTCCGTAGCAGTAGCGGGCGCCAGCGGGTACGCCGGCGGCGAGCTCCTCCGGCTCCTCGCGGCGCACCCCGACTTCGAGGTCACGACCGTCACGGCGTTCCAGAACGCCGGGCAGCCCCTCGTCGCCCTCCAGCCCCACCTGCGCTCCCTCGCGCACCTCACGCTCGTCGAGACGACGGCCGAGACCCTCGCGGGGCACGATGTCGTGTTCCTGGCCCTCCCGCACGGCAAGTCCGGCGCGATCGCCGCGCAGCTGCCCGACGACGTCCTCGTCGTCGACTGCGGGGCCGACCACCGTCTCACCGACGAGGCCGCCTGGGCCGAGTTCTACGGGACCGAGTACCACGGCGCCTGGGCCTACGGGCTGCCCGAGCTGCTGCTCGGCGCGTCCGGCGGGCGTCAGCGCGACGCCCTGCGCGGGGCACGTCGCATCGCCGTGCCCGGCTGCAACGTCACGGCCGTCACCCTCGGCCTCGCCCCCGGCGTCCGCGCCGGGCTGGTCGAGGCGACCGACATCGTCTCGGTCCTGGCCGTCGGCCCGTCGGGAGCCGGCAAGGCGCTCGCGCCGCACCTCCTCGCCAGTGAGCTGATGGGGTCGGCCTCGGCCTACGGGGTCGGCGGCACGCACCGCCACGTTCCCGAGATCCGGCAGAACCTCCGGCTCGCCGGCGCACAGGACGTGCGGATCTCGTTCACCCCCGTGCTCGTGCCGATGTCGCGGGGCATCCTCGCGACCACGACGGCCACGCTCGCCCCCGGTGTCGGCGCCCACGACGTGCGCACAGCCTGGGAGCAGGCCTACGCGGACGAGCCGTTCGTCCACGTCCTGCCCGAGGGCGTCTTCCCCCGCACGGCCGACACGGTCGGGGCGAACACGGCCCTCATCGGCCTCGCCGTCGACGAGGCCGCCGAGCGCGTCGTCGTCGTCAGCGCCATCGACAACCTCGTGAAGGGCACGGCCGGAGCGGCCGTCCAGTCCGCCAACATCGCCCTCGGCCTCCCCGAGACCACGGGCCTCAGCACGGACGGAGTGGCACCGTGAGCGTCACCGCAGCACAGGGATTCACCGCCGCCGGCGTCGTCGCCGGCCTCAAGAGCACCGGCGCGCGCGACGTCGCGCTGGTCGTCAACACCGGCCGCAGCAAGGCGGCGGCCGCCGTCTTCACCAGCAACCGTGCCAAGGCCCACCCCGTCCTGTGGTCGCAGCAGGTGCTGGGCGACGGCATCGCGGAGGCGGTCGTCCTGAACTCGGGAGGCGCCAACTGCTTCACCGGCCCGTTCGGCTTCCAGACGACGCACGCCACGGCGGAGACCGTCGCCGAGTCGCTCGGCGTCTCGGCGGGCGACGTCGTCGTGTGCTCCACCGGCCTGATCGGCGTCGGCGACCAGGTGTTCCGCGACAAGGTGCTCTCCGGCTCGCGGGCCGCGGCGGCCGAGCTGAGCACCGACGGCGGCGCGGACGCCGCGCACGCGATCATGACGACCGACAGCGTGCCGAAGCAGGCCGTCGTCACCGGCGACGGGTGGGTGGTCGGCGGCATGGCCAAGGGCGCCGGCATGCTCGCGCCGGGGCTCGCGACGATGCTCGTCGTGCTGACGACCGACGCCGACCTCCCGGCCGAGACACTGGACGCCTCGCTGCGCGCGGCCACGCGGGTCACCTTCGACCGGCTCGACTCCGACGGCTGCATGTCGACCAACGACACGGTCGTGCTGCTCTCGAGCGCCGAGTCCGGCGTCGCCCCGTCGGCCGACGACTTCACCGCGGCCGTCACCGAGCTCTGTGCCGATCTGGCGCAGCAGCTCCAGGCGGACGCCGAGGGCGCCTCCCACGACATCCGCATCGAGGTCGTCGGCGCCGTCGACGAAGAGGACGCGGTCGAGGTGGGCCGCTCGATCGCCCGCAACAGCCTCTTCAAGGCCGCCGTGTTCGGGAACGACCCCAACTGGGGCCGCGTCCTGGCCGCGATCGGCACCACGTCGGCCACCTTCGACCCGTACGACGTCGACGTGTCGATGAACGGCCTCCGGGTCTGCCACGCGGGCGCGCCCGACGTCCCGAGCGAGACCGTCGACCTCACCCCGAGGGCCGTCCACGTGCTGGTCGACCTCCGCGCCGGCGGTGCCGAGGCGACGATCCTCACGAACGACCTCACGCACGACTACGTGCACGAGAACAGCGCGTACTCCAGCTGATGGGCGCACACGAGGTGACCCACAGCGCCGAGCAGGAGCTCGCGGCCGTCAAGGCCGCGACCCTGATCGAGTCGCTGCCCTGGCTCAAGCGCTTCTCCGGCAAGGTCGTGGTCGTCAAGTTCGGCGGCAACGCCATGGTCGACGAGGCGCTCGGCCGCGCCTTCGCCGAGGACATGGTCTACCTGCGGCTCGCAGGGCTGTACCCGGTGGTCGTCCACGGAGGCGGTCCGCAGATCTCCGCGGCGCTCGCGACCGCGGGCATCCCGAGCGACTTCCGCGGCGGGTACCGGTACACGAGCACCGAGGCCATCGCCGTTGTCCGTGACGTCCTGGCCGGGGACGTCGCGCAGCAGATCGTCGGGCTCGTCAACGAGCACGGCGACCTGGCCCGCAGCGTGTCCGGCGAGGGCTCGACGCTCTTCCGTGGTCGCCGCCGCGGCACGGTCGTCGACGGCGAGGCCGTCGACCTGGGGCACGTGGGCGACGTCGTCGACGTCGACCCGTCGTCGGTGCTCGCCGAGATCGAGGCCGGGCGCATCCCCGTGGTGTCGTCGCTCGCCGTCGACGAGGCCGACGAAGGGTCGCTGCTCAACGTGAACGCCGACGCGGCGGCCGCAGCTCTCGCCGTGGCGCTCCGGGCGACCAAGCTCGTCGTCCTCACCGACGTCTCGGGCCTGTACTCCGACTGGCCGAACCGCGACTCGCTCGTCGCCGCCATCACCGTGTCGGCGCTCACCGACATGCTCCCGACGCTCGAGTCCGGCATGATCCCCAAGATGACGGCCTGCCTCGACGCGGTCGTCGGCGGCGTCGGGGGAGCGACCATCATCGACGGTCGCATCCCGCACTCGATCCTCCTCGAGGTCTTCACCCAGCGCGGGTCGGGCACCGAGGTCGTCCCCGACGACAGGGCCGCCGCCTACGGCGCACCCGTCGTCGACTCGTTCCCGATCATCCCGGTCGGCGACGTCAGCACCCCGCAGGAAGGACAGTCGTGACCACCACCCAGACCCCAGCCGGACACGACGCCCGTCGCGACTGGCAGAGCCGGTTCGGCGACGCGTTCATGCGCTCGCTGGCCACCCCGAAGGTGATGCTCGAGCGCGGCGAGGGCTGCGTCGTGTGGGACGTCGAGGGCAAGCGCTACCTCGACTTCCTCGCCGGCATCGCCGTCAACGCACTCGGCCACGCGCACCCCGTGCTCGTCGGGGCGATCGCCCGGCAGGCCGGCGCGCTGATCCACGTGTCGAACTACTTCGCGACCGAGCCGCAGCTGGCGCTCGCCGAGCGTCTCCTCCGCATCAGCGGCGCAGGCGACCAGGGTCGCGTCTACTTCGCGAACAGCGGTGCCGAGGCCAACGAGGCCGCGTTCAAGCTCGCCCGCCTGAACACCGGCGACGGGCGACGCACACGCGTCCTCGCCCTGCAGAACTCGTTCCACGGGCGCACCATGGGCGCTCTCGCCCTCACCGGCAAGCCCGCGCTCCGCGGCCCCTTCGAGCCGATGGTGGCGGGCGTCGAGCACATCGACACCACGATCGAGGCGCTCGAGGCGGCCATGGGCGACGACGTCGCGGCTCTCTTCGTCGAGCCGATCAAGGGCGAGGCCGGCGTGCTCGACCTCCCCGTCGGGTTCCTCGAGCGGGCCCGCGAGCTGACCCGCGAGCACGGCGCGCTGCTCGTCCTCGACGAGATCCAGACGGGCATCGGTCGCACCGGCTCCTGGTTCGCCTTCCAGCAGTTCGACGTCGTGCCCGACGCCATCACGGTCGCCAAGGGGATCGCCGGGGGAGTGCCCATCGGCGCGCTCGTCACCTTCGGTGCCGCCTCCGACCTCTTCGAGGCCGGTCAGCACGGCAGCACGTTCGGCGGCAACCCGCTCGCCACGGCCGCGGCCGACGCGGTCCTCGGCGAGATCGAGCGTGCCGGCCTGGTCGAGTCCGCCGTCGTCCGGGGTGCCCAGATCCGTGCCGCCGTCGAGGCGATGGACTCGCCGCTCGTCGCCGGCGTCCGCGGGCAGGGCCTGCTGATCGGCATCGGGCTGACCCAGCCGGTCGCCGCCGAGATCTCGGCCCGGTGCCTCGAGGCCGGCCTGATCGTGAACGCCCCCAACGACTCCAGCATCCGTCTCGCCCCGCCGCTCATCGTGGGCGACGCCGAGATCGCCGAGTTCTCCGCCCTCTTCTCCCGCGTCCTGAAAGGTCTCGAATGACCCGCCACTTCCTCCGCGACGACGACCTCAGCCCCGCTGAGCAGCTCGAGGTCCTCGACCTCGCCGACGCCCTCAAGCGCGACCGCTGGTCGCAGCGCCCCCTCGAGGGGCCTCAGACGGTCGCCGTCATCTTCGACAAGTCGTCGACCCGCACTCGGGTCTCGTTCGCGGTCGGCATCGCCGACCTCGGCGGCAGCCCGCTCGTGATCGCCACCGCGAACAGCCAGCTGGGCGGCAAGGAGACGCCGTCCGACACCGCACGCGTCCTCGAGCGCATGGTCGCCGCGATCGTCTGGCGCACCTACGCACAGTCCGGCCTGGAGGAGATGGCGGCGGGCACCACCGTCCCCGTCGTCAACGCCCTCAGCGACGACTTCCACCCCTGCCAGCTGCTCGCCGACCTGCAGACGATCCGCGAGTCGAGGGGCACGCTCGCCGGGCTCTCGGTCGCCTTCGTCGGCGACGGCCGCAGCAACATGGGCCAGTCGTACCTGCTGGCCGGCGCCACCGCCGGGATGCACGTCCGCATCGGCTCGCCGGCGGGCTTCCAGCCCGAGCAGCACGTCGTCGACGACGCGGCCGCGATCGCGGCGACCACGGGCGGCTCCGTCCAGGTGGTCGACGACGCGGCGGCCGCCGTCGCGGGAGTCGACGTCGTCGTCACCGACACCTGGGTGTCGATGGGCAAGGAGGACGAGAAGGACGAGCGCGTCGCCGTGTTCGGCGGCTTCAAGGTCGACCAGGCGCTCATGGCGCAGGCGGCCGACGACGCGATCTTCCTGCACTGCCTCCCCGCCGACCGCGGGTACGAGGTCGACGCCGACGTCATCGACGGCCCGACCAGCGTCATCTGGGACGAGGCGGAGAACCGCGTCCACGCCCAGAAGGCGCTCCTCACCTGGCTGCTCTCGCACTGAGGCAGCAGCGGCGAGCCAGCAGCACCGAGCTCGCAGCACCCGTCGCCCGGCCACGAGGCCGGGCGGCCTCCCGATAAGATCACCCACACCACACACTCAAGGAGAACCATGGCGGAACGCGTCGTCCTCGCATACTCCGGAGGTCTCGACACCTCCGTCGGCATCGGCTGGCTCGCTGACGCGACCGGCAAGGAGGTGGTCGCCCTCGCCGTCGACGTCGGACAGGGCGGCGAGGACATGGACGACATCCGTCAGCGTGCCCTCGACTGCGGTGCCGTCGAGTCGGTCGTCGTCGACGCCAAGGAGGAGTTCGGGCGCGACTACCTGATGCCCGCCCTCAAGGCCAACGCGATGTACCAGAAGACCTACCCGCTGGTCTCGGCCCTCAGCCGCCCGCTGATCGCCCGCCACCTCGCCCGTGTCGCGAAGGAGCTCGGCGCCGACAGCGTCGCGCACGGCTGCACCGGCAAGGGCAACGACCAGGTCCGCTTCGAGGCGGCCGTGGCCGCGCTCGCGCCCGACCTGACGAGCATCGCGCCCGTCCGCGACCTGGCCCTCACACGCGACAAGGCGATCATCTACGCCGAGCAGCACTCGCTGCCGATCCGCCAGAGCGCCGCGAACCCCTACTCGATCGACAAGAACGTCTGGGGCCGCGCGGTCGAGACGGGCTTCCTCGAGGACCCGTGGAACCCGCCGATCGAAGATCTGTACGAGTACACGCAGGATCCGTCGGTCATCAAGGACGCGGACGAGGTCGTCATCACGTTCCAGGCCGGTGTGCCCACGGCGATCGACGGCGTCTCGTACACGCCGCTCGGCATCGTGCAGAAGATGAACGAGCTCGCGGGTGCGCACGGCGTCGGCCGCATCGACGTCGTCGAGGATCGCCTCGTGGGCATCAAGAGCCGCGAGGTCTACGAGGCTCCCGGCGCCGTGGCGCTGATCCAGGCGCACGAGGCGCTCGAGGCGCTCACCATCGAGCGCGACCTCGGCCGCTACAAGCGCGGCGTCGAGGCCGAGTGGTCCAACCTGGTCTACGACGGCCTGTGGTTCTCGGGCCTGAAGCGCTCGCTCGACGTCTTCATCGACGACACGCAGAAGTACGTCTCGGGAGAGATCCGCCTCAAGCTGCAGGGCGGCCGCGCGGTCGTCACCGGCCAGCGGAGCGACCAGAGCCTGTACGACTTCGACCTCGCGACCTACGACACCGGCGACACGTTCGACCAGTCGCTGTCCAAGGGCTTCATCGAGATCTGGTCCCTGCCGAGCAAGATCTCGGCGCGTCGCGACCTGGCGCAGCAGTAGTGGTCGACGCGACCCCGGGCCAGAACCAGCGGGCGGGGGAGGCGGGCGCTCTGTGGGGAGGCCGCTTCGCCTCCGGCCCCGCCCCCGAGCTCGCGGCCCTGAGCAAGTCGACGCAGTTCGACTGGCAGCTCGCGCCGTACGACATCGCGGGGTCACGGGCGCACGGCCGTGCCCTCGCGGCGGCGGGGTACCTCGACGAGGCCGAGCTCGACGGCATGATCGCAGCCCTCGACCAGCTCGAGGCCGACGTCGCCGACGGCTCGTTCGTCGCGGCGGAGTCCGACGAGGACGTGCACTCGGCGCTCGAGCGCGGACTGATCGGCATCGCGGGCGCCGAGCTCGGCGGCAAGCTCCGCGCGGGCCGCAGCCGCAACGACCAGATCGCCACGCTCGTGCGTCTCTACCTGCGTGACCACGGTGCGGCGATCGGCCGTCTCGTGGTCGGGCTGGTCGACGCGATCGCGTCGCAGGCCTCGGCGCACCCCGATGCCGTGATGCCCGGACGCACGCACCTGCAGCACGCCCAGCCCGTGCTGCTCGCCCACCACCTCCTCGCCCACGCCTGGCCGCTGGTCCGCGACCTCGAGCGCCTGCGCGACTGGTCGCGTCGTGCGTCGGCGTCGCCCTACGGCGCCGGTGCCCTGGCCGGCAGCTCGCTCGGCCTCGACCCGATGCTCGTCGCGACCGAGCTCGGCTTCGAGCGAACCACCGAGAACAGCATCGACGCGACGGCCAGTCGCGACGTGGTCGCCGAGTTCGCGTTCGTCACGGCCTCGATCGGCATCGACCTGTCGCGCCTCGCCGAAGAAGTGATCCTCTGGTCGACGCGCGAGTTCGGCTTCGTGAAGCTGCACGACTCGTTCTCGACCGGGTCGTCGATCATGCCCCAGAAGAAGAACCCGGACATCGCCGAGCTCGCCCGAGGCAAGTCGGGCCGGCTGATCGGCAACCTCACCGGCCTGCTGGCGACGCTCAAGGGCCTCCCGCTGGCGTACAACCGCGACCTGCAGGAGGACAAGGAGCCGGTGTTCGACTCGGTCACCCAGCTCGAGGTGCTGCTGCCCGCGTTCACGGGCATGATCGCCACGCTCGAGTTCGACGAGGCCCGGATGGCCGAGCTGGCGCCGCAGGGCTTCTCGCTCGCGACGGACGTGGCCGAGTGGCTCGTCCGCCAGGGCGTGACCTTCCGCGACGCCCACGAGATCAGCGGCGAGCTGGTGCGGTTCTGCGAGCAGCACGACCTCGAGCTCGACGAGCCGACCGACGCGCAGTACGCCGAGGTGTCGTCGCACCTCACCCCCGAGATCCGCCCGGTCCTCACCGTGCGCGGCTCGATCGGCAGCCGGCAGGGTGTCGGGGGCACTGCTCCCGAGCGCGTCGCCGAGCAGCTGGCCGAGCTGACCGAGCGCGTCGCGCACCTGGTCCGCGACCTCGACCCGGTCTCGGCGTGACCGAGCCGCGTCGCCCGCGGGGCCCGCGCGCCCCACGGGCCTGGCTGCTCCCCGCCGTCGTGGCCGTGTGCGTCGTCGTCCTCGTCGCGGTCGTCGTGATCGCGACCGCGTCGGGACAGCGGTTCTTCTGAACGAGGTGACCAGGCTGCTCTCGCGGCCGGCCCTCGAGGTGGGACCGCTCCTCCTCGGATCGGTCTTCCGGGTCGGGGAGGTGACGGTCAGGCTCACCGAGGTCGAGGCCTACCACGGCCAGGGGCAGGATCCCGGGTCGCACGCCCACCGCGGACCGACGCCGCGGAACGCGAGCATGTTCCGCGAGGGCGGGACCCTCTACGTGTACCTGTCGTACGGGATCCACCGCTGCGTCAACATCGTCTGCGGCCCCGAGGGGTACGCGTCCGGTCTCCTGCTCCGCGCCGGTGAGGTCGTCGACGGGCTCGACGTCGCCCGGTCCCGTCGGGCCAGCGCCCGGAACGACGCCGAGCTGGCCAGGGGACCAGGGAGGCTCGGGTCCGCGCTCGACATCGGTCTCGACGACGACGGCAGCAGCCTGGGCCACGGTCGGTTCTCGCTCGCACTGCCGACGGGTCCCGTCGGCGAGGTCGTCGCGGGTCCCCGCGTCGGGGTCTCGGGGCGAGCGGGGACGGACGAGTTCCCGTGGCGGTTCACGCTGGCGGGGGAGCCCTCGGTCTCGGCCTGGCGGCCCGCGGTCCGTCGCGGCGGCGGCACCTCCGCGCGCTGATACCGTTCTCGGGTGAGCAGCGAAACCACGGCCGAGGTCCTCGCCGGCCAGGCCAACGACCCCACGTTCGACGACGTCTGGGACGAGCTGCAGTGGCGCGGCCTGGTCCACGTCTCGACCGACGCCGACGCGCTGAAGTCCGTGCTCGCCGGCCCACCGATCACGTACTACTGCGGCTTCGACCCGACCGCGCCGAGCCTGCACCTCGGCAACCTCGTGCAGCTGCTGCTGATGCGTCGCCTCCAGCTCGCCGGCCATCGGCCCCTCGGGCTGGTCGGGGGGTCGACCGGCCTGATCGGCGACCCGCGCCCGACGGCCGAGCGCACCCTCAAGACTCCCGAGCAGACCGCCGAGTGGGTGACGCGGATCCGCGTGCACGTCGAGAAGTTCCTCGCGCCCGAGGGCGAGAACGGCCTGCGGGTGGTGAACAACCTCGACTGGACGGCGCCCCTGTCGGCGATCGAGTTCCTCCGCGACATCGGCAAGAACTTCAGGGTGGGCACCATGCTCAAGAAGGACGCGGTGAGCGCACGCCTCAACTCGGACGCCGGCATCAGCTACACCGAGTTCAGCTACCAGATCCTGCAGGGCCTCGACTTCCGTGAGCTCTACCGCCAGCACGAGTGCGTGCTGCAGACCGGGGGCAGCGACCAGTGGGGCAACCTGACGAGCGGCACCGAGCTGATCCGTCGCACCGAGGGAGTCTCGGTGCACGCCATCGGGACGCCGCTGATCACCAACAGCGACGGCACCAAGTTCGGCAAGAGCGAGGGCAACGCCGTCTGGCTCGACCCCGAGCTGACGAGCCCCTACGCCATGTACCAGTTCTGGCTCAACACCGACGACGCCGACGTGGCCTCTCGGCTGCGCGTGTTCACGTTCCTCGACCGTGCGGCGATCGAGTCGCTCGAGCGCGCGGTGGCCGACGAGCCGTTCCGGCGGGAGGCGCAGCGCACGCTGGCATGGGAGGTCACGCGCCTGGTCCACGGCGAGGTCGCCACGCAGTCGGCGATCGACGCAGCCGCCGCCCTCTTCGGGCAGGGCGACCTCGGTGTCCTGGACGAGGACATCCTCCGCAGCGCGGTCGCCGAGTTGCCGTCCGCGGAGGCGGACTCCACCACGACGGTGGCGCAGGCACTGGTCGCCACCGGGCTCTCGCCGTCACTCGGTGCCGCCCGCCGGAGCACCGGCGAGGGCGGGGTCTACCTGAACAACGTCCGGGTGGTCGACGCCGACGCTCCGGTGGGGGAGTCGACCCTGGCCGGCGGCACCGTGGTGCTGCGTCGCGGCAAGAAGACGCTCGCCGGCGTCACGGTTCGCTGACCGGCTCTGATCCGAGACGACGAAGGCCCGCCCCTGCACAGGGGGCGGGCCTTCGTGCATCCCCTCGACCGGAGGGCCGTTTCGCCAGGTCGGCCGCATCGCTCATGATGCCCGCAGGGGCCGTGTGCGGCCCCGTGACGGCCGAACGTGCCCTTGGCCCTTGATTTTCCGGGGATCGCGTGTGCGACACGCCCGGGATGTGGCAGGGTTTGGACGATGTGGCTGGTGTGCCTGTAATGTTTCCTCTTGTCACCACGGAGGTGCGGCGGAGCGAAGCTTCACCGGCCTTCTTGTGACACTGACCTCCAAGTCCTCGAGTTGCTGCTGGTTCTGCTAGCTGGCCTCGGACCAAGTGGGTTGCGAACACTGATCCAGATGGTGTAGCGTCATGGCTCGTCGTGAGAACGACACCGGCTCTCAGGAGTCGAAGAGCGATGGTCTTGCAACTGGAAGATCGGTGCTAAGGTTTCACAGCCGCTCCGGGCGATGCTCTCATATGAGATCGGGTCTCTGATGCGTTTGGTCCTTGAGAACTCAACAGCGTGCACATTGTCAAATGCCAAATTATACCCTGGCATTGTCGAAGGCTTCGGTCGTCGATGGTGTTTAGGTTTCTTTGAGATTGACGGACAATCAACAATCGTCAGATTGTTTTGTTCTTTCAGTCAGCATCAAATTCAGCAGTTACCACCTTTTTCCGGTGGTTCTGTTTTTTCTTTTACGGAGAGTTTGATCCTGGCTCAGGACGAACGCTGGCGGCGTGCTTAACACATGCAAGTCGAACGATGAACTCCAGCTTGCTGGGGGGATTAGTGGCGAACGGGTGAGTAACACGTGAGTAACCTGCCCTTGACTCTGGGATAAGCGCTGGAAACGGCGTCTAATACCGGATACGAGCTTCAGCCGCATGGCTAGGAGTTGGAAAGAATTTCGGTCAAGGATGGACTCGCGGCCTATCAGCTAGTTGGTGAGGTAATGGCTCACCAAGGCGACGACGGGTAGCCGGCCTGAGAGGGTGACCGGCCACACTGGGACTGAGACACGGCCCAGACTCCTACGGGAGGCAGCAGTGGGGAATATTGCACAATGGGCGCAAGCCTGATGCAGCAACGCCGCGTGAGGGACGACGGCCTTCGGGTTGTAAACCTCTTTTAGTAGGGAAGAAGCGAAAGTGACGGTACCTGCAGAAAAAGCACCGGCTAACTACGTGCCAGCAGCCGCGGTAATACGTAGGGTGCAAGCGTTGTCCGGAATTATTGGGCGTAAAGAGCTCGTAGGCGGTTTGTCGCGTCTGCTGTGAAATCTGGGGGCTCAACCCCCAGCCTGCAGTGGGTACGGGCAGACTAGAGTGCGGTAGGGGAGATTGGAATTCCTGGTGTAGCGGTGGAATGCGCAGATATCAGGAGGAACACCGATGGCGAAGGCAGATCTCTGGGCCGTAACTGACGCTGAGGAGCGAAAGCATGGGGAGCGAACAGGATTAGATACCCTGGTAGTCCATGCCGTAAACGTTGGGAACTAGATGTGGGGACCATTCCACGGTCTCCGTGTCGCAGCTAACGCATTAAGTTCCCCGCCTGGGGAGTACGGCCGCAAGGCTAAAACTCAAAGGAATTGACGGGGGCCCGCACAAGCGGCGGAGCATGCGGATTAATTCGATGCAACGCGAAGAACCTTACCAAGGCTTGACATATACCGGAAACGGCCAGAGATGGTCGCCCCGCAAGGTCGGTATACAGGTGGTGCATGGTTGTCGTCAGCTCGTGTCGTGAGATGTTGGGTTAAGTCCCGCAACGAGCGCAACCCTCGTTCTATGTTGCCAGCACGTTATGGTGGGAACTCATAGGAGACTGCCGGGGTCAACTCGGAGGAAGGTGGGGATGACGTCAAATCATCATGCCCCTTATGTCTTGGGCTTCACGCATGCTACAATGGCCGGTACAAAGGGCTGCGATACCGTAAGGTGGAGCGAATCCCAAAAAGCCGGTCTCAGTTCGGATTGAGGTCTGCAACTCGACCTCATGAAGTCGGAGTCGCTAGTAATCGCAGATCAGCAACGCTGCGGTGAATACGTTCCCGGGCCTTGTACACACCGCCCGTCAAGTCATGAAAGTCGGTAACACCCGAAGCCAGTGGCCTAACCCCTTGTGGGATGGAGCTGTCGAAGGTGGGATCGGTGATTAGGACTAAGTCGTAACAAGGTAGCCGTACCGGAAGGTGCGGCTGGATCACCTCCTTTCTAAGGAGCATGTACCAGCCCCGCGGTATACACGGGGAACTTCTGGTCAAGTCAGTTCCGAAGCGAATGTCTTCGGCTGACGCTCATGGGTGGAACATTGACAATGACTTTCCGGTGAGCCGGTCAGCTTTAGTACGTCACCTTTTAGGTGTCTGGAACGGGAGGGCTGGGGAGCTGGTTGGTGTGCACGCTGTTGGGTCCTGAGGGACCAAACCGGTTGGTCGGAAGATCAACGGGTTGAACTCCTCTGGGCCAGGAAAGTCCTGCATCAATCGCAGGGTGATTCTGGTGCCGCCCGTATTTTGAGAACTACACAGTGGACGCGAGCATCTTAGTCGCAAGCAAGTGCCGGCCTTCGGGTTGGGTGCGAGTTTGTGATACTAAGTGCAATTTCTTAGACCAACCCGCCCTTTGGGGTGTGGTTGGCGAATGAGATAACACTGAGCTGCCAGCTAAGGCTGGTGGCAACTTTGTGGTCAAGTTTCTAAGAGCAAACGGTGGATGCCTTGGCATCTGGAGCCGAAGAAGGACGTAGAAATCTGCGATAAGCCTCGGGGAGCTGATAATCGAGCCCTGATCCGAGGATGTCCGAATGGGGAAACCCCGCCAGGCGTTTTGACCTGGTGACTCCCGCCTGAATATATAGGGCGGGTAGAGGGAACGTGGGGAAGTGAAACATCTCAGTACCCACAGGAAGAGAAAACAACAGTGATTCCGTCAGTAGTGGCGAGCGAAATCGGAAGAGGCTAAACCGGTCATGTGTGATAGACGGCGGTCGTTGCATGGTCGGGGTTGTGGGACCCGTTGTCCTGTTCTGCCGGACAGGAGCAGTTACAGCGCAGTATAGGCGAACAGCTTTGAATGGCTGGTCATAGAGGGTGCGAACCCCGTAGCCGAAATGCTGGCGCTGGCTGAATGGGGATCCCAAGTAGCTCGGGGCCCGAGAAATCCCGTGTGAATCTGTCAGGACCACCTGATAAGCCTAAATACTCCCAGATGACCGATAGCGGACAAGTACCGTGAGGGAAAGGTGAAAAGTACCCCGGGAGGGGAGTGAAATAGTACCTGAAACCGTTTGCTTACAAACCGTTGGAGCCTCCTTGTAGGGGTGACAGCGTGCCTTTTGAAGAATGAGCCTGCGAGTTAGCGATATGTGGCGAGGTTAACCCGTGTGGGGTAGCCGTAGCGAAAGCGAGTCTTAAGAGGGCGATACAGTCGCATGTCCTAGACCCGAAGCGAAGTGATCTATCCATGGCCAGGTTGAAGCGACGGTAAGACGTCGTGGAGGACCGAACCCACTTCAGTTGAAAATGGAGGGGATGAGCTGTGGATAGGGGTGAAAGGCCAATCAAACTTCGTGATAGCTGGTTCTCTCCGAAATGCATTTAGGTGCAGCGTTGCGTGTTTCTTGCCGGAGGTAGAGCTACTGGATGGCCGATGGGGCCCAAAAGCTTACTGACGTCAGCCAAACTCCGAATGCCGGTAAGTGAGAGCGCAGCAGTGAGACAGTGGGGGATAAGCTTCATTGTCGAGAGGGAAACAACCCAGACTACCAGCTAAGGTCCCTAAGCGTGTGCTAAGTGGGAAAGGATGTGGAGTTGCAGAGACAACCAGGAGGTTGGCTTAGAAGCAGCCACCCTTGAAAGAGTGCGTAATAGCTCACTGGTCAAGTGATTCCGCGCCGACAATGTAACGGGGCTCAAGCACACCACCGAAGCTGTAGATTTCGTATTATAGACAAGCCTTCGTGGTTCAGTCGTACGGAGTGGTAGGAGAGCGTCGTGTGGCCAGTGAAGCGGCGGTGTAAACCAGCCGTGGAGGCCACACGAGTGAGAATGCAGGCATGAGTAGCGAAAGACGGGTGAGAAACCCGTCCTCCGAAAGACCAAGGGTTCCAGGGCCAGGTTAATCCGCCCTGGGTAAGTCGGGACCTAAGGCGAGGCCGACAGGCGTAGTCGATGGACAACGGGTTGATATTCCCGTACCGGCGAAGAACCGCCCAAGATAATCCAGTGGTGCTAAGAGTCCTAACCCGGCTGAGTGGATCCCTTCGGGGTGATGCCGGCCGGTCTAACGCTCGACCCCATGCTGGTGCGTTTAGCGTATTAACAGGTGTGACGCAGGAAGGTAGCTGAGCCAGGCGATGGTATCCGTAAGGTGAACCTGGTGTAAGGATGTAGGGCTGACGATAGGCAAATCCGTCGTCAATGCGCCTGAGATCCGATGCGTACCCCGATTGGGGGAAATCAGTGATCCTATGCTGCCGAGAAAAGCATCGACGCGAGGTTCAAGCCGCCCGTACCCCAAACCGACTCAGGTGGTCAGGTAGAGAATACCAAGGAGATCGAGAGAATCGTGGTTAAGGAACTCGGCAAAATGCCCCCGTAACTTCGGGAGAAGGGGGGCCGGAACCGTGATGGGATTTACTCCCGGAGCGGGAAAGGCCGCAGAGACCAGTGGGAAGCGACTGTTTACTAAAAACACAGGTCCGTGCCAAGTCGCAAGACGATGTATACGGACTGACGCCTGCCCGGTGCTGGAAGGTTAAGAGGAACGGTTAGCGCAAGCGAAGCTGAGAATTTAAGCCCCAGTAAACGGCGGTGGTAACTATAACCATCCTAAGGTAGCGAAATTCCTTGTCGGGTAAGTTCCGACCTGCACGAATGGCGTAACGACTTCCCAGCTGTCTCAACCGCGAACTCGGCGAAATTGCACTACGAGTAAAGATGCTCGTTACGCGCAGCAGGACGGAAAGACCCCGTGACCTTTACTACAGCTTGGTATTGGTGTTCGGAGTGGCTTGTGTAGGATAGGTGGGAGACTGTGAAGCTTGGACGCTAGTTCAGGTGGAGTCATTGTTGAAATACCACTCTGGTCACTTTGGATATCTAACTACGAACCGTGATCCGGTTCTGGGACAGTGCCTGGTGGGTAGTTTAACTGGGGCGGTTGCCTCCTAAAGAGTAACGGAGGCGCCCAAAGGTTCCCTCAACCTGGTTGGCAATCAGGTGTCGAGTGTAAGTGCACAAGGGAGCTTGACTGTAAGACTGACAAGTCGAGCAGGGACGAAAGTCGGGACTAGTGATCCGGCAGTGGCTTGTGGAAGCGCTGTCGCTCAACGGATAAAAGGTACCTCGGGGATAACAGGCTGATCTTGCCCAAGAGTCCATATCGACGGCATGGTTTGGCACCTCGATGTCGGCTCGTCGCATCCTGGGGCTGGAGTAGGTCCCAAGGGTTGGGCTGTTCGCCCATTAAAGCGGTACGCGAGCTGGGTTTAGAACGTCGTGAGACAGTTCGGTCCCTATCCGCTGCGCGCGTAGGAAATTTGAGAAGATCTATCCCTAGTACGAGAGGACCGGGATGGACGAACCTCTGGTGTGTCAGTTGTTCTGCCAAGAGCACCGCTGATTAGCTACGTTCGGAACGGATAACCGCTGAAAGCATCTAAGCGGGAAGCCGGCTTCGAGATGAGATTTCCATACCCTTCGGGGTGAGAGGCTCCCAGCTAGACTACTGGGTTGATAGGCCGGATGTGGAAGTGGGGACTAACGACCCATGGAGCTGACCGGTACTAATAAGCCGATAACTTGACAACACTCTTCCCCTGTAGAGGAGGAAGAAAGATTGCTACGCGTCCACTATGTGGTTCCCGAAAGACGGTCGGCAACGACTGCTTTACGGAACACCCCTCACACCACCACGTCCTGTGCGGTGTGGGGACAACAGAACAGACAAGTCCCACTGACAGCGTTGGTGGGCATGGTCTGAAACAGACTTCACCCTCACCCGAGGCTCAAGTTTCGGGGGTTGTGTGGTAAATGTTTCGGCGGCCATAGCGAGAGGGAAACGCCCGGTCCCATTCCGAACCCGGAAGCTAAGACTCTCAGCGCCGATGGTACTGCAAGGGGGACCTTGTGGGAGAGTAGGACACCGCCGGACTCCTTTTGATAGAAGAGCCCCTCCACTGGAGGGGCTCTTCTTGTTTAACCGCTGGTAGAGTCGTGCGTCGGTCCGTCCGCACCTCAGGGGCGACGGACGACGGACTTTCCGGGCGAGAGCCCCACAACACAACAGCTGCCTGCACGACTGGACAACGAGGAGCACCTCCGTGAGCGACCGCGACGACGACCGACCCGACCGACCCCGACGAGACTCGTCCTCCGGACGCGACGGCGGTGCTCGCGGGGAGCGGCCGTCGGGTCGTCCGTCGGGCGGCGACCGCGGGGCTCGGGGCGACCGGCCCCAGCGGGGTGAGCGTCCTGCGTACGGTGACCGCGCCTCCTCGGGTCGGCCTCAGGGTGGGGGAGACCGTCGAGGCGGTCCCTCAGCCGGTGGTCGTGCAGGCGCGACGGGCGGTCGTCCATCCAGCGGTGCAGGTCGTCCGTCGAGCAGTGGGCGTCCGTCCTCCAGCGGCGGTCGACCTTCGTCGGGCGGCGGACGTCCTTCAGCGGGCGGTCGTCCGACGACCGGGTACCAGGGGAATCGCGAGACGCCGGAGGACCGCGATCCCTACGGCCTCAAGTCGGTGCGGCCGGCGCAGGAGGTCGCGCACGTTCCCGACGACGTGGAGCCCCGTGACCTGGACAAGGTCGCCCGCGGCGAGCTGAAGACGCTGAGCAAGGAGAACGCCGACTGGGTCGCGAAGCACCTCGTCATGGCGGGGCGCCTCATCGAGGAGGAGCCCGAGGAGGCACACAAGCACGCGTTGTCCGCTGGTCGTCGCGCTGGTCGCATCGGTGTCGTGCGCGAGACGATCGCCATCACGGCCTACACGGTGGGCGACTACGCCCTCACGCTCCGCGAGCTGCGGACCTACCGCCGCATCACCGGTCGCGACGACCAGCTGCCGCTGATGGTCGACAGCGAGCGCGGCCTCGGTCGCCCCGAGCGCGCGCTCGAGCTCGGGCGCTCGGTCGACGTCTCGACGCTGGCGCCCGCGGTCCGGGTCTCGCTGGCCATCGCCATGAGCGGTGCGCGGCTCGACCTGGGGCAGCCCGACGCGGCGCTCGGCGAGCTCGAGATCCCGCAGCTCGACCGTCGGCGTGCGTTCGAGTACAGCCCGGCGCTGTTCGACGCCTACGCGACCGTGCTCGAGGACCTCGGGCGCGAGCGCGACGCCGAGGAGTGGCGCACGCTGGCCGAGCGCGCCGACGCCGCGCTCGAGGCGCACCACGGCGACGACGACCGGGAGACCGTCGAGGTCGTGGAGGAGGAGCTCGAGCTCGACGAGTCGTGGGAGGCGGAGGAGGAGTCCGTGCCGCTCGACGAGGGTGGGCCTGCCGCTGACGACGAGGAGCCTGCCGCTGATGAGGAGCCTGCCGCTGAGGATGTGGACCCTGCCGCTGAGGAGCCCGTTGCTGGCGAGGAGACCGAGCACCGTGGCTGACCGTCCCACGCCGCTCGACGGCGTCGACACCGTCCTGGCCGACCTCGACGGGGTCGTGTACCGCGGGTCCGTCGCGATCGACCACGCCGTGGAGAGCCTGACCGCGGCGGCCGAGACGCACCGCGTCGGCTACATCACGAACAACGCCTCGCGCACCGCGGCCACGGTGGCCGCGCAGCTGAGCGGCTACGGGCTGCAGGTGACCGCGGACGACGTGGTGACCTCCCCGCAGGCTGCGGTGCGCCTCCTCGTCGACGCGGTCCCGGCCGGCTCGACCGTGCTCGTCGTCGGGGGAGACGGGCTCACGTCCGTGCTCGAGGCCGAGGGGTTCCGGGTCACGCGATCGGCGGACGACGAGCCCGCGGCGGTCGTCCAGGGCTTCAGCCCCGAGGTCGGCTGGTCCGACCTGGCCGAGGCCTCCTTCGCCCTCGCGGCGGACATCCCGTGGATCGCGACGAACACCGACTGGACCATCCCGCAGGAGCGCGGCACCGCTCCCGGCAACGGCACGCTCGTCAGTGCCGTGCACACGGCCGTCGGGCGCCTGCCCGTGACGGCGGGCAAGCCCGAGACCCCGATCTTCACCGCGGCCGTCGAGCGCTTCGGCGCGACCAGAGCCATGTTCATCGGCGACCGCCTCGACACGGACATCCTCGGGGCGCGCCGTGCCGGGCTCGTCTCCGTGCTCGTGCTGACCGGCATCGACGGTGCGAAGCAGGTCCTCGCGGCCGAGAAGGGCTCGCGGCCCGACTTCATCGTCGGAGACCTGCGCGAGCTGAGCCAGCCGTACCCCGAGATCGTCGAGCACGACGAGGACGACGTCCACGTGGTCACCGTGCGCGGCGCCCGCGTCGCCGTGCGGGCCGGCGTCGTCCGCGTCCTCTCGGCCGGTGACGACCCCGTCGACCTGCTGCGAGCCGGGGCGCACGCCGTCTGGGGCACCGGCCGGGCGATCTACGGCCTCAACATCGACCCTGCCCTGCACGCCGGTGAGTAGGGTGGGCGACACCATGCAGCCAGAGCCGAGTTCCGCCGACACCACCACCGTCGACGCGACGTCGGACGAGGAGGCGGCAGCCGAGCTGGCAGCGCGCCTCCGGTCGATCGAGAGCCTCCCTCTCGACCAGCGCGCCACGGCGTTCGGTGCCGTGCACGACGAGCTGCGCACTGCCCTCGAGGGCGTGGGCACAGGCGAGGCCGACGTCAGCTCGGGTGGTCGGTGACCGTCCGCATCGAGGAGCCGGAGGACGCCGGTTCGTCCGCCGACCAGGCGGAGCGGGACGGACAGCGTCTCGACGCTGCTCTGGCATCTCGGGGGCTCGCCCGGTCTCGCACGCACGCCGCCCGCCTCCTCGCCGACGGCCTGGTGACGGTCAACGGCTCGGGCGTCGTCAAGGCGTCGTCCCGGGTGGTCGAGACCGACACCGTCGAGGTCGCAGGCCTCGACCACTACGTCAGTCGCGCCGCGCACAAGCTCGTCGCGGCGCTGGACTCCTTCGGCGTCGACCCCCGCGGGCGGACGGCCCTCGACGTGGGCGCCTCGACCGGGGGCTTCACGCAGGTGCTGCTCGAGCGGGGTGCCGACCACGTCGTCGCGCTCGACGTCGGGCACGGCCAGCTGTCGCCGTCGATCCGCAGCGACCCGCGCGTCACGGTGGTCGAGGGGGTGAACGCGCGCTACCTCGAGGCCGGTCAGCTGCACGGCCTCAGCGACCGCGCCTCCTCGATCGACCTCGTCGTCGCCGACCTCTCGTTCATCTCGCTCACGATGGTCCTGCCGGCGCTCGTGGCCAGCGTCCCTGTGGACAGCGACTTCGTCCTGCTCGTGAAGCCGCAGTTCGAGGTCGGCAGGCAGGGCATCCGCGAGGGCGTCGTGCACGACGCCCGGCTGCGGAACGAGGCCGTCACCGGCGTCCTCTGGGCGGCGCACGACCTGGGCCTCGGCACCGCGGGGATCATCCCCTCACCCATCGTCGGCACGGCAGGCAACAAGGAGTACGTCGTGCGGTTCTCGGCTCGTCACGGGTCGAATCCGACAGAATGGCTCGGCAGGTCCGAGAGCACGACGGGAGCGTGAGACAGATCGACACGACGGCACGGCACATCCTCGTCGTCTCCCACACCGGGCGACGCGACTCGCTCGACGCGGCCCTCGAGGTCTGCGGCCTCCTCGTCGCGGCCGGCGTCGTGCCCGTCCTCTCGCGTGACGAGTGGGACGACATCAAGTCGGCGGCCCCCGACATCGAGCCGGTGGACATCCTCGGCGAGGACGTCGCGCTCGACACGCTCGAGTGCGTCATCGTCCTGGGCGGCGACGGCACCATCCTCCGGGCCGCCGAGCTCGTCCGGGGCACGCGTGCCCCGATCGTCGGGGTCAACCTCGGCCACGTCGGGTTCCTCGCCGAGAGCGAGCGCGACGAGATGGCCTACGCCGTGTCGCGCGTGGTCGCGCGCGACTACGACGTCGAGGAGCGCACCGCCCTCGACGTCCGGGTCGTCGAGGGCACCGAGGTCGTCTGGCGCACCTGGGCGATGAACGAGGCGACCGTCGAGAAGGCGTCGCGCGAGCGGATGCTCGAGGTCGTCATCGAGGTCGACGGGCGCCCCCTGTCGTCGTTCGGCTGCGACGGCGTCGTCATGTCGACGCCGACCGGCTCGACCGCGTACTCGTTCTCCGCCGGCGGGCCGGTCGTCTGGCCCGAGGTCCAGGCGCTGCTGCTCGTGCCGCTCAGCGCGCACGCGCTCTTCGCGCGGCCCCTCGTCGTCGGCCCCGACTCGACGCTCGCCGTCGAGGTGATGAGCCGGACCGACGGCCGCGGCATCCTCTGGTGCGACGGCCGCCGCGAGCACGACCTGCCGCCGGGCGCCCGCGTCGAGTGCACCCGCTCCGACCAGCCCGTGCTGCTGGCCCGCCTGCGACAGGGGCCGTTCACCGATCGCCTCGTCGCCAAGTTCAAGCTGCCGGTGACCGGCTGGCGCGGCCCCGAGCAGGGAGACGCCTCGTGATCGAGGAGATCGCGATCCGCGACCTCGGCGTCATCGGCCGGGCCACCCTGCCCCTCGGGCCGGGCTTCACCGCCGTGACCGGCGAGACCGGCGCAGGCAAGACCATGGTCGTCACCGCGCTCGGCCTCCTGCTCGGCCAGCGCGCCGAGAGCGGCATCGTGCGCTCCGGCAGCGCCCAGGCCGTCGTCGACGGTCGGTGGGTCGTCCCGGTCGAGGGTGCCGTCGTCGATCGCGTCCGCGACGCCGGGGGAGACGTCGACGACGGCGAGCTCTTCCTCAGCCGGGTCGTCTCGGCCGAGGGGCGCAGCCGGGCCGTCGTGGGCGGCCGCTCTGCCCCGATCGGCGTGCTCGGCGACCTCGCCGACCACCTCGTCATCGTCCACGGGCAGTCCGAGCAGATCCGCCTCAAGTCGGCACAGGCACAGCGGGCGGCGGTGGACGCGCACGGAGGCGCACCCCTGGCCGCGGCCGCCGCCTCCTACCGGGCCGCCTTCGGGGCGTGGACCGCCGCACGTGACGAGCTCGCCGAGATCACCCGCGACCGCGACGAGCGTCGCGCCGAGGCTGACGCGCTGCGCGCCGCCATCGACGAGATCGAGGCAGCCGCGCCCGTGGCCGGTGAGCTCGACGAGCTGGACGCGACGGCCGAACGGCTCAGCAACTCGGAAGACCTGCGGCTCGCCGCCGGCCTCGCCCACGAGATCCTCTCCACCGACGCCGTCGACGGCACCCGCGACGTGCTCTCGCTCGTCGAGGAGGCGCGCCGCCAGGTCGAGCGCGTCGCCCCGCACGACCCCGAGCTCGCGCCGATCGCCGACCTGCTGGCCGAGGTCAGCGTGCAGGTGTCCGAGTCGTCGTCGCGCCTGTCGAGCTACCTCGGCGGCCTCGACGCCGACGCTGCGGGCGACCTCGAGGCCGTGCAGACCCGTCGCGCCGAGCTGACCTCGCTGATGCGCAAGCACGGTCCTGGTCTCGACGACGTGCTGCGGCTGCTCGACGAGGGCAGCCGACGCCTGGTCGAGCTCGACGGCGACGACGACCGGCTCGCCTCGCTCGACGACGAGGTGGCGCAGTTCCGGGCCGAGGCCGAGGCCAGGGCGGGCGTCCTCAGCGACCTGCGCCGCGCCTCCGGGGCCGACCTGTCCGAGCGCGTCAGCGCCGAGCTGTCCGCGCTCGCGATGGCCGGCGCCGAGATCGTCGTCGAGGTCACGCCGCGCGACGAGCTCGGCAGCACGGGCGCCGACGTCGTGTCGCTGCTGCTTCGACCGCACCCGGGCAGCGAGCCCCGCCCGCTGGGCAAGGGAGCCTCAGGAGGCGAGCTCTCGCGCGTCATGCTCGCCCTCGAGGTCGTGATGGCCGGGTCGAGCGACGTGCCGACCTTCGTCTTCGACGAGGTCGACGCCGGCGTCGGCGGATCCGCCGCGATCGAGATCGGCCGCCGGCTCGCCGCGCTGTCCGAGCGCGCGCAGGTCATCGTCGTGACGCACCTCGCCCAGGTCGCGGCGTTCGCCACCAACCACCTGCGCGTCGTCAAGGACGCGTCGGGCGAGGTCACCGCGAGCAGCGTGCAGCAGCTCGAGGGCGACGAGCGGGTCGCCGAGATGGCCCGGCTGCTCTCGGGGCTGCCCGACAGCGCCAGCGGCCTCGACCACGCCCGCGAGCTGCTCGAGCTCGCCTCGGCCGGGCGCGCCGTCACACACTCGTAACAGGCAGCGGTGGCCGACCGGCCCCGCGTGACATAGGATGGAATCCCGTGGTGAACGTTGAGAACTCGGGCCTTGATTCCTCCTCGATCGACGGAGGTGGGCCTTCGGAGTCCGCTTCGCCGGATCAGGACACGACAGCTGGTCGCAGCGCTTCCCACACGACCAAGAACAGCGTCACGAAGCACATCTTCGTCACCGGCGGCGTCGTCTCGTCGCTCGGCAAGGGCCTGACGGCCGCCAGCCTCGGCAACCTGCTCACGGCGCGCGGGCTGCGCGTGGTCATGCAGAAGCTCGACCCGTACCTCAACGTCGACCCGGGCACGATGAACCCGTTCCAGCACGGCGAGGTGTTCGTCACCGACGACGGCGCCGAGACCGACCTCGACATCGGGCACTACGAGCGGTTCCTCGACATCGACCTCGACCAGGCCGCGAACGTCACGACGGGCCAGGTCTACTCGACGGTCATCGCCAAGGAGCGCCGGGGCGAGTACCTCGGCGACACCGTCCAGGTCATCCCGCACATCACCGACGAGATCAAGCGCCGCATGCGCCAGCAGGCCGAGGGCGACGTCGCCCCGGACGTGATCATCACCGAGGTCGGCGGCACCGTCGGCGACATCGAGAGCCAGCCGTTCATCGAGTCCGCACGTCAGGTGCGTCACGAGCTCGGGCGCAACAACGTCTTCTTCGTGCACGTCTCGCTGGTGCCCTACATGGGCGCCTCGGGCGAGCAGAAGACCAAGCCGACGCAGCACTCCGTCGCGGCGCTCCGGTCGATCGGCATCCAGCCCGACGCGCTGGTGCTCCGCAGCGACCGCCCCGTCAGCGAGGCGAACAAGCGCAAGATCGCCCTGATGTGCGACGTCGACGAGGACGCGGTCGTCAACGCGAAGGACGTCGCGAGCATCTACGACATCCCCTCGATGCTCAACGAGCAGGGCCTCGACTCGTACATCATCCGCCACCTCGGCCTGGCCGAGAAGGCCGGCGAGGTCGACTGGTCCGGCTGGCAGACCGTGCTCGACGCGGTGCACCAGCCGAAGCACGAGGTCACCATCGGCCTCGTCGGCAAGTACATCGACCTGCCTGACGCCTACCTGTCGGTCACCGAGGCGCTGCGCGCCGGTGCGTTCGCGCACCAGGCCAAGGCGAAGCTCGTCTGGATCCCGTCGGACGACTGCGAGACGCCCGAGGGCGCCGCCGCGGCGCTGTCTCAGGTCGACGGCATCTGCGTGCCCGGCGGCTTCGGCATCCGCGGCATCGAGGGCAAGCTCGGCGCGCTGAAGTTCGCCCGCGAGAACGGCATCCCGACGCTCGGCCTCTGCCTCGGCCTGCAGTGCATGGTCATCGAGTACGCCCGCGACAAGGCCGGCCTGGCCGGCGCCTCCTCGTCCGAGTTCGACCCCGACACCGAGTTCCCCGTCATCGCGACGATGGCCGAGCAGGTCGACATCATCGCCGACGGCGACCTGGGCGGCACCATGCGCCTCGGCCTCTACCCGGCCGCCCTGCAGCCGGGCTCGCTCGCGGCCGAGCTGTACGGCTCCGAGCTCGTCGACGAGCGCCACCGTCACCGTTACGAGGTCTCGAACCAGTACCGCCAGCAGATCGCCGACGCGGGCCTCGTCTTCTCGGGCACCTCGCCCGACGGCACCCTCGTCGAGTACGTCGAGCTCGACCGCGCCGAGCACCCGTTCTACATCGGCACCCAGGCGCACCCCGAGCTGCGGTCGCGCCCGAACCGCGCCCACCCGCTGTTCAGCGGCCTCGTCGGGGCGTCGCTCGAGCGCCAGAACTCGAGCCGGCTGTTCGCCGACGAGGCGGAGGGTGCGGCAGAGGCCGCCGCTCCCGGGCGGTCCTGAGCCGTGGCCGACACCGAGCTGCTGCGGGACGAGCCCGCCGACCCGACCGTCACCTCCTCCGAGACCGTCTTCGAGGGCGCCGTCTGGAACGTCGTCCGTGACGTCGTCGACTACAACGGCTCGCCGATGACCCGGGAGTACGTCGCGCACACCGGTGCCGTCGCGGTGCTCGCGGTCGACGAGCACGACCGCGTGCTCGTCATCAAGCAGTACCGGCACCCGATCCGCACCCGCGACTGGGAGCTGCCCGCCGGCCTGCTCGACGCCGAGGGCGAGTCGAAGCTCGACGCGGCCAAGCGCGAGCTGGCAGAGGAGGCCGACCTCGAGGCCACGCAGTGGGACGAGCTCGTCTCGTTCCACACCACCCCCGGCGGCAACGACGAGCTCGTCACCGTCTACCGGGCGACCGGCGTCAGCGCGACCGCAGCCGCCTTCGACCGCACCGCAGAAGAGGCGGACATCGAGAAGCGCTGGGTCGCCCTCGACGAGATCGTCGACGGCGTGCTGGCCGGGCGCCTGCACAACTCCATCCTCAGCATCGCGGCGCTGGCCGCGACCGCGGCCGCCCGCCGCTGACGTCCGAGCTGCCAGCGGTCGGGACGGGCGCGCGATGACGTCGATCGAGGAGGCGGTCGCCCGCTACCTGAGGCACGTCACTGTCGAGCGAGGCCTGTCCCCGAACACGACGGCCGCGTACCGGCGCGACCTCGTGCTCTGGGCGGCGCACCTCGAGGAGGCGGGACGCGCCTCCGTCGAGGAGGTCGTGCCCGCGGACGTCGCGGCTTTCCCGGCCGCGCTGGCGACCCGTTCGGAGGACCCTCTGCGCGCCTCCAGCGTGGCCAGGGTGCTCTCCTCGGTCAGGGGGCTGCACCGTTTCCTGCACGAGGAGGGGCTGGTCGCCGTCGACGTCGCGGCGGGCGTCCGCCCGCCGAAGCTGCCCTCGCGCCTGCCGAAGGCCATCTCGGTCGCGCAGGTCGAGGCCCTGCTGGCCGCCACCGACGGCGACGAGACCGCGCGGGTGCGCGACAAGGCGCTGCTCGAGCTGCTCTACGCGACGGGTGCCCGCGTGAGCGAGGCCGTGTCGCTCAACGTGGACGACGTCATCGACGGGGGAGACGTCGTGCGGCTGTTCGGCAAGGGCGGCAAGCAGCGGATCGTGCCGGTGGGCAGCTACGCGAGACGGGCGCTCGACGCCTGGCTCGTGCGCGGCCGGCCCGAGTTCTCGGTGCGGGGCGACGCCACGCCCGCGTTGTTCCTCGGCGCGCGGGGCGCGCGCCTCTCGCGGCAGAGCGCCTGGCTCGTCATCCAGGCCGCCGCCGAGCGGGCCGAGCTCGACGTCGAGGTCTCGCCGCACACCCTGCGGCACTCGTTCGCCACGCACCTGCTCGAGGGCGGCGCGGACGTGCGGGTGGTGCAGGAGCTGCTCGGCCACTCGTCCGTCGCGACGACGCAGATCTACACGCTGGTGACGGCGGACGCGCTGCGCGACATGTACGTGACGGCCCACCCCCGGGCGCTCCGACCTGCCTCCTGACCAGGCACTACCTTCATCCGCCGCATGAGGCTTCCTGCCTGCGGGGCGGGCGCGTCAGCCCGGCTCGGACGGGGGCCGCCGGTACCATCGACGTGTGAGCACCAAGTCGACCTCGAGCACGCCCGCCCTCTTCGAGAGCGCTCCGGCGACCGTTCCCGCGAACGGTCCGACCGGTCGCCCGCGCACCGAGTTCGCCGTCCCCGAGAGGCTCGACGGCCACGGCCCCGCGCGCATCATCACCCTCTGCAACCAGAAGGGCGGCGTCGGCAAGACCACGACCACGATCAACCTCGGCGCCGCGTTCGCCGAGTACGGCCGTCGCGTGCTCGCCATCGACTTCGACCCCCAGGGCGCCCTCACCGCGGGTCTCGGCGTGCAGGCGCACGACCAGCCGACGATCTACGACCTCATGATCGGGTCCGTGAAGGACGCGCACGACGTGATCGTGCCGACCCGCGTGCACGACCTCGACGTCATGCCGGCGAACATCGACCTGTCCGCCGCCGAGGTGCACCTCGTCAACGAGGTCGCCCGCGAGCAGATCCTCGCCCGCATCATCCGGCAGGTCAGCGCCGAGTACGACGTCATCCTGATCGACTGCCAGCCCTCGCTGGGCCTCCTCACCGTCAACGCCCTCACTGCGGCGCACGGCGTGCTCATCCCGCTCGAGTGCGAGTTCTTCGCCCTGCGCGGCGTCGCCCTGCTCGTCGAGACGATCGAGAAGGTGCGCGACCGGCTGAACCCGGCCATCACGCTCGACGGCATCCTGCCGACGATGTTCGACTCGCGCACCCTGCACAGCCGCGAGGTGCTCGAGCGCGTCGTCGACGCGTTCGGCGACGAGGTGCTCGAGACCGTCATCGGCCGCACCGTGAAGTTCCCCGACGCGTCGGTCGCCGGCATCCCCATCACGCAGTTCGCCCCCGAGCACCCGGCGGCGCAGGCCTATCGCCAGCTGGCCCGAGAGCTGATCGCGCGTGGTGCCGCAGCCTGAGGCCCCCGTCGTCGTCGCCGACCCGAGCGGCAGCCCCGATCCCGTCGTCGACGCGTCGACGCGGGGGTTCGAGGTCGTGCTCGACAACTTCAGCGGGCCGTTCGACCTGCTGCTGACCCTCATCGGGAAGCGCGAGATGGACGTCACCGAGGTGGCGCTCAGCGCCGTCACCGACGAGTTCATCGCCTACCTGCGCACCGTCGACACCGACGAGGACCTCGACCAGGCCAGCCAGTTCATCGTCGTCGCCGCGACCCTGCTCGACCTCAAGGTCGCCGGCCTGCTGCCCCAGGGCGAGCTCGTCGACGCAGAAGACGTCGCGCTGCTCGAGGCCCGCGACCTGCTCTTCGCGCGGCTGCTGCAGTACCGCGCCTTCAAGCAGGCGGCGGAGTGGTTCGCCGAGCGAGGCGCGACGGAGTCCCGCCGCCACGCCCGCGCCGTGCGCCTGGAGGAGAAGTACCGGGTCACGACGCCCGAGCTGGTCTGGACGCTCACGCCCGACGACTTCGCGGCGCTCGCCGCCTTCGCCCTCACCCCGCAGGCCGTGCCCACCGTCGGCCTCGACCACCTGCACGCCCCGCTCGTGAGCATCCGCGAGCAGGCCGCCTGGGTCGTCGCGATGCTGCGCCGCGCCGGGGTCGCCACGTTCCGCGAGCTCGTGGCCGACGTCGACCAGAAGGGCGTCGTCGTCGCGCGGTTCCTCGCCTTGCTCGAGCTCTACCGGCACGGGTCGCTGGCGTTCGAGCAGGTGGAGCCGCTCGGCGAGCTCAGCGTGCGCTGGGTGGCCGAGCACTGGACCGACGAGGCGCTGGACTCGCTGGGGGCCGACTATGACGGCTGACACGACGACCGCCTCCTCGACTCGTTCGGCTACGGCGCACGACGACCGCGCGACCGCCCGAGCGCTCGAGGCCGTGCTGCTGGTCGCGGACGAGCCGCAGTCGCTGCTCTCGCTGGCCGCCGCCGTGGGGCGCCCGACCGCCGAGGTGCGCCGTGCGGTGGCCGACCTGGTCGCCGACTTCGACGGCGTCGACGGCACGCCCCGGCGCGGCTTCGAGCTGCGCGAGGTCGGCGGCGGCTGGCGTTTCTACGTCCGGGAAGAGCTCGATCCCGTCGTGCGCGATTTCGTGCTGACGGAGAACCCGTCCAGACTGTCGCAGGCGGCTCTCGAGACGCTGGCGGTCATCGCCTACAAGCAGCCCATCACCCGCAGCAGCATCGCGCAGATCCGCGCGGTGAACGTCGACTCGGTCGTCCGTACACTGGTGGGTCGCGGCTTGGTCACGGAGTCGTCCACCGACCCCGAGACCGGCGCCCTCACCTACGAAACGACGGATCTCTTGTTGACCCACCTCGGCATCGCCTCGCTCGACGAGCTCCCGCTGATCTCCCCGCTCCTCCCTGACGGATCCGGAGGATTCGACGATGTCATCTGACCCCACCACCACCCACGACGACGACCTGCCCACGGGCGAGCGCCTGCAGAAGGTCATGGCCGCCGCCGGCGTCGCCTCGCGCCGCGTGTCCGAGGACCTGATCGCCGCGGGCCGCGTCACCGTCAACGGCAAGGTCGTCACCGAGGCCGGTCGCCGCATCGACCCCGAGAAGGACAAGGTCGTCGTGGACGGCGCGGCCGTCCAGCTCGACACGACTCGCCGCTACGTGATGCTGAACAAGCCCGTCGGCGTCGTCAGCACGATGAGCGACGAGGCCGACCGCCCCGACCTGCGGCAGTTCACCTCCGACTTCGAGGAGCGCCTGTTCAACGTCGGCCGCCTCGACGTCGAGACCAGCGGCCTGCTGCTGCTGACGAACGACGGCGAGCTCGCCCACGTGCTGGCGCACCCCTCGTTCGGCGTCACCAAGACCTACATCGCCAAGGTGCGCGGCGTCGTCACGCCCGCCGTCCTCGCGCAGCTGCTCGCCGGCGTCGACCTCGAGGACGGCCCGATCGCGGCCGACCGCGCGGCCGTGGTCGCAGGAGGCGCGGGCCTGTCGCGCTCCGCCGACTCGTCCCTGGTCGAGATCACCCTGCACTCGGGGCGCAACCGCATCGTCCGCCGCATGATGGAGGAGGTCGGCCACCCCGTCATCGACCTCGTGCGCCGCTCGTTCGGCCCGCTGCACCTCGGCACCCTCAAGGCGGGGCACGTGCGCTCGCTGAACAAGACCGAGCTCGGCGCCATCCTCACGATCGCGCGCGACGCCGCGCCGTCGCCGAAGGTCGACTCCGTCCCCACGATCGAGAGCGGCGACGCACCCGTGGACGAGGCCGACGTGGTCGAGGTCGCCCTCGACGCGGACGAGGTCGAGAAGGAGTTCTACGACGAGGACGACGACGAGTACGACCCCGAGACCGACGCTCGCGACGCGCGTCGCCGCGTGCCCGGTGCCGGCCCGCGTGCCGGTGTCGGCAAGGGCGACGCCCCGGTGTCGCGACGCGCGGAGGTGCGGCGCGAGCAGGCAGGACGCCGCGAGCAGGGCGCGGATCGCGGCGGGCGCGGCGGGCGCCCGGTGCGTGACGACCGTGCCGGCCGTCCCGAGCGTGGTGGCTACCAGGGTCGCGACGATCGTGCCGACCGTGGCGATCGCGGGGGCTACGCCGCTCGCGAGGACCGTGGGGGCTACGCCCCCCGCGCCGATCGTCCTGGCTCGGGTGCTCGAGGAGGCGCTGCTCGCGACGACCGTGGTGGGCGTCCTGCCGGTGGCGGGTACCAGGGTCGCGACGACCGGCGTGATGACCGTGGCGCACGCCCCGAGCGTGGTGGCTACCAGGGTCGTGACGACCGTGGTGGGCGTCCTGCCGGTGGCGGGTACCAGGGTCGCGACGACCGGCGCGACGACCGTGGCGGACGCCCCGAGCGTGGTGGCTACCAGGGTCGCGACGACCGCGGTGGACGCCCCGCTGGCGGTGGGTACCAGGGTCGCGACGACCGTGGTGCCCGTCCCGAGCGCGGTGGCTTCGTGTCGCGCGACGACCGCGGCGGACGCCCGGACCGCGGCGGCTACGTGTCGCGCGACGACCGTGGCGGCGCTCCCCGTGGCGGAGACCGCCCGCTGAGCCCCGGCGAGGAACGCGCCGCCGGCTACCCGAACCGCGACCTGCCCAAGGACCCGCGCACCGGCCGCCCCTCCGGCGTCCGTGCCGGCGGACCCGGATCCGGCCGCGGCGGCCGCGAGGACCGCAGCGCCCGTGACGGCGACGACCGCGGCGGCTACCAGGGCCGTGACGACCGTGGTGCACGTGACGACCGCGGTGGACGCCCCGAGCGCGGCGGCTACCAGGGCCGCGATGACCGTGGTGGTCGTCCTGCTGGCGGTGGCTACCAGGGGCGCGATGACCGTGGTGGTCGTCCTGCTGGCGGTGGCTACCAGGGGCGCGATGACCGTGGTGGTCGTCCTGCTGGCGGTGGCTACCAGGGGCGCGATGACCGTGGTGGTCGTCCTGCTGGCGGTGGCTACCAGGGGCGTGACGACCGTGGAGGGCGTCCTGCCGGTGGTGGCTACCAGGGCCGTGACGACCGTGGCGGACGCCCGGCCGGGGGCGGCTACCAGGGTCGCGACGACCGTTCCGGTCGCGACGACCGCGGCGGACGCCCCGAGCGCGGCGGCGACCGTCCGTTCCGTGGCCGCCCCGACGACGGGGGACGTGGTCCCCGCGGGGGCGGGCGGTCGTGACCGACCCGACCCGCGCCTCCTCGACGGACCTGACCAGCACTGACCCGAGCACGACCACAGGCTCGGGCCGCCCCGGCGTGACCGTCGACGACCTCGTCGGCGGCACCCGCCGTCTCGACGGCCAGGTGCGCATCGTGGGCTCGGGCCTGCTCGGCACGAGCATCGGGCTGCGGCTGCGCGAGCACGGCGTCGACGTGATCCTCGACGACGCCTCGCCCGCGGCCCGAAGCCTCGCCGTCGACTACGGTGCGGGCCGGGTGGCCGCCGAGGGCGACGCCCCCGTGCTCGTCGTGGTCGCCGTGCCGCCCGACGTGACCGCCGAGATCGTGCACCGCGAGCTCGACGCCTACCCGGAGGCGCTCGTCACCGACGTCGCCTCGGTCAAGGTCGCGCCCCTCGACGAGCTGCGCGCCCGCGGCGCCGACGTCTCGCGCTACATCGGCTCGCACCCCATGGCGGGTCGTGAGCGCGGCGGCGCCATCTCGGCCCGCGCCGACCTGTTCGCCGGACGTCCGTGGGTCATCGCCGGCCACGACGACATCAGCTACCGCCGCGCCGCGGCCGTCGAGGACCTCGCCCTCGACCTCGGTGCCACCCCGATCGAGATGACGCCCGAGGAGCACGACGCGGGCGTCGCCCTCGTCAGCCACGTGCCCCAGGTGGTGTCGAGCCTGATGGCGACTCGTCTGCGCGACGCGACCGACGCCTCCCTGGGGCTCGCAGGCGGGGGAGTGCGTGACGTCACTCGCATCGCCGCCAGCGACCCGGCGCTGTGGGTGCAGATCCTCGGCGCCAACGCGTCGCGTGTCGTCGAGGTGCTGCGCGAGCTGCGCGACGACCTCGACGGCGTTATCGCGGCGCTCGCCGACCCCGCGGCCCCGGGCGCTCGCCGCACGGTCGCCGAGGCCATCGGCGCCGGCAACACCGGCGTCGCACGCCTGCCCGGCAAGCACGGGCAGTCGACACGGTTCAGCTCGGTCGTCGTCATCGTCGACGACGCCCCGGGCCAGATCGCCCGCCTGCTCGCCGACATCGGCGACATCGGCGTCAACCTGGAAGACCTGCGGCTGGAGCACTCGCCCGGCGCGCAGGTGGGACTCGCGGAGGTCAGCATCGTGCCTGAACAAGAAGAACGACTCGTCGCCGAGCTCGAGCGGCGCGGCTGGACCGTGTCCGGGGCGTTCGCATGAGCGCCGGAGACGCAGTTCCGACCGACGTCGAGCGCACCCCCGGCGAGCACGGCGTGGGCGGCCCCGCCGGCGAGGCGCACACCGCCGAGCTGCGCGAGCGGACCGCGGAGGCGGTGCACCGGCACGTCGTCGTGGCCGTCGACGGGCCGGCCGGCAGCGGCAAGTCCAGCGTGAGCCGCGCCTCCGCCGTGGCCCTCGGCTACGACTACCAGGACACGGGCGCGGCCTACCGCGCCTTCGCCCTGCACGCGCTCGACAGCGGCGTCGACCTCGACGACCCGGACGCGGTCATCGGGGCGCTGCCCTCGTTCGCGTACGCGATCGAGATCGACCCGGCCCGCGCCTCCTCGGTGACCGTCGGAGGTGCGGACGTCACGGACGAGATCCGCACGCCCCGCGTGACCGGCGCGGTCAGCCACGTGGCGAAGCTGCCGGAGGTGCGGCGCTTCATGGTCGACCTGTTCCGTCGCATAATCGCGTCGACCGACCGCCCCGGCATCGTGACCGAGGGTCGGGACATCACGACCGTCGTGGCGCCGGACGCCCAGGTGCGCATCCTGTTGACGGCGAGCGAAGAGGCTAGGATGGCCAGGCGTTCCGCCGAGGTCACCGGGCAGTCCGCCGAGGAGACCGCTCGGCAGCTGTCGACCCGCGACCGGCTGGACAGCAAGGTCGTCGACTTCATGACCGCCGCCGAGGGCGTGTCGACCGTCGACTCCACCCATCTCGACTTCGACCAGACGGTGCAGGCCGTGGTCGAGCTCGTGCGAGCGAGCACCCCCACACGCTAGGAGCCTCCATGGCAGACGACGACAAGTACCCCGAGCTCGACGACCAGATGGTCGGCCGCATCCAGGCGATGCCCGACGAAGATGCGGAGCAGCGCGCCCGCGCCCTGCGTGCCGGCCTGGCCGACTACGAGCTGGACGACGAGGACGTCGACGTCCTCGAGGGCGGCGAGTGGGATCCTGACGCCCTCACCTACGCCCCGGCCCTGCCGGTGCTCGCCATCGTCGGCCGCCCGAACGTCGGCAAGAGCGCCATGGTCAACCGCATCCTCGGCCGCCGCGAGGCCGTCGTCGAGGACAAGCCGGGAGTCACCCGCGACCGCGTCTCGTACAAGGCCGAGTGGGGCGGACGCCGCTTCACCCTCGTCGACACCGGCGGGTGGGAGCCCGACGCGATCGGCATCGACAAGTCCGTCGCGATGCAGGCCGAGATCGCCGTCGACCTGGCCGACGCCGTGCTGTTCGTCGTCGACGTCAACGTCGGGGCCACGGCCACCGACGAACACGTCGTCCGCATGCTGCGCGCCTCGCACAAGCCCGTGATCCTCGTCGCCAACAAGAGCGACGACGCCCGGAAAGACCTGGAGGCGGCCTCGCTCTGGTCGCTCGGCCTCGGCGAGCCGTTCCCCGCGTCGGCCCTGCACGGCCGCAACGTCGCCGACCTGCTCGACGTGATCATGACGAAGCTGCCCGCCGTCTCGACGGTCGCGAAGGAGGAGATCGGCGGACCTCGCCGCGTCGCCATCCTCGGCCGCCCGAACGTCGGCAAGAGCTCGTTGCTCAACAAGGCCGCGGGCGAGGAGCGCGTCGTCGTCAACGAGCTCGCCGGCACGACCCGCGACCCCGTCGACGAGCAGGTCGAGATCGCCGGTCGCATCTGGACCTTCGTCGACACCGCCGGCATCCGCAAGCGCGTGCACCTGCAGCAGGGCGCCGACTTCTACGCCTCGCTCCGCACCTCCGCGGCGCTCGAGAAGGCGGAGGTCGCCGTCGTCGTCATCGACGTCACCGAGCCCATCTCGACGCAAGATCTGCGGATCATCGACCTGGTGCTCGAGTCGGGCCGCGCGCTCGTGCTCGCCTTCAACAAGTGGGACCTGCTCGACGACGACCGTCGTCGCTACCTCGAGCGTGAGATCGAGCAGGACCTCGACCACGTCTCGTGGGCGCCGCGCGTCAACATCTCGGCCCGCACCGGCCGTCACCTCGAGAAGCTCGTGCCTGCTCTCGAGCTCGCCCTCGAGTCGTGGGACACCCGCATCCCGACGGGCAAGTTCAACGCCCTGCTCGCCGAGCTCGTCGCCGAGCACCCGCACCCGCTGCGCTCGGGCAAGCAGCCGCGCATCCTGTTCGGCACCCAGGCGGCCAACCGCCCGCCGACCTTCGTGCTCTTCACGACCGGGTTCCTCGACCCGCAGTACCGCCGCTTCATCACGCGTCGCCTGCGCGAGATCTTCGGCTTCGAGGGCACCCCGATCACGGTGAACATGCGCGTGCGCGAGAAGCGCAAGCGCCCGTAGCTCGTCTCTCCCGCCGCCCCTGTGCGGTGAACGCCCGGTTGTGGATCCGTCCTCGGCCGGGCGTTCGGCATTGCTAGTGTGATCCTCACCCGACCGGTACTGACATATCGGCTCGGTGATCTTCTCACTGACGAAGGGCGAGGCATGACGGCGACGATCGACGTGGACCTGGATGCGCTGGAGGGGATGGCCGGGGCGACGCGGACGGCGGGGGAGGGGCTCGCGTTCTCGCACGTGCTGACCGGCGACTGCTCGGCAGCGCTGGGCTCGGGCGGCGTCGCCGGCGTGCTGGGCGAGGTCTCCGTGCACCTCGCGCGCCGCGTCGACCTCGCACTCGAGCTGCTGGCGCGGCTCGCGGCGCTGCCGACGGACTTCGTGCGCGGAGTCCGAGCGGTCGACGACGAGCTCGCTGCGGCTGCGGCTGCGGCCGCGGCGGCCGCTGGCGGCGCACGGTGAGCGTCGACGAGCTCGACCCAGGCCGGGGCAGCCCTGCTGAGATGTCCCGCCTCGCCCGGGCGCGCCGTGTCAAGCACGACGACCTGAGCCTAGGCAGGTACCGCCTCGAGGCGTGCCTTACCTGGTCTGAGGCCGAGTGGCGGGCCGAGGCCGGGATCGCCTTCGGCCAGACGGGCGAGCTGATCGTCGCCGAGCTGGCGACCCTGATGGACGCCGTCGAGCAGCACGGCGACGTGCTCGAGGCCTACGGGGTCGAGGTCGGCGACATCGCCGCGGTGCAGGGGCTCCTCGAGCGGCGCCGTGTCGAGGTCGACCAGGCTCTCCGGCGAGGGGCCGAGTCGCTGGTGCTGCTCGAGGCGGAGGAGGCGGTGTTCCCGTCGGGCGGCCTCGGCCTCGGGGTCGGTGCCGGCCTCGGCCTCGGTCTGCGCGACGCCGAGAGGGAGTCCCTCCGGCGCGACGAGCAGGCCGGCCACGACGAACTGGCCCGGGTCGGTCGGCAGTGGGCCGAGCTGGTCGCGCGACGAGACGCCGCGGACGGCGCCTGCATCGCCGGGCTCTACGGCGAATCGGCGACGAGCGACTTCCTGGGCGCCTCCGCCGACATCAGGGAGGCGAAGACGCCCGAGCAGGCGCTGCGTCTGCTCGACGGCCTCTCGACCGTCGACCTCGCACTGCTCTTCGCCGAGAACCCGCTGCTCGCGGCCCTGATCGCCGAGGCCTCGCCGGAGGCGGTGCGCGAGTGGTGGGACTCGCTCGCCCTGCTCCGCCCACTCGGTGCGGACGGTCTGTCCTCGGCGCAGCTGGCGTTGGTGCTCGCGGTCCCGTGGCTGATCGGCAACCTCGACGGGGTGCCGCCTCCTGCACGCATCAGGGCGAACGCGGTGACGGCGGCGGGGCAGGTGATCGAGAACCAGCGGATGATCGACGACATCGCACGGCACCCGCTGGACGACCCGCGAGCCAGGGAGCTGATCGCCGAGCTCGAGCGGGAGAACGCCTACCTGCGAGGTGCGACGGCCGTGCCGCCGACGGTGCAGCTGTACACGTACGACCGTGCGGCCGACCGCATCGTCGAGATGCTCGGCGACTGGCCCGCGGCGGGAGCCCCGGAGCGGATCTACACGTACGTGCCGGGCACCTCGACGCAGATGAGCGACTTCTGGGCGGGCGGTCCTGGCCTCCGGGCGTTCTCCGACCGGCTGATGGCCGACGACGAGGTCGACAGCGTGGCGTTCGTCTACAAGGACGGGCGGTTCCCCGGGGGTGGTGACGGGGAGTTCCCCCTCGAGAAGAAGAACATCCTCCTGGCCCTCGCGAAGGCGAACTCCTCGGCGTTCGCCCGTGAGTCAGGCGAACGCCTCGCGGCGTTCCGGGCTGGTCTCGACGTCGGCGGCGCGGCGGAGGGCTCCCCGCCTCCTCGCTCGGTCGGCATCGGTCACAGCTGGGGCACGGCGAACATCCTCGCGTCCGAGCTGGCGGGCGCGGAGTTCGACCACGTCGTCGCGCTCGCCGGAGCGGGCGCCGTCCAGGAGTGGGCCGGCTCGCCGAACACCGAGTACGACTCGTTCCGCTACGACGACGCTCTCGGCGTCGCCCAGGCGACGGGCAACGTCTACCGGCACCGCAACCCGCAGTACCTCGCCGAGTTCGAGCAGCACATGTACGAGAGCGACGCCGACCGTGCGACGAAGTGGAACTCGCCGCTCGTGCTGCGAGTCGTGACGCTGCTCGTCAACCACGGACTGATCGCGAGCGACTCGCCGCAGAACGAGCAGGTCATCTCCGACGTGTTGGCAGAGCTCGAGACCGTGGACGCCGACCGATGAGGACGTGGTGGTCATGGCCGGTCACGGCGGGAGTGGTGGTGATGGCGCTGGGAGGCTGTGGCGTGGGACAGGACGGCGACGAGCGTGACGCCGGCCCGGTCCTGTCGCAGCAGACGTTGGCCGAGGTGAAGATCGTGGTCAAGGAGATCGAGGTCGAGATCGCGGGTCATGTCCCGGACTCGGTGCGGCTCGGCATCCGCGAGAAGACTGAGGGAGCCCTCACCGGGTGTGCACCCGGCGGTGCCGTCTGGGGGAGCTCCACCGCGGTCGACGTGAGCGAGCAGCCTGATCTCCGCGCCCTCGAAGTACGTCTCCGCGACGACTGGTCACGCGCCCCTGACTTCGAGTTCGAGCTGACGCGCGGGTCCACCGGTGAACCTCGCCTCATTCTGCGGAGCACCGAGCTTGGCAACTACTGGGTGCAGAGGCGGGAGGGCGTCCTCCAGGTCGCCTCGTTCTCGACCTGCTTCGACTACGACGAGCAGCGCGACGGCTACGACTGGGAGATCGCGGCCGAGTGACGGGAACGCTCGGCGGGATGGGGCACGATGGGGTGGTGCGGACGGTGCGAGGCGGGGTGGTCGGGCCCCGGGACGGTGTGGAGGCGACCAGCGCCCTCAGCGACTCCGCCGACCGGCTGTGGAGGCGCCTCCGGCTGGACAGTCTCGCTGGCGGTCGTCAGGCCGAGCACGTCATCCACGAGGACATGCGCGAGCACCCGCGCACCGTCCGGGCGTTCATGGGCATCCGGTGGCTGCTGCTCGGCGAGACCGTCGTCGGGCTCACCGCGATCTTCATCGCCGCCGTGCTGTGGAGCCGGGGCGAGCACGTGCCGTGGGCCGTGTGGTTCCGCTCGACCGTGGTGCTCTTCATCACCGCCTCGCTCTACGTCTTCGCCTGGCGGGCCCAGCTCGGCTACTGGTGGGCGTACTCACGGCTGAGGCTGTTCAGCCGGATCTTCCCGATCGTGACGCTGATCGTCGCGACGATCCCCGGGCTCTACCCCGGCTGGATGGTCGTCGAGCAGATCGTCTTCTCGCTGCTGATGATCGGCATCGGCGACCTGCTCACCACGGACCACATGCGAGCGGCGTTCCCGCGCCCGGCGGCGGCGGCGGCGGCGTCGTCGCCGTCCGCCGACGATCACCGCTCCTGACCGGGCGAGTTCGTCGGCTGCGGGCGGTCGTGACGGCCCGTGTGCGACGAACTCGCCCGTCCACGCTCCAGGCTCCGCTTCGAACGTGGTTGGTCACGGCAGTGCGGGTCGACTCAGCAACTGCGCCGCACCCCGTAATGGACCACGCACCCCGTTGTATGTGGGTGCATCGTCCACTACGGGGTGCAGGAGGCACAGGCTGGGGCAGGCGCCGCAGGAGGCGCGGGTCAGCTGCCGACGCGCGGCAGCATCTCGACGGCGGCCGGGTCGACGACGTGCCCGGCGGCGGTGACGAACGCGACGCGGACGGGCTCGCCGGAGTCGGCGGCGGTGAACTCGCGGGCGGCTCCGTCGGGGTGGGGGTCGTGCTCGTCGCCCCAGGTGGCCAGCGCGGCGAGCACGGGGGCGAGGTCGCGGCCGGCGTCGGTGAGGAGGTACTCGACGCGTTCGCGGGCTCCGTCCTCGCGGTAGGTCGAGGGCTGCAGCACGCCGGCCGCGACGAGCGACTCGAGGCGTGCGGTCAGCACGTCGGGCGACAGGCCGAGCCGCGCACGGAACTGCGAGAAGCGCGTGTGGCCGAGCAGCGCCTCCCGCACGACGAGCAGCGCCCAGCGCTCGCCGAGCACGTCGAGGCTGCGGGCGATGCCGCAGCGCGGGTCGAGGGGAGTACGAGCTGCCATGGGGCCAGCCTAGCTCAGTAGGCTTTTCGTATCCAGGGTGCTAGCGTCGCGCTCATGCCCCACGCTCAGCGCCTCGCGTTCTGGACCTGCGCCTCCGTCCTCGCCCTCGCCCTGTGGACGAGCGGCGCCGCGACGCCGGTCTATCCGCTCTACGCGACCGACTGGCAGCTCACGCCGTTCGTCACGACCGCGATCTTCGCCGTCTATCCGCTCGTGCTCGTCGTCGTGCTGCTCGTCTTCGGCAGCCTGAGCGACACCATCGGCCGCCGGGCGAGCATCCTGCTCGGAGTCACCGCCTCCATCGTCGGGGTGCTGCTCTTCGCCCTGGCACCGAACGTGGGCTGGGTGCTGGTCGGGCGGGCGTTCATGGGCCTCGGCGTCGGCCTCTCGCTCAGCCCCGCCACCGCCGCCATGATCGACATCGCCGGGCCGGTCAACTCCGCCCGCACAGGAGCGATCAGCACCGCCTCCACCGCCGTCGGCCTCGTCTTCGCGACCCTGCTCGGCGGCGCGCTCGTCCAGTACGCGCCGGAGCCGCTGCACCTCACCTACTGGGTGCTGCTCGTCGTCGAGCTCGGAGTTCTCGCGCTCGTGTGGCGCCTGCCCCGCGACCGGGACGCGACAGTCGGGCGCTGGCGGCTACGGGGGCTGAGCGTGCCGCGGGGGCTCCTCGGGGCGGTGGGCGCCGCGGCCGTCTGCGTCAGCGCCTCCTACGCCCTGGGTGCGGTGGTGCTGTCGCTCGGTGCGGAGATCGGGACGACGCTGATCGGCAGCTCGAACGCGTTCGTGACCGGGGCGATCATCGCGTTGTCGATGGTCGTCATCGCGGTGGTGGCGCTCGCGTCGCGGCGGGTGCCCGTCGTGATCGCGGTCGTCGTGGCGGCGGTCGCGACGGCGGCGAGCTTCACCGCGCTGGTGCTGGCCGCGGCACAGCAGTCGCTCGCGCTGTTCTTGGTGTTCTGCGTGCTGTCGGGGGTGGGCTACAGCCTCTTCTTCGCGTCGGGGCTGGGGATCGTGTCGCGGTTCGCTCACGAGCACCACCGCGCCGGGACGCTGTCGGCCGTGTACCTCGTCGCGTACCTGGTGCAGGGGGCGACGGCGCTGTGGCTCGGCGCGCAGGCGACCCGCGGAGGGCTCGAGAGCGCGGTCGACGTCGGTGCTCCGGCGATCGTGGGGCTGGCGCTCGCCGCGATGGTGGCGGTGGTGGTCGTGATGGGCGGGCGGCGCCGGCGCGAGCGCGAGCGCGTCGCGGCGTAGGCGGAAGCGCACCACCCACAGAGCGCATCGAACCTCGTTCCGTTCAAAGAACCTCGTTGCAAGGTGGTTCTTTGAACGGAACGTGGTTCGGTGTGCGCACGTGACTGCCGAGGTGCCCGAGGAGGCGCGGGCCGGGCAGACGAGGAGGCGGTGGCCGCGGCGCATTCGCCAGCGCGCGGGATCGGGACTACCGTGGCTGCGTCACACCTCGGCGACGGCTGTCGCTGAGCGTGACGAGACCAGCCCTGCCCCGACCAGCCCGGAGGACCCGACATGGCATCGTGTGCGCCCCGCGCCGCAGCTGCCTCCGTCGACCGCACCTCCGCCTCCGGCGCCCGCACCCTCGGCTCCGTCGTCCGCCGCGCGGGCACCGTCTGGTCGCGTCGCACCGTGCACTTCGGCGCGGTCTCGCCACGCTCCTGAGCCGCCAGGGCACCCGATCGCCGCGCTGACGCGCGCTCGCAGGTCGGTGCTGTGCGGCTCGTCTCGGCGGCCGCGACCGACGCGACCGTCTGCGGTCCGTGACGTCGTCGTGTCGCGTGCACCGCACCTCCTCGTCTCGGTGCCGGCGTGTGCCGAGCAGACGAAAGGCCCACCATGAAGAAGACCACCCGCATGAAGAAGAACGCCCGACTCGCCACGGCCCTGAGCGCCGCCGCCGTCGCCCTCTCGCTCGGGCTGACGGCCTGCACACCGGGAGGGCCTCCCGCCGCCGCCCTCGACAACGGCGACCAGGGCGAGATCACCATCGCCGTGTTCGCGGGCTGGCCGGAGGGGATCGCCGCGTCCGAGCTGTGGAGCGCCGTGCTCGAGGACGAGGGCTACGACGTGACGCTGACCGACATCGACGTGGCTCCGGGGTACTCGGGCGTGGCGTCGGGCGACTACGACCTCGTGCTCGACTCGTGGCTGCCCGACACGCACGCCGCCTACCTCGACGAGTTCGGGGCCGACCTGACCGACCTCGGCCCCTGGTACACCGACGCCCGCAACACGATCGTCGTCAACGACGACGCGCCGATCACCTCCCTGGACGAGCTCGCCGCGAACGCCGACCTGTTCGGCAGCCGGATCGTCGGCCTCGAGCCCGGCGCCGGCCTGACGAAGATCACCGAGGAGCAGGCGATCCCGACCTACGGCCTCGAGGACATGGAGTTCATCACGTCGTCGACCGCCGCGCTGCTGACCGAGCTGCAGGCCGCCGACGCCGCGGGCGAGAACATCGTCGCGACCCTCGCCCGTCCGCACTGGGCCTACGAGGCGTACGGGCTGCGCGACCTGGTGGACCCGGAGGGCGCCATGGGCGCGGCCGAGGAGATCCACGCGCTCGGCAGCCCCACCTTCGACGACGACTTCGCGACGGCCGGCGGCTGGCTGCGCGACTTCTCGATGAGCGACGACGAGCTGCTCTCGCTCTGCAACCTGCTCTTCAACGAGAACAGCGGCAGCGACTACGAGCCGCTGGTGCGCGAGTGGATGGCCGAGCACGGCGACTACGTCGACGAGCTGACCGCGTAGGAGGCGCTGGCCGGGCACACGAGACGTGTGCCGCTGGCATCGAACCGCGTTCCGTTCAAAGCACCACGTTGCAAGGTGGTTCTTTGAACGGAACGCGGTTCTTTGGTGCAGGAGGCGCGGGGCCGGCAGTGCAGGAGGCGCGGGCTGGGCGGCAGAGGAGGCGCGGGGCCGGGCTAGCGCCAGCGGCGGAGGAGCACGCGCTGGGCGACGTTGAGGACGAAGTCGGTCAGCGTCCCGAGCAGCGCCAGCAGGATGATCGCGAGGAACATGCGGTCGACACGTCCGTTGTACTGCGAGTCGGTGAGCAGGAAGCCGAGTCCCATCGACGAGGCGATCAGCTCGGCCGCGACCAGGAACAGCCACGCCTGGGCGAGCGCGAGGCGCAGGCCCGAGACGAGCGACGGGATCACCGCCGGCAGCTGCACCGTCGTGAAGAGGGAGACGGGGCCGAGTCCGTACGCGCGGCCCGCCTCCACCAGCTGGGGGTCGACGTGGCGGAGGCTGCCCGCGACGGTCGTGAAGACGGGGAAAGCGGCCCCGATCGCGATGAGGGTGATCTTCGAGTCCTCGCCGATGCCGAGGTAGAGGATCAGCAGCGGCACCCACGCCAGCGACGGCACGGCCCGCACGGCCGCGATCGACGGGGCGAGCAGGGCCTCGCCGACCCGGGAGAGTCCGACGACGGCTCCGAGCACGATGCCGATGCCGGCCCCGATCGCGAAGCCGATCAGCACGCGCTGCACGGAGATCGCGACGTACTGCCCGAGCAGTCCTGCCTGGGCCAGCTGCACGCCGGCCAGCCAGACGTCCGACGGCGAGGGGAGGTTGTAGCTCGGCACGTCGACGACCTCGGTCGCGAGCACCCACGCGAGCAGGACGGCCGCGGGCAGGATCACCCCGAGCAGTGCCAGGCCGCGACGCGGACCGCGGGAGGTGCGGGTCGAGCCGGCCCGCGCCTCCTGCGATCCGCTGCTCGCGCCTGCACCGCGGCGCTCGGCCGCCTCGCGGGTGCGCTCGACGACCTGGCGGGCGTCCGCCTCCTTCTCGTTGCCGCTCAGCGGGTAGAAGCTGGTCATGAAGCGTCGGCGTCCTTGGCGAAGGTGTCGTCGAAGAGGGTGTCGAGGGCGTCGTCGACGGCGTCCTGCGAGGCGACGTCGCCGGACTCGACGAGGATCGGGCCGACGGTCTCGAGCACGGCCTGCTGCGCGGCTCCGGGGACGGGGTCGACGTCGAAGTGGGTGCGGTCGAGAACGGTGCTGGCGACGGCCGGGTCGATGCCCGCGACCCCGGAGAGGATCGTCGCGGTCTCGTCGGGGTTCTCCTCGGCCCAGGCGCGGGCCTTCTCGTACGAGTCGACGACGACCTGGGCGACGTCGGGCGACTCCATCAGGAACGACTCCGTCGCGTTGAGGAACCCGTAGGTGTTGAAGTCGACGTTGCGGTAGAGCAGCTTCGTGCCCGACTCGGCCTCGCTGGCGGCCATGATCGGGTCGAGCCCGGACCAGGCGTCGACACTGCCGTTCTCGAGGGCGGCGCGGCCGTCGGCGTGCTGCAGGTTCTCGATGGTGACGTCGCTGGCGCTGAGGCCGGCCTCGTCGAGCGCCTGCAGCAGGAAGAAGTAGGGGTCGGTGCCCTTGGTCGCCGCGATCGTCTTGCCCTTGAGGTCTTCGACGTCGGCGATGTCGCTGTCACCGGGGACGACGAGCGCCGACCACTCGGGCTGCGAGTAGATGTCGATCGTGTGGATGGGGGAGCCGTTCGAGCGGGCGAGCAGCGCGGCCGAGCCGGCGGTGGAGCCGACGTCGACGGCTCCGGCACGCAGCAGCTCGTTGGCCTTGTTCGAGCCGGCGGACTGGGTCCAGGTGACGGCGACGTCGTCGCCGAGGGCGTCCTCGATGAAGCCCTGATCTTTGACGATGAGGCTGAGCGGGTTGTAGGTCGCGAAGTCGATGTTCAGCGTGTCGGTGCTCCACTCGCCGCTGGACGCGCTCGCGTCGCCGCCCGCGGCCTCGGCGGGCTCGCCCTGGGCGTCCTCGCCGGCGACGCAGCCGGTGAGCGCGAGGGCTGCCGCTGCGCCCAGCGCGAGGGCGGCGAAGGAGGCGCGGCTGCGGCGGGCAGGGGAGGTGCGGGTGGTGGTCATGGTGTCGTCTCCGGTGCTGTGTCGGGGATGGCGTGGTGCTCGAGGTGTGCGGTGCGGGGGGAGGGCTAGGAGCGTGCGGTGCCGCTGCTGGCCGCGGGGACGCGGTGGACGCCGAGGCCCTCGAGCAGCTCCTGGCGGAGGACGGCGAGCTCGGGGGCGTCGCGGTCTCGACGGCGGGCTCCGGGGACCGTGACGATGCGCTGGATGCTGGTTGCGCCTCCTGCGGTGTCGGTGTGCGTCGCGTCGGCGCTCGCCGGGTCGGGCTGGTCGGCAGGCTGCTGGCTCAGGTCGACGAGCAGCACGATGCGATCGGCGAGGTAGAGGGCCTCGTCGACGTCGTGGGTGACGAGGACGACCGTGGTGGGGAGGGCGTCGTGGACGTCGAGGAGCAGGTCCTGCATGCGGAGGCGGGTGAGTGCGTCGAGGGCGCCGAACGGCTCGTCGAGGAGGAGGACCGCCGGCTGGCGGGCGAGGGCCCGGGCGAGGCTGGCGCGCTGGGCCATGCCGCCGCTGACCTCGCGGGGGCGGCGGGCGCCGGCCGGCCCGAGGTGGACGAGGTCGAGCAGCTCGGTGAGGCGGGCGTCGCGCTCGGCCTTCGTGAGCTTGGGGGCGGCGGCGGTGGTGCGGCTGCTGCTGCTGGCCGTGCCGGTCTTGGAGCTCGGCTTGCTCGGCTTCGGGAGGCCGAGGGCGACGTTGTCGCGGAGGGTGCGCCAGGGGAGGAGGCGCGGCTCCTGGAAGGCCACGGCGCAGCGCTGGTCGGCGTGGCGGGCGGGCTCGTCGCCGATCCGGACGGTGCCGGTGTCGGGCTGGTCGAGTCCGCCGAGCTGGCGAAGCAGAGTCGACTTGCCGCACCCGCTCGGCCCGAGCACGGCGACGATCTCGCCGGCGGCCACGTCGAGGTCCACCTCGTGCAGCACCGGCCGGTCGAACCGCCGGCCCACACCGCGCAGGGTCAACGGCAGAGCGCGGGAGGCGGTCGTCGAGGAGGCGGGCATGTCCCGACGGTATGGCGGGGTGGCTGGTGCTGTCGCGCTGGCTGTAACGGGGCGCAACAGTGGTCGGTCAGGCTTGTGCCCGTCTGGGGCTCGCCCGTCGGGCTCGGCTGGCTGGCATGGTTCGTCCCGGGTCTCCGGATCCGCTATGCTGATCGAGTTGCCTCGGTCGGGGCAACACCAAGAGGTTCACTCTTCGGAGAGAATTTCTCGGGCTGTGGCGCAGCTTGGTAGCGCACTTGACTGGGGGTCAAGGGGTCGCAGGTTCAAATCCTGTCAGCCCGACCATTTAGCTAACTGGCCACTCTATAGACTTAGCAAAGTTTTTATTTTGCGTGCACGGCAAGGCTACCTATTCGTGGCGACAGTGCCACGTAAGTTCATATTTCGCCGGTATAGCCAGCCAAGAGGCCCCGTTGATCTTTGGAGATCCAAGGAAGCAGGGGCTTCTTTCTTTCGCTCGAGCAGACGCCCGAAAACTATTCGTCCGTACCCGGCCTACTTGTTCTCCTAGATTTGCCTGGTCCGGGTGCATGTCAACCGTCGAGTCGCCGTGGTTCACGGAATGGGTATCAGCAGCTGATCACCCGAGGTAAATCGACTTTTGTTGCCTATTGCAAGCGACCAACTTGGGCCCGTCGGACTTCGGGGCGGGGATACTTTTTCTCCCATATTGCCTTGACAACCCGAGACCTGCCGCTAAGTTGTGGCTAGGTTCGCGGCTATTTGCGAGCCCCGTAGACCAGGCAATTCATGGGGGAAGTTAGGTCGCGATGCGTATTGCAGCCATCACCATTCGCAACTATCGGAGTCTCAAAGACGTCACGCTACAAGTGGAGAACTATGGAGCTTTTATCGGCGCAAACGGTGCAGGCAAATCCTCGGTGCTTTACGCCCTGGACTGGTTTTTCAACGGCACGCCGCTGAGTGAGATAGATGTCCACGGATGGAAGGAGGGTGTTGCCCTAGATCCAGGAGCGACCGTCGAAGTATCGGTCACTTTCACGGATTTCACGGCCATGGATCGTGCTCGCCTGCAGCAATACGGGCGAAGCGATCGCGCAGAGGTCCGTCGAACCTGGTACGCCGACACCAAACAGACGAAGACGGTCGGAAACGCGAAGCAGGGCCCCGGGTTCGCCGAGGTGCGAGCTGATCAGGGCATCGCCTTGCGCAGGCAGGGCTACCGGAACTTGCGAGCAGTCCATAGTGAACTGCCAGAACTCGGAAGTTCCGCGAGCAAGGATGCGATTGTGGCTGCCCTTGCAGCCTGGGAAGCGGAACTCGTGAACGTTTCGAAACTCGTGGAGGTCGCGGACGATGACGCCAACCAGATGATGGGCTGGAATGGAGCGAATGTTTTGCGAGAGTGCGCAAGATTTGTGCTCATACCGGCGGCCACAAGCATTTCTGGCGAAGTTGGTACCGCGTCTCGGGGTACTGCGTTGACCGAACTTGTTGGCACGTTCATGGCAGCAGCCAGTGCGCGCGCCCAGGCTGCATGGCTGCTGAAGCATGCGGCAGCCGTTAGCGAACTGACCGGCGACATTCGCAAGAGCATTGAACTGGCCACTGGCGTTCAAGCCGCCCGGGTCAATTCACGCCTTGGTTCCCTCATTCCGAACGCGAGCGTCACACTTACGCCGACGGTGCCGGACTTCGCTCCAAAGCTTGATCCATCGATCACGACAGCAGTGACGATCTCGGGCGCTACGAACGACGTGTCACGACAGGGCCACGGCGTACAGCGCGCCGTCATGATTTCGATGTTTCAGGCGATGGTCCCCGACGAGGACCTCACGCGCAAGACACACAAGGTGCAGGATGGTGAAGACGAGGCCGCAGCTGAGGCGCGTCTCATGGACGCTCTCGGTGGACTACCAAGCATTATTGTCGCCGTCGAAGAGCCGGAAATATACCAGCACCCGGTCCGTGCTCGTTCTTTCGCGCGCACACTCCTTGAACTCAGTGCTCAGCCGGGCGTGCAGGTTCTGCTCGCTACACACAGCCCGTACTTTATTCAGCCGGAGCAGTTCGGAGCACTCCACCGTTTCACCTATAAGAACGGTGAGACTTCGGCGGCAACGGCCTCAGTCGGATCCGTAGCTCTGACATCTGGCTTAGATGAGGAAAAAGTTCAAAAAGCCATCGTGTCAAGTGTGCCAACAGAGTTTTCGGAAGGCTTCTTCGCTGACGCAGTAGTCCTTGTAGAGGGGCAGACCGACCGAATCGTCCTCGAAGCGGTTGCAACGAAGCTCGGTAAGGACTTGGACCGTTTGGGGGTGACGGTCCTATCGGTGGAGGGCAAGGGCGGACTCCGCGTTGCTCGAGCGATTCTGACGGCGCTTAAGGTGCCGACTTATGTGCTGGCGGATGGGGATTTCGGAACATCTGACCGCAAGCCTTACAAGGACAAGACAGACGACGAGATTCAAGCGCTGAAGACGCAAGCCCGCGATTCGCATAGGAAAGCAACGGACGGCCTAGTTGGAGCGCTGCCTGCCACGTCTAAAGCCACTCACGGTTCACTACCCTACTCATTCGGGAACCCGAGTCTCGTGTGCGGCGACTTCACGGTATGGAAAGACGACATCGAGGAGGAGCTTGGCGAGTGGCCAAGCTTCGATGAGGCGCTCACAGAGGCAGGAATAACCCTCGCGTTGCGCAACAACAAGAACCTACTCGCCTACCGCAACGCGGTATTCGCGGCCGCCGAGGCGGACCTTCCGAAAATCTTGAGGGCTGTGATTACAGAGATCGCAGCACTTAGCGGCCAAGACGTGCCCGCCGAAGCACCAGCCGCCTCAGAGGCCCCAATCTCCGTGTTGAGCTCGACAGCTGAGGCACAGCTAAATGCATAAATTAAGTGCCCGTATGGCGAGAAAACATTTACGGTGAATGAGGCCGAGTATACAAACATCGCTATGCAAGTTCGTTACGGCGAGTTTGAAAAGCAAGTCACGAACGCTTCGAGCTAGCGAAACAAAATAGGAGGAGTGCTACGGTGCTCGCGGGTGCGAAGGCCTCCTGTTCACAGCAGCAAACAGCAGCTGCAAAGGACGCCGAGCTTACCGAGCTCGCAGTTGCAAGTGAAACCGAAGGAGCTAGCAAGTGATTCGTGTGCCTGTAGTCAGTAGCCACCTATCTGCCGTTGGCTACGACCCCACCACCCAAACTCTCGAGGTCGCTTTCAAGAAGGGCGGTGTCTACCAGTACCTGTCGGTCCCAAGTTCCGTCCACGCGAGCTTGATGACAGCCCCTAGCGTCGGTCGTTACTTCGATGTCTACATTAAGAGGGCCGGATACATCGCGCGCAAAATATCGCTCTAGACACAGCGAAGTGCGGGCGGTCGCGTCGCCAGCCCTAGTGATGCGACTCTTGGGACCGCTTTCGATTCGGTCGACTCCTGCGCTGTGGACCCGAGAGGTCATGTACTCGGTCGGGGCGCCATTGATGTGACGGGTAGTGATGTCCGCGATCGTACTGGGACCGCGTTGGGGATAGACCAGTGGCGTCCCTTCCTACTAGCTTGTCGGCACCAGTTACTGAGCGGCTCTGGGAGCGTCTCGCACGACAGCCGAGATCCGGCCGCGGCTTGAGACGGTGTGACTCTCTTGCCGGCCCACTCGCGAATCTTTTGCATCGCCGTCGGGTCCGACTTCTCGCCCGAAGCGCGAGTTGTCTTTAGCCCCTGCATTTTCCGGCCGGCTGCTAGGCACCGGGTGGAAGCCCTAATCAGCTCGTCGTTGTGCGTCTGGTCCAGGTCGATCTCATCGAGACCCCCTTGCTCGCAAATGTGGAAGTCCCCCTTTCAGCCGCTGAGGAAAACCTCCCAAGCTCCTCAACAAGTTGAAAGCAAGACTATTGAGAGGTCACTAACAAACAGGACCAAATATTAGATAGTTTTTCCGATACTTTATGTTTATGCTTACCTGCGTTCCGCTATCACTCTAGAAATCCCGGAATCGGAGCTGAGGCCGTGCTCAAAATCCCACAGTGTCTTGGGACGGCTTTGATTAGACGTTCCAGAGCTTCTACGGCGCAGATGCGGGCTGTAAGCTACTGCTTATTAGCGTGCTGCCACAGGCGACGCGAGAACGGGACAGTGATGGCAACAGGCAACAGGACCCTCACGAGGGCGAAGAGCGTCAAGTACGACGAGTTCTACACCAGGCTTTCCGAGGTCGAGCTGGAGCTGGCGCACTACACGCGGGATGAGAATCTCGGGGGAACGCCTGCAGGCAATCAGTTCGCGGGCAAGGTTGTCTACTGCAACTGTGACGACCCAGATTCGAGCAACTTCTTCCGGTACTTTGCCATGAATTTCGAGTATCTCGGCCTTGCCGGCCTCATTGCAACACATTTCTATGCGGATGAGGCCACATACAAGATTGAGCTCACCAGCAACGCCGATGCTGAGTATGCCATCAGTGCCTACGAGAGTGCCCTGCCCCTCACTGAAAATCGTCTCGTAACCCCGTTAGAGGGCAATGGAGATTTCCGCAATCCCGAGTCCATTCTGTTGCTGAAGCGTGCAGACATCGTCGTGACAAATCCACCGTTCTCGTTGTTTCGGGAATACCTGGCTCAGTTATTCGAATATGATAAAAAGTTTCTAATTATTGGAAACACTAACGCTATTACATACAAAGAGACGTTCGCCTTGATCAAGGCTGGAAAACTCTGGACCGGTAAGCGGTCGTCGAGCAAGGAGATGCTTTTCGATGTCACTGCGGAATATGCGGACTGGCTCGTTGCTAACAAAAAACACGGAGATGCCTATAAGATTGTTGACGGCACTGTCTGCTTCCGGCTCAAGTCAGGGTGCTGGTTTACAAATCTGGTCGTCGACAAGCGTGCTGACATGCCTATCCCATTCCAGACGCGCGAGGAAGGACTCGCCAAGGGGTTATACCCAACCTACAACAATTACGATGCTATCGAAGTGTCAAGAGTAGTGGAAATTCCCGCAGACTATGACGGGGTGATGGGTGTCCCAATCACCTTCCTTGAAAAATGGATCCCAGATAGCCCATACGAAATTGTCCAATTCCGTCACGGAAGTGATGGAAGAGACTTGAAATTTACGCGTGAGGGAATAGTAAGAACACCTTATTTCCGAGTCCTGATCCGCAATAGACATCCAGGGGGGATGATAAAGTGATCATCAGCAAGACTACCGTTACAATCAAGGAATTGATTGATGGATACAGCGACAACCAGGATAAGGGCATCGTCGCCCTTGGTGGTCGGCTCGATGTTCGACCGCCGTTCCAGCGCGAGTTTGTCTACAAAGACAAGCAGCGTGAGGCTGTACTCCAGACCGTACTCAAAGGCTTTCCTCTTAATACGATTTACTGGTCTAAGAGAGTTGCTGCCGACGGCACCTCGAGCTTCGAGGTGCTCGATGGCCAGCAGCGAATCCTTTCCATTTGTCAGTACGCCACCAATGCCTTCTCCGTTCGGTGGAAGGGGAACGCGCGGTTCCGGCATAATCTGACTTCAACTCCCGAGATGGTCAAGGCTTTCGAAGACTACGAGCTCGACGTGTACGTCTGCGAGGGGTCGGCGGAAGAGCAGCTGGAATGGTTCGAAACCATCAATATCGCGGGCATGGTGCTGAAGCCCCAGGAACTACGCAATGCAGCGTATGTTGGCCCTTGGCTCGCCGATGCCAAGCGCTACTTTTCACGGTTCTCTGGTCCGGCACATCTCGGTTTCAAGGACTACCTCAGGGGTGACCCGGACCGCCAGGATTACTTAGAGACGGTCATCCGCTGGGCCGCGCACGCCGGCAACGTCGCGTCCAAAGGCACGGATGATGATATCAAGGTTTACATGGCTAGCCACCAGAACAATGCCGACGCCACTCATTTGTGGAACTATTTTAAAAAGGTCATGGCCTGGGTAAAGGCTACTTTTCCTGATTATCGGAGCGAGATGGACGGGCTCGAATGGGGCCTGTTTTACAATAAGTATTCCGACTCCATCACGGCGAAGCAGTCGAGCCAGTTCGAGGCCGAGGTTGTCCGCCTCTTGGAAGACGAAGACGTTACGAGCAATAAGGGCATTTACCTTTATTTGTTATCTGGCGACGAGCGAAGCCTGTCCATCCGTGCGTTTTCCCCTCAACAAAGACGCTTGGCATTCACCCGCCAGAAGGGTGTCTGCCCTGTGTGCGAGAAGGTGTTTGACATTAAAGAAATGGAGGCTGACCACATCACTCCATGGAGCAAGGGTGGCCCAACCATCGCATCCAACTGCCAGATGCTATGCAAGGACGATAACCGGAAGAAATCCGGGGTATAGGTCTGTGAACTCTGCTGAATAGAGGTGGGGCCTACGAGGAATGTCAACGCCTGTAGTAGGCAGCGTTAATTCTTCCCGGGCGGGCACTTTTTGGGCCTGCGTGCCCTGCATAGAACGGACCTGCCACGGCTGGCGACGCCAACAGAGTCTCGTCCCACTCCCTCCGATCGACTTCGACATGATCTACCTCAAGGCAGTTCACGTACCTTGCAAGGTCCAAGAGACTGAGTCATTTTACTGACAGCAGTCCCGCAGGGCCCGTCGTGTGTCCAGATTGAGGCATGGTGGGTTGGTGAGCACTCCTAGTGACGCCCCAGTCTCGATCGTCCCAATTTAGCCGGCATTCGTGATTCCTGTACTGCGAGTCCTATAGGACGGTCGGACCCTGCATCGCAAAGACGTCTTCGATGAAGCGGCCGAGAGAGCCGGACTCACGTCGGAGGCCCGGGCCGAGACGCTTCGCTCTGGGGGATACCGGTATGAGCAGCGGCTGGGATGGGCGCTTAGTCATCTGACGAAGGCCAGCGCGATCGACAGGCCCAGCCGCGGCCACTACGCAATCAACGACCGCGGACGCAGCGCGCTGGTGGAGTACCCGGGTGGCTTTGACTACGCCAAAGCGCGCGAGATCTTTGCACCTTTCTGGCCCAACGAAGCTCGTAAGAACGTCGGGCCGAATTGGTGGATGGTGAGCTTGTCCAGGCAGCTGCCGACATCCTCGACCCGATCGAGCAGATCGAGCAGATCGAAGATGGCATCAGCCGTATTGAGGCTGAAGTGGGAGGAGAGCTCCTCAACCGTCTTCGTGAGAGCCACCCCGACTTCTTCGAACAGGCCCTCGTCGACCTTCTCCTCAAGATGGGGTACGGAGGTGCTGAGCAGCGCGGTAAACGCATTGGTGGGACTGGTGACGAGGGCATCGATGGGGTCATCGACCAGGACGCCCTCGGGCTTGACCGGGTCTACATCCAGGCCAAGAGGTAGGAGGCCGGTAACAATATCAGCCGAGAAACCATCCAAGCCTTCGTTGGAGCCCTACACGGCTTTGACGCCACCCGCGGAGTGTTCTTGACGACGTCTGCCTTTACGCCCGCCGCGGTCAGCTATACCAGCAACGTTCAATCCCGCGTCGTGCTCATTGATGGGCCCCGACTCATCGCACTAATGATCAAGTACCGGGTCGGTGTCCAGGTGCGCAACACCTACACAGCTGTCGAGGTCGACGCCGACTTCTTCGACTGATCGCTCGCCGACGGCGCAGCGACGAAACGCCATAAGAGCGGCCAAGGCCGATTGGTTGTCGAGACAGAAGGCAAGTTCGTGCTGTCGCGGTCGCGCTCGGTAGTGCCGGAACTGTGATCGGTACCCCTGGATTCAGCACCAACGGCGTTTTCTTGGACCCACCTCTCCGCGTGGGGCGGGTGCTCGTGGTCGGCCGTCCAGCTGCTGCAAGAGTCGGTCGCCGAAAGTGGCAGCCAAGCCGGGGCGCTCATCGCGGTCAGGAGCTCTCGAGCTTTCTCGGCCTCCCACGTCACTGTGCGACCGTCGAGGATCGAAGATCGTCGGACCAGGCCAGGTTCGAGGATGACCCGGGCCGAATCTCAATCGCCGGTGGTTCGAGTCGGCCAGTCCTCGGTGGGCTCGCCGAATACATTAGGGGCGCGTGCTGATCCATGCAGCCGCAAAGGGCGACCCAGTCAGCGCACCATCCTGGGTCGACGACGACGCGCAGGTCGGAGTCAAGTGCGGCGGACCACGCTCGAGACGTCTCGTTGGCTGTCTGATGCGGCGCGGCGCCACGACGCCTTGGGCACAGCCAGGGAGGTACAGCTTGCTGGATGGAGCTTCCTCTTAACCGGCGTCCGACTGGGCCAGCCCCCAGACGACCCCCGCGAAGGTGCGGTCGGACTGCGGCACGCGTTGCCGTTCTTCGGCAGAGGTGCTGACGTGATCGAAGCCGACGCGCGTCAGCACGGTCTCAGCACGGCCCGAATCGAAATTTCGTCGTGGCCGAGGCCGGTGGTGATTGAGAGGGCCTGCTTGACCGAGAAGCGCCTACCGTCGACCGTCGCCGAGTAGGTCAAGATTGGACCCGGTCCGTGGTTCGCCAGGGCATCCTCAATACTTGCTCGTGTCAGATCGAACGCGATGACCTGAACGGGGAAGTCGATGGTGGCTCCCTGGTAGGTCTGCTGGTGCTGCCCGACAGTGACAAGTCGTCTGCGCTGACGCGTGAGTGCCGCTGCGTCAGGACCGCCGTTCGACTCGGAGTGAGCCTGCGTTAGCTCGCAAGATGATTCAACAGTTCATCACGTTCTCACCCTGCTTCTGTCGGTGCCACTCTGCTGAAACTGAGAGTATTTCTTCTATGTCGAAATCCCAGGTCGTCGCCCGTCTCCTCGACGGGGACGTTCTCGTGTGTACCGTCACGAGCCCCAATGGTCAGTCGCTGACCCTCACCAACAACGATGACGATCTCGCACCAGTCGTTGAGGGCTCGGAGGTGCTCGCTAGCAACGGCGCTCTCATCGACAACGCGTGGGCCCATGCCCGGTTCACCAAGATGAAAGTGCAACTGCCCTCTGAGGAAGAGCAGAAAGCAGCGAGCAAGCGGGCTGAGGCGCACCGTGATGTGGCTGAGTGGATCGCAGAGCTGACGGACGACCTCACGGGTGAGGTCGAACATGCCTGGTGCTCCGATTGCTTCACCCTCGCCGAGCACGCCAAGACGGACAGGCCCTTTAACCAAGTCCCGGCATATCTCTGCGGCAACTGCGGCTCACCGACCCTGCCCTGCGCGGGTCCCACGTGCGACAACATGGCCTCTCGAGGTCGCGGCCCCCTGACGATGCCGCGTTTCTGCGCAGAGCACCGCCATGAGATTCCGGGATTCGAGAAGATCGACCGCAAGATGGCCTCTCTCGGCGACTACGCGGAGTTCCTTGACTACGACAAGGTCAAGCTGAGCCGTGTGACCAAGATCGTGGGGTTCAGCCTCGCGGGTGTGGCCCTGGCCATTCCCGCAAGCCTGCTCGCGGCCCCTGCCATCGGAGGTGCCCTTGGCGTCCTCATCACCGGTTATTCGGGCGCTGCTGCCACGGCTTCGGGCTTGGCTTTCCTGGGGGGCGGAGCTATCGCTGCAGGTGGCTTGGGAATGGCCGGTGGCACCGCCGTCCTCACCGCCCTCGGAGGAGCGCTCGGCGGTGCGCTCAGCGCCTCAGTCGCGAACGCCTACGTGCAGGAGGACAAGTCCTTCCATATCGAGATGCTCCAGGGCGGCACCGGCACCCCCGTCATCGTGTGCAACGGCTTCCTCAGCGAGACCGGAAAGGGGTGGGGCGAGTGGCGCGACATCGTGACTGCTCGCTACCCCGGCTCCCCGGTCTACCGCGTGCACTGGGGCGCTCGCGAGCTCAAGCACCTTGGGCTTCTGGGCGGGGTGGGTGCAGCAAAGGTCATGGGCGGGGCAGCGCTGCAGCAAGCGGCGGCCAAGGCGGCTCGCCTGGCGGCCAAGAAGATCGGTCCCCTCGGGCCCCTCCTTGCTGCAGCCGACATCGCCAAGAACCCCTGGCACGTCGCCAAGAACCGCGCGGACAAGACAGGCGTGGTACTGGCCGACCTTCTCGCTCGGACCGAGACGAGCTCCTTCATCCTCGTCGGACACAGCCTCGGTGCTCGTGCAATGGTCGTGGCAGCGCAAGCGCTCGGGACCAAGCCAGGCGGGCCTCGCGTTGAAGCGGTCCACCTGCTCGGCGTTGCGATCGGCGCCAAGGGGGAATGGTCGGGACTGGCAGACGCGGTCGATGGGGCCGTCTTCAACTACCACTCGGCTGAGGACGGCATTCTCAAGTACGTCTACGCAGTCGCCCAGGCAGGGAAGACGGCCGCAGGCCTCGTCGGCTTCAAGGCGAAGACGGGCCCGTTGCCGGAGAGGCTGCAGAACATCGACGTCTCGGACGCGGTCGACAACCACCACGGGTACCACGAGAACGTGGTTCTTCGTTGAAGATGCCCCGGCCGATGGCCGGGGCTTTTTTTCTACCCGACGGCCTCACGTCATGCGAAGCCGTCGGGCGGGTGACCTACGTCAGGCGTAGGACTTGATGACGCTGCGGATCGCGTCCGCGTGCTCGTAGATGCCGTCGAGCGACTCGATCGCGTGCCGGGTCTCGACCTTGTCAGCGTCGAAGATGCCGAGGTACTTCTGCTTCTTGCCGTTGAAGTGGAGGCGCGCGATCGGCTTGCGGTTGTTGTCGTCGAGCAGGACCGCGAAGTAGGACTTGGCGTCACGGTGAGCGACGCGCTGGGGCTTGACCTCGCTGCACGCGATGGCCTTGACGATCTGGTAGCCCTCGAGCTCCTCCAGGGTCGTCTCCGTCTCTGTGTCCCGATCGAGGTCCGCCTCGACGGCCGGCTCGCTGGTGACAGCACCTGCAGGCGCATCGACAGCGATCGAGGGGAAGCTCGACGAGCCGAGCGCCGTCTTGAGACGGTCGTTGACCTGGTCGTTCAGGAACTGCTTCGACGCCTTGGTGACGAGAGGCGTGAACTGGTCGCGCACCTTCTGCGTGAATGAGCCCTCGTAGACACGGGTCGTGACGAACCTGACCCAGTCGTCGGACGGGTCACGGAACTGAGCCGCGATGGCACGCTTGAGCTGGCCCACGTACTTCAGCTCTTCGGCGGCGCTGATGACCGAGTCGAGGTCGAAGACGTCCTTCGTCAGCTTGCTGAGCTCGGGGAGGAGGGTCTCGTCGATGTCCGAAAGGTCGAGCACCAGGAAGGGCTTCTCGTCCATGCGGTTCGGCTTGTCGAGGTCCGTGTAGAAGTGGTAGCTCTCGCCGTTGGTGAGGACGGCGATCCGCGCATTGGTCACGGCGAAGTAGCGGAAGAGCTGCGACGCGTGCTCGATCTTGAGCGGCTCAGTCGACTTCTTGCACTCGATGAGGATCTGCACTTCGCCGTCTCGCATGATGGCGTAGTCGATCTTCTCGCCCTTCTTCACGCCGACATCGGCCGTGAACTCAGGTACCACCTCGAGAGGGTTGAACACGTCGTAGCCGAGGATCGTCGAGATGAACGGCATGATGAACGCGTTCTTTGTCGCTTCCTCGGTCTGAATGGCCTCGCGCTGGTTCTTGACCTTCAGTGCAAGTGCGGCGAGCCGCTCGGCAAACTCCATCGTTGTCCCCTTTGTGACGGTTTCTCATGAGACTAGGTGAAAGGGTCCGACTAGACGGACGCAATCCGTGTTCATGAGACGCCCCGTTCGGGTGACGTGCTGACGCCGCGTTCGATGGGACGAAGCTGACGACGAGTGCATGGGGCATCTAGGAGCTGGCATCAGATCGGAGGAACGGGCCTGGAGCTCTGGCTTACCTTGGCTCTCGAAGAACCGATAAAGCATCGAGAGAGATGCTCTTCTGGCCTCGCGGTTGCGTTCCTGCATGGGTCGACTTTCGCGGGCGCTGGTGGACCATGACGCTAAACAATTTAGTGCAATCGGGCGGAGAAGCGGTTTGGCCAAGCTGATGAAGGTTGCAATCCTGAAATCCATAGCAAGCGGTGCCGGGATACGCCTGGTTGATGAGCCTCTGAGTTCTGCAAATCTTTACGTGATCATCGATTCCGAGGGAAACGATCTCTACGTCGGGAAAGCAGCGTCACTCCAGCGCCATCGCGAAGAGGACACCTGGAAGTCGCTGGACTACGAACGGAAGATCGTCAGTGGTTTCGTGGCTCTCATGAGCGAGAACGAGGGGGAAAGGCGGCCCTTCCGCTACGAGCCGACATCGTTTGATAAGTCGAAGTTGCCGGCCCACATCAACGCCGAGGATTGGCACGGCGAAAGTGTCGACCGCGTTGTTGAGCGGCTCGCTAGCGGGGAGCCACCGACTCTCGAGGAAGTCGAGCAGATTCTCATTCGCATCCATGTGAGGGCCGGTTGCCTCATCGGGAACTCGCAGTTCGGCTCGCAATGGGAGGGGCCTATCGGGTCGTTCTGCGACACCATGGCGGTTCTTGCGACTGACGCTGCATATGCCGCCGGTGTGCTGCCTCCCCGGGTCAGAGAGACACGGTCGTCGTCAGCCTGAGGTCGTAGTCGCGAAGTCGCGATGTCGGCTTATGTGAGGGCGCCGCCCTCCGAGGTTGCCGCGAGGGCGTTCGATGACGCCGAGCCAAGCGATCGCAGGCGCGATCGCTTCAGCACCCAAAAACTGACCGAGTGGGCAGATGCTGTTCTTCATTGGCCTGGCAAGAACCCATTTTGACCACTCGAGAGCAAGGGGAGGGGGTGCCGGAAACGCTTGGGTCGGGGCGTGGGGCACGACCGTGTAACGAGTGCGTGAAGCTTCGGGGGCGGGAGGGGGAGGGCGCGAGCCCCGCCCGAGGCCCGTAGCTGCGGGGATCGCGGGGTGCAGAGTGCGCACGCAGGCGCCGCCTCCTACGGTCTGACGGCCTCGCGGCAGGGGCGTGTGTCCCTTATCGTTCAGCGGAACGATAAACGGAAGGCCATCCCCGCATGACACCGATCGTCCCTGAACACCGATCCGGCCTGAGCCGGCGCACCGTGCTGGCCGGCGCCGCCGGGCTCGCCGGGCTGGGCCTGCTCACCCTGTCGGGCTGCACCCCGGCACGGAGCAACCCGACCATCCCCGAGGCCGCCGCCACCGGCACAGCGAAGAGCGGCGGACGGCTCCGCATCGCCCGACCCGCCGCCTCCGCCGCGGAGACCCTCGACTCGGCCAGCTCCCTCTCGGCCTACGAGTACCTCGGCGCCCTCTACAACCGCCTCGTCAAGCTCGACGAACAGGGCGTCACCGTGCCTGACCTCGCCGAGGAGTGGTCCGCCACCCCCGACGGCGTCACCTGGACCTTCCGCCTGCGCCAGGGCGTGACGTTCCACGACGGACGCCGCTTCACCGCCGCCGACGCCATCTACTCGATCGAGCACATCCTCGATCCCGACACCGGCTCGCCCCAGGGCGAGGTGCTCGCCGCCATGATCGGCCCGGGCAGCATGAGCGCCCCCGACCCGCTCACCCTCCGCTTCGAGCTGTTGACCGCCAACGCCGAGTTCCCCTCGCTGCTGACGGCGTACCAGTGCTACATCGTCCCCGAGGGCAGCGCCGAGCCCGGCGACCTGAACGGCATCGGCACCACCGGCATCGGCACGGGGCCCTTCAAGCTCAGCAGCTTCGAGCCCGCGGGGACGGGCAGCATCGAGGCGTTCGAGGACCACTTCGCCGGACGTCCGGTGCTCGACGGCATCGACTTCTACTCGATCCAGGACACGACGGCCCGCGTCAACGCCCTGCTCGCCGGCCAGATCGACCTCATCTCGCAGACCAACCTCGACTTCGCCACCGCCCAGGTCGTCAGCGCCTCGAGCACCGCCACCGTCGCCCGCTCGGCCAACGCGCAGTGGTACACGATCCCGATGCTGTTCACCTCCGCCGAGTTCAGCGACCCCCTGGTCCGCCAGGCCATGAAGCTCGCCTACGACCCCCAGGCCATCGTCGACACCGCCCTGCAGGGCACCGGCTCGCCGGGGTGGGACAACCCCGTGCCTCCCACCCAGGCCGTCTGGCTCGACGAGCAGCGCCAGCACGACCCCGACAAGGCCCGGGCACTGCTCAAGCAGGCCGGTCGCGGAGGGTTCCGCACCGAGATCTACACGTCGAGCTACGAGTCGGTCTTCACCCCGATGGCCGTCGCGTACCGCGATCAGGTCAAGGAGGCGGGCATCGATCTCGTCGTGCGCAACGCCTCCTCGGATTCGTACTACACACAGATCTGGATGCAGAAGCCGCTCATGGTCAGCTACTGGTTCACCGGCCGCCCGATCGACCAGCTGCTCAACCAGATCTTCCGCACCGGCTCGTCGTACAACGAGAGCGCCTGGTCGAACCCCACCTTCGACGGGCTGCTCGACTCCGCCCGCGCCGAGATGAACGACGATCGTCGCCGGATGCTCTACCAGGACGCCCAGCGCGTCATCGTCGAGGACTCCGCCGACATGACGCCGATGTTCGGCGACCGTCTCGTCGGCCTCGGCCGCGACGTCGTCAACTACCGCGAGTACGGCTTCGAGTTCGACTACCTGCAGATCGGACTGCGCGCATGAGTGCCGAGATCGCCACCCAGCCCGACTCGTCGTCGACGGCTGCGCCGAAGCAGCCCGCAGGAGGCGCCCGCCCAGGAGGCGCAGCGGTCACCACCGCTCTGCTCGTCCTGCGCCGGGTCGGCACCGCCCTGCTCACCGTGCTGCTCGCCTCCTTCTTCGTGTTCTTCGCGGTGCAGGCGCTGCCCGGCGACGTCGCGCAGCAGCTGCTCGGCCAGGACGCGACGCCCGACGCGGTCGGCGCCCTGCGCGAGACGCTCGGCCTCGACCAGAACGTCTGGGCCCGCTACGGCCAGTGGCTCGTCGGCGCCAGCCACGGCGACTTCGGCATCTCGCTGGTCAGCGGGGCTCCGGTCGGACCCGACCTGCTCGTCGCGTTCCGCAACAGCATGCTGATCGCCGTGCCGGCGCTGCTCGTCGGCGTCACGCTGTCGCTGACGCTCGGCGTCGTCGCGGGCGTGCGCCGCGGACGCCCGAGCGACCACGCCATCTCGCTGATCAGCCTGGTCGTGATGAGCGTGCCGGAGTTCATGGTCGCGACGATCCTCGTGCTGCTGTTCGCGGTCGCGATCCCGATCTTCCCGGCCGTCGTGCTGCGCGGCGACAGCGCCACCGTGACGGAGCTGCTGCCGAGCGTCTGGCTGCCCGCCATCGTGCTGACCCTCGCCATGGCGGCGTACATCGTCCGGACGGCACGCTCGTCGACCATCGACGTGATGGCCTCGGAGTTCGTCACCACCGCGGAGCTCAAGGGCCTCTCGACCCGCCAGGTCGTCTGGCGCCACGCCGTGCCGAGCGCGCTGCTGCCGACGCTCAACGTCGTCGCCCTCAACGTCGCGTGGCTGCTCGGGGGAGTCGTCGTCGTCGAGAACGTCTTCAACTACCCGGGCATGGGCAAGCTCATGCTCGAGTCGGTCTTCAACCGCGACCTGCCCACCATCCAGGCGATCGCCGTCGTCAGCGCGCTCGTCTACGTCGTCTGCAACCTCGCGGCCGACCTGATCGCCCTCGCGCTCGACCCGCGGCTGCGCACCCGACGGAAGGCCCGCTCATGAGCACGATCACGCCTCCTCCCGCCTCTGGCTCCGGTGGTCCTGTCGCTCCTGGCGCTGATCCGTCACGTAACGGATCGGGTCACAGCGCTCGTCCGTCACGGAACGGATCAGGCTCTGTGGCGACCTCACCCCCGATCGCGACGCGGCTGCGCTCGGTCTGGACCGGTCTCGGCAGCAGCATCAGCGCCTCCTCGGCCCTCGGAATCGGGCTTGGGCTCATCGCGCTGCACGTGCTGCTCGCCGTGCTCGCCCCGCTGATCTCGGGCCACGACCCCGTCATGACCGACTCGACCGCCGCCCTCAGCGGCGCGAGCTGGTCGCACTGGCTCGGCACGGACCAGTACGGCCGCGACATCCTCTCGCGCACCCTGCACGGCGGTCAGTACGCGCTGCTCGTGACGTTCCTCGCGACGACGATCGCCGTCGGCATCGGCACGGTGCTCGGCTGCGTGACCGCCTACGCCGACAACTGGTTCGACGAGGTCGTCATGCGGATCGTGGACGCGCTGCTCAGCGTGCCGTCGATCCTCGCGCTGCTCGTCGTCGTGACCGTGTTCGACTCGGGGCTGTGGGTAATCGTGCTCGCCGTCACCGTCGTCTACGCACCGGCCGTGACCCGCGTCGTCCGCGGAGCCGCCCGCACCGTCATCACCCAGGACTACGTCACCGCCGCCCGGGCCCGCGGCGAGGGAGCGCTCAGCATCGTGTTCCGCGAGATCCTGCCGAACGTCACCGACGTGGTGCTCGTCGAGTTCGCGATGCGCGCCTCCTGGATCGTGCTGCTGATCTCGACGCTGTCGTTCCTGGGGTTCGGCGCGAACCCGCCGACTCCCGACTGGGGGCTCATGGTGCAGGAGAACCGCACCGCCCTCACCGTCGTGCCGCTCGGGACCCTCGCCCCCGTCGTCGCGCTCGCCACCCTCGTGATCGGCCTCAACCTCAGCGCCGACGGACTCAGCAAGACGCTCGGCGTGGACCGCGCGCAGAAGGGGGCGATCTGATGAGCGCTCGTGATCTCGGCCAGCCTGGGGGCGCCTCCTTCGGTTCAGGTGTCGGTGCCGGCGCTCGCGGCGATGTCAGCCGAGGAGGCGCGGGTGCGGTCGGCGAGACCGCCCGCGACCTCGTCGTGCGCGTCGACGACCTCTCGATCTCGTACTCGGCGGGGCGACGCGAGGTGCCCGTGGTGCGCGGCGTCAGCTTCGACATCGCGGCCGGTCGCGCACTCGGCCTCGTCGGCGAGAGCGGCAGCGGCAAGTCGACGGTGGCTCGGACGCTGCTGGCGCACCTCCGACGGGGCTCGCGCATCGTCGGGGGCAGCGTGACCGTGGCCGGTTCGGACGTCTTCGCGCTCGACGAGCGGGCCCGGCGGGCACTGCGCGGCGGCACCGCGGCACTCGTCGCGCAGAACGCCGGCCAGGCGCTGACTCCGTCGATGCGCGTCGGCCGACAGCTGCGCGAGGCGCTCGAGAGCCACGGACTGCCCGGCGGACACGAGCGCGTGCTCGAGCTCGTCCGGCACGTGCGGCTGCCCGACCCCGAGGGGATCGTGCGGCGGTATCCGCACCAGCTCTCCGGCGGGCAGCAGCAGCGGATCGCGATCGCGATGGCCGTCGCGGCACGTCCCAAGCTGCTGGTGCTCGACGAGCCGACGACCGCGCTCGACGTCGTCACGCAGTCGGCCGTGCTGGAGCTGATCCGCGACCTCGCCGTCGAGCTCGACATGGCGATCCTGCTCGTGAGCCACGACCTCGGCGTCGTGTCGAGCATGGCCGACGAGATCGCCGTGATGCGCGACGGGGTCGTCGTCGAGCACCGGGCGACCGCGGACCTGTTCGCGGACCCGCGCGATGCGTACACGCGGGAGCTGCTCGCGAGCATCCCGCGCGTCGGCGGCGCGGCCGCCGCTGATCACCATGAACCGGGTTCCGAACCAAGAACCGGGACAAAGCGCGGTTCATCGTTCGGAACGCGGTTCTTGGCGCGCGTGAGTCGCGTGGTGGGCGGTGCCGGGGACGGCGCCGCGCCTCCTGCGGGGGAGTCTGCTGCCGAAGAACCTCGTTCCGTTCAAAGAACCTCGTTGCAGCGTGGTTCTTTGAACGGAACACGGTTCGAAGGAGGCGCGGGTGGCGCTGACGGGACCGGGCACAGCGATGCACCCCGGAGTGGACCGAACACCCCGTCGTTGCGGGGTGCATCGTCCACTACGGGGTTCGCGGGAGGTGCGGGTCGCGTTGACGGCGTCCATCACGTCTCTGAGAGCGCGGGCAGTGACGGCGCGGAGCTGCGCGAGTCGGGTGAGCGCGACGCGGCGGAGGCGGTCGTCGTCGCGCGCGAGCTGGTCGTGCGGTACGGACGCGGGCTGCCTGCGGCCGTCGACCGCGTGTCGCTCGAGATCGGCCGGCGGGAGACGCTGGCCGTGGTGGGGGAGTCGGGCTCCGGCAAGTCGACGCTCGCGACGGCGATGGCGGGGCTGATCCCGGCGGAGTCGGGGTCGTTCACGTTCCGCGGCTCCGACGGCGTCGAGGGCGACCTCACCCAGCCCGTCGCCCGCCGCACCGCCGAGCTGCGGCGGTCGGTGCAGCTGGTGTTCCAGAACGCGGACACGTCGCTCAACCCACGACGCACCGTCGGAGCCGCGATCGCCCGGCCGCTGACGCTGTTCACGGGGCTGACCGGCTCCGCGCGGGCCGATCGGGTCGCCGAGCTGCTGGAGGAGGTCGGGTTGTCGCCGGACTTCGCCGCACGCCTCCCGGCCCAGCTCTCGGGCGGTCAGCGCCAGCGCGTCGGCATCGCCCGCGCGCTCGCCGCCGGCCCCGAGCTGATCATCGCCGACGAGATCACGACCGCCCTCGACGTGCGGGTGCAGGCGGGGGTGCTCGACCTGCTGACGGGGCTCCGCGACGAGAAGGGGCTGAGCTGCCTCTTCATCAGCCACGACCTCGCCGTCGTGCGCGGCGTGGCCGACCGCGTGGCCGTGATGACGGGCGGACAGATCGTGGAGGTCGGCCCGGCCGACGCCGTCTTCTCCGGCCCGAACCACCCGTACACGCAGACGCTCCTCGACGCGACGCTCGACCCGGGCACCACCGAGCTGCCGAGCGTCGGCGACGGCCGCCCGCGCTGGCGCGACGCCGCGGGCTGGGACGACCACGGGAACGGACACCGGATCAAGCACTGGGAGGCGATGTGAGGGACGACGGCGTGACCAGGAGGGCTGCGGCGGGGGCGCGCGGCGCGGAGCGATCCGGTACGGAACGGATCAGCACGGAGCGGTCCGGTACGGGACGGAGCGACATGCACCGGTCCGGCACGGAACGGATCAGGGCCCCGAGGAGTGCCGTCCGGACCAGCGTCCACGGCGGGGAACGCCTGCACGACCGGGCCGGCGACGAGGAGGCGGAGGGCGGCATCGCTGCGGAGGCCCACCTCCTGCGCCGCCTGCGTGAGCGCGAACAGGCCCGAGGCCGGGACGGGAGCGCGTCGTGAGCGAGCAGGGCGAGAAGGCCGAGCAGGGCGCGCAGCGCGCGCAGCGCGACCAGCACGCGCACGGCGCCCAGAGCAACCAGGGCGACCGGTCCGCCGTCCGCGACCCGCGCCTCCTTCGCGACCCGGAACTGCTGCACGAGGTGCTCGTGCGCGACGAGTGGGTGCCGCTGCCGGACGGCACGCGGCTGCACGCGCGGATCTGGGCGCCGCGGGTCGAGCACCCGGTGCCGGTGCTGCTCGAGTACCTGCCGTACCGGCTCGACGACTGGACGGCTCCGCGTGACAGCGAGCGGCACCCCTGGTACGCGGCGCGGGGGTACGCGTCGGTGCGGGTGGACATCCGGGGCACGGGATCGAGCGACGGGCTGTTCGACGACGAGTACTCGGTGCAGGAGCTCGACGACGGCATCGCCCTGATCGAGTGGCTCGCCGCCCAGTCGTGGTCGACGGGCGCCGTCGGCATGTTCGGGATCTCGTGGGGCGGGTTCAACGCGCTCCAGCTCGCCGGTCGCGCGCCCGACGCGCTCAAGGCGATCGTCACGGTGTGCTCGACCGACGACCGGTACGACAACGACGTCCACTACATGGGCGGCGCGGTGCTCGGCATCGACATGGCGGCCTGGGGAGGGACGATGTTCGCGTTCAACTCCCGCCCGCCGCGGCCCGAGGTGGTCGGCGCCGACTGGATCGCGCAGTGGCGCGATCGGCTCGAGCACAACGTGCCGATGACGCCGACCTGGCTCGCCCACCAAGAACGCGACGACTACTGGCGCCACGGCAGCGTCTGCGAGGACTACTCGTCGCTCACCGCCGCCGTCCTCGCCGTCGGCGGCTGGGCCGACCCGTACCGCGACGCCGTGCTGCGCCTGGTCTCCAACCTCGACGCACCGGTCAAGGGCATCGTCGGGCCCTGGTCGCACCAGTACCCGGACCGCGGGCTGGCTCCGGGGCCGGGCATCGGGTTCCTGCAGGAGACGCTCCGCTGGTGGGACCGCTGGCTGCTCGACGAGCCGAACGGCGTCGACGACGAGCCGGCGCTGCGGGCCTGGATCAACGACTCCGAGCCTCCCGCGACGTTCTACGCCGAGCGGACCGGCCGCTGGGTCGCCGCCGAGGCGTGGCCGTCGGAGGCGACCTCGGCGCACGTCGAGTCCCTGTCGCTCCTGACCGGCGGAGAGCACGGACCGGTGTCGGTGCGCTCGCCGCAGAGCACCGGCCTCGACGCCGGACGCTTCTTCCCGTTCGGCAACGCCACCGACCTGCCGCCCGACCAGCGCGGCGAGGACGGTCGATCGGCGTGCTTCGACCTGCTGGTAGTCGGCCGGCCGCTCGACCTGTTGGGGAACGTCGTCGTCGACCTCGCGCTGACGAGCGACCGGCCCCAGGCCACTGTGATCGTGCGGCTCTGCGACGTCGCCCCCGACGGCAGCTCGACGCTCGTCACCCGCGGCGTGCTCAACCTGAACGCGCGCCACGGGCGTGACCAGAACGTCCCGATGGAGGCGGGGGTCGAGGAGGAGGTGCAGGTCGCGCTGGTCTCGACCGGGCACTCCTTCCCGGTCGGCCACCGCCTCCGGGTGGCAGTCTCGTCCGCCTACTGGCCCTGGATCTGGCCGCACCCCGACGAGGCGACCCTCACCATCGACCCGCGGCACAGCTCGGTCACGCTGCCCGTCTGGACGCGGAGCGGCGACGACGGGGTGCGCTTCGAGGAGCCGACCCGCGCGACGCCTCTCGCCGTCCGCCCGCTGCCCGCCGCGTCGGACCTGCCGCAGCGCAGCGTCTCGCACGACGTCGGCACGGGCGAGTGGGTGCTCGACGTCGACCCCGGCTACGGCGGCGGACGCGAGTACCCCGACGGGCTCGTCTTCACTGAGGACAGCCGCGAGACCTACCGCATCACCGACGGCGACCCGCTGTCGGCCTCGGCGGAGTCGCGCTGGGCCATCGGGCTCGAGAAGCCGTCGTGGAGGGCCTGGCTCGAGACGACGTCGCGGCTGACGGCGACCCGGGACGAGTTCGTCGTCGTCAACACCGTGCAGGCGTGGGCTCGCGACGGCGGGCCAGAGGCGCCCGTCGTCGTGGTCGCGGAACGGCAGTTCGAGGACCGGGTGCCGAGGACGTCGGCGTGAGCGGGGTCGGGGGTTCTGGCTCGGGAGCAGTCGGTGCGGGCGGGGCGCGGCAGAAGCCGGCCGTGCGGCGGGCGTCGATCGTGGAGGCGGCGCGCGGGGTGATCCTGCGCGAGGGGCTCGGCGGCACGCGGCTGCGCGACATCGCGGGGGAGGCGGGCGTCTCGGTGGGCACGGTGACCTACCACTTCGAGAGCGTCGCGGAGATCCTGAACGAGGTCGTCGTGCTCGAGACCGCCCGCTTCTACTCGTCGATCATCGAGGCGGTCGACGCCGAGCCGGACCCGGTCGCCGGCGTGCGGATGCTCGTCGAGCCGCTCTTCGCCGCGACCGACGCCAGCGACGAGCACTGGCGGCTCTGGTCGGACTACTGGACGGCCGTCGCGCGGAAGCCCGCGGTCGCCGCGGAGTACGTCGAGCGGATCCGCGTCTGGGAGGCGTGCCTCACGCGGACGCTCCGGCGCGGGGCCGAGACGGGCGCGTTCCCGGCGCTCGTGCCCCGGGCTGGGGCTGGAGCTGCTGGCACGGACGGGGCCGGGGCTGCTGGTCCGGCCGGCGCCGATCGCGCCTCGGAGGTGGCGCTCAAGCTCGCCGCGTACAGCGACGGAGTCGCGACGCAGCTGGCGCAGAAGGCTCCGGGGCTGACGTCGGAGCTGGCGCTGACGTGGATGTGGACGTTCCTCGGGCACGAGACGGGCGCCTCCTTCGCCTGAGGCGTTCTGCCGGTGCTGAACCGGCAGGAAGAGCTGTCTGAGCGACCCCAGAGGACCGTTCGCGCCGGTTCCGCCGCGCGGACGGGTGAGAGGCCCCGGATCGACCTTCCGAGGGGATCGGAGGTCGATTCGGGGCCTCTCGTGAGGGGCGCCGACGCTACGCGCGGCGGCGGCGGGCCCTCACGACCAGCGCGAGGCCGGCGAGGAGCACCAGCAGGGCTCCCGCGGCGAGGGGGAGGGCGTCGCTGCCGGTGAAGGCGAGCGTGCCGTCGGCCTGCGCCGTGTCGGTCGAGCCTCCGGCCGACGTGCCCGCACCTGCGCCAGCGCCCGAGTCGGCACCGCCGGCACCGCCGGCACCCGGCGTGCCCGGGAGCGGGTCGGAGACGGCGGTCAGCTCGAAGGTGCCCCAGGTCTCGGCTCCCGTGGCGTCGGTCTGGCCGACGAGGGTGTGGGTGCCGGCTCCGAGGCCCTCGGGGAGGCGCAGCGTGAGCACCCCGTCGTCGTCACTGGGGTCGTCGCCCAGGTAGACCGGCTCCGAGTGGACGAACCAGTCGAGCGCCGCGCCGGCGAGTCGACGCGGGACGGTCGCGGTGAGCGTGCCCTCCTCCTCGTCGACGGCGGTCACGACCAGCGTGTGCGTCGCCTCCGTCAGCTCGGAGAGCGGCACCGCCGTGGGGTCCTCGTCGCCGGTGCCCGGGTCGACAGGAGGCGTCGTCGGGTCGACGGGAGGCGTCGTCGGGTCGACCGGCGGGGTGGTGGGGTCGGTCGGGTCGACCGGCGGCACCGTCGGCTCCGTCGGGTCGGCCGGACGTGACAGCGTCACCTCGTCGACGACGGTCATGTCCGCGGTGCGGTACGTCGTCATCGCGATGGAGTCGGCCGTGACCTCGACGTTGGTGAAGTTCGGCGTGTACTCCTGGTTCTGCACGGCGCTGAAGTCGAAGTCCTGCGACTGGATGTCGTAGTACTTGCTGCCGCTCGACGAGTTCGCCGTGACGTAGAGCACCTCGTCGCCCTCGGGCGTGACCGTGCCGTCGACCGGCTCGTCGGTGTGCACCGGAGTCGTGCCGCTCATCAGGTAGCTGCGGACGTAGACGTGGTCGTGGCCCATCAGCACCAGGTCGACGTCGAGCTCGCTCATCACGGGCGGCAGCTCGGCGCGGCGCGTGACGATGTCGCCGTCGGTCGCGTGCGAGGCGACGCTGTAGACGGAGTGGTGGAACGTCACGACCTTCCAGCGGGCCTCGTCGCCGTGCTCGGCGATCACCTTGCGCGCGAAGTCGGCGTGGCCGGCGTCGTCACGGTCGTTCGAGTTGAACGAGATGTAGAGGGTGTCCTGGTAGAGGAACCAGTAGTCGCCTCCGGCGCGGTTCGCGTCGGGACGGCCTGCCGTCTCGCTGACGTTCGGCATCGCGAAGTGCTGCTCGTAGGCCTTGCTCGCGACGTCGTGGTTGCCGATGTTGGTCGCGAACGGCAGCGTCTTCGTCTGCGACGGTGCGAGGAACCCGTCGTACTGCAGCTCGTTCGAGGCCGTGTTGACCTGGTCGCCCGCGCTCAGCACGAAGCTCGTGTCGGGGAACGCGGCCGCGGCCTTGCCCATCGTCTCGACCCAGCCGGCCGTGTCGGCGACGGTCTCGCCGGCGCCGATCTGGGCGTCGCCGATGAACAGGAACTCGTAGTCGCCGGTCGCCTGCGTCTCGAAGCTGTACGTCTCCGACCAGCCGTCGGCGTCGCTGCCGACGCGGTAGCTGTACGAGGTGCTCGGCACGAGGCCGGTCAGCGTCGCGTGGTGCCAGTTCTGGCCGTCGGTCGCCACTCCGCTGGTGGAGGGGAACGAGGAGGCGCGGGCCGGGAAGGCGCCGTCCGTCACGTCCTTCGTCAGCGCGAGCTGCGCCTCCTCGGCGCTGGTCGAGTCGGAGTACCACGACACGGCACGCTGCGACTCGTCGGCCCCGATGGCGAGGAACACGTCGCTGATGGTCGCCTCGGCGCTCGCCGAGACGGGCGTGAGCGAGAGGAAGTCGAAGTAGATGTCCGAGCTGGTCGAACGGTCCTGGTAGAGCGCGACCGAGACGGTGTTCTCGCCGGCGTGCAGCAGGGCCGGGTCGACGGTGAACGTCGAGCGGTCGGGGTCGCCGCCGCCGTCGCCCGCGTAGCCGACATTGCCGTCGTGCTCGGCGACGCGGGAGTCCTCGTAGCCGACGACCTTCGTGCCGTTGACGTACACGACGAGTGCGTCGTCGTAGACGACGTCGGCGGTCAGCGACTTCCAGCCGGCGAGCTGGTCGGCGGTGAGGTCGAGGGAGCTGCGGAAGAAGTAGGTGGGCACGTCGACGGTGCCGCCCGGCAGGTACTGCTGCAGCAGGGTGTCGACGGCGTGGCCGCGGCCCATGCCGGTCGCCTTGCCGCCCTTGGCGCCGAAGCTGCCCTGGGCGTTCTTCCACTCAGAATCGTCGAAGTCGTCGGCGGTCCAGCTGAGCGGGTCGGTGCTGCCGGCCGACGGGTCGACCCCGGTCTCGAGGTAGCTCCACGCGGTCGACTCGGTGGTCAGCAGCGGGACGGCGTCGTCGGCGGCCGCCGACGTGACGGTGCTCGTGGCTCCGACGGCGGTGGCCGTGACGAGCAGGAGCGCCGCGGCGACGCGGGCGCGGCGGCCCGGACGTCGTGCGTCGGTGGGGGTGGTGGTCATCCTGGTCCTTCGTGATCGCGGAGGCGCCGCCCCCGTGATCGGGACGGGCCTCGGGCATCAGAGCAGGGGGATGTGGACGACAGGTGTAGCGGGGGTGACGGGTGGTGGTGACAGCTTCGTCGACGGAGGGCTTGACCTTGCCCCAGGGGCACGGTTTCTACTTGTCCTTAGTCGGCGACGAGCGCCGACGCACGACGACACGACGACACGACGACACCGACGAGGAGGCGCCCGTGGCCTGGAGCACCCGCCAGCTGGCCGAGATGGCCGGCACCACGGTCAAGAGCGTCCGCTACTACCACCAGCTCGGGCTGCTCGAGGAGCCGTCGCGGCTGACCAACGGCTACAAGCAGTACGAGGTGCGGCACCTCGTCCGCCTGCTGCAGATCACCCGGCTGACCGACCTCGGCGTGCCGCTGGCGCAGATCCAGGCGGTCGGCGGCGCGGGTGACGACCCCGACGCGGCTCTGCGCGTGCTCGACTCCGAACTCGAGGCGACGATCGAGCGGCTGCAGCGGATCCGCGGCGAGCTCGCCCTGATCATGCAGCACCGCTCGCCTGCCGAGCTGCCCGCAGGGTTCAGCGAGGTCGGCAGCCACCTCAGCGAGGCAGATCGGGCACTGGTCATGATCTGGTCGCGGGTCTACGACGAGTCGGCGATGGACGACCTCCGGACGATCCTGCGGGACGAGCCCCGCACCTCCGACGACGACGAGTTCGACTCGCTGCCCGCCGACTCTGATCGGGCGACCCGCCGCCGACTGGGTGCAGCGCTGGCACCCGGCATGGGACGGCTCTTCGAGCAGTACCCGTGGCTGGCCGACCCCGGCGACCAGGCCCTGCGCGGCGGTGAGTCGGCAACCGCCACAGTCGGCGCGGCCGTCACCGAGCTCTACAACCAGGCCCAGCTCGAGGTGCTCTACCGCGCGTACCTCGTGTCGGCAGGCAAGGACGACGACCTGGCGGCGCTCGATTCTGCGCTGGACGCGGCGGAGGGCGCCGCGTCCGCGCCCGCCGCTGCCTCTGCGTCTACACCCGCCCCTGCATCTGCGCCTGCCCCTGCATCCGGACTCGACCCGAGGACACGACCATGACCGAGACCGACAGCACCACCACCTCCTTCAGCACCGCGCCCCTGCTCGCCGAGGACGTGCTCGTGCTGCTGTTCGACCCGGAGTCGGGCACGATCCGCGCGGAGGGCACGCCTCTGCTGCACACCCTGGCGGGCGCCGTCCTCACCGAGCTCGCCCTCGGCGGAGCCGTCACCGTCGACGAGCACGGGTCGGGGCTCCGCGGGCGACTCGTCCACGCCGTCGAGGGGCGTGAGCCGGCCGACCCGCTGCTCGCGACCACGTGGCAGCGCCTCGCCGAGAAGCCGACCGACCTGCGGTCGCTGCTGCTCGAGATCGGTCCTCGGCTGCGCGGACCGGTGATCGACCGCGTCGTCGAGCGCGGCACGCTGCGCCGCGAGAGCCGGAAGACGCTCGGGTTCATCCCGACGACGGCGCTCGTCGACGGCGGCACGGGGCGACGGGACGAGCTGCTCGCCCTCGTGCGGCCGGTGCTGCTCGACGACCAGGAGCCGTCTCCGCGGTCGGGTGCACTCGCCGCCCTGCTCTCGGCCAGCGGGGCCCTGCCCGCGCTGCACCGCGACCTGCCCTGGTCGGGCGCGCTCTACACGCGGGGGCAGCAGCTGCAGCGCGGCGAATGGGGTGCCGCCGCCACCGGCGAGGCCGTCGCCGCCTCGGCCGCCGCGGTCGCCGCCTCCGTGCTCTCGAACACGCTGTTCGTCAGCGTCGTGCTGCCGTCGCTGCGCGACTGAGCCGCTGCTCGGTCTCGCGCCCCTCCTCCTTCGCTTCGCTCTTCCACCCGGCACCACCCCATCTCTGGAGACCACCATGTCCCGCATCGTCCTCACCGCCTCCTCGGCTGCCAGCGACCCCGGCGGGCCCTTCGCCTGGTTCCAGGAACTCGTCGGCCAGGTGCCCGAGGCCGTCCAGCCGCTGGTCGTCGCGCTCGCCGCGGCCGTCCCGTTCGTCGAGGGCGAGCTGGGAGCGGTGCTCGGCATCATCGGCGGGCTGCACCCGGTCGTCGCGGCGCTCGCCGCATTCACGGGCAACCTGCTCTGCGTCGTCCTCGTCGTGCTGCTCGGGTCGCGGATCAGGGAGGCGCTGGTGCGTCGACGCGCCGCTCGCGGCCTGCAGACGGTGGGGGAGTCGCGCTCGGGGTCGACCGTGCCTGCCGCCTCCGAGGTCGCCACGACCGTCCCCGCGAACGTCGGCGGGTCGACGCGGTTCGCCGGGTTCGCCGGGGCGGGCGCGTCGACTCCGGCTCCGGTCGCGGCCGCGGCCGCGTCTGCGTCTGCGTCAGTGGACACGGCCGAGGCCGTGCCCGAGAACAAGGGCAAGGCGAAGCTGCGCCGCTGGCTCGTGAAGTTCGGCGTCCCCGGGGCGAGCCTGCTGGCGCCGCTCGCGCTGCCCACCATGTTCACGGCGGCGTCGTTCGTGGCGTCGGGCGTTCCCAAGGGCTGGGTGATCCTCTGGCAGGCCGTCGCGATCGCCGCCTGGACCACGCTCACGACCCTGATCGCCACCGGCATCCTCTCCGCCATCGGCTAGCCCGCCGCCGACCGGCCGCTGAACCGGCAGAAAGTGCTCTCCCCGAGGTGGGGAAGAGCACTTTCTGCCGGTTCACCCGCGGAGGGAGAGGAGGGACCGCTTCAGATGGGCGGCGGCCTCGTGGCCGACACGGGACATGGCCTCACGGGTCTGCCCGCCGACGTGCGGCGTGAGCACGACGTCGGGACGGTTCCTCAGGGGGTGGTCGCCGGGCAGGGGCTCCACCGTCGTGACGTCGAGACCGGCGCCGGCGAGGTGACCGGAGTCCAGGGCGGCGACCAGCGCCTCCTCGTCGACGACGCCGCCGCGCGAGGTGTTGACGACGACGGCTCCGGCGGGCAGCAGGGCCAGCTGCCGCGGCCCGATAAGGCCACGGGTCGCGTCGGTCAGGGGCACGTGCACGCTCAGGGCATCGGAGGCTCGGAGGAGGTCGTCGAGACCGGCCGGCTCGGCCCCGGCCTCGCGGACCGCGTCGTCGCTGAGGTGCGGGTCGTGCGCGACGACGTGCATGCCGAGCCCGTCGCGGGCGATGCCGGCGACGAGCTGTGCGATGCGGCCGTAGCCGAGCAGGCCGAGGGTGGCTCCGGAGAGCTCGCGGCCGATCAGCGACGCGCGATCGCCAGGCGCGGCACCGGTACCGGTACCAGCACTCGCACTCGCACCAGCACCGCTGCCCGTGAGAGCCGGCCCGAGCCCGCGGCGCGTGATCATCAGCAGGGCGACGGCGAGCTCGGCGACCGACCGGCTGTTGGCCGCGGGAGTCGTCGTGACCTCGATCCCGAGCTCCGCAGCGGCCGCCACGTCGACGGTGTCGAGGCCGACTCCGTGGCGGGCCACGATCCGCAGTCGCGGGGCCTCGCGCATCATCGCTCCGTCGACGCGGGCGGTGCGGAGCAGGACTCCCTGCACCTCCGGGGCGACGTCAGCCCAGGAGGCGGCCGTCACGCCCCAGCCGAGACGCACGTCGGCCCACTCCGCCAGGGACTCGACGACCGCGCCGTCGATCGGCCGCGGCACCCAGACGACGGGCCGGGCGGACTCAGCCACACCCTCAGCCACGCGGCACCAGCCGTCGGTTCGCCTCGCGCCGCTCGCCCTCGCCGCGCAGCAGCTCGTGCGTCGCTGCGACCACGTCGTCGACACGACCCGCGGGCACGATCGCCACTCCGTCGTCGTCGCCCACGACCCAGTCGCCCTGGGCCACCGCGACCCCGCCGACCGCCACCGTCTCGCCGAGGCGGTACGGGCCGGTCTTCCACGGTCCCGCCGGCGTCACGGCCCGGGCGAACACGGGGACGCCGACGCGCTCCAGCTCGACCACGTCACGGGCTGCGGCGTCGAGCACGATGCCGCCGACGCCCAGCGCGAGCGCCTTCTCGGCGACCAGCTCGCCGATCAGCGCCCGCGTCTCGTCGCCGCCGCCGGAGACGACGAGGATCTCGCCTCTCCTGATCTGCTCGAACGCGGCGTGCAGGCCGGCGTTGTCGCCGGGACGGGTCCAGACGGTGAACGCGCGCCCCGAGAAGGCAGCCCCGCGCCAGAGCGGGCGGATGCCGTCGGCGACGCCGAACCGCTCCATCGCGTCGGAGATCGTGGCCACGGGCAGCTCGCCTGCGGCGGGCCAGGCGGCGTGCCCGGCATCAGAGGGTCCGGATGCGGAGGACTCGGCGGTCTCGGGCTGCTGCGGGTCGGGCTGGGGCATCGTCGCTCCTGTCGTTCGGGGTGGTGACCCGGGCGACGTCGCCCGGGCCGGGTCGAGGTCAGTCGAGGGCGGGCGGCAGCCCGGTGCGGGCGATGTCCGAGGAGGCGGCCTGCAACGTCCCGAGGAAGGACGCGGTCGCCTCGTCCGTGAACCGGCTGGTCGGGCCCCCGAGCGCCAGCGCCACGGGCTGCGCTCCGTCGCGGCTCGGGACCGGGACCGCCATGCCGCTGTTGCCCGGCTCGCGGACTCCGTGCGACAGCGACCACCCGGCGGCGCGGGCCTGGTCGACGCGGGCGACCAGCGCCTCCTCGTCGACGACCTCGGCAGCGGACCCGACAGCGGCTTCGGATCCGGACGCGGCCCCGAAGCCGGACGCGGTACCGGAGCCAGACCCGCCGACCGCAGCCGCCAGCGCCGCGACCTCGGCGCCGAGCGCCTCCGGCTCGACCGTGCTCAGCAGCACCATCCCGGCGGCGCCCTTCCAGAGCGGCAGCTCGTCGCCGACCTGGACGACGTGTCGCAGCGAGTGCGGGCTCGGCGACTGGGCGACGACGACGCGGGTCGTGCCGCTCCGCACGTAGAGGCTGACGGTCTCGCCCGTCTCGGCGGCCAGCTCGGCCATGCGGGCGGCGGTCGCCTCGGGCACGGTCCACGCGGCGGCGGCGAAGGCTCCCCAGCGGATCAGCCGGGTGCCGACGGCGACGCGGCCGTCAGCGACGTGCTGCAGCATCCGCTCGGCGACGAGCGTCTCGACCAGGCGCAGCACGGTGGTGCGGGGCAGCCCGGCGGCCTTGACGAGCTCGCCGATCGACAGCGTCGTGCGCTCGGGCGTGAACGCCTGCAGCACGTCGAGGGCGCGGCTGACGGCGCGGACCCCGCTCGCTTCCGTGACCATCGCCGACCTCACTTCTCGACCCGCGCCTCCGGACCGTCCTGTGCGGTCCGCCTTGCACGATGTCTCGACGCGAAGCTACCATCAGGCGGACACCGACATCCACCTAGTGGATGCCCGTCCGACGTCACAAGGGAGTGAACGTGGCCAGACCGAACGACAAGACGCGACGCCGCCTGCTCGGGGGAGTCGGCGTCGCCGTCACCGCCGCGCTCGTCGGCTTCGCCGCCGTGGACGCCGGGGACGGCACCGCGGGAGCCGATCCGAGAGCCAAGCTGACGGTGATGGCCCCGGCCGCGCCCGGCGGCGGGTGGGACCTCGCGGCCCGGGAGGCGCAGCAGGCGCTGCGGGCCGCCTCCATCGTGAACAACGTCCAGGTGGTCAACGTGCCCGGCGCGGGCGGCACCATCGGCCTGACCCAGTTCGCCGACTTCGACCCGGACCCGACTAACCTGATGATGACCGGCACGGTCATGGAGGGCGCGATCACCGTGCAGGGCTCGAGCGTGGACCTCGAGGACACGACGCCGATCGCCAAGCTCGCCGAGGACTACGAGGTGTTCATCGTGCCCGAGGACTCGCCCTACGAGACCATCGACGACTTCGTCGAGGCCTGGCAGGAGGCGCCCTCCAGCCACGCGATCGGCGGCGGCGGGCTGGGCGGCACCGACCACCTCCTCGCGGGCCTGTTCGCTCGCGAGGTCGGCGTCGACCCCGGCGAGATCAACTACGTCTCGTACCCGGGCGGCGGCGAGGTGCTCACCGCGCTGCTGTCGGGCACGGTCGAGATCGGCGTCAGCGGCTACAACGAGTTCAGCGACCAGATCGAGGCCGGCAACCTGCGCGCCCTCGCCCTCTCGGCCGAGGAGCCCGTCGACGGCATCGACGCCCCCACCTTCATCGAGCAGGGCATCGATGTGAACCTGCCGAACTGGCGCGGCATCGTCGCCCCGGCCGGCATCACGACCGCCGAGCGCGACGAGCTCGTCGCCATCATCGACGAGATGGTGGCCTCCGACGAGTGGCAGGACACGCTCCGCCGCAACTCGTGGGAGCCCGCGGTGGTGACCGGCGACGACTTCGTCGAGTTCATCGCCGAGGACCAGGCGCGTGTCGACGCGATCATCGAGGAGCTGGGCCTGTGAGCGGCGTCATCCGGACCGTCTCGGTCACCCGTCGCGCCGTGGTCGTCGCCGACGGCTTCTGGCGCCGTCGCACCGGGCTGATCGTGCCGGCGCTGATGCTCGTCATCGGTCTCGGCCTCGTGGTCGGCACCGTGACGATGGAGGTGCCCGCCAACACGGCCTCGCCCGGCCCGCAGGTCTTCCCCTCGCTGATCGCCGCGCTCGTCATCGTGCTCGCTGTGCTGCTCGCGGTCGACGTGCTCCGCAAGCCCGAGTCGGAGAGCGTCGAGGTCGCGCAGCCCGCGGCCCCCGGCCAGCCCGACGACGACCTCGTGCTCGACGAGGAGGGCGAGCCGCAGGCACTCCGCCCGACGAGCAACCACCGCGCCCTGCTCGGCGCGCTGCTCACCGTCGTCGTGTTCATCGCGGCGCTCACCCCGCTCGGCTGGCTGCTCTCGGGCGCCCTGCTGTTCTGGGGCGTCGCCCGCGCGCTGGGCAGCCAGCGGCCGCTCTTCGACATCCCCCTGTCGCTCGCGATCTCGTCGATCGTGCAGCTCGCCTTCTCGGCCGGTCTCGGCCTCAACCTGCCTCCGGGCGTCCTGGGAGGGATCCTCTGATGGAGTCGCTCGCGAACCTCGGTGACGGCTTCGCCACCGTCCTCACGCCGATCAACATGCTCTGGGTGCTCATCGGGGCCGTGCTCGGGACCGCGGTGGGCGTGCTGCCCGGCCTCGGCTCCGCGATGGCCGTCGCGCTCCTCCTGCCGGTCACCTTCTCGCTCGACCCGATCGGCGCCTTCATCATGTTCGCCGGGGTGCTCTTCGGCGGCCTGTTCGGCGACTCGATCTCGGGCATCCTGATGAACACGCCGGGCAACAGCACGGCCATCGCCGGCACGATCGAGGGCCACAAGATGGCCACGAGCGGACGGGCCGCCCAGGCCCTCGCGACGTCGGCGATCGGCGCTTTCATCGGCGGCATCATCGCGTCGATCCTCGTGGTGTTCTTCGCTCCACGGCTCGCCGAGCTGGCCACGCTGTTCGGGCCGGCCGAGTACCTGGCGCTGGCGGTGTTCGCCTTCGTGGCGATCTCGGCGGTCGTGACGGAGTCGGTCGTCCGGGGCCTCGGCGCCCTCGCGATCGGCCTGGCGATCTCGGTCGTCGGCATCGACGGCATCTCGGGCGCCTCGCGCTTCACCGCCGGCGTGCCCGAGCTGTTCGACGGCATCGACATCGTCGTGATCACGGTCGGCCTGCTCGCCCTCGGCGAGGTGTTCAGCGTCGCCGCCCGCCGCGGCTCGCGCGACGAGACCCAGCTGCTGCGCTCGACCGGTCGCCTCTGGCTGTCCCGTCGTGAGCTGCGGGCCGCCGCCCCCGCGTGGTTGCGCGGGACCGCGATCGGCATCCCGTTCGGCATCATCCCGGTCGGCGGCGCCGAGGTGCCGACGTTCTTGGCCTACGGCACCGAGAAGCGGCTCGACTCACGCCGGAAGTCGCCGATGTTCGGTCGCGGTGCCATCCAGGGCGTCGCCGGACCGGAGGCGGCAGGCAACGCCACTGCCGGCACCGCGATGGGCGCGCTGCTGGCGCTCGGCCTCCCCACGTCGGCCACCGCGGCGATCCTGCTGGCGGCCTTCCGCCAGTACGGCCTGCAGCCGGGGCCGCTGCTGTTCGACCGCGCGCCCGACCTCGTCTGGGCCCTGCTCGCGAGCTTCTTCGTCGGCATGGTCGTGCTGCTCATCCTCAACCTGCCGTTCGCACCGCTCTGGGCCAAGCTGCTCAAGGTGCCGCGCCACTACCTCTACGCGGGCATCACGGTCTTCGCGATGCTCGGCGTCTACGCGACGAGCAGCAAGATCCTCGACCTGGCGCTCGTCACCGTGATCGGGCTGATCGGGTTCCTGATGCGCCGCTACGGGCTGCCCGTCGCGCCGATGTTGATCGCGATCATCCTCGGGCCGCTCGCCGAGACGGAGTTCCGCCGGGCGCTGCTCGTCAGCGAGGGCGACCCGTCGATCCTCGTGTCGAGCGGGATCACGGTGACGCTGTACGTGGTGCTGGTGATCGCCGTCGCGGGAGCCGCGTTCACGAAGATCCGTGCGCGTCGGCGTGCTGCGCGGGGCGGCGGTGGCGGTGGCGGTGCCGACGGTGCCGCAGTCGCCCGAGAGAAGGAGAACGCGTGATCGACGCCCCACCCGCAGGCCCGACCGTGCCCGGGTCTGCGCCTGGGCCTGGGCCCGCGCCGGCGCCTGCGCCTCGCCCGCTCGACGGGATCCGAGTCCTCGACATGACGAACGTGCTGGCCGGGCCGTACGCGGCCTACCAGCTGGCCCTGCTCGGAGCGGATGTCATCAAGGTGGAGACGCCGAGGGGCGGCGACCTGGCCCGCCAGCTCGGTGCGTCTGCCGAGCTGAACGGGCGCCTCCTCGGCATCTCGTTCTTGGCACAGAACGCCCAGAAGCGCTCGCTGACGGTCGACCTCAAGACCGAGGGAGGCGCGGAGGTGCTCCGCAGGGCGGTCGCGGAGTCCGACGTGCTGCTCGAGAACTTCCGGCCCGGGGTGCTCGAGCGGCTCGGCTTCGGCTGGGACGCGCTCCGCGCGATCAACCCGCGGCTGGTCTATGCGGCGATCTCGGGCTTCGGGCAGACCGGGCCGCTGCGGTCGAAGCCGGCCTACGACCAGATCATCCAGGGCAGCTCGGGGATGATGAGCGTCACCGGGACCCCCTCGACCGCTCCGTTGCGCGCCGGGTACCCGATCGCGGACACGCTCGGCGGGCTCGCCGCCGCCTTCGCGATCTCGTCGGCGCTGCTCGGCCGGGAGCGCACCGGCGTCGGCTCGGTGATCGACGTGTCGATGCTCGAGACCGCCGCGACCGCGATGGGCTGGGTCGTCTCGAACCACCTCGTCGCGGGCACCGAGCCGCAGCCGCTCGGCAACGACAACGGCACGGCCGCCCCCTCCGGCACCTTCGCGACGGGCGACGGCGCCCTCAACATCGCCGCCAACAAGCAGGAGCAGTTCGAGCTGCTCTGCGGCGTCGTCGGCCGCCCCGACCTCGTCGCCGACCCGCGGTTCGCCGAGCGGGAGGCGCGCAAGACGCACCGGGCTGCGCTGACCGCCGAGCTCGAGTCAGCTCTGGCGTCGCGGTCTGCACTTGCGTGGGAGGCGCTGCTCAGCGACGCCGGAGTGCCCGCCGCCGCCGTGCTCACGGTCGCCGAGATGCTCGACAGCCCGCAGGTGCGCGACCGGGAGCTGGTGCACTCGCTGCCGTTCCCCGGGGGAGCCGCCGGCGACGAGCCGCTGCGCGTCATGGGGCACGGCATCCGCTTCGACGGCGTGCCGGGCGCACCGACCGTGCCGCCGCCGCTGCTCGGGGAGCACACGGACGAGGTGCTGGCCGAGCTCGGATACGGTGCGGCGGAGATCCGCGCGCTGCACGAGGGAGGTGCGGTGTGAGCGCGAGTTCGCTGGAAGAGCAGCTCGCCGCGGCCCGGGCCGAGAACGCCCGGCTCGAGGCGCGGCTCGCGTCGACGACGGCGTGGTGGTCGACCGCGATCACGAAGATCGAGCCCGGGGTCATCGAGCTGCGCGGCTACCCGGTGCAGCAGCTGATCGGGAACGTGGACTTCATCAGCACGGTGTGGTTGATGACGCGCGGCGAGCTGCCCTCGCCCGAGCAGGCCGCCCTGCTCGAGGCCGCCCTCGTCGCGAGCGTCGACCACGGACCGCAGGCGCCGTCGATCGCGAGCGCGCGCATGGCGGCGACCTCGGGCGTCGGCCTCAACTCGGCGATCGCGAACGGGGTGAACGTGCTGGGCGACACCCACGGAGGCGCGGGTCAGCAGTGCGTCGCGCTGCTGAACGAGCTGGTCGCGGCGCACGAGGGCTCGGGCTCGGACTCGAGCGCTGGCGGGATCGGCACGGCTGGTGAGCTGGGTGGCGGGCGTCTTCTCGACGAGCTCGCCGCCTCCCTCGTGGCCTCGTACAAGGCGCGCGGCGCCTTCGTGCCGGGCTTCGGCCACCGGTGGCACCCGCGTGATCCCCGTCGCGACCCGTTGCTGGCACTCATCGAGCGGGCACGCGACGACGGCGTCGTGGCGGGCAAGCACCTCGCGGCTGCCCTGGCGATCGAGGAGGAGCTGGCGGCCAAGGACGTCCCGATGAACATCGACGGCGTCTCGGCCGTCGTCTACGGCGAGCTCGGCATCGAGCCGGAGCTCGCGCGTGGCCTGTTCGTGCTGTCGCGGTCGGTCGGCATCCTGGCGCACGCCTGGGAGGAGTCGCAGTCCGGCCAGCGCATCAAGGGCCCGCTGCCGAAGGGCTTCCTCGCGGACTACACGGGCCCGCCCACCCGAGCCCTCTGACCCGGCTCGCCCTCGCGCTCGCCTCCGCCCCCCGCGCGCCTCACGAGAGGCCCCGAATCGGCGTTCCCCGCCCCCGACACGTCGATTCGGGGCCTCTCGCCTACGCGCCCCAGTCCCACTTTGCCGCTGCAGCCGACCCGACCACCGCCTCCTCGAAGTCGGCGGGTCCCCGTCGCCGTCGGCGGGTAGTCGTCGTGTGCGGCGGGTTCCCGTCGCCGGCGGCGGGCGGGGGCTGACCCGCCGCGAGCGACGGGAACCCGCCGAGATGTGAGAACACGGCGAGTCGGTGGTGGACAGATGTCGGCGGGTCGTGGTCGCTGTGGGCGGGTTGCTGTGGTGTGCGGCGGGTTCCCGTCGCCGACGGCGGGCGGGGGCTGACCCGCCGGGGGCGACGGGAACCCGCCGACTTCCGGTTGTAGCCGTGGGCGCAGGTGGGGACGAGGAGGCGTGCGCAGCCGAGTGGTCAGCAACTGTCCCTTGCACTCGAGGGGACGACCGTTGCTGACCACTCGGAGGGGCGAGCGGGCGGAGGCGGCCCAGATCAGCCGGAGCCGCCGGGGCGGGGCGGCTAGCCGAGGAGGGCCGGGTCGAGGCCGTGGCGCTCGACCTCCATCGCCTCGCGGATCGTGAGCGGCCAGATGCGCGAGAGCTCGGGGCGGGTCGGGTCGCTCGAGATGTAGGCCACGCTCTCGACGTGCTGCTCGAAGGCGGCGACCTTGTCGCGCGGGGCTCCCACGACGAGCTGGAACCCGAGTGAGCGCAACGCCGACAGGGCGCGACCGGTGTACTCCGTGTCGGCCTTGACGAAGCCCTCGTCGAGCACGATCGGCGCGTAGGTCGGCACCCGGTCGGTGCCGTCGCCGAGCCGGAACCGCAGGGCGGCACCGAGCACGAACGCGATCAGCTCCTGACCTTCGCCGCCCGACTTGCCGGCCACGCCCTCGTGCACGATCTGCGTGCCGTCGGCCCGCGTCTCGATCGCTCGGAACTGGAAGTGCTCCCGCGCGTCGAGCACCCGACGGCGCCAGGCGTCACCGACCTTCGAGCGCTCCTCGAGGTGGGCCAGGTCCTTCCGGAGGCGGAGGAACCGTCGCTCGACCTCGGCCGGTTCCCGAGACGGGACGGACGCGCCGTCCGAGCCCGCGCCTCCTGCGCTCGTGCTCGTGCTCGTGCTCGTGCTCGAGCCCGTCGCCGACGCCGAGCCCGCGCCGCGCGCGTCGCCCAGGTGCTCGCGCAGCGTGCGCCGGAAGTCGGCAAGGTCGCTGTTCGAGACGGGACGCGGCTCGATGTCGAGCGTCGAGCCCTCGCGGAACTCGATCGCGCGGAGCGCCTCCGAGATGGGGCGGACGCCGCGGCGGATGACGTGGCCGTCCTCCTCGATCTGCACGAGCAGCGCACGCAGGCTGTCGCCCATGTCGCTGCCGGCCTTCTCGAGCCAGCTCTCCTTGGCGTGCGGCAGGTCGTCGTCGACGAGCCCGCGGTGGAGCGCGAGCACGGCAGGCAGGCTGTCGATCGTGGCGTCGATCCCGGCGTTGCGGTCGAGCTCGAGGTAGCGCGCGAAGACGAGCTCGAGGGTCAGCTCGTGCTGGCCCCGCTCGCGGTCGTGCGCGTCGATCTGCGACCGCAGCTGGGCGGCGGCCTCACGGCGCGAGCGCTCGACGTCGGCGGCCTCGCGCGGCGCGGTGAACGGCAGGGTGCTGAGCAGGGAGCGCTCGTGGTTGTCGAGCGGGTCGGCGGCGTGCAGGGCGTCGCTGAACGCGTCCTCGATGTCGACGAGGGTCGCGTGCGTCTGCTCGAGCTGGTCGAGCACCTGCTGCACCTCGGCTCCGCGGCGGACGGCCTCGAGCCGGGCCTCGTCGTGCTCGGCGGCGGCGGCCTGCAGCGTCGCGACCTCGGGACGCTCGAGGGCGACCCGCTCGAGCTGGCCGCGCAGGTCGTCGAGGCGGGCGCGAGCCGGGGCGGCGTCGACGTCCGACCAGCTGGTCTCCACGGCGCGCTCGATCGTCTCGACCACGCGGCGGCGGGCGCCCGCGACGGTCTCGGCGGCGTCCCACTCCGCACGGGCGGCGTCGAGCGAACGGGTCAGCTCGTCGATCTCGTCGCCGAGCTCGGCGACGCGGGCGGCGTTGTCGAGGCCGATCCAGGAGCGGATCCGGCGGTCGTCCTTCGTGACGCGACGACCGCCTCCGGTGCGGAGACCTGCACGGGTGACGGCCCCGCGCGCGCCGTCGGGCAGCGGTGCGTCGAGGTCGTCGGCGCCCTCGACGCAGAGCACGCTGCGCTCGGCGACGAGCTCGTCGTGCAGCCAGCCGCGGAACGGGCTCGCCTCGTCGAGCACGAGCATCGACGGCACGGTGCGGGCGAACGGCGTCAGGCGAGGCGTGAGACCGGGCGTCGCGGGCACGAGGGTCACGCGGCCGCGCATGTCCTCGGCATCGACGAAGCGGCGGACGGCCGCGAAGTCGTCCGCGTCGACGAGGAGGTGCGTGGCCAGCTCGCCGAGGACCCGCTCGACCGCGGTGCTCCAGTCGCGGTGCTCGGGGGCGACCTCCATCAGCTCGCCCGCGTACGGCAGGCGGGAGACGGGCACGCCCGTGCCGTCGGCGATGCGGCGGCGACGCTCGACGGCCTCGTCGGGCACGTTGCTGCGGCGGCGCTCGAACGACTCCTTCTGCCGCTGGCGCTCGCCCACGGCACGACGCGTCTCGGCGATCCGGGCGGCGAGCTCTCCGCGCAGCTCGTCGTGCTCGCGGCGGGCGGACTTCTCCTCGGCGGCGAGCGAGGCTGCGCGAGCGCGCAGGGCCTCGAGCTCGTCGGCCGAGGTCGGCACGGCCTCGCCGACGCCCTCGAGCGGCGTCGCGAAGCGCCGGTGCTGCGCCTCGACGCGGGCAAGCGCGTCCTCGGCCCAGCGCACCTGCTCGCGGAGCGAGTGCGAGGGATCGCCGCCGAGGTCGGCGATCTGCGCGAGGGCCTGCTCACGGGCACGGAGCGCGACCTCCTCGTCGTCGGCCGCGCGCCTCCTCGTCTCGGTCGCCTCGCGCTTCGCGAGCTGGACGCGGTCGACCTCGCCGCCCACCCAGTCGCCGACCTTGCCGGCCAGCCAGACCCGCAGGCGGCTCGGCTCGGCACCGGGCTCGTCGCCCTCGGCCAGCAGGCGGCGCTTGGCCGTCGCGTCGTCGCCCGCGGTCTGCCACTGCTCGGCGAGGGCAGGCACGGGCTCGAGCACCTCGAGCTTCTTGCGGGTCGTCTCGAAGACGTCGTAGAGCTGCGAGGCCTCGCGGTAGGTCGCCAGCGTCGTCTCCCAGCGCGACAGCGCCTTCGGCTGCGTCAGCACGAACTGGGTGAACAGCTCGTCGATCGAGAAGACGCCCTTCGACGCCTGCGCGCGTCGCAGCAGCGTCAGCGCCTTGAGCTGCGACTCGTCGCTGCCGCCGATGCCGAGCACGCCGCAGAGCCGGACGCGGAGCTCGGGCTGCGAGTACGTGACGAGGTCGTGCGCCGGGTCGACGAGCCGGCTGAGCGAGCTCTTCGTCAGCGGGGAGGTGCTGGTGGGGTCGCGGCGCGCCTCGGTGAGGCGGCTGAGGTCGAAGCGACCGCGGACGAGCAGGTAGACGGTCGACTGGGTGACCTCGTCCTGGCTGGACGTCTCGGGGCTGATCCAGGCGAGGCGGACGGCGGTGAGGGTCTCGCCGAGCTCGGTGCTCCAGGTGATGGCCGAGCCGCTCGCGAACGCCTCGCCGAGCGGACGGAGGAACCGCGTCGTCGTCTGGTCGGAGGCGGCGTCGCGCACCTCGTCGGTCTTGCCGCGGGCGTAGCTGTAGACCGTGCGCTCGGAGCGCTGGCGGGAGTCGTCGCGCGCCGCCCGGTTGAACTCCTGCGGGTTCGGCATGATCACGGCGCTCATCGCGTCGAGCACCGTCGACTTGCCGCGCCCGGTCGGGCCGAGGATCGCGATGCCGCCGCGCCCGACGGGCATGCGGTGCAGGCCGGCGTAGCTGCCCCAGTTGAGCAGCTGCACGAGCTCGATCCGGTACTGGCCCGAGTGGAACATGCCGAGGTCCGGGGCGTCGTCGGGGGCGACGTCGACGTCGAGCGCGGGGGTCTCGAGCGTCGCGTCGGGTGCTGTGCCGGTCGTCTCGCCGAGTGCGAGTGCGAGTGCGGGTTCGGGTGCGCTCGCGGCGGCCGGGGCAGCCGAGGAGGCGGTGGTCGCGTCGGCGGGGGAGGCGGGGGTCATGCCTGGTCTGCTTCCGTGTCGCGGGGGAGGTCGAGCGGGAGGTCGAGGTCGAGCGCGACCGCCGTGGGGTCGGGGGCGTGCTGGTCGGCGTCGGGCTCGGGCTCGTCGAGGTCGGCGTCGGCGTCGGGCTCGTCGGCGTCTCCCTCGGCGCCCGGCTCGGCCTCGTCGAGGTCGGGACCGACCTCGGCGTCGTGACCCGCGCCTCCTGCGGCGTCGAGGTACACCTGCTCGAGGTGCGCCAGCTGCTCCGGCCTGACCAGGGGGACGATCGCGGGCGAGACGGTGAAGAGCTGCGGGTCGTCGGGCTCGGGCTCGAGCAGGTCGCGCGACACCATGGCGGCGATCGCGGCGTCGACGCGGCGGTCGGCCCGCACCTCGTCGCGGCCGGTGTCGTCGTGGAACCGGCCGAGGAACTCCGCGATCTGGTCGCGCGAGACGACCACGGCCTCGTCGTCGCCGTCGGTGTAGGCGTGCTCGCGCCGCAGGAACACGAGCAAGAACGACGCGTCGCGCGACAGCGGCTTCTCGCGGCGCAGCAGCACGGGCGCGTCATCTCCGCCGGACTGTCGCTTGAACGCGACCTCGTGCCCGTGGTCGACCTCGAGCTCGAGGAACAGCTCGGACAGGCGGGCGCGGATGTCGGCCTCGTGCGCCAGGAGTCCGGCCCACGCCTCCTTCTGCCGCGCCCGCGAGACGAAGCGGTGGGTCAGCAGGGTGACGAGCGCGCGACGGCCGGCGAGGGGGAGCGTGCCGGGGGCGGCGAGGACGTCGACATCCGGTGCGGTGCCCTCGTCCTCGGGCGCGGTGCCCTCGTCCTCGGGCGTCGAGGTGGCGGTCGCGTCGGTCATGCGGGGTCTCCCTGGAGGTGCTTCGGGGAACGGGCGGCGGACGGTGCCGTGAAGACGAGGCGCGGCAGCACGACCTCACGGCCGACGCCTCCCTGGTCGACGGTGAGCACGACGGACTCGCGGTCGTCGGTGACGAGACCCCGGTCGACGGCGAGGTCGAGCATGCTCAGCACGAGGCCGAGGCGGCGGAACTCGGGCTCGGTGGCGAGCCACACGTCGGTGCTCGACACCTCGTCACGCTCGGCGAGGAGCCGGTCGAGCGTGCCCGCGACGGCGGCGGGGCTCGTGCCGGCGGTGAGGCGGAGCGCGACCCGGTCGGCCTCGGGCAGGGCGAGGTCGCCCTCGGTGACCTGCACGTCGACGGTGGGCCGGCCGCGCTCGCTCCAGAGCTGCAGCTGGGTGAGGTCGACGGCGTCGAGCGGGCCGAGGCCGAGCACGTCGGCGGGCAGCACGGCGGCTCCCGGCTGCTGCTCGGCCCAGGCGGCACCCGCGTCGAGCGCACGGTCGGCGAGGGCGAGCAGCCGCTGGTGCCTGTCGGCGCCCGACCGGCTGAGGAACCGGCGGAGCGACGACGTCCAGCGGCCGTACGTCTCCTGCACCGCCTGCTCCTCGGCGAGCAACGACGAGATGAGCTGCTCGAGCTGGGCGCGCTGGCGCTCGCCGATCTGGGAGGCGGCGTCCGGCTGGGCGAGGACCGTGTCGATGTCCGCACGCATGTCGTCGATCTCGCTCGACGACAGCATCTGCGCGAAGCCGCGGTACGCACGGCCCTCGGGCGTCTGCTCGAGCAGGTCGTTCTCGCGGAGGTACTGGTCGACGAGCGCGCCCTTGCCGAGCTCCTGGCTGGCGGCACGGCGGGCGACCTCGCGGTGCCGCTGCTCGACCATCGCGCTCAGCTGGCGGAAGTCCGCGGGCAGCGAGGCCGTCAGCCGGACGACCTCGTGCAGCTGACGGCTCAGCGCGTCGAGCGGGACCGGCTCGGTGCCGTGCCGCTCGATCCGGTCGCGCCGGCGCTGCAGGTCGGCCAGCTGAACGTCGATGCGGCTGAGCTGCGACTCGACGCTCGGGTCTGCGAGCCCTGCCAGCTGCCGCACGGCGTTCGCGATGCTGCCGAGGCGCGCCTCGCTGACGGCGTTGTCGGCCTCGACCAGCTCGCGCACGATGCGCAGCGCCCGCAGCGCGTGCGGCGACAGCCGGTACTCCGCACGGGCCGCGTCCGACGAGGAGGCACGTGTGCGGACCAGCCAGCGGGCGTCGACCCAGCTGCGGCAGTAGTCCGCCGGGGTGGCGCGCGTCTCGGGTGCGGGGCCGTCCGGGGCCGGCGTGAGCAGCGCCTCCTCGGCTGTGGTCTGCTCGGCAGCGTTCTGCTCGAGGGCGTCGGCGACTCGCTGGTGGAACCAGTCGGCCGAGACCGGACCCTCGGCCTGTTCGAGGTGCTCGGAGAAGAGGGGGACGACCCAGCGGCTGTTCGTGCTGCGGAGGAGCGCCCAGGTCGGGTCCGCCTCCCACACGTCGCGCACGTCGTCGCGGGTGAGGGGGCCGCCGTGGGCTGCTGCCTCGAGGGCTGGGGCTGCTGTCTCGGGGGCTGCTGTCTCGTCCACCGTTCGTCCCCTCCTGAGCCGTGCCGACCGTGCTCGACGTCGACGGACGACGATACCGTGCGCGGGCCGCGCGCCCGGCCTCGGCGGGTTCCCGTCGGCGGCGGCGGGCGGGCGCCCACCCGCCGCCGGGCACGGCGACCCGCCGACCGGCACGGGAACCCGCCGGCAGCCACGGGAACCCGCCGCACCCACTCGTGGCTGTGCGAGCTGGTCCGGCGGGTTCCTGTCGGCGGCGGCGGGTGGGCGCCCACCCGCCGCCGGGCACGCGAACCCGCCGATCGCCACGCTGACCCGCCGGCAGCTACGGGAACCCGCCGCACCTGGTCGAGGGGGCAGCTCCAGGGCTCGACGTCGGCGGTGACCGCTACCGTCGTCGGAACGCGACCCGCCTCACGGCAGTGCCCGCGACCAGCTAGTGACCGCAGGAGGCCCTCATCTACATCGCCGACGACACCGTGGTGACGAGCCCGACCGACCTCACGACCTGGGCAGCGTGCGAATGGGCGTTCCTGCGACGGCTCGACGCGAAGCTCGGCCGGATCGACACGGTGGTCGACGAGCCCGACGCGATGCTCGACCGCACGGCGCGGCTCGGCGACGACCACGAGGTGCGGTTCCTCGAGCAGCTGCGGGCGACGCACGACGTCGTCGAGTTCGAGCGGCCCTCTCGTGACGAGTACCCCGCGGCCGCGCGGGCGGCGGCCGACGCGATGCGGGCCGGTGCCGACGTGCTCTACCAGGCGACCTTCTTCGACGGGTCGTTCATCGGCTTCAGCGACTTCCTGGTGCGGAACGACGCCGGCGAGTACGAGGTCTACGACACGAAGCTGGCTCGGCACGCCAAGATCCCCGCGCTGCTGCAGCTCGCCGCCTACGCCGAGCAGATCGAGGCGCTCGGCATCCCGGTGGGCTCTCAGGTGCACCTCGTGCTCGGCGACGGCTCGCGGTCGACCCACGACCTCGCCGACATCGCGCCGGTGTTCCGTGCCCAGCAGGCGCAGCTCCGTGCGGTCGTCTCCGAGCGGGTGCGCGCGACGTCGCCGCTCGACTGGGGCGCCCCCGGCGTCACCGCGTGCGGCCGCTGCTCCCAGTGCTCTGCCCAGGTCGAGCTGCACCGCGACCTCGTGCTCGTCGCCGGGCTGACGCTGTCGCAGCGCTCACGGCTGAACGACGCCGGCATGCACAGCATCGACGAGCTGGCGGTCAGTACCGGCAGCGTGCCGGGAGTGGGCGGCGCGGCCCTCGCGCGCCTCCGGGGCCAGGCCCAGCTGCAGCTGGCGAGCGAGCACGGCCGGCCCGAGGTCAGGCTCGTCGACGCGGGTGCGCTCGCGGCGATCCCCGCACCCGACCCCGGCGACGTGTTCTTCGACTTCGAGGGCGACCCGCTCTACACCGAGGGCGACAGCAGTGCGGGCGACGTCAGCACCTGGGGCCTCGACTACCTCTTCGGCCTCGTCGACCAGGAGGCGCGGTTCACCGCGTTCTGGGCGCACGACTTCCGAGAAGAACGGCGTGCGCTCGTCGAGTTCCTCGCGTTCGTGCGCGAGCGACGCGCGGCGCACCCGGGCATGCACGTCTACCACTACGCCTCCTACGAGCGGACGCACCTGCTGTCGCTGGCCGCCCGGCACGGCGTCGGCGAGGAGGAGGTCGACGACCTGCTGCGCGACGGCGTCCTCGTCGACCTCTACCCGATCGTCCGCAAGGCGCTGCTGGTCGGCTCGCGCAGCTACTCGATCAAGAAGCTCGAGCCGCTCTACATGGGCGCCGACCTCCGCGACGGCGAGGGCGTCGTCAACGCCGCCGACAGCATCACGGCCTACGTCGAGGCGATCACCGCGCTCCGCGCCGGAGACCCGTCGGGCCAGGCCCGGCTCGACCAGGTCGCCGACTACAACGAGTACGACTGCCGGTCGACCCTGCGGCTGCGCGACTGGCTGCTCGGGTTCGCCGAGGGCGCCGACGTCGACGCGTCGGACGACCTGCTGCCGCTCGTCGACGACGAACGGGTGAAGGCCGAGCCCGACCCCGTGTTCGTCGAGCTCGCCGCGCTGCTCGCCGACGTCGACCCGCTCGACCGCGACGCCGACCAGACGGCGCTGGCACTCGCCGCGGCGGCGATCGACTACCACCGGCGCGAGGCCAAGACGTTCTGGCAAGAGCACTTCGACCGCCTCCGTGGCCCGGTCGACGAGTGGGGCGACACCCGCGACGTGTTCGTCGTCGAGCGGGCCGAGGTCGTCCGCGACTGGGAGAAGCTGCCGCGTGCACGCACGCTCTCGCGCGACCTGCGCCTGGTCGGCTCGCTCGGGCCGGGCAGCCGCCTCAGCGCGGGCGGGCCGTCGCCGCACCTCGTCTACGACGCGCCGCTGCCGCCCACCGTCCGGGCGGCCGGTCCCGGCCTCCGTGGTGCGTCCGCCCGCGCCACGGTGCTCGACGTCGACGCGGACGGCGACAGCGTCGTCCTGCTCGTCAAGGAGTCGCTGGCCAGCGGCGGCGAGCCGCACCACCAGTTCCCGCTGGCGCTGACGCCCGCTGCGCCCCCGCGTGCGGCACCGCAGCCCGAGGCCATCTCGGAGTGGGGCCGTTCCCTGCTCGACGAGCTGCCGTCGATGCGGCCCGACGCCGCGCTCGACCTGCTGCGGCGGGTGCCGCCGCGCGGGGGAGTCGTGCCCGTGGTCGGCGACGACACCGTGACGGCCGTGACCCGGACCCTGCTCGGCCTCGACCGCTCGTACCTCGCGGTCCAGGGGCCTCCGGGCACGGGCAAGACCTACGTCGGCTCGACTGTCGTCGCCCGTCTCGTGACGGAGCACGGCTGGCGCGTCGGCGTCGTCGGGCAGTCGCACGCGGTCGTCGAGAACTTCCTCGACGCGGTCGTGGCGAAGGGAGTCGACCCGTCGCGCGTCGTCAAGGTGCCGAAGAAGGGCACCGACGCCGAGGTGCTGGAGGCGGCGGCCTGGACCCCGGTCAAGGACGGAGCCACAGTGGCCGGCTTCCTCGGCGGGGCAGGCGAGACCGGCGGCGTCGTCGGCGGCACGGCGTGGACCTTCGCCAACGCCGACACGATCCCGCGCCGGTCGCTCGACCTGCTGGTCGTCGACGAGGCCGGACAGTTCTCGCTGGCGCCGACCATCGCCTCCTCGGTGGCCGCCCAGCGCCTCCTGCTGCTCGGCGACCCTCAGCAGCTGCCGCAGGTGAGCCAGGGATCGCACCCCGAGCCCGTGGACGAGTCGGCGCTCGGCTGGGTGGCGGACGGACACGACGTGCTGCCCGCCGAGCTCGGGTACTTCCTGTCTCGCACGTACCGGATGCACCCGGCGGTCACGGCGACGGTGTCGCGGCTCTCGTACGCGGGGCAGCTCGAGTCGCGGGCTCCGTCGCGGCTGCTCGAGGGCATCGAGCCCGGGCTGCACGTAGCGCCGGTCGTGCACGCGGGCGACACGACGTCGTCGGTCGACGAGGCGGAGCGGGTCGTCGAGCTCGTCCGCGACGTCGTCGGCCGCCGCTGGACCGACGAGCACGGCACGCGGTCGCTGACCGACGACGACGTCATCGTCGTGGCGCCCTACAACGCGCAGGGTGCCGTCATCCGCGAGTTGCTCGACCTCGCGGGCTTCGCCGGCACGACCGTGGGGACCGTCGACCTGTTCCAGGGCAGGGAGGCGGTCGTCGCGATCGTCTCGCTGGCCGCGTCGTCCGCCGCCGACATCCCTCGCGGGCTCGACTTCCTGCTGATGCCGAACCGGCTGAACGTGGCGATCTCGCGGGCGAAGTGGGCGGCCTGGCTCGTGCACTCGCCTGCGCTCGCGTCGTCGATGCCGACGTCGATCGCGGGGCTCGGGCTGCTGTCGCGGTTCATCGAGCTCGTCGAGGGCGGGCAGCCGAGCCGCTAGCAGGGCTAGGCGACGCAAGAGCGACAAGACGACGTGGAAGATCGCGTCGTCTTGTCGCTGCCACGTCGTCTCGCGTGTCGTGGCGGCGCACGCTGGCCCGTTCGGGGGCTGGGCGACGCGAGCGGCACCTCCTAGCGTCGACCCCATGGGGGAAGAGCAGCTCGATGTCGTCGGGCGCGGATGCGTCGCCGTGACCCTGCGCGCCCGCCGGCCTGCCTACTCGGTGATGCAGGAGTGCCTCCGTCTGCAGGCCGCCGCGCCGCCCCGCACGTCGGCGGACCGGTTCTGGGGCAGGCACCCGCTCCGGCCCGAGGCCCGCAGCTGGTACCAGGGCGCTCTCGGCGAGATCCGCGTCGCACGGGTGCTCGACGAGCTCGGCCCCGACTGGACGGTCCTGCACTCGGTCCCCGTCGGCAGCGGCGAGTCCGACATCGACCACGTCGTCCTCGGCCCGCCCGGCGTCTTCACCCTCAACACGAAGCACCACGACGACAAGAAGGTCTGGGTCGGCGGCAACGTCTTCATGGTCAACGGGTCACGGACGTGGCACATCCGCAACTCCCTGTCGGAGGCGGCACGCGCGTCGCGCCTCCTCTCGGCTCGTGCGGGCGGTCCCGTCGACGTCACCCCGGTGCTGGTGGTCGTCGGCGCACGGTCGATCCGGTTCGGCGAGAAGCAGCCGCCGGTCGTCGTGCTGCCTGAGGCTCACGTGGGCCGGTGGCTCCGGTCGCTGCCGGCGGTCCACTCGGACGAGGCCGTCACCTACCTCGCGATGCTCGCCGAGGAACGCGCGACCTGGCACACGCAGGGGCTCGTCCTCGACGACACGCTCCGTCACGAGCAGCGGTTCCAGCGGCTGCAGCGCGAGATCGCCCTCGCCGGCCGGCGCCGTAGACGGTGGGCGCTCGGCGCCGCCGTCGGGACGGTCGCCGCCTCGGTCGGCGCGGGCATCACGCTGCTCGGCGGCGTTCTCGCAGCCGTGACGTCCTCGATCGGCTGACCCGCGCCTCCTCGGCGGGGCACGGCGACGCGAGAGCGACAAGACGACGTGGAAGATCGCGTCGCCTTGTCGCTCTCACGTTGCCGTTCGCCTCGCGGCGGCCGCTGCCGACGCCGCGACGAGGACGGCCTCGACGGTCGCCAGGGCGACCTCGGCAGGGTCGTGCTCCCAGACGCGGACGACGCGCCAGCCCGCTCGCGTCAGGTCGCCGTCGTGTCGAGCATCGCGCTGCCGGTTCGCGAGCAGCTTCGCGTGCCAGTACGTCGCGTTCGCGCGCGGCAGATGGGTGTGCGTCGGGCAGAAGTGCCAGAAGCAGCCGTCGACGAAGACCGCCACCAGGAGGCGCGGGAACAGCAGGTCGGGCCGGCACCGGCTCACGCCCCGCACCGGCCGGTCGACGAAGTAGCGCCAGCCGCGGGCGTGCAGGGCTCTCCGCAGCAGCCACTCGGGCTTCGTGTCGCGTCGACGGATGCGGCTCATCCGGAGACGCGTCGCCGCGTCCGAGTCGAACTCGTCGGAGCCCGGCCGCTGGGGGAGCGGCGGCGTCGTCATCCGATGACGCTACGGCTCCGAGTCACGCGGCAGGGCTCGACGACGCGAATCCGACAAAGCGAGGGGAAAGATCGGGTCGTCTTGTCGCTTTCACGTCGTCTCTGGCATCGCGGAAGTCACGGGCCGCCGAGCAGGACGCCGACCAGCCAGACGGCCGGCAGCAGGAGCACGACGATCGCGACGTCGACGACCAGCAAGGCGACGTCGACGGCCTCGTGCTCGGACGGCTCGCCGGAGGGGAGCACCGTCGTCACCGCCGCGACGGCCCCGATCACGCCTGCCGTCGGCACCGTCACCGCCAGCGCCCACGCGGCGACGATCGGGCCCTGTCCCGCCCACGGCACGCTCACGAGCAGGATCGCCGCGGTCACGCCCACCAGGCCGCCGAGCACGGCGACGGACCGGGCGACCCTCCGACGACGGCGCCTCGGCGCGGACGGCGGCAGCAGCGGCGGTGATTCCATGCCGTGCAACGATACAGACCGGTCGGATCGCCCGACGGCAGGCGGCCCCGGTCTCAGCCCAGGGGCCGAGTGGCAGACCTCAGTCCTGCGGCTTGGGCGCCACCACGAAGAAGAGCACCCCGGAGACGACCATGGTCAGCACCGCGACCACCAGCAGCGGCGACGACACCCCCGACACGAACGAGGCACCGCCCGACGCCGACGTCACGAGCCGGCCGATGACCAGCGCCGCGGTCGCGAGGCCCGAGCCGAGCAGGGCGACGCGAGCCAGGTCGTGCAGGCGGCGGGCGTCGTCCGCCGTGGCGCGCCTCCTCTGCCTCGGCACGAAGAGCACGACGGCCAGCACAGCCACGGCGAGCGGCACCACGGCCCCGAGCGTCAGGGCGAGCTGGACGATGCCGAACAGGGCAGGCACGCCCTCGGGCTGGGTGGTCACGGCGGTCCTCACGGGATCGGGGCGGGGCGGGGCGGTCGAACGATCGAGCACGACGAGCGTCGCGTCACCATTCTCTCCTGCCGGACCTCGTCGACGTCGTCGGCCCGGTCCTCAGCCCGCCGTGACCACCCCCGCAGCCGAGTCGTAGTGGACGGTGCGCCCGAAGCCGCCCCCGACCAGGTCGACGGCGAACACGGTCCGGTCCGAGCTGACCGAGTAGACGAGCTGCGTGCCGGCAGGCAGGGTCACGAGCGGTGCGCCGTCCGGCGACGACACCCCGACGGGCCCCGGCGAGGTCGTGAGGAGGAGGTGGTTCGGCCACGGGGAGCCGGCGGGCCTGGCCTGGCTGAGGACGTACGCCAGCGTGCCCGCGGCCCGGGTCAGCTCAAGGGTCTCGTCCTCCGCGGTCGTCGGGGCGAGCGGCTGGGCGGGGAGCACCTCCAGGCCGTCGGGTGCGACGGCGCCCTCGGCCGCTCCTCCCTCGACCGGCAGCGCGCCGCCCGAGAGCGCGCCGAGCGGAGCAGGGCCGAAGAACGACGCCCCCGACGCCGGGAGCCACGTCGCTAGGCTCGTCGGCAGGGCAGGGAGGGTCACGCCGAGGGGCAGCACCAGGAACGCGACGAGCGTCCAGGCCACTGCGGCCGACCCGAGACCGCCCAGCAGGATGCCGGCACGCGCGAGGAACCGCGGCAGGACGGTGCCGTACCGTCCCCGCCGCAGCGCCTGCGCGCCCGTCACGATCGCCGTGACGCCGGCCGTCGACAGGAAGAACCCGTGGGTCGTCTGGTCGTTCGCAGGCTGCAGCAGCATGACGCCCAGCGCGAGGACGCCCGTCAGGAACGAGATCGTCGCCAGCCCGAGGGCTGACGAGCGCCTCCTCGGCAGCGACCAGCCGCCTCCTCGTGTCGTCGCGGCCAGGCTCGTCGCGGGCGTCGATGCCCACTGCGGCGGGCGGCGCACGACGACCGGCTCGTCCGAGCTCGACGGCGACCAGTCGCGTGGTCCCGGGCCCCCCAGTGGCATGTCAGCTCCCCTGCGCGGCGTTCGCGCCCGCGCCCCTCTTTCCTATCGATGACGGGCATCCGGGCGGCAGCCCCCTTTCGGGCCGACGACACGAGGAGGTGCGGATCGCGGTCGCCGGGCTCGCTCACGGCTGGACGGCAGGGGTCGCCCAGACGACGTCGCTAGGGTCGCTCCGACGAGAGGGGGTCGTGTGTTCGACGCCACCGGCCTCATGGGCCTGCTGCTGATGATCGTGGGAGTGCTGCTGCTCGCGGTCGCCCTGCCGCTGATCGGGTCTTTCCTGCTCGACGGGCTCATCCAGATCGTGCGCGGCGACGGCCTCCGGGTCTTCGGGCTCGCCGCCGTGCTCTCGCTCGTCACGGCCCTGCTCGGCGTCGCGCTGCTCGTCGGCGCCCGCCAGGTCACCGACGACATGGTGTCGCTCGGCATGCTCGAGAACGGCCTCAGCGGGCTGCTGTCGGTGCTCGTGCCGGCGATGGTGGTGCTCGCCGTGATCCAGTTCGTGCGGCGCCAGGTGCGCGCGCGCCGGCAGCGCGCCGCGTAGCGCCCGGCCTGCGCCGCGCCTCCTGCGCTCGTGCCCACGGGGCGCCTCGCCTGCTGCGCTCGTAGACGCGGGCAGATGTACACCGAAAGGGACAGAACGCCCTCGGGCCCGAAGGTGTTCTGTCCCTCTACGCTTGTTTCACGCAGCCGCAGCCGCGGCGCCCGCGCCTAGTGGCGGGGCTTGCGGTCGAACTTGTCGCCGCCGCGGTCGGCGTCGCGACGGGGCGCGCCGCCGCTGCGACGGTCGGGCTTGATCTCGATCAGCGTGCCGCTGATGCGCGTGTCGGACAGGCGATCGAGCATGTCGCGGCTGATGTCCGAGGCGAGCTCGACGATGGAGAAGTCGGGGCGGATCTGGATCGCTCCGAAGTCGTCCCGGCTGAGACCGCCCTCGTTGGCGAGCGCGCCGACGATCTGACGGGGCTCGACGCGCTGACGGCGGCCGACCTCGATGCGGTAGGCGGTCATCGGCTTGGAGGTGCGGGGTCCGCGCTCGGGACGATCGCCGCGGTCGGAACGCCCGCCGCGGTCGTCACGGGAGCCGGAGCCCGAGCCGCGGTCGTCGCGAGCAGGACGGTCGTCACGACGCGCAGGACGCTCGTCGGCAGGGTCGAGCAGCAGGGGCGTCTCGCCCTGGGCGACGACGGCGAGGGCGGCGGCGACGTCGGCCTCCGGCACGTCGTGGTGCTCGACGTAGTGGCCGATGATGTCGCGGAACGCGCTGATCCGCGCCTCCTGGTTGAGCGCCTCCGTGATCTGGTCGTCGAAGCGCGCGAGGCGCGTGACGTTCACGTCCTCGAGGGTGGGCAGCTGCATCTGCGTGAGCGGCTGGCGCGTCGCCTTCTCGATGGCGCCGAGGAGGCGGCGCTCACGCGGCGTGACGAAGCTGATCGCCGCGCCGCTGCGGCCGGCACGACCCGTGCGGCCGATGCGGTGCACGTACGACTCGGTGTCGATCGGCAGGTCGTAGTTGACGACGTGCGTGATGCGGTCGACGTCGAGGCCGCGGGCGGCGACGTCGGTCGCGACGAGGATGTCGAGCTTGCCGCTCTTGAGCTGGCCGACCGTGCGCTCGCGCTGGGCCTGGGCCACGTCGCCGCTGATCGCGGCGGCCGTGTAGCCGCGGGCGCGCAGCTTCTCGGCGAGCGTCTCGGTCTCGCTCTTCGTGCGGACGAAGATGATCATGCCCTCGAAGGCCTCGACCTCGAGGATGCGGGTCAGGGCGTCGACCTTCTGCGGGTACGACACCATCAGGTAGCGCTGCGAGGTGTTGACGGAGGTGGTGGTCTTCGCCTTGACGGTGATCTCTTCGGCGTCGTTCAGGTACTGCTTCGAGATGCGGCGGATCTGGGGCGGCATCGTCGCGGAGAAGAGCGCGACCTGCTTGTCGTCGGGGGTGTCGGCGAGGATCGTCTCGACGTCTTCGGCGAAGCCCATCTTGAGCATCTCGTCGGCCTCGTCGAGCACGAGGTACTTGAGCTCGCTGAGGTCGAGGGTGCCCTTCGCCAGGTGGTCCATGATGCGGCCGGGCGTGCCGACGACGACGTGGACGCCGCGGCGCAGCGCGCTCAGCTGGACGCCGTAGGCCTGGCCGCCGTAGACGGGCAGGACGTGGACGCCGCGCATGCCGCTGGCGAACTGCTCGAACGCCTCGCAGACCTGCAGGGCCAGCTCGCGCGTCGGCGAGAGGACGAGGGCCTGCGGCTTCTTGGCCGAGACGTCGAGGCGGGACAGGATCGGCAGCGCGAAGGCCGCCGTCTTGCCGGTGCCGGTCTGGGCCAGGCCGACGACGTCGCGACCGCCGAGCAGGGTGGGGATGGTGGCCGCCTGGATGGCGGAGGGGGTCTCGTAGCCGATCTCCTTGATCGCCTTGAGCACCTGGTCGCTCAGGCCCAGGTCCGAGAACGTCGGACCGATCTCGGGTGCATCGGCGTCGATCGTGTCGTTCTCGGTGGTGTCGCTCATCCTCCCAGGGTAGAGGACTGCGGGGGCTTCGTCAGCCGCGCGGCGCGGGCGGGTCGCTGGGGGCCGGGCCGACGATGCTGATCGGCGACGTGTCGAGGCGCTCGGACTGCACCACGACGCGCTTCACGCGGCGTCGCAGCGAGCGTCGGGCCCCCGGGGTCGCCAGCAGGCTGCCGAGCACCAGGCCGGCCCCGATCGCGAGCGTCGTCGAGACGGAGCCGACCACGTCGAGGGCGGCGCCGCCCGTGCCCGCCATGACGTTCAGCAGGGCCGAGGCGACGGCCAGCGACGGCAGCAGCGAGCCGCAGAACGCGGGCACGGCGATCGCCGTCGCCGACACCCGCAGCCGGGCGGCGATGACGGTGCTGAGCGCCCCGAGCAGGGTCGCGACCAGGAACGTCGCGCCGAGCAGCGGCACCTCGAGCTGCTTTAGGCACCACAGCGTGACCGTCCCGACGAGCGCGACGCCGATCGCGACGGGCACGACGCGGGCGTTGGCCCCCTGCGTGACGGCGGTGGCCGACGCGGCGAAGAACGTCGTGACGAGGAGGAGCCAGATGGGCAGGGTCCGCAGCGTGATGTCGGTCGGGTCGACCTCGATCGACAGGCCGGAGGTGAGGGCCAGCCCGCCGGGGATGCCCACCGCGATCCCGGCCACGATCAGGGCGATGATCAGCGCCCTCGACAGGGCCATCGCGCGGAAGCCCGAGATGGCGTCCTGCGCCCAGGTGACGATCGTCACGTGGGGCAGGATCAGCACCACCACGGCGGCCACCATGGCGGCGGCGCTGCCGGCCCCGACCGCGCCGGCCCAGATCGCGAGCGACCCCACGGCGGCGACGCTCGCCGACTGCAGGGCGACGATGAAGAAGTTCGGGATCCCCTTGCGGGTGAGCCAGCGGCCGAGCACCATCGCGCCGACCATGAGGACGAACGCCCCGGCGGCGCCGGCCAGCGAGCCGCCGGCCTGCAGCGAGACGGAGACGCCGAAGAGGCCCATGGCCGCGTCGGTGACCCAGGTCGGCCAGCGCGGGGGAGAGCGCAGCACGGTCACGAGTCCCTCGACGGCGCTCGTCATGTCCTGCTCGTCGTGCAGCAGCTCGTCGACGATCTGGTAGACGAGCGAGAGACGGTGCAGGTCGCTGCCCTCGGCCGCGACGACGCGCATCTTCACGAGCGGCGGCCCCTCGACGGGCGTGTACTGCAGCGTGATCGCCGTGCCCGTGATGTCGAGCTCGAGCGGCGCGAGGTTCCACTTCGTGCCGACCGCGACGATCGCGACCTCGACGGTGCGGACGTCGGCGCCCGACGCGAGCATCACCTCGCCCAGGTCGAGGCAGAAGTCGACGATCTGGCGCGGGGAGTAGAGGTCGCCGAGGTGGCCGTGGGCCGGCGTCGTGCCCTCGTAGATGGTGCCGCGCAGGCGGGCACGGACGTCGCGCATCTCCTGTGCGTCGACCCGGCGGCGGCGGACTCGGGGAGGACGCTGCGCCGCGGGCGGCTTGGGCGCGCCCTTCGCGGGTGCCCTGGCCGGTGCCCTCGGCGGCGTCTTGTAGGTGGGGATCCAGGGTGCGGACGCGCTCCGGGAGGTGCCCGGCACCTCCGGCCTCGCGGTCTCGGGGGTGGCAGGTGCCTGGGCGGACGCCTCGGGGGCAGCCGGCCTGCGCGGCGGGGGATCGTAGGCCCGCGGGCCGTCGGCGAAGCCGGGCGTGCCCGCCCGGGTCGGCGTCCCGTCGTCGTCGGCAGGTCGGTCGGAGGCGGGGCGTTCGGACATCGGGACGAGTCTAGGCAGGGGCGCCCTGCGAGTCGCTGCGCCCCTCGTCGACCGGCGCGTCCCCGGCGGACTCGGCCTCCGCCTCCTGCGCCCGTTGTCGGGCGAACATCTGCGGGACGATCCGGAGGAACGTCCACACGTCGCCGCGGTCGTAGCTCCCTGGTGACTCGTCGCCGCCGAGGAACGGGTACGGCACGGGCACGTAGACCTGGTCGGGGCCGAGGGGGCCCGTGCGCCGGGCGACCTCGTCGAGGTGCGGACGGCGCAGCACGAACTCGTCGAAGCCCTCGTCGGACAGGACCATCGCGTCGAAGTGCTCGAGCGAGTCGAAGCGGCCGTAGTCCTTGAAGGCGTCGCGGAAGGGGTGCAGCACCCCGAAGGTGCCCTCGCGGCTGTCGTGGAGGAACACGTGGCCGAGGTGCGAGTAGCCGACGACGTCGGTGTACGAGCGGTGCAGGCCCACCCAGCCGGGCAGGTCGGCGACGGGACGGGGCGACGGCAGGAGGTGGTAGCCGGGGGAGCCGGACTGGGGCTCGGTCGCCGGCTCGGGCCGGGGCGCGACCGCGGGCTCGACGGGGGACTCCGGCGCCGGCGCCGGCACGGACGCCAGCCCGGGCAGGGTGGGGGGCGCGCTCTCGGGTGCGAGCACGGTGTCCTGCGGGCTCGTCGTCGAGCGCCGGAACGGGTTCCTCATTCGCGTGAGCCTAGGGCGACCTGGCCCGCCCGTCGAGAGCTGACGAGAACTCACTCGTCGGGCCGAGGAGGCGCGAGCCCGCAGCTCGGGAATGCTCCGCCGCCGCGTCGGTTGCACCACGGATGAGCTCTGCCGACAACACCACCCTCGACCCCTCGACCACCGCCACCTCCGCCGCCCCGCGCACCGCGCTCGTGGTCGGCGCGAGCGGCATCACCGGGACCGCCCTCGTCGAGCGCCTGACGGCGGACGGCTGGGACGTCCTCGCGTTGTCGCGCCGCGCCTCCTCGGCCCCTGGCGTCCGCGGCATCGCCGCCGACCTGCGCAGCGCCGAGAGCCTGCAGGAGGCGCTGGCCGGCGAACGCCCCACCCACGTCTTCTTCACGGCCTGGTCGCGTCAGGAGACCGAGGCCGAGAACATCGCCGTCAACGCGGGCATGGTGCGAGACCTCCTCGCCGCCCTCGCGCACGCGCCGGTGCAGCACGTCGCCCTGGTGACCGGCCTCAAGCACTACCTCGGCCCGTTCGAGGCCTACGCCGCGGGGGAGATGCCCGACACGCCCTTCCACGAGGAGGAGCCCCGCCTCGACACCCCGAACTTCTACTACGCCCAGGAGGACGAGGTCTTCGCCGCCGCGGAGCGCCAGGGCTTCACCTGGTCGGTGCACCGCTCGCACACCGTGATCGGCTACGCCGTCGGCAACGCCATGAACATGGGCCTCACCATCGCCGCGGCTGCTGCGCTGAGCCGCGAGCACGGGCTGCCGTTCGTGTTCCCGGGGAGCGAGACGCAGTGGAACTCGCTCACTGACATGACCGACGCGGGCCTGCTCGCGGACCACATGGTCTGGGCGTCGACCGACCCCGCCGGCGCGGACGAGCCGTTCAACGTCGTCAACGGCGACGTGTTCCGCTGGCGCTGGATGTGGCCGCGCCTCGCCGCGCACCTCGGCGTCGACCCTGCCCTGGTCGCCGGGCCGTCGGGCGCGCCGCAGCCGTTCGAGGAGCAGATGGCCGGCTGCGAGGACGACTGGGCCGCGCTCGCCGTTCGCCACGGACTCGTCGAGCCCGATCTCGCCCGCGTCGCCTCGTGGTGGCACACCGACGCCGACCTCGGCCGCGAGATGGAGGTCGTCACCGACATGGGCAAGAGCCGCGAGGCCGGTTTCGTCGGCTTCCGCCGCACGGAGCGGGCGTTCACCGAGTTGTTCGACCGGTACCGCGCCGCACGCCTGGTGCCGTAGGGCTGTCGCGCCCCGCCCGCCAGCTCCCCGGACGTCACACCGGCCCAGGCCAGCTGACGTGCTGCGGGACTGCAGATGCCGACCGAATGGTCCGCAACAGTGGCTTCTGCGGGTGTTGGGAGGCTGATGTGACCCCGATGGTCGGCATCCGCGGAAGGCGGGGCTGAGTCGAGGAGGCGCGGGTCCCTAGCTAGGGGAGGCGCGGGTCGTCGGCCGGACCGTCGCCCGCCTCGTCGGCGCGGGGGGCGCCCTCCGCGAGGGGCACGTCGTCCGCGTGGGCGAGGATCGACTGGGCCGTCGCGCCGAGGACCACCGTGGCGTCGACGCCGCGTGCCTCCGCGAGGGCGGCGCTGAGGCCGGCCGCGAGGCTGCCTCCGGCCGCTCCTAGGGTCGAGACGACCGCCTCCTGCTGCTCGGTCAGCGGCTCGTCGGCCTGCTCGGCGATGACCTCGCGCAGGTTGTCGTCGCTGGCGTCGAGCGCCTCGTCGTCGCCCTGCGTGATGGCGGCCGCCTGGGAGACGATCGCGAGCGCCAGCTCAGCGGCGTCGCGCTCGGGCGTGCGGTCGGTCGGTGTCGTCTCGTCCATGCGGCGACCGTACGCCGCACTCGCGAGCGATCGTCAGGCAGCTCGGAGGCAGCACGGCCTCGCCCGGGTCTGCCGCTCTCCTCTCCCGTCATTCGAGAGTGATCCACGGGGGTCCGCCGGCAAAGCGAGAGAGATCTGTCGGATCCGGGCCGATCTACGGGCAAGAGGCGCCCTGCGAGGGCCGATCACTCTCGAATCACGGGCCAGGACAGGGAGAGGCACAGCCCGCTGCCGCTGCCGCTGCCGCTGCCGCGTCAGGCGTCGAGCAGGCCGCGGATGTCGTCCGCGGTGAGCGACGAGCTGAAGACCGCGTCGTCGTCGACGACCGCGTCGAAGAGGGCGGCTTTCTTGCGGCTGAGCGCGAGGACCTTCTCCTCGATGGTGTCGTTCGCGATCATCCGGTAGACCATCACGCGCTTCGTCTGGCCGATGCGGTGGGCACGGTCGACCGCCTGCGACTCGGCGGCGGGGTTCCACCACGGGTCGAGCACGAAGACGTAGTCGGCCTCGGTCAGGTTGAGGCCGACCCCGCCGGCCTTCAGGCTGATGAGGAACACCGGCGACTCACCCGAGCGGAACCGCTCGATCACCTCGGCCCGTCGCCTCGTCGACCCGTCGAGGTACTCGTGTGCGAGGCCGCGCTGGGCGAGCCGGTCGGCCACGCGCGAGAGGAACGACGTGAACTGGCTGAACACGAGCGCGCGATGCCCGCCCGCGACGACGTCGTCGATCTCGTCGAGCAGCTGGTCGAGCTTCGCCGAGGGCACGTCGTCGTACGCCGGGTCGATCAGCACGGCGTCGAGCGCGAGCATCCGCAGCAGGGTGAGCGACCGGAACACGATGAACCGGTTGCGGTCGAGGTCGTCGATCAGGTCGAGCAGCTTGAGGCGCTCCCGCTGCAGGAACGCGTCGTAGAGCTCCCGGTGCGCCGGCGCCAGGTCGACGCGGAGCACCTGCTCCTGCTTCTCGGGCAGCTCGGGCGCCACGAGCTCCTTGGTGCGCCTCAGCATCAGCGGCCGGATCCGGCGTCGCAGCGCCTGCAGCAGCTCCGGTCGCTCACCCGTCGCGATGGGCTTCAGCCAGTCGTCCGAGAACCGGACGCTCGTCGACAGCATGCCGGGCGCGACGATGCGGAAGAGCGCCCAGAGGTCCATCAGGCCGTTCTCGAGCGGCGTGCCCGTGATGGCGATCGTGACCGGCACGTCCAGGTCGACGGCGAACCGGTGCGCCTGCGACTGCGGGTTCTTCACGTACTGGGCCTCGTCGAGCACCAGTGCGGCCCACGAGTGCGCCGAGTACTCCGCGAAGTCGAGACGGAACAGCGCATAGGAGGTGACCACCACGTCGGCCTCGGCCACCGCCTCCTGCAGACTGCCTCGGCTCTTCGCCTCGGTCTCGGTGATCGTGCGCACGCGCAGCCCCGGCGTGAAACGAGCAGCCTCGGACGCCCAGCCCGAGACCACGGAGGTGGGGGCGACCACCAGGAACGGGGCACGCGGGGGTGCGGCGTCGGCAGGATCGGACTCGGGTGATCCGACGTCGCGAGAGCGGGCGTCCGCCGCCTGGGCCTCGCGACCCTGCTGTTCGCGGACGTGCGCGAACAGCGCGAGCGTCTGCAGCGTCTTGCCGAGCCCCATGTCGTCGGCGAGGACTCCTCCGAGGCCGTGCTCGTACAGGAACGCCAGCCAGCGGAACCCCTCGAGCTGGTACGGCCGCAGGGTCGCCGTCAAGGAGGCGGGGACCGGCGCCGAGGACGCGGCGGCGGCCACGGCCGCGGCGGCCCCGCGATCGCCGTGCTCCTCACCACCTGACGCGTCGGCCGCCGCATCGGCCGCGTCGGCCAGCGCGAGCAGCCCGCCCACCGTCCGTCGCCAGCTCTCGGCCTGCACGGTCGCGTCGGCGAGATCGTCGAACTCGGCCCAGAGCCCCGCCTGGTACCGGCTGATGCGGGGAGTCTCGACCTCCCACTCGTCGAGCGAGGTCGCCTCGTCGATCAGCCGCTTGAGCTCGTCGAAGGCCGGGTGGGTCAGCGAGAGGTACGACTTGTCGACGAGCAGCATCTTGCGCTGCCGCTTCGCCAGGGCGGTGAGGAGCGGGACGAACGGCACGGTCCTGCCCTCGATCGTGACCAGGACGCCGAGGTCGAACCAGTCGCGCTTGTCGGTCTCGATCGTCGTGACGGTCAGGTGCGGCGCCTCGGTGAGCTCGCGGTAGTCGGGACGCTCGCCGACGACGTCGACGCGGACGTCGCGCCGCCCCTCGAGGTCGGGCAGGCGGGCGTGCGTGAACTCCGCGGCGGCGACCCCGCGCAGCGTCGTCCCGCGGGCCGGGACGCCCCACGACTCGACGTCGGGCACGACGACCCCGGGTGCCGGTGCCGCGGAGCCGAACGGCACCACCCGGCCCGCGACGTCCCAGTGCCAGCCGAGCGCCAGGCTGTCGCCCCTGCCGAACGTCGCCGTCAGCACGAGCTGCGGCGGCAGCACCTCGGGGAAGACGACCGAGTCGTCGCTGCTGGTCACGGCGACCGTCTGCTGCAGCGTGGGGTAGAAGTCGCGCAGGAACTCGTCGGCGTCGCCCGCGGGCACGACGAGCTCGCGCGCGGACGTCAGCAGCCGTCGCTGCTCGTCCCCGATCGGCGCGGTGGTCGGCGCGAGGACGATCGACAGGACAGGGTCGGGCGCCACGAGGTACACGCCGTGGTCGGCCACGGTGCCGGTCTCGTCGCCCGTGCGCAGCACGCCGTCGACGGTCACTCCTGCCGCGAGGACGAGGCCCCCGTCGTCGTCGCGACGCGCGTCGACGGCCACCCGCGCGCTGGCGGCGACCGTGACGTCGGTGCTCCGCTTGCCGGTGACCAGGGCGATCCCGAGCCGGTCGGCCTCCGCGAGCAGGGGCCAGAGAAGCGGGCTGGAGAAGTCGTCGAGCATCAGCCAGTCGCTCTCGCCGGGCACGTAGGCGGCGTGCACGGAGCGGTGCAGGGCGGCGAACTGGCCGAACCAGGCGTGCACGTCAGGCGCGATCTGCAGGCGGTTCATCTGGTAGGGCAGAGACGTCCAGGTGAGGTCGCCCCGCACCCAGTTGCCCGTGCGGCTGAGGCTGACCGGTCGCACCCCGAGACGCCAGGAGGCGCCCGCCGGTCCGCCGAGGGAGGCCCCCGTCACCAGCCCGCCCCCGCCCAGCCCGCTGTTGCCCAGCCCGCCCGTGCTCAGCCCGCCCGTGGCGCGGTCGCGCGCGTCGACGAGCGGCGCGGGCGACGGCGCGTCCCAGCGGCTGCGCGACAGCCGTGCACGAGGCCGGCGCTCGAAGAGCAGCCCCATCCGGGTCGTCCGGGAGTCAGCGAGCCGCGGAGGGTCGGTGAGCTGCGACAGGCGGGAGCGCCAGTCGGCGGAGGCACCGGCACCCGCGGCGCCAGCACCGGAGGTGGGACCGGAGGAGGCGACCGTCTCGTCGTCGCCGGCGCCCCCGGCCGCCCAGCCCGCGCCTCCTGCGGTCGAGGCAGTGCGCACCAGCCCCGCGCCCGGGGACAGCACCCGTGCGTTGTTGGCGAGCAAGGCGGCGGCGACGTGCTTGCAGTCCCCGCCCAGCGGGCAGCTGCACTCGCTGCTCGTGGGGCGGCCGTGCTCGCCACGGCCCGGCGCGAGGACGACGCTGCACCGGTACGGAGCCGCGACACTGCCCTGCACCTCGGCGGAGAGCACCTGGCCCTCGCCGTCCCACGAGGAGGAGAGGACGTGGTCGTCACGTGCGTATTCTTTCGCGCGGGAGAAAGCGCGCGGGCCGACGAGCCGGATGACGTCGACGGCGTCGACCAGGGGCGCGGGTGCACCGGACTCCTGGGACGCGTTCATGTGCCCATGCTGTCAGGTGCCGCCGACATCGCTGCCGTGCTCGAGGACGTCGTCCTCCGCCGGGTCGACGGCGCGCTGTGCACCTCGTTCCCGCCGACCTCCTGCGGGTGCCACACTTGTCTCGCACCACGGGCCGTCGACGCCCCGGGGCGCTCCGAACGCCTCTGACCGACACCCCTCTCGAAGGACGAGTGCATGGCCTCCACCCTCCCGCGCGACGCGTCCCGCCTCGGCGAGCTCGACGCGCTCCTCTTCGACCTCGACGGCGTCCTGACGCCGACGGCCGAGGTGCACATGCGCGCCTGGTCCCGACTGTTCAACGACTACTTCGACGCGCACGGGTTGGACCCGTACACGGACGCCGACTACTTCGAGCACGTCGACGGCCGCCCCCGGTACGACGGCGTCCGCGCGATGCTCGCCGCGCGCGGGGTCGAGCTGCCCGAGGGCACGGACGACGACAGCGCCGACGCCGAGACCGTGCGCGGCCTCGGCAACCGCAAGAACGCCGTCTTCGCGGCAGAGCTCGACGAGAACGGCGTCGAGCCCTACCCGGGCAGCGTCGAGTTCCTCGACCAGGCGATCGCGCTCGGCGTGAAGGTCGCCGTCGTGTCGAGCTCGCGCAACGCCGTGCCCGTGCTCGTGGCCGCCGGGCTGCGCGACCGCTTCGACGTGATCGTCGACGGCGCGGTGGCCGCCGCCGAGGGCATCGCCGGCAAGCCCGCACCCGACACCTACCTCGAGGGCGCGCGCCGACTCGGCCTCACGGCCGCCGACTGCGTCGTCGTCGAGGACGCGACGAGCGGGGTCGAGGCCGGCCGCGCCGGGTCGTTCGGCCTCGTGCTCGGGGTCGACCGCGGCACCGGCCGCGACGCCCTGCTCCGCTCCGGCGCCGACGTGGTCGTCGACGACCTGCAGGAGGTGGTCGCCGAGCTCGGCTCGGCCCGCGCCTCCTCGACGCCCGACCCGGCCAGCAGCACCACCGACACGACCAGCACCGAGACCGCAGAGGCCCAGCCGTGAACCACATCACCTCCGACCCGCTCGACCGCAGCCGGTTCCCCGTCGACGAGTGGGCGCTCGTCGAGGACGAGTACAACCAGGGCGACGAGGGCGTCACCGAGACGATCTTCGCTCTCGGCAACGGCTACCTCGGCCTCCGGGGCAACCCCGACGAGGGCCGCGGCGGCCACTCGTTCGGCACCTACGTGAACGGGTTCCACGAGACGTGGCCGATCCGCCACGCCGAGGAGGCGTTCGGCTTCGCCCGCGTCGGCCAGACGATCGTGAACGTGCCCGACGCGAAGGTGATCCGGCTCTACGTCGACGACGAGCCCTTCGTGCTGTTCGAGGCCGACATCCTGCGGCACTGCCGTCGTCTCGACTTCCAGGACGGCGTGCTCAGCCGCGAGGTCGAGTGGCGGACCCCGTCGGGCAAGCGCGTGCTCGTCACCAGCCGTCGCCTCGTCAGCCTCGAGGACCGCCACCTGGCGATCATCGAGTACGAGGTCACGGTGCTCGACGCCGACGCGTCGCTGCTCATCTCGAGCCAGATCCTCAACCGGCAGGACATGGGCGACGAGTACCACGCCGGCATGCGCGCGGCGGCCGACGCCTTCGACCCGCGCCGCGCCGAGGCCTTCGAGGACAGGGTGCTCCAGCCGGTGCTGGCCCGCAACGGCGGCGCCCGCGCGGTGCTCGGCTACCGCACGACCAACTCGGGCATGACCATCGCGGTCGGCGCCGACCACGTGATGGAGACCGAGAACGAGTGGGACGAGTCGTCGTCGATCGACGACGACCTGTCGAAGCACGTCTACCGGGTGCGCGCCAAGGCGGGCGTGGCCGTGAAGATGATCAAGACGGTGACCTACCACACGAGCCGCGGCGTGCCGCCGCGCGAGCTCGCCGACCGTTGCGACCGCACCCTCGACCGCGCGGCGGAAGAGCCGCCGCAGGCCATGTTCGACAAGCAGCGCGCCTGGCTCGACGACTACTGGGCCCGTACCGACGTCGTCGTGGGCGGCCAGCCCGAGATCCAGCAGGCCGTCCGCTGGAACCTCTTCCAGCTCGCGCAGGCCACGGCCCGCACCGACGGCCAGGGCATCGCGGCCAAGGGGGTCACGGGGTCCGGCTACGGCGGGCACTACTTCTGGGACACCGAGATCTACGTGCTCCCGTTCCTCACCTACACGGCGCCGAACGTGGCGCGGAACGCCCTGCGCTTCCGCCTCGGCATGCTCGACGCGGCCCGCGACCGGGCCGTCGAGCTGAACCAGCGCGGCGCGCTGTTCCCGTGGCGCACCATCAACGGGCTCGAGTCGTCCGCCTACTACGCGGCCGGCACGGCGCAGTACCACATCGACGCCGACATCAGCCACGCCCTCAGCCAGTACGTGCAGGCCACCGGCGACCTCGACTTCATGGAGCGCGGCGGCGTCGACATCCTCGTCGAGACGGCGCGGCTCTGGGCCGACCTCGGTTTCTGGCGCTCGAACGGCGACCAGCGGTTCCACATCGACGGCGTCACGGGCCCCGACGAGTACACGACGGTCGTCGACGACAACCTGTACACGAACGTCATGGCGCGGGCGAACCTCCGCGCCGCGGTCCGCTACGTCGCGAGGCTCGAGGACGAGTCGCCGGTCGCGTACGAGCGGATGGTCGCCCGTCTGGGGCTCGGCGAGGAGGAGGTCACCGGTTGGCGGCTCGCGGCCGAGGCGATGGAGATCCCCTACGACGAGCACCGCGGCATCCACCCGCAAGATGCGCAGTTCCTCGACAAGGAGCTGTGGGACCTCGACGCCACGCCCGCCAACAAGCGACCGCTGCTGCTGCACTACCACCCGCTGGTGATCTACCGGTTCCAGGTGCTGAAGCAGGCCGACGTCGTGCTCGCGCTGTTCCTCCAGGGCGACGAGTTCACCGCCGAGCAGAAGCTCCGCGACTTCGAGTACTACGACGCGCTCACGACAGGAGACTCGACCCTCTCCGGCGTCGTGCAGTCGATCATCGCGGCCGAGGTGGGCCACCACCAGCTGTCGATGCAGTACTTCCTGTCGTCGCTCTACGTCGACCTCGCCGACCTGCACCGCAACACCTCGGACGGCGTGCACGTCGCGTCGGCCGGCGGCATCTGGAGCGCCCTGGTCAACGGCTACGGCGGCATGCGCGACTACCTCGGCGGCGTCAGCTTCGACCCGCGCCTGCCCGCCGACTGGGAGGAGCTCACGTTCCGCCTCACCGTCAAGGGCAGCCGCCTCCGTGTCGACCTCGCCGCCGACGAGATCGTCTTCACGATCGAGGACGGCGAGGGCCTCACGGTCAGCGTCCGCGGCGAGACCGTCAAGGTGCCGAGCGATCGCCCCGTGCGCGTCGCGCTCGATGACCAGGGGCCCCGCATCACGACGAAGGTGCCGACGACGAGCGACCTCCGTGGTCTCGTGCGCGCCGACGGCTCCGTCATCACCGCGTCGATCCCGACGATCAGCATCGACCGGTACGAGGAGGACGAGGCGTCGGCCTAGCCGGCGCCCTGCACCCGGCGTCCTGCGGAAGGCGGTCGGCACCTCCTCGGAGGCGTCGGCCGCCTTCGTGCTCGGAGGTGCGCGACGCCCTCGGCTAGAAGGGGCCGGCCGCCGACGCGATCGCGTCGAACAGGGCGATCGTGTCCGCGTCGCGCTTCTTGACGCTGACGCCGATCGTGCCGGCCGGCGCGTGCACCTCGCCGGAGACGCGGCTGCCCGCGCCCGCCTCCTCGAAGACGAGGTGGACCGTGTCCGCGTCGCTCGCCGTCGCCGAGCGGCGGATCAGGCGCGCGCCCTGCTCGTCGGCCGACGTGAACGAGAACGCCGGCGTCGACTGCACCGCGCGGCGGACGACGCCGGGCAGCAGCGACACCGGCAGCGACAGCTCCAAGGAGGCGCGGGTCACGTCCGCGTCGCCGGTCTCGACCTGGGGTGCTCGCTTCTCTGCCATGCGCCCGAGGCTACGGCACGCGCCCGCCGGGCCGCCGCCTCCTGGTCGCTTGCCTGCCGCGCCGCCGCCTCCATCTGCTCGTGGGCGGGTCGAAGTGGTCGAGGGCGGGTAGCCGCGGACCCGCCCTCGAGGAGAACGACCCGCCCTCGAAGCGGACAGCCCGCAGGAGGCGCTGGGCGCGCGAGCGGCGTCGGGGGCCGCCCGTAGGGTGGCAGGCATGAAGACGCTGTTCTACGCAGGCCAGGAACTGATCGTGACTGACGAGCTGGCCGAGGTCCTGCTCGCCGCCGCCATGGAGTTCAGCGATGACGACCGCACCTTCCGCGTCCCGGTCGCGGCGCGGCTCGGCGGCGTGGCCCACATGGCGCAGCTCGTGATCGGCCCCGGCATCCCGCTGCTGGTCGTCGACGCGGACGACGACGTCGAGCCGGCCGCCGGGTCCGAGTCGTCCGTCGCGTTCATCGTCGAGCTGATGGAGAGCCTCGTCGACGACGACGAGTAGACGACGGCCGGTGCGGGTCTGCCGCGCTCGGCCCCAGCGGATCCCGAGCGGCGCCGCCTAGCCTGACGGCATGTCCGTGCGCCTCGAGTCACCCGCAGCCTCGAGCCGAGAGGCCGAGGGCATGACGACCCGTGCCTCCTCGGGCTGGGCTGCGGTCGCCGGTGTCGTGTCGGCTGCGGCGTTCCTCGCCTCGGCCGAGCTCGCCGCCGTCGTGACCGGCCCCGGCGGCAGCCCGCTCTACGCGGTCGGCTCCGCCGTGATCGACCTGGCGCCTCCCGTGGCCAAGGACACGATGGTCGCCCTCTTCGGCACCGGCGACAAGATCGCGCTGTTCACCCTGATGGGCGTGCTGCTGGCCGTCATCACCGCCGGCGCGGGCATCGCCGAGCTGCGTCGGCCCCCGGCCGGCAAGGTCGTCTTCGGGCTCGGGGGAGTGCTCGCGATGATCGCCGTGCTGACCCGCGCCGACTCGACGAGCATCAACGGCGTGCCCACGGCCGTCGGCACCCTCGTCGCCCTGCTGCTGCTCACGACGCTGATCCGTCGGCTCTCCCGCTGGCGGGCGACGACCCGCACCGGCTGGTCCGAGGCCTCGGTGCCCTCGCCGCCCCTCCGCGGACCCGGCCTCGAGCGCCGCAGCTTCGTGCTCCTCGCGGGCCTCGCCGGTGCGGCCTCGGTCGTCGTCGGGACGGGCGCCCGGGCCTGGAACGCGACGCGCGCGAACGTGTCGCAGCTGCGTGCCGCGCTTCGTCTGCCGGCCGCGGCGACCGCCGAGGAGGCGGTGCCCGCCGGTGCCTCCCTCGACGTCGACGGCCTCACGTCGTACATCACGCCGAACGACGAGTTCTACCGAATCGACACCGCCCTGCGGGTGCCCGGCATCGACCCGGCCGACTGGTCGCTCCGGATCCACGGCCTCGTCGACGAGGAGGTGGTGCTCACGTTCGAGGACGTGCTCGCCCTGCCGCTCGTCGAGCACACGGCCACGCTCAGCTGCGTCTCGAACGAGGTCGGCGGCACGCTGATCGGCACCGCCCTCTGGCTCGGCTACCCGCTTCGTGACCTGCTGGCGCGGGCGCGACCGCAGGCCGGCGCCGACATGGTGCTCTCGCGCAGCATCGACGGCTTCACCGCGGGCACGCCCCTGGACGTGCTCCTGGACGACGACACGGAGGCGCTGCTCGCGATCGGCATGAACGGCGAGCCCCTGCCCCAGGAGCACGGGTTCCCCGCCCGCCTCGTCGTGCCGGGCCTCTTCGGCTACGTCTCGGCGACGAAGTGGGTGACCGAGCTCGAGGTGACCCGCTTCGCCGACGCCGAGGGCTACTGGACCCCGCGCGGCTGGGACGCCCTCGGCCCCGTGAAGCTCGAGTCGCGCATCGACGTCCCCGCCGCGGGCACGACCGTCGACGCTGGGACGGTCGCCGTCGCCGGGGTCGCCTGGCACCCGCACACCGGCGTCGCACGCGTCGAGGTGCAGGTCGACGGAGGCGCGTGGGACGAGGCCGAGCTCGCCGAGTCGATCTCGCCCGACACCTGGGTGCAGTGGATCTACCGGTGGTCGGCATCGTCCGGTGGGCACACCCTGCGCGTGCGGGCGACGAGCGCGGACGGGACCGTGCAGTCGGAGACCGAGCTGCCGCCCGCACCCAACGGCGCCGAGGGCTGGGACGAGCACGCGGTGTCGGTGCGCTGAGCCCGCCCGCCGGCTCGTCAGCCGACGACGCCCAGCGAGAACGGCAGCACGGCCGACGCGCCCGCGCGGCGCAGCTCGCGCCCGGCGGTCGTCATCGTCCACCGGCTGTCGACCAGGTCGTCGACGAGCAGCACGGGCCCGGACACCTGCGCCAGCGCGGCCGCCAGCTCGGGCCCGACCTCGACCGCCTGCCAGACGTCGGCGAGCCGGTAGACGCTGTTGCCGCCTCCTCCGCTGCCTCGCCCTGCCGAGGGGCGGGTCGGCGTCAGCGACCCGAGCAGCGGCAGGCGCCCGACGGTGCTGATGGCCTCGGCGAGCGAGCCGACGAGCTGGGGGCGTGACGCCGACGGCATCGCCACGACGCCCACGGGACGCTCGGCCCACGGCCACTCCTTGAGCACCCGGACCACGCCGTCGAGCAGCGCCTTGGTCAGCGGCGCGTCCTCCGCGCCGGCCGCGAAGACCTGCCGCAGCGTCGTGCCCCAGCCGAGGTCGGTGAGGCGGGCCAGGGCGCGGCCGGTCTCGACGCGCTCGCCCTCGGCGATCTTGCCCTTGGCAGGCACGCCGGCCCGGTCGGCGCCCGTGGGCCACTGGGCCCGCGGCTCGATCTCGACTCCCACCCGGTCGAGCGAGGTGGAGGCCGACGCGGCGGCCTCGCCGCCGATCTCGCTCGGGTACCAGGCGCCGGCACAGATGTCGCACCGGCCGCACGGAGCCGCTGCGGGGTCGTCGAGGTCGAGCTGGAGCATCTGCATGCGGCAGGTCGTCGCCCACTCGTAGGCGATCATCGACTGCTGCTCGGCGACCCGAGCCTCGCCGATGCGCCCGTAGCGCTCGGCGTCGTAGACCCAGGGCTCGCCGGTGCTGACCCAGCCGCCCTGCACGCGCGAGACGGCGCCGTCGACGTCGAGCACCTTGAGCATCAGCTCGAGCGGCGAGCGCTTCACGTCGACCCTGGCCTCGAGCGCCGGCGTCGAGAGCGGCGTCTCGCCGAGCTCGGCCAGGACAGCCGAGGCCCGCGCCTCGGACGGCATGGAGGCGGTGGCGAAGTACTGCCAGATCTCGGCGTCCTCCGTGCCGGGCAGCAGCAGCACGTCGGCGTTGTCGGTCGCTCGCCCCGCACGGCCGATCTGCTGGTAGTAGGCGACGGGCGACGACGGTGCCCCGAGGTGCACGACGAAGCCGAGGTCGGGCTTGTCGAAGCCCATGCCGAGGGCGCTGGTGGCGACGAGCGCCTTGAGCTCGTTCCGCTTGAGCTGGCCCTCGAGCGCCTCGCGTTCTTCGTTGTCGGTGCGGCCCGAGTACGAGCGCACCGCGTGCCCTGCCTCGTGCAGCAGCCGGGCCGTGTCGTCGGCCGCGGAGACGGTGAGCGTGTAGATGATGCCGCTGCCCGGCAGGTCGTCGAGGTGGCTGAGCAGCCAGCCCAGCCGGTCGCGCGACGTCGGCAGCGTCAGCACGCCGAGGCGCAGGGAGGCGCGGGCCAGCGAGCCGCGGATCGTCAGCACCTGGTCGTCCGGCCCCGCCGTCAGCTGCTCCTCGACGTCGGCGACGACCCGCTCGTTCGCGGTCGCCGTCGTGGCCAGCACGGGCACCGTCGTCGGCAGGGTGCGGATGAGGTCGGCGAGCCGCCGGTAGTCGGGCCGGAAGTCGTGGCCCCAGTCGCTGATGCAGTGCGCCTCGTCGACGACGAGCATGCCGAGCCGGGCCACCAGCACCGGCAGCTGCTCGTCACGGAACCGCGGGTTGTTGAGGCGCTCGGGCGAGACCAGCAGCACGTCGACCTCGTCGGCGGCGAGGGCCTGCTGCACGTCGGACCACTCGTGCGCGTTCGCGGAGTTGACGGCGACCGCCCGGACGCCGGCGCGGCTCGCGGCGGCGACCTGGTCGCGCATCAGGGCGAGGAGCGGCGAGACCAGCAGTGTCGGACCGCCGCCCCTGCGCCGCAGCAGCAGGGTCGCGATGAAGTACACGGCCGACTTGCCCCAGCCGGTGCGCTGCACGACGAGGGCACGTCGACGGTCGGCGACGAGGGCGCGGATCGCCTCGAGCTGGCCGTCGTGGAACACGGCGTCGTCACGACCCGTCAGGGCCCGCAGCAGCTCGAGCGCCTCGGCGTCGACGTCCGTCGCGTCAGCGGCGACGGGGGCGTCGGTCTCGGTCGCGGTGCTGGCCGTGCTGCTGCTCGTCGTCATCGGGCCATGCTGTCACGGGCCACCGTCAGCGAGGTCCGGAGTCGCCTCCTGCGACGGTCCCGCCCGCCCCCGCCCCTGCGCCCGCGGCCTGCAGCAGCGCCCACAGCTCGGCCCGCCCGGCGAAGCCGTCGAGCGGCAGCCCCAGCGCGGCCTCCACCTTGTCGACCCTGGCGCGGAGGCTGTGCCGGTGCAGGCCGAGACTCCGGGCGGCCGGGTCCCAGGCTCCGTTGTGCTCGAGCCACCGGCGGCAGCAGGCGAGCAGCTCGTCGCCGTCGGGCAGGGCGAGCACGGGCCCGAGGCGGGCGGACGCGAGCTCGGCGGCTCCCTCCGACCAGAGCGCGGCCACGAGGCCGCCGGCGGCGAGGCTCGCCCAGGTGACCACCGCCTCCTCGGCTGCCTGTGGCGCCGCGGAGCCTGACGAGGTCGCGACGGCCAGCGCGCGCCCGGCCTGGGCGGCGGCGCCGGCGAGGTGGTCGAGGTCGGTGACGTCGGAGACGCCGATCCGCAGGCCGTGGGCTGCGGCGAGCGCCACCAGGTCGACGGCGCCGTCGCCGGCGAGCACGGCGAGACGCCCGTCGACGAGGGCGACGAAGACGTCGGGCCGGCCCGCGGCGAGCCGCTCGACCGCCTCGGTCGCGCGGTCGGGCGAGTCACGAGGAGGCGCGGCGAGGGCGACGACCACCGGTCCCGCCGCGATGCCGACACCGACCGACCGCGTGATGGCCCGTGCCACCTCGACCTGCCCGGCCACCAGCAGCGACCACACCTGTCGCCAGAGCTCGCGCTGCCCACGCAGCCGGGCGACGTCGCGCTCGAGGGTGACCTCGGCGAGGGCGACCACGCTGGTGAGGACGGCACGGGCGGCCGTGTCGAGCTCGCCGGGGGTGCGGACCGCGAGGACGCCGCGGAGCCCGTCCCGCCGTCCGAGGGTCTGCAGGGACACGACGGCGCCGGGCACGGTCACCGTGCTGCCCGCCCGAGCGCCGCGACGGACGAGCCGCGCCACCTCGGCCTCGACCGGCCCCCGATCGACCGCCGCGTCCGAGCCGAGCGGCACGCCCGACCCGACCGACGCCTCCTGCCCGACCGACACCTCCGTCCCGTGCAGCACGACCGACCCGCCGAGCTGCTCGCCGAGCACCCGCAGCACGGCGCCGAGCCCGCCGTCGCCGATGGCCGCCACCGAGACCGCGCGCTGGGCCCGCAGCGTCCAGCGGTCCCGTTCGCGCGCCTCCTCGGCCAGCTGGTCGGCCGCCCACCGGGCGACGGCGATGAAGGGCGTGCGCCAGGGCACCTCGACGACGGGCACCCCGTGGGCGGAGGCGGCGAGCACGAGCTCGACGGGAGTCTGAGGGCGGTGCACGCCGGCGCCGAAGCCGAGCGCGACGACGCCCGCGCCGACGACCCGGCCGACCCAGGCGTCGTAGTCGCCCTGCGACGCGTCGGCGCCGAACTGGCTGCCGGTCGTCAGCAGCATGGTCGAGGAGGCGACGAAGGGCGACGGGTCGACCAGGTCCGAGCTGTGCACCCACGAGAGCGGCTCGTCGGTGCGAGTCGTCGGGTCGAGGAGGCGCAGGCCGAGGGGCGCCTGGCGGACGAGGGCTCTGACTGTGGGGCGCACGCGCCGAACCTAGCACCGGCCTGCCGATCTGGCAGAGAAGCACGAGAGACGCGACGAAACGTCGGTCGAGGAGGCGCGCCCCGGCTCCCTAGAGTCGCCGCAACGTCGAAGGAGCGCCTGCATGTCGAGCACCACAGTCACCACCCCGCGCGGAGGCCCCGGCCTCGAGCAGCGTCGCCGTCTCGTCACCGAGGTGCCCGGCCCGCGCAGCCGCGAGCTGATGGAGCGCAAGCGCGGCGCGGTCGCCGCGGGCGTCGGCGTCTCGCTGCCCGTCTTCACGGAGGCGGCCGGCGGGGGCGTCCTCGTCGACGTCGACGGCAACACCCTGATCGACCTCGGCTCGGGCATCGCGGTGACGGGCGTAGGCAACTCGGCCCCCGGCGTGGTGGAGGCGGTCGTCGAGCAGGTCCAGCGCTTCACGCACTCCTGCTTCATGATCACGGCCTACGACGGCTACGTCGAGGTCTGCGAGGCGCTCAACCGGCTGACGCCCGGCGACCACGACAAGCGCTCGGCCCTGTTCAACACCGGCGCGGAGGCGGTCGAGAACGCCGTCAAGATCGCCCGCTCGTACACGCGCAAGTCGGCCGTCGTGGCCTTCGACCACGCCTACCACGGCCGCACCAACCTGACGATGGCGCTCACCGCCAAGTCGATGCCGTACAAGAGCGGCTTCGGGCCGTTCGCCCCCGAGATCTACCGAGCCCCGCTGTCGTACCCGTACCGGGACGCCGGGCTCGACGGGCCGCAGGCCGCGGCGCGCGCCATCTCGCAGATCGAGAAGCAGGTCGGCGCCGCGAACCTCGCCGCCGTCGTGATCGAGCCGATCCAGGGCGAGGGCGGCTTCATCGTGCCGGCGCCCGGGTTCCTTCCCGCCATCGTCGCCTGGTGCCGCGAGAACGACGTCGTGTTCATCGCCGACGAGGTGCAGACGGGCTTCGCCCGGACCGGCCGCATGTTCGCCAGCGAGCACGAGGGCATCGTGCCCGACCTCGTCGTCACCGCCAAGGGCATCGCGGGCGGCCTGCCGCTCTCGGCGGTCACCGGGCGGGCCGAGATCATGGACGCGCCCCACGTCGGCGGCCTCGGCGGCACCTACGGCGGCAACCCGATCGCCTGCGCCGCCGCGCTCGCCGCCATCGAGTCGTTCGAGCACGACGGGCTGATCGAGCGTGCGGCTGCCATCGGCGACCTGCTGCTCGGCCGCCTGCACGAGCTGCAGCAGGGCGACCCTCGCATCGGCGACGTCCGCGGCCGTGGCGCGATGATCGCGATCGAGCTCGTCGACCCGATCACCGGCGAGCCCGACGCCGCGCTCACCGGCCGGGTCGCCGCCGCCTGCCACGCCGAGGGCGTCATCGTGCTCACCTGCGGCACCTTCGGCAACGTGATCCGGTTCCTCCCGCCGCTCGCCATCGACGACGCGCTGCTGCACGACGGCCTCGACGTCGTCGCGGCCGCGCTCGGGTCCGCCTGATGACCGACGTGTCCACGGTCACGCGGGCGGCGCGGCCTGACGCCGCAGCGCTGCCTGCGTTCCCCTCTCACGTCGTGGCGCTCGCCGCCGCAGGAGACGACAGCGACGCCGCCGCGGCGTCGGCCCTCGACGGCGTCCCGACCTTCCCTGTGCGCGACCCGGCCACGGGCGAGGTCCTCGCGGTCGTCGCCGACCAGGGCCCCGCGGACGCGCTCCGGGCCCTCGACCGCGCGGTCGACGCCGCCGACGAGTGGGCGGCCACGCCTCCCCGCGTCCGCGGCGAGCTGCTGCGCCGGGCCTTCGACCTGCTCGTCGAGCGACGCGAGTCGTTCGCCCTGCTCATGTCGCTCGAGATGGGCAAGCCGCTCGCCGAGGCGCGGGGCGAGGTCGCCTACGGGGGCGAGTTCCTCCGCTGGTTCTCCGAGGAGGCGGTGCGCGTCCAGGGCCGGTACGGTCCCGTCCCCGAGGGCACCGGCACCATGATCGTGACCCACCGGCCCGTGGGGCCGAGCTACCTCGTGACCCCGTGGAACTTCCCGCTGGCGATGGCCACCCGCAAGATCGCACCGGCGCTCGCGGCCGGCTGCACGGTGGTCGTCAAGCCCGCGGAGCTGACGCCGCTCACGACGATCGCGTTCGTCGAGCTGCTGCGCGAGGTCGGCGTCCCCGACGGCGTCGTCACCGTGGTCACGACGACCGACGCGGCCGGGGTGACCGGGCCCCTGCTCGCCGACCCGCGCCTCCGGAAGCTCTCGTTCACCGGCTCGACCGCCGTCGGCCGGGTGCTGATCGCGCAGGCGGCGGAGAACGTGCTGCGCACCTCGATGGAGCTCGGCGGCAACGCCCCCTTCGTCGTGATGGCCGACGCCGATCTCGACGCCGCCGTCGACGGGGCGATGCTGGCGAAGTTCCGCAACGGCGGGCAGGCCTGCACGGCGGCGAACCGCCTCCTGGTGCACGAGGAGGTGGCGGCCGAGTTCACGCGCCTGCTCGCCGAGCGCGTCGAGGCGCTCGTCGTCGGGCCCGGCACCGCCGACGGGACGACGCTCGGCCCGCTGATCGACGACCGTGCCGTCGTGACCTGCGAGCGGCTCGTCGCCGACGCCGTGGCCCGGGGCGCCCGCCTCGTCACCGGCGGCTCGGCGGTCGACGGCCCCGGCTCGTTCTTCGCCCCGACCGTGCTCGCCGGGGTGCCCCGCGACGCCGACCTGATGCACCAGGAGATCTTCGGCCCGGTCGCCGCCGTCACCACCTTCCGCGACGAGGACGACGCCGTCCGGCTCGCCAACGACACCCCCTACGGCCTCGTCGCCTACCTGTTCACGACCGACCTGGCCTGTGGACGACGCATGCTCGGACGCCTCCGCACCGGCATGCTGGGCGTCAACACCGGCTTGGTCTCGAACGCCGCGGCCCCGTTCGGCGGGGTCGGGCACTCCGGCCTCGGGCGCGAGGGCGGCAGCGAGGGCATCCACGAGTACCTCGACACCACCTACGCGCTGCAGCCCGACGGCTGAGCGCGACGCGACGCGACGCGACCCGCACGGCCCCGAGCACCACGGCACCAGCACCACGGCACCAGCACCGAGCACCACCGAGAGGACACCATGGCGACCCTGCAGAACTTCGTCGACGGCCGCTCCGTCGACGCACACGGCACCGCGACGATCGACGTGGTCTCGCCGGTCACCGAGCAGGTCGTCGCGGTCTCGCCCGTGAGCGACGCGGCCGACGTCGACGCTGCGGTCCAGGCCGCGGCCAGGGCCTTCCCCGGCTGGAGCCGCAGCACGCCGTCCGTGCGCCAGGCCGCGCTGCTCGCGCTCGCCGACGCCCTCGACGCGCACAGCGACGAGCTGGTGGAGGCGCAGCACCGGGACACGGGGCAGCCGAAGGCGATCATCGCCGCGGAGGAGGTCGCCGTCGGCGCCGACCAGGTGCGCTTCTTCGCCGGCGCCGCCCGTCGGCTCGACGGCATCGCCTCGGGGGAGTACCTCGACGGGCTCACCTCGTCGGTGCGGCGCGAGCCGATCGGCGTCGTCGCGCAGGTCACGCCGTGGAACTACCCGCTGATGATGGCGATCTGGAAGATCGCGCCTGCCCTCGCCGCCGGCAACACGATCGTGCTGAAGCCCAGCGACACGACGCCCGAGTCGACCCTCGTGCTCGCCTCGCTGACGAAGGGCGTCCTGCCCGACGGCGTGTTCAACGTCGTCCTCGGCGACGCGAGCACCGGCCAGGCCCTCGTCGAGCACCCCGTGCCCGGGCTGGTCGCCATCACGGGCTCGGTGCGCGCCGGAGTCGCCGTCGCGACCTCGGCCGCCGACCGCGTGGCCCGGGTGCACCTCGAGCTCGGCGGCAAGGCGCCCGCCGTCGTGTTCCCCGACGTCGACGTCGACGTCGTGGCGCCGCAGATCGCGGAGGCGGCCTTCTTCAACGCGGGCCAGGACTGCACCGCGGTCACCCGCGTCATCGTGCACGAGTCGCTCCACGACGACCTGGTCGCCGCCCTGGTCCGTGCCGCGGAGGCGACGACGACCGGTCCCGACGCCGGGGAGGGCGCCTCCTACGGCCCCCTCAACAACGCGCGGCACTTCGCCGCCGTGCAGGCGGTCGTCGACTCCCTGCCCGCGCATGCGACCGTGGCGACCGGCGGGCACCGGGTCGGCGAGACCGGCTTCCACTTCGCGCCGACGATCGTCACGGGCGTGCGTCAGGACGACGACGTCGTACAGGCCGAGGTGTTCGGCCCGGTGCTCACCGTGCAGTCGTTCCGCACGGCGGACGAGGCGCTCGAGCTGGCCAACGGCGTCCCCTACGCCCTGGCCTCGAGCGTCTGGACCGACAGCCACACCACGGCAGAGCGCTTCGCCCGCGACCTCGACTTCGGCTGCGTCTGGATCAACACGCACATCCCGCTCGCCGCCGAGATGCCGCACGGCGGCTTCAAGCGCTCCGGCTACGGCAAGGACCTCAGCGCCTACGGCCTCGAGGACTACACCAGGGTCAAGCACGTCATGAGCGCGCACGCCTCGCCGCGCGCCTCGTCCTGACCTGCCCCGGCGACGCTGCTCGACCAGCACAGCCCCGACCCCACTCGACCCGCACCCACCCTCGACGCACCCCACCCGGTGCCCGCACCAGCGACGGAGACCACCCCATGACCGACACCACCACCTGCGACGTCGTCGTCATCGGCGCGGGGGCCAGCGGCCTGACCGCGGCCGCCGACCTGCGCGCGGCGGGCCTCGACGTGATCGTGCTCGAGGCCCGCGACCGCGTCGGCGGCCGGCTCCGCACCGAGACGATCGACGGGGCGATGCTCGAGCTCGGCGGCCAGTGGGTGTCGCCCGACCAGACGGCCCTGATCGCCACGCTCGGCGAGCTCGGCCTCGAGACCTACTCGCGCTGGCGTGACGGCGAGAGCGTCTACGTCTCGGCCGACGGCACGGCGTCGCGCTTCACCGGCGACATCTTCCCCGCGTCCGAGCACACGCAGGCCGAGATCGAGCGGCTCATCGTCGTGATGGACGAGCTCGTGGCCGAGACCGACGTGGCCGCCCCCTGGGAGCACCCGCGGGCCGCCGAGCTCGACCACGTCTCGTTCTCGGCCTGGCTCGAGCAGCAGAGCGACGACGCGGAGGCGCGGGCCAACATCGCGCTCTTCATCGCCGACGCGATGCTCACGAAGCCCGCCCACTCGTTCTCGCTCCTCCAGGCGCTGCAGATGGCGTCGAGCGCCGGCAGCTTCAGCAACCTCGTCGACGCCGACTTCATCCTCGACAAGCGCGTCGTGGGCGGCCTGCAGCGGGTGCCGCTGACGCTCGCGGAGCAGCTCGGCGACGCCGTGCGGCTCGGCCAGCCCGTCGAGACGCTCGAGTGGTCGGCCGACGGCGTCGTCGCGTCGACGCCCGAGCTGAGGGTCGCTGCCCGCTGGGCCGTGGTCGCCGTGCCGCCGAACCTCTACTCGCGGATCGAGTACCTCCCGGCGCTGCCCGCGCTCCGTCAGCAGTGGCACCAGCACGTCTCGCTCGGGCTCGTGATCAAGGTGCACGCCGTCTACGAGACGCCGTTCTGGCGCGACGCCGGCCTCTCCGGCACGGCCTTCAGCCCCTACCAGGTGGTGCACGAGGCGTACGACAACTCGAACTACGACGACCCGCGCGGCACCCTCGTGGGGTTCGTGAGCGACGAGAAGGCCGACCGCCTCCTCGCCCTGCCCGCCGACGAGCGGCGCACGGCGATCCTCGCGTCGCTCGCGTCGTACTACGGCGAGCAGGCGCTCGAGCCGGTCGTCTACTTCGAGAGCGACTGGGCCAGCGACGAGTGGACGGGCGGCGCTTACGCGACGAGCTTCGACCTCGGCGGCCTGTCGCGCTGGGGCCACGACCAGCGCGTGCCGGTGGGCCCGATCCGGTTCTCGTCGAGCGACATCGCCGCGGAGGGGTTCCAGCACGTCGACGGCGCCATCCGCGTCGGCCACGACGTCGCCGCCGAGATCCTCGCGGAGCGCGACGCCGGCGTCGAGCACGCCGAGCACACCGAGCACGCCGACACCGGAGCGGCCGTCTCGTGAGGAGCGTGGTCGTCGGGTACCTGGACACCCCCGCGGGGCACGACGCCCTGGCCCTCGGCACGGCCCTCGCGCACACGCTCGGCGTGCGCCTCGACCTCGTGATGGTCCTGCACGACCAGGGCCGCGCCTCCCTCGTCCCCACCGCCCCCAGCTACGAGCGGCACCTCGACGACCTCGCCGAGGGCTGGCTGCAGGAGGCGGCGGCCGAGATCCCGGCCGGCGTCACGTCCACGACGCACCTGGTCAGGGCCGAGACGTTCGCCGAGGGCCTGGTGGCGGCCGCCGCCGACCTCGAGGCCGACGCGATCGTGATCGGCGCGGGCAAGGAGGGCACGTTCGGCCGGCTTCACCTCGGCAGCGTCGGGGGAGTGCTGGTGCACTCGGCCCCCGTGCCCGTCGCGATCGCGCCCGCCGGGTTCGCCGAGCGCGGCGTCCGCAGCTTCGGCAGCGTGACGGCGGCGGTCGGCACCAGGGCCGGCGCCCGTGCCGTCGTCGACACGGCGGTCGCCACGGCCGCCGCCGCCCGCGTCCCGCTGCGGCTCGTCTCGCTGGTCACCCTCGACTCCCTCGGCGACGGCGAGCGCCGCGACCGCGACGAGCGCGAGCGGGCGCTGCACGACGAGGCCCGCGAGCACGCCGAGCGGATGCGCGACATCGCGCTGGACGGCGTGCCCGCCGACCTCGACGTCACGGTCGAGATCGCCCCCGGCCCGAGGATCGCCGACGCGATCGACGCCCTCACCTGGAGCGACGACGAGCTCGCCCTCGTCGGGTCGAGTCGCCTGGCCCAGCCACGCCGGCTGTTCCTCGGGAGCGTCGCCGCGAAGATCGTGCGCGGCGTCCCCGTCCCCCTCGTGGTGGTTCCTCGTGACCACGATGCCCGCACGACCTGGACCGGCGTCGCCCCGGGCGGCGTCCACCCCGAAGGGACCACCCCGTGAGCATCCTCAAGAAGTCCGGCGTCGCCGCCGACCAGACCCTGTCGTCGAAGGGCCTGAGTGCCGGCAGCGTCGGCCTGATCGGCGCCGTCGTCATCGGCATCTCGTGCATCGCGCCCGCCTACACGCTGACCGGGGCGCTCGGCCCGACCATCGCCCAGGTCGGCACGCACCTGCCCGCCATCTTCCTGGTCGGGTTCATCCCGATGCTCCTCGTCGCGTTCGGCTACCGCGAGCTGAACAGCGCGATGCCCGACAGCGGCACCTCCTTCACCTGGGGCGTCCGCGCCTTCGGCCCGTGGGTCGGCTGGATGGCCGGCTGGGGGCTGGTGGTGGCTACCATCGTGGTGCTGAGCAACCTCGCGGGCATCGCGGTCGACTTCTTCTACCTGCTGCTCGGGCAGCTGTTCTCCGATCCGTCGATCGCCGACCTGGCGACGAACCCGCTGATCAACGTCGTGACCTGTCTGGCCTTCATGGCCGGGGCGACCGTGATCTCGTACCGCGACATGCAGACCACCCAGAAGGTGCAGTACTGGCTCGTCGGGTTCCAGCTGCTCGTGCTGGTCGGCTTCGCGATCGTCGCCTTCGTCCGGGTCGGCGGCGGCTCGGCGTTCGACGCCACCGCGATCTCGCTCGACTGGTTCAACCCGCTGACCGTGCCGACCTTCTCGGCCTTCGCGGCGGGGCTGTCGCTGTCGATCTTCATCTTCTGGGGCTGGGACGTCACGCTGACGATGTCCGAGGAGACCAGCGGCTCGCGGACGACGCCCGGCCGCGCCGCCACCCTCACCGTCGTCATCATCGTGCTGGTGTACCTGCTCGTCTCGCTCGCCTCCATGACCTTCGCCGGCCTCGGCGACGAGGGCGTCGGGCTCGGCAACCCCGACATCCAGGGCAACGCGTTCTCGGCGCTCGCCGGGCCGGTGCTCGGGCCGCTCGCCATCCTGATGTCGCTGGCGGTGCTGAGCAGCTCCGCCGCCTCCCTGCAGTCGACCTTCGTCTCGCCCGCCCGCACCCTGCTCGCCATGGGGCACTACGGCGCGCTGTCGCCGAAGTTCGCCCGCGTCTCGCCGCGCTTCTTCACGCCCGGGTACGCGACCCTCGCCTCCGCCGTCGTCGCGAGCGTCTTCTACGCGGTGATGCGCTTCATCAGCGAGGACGTGCTCTGGGACACGATCACGACGCTCGGCATGATGATCTGCTTCTACTACGGGCTCACGGCCTTCGCCTGCGTCTGGTACTTCCGGCGCCAGTGGCGCACCGGGGCGCGCAACCTGTTCTTCCAGATCATCGCTCCCGGAGTCGGCGGGCTCATCCTCGCCGTGCTCTTCGTCACGACGCTGATCGACAGCATGGACCCCGACTACGGCAGCGGATCGCAGATCGGCGGGGTCGGCCTGGTGTTCCTGCTCGGCGTCACGATCCTGGTGGGCGGCGTCGTGGTGATGCTGGTCAACGCCCGGCTGCGCCCCGCGTTCTTCCGCGGGGAGGGCCTCCGAGCCGGAGTCGCCGGCGACGAGCGCGAGGGCCAGGCCGCACTCCCCGAGTGACTCGACTCCCCGAGTGACCCGCGCGGCCGCCCCGCCCGCCCGCAGGCTCGGATAGGTCGAGGGCGGGTCGACTGCGTCGAGGGCGGGTGGTTCACGACCCGCCCTCGACCGCGTTGACCCGCCCTCGACAGGCGTTCAGGCCGCAGGAGGCGCGGGCTCGGCCGCAGGCGTCGCAGGCTCGGCCGAAGGAGGCGCGGGCGAGTCCTCGGGGACGGCCTGCGCCTCCTGCCCGTCGGCAGTCGCAGGCAGGATCACGAGGTCGAGGTAGTCGCGCAGCAGCCGCGGCACGTCGACCTCGTCCGGGGCGAGCAGCCACTGCAGCTGCACGCCGTCCCACAGGCCGACCAGCCCGGCGGCCGCCCGGTCGGGGTCGACGCCCTCGCGCAGCCGGCCGACCTCGGCCAGGGCGCGGAAGTCCGCCGCGTAGTCCTGACGCAGGTCGGCGAGCCGCTGGGTGACGTACTCGCGACCCGGGTTCCCCTCGGTCACCGCCTCGCCCGACAGCACGGTGTAGAGGCCGATCAGCCCGGGCACGCCCTCGTTGTACCGGGCCTGCCGCTCGACGTCGCCGGCGAGCTGGACGCCCTCGCCGCGCACGAACTCGCCGCTCGACATCTGGTCGCGACGCCGCAGCACCTCGAGCAGCAGGTCGCTCTTCGACGGGAAGTAGTGCAGCAGGCTCGTCTGGCTCATGCCCACCTTGTCGGCCACGCGCTGCAGCGACCCGCCCTGGTAGCCGTGGGCGGTGAACACCTCGAACGCGGCCTCGACGATGGCCGACCGCCGCTCGGCGGACTTCGCGTAGGGGCCGCGAGGGCCGCCGCGGCCGCCGCGGGCGCCTCGGCCACGGGTCGTCACGGGAGCGCCTTCGGTCATGACCGGGAGCCTACGACGACCCGCGCCTCCTGGGCGTCGATCTCGGGGTCAATTTCGAGCGACCACTCGAAAACGCGTGTTACGGTCGATCTCGTCCCGTCCACAACGAAGTGAGTCCTGATGAGTCCTCTCAGTCGTCGGCAGCTGCTGAGCCTCGGCCTCGGCGCGTCCGCCGCCGCCGTCCTCGCCGGCTGCGCCACGCCCGGCACGACCTCGGTCAACACCCTGCCGACCATCCCGCCGGCCGCAGGCAAGGTCCGGCTCGAGTACTGGGCCTGGCTCAAGGGCCTCGACCAGGTCACCGACCTGTACAACAAGAGCCAGGACCGCGTCCAGGTCGAGACCGTGTTCATCCCCGGCGGCAACGCGGGCGGATACCAGAAGCTCTACTCGGCGCTCGCCGCGGGGGCCGGGCCGGACATCGCCCAGGTCGAGATGCGCTCGCTGCCCGAGTTCCTCCTCGCGAACGGCGTCGTCGACCTCAAGCGCTACGGCGCCGAGCAGTACCAGGACCTCTACGACCCCACCCTCTGGAACCAGGTCAGCTACACGGGCGGCATCTACGCCGTGCCGCAGGACAGCGGCCCGATGGGCATGTTCTACCAGCCGGCCGTCTTCGACCAGGTCGGCGCGGCCGTGCCCGCGACCTGGGACGAGTGGGCCGCCGTCGGCACCGAGCTGAAGGGCGCCGGCGTGCTGATGGACTCGTTCCCCCTCGCGGATGCCTCGCTGTTCGCCGCCTACGCCACGCAGGCCGGCGCCTCCTGGTTCACCGCGGAGGAGGACGGCTGGGTCATCGACATGACCGACGACGCCACCCTCAAGGTCGCGGCGTTCTTCGACACGGCCATCGACGACGGCATCGTCACCACCGCCTACGGCGCCTACACCCCGGCCTGGTTCTCGGCTGCGGCTGACGGGAAGATCGCCTCCGTCGTGACCGGCTCGTGGGGCGACGCCCTCATCCAGGGCGTCAGCGGCGCCGAGGGCAAGTGGCGCGTCGCGCCCATGCCGACGTGGGAGGGCACGGGCTACGCCTCGAGCTTCCTCGGCGGCTCGACCGCCGCGATCCTCGCCAACAGCCAGCACCCGCAGGAGGCGCTCGAGTTCGCCGTCTGGATGACCACCACCCCCGAGGGCGTCAACGCCCTGATCGAGTTCTGCGGCATCGGCTGGTCGCCCGCCGTGGACGTCGTCGGCACGCTCCGCGAGAAGCCGAGCGCCTTCTTCAGCGGCCAGAACTACAACCAGGAGGTGTTCGTGCCCGCCACGAAGGAGTCCAGCCAGAACCAGGACTGGAGCTGGTGGCCCGTCACGCAGCAGTCGTTCAACATCCTCAGCGACGGCTTCCGCGGCAAGGCCTCCGGCGGCACTCTCGTCGACGCCGTCGCGCAGGCGGAGAAGGACATCATCTCGGTGATGCAGAACAAGGGCCTCTCGATCCGCAAGGCGAGCGCGTGAGCGCCGGCATGGAGACCCGCCCCGAGACGGCCGCCGCGACGGACGCCACGGCGCCCGGCCGAGGTCGCGAAGGAGGCGGCGACGCCTCCCGCAGGAGGGGCGCGTCGTCCGGCGCCGTGAAGCGCGCCCCGTGGGTGCTGCTCTTCCCGTTCCTCGCGCTGTTCCTCCTCACCTTCATCGTCCCGATCCTCATGGCGCTCGTCTCGAGCTTCACGAAGGTGACCCGCGGCGGCCTCTTCGGCGAGGCCGGGGTCGTCACCCAGTTCGCCGGGTTCGACAACTACGCGCAGGTGATCGGCGACCCGAACTTCGTCGCCTCGATCGGCCGGATGTTCCTCTTCGGCATCGTCCAGGTGCCGGTGATGCTGATCCTCTGCACCGTGCTCGCGCTGCTGCTCGAGTCGGCGTCGGCCAAGTGGCCCGGCGTCTTCCGCGCCGCGTACTTCCTGCCGTACGGCGTGCCCGGCGTCATCGCGACCATCCTCTGGTCGTTCCTCTACGTGCCGGGCCTCAGCCCGATCATCGACGTGGCCGAGGTGTTCGGCGTCTCGCCCGACTTCCTGGGCGCGAACACGGTGCTCTGGTCGATCGCCAACATCGTCACGTGGAGCTACACCGGCTACAACATGCTGATCATCATCGCCCAGCTGAAGTCGATCCCGGTCGAGCTGTACGAGGCCGCGAAGGTCGACGGGGCGTCCGCCCTGCGGGTCGCGACGAGCATCCAGCTGCCGCTGATCCGTCCGGCCCTGCTGCTCACCGCCGTCTTCTCGATCATCGGCACCCTGCAGCTGTTCGCCGAGGCCCAGGTGCTGCAGCGCGTCGCGCCGGCCATCGACAGCCAGTACACGCCGAACCTCAGCGCCTACACGACGGCGTTCGCCTACAACGACTACAACGTCGCCGCGGCGCAGTCCGTGCTGATCGCGCTCGTCGCGTTCACGCTGTCGATCGTGTTCCTCACCATCACGAACAGGAAGTCCGCATGAGCCCCCGTGCCTCGGGCGCCGCGACGAGCGCCTCGATCGCCGAGCAGCCCACCGACACCGAGTCCATCGTCACGGCAGGTCAGGGCAGGAGGCGCGGCGAGGGCCGTGCCGCCGCCCGCCGCTCGGCGAGCAGCGGCCCTGACCGGTCCGCGGGCCGCAGCCGCGCCTCCACCATCATCGTCACGGCCGTGCTGGTCGTCGTCGCGCTGTACTTCCTGATCCCGGTCTACTGGGTCGTGGTGGCCGCGACGAAGACCACCGGCGACCTCTTCGGCACCTTCGGCTTCTGGTTCGCGCCGAACTTCGCGCTCTGGGACAACCTCGGCCAGGTCCTCACCTACGGCGACGGCATCTTCCTGCGCTGGCTCGGCAACTCGGTGCTCTACGCCGGCGTCGGCGCCCTGATCGCGACGTACTTCGCCGCGGCCGGCGGCTACGCCCTCGCCAAGTACGAGTTCCGCGGGCGCAACGCGGTGTTCGGCACGATCCTCGGCGGCGTGCTGGTGCCCGGGACCGCGACGGCTCTGCCCCTCTTCCTGCTGTTCAGCCAGATGGGCCTCGCGAACACCTACTGGAGCGTCCTGCTGCCGTCGCTGGTGTCGCCGTTCGGCCTGTTCCTCTGCCGGATCTACGCCCAGGCCACCGTCGACACCTCGCTGATGGAGGCCGCCCGCCTCGACGGCGCGAGCGAGCTGCGCATCTTCCACACCCTGGGGCTGCGAATCCTGACGCCCGCGCTCGTCACGGTGTTCCTGTTCCAGCTCGTCGGCATCTGGAACAACTACTTCCTGCCGCTGGTCATGCTGAGCGACGTCGACAAGTTCCCCGTCACGCTCGGCCTCAACAACTGGCTCAGCCAGACCGACCGACTGCCCGAGTTCTACCAGCTGACGACCGGCGGCGTGCTGCTGTCGATCATCCCGCTGGTCATCGCCATGGTCGTCCTCCAGCGCTTCTGGCGCGGCGGCCTCACGGAAGGATCCGTCAAGTGACGACCCCCGCCTCCTCCTCCACCGCCTCCTCGACGGCCCCTGCGCCCGTGGACTACCTCGCCGACACCGGCCCTGGCACCGGGCGCCGCAGCCCCGCGCGGTCGTGGCTGCACACCGACGCCCCGACCCTGTCGCTCGACGGCGAGTGGGCGTTCCGCCTGCTGCCCGGCGCGCCCGGCACCCCAGGCGGCCGCGGCGTGCTGCCCGCGGGCGAGCCCGTCGACGGCGTCGGCGACCCCGACCTCGACGACTCGTCGTGGCAGTCGATCGCCGTGCCGTCGCACTGGGTGCTGACCGGCGACGGCGAGCGGGGCGCTCCGATCTACACGAACGTGCAGTTCCCGTTCCCGACCGAGCCGCCCTTCGTGCCCGACGCGAACCCCACCGGCGACCACCGCCGCCGCTTCGACCTGCCGGCCTCGTTCGACGGCGCCGAGCGCGTGCTGCTGCGCTTCGACGGCGTCGAGTCGCGCTACGCGGTCTGGGTCAACGGCGTGCACGTCGGCGTCGGCGTCGGCAGCCGCCTCGCGCAGGAGCTCGACGTCACCGACGCCGTCCGCCCGGGCGAGAACGTCATCGCCGTGCGCGTGCACCAGTGGTCGGCCTCGAGCTACGTCGAGGACCAGGACCAGTGGTGGCTGCCCGGCATCTTCCGCAGCGTCACCCTGCAGGCCCGCCCGGTCGGCGGCCTCGACGACGTCTGGCTGCGCACCTCCTGGCACGGCACCGCAGGCGAGACCGAAGGAGGCGCGACGATCGTCCCCGAGGTCACGGCCGGCCCCGACGCGTTCCCGGTCACCCTGGCGGTGCCCGAGCTCGGCGTCGACGTCACCTGGGCCAGCGCCGCTGACGTGGCGCCGGTCGAGCTGCCCGAGGGCGTCGAGCCGTGGTCGGCCGAGACGCCCCGGCTCTACGACGCCACGGTGTCGAGCGCGCTCGGCGCCGAGGTCGTCAGCCTCCGGCTGGGCTTCCGCACCGTGCGGATCGACGGCGACCTGTTCACGGTCAACGGCCGCCGCGTGGTGTTCCACGGCGTCAACCGGCACGAGACCCACCCCGACCGCGGCCGCGTCTTCGACGAGGAGTGGGCGCGCCGCGACCTGCTGCAGATGAAGCAGTTCAACGTGAACGCGATCCGCACGTCGCACTACCCGCCGCACCCGCGCCTCCTCGACCTGGCCGACGAGCTCGGCTTCTGGGTCGTGCTCGAGTGCGACCTCGAGACGCACGGCTTCGAGCGCGACGCCTGGACCGAGAACCCCAGCGACGACGCCGCCTGGCACGACGCCTACGTCGACCGGATGGTCCGCACCGTCGAGCGCGACAAGAACCACCCGTCGATCGTGATGTGGTCGCTCGGCAACGAGGCCGGCACCGGCCGCAACCTCGCCGCGATGGCCGCGTGGACGCACGCCCGCGACACCGGCCGCCCCGTGCACTACGAGGGCGACTACACGGGCGCCTACACCGACGTCTACTCGCGGATGTACTCGTTCGTCGACGAGACGCGCGCGATCGGCAGCGGCGACGCGTCGGTGCAGCTGCTCGGCTGCACGCCCGCCGAGGCGGCGCGCCAGCGCTCGAAGCCGTTCCTGCTCTGCGAGTACGTGCACGCCATGGGCAACGGCCCGGGCGCGATCGACGAGTACGAGGCGCTGGTCGACGAGTTCCCGCGGCTGCACGGCGGCTTCGTCTGGGAGTGGCGCGACCACGGCCTGCGGCACCGCACCGCCGACGGCACCGAGTTCTTCGCCTACGGGGGCGACTTCGGCGAGGTCGTGCACGACTCCAACTTCGTGATGGACGGGATGGTCCTCAGCGACGACACCCCGTCGCCCGGCCTGCACGAGTGGGCGCAGGTCGTCGCGCCGATCCGCGTGTCGCTGGCCGCGGGCGAGACGGACGACGAGGGTGCCGAGGCTCTCGTGACCGTGGCTAACCTGCGGCACTCGGCCGACGCCTCCGACGTGGTGATCCGGCTCACGGTCGAGCACGACGGCGAGGAGGCGCTGGTCGCCGACCTCCCCGTCGCCGGCGTCGGCGACGACGCCCTGGCAGCGGGGGAGACGGTCGTCCTGGCCGTCCCCGGCCTGCCCGTCGCGTCGTCGGGCGAGACCTGGGCGACGGTGCGGGTCGTGACCGCGGCGGACGCCGAGTGGGCGCCCGCCGGACACGTGGTCGCGACCGCGCAGCTGGACCTCACGCCTGCCGCAGCGGTGCGGCGCGCGCCGTCGACACTGCGACCCGGCGTGCCCGGTGCGGCCGGCGACCGGCTGGCGGGCGCCTCCTCGGGTCGGCTGGACCTCGGGCCGGCGACGTTCGTCGACGGCCGTCTCGTCTCGCTGGCCGGTCGTCCCGTGGACGGGCCGCGGCTCGAGCTCTGGCGTGCGCCGACCGACAACGACCAGGGGCGTGGCTGGGTGCCGCGCGACCGCGACGTCGACGTGATGCGCGACCGGCACCGCGCCGACCAGTACCTGCTGGCGGAGCTGCCGAGCGCCGAGACGACCTGGCTGCGGCTCGGGCTCGACCGGATGACGCCGCGCGTCGAGCAGGTCACGGCGACGGACTCGCAGGTGCACGTCCGCACCCGCTGGGCCGCCGCGGACGCCCGCCAGGCCGTGACCGTCGACGAGCGCTGGTCGCTCGAGGGCGGCGAGCTCTGGCTGGCGCTCGACCTCGTGCCGACCGCCGGCTGGGACACCTCCTGGCCGCGGGTCGGCGTGCGCCTCGACCTGCCGACCGACGTCGCGACGGCGTCGTGGTTCGGCACTGGCCCGCACGAGTCGTACCCGGACAGCCGGCACGCCGCGGTCGTCGGCCGGTACACGTCGTCCGTCGACGACCTCGTCGTCGAGTACGCCCGCCCGCAGGAGAGCGGCCACCGCAGCGACCTGCGGAGCCTCGACCTGACCGGCGCCGACGGCCGCGACTGGCTCCGCGTCGACGCCGTCGGCGACGAGCTCGGACGCCTGCCCGGCTTCACGCTGCGCCGCCACACCGCACAGCAGGTCGACGCCGCCCGCCACCCGCACGAGCTGCCCGAGCCGGACCGCACCTACCTGTGGCTCGACGCGGCGCAGAACGGGCTCGGCTCGCGGGCCTGCGGGCCCGACGTGTCGGCGCCGCACGTGCTGCGGCCGTCGACGCGGTCGATGCGGCTGCGGCTCACCGCGCTCGGCTAGCGCGTGCCGAGTGGTCAGTTCTGGTCATCCGTGCAGCACGGAACGACCGGAACGGACCACTCGGCGCCCGCGGCAGGAGCAGACTGGTCGGATGTCGAAGCGCAGCCGAGTCCGTCCCACGTCCGTCCCGCGGACCGTCGCCCGCCTCCTGCTGGGGGCCGTCCTGGTGTTCGCCGGTGCCAGCCACCTCACCTTCGCGCGGGACGACTTCCAGGCGCAGGTGCCCGAGTGGCTGCCGCTCGACGACGACGCGGTCGTGCTCGCCTCTGGCGTCGTCGAGATCGCGCTCGGCAGCTCGCTGATCGCGCTCGGCCGCTGGCGCGTCGCCGTCGGCCTCGTGGTGGCCGCGTTCTTCGTCGCGATCTTCCCGGGCAACATCTCGCAGCTCGTGACCCGCACCAGCGCCTTCGGGCTCGACACCGACGCGAAGCGCTGGCTGCGCCTCCCGTTCCAGCCGCTGCTGGTCTTCGTCGCTCTCTGGTCGACGGGCGCCTGGCGTGACCGCCGCGTCGTGCTCGACCGCCTGCGCCGCCACCGCTGACCCCGAGCGTCTCCCGCCCCGCCGCCGCTCCTCCCGAGCAAATGCCGACCGCGAGGCCTCCAATACCGGGGAATCCGCGTGTTGTGGTGCTCGGAGCGGGCTCGCGGTCGGCATTTGCGGGGCCGGAGGCGGCGGGGCAGCGGACTAGGAGGCGCGGGTCGCCTTGACGACCACGTCGCGCACCGTGGTGGTGCCGCCCGACGTCGCGGAGACCTGCCGCGCACGCGACTCGGCCACCTCGATCGTCCAGTCGGCATCGGGGATCGCCGCGAGCACGTCGTCGATCGTGAACATCAGCACCTCCTTGCCGTGCCGACCGGCCCCTGCGGTCAGGTCGGACAGGTCGTGCCCGACGACGAGCAGGGTCCCGCCGGGAGCCACCGCCTCCGCCAGCGACCGGAACAGCGCGGCGCGCACCGGGTCGGCGAGGTGCATGAACTGCGACGACACGAGGTCGACCGACCTCGGTGCGGGAGCCCACTCGGCGAGGTCGTGCTGCTCCCAGGTGATCCGGGCCGCCGCCTCCTCGTCCACCTCGGCCGCTCGTGCCGCCGCCTTGTCGAGGGCAGACTGCGCGATGTCGATCGCGGTCACCTGCCAGCCGCGGCCCGCGAGCCAGATGGCGTCGCCGCCCTCGCCGCTGCCGACGTCGAGCACACGGCCCGGCGTGAGTGCTGAGACCTCGTCGACGAGGACGGGGTTCGGCCGACCGCTCCACTGCAGGCCGGGGGCCGCGTAGCGGTCCTCCCAGTAGTCGCGGCCCCACTCCTCCGCAGTGGACTGTCCGTCGCCGTGCTCGTGCCCGAGTCCGTGCCGGCGGTCGCCGAGCACCCTGGTCGTGTTCTCCGCCTCGGCTCGGACGCCGAACGGGCGGCGTCGCTCCGCCACGGCGAGGTCGGTGTCCTCGGTGATGAGGCTCATGTTGACGGCGACCGCGACCCCCACGCCGGAGGCGGCAGCCGTGACCACCTGCATCCGCGCGTCGGCGACGTTGCCGGCCAGGTACAGCCCGGGCGCGGTCGTCGCCCCGGTCAGCGGGTCGGACGCGATGACGGTCCCGAGCCCCATCGGGTGCGGCTCGTGGACGAGGCCGAGCGGCTCGAGCAGGTCGCCGTTCGGGCGGACCGCGGCGGCGACGGCGAGCGCGTCGACCGGCACGACCGGTGCGCCGTCGACCAAGACGCCGGTCAGCGCGTCGCCCTCGAGCCGCAGCGACCGGACGCGGCCCGTCACGACCTGGATCCCGCGTGCGGCCAGCTGCTCCCACTCGTCGTCGGCGGGCTCGGGCGCCTCGTGCACGAAGAGGGTCACGCGGTCGCTCCACTGCCGGAACATCAGCGCCTGGTGCACCGCGAACGGGGTCGTGCCGAGCACGCCGATCACGCGGTCGCGGATCTCCCAGCCGTGGCAGTACGGGCAGTGCACGACGTCACGGCCCCAGCGCTCGGCGAGGCCGTCCACCTCGGGCAGCTCGTCGGTGAGACCGGTCGTCACGACGACCCGCCGGGCCCGGACGACGCGCTCGTCACCGCCCTCCGTCGTGAGCGAGACGGTGAACGAGGAGGCGCCTCCTGCGCTCGCCCCCGTGGCCGACGTGCCGGCACCGGCCGACACGTCGGCAGGCCCGCCGCCCGCCCGCTCGAGTCGCGTGACGGTCCCGTCGACGACCTCGCCGCCGACCTGCTCGACCTCGGCGCGGCCGAGCCGGGTGAGCTCGCGAGGGACGATTCCGTCGCGGGTGAGGAAGCCGTGCACGCCGGCCGCGGGAGCGTTGCGGGGCTCGCCGGCGTCGACGACCAGCACGCGACGGCGCGCGCGGGCGAGGGTGAGGCCGGCGCTGAGGCCGGCGGCGCCGCCCCCGACGACGACCACGTCGTAGGTGCCTGTGGGCGCAGGCGCAGGCGCGGGCACGGGCACGGGCGTGGGCGTGGTCGCGAGAGCGGCGGCGGACGGATCGAGCGGGGACTGCGGGGCGTTCGTCATGGTGGGTGACCTCCTGAGATCATGCTCGACCCGCACCTCCTCGATCTGCAAGCTCTGTTGCTGGTGTGGCAAGATCGCGGCATGGCACACGATCATCCCCGTCCGTACGGTGCGTCGTCCGGCACCGGCACCGGCACCGGCACCGGCACCGGCACCGGCGTCGGCGCCGAGGGCGCCGCGGACGCCTCGACCGACGACGTGCTCGCGGCGGTCGGCCCGCGGCTGCGCGCGCTGCGGGCGACGAGCGGCCGCACCCTCGCCCAGCTCGCCGAGACGACCGGCATCTCGGTGAGCACCCTGTCGCGGCTCGAGTCGGGCCGGCGGCGTCCGGCGCTCGAGCTGCTGCTGCCGCTCGCCCGCGCCCACGGCGTGCCGCTCGACGAGCTCGTCGGGGCGCCCGAGACCGGCGACCCGCGCATCCACCTCCGACCGGTGACGATGTACGGACAGACGATCGTGCCGCTCTCGCGGGGCGGGGGAGGCCTGCAGGCGTTCAAGCACCTCATCGAGGCGGACGTGCCGACCGGCGAGCCGGACCCTCGGGTGCACGAGGGCTACGAGTGGCTCTACGTGCTGCGCGGACGGCTCCGGCTCGTGCTCGGCGAGCACGACCTCGTGCTGCCCGCGGGGGAGGCGGCCGAGTTCGACACGCGCACGCCGCACTGGTTCGGACGGGTCGGTCCCGGAGCCGTCGAGTTCCTCAGCCTGTTCGGCCGCCAGGGCGAGCGCATGCACGTCCGTGCCGCGCCGCCCGGCCGCCTCGGCGCCTGACCTGCCCCGCCCGCCGCCCGCGCCCGGCCGCCCCGCCCGCCGCCCGCGCCCGTCCGCCCCGCCCGTCGCCGAGACGGCGGGCTCCCGGACGGCTTGCCCGGAAATGTCGGTCGGCGGCCGCGCGGACAGCCGTTCGGGGCAACTCGAGTGCGACGGCGGGCAGGGGCGAGCCGAGGAGGCGGCGGCCGCGACCTGAGGAGGAGCGCGGTTCATCCCCGAGGAGGGTCCCGGTCATCCCTGGGCAGGCTGCGGCGGAGCGGACGCCGTTCCTACGCTCGAGGTCCGGACGCTCGTCGTCCCCGAGCGGGCCTGCCCCGCGCGATCCAGAGGACCCTCCATGACCCCACGACCCTCCGCGTCCGCGTCCGCGTCCGCGTCGCCCGCGAGCCGCCCGCGCCGCGCCGCCCTCCGCGCAGTCGCCGCCACGGCCGCCGCAGCCGTCGCCCTCACGGCCCTCGCCGGCTGCTCCCTCGAGTCGCCGGAGCCGCTCGTCCTCGGCTTCACGGCCACCTCCGCCGAGCCGCTGCCCTCCCTCGGCGCTGGGGCGGCCGACGCCGTCTCCGCCCACGCCCTCGCGGCGCACCAGCCCGCCGAGGGCAGCGTCGACGTCGTCGTCCAGGGCGCGTCCTCCGCCTCGGCCCACGACCTCACGCCGATGCTCACGGCCGACCGGGTGCAGCAGGTCCCCGACAAGCGGGAGGCGGCGGTCGCCGACGCGCTGGACGAGCTCGGCTCCGACGTGTCCGGCCTCACGGCAGGGGACGAGGGCCTCGACCTGCTGTCCGTGCTCGCCTCCGCGGCCGCCCTGCACGACGGCGGCTCGATCGTCGTCGTGTCGAGCGGCGTGCAGACCGCCGACCCCCTCGACCTGCGCCAGCTCGGCTGGTCGTTCGACCCGGCCGCGGTCGCCTCGACGCTCGCCGACCAGGGCGCCCTGCCCGACCTGAGCGGGCACGCCGTCACCTTCGTCGGACTCGGCCGCACCGCGGGCTCGCAGCCCGCACCGTCGATCTCGTCCACGAGCCGGCTGTCCGAGCTCTGGCTCGCGATCTGCGACGCCGCCGGGGCGACGAGCTGCACCGACGGGGGAGCGGGCGCGTCCCAGGAGGCGCCCGTCGCCTCCTCGACGGTGCCCGTCGTGCCCGTGACGAGCGACGCGACGCCGTGCACCGCCCCGCTCGTGCTGTCTGCTGCCGTGCTCTTCGGCGGCGACTCCGCCGAGCTCGGCTCGACCGCCGACGCCGCCCTGCAGGGCGTGGCCGACGAGCTCGGTCGCTGCCCGTCGGGCGTCGCGGCCGACGTCGTCGGGCACGCCGCCGACACCCGCGCCGGGGTCGTCGACGGCGAACAGCTCAGCCTCGACCGGGCGCAGGCCGTGCACGACGCGCTCGTGCGCCTCGGCGCCCCGGGCGGCACGCTCGGCGACGTCGTCGGTCGGGGAGACGCCGACCCCGTCGTCGACGACCTGCCGGGCGGCGTCTTCGACGACCAGCTCGCGGCGCAGAACCGCCGCGTCGAGATCACCTTCCGCAGTGAGGACACCGCGTCATGACCGACACCCGCCCCGACTCCCGTCCCGACGACCAGGTGACCGAGCGCCTCGACGGCTGGCGGGACGCGCAGGTCACCGAGCGCCTCGACGGCTGGCCCGACGCGCAGGCCACGCAGCCCCTCGACGGCTGGCCCCTCGCGGCGTCCGACGCCGGCACGACTGGCCGACTCGAGCGCCGACCCGCCGCAGCCGCACCGACGCCGGACGAGACGGCGCTCCTCGCACCCCGCCCGGCCGGCACGGCCCCTCGCCCCCGCGCCGTCGAGAAGCTCCCCGGCGGCGACCTCGCCCTGTCGCTGATCGGCGTCGGACCGATCCCGGCACGGCACGTCGCGACCGCCCCGCGCCTGCACGACGAGCGCCTGCGCGCCGACCTGCCGGAGGGCACCGACGAGCACACCCCGCTGGAGGCGGCGCTCCGGCTCCGCACCGAGGTCGCGGCCGAGAGGTGGCTGGCCCGCCGCACGCGGCAGGTGCTCGACCCCGCGGCTCGGCGACTCACCGCCCTCAGCTCCCGGCACCGCGAGGTGCTCCGGCGCCTCGAGCGCTCGGGCGACGAGCCGATCGTCGACACGACCGGCCGCACGGTGACCCGCGACCAGGCCCGCGTGACCGCCGACCGGCTGTCGATCGCGATCGAGGAGTCGCTCGACTCCGGCTCCGAGAAGCACCGCACCGAGTCGCGGACCCGCAAGCGCCTCCTGCTGTTCTTCGTGCTCGCCGACTTCGCCCTGTTCGCGTACTTCATGTCGCGTGTGCTCAACGTCGACGTGTTCATGCCCGCGACCGACCCGATCGCGTTCACGACGTCGATCGTCTTCGCGCTGCTCTTCACGCTCGGCGTCGCCTACGCGCTGCACCACTTCGGGCACGCGCACCGCGCCCACAAGGACGACTCCGGCGAGGTCGTCGTGCCCGACGGCGCCGTCCAGCTGCGGCTGCAGCTCGTCTTCGTGCACGTGCTGACCGTGCTGCCGGGCGTCCTGATCGGCGTGCGGATCGTCGACGACGCTCTCGTCTCCGGTGCGCCCCTGCCGCTCGCACTGCTGCTGGGCGTCGCCATCGGCGTCGTCATGGCCGGGATCGGGCACCTGATCTACCGCACGGAGCTGCGGGACGGCACGAGCGCGACCGACCGCCTCCTTCACCTCGGGAAGCACCTGCGGAAGGCGCACCGACGCGACACGAAGCTGCACCTCGAGCTCGACCGGCTCGAGCGCCGCGTCGCCGTCCTGTCAGCGCGGGCCGAGCGTGCCGCCGCCCGGATCGAGCAGACCGGCGACCGCCGGGCGAACCGCGGCCCGAGCACCCGCACCCTCCGCTACACGCGGTCGCTCGCCGGCACGGTGCACGTAGGGGCGGCCCTGCCGGCCGTCCGCCCGGCCCGCGGCGGCCTCGACGAGGCACTCGGCCAGATCCGCGCGCCGCGAGTCACGGACCTCGCCGACTGACGCGAGCCCCGTCCTTCCGGCTCGAGGGCAGGTCAGCGCGCCCGAGGGCGGGTCGTACGGGACCCGCCCTCGACATCGACGACCCGCCCTCGAGCCCGGATCCGGACTGAGGAGGCGGAGGACGGTCCGCTAGGTTCGTGACCGAACACGGGAGTCCGGTGAGCCGGGCTGAGAGGGAGCTTCTCCACGCTCCGACCGTCGACCTGATCGGGATCATGCCCGCGAAGGGAGTCATCGCTCACACCCGTGCCCTGTCCACAGAACAGAAGGCGCGTCATGTCATCCACCACACCCCGCCCGTCGCTCGGCTCGGCCGAGTTCGGAGTCGGCGCCCGCATCACCTTGTCCGTCATGCGAGACGACCACGTCGACGTCATCACGTCGGCCCTCGCTGCACCAGACGCGGACGACGTCGTCGTCGAGACGGGCGACGTCAGCACCTTCGTCTCTGGCGACGAACAGGCGCTCGTCCGCTGGTCGTCCGAGCTGGTCGCCGCGGCCGGACGCAGCGGCGCCCACGTAGCCGCGGTGCTGCACTTCTCCCGGGGCTGCCCCGGCGAGGTCGTCTGCGAGCTCCCGGGAGGTGCCGGCCCGCGGCGGGCCGAGCTGCCGACCGCCGACCCGACGGGCGTCCACGCCACGGCCGAGTGGGCCCTCTACCCGCTCGTCGACTCGGTCCGCGACGGCGTCGAGCCCGACCACATGCGCGACATCGAGGCCGCCGTCGACCTGGCACGACGCAACGGCACCTTCCGCGGGTCGCAGCACTTCGTCACCCGCCTCGAGGGCGACGTCGCGGACGTGATCGCGACCGCGGCCGCGGGGTGGGTCCTCGTCGGACGCACCGTCCAGCACGTCACGAGCCACGTGACGCTGTCGATCTCGAGCCCGTCGGCGGCGGCGCGATGACCTGGCGCAGCTGACCGCCCCGCGCGGAGAGGTCCCCAGTCCCGCCCTCGACGTCGCCCGGCCAGCACACGGTGATGAGACGTCGTCGGTGAGACGTCACCTGTGCGGCGTGCAGGGCTGCATCATGCGGCGATGGCGCTGCCCTCGCGCCGACAGGGGCCGGGATGACCGCCGGCCACGGCTCGTGCTCGCTCCGGGAGGCGTCTACCGACTCTCCGTGCGCGGTGGTTCGTGGTCTCAGGTGGTGAGGTCCGCCTCCCAGTTGGTGCGCTGGATCTCGACGTCGAGCTCGCGCAGCTCGCGGGCCGTGTCGTCGGCCCGGCGGCGCAGCTCGGCGACGGGCAGGGCGGCGAACTGGCGGAGCTCGCTGCGCAGCTGCCGGAACCCGCCTCCGCCGCCGCCCTGGGCCGCGTCGGCCGCGCTCGACAGCAGGCTGTGCCGGGCTCGGAGCGTCTCACGCCTGGCCAGCGCGGCGGTCATGGTGCGTCCGTCGGCGAGCAGCACGGAGGCGTTGGTCAGGTTGACCGCGACCACCAGCTCCTCGAGGCGGTCGAGCGACTGCGACACCTCGTCGACGAGGGCGGCGGCGTCCTCTGCGGGCTCCTCGCCCTCCTGGTAGCGGGCGTTCTGGCGGATCCGTTCCTGCGCCTGCGCGATCCGTCGCTGCAGGTCGGCGCGGGTCATGAGTGCCTCGGCGAGCTTCATGCCGCCATCCTGCCAGGCACCGCCGTCGTCGTGCCGCCCCTCAGCCGCCGGGAGCAGGATGGCGCCATGAGAGCGAAGCGCATCGAGCCGGGGCCCGGCCAGGAATCCGTCTGGGACTACCCGAGGCCGCCCCGCGTCGAGGCGCGCCCCGAGCGCGTCGTCGTCCGGCTCGGCGGCGAGGTCGTCGCCGAGACCACGAACGCCTGGCGCGTGCTCGAGACGAGCCACCCGCCGGTCTGGTACCTGCCCCGCGACGCCTTCGTCGAGGGCGCGCTCGCGCCCGGCGAGGGCCGCAGCATGTGCGAGTTCAAGGGGACGGCCCGGTACCTGGACGTCCGGGGCGGCGGGACCACCGCCTCCTCGGCGGCCTGGACCTACCCGAGCCCGTGGCCCGGCTACGAGATGCTCGCCGACCACGTCGCGCTGTACCCGAGCCGGTTCGACTCGTGCGAGGTCGACGGCGAGGTCGTCCAGGCGCAGGACGGCGACTTCTACGGCGGCTGGATCACGTCGCGCGTCGTCGGTCCGTTCAAGGGCGCCCCGGGCACCCTCGGCTGGTGACGCTGAGCTACGGCGCCGGGCTCGCCGTCAGGGCCGCGACGACCGTCTCGGCGTCGGCGAACCACTTCGTGTAGTGGTCGGGGTCCGCGTTGACCTGGACGGCGTGGGCCGCCTGGGTCGGCGTGAGCTTCTTCCAGCCGGGGATGCGCACCAGCTTGGTGAAGAAGCTCGTCGCGGCCGTGTAAGGGTCCATGCGCTGCTCGTAGGTGCCCCACTGGCCGTTGTCGCGCTGCTGGAACAGCCCGCGGCTGTCCGGGCCGACCTCGTCGCCGTGGTCGATGTTGCGGAGGCTCGACTCGCCCATCGCGGTCATCACGCCGATCGCCTGGGTGTGGGTGCCGATGCCCTGGGCCTTGGCGGCCTCCATGATCCAGGCGGCGTTGACCAGCCGGTCCTGGCAGTAGCCCGCGATCGGGCCTGCCGGGACGCTGATCGTGCCGACCACGACGGGCTCGACGTCGGGGCAGGTGACGCCGACCGCGACCGGCTCGGACGGCTCGTCCGACCCGGAGGGGCCGCCGGCCAGCGACGCCACGACCATCACGAGCGCCACGACGAGGGCGACGACCCCGCCGCAGAACACGACGGAGGCAGCGATCACGAGACGGCGCACGGCGAGCTCCCGGGGCGGTGACGAGGGCGGACGGGGACGGACCCGACCGAGGATAGGGCCCCGGCCTGGACGATCCCGACACGCCGCCCCTGCGGCCGGCCGACGGCGACACGCCTCGAGGAGGCGGTCGGCGCGACACGGGACCCCTCGCGTCAGCGGACGGGCGGCACCGCCTCGGCGTCGTCGGCCCCACCGATCGACCCGACCTGCGCCTCCTCGGCTCGGTCGCCGTGCGCCCCGCCGCGCGCGCCGTCGGCTCCGCGGTCGCCGCGCCCGCGCCCGCGCCCGCGCCGCGAGATCATCGTGACGACCCACAGCACGACGCCGATCGCCAGCAGGATGCCCGCGATCTGGTACTGCTCGCCGCCGCGGCCGGACGAGAACGGCAGCACGAGCCACAGGCACGCGACGACGCCGACGACGGGCAGCACACGTCCGGCCTTGAAGTGGTGTCGACCCACGTCGTCACGGCGCAGCACGAGCACCGTCACGTTGACGATCGCGAACACGACGAGCAGCAGAAGCGACGTCGTGCCGCCGAGCACGGCGACGACGGGCGACTCAGGGCTGAGCGACACGTAGCCGATCAGCAGCAGCGAGAGCGCGGTGGTGAAGACGATCGAGGCCCACGGGGTCTGGCGGGTGCGGTGCACCCTCGACAGGAACCCGGGCAGCACGCCCTGCTTGCTCATGCCGTAGAGCAGCCGGCTCGCCATCATCATGTTGATCAGCGCACTGTTGGCGACGGCGAACATCGAGATGAACGGCAGCAGCTGCCCGATCGGGAACCCGGGAGCAGCCGTGTTCACCACCGTGACGAGCGGGGTCTCGTTGTCGGCGAGCTCGCCGATGGGCACGACGGCGACGGCGCAGATCGAGACGAGCACGTAGACGACGGCGGTGATGCCGAGGCCCGTGAGCATGGTGCGCGGGAAGATGCGGCTCGGGTCCTTGGTCTCCTCGGCCATGTTGACGCTGTCCTCGAAGCCGACCATCGCGAAGAAGGCGAGCGAGGTCGCCGTGCTCACGCTGAGCAGCAGCGACTTGTCGCCGGGTGTCTCGAAGATCGTGACGCGCGACAGGTCGGCGTCGCCGCCCGCGATGGCCCAGAAGCCGATCATGATGACCATCACGAGGCCGGACAGCTCGACCAGCGTCAGCACGACGTTGGCCTTGACGCTCTCGCTGACGCCGCGGAAGTTGACGAGCATCACCAGCAGCATGAAGCCCATCGCGATGCCCATCACGGCGATGTTCGGCAGCTCGAGCCCGACGCCGACCGCGAGGTTCGCCGCGAAGGCCCGGGAGGCGGTGGAGGCGCTGGTGATCCCCGAGCACATCACCACGAAGCAGACGAGGAACGTCACGAAGTGCACGCCGAACGCCTTGTGCACGTAGAGGGCGGCGCCGGCGGTCTGCGGGTACTTCGTGACGAGCTCGAGGTACGAGAACGCGGTCACGAGCGCCACGCCGAACGCGATGAGGAACGGCAGCCAGGCGGCCCCGCCGACCTCGGCGGCGACCTGGCCGGTCAGCGCGTAGACGCCCGTGCCGAGGATGTCGCCGACGATGAAGAGCAGCAGCAGCTTCGGGCCGATGACCCGCTTCAGCTCGGTCTTCTCCTCCCCGTCGTGGCCGGTGCCCGGGGCGGCCCCGGAGGCGGCGGCGGGCTGGTCGGGAGGTGTGGTGGTCGTCGACACGAGGGCCTCCTGGGGCGCATCGGTGCTGCACGGGTCCGGTTGACGGCCCATCCTGCTCCGCCGCGCCGCCGGGGTCACGCGCCTGTGCAGAAGTTGCAGAGCGTGCAATGACCGAGCCGAGGAGGCGGGCTAGACGAACTCGGACCGGTCGGCCAGGTAGGCGCGCAGCTCGCGCACCTCGTCGGGGCCGCGGCCCCAGCGCACGTGCACGACCCCGTCGCGCAGCACGAGCGGGTCCGACGCCCCGCTGCGCAGCGAGTCGGCGTCGAGCGGCAGCGGGACGTGCTCGAAGTTGACGACCTCGCCCTCGGTGAACTTCTTGGATGCGGCGCGGCGGGCGTCGCGTCGTTCCTCGACCGATGCCGAGAGGCCCTGCTCCTTCTTCGGCTCGGTGGCGCGGGTGATCCGGCCGGTGGCCCAGGCCTCTCCGCCGCGGCCGAGCAGCAGGACCCCGAGTCGCCAGGCCCGCCCGGCGGGCTGCATCGAGGCCGCGGTGTGCACGAGCAACAGCTTCCGCGACGCCTTCACCGTGGCGAGCGCCTCGTCGCGAGCGTGCCGGGCGTCGAGCTCAGCGGCGGTGTCGCGCAGGAGCTGCGCGAGGGAGGCGGCGGCCGTGACGGCCTCGTCGTCGGTCACCGCGCCTCCTCGGGGCTGGCTCACTCGCAGCTGCGTCGTGTCGTGCTGGTCGTGCGGGTCGTGCTCTGGGCCGTCGTGCTCTGGGCCGTCGTGCGGGTCAGCTGTCGTAGCCGTGGTCGAGGAAGTCCTCGACGAGCTCGACGACGAGCGCGTGGTCGTCGGCCTGGGGCAGTCCGGAGACGCCGACCGAGCCGACCATGCCGACGCCGCGGACGATCACGGGGAACACGCCGCCGTGCGCGGCGTAGAGGGCGGTGTCGAGGCGGGACTTCTCGTCGAACGTCGAGCCGTCCACGCGGAACTGCTCGCCGACCCGCCACGAGCTCTTGCCGTAGCGCTCGACGACGCGCGCCTTGCGGTCGAGCCACTCGTCGTTGTCGAGGGAGGTGCCGGGCAGCGCCGCGTGGAACACCCGCTGACGGCCCTTGAGCACGGCGATCGTGACGGGCAGGCCGCGCCCACGAGCACCGGCGAGCACGTGGGCGCCGAGGTCGAGGGCCGTGTCCGTGGTGAACCTGCGGAAGGTGAGGCGCTCCTCCTGCTCGGCGAGGGTGCGCAGCAGCGTGTCGTCGGTCATGGTGCCTCCGGAGGGTCAGGTCGTGCGGGCGTCGTCGCCCCGGTCGAGCCTAGACGCGGGCGCTGGGGACGAGACGAGCACGCCCCGCACCAGAGGAAGGCTCAGCGGCGCCCGCCCGCCGCGGAGAGCGCCCGGCACGGGTCGCTGCCCACGAGCCGGCAGTAGACGTCGGACAGCTCGGCGGCCGACAGCGACCACGGGTGCTCGAGGGCACGCTCGCGGGAGGCGCGTGCCAGCCGCCCCCACAGCTCGCCGTCCCCGAGCAGGCGGGTCACCGTCTCGCCCCAGACGGCAGGGTCGCGCGAGTCGAGCACCACGCCGGTCACGCCGTCGACGACGGACTCGCGGAGGCCCCCAGAGGAGGCGGCGACCACCGGGACCCCGCTGGCGGCGGCCTCGAGGGCGATCAGCCCGTACGTCTCGGAGTGCGACGGGACGAGCACGAGCCGCGCCTCGCGGAGCAGGGTCGAGAGCCCGGCCCTGGTCTGCGGTCCGAGGAACCGCACGTCCAGCCCCGAGCGGCCGGCGAGTGCGGCGAGGTCGCGCTCGTAGCCGACGAACTCGGTGGAGGCGCCCCCTGCGATGACCAGCTCGGGTCGCAGCTCGGCGGGCACCGCGGCCACGGCCTCGATGGCGAGGTCGGGCCCCTTGAGCGGCTCCAGCCGGCCGGCGACGACGACGGTGGGGTGCGGGGCCGTCTCATCTGCGGCGAGCGGGCGGAACAGCTCGGCGTCCACGCCAGGGAGCACGATCGCGACCCTGGCCGGGTCGCCGCCGAGCCGGCTCGTGACGGTCTCGGCCTCGGCGTGGCTGATCGCCACGACCGAGTCGGACTCGCGGGCGAGCATCGCCTCGCCGGCCAGCCTGCCGGGCGACTCGGCGCGCTCGCCGTGCGACAGGGGCGTGCTGTCCGCGGCGGCGATGGAGTGGAAGCTCTGCACGTGGGGGATGCCGAGCTGCCGTGCGACCGGCAGGGCGGCGACGCCGCTGAACCAGTGGTGCGAGTGGATGACGTCCCACGGGCCGAGCTCGGAGAGACGGTCGCGGAACTCGTCGACGAACTCCTCGTGCCGCCCCTTGGGGACGGCCTCGACCGGCCCTGCGGTGAGGAACCGCAGCACGACGCCTGGCGCGAGCTCGACGGCGTCGGGCTCGTCGGCGGAGGACCGCCGCGTCAGGATCTCGACCTCGTGGCCTGCGGCGCCGAGCGCCTCAGCTTGGTTGCGCACGACGACGTTCATGCCCCCGACGTCGCCCGAGCCCGGCTCGGCCCCCGGCGAGGTGTGGAGCGAGACGAGCGCGATGCGGAGGGGTGAGGTCACTGCCCGAGCGTACTCGCCGTGGCCTGCAGCCTCCGCGCCCCGGCCCACCGCGCGCCCCCGGGCATACGGTGAGGCATGGCGAGCGAGGCGACGATGCTGCAGGTGGGCGACCGCGAGGTGCGGATCTCGAGTCCCGGCCGGGTGCTCTGGCCCGACCTGGGGATCACGAAGCTCGACCTCGCCCGATACTTGACGGCCGTCGGCGACGCGTTCGTCCTGGCGAACGGCGGGCGGCCGGTGTCGCTGCAGCGGTTCCCTGCCGGGGTCGACGGCGACGACTACTTCTCGAAGAACCCGCCGAAGGGCGCCCCGGACTACGTCCGCAGCGTCGAGGTGACCTACCCCAGCGGTCGGTCGCACCCGCAGCTCGTGATCGACGAGCCGGCCGCCGCCGTCTGGGCCGCGCAGATGAACACGGTGGTGTTCCACCCGTGGGCGTCCCGGGCCGACGCCAGCGACCTGCCCGACCAGCTCCGCATCGACCTCGACCCGCAGCCAGGGACCGACGTGTCGGACGCGGTGCCGGTCGCGCACGAGCTCCGGCGGGTGCTCGCCGACGCCGGGCTCACCGCGTTCGTCAAGACGAGCGGCAACCGCGGCCTCCACGTCTTCGCCCCGATCGAGCCGACCCGCGAGTTCCTCGACGTGCGTCACGCGGTGATCGCGGCCGCCCGCGAGCTCGAGCGTCGCCTGCCCGAGACGGTCACCACGAACTGGTGGAAGGAGGAGCGCGGTCAGCGGATCTTCGTCGACTACAACCAGGCGAACCGGGACCGCACCATGGCGGGTGCCTGGTCTCCCCGGGCGCTGGCGGGCGCCTCCGTGTCGACGCCCCTCGACTGGAGCGAGCTCGACGGGGTCGACCCCTCGGCCTTCACCGTCCTCACCGTGCCCGACCGCCTGACGACGACGGGCGACCCCTGGGAGCGCATGCACGACGAGCCCGGCACCGTCGACGTGCTGCTCTCGTGGTGGGACCGCGACGTCGAGGCAGGGCTCGGCGAGCTGCCGTTCCCGCCCGACTTCCCGAAGATGCCGGGCGAGCCGCCCCGCGTCCAGCCGAGTCGCGCCAAGAAGCAGCCGTAGGAGGCGCGCCGCCGGCCGGTCCGTCGAGGGCGGGTCGCCGTCGTCGAGGGCGGGTCCGCGGCGACCCGCCCTCGACGCAGGCGACCCGCCCTCGGCACCCTCAGGGGCGGACGAGCACCTCGCCGAGGTCGTACGCCGCCGGCACCTCGAGCTGGTCGAAGCCGCACGACGCGGCCTCGCGGTCGTCCCGCCAGCGCTGCACCTGCACGGTGTGCCGGAACCGCTTGCCCTCCATCTGGTCGTAGCGCACCTCCACCACGCGCTCGGGGCGTAGCGGCACGTACGAGACGTCCTTGCCCGACGAGAACCGGCTGCGGTCCGTCTCGGCGTGCGTGACGCCTCCGTCGTCGTCGTGCCGCACCAGCTCGGCGAGCTCGTCGACGAGCTCGAGGCGACGGGCGTCGGAGAACGCGGAGGCGCCTCCCACGTTCCGCAGCTCGCCCTCGGAGTCGTACAGCCCCAGCAGGAGCGACCCCACGCCCTGCCCGCTCTTGTGCACCCGGTAGCCGAGCAGCACGCAGTCGGCCGTGCGGTGGTGCTTGATCTTCAGCAGGGTCCGCTTGCCGGGCGCGTAGGAGGCGGCGAGCGGCTTGGCCACCACGCCGTCGAGCCCTGCGCCCTCGAACTCGACGAGCCACCGGCGCGCCACGTCGGCGTCGGTGGTCGTGCGGCTGAGGTGCAGGGGAGCCGTCGCCCCGTCGAGCAGGCGCTCGAGCGCGGCACGGCGCTCGCCGAAGGGCCGGTCGAGCAGGCTCTGGTCGCCCTCGGCCAGCAGGTCGAACGCCACGAAGGAGGCGGGGGTCTCGACCGCGAGCTTCGCCACACGCGAGGCGGCCGGGTGGATGCGCTGCGACAGGGCGTCCCAGTCGAGGCGCTCGCCACCGTGGTCGCCCCGGCGCAGGACGATCTCGCCGTCGAGCACGCACGGTCCGGGCAGCCGCTCGGCGAGGGCCTGGACGAGCTCGGGGAAGTACCGCGTCAGCGGCTTCGAGCCGCGGCTGCCGATCTCGAGCTGGTCGCCGTCCCAGTAGACGAGGCCGCGGAAGCCGTCCCACTTCGGCTCGTACGAGAGGCCGCCCTCGACGCTGTCCGCGTCGGGAACGGCGGCGACCGCCTTCGCGAGCATCGGCGCGACGGGGTCGGCGGCGGTGGGCACGGCAGCGGCAGGTGCTGCGGCATCGGCGGACGAGCTCGTGGAGGGTGGCGGCGTCATGGACCGAGTCTGCTCGCGCGCCCCCTGGCCGGACCGGTCATACCCTGTCATACTCGAGGCATGAAGGCAGCCATCTCCGTTCCCGACGACACGTTCGACCGCGTCGATCGACGAGCTCGAGAGCTCGGCGTCAACAGGTCGCAGTTCTACACGATGGCCGCCGAGCGGTGGCTCGTCGAGCTCGACTCGGTCGAGATCACCGCGCGGCTCGACCTCGCGGTCGAGGCGGCGGGGCCGTCCGCGCGGGCCGAGGCCGCACAGTTCGCCGCGGGTGCGGCCCGCTCGCTCGCGTCGCTCTCCGACGACGAGTGGTGAGGTCGTGCTGACCCGAGGTGCCGTCTGCTGGATCGACCTCGGCTCACCCGAGGGCAGTGCACCTGCGGGGCGACGGCCCGTCGTCGTCGTCCAGGCTGACGCCTTCACCCGCAGCGCCCTCGCGACGGTGGTGGTCGTCGCCCTGACCTCGAACACGGCGGTCGCCGAGTACCCAGGCAACGTGTTCGTCCCCGCGCGGGCCTCCGGGCTGACGAAGGACAGCATCGTGAACGTCACCCAGCTCGCCACGGTCGACGAGGCCGCGCTCAGCGAGCCCCTCGGCGTGCTGCCGTCGTACCTCGTCGACGAAGTCTCGGCGGGGCTGCGGCTGGTCCTCGCCGTCTGAGCCGACTCGTCGTCACCCGGTGCAGTGTCGCGCACGGTCGCGGGGCGGCCGGGCGGCGCGACGGCTGCGCGGCCGCGGGTCAGCTCGCGAGGTCGTCGGCGCGGCCCGCAGCACGCAGGTGCCACTCGGTCTGCGCCAGGGCCGAGGCGAGCGGCAGGCCGGTCATCGACCGCAGTCCTCCGCGCCAGCCCGTCATGTGCTCGGCCACCTGCCACACCGACGGCGCAGCCGCGGCGCCGCGGCGGGGTGCGCCGAGCAGCTCGTCGAGGGCGGACACCGCGTCGCGGGTGCGCTCCTCGCGGTGGGCGATCAGCGCCTCCGCCCGCTCGGTCAGCCCCACGAACCGGTACTCATGACCCGGGCAGACCTCGAGCGCGTCGGCGCCCGGCCGGTCGAGTTCGACGACCCGGGCCAACGACGCGAGCACGTCGTCGAGCGGGTTCGCGGCGGTGCGTCCGCCGAGGCCGATCCCCGGGTTGATCGTCGGCAGCACGTGGTCGCCCGTGAAGATCAGCCGCTGCTCGGGCTCGACCAGGCACAGGTGCCCTGACGTGTGGCCGGGCGTGTGCACCGCCCGCAGGCGCCGCCCCGCGACCGGCAGCTCGTCGCCGTCGTCGAGCAGCAGGTCGGGCGCCACGTCGACGAGGAGGCGCCCCGAGCCCCACGAGGCGACCAACGCCTCCTTCGCCTCGGCCGGCACGCCCCAGCGATCGAGGTCCGCATCCGCCGCGACCGCGTCGTCGGCACGGCTCGCGAGCGCACGCTGCTCGGCAGGGTGCATCGCGAGGCGGGCGCCCGTGGCCCGGCGGACGGCGTCGGCTGCCCCGAGGTGGTCGACGTGCAGGTGCGTCGCGACGATCAGCGAGACGTCGGCCAGCGCGTGGTCGATCTCGTGCAGGGCTGCCTCGAGCCGGTCGACGGCGTCGGGCGACGGCCAGCCCGGATCGATCAGGGTGAGCGCCCCGTCCGAGCCCTCGACGAGGTAGCCGTACGAGAAGTCGGCGACCGAGGAGGCGGCGGGCGAGGTCAGCGACCACACGCCGTGGCGGACCTCCTCGAGCGGCGGCAGCGTCCCCGTGCGCCATGCCTCGGCCTGCACGGGACTGAGCGGAGCGGGAGCGGCGGCAGGCACCCGCCGAGCCTAGCCCGCCCCTCCAGCCCTGCCCCGACCCGGCCTCAGCCCTGCGCGACGTCGATCAGCACCTTGCCCGTGACCCCGCCCTGGACGGCGTCGTGGGCCGCGGCGGTCTGCTCGAGCGAGTAGCGGTGCAGCGGCAGCCCCGCCTCCTCGCCGACCGGCAGGGCGCCGTCGCGGACGGCCGCGGTGACGTCCTCGGCGGCCGCCTGCAGCGCCTCCTCGCCCACGGTGTAGAGCAGCACGAACTGGTACCGGGTGTTGGTGCCCATGTTGGCGCGGAGGGGCAGCTCGACCGTGTCGCCGCCGTCGTTGGCGTAGATCGCGACGGAGGCGCGGGTCGAGACGACCGCCGCGACCAGCTCCGCGTTCTGCCGGATCGACACCTCGACGACGATCTGCACGCCGTCGGGCGCGATGCGGCGGATCTCGGCGGCGGCGTCCTGCTCCTTGTAGTCGACGACGTGGTGCGCACCGGCGGCGCGGGCGAGTGCGGCCTTCTCGTCGCTCGAGATGGTCGTGATCACCGTGGCGCCAGCCCAGGCGGCGAGCTGGATCGCGGCGTGGCCGACGGCTCCCGCGCCGCCCGAGACGAGCACGGTCACGCCCTCGAGCGCGCCGGGGGAGAGCCGCGAGGGGCCGTCCTCGTGCACGGTCAGCGCCCGGTGCGCTGTCATGGCCGGCACGCCGAGGCTCGCGCCCAGGTCGAACGAGGCTCCTTCTGGCAGGGCGACGACGCGACCGCGCGGCAGCACCGTGTACTCCTGCGCGGTGCCGGTGGCGTGCCCGTTCGCCGAGATGAACGACCAGACCCGGTCGCCGACCGCGAGGTCGTCCACGCCCTCGCCGACGGCGTCCACGACGCCCGCGCCGTCCTGGTTCGGCACGATGGCGGGGAACGGCACGTCGCCGCCGCTCGTCTCGCCCGTGCGCGACTTCCAGTCGGTCGGGTTGACGCCCGAGGCGACGACGCGCACGCGCACCTCGCCTGCCCCCGGCTCGGGCACCTCGCGCTCGACGAGGTGCAGGACGGACGACGGACCGGTCTCGGTGTAGGTGATCGACTTCATGCCCCCAGTCAACGACGCGGCCGCGGCGCGTGTTCCGCGGCGACGCAGATCGGCGAAGATGTGCAGATGAGCACACCTCGGGGGGAGGGCGGCAGCGGCGCCGTCCCGCGCTGGACCGCCGTCGCCCGTCCCGCCGACCGCACGCCCGCCTCCGCCGCAGACCCTCGCCCTGCCGGTGTCGTCGCGTGGGTCGCCGTCGTCTCCGTGCTCGTCATCGTGGCCGTCGCGGTCGCCGCCCTGATCGCCGCCCGCAGCCTCGCCGAGGCCGAGTCGGTCCGCGACGCCGCCGACCGGGCCGACCGCATCGCCGACGCGATCGTCGAGCCGGCCCTCACCGACGCGCTCGTCGACGGGGACGAGGAGGCGCGGCGCGCGATGGACGACGAGGTCCGCGACCACGTCCTCAGCTCGAGCATCGTCCGCGTCAAGATCTGGGACGACACGGGCCGCGTCGTCTGGTCGGACGAGCCCGCGCTGATCGACCGCCGCTTCACCCTCGACGAGGACGACCTCGCGGCGCTCGCCGCCGGTGACGCAGCGAGCGACGGCGGCAGCGCCGGCAGCGGCAGCGGCGACGGCGGCAGCGGCAGCGGCGACGGCGGCAGCGGCGACGGCGGCAGCGGCAGCGGCGACGGCGGCAGCGGCGACGGCGGCAGCGGCGTCGAGGCCGAGGTCAGCGACCTGACCGCGCCCGAGAACGAGTTCGAGCGCGACCAGGGCAAGCTGCTCGAGGCCTACCGGGCCGTCGAGACGCCGGGTGGGCAGACGTTGCTCTTCGAGGTCTACTTCCGTTACGACGAGGTGCTGCAGCGCAGCGGCCAGCTGTTCGCCGGGTTCGCGGGCATCACGATCGGCAGCATCGTGCTCGTCGTGCTGCTGTTGCTGCCGGTGCTGCGGCAGCTGCTGCTGGCCCTCGACCGGGCAAGGGTCCAGCGCGAGGCACTGCTCGAACGCGCCCTCGACGCGAGCGCCGACGAGCGACGGCGCATCGCCGGGGCCCTCCACGACGGCGTGGTGCAGGACCTCGTGGGCGCCTCGCTCGCCGTCTCGGCCGAGTCCGGGTCGGCCCGGTCGCGAGGCGACGACACCACGGCCGACGGGCTCGACCGGGTGGCGGGAGCTCTGCGCGGCAGCATCGGCGGCCTGCGGTCGCTGCTCGTCGACATCTACCCGCCGAACCTCGCCCGGGCGGGCATCGGCCCGGCCCTCGACGACCTCGCGGCGGGCGTGCGGTCGCGCGGCGTCGCCGTCGTGCTCGACGCCGAGTCCGACGCCGAGTCCGAGTCCGCCGACGCGCTCGCGGCCCTCGACGACGCGGGCCAGCGGCTCGTGTTCCGGGTGGTTCAGGAGTGCCTGGCGAACGTCGTGGCCCACGCCCGCGCCTCCGTCGTGTCGGTCGCCGCGGTCCGTCCTGCCGAGGGCGGCGTGGTCGTGACGATCGCCGACGACGGCGCGGGGTTCGACCCGGAGCTGCTGACCCGCCCCGAGCCCGACCACTTCGGCCTGCGGGTGCTCGCCGACGTCGCGAGCGCAGGAGGCGCGGGTCTCGACCTGCAGACCGCGCCCGGCCAGGGCACGCGGTGGCGCCTCACCCTGCCGGCGTCGGCCGTCCGCGGCAGCGGGGACGCCTCGTGATCCGCGTCGTCGTGGTCGACGACCACCCGCTGGTGCGGCAGGGACTCCGGTCGCTCGTCGACCAGGCCGAGGGGATCGTGGTGGTCGAGGAGGCGGCGGACGGCGAGCGAGGAGTCGCCGCGGCCGCCCTGCACCGGCCGGACGTCGTCCTCATGGACCTCTCGATGCCCGGCATCGGCGGCGTCGAGGCGACGCGCCGCATCGTCGCGGCTGACCCGAGCGTGCACGTGGTGGTGCTCACGTCCGTGCCCGACGCCTCCTCGGTCAGGGAGGCGCTGGCGGCGGGGGCCGTCGGGTACCTGCTCAAGGACGCGGAGCCCGCGACGGTCGTGGCCGGGGTCCGGGCCGCCGCCGAGGGCGGCGCGCCGCTCGACCCGCGCGCGGCGAGGGCGCTGCTGCCGGACAGGTCGGCACCGCAGACGCCGGGGCCGGACAGGGCGGCGGCGATCGAGGTGCCCGGCCAGGCTCCGCTGGTCTCCGGCCGCGAGGCGGAGGTGCTCCGCCTCGTCGCACGCGGCCTCGCGAACAAGCAGATCGGCACCGCGCTCGGCATCAGCGAGCGCACGGTCAAGGCGCACGTCGGCAGCGTCTTCCGCCGGATCGGCGTCGCCGACCGCACGAGCGCCGCCCTGTGGGCGAGGGACAACGGGTACTAGTACCAAGGTCCGATGGTGCCGTGCGGCGGCCCCGGCGAGAGTGGTCGCAGGCCCGGGGGACGGGCCGTCCACCCTCCACGAGGAGCCCGCCATGACCACCACCACACCTCTCGGCCGCACGGCCCGTCAGCTCCGCGCGGCGGTGCTCGTCGCGGCGGTCGTCGCCGGGTCGCTGGCCCTCTCGGCCGGCCCGGCCAGCGCCTCCGGCAAGACCAGCGCGGGCGGCGACTACCGCGTCACGATCGGCAGCACGACCTACGACCCTGCGCCCGGCAAGAGCGTCAAGGTCGGCGGGATCGTCCCCGCCGGCCGCATCGCGGTGCGCGGGGTGAACAACGGCTTCGACATCGACGTCGCGACCCTGGGCGTCTACGACTACACGCTGACCGGCGCGCCGGACACGCAGCGGATGGTGACGAAGCCGACCGTCGTGTTCGCCTCGAAGGTGCCGACCCTCACGCCGGCCCAGCTCGCCGGAGCGACGATCAAGAGCCTCGAGGTCAAGGACGACACCCTCGTCGTCCTGTTCAGCACCGCGGGCGGGAAGTTCAAGATCCAGGCGAAGGACGGTGCGCAGGGCGGCATCTTCCAGATGGAGTCGGAGTTCGGCGCCCCCGTCGAGTTCACCCACACCCTCGGCGCCGGCCTGTTCTACTTCGTCAACCAGTACACGGGCAAGGTCAACTTCGGCGACGGCGTCGACCCCGTCACCTCGGGCGCCGGAGCGCACCAGATGCTGCTCGGCAAGGACAGCCCCCAGGTCGCGACGAAGACCCTGCAGACCGGCACCGTCACGAAGTGGATCGTCCAGTCGGGCGGCCGACTCGGCGGCGTCCTCGGCGAGGACGCGATCGAGCTCAGCGCCGGAGCGACCAACTGCACGAGCCAGTGCCAGGCCCAGAACCAGATCCGCGGCTCGCTGCCGGTGCCGCCGCTGCCGACGAACCCGACACCGATCGGCTGAGCCCAGCCGCCGCGACCGACGGGTCGCCGTACCGAGAGGGGCCGAGCAGCGCGATGCTGCTCGGCCCCTCCGCGTTGTCTCAGGCCATCTCGGCGGGTTGCTGTAGCCCGCGGCGGGTCAGCGCCCACCCGCCGTCGGGCACGGGAACCCGCCGCATGCAACAACGACCCGCCGCACCTGGCAACGCTGTTCGGCGGCTCCGCGCCGTGCCAGGGCGTGTCGGCGGGTTGCTGTAGCCCGCGGCGGGTCAGCGCCCACCCGCCGTCGGCCACGGGTACCCGCCGCACGCAGCAACGACCCGCCGTGAGCGACAACGACCCGCCGTGAGCAGCAACGACCCGCCGCGAGTGACTGCGACCCGCCGACTCCGCGACTACAGCCCGAACGCCCCGCGCAGCATCGCGAGCGCCTCGAGGTCGTCCTCGACCCCGCCGCCCTCGTGCCCGTTGTACGGCCACACGGTGATCTGCTTCTCGCCCGCGTACGCCTCGAACGCGCCGAACACCGTCGACGGCGGGCAGGTCGCGTCCATCAGCGCCGTCGAGAACAGCGCGGGGGCGGTCGCGCGCCGGGCGAAGTTCACCCCGTCGAAGTACGACAGCACCTCGTGCACCTGCTCGGAACGATGCCGGTGCACCGCGAGGTACCGGCCGATCTGCTTGTACGGGTCGCTGTCGGTGATGACGGAGGCGCGGCGGAAGTCGCAGAGGAACGGCACGCGAGGCACCGCCGCGACCAGCCCCTCGACGAGACCGGCGACGGCCAGGGTGATGCCGCCTCCTTGGCTGGTGCCCAGCACGGCCACGCGGTCGGCGTCGACGACGTCGAGCGACCTGGCTGCCTCGACGGCGCGCACCCCGTCCGTGTACACGCGGCGGTAGTAGTAGCTCTCGGGGCTGTCGATCCCGCGGGTCATGACTCCGTCGGCGGCCGGGCCGGAGCCCGCGGAGTCGGCGGTGTCGCCGGTGCTCCAGAGGGAGCCCTGGCCGCGCGTGTCCATCTGCAGGTGCGCGAAGCCGGCCGAGGCCCAGAACAGGTTCTGCTGCGCGTGCCCGCGACCGCCGCCGTAGCCCACGAACTCGACCACGGTCGGCAGCAGCTCGCCCGAGGCCGCGGCACCGGCCGGCATCCGGAGCCACGCGCGCACGCGCTGACCGTCGGCCCCGCGGAACGACACGTCGAGCACGTCGATCGTCGTGAGGCCCGTGTCCACGTGCTCTGCCTGGACGTCGAGGTCGTGCTCGCGTGCCTCGGCGAGGGTCCGACGCCAGAAGTCGTCGAAGTCGTCGGGCTCGGTCTGGGTGCTGCGGTACGTGCGGAGGGCCGCCTCGTCGAGGTCCGTGTTCATGCAGACATGTCTACAGGCCGCCGGGCGGCGACGGGACGAGGAGGCGCGGCCTGCCTCAGGAGGCGCGGCCTGCCTCAGGAGGCGGTGGTCGCCCGCCCGAACGCGGGCACCCAGCCGATCGCCGGGGCGACGTGCTCGGCCACGGTCCGCAGCAGCCGTGCGTTGTAGTCGACGCCGAGCTGGTTCGGCACCGTGAGGTGCACGGTGTCGGCCGCCTGAACGGCTGCGTCGTCGGCGAGCTGGCGGGCGATGACGTCGGGCTCGCCGACGTAGCTCTTGCCGAAGCGCGACTGGACGCCGTCGAGCATGCCGACCTGGTCCTGCGAGTCGGCCTGGGCGCGGACGCCGAAGTACCGGACGTCCTCGTCGGTCGTGATCGGGATCACGCTGCGGCTCACGGCGACGCGCGGCTCGCGAGCGTGGCCGGCGGCGGCCCACGCCGCGCGGAACACCGCGATCTGCTCGGCCTGCAGCTCGTCGAAAGGCACACCGGTGTCCTCGGTGAGCAGGGTGCTGCTCATCAGGTTCATGCCCTGCTCGCCCGTCCACTGCGCGGTCGCCCGGGTGCCGGAGCCCCACCAGATGCGCTCGCCGAGACCCGGCGACCGCGGCTCGATCGACAGCGGGCTCGACCAGCCGGTCATCCGCGGGTCGCTCTGCGCGACGGCGTCGCCGTCGATCGCTCGACGGAACAGGTCGGTGTGGCGGCGGGCCATGTCGGCGTCGGTCTCGCCGTCCTCCGGCACGTGGCCGAACGCCTCGTACCCGCGGAGCGACGTCTCGGGCGATCCCCGGCTCACGCCGAGCTGCAGTCGGCCGGCGCTGATCAGGTCAGCGGCCGCGGCCTGCTCGGCCATCGAGAGCGGGTTCTCGTAGCGCATGTCGATGATGCCGGTGCCGAGCTCGATCCGGCTCGTGCGCGCGGCCATGGCAGCCAGCAGCGGGAACGGGCTCGCCAGCTGCTTCGCGAAGTGGTGCACGCGCACGGAGGCGCTGTCGATGCCGATCTCCTCGGCGGCGACCGCCAGCTCGATCGACTGGACCAGCGCCTCCCTGGCTGTCGGCGTGCGGGAGCCGGGCACGTCCTGGTAGTGGCCGAACGAGAGGAACCCGATGCGCTTCGTCATGTTCGATGCCAACGCATGCACCGCCTCCCGCATTCCGCCCTGCGCTCCGACCGCGCACGCTTCTCGCCGCACCCGTGGATCGTCGAGGGCGGGTCGCCTGCACCGAGGGCGGGTCGTCGCGGACCCGCCCTCGACGACGTCGACCCGCCCTCGACCGAACGGCAGCGGCAGCGGCGGCCGCAGAGATCACAGGTGACGGGACGAGGAGGCGCCGCTAGCGTGGGTCCCGTGGAGAACCGCTTCCGGATCGACGGCGACGACCTCGGGGTCGACCTGCGCGCCTCCTCGGTGACCATGGGTGCGGACGGAGTCGTCGACGCGACGATCGTCGCCGCCCGGGTGCCCGAGGTGGTCGACTGGTCGGACGACGCCCCGCGGCTCGAGTTCCGCGACCTGCCCCTCAAGTTCGACGGCGCCACCTTCGGCGTCACGGTGGACGACGACCTGCTCGACGAGCACGAGATCTCGTTCTGGCTCGGCGAGTCGCTCGACGTGCACGGCCAGCTCAGCCTCGCGGCGGGGGAGCGCCTGCGCTTCGTCGGCACGACCCACGTCGCGGGCGAGCCCAAGGCCTGGCGGGTGGACGTGTCGATCCGATTCGGCTCACCCGGTCGCAGCGCCGCCGTCTGACCAGCGAGCCCGCCGCGAGCACCGCCTGGGCGCCGCTGCGAGCCAGCTGCGAGCCCCGCCCCGGGCCCGTCGGGACTGCCTAGCGCGCCGCGATCTCGACGACGGGCAGGTGCCGCCGCACGCGCATCTGCAGCGTGAGCTGACCCCGCCGCGCGAGCACGAGCGCCGTGACGCCCGCGACGACCGCCGGCACCCCGCCCGAGATCACCATGGCGGTCGGCGTGCCGAGCGCCTCCACGACGACGCCCATCAGCGGGCCCCCGACAGCCTGCCCGCCGAGCAGCACGAGCACGTACAACGACATGACGCGGCCGCGGATCCCGATGTTGCTCGACAGCTGCACCAGCTGGTTCGCCGACGTGAGGAACAACAGCGACGCGAGCCCGACCGAGACGAGCACGAGCGCGAAGGGCACGACCCCGGCGGCGCCGCCGACGACTCCGGCGCCGGCCTGCAGCAGGCCGGTCACGAGCAGCCCCACGACGAGCGTTCGAAGCCTGATCGTGGCCCGACGGGTCGAGAGCAGGGCCCCGGTCAGCGCACCGACCGCGATCATCGAGTTGAACAGCCCGTAGCCGCCGGCGCCCACGTCGAAGACCTCGTCGGCGTACGACGCGAGCAGCACCGGCATCGTCAGGCCGAACACCGCGTACGAGGCGACGAGCACGACCGGCACGAGGATGGTCGGCTTCGCCCTGGCGTACGCGAGGCCCTCGCGCAGCTGGCCGCGCGACCGGGGAGCCGGTGCGGTGCGGGTCATCTGGGAGGTGCGGAGCAGGCCGAGCATGCCGACCACCAGCAGGCAGGCGACGCCGTTCACGGCGAAGGCCCACCCGGCGCCGACCGCGAGCAGCAGGACTCCGCTGACGGCAGGGCCGATCATGCCGCCGAGCTGGAACACGCTCGAGTTGACGCTGATGGCGTTCCGGAGGTGGCGCTGTCCGACGAGCTCGCTCACGATCACCTGGCGTGCCGGGTTGTCGATCACGGTCACCAGGCCGGTCGCGAAGGCGATGGCGAAGACGTGCCAGGCCTCGACGACGCCGGTCAGCGTCAGCACGGCCAGCCCGATGCTCAGCACCGCGAAGACGCTCTGCGTCACGACCATCAGCGCCCGCTTCGAGAACCGGTCGACGAGCACTCCTCCGAGCAGGCCGAAGAAGAGCATGGGCGCGAACTGCATCGCCACCGTGACGCCGACGGCCGTCGCGCTGCCGGTCAGCTCGAGCACGAGCCAGTCCTGCGCGATGCGCTGCATCCAGCCCGCGGTCATGGCGACGAAGTTGCCGACGGTCCAGAGCCGGAAGTTCGGCACGCTGAGCGCGATGAAGGTGTGCCGCCACGGCGGGCGCTGCGTCGCGACGGGCAGCGGTGCGGTGGCGGGGAAGGAGGCGGCGGGGTCGACGACGGGAGTGCTGGCGGTGGACGGTGAGGACATCGGTGTTCCTGCGCTGGTGGGCGGCCCGGGGCGGTCGCTGCCGCCGGGGGAGGAGCCGAGGGGCCCTGCGGTGGTGAGCCGCGCCTCCTCGTCCCTCGACGGTAACGCGGTCGACGTCATTCGGACCCCCTATGGTGTCAATCACTGCCATGCGATCATCGAATGACAGCTGACGACTCACCACGAGGAGGCCCGCCGTGTTCGACCCTGCCCTGCTGACGACGTTCCTGGCCGTCGCCGAGACCCGCAGCTTCACGGCCGCGGGCCTCCGTCTCGGGATCAGCCAGCCGACCGTCAGCCAGCACGTGAGCCGGCTCGAGAAGGCGGCCGGTCGCACCCTCGTGGTCCGCGACACCCGCGACGTGCGCCTGACCGACAACGGCGACGCGATGGCCGGGTTCGCCCGCACGATCCTCGCCGCGCACTCGGCAGCCGAGAGCTGGTTCAGCGGCTCGGCGATGCGCGGCCGCCTGCGCTTCGGGGCCGCGGACGACCTTGCGATCACGCAGCTGCCCCGCATCCTGCGGCACTTCCGGCAGCTGCACCCCGACGTCGACCTCGAGCTGACCGTGAACCAGAGCGGTCCCCTGCGACGCCGGCTCGCCTCCGGCCACCTCGACCTGATCTTCGTGAAGCAGACGGCGGGCGAGTCCGACGAGGGCCGTCGGGTCGCCGGCGACACGATGGTCTGGATCGGCCAGGAGAAGCTGCAGGTCGAGCCGGGCCGGCCCGTGCCGCTGATCGCCTACCAGGCGCCGAGCCTCAGCCGGCAGCTCGCCATCGCCGCGCTCGAGGCGAGCGGGCGCACCTGGCGCATCACCTGCAACACGCGCGACGTGAACGGAGTCCTCGCAGCCGTGCGGGCGGGCATGGGCGTCGCCGTGTTCCCCTTCTCGCTGATCCCCACCGACCTCGTCAAGGTCAGCGACCGCTTCTCTCTGCCGGCCCTCGGCGACGTCGACTACGTGCTGGTCGCGAACCCGGCCGCGCCGCGCGAGCCGGTCGAGGCGCTGACCTCGGCGATCATGAGCCGGGGCGTCCGCCGCGCCGTCTGACCGCCGCCGCCGCCGCCTCCGCCTCCGCCTCGGTCGCGCACGTCGCCTTCGACTCCTCGCGCCCGTCGGCACATCCTCGAGGGCGGGTCAACGGCGCCGAGGGCGGGTCGGCCTGGACCCGCCCTCGACCGATCTGACCCGCCCTCGGCCAGGGCAGACCCGTCGAGGAGGCGCGGGCGAGCAGGATGGACCGCATGAGCACCCGACGCACCCGCCTCGCCCGCCGCACCGGCACCACCCGCACGCGCACCGCCTCCGCCCGCCGCACCGCCCTGCTGCTCGCGGCCGCCTGCGGCGTCTCGGGCGTCCTGCACCTCGTGCGCCCGAGCGCCTACGACGCGGTCGTGCCGCGCAGCATGCCCGGCCCGGCGCGCCTCTGGACGACGAGCTCCGGCGTCGCCGAGGTCGTCGTCGCGGGCGCCCTGCTCTCGACGACGACGCGACGGGCGGGAGGCGCCCTCGCGGCCGCCCTCTTCGTCGCGGTGTTCCCCGCCAACGTGTCGATGGCGCGGCGGTCGCTCCGCAGCAGCCGCGCCGGGACTGCCCGCCGGGTCGTCACCGTCGTGCGGCTGCCGCTCCAGGTGCCGCTCGTGGCGAGTGCGCTGGCCGTGCGTCGCGCCTCCTGACCGGCGTCCGCGCCTCCTGACCGGCGTCCTCCCCGCCCAGGCCCGGTACCGTGGACGATCGGCCCGCGAGCCGAGCACCGCACGAGCACCGCACGAGCACCGCACGACGACCGCCGAGGGGAGGCGCCGCATGACCACGATCGACCTCAACGCCGACCTCGGAGAGGGCTTCGGCCGCTGGACGCTCGGCGACGACGACGCCCTGCTCGACGTCGTCACGAGCGCGAACGTCGCCTGCGGGTTCCACGCGGGCGACCCGGCCGGCCTCCTGCGCGTGGTCGACGCGGCGCACCGTCGTGGGGTCGTCGTCGGGGCCCACGTCTCGTACCGCGACCTGGTGGGCTTCGGCCGCCGCTACGTCGAGGCCTCGCACGACGAGCTCGTCGCCGACGTCGTCTGGCAGGTCGGCGCGTTGACCGGACTGTCCAGGGCGGTCGGCGCCTCCGTCCGCTACCTGAAGCCGCACGGCGCCCTCTACTCGGTCGTCGCGGACGCCGACGGCCGCGGCACGGTCCACGCCGGCGCCGTGATCGAGGCCGTGCTGCGGGTCGACCCGTCCCTGCCCGTCGTCGGCCTCGCCGGCTCCGCCTTCCTGCGGCGTGCCGAGCGCGAGGGCCTGCACGTCGTCGCCGAGGCCTTCGCCGACCGCGCCTACGACGCGACCGGCGCGCTCGTGCCCCGCAGTCGCCCGGGGGCGGTGCTGCACGACGCAGGCGAGATCCGTGACCGCGTCCTCCAGCTCGTCGAGACGGGCACGGTCCGCGCGGTCGACGGCACCGTCGTCGAGCTGCGGGCCGACACGGTCTGCGTGCACGGTGACAGCCCGGACGCCGTCGCGATCGCCGTCGGGGTGCGCAGCGCCCTCGAGGAGGCGCGGGTCGACCTGCGCCCGTTCGTCACCGTCCCGCAGGCGGCGAGCACCGTCCCCGCGCCCGCGACGCCCCACGCCCCCGGGGCGACCACTCGGTGACCGGGCACGAGGTCGATCTCGGCGCCGCGCTGGCGCACCTGCGGGTGCTGCCGCTCGGCACGGACGGCGTGTTGATCGAGACCGACGGCCTCGACGAGTCGCTCGCCCTGTTCGGCGCCCTGCTCGCACAGCCCGTGGCGGGCATCCTCGACGTCGTGCCGGCCGCCCGGAGCGTCGCGGTGCGGTTCCTCCCCACGCTGCTGCCCATCGCCTCCCTGATGAGCGTCCTCAGGTCGCTGCCGACGTCGCGCGACGCCGCGACCGAGGGCCGGCTCGTCGAGATCCCCGTCCGCTACGACGGCGAGGACCTGGCCGATGTCGCCCGGCTCAGCGGCCTCAGCGTCGACGAGGTCGTCGATCGCCATGCCGGGGCCACGTACACCGTCGCCTTCACCGGCTTCGCGCCCGGCTTCGCCTACCTCACCGGCGGCGATCCGGCCCTCGCCGTCCCTCGCCGCGCGACGCCCCGCACCTCGGTCCCTGCCGGCGCGGTCGCCATGGCGGGGGAGTTCACGGGGGTCTACCCGCGCGAGAGCCCCGGCGGCTGGCAGCTGCTCGGCCACACCGACGTCGCCCTCTGGGACCTCGCCGAACGCGTCCCGGCCCTGCTGCAGCCGGGCATGCGCGTCCGGTTCGTCGACGTCACGACAGGTGCGGCCGCAGCCGAGGAGGCGGCGAGCCAGCAGCGCGGGACCACCGCAGCCGAGGGGGCGGCGAGCCCGCAACCCGCGGCCGCCGAGCTCGAGCCCGAGCACGAGCCCGATCTCGAGCTCGCCGAGCGCCCTCTCCCTGACCGCGCGCTCGTCGTCACGGCCCCCGGGCCCTTCAGCATCCTCGAGGACCTGGGGCGGCCCGGACGCTCCGGCCTCGGCGTCTCCCGCTCCGGTGCGATGGACCACCGCGCGCTCCGCGAGGCCAACCGGCTCGTCGGCGCGGCGACGGGCTCGGCCGCGCTCGAGCTGGCCTACGGCGGGCTGGAGGCCACGGCCCGCGGCGATCTCGTGCTCGCCGTGGCCGGAGCGCCCGTGCCGCTGACGGTGCACGGCCCGGGCGGCGTCCGCCACGCCGTCCCGGGGGCCGCGTTCGCGCTCGACGACGGCGAGGTGCTCGTCGTGGGCGCGCCTCCTCGTGGCGTCTACTCGTACCTCGCCGTCCGCGGCGGCTGGGAGGCCGAGAGCGTGCTCGACAGCGCGTCGGGAGACGTGCTCGCGCGGATCGGTCCCGGGCGACTGGTCGCGGGCGACGAGCTCGGCGTCGGCCGGGCCTGGTCCGAGAGCGTCGCCGCGGCGGCACACGACGCCCAGCGCTCGGTCTCCGCGCCGGACGAGGTGACCCTGCTCGACGTCGTGCTCGGCCCACGTGACGACTGGTTCACCGCCGAGGCCCTCGAGCGCCTCACGGGGCAGCGGTTCACGGTCACGGCGCAGTCCAACCGGATCGGGCTCCGCCTCGAGGGCGAGCACCCGCTCGAGCGGGCCGTCGCGCACGAGCTGCCGAGCGAGGCGACCGTCTCGGGTGCCCTGCAGGTCCCGCCCGACGGCCAGCCGGTGCTCTTCATGGCCGACCACCCGGTCACGGGCGGCTACCCCGTCGTCGCGTGCGTCGTCGGCGACCAGCTCGACCGTGCCGCGCAGGTGCCCGTCGGGGCGAGCGTGCGGTTCCGCGTCGTGCCGGGGCCGGACCTCGGGGCGGGGCGTCGCGGCGGCCGTCGCGACGCGCGGGTCGACGAGCGCGCCGCGGACGAGCGAGGGGTCGAGCAGTGAGGAAGCTGCTCATCGCCGAGCGCGGCCTCGTCGCGGTGCGCGTCGCCCGAGCCGCCGCCGACCTCGACCTGCCCTCCGTCGCGGTCTTCGCGCCCGACGACGTGGACGCGCTGCACGTCAGGGCCGCCGACGAGGCCTGGGCCCTCGACGAGCTGCCCGGCACCGACGCGTACCGCGACATGCAGGCGCTGCTCGACGTCGCCGAGCGGAGCGGCGCCGACGCGGTGCACCCCGGCTGCGGCCCGCTCAGCGAGAACGCCGAGTTCGCGCGTCGGGTGCTCGCCGCCGGCCTCACCTGGGTCGGACCCGACCCCGAGACGATGGAGCTGCTCGGCGACAAGGTGTCGGCCAGGGCCCTCGCCGACTCGGTCGGCGCGCCCCTGGTGGTCGGCACCTCCGAGCCGATCGCGTCGGCGGACGAGGCGGTAGCGTTCGCGCAGCGGCACGGCCTGCCGATCGCGCTGAAGGCAGCACACGGAGGCGGCGGCCTGGGCCTGCGCGTCGCGCGGCGCCTCGACGAGGTCGCCGACCTCCTCGACTCCGCCGTCCGCGAGTCGGCCGCCGTCTTCGGCCGAGGCGAGGTCTTCGTCGAGCAGTACCTCGACCGGCCGCGGCACGTCGAGGCGCAGCTGCTCGGCGACGGCGAGGGACGGGTCGTCGTCGTCGGCACCCGCGAGTGCTCGGTGCAGCGTCGTCATCAGAAGCTCGTCGGCGAGGCACCGGCGCCGCACCTGACCGACGAGCAGCTCGAGGTCGTCACGTCCACCTCGGTCGCGCTCGGCTCGGCCGTCTCGTACCGCGGCGCCGGCACCGTCGAGTTCCTCGTGTCGAGGGCCGGACAGGTCTCGTTCCTCGAGGTGGGCACCGCCCTGCCGCTCGAGCACGTCGCCACCGAGCAGGCCACGGGAGTCGACCTCGTGCGGCAGCAGCTGCTGGTCGCCGGGGGCCACGGGCTCGACCTCGCGGCGGTGCCCGAGAGCCGCGGCCACACGATCTCGTTCCGCGTCACGGCCGAGGACGCCGGTCGCGGCTTCCTGCCCGCGCCTGCCCCCGTGACCCGTCTCGAGCTGCCGGGCGGCCCCGGCGTGCGGGTCGACTCCGGCGTGGTCGCGGGCTCGGACGTGCCCGCAGGCCGCGACTCGCTCCTCCTCACGGTCGTCGTGACGGGCCGCGACCGCGCCTCGGCCCTCAGCCGCGCGCGGCGAGCCCTGGACGGCCTCGTCGTCGAGGGGCCCGCGACGACGGCGCGCTTCCACCGCCTCATCGTCGACGACCCGGCCTTCACCGACGAGGACGTGCCGTCCGTGCACACCCGCTGGATCGAGACCGAGTGCGAGTGGCTCGACGAGCTGGCGACCGCCACGCCGGAGGCGTCGGCCGGCCCGGAGACCCTCCGCACCTGGGTCGTCGTCGACGGGCACCGCGTCCCCCTCGTCCTGCCGCTCGCCGACGTCGACGGCCGGGCTCCCGGCTCGCCCGGCAGCAGCACGCTCGGCGCGGACGCCCTCGTCGCCGGCATCGCCGCCGCGGCGGTCGAGTCGGATGTCGCCGGACGGGCCGACCGGGGCTCCCCGGCGTCGTAGGCTGAGAGTGCGCCCAGAGTCGCGCGCCCTCCTCGCCGCCCTACTCCTCGGGAGCCCTCATGACCACCCCCGTGTCCACCGACGCCCGCCGCCCCGGCGTGGCCGGTGCCCTCGACCGCTACTTCGAGATCAGCGGCCGCGGCTCGAGCTGGGCCCGCGAGGTCCGCGGCGGCGTCGTCACCTTCGTGACGATGGCCTACATCGTGATCCTCAACCCGCTGATCCTCGGCGGCTTCAGCGAGGACCAGGCCGCGAAGGACGTGCTCGGCGGCTGGCTGCAGAACAGCCAGGTCGGCGCGGTCACGGCCCTCACCGCCGGCGTCATGACGATCCTCTTCGGCACCGTCGCGCGCCTCCCGTTCGCCTTCGCGGCGGGCCTCGGCATCAACTCGTTCCTGGCGGTCACGGTCGTGCAGGACGTGACCTGGCCCGAGGCGATGGGCCTCGTCGTGATCAACGGCCTCGTCATCACCATCCTCGCCGTGACGGGCCTCCGCAGCATGATCTTCAGCGCCGTGCCCGCGGCCCTCAAGACCGCGATCACGGTCGGCATCGGCCTGTTCATCGCGTTCATCGGCCTCGTCGACTCCGGCTTCGTCCGCACGAGCGGCAATGCCTCGCCGCCCGTCCAGCTCGGCGACGGCGGGTCGATCAGCACCCTGCCGACCATCACGTTCGTGATCGGCCTGGTCGTGATCGGCGTGCTGATGGCCCGCCGCGTCCGCGGCGCGATCTTCATCGGCATCGTCGCCTCGACGATCATCGCGATCGTGCTGCAGGCGATCTTCCAGGTGCCGACCTCGAACGGCCAGAACCTCGACGACTGGAACCTCAACGCGCCCGTGCTGCCGACGCAGATCGTCGCGCTGCCCGACCTGTCGCTGATCGGCGACGTCAGCCTCGGCGCCTTCGCCCGCATCGGCTGGCTGTCGGCCGTCATGCTCGTCTTCACGCTCGTCTTCACCAACTTCTTCGACGCCATGGGCACGATGACCGGCCTCGCGAAGGCCGCCGACGTCGCCGCGCCCGACGGCACGTTCCCCCGCCTGAAGTCGGCGCTCGTCGTCGAGGGCATCGGCGCGGTGGCCGGCGGCGCGACGAGCTCGTCGTCGAACACCGTCTTCGTCGAGTCGGCGTCGGGCATCGGCGAGGGCGCCCGCACCGGCTTCGCCTCGGTGGTCACCGGCGTGCTCTTCATCCTCGCGATGTTCTTCACGCCGCTGACCCAGGTCGTTCCGCTCGAGGTCGCCGCCGCGGCGCTCGTCATCGTGGGCGCGCTGATGGTCTCCCAGATCAAGGACATCGACTGGACCGACTTCAGCGTCGCCCTGCCCGTGTTCCTCACGATCATCGTGATGCCGCTGTCCTACTCGATCGCCAACGGCATCGGCGTCGGCTTCGTCACCTGGGTGATCGTCCGCGCGTTCTCGGGCAAGGCGCGCGAGATCAGCCCGCTGCTCTGGATCGTCGCGGTCGGGTTCCTCGTGTACTTCGTCCGCGGCCCGATCGAGACCCTGATCGGCTGACTTGCCCCGCGACACCCCGAAGTGGACGATGCACCCCGACACGTCGGGGTGCATCGTCCACTTCGGGGTGCGGGACGAGCACGGAGCGCGATAGCGTCTGCGGCACGCACCGACACCGTCGTCGGCGCGACCGAGCCGAGGAGGCGCCCCGTGCCCCGCATCACCCCAGTCCTGTGGTTCGACGGCGAGGCCGAGGCGGCCGCGACGTTCTACGTCTCGCTGTTCCCCGTCTCCCACATCAGCCACGTGTCCCGCTACCCCGACGACTTCCCCGACCCCGCCATGGCGGGGCAGGCGCTCGTCGTCGAGTTCGACCTCGACGGGCAGAGCTTCCAGGGGCTCAACGGCGGCCCCGGGTTCGTCCCCAACGAGGCCGTCTCGCTCTCCGTGCCGGTCGACGACCAGGAGGGGCTCGACCGGATCTGGGACGCTCTCGCGTCCGACGGCGGCCAGGAGGGGCGGTGCGGCTGGGTCCGCGACCGTTGGGGCTTCTGGTGGCAGGTCGTGCCGAGCGCGATGCAGCGGACGGTCGGCGGGCCCGACCCGGCCGGCGCCTCCCGCGCCATGGAGGCCATGATGGGCATGAGCCGCCTGGTCGTGGCCGACCTCGAGGCCGCCTACCGCGGCGACTGACGTGACTGCCGCCTCCTCAGCTCACCAGCGGGGGACGGCTCACCAGCGGGGGATGGCTCACCAGTCGTGGACCGTCCCGTCCGCTAGGCGGTTGTAGGGCAGGTACGCCTGCTCGTAGGGGTACTTCCCGGCCTCGTCGACGTCGAGCTCGACGCCGATGCCCGGCTGGTCGCCGGGGTGCAGCATGCCGTCGACGAAGGTGAAGCTCTGCCTGAAGACGGAGTCGGTCTTCTCGCCGTGCTTCATGTACTCCTGGATCCCGAAGTTGTGGATCGCGAGCCCGAGGTGCATCGCGGCCGCCATGCCGACTGGCGAGATGTCGGTCGGGCCGTGCATGCCCGACTTGATCTGGTACTGCGCCGCGTAGTCGAGCACCTTGCGGAGGTGCGTGATCCCGCCGGTGTGGGTGACGGCACTCCGGACGTAGTCGATCAGCTGCTCCTGGATGATCTGCTGGTAGTCCCAGACGGTGTTGAAGATCTCGCCGATCGCCAGCGGCGTCGTCGTGTGCTGGCGGACGAGCCGCAGCGCCTCGGGGTTCTCGGCCGGGGTGACGTCCTCGAGCCAGAACAGGTCGTAGGGCTCGAGGCTCTTGCCGAGCGAGGCCGCCTGGATCGGCGTCATGCGGTGGTGGCCGTCGTGCAGCAGCGGGATCTCGGGCCCGAACTCGTTGCGGACGGCCTCGAAGACGGTCGGGACGTGCCGCAGGTACGAGCGGGTGTCCCAGTCCTCCTCGTTCGGCAGGGCGCCGCGCTGGGCGGGCTCGTGGTCGTACCGCACGCCGGTGTTGGCGTCGAAGGTGGCGTTCGAGGCGATGCCGTAGATCGACTTCAGCCCTGGCACGCCGGTCTGCACGCGGATGGCCTCGTAGCCCTGCTCCTGGTGGTCGCGCACGCTGTCGAAGAGCTCGTCCAGGTCCTTGCCTGAGGCGTGCCCGTAGGTGAGCAGGCCGGTGCGGGAGGCGCCGCCGAGCAGCTGGTAGAGCGGCATGCCGGCGACCTTGGCCTTGATGTCCCAGAGCGCGACGTCGACGGCGGCGATCGCGGCCATGGTGACGGGGCCGCGGCGCCAGTAGGCGCTGCGGTAGAGGAACTGCCAGGTGTCCTCGATGCGGCCGGGGTCACGGCCGATCAGCAGCGGCACCACGTGCTCGCTGAGGTAGGCGACGACGGCGAGCTCGCGGCCGTTCAGGGTGGCGTCGCCGAGACCGGTGACCCCCTCGTCGGTGGTGAGCTTCAGCGTGACGAAGTTGCGGTCAGGGCTGGTGACGATCACCTCGGCCTTGTCGATCTTCATTCGGTCTCCTTCGACTGGATGGTGGCGGCGATGCCTCCTCACCACCCTGTCGCACCTGGACGCCGCACGCCAGCGCGTCCTGCTCGCGGGCGGCGTCGCGCGCCAGCAGGGTGGCGCCCGCGACCGCGGCGGGCATCACGACGACGGCCCCGAGGGGCACGAAGAACGACAGCCAGGTCGCCGTGCCGAAGCCGAGCGTCCGCCAGCGGTTCGCCGCGAGGGCTGCTCGTCGCTGCCGCAGCGACCGACCACGGGCGTCGAGGGCGAACCCGGTCAGCTCGACCGCGAGGAACCAGCCGCCCGTGAGGGCCCCGAGCACGGGCACGAGGGTCTGCCCGACGACCGGCACGAAGCCGCCGACGAACAGGCAGACGCCGACCGCCGCGGTGGCGAGCAGCAGACGCACCGAGTCGCCGACGCTCCGCAGCACGCCGCGCCAGAACCCCTCGTCGACGTCGGCCGGCGCGTCGCCCTCGCGCTGCTCGACCTGGCGCCAGATGCGCTCGTAGAACGGGTCGCCGACGAGCAGCGTGACGGCGGTGAAGGTGACCACGGCGAGCAGGACGGCCAGCAACGCGACCGCCGCGCCGACGCCGACCCGGACGAGCACGCGGCCCCACTCGGGCCAGCCGTCGGCGAAGGGCGTCGCCAGGACGGCCAGGTCGTCGGCCTGCCCGTTCACCACCACGAGCAGGGTCACGAAGACGGCGCCGACGATCAGCGCGGGCACGGCGCCGAGCAGCATGAGCCGGGGCGACGTGCCCCAGAGGCGGAGCCCGCGGCCGAGCACCGCCACGCCCGAGCCGAACTCGCGCAGCGCCGACACGTCAGCGGACCTCGAGCGGCACGGGACCCGTCGGGGCCGGGAACGCGCGCTCGAGCTGCACGAAGGCCTGGTCGTCGATGTCGACGGCCAGGGCGGCGGCGTCCTCGCGCACGTGGTCGACGCTGCCTGCCTTGACGGCGAGCAGCACGTCGGGCGCGAGCCGCAGCACCCACGCGATCGCCAGCTGGGCGGGCGTCACGCCGAGGTCTGCAGCGACGGAGGCGACGACCGGGTGGTCGAGGAGCTCGCCGTGGTCGACCGGCGAGTACGCCATCAGCGGCGTCCCGGTCTCGCGCAGCCGCGGCAGCAGGTCGTGCTCCGGCCCCCGGCGGGCGAGGTTGTAGAGCACCTGGTCCGTCTGGGGCGACGACGAGCCGACGGTCGCCCTGGCGAGGTCGTCGAGGTCGTCGACGTCGAAGTTGCTGACGCCCCAGCCGCCGATCGCGCCCTCGGCGACCAGCGCCTCCATGGCCTCTACCGTGTCCTCGAGCGGGTGGCCGCCGCGCCAGTGCAGCAGGTAGAGGTCGAGCCTGTCGGTGCCGAGGCGCTGCAGGCTGGCGTGGCATGCCTCGACCGTGCCCCGGCGGCTGGCGTTCGAGGGCAGCACCTTGCTCACCAGGAACACCTCGTCGCGACGACCGGCGATCGCCTCGCCGACGAGCTGCTCCGACGCGCCGTGGCCGTACATCTCGGCCGTGTCGACCAGGGTCATGCCGAGGTCGAGCCCCTCGCGGAGGGCTGCCAGCTCGGCGTCCCGGCGGCGCGGGTCGTCGCCGAGCTCCCAGGTGCCGAGCCCGAGGGCGGGAACGGTGCGTCCGTCGGGGAACGTGACGTGCGGGGCGTCGTGAGCGGCCATGGCCCCAGTGTGCCCGGGAGCTCCTGTCCGCGGCCGGTCCTCCCCAGGGCCCACGGGGTGTTCCCTCCCCACGACCGGTGCCTCGAGGCACGGTCCACAGTCGAGGAGGCGCGGGTCGAGACGCGACGACCGTTCCGGCACGGTGGTCCCATGACCACCACAGACCGCACCGTCCCGCCCCTGCCCGTCAGCTCGTCCGAGTCAGCCCTCGCCCAGTGGGCGAGCGTCGTCTGCGACGAGCCCTGCGACGAGGACCTCGCCTACGTCGCGTTCTTCGACCGGGGCGAGTACCCCTGCGCGAGCCTGATCCGGTTGAGGGGCCTGCCCCGGCTGCCGTACGGACGGGACGTCGCCTCCCTCGAGCGGGTCGTCCGCGACCAGGCGAGCGACGTCCGGGCCAGCTCGGTCGTGCTCGTCTGGCAGCGCGAGGGCGAGACGCCGCTCGACGACCTGGCGGTCGCGACGTGGGCCAGGGGCCTCGACGAGAGGCTCCGACGCGGGCCGCTGAGGCTGCGCGGCCAGGTGCGCCGCACTCCGGGCGGCTTCGACCCGGCACCCCGGTTGCCGGGACAGGTCACGGCGACGGACCTGCCCGGCGGGTTCGACATGCCGGGCGACGGACCGCAGCTGATCCCGATGCGGAATCCGTACCACTGACCGTCGCCCGCAGGCCCGCAGGCCCGCAGGCCCGCAGGCCCGCAGGTCCGCAGGCCCGCAGGCCCGTGAGGCAGTCAGGTCACGCGGCGTCTGCGGCCGCGTCGAGCCTCTGCACCTCGTCGGCTGACAGCTTGATCGTCGCCGCGGTGGCCGAGTTCATGATCGTCTGCGGGCGAGTCGACCCGGGGATGGGGATGACCAGCTCGGACGCGTGCAGCTCCCACGCGAGCGTGAGCACCTGAGGCGAGATGCGGCGGGCGTTCGCGATCTCGGCGAAGACGGCGTGCTTCGTGCCGAGGTCGGCCGCGTTGGTGATGCCGCCGAGCGGGCTCCACGGCAAGAAGGCGATCCCCATCTCGTCGCAGAGCACGAGCTCGTCGACGCTCGAGCGGAACGCGGGGGAGTACTGGTTCTGCACCGAGACCAGCCGACCGTCGAGGACGTCGTTCGCCTCGCGGATCTGGTCGACGGTGGCGTTCGAGATGCCGGCCATGCGGATGACGCCCTCGTCGAGCAGCTCCGCCAGGGCGCCCACCGAGTCGGCGTAGGGGACGGCCGGGTCGGGCCGGTGGAACTGGTACAGGCCGATGGTCTCGACGCCGAGGCGCTGTGCGGACGCGCGCGCCGCCTCCTTCAGGTAGGCCGGGTCGCCGTTCTGGGCCCAGGCGCCTGCCTCGGGTCGGAGGTGGCCGCCCTTCGTCGCGACGAGCACGTCCGAGGTGTCGCCGTGGAAGCTGTCCAGCGCCCTGGCGATCAACGACTCGTTGTGGCCGACCTCGTGGGTGCCGGGCTGGTGGTACGCGTCGGCGGTGTCGATCAGGGTGATGCCCTGCTCCAGCGCGGCGTGGATCGTGGCGACGGCCTGCTTCTCGTCGGGCCGGCCCTCGATCGACAGGGGCATGCCGCCCAGGCCGATCGCGCTCACGGTGACGTCTCCGATGGTCCTCGTCTTCATGGGTCCTCCTCGTGCCGCAGCGGTGCGGCGCTCGTGCTCGTGTCGGCCCCCGCTCGCGGGGACCCTCGGTCCTGGGTACGCCCGCCCGGCCTCGCGTCTCACAGGAACGGGCGATGTCCAGGTGCCTGGCAGGCGCCACGGCGGGGTCTGCCAGGCGGGCGGCCTACGTTCTCGGCATGACCTCCGAGACCGCCGTGGCCACTTCCCGGTCCGCCGCCGGCCCGCACGACGACGTGGCTCGCAGCGACGAGACGCGTGGCGACGCGACGACTCCGGGTGCGTCCGACCGGGGGCTCGGCCGCACGGCCAGGGTTCGCGCCCGCTGGCGTGCCGGGCGCGAGAAGCTCGACGGCCATCCCCGCCTCCGCGTGGCCTACAAGGTCGGCGTGGCACTGGCCGGCGTCGTCGTCATCGCGGTCGGGCTGGTGCTCGTGCCGCTGCCCGGCCCCGGCTGGCTCATCGTCTTCGTCGGGGTCGCCGTGCTCGGCACCGAGTTCCCGGCGGCCCACCGCGTCACGCAGGCCGTCCGTCGACTCGCCCACCGCCTCCGGCTGCGGTGGAGGGCCTGGCGAGTGAGCCGCGCCGCAGCTCGGGCCTGACAGCTCGGGTACGTCAGCTCGGGCACGAGAGCTCGAGAACGACGGAGGGCCCGTCCACGATCGTGGACGGGCCCTCCGTCGTGTCGCCGACGCCGAGGCGTGGTGGCTAGTGCGAGGCCTCGTACTTCACCGGCTCGGGGAGCCCCTTGGCGGCCCGGATCGACCGTGACAGGCGCTCGATCGAGGTGAGTGCGGCGACCACGTCGGCGGCGGTCACCGGGAACGGCATCGAGTGGATGGTCTCCGACTCGACGGTGGCGGCCGCGGCCACCGCCTCGAGCTCCTCGGTGTCGTCGGTGCTGAGGCCGATCTCGGTGAGCGTGTTCGGCAGCCCCACGAGGGTGGTGAACTCGACGAAGTCCTCGATCTCGGCCCGGGGCGCACCCTCGAGCACGAGCTGGGTCAGCGAGCCGATGTTGACCTTCTGGCCGTGGGTCAGGCCGTGCGTCTGGGGTGCGGCGGTGAGCCCGTTGTGGATCGCGTGCGCTGCGGCGAGGCCGCCCGACTCGAAGCCGAGTCCTGACAGCAGGGTGTTCGCCTCGACGAGCGACTCGAGCGCGGGCGTGACGATGCCGTCGCGCACCGCGTCGAGGGCCGAGAGGGCGTTCTCGTGGATGATTCGCCACGACAGCTCTGCCAGGGCGGTGCCCGCCTGGGTCGCGAGTCCGCCGGCCATCGTGGTGGCGGCGGCCTTCGCCGAGGCGCGCGCCTCGATCCAGGTGGCCAGCGCGTCGCCGATGCCGGCCACCAGGAACTGCACGGGCGCGTTCGCGACGAGCTGAGTGTCGATCAGCACCAGGTCGGGGTTCCGCGGGAAGAACCGGTACTCGATGAACTCGCCCTCGTCCGTGTAGACGACGGCCAGGGCCGAGGTGGGCGCGTCGGTCGAGGCGACGGTCGGCACGCTGACCCAGCGGATGCCGGTGGCGTGTCCGGCGGCCTTCGCCGCGTCGATGGCGCTGCCGCCGCCGATGGCCACGACGACGTCGGCGTCCGACGACCGGATCGACTCCGCCAGCTCGTCGATCGCGGCGGGCGTCGCGAACTTGCCGAACGGCACCCGTTCGACCCGCAGCGACTCGGCGGCGAAGCTCGTCCCCACCGCCTCCTCGACGAGGCCCCAGACGACGTCGTCGGAGACGACGAGGGGCCGGCTGCCGATCGGGGCGACGAACTCGGCGAGGCGGATGATCGCGTCCTTGCCCTGGACGTAGCGGGCGGGGCTCATGACGGTGCGGACGGGAACGGGCATGCGGTGCTTCCTCTCGTGGGGGACGTGTGGCGTGCACGGTAGGCGGGGCGCCTCCGCGTCCGGTGGACGTCGACGAGAAGCCCAGCCCCGGCCCGATATCGTGGCGGGGTGACGCCCAGTCCTGCCTCCGCGACCGCCTACGAGGTGCTCGGCGTCCCCTCCACGGCCTCCGACGACGACCTGCGACGGGCCTACCGCCGCCTCGCCCGCGAGACGCACCCCGACCTCGGCGGCAGCGCGTCGGCGTTCCGCGACCTGCAGCTCGCCTGGGAGCTGGTCGGCACGCCGGAGGCGCGGGCCGCGTACGACCGTCGCCGCCCGTCGTCGACGGCGTCCGGCCCCGCGGGCTCCGCCTCCTCGTCCGCCACGCCTGCCCCCAGCTGGGCCCCGCCGCCCCGCGACCCGCAGCGCACCGACTCCCGGCCGAGAGCGCGGGTGCACGGCCACCCCGGCGGCGCCAACCGCGAGCGCTACCTGTCGCTGATGCGCGAGTGGGTCGGCCGCGGCGTGCCCCTCGACGACCCCTACGACGAGGCGCTCGTGCGGAGCGCGCCCCCGGAGATCCGGCACGTGCTCGCCGACGCCCTGGCCGAGGAGGCGACGGTCGCGATCGTGACCGGGCTCGGCATCGGCTTTACCATCTGGAGCGACGTCGACGCCGGCGCCGACGGCAAGCTCGACCACATCGTGCTCGGCCCCTCCGGCCTGTTCGCCGTGCAGTCGTCCGACTGGGGGAGCGAGGTGACGGTGTCCAAGGGCGACCTGGTCGGCCCGGGCATCCCCCTCGACGAGCAGCCGGTCCGCGACGTGACGAGGCAGGCCCGCGCCGTCCGGCGGGAGACCCGGGTGTCGTTCACCCACCAGCTGGTCGTCGTCCCCGACGACGACCTGCCCACGGCGCTCGAGCAGGTCGGGCGCGGGCGACGGGGGAGCACCTGGGTGCTCCGGAGGTCGCTGCTCGCCCAGGTGCTGCGGCACGGTCCCGAGCTCGGCGACCGGACGGCGCTCTCCGACGTCTTCGAGATCCGGGAGCGCCTCCAGCAGACCGTCCGCTTCGTCTGAGCCGATCGCCGGACGGCCGCAGGAGCCCGGTGGGCCCTTCCCTGCGGCACGCCCCGTGGAGCACACTGGTGACCCGATCGAGGAGGCCCCGTGTTCGAGCCCGTCAGTGCCTACAGCGGCTTCAGCGTCGACGACGTCCCGGCTGCGGCCGAGTTCTGGGGCGAGGTGCTCGGGCTCGCCGTCACGCCCCTGATGGACGGCAGCATGCTGCAGCTCCAGCTGCCCGGCAGCGCCGCGAACGTCCTGGTGTACGGCAAGGACGACCACCGCCCGGCCGGGTTCACCGTCCTGAACCTCGTCGTCGACGACCTCGACGTCGCCCTCGCCGACCTGGCCGAGCGCGGGCTGAGCCCCGACCCCGGTGGGCCCTGGGCCGGCGAGGACCAGGTCGTCCGGGGTCGCGCCTCGGGCCACGGCCCGGACATCGCCTGGTTCCACGACCCCGCAGGAAACGTCTTCTCCGTCCAGCAGCAGTGACTGCAGGGGGGAACCGAGACGGCGGCAGCACGAGTGGAGGGCTGACCCGACATCGGGTTCCGGGCCAGCCCCCTGTCCTCGTTCGGAGTCCCCGGCCGGCCGGTTGGGTGTCAGGTCGTCCTCGGAGCGGGGGCCGGTAACCTGGGGCCACCGAACCGAGGAGCACCAGCGATGACGCGCGACGCCGACCCCCGCCCCGCCTCCGACCGACCGATCGCGGCGTTCCTGTCCGTCGCGGCCGGCGTGCTCGCCTTCGCGGTGCCGATCCCCGCGCTCAACGTGGTGTTCTCCCTCGGCGCCCTCGTCTACGGCGTGCTCGGCATCCGGCGCAGCCGCGCACTGCGGGCCCGCGGCCCCCTGCGCTCGGGTCTCGTCCTCGCGATCGTCGGCCTGGTGCTCGGCGCCTTCGCCGTCCTCGGCACCGTGGCGGGCCTCGTCGTCCTGTCCCAGCAGTCGTGACCGTCCACGGACCCGCCGACGGCTGGGTCGAGGGCCCCGACGGCCGCCGTTTCTGGGGCCGGAACGGTGCCGCCGGCCTCCTGGCCGTCGACGCCGACGACCGCGTCCTCCTGCAGCACCGCGTCGAGTGGAGCCACTTCGGCGGCACCTGGGGCCTGCCGGGCGGCGCCCGCGACTTCGACGAGACAGCCGTCGCGGGCGCGCTTCGCGAGGCCGGCGAGGAGGCCGCCGTCCCGGCCGACGCGCTCCGCCTCCGCTCCCAGTCGGTCCTCGACCTCGGCTTCTGGTCGTACACGACCGTCGTCGCGGCCGTCACGCGCGCCTTCGACCCTGTCATCTCCGACGCCGAGAGCCTCGAGCTGCGCTGGGTGCCGCGCGCCGAGCTCGACGTCCTGCCGCTGCACCCGGGCCTGGCGGCTTCGTGGCCCGGCCTCCGGGCCCAGCTCGACGACGACGTGCACCTCGTCGTCGACGCGGCGAACGTCGTGGGGTCCCGGCCCGACGGCTGGTGGCGCGACCGCGCAGGAGGCGCCGCCCGCCTCCTCGGGTCCCTGGCCGACGCGCTCGCGGTCGGCCTGCCTGCCGGGCTCCTGTCCGACGCTCCGCCCGAGGGTCCCGGCGCCGCCACGTCCTGGTGGCCGACGACGACGGTCGTCCTCGAGGGCAGGGCCCGCGACGCCGCTGACGTCGACGGGCTGACGGTGCGTCGCGCGACCGGCGAGGGCGACGACGCGATCGTCGTGGAGGTCGAGCAGCGCGTCGCCTCGGCGACCGAGGGGGGAGCGCACCCCAGGGTCGTCGTCGTGACGGCCGATCGCGGCCTGGCCGACCGCGTCCGCGCAGCAGGCGGGTCCGTCGTCGGCCCCCGGCGTCTCCTCGACCTGCTCGGCTGACCGGACGAAGGCCCTCCCTCCGGATGCGGAGGGAGGGCCTTCGTGCTCGCTGCGGTCAGGCCGCGGGGCCCTCGCCGAGGGTCACCGTCGCGGTGTGGCTCGTGCCGGCAGCGTCGGTCCAGGTCAGCTGCACCTGGTCGCCCGCGTCGTGTGCCTGGACGGCCGCGGTGAGGGCGGAGGCGTCCGCGACGGGGGTGCCGTCGAGCGCGGTGACGGTGTCGCCGGCCACGAGGCCGGCCGACTCGGCGGCGCTGCCCTGGACGGTGCCGGCGATCGGGACGCCTGCCCCGGTGCCCGTCGCCGTGCCCGAGATCTGCGCGCCGAGGAAGGCAGGCAGGCCGATCTGGACCGTCGAGCTGCCCTGACCCGCGACGATCTGCCTCGCGATCGTGAGCGCGTGCGAGATCGGGATGGCGTAGCCGGTGATGGGGGCGGTGCCCGAGGAGGCGGCGGTCACGATCCCGACGACCTCGCCGTCCGCGTCGCGCAGAGGCCCTCCGGAGTCGCCGGAGACGACGTCGGACTGCAGCTCGATCAGGCCCGACAGCGACTCGGTGCCGCTGCCGGTCTCGCTGGCGACCGAGATCGCCTGGTCGGTGGCCAGGACCGTGCCCTCGGCCGTGACCAGGTCGCCCGTGCCGCCGGCGTTGCCGGTCGAGTGCACGGCGTCGCCGGTGGCGACGGCGCCCGACGCGTCGAAGTCGACGGGGGTGAGCCCGCTGGCGTCCTCGAGCTGCAGCACGGCGACGTCGTTCGTGGCGTCGGTGCCGACGACCTTCGCGGTGTAGGCCTGCCCGGTCGTCTCGTCGGTGACCTCGATGCTCGTGGCGCCCTGGACGACGTGGTTGTTCGTGAGCACGAGCCCGTTGGCCGTCATGACCATCCCGGTGCCGGCCGACCTGTACGACGGGTCGTAGTTCAGGGTGCTGACGATCGTCACGACGCCCTGCGTCTCGTCCGCGGTGGCCGCGGTGGCGGACGACTCTGAGGTGCCGGTCCCGCCCGTGCCGCCCTGGTCCTGGCCGGGGAGCAGCTGGCCTCCCGACGACGACCCGTCCGAGCTGCCGAACGGCGAGCCCTGCGACGGGAGCTGCTGGGGCGAGAGCTGGTAGGTCTGCTGGCGTGCCTCCGCGGCGGCGAGGCCGACGGAGTGGCCGAGCGACCAGGCGCCCACGCCGGCCCCGCCGATGCCGAGCACGAGGACCGCGGCCGCTCCCGTGACGAGGGCCCACCGGCCGGGGCGGCGGCGGCGCGAGGGCCGGGGGCCGAACGCGGCGGGCAGCTCGGGCCCGACCGCGGCCGGACGGCCCTGGGTCGCGGCCGGGTCCTCGGCGGCGGCGGACACGAAGCGGGCCTCGGAGGCACCCGTCACGTGGGGAAGCGTGTGCACCTCGGGCGGAGCCGCGTCGGTCGGGGTCGGGGTCGGCGTCGTCGCGGGCGTCGGCTGGTCAGCGGTGCGGTCGGCGTCGCTCTCGCGGTCGTTCATGAGGTGCCTCCTGAGGCGGTGGTCGAGGTGATGAGGACCATGGAACGGCGCTCGCCCATCAGTTCCCTATGAACCGTCGAGGAGGTGGTCGTGAGTTCTCGGAGGAACCGCCGACAGCCCCTGGTCCTGTCCTCCCTTAGGCGGACGCCCGCCCGCCCCGCTGCGGACCGCCCGGAAAAGCGTTGCCGCCGGGTGCCGTCGATCCGATACGCTGGTCACCCGAAGGAGGTCCACGATGGCAGAGCCCGTTCACCACGTGTCCGACGAGCACGGCCCCGAGCAGCACGGCGACGCCCGTGTCGACGGCCACACGGCGCACACTCCGGTCCAAGGCGTCCCCGGGTCCTCCCGCGAGGTCGACACCACCCTCAGCTTCAACGAGGAGTACCAGGCCCAGCTGGCCGCCCTCCAGGGCGGGGCGACGTCCGACGAGGGCGAGGCCGTGGCTGCCCTCCCGTCCGGTTCTGCCCTCCTCGTCGTCCGGCGGGGCCCGAACATCGGCGCCCGGTTCCTCCTCGACTCCGACGTCACCGTCGCGGGTCGGCACCCCGACGCGGGCATCTTCCTCGACGACGTCACGGTCAGCCGCAAGCACGCCGAGTTCCGTCGGTCGGGCACGACCTTCACGGTCAACGACCTCGGGTCGCTCAACGGCACGTACTTCGACGGCGTCCGCATCGACGAGGCCCTGCTCAGCGACGGCGCCGAGGTGCAGGTCGGCAAGTTCCGCCTCACCTTCTACGCCTCGCGCGTCGACCTGGCCAACCTGGCGCTCCAGTAGTGCCCGGCTCCGCCGCCGCCCGGTCGTCGCCGACCGGGGCGGCCGACCTGTTGACGATCGGGCAGGTCCTGGCGCGTCTGAAGCCCGAGTTCCCCGACCTCAGCAACAGCAAGCTCCGGTTCCTCGAAGAGCGTCAGCTGGTCACGCCCGTGCGCACGGCGTCCGGCTACCGCAAGTTCTCGTCGGCCGACGTCGAGCGCCTGCGCTTCATCCTCGGCCTCCAGCGCGACCACTACCTGCCGCTCAAGGTCATCCGCCAGCACCTGGACGACCTCGACGCCGGCCGGCCCTCGACGCTCCCGACGGGCTCGGCTCCCGTGTCGATGCTCTCGACCGTGCGCCGCTTCTCCCGGGCAGACCTGCTCCGCGAGTCCGGCGCCTCCTCGGCCCTGCTCGACGACGCGATCGCGTCGTCCCTGATCTCGCCGTCCGAGTCCTACGGCGACGAGCCCCTGGCAGTCCTCGTGGCACTCGTCGAGCTCGGTCGCTCAGGCATCGAGCCCCGTCACCTGCGCAGCTTCCGCGCGGCCGCGGAGCGCGAGCTGAGCCTCATCGAGAGCGCGCTCGCCTCGGTCGCGCGTCGTCGTGACCCTGCCGGTCGGGCCCGGGTCGCGGAGCTCTCCCGAGAGCTCGCCGGGCAGCTCGAGGTGGTCCGCACCTCCCTCATCCGCTCTGCCCTCGACCGCCTCGACACGTAGACGGCGGCGCCGTCGACGAATATCCTCGACACGCCGACTCCTCGACGCGGATGTCGCCTCGACGAGCACCCGATGTGGGTACCGTGGGACCAGGTCGAACCATCAACCCGGTGTTGAATGTTTCGGGTCAGATCGCGACGTGGAAGGCAAGTGCATGAACGAGTCAGGTTCCCCTGAGGGATCCCGCTACGAGCGGGGCCTGCTCTTCACGGACGGCATGCCCGAGCTCGACGCCGACAGTGGCTACCGCGGCACCGTCGCGGCCCGCGCCGCGGGCATCAGCTACCGCCAGCTCGACTACTGGGCCCGCACCGGCCTGGTCGAGCCCACCATCCGCAGCGCTGCCGGCTCCGGCTCGCAGCGTCTCTACGGCTTCCGCGACATCCTCGTGCTGAAGCTCGTGAAGCGCCTCCTCGACACCGGCATCTCCCTCCAGCAGATCCGCACGGCCGTGAACCAGCTGCGGGAGGCGGGGGTCAGCGACCTGGCACAGACCACGCTCATGAGCGACGGAGCCAGCGTGTACCTCTGCACCTCGAACGACGAGGTCATCGACCTCGTCAGTCGCGGACAGGGCGTCTTCGGCATCGCCGTCGGCAAGGTCCTCCGCGAGGTCGAGACCAGCCTCGTCGAGCTCGACAGCACTCCGGCGGCAGATCCCTCCGACGAGCTCGCCGCACGCCGGGGCGACCGCGCGAGCTGACGCTCGGCGGCGGATGACTTCCGGCCTGCCGGCTGCGGCATCGGCATGAGCCGACTGCGGCTGGAACCGGTCGTGACACGCGTCGACTGCTGCACGAACCGGCTGTGACACGCCGCGACTGTGGCACGGATCAGGTCGGATACAGCGCGGACCGACTCAGCGCGGGGCAGGCTCCGCGTAGTCGCCGATCTTCGCCGTCCGCATGATGCGCTCGAGCAGCTGGTCGAAGTTCCGTGCCATCTCCTGGGCGCTCTCGCCGGGCCAGACGTGCAGCGGCTTGGCGGCGCCCTGGGCCTGCTGCAGCGACGTGCGCTCGGGCAGCTGAGGGCTGAGGACGAGGGGGCCGAACATGTCGCGCAGCTCCTTGATGCGGAACTGGTGCTCGATCGACTGGACCCTGGCACGGTTGACGATGATTCCCAGGGGCTGCAGGCGGGGCGAGAGGCCTCGGCGGATCTCCTCGATCGCGCGCAGGGCCCGGTCGGCGGCCGCGACGCTGAACAGGCCGGGCTCGGTGACCACGGTGACGCGGTCGGACGCGGCCCAGGCGGTGCGCGTCAGGGCGTTGAGGGAGGGTGCGCAGTCGATCAGGACGAGGTCGTAGTCGGCCTCGACGTTCGCGAGCGCCTCCTCCAGCTTCCAGATGTCGCGGATGGACGGGTGCGGCCCGTCGAAGTTGATGGCCGAGGGGCTGCCGATCATGACGTCGATCTTGCCCGTGCGCCCCTTGGTCCAGCCGCTGGGGGCGATCGCCGCCCTGACCGTCTTCTCCTTCGGCGACGCGAGCACGTCGGCGACGTTGAGGTGACCCGCGACGGTGATGTCGAGGCCCGTGGAGACGTCGGACTGCGGGTCGAGATCGACCACCAGGGTCCGGAGGCCCTTGGCGAAGGCCGCCGACGTGAGTCCGAGCGTCACGGTCGTCTTGCCGACGCCGCCTTTGAGAGAACTGACGCTGAGTACATGCACGACGACGACGATACCGTCACTATTCTTGAAGCACCTGCACGCCACGTCGCCCGACGGGCGATCCCGGCAGGCTCCCTCTGTCTCCGGCGGCCCAGAGCCCCGTTCCCCGTCCCGTTCCCAGGAGGTGCTCGTCGTGAGCGTCCGACCCATCCGACTCTTCGGCGACCCGGTGCTCCGGTCGCCCTCCGACCCCGTCCGGGTGGGCGACGCACGGCTGGCCTCGCTGGTCGACGACCTCCTCGACACCGTGCGCGAGCCGGGCCGTGCCGGCGTGGCCGCGCCACAGATCGGCGTCGGGCTCCGGGCATTCAGCTACAACGTCGACGGCGAGGTCGGCTACGTCCTGAACCCCGAGATCACCGAGCTGTCGGGCGAGAAGGAGCTGGTGGAGGAGGGCTGCCTGTCCGTGCCGGGCTTCTGGTTCCCGACTCCGCGCTGGTCCCGGGCCCGCGTCGAGGGCATCGACCTGGACGGCGAGCCGGTCGTGCTCGAGGGAGACGGCCTGATGGCCCAGGCGCTCCAGCACGAGACCGACCACCTCGCCGGCACCCTCTACGTCATGACCCTCGAGACCGAGACCCGTCGCGACGCCCTCAGGCAGATCCGGGCGAGCGACTGGTGGCGGGCCTGATCGGCGCACCACCAGCAGCTCCCTCGGTCAGGCGGCGGAGTCGGGCTTGTCCGCGGACGACACGGTCCTGACCGACTCCGTGTTGGGGTAGACGGTGTAGAGATCGGCGATCTGGCCGGCGAAGTCCTTGATCACGACGGCCCGCTTGACGCTCATCTTCGGCGTCAGGTGCCCGCTGGCCTCGGTCAGCTCGATCGGCAGGACGACGAACTTGCGGATGGACTCCGCTCGCGACACCGCCTCGTTCGCGAGGTCGACGGCCCGCTGCACCTCGGCCAGGACGGCAGGGTGCTCGGCAGCCTCGGCGAGCGGCATGTCGGCGGCCTCGCCCGCGTTGTTCAGCCAGACCGGCAGCATCTCGGGGTCGAGGGTGACGAGCGCCGAGATGAACGGGCGCTGGTCGCCCACGACGACGACCTGGCCGACGAGCGGGTTCGCGCGGATCGGGTCCTCGAGCACGGCGGGGGCGACGTTCTTGCCGCCCGCCGTGACGATGATCTCCTTCTTGCGGCCCGTGATGGTGAGGTAGCCGTCACCGTCGAGGCTGCCGAGGTCGCCCGTGCGGAACCAGCCGTCCTGCATGACCGCGGCCGTCTCCTCCTCGTTCTTCCAGTAGCCGGCGAAGACGTTCTCGCCCTTGACCAGCACCTCGCCGTCGTCGTCGATCCTCAGCGAGACGCCCGGCAGGGCCGGCCCGACCGTGCCGATCTTGAAGCGCGACACGAGGTTCACCGAGGCCGGCGCCGTGGTCTCCGTCAGGCCGTAGCCCTCGAGGATGCGGATGTCGAGGCTGCGGAAGAAGTGGCCGAGACGGGTGCCGAGGGGAGCGGAGCCCGACACCGCGTACCGGATGTTGCCGCCCATGGCCTTCTTCAGCTTGCCGTACACGAGCCGGTCGAACAGGGCGAAGCGGAGGCGCAGGCCGAGCGGCACCGTTCCCTCGTCCAGGGCCTTCGAGTGGGCGATCGCGACGGCGACGGCCTGACGGAAGATGCCGCCCTTGCCGGAGGCCTCGGCCTTCTGCTCGGCGGAGTTGTAGACCTTCTCGAACACCCGGGGCACGGCGAGCAGGAAGGTGGGACGGAAGGAGGCGAGCGACGGGAGCAGCTGCTTGGTGTCGGCCTGGTGCCCCACCTTCACCCCGGCGTGCACGGACAGGACCGCGATGAAGCGGGCGAAGACGTGGGCGGTGGTGATGAAGAGGAGCGTCGACGAGCCCGGCGCCACGACGTCGCCCATGGCCACCGCGGCGTTGCGGCTGGTCTCGACGAAGTTGGCGTGGGTGAGCATGCAGCCCTTGGGGCGGCCGGTGGTGCCCGACGTGTAGATGATGGTGGCGAGGTCGTCGCCGTTCGCCAGGGTGCGGCGACGCTCGAGCTCGTCGTCGGACACGCCGCGACCCGAGCGGGCGAGCTTGTCGAGGTCGCCGAGGTCGATCTGCCAGACGTGGGCGACGTCGGGCAGCTCGGGGTGCACCTCGTCGAAGCGCGCGAAGTGGTCCGGCGTCTCGACGAAGACCGCCACGGCGCCGGAGTCGCTGAGGTTCCAGTGCACCTGGCTCGGCGACGACGTCTCGTAGACGGGCACGAGCAGCGCGCCCGCGAACCAGACGGCGAAGTCGACCAGCGTCCACTCGTAGCGCGTGCGGCTCATCAGGCCCACGACGTCGCCGGGCTGGATGCCGGCCGCGATGAGGCCCTTGGCGACCTCGCGCACGCGGGCGGCGAACTCGGCGGCGGTCACGTCGGTCCAGCCGCCCGTGCCGTCGGGCACGGAGAACAACGGCTCGTTCGGCGTGGCCGCGGCTCGCTCCACGAGCAGGTCGGTCGCGTTGGCGGTCGGGTCGGCAGGGACCACGAGGGGGACGGTGTGTTCGTTCACGGCAGCTCCTTCGGCACCGGCAGGGTCCGACGAGCTTAGCGGTGGCCCCTCCTGGCGTCCCGTGACGACCTGCGGGCGTCGTGGAACGGCAGCTGAGCGCCCGAGGATAGACTCGTCGATCGTGCAGGCAATAGGCATTGACATCGGCGGGACGAAGATCGCGGGCGGAGTCGTCACCGAGCTGGGCGAGATCGTCGCCGAAGAACGGGTCCCGACCCCCGCCGGCGACGCCGGAGCGATCGTCGACGCCGTCGTCGCGATGGTGAAGGGCCTCCAGGCGCGACACCCCGACGTGGTGGCCGCGGGCGTCGCTGCCCCCGGCTTCATCGACGCCTCACAGTCCGTCGTCTACTACACGCCGAACATCCCGTGGCGCAACGAGCCGCTCAGGGCCAGGCTCTCCGAGCAGCTCGACCTGCACATCACGATCGACAACGACGCGAACGCGGCGGGCTGGGCCGAGTTCCGGTTCGGCGCCGGCCGCCTCGCGAGCGACATGACGATGCTCACCATCGGCACGGGCGTCGGCGGTGCCGTCGTCGCCCAGGACCGCCTGCTCCGCGGCGGCTTCGGCACGGGCGGCGAGCTCGGGCACATGCGCATCGTCCCCGACGGGCTGCCGTGCGGCTGCGGCGCACGCGGCTGCATCGAGCAGTACGGCTCCGGCCGCGCCCTGCTGCGGATGGCCGGCGAGGTGGCCGACCTCGGCGGCGTCGGCTCGGCACTCGCCGCCGTACGGGCGGAGAAGGGCGAGCTCTCCGGCCACGACGTCGCCGCGCTGATGCAGGCAGGCGACCCGGGGGCCCTCGAGGCGCTCCGCCAGCTGGGCACCTGGCTCGGCCAGGCCGCCGCCTCCTTGGCCGCCATCCTCGACCCGCAGGTCTTCGTCTTCGGCGGGGGAGTGGCACAGTCCGGCGAGCTCCTCCTCGCCCCGGTCCGCAAGGCGTTCCACGAGCACCTGCCGGCGCGGGGCTTCCACCCCGAGCCCGACTTCGTCATCGCCGAGCTGGTCAACGACGCGGGCGTCGTGGGCGCCGCCGACCTGGCCCGGCTGCACGCGTCCACTCGCTAGACTCCGACCGCCGAAGAGGGAGGGGCCCCGATGCTCTACTGGTTCTTGAAGACGATGGTGGCGAGCCCGCTGATGCTCACCGTCTTCCGTCCCTGGGTCCGCGGGCTCGAGAACGTCCCCGCGTCCGGCGCCGTGATCTTCGCGAGCAACCACCTCTCGTTCGTCGACTCGATCTTCCTGCCCCTCGCGCTCGAGCGGCGCATCTCGTTCCTCGCCAAGAGCGACTACTTCACCGGATCGGGCCTGAAGGGCTGGGCGATGCGCCTGTTCTTCACCGCGACCGGCCAGCTGTCGATCGACCGCTCGGGCGGCAAGGCGTCGGAGGCGTCGCTCGCGACGGGCCTGTCGGTCCTGGGGCGCGGCGAGCAGCTGGGCATCTACCCCGAGGGCACCCGCAGCCCCGACGGCAAGCTCTACCGCGGCCGCACGGGCGTCGCGCGCATGATCCTCGAGGGGCACGTCCCCGTCGTGCCGGTCGCCATGATCGACACCGAGAAGGTCATGAAGACGGGCACCAAGATCCCCAAGATCCGCCGGGTCGGCATCGTCTTCGGCGAGCCCCTCGACTTCAGCCGGTTCGAGGGCATGGAGGGCGACCGGTTCATCCTCCGGTCCATCACCGACGAGATCATGTACGAGCTCGGCGCCCTCAGCGGCCAGGAGTACGCCGACGTCTACGCCTCCTCCGTGAAGGAGAAGCGCGTGGCCTCCTCGCGGTAGGCTCGACCGCTGGGATCGATCGGTCCCTGGCTCGTCCTAGCTGCAAGGAAGACCGTGGTCCCCATCGCCGAACCGTCCGCGGGCGCCGTCACCGACGCCTCCACCACCGACGTGATCGACGGGCTCGACTACTGGCGCACGCTCCCCATCAAGCAGCAGCCCGCCTGGCCGGACCCGTCAGCGGTCCAAGCCGCGTCGGCCGAGATCGCCGCGCTGCCGCCCCTCGTCTTCGCGGGCGAGGTCGACACCCTGCGCGACCGGCTCGCCGCCGCGGCCCGCGGTGACGCCTTCCTGCTCCAGGGCGGCGACTGCGCCGAGACCTTCGCCGGCGCCACCGCCGACCAGATCCGCGACCGCGTGAAGACGATCCTGCAGATGGCCGTCGTCCTCACGTACGGCGCCTCCGTCCCCGTCATCAAGATGGGTCGCATGGCCGGCCAGTTCGCGAAGCCCCGGTCGAGCGACTCCGAGACCCGTGACGGCGTGACCCTGCCGGCCTACCGCGGCGACATCGTCAACGGCTACGACTTCACGCCCGAGTCGCGGCGGGCCGACCCGGCCCGGCTCGTGAAGGGGTACCACACCTCCGCGTCGACGATCAACCTGATCCGCGCGTTCACGCAGGGCGGCTTCGCCGACCTCCGTCAGGTGCACAGCTGGAACAGGGGCTTCGCCTCCAACCCCGCCAACGCCGCCTACGAGCACCTCGCGAAGGAGATCGACAAGGCGATCCGCTTCATGGAGGCGGCTGGTGCCGACTTCGACGAGCTCAAGCGCGTCGAGTTCTACACCAGCCACGAGGGCCTGCTGATGGACTACGAGCGCCCCATGACGCGCATCGACTCGCGCACGGGCGACCCCTACGTCCTCTCGTCGCACTTCGTGTGGATCGGCGAGCGCACCCGCGACCTCGACGGCGCCCACGTCGACTTCCTCTCGCGGGTCCGCAACCCCATCGGCGTGAAGCTCGGCCCGTCGACCACGCCGGACGACATGCTCAGGCTCATCGACGTGCTCGACCCCGACCGCGAGCCTGGCCGCCTCACCTTCATCACGCGCATGGGGGCCGGCAAGATCCGCGAGTCGCTGCCGCCGCTGCTCGAGGCGATCAAGGGCGCCGACGCGACCCCGCTCTGGGTCAGCGACCCGATGCACGGCAACGGCCTCACGACGCCGACGGGCTACAAGACCCGGCGCTTCGAAGAGATCATGGACGAGGTCAAGGGCTTCTTCGAGGCGCACCGCGCAGCGGGCACGCACCCCGGCGGCATCCACATCGAGCTGACCGGCGACGACGTGACCGAGTGCCTCGGCGGCTCCGAGCACATCGACGAGGCCACGCTCGCGACGCGGTACGAGTCGCTCTGCGACCCGCGGCTGAACCACATGCAGTCGCTCGAGCTCGCGTTCCTCGTGGCGGAAGAACTCGCGGCCAACTAGGCCGCGCCTCCTCGGCTCACCGCGAGACCGACACGAAGGGCCCGCCTCCTGGGGGAGGCGGGCCCTTCGTGGTCCCTGGCAGGCTCTGGCAGGCTCTGGCGTCACTCGACGCGGTAGCTGAGCCGCACGGTCGACCCGCGGGCGGCCGTGCTCTGGGCGGGCGGGTCGGTCGCCAGCACCGGCAGGCTCGCCTCCCAGTCGTAGAAGGCGCAGGTGAACGCCGTGCACCGGTCGTAGCTGACCCGGAGGCCGAGCGCCTGCAGCTGGGCCGTGGCCTGGTCGATGGTCTTGCCGGTGACGTCGGGGACGGTCACGGGCGGCGGCCCCTTCGAGACGACGAGATCGAGGGCGGCACCAGGGCGGATCGGACCGTCCTGCTGCGCGTCGGCGCGGATCACGGCGCCCTCGTCGACGTCGTCGCTGAACTCGGTACCTGCCTCGACGCCGGTGAGCCCGACCTCCTGCAGCGCGGCCTGGGCGTCCTCGACGGACTGGCCGACGACGTCGGGCACAGGACCGAGCGACACGGTCAAGGTGACGGGCTGCTGCTCGCCGTACTGGGCGGCCCCGGCCAGGTCGACCGCCGCCCCCGTGGCGTCGACCCCGGAGACGGCGAGGACGGTGCCAGGGTCGGCGTCGTCGAACTGCGGCACGGAGTCCTGCACGGAGAACGAGGACAAGGAGGCGCGGGCCGAGTCCTCCGACTGGCCGACGACGGTCGGGAGGTCGAGCGGCTGCGGGCCCTGCGAGACGACGAGCGTGACGGTGGAGCCCTTCTGGAGGCGCGAGGACGAGCCGGGGTCGGTCCCGATCACCTGTCCGGTCGGCACCTCGACCGAGAAGTCGGAGGCGTTCTGGTCGGCCACGACGAACTCCGCCGCCTCGAGGGCGGCCGTGGCCGCAGCCGGGTCCTGACCGGTCACCTCGGGGACGGCGACCTGGCTGCCCGGCCCCGCGCCGAACCACCATCCCGCGCCGCCGCCGACCACGGCCAGCACGAGCACCAGGACGATCCAGGCGAATCCACGGCGTCGACGTCGACGCGCCACGTCGGAGAGCTCGGAGACGGTGTCGACGGCAGCCGGCCCGACCGGTCCGGTGCGGTGACGCGCCTTGGGCAGGACCTGGGTCTCGCCGGTGCCGCCACGGGGGAGGACCATCGTCGCGGAGGCTGCGGGGAGCACCATGGTGCGGCCGAGGGGAGCGCCCGACGGATCAGCGAGCACGCGCTGGACGTCGACGAGCTGGTCGAGCATCGCCCTGGCATCCCTGGGACGGTGCTCGGGGTCGCGCGCCGTCGCCCACAGCACGAGCTCGTCGAGCTCGGCGGGGACCGAAGGGTTCGCCGAGCTGGGCGCGGGCACGGTGTCGTTGGCGTGCTGGTAGGCGATCTGCATCGGCTGCTCGCCCTTGTAGGGCTGCTCGCCGGTCAGCATCTCGTAGAGCATGATGCCGAGTGCGTAGATGTCGCTCCGCGTGTCCGCGACCCCGCGGGTCACGAGCTCGGGGGAGAGGTACGCGATGGTCCCGAGGAGGGCCGCGCCGGTGGCCGTGTTCGCGGTCGCGGCGCGGGCGAGGCCGAAGTCGCCGATCTTGATGCGCCCGTCGTCGGCGAGGAGGACGTTCTCGGGCTTGAGGTCGCGGTGGACGATGCCCGCGCGGTGCGCTGCGGCGAGCCCGGCGAGCACCGCCTCCAGGATGTCCATCGCCTGCTCGCTCGTGAGGACCTTGTGGTCCTGCAGCAGCTCGCGCAGCGTGATGCCGGGCAGGTACTCCATGACGAGGTAGGCGCTGTCGTCGTCCTGGCCCTGGTCGAAGACGTTGACGACGTTGGGGTGGGCGAGCCTCGCTGCCGAGCGCGCCTCCTGGATGAACCGCTCCTTGAAGGAGGCGTCGTCGGCCAGGTGCCCGTGCATGATCTTGATCGCGACCCGGCGCTCGAGACGCAGGTCGGTGGCCAGGTACACCGTGGCCATGCCGCCACGGGCGATGCGCGAGCGGACCTGGTACCTGTCGTCGATGAGCCGGCCGATCATCGGGTCAGTCTGGTTCGCGCTCATCGAGGCGATCTTACGAGTCGACCGGCCGGTGGCCGGGGCGGCTCACCGGCGCGTGTCGAACGAGGTCGGTGCCGTGGTCGCCGCCGAGGCCGCCGGGGCAGGTCAGCCCAGCGTGCTGAGCCACGTGCGCGCCGGCGCCTCCCACTTGGCGTAGGCCGTGGGGTGGGCAGAGAGCTGCACCGCCTGGGCGGCGTCCGTCAGCGACATCGAGGCCCAGCCGCGGATGTCGAGCAGGCCACGGGTCTTGCCCGGGTTCGGGTTGGTCCGACCGCCGAAGAAGAGCTTCGTCGCGTGGGCCGCGTCCGTGAGCTGGGCGGGTGTGCCCCAGCCGGTGCTCGGACGCTGCTGGAAGAGGCCGAGGGAGTCGCGGTCGCCGTGGTCGATGTTCCTGAGGCTGGACTCCTGCGCCGCCGCCGCCAGGGCGACGACGATGGCCTGGTCGCCGACTCCGAGCTCACGACCGACGCGGATGACCACGCGGGCGTTCTGCTGCTGCTCGGCGGTGAGGGTCGCGCTGGCGCTCAGCGGGGTCACGACGGTGGCCGCGGCGACCGTGGGGGCCGCGGCGGCGGGAGCGGGCGAGGAGGCGCCGGGGACCACCAGGGTGCGGCCGGCGTAGATCGTGCTCGTCATGCTCAGCCCGTTGGCGGCCAGGAGCGCCTGGACGGTCGTGCCGGTCTGCCGGGCGATGGAGGCGACGGTCTCGCCGCTCCGGATGACGTGCCCGGCGCCCGCGGCGGGGGAGTGCGCTGCGGCAGCCGGCGCCGCAGGGGCCGCCGCCGTCGACGCCCCGCCGGGCAGGGAGAGCACCTGGCCCGGGTAGATGATGCTCGACCAGCTCAGGCCGTTGGCGCCGAGCAGGGAGGCGGTGCTCACGCCGTGCGCGCCGGCGATCGAGCTGAGGGTGTCGCCGCGGGCGATCGTGTAGCTGCCTGCCGCGGCGGTCCGCGGCGGGCTGGTCGTCGCGGAGGGAGCGGGTGCCGGCGCCGACGCGACCAGGCTGAGCGTCTGGCCGGGGAAGATGGTCGACTTCCAGCTGAGGCCGTTGAGGGCCAGCACGGAGGCGGTGCTGAGCCCGAACGACCCGGCGATGCTGGCGACGGTGTCGCCTGCCACCACCGTGTAGGTCGACGGCGCGAGCACGGTCCTCGACGACGCGGCGACGTCCACCGTCGCGACGGACGTCTCGGGCGCGGGAGCGGCGGCGGTCGGCGGCAGCGCGAGCGGACGCGGTGAGGCGTGCGGCTTCTTCGTGGGCTGCTGGTCGTGCGCCAGCGAGGCGACGGGACCGGTCATGCCGAGGCTGAGGGCCATCGAGCCGACGAGCATGATGGGGACCGTCTGGAGCATGGAGCGGGCGACCCTCGAGCGGGCCCCGCGGCCGTCGGCGTCGAGGGCGCCCCGTCCGAAGGCGGCGCCGGGCAGCCGTGTGGCGCGGGGCGTGTCGGGAGAACCGTCGAGGTCGAGGGCGCGGTCCGAGCTTCTGTCGTTCATGAGGTGATCCTCGGGTCGTGGCGTCCGACACGTCGACAACCTGATCCGCGACGGCGTGTCTCGTGCTGCAAAGTTGGCACAGGAGGCCACCCGTGTCAATCACAGTGACGGGTGTGACTCATGTTGTTCGCGTGACAGACGTGTCTCCGGCAGTACGGAACGGCGCGGAGGCCCGAGTGTCCGTGGCAAGGTTGACCCGTGACCGATCTCTCTCAGCAGCCCTGGTTCGACGACACCGAGTGGCTGGCCGTGCCGGACCTCGTCGAGATGCTCGGCCTCAGCGTGAGCCGTGTGCACCGGCTCTTCGAGGACCACGTCCTCATCTCCACGCGGGTCGACGGCGTCGTCGTGACCCCCGCCGCGTTCCTCGTCGACGGCGAGCCCATGCACGAGCTCCGCGGCACCGCGACCGTGCTCTCCGACAACGGCTTCACCGACGACGAGGCGCTCGACTGGATGCTCTCCGTCGAGGACAGCCTGGGCGTCTCCCCGGTCGAGGCGCTGCGCGCCGGGCGCAAGGCCGAGGTCCGACGGGTCGCGCAGAGCCTGCTCTGACCGTCAGCCTCCTCTGACCGTCAGCCTCCTCTGGCCGTCAGTAGGTGCGCTTCGTCACCGTGTCGGCGAGTCGAGTCAGCTGGGCCCTGGCGGACGGAGCGAGGTCAGCTCCGTCGAGGGCCGCGACGGCCCGCTCGACCTGGTCGGTGATCGACTGCTCGACCGCCTCCACCGCGCCTGACTCACGCAGCGTCGCCTGCAGCACGCCGATCTGGTCGTCGTCGAGGTCGGGATCGCCGAGCAGCTCGTCGAGCAGCCGGACCGAGCTCGGCGGCAGGGCCCGACGGGCCGTTGCCACCAGGACCGTGCGCTTGCCCTCGCGGAGGTCGTCTCCTGCGGGCTTGCCCGTCACCTCGGGATCGCCGAAGACGCCGAGCAGGTCGTCGCGCAGCTGGTAGGCGATGCCGAGGGGGAGCCCGAAACGCCGCAGCGACTCGAGTTCGGCCTCGGTGCCGCCGGCCATGGCCGCCCCGATCGTCAGCGGCGCCTCGACGCTGTACTTGGCCGACTTGTAGACGATGACCCGCTGGGCGCGGGGGAGGAGGTCGACGTCGGGGACGCTCCGCCAGGCGTTCTCCTCGAGGATGTCGAGATACTGGCCCACCGTGACCTCGGTGCGCATGCGGTTGAACTCGCGTCGTGCCGAGAGGGCCGCGCCCCGGGACTCGAGGGAGTCGAGGGCCTCGCTGATCTGCTCGTCGCTCCACGCCAGGAGGAGATCGCCCATCAGCAGCGCTGCCGACGTGCCGAAGTCAGGTGCGGAGCCCAACCAGCCGCCGTCACGGTGCAGGGCCTCGAAACGACGGTGCGCGGCCGGCCGCCCTCGACGGGTGTCGGAGTTGTCCATGATGTCGTCGTGCACGAGCGCGGCGGCGTGGAAGAACTCCAGGCCGACCGAGGCGGTCATCACGGCGTCGAGCGACCGCTGGTCGACCGGGGCGCCGAGAGGGTCGAAGCCCGCGTCGCGACCGGCCACGGACTGCCAGCCCCAGTAGCAGAAGAGGGCACGGAACCGCTTGCCGCCCCGCAGCAGGTCGCTCGAGAACAGGGCGAAGGGGGAGAGGTCGTCGGCGATGCCCCGGAGGGCCGGTCGGCGGTCGTCGAGGAACCGATCGATGCGCTCTTGAACGACGTCCACTAACCGCGTACTCTCAGCCACGCTGCCTAGCCTAGCCACAGCGCGCGGGCATACACTCGCCCGTATCCACACGCGGTGATCCCGAGGCCGCGGGGCCTGTGCTCGAAGGGAACAAAGAGATGCCACTTTCCGAACAGGAGCAACGACTCCTCGAAGAGATGGAGCGGAGCCTCTACAGCAACGACTCCGACTTCGTGGCGACGGTCGGCGGGCGCCGTGGGCGCCCGAACTACACGATGGTCGTCATCGGCGTGCTCGCAGCCCTCGTCGGCATCGCCGTCATCGTCACGGGCGTCATCATCCGCCAGCCTCCCGTCGGCCCCCTCGTGGGCGTCGCCGGCTTCGTGCTCCTCGTGGCCGGTGCCGTGTTCGCGATGGCGCCTCCTCGCCGCGGTGCACAGGCTCGCCCCTCGGCGACCTCGCCGGCTTCTGGCGCATCCCGCCCCGCGGCCTCCCGCCCGGCCCGCAGCGGCAGCATGATGGACCGCCTCAACGACCGGTGGGAACGCCGCCAGGACGGCGACCGCTCCTAGTCCTCCACTTCGCACCACGACCTCAGGGGTCGGCCTTCGGGCCGGCCCCTTTTCTCGTGTGCCCGGGGCTTCCCGGCCGCGGGCGGGCCCGTGGTCCGACCTTTCCCCTGCGCTGGCCGCGGTGTGGTTCCTCCCTTCTCCTCCACCCCCACGACCCCCGAACTGGAGCGGATCTGAGGAGGCGCAAGGCACTTTCGTGCCCGCCGCGCCTATCCGGGTGGTGGATTGTGGAGTAAAGTGGAGGCACGTGCCACGAACGGGGTGCGGGGCGAGAGGGGGCGAGGCGCATGTTCCTCGGCACCTACTCGCCCAAGCTCGACGAGAAGGGCCGCATCATCCTCCCCGCGAAGTTCCGTGACGAGCTGGCCTCCGGCCTCGTCATGACCCGTGGTCAGGAACGCTGCGTCTACGTCTTCAGCCAGGCCGAGTTCGAGGACATGCACACGCGCATCCGGCAGGCGCCGATCACGAGCAAGGAGGGGCGCGACTACATGCGCCTCTTCCTGTCAGGCGCCAGCGACGACGTCCCCGACAAGCAGAACCGGGTCACCATCCCGTCGCAGCTGCGCGACTACGCGGGCCTCGGCCGCGACCTGACGGTCATCGGCGCGGGCAACCGTGCCGAGATCTGGGCCACCGACGCCTGGAACACCTACTACGAGGCCCAGGAGGCCGCGTTCGCCAACACCACGGAGGAGGTGATCCCCGGGCTCTTCTAGCTCCTCGGCCCTGACTCCCAGCCGTCCGCCCTGGCGCACCTTCCCCGGTGCCAGGTCGTGATGGATGGGGATCAGGGCCCGGGATCCAGCCCCGGTCAGCCATGGCAGAACAGATCCACACCCCCGTCCTCCTCGAGCGCACGCTCGAGCTGCTCGCGCCGGCGATCTCGCGCCCCGGTGCCGTCGCCGTCGACGCGACCCTCGGCATGGGCGGCCACGCCGCCGCGATGCTCGAGCGGTTCCCCGACCTCACCGTGGTGGGCCTCGACCGCGACACCGAGGCGCTGGCGATCGCGGGGGAGCGCCTCCGGCCGTTCGGCGACAGGGCACGCCTCGTCCACACGCGCTACGACGGCGTCGCCGACGCCCTCGACGGGCTCGGCATCTCCGAGGTGCAGGGGGTGCTGTTCGACCTCGGCGTCTCGTCCCTGCAGCTCGACCGGGTCGAGCGCGGCTTCTCGTACTCGAAGGACGCCCCGCTCGACATGCGGATGGACCCGACCTCCCCGGTCACGGCCGAGACGATCCTCGCCGAGTACCCCGAGTCCGAGCTGCGACGCATCTTCTACCAGTACGGCGAGGAGAAGCTCAGCCCGCGCTACGCCCGCCGCATCGTCGAGCACCGCGCCGAGGCGCCGCTCCGTCGCAGCGGCGAGCTCGTCGACCTCCTCATCGCCGCCACCCCGATGGCCCTCCAGCGGGCGGGTCACCCCGCGAAGCGCGTGTTCCAGGCGCTCCGCATCGAGGTCAACGGCGAGCTGGCGTCGCTCGAGGCGGCCGTCCCCGCCGCTCTCGACCGGATCGCCGTGGAGGGCCGCATGGTCGTCCTCGCCTACCAGTCGCTGGAGGACCGCTTCGTGAAGCGCGAGCTCGCGGCCCGGACCACGTCGACGGCGCCCCAGGGGCTGCCGGTCGAGCTGCCCGAGCACCGGCCGGGCTTCCGCCTCCTCGTCCGTGGAGCCGAGCTCGCGTCCGAGGACGAGATCGACCTGAACCCCCGAGCCAAGCCCGTGCGACTGCGCGCAGCCGAACGAATCCGGAGAACAGCATGAGCAACGCCGCGATCGACCCGATCCCGCAGCGCCGCCCCTCCCACGAGCCCCGCCGTGCTCCGGTCGAGATCGTCACGAGCCGGGCCCAGCGTCGCGCACGCCCGCGGATCGCGTACGCCCTCGTGGCGACCGCCTCCCTCTTCGTGCTGCTGCTCACGCAGCTGGCGATCAGCATCGCCCTGAGCGACGGCGCGTACACGATCTCCGACCTGCAGGCCGAGAAGACCGAGCTGACGCGCGACCAGCAGAAGTACTCCGAGCAGCTCGACGTCCTCTCGTCGCCGCAGAACCTCGCGAACAACGCCGAGCAGCTGGGCATGGTCCGCAACTCCAACCCTGTGTACCTCGACCCGACCACGGGTGCGGTGCACGGCGACCCGGCCCCTGCCGACGGCACGGCGGACGGCACCGACAACCTGATCCCGAACACGCTGCTGGACGGCGTCCCGCTCGCGACCGCGGCACCGGACACAGCCGCGACCGACGCGGGGGCAGCCCAGGACACCGACCCGGACACGTCGGCCGACTCGGCCACGACGGGCGCGGCGACCGCAGGATCCGGCACCCCGTCGGTAGCGTCTGCCCCAGACCAGCTCGCGGCTCCCCAGACCCGCTAGCGGTGTGCCCTCCGGGGCGCACCTGACGACGACAGCGGCCGGCGCCACACGGCCTGCCGCGGTGAGGACACCTTCGTGAACACAGCCCCTCGCAGCCGCCGGCTCCGGGCCACGCTGGCCATGGCCGTCGTGATCGCCCTGGTCGGCGTGTTCGTCGTCCGCCTGGCCGACATCCAGCTCGTCCAGGCCGCAGAGCTCAACGCCCAGTCGCAGAACAAGCGCGAGATCCAGCAGGTGACCTACGGCGACCGCGGCGACATCACCGCGAACGACGGCACCGTCCTCGCAGGCAGCGTCACCCGGTACAACATCACCGCCGCGCCGGCCTTCGCCGCCGACGTCACCGTCACGACGACGGACGCCGACGGGGAGAAGACCAAGGTCGCCATGTCCGTGGACCAGGTGCTCGCCCAGGTGGCGGAGATCACCGGCGCGTCGGAGGCCAAGATGGAGGAGGCGCTCAGCCGCGACCCCGAGGCCAACTTCGCGTTCCTCGTCAAGGGCGTCGACGTCGACGCCTTCCGGGCCGTCCGCGACCTCAAGAACAGCGGCGTGTCCTGGCTCTACTTCGAGCGGCAGTCCGCCCGCACGTACCCGAACGGCTCGGTGGCCGGCAACCTGACCGGCTTCGTCGGCACCGACGGGCCCCAGGCGGGCCTCGAGCGCACGGCCGACTCCTGCCTGGCCGGCACGAACGGCAGCGAGACCTACGAGCGCGGCGCCGACGGCGTGCAGCTGCCGGGCAGCACCGTGACCGAGGAGGAGGCGGTGGCCGGCGGCACGCTGAAGCTCACCGTCGACAAGGACCTCCAGTACATGGCCCAGCAGGCCATCGCCGAGCAGGCGCAGACCATCGGCGCCGAGTCGGCCACGGCCGTGGTCCAGGAGGTGTCGACGGGCAAGCTGATGGCCGTCGCCGACTGGCCCTCGGTCGACCCGAACGACGTGAACCTGACGAAGGACGTGGGCGACCTCGGCTCGAAGGCCTTCACCGCCTCCTACGAGCCCGGCTCGACCTTCAAGGCCATGACCGCAGCAATGCTGCTCGACTCGGGGAAGGCCACCCCGACTAGCCAGGCGACCGTTCCCTACTCGCGTTCGTTCCCGTGGGGCGGCGAGATCCACGACGCCAGCTTCCACCCGACCGAGCGGCTCACCCTGACCGGCATCCTGCGCGACTCGTCGAACGTCGGCATCTCGCTGCTCGGCCAGAACCTGAGCGCCCAGGCCCGTCACGACTACATGGTCAAGTTCGGGCTGAACGAGCCCACGGCCGTTGGCTTCCTCGGCGAGCCGACGCAGGGCGTGCGACCCGCGAGCTCGTGGGACCAGCAGACGAGCATCAACACCACGTTCGGCCAGGGCGTGTCGACGACGGCGCTGCACGTGGCGAGCATCTTCCAGACGCTCGGGAACCACGGTGTCCGGCTCCCGTCCCAGCTCGTCGAGAGCTGCACGGCCGCCGACGGAACGGTCACGCCGGCACCGGCCGTCGCGGGCACCACGGTGGTGTCGCCGTGGGCCGCCGACACGACCGTGAACATGCTCGAGAGCGTCGTCTCGGCAGGCGAGCAGAAGGACGCCCTGACCATCCCCGGCTACCGGGTCGCCGCGAAGACCGGCACCGCCGAGATGGCCCGCGCCGACGGCACGGGCTACGGTTCCGACCGCGTGGTGTCCGTCGCGGGCATCGCCCCCGCCGAGGACCCGAAGTACGTCGTCGTCGTGACCTTCACCAAGCCCAGTACCATGAAGACGTCGGCCGCCGCGGCGCCGACCTTCAACAAGATCATGTCCCAGGTCCTCGAGATGTACCGCGTCCCTCCGTCGACGGAGCCCGCACCGGCCATCCCCCAGACCTGGTGAGAGAAGAGGATTCATTGAGCGCCCGGATCCCCCCGGTCCTTCGACCGGAACATCCGTCGGCGAGGTCACTCGCCCAGCTGGTCAGCGAGTTCGGTCTCGAGCACGAGGGTTCCCTCGACGGCGTCGAGGTCACCGGAGTCACGCTGAGCACGGCGGACCTCCACCCCGGCGACCTGTACGTCGGCGTGCCCGGCGAGCACCGGCACGGCGCCGAGTTCGCCTCGCAGGCCCGCGACGGCGGCGCCGTCGCGCTGCTCACCGACGCGGCCGGCCTCGAGCTGGCTCGCGAGAGCGGCCTGCCCGTCGTCCTGGTCGACTCGCCCAGGGCCGCGCTCGGCGACGTGTCCGCGTGGATCTACCGCACCGGGGGCGACGACTCGCCCCTCCTGTTCGCCGTCACCGGCACGAACGGCAAGACCAGCACCTCCTACCTGCTCGAGGGCGTGCTCCGTCAGCTCGGGCTGGTGACCGGCCTCAGCAGCACGGCCGAGCGCCACATCGGCGACCTCACCGTCGTCAGCCGGCTCACGACGCCAGAGGCGAGCGAGATGCACGCCCTGCTCGCCCGCATGCGCGAGAGCGAGGTGCGCGCGGTGGCCGTCGAGGTCAGCGCGCAGGCGCTCAGCCGCAACCGCGTCGACGGCCTGGTCTTCGACGTCGCGGCGTTCACGAACCTCAGCCACGACCACCTCGACGACTACGCGGACATGGAGGAGTACTTCCACGCGAAGCTGCCGCTGTTCCAGCCCGACCGGGCGAAGCGCGCGGTCATCTCGCTCGACTCGCCGTACGGCCACCGGGTGGTCGACAACGCGCGCGTGCCGCTGACGACGATCACGATCCTCCCCGACGTCGAGGCCGACTGGCGCGTCGAGATCCTCGACGAGCAGGCGGCGTGGACCGAGTTCCGCCTGACCGGGCCGGAGAACCGCGAGCTCGTCACCCGCGTGCCGCTGATCGGCTGGCACATGGTCGCGAACGCCGCCCTGGCGATCGTCATGCTCGTCGAGGCGGGCTTCGAGCTCGGCGCCATCTCGCAGGCGCTGGAGGCCGAGGGCGGCATCGTCGCCTACCTGCCGGGCCGCACCGAGCGCGTCTCGGGCGACCGTGGGCCGAGCGTCTACGTCGACTTCGGGCACAGCCCCGACGCGTTCCTCACCACCCTCGCAGCCGTCCGCCGCTTCACGCCGGGCAAGGTCATCATGCTGTTCGGCGCCGACGGCGACCGCGACAAGACCAAGCGCGGCGACATGGCCCGCGTGGCCGCGGAGGGCTCCGACATCCTCGTGGTCACGGACCACCACCCTCGTTTCGAGGACCCGGCGGAGATCCGCGCGACCCTGGTCGGCGCGGCCCGCGAGGCGTACCCCGAGCACGAGATCCACGAGGTGAGCCCGCCCGAGGCGGCCATCCGCACCGCCGTCGGCCTGGCCGGCGAGGGCGACTCGATCCTCTGGGCCGGCCCCGGCCACCAGGACTACCGCGACATCCGTGGTGAGCGGACCCCGTACTCCGCCCGCGACGAGGCGCGCGCCGCGCTGCGAGAGGCCGGGTGGGCCGAGTGATCGCCCTCACGCTGGCCGAGCTGGCCGAGATCGCGGGAGGCGCCCTCCACCTCCCCGAGGCCGGTCAGGACGCCGGCCAGGTCGTCGACGGATCGGTCGAGACCGACTCCCGGCTCGTGACCGCCGGTTCCGTGTTCTTCGCCCTCCGCGGCGACGAGACCGACGGACACCTGTTCGCCGACGCGGCCGTCGCCTCCGGCGCCGCGCTCGTCGTCGCCGAGCGCCCGCTCGACCTGGCCGTCCCCGTGGTCGTCGTCGACGACGGCGTGGCCGCGCTCTCGCGCCTCGCCGCCGGGGTGGTCGAGCGCGTCCGCCGCGGCGGTCGCCTGCGCGTCGTCGGCGTCACCGGCTCGAACGGCAAGACGAGCACCAAGAACATGCTCCGGGCCGTGCTGTCCGACGTCGGCCCGACCGTCGCGCCGGAGGGCTCGTTCAACAACCACGTCGGGGCACCGATCTCGATGCTGCGCGTCGATCTCGACACCGAGTTCCTCGTCGTCGAGATGGGCGCTTCCGGCCCGGGCGAGATCGCCCGCCTGGTCGCGATCGCCCGACCCGACACCGGCGTCGTGCTCAAGGTGGGCCTCGCCCACGCCGGCGGCTTCGGCGGCATCGAGGGCACCCGCGCGGCGAAGGCCGAGATGGTGACCGACCTGCCCGCGACGGCGACCGCCGTGCTCAACGTCGACGACGACCGCGTCGCCGGCATGGCGGCGGACACGGCCGCCCGGGTCGTCGGCTTCGGCCTGACCGACTCGGCCGCCTACCGGGCGTCCGACCTCGAGGTCACCCGCGAGGGCACCTCCTTCGTGCTCGACCACGACGGGGTCTCCCGCCCCGTCCGGCTGCGCATCCTCGGCGAGCACCACGTCATGAACGCCCTCGCCGCCCTCACGGTGGCAGGGGAGTGGGGCCTCGACCTCGACCGCGCCGTCACGGTGCTCGAGGGCGTCGCCCGTGCCGAGCGCTGGCGCATGGAGGTGCTCGACGGGGGCGACGGCGTCACCGTCGTCAACGACGCGTACAACGCGAGCCCCGACTCCGTCGCCGCGGCCCTCAAGACCCTCGCGCAGATCGTGCCTCCCGGTGGTCGCTCCGTCGCCGTGCTCGGCGAGATGGCCGAGCTCGGCGAGCTCGCCCGCGAGGAGCACGACCGCGTCGGTCGTCTCGTCGTGCGCCTGAACATCGGCCAGCTCGTCGTCGTCGGTCACGAGGCCCGGCACATCCACGTCGCCGCCGGCCTCGAGGGCTCGTGGGACGGCGAGTCCGTCCTCGTCGACACCGTCGACGAGGCGTACGACCTGCTCCGGCAGAGCCTGCGCGACGGCGACGTCGTGCTCGTGAAGTCGTCGAAGTCCGCCGGTCTCCGCCACCTCGGCGACCGCCTCGCGGGGGTGACCGCGTGATCGCGCTGCTCATCGCCGGCGCCGTGTCGCTGGTCTTCACCCTGCTCATGACGCCGCTCTTCATCCGGCTGTTCCACCGTCTCGGCTGGGGCCAGTTCATCCGTGACGACGGCCCGCAGTCGCACCACACCAAGCGCGGCACCGCGACCATGGGCGGCATCGTCCTGATCATCGGCACCGTGCTCGGCTACTTCGTCGGCCACGTCGTCGCGCCCGACGCGATCACCAACAGCGGCCTGCTCGTCCTCTTCATGATGGTCGGGCTCGGCGCCGTGGGCTTCCTCGACGACTTCCTCAAGGTGCGCAACCAGCGCAGCCTGGGGCTCGGCGGCTGGGCGAAGATCGCGGGCCAGGTGGTGGTCGGCGCGGTGTTCGCCGTCCTCGCGCTGTCGTTCCCGAACGAGAACGGCCTCACGCCGGCCTCGACCATGATCAGCGGCGTCCGCGACATCTCGTGGCTCGACTTCATGTTCTTCGGCACGATCGCCGGCGGCGGGCTCTTCCTGATCTGGGTCGTGCTCATCACGGTGAGCACGTCGAACGGCGTCAACGTGGCCGACGGCCTGGACGGCCTCGCGACCGGCGCGTCGATCCTGGCCATCGCCTCTTACATCTTCATCGGCTTCTGGCAGTTCAACCAGTCGTGCTTCAGCACCCGGCTCGACGAGTCGACCCGGTCGGCTTGCTACACGGTCGCCAACCCGCTCGACCTCGCGGTGGTGGCCGCGGCGATCTGCGGCGGCCTGATCGGGTTCCTGTGGTGGAACACGTCGCCGGCCCAGATCTTCCTCGGCGACACGGGGTCGCTCGGACTCGGCGGGGCGCTGGCGGCACTCGCCATCCTCAGCCGCACCGAGCTGCTCCTGGTCCTGATCGGCGGGCTGTTCATCGTCGTCACCGGTTCGGTGATCCTGCAACGGGCGTACTTCAAGATCACGCACGGCAAGCGGATATTCCTGATGAGCCCGCTGCACCACCACTTCGAGCTCAAGGGGTGGGCAGAGGTGACGGTCGTCGTCCGCTTCTGGATCATCGCCGGTCTGTTCGTGGCCGCCGGCGTAGGAGTCTTCTACCTCGAGTGGATCTCCCGCACCTCATGACGAACTCCGCCTCCCATCCTGTCCTGGCGGCGAGGCTCGACGGCCTCACGAGCTGGCACTCCGACTGGTCGGGCCTCCGCGTGCTGGTCCTCGGCCTCGGCGTCACCGGCTTCTCCGTCGCCGACACCCTGACCGAGCTGGGGGCCCGCGTCGTGGTGCTCGCCCCGAGCGTCGAAGACGACCGGGCCGAGCTGCTGGGCCTGATCGGCGCCGAGCTCGTCCTCGACCCCGCGATGACCGAGTTCCCGCAGAGCGTCGTCGACTTCGACCCCGAGCTCGTGGTCCTCTCGCCGGGCTTCGCGCCGCACCACCCGCTGGCCGTGCGAGCCGTCGAGTCGGACGCCGCCGTCTGGGGCGACGTGGAGCTCGCCTGGCGCCTCCGCGACAAGACCGCGACGATCGCCGAGTGGCTGCTCGTCACGGGCACGAACGGCAAGACCACGACGACGCAGCTCGCGACGGCGATGGCCCTGGCCGGCGGGCGACGTGCTGCCGCCGTCGGCAACATCGGCGTGCCCGTGCTCGACGCCGTCCGCGACCCGGAGGGCCTCGACGTCCTGGTGGTCGAGCTCTCGAGCCACCAGCTGCACTGGCTGCCCGTCGAGGGCCCCGGCGCCCTGCGGCCTCGCGCGTCGGTGTGCCTCAACCTGCAGTCCGACCACCTCGAGTGGCACGGGTCGTTCGACGCCTACCGCGACGCCAAGGCCCGCGTGTACGAGAACACGGTCACCGCGTGCGTCTACAACAAGGCAGACGCAGCGACGATCCGGATGGTCGAGGAGGCCGACGTGGCCGAGGGCTGTCGTGCCGTCGGCTTCGGTCTCTCCGCCCCCGGTCCGAGCGACTTCGGCATCGTGAGCGGCGAGGACGGCGGCGTGCTGGTCGACCGGGCGTTCCTGGCGGAGCGTCGCCACCGGGCCCTCGAGCTCGCGACGACGGCAGAGCTGGAGGCGGCCGGCCTCGGAGCCGACCACCTCGTCGAGGACGTGCTGGCCGCGGCCGCGCTCGTCCGCGCGATCGACGTCGACCCCGTGGCCGTGCGCGAGGCCGTGTTGTCGTTCCGCGTCGACCACCACCGGACCGAGATCGTCGGCGACTCGGCCGGCGTCGTCTGGGTCGACGACTCGAAGGCCACGAACCCCCACGCCGCGCACGCGTCGCTCGGTTCGTACCCGTCCGTCGTGTGGATCGTGGGCGGCACGTTCAAGGGCGTCGATCCCGAGCCGCTCGTCCGCGACGCGGCCGAGGGCCTCGCCGCCGCCGTCCTGATCGGCGTCGACCGGGAGGGGCTCCGCGAGGCCTTCCGGCGACACGCCCCCGAGCTGCCCGTCTTCGAGGTCGACGAGACCGACACTGAGCGGGTGATGCCGACGGCGGTCCGCCTGGCGGCGGCCGCGGCGAGGCCGGGCGACACCGTCCTCCTCGCCCCCGCGGCGGCGTCCTTCGACCAGTTCACCGACTACACCGCGCGCGGCAGGGCATTCGCCGCCGCGGTCGCACACCACCTGGGAGGTGACGCTGATGGCTCCGAAGCCCACCAGCCTCCCGCGTCGCCGGCCGACTGAGTCGACCCGACCGCGGGACGACCACGACACGGCGCACCCGTCGGCGCACCCGTCGGCCCACGACGGCCGCCAGGCCGCGGCCGTGGTCGCCGTCAAGAGGCTCTTCGCCGCCGAGACCGGGTCGTTCTTCCTCATCCTCGGCACGACGCTGTTCATGGTCGTGCTCGGACTGGTCATGGTCCTGTCGTCGTCGTCGGTCGAGCAGTACATCGCGTCCCGGCACACGTCGTTCTTCGGCGCGTTCGTCCGGCAGGGCATCTACGCGGCCATCGGGGTCCCGCTGATGCTGATCGCCTCCCGCGTCCCCGTCTCGTTCTGGAAGCGCTGGGCCTGGCAGATCCTCCTCGTCGCGGTCGTGCTCCAGCTGCTGGTGTTCACGCCCCTCGGCTACGAGATCGGCGGCAACCGCAACTGGATCGACCTCGGCTCCTTCACCGCGCAGCCCTCCGAGGCGGTGAAGCTCGCCCTCGCGATCTGGCTGGGCATGATCCTCAGCGTCAAGCGCGACCTGCTCGACGACTGGAAGCACCTCGCCATCCCGCTGGTGCCCGTGGTCGGCGTCGCCGTGGGCCTCGTCGTGCTGGGCGGCGACCTCGGCACCACGATGGTCATGCTCCTCCTCGTCTTCGCGGCCGTCTGGTTCGCCGGCGTGCGGCTCCGCTACCTCGCCGTCCCCGTCCTCTTCCTCGCCGCGGCGATCCCGCTGATCGCCTCCGGCTCTGCCTCGCGCAACGAGCGCATCGCCGCCTGGATGTCCGGCTGCACCGACTCGAGCGACTACCAGGCGGCCTGCTGGCAGACGCTGCACGGCACCTGGGCGCTCGCCTCCGGCGGGCTGTTCGGGGTCGGCCTCGGCAACTCGAAGTCGAAGTGGTCGTGGCTGCCGGAGGCCGACAACGACTTCATCTTCGCGATCATCGGTGAAGAGCTGGGGCTCATCGGCGCGATCGTCGTGCTGGCCCTCTTCGTCGTCCTCGCCGTCGGATTCGTCAAGATCATCCGCCGCACGAACGACCCGTTCGTCCGGGTCGTCACCGGTGCGGTGACCGCCTGGATCATCGGTCAGGCGCTCATCAACATCGCCGTCGTGCTGGGCCTCCTGCCCGTCCTCGGCGTGCCGCTCCCGTTGATCTCCGCCGGAGGATCGGCCCTCATCGTGACCCTCGTGGCCATCGGCGTCGTGCTCTCGTTCGCCCGTCGACCCGAGGAACCGCTGCCCGGACGGGGTGCTCCCCGCCAGCGGGTAGGGTCTCTCCGGTGACGACGTACCTCCTCGCCGGCGGCGGCACCGCCGGGCACGTGAACCCCCTGCTCGCGGTGGCCGACCGCATCCGTGACACCGAGCCGGACGCGACCGTCCTGGTCCTCGGCACGGCTGAGGGACTCGAGGCCCGCCTCGTCCCGCTGCGGGGCTACGAGCTCCTGACCGTGCCCCGGCTGCCCTTCCCGCGCCGCCCTTCCCGCGCCGCCCTCCGGTTCCCCTCGGCACTGCGCGGAGCAGTCGCCGGCGTGCGCGAGCTGCTCGACCAGCACGGCGTCGACGTCGTCGTCGGCTTCGGCGGCTACGCGTCCGCGCCCGCCTACGTCGCGGCCTGGCGTTCGCACGTCCCGCTCGTCGTCCACGAGGCCAACGCCAAGCCGGGCATCGCCAACGTCCTCGGCTCCTGGTTCACCCGGCACGTGGGCGTCGTTCACGCGTCGACGCGCCTCCGTCACGGGCGTCAGGTCGGCATGCCCCTCCGCCGCGAGATCGAGCAGCTCGACCGCCGTGCGAGCCGGCAGGAGGCGCTGGTCGAGTTCGGCCTCGACCCCCGCAAGCCGACGCTGCTGGTCACCGGCGGCTCGTCGGGCGCGCGGCGCATCAACGAGACGGTCGCCAGGTCCGCGACGAGCGTGCTCGGCGCAGGCTGGCAGATCCTGCACGTGACGGGACAGAAGTCCGAGCTGCGCTCGACCGACCTCGCCGACCACCACCTCCTGCCCTACTGCGACCGGATGGACCTGGCGCTCTCGGCGGCAGACCTCGTGGTCTCGCGCGCCGGCTCCGCGACGGTCAGCGAGCTGACGGCCCTCGGCCTGCCCTCCGTGCTCGTGCCCTACCCGGTCGGCAACGGCGAGCAGCGCCACAACGCGACCGACGTCGTGGCCGCCGGGGGAGCGCTCCTCGTCGCGGACGCCGACTTCACGCCCGACTGGGTGCGCTCGACCCTGGTGCGCCTCCTGCAGGACCGCGCCGCGATAGCGGAGATGGCCGTCCGGGCAGGCACCGTCGGCGTCCTCGACGGGACGGACCGCACGGTCGAGCTGGTGCGCGACGCCGTCCGCACGGCACCTGCCCGACCCTCACCCGACCGCATCGACGACGACGAGAACCAGAAGGCGAGCCCCGAGCTCTCATGATCAAGCCCGACCTCCAGCAGCAGATCCCGGCCGAGCTCGGCCGGGTGCACTTCGTCGGCATCGGCGGCTCCGGGATGAGCGGCATCGCGCGCGTGTTCCTCGCGGCGGGACACACCGTGTCCGGTTCCGACATCCGTGAGACGGCCGGCGTCGCGGCACTTCGCGAGCTCGGTGCCGAGATCGCCATCGGTCACGACGCCGCCAACGTCGGCGACGCCGACACGCTCGTCGTCACCGGCGCCCTCTGGCAGGACAACCCCGAGTACCAGCTCGCGCTCGAGCGCGGCCTGCCGGTGCTGCACAGGTCGCAGGCGCTCGCCTGGCTGATCGGGCAGCACCGCCTCGTGTCGGTCGCCGGCGCCCACGGCAAGACGACGTCGACCGGCATGATCGTCACCGCCCTGCTGGCGGCGGGCCACGACCCGAGCTTCGTCAACGGCGGCGTCATCCAGTCCCTGGGCGTCAGCGCGAAGGGCGGCGCCGACGACCTCTTCGTCGTCGAGGCCGACGAGTCGGACGGGTCGTTCCTGCTCTACGACACGTCGGTCGCGCTCATCACGAACGTCGACGCCGACCACCTCGACCACTACGGCTCGCACGAGGCGTTCGACGCCGCCTTCGTGGAGTTCGCGTCCGCGGCCCGCGAGCTCGTCGTGGTGTCGTCCGACGACGCCGGCGCGCGTCGCGTCACGAGCGCGCTGTCGCACCCGCACGTGGTGACCTTCGGCGAGGACGCGTCGGCAGACTTCCGCCTCTCCGACGTCGCCTCCTCAGGCCCGGTGTCGTTCACCCTGCACCACGCCGGCTCCAGCTGGCCCGTCCAGCTCCGCGTGCCCGGGCACCACAACGCCGTCAACGCGACGGGGGCCTTCGCGGTCCTCGTCGGCCTCGGCGTCGAGCCCGAGGCGGCCATCGCCGGGCTCGAGACCTTCGGCGGCACCGAGCGTCGCTTCGAGCTGCACGGCACGGTGCGCGGCGTGAGCGTCTACGACGACTACGCCCACCACCCCACCGAGGTCGCGGCCGCCCTGCAGGCCGCCCGCTCCGTGGTCGGCGACGGGCGCCTCATCGCGGTGCACCAGCCCCACCTCTACAGCCGGACCCGCATGATGGCGGGCGAGTTCGCCGAGACCTACGAGCGCCTGGCCGACCACACGATCGTGCTCGACGTCTACGGCGCCCGGGAGGACCCCGAGCCCGGGGTGACCGGCGCGCTCGTGTCCGAGCGCTTCGCCGACGCCTCGCGGGTCGACTTCGTCGCGGACTGGCAGGCGGCCGCCGACCGCACGGCAGCCGTCGCCCGCGACGGCGACTTCGTCATCACGCTCGGCTGTGGCGACGTCTACCGCATCGTTCCCCAGCTGCTCGGCTCGCTCGACGCCGCGTCGGCGCCGGACGCGTCGACCGCGGAGGAGCCCGCAGAGTGACCGCGCGTCGACCCGTGTCGACCGGGCGGCGGCGCTCGTGAGGCGGCCAGAGGGCTTCGACCCGTCCGCCGAGGGGTCCTCCGACGAGCCGGGGACCGAGGAGGCGGCACGTGCGTCGTCCCTCCGCGACCGGCTCGCCGCGGCGAGGGCCCGCCGAGCGCGTCCTGAGTCCGCCGGCGCGCCGCCGACATCGGCGCACGCGGACGACACGCCCACGGGCCCCGTGACGCTGCCGACCTCCGCCGCCCCGGCTTCCGTCGTCCCGGGTGCCGCCTCCCGCCTCGTGTCGGGAGTCACCTCTCGACTCGGCCCTCGCGGGGGAGCCTCGGCGAGCGATCGACCCGACGTCGGAGCGGCCGGGACGAGCACCCCGGACACCCCGCGCATCGATCCCGCCAGCGGTGCGGAGGAGGCGCGCCGGCGTGCTGCCGAGGCGCGTCGTGCCGCGCGCCGTGCCTCGGGGGAGCGCAGGCGCACGGAGCGGACCGAGGTCCGGCGGTTCACGCGGAGGTCACGCCACCGCCGCGCCGCGTGGGTCACCGCCGGTGCCGTCGCCGCGCTGCTCGTGGCCTCGGTCGCCGTGGCCGTGTTCTCGCCGCTCCTGTCGCTCGAGCAGATCGAGGTCGAGGGCACGGACAGGGTCGACGCCGCGGAGGTCCAGGCAGCCGTCTCCGACCAGCTCGGCACGCCACTGGCCCGGATCGACTTCGGGCGCATCACGACCGAGCTCGAGCGGTTCCCGCTCATCGCGAGCTACGTCACCGAGACGGCCCCGCCGCACACCCTCGTGATCCGCGTCACCGAGCGCCAGCCGATCGCGACCGTGCCCTCCGGCGACGGCTTCGACCTCGTGGACCCCGCCGGCATCGTCGTCCAGCACCTCGACGCGCGTCAGGACGGCGTCCCGCTGGTCGACGTGGGCGGCGCCCCTCTCGACGACACGGCCTTCCGGTCCGCCGCGGAGGTCCTGCTCGCCCTCCCGCAGGCGCTGCGGCAGACCGTCGACTCGGCGACCGCCTCCACGGCGGACGACGTCACGTTGTCCCTCACCACAGGGGAACGCGTGGTCTGGGGCAGCGCCGACCACTCGGCCGAGAAGGCGCAGGTCCTGGCGGGGCTCATCGCCGACCAGGCGAGACGGGACCCCGCCGCGTCCGTCGAGTTCGACGTCTCCGCACCGGACAACGGCATCATCCGGACCCGGTGACACGCCGTGCGTTCGCGACACGCCTGGTCGGCTGGGCGGCGTGTCCCCGAGCGGCCCCTAACTTGTGACTGCAGCACTTGCATACCATGTACAACCTTAACCTTCAACTTCCGAGTTAAGGTTTCAGCGGAGGCCCGGACGTGACAACGAACCATAACTACCTAGCCGTGATCAAGGTCGTCGGCGTCGGCGGCGGTGGCGTCAACGCCGTCAACCGGATGATCGAGCTCGGCCTCCGCGGAGTCGAGTTCATCGCCATCAACACCGACGCCCAGGCCCTGCTCCTCAGCGATGCAGACGTCAAGCTCGACGTCGGCCGTGAGCTGACGCGCGGCCTCGGCGCCGGAGCCGACCCCGAGGTCGGCCGTCGCGCCGCCGAGGACCACGCGGAGGAGATCGAGGAGGCGCTGGCCGGCGCCGACATGGTCTTCGTCACCGCGGGCGAGGGCGGCGGCACGGGCACCGGCGGCGCGCCGGTCGTGGCCCGGATCGCGAAGTCGATCGGCGCGCTGACCATCGGCGTCGTCACGAAGCCCTTCGGCTTCGAGGGCAAGCGTCGCCAGGCCCAGGCCGAGGCGGGCGTGGCCCAGCTGAAGGACGAGGTCGACACCCTCATCGTCGTCCCCAACGACCGCCTCCTCGAGATCTCCGAGCGCGGCATCTCCATGGTCGAGGCCTTCGGGACCGCCGACCAGGTGCTGCTCGCCGGCGTCCAGGGCATCACCGACCTCATCACGACGCCCGGACTCATCAACCTCGACTTCGCCGACGTGAAGTCCGTCATGCAGGGCGCGGGCTCGGCCCTGATGGGGATAGGTTCCTCGCGAGGTGCCGACCGTGCGATCAAGGCGGCAGAGCTCGCCGTCGCGTCGCCGTTGCTCGAGGCGAGCATCGACGGCGCCCACGGCGTCCTCCTCTCGATCCAGGGCGGCTCCAACCTCGGCATCTTCGAGATCAACGACGCCGCTCGGCTCGTGCAGGAGGCCGTGCACTCCGAGGCCAACATCATCTTCGGCGCCGTGATCGACGACACCCTCGGCGACGAGGTGCGGGTGACCGTCATCGCAGCCGGGTTCGACGGCGGCGAGCCCACCGCGAAGACGAAGGACAGGCGCTCGAGCTTCGTCGAGTCGGACGCGGCCCCGGCCGCGGCGTCCACGCCGGGGGTCTCCGCCATCGCCGACAGCGGGGCGTCGCACGACACCCCCTCATGGCGTCGTCCTGACGACCACGCGGCCACGCAGGCCGTCGACCCGGCCTTCGACGGCGGGGACGACGACCTCGACGTGCCCGACTTCCTCAAGTAGCACGTGACGGACGGTCTCGATCTCGGAGGCGACCTGGGCGAGCGTCTCGCCCGGGTCGCCTCCGGCGTGGACGACGCCGTCAGGGCTGCCGGTCGGCAGCCCGACGAGGTCACGACGATCGTCGTGACCAAGTTCCAGCCGGCCTCGCTGGTCCGCGAGCTGCACGCCCTCGGCGTGCGTGACGTGGCCGAGAACCGACACCAGGAGGCGCAGGCGAAGTCGGCCGACACGACCGATCTCGAGGGCCTCCGCTGGCACTTCGTGGGCCAGCTCCAGTCGAAGAAGGCTCGCCAGGCGCGGCGCTACGCCTCGGCCGTCCACTCGATCGACCGCGACAGCGTCGTGGACGCCCTAGGCGTCGACGACGGCCACGTGGTGGACGGCTTCGTGCAGGTCTCCCTGGACGAGCAGGAGGGCCGGGGCGGCGTTCCCGAGTCGGACGTCGAGCGGCTCGTGGAGCGCCTGGTCCGGGCTCAGGGCATCCGCCTCCGGGGGGTCATGGCCGTGGCGCCGCTCGGCGAGCCGGCTCGGCCTGCCTTCGCGCGCCTCCGGGGTGTCTCCGAGAGGGTCCGCCTGATCGCTCCCGGCGCCGACGCGATCTCGGCCGGCATGTCGCACGACTTCGCCGACGCGATCGCCGAGGGGGCGACACACCTCCGCATCGGCACCGCAATCACGGGTTCCAGGCCCGAAGCTCGTTAACCTCGGACACAACGCCCCACGACCCGGAGGACACCCCATGGCCAACCCCCTGCGCAAGACGATGGTCTACCTGGGCCTCGCCGACGAAGAACTCGAGTACGACGAGCAGCAGGAGCAGCGGCAGCAGCCGGCCCCGGCCGCCCAGCCGACAGCCCGTCAGTCCTCCGCCGCGGCCCACCCCTCCCCGGTCGCGCCCGTCCCCGCGCCGGCACCTGCCCCCGCCGCCACGCGTGCCCCCGTGACGCCCCTGCGTCGCAGCTCGACCTCCACCTCGAAGAACACGGTGCCCCACGACATGAACGAGATCCTCACCGTCCACCCCCGCGAGTACAAGGACGCCCAGGCGATCGCCGAGAGCTTCCGCGACGGCATCCCCGTCATCATCAACCTCTCGCAGATGACCGAGGCCGACGCGCGTCGCCTCGTCGACTTCGCCAGCGGCCTGTCGCAGGGCCTCTTCGGCAAGATCGAGCGCGTCACCAACAAGGTCTTCCTCCTGTCGCCGGCCCACATCGCAGTGAGCGGCGAGCAGGCCGAGGTAGAGTCCGACATCGAGGCGTCCTTCTTCGCTCAGTCCTGAGCGGCGGCGTCCCGACGCCCCGACTCCTCTCCGTGGTGCTACCACGCCGACCAGTGTGAGCTGATGACACCCCGATGACGTTCTTGATCGCCTCGATCGCGTACTACGCGCTCCTCTTGTTCTTCCTGCTGATGTGGGGGCGCTTCGTCCTCGACCTGGCGCAGTCCTTCAGCCGGGGGTGGCGCCCGAGGGGGCCAATCCTGGTGCTCGCCGAGATCGCCTACACGGTCACCGATCCTCCGATCAAGGCGGTCCGGCGCGTCCTTCCCCCTGTCCGCCTCGGCTCGGTGGCTCTCGACTTCGGGTGGAGCGTCATCATGCTCGCGGTCGTCATCCTCATGGGCGTGGCCAGCGGGCTCCGCTACGCATGACGTCCCGCCTGCCCCCTCACCGCGCGGCGAGAGGGTAGGCTTACGCGAGGGCGTCCGCGCCCCCGCTGCCCTCAAGGGCCAGTGTTCGCTACGGTGTAGTCGAACGACACAGACCACGATCACGATCACGTGATCCCACAGATGCACGAGGTGACGGCAATGGCTTTGACGCCTGAAGACGTAGTCAACAAGCGGTTCCAGCCGACGAAGTTCCGCGAGGGCTACGACCAGGACGAGGTCGACGACTTCCTCGACGAGGTCGTCGCAGAGCTGCGACGACTCGGCCAGGAGAACGACGAGCTGCGTCAGCGGCTGACGGCCGCCGAGTCGGCGGGCGGCTCGTCCGTCCCCGCGCCGGTCGCCGCAGGCGCCCCGGCATCGGCCCAGGCTCCCGCCTCGGCGCAGGCTCCCGCCTCCGCCCCGGTGCCCGAGCCCGAGTCGGCCCCGGTCTCCGAGCCGGCTCCCGCGTCGGTCCCGGCTCCCGTCGAGGTCGCGCCCGAGCCCGAGGCAGCGCCCGCACCGGTCGCCGCTGCGGCCGTCACCCCGGTCCCGGCCTACGCCGGACCCAGCCAGGACGACACGGAGAGCACCAACAGCCTCCTGCAGCTCGCTCGTCGCCTGCACGAGGAGCACGTCCGCGAGGGCGTCGAGAAGCGTGACGCGCTGATCGCCGAGGGGCAGTCGACGTCGGCACGTCTCGTGGCCGAGGCCGAGGCCAAGCAGCGTGACGTGGTCACCGAGGCCGAGGCCCGCTCGCGCGAGGTCGTGGCCGAGGCCGAGACCAAGCGCCGCGAGGTGCTCGAGCAGCTGGCGAACGAGCGCACCGGCCTGGAGCGTCGCATCGACGACCTCCGCACCTTCGAGCGCGACTACCGCCAGAAGCTGAAGGGCTACATCGAGGGTCAGCTCCGCGACCTCGAGGCCGAGTCGGGCGAGCAGCAGCCCGCCAGCGGTTTCGCTCCGGCCAGCGCCCAGGGCTTCGGCTCCAACTAAGGTCTTGACGCAGAGCACTCCTCCGACGAAGGTCAGCGTCCGCATCATCGCGGCGCTGGCCTTCGTCGCTGTCACGGCCTACGTGCTCGACCAGGTGTCGAAGCACCTCGTCACCACACGCCTCGTCGAGGGCGAGAGCGTCGACGTCATCGGCGAGTTCTTCCAGCTGCACTTCGTCCGGAACCCCGGGGCTGCCTTCTCCCTGGCCAGCGGCACGACGTGGATCTTCTCGATCGCCGCCTCGGCGGTCGTGGTCGCCATCATCGTCTTCGCACGGCGCATCCGCTCGCGCGCCTGGGCGGTCATGCTCGGGATGCTGCTGGGCGGCACGCTCGGCAACCTGACCGACCGCCTCACTCGCGAGCCCTCCTTCGGCCAGGGGCACGTCGTCGACTTCCTGTACTTCCCGTCGCTGCTCCCGGCGATCTTCAACGTGGCCGACATCTTCATCGTGTCCAGCATGGGCCTGCTGTTGTTGCTCACGCTGCTCGGCGTCAACCTCGACGGCACGCGCACCACGAAGGCGAGCGCTGCCCGTGACGCGGCGGGGGAGCCGCAGGTCGACGAGACGACTGCGTCGGGGTCGCCGACGGATGCCGGTGCCGACACCGCTCCTCCTGCGGGTCGACCGACGGAGCGCCCGTGACCGAGTCCCGCCAGCTCCCCGTCCCCGACGGCCTCGCCGGCGAGCGGGTCGACGCCGCCCTGGCCAAGCTGCTCGGCTTCAGCCGCACCTTCGCCGCCGAGGTCGCGACCTCAGGGGGCGTGGCCGTGGACGGTCGTCCCGTCGGCAAGTCGGACCGGCTCGAGGCCGGTGCCTGGCTCGAGGTCAGCTGGTCGCCGCGCGAGGCGCCCACTGTGGTGCCGCTCGACGTGCCGGGCCTCGGGATCGTGCACGACGACGACGAGATCGTCGTCGTCGACAAGCCGGTCGGCGTCGCCGCCCACCCCTCCGTCGGCTGGACGGGGCCGACGGTCCTCGGCGGCCTCGCGGCCGCGGGGTTCCAGGTGGCCACGTCCGGAGCCGCCGAGCGCGCGGGGATCGTGCACCGTCTCGACGTCGGCACCAGCGGCCTCATGGTCGTGGCCAAGTCCGAGCGCGCCTACGCGCAGCTCAAGGACGCCTTCCGCGAGCGCACCGTCGAGAAGATCTACAACGCCGTCGTGCAGGGCCACCCTGATCCCCTCACCGGCACGATCGACGCGCCCATCGGCCGGCACCCGTCGTCGGACTGGAAGTTCGCCGTGGTCGTCGACGGCAAACCCTCGGTGACGCACTACGAGACGGTCGAGGCGTTCCGCTCCGCCTCGCTGCTCGAGATCCACCTCGAGACCGGTCGCACGCACCAGATCCGCGTCCACATGGCGGCGCAGCGGCACCCGTGCGTGGGCGACGCCACCTACGGCGCCGACCCGACCCTGTCGGCCGCGCTCGGCCTCGGCCGGCAGTGGCTGCACGCGGTCCAGCTCGGGTTCCGCCACCCGGGGACGGGCGAGCCCGTCGTCTACCGGTCGACCTACCCGGACGACCTGCAGCACGCTCTCGATGTCCTCCGTGCGGCTTAGGCTGTTCCCCTGCCGCTGATCCGCCGAACTGCTGAGGCGCTGAGGCGCTGAACCGCCGAACCACCCCAGAACAGCCGAACCACAGACGAGGAGCCGCGTGGCCTCGAAAGATTCCTTCGTCCACCTGCACGTCCACAGCGAGTACTCGATGCTCGACGGTGCGGCCAGGGTCAAGCCGCTGATCGCCGAGGCGGCCGCACAGGGCATGCCGGCCGTCGCGGTCACCGACCACGGCAACGTGTTCGGCGCCTACGATTTCTGGAAGACGGCGACCGACGCCGGGGTCAAGCCCATCATCGGCACCGAGGCGTACATCACGCCGGGAACCCACCGGAGCGACAAGACGCGGATCCGCTGGGGCGACGGCGGGCGCGACGACGTGTCCGGTGCCGGTGCGTACACCCACATGACGCTGCTCTCGCAGAGCACGGCGGGCATGCACAACCTGTTCCGGCTGTCGTCGCGGGCCTCGCTCGAGGGCTACTACTTCAAGCCGCGCATGGACCGCGAGCTGCTGTCGCAGTACTCGGACGGCCTGATCGCCACGACGGGCTGCCCGAGCGGCGAGGTCCAGACGCGCCTCCGACTGGGCCAGTACGACGAGGCGGTCAAGGCGGCCGCCGACTTCCGCGACATCTTCGGCGCCGAGAACTACTTCGCCGAGATCATGGACCACGGGCTCGGCATCGAGCGGCAGATCATGGGCGACCTGCTGCGCCTCGCTAAGGACCTGGGGCTGCCGCTCGTCGCCACCAACGACCTGCACTACACGCACGAGCACGACGCCACGAGCCACGCAGCTCTGCTCTGCGTGCAGTCCGGCTCGACGCTCAACGACCCGAACCGCTTCAAGTTCGACGCGGACGAGTTCTACCTGAAGTCCGCCCAGCAGATGCGGCACCTGTTCCGCGACCACCCCGAGGCCTGCGACAACACCCTGCTCATCGCCGAGCGCTGCGACGTCCAGTTCAACACCTCGGCCAACTACATGCCTCGCTACCCCGTGCCGGAGGGCGAGACGGAAGAGACCTGGTTCATCAAGGAGGTGGAGAAGGGGCTCGTCTACCGGTACCCGGACGGCATCCCCTCCGACGTGCGCAAGCAGGCCGAGTACGAGATCGGCGTCATCACGGGCATGGGCTTCCCCGGCTACTTCCTCGTCGTCGCCGACTTCATCAACTGGTCGAAGGAGAACGGCATCCGGGTCGGGCCGGGCCGCGGATCGGGCGCCGGGTCGATGGCCGCCTACGCGATGCGCATCACGGACCTCGACCCGCTCCGGCACGGGCTGATCTTCGAGCGCTTCCTCAACCCCGACCGCGTCTCGATGCCCGACTTCGACGTCGACTTCGACGACCGTCGCCGCGGCGAGGTCATCCAGTACGTGACCGAGAAGTACGGCGACGAGCGCGTCGCCCAGATCGTCACCTACGGCACCATCAAGGCGAAGCAGGCCCTGAAAGACAGCTCGCGGGTGCTCGGCTTCCCGTTCGGGATGGGCGAGAAGCTCACCAAGGCCATGCCGCCGGCGGTCATGGGCAAGGACATCCCGCTCACGGGCATCTTCGACAAGGCCCACGAGCGCTACAAGGAGGCAGGCGACATCCGGACGGTCGTCGAGACCGACCCCGAGGCCCGGACCGTCTTCGACACTGCTCTCGGCCTCGAGGGGCTCAAGCGCCAGTGGGGCGTGCACGCGGCCGGTGTCATCATGTCGAGCGACCCGCTGATCGACATCATCCCGATCATGAAGCGCGAGCAGGACGGCCAGATCGTCACGCAGTTCGACTACCCCGCGTGCGAGTCGCTCGGCCTGATCAAGATGGACTTCCTCGGGCTCCGGAACCTGACGATCATCAACGACGCCCTCGACAACATCCGCACCAACCGCGGCTTCGACCTCGTCCTCGAGGACCTCGAGCTCGACGACCGGGCAGCGTACGAGCTGCTCGGCCGCGGTGACACCCTCGGCGTGTTCCAGCTCGACGGCGGGCCCATGCGAGGGCTCCTGCGGCTGATGAAGCCCGACAACTTCGAGGACATCTCGGCCGTCATCGCCCTGTACCGTCCCGGTCCCATGGGCGCGAACTCGCACACCAACTACGCGCTCCGCAAGAACGGCATCCAGGAGATCACGCCGATCCACCCCGAGCTCGAGGAGCCCCTGAAAGAGATCCTGTCGACGAGCTACGGCCTGATCATCTACCAGGAGCAGGTCATGGCGATCGCGCAGAAGGTCGCCGGGTTCTCGCTCGGCCAGGCCGACATCCTGCGGCGTGCCATGGGCAAGAAGAAGAAGTCCGAGCTCGACAAGCAGTACGCGGGCTTCGAGCAGGGCATGTTCGACAACGGCTTCTCGCCCGACGCGGTCAAGATGCTCTGGGACATCCTGCTGCCCTTCTCCGACTACGCGTTCAACAAGGCGCACTCCGCCGCCTACGGCGTGGTGTCGTACTGGACGGCTTACCTCAAGGCGCACTACCCGGCCGAGTACATGGCCGCGTTGCTCACCAGCACCGGCGACTCGCGGGACAAGCTGGGGCTCTACCTCAACGAGTGCCGACGGATGGGCATCACGGTCCTCCCGCCGGACGTGAACGAGTCGATCGGCTTCTTCGCGGCCGTGGGCGACGACATCCGCTTCGGCATGGGCGCGGTCCGCAACGTCGGCTTCAACGTCGTCGACCACGTCATCGCCGCCCGCCAGAAGGAGGGCGCGTTCGCGTCCTTCCACGACTTCCTCCGCAAGGTCCCGCTGCCCGTCGCCAACAAGCGGACGGTCGAGTCCCTCGTGAAGGCCGGGGCGTTCGACAGCCTCGGCTCGACCCGCCGGGCGCTGGTCGAGATCCACGAGTCGGCGGTCGAGGCCGCGGTCAACGAGAAGCGGGCAGAGGCGAACGGCCAGGTCGGCTTCGACTTCGACTCCCTCTGGGACGAGCCACAGGACGTCCAGCACGTGCCGGAGCGCCCCGAGTGGTCAAAGCGAGACAAGCTCGCCTTCGAGCGCGACATGCTGGGCCTGTACGTCAGCGACCACCCGTTGGCCGGGCTCGAGCTGCCGCTCGCGAAGCACGCGAGCACGACGGTGACCGACATCCTCACGAGCGAGCCCACCGCGATCGACGGCGAGACGGTGACGATCGCCGGCCTCATCACGAGCGTGCAGCACAGGGTCGCCCGCAACTCGGGCAACCCGTACGGCATCGTCACCGTCGAGGACTTCGGCGGCGAGATCTCGGCGATGTTCCTCGGCAAGGCCTACCAGGAGTTCGGGCCGTCGCTCGTCGGCGACTCGATCATCGTGCTCAAGGGGCGCGTGAGCGTGCGTGACGACGGCATGAACATGCACGCCGCGAGCATGTTCATGCCCGACCTCGGCGTCGGGGCGTCGCAGGGCCCGCTCGTCCTGCAGATCCCCGAGCACCGTGCCACGACGGACACCGTCACCGAGCTCGCGGCCGTGCTCGGCCGGCACACCGGCGGCACCGAGGTCCGGCTCCGGCTGGTCAAGGGCGACGTCGCGCGGTCGTTCGAGATCCCGATGCCGGTCGACGTGACGGCCGACCTGTACGGCGAGCTGAAGAGCCTCCTCGGGCCCGGCTGCCTCGTCTGACGCCCGACCTCTGTCGGTCAACGACGACGGCCCCGCAGACGCGAGTCTGCGGGGCCGCCTCGGCGTGCGGGCGAGCTGGGGCTACGCCTCCAGGTGCACGGGCCGGAGCCAGCGGCGGTCGTGGTAGAGCAGGGCGTCGTCGTCCGCGCCCGTGCCGCCGTCCTCGACCTGGACGACGACGACGGCGTTGCCGTGCACGTGCACCCGCTCGACGATCCGACCCGTCATCCAGGCGGTGACGTCGTGCAGCAGGGGCAGGCCGTGCGGGCCCTCGCTCCAGTGGTCGCCTGCGAACCGCTCGGCGGCCGGGCCGGCCATGCGGCGGGCGAGGCCCTGGTTGCGGAGGCCGAGCAGGTGGATCACCACGTGTTCGGTCTCCTCGATCGCCCGCCACGAGCTGGCGGTCCGCGCCATGTTGAAGGTCGCGAGCGGCGGGACGGCGGCGAGCGAGGCCAGCGAGGTCGCGGTGAAGCCGACGGGCTTGCCGTCCGAGTCCAGGGCGGTGACGATGGCGACGCCCGCGGCGTGGCGGCGGAAGCCGGCCTTGAACGCGGCGAGGTCGGCAGGGTCGGGCTCTGCGGCTGCTGGTGCTGGTGCGGTGGTGTCGGGCATGACGGGTGGGCGCCTCCTGTGCTCTGCTGCCGGGGGAGCGGCGGGCGCGTCCGCGCCGGGACGGCTCGGGCTAGGCTCGACGGGCCATGATCCAGACCACAGACCTCCGGGGCCTCAAGCCTACCCACGCCGACCTGCTGGGCCTCGTGCCGCGGTCGCACGTCGACGTCGCCGCCGCCTCGGGCGCGGCAGCCCAGATCGTCCAGGCCGTGCGCGAGCGCGGCGCCGACGCCCTTCGCGACCAGGCGGAGCGCTTCGACGGCGTCCGCACCGACGTGTTCCGGGTCGAGGCGGCGGCGATCGCCCGGGCCGTCGACGAGCTCGACCCCCTGGTGAAGGAGGCGCTGGTCGAGTCGATCGCGCGCGTCACCGAGGCCAGCCGGGCCCAGGTCCCCGCCGGCTCCGTCACGGTCCCGGCTCCCGGGGCGCGCATCGAGCAGCGCTGGCAGCCGGTCGCCCGTGCGGGTGTCTACGTGCCCGGCGGCAAGGCCGTCTACCCCTCGAGCGTCGTCATGAACGTCGTCCCTGCCCTCGTGGCCGGGGTCGGCTCCGTGGCGCTCGTCTCGCCGGGGCAGCGAGACTTCGGCGGGGCGGTCCACCCGGTCATCCTCGGTGCGGCAGGCCTGCTCGGCATCGACGAGGTGTACGTGATGGGCGGTGCGGGCGCGATCGCGGCCCTCGCCTACGGCGTGCCCGAGATCGGGCTCGAGCCCGTGCAGGTCATCACCGGGCCGGGCAACAACTTCGTCGCGGCGGCGAAGCAGCTCGTCCGCGGACGTGTCGGGATCGACGCCGTCGCCGGCGCGACCGAGATCCTCGTCATCGCCGACGAATCGGCCGACCCGACCCTCGTCGCGGTCGACCTGATCAGCCAGGCGGAGCACGACGAGGAGGCGGCCGCCGTCCTCGTGACCACCTCGGAGGAGCTCGCCGACCGCGTGCGCGACGAGCTCGTGCGGCTCGTCCCGCTCACCCTCAGCGCGACCCGCGTGCAGACCGCCCTCGACGGCCGCCAGTCGGCCCTCGTCCTCGTCGACGACCTGTCTGCCGCCGTCGACTTCAGCAACGCCTACGGGCCGGAGCACCTCGAACTCCAGACCCGCGACGACGACGCGGTGCTCGCGGGCATCACGAGCGCCGGCGCGGTGTTCGTGGGGGCGAGCACCCCGGTGAGCCTCGGCGACTACCTGGCCGGCTCGAACCACGTCCTGCCGACCGGCGGGCAGTCCCGGTTCTCGTCCGGGCTCGGCGCGTACACGTTCCTGCGGCCGCAGCAGATCGTGCGCTACGAGCACGACGCCCTGGCCGAGGTCGCCGACCGCCTCGTCGCCCTCTCCCGGGCCGAGCTGCTGCCGGCGCACGGCGAGGCCGTGGCCGCGCGTCTGCACAAGCCCTGACCGGTCGCCCCGGCCGCTCCTGTGCTGGGCGCGGCCGGCTGCGTCGGGCCCGTGGCGTCGAGGGGTCGAGGCACGGGCTCCCAGTACGCTGAGGGCACCATGTTCTGTCCTTTCTGTCGCCACCCCGATTCCCGCGTCGTCGACTCCCGCACGAGCGACGACGGCACCTCCATCCGCCGGCGACGTCAGTGCCCGAACTGCGGCCGGCGCTTCAGCACGACCGAGACGGCCAGCCTCAACGTCGTCAAGCGCAACGGCGTGCTCGAGCCGTTCAGCCGGGAGAAGATCATCTCCGGCGTCCGCAAGGCCTGCCAGGGCCGTCCGGTGACCGACGGCGACCTGGCCGTCCTGGCCCAGAAGGTCGAGGAGGCGGTCCGCGCGTCCGGCACGTCCCAGATCGAGGCGAACGACATCGGCCTCGCCATCCTCCCGCCGCTGCGCGAGCTCGACGAGGTGGCCTACCTGCGCTTCGCGAGCGTCTACCAGGCCTTCGACTCGCTCGAGGACTTCGAGGCGTCCATCACGCAGCTGCGCGACGAGCACCGCGACCGGGTGCGCACGCCTCGATCGGTCGACGAGTGAGGACGGCCTACCGGGTCCTCTTCGACCTGGCGCTCTCGAAGATGGACCCCGAGGACGCGCACCACCTCGCGTCCCGTGTCATCCGTGCCGTGCCCCGGCTCGGTCTGGCACCGCTGGTCCGACGCCTCACGGCCCCGCACCCGTCGCTCGCCGTCGAGGCACTCGGCCTCCGCTTCGACTCGCCGTTCGGCGTCGCCGCCGGCTTCGACAAGGACGCCACGGGCATCGCCGGTCTCGGGGCGCTCGGCTTCGGCCACGTCGAGGTCGGCACGATCACGGCCAGGGCCCAGCCAGGCAACGAGCGTCCGCGGCTGTTCCGGCTCGTGCCGGACCTCGCGGTCGTCAACCGCATGGGCTTCAACAACGGAGGCGCGGCGCAGGCGGCCGGTGAGCTCACCAGCGCGCGGCGTGCCCCGGTCCGGCCCGTCATCGGCGTCAACATCGGCAAGAGCCGCGTGGTCGAGGTGGACGACGCGGTGGACGACTACCTCGTGAGCACTCGTCTGCTCGCCCCGCTGGCCGACTACCTGGCCGTCAACGTCAGCTCGCCGAACACGCCCGGTCTCCGCGGCCTGCAGGAGCTGGACAAGCTGTCGCCGCTGCTGCGCGCCGTCCACGCGGCCGCGGGCGAGACCCCCGTGCTCGTCAAGATCGCCCCGGACCTCGACGACGACGGCATCCGCCACATCGCCGAGCTCGTCACGGACATCGGTCTCGGGGGAGTGATCGCCACCAACACCACCCTGTCTCGGTCTGGACTGCGGACCTCGTCCTCGGTCGTCGAGGCCGCAGGGGCCGGCGGCCTCTCCGGGGCCCCGCTGGCGGCGCGGTCACTCGAGGTGCTGCGCGTGCTCCGCTCCGTGCTGCCCGCCGAGACCTGCGTCGTGTCCGTCGGGGGAGTGACGACCGCCGCCGAGGTCCAGGCCAGGCTCGACGCCGGCGCAACGCTCGTGCAGGGCTACACGGCGTTCCTCTACGAGGGGCCGCTCTGGGCACGGAAGGTCAACCGGGGGCTGCGCGCACTCCGCTGCGCAGCCTGACCAGCGTCGCCGGCCCCGACAGGGGCATCTTCCCCGGACCGGCGCACCGGAACGAAGAAACCCCCCGACCACGTGGTCGGGGGTTTCTTCGCACTGCCTCGCTAGAGGGTGGGGAACTCGCGGCGCTTCACCTGCGGCTTCGGCAGGCGCATCGGCTTCATCTGCATGGCGCGCATGGCGGTGTACCAGCGGTTGCCTTTCTGCAGGCCGTCGTCGCCGAACTTGGCACGCAGCTGCGAGGAGACCCGCTGCCCCGCGAGGAGGCAGTCGCCGACGGCGAAGATGAAGAAGCCCCACAGCACGAAGAGCGTCGTGGTCTGGACGGCCACGTTCTGGACGATGCTCATCACGATGACGAGCACCATGACCGGGATCATCGCCTCGCCGACGCTGTAGCGAGCGTCGACGTAGTCGCGGATGAACTTCCGCTGGACGCCCTTGTCGCGCTCGGGGAGGAACTTCTCCTCGCCGTTCGCGAGGCCGACTCGCTGGCGCTCGCGCTGCTCGGCGAGACGGGCGCGCTGCGCCTTCTGCGCCTCCTTGCCGGTGGCCACGAGCGGGCGCTGGTTGGCGGCCTCGCGCTCGCGCCGGGTCGGCGTCGGCCGTCCCTTGCCGGTCGTCAGCGGCTCCGTCTCGTCGACGGTCGTCGTGATGGTCTTGTCAGGTGCCTTGGCCACGGAGAGTCCTCGGGGTTGAACGAGTTCCTAAGATTACCTGCATGACCGACTCGCAGCACCCCGTGACCCCGACCGATCCTCGTACTGTCAGCGAACTCGCGGAGGCGGTGCAGGGCGGGTTCCCCGCCGCCGTCGCCGACCTGGGCGGCCTCGTGCGCATCCCGTCCGTCTCCTGGGACGCCTTCGACCCGGCCCACGTGGCCGCCAGCGCCGAGGCCGTCGCGGAGCTCGTCCGGGGCACCGGCCTCTTCGAGACCGTGCAGGTGAGCCGTGCCCCGATCGGCGACACCGGCGCCCTCGGGCAGCCCGCGGTCCTCGCCCGTCGTCCCGCGCGCGACGGCAAGCCGACGGTGCTGCTCTACGCGCACCACGACGTCCAGCCGCAGGGCGACGACGCCGACTGGGACTCGCCTCCGTTCGAGCCCACCGTCAAGGGCGATCGTCTCTACGGGCGGGGCGCCTCCGACGACAAGGCCGGCGTGATGACGCACGTCGCCGCGCTGCGGGCCGTCCGCGAGGTGCTCGGCGACGACCTCGGCGTCGGCGTCGCCGTCTTCATCGAGGGCGAGGAGGAGTTCGGCTCGCGCTCGTTCGCCGACTTCCTCCGCCAGCACCGGGACGACCTCGCGGCCGACGTCATCGTCGTCGCCGACTCGGGCAACTGGAGCACCACCGTCCCCGCGATCACCGTGGGCCTCCGGGGCAACGTGACCTTCCGGCTGACCGTCCGCACCCTGGCGCACGCGTCCCACTCGGGCATGGTCGGCGGCGCGGTGCCGGACGCGATGCTCGCCATGATCAAGCTGCTCGCCACCCTGCACGACGACGCGGGCAGCGTCGCCGTCGCCGGGCTGCACAGCCGCGAGGCCGAGCACCCTGAGCAGACCGAGCAGCAGCTGCGCGAGGAGGCCGGCCTGCTCGAGGGCGTGACGCCGATCGGCACCGGGCCGCTCCTCAGCCGCGTCTGGTCGCAGCCGTCCGTCACGGTCACGGGCATCGACGCCCCGAGCGTCGCGAACGCGTCGAACACGCTGTCGCCCGAGGTGTCTGTGCGGATCAGCGCGCGCATCGCCCCCGGGCAGGCAGCGTCCGAGGCCTACGCGGCGATCGAGTCGCACCTCCGGGAGCACGCCCCGTTCGGCGCTCACGTCGAGATCGACGACGTCGACCAGGGCGACCCGTTCCTCGTCGACACGAGCGGCTGGGCCCTGGCCGAGGCCACCGCGGCCATGACCGAGGCCTGGGGGGAGGCGCCCCTGCAGATCGGCATCGGCGGCTCGATCCCCTTCATCGCCGATCTCGTCCGCACGTTCCCCGAGGCCCAGATCCTCGTCACGGGCGTCGAGGACCCGGACACGCGGGCGCACAGCCCGAACGAGTCGCAGCACCTCGGCGTGCTGCACCGCGCGGTGCTGAGCGAGGCCGTGCTGATCGCCCGGCTCGACGCGCGGGGCTGAGGCAGACCCGGTCCGGGAACAAATTCCGGACCGGGCTGCTTACACTGGTCGACGACGAGTGCACCCGTGCACCGACCCGAGGAGGCTCCATGACCGACACCGCGACCCCCGCCGTCGAGACGACCGCCGGCGACACGACGACCGCCCACGGCGTCACGATCACCGCGACCGCCGCCGACAAGGTGAAGAGCCTCCTGACGCAGGAAGGGCGTGACGACCTCCGCCTCCGCGTGGCCGTGCAGCCCGGTGGCTGCTCCGGCCTGATCTACCAGCTCTACTTCGACGAGCGCCTCCTCGAGAACGACGCGACCGTCGACTTCGACGGCGTCGAGGTCGTCGTCGACAAGATGAGCGTTCCCTACCTCGACGGCGCGGCCATCGACTTCGAGGACACGATCCAGAAGCAGGGCTTCACCATCGACAACCCCAACGCACAGGGCAGCTGCGCCTGCGGCGACAGCTTCCACTGACGCAGGAGGCGCCCCCGAGGGGCCGCTGACGACGCACCACACGAGAGGGACCGCCGAGAGGTGGTCCCTCTCGCACGTCCAGGTGCCTCGTGCTCGAACGACTCGGCGGGGCCGTGTGCAGAGGCCTGGTCAACCTGCGAGTAGGCTAGGGAAGTCCCGTCCTAGACTGGGAAGACCCCAAGCTGTCGTGTCATCCGAGAGGTAACAGTGCGTTCTAACCGCCGTCTTCGTTGGGCCGCCATCCCCGTGGCCGCCGTCATGGCCCTCGTCCTCGCGGGATGTACGCCCGAGCAGCTCCAGGGCTGGCTCCCCACCACTGCGGGCACGACCAACCACGTCGACAGCATCATCGGCCTCTGGGTCACGTCGTGGATCGTCCTGCTGATCGTCGGCCTCATCGTCTGGGGCCTCATCATCTGGACCTGCATCGCCTACCGGCGTCGCAAGGGCCAGACGGGCCTGCCCGTGCAGCTCCGCTACAACATGCCGATCGAGATCTTCTACACGGTCGTGCCGCTCATCCTCGTGCTGGGCTTCTTCGCCTTCACCGCGCGCGACCAGGCCGCCATCGAAGAGCCGACGGCCAACCCCGACGTCAAGATCGACGTCTACGCCAAGCGCTGGGCGTGGGACTTCAACTACATAGACCAGCAGCAAGAAGACGACAGCGTCTACTACCAGGGCATCCAGGCCCAGGAGCTCCCGAGCGGCGAGGTCGACCAGGACGCGCTCCCGGTCCTGTACCTGCCCGTCGGCAAGACCGTCCAGATCGACCTCAAGTCGCGCGACGTCGCCCACTCGTTCTGGATCGTCGACTTCCTCTACAAGAAGGACACGATCCCCGGCAAGACCAACTTCATGTACTTCACGCCCGAGAAAGAGGGCACGTTCACGGGCAAGTGCGCCGAGCTCTGTGGCGAGTACCACTCCCTGATGCTCTTCAACGTGAAGGTCGTCTCCGAGAGCGAGTACGAGGACTACCTCAGCACGCTCGCCGACGAGGGCAACACCGGCCTCCTCGGCGACCAGTACAACACCAACACCAACCAGCCGAACAACGAGGCGCCCGTCGCCGCCGGTTCGGACGAGAAGTAAAGGCACGGGTTCGATGACAGCCACCGCCACCCGCCCCACCACAGGCGGCACCTCCTCCGGCCAGAACTTCGGCGCCTCGAAGGTCGGCCGCAAGGGCAACGTCGTCGTCACGTGGTTGACGTCGACCGATCACAAGACCATCGGGTACATGTACCTGATCGCGTCGTTCCTGTTCTTCTGCCTCGGCGGGGTGATGGCGCTGCTCATCCGTGCGCAGCTCTTCGCTCCCGGGCTCGAGATCGTCCAGACCAAAGAGCAGTACAACCAGCTCTTCACCATGCACGGCACGATCATGCTGCTCATGTTCGCGACGCCGCTGTTCTCGGGCTTCGCCAACGCCCTGATGCCGCTGCAGATCGGTGCGCCCGACGTCGCCTTCCCGCGACTGAACGGCTTCGCCTTCTGGCTCTACCTGTTCGGCTCGCTCATCGCGGTCGCCGGCTTCCTCACCCCCCAGGGCGCCGCCTCCTTCGGCTGGTTCGCCTACGCGCCGTTGTCGGACACGACGTTCTCACCAGGGCTCGGCGGCAACTTGTGGGTCTTCGGGCTCGGCATGACCGGATTCAGCACCATCCTCGGCTCGGTGAACTTCATCACCACGATCGTGACCATGCGCGCCCCCGGCATGACGATGTGGCGCATGCCGATCTTCACCTGGAACACGCTGATCACCTCGATCCTCGTGATCATGGCCTTCCCCGTGCTGGCCGCGGCGCTGTTCGGGCTCGGGTTCGACCGGGTGTTCGACGCACAGGTCTTCAACCCGGCCAACGGAGGCGCCATCCTGTGGCAGCACCTCTTCTGGTTCTTCGGTCACCCTGAGGTGTACATCATCGCGTTGCCGTTCTTCGGCATCGTGTCCGAGGTCTTCCCGGTCTTCAGCCGCAAGCCGATCTTCGGCTACAAGACGCTCGTGTACGCGACGATCTCCATCGCCGCACTCTCGGTCACCGTCTGGGCGCACCACATGTACGTCACCGGCTCCGTCCTGCTGCCGTTCTTCTCGCTGATGACGATGCTCATCGCGGTCCCCACCGGCGTGAAGATCTTCAACTGGATCGGCACGATGTGGCGCGGATCGGTCACGTTCGAGACCCCGATGCTCTGGGCGATCGGCTTCCTGGTCACGTTCACCTTCGGTGGTCTGACCGGTGTCATCCTCGCCTCGCCGCCGCTCGACTTCCACGTCTCCGACACCTACTTCGTCGTGGCGCACTTCCACTACGTGGTGTTCGGCACGGTCGTCTTCGCCATGTTCTCCGGCTTCTACTTCTGGTGGCCGAAGTGGACGGGCAAGATGCTCAACGAGCGTCTCGGCAAGATCCACTTCTGGATGCTGTTCATCGGCTTCCACACGACGTTCCTCATCCAGCACTGGCTCGGCGTCATGGGCATGCCCCGTCGCTACGCGACCTATCAGGCCGAGGACCACTTCACGTGGATGAACCAGCTGTCGACGATCGGCGCCATGCTGCTCGGCGTCTCGATCCTGCCGTTCCTCTACAACGTCTACATCACCGCGCGTCGGGCGCCCAAGGTCGAGGTCAACGACCCCTGGGGCTACTCCCGTTCGCTCGAGTGGGCCACCTCGTGCCCGCCGCCCCGTCACAACTTCACGTCGATCCCGCGCATCCGCTCGGAGTCGCCGGCGTTCGACCTCAACCACCCCGAGGCAGGCATCCCCGTCGGCATCGGTCCGGTCAAGGACGCACCCGAGGCCCCCACGTACGACGCATCCAGCAACGAGGTGAAGTAGTCCGATGAGAACCAACGCGACCCTGTTCTGGATCCTCGCGATCTTCTTCTTCCTGATGGACGCCGTGTACGTCATCTGGAGCCTCATCGACGTCGGACGTGTCGAGTGGGCCGGCACCATGGGCATCGGTCTGGCTGGCGCCCTGGGCGTGTTCCTCGCCTTCTACATGGGTCGCTCGCACGCGGCCCAGGGCGGCGAGCTCGCTGAGGACCGTCCGGACGCGAACATCGACGACGGCGACCCCGAGCTCGGGCACTTCAGCCCGTGGTCGTGGTGGCCCATCCTCCTCGCCTTCTCCTGTGGCCTGATCTTCCTGGCCCTCGCGGTCGGCATGTGGATCATCTACATCGGTGGGGCCCTCGTCGCCGTCGCCCTCGTCGGCTGGGTCTACGAGTACTACCGGGGCAACTTCGCCCACTGACCCTCGGGTCCTGCATGGATGCCGCTCACCCTCACGGGTGGGCGGCATCTGTCGTTGCGGCCGTGAGGAGCTAGCCGGCTCGTCGGCGTAGTAGTGCCCGGCGCATGGCAACCTCTGGGGAGCCCAAGGTACGGGCACGGACCAGCTACCGGTGTCGTCCTGTCATGTCGGCGGGTTCCCGCCACCCGGGGCGGGTTCACGCCCGCCCGCCAGCGGCCACGGGAACCCGCCGGAGCCCTCTGGGCCACGGCTCCCGGCCCGGAGGGCCCGAGCCGCCGCCAAGTCCCTGGCACCGATGCAGGTTGGCGCTTGCCCGCCTGTGGTCACAGGAGGCGGACGGGTGGCGGGCACAGCGTACCGAAGGCAGCACGACAGGCCCGCCTGGCTGCGGTGGGGGCTCCACGCCGGACTACCGTCGGTGTCGCCAGTCCATCGAGACGGACCGGCTGGAGTCGGCGGGTTGCTGTCGTCCCCGGCGGGTCAGCCCGGACCCGCCCAGGGCCGCGGGAACCCGCCGATCGCGGCGAGAACCCGCCGAACCCGGAGGATCCTGCAGGCAGCTCTCTTGGCGACCAGGGGCATGGATCGACGCGGTAGAACGGGTTGGGCGGGTTGCCCTCGTCCTCGGCGGGTCAGCACGGACCCGCCGAGGGCTGTGGGAACCCGCCGAGTGCGGCAGGAACCCGCCGAACCCGGAGGATCCTGCAGGCAGCCCTCTCGGCGACCACAGGCATGCGTCGACGCGGTGTAGATGCGTTCGGCGGGTTGTTGTCGTCCCCGGCGGGTCAGCGCGGACCCGCCCAGGGCCGCGGGAACCCGCCGAGTGCGGCAGGAACCCGCCGAGGGCTGCGGGAACCCGCCGCACCCGTTGTGAGGGTGAGGGCTGGGGGAGTGGGAACCGGTTGCCACTGATGCCAGAGGGCAGGTGCTCACCCGCCGCGAGGTACGGGAACCCGCCGCAACATCTCCAGGCGGGACAGCAGCCGTGTCATCCCGTGCAGGATCGGCCCGGGCGGGCAGGGGCGGCCCGGAGGGGGCGGAGCCGGCCGGAGGGGCGGAGCCGGCCGGAGGGGCGGGCAGGGGCGGCCCGGAGCGGCGGAGGCGGTCGGAGGTGCGGAGTCGGTCGGAGGTGCAGGACCGGCCGGAGGTGCGGGTGCCGGAGGACCTGCGCGAACGGCGGAGGGCCCGACCGCTGGTGCGGTCGGGCCCTCCGGGTGGTGCTGGTGAGTCAGTGCTCGTCGTGGTGCGAGGCCTCGATCTCCGAGCGCTTGACCGGTGCGATGCGGTCCTCGAAGAAGAACGTCGAGACCGATGCACGAACGCGCTGCAGGGGAGTGATCTGGCCGTTCGCGTTGGGACGGATCATCAGCGGCTCGTACTCGTTGAAGTTGAGCAGACGCCAGCGCTCGTACTCGTCGAGCTGCTCGTGGACCTCGACGTACTCGCCACCGGGGAGGCGGACGATGCGACCGGACTCGTAGCCGTGCAGGGCGATCTCGCGGTCCTTCTTCTGGAGCGCCAGGCAGACGCGCTTGGTGATCCAGAAGGCCAGGAACGGACCGATGATCAGCACGGCCTGGACCGAGTGGATCACGAAGTTCAGCGAGAGCCTGAAGTGCGTCGCCATGATGTCCGAGCTGGCCGCGGCCCAGAGAGCTGCGTAGACGACGATGCCAGCAGCACCGATCGCCGTACGGGTGGGAGCGTTGCGGGGACGGTCGAGGATGTGGTGTTCGCGCTTGTCGCCGGTCACCCATGCCTCGAGGAACGGGTACAGCAGCACCGCGAGGATGAAGATCACCAGGACGCCGATGGGCGCCAGGATGTTCATCGACACCGTGTAGCCGAAGAACAGGAACTCCCAGCCCGGCGGCACCAGTCGCAGCGCGCCGTCCGCGAAGCCGATGTACCAGTCAGGCTGTGTTCCCGCAGAGACCGGGGACGGGTCGTAGGGGCCGTAGTTCCAGATCGGGTTGATCGTGAAGAGCGAGGCGATCAGGACCAGGACGCCGAAGACGATGAAGAAGAACCCACCGGCCTTGGCGGCGAAGACCGGCATGACGGGCACGCCGACGACGTTCTCGTTGGTCTTGCCGGGGCCGGCCCACTGCGTGTGCTTGTTGATGATGAGCAGCAGGAGGTGGACACCGAGGAGGGCGATCAGGAGCGCCGGCAGCAGCATGATGTGCAGCGAGTAGAAGCGACCCACCATGTCGGTGCCGGGGAACTCGCCGCCGAAGAGCAGGTACGAGATCCAGACGCCGATCACGGGGATGCCCTTGACCATGCCGTCGATGATCCGCGCGCCGTTCCCGGAGAGCAGGTCGTCGGGGAGCGAGTAGCCGGTGAAGCCCTCGGCCATGGCCAGCACCCAGAGGGTGAAGCCGACGACCCAGTTGATCTCACGCGGCTTGCGGAACGCGCCGGTGAAGTAGACGCGCAGCATGTGCAGCATGATCGACGCCACGAACAGCAGGGCTGCCCAGTGGTGGATCTGGCGGAACAGGAGCCCGCCGCGGATGTCGAACGAGATGTCCAGCGTCGAGGCCATGGCGGCCGACATGTTGAGGCCCTTGAGCGGCACGTACGAGCCGTTGTAGTTGACCTCGGCCATGGACGGCTGGAAGAAGAACGTCAGGAACGTGCCCGAGAGCAGGATCACGACGAACGAGTAGAGCGCGACCTCGCCGAGCATGAACGACCAGTGGTCGGGGAAGATCTTGCGACCCACCTCGCGGACGAGGCCCGACATGCTGGTGCGCTCGTCGACGTAGTTCGCCGCGGCCCCGAAGATCTTGTTCGTCCTGGTGGGGGCGAACGCCGGTGCCGTGGTGGTCGTGTTCGAGCCCTCGGACGTAGTCGTCTCCGTGCTCGGTGCAGGGGTGGTGGTGATCACTTTTCGCGCTCCCAGAAGCTAGGGCCCACAGGTTCGTGGAAGTCGCTCTGCGCGACGAGGTACCCGTCGGAGTCCACGGCGATGGGCAGCTGCGGGAGCGGCCGCTTGGCCGGTCCGAAGATCACTTCGCAGTTGTTCGTCACGTCGAAGGTCGACTGGTGGCAGGGGCAGAGCAGGTGGTGTGTCTGCTGCTCGTAGAGCGCCACGGGGCACCCTACGTGCGTGCAGATCTTGGAGTACGCGACGATGCCGTCGTACTGCCATCCCTCGCGGCCTTCAGGGATGTTGAGGTCCTCGGGCTTCAGGCGCATGAGCAGCACTGCTGCCTTCGCCTTCTCCTCGAGGAGGTGCTCCGACTCGTTCAGGTTCTCGGGGATCACGTGGAACACCGAGCCCAGGGTCACGTCGGACGCTCTGATGCGCGAGCCGTCAGGGTCGCGGGTGAGGTGCATGCCGTCTTCCCAGAGGGTGTGACGGAGGACCTCGTTGGGGTCTTCAGCCGGGGCCAGGTCGCGGAAGATCACGACGGCCGGCAGGGGAGTGGCGACGAGTGCGCCGATGAGGCTGTTGCGGATCAGGGCACGACGACCGAAGCCCGACTCCTGGTTGCCCAGCGAGAAGACCTCGACGGCCTTCTCGCGGGTCTCGTCCGTGCCACGGGTGCTGTGGCGCATCTCCGTGATCTCGCGCGCAGGCATCAGCGTCTTCGACCAGTGCACCGCACCGATGCCGACGGAGAGCAGGCCGAGGGCGATGCCGAGGCCCAGGAAGAGGTTGTTCAGGCGGACGGAGCCCGAGTCGCCGGACGTGATCGGGAAAGCCACGTAGGCGCCGATGGCACCGATGCTGCCGACGATCGAGAGGAAGAACCAGATGCTGACCTGGCGCTCGGCACGCTTCTCGGCCCGGGGGTCGATGTCGGTGACGCGGTCGCGGTGGGGCGGCTCACCCGGGTTCTCGAAGACGTCCGTCGTGACGACGGCCGTGCCGGCCGACACCTGTCGAGGCTCATGCTTCTCGACAGCCGAGCCCGTGATCGGGGCCTCGTCGTCGTGCTGTGCCATGGTTTCTTGCCTTTCGTGGAGTGCGGGAGAGTCGCGGGTCAGTTGGACCGGGCGGTGAGCCAGATGGTCACGGCGACGATCGCGCCGAGGCCGAAGATCCAGATGAAGAGGCCCTCGGCGACGGGGCCGAGGCTCCCGAGCTCGAACCCGCCGGGCGACGGGTTCTTCTCCAGGTACTTGAGGTAGGTGATGACGTCGGCCTTGTCCTGCGGGGACAGGTTGAGGTCGTTGAAGACGGGCATGTTCTGCGGACCGGTCAGCATGGCCTCGTAGATGTGAGCGCCGCTGACGCCGTCGAGTGCGGGGGCGTACTTGCCCTCGGTGAGGGCGCCTCCTGCACCGGCGACGTTGTGGCACATGGCGCAGTTGATGCGGAACAGTTCGGCACCGTTGGTGGTGTCGCCGTCAGCCTGCAGGTACTCGTCGTCGGGGATCGCGGGGCCGGGGGCCAGCGAGGCGACGTAGGCGGCGAGGTCGTAGACCTGGTCGTCGGTGAACTGCGTCGGCTTCTCTTCGGCCTGGGGGCCGTTGGCCGCCATGGGCATGCGTCCCGTGCCGACCTGGAAGTCGACCGAGGCCGCACCTACGCCGATGAGGCTGGGGCCCTCGCCCGTGCCGTCGGCGGCGAGGCCGTGGCAGGTGGCGCAGTTCGAGGCGAAGAGCTTCTGGCCCTCGTCGATGCTCTGCTGCGAGGCGGCAGAGGTGGTGCTCTCGTCGGCCGTGGCGGTGGACGAGAAGAGGGCGTAGGCACCGCCGGTGGTCAGCAGGCCGACCAGGAGGAGCGAGGCCGTGGCCAGGGGGCTGCGGCGACCGGTCTTGGCCGGGCGGCGCTTGGGCGTGCGGCCCTCAGGAGAGGACGTGGCTGCTGAGCTTTTGAGGAACATGCTGTGCGAGGGATCCAATGCCTATTTGAGGACGTAGACGACCATGAAGAGGCCGATCCACACCACGTCGACGAAGTGCCAGTAGTACGAGACGACGATGGCGGTCGTCGCCTCCTTGTGACCGAAGTTCTTGACGGCGAAGGCGCGGCCGATCGTGAGCAGGAACGCGATGAGCCCGCCGATGACGTGGGCCCCGTGGAACCCGGTCGTCATGTAGAAGGCCGAGCCGTAGGCGCTTGAGCTGAGGGTGACGTGCTCGGAGATGAGGTGCGCGTACTCGAAGACCTGCAGGCAGATGAACGCGGCGCCCATGGAGTAGGTGAGGAAGAACCACTCGACCATGCCCCACGAGCCGACCTGGAACAGCTTGCCGGTGCGTCGTGCCTGCATGCGCTCGGCGGCGAAGACGCCGAACTGGCAGGTGACCGACGAGAGCACGAGCATGATCGTGTTCGTCAGGGCGAACGGCACGTCGAGCTTGGCGGTCTCCGCAGCCCACAGGCCGGGGGAGGTGCTGCGCAGCGTGAAGTAGATCGCGAAGAGGCCGGCGAAGAACATGACCTCGCTGCCGAGCCACACGATGGTGCCCACGGCAACCGTGCTCGGCCGGTTCACGACCGGTCCTGCAGAAGGTCTCGAGAGAGAGGTACTTGTCACGTCGACCATTATGCCTGGTAACCGGCCCAGGGTTTGCGCAGGAAACCCCGGGTGGTGGATTTTGCGTTGACGACGAGCTATGTAATGGGCCACCCTGTGCGCCGCTAGCCTTGGCGGCATGATCGACGACCTGACCTGGCCCTTCCTCATCGACCAGCTGCTCTCCGGGCACGACCTCTCGATCAGCGAGGCGACCTGGGCGATGGAGCGCGTCATGGTGGGGGAGGCGACCCCGGCTCAGCTCGCGGCGTTCCTCGTGGCGCTCCGGGCGAAGGGCGAGACCGTCGACGAGATCGTGGGCTTCCGCGACGCCGTGCTCGCCCACGCGGTGCCGCTGCCCGTCGACTCCATGGCCGTCGACATCGTGGGCACGGGCGGCGACCGCTTCGGCACGGTGAACGTGTCGACGATGGCGTCCGTCGTCGTCGCGTCGACGGGCGTCCCCGTCATCAAGCACGGCAACCGCGCGGCGAGCTCGTCGTCGGGGTCGTCCGACGTGCTGGCGGCCCTCGGCATCGACCTGGGGCTCGGCGCCGACCGGGTCGCCGAGGTGCTGGGGGAGGTGGGGCTCACGTTCGCCTTCGCGGCCGCGTTCCACCCCGGGTTCGGCCACGCCGCCGCGGTCCGCCGCGAGATCGGCGTGCCCACGGTGTTCAACTTCCTCGGCCCGCTCGTCAACCCGGCTCGACCCGAGGCGAGCGCGGTCGGCGTCGCGTCGCCCGAGAAGGTCGCGCTGATCGTCGGCGTGTTCCAGACGCGGGGGGCGACGGCCCTGGTGTTCCGCGGCGACGACGGTCTCGACGAGCTCACGACCACGGGCCACAGCCACATCTGGGAGGTGTCGGCCGGCTCGGTGACCGAGCACGACCTGGACCCCCTCGAGCTCGGGATCCCGCGTGCCGCCATCGCCGACCTCGTGGGCGGCGACGCCGAGCACAACGCCGGGGTGGCCCGTCGAGTCCTCGACGGCGAGACCGGGCCGGTCCGCGACATCGTCCTGCTCAACGCCGCGGCCGGCCTCGTGTCCTACCGGCTCGCCCAGGACCCGGCCGAGCGCGACCGGCCGATCCTGACCCGGTTCCGCGAGCAGCTGCTGGTCGCCGCCCAGGCGATCGACTCGGGCGCCGCCTCCCGCAAGCTGGACGACTGGGTGGCCGCCACCCGGCGCTGAGCCGTGCCGACCGCCTCCTGCGGGGCTGCCTGCAGAGGTCCCGAGGAGGCGGTCGGCTCGGACACGACGGAGGGCCCGTTCCTGACGGAACGGGCCCTCGTGCTGTCAGCTCGCGTGGAGCTCGTGTCAGCGTGCTGTCACCTCAGGTGAGGCTGGCGTCAGTTGACGTCCTCGTCGACCCAGTCGAAGGTCTTCGTGACGGCCTTCTTCCAGAGGCGGAGGGTGCGATCGCGCTCGTCCGCGTCGATGTTCGGCGTCCAGCGCTTGTCCTCCTGCCAGTTCGAGCGCAGGTCGTCGAGCGTCTCCCAGAAGCCGACCGCGAGGCCGGCCGCGTAGGCGGCGCCCAGCGCGGTGGTCTCGGCGACGACCGGACGCACCACGGGCACGTTCAGGATGTCGGCCTGGAACTGCATCAGAGCGTCGTTGCCGGTCATGCCGCCGTCGACCTTCAGCTCGGTCAGGTCGACGCCCGAGTCGGCGTTGACCGCGTCGAGCACCTCGCGCGTCTGGAACGCCGTCGCCTCCAGGGCGGCGCGGGCGATGTGGCCCTTGTTGACGTAGCGCGTGAGGCCGACGAGGGCACCACGGGCGTCCGAGCGCCAGTACGGCGCGAAGAGGCCGGAGAACGCAGGCACGAAGTAGACGCCGCCGTTGTCCTCGACGCTCTTGGCGAGCTCTTCCACCTCGGGGGCGGAGCCGATGATGCCCAGGTTGTCGCGGAGCCACTGGATCAGCGAGCCGGTGACGGCGATCGAGCCCTCGAGCGCGTAGTGCGGCGCCGCGTCGCCGAGCTTGTAGCCCAGCGTCGTCAGGAGGCCGTTCTTGGAGTGGACGATCTCCTCTCCCGTGTTGAAGATCAGGAAGTTGCCGGTGCCGTACGTGTTCTTCGACTCGCCCTGGTCGAAGGCGGCCTGGCCGAAGGTCGCGGCCTGCTGGTCGCCCAGGATGCCGGCGATCGGGACCTCGCGGAGGAGGCTGGAGGCTTCGACCGTGCCGTAGACCTCGGACGAGCTCTTGATCTCGGGCAGCATCGAGCGGGGGACGTCGAAGGCCTCGAGGATGTCGTCGCGCCACTCGAGCGTCTCGAGGTCCATGAAGAGGGTGCGCGAGGCGTTGGTGACGTCGGTGACGTGGACGCCGCCCTCGGTGCCGCCGGTGAGGTTCCAGAGGACCCAGGTGTCGGTCGTGCCGAACAGCAGGTCGCCGGCCTCGGCCTTCTCGCGGGCGCCCTCGACGTTCTCGAGGATCCAGACGACCTTCGTGCCCGAGAAGTAGGTCGCGAGCGGCAGGCCCACGACGGGCTTGAAGCGCTCGACGCCGCCGTCGGCCGCGAGGCGGTCGACGATCGACTGGGTGCGGGTGTCCTGCCAGACGATGGCGTTGTAGACGGCCTTGCCGGTGGTCTTGTCCCACACGACGGCGGTCTCGCGCTGGTTGGTGATGCCGACGGCCTTGATGTTGTGGCGCGTGATGTCGGCGCGGGACAGGGCCTGGCCGATGACCTCGCGGGTGTTCTCCCAGATCTCGGCGGGGTCGTGCTCGACCCAGCCGGCGCGCGGGAAGATCTGCTCGTGCTCCTTCTGGCCGGTGGACACGATCGAGCCCGAGTGGTCGAAGACGATCGCGCGGGTGCTGGTGGTGCCCTGGTCGATCGCCAGGATGTAGTCGTCGCTCACGGGTGGTTCTCCTTCGTCGTTGATGGTGTGCACCGGGCAGGGAGGACACGCCCCGGCCTGGGCCGGAGCGTGTCCCGGGTGTCCCCGCGGTGCAGTCGTAGAACGGGTGTGGCCGGCCTGCTAGCCGTTGATGAGGGGGAGGAGCGGGTACGACAGCAGCGCTGCGAGCGCACCGCCGACCAGGGGGCCCACCACGGGCACCCAGGCGTAGGACCAGTCGCTCGAGCCCTTGCCCTTGATGGGCAGCAGGGCGTGGGCGATGCGCGGCCCGAGGTCACGGGCCGGGTTGATGGCGTAGCCGGTCGGGCCGCCGAGGGACGCGCCGATGCCGACGACGAGGAGACCGACGGCGAGGCCGCCGAGAGCGCCCAGGTTGGCCGGGGCGGCGCTGCCGTTGGTGAAGGCGATGATGACGAACACCAGCACGAAGGTGCCGATGATCTCGGTGACCAGGTTCCAGCCGTAGTTGCGGATGGCAGGGCCGGTCGAGAACACGCCGAGCTTCGAGGCCGGGTCCGGCTCCTCGTCGAAGTGGTTCTTGTAGGCCAGCCACACGATGACCGCACCGATGATCGCACCGACCATCTGCGCCGCGACGTAGACGAGGAACTGCGGGAAGTCGATGTTGCCGAGGATCAGCTGCGCGATGCTGACGGCCGGGTTGAGGTGGGCGCCGGAGGAGTACGACACCGAGATGCCGGCGAAGACCGCGAGGCCCCAGCCGAAGTTCACCATCAGGGTGCCGCCGTTGAAGCCCTTCGACTTCGTGAGGGCCACGTTGGCGACCACGCCGCCACCGAGGGTGAGGAGCATGGCGGTGCCCACCAGCTCAGAGAGAAAAATCGTTCCCAGGTCCACGTCGACCTTCCTTAGTCGTCGGGCGGGGTGCGACTGTGCACCTCCGCGGTGAGCGTGTGGCATCACCATAGACCCGGGGAACACCCCGGCCGCCACCCGAATCACCACGGATGCACATATGTGCACGGGCAGCGGAGCGCGCCCTCCCTGCACCGGCCCCGCCCGGAGTAGCTTCGAGGCGCGACGGTGCCGCCCGTGCACCGCGCCCGTTCCAGGGAGGGACTTCGATGAAGAAGCTCATCAACGATCCGAAGGACGTCGTCGAGGAGGCGGTGGCAGGCATCGGCGCCGCGCACCCCGACCTGCTGGTCGTCTCGCACGACCCGACGTTCGTGCGCCGCGCCTCCTCGCCGGTCGCCGGCAAGGTCGCGATCGTCAGCGGCGGCGGCAGCGGCCACGAGCCCCTGCACGCCGGCTTCGTCGGTCACGGCATGCTCAGCGCCGCCGTGCCGGGGCCCGTGTTCACCTCGCCCACTCCCGACCCGATCGTCGCCGCCACCCAGGCCGTCGACGGGGGTGCCGGCGTGCTCTACATCGTCAAGAACTACACGGGCGACGTCCTCAACTTCGAGACAGCCGCCGACCTCGCCGAGGCCGAGGGCATCACCGTCGCGTCCGTGCTCGTCGACGACGACGTCGCCGTCAAGGACTCGCTCTACACGGCTGGTCGGCGCGGCGTCGCGGGCACGGTCGTGGTCGAGAAGACCGCGGGTGCCGCGGCCGAGCGCGGCGACTCCCTCGAGCAGGTCGCCGAGGTGGCTCGCCGCACGAACGCCGCCACCAGGACGATGGGCGTCGCCCTTGCGGCGGGCGTCGTGCCGCACGCCGGAGAGCCCAGCTTCACGCTCGCCGACGACGAGATCGAGATCGGCATCGGCATCCACGGCGAGCCAGGTCGCGAGCGCGTGCCCCTCGAGCCGGTCGACCGGATCGTCGACCGCCTGCTCGACGCCGTCCTCGACGACCTGGGCACCGCCTCCGGCGACCGGGTGCTGCTGTTCGTCAACGGCATGGGCGGGACGCCGCTGGTCGAGCTGTACATCGCCTTCCGCCGTGCCGCGGAGGTGCTGGCCGAGAAGGGCGTGGAGGTCACGCGCACCCTGGTCGGCAACTACGTCACGTCGCTCGAGATGCAGGGCATGTCGATCACGGTGACCAAGCTGGACGACGAGCTGACGGAGCTGTGGGACGCGCCCGTCGAGACCGCCGCCCTGCGGCGCGGCCGCTGACCCGGCGCCGCGCACCAGACCAGACACCCGACACCCGAGAGAAGGACGACATGACACTGGACTCCACCTGGGCCCGCCGCTTCGTCGAGCGCGCGGCCGACACCGTCAGCGAGAACCGGTCGGCGCTCGTCGAGCTCGACCGCGAGATCGGCGACGGCGACCACGGCGAGAACCTGGAGCGGGGCTTCTCGGCCGTCCGCGCGAAGCTGGCCTCGCAGCCGGACGACGCCACGCCGGGCGCCCTGCTCAAGATGGTCGCGACGACCCTGATCTCGACCGTGGGAGGCGCCTCCGGGCCCCTGCTCGGCACCGCGTTCCTCAAGGGCGCGGGTGCGCTGGGCGACGCGACCGAGCTCGACTCGGCCGCCGTGGCGGCCTTCGTGGCCGCGGCGCGCGACGGCGCCGTGCTCCGGGGCAAGGCCGAGGTCGGCGACAAGACGATGATCGACGCCTGGACCCCCGCGACGGACGCGGCGAAGGCCGCCGCGGACGCGGGCAGCGAGCCAGGGGCGGTCCTGCGTGCAGCGGCCGACGCCGCCGCGGCCGGTGCCGAGTCGACCGAGCCGCTCGTCGCCCGCAAGGGGCGAGCGAGCTACCTCGGCGAACGCGCGGTGGGGCACAGGGACCCGGGCGCGCAGTCGTCCGCGCTCATCCTCGCCGCCGCCGCGGACGCCGCCGAGGACGTCGCGGCCGCCGCGACGACGACCTCCGGGGAGGCGTGACCATGGCCTCCGTCGGCATCGTCGTCGTCTCGCACAGCTCCAAGATCGCCGAGGGCACCGTCGAGCTCGCCCGCCAGATGGCGCCCACCACCACCCTCGTCGCGGCGGGCGGGACCGACGAGGGCGGCATCGGCACGAGCTTCGACGCCGTCTCGGCCGCGCTCGGCACGGCCGGCGGCGGCGGGGGAGTCGTCGTGCTCTGCGACCTGGGCTCCGCCGTGCTCACGTCGGAGACCGCCGTCGACTTCCTCGACGACGCCGAGAAGGAGCGCGTCGTCATCGTCGACGCGCCGATCGTCGAGGGAGCGGTGGCCGCGGCCGTCGCGGCCGAGACCGGCGGCTCGCTGGCCCAGGTCGCCGAGGCGGCCCGCAGCGCGACGGGCGTCGCCGATCCGCACGCCGACGAGCGTGAGCTGCGCGGCGGCGACGCTGTCGAGCGGTCGGCCGTGCTCGTCAACGCGTCGGGCCTGCACGCCCGGCCCGCTGCCGAGCTCGTGACCCACGCCTCCCGCTTCCAGGCGGACGTGACGGTGAACGGCGTCGACGCGAAGAGCCTGCTCCGCATCATGGGGCTCGGACTCGGCATCGGGTCGACCGTGTCGCTGATGGCCACGGGGCCGGACGCACAGCAGGCCGTCGACGACCTCGTCGCGCTGATCGAGGGCGGGTTCGGCGAGGGTGCGGAGGCCTCGCAGGGCTGACCCGACGAGATCCGCCGTGCGGGGGAGCGGCGCCGTTCGCGGTGCCGCTCCCCTCGTCGTGTCAGACGGTCGGCCTCAGGCGCCCGGCTCCCGGTCCCGCACGTACCAGGTGAGCAGCTCGTCGCCGTCCTGCAGCACGTGGGCGAGCCGCATCCGCCGCAGCGGGCTCGAGCCGTCGCCGTCTGCGCCCTGGCTGATCCGCAGCCCGTGGCCGCCCTCGAGCAACGGAGAGACGGTGAGGAACAGCTCGTCGACGGCGTCGGCCCGCACGAGGTCGCCGAAGAGGCGAGGACCGCCCTCGCAGTGCATCTGGGCCAGGCCGCGCTCGACCAGGGCGTCGCGCAGGAGGTGCGGGTCGACCCGCTCGTCGCCGCAGGCCACCACGTCGGCGACGCGCTCGAGCGCCCGACGTGCTGTCGGGTCGGCCCGTTCCGTGGTCAGGACGACGGGCCGCACCGGCGCCTCGGTGAAGACGGTCGACTCGGGGTCGAGCCGGAGCGATCCCGAGACGAGTGCGAAGACGGGCTGGGGCGCGAGGCCCGCCTCCTCGCGCCACGATGCCGCGTCGTCGTCCAGCCGCATCGCGCCGTAGCCCTCGTCGCGGACGGTGCCCGCGCCGACGACGACGACGTCGGTCACGCGCCTCAGGAGGTCGAAGACCCGGCCGTCGGCCGGGCCGCCGAGCGAGCCGGAGATGCCGTCCGAGGTGGAGGCGCCGTCGAGGGTCGTCACGAAGTTGACGCGGAGGCACGGACGGCCGCGGTCGTGGGGGGAGAGCGTCGCCAGCAGGTCCGCGTCGGTGAGGGGCGCCTCCTCGTGGCCCCCGGGGACCACGCGGACGAGGCGCGAGCCGCCCGAGCCGGTCACGAGACGTTGTGCACGGCGTGCACGGGTCGTCGCCAGCCGAGGATCGCCTCGACCATGCGGGCAGCGTCGACGGAGGCGCGGGCATCGTGCATCCGCACGATGCGGGCGCCGAGGAAGACGCTCGCGACGGCGGCCGCCAGGGAGCCCGCGAGACGGTCGGGCTTGGCCCGGTCGAGGGACTCGCCGACGAAGTCCTTGTTCGAGACCGCCGCGAGCACGGGGTGCCCGAGTGCGGCGACCTCGCCGAGCCGGCGGGTCAGCTCGAGGGTGTGCACGGTCGTCTTGTTGAGGTCGTGGCCGGGGTCGACGATGATCTGGTCCTCCCGGACGCCGTGGGCGAGGGCGACGTCGACGCGACGGGCGAGCAGGTCGGCCACCTCGCGGGCGATGTCGTCGTAGTGCGGCCGCGGGTGCGGGCGGCGCGGGGCGGCGAGGCTGTGCGTGACGACGAGGGTCGCTCCGCTGTCGGCCACGACGTCGGCGAGCCGCGGGTCGTGCAGCCCGGTCGTGTCGTTGACGACCCCTGCCCCTGCCCCGATCACCGCCGCAGCCACCTCTGGCCGGAACGTGTCGACAGAGATGACGACGTCGGACACGGCGGCGAGGGCCTGGACGACCGGCAGCACCCGGTCGAGCTCGTCCGCGGCCGACAGCTCCGGACCCGGCGCGAACGGGACGCCGCCGATGTCGACCCAGTCGGCACCGGCCTCGGCCGCGTCGACGGCCGCCTGGACGGCCGCGTCGAGCGCGAAGGTCCGGCCCTGGTCGAAGAAGGAGTCGGGGGTGCGGTTGACCACGGCCATCACGGCCACCTGGCGGGAGAAGTCGAAGGTGCGGCGGCCGATCGTGCGCACGGGGAAGCGCAGCGGGGGAGCGACGAACACCGGGAGCGACGACTCAGGCACGGTCGCCACCTGCCGTGATGAGCGCGATCGCCTCGGCCCTGGCGCCGGGCTCGGCGAGGGCTCCGCGGCTCGCGACCGTGAGCGTGGAGCTGCCGGTCTGCCGCGGGCCGCGCGTCGTGACGCAGCCGTGCACCGCGTCGAGGACGACCAGGACGCCGGCGGGGGAGAGGCCCACGACGAAGGCGTCGGCGATCTCCTCGCCCAGGCGCTCCTGCAGCTGGGGCCGCGAGGCCACGGCGTCGACCACGCGGGGCACGGTGCCGAGGCCGACGATCCGCTCGCCCGGCACGTAGGCCACGTGGGCCTGGCCGACGAACGGCAGGAGGTGGTGCTCACAGACGGACCGCAGCGCGATGCCGCGGACCACGACGAGCTCGCCGAGCTTCTCGGGGTCGGACGCGACGGCCGACGATCGGACGAGCTCGGCGGCGTCGACGTCGAGGCCTGCGAAGAACTCGGCGTACGCCTCGGCGACGCGTCGGGGCGTCGAGAGGAGGCCCTCACGCGTGCCGTCCTCGCCGATCGCCGCGAGGATCTCGGTGACGGCGGCCTCGATGCGCGGCCGGTCGACAGGAGGCGGGGTCATCTCGCCATCCTGCCAGGTGGCCTCGCCAGGGCCCGCGCGCCGTGGGCAGTTCCCAGCGGGCCCGAAGGGCTCAGCGGGAGTCGTCGCCGGGGGAGCCGTGCTGCTCGGCCGGTCGTGACTCGTGGTGCCGTCGGCCGGGGCTGCGCCGCTCCTCCTTCATCTCGGACTCGAACACGTGCCGCCTGCCGCCCGCCAGCGCGTCGCGCACGGCCGCCTCGCTGCGACGGAACTCGGACCAGTAGGTGTCGTCGTAGTCCTCGACGATCTGGAAGGTCCAGCGGCCCTCGACGACGTTGCGCCCGACGAGGTCGCGCTCGAGGGCGTCCGCGTGCTCGTCGTGGCCGGCCTCGCGCAGCAGGTCGACGGCTTCGCCGAGGGCCAGGTCCGCCTTGCCGGTGAGCCTGTGGAAGCCGTACAGCAGGCCGCGGGCGTGCTCGACGACCTCGAGGGCCTCGGAGAGCTTGCCGAGCGCGGCGATCGTCGCGTCGTCGACGCCGTCAGGTCGGAGGTGGGCGTCGTCCGGTGTCTTGTGGTCGCTCATGCGCCGACTGAACACCGGGAGGATGTCGGAGGGCCGGGAGGTGGGGTACGGATCAGCGAGCTGACATAATGTGCATTATCAGCGCCTATGCAGAGGGCCGAGAGGGGTACTGATCAGCCGTGTGAGAGCACGTCGCGCAGCAGCGTCGTCAGGTCGGCAGGCTCGACCGGCTCGGCGGTCGACTCGAGCTCGGACAGCGACCACCAGCGCGACTCGAGGATGTCGACGCGCTCGTCGTCGGTCCAGCCGTCGTCGACGACCTCGAAGTGCGGCAGCCGCACGACGAAGAACTCGGCGTGGCCGTGCGTGTGGTCAGCGGCGTCCCACGGCACCTCGAAGTCGTCGACGCGGACGACGGGGCCGACGTCGGCCACCACCTGCCCGGTCTCCTCGAGCAGCTCGCGGACGGCCGCCTGCGCGTGGTCCTCCCCTGGGTCGACGCCGCCTCCGGGCGTGATCCATCGGGACGAGCCGCTCGTGTCGGGCGCCTTCGTCCGCATGAGCAGGAGGCGGTCCTGCTCGTCGAGCACGAGGAGGCGGGAGGTCGGACGGACGACGCGCTCGGTCACGAGGTGCCCCCGTCTCAGACCAGCGGGGCGAAGTCGCTCGTGTCGCCCACGTAGCGCGTGTGGTCGGCCGGCACCGGGTCGACGGCCGCCGACGCGACCTCGGCTGCGAACTCGGCGACGTTGTACAGCTTGCCCGCGCTCTCTTTCCGCGACGAGATCGCCCCCGGGTTCGAGCGCTCGAGCAGCGTCGCGGTGATGGTGCCCTCGATCATGTCGCCCGAGACGACGACGAACTCGACACCGGCGGCCTCGAGCTGCGGGAGCATCTCGCGCAGGGCGTCCTCCCCCGCGCGCTTGCTGAGGGCGACGGGCAGGTACTCGGGCATCGTCTCGGTGGTGCGGATGAAGTGCGCCTGGTGGCTCGTGACGAAGACGACGCGCGAGCCGGGGGCCATCAGCGGCAGGGCGGCCGTCAGCAGGTCGACCTGCGCGTCGCGGTTGAGCTTCAGGGCGTAGTCCTCGGCCATGCCGGTCTCCATGCCGCCCGAGGCGTTCATGACGAGCACGTCGAGACCGCCGAACGCCTCGCGCACCTGCGCGAACATGGCGTCGAGGCTCTCGGCGTCGGTGAGGTCGGCGCCGACGGCGATCGCCTCGCCGCCGGCTGCCTCGATCTTGCCGACGAGCTGGAGCGCGCGCTTCTCCTTGTTTCGGTAGTTGACGACGACGCGGGCGCCTGCCTCGGCGAGGTAGCCGACCGTGTCGGCCCCGATGCCCCGGGACGAGCCGGTGACGAGGGCGCGCTTGCCGGCGAGGGATCCTGCGGCGAGGGGGTTGGACACGGTGGGCTCCAGACTGTCGTGGGGGCGTGCGGCGGGTCCCGACGGACCGCCTCGAGACTATCGGTCCCCCCGTCCCGCTGTCGGTCGCCCCTGATAGCTTCGAGACCACGCGATGCGCGAGGCGAAGGAGGCCGACATGGACGTCGTCACCCAGTGGGCGTGGCTGATCTGGATCGGGCTGCTCCTCGTCTTCGTGGTGGTCGAGGTCACGACCCTCGAGCTGACCTTCCTCATGCTGGCCATCGGCAGCGCCGGCGGTCTCCTCGCCGGCCTGTTCGGGGCGCCGTGGTGGCTGCAGGTCATCGTCGCCGGGCTGATCGCCGTCCTCCTGCTCTTCACGGTCCGGCCGCCCCTCCTCCGCGCGCTCGGCAAGGGCGGCGACCCGACACCCAGCAACCTGGCGGCGCTCATGGGCATCCGCGGCACCGTCGTCGTGCCGATCGGCGTCGACGGCGGCCAGGTCAAGCTGGCCAACGGCGAGACGTGGACGGCCCGCCTCCTCCCCTCTCCCCCGGCCTCGGCCGGGATCGTCCTCGACACCGGCGCGCCGGTCGTCGTCACAGCCATCGAGGGGTCGACCGCCCTGGTCGTCCCCGCCTGAAGGGACTGACCATGGACCCCACCACCATCGTGACCGTCGTCGTCGTCGCGATCGTCGTCGTCTTCGTGCTCGTCGTGCTGTTCCGAGCCGTGCGGATCATCCCGCAGGCCAGCGCCGGCGTCGTCGAGCGGCTCGGCAAGTACCACAAGACCCTCATGCCCGGGCTGAACCTGCTCGTCCCGTTCATCGACCGGGTGCGGCCGCTCATCGACATGCGCGAGCAGGTCGTCTCGTTCCCGCCGCAGCCGGTCATCACCGAGGACAACCTGGTCGTCTCGATCGACACGGTCGTCTACTTCCAGGTGACGGACGCGCGGGCGGCGACCTACGAGATCGCCAACTACCTCGGCGCGGTCGAGCAGCTGACCACCACGACCCTCCGCAACGTCGTCGGCGGGCTCAACCTCGAAGAGGCCCTGACCAGCCGGGACAACATCAACGGGCAGCTCCGCATCGTCCTCGACGAGGCCACCGGCAAGTGGGGCATCCGCGTCGGGCGCGTCGAGCTCAAGGCGATCGACCCGCCCCTGTCCATCCAGGACTCGATGGAGCAGCAGATGCGCGCCGAGCGCAACCGCCGTGCCGCGATCCTCACCGCCGAGGGCACGAAGCAGTCGCAGATCCTCGAGGCCGAGGGGTCGCGTCAGTCGGCCATCCTCCGGGCCGAGGGCGACGCCAGGGCCCAGGTGCTGCGCGCACAGGGCGAGGCCGAGGCCATCGAGACCGTCTTCAACGCGATCCACCTGGGCGACCCCGACCCGAAGCTGCTCGCCTACCAGTACCTCCAGACGCTGCCGAAGCTGGCCGAGGGCTCGGCGAACAAGCTCTGGATCATCCCGAGCGAGCTCACCGAGGCGCTCAAGGGCATCGGCTCCGGGTTCTTCGCCCCGAAGGACCCGTCGGCGCCGGGCTGGGTCGACCGCGGCACCACGAAGGTGTCCGAGACCGAGCAGACGCCCGACCTCGCCACGACCGTCGACCTCGGCAGCGAGCCCGATCTCGGCTTCCCCACCGTCACGCGCCCCGGGGCTGGTGACCTGCCAGGGTCCGCCGGCACGACGGGCTCCAGCGACACGACGGGCTCCGCCGACACGACGGGCTCCGCCGACACGGCAGGATCGTCGGACGGCAGCACGGACGTGCCGCCCACCGCTCCCCCGGCAGCTCCCTAGTGGTGCCGGCCCGCGCCTCCGTCTGGTTCGAGGCGCCGACGCCGAGGGTGCTCGCGCACCGGGGCCTCGCCCTCGACGTGCCCGAGAACACGACGGCGTCTTTCGTGCAGGCGATCGCCGCGGGCGCGCTCTACGTCGAGACCGACGTGCACGCCACGAGCGACGGGGTCGCCGTCGTGAGCCACGACCCCGACCTGTCGCGGGTAGCCGGTCGTGACGTGCAGGTCCACGACCTGACGCTGGCCGAGTTCCGTCTCGTCCGGCTCGAGGGCGGGTACGAGATGCCCACCCTCGAGGAGGCGCTGGCCGCGTTCCCCGAGACCCGCTTCAACATCGACGTCAAGGTCGCCGAGGCCGTCGGCCCGACGATCGACGCAGTCCGGCGCGCGGGTGCCGAGCACCGAGTGCTCCTCACCTCGTTCGACCAGCGCATCCGCAGCCGTGTGCTGGCGGGCCTGCCGGGCGTCGCGACCTCCGCGTCGTCCTGGGGCGTGATCGCGGTCGTCGCCCTCGGCGCCCTGCCCGTCACGGCGCTGCGCCGACGCCTGATGGCACGGGTGCTCCGCGGCTGCGGCGCCGTCCAGGTGCCAGAGCGCCAGGGCCCCCTCCGCGTCGTCACGCGACGCCGGGTCCGCGACCTCGAGGCCGTCGGCGTCGAGACCCACGTGTGGACCGTCAACGACCCTGTCGCCATGCGGCGGCTGCTCGCCCTCGGCGTGCACGGCCTCGTCTCCGACAGGGCAGATCTTGCCCTGGCCGAGGTGCGGGCCGCCACTGCCAGGGCACTGTGAGCGGACTGTGAATCCGTCCCGGATGAAACAGGCAGACCCGACCTGACGTTACAACGGGAGATTGCAACGCGAGAGGAGACCACACAATGGCAGATCGCAGTTTGCGTGGAATGCGGCTCGGCAGTCAGAGCCTGCAGAGCGAAGAGGGCGTGGAGTTCTCACCCCGGAAGCGTGCCGTCTACCAGACGGCGGACGGCACGGAGTTCGACATGGTCTTCGCGGCCGACGCGGAGATCCCCGACATCTGGCAGTCGCCGAAGAGCGGCCAAGAAGGTCGCCTGCTCGCCGCGGACGGCAAGCCCGTCGAGATCGAGGCCGGAGACGTCAAGGTCCCCAGGAGCCACTGGGACATGCTGCTCGAGCGACGCAGCCGTGAAGAACTCGAGGAGCTCCTCGAGGAGCGCCTGACGTTCCTCCGTGCGCGTCGCGGCAAGCAGGCCATCGGAGCCTGAGCTCCCGGCGTGCTGGTCCCCAGCCCGCCCCCCACCATCGGCCCCGGTCGTCGTCACGACGCCGGGGCCGATGTGCGTCCCGCGCCCCGGTGATGTCGTGGACGTCGTGAGGAGCGGTCAGCGTCGCCGGCCGCGCACCGAGTCGAACTGGCCCGGGTCGTCGAGCTCCTCCTCCAGGGCGCGCGGCCTCTCGGCGGCCAGCCGCGGGGACGAGAGCGCTGCCCACGGTGCGGACTCGAGCAGCCGGCGGCGCCGGCTGCGGCGACCACCGATCAGCACCCGCGAGAGGACGAGCAGGGCGAGCCCGAGGAACGACACGAAGAGCTCGATCGCCCGGCTGTCGACGACGGCCGGTGTCGTCCCCGTGCCGAGGTCGACCGTGTGGACCATGGTGCCGGCCGTGAAGTCCTGCACGCCCGCGACGATCTCTCCGCGAGCGTCGATGACCCGGCTGGAGGCGATGGTCGAGACGTTGACGACCGGCCGCGCCGTCTCGATGGCCCGCAGCCGGGCGATGGCCAGCTGCTGGGCGTTCTCGTCGGTGTCGCCGAAGTCGGCGTTGTTGGTCTGGGCGATGATCACCTGGGCGCCGTCGCGCATCATGTTCGTGACGAGCTGATCGTCGACGATGTCGAAGCAGATCGAGATGCCCGCGGTGAAGTCGCCGATCGTCATGGCCTCGGGCCGCGTGCCGGGCGTGTAGTCGCGGGCGATGAGGTCGATGAGGTCGGGGGCGAACGGTCGCCAGAACGCGCGGTCGGGCACGTACTCGCCGAACGGGATCGGGTGCTTCTTGTCGTACTGGCCCTGCACCTCCCCGTCGTCCCAGAGGATCGAGGAGTTCCAGACGGTCTCGCCGTCGTCGCTCTGCGTGATGACCCCGGAGAGCAGGGGGGCGTCGTAGCCGGTCGTGATCGCGTCGAAGACGTAGCGGCCGTAGGCGTCACGTGTGGGGTCACGGTCGCTGCCGCCCTCTGGCCAGACGACGAGGTCGAGGTCGTCGCCGGGCTGGAGGCCGCTCATCGCGAGCACCTGGGAGTTGAGCAGGTCGCCCTGCTCGCGCTCGTCGAAGTAGCCCGCCGGGCCGTTGCCCTGCACGCCGGCGATGCGGGCGGTGCCGCTCGACGAGGTGGGCCAGGCGGGGACGGCGAGCACGGCGACGACGGCGATGGCCGCCGCCAGCAGCCGGGTCGCGCGGGGCAGCGTCACCATCAGGGCGAGCTGGATCAGGGCGGCGACGAGGGCGACCATGAGGAAGCTCAGCCCCGAGATGCCGACCCACGCCACGAGCCCGGCGAAGGGGCTCTGCGACTGGCTGAGCGCCATGCGGCCCCAGGCGAAGCCGCCGTACGGCCAGTTGCCCGCGACGAACTCGCGGAGGGTCCAGAGGCCGGCCACGACGACCGGGACGACGACGGCCTGGCCGACGAGGCCGGGCCAGATGCGCGGCACCCAGCGGTAGGCGAGGGCGATGAGCACGGCCCCGCCGCCGAAGAAGAGGGCCTCGAGCGTCGAGAGCGCGATCCAGGGCAGCAGCCCGAGGTAGAGGGTCGCCCAGAAGATGTGGACGAGGTAGAACGAGAGCCCGGCGACGAGACCGACGAGGAACGCTCCCCCGGCACGGCGGCCGCGGAGCGACACCAGCACGAGGGCGATGCCGACGAAGGCGAGGGGCCAGACGTCACCGTCGGGGAAGCCCGCGTCGAGCACGACCCCGGCCCCGGCCGCCACGAGGACGGCCACCCAGAGCGGCAGGCGGAAGTCGGTCACGCGGAGGGGCACCGTGCGATCCTACGGGGGCCTGGCTGAGAGGCGGAGACCGCCTCAGACCGCCGAGTAGGAGACGATCCCGCGTCGCACGGCGTCGAGCGCCCGGCGCGCGATCGGCCCGACGGGCAGGTCGGCCACCACGGACAGCTGGTCGAGCAGGTCGATGGTCTGCTTCGTCCAGCGGACGAAGTCGCCCGCCGCGAGCTCGGCGTCCTCGAGGACGGAGTCGAGGTCCGCTCCCCTGGCCCACCGGTGCATGGCCAGGGCGAGCCCCGGCGCGGGCGGGTTGCTGCCGGGCAGCCTGTGCTCCTGTTCGAGGTCGTCGAGCTCGGCCCACAGCTTCTGCGTCTCGTCGAGCGCCTCGCGGTAGGCGCCGCGGGGCAGGAACCGCTCGCTGAGCTGCCCCTCGTCGCGGCGGGGCTCGTACACGAGCGTGGCCGCCATCGCGGCCATCGAGGGCACGTCCAGCGCGTCCCAGAGGCCGAGTCGCAGGCTCTCGGCGACGAGCAGGTCGCGGTCGCCGTAGATGCGTCGGAGGGTGCGTCCCGTGGACGTGACCGCGACCTCGGCCGTGCGGTCGCCTCCTCGCCTGGACGAGCCGGGCGCGGCAGCGCCGGACGTCGACGACCGCGGCGACGCGGGCTCGAGGTAGCCACGGTCGAGAAGCACGTCGGTGACCCGGTCGAAGACCTTGGCGACGGCGCCGGTGCGCCCCCTGATCTGTGCAGAGAGCTGATCGGTCTGCTTCTTGAGCTTCCACCAGCGCTCCGACCAGCGGGCGTGCTGCTCGCGCTCGGGGCAGGCGTGGCAGGGGTGCTGTCGGAGCCGACGGCGCAGGTCGGCGAGGTGCCGCTGGCGCTTGTCGTGCTCGGCCCGTGACTGGGAGTCGGCCCGGGCCGCGCCCTGCTTCTCGAGGTCGCCGAGCTCACGGCGGATGGTCGTGTACTCGCCGAAGTCGCCGAGGTGGCACTGCATGCTGCGGGCGTAGCCGTCGAGGCTCTCTTGCTGCGTGCGGACCTTGCGCGCCAGGTCGACGACGGCGCGGTCGGCCTGGAACTGCGCGAACGACGTCTCGAGCACCTCACGGGTGCGCGACCGGCCGAACTGCTCGATCAGGTTCACGGCCATGTTGTAGGTCGGGCGGAAGCTGGAGTTCATCGGGTAGGTCCGGCGGGAGGCGAGGCTCGCGACCGCCTGCGGGTCGAGGCCCTGCTGCCACTGGATCAGCGAGTGGCCCTCGACGTCGATGCCGCGACGGCCGGCACGGCCGGTCAGCTGCGTGTACTCCCCCGGCGTGATCGGCACGCGGGCCTCGCCGTTGAACTTCTCGAGCTTCTCGAGCACGACCGTGCGCGCGGGCATGTTGATGCCGAGCGCCAGGGTCTCGGTGGCGAAGACGACCTTGACGAGCTTCTTCTGGAACAGTTCTTCGACCACCTCCTTGAAGGCGGGCAGCAGGCCGGCGTGGTGTGCGGCGACCCCGCGTTCGAGTCCGTCGAGCCACTGCCAGTAGCCGAGCACGGCGAGGTCCTCGTCGCGCAGGGTGCGGCACCGCGCCTCGACGATCTCTCGGATCTCCTGGCGCTGGTCGGCGGTCGTGAGGCGGATGCCCGAGCGCAGCACCTGCTTGACGGCCTGGTCGCAGCCGACCCGGCTGAAGACGAAGAAGATCGCGGGCAGCAGGTTCTGGTCGTCGAGCATCTCGACGATCTTCCAGCGGTCGAGGCGCCCCTGGGCGTGCTGCGTCGGCGGCACGACGTGGCCGCGCGGGCCGCGGCCCGAGAAGCCGTCGCGACCGCCGCGCTCGCGCCGGCTGCCGCCTCCTCGTCTCGACAGCGACGTGGCCCGCAGCAGCTCGGGGTTGACGCGGTTGGTGGCCGCCTGCCCGCTCGAGTCGAACAGGTCGAGGAACTTGCCCCCGACGAGGACGTGCTGGTCGAGCGGCACCGGGCGGTCCTCGGAGACGATCACGTCGGTGCCGCCGCGCACCGTCTGCAGCCAGTCGCCGAACTCCTCGGCGTTCGAGACCGTCGCGCTGAGCGAGATGAGTCGGACGTCGAGCGGGAGGTGGATGATCACTTCTTCCCACACCGCCCCGCGGAACCGGTCGGCCAGGAAGTGCACCTCGTCGAGCACGACGTAGCGCAGGTCGTCGAGCATCTCGGAGCCCGCGTAGATCATGTTGCGGAGCACCTCGGTCGTCATGACGACGATGCGGGCGCGCGAGTTGACGTTCGTGTCGCCCGTGAGGAGGCCGACCTCGGAGGCGCCGTACTCGGCCACGAGCTCCTGGAACTTCTGGTTGCTCAGCGCCTTCATCGGCGCCGTGTAGAAGACCTTGTCGCGGGGGTGCTGCATCGCCAGGTGGATGGCGAACTCGGCGACGAGTGTCTTGCCGGCGCCGGTGGGCGCGGCGACGAGGACGCTCGAGCCCTCCTCGACGGAGGCGCAGGCCGCCTCCTGGAACGGGTCGAGCGAGAAGCCCAGCCGCGACCGGAACGACTGCAGCTGCGGGGTGCGGACGCGGTTCTTCGAGGCGGCGAAGCGGGCGGCCGGGCTGAGGTCGCTGCTGGTCATGGGGTCACCCTCCGGCGAGTTCGGCGTCGAGCGCTGCGGCCCGCTTGGCCACCCCTCGGTCGTGGATCCAGGCGACGCCGGCGGCGACGAAGTAGAGGAACACCATGGGGACCGCGAGCAGGAACATCGAGAAGACGTCGGCCGCGGGCGTCGCGATGGCGGTGAAGACGGCGATCAACAGGATCGCGACGCGCCATCCCTTGATGATGGCACCCGCGCTGATGACGCCGACGAAGTTGAGGAGCACGAGGAAGACGGGCAGGACGAACGCGATGCCGCAGGCGAGGACGAGCTTGAGCACGAAGTCGAAGTACTGCTTCGCGTCGATGATCGCCGCGTCCTGCTCCGAGACGAAGCCCGTGAGCACGCGAACGATGTTCGGCAGGACGTAGACGCCGCTCAGGCAGCCGAGCAGGAAGAGCGGGATCGCCGAGCCGATGAACCCGACCGCGTACAGCTTCTCGCGGCGGACGAGCGCCGGGACGATGAACGCCCAGACCTGGTACAGCCAGACGGGGCTGCTGAGGATGACGCCGACGGTGACGGCGATCTGCATCCGCAGGTCGAAGCTGCTGGTGATCTGGCCGTAGTTGAGCACGGCCTCGCTGGCGTTGCCGCCGGCCAGCACGAGCACAGGCTGTCGCAGGAAGTCGAGGACGTACTGCGAGACGAACCAGCCCGCGACGCTCGCGAGGATGAGGGCGAGGGCAGAGCGGAAGAGGCGCTTGCGCAGCTCGACGAGGTGCGCGCCCAGGGACATCCGCCCGTCGGCCGATCGCTTCCGCGAGCCTCGGGGCGCCTGGTCGCCCTCGTCGGTGCCACGAGTCGTCGTCGTGGCCACGCGTCAGTTCTTCAGGTGGTCGTCGCCGCTGGTGGGGCGGACGGTCGGGGCCTCGGCGTCGCGACGCAGGGTGCTGTCGGTCGTCGAGCTGCGGGTGACGTCGTCGTCACTCGCCTTCTTGTCGTCGCCGATCTCGTTCTTGAAGATGCGCATCGACTGGGCGATGCTCTTCGCGAGTGCGGGGAGCTTGGGGGCGCCGAACAGCAGCAGGATGATCGCCAGGATGATGATCAGGTGCCAGCCGGTGAGGTTTCCGAGCATGAGGGGTGTCTCCTAGCGGGAAGGGGAGCCACCAGTGTAACCCGCAGCCTGTGACGGGGCCTGGTCGTAGCGCGCGGCGGCCTCGGCGGCCCAGCTCGCGACAGCACGACGAGCCTCGTCCGGCGCGACCACGCGGGCGCGGCCCGGGAGCCCGCTGACGAGACGGGCGACGGTGCCCACGTGGCCGACCCGGAGGGTGAGGCGGGTGCGTCCCTCCCCCGCGTCCTCGGCGTCGGTCGGCCGGTAGTCGTCCAGCAGCGGCGCGGCCGCCGCGTCGATCTCGACGACGACGTCGAGGTCGTCCGGTGATCCCTCGAAGAGCGTGTCGGGCAGGGAGAGGTCGGAGGCGCGGTGCGTGATGCGCGCGTCGGTGAGGGCAGGCGACGCGATTCGGTCGAGGCGGAACGTGCGGAGCGCCTCCCTCAGGTGGTCCCAGCCGCGCAGGTACCAGTCGGCGTCGAGGGACTCGACCCGGAGTGGGTCGACCCGGCGGCGCTCGACGAGGCCCCGCACGCCCGCGTAGTCGAACTCGAGCTGCACCCCGCGCTCGACCGCCTCGCGGACGAGGGCGAGCACCTCGCTCGTCCCCTCCTGCGCCACGGCGACCTGGCTCGGCTCCCCCGAGGCGCCTCGCGACAGCTTCGACATCAGCGACGCGACGGCGCCGCGGTCGGCGTTCTCGGGCAGCGACGACAGGTACTGCAGACCGGCGATCAGCGCGGCGGCCTCGCGCGCCGAGAAGCGGGGCGTGTCGTCGATGGCGACCAGGTTCGTGAGGACGATGACGTCGTTCTGCTCGAAGTCGTCCCACGCGATGTCGAACAGGTCGGCGTGCTGGTACTGGGCCGTGTCGCCGGGGATGCCGGAGACGGCGATCAGCTCGACCGCACGCCGGATGTCGCTGACGCCGACGCCGAAGTGGGCGGCGGCCTCGGCGACGCTGACCCGCTCGTGGTCGATCAGCCAGGGCACGAGCGACAGCAGGAAGGCGAGCTTGTCGGTGGCGTGCAGGGCAGGAAGGCGATCGGTCACGAGGCTGCTCCCCCTTGCTCGGCGACGGCGTGGTCCGCGGCGAGGTCACGGAGGCGCGACGCCACGAGGTCGCGCAGCTCGACGGGCGCCAGGACGACGACCTCGGGCCCGAACGACGTGAGCTCCTCGGCCAGGACCTGGCGGTCGCTGTAGTGCACCAGCAGCACGTCGTCGTCGCCCGCGACGGTGCCGCGTCGCGCGCCGAGGCGCGTGCGGGCGTCCGAGTCGGGGGCGGTGCGGACCGTGGCCGTGTTCTGCTCCCACAGCCGGTCGAGGCCCTCGAGCGCGGAGTCGGCGGTGGCGTCCGAGGGGCGCGGGAACACCCTCGAGGTGACGGTCACCGGGCCGACGATGCGCGACAGCAGGAAGTTCTTGCGGGACGACGTGTCCGGCTCGACGACGGAGACCATCCACCGGCCCATGTGCTGGACCAGGGCGAAGGGCGCCACCTCGCGTCGGCGCGGCGCGACCTCGCCGGGCTTGAGGTAGTCGAAGCGCACGAGCACGCCGCGGTCGAGGGCGGTGCGCAGGGGCTCGAAGGCGGCGTCGCGGCTGCGCACGCGCGGTGCGTAGGCGAGCTCGGGGACGTTCGTCGCGCCTCCCAGGGACCGCAGCTTGAGCAGCGCGCGGCGTGACTCGGCCGAGAGCGTGCCCTCGCGCCAGACCATGCCGGCGAGCGTGAGCAGCGCCGTCTCCTCCGGCGAGAAGGAGATGTCGAGCGGGAGCTCGTAGTCGCCGCGGAGGATGCGGTAGCGCAGGAGGTGGTTGTCACCGGCCGCGGAGGGGTCGTCGACGGTCTCAAGCGGCACCCCGAGCTCGCGGATGTCGTCTTTGTCACGCTCGAACTGTCGCTCGAGGGCGGCGTTGTCGCCGCCGGCGACGTACTTCTGCCGGTAGCCCTGGACCGTGGAGAGGACCTCGGTCTTCGTCAGGCCGGAGTCGGTCGCGAGGAGGGCGAGCACGAGGCTGAAGAGGCGCTCCTCGACGGGGATGCGCGGAGCGCGGACGGCTGCCACGGCTCGATCCTAGGACACGCCCGCGAGGCCGGGGGCCCCGGGGGCGTGCGGCGGTGCCGACACGGTGTGCCGGACCGGCGCGGGGAGGCGGATCAGAGCGCGCCCAGGACGTCGAAGACGTAGACGAGCGGCTGGGGAACGCCCCCGGCCTCGTCGGCGGGCACGACGACCATGACCTGCGAGCCGATGGGAGTGCCGACGAGCGCGTCTCGGATCGACGCGGGGATCTGCTCGTCCCCGAGCGGCAGCGACGTGGCCGACCCGCCGTTGGTCCACGACGACGTCGCGACGGTCGAGGGCGAGGCCCACGTCACGGCGGTGAACTGCACGACGGCGGTGTCGTCGGCGGCGAGCTCGCGGCCGGAGCCGTCGAGGACGAGGTGCGACTCGGGCGAGGTGGGCGCCGAGGCCGCGGGGACGGTGACGCCGGGGGCGCCGTCAGGAGCCCGGACGACGGCGGGCATGCCCTGCGCAGCCAGCACGGGACGGCCGTTCGCCTTGGCGAGGAACGACTGGCGGATGTCGACGATCGCGACGTAGGCCGCGTCGGGGTCGTCGTCGGTGGCGCCCGCGCCGCCGTTGACCGACGCCGAGAGCTCGGAGGCCTTGATGGCGACCGCGACCCTGGAGCCGACTCGTGAGCACTCCAGGGCGGAGGCGAGCGGCGCGAGGGCGTTCCCGCCGACCGTGATGGGCGCGTTCAGGCTGCCGTCGTAGCCCGAGTCCTCGACCTCGGCGCCCGTGGTGCCGTCGTAGAGGGTGTAGTCGATGATGACCGGCGTGCCCTCGAGGATCCGGTCGCCGGTGCCCTCGATCAGGGTCGAGACCTGCGTCTCGGTCGTGACGATGGGGCTCGGCACCTGGGCGTCCGGCTTCTCGCCGAAGGCGCCGGTGGCGGTGACGACCGAGGCGGCGTCGCCCGTGGGCGGGCACCCGGCGGAGCCCGGCGCGGGGGTCGTCGCACACGCGGTCAGCGAGGCCAGAAGGCCGACGGTCACGACGAGGGCGGGGATCTTGCGCACGGAGGCTCTTTCCTGGGCTGCGGCCGGTGGCCGCGACTGGCGGGTCGCTGGTGATGCGGAGGACAGCTTAGTGCGGCGCGTCGACCTGGCCGTCGCGGCTGGCGTCGCCGCGGCCGTCGGCGTCGCCGCTCTGCTCGCCGGACAGGCTCTCGGTCGCGGCGACGGCGCTGTCGGCCGCCGATCGTGCCTGCCGTGCGGTCTTGCGGAGCTTCTTGTCGCTCGCCGACCGCTCGCCCAGGGCGCCGGGGGTCCACAGCTCGACGTCCTCGTCCGAGAAGTCGGACTTCGACGGGCGGCGCTTGAGCTGGGGCAGCACCGCCCCGGGCGCGAGGCGGCGGGCGGTGATGAGGAAGCCGGTGTGCCCGATCATGCGGTGGTCGGGGCGCACGGCGAGGCCTTCGACGTGCCAGCCACGGACGAGCGTCTCGGAGGCCTCCGGCTCGGTGAACTGGCCGGAGGCGCGGAGGGCCTCCGCCACGCGGGAGAGCTGCGTCGCGGTGGCGACGTAGCAGATCACGAGCCCGCCGGGCGTCAGGGCGGCGGCGGTCTCGTCGACGCACTCCCACGGCGCGAGCATGTCGAGGACGACCCGGTCGGCGGTGCCGTCGGGGACGACGGCCGCGAGCTCGTCGACGAGGTCGCCGACGGTCACCGTCCAGTTCTGCGGCTCGGCGCCGAAGAAGCTGACGACGTTGCCCTGGGCGACGTCGGCGAACTCCTGACGGCGCTCGAACGACGCGAGGCGCCCCTCCGGCCCGATCGCGCGGAGCAGCCACAGAGACAGGGCACCCGACCCGACACCGGCCTCGACGACGGTGGCGCCGGGGAAGATGTCGGCGAAGGCGACGATCTGGGCCGCGTCCTTCGGGTAGACGATGGCGGCGCCGCGGGGCATCGACATGACGAAGTCGCTCAGCAGGGGGCGGAGGGCGAGGTACTCGTCGCCGGTCGTGCTCGCGACGACCGAGCCGTCGGGCAGGCCCACGAGGTCGTCGTGGGCGATCATGCCGCGGTGCGTGTGGAACACGGCTCCCGGCGTCAGCACGACGGTGTTCATCCTGCCCTTGGGGCCGGTGAGCTGGACCTTGTCGCCCTCGAGGAAAGGACCGGACTGGCGGCGGGTGGCGCTCATGGTGGGTGCTGCTCTCTGTCGGGCCCAGGTCGGGGCCGCGGTGCGGGAGGGAACGGCGCGCGCGGCGCCGGGGGCTCAGGAGTCGGAGGTGCGTGCAGCGGCCGCGCGTCGGCCCGCCGCGTGCATCTCGCGCAGGTCGGCCAGGCGGACGCCGACGAGGGTGTCGCGTCGGACGTAGCCGGAGTCGTCCGCGAGCGGGGCGGCGTGCTCGACGCCGAGGGCCACGGCCCCCGCTGCCATGGCCGAGGTGAGCCCCGGCACGCTGTCCTCGATGGCGACGCAGTCGGCGACGTCGACGGCCAGCAGCTCGGCGCCGCGGAGGTAGGCCTCGGGGTGCGGCTTGCTGTGCTCGACCTCGTCGCCGGCCACGACGGCGTCGAACGAGTCGTCGCCGATGGCGTCGACCATGAACTGGGCCATCCGGCGGATCGACATGGTGACGAGCGCCGTCGGGACACCTGCCTCGCGGAGCTCCGCGAGCAGCTCGCGGGCCCCCGGTCGCCACGGCACGTGCTCGGCGCAGCGCGTCAGCACCTCGGTCGTGAGCCGGTCGATGATCTCGTCCGCCGGCAGGTCGACGCCGTGCTGCTGCAGCACGGCGGCCGAGTGCCAGAGGCCCGAGCCGATCAGGGTGTCGCCGAGCTCCTTCGTCCAGGTGCCGCCGAAGGAGGCGACGAGGTCGACCTGGGAGTCGAACCAATAGGGCTCGGTGTCGACGAGGGTTCCGTCCATGTCCCAGAGGACGGCGGCAGGCAGGGAGTCGTTCACGGGGCACGAGTCTACGGGAGACGGGGGCGACTATCGTGGACGGCGAGATGCCGGGGACCGTGCCCGGCCGGTGAGGATCACGTGCCCGACTCCGCAGTGCCCGGCGACGCAGTGCCCGGCGAGACGACGCCCGGCGAGACGACGACCGAGGGGTCCGCGGTGGGCGGCACCCCGTCGTTCGCGACCGGGCGCCTCCTGGTCGTGGCCTTCGAGGGCTGGAACGACGCCGGCGAGGCCGCCAGCGGCGTCGCCCGCAGCATCGTCGACACCCTCGCCCTCGAGCCCGTCGCCGAGCTCGACGGCGAGCGGTACATCGACTACCAGTTCAACCGGCCACAGGTCGGCTACGACGACGACGGCGTCCGCACCCTGGTGTGGCCGCGCATCCAGCTGCACGCCTCGCCCGAGCTGGCCTCGACGCCGGCGACCGGCCCCGCGGGCGACGCCCCCGACGTCTTCGTGCTGCTCGGTGCCGAGCCCTCGCGCAGCTGGCGCGGCTTCGCGGCAGAGGTGGTGGACCTGATCGACGTGCACGACGTGTCCGCCGTCGTGTTCCTCGGCGCCATGCTCGCCGACGTGCCGCACACGCGCCCGATCTCGGTGTTCGTCAGCAGCGACAACGAGGAGGTGCGGGGCGAGCTGGCGCTGGAGCGCAGCACCTACGAGGGCCCCGTCGGAATCCTCTCCGTCCTGGGCGACGCGGTCGAGTCCGCCGGTGTCCCGACCCTGTCGATCTGGGCCCAGGTGCCGCACTACGTGCACGCCTCGCCGTCGCCGAAGGCGACCCTCGCCCTGATCGAGAAGCTCGACGAGGTCGCGGGAGTCAGCATCCCCCGGGGCGACCTCGAGGCCGAGTCCGCCGCGTGGGAGCAGGGCATCGACGCCCTCGCCTCGGACGACGACGACATGGCCGGCTACATCGAGCAGCTCGAGCAGGCGCGCGACACCGTGGACTCGCCCGAGGCGAGCGGCGAGGCGATCGCGGAGGAGTTCGAGCGCTACCTGCGCCGCAACGACGGCAAGGGCCCTGACGACCCGCGCCTGCCTCCGGCTCCCTAGCGGCGTCACCTGCCGGACTCGCCTACCGGCGACGCCAGGCCTGGCCGAGCGATGCCGTGCCGCCCGTGCGGAGCAGCGACCCCTCGTACAGGCGCGCCGCGACGAGCACGACGGCGGCGGCGCACACGACGAGCAGCCCCAGGGCCACGAGCGGCTGCCAGGTCGGGACCCCGCCCTCGAGCACCATCCGCACCGGCATGGCCACCGGGGCGCTGAACGGCACGAACGACAACGCGGTGAGGGCCGGCCCCGGCGTGTTCACGAACACGGTGGCGAAGAACGGCAGCATCACGAGCAGCTGCACGGGCGTCGTCGTCGAGCCCAGGTCCTCGATGCGCGACACGAGGGCGCCGGCCACGGCCCACATGCCGGCCAGCAGCAAGAACCCGGCGACGAAGAACGGCACGTACCAGCCGACCGCCGACGCCAGCGAAGGCAGGAGGTCCGCGGGCAGGGCGTCGGCCCGGCCCGTCAGCGCGAGGCCGCCGAGGGCGACCGCGGCGAGCACGGCCGTCTGGGCGATCGCCAGGACGGCGGCGCCCAGCACCTTGCCAGCGAGCAGCGTACGGACCGGCACCGCGGCGACCAGGATCTCGACGACGCGGGTCTGCTTCTCCTCCACCACGCTCTGCGCGATGCTCAGCCCGAAGAGCAGCGACGTCGTCATGAAGAGGACCCCGAAGGCGAGCGGCGCGAACACGGAGACCAGGGGGTCGGCGTCGGAGGGCTCCAACAGCTCGACGGGCGACGCCTCGCTGACGCCCAGCACGAGCACGTTCGAGACCGACTCGAGGGCCACGACACGCAGACCGGTGGGCGACGAGGCGTCGGGCAGCACCGCGGCGTCGACGTCGCCCGAGCGGACCGCCTCCGTCGCGTCGTCCTCTGACCGGGTCGTGACGGCCTCCGCGCCGGTCGCCTCGACGACGGCGGCCGTCGGGGCGTCGAGCACCGCGACGCGGTCGGGCCCGCCCGCGAGCAGCGCCGGCACGACGAGCGCGGCGGCGATGAGGACGAGCATGACGAGGCCGCTCACGATGAACGCACGGTCGCGCAGCTTGACCGCCATCTCGCGTCGGGCGACGACCCACAGCAGCCCGTGAGGAGCGGGCTGGTCCGTGGTCCGCCCGGCAGCACGGCTGACGGGCGTCATCGGACTACCTCCTCGAAGATCTCGGCGAGCCGGGGCAGGACGGGGTGGAACGCGCGCACCGGCCCGTGCCGGAGCCCGGCCGCCAGCACGGCCTGGTCGTCGACACCGGCGGCCAGCTCGACGAGGGCCACGGGGCCGTCCAGCTCGACGACGGTGACCCCCGACACGTCGCGGAGCCAGCCCGCGTCGTCGTCGACGACGATGCGCCAGCGAGCCCTGGCGAACCGCGCCTGCAGCTCGTCCCTCGGCCCGGCAGCCCTGACGGTGCCGTCGGCGATCACGACGAGGTCGTCGCAGAGCCGCTCGACGACGTCGAGCTGGTGGCTCGAGAAGAGGACGGGCACCCCTGCCGCGGCCTGCTCGCGCAGCACCGCGACGACCGCGTCGACCGCGATCGGGTCCAGGCCCGAGAACGGCTCGTCGAGCACGAGCATCCGCGGCTCGTGGACGAGCGCCGCAGCGATCTGGACCCGCTGCTGGTTCCCGAGGGAGAGGCTGTCGAGCTTGTCCCCCGCCCGCTCCCCCAGGCCGAGCCGGTCGAGCACCTCGAGTGCGCGGCGACGGGCCTCCGCCCGGCCGACGCCGTGCAGGCGTGCCAGGTAGACCAGCTGCGCGACCACGGTCATCTTCGGGTACAGGCCGCGCTCCTCCGGCATGTAGCCGAAGCTGCGGCGCACCTCGTCGCCGAGCGGGACGCCGTCCCACCTGACCTCGCCGGAGTCGGCGGCGAGCACCCCGAGGACGATCCGCATCGTCGTGGTCTTCCCGGCGCCGTTCGCCCCGACGAAGCCGGTGAGCCGGCCGTCGGCGACGTCGAACGAGACGTCGTCGAGCGCGGTCCGGCCGCCGAACGAGCGTCGGACGTGGTCGAGCTGGAGCACTGGCCCTCCCTCCGGGCGGCGCCGCGCGGCCCTGTGGCGTCAGCCGGGGTCGGCCGTCGACCTCAGCGTAGGAGGCGGCGGGCGGCGGGCGCGTCCGACTCGCGACCCAGCGGGCCGTCACCCGTGCGGCGGAGGAACACGGGCTATCGAGGCGCCTCGCCCGGGACGACCACGCCGTTCTCGTAGGCGAAGACGACGGCGGCCGTCCGGTCGCGGAGCCCGAGCTTCGTCAGCACGTTCGACACGTGGGTCTTCACGGTCGCCTCGCCGAGGTACAGGTCGCGCGCGATCTCGGCGTTCGAGCAGCCGGTCGCCATCCGGTCGAGCACCTCGCGCTCGCGGTCGGTGAGGGCGGCGAGGCGGGGACTCGGCTCGATGACGGGCACGACGGCCTCGGCGATGGCGGCGGCGACGACGCGCCGGGTCAGCTCGGGGGCGAGCAGCGCGTCGCCGCGGTGCACGACGGCGATCGCCTCGATCAGCTCCTCCGGGCTGGACGTCTTGAGCAGGAACCCGCTCGCCCCCGCACGGAGCGCCCTGAACAGGTACTCGCCGCGACCGAACGTCGTGAGGACGAGCACGGCAGGGCCGCCGGGCGCCGCGGCCTCGAGGAGGCGACGCGTCGCCTCCAGGCCGTCGATGCCGGGCATCTCGACGTCCATGACGACGACGTCCGGCGCGGTCGAGGCGGCGAGGGCGACGGCCTCGAGCCCGTCCCTCGCCTCGCCCACGACGACCACGTCGGGAACGGTCTCCAGGATGATCCGGAAGCCGGCCCGGACGAGGTCCTGGTCGTCGGCGAGGAGGACCCGGACCGGGCGCTGCGCCTCGCGCCGGCGACGAGGGGAGCCGGGGGCGTCGGCGGCGTCGGGCATGTCGGGTGCGTCGGCGGTCATCGCGTGCGTGCCTCTCGGGAGTCGTCGGGTGCGGCGGCGTCAGCGGCGTCGTCGACCACCGGCGTGGACCGGACCGCGGGCAGCACGGCACGCACGCGGTAGCCGCCCCTGGCGTGCGGGCCGACGTGAAGCTCGCCGCCGTGCAGGTCGACGCGCTCGCGCATGCCGCGCTGGCCGAGGCCGGAGCCTCGCGTCCCGGCGGGGGCGTGCCCGCGGGGCGACGAGGAGGCCGCGCCGCCCACGCCGTCGTCCGTGACCTCGACCTCGACGGCGCGGTCGCGGAAGCGCAGGCGGACGTCCGCGACGCCGGCCGAGGCGTGCTTCAGGGTGTTGGTCAGCGCCTCCTGGACGACCCGGAACAGGGTGACCCCGACGCTCTCGGGCACGTCGAAGCGCTCGCCGTGGGTGCTGAAGCGGACGTCGAGGCCGAGTCGGCGGGTCTCGGCGACGAGCTGCGGGAGGGCCGCGAGCCCGGTCGGCCCCTCGTGCGGGGTGCCGTCCTGCGCCCGGAGCACGGTGAGCAGGCGCTCCAGCTCGTCGATGGCGGTGCGCGCCGTCGACTCGACGGCGCTGAGCGCACCGCTCGCGACCTCTGGCCGATCGAGCGTGCGCCGCGCCGCGCCCGCCTGGATGGCGATCACGGCGACGTGGTGGGCGACGACGTCGTGCAGCTCGCGGGCGATGCGGGTGCGCTCCTCGCCGATGGCCTGCTCGGCGACGAGCTCCTGCGCGGCACGGAGGTCGATTCCGGCGCGCTCGAGCGCGTGGAGGCGGGCGGCCGAGACGCGGGACGACCGGCCGAACCAGACGGCCGAGACGAAGAACAGCAGGTTGAGGACGAACGAGTAGACGACGCCCGCGACGGTCGAGGCGAGCATCGGGCCGCCCTGCTGGAGCGGCCCGAGCACGGCGACGCCGAGCCAGACGAGCATCGCGGCGGTCACGACCGCGCTGCCGATCACCGCGACGCGACGCGAGCTGGCCCAGGCGTTGGCCGTGTAGATGACGAGGAACTCGATGATCGACGGCGCCGTCGAGTCGGGGTAGCTGCGCAGCTGGCTGAGGATGAAGACCGCGCTGACGACCACCATGACGGTGACGGGCGCGCGCCGCCTCAGCGCCGTCGGGGCGCAGAGCGCGACCAGCCAGGCGAGCGCCTCCGGCGGAGCGGCAGCCTGGACGTCGCTGCCCTCGACGGCCACCGACGCGAGCCAGAGGGTGAGGAGCCCGAGGCCGAGGAGACCGGCTGCCAGCCAGACGTCGCCCCTGGCCTGGCGGCGGGTCAGGGTGCCACGTCGCCAGACGGTCTCGTCCGCGTCGGCGGGGCAGTCGAGGGCAGACATCCCGTTCAGTATGTCAGGGACCGTGTGTCGTGAGGTTACGTCAGCGCCTGTGCGGCTCGGCGCCTGTGCGGCTCAGCGCCGGAGGTCGATCCCGAGCAGCGCGTCCACAGCGTCGACGTCGACGGCGGTCGCCGGTCGGCCGGCGGCCACGTGGTCGTCGACGGCCCTGATCGCCCTGGGCGTGTCGAGATCGTCCGAGAGGGCGGCGCGCAGGGCGGCGAGCAGCGGCGTCGTCCCGGCCCCCGCCTCCTGCGCCCCGACGCCGTCCGCCCAGGTCGTCCAGCTCGCGAGACGTGCCTCGGCGTCGACGAGGTCGTCGTCGAGCCACTCCCAGTCGGACCGCCAGTGGTGCGCCGTGATCGCGAGCCGGACGGCACGGGCGTCGTGACCTGCGGAGACGAGCTCGCTGACCTTGACGAGGTTGCCGAGCGACTTGCTCATCTTCTCGCCCTGGTAGGCGACCATCCCGGCGTGCGCCCACTGTCGGGCGGACGGCTCGCCGCCTATCGCCGTCGCGTGGGCCGTGCTCATCTCGTGGTGCGGGAACACGAGGTCGCTGCCGCCGCCCGCCACCGTGGCGGTGGCGCCGAGGTGCTGCTCGGCGATGACCGTGCACTCGATGTGCCAGCCCGGTCGGCCGGGGCCGACGGACGACGGCCAGGACGGCTCGTCGGCACGGGCTGCCCGCCAGAGCAGCGGGTCGAGCGGGTCGCGCTTGCCTGCCCGGTCGGGGTCTCCCCCGCGCTCGGCGAAGAAGCGGGCCATCGTCGGCCCGTCGTAGCGGCTCTCGAGCCCGAGGTGCCAGGAGGTGTCGCGCTCGGCGCCGCGGACGTCGAAGTACACGTCGTCGCCGGCCTCGGAGCCCGGGGTCTCGACGCGGTAGGCGACGCCCGTGTCGATCAGGCCCGCGACGGCGTCGGCCACGTCGCCCACGACGTCGGTCACCGCGACGTAGTGCTCGGGCGGCACGACGGCGAGGTGCTCCATGTCCGAGCGGAAGAGATCGGTCTGCGAGGCGGCGAGGGCCCGCCAGTCGACGCCCGTCGCCGTGGCGCGCTCGAGCAGCGGGTCGTCGACGTCGGTGGTGTTCTGCGCGTAGGTCACCCGGAGGCCCGCGTCCCGCCAGACGCGCACGAGCGAGTCGAAGGCGAGGTAGGTGCTCGCGTGGCCGAGGTGCGTGGCGTCGTAGGGCGTGATGCCGCAGACGTACAGCGTCGCCGCGCCGTCGACCGGGCGGGTCGTCACGAAGGAGGCGGTGGCCGTGTCCCAGAGGACAGGCAGCGGTCCGTCGCCGGGCAGTGCAGGGACGACGGGTGCGTTCCAGGACCTCATGCGGCCACCACTCCCGTGCCGAGCAGGACCAGCAGCACGCCGCCGAGCAGGATCCGGTAGACCACGAAGGGCAGGAAGCTGCGCTTCGAGATGTAGTTCATGAAGAAGGCGATCACGACGAACCCGACGACGAACGCCACGACCGTCGCTGCCAGGGTCTCGCCGAGCGAGTAGGGGCCCGGCTCGCTGAAGCTCTGGACCAGCTCGAAGAGGCCGCTGCCGAAGACCGCGGGCACGGCGAGGAGGAACGAGAACCGGGCCGCGGCGGGCCGCGTGTAGCCGAGGCTCAGCGCCGCGGTCGTCGTCGCGCCCGAGCGGGAGACGCCGGGGAAGAGCGCCAGCACCTGGGCGACGCCGACCGCGATGCCGTGGCCGTAGGTCATCTCGTCGAAGCGGGCCGTTTTCTTGCCGAGCCGGTCGGCGAGGCCGAGCAGCACGCCGAAGACGATGAGCACGATCGCGACGATCCAGAGCGAGCGGAACACCGTGCGGATGTACTCCTGCGCGAAGTAGCCCACCAGCACGATCGGGACCGTGCCGATGATGACGAGCCAGCCCATCCGCACGTCGGGGTCGGTGCGGGGGATCTTGCCCGTGATGCCCTGGAACCAGCGTGTGACGATCCGCTTGATGTCTCCCCAGAAGTAGATGACGACCGCGAGCTCGGTGCCGAGCTGCGTGATCGCGGTGAACGTCGCGCCCGGGTCGAAGGCCGCCGCGGCGTCGGGGTCGGAGAAGAACAGACCGACGAGGCGCAGGTGCGCGCTCGACGAGATGGGGAGGAACTCCGTCAGGCCCTGGACGAGGCCGAGCAGGAGTGCCTGGAGGAGATGCTCCACGCGGGGTGCCCTTCTGGTGGGGGTGTCAGTAGGTCGCCAGGAGGTCCCGGAGGACGCGACTGCCAAAGGCTAGTGCGTCGAGCGGGACCCGCTCGTCGACGCCGTGGAACATCGCCGGGAAGTCCATGTCCTCCCCCAGGCGCAGCGGGGCGAAGCCGTAGCCGGCGATTCCCAGCAGGCTCAGCGCCTTGTTGTCGGTGCCGCCGGAGAGCAGGTAGGGCAGCACGGGCGCGCCGGGGTCGTGCCGCTGCAGCGTGGCGGTGATCGCCTCGACGAGGTCGCCCGAGAACGGCGTCTCGAGCCCGATGTCGGTGTGCACGGTCTCGATCTCGACGTCGTCGCCGACGAGCTCGCGCACCTGGGCGAGGACCGCCTCCTCCTCGCCGGGCATGCAGCGGATGTCGACCCGCGCCTCCGCCGTGTCGGGGACGACGTTGTGCTTGTAGCCCGCCGTCAGCATCGTCGGGTTCGTGGTCGTGCGGAGCGACCCGCGGATGAAGCCCTGCGCCGTGCCCGTGTGCAGCACGAGCTCGTCGGGCGCCGTCTGCGTGACGTCGACGTCGAGGATGCGCGCGACCTCGCGCAGCAGCGCCGTCGTCGTCTCGGTGAGGGCGATGGGCCACTCCTGGCGACCGAGCGCGGCGACCGCCTCCGCGAGCCGCGTCACCGCGTTCGCCTTGATCATCTGCGAGCCGTGGCCCGCCGTGCCGCGGGTGCGGAGCGTGATCCAGATCAGCGCCTTCTCGCCCGTCTGCAGCAGGTACGAGCGCCGCCCGTCGATGTAGGTCGAGTAGCCGCCCACCTCGCTGATGGCCTCGGTCGCCCCGGCGAAGAGGTCGGGGTGCTCCTTCACCAGGAAGTGCGAGCCGAGCACTCCCCCGGCCTCCTCGTCGGCGAAGAAGCCGACGACCAGGTCGCGGGCGGGGCGCTCGCCGGAGCGGATGATGTCGCCGAGCGACGTCAGCATCATCGCGTCCATGTTCTTCATGTCGACGGCGCCGCGGCCCCAGAGCATGTCGTCCTTCACCACGCCCGCGAACGGGTCGACCGACCAGTTCGCCGGGTCGGCGGGGACGACGTCGAGGTGGCCGTGCACGACGAGGCCGGGCTTCGCACGGTCTGCGCCCTCGACCCGGGCGACCACGCTGACGCGGCCCGGCTCGGACTCGAAGAGCTGCGGCTCGAGGTCGAGTGCCCGCAGGGCCTCGGCGACGTACTCGGCCGCGTCGGCCTCGCCCTCGGACCTGCCGCCGCCGTAGTTGGAGGTGTCGAAGCGGATCAGGTCGCGCGCGATGACGGCCGTCTCGTCGAGGTCGTGGTGGTCCGGCTGCGGAGCGCTCGTCGTCATGCCGTCCACGGTACCCGGCGACCGCCTCCTGCCCGTGGTCAGAAGTGCCTCCGCCGCCGTGCTAGTGTTTCGTGGTCGGCTTCGGCAGGCACCATCCAGTCCGGGTGGCGGAAATGGCAGACGCGCTAGCTTGAGGTGCTAGTGCCCGTATAGGGCGTGGGGGTTCAAGTCCCCCCTCGGACACCGATCGCAAGACTGTTCCAGTTCTTGAGATCACGACATTGGTTGAGACAGTGTCACAAGAACGGCCCCGCTTCGGCGGGGCCTTTCTTCTTTCCCGGCGCGACTCTCCTCGTCGGGATCGTCGGGAGCCGTAGGGTCGGCTCATGTCGCTCCTCATGGCCGCCACACGCTCGCTGCTGTACCTGTTCCCCCGCACGACGCGCAGCGAGGAGAGCGTGCGGCGTGAGATCGCGAAGCGCGGCCTGGAGGCGGCGCCGATCCCCCGGGAGCTTCACCGCGTCGCCGTCGTGACGGAGACGACCGTCGAGGGGCAGCGCGTCGTCAGGATCACCCCGCGCCGGGGCTCGACCGGGGCACATCTGATCTGGACGTGCGGCGGTGCGTACGTGTACCCGGCGCTGCGCACCCACTGGGCCCTCCTCGCCCGGCTGGTCCGCGCCTCCGGCGTGACGGTCACCGTCCCGCTGTACGGGCTCGCGCCCGAGCACGACGTCGACGACGCGGTGCGGCTGCTCGACTCCGTGCACGACGGTCTCCGCGCCGAGGGGGCCGACGTCGTGCACCTCGGCGGCGACTCGGCCGGCGGCGCGCTCGCCTTGGCCCAGGCGATGCGTCACCGGGACACGGGCCGGCCCGCCGCCTCCTCGGTGCTGTTGGTCTCGCCCTGGCTCGACGCGACCCTGAGCGACCCCGAGGTGCCGTGGCTCGCCGACCTCGACCCCATGCTGGGACGCGACGGCCTCGTCGCCGCCGGGGCCTGGTGGGCCGGCGACCGCGACCGACGCGACCCGCTCGTCAGCCCGCTGTTCGGCGACCTGGCCGGCCTCCCGCCCGTCTTCACCTACCAGGGCGACCGTGACCTGTTCGTCGCCGACGCCAAGGAGCTGGCCCGGCGACTCGCCCGGGTCGGGGCACCTGGCGAGCTGCGCGTCTACCGCGGTGCGTTCCACGTCTTCGTCGGCGCGCCCTGGACCAGGGAGGCGCGGCGTGCGATCGCGCACCTGGCCGGCGTGCTGCGCGGCCGGGCATAGTCTCGCCCTCGACGAGAGAGGGCCCGCACGCGAGCGGGCCGGACGAGAGGACGAACACCATGGAGCACACCAGACTCGGCACGAGCGGCCTGCGGGTCTCGACCGTCATCCTCGGCTGCATGAGCTTCGGCGTGCCGGGCAGGGGCGCCCACGAGTGGACCCTCGACGAGGAGGCGTCGCGACCGTTCATCCGTCGGGCGCTCGAGCAGGGCGTCACCACCTTCGACACCGCCGACGTGTACAGCGACGGCACGAGCGAGGAGATCGTCGGACGGGCCCTCGCCGACTACGCGCGACGCGACGAGGTCGTGATCGCGACGAAGGTCAACGGCCGGATGAACGACGGGCCGAACGGAGCCGGGCTCTCGCGGGCCCACATCATGAGCGCGATCGACGACAGCCTGCGCAGGCTCGGCACCGACCACGTCGACCTGTACCAGATCCACCGCTGGGACCCCGAGACGCCGATCGAGGAGACGATGGAGGCGCTGCACGACGTCGTCCGCTCGGGCAAGGCGCGGTACATCGGCGCGTCGAGCATGTGGGCCTGGCAGTTCGCGAAGGCGCAGCACACGGCCGACCTCGGCGGCTGGACCCGGTTCGTCTCGATGCAGGACCAGTACAGCCTGGTGCAGCGCGAGGAGGAGCGGGAGATGCACCCGCTCTGCCTCGACCAGGGCGTCGGCGTCATCCCGTGGTCGCCGCTGGCCCGCGGCAAGCTGACCCGCGACTGGGACGCCACGACGGCGCGCACCGAGACCGACCGCTTCGGGCAGACCCTCTACAAGCAGCAGGAGGAGGGCGACCGTCGCGTCGCCGCGGCCGTCGCCGAGGTGGCCGAAGAACGGGGAGTGTCGCGCGCGCAGATCGCCCTGGCGTGGGTGCGCCAGCAGGAGGTCGTGTCGGCGCCCATCGTCGGCGCGACGAAGATGCAGCACCTCGACGACGCCGTCGCCTCCGCCGACCTCTGGCTGACCGACGACGAGCTCGACCGCCTCGAGACGCCGTACGTCACCCGGGAGAACGAGGGGTTCTGACGGGTTCTGACCCACCGCACACCCCGCCCGTCTACTGTGAACCGCACGGGCGGCGAGGACGCCGACCACCACGACGAACACGGAGGCACCCCATGGGCACCGAGCACCACGGCACCGACGAGCAGCACGAGCACACGGAGCACACCAGCACCGAGCACCACGAGCACCACGAGGGCCACGTCGACGGCGACACGCACGTCTCGCACGACAGCACGACGTCGAGCGAGTCGGACGGCTCGTACGTCGACAGCGACATCCCGGAGGACGGCGGCACGACGGCCGGCCCCCACGACGGCGAGGCCGACGGCTCGTACACCGACTCGGACGTCCCCTCCGACCGCTGACGGGGTCGACGCTCGCTCCCCCGCACGACGCCCCGCGCCTCCTGAGGCCGGGGCGTCGTCGTGCGTCCGGGCATCGCCGCGCCCGGCCCGGCGGCTCGCCCCGCGTGCTGCCCGCAGAGTACGGTCGTCGCAGGGAGGAACACATCCATGACACAGCGAATCATCATCCTCGGCGGGGGTTCCGCCGGGCTCACCGCCGCACTCGAGCTCCAGAAGCGTCGTCCGCCGCAGAGCGCCAGCATCACGCTGGTCGACCAGTCGCCGTATTACACGTACCAGCCGTTCCTGCCGGAGGTCGCGGGCGGGCACATCGCCCCGCGCGACGTCACCGTGCAGCTGCGGAAGGCGCTCCGCAAGACGTCCGTGATCGAGGCCGGGGTCACGGGCCTCGACTCGGCAGCGAAGAAGGTCACCGTCACCACGGCCGACGGTCGTGACCAGGTGCTGGCCTACGACCAGCTCGTCGTCGCCCTGGGCGCCGTCACGCGTACGTTCCCGACGCCGGGCCTTGCCGAGAACGGCGTCGGCTTCAAGAGCGTGGAGGAGGCGCAGTACGTCCGCGACCGCATCCTCGGCAACATCTCGGAAGCCGCGTCGGTCACCGACGCCGCCACGCGTCGCAAGCTGCTCACCGTCGTCTTCGTCGGCGGCGGCTACACCGGCGTCGAGGCGATGGCCGAGCTGGACGACGCCGCCAAGGCGGCCGTCGACCAGTTCCCGACCCTGTCGCGGGACGAGCTGCGGTTCGTCCTCGTCGAGGCGCTCGACCGTGTCGCGCCCGAGGTCGGCCCCGAGCTCTCGAAGTGGACCCTCGGCCACCTCCGTGGCCGCGGCATCGACGTGCGTCTCGGCACCACGATGCCCTCGTGCGTCGACGGGAACGTCGTCCTCAGCGACGGCGAGACCGTCCCCGCCGGCACCATCGTCTGGACGGCGGGCGTCAAGCCCAACCCCGTGGTCGCCGACCTCGGCCTGCCGCTCGGCCCGAAGGGCCACGTCAACGTCAGCGCCACCCTGCAGGTCGAGACCGAGCAGGGCGAGAAGCTCGACGGAGTCTGGGCGCTCGGCGACGTCGCGCAGGTGCCGAACCTGCTCGCCGAGAAGCAGCCCGCCTACTACCCGCCGAACGCGCAGAACGCCGTGCGCCAGGCGGTCACCGTCGCGGACAACGTGATCGCGGCGCTCTCGGGCGCCCCGGCTTCCGAGTACCGCCACGAGTCGCTCGGCACCGTCGCGAGCTACGGCATCGGCAAGGGCGCGGGCGTGCTCAAGGGCGTGTCCGTCACGAACGTGCCGGCCTGGCTCGCGCACCGCGGGTACCACCTGTACGCGATGCCCACGCTGAACCGCAAGTGGCGCATCCTCACCGGCTGGATCACGAACTTCTTCGGCGGGCGCGACCAGACGCCCCTCGTCGGCCTGAAGGACCCGCGTGCCGGGTTCCTCAAGGTGACCCAGGTCGTCGAGCCGAAGTCGGACCCCGCGACCGAGTCGAAGAGCGCGGCGAAGCCCGCGACGAAGGCCGGCGCCGCCAAGAAGTAGCGCGACCGTCTGATCGCAGGAGGCGCGTCCCGGGTGACCGGGGCGCGCCTCCTTCGTCTGCCGCCGCAGGTGCTCTGCTCGGTGCAGCCGCGGCTCTCCGGAAGGCCGCCGGCGCCGCCCACGGCTCCAGGCCAGCGGCGGGAGATCGTTCGTGGGACACGCGAGTCCCTGTCCACTTGCTGGGCTATCTTGTGGCTGTGTCGTTCTGGCCCAGCTATGAGCCCCTTCCTGCCGATCCCCAGATCCTGCCCGAAGGCGCTGCTCCCGCCCTCTACCGCCTTCGGGAGCCGAGAAAGTGAGCGCGCAGGCTGAACCTGCGATCTGGCATGAGCACTACGAGTTCAGAGGACAAACAGGTCGACGCGAGATCGGACACCATGCCGCCGTCTGATCCCGCTCGCGCCGCGTCGGAAATCGCCGCCGACTCCGAGGACACAGTCCCCGTTCGCTACTACGAACCAGCAGCTGACGTAGGACCGGTCCCAGGCCCGACGCTGCTCTGGCTGCATGGGGGTGGCTTCATCCGAGGCAGCCTCCACCAGCCGGAAGCACATGACGTTGCAGGCGCGCTCGCACGGCAGGGAGTGGCTGTGGCCACCGTGGGTTACCGCTTGGCGCCTCCGCCGGGCTTGGGCTGGGTCAGATCACGGACAGGACGCGCGCGAGGGCGATTCCCTCTGCCACTGGACGATGTCCTCACGGCGTACCGCGAAGTGAGTGCTCGATCACCAGAAGGGGTGATCCTCGGCGGGGCGAGTGCGGGTGCGTGCCTCGCCGCCGCTGCGACCCTTCGTGCCGCAGATGAGGGCCTCCGCCCGGCAGGCGCCGTCTTCGTCTACGGCTTCTTCCACTCCGAGCATCCCCGAGCGCGAGACCCTCGTCAGCGATCTCGTCGGCACCGCCGGATCAGTCATGCTCCGTGGGCGTTGGACGTGATGAACCGCAACTACGCCGGGTCGAGAGGTTCGCTGAGCGACCGCCTCGCTTTCCCCGGTGGCCATGAACTCGCTGGCTTTCCACGGACTCTCGTCGTCAATGCCGAGCACGACAACATGCGCGCGTCCGGCGACCTCTTCGCCGCTGAGCTCGCCGCCGCGGGAACCGACCTGGAGCATCACGTCCTCCCTGGCACGCGGCACGCATTCCTGAACAGGCCCGCCCTCGACGAATTCGCCACGACGATCTCCATGATCGCTGAGTGGAGCCACGACGGTTGAGATCCATCGGTATCGGTATCGGTATCGGTATCGGCATCGGGGTTACCCTGCCAGCCATGGCCATCACGATGGAGAACGTCGGCATCACCGTCCGCGACATCGACGCCGCGATCTCGTTCTTCACCGATCTCGGCCTCGAGCTCGTCGGCCGCGACACGATCAGCGGCGACTGGGCCGACACCGCCGTGGGTCTCGACGGCAACCACGCGAAGATCGCGCTCCTCGCGACGCCCGGCGGCCAAGGGCACCTCGAGCTCTTCGAGTACCTCCACCCCGACGCCGTCGAGACGGCACCCACCCTGCCGAACGAGATCGGCATGCACCGCGTCGCCTTCTCCGTCGACGACATCGAGGAGGCGCTCAAGATCGCGGCACGCCACGGTTGCTACCCGCTCCGAGGTGTCGCTGACTACGAGGGCGTCTACGAGCTCACGTACCTCCGAGGACCGAGCGGCATCCTCGTGATGCTCGCCCAGTCACTGACGAAGTGAAGCCGAGAGATCAGCCTGATCACCATCGCACTGTGGTGTTCACGCCTGAGGACGCGCCGGCTCGGTAGGCCCGGCCGCTGATCCCTTGTCGGGCACCTGCGTGAGCGGGAGAACTGCTGGAGTTCTCCTTTGGCAGCTGCCCGTGTATCGTGCACGTCACTGAGGTAAAAGGCGTCGCGCTCTGCGACGCACCCGCACGCGGCATCGAACGAGTCGCCACTTCTTCCCAGAAGGAGTGCATCTCGTGTCCCCCAGTACCTCTCTCTCCCGCCGTCGGCTGCGTGCTGGCGACGCGCCTCCGCGGCTGTCCGATGCGTGGATCGCCCTGGCCGGGTTGTCCGCGGTGTTCCTGTTCGAGATGCTCGACACTTCTGTCCTCAACGTCGCCCTGCCGACGATCGGTCGCGAGCTGGGCTCCTCGACGACCGGCCTGCAGTGGGTGTCGGGCGCCTACGCGGTCGCGTTCGGCGGGCTCATGCTGCTCTTCGGCGCCGTCGCCGACCGCGTGGGGCGCCGCCGCGTCATGCTCGCGGGCCTCGCGCTGCTGGCCGTGGCGAGCCTCGCCACCGTGGCGGTCACGACCACGGAGCAGCTCATCGCCGTCCGGGTGCTGACGGGCGTCGCCGCAGCGATGACCACCCCAGGGTCGATGGCGTTGGCGTTCCGGCTGTTCGACGACGAGGGCCTCCGTGTCCGGGCCCTCACGGTGATCTCGACCGCGGGCCTCGTCGGCCTCGCCGTCGGCCCGACCGTCGGCGGGTTCGTGCTCGCCGCCGCTCCGTGGCAGGTGCTGCTGCTGGCCGACGTGCCGATCGCCGTGCTCGCGTTCGTCGGTATCCGGTGCGGCGTCGCTCGAGATGACGCAGCCGGGCTGCGGAGCGACCCCGTCGACGTGGGCGGGGCACTGCTCGGCACCGCGACCGTGGCGGGGCTGCTCGTGACGCCGACCGTCCTCGTCGGGCCGGCCACCGCCTCCTCGTGGGGGTGGGCCGCCGTCGTGCTGACCGTCGCGTGCGGGGCCGGGTTCGTCGTGCGCCTGCGGACGGCGCGGCACCCGGTGGTCGACGTGCACCTGCTCGCCCGCCCCCTGGTGTCGAGCGGCCTCGCGTTCAAGGCAGCGTCGGGCCTCGCCGTAGCCGGGCTGTCGTACCTCGTGACGCTGCAGCTGCAGTTCGCCTGGGGCTGGCCGCCGGCCCTCGCCGCCGTGGGCACGCTGCCGCAGGTCGTCGTGCTCCTGGCCGGAGGTCGTCTCGTGGGGCCGTTCGTGCAGCGGGTGGGCCTCGGCCGGGCGGCGTGGATCAGCGCGGCCTCGGTCGTGTCCGGCCTCGCCGTCTTCGGCGCCCTGAGCCGTCACGGGTACGGCTGGGTGCTCGTGGCTCTCGTGCTCGTCGCCGCCGGCATGCGCGTCGTCGGCGTCGTGGCCGGAGCCTCCGTGCTCACGGGCCTCCCCGCCGACCGCACCTCGGTCGGCGCTGCCCTAGTCGACACCTCCAGCGAGCTCGCGGGAGGAGCCGCGGTCGCCGCCGCGGGCACGATCGTCGCGGCGTTCGTCAACGGGAGCATCACGACCACCCCGTGGACGGCCCCGCGGCTCGCGGCCTTCGAGGACGCCCTCACCGTCGCCGGGCTCGGCCTCGCCGTCGTCGCCGCCGTGCTCGTCGTGGTCGGGATGCTCCGGGCACGAACTGCCGACCTGGCCCCCAGCACCACTGCACCTGCCCCCTCGACCACTCTCGTTCCCACCACTCTCGCCCCCACCACCCAGGAGACCTCTCGTGCCTGACACCACCGCCCTGCCTCGCCCGCCGTTCGACCCCGAGTTCGTGCCCTTCTTGGAGGCGATGGACGCCCGCGGCCACTTCCGCCTCGAGGCCGAGATGCTGCCGCGCATGCGACAGCTGGACATGACGGAGGCGCAGCTCGACGAAGGACTGCGCGCCCGCGGTCTCGAGAGGCGCAGCATCACCGTGCCCGGGCACCTCGGCGAGCCGATCGCCCTCGCCGTGATCCAGCGCATCGGCCGCACCGGGACGGCGGCCTGCGCCTACGCGATCCACGGCGGCGGCATGATGTTCGGCCACCACCTCGGCAACCTCGACTCGTACGACGACTGGCTGTTCGTGCACGACGTCGTCCTGGTCAGCCCCGACTACCGTCTCGCCCCGGAGCACCCCGACCCGTACCCGGTCGAGGACTGCTACGCGGGCCTCGTCTGGGTCGCCGAGCACGCCGACGAGCTCGGCGTCGACCCCGAGCGGATCGTCCTGGTCGGCCAGAGCGCCGGGGCAGGGCTCGCTGCGGGCACGGCGCTCCTCGCCCGCGACCGACAGGGGCCGGCCGTCGTGGGGCAGGTGCTCGTCAGCCCCATGCTCGACGACCGCGACGCGACCGTCTCCGCCCGGCAGTTCGACGGGGTGGGCGTCGCCGACCGCGAGATGACCCGGTTCGGCTGGGACGCCTACCTCGGCGACCGTCGCGGCGGCGGCGACGTGTCGATCTACGCCGCTCCCGGCCGCGCGACCGACCTCGTGGGCCTTCCGCCGGCGTACGTCGACTGCGGCAGCGCCGAGGTGTTCCGCGACGAGACCGTCACCTGGGCCAGCGCGCTCTGGGCGGCCGGCGTGCAGGCGGAGCTGCACGTGTGGCCGGGAGCGTTCCACGGGTCGGCGAGCATGATGCCGGGAGCGACCCTGTCGCGCCGGGCCGTCACCGCCCTGCGCGACTGGACCGGGCGCCTCCTCGACCCCACGCCCTGACGGCAGCCCGGGGCGGGCAGGTGGATCGCCCGCTCCGGGCCCGCCCCCGCAGGAATCGGCTAGCTCTGAGAACCAGGGTGCTCGTCACGAGAGAATTGTCGAAGCCGAGCACGGCGCCACCCCGGACGCGGATCATGCGGAGCGTCAGGAACCCCACCACGGCCACGTAGGCGACGGACAGGAACGCCCCTCCCATCGCCTACGAGACTCGACTTCTCATCGTGGCCCCGATCGCCTCACGATGACGGCGATGAGCCACGCAGCGAGAACGACCAGTGCGACGGCGAGAACGATCACGCCGACCAAGACGGCGACGTGCGAACCAGTCAGATTTCCAAGCATCCCTCAACGCTGACAACCCGACCGATCCCCGCGGGACCCGGCGGCCAGGAGCGTTCATGTCGGCGAGACCCTGAGCGACTCGAGCATCCATCGCTGCCGGACAGTTCTACGAGGTGAACCGGATCTCGGGAACGGCGCCGTCGTCGAGCAGGAAGTAGCCGAGGAACACCACGGGTTCGTCTGTGGTGTCGAACTTCGAGACCACGACCCCGGCCGGCTCGTAGAAGACGTCACCAGCCCTCAGGACGACCTCGGTGCCCGTGCCGATCTGGAAAGTGACGGAGCCGCTCTCGATCGTGCCGAAGACCGGCCCGTTGTGCACGTGGGCACCGCCGGTCGTGGCGGGCGCGATCGAGATCCGGCGCACCTCCACATGCGAGACGCTGGTCACAGCGCCGAGGTCCTGATCCAACAGAGTCGTTCGAGCAACAGGTGAGTCAGTCATCGCGGCAGCGTCTCATGTCCTGTTGAACCATCGGGTGTCAGGCCCTTCTTTCCTTTCGCTCGGCTCGTCGCTTTCTTCACCAACAGAACGTCCCGTCGCAGATGCATTTCGTTCCGGCTCGCTGGCCGATCCCCCATCGAACAGCGCTCCGGACGAGAGCTACTGCGGAGGAGGAGGAGGAGGAAACACGTCGGTGAAGGCGTAGAGCACGATCACAGTCGAGATGATCAGCATGCCGATCCCGCCGACGATCATCAGCCCTGGCGACTGGGTCTGGGGGCCGATCCGCCGCCCCTGCTCCTCGTAGGCCCTGCGAGCGGCGTCGGAGATGTGCTGGTGGAACACGATGAAGCAGACCCCGAAGATCGCGAACAGGGGTGCGAAGACCACGGCGGCGCCCTGCAGCTCTGTCATCGCCTCATCTTGGCCGTGAAATAGCCCGCGGGTCCGCGCAGTTGCGACCGCAGAACGATCGTCTGCCGGCACAGGATCAACCGCCCGATGGACGCGTCGGCGAACAAGCGGGCCATACGGTCGACATCGTGCCAGTACGTGCCGTTGTCGTCGGCGGACCTCTTCTTGTCGCCCTCTACGCCGGCGTCATGGTCGTGTCCCTGGGCTGGTTGGAGCCACGAGCAGCAGTCCCGGACCTTACGAGAACCGAGATAGCACAGGCACTCGATGACTTCGGCAGCGATCTCACCGCGCTGACCTGGTCCCTCGTGATTGTGGGACTGATTGGGGTAGGGCTCTCAGTAGCGGCCAGCACCATGGGCCGTCGGGCTCGGCTCTCGCTGAGCGCCATCGCGACGCTGCACCTCGGCTTGCTGGTCCTGGGAGCCCCCGTCTCGTTCTTCGCCGCTTTCCCGCTCGGCATGGACGTCGCCGACGCCTTCGGAGTTTCCGGTGGACTCCGCACCCCCTGGCACTTGGTGTTGCTGTGCGTGAGCGGCATCAGCGCGCTCGCGCTGCTCTCCCTGCTGTTCTCCACCACCAGAACCGGAACGCCTGCCACCCCGTCACAAAAATCACGCGCCGAGAAGCGAGCTACGACGATTGATCACCGCTAAGCGATCGCCTACCGAGACGGGTTGGTCACACTGGGGGCGATACGAACGCCAAGCCAGCCCGTTCGAGGCGTGTTCGGGCACGGTTGTCCGCCACAGGGCGACTGACCGAATGGCTAGTCAGCGGGGCGACACCACGAGGTGGCCGCGAAGCAGCGTGCTGCCATCCGGCACAGTCGGATTTTCAACGGCCGACCAGGACGCTGAGGGTCCACCGCTCAACGAGCTTGTGAGCGTGTCCCCATCGCCCGGGCTGCAGGCGGACATCATGTCCTCAGGTTCGCCTTCGACAACCTGGGTGAGGACGCAGAACTCGTCATCCGCGTTCCGCGCGGCCCAGTACCGAGAGCCCTCCGCCTCGCCGAGGTATCGCGCCGACTCCGGCACTAGATCCTCAAGCACCACACTCTCGACCTGCGGCAGCGTGTCCGAAGTGACCTGCTCGTCCGCAAAGACGTCATTCGTTGTAGCGACGGAGCAGCCCGCTAGCGCCCCGGCCGCCAGGAGCACTATCGCCAACCGGCCCCACTTCCCCGTGTTCATGTCCTCATCCTGGCCGAGCAATGACGCCAGCAACAGGGCAGCTCCTACCCACCTCGAGGATCGACGTCGCAACCGTCGCGTCGAAAGATCGTCTGACGGGCACTGCCGGATCTGTCATCTGTGACGAGATACCTCGCTGCCACGAAAGCTGCCAACGCGGTTGCTGCGACGACGAGCAGACTGACCAGCATCTCGGTGATGAGGTGCACGAAGTTGCCGCCGGTGTCACGTTCTGGACGGTGCCGCCCGTCACCAAGGCGGCTTCGCCCGCGAAAGCGATGAGGCGTAACCCTCCGACAGTCGAGAGGACAGCAATGACGGCTAACGCCGCCCGTCTGTTGAAGCGTCGTGCACGACCCAGCACTCCGAACAGGGCTGCTCCGAGCAGTGCTGCAAAGAAGCCGAGTGGCAGCAGAGCCCAACCAGGGTTGAGCCCGACAACAAGAGCTTGCAGAAGCCCTCGACCGTCGAGCAAGACTGAGACGATGGCGTACGAGACGTACGACGTCTACACGTAGGTCAGAAGAACCACCACCGAGATTCCCAAGCGTTCCCGTCTACGGAAGACCGGTGCTCTCCTCATCCCCACCCCCTGATGCCTCGTCAGGGCAAGTGGCCACAGGTCCCGACAGGTCAATGTTCCGGCTCTGGGCGAATGAACACGAACCTACGCGAGCCGACCCCTCTCCACCTCGCCGGGCAGCTATCGGCTACCGGCTATCGGACACGAGAGCAGGGAAGGTCAGCAGGTCTCTTGGCGAGGTATGGACGCCATCAGGACCCGCTGAACAACGATGTTGGGGGCTGTCGCCCCACTGCAGGGTCCCTGCCGAGCGGTCGGCGAGGGGTCCGGATACGCCTCTTGGACGATGCCGTTCGCGTCCTGAGCTGATGCACTTGCCCCATGACCAGTGACAACTCGCGGGCTCGCCTTTCTGCGGCCTTCCTGGTTGCAGGCCCCCTGATGGGCGTGGTCCTCGCGGCTGGCCCGGTGCTGGTCGTGCGGGAGGCCGTGGAGGAGCGCGGTGTGAGCATCGACGGATCGGCCGTCGTTGCGCCTGCCTTCCTGTCTGCGGTCGCGGCGTTCTTGGTCTGCCTCGCTGGCTGGCACCGATCGTTCGTTGGGAACGAGGGCCGGACGGCGCTGACGAGAAGTCACCAGGTCGCCGGCCTTGCGGCGGCGACTCCCGTCTTCGCACTGGCCCTTGCTGCGACCTGGTCCGTTGTGGCGAGCCGAGCTGAGTACCCGGCATCGCCCCTGATCGCCGCAACCGTGTTGCCCCTGGTGCCCAGCGTTGCCGCGGCCGTTCTCGGGACGGTGATCGCCACGCTGTCGCGTCGACCGTTGCCCGTCGCCCTCGGTGCGGCCTTGCTCGGGCTCGGACTGCTGGCGACGGTCTGTGTCGAGCCAGCTTTCTTCGGGTGGGCATTCCTGAGTGCCTGCCTCTTCGCGACCAGTCGGACGCTGAGACCTCGCCGGCGGGCGACCCCCGAATCCTTAGGGGCCAGGGCATGAGGTGTTCAGTCAGCAACCGGCCGTCGGGTACGCGCGGGTGGTCGTGAAGCGTTCTACAGGCGGGCGACTACGTCCCTGTGCCGGGGGACTGTTGCCTCCATGGAGTCGGACGCGCAGGCAGGACCTAGGGAGACGCGGCCTATCGCGATCGGTGATAAAGCGACAAACGGACACCGGTGCCGATTCCACTACAGCCACGGAGATCATCATCCAGGCTGACTTACGCAGATCCGGTGACGCCCTAACCTGACTCCATGGGGAACAGGGAAACAAGAGTTGTTGTGCTTGCTGCGCTGGCAATCGTCGGGGGTCTCACGCTGACCGGCTGCGCATTGGATGCGACGGCATTGGCTCCCCAGGCGACGACAACGCCTACCTCAGTGGACGGACGGGGCAGCGACGACGCTTGGCCGGACGGCTCCGACGCCAAGACGCCATCGTGCCAGGACGCTTCGGCAGCAGTCCTCGCAGTGGTCAACGACTCATTGCACGAGGCGTCCGCCACGAACGGCACAGTCGAGTCCGTCCTGCCCTGGCTCAGCGCCCGACCCGACACCGACCTGAAGCTGTGGACGCTTACTGGCCTCGTCGAGAACACGGAAACCCAGCAAGGCACCGAGGGCGCCTACTTCGTTGTCTTCACCACCGACTCCGACCCCACGTCACCGACTTTCGACGGGAAGATCTCCGCACTTGGCGTCGCCACCAGCATGACTACCCTGCCTCCCCTCGAGCCTGCCTACATTGGACCAACCGACATGGACGACGTTCCACCCTCCGCACTCGGCTGCGGGACGCAACGCGCGGAGGAATCCTGACCGCCCCCCGGCAAAGCACCGGTTGCCGATCGCCTATCGGACAGACCCATCGTGAGTAACTGCACAGGTACCGTGGGCTCGTGAGCCACTTCTTCGTCGCGGGTAGTTAGCGCAACCGCGCAGCCATCATCGACGTCGTTGAGGCACTTGACCAGGTGGGGGCGTCGTCCTACAGCTTCGTCCGAGCCGAGTACGACGAAGACGCCGCCAAATTCGCCCTTCCGGGAGGCGCGGACGACGCGGACCTTCACGCGCCGGGCATTCAGAACCTCTTCGACCAAGATCTGGCCGAACTACACGGCGCCGACCACTTCGTGCTGGTCCTCCCCGCCGGCGCAGCGGCGCACATCGAGGCCGGAATCGCCTACGGACTCGGTAAACGTTGCTGGGCAGTGGGGCCAAGTGATCGATCTGAGACGCTCTACCGGATTTTCGCTGCCATGACGGTTGATGCAGCGAGTCTCGTCCAGCATCTCAAGGACTCTCGTGTTCTCCAATGACCGATTCTTTATCGGGCGATAGCGAGAACGCGTCAGTAGTAGCCCCGCCCGACCACCACATGTCGGACCCCGCCTTCTGGTGAAGCGACGTCGCCGTCGAAGCGCGGAATGACGTGTAGGTGGGCGTGGAAGACGGTCTGGCCGGCCGCGGCACCATCATTGAAGCCAACGTTGTACCCGTCCGGATGGTGGGCCATCTCGAGCTGACCCTTCACAATCCCCACCACCTCTGCCATGGCCGCGACCTCGTCTGGCGTCGCGTCGAACCAGCTTGCAATTGCGCGCCTCGGTATGACGAGGGTGTGTCCAGGCGACACTGGGTGCGCGTCACGGATCGCGAAAACCAGTGCATTGTCCGCAACCCACTCGTCGCTCGATATCTGCTCGAACACCGATGGCCTTGTCATGCCTGCAACTCAACCCGCTGCACGTGTCGCGCACAACTATCGACTATCGGGACGAGGGACGATCGGTTGAGCCGTTGGTGTCTCTCAGGTTGCCTCCAAGAGGGGCTATCGCGCCTAGCAGCGATCTGAGGCGATGGGCACGTGGATGAGCGCTGCTGAATCCACGTCGGCGTTCCGCGGCCCCGGAACCATCTCCATCGAGACGCTGCTCGTCTGCAGGTTCGACGAGTTATTCTCACGCGTGCGAACACGTCGACTCTTAGCCCTTCCGGCCCTACTGCTCGCCACCAGTGCAGCCGTGACGGGATGCACCTCGGCTGAAGGTCTCGAACAGCAGTGGGGCGACGGCAAGGGATACATCTCGGCCGAACAGCTCGTGACCGAAATCGCGCCCGAGGACCGGGACGAACCGATTGAGTTCGACTCCGAGCTGAGTGACGGCAGCAAGATCACGGCGGCTGACTACCAGGGGAAAGTCGCCGTCATCAACTTCTGGTACGCCACGTGTGTCCCGTGCCGGATGGAAGCAACAAATCTTCAAGCAGTCAGCGAGCAGGTGGCCGATGACGCCACATTCCTCGGCGTCAACGTCAGGGACCAACCCGACACCGCCGACGCATTCACCCAAGAATTCGACGTCACCTACCCGACCGCCATCGACGTGAACACCGGCAGTGTCCAGCTCGCGTTCGCTGGCAAGACGGCCCCCAATGCGACCCCCGCGACGTTTGTTCTCGACCCCGAGGGGCGTGTCAGCGCTCGCGTACTCGGAGCAGTCGATCCGTCCATCCTGCGAGCACTCGTCAAGACAGCGGCAGCGACGCCTGAGTGATGTTGCGGAACCGGGCAAGACCGCTCGTAGCTGTGGGATCAGCAGCGATCGCCGGGGTGTCGTTAGCAGGATGCGCAGCAGCGGTCCCCATGAGCCCTGCCGCCGATGCCAACTCGGTGGAGTGCGCGCAGGTCACCGTGCATCTTCCTGACTCCATGGGTGAAACCGAAACGCGTCGCGAGACAGATGCCCAAGCCACTGGCGCCTGGGGAGAACCTACGTCCGTCCTGCTTCGCTGCGGTGCCACAGAACCAGGTCCCACGGATCTGCCCTGCTACACGATCAAGGGAGTCGACTGGATCGTCGATTCACCGACGGACGACCCCGAGAGCGCCATCTCGACCGCCTATGGCCGCTCCCCCGCCGTGGAGGTGATCTTCAGTACAACGAAGCTGACAGGAGCGAGCGTCATGGGAGACCTCGCTGATGCTGTCGGATATCTCCCAACGACTGGACGAGCTTGCACGAGCGCCGAAGATTTGCCCTCCTGACCGGGCGTAGCGGTCAGCGAGCCCCCGATCGGGCACGGGTCACCCGCAGAGGGGGCTCGTTTCTGATGCTGCACACACCTCTGGGGCCAGCAGCACGCGCTGAAGCACCTGATTCTGGGGATACTCGTGCCGTAGGCAGGCCCTAACCTGCTGGGAAAGAGGAGTCGTCATGAGCGTTGCTTTGAAGCGTCCGACGCGCGCACACCGGTCGGACGGACGCGTCTTGGTCTCTACGGGAGCCCTGGTCGGCGCCGGAAGCGCGCTGATATTGCCCATCCTCTGGGTGGTCGTATGGGGCGCCGTGAGCGGACTGGACGGCGGCGGGATCGCCGAATGGATCTTGATTTCCCTTGTCTATGCAGTTCCTGCTGCCGTGGCCTTCGCCCTCCTCGGGGCTGTCGCCGGACTCATCAGTGCGTCGCTGTGGCGACAGCGTCCCCGTTGGGGAAGGTCGAGAAGCCACGCGCTAGCCGCAGCGGCCGCAGCGGCAATTGTCGGGATCTCAGCAGGCATGGCTGTCGGCATCCTCACCGAGGCAGTCTTTTCCGGAGTGGTCATCGGTCTGATGGCCGCATTAGGCGCCGGCGTCACGGCCGGCTTGACCTTGCGTCGGTTGGCGCGAGGAGAGACACCGCCAGCTTGCTAGCCGGTCGTCTGACGGATCATCTCCCGAACACTGACGTGCAGCCAGGACGTCCATGTCGGCTGTCCACAGCGGATCATGCGGGTTCCTCGAGCTTTTGAGAGGCTCACCGAGTCCGCCTGCCCTGAGCGAGTCAGGATGATTGCGGCCATCCCGCAACCGACGCATCCGGCAACCGCAGGAAGAAGGTTGGGCAACAGCAGCTCGGGCACGATAAGAATTCGAGTCAACAACCACGCGGCGAGCCCAGCGGCAAGAGACCCAGCGCAGACCCCGACTCGTCCCTGCCGCTTGTACGGACTCACCAAGCGCATGACGACCAGCCCCGTGCACGCGGCAACACCAGCGATGAAGCAACCCACGAGAGCACTGAGCACGACGCCCACAAGAGAAAAGGACGCACTCTCACCGGCCAGGTCGTCATTCACCATTGCAATCCCCAAGAAGGCCAGGCCCCCCAGCACCGCACCGGACAACAAGGCCTCCCTGAGGGCGCGATCAGCGCCAGCAGTTCGCGAACTTCCAGCTCGCCCCCCAACCACGCCCATGTCGTAACTTTACGAATGAACCAACGGTCGCGTACAGGCACGTTGTCGAGAAGAGGCGGACATGGCCGACGCCATCCCGAGCGACCCGCCGCAGATATGCCATGGGCGCGCCTGGTGAGGTGGCCGTCACGGTAGTGAATTGGGTCCCTTGCACCCGTACTCATCTCCGAAAGCTTCATACACGCGTTCCCGCGCCTCTGCTGTGCCCCACTCCTCGACGGTCTTGCAGTCGTCGGACTTGCGCGTAGCGAAGACGCCGTAAATTCCCACCCCTACGTATGTGTACACCGGCCCGACGACCCCGCCGGGCTGATCGAGCCCGGCGCCGATTTCGTCGGGTAATTCGAAAACAACACCATCGGGGAAGACAAGGCGTGATCCTCCTGGGGCACAGGAAGCTTTCTCGTTCAGGGTCTCAACCGCCACGTCGTCAAAGGTCGTGCAGTTAGGTATCTGCGCCTCTGCAGCATCGAGCGTCAGGACCCCTTGATGACTACAAGCGGCAAGGGGCATTAGGCCCGCGATCAGAGCCAAGGCCACGACGCGTCTATTCCTCATGGCCACACCGTAGAAGACTGATCGGTCCAACCTGACGCTTATCACTGCGTCAAGGAGGGGCTGGCGAAGTCCGATAGAGGATCCCCTAACGGGCACTTGCCAAGGGTTGCCGCAGAGTCGCGCAAGTGGTGAAGTGACGTCGTGACCGAGAGCCAGATGCAGCGGCTTGTGCGCAAGCTGCCCGTTCCCAAGCGACGCGCACTTGCAGCCGTCTGCATCGTCGTCATCCTCGTAGGGACGTACCGGACAACCGTTGACCACGGATGGTCCGTCTGGAAGGCTCTCGAGCTACTGGTTCTCCTATCGATTACCGTCTTCTGCCTTTTCCCAAACAAACGCGCCCGAGACGACGAGACCGTGCCAGGCAAACCGCGAGTCCACGATTGAACCCGCGCGATCGGCCGATCGGTGAGAATTCCAAGCGCGCTAGGCGATCGGCTATCGGACACCGCTCTTTACCGCGAGTCGCGGCGAAGGATCGTCGCGTTCTCATCTGGCAGTGCCCCAGAATCGCTACATGGATGACGCCGCATCGGGCATTCGACCCGAACTTGCCGTTCAGGGCGCGCCTCGTCGGATGATCTGTGGGTCGGAATCAGAGGCCACCGTTTTGATCGTCGATGGCTTTACGAAGAGACGTGCGCGCACGCGCGTAACGACTCCGAATCGTGCCCGGTCTCCTAGCCAAGATGGTCGCGACTTCGGCAAGGGAGAAACCCTCCCAGTGCACCAGGCGGATGATCTCCTGATCGAGTAGGTCCAGTTCGAGGAGCAAAGCATGCAGCTCCTCGCCTTCGGTCGATCGCTCAGACGCAGATGTGCGCACCTCAAGCTCCAGCCGAAGCCGGTCAGCCAGGGCGACGCGACGTAGACCCGCGCGTCGGTATGTGGACAGAACGCGTCGCGCGATGCCGAACATCCATAAGCGCGCCTCGAGCGGCTCGGCGGGCAGGTCGTCCGCGCGGCGCCAGAGGACGAGCAACGTCTCACCGAGGAGGTCGGCGGCGTCTTCCGGCGATGACACTCGGCGCAAGAAATAACCGAGCAGATCCTGCGACGACGCGTCGATCGTGGACGTGATATGCGTATCCACGGATTCGGGCGGTCTCGTCGGTGTCTCGCGACGACTGGTGCTGCCGCCCAGTCCAGGGCTCCCCCCGCGACCGAAGCTCACTTGGCGACCTCGCATCTCAGGCCCACACCGCCGTATTGGGCGAAGCCGACGAGCTGAGGGTCGAGGGTTGCGCGGACGCCCGCATCGAGGGTTGCCACAACATTCTTGTTTAGGTCGGGGTCACCACGGTCGCTCTGCACGAGCGCGGCGGCTTGAGACTCGAGCCCCGACCAGTCGTGTCCTTGGACCGCCGCTTCCACCTTGTCCTGTTCTGCCGCGCCTCCTGAGACGTCGAAGATGAGCGTGGCCAAGCATTCCGCCGGCGCGCTGTCGCCGTCGTCGAGGAACGGGTCCCCCGGCAGGCTAAGCACGATCGTGGTGCGCGCCTCGTAGTTTGGCTGGATGCCCTCGACGAGGGCGCCGCCTGCGAGGAGGAGCGAGGCTCCCAGCGCCACGGCGAGCAGAGGGCGACTTGGCCGCCGGAACGCGGGCGTCGCGCGTGGCCTAACCCGCACCTTCTTGGCTTCTGCGCGCGCAGCCTCGGACATCGGGGCGATGAGGAACAGCAAATCTGGATCGGCCTCGGCAGTAGCCGGGCGACTCCTGTTCAGCATGTCGTCGAGGTTTCTGTTCGTCATGAAAGGGCCACCGTTCAGGAAATGAGTCGTTTGAACAAGACATGGCCGGCAACGTCCAAAGCGTTGCATCTCGGGAGCCACAAATGAATTAGTAAGCGCTCGGGTGGAGCGGCACGCGCCAGGAATCTCGCAAATGCCGGTTCCAGTTAACCGAGCGTCCATCTGGCGGGACACGCAGCGATCCAGCCTTCGGCCTCTGTGCCTCTGTGCCGCCTCGAAGCAACCAACAGATTTATCTTCTCTGCGCCATTGGCGTCACGGTCGGCATCTTCCTGCTGGTTTCTCTGGATGGCGCGGCTATCCCTCTTGCAGGACTACCGCTTGGCCTAGCGCTTGGAATCGCGCTCCGTACCGGGGGAAGAAACACGGCTAGAACCGGGGCATCACCACCACGGAAGACGCGGCGAAAGGCGAAGACCCTGAAAACAAAGGCCACGACGTCAACGGGACGTCGCGAAGGCCAATGGACCACTGAGCGATCGTCTATCGGGCACTTCCTACCCAGGCTCGTCTTGTGCGCTACAAATAGGCATGCCGATCCAGCCCGCCCAGCACACCGCCGACATTTCAACGGGTCTCCCCCCGGACATGGCCGCCAGACGGCTAGTTGAGCTGCTTCGCGATGTGGCGCAGAAGCCTGTAGTACAGGCGCACGAAGGCAGCGTTAACCTCGGATCTCGAACTGCCTACCGGCTTCTAGGTGGGCTGCTTCAGGCGGGAAAGAAGCGCATCCCCATGGTCGTCACGTGGTCCATCGCTTCTGAAGGAGCGGGCAGCTCAGTGCGCCTGAAGATGACGAGCGACGAGGGCAGCTACCTGGTCGCAACCAGGGCGCACTACGCCGTCTATCAAGAGCGCTTCACCAGGCTCGAGCACGACATCAAGGCGAGCCTCACCTAGGCCCCTTGTCCGGCAGCCGATCCCCTATCGGGCGCCAGTAATCGATGCTGAGGTGTCGACCGGCGGTTGACGCCGCATCGGGGACTGCTAGCTTTCGATCGTGACGACCACCCCGGAGCGGCCTGGCCAAACCCATGAACCGCGTACCGGCCCGTCTCGTCTCGTGGCCGCCAGTTCCTTTGCCGTGGCAGCCGGCATCGTGGCCCTTGTGGCTCTCATCTCCTACGTCATCCTGTACGCCACGATGTGGGCCCCGGTCGTCCTCTGGGACAACGAAGGCTGGCTGTTCCTCTACCCGATCTTTCTCGCGGCCTGGGTACCTGTCGGCATCATGTCCGCCACCTCCCTTGGCCTCGCGATCGCCAGTTGCATCCGACGCGAAACACGCCGGCCCCTAGCCGTCGTGAGCCTGGGAACGGCGGCATTGTTGCTCACCACGTCGCTGCCGGCCCTTCGGGTTGGGGTTGGCCCGCTCTAGACGCAGGGAGTCGGTCTACGGCGCCAAGCCATCAGAGGCGGCTCACGTCAGGGCTGGCTACGAAAGGCTCGTGCCGCGATTTCGCATCCGTACGCCTGGCTCAGGAGGTTAAGTCTTCGGCGCTCGTGCATGCGCGCCCGTTGGCCGGAAGGTACCCGACGGCATCGGCTAGGTCTCCCATGACGCTAGCGCCCGTCAGCGTCGTTGTGTCGAAGACGACCTCAACGGCTGGAGAGCGGCCATAGGTGGTCAGGATGGCGGTGTCAGGGTCGTCTGGTGGGGAGTCGACGATCCAATCCACTCCCTGGATCGTGTAGCACGGCAGATCCGTGGGACCTGGCTCTGTGACCCCGCAGCGAAGCAGGACAGATGCGGGCTCACCCCAAGCACCAGTGGCCTGGGCGTCTGTTTCACGTTTCACTTCGGTCTCAGCGATGGTCTCAGGAAGATGCACTGTGACTTGCGCGCACCCCACTGCGTTGGCCTCGTCGGCTGAGCTCATAGGGACAGTCGCCGCGCATCCTGCCAGTGACGCCCCAACCACCACCACCACCACCACCACAGCAGTTACAGCTCGCATTCGTCTTCCCCCATGGCGAGACCGTACCCCGGCCTTCCGCGTCGGCGCCTTCGACGCCCACAGCGCACCCCGTCAAACAGACGCCGCCCGGGCATCATCGTGCAGCTGATCGGCCCTAGCCGGGTTGAACTACGCGAAGAGCGCCAGGGGTAGCGACACCACGAAGCACACGGGCGGTACGACGGCGATGCCACCGCAGACTCCTGCCCACCGGCCAGCGCGGCCGCCCAGAGCTCCGGCGACGATTGCAAGCACGATCGAGGCAACCAGGAGGAACGGCACGGCGAACCACAACGAGGAGGTCCAGTCTGCGGCGGAGAACCACAGCCACGAACCCTCGGCACAGGCCGTGACGAAGCAGACGATGAGGGTCAGCGGGGCGAGCAAGCGAGCCCGACCGGTCGGCGCGGTCTCGGCAGCGGGGCCGCCGCCCGGGCGGGGTGGCAGGTCGGTGAGGGGGTTGCGGTGGGGCAGCGCTGCCACTTCAGCCTCGGCCTCGCGGAGGAGTTCTCTGTCGGCCTCGTCCATGTCCTGACCCTAGCGATGGCGCGGCCGCTGGGGGCACGAGCACCCTCTGAACGGGCTCGCACTCTCGATGATCTTGAGTCGATAACGCGTCCGGTGCCCGATCCTTCACCGGGCACTAGGTGCTGGGCCGACACACGTCTACGTTGCGTAGGGCAGCCCAGACCCCGCTGTGGATGGCGGGGTTCCTGGGTTCGCCCAGGTTCCCCGTCAGGGATCGGCTATCGGGCACCTCGTCCCCTCATCAGATGGTCAGGCGCTCGACTCGAATGCGGAGTGAGTCCCAAGCCCGGCCCGCAACTCCGGGCCCCGGCTCTTGTGCCGTGACGATGTAAGGGTGAGGCCACACTGTCGCGCCAATGGGGGGCGCGTCCGGGTCGAAGTCCGCGATCACAACACCAGCGGCGTAGGCGACCTTCTCCGCGTCCTTGAACTCCAAACCGATCACGGAGGGAAACACGACGGGATCACCGATTCCGATGCTCATGAGCTCAAGCTAGCCCCGCCCACAGAGTCACCGAAGAACCATCCTTCATCGGACGCTAACGGCGGCCCGTCAGAGAGCGGCCCACTCCTCGCTGACGTCAGATTCCTCGATGTGCCAGCGGCCGGAGGTGACACCGACCGCGAGCAACGTCTTGGCGCTGGTGAGATCCGAGCCTGGTGGCAGATCGAGAGCCAGCAGACGAGGACGCTCCATGCTCTCACCGCTCACCCCTAGGGGCTCGAACTCTGCCACGACGTCCTGGTTGAGGTCCGCCGGGTCGGTGGTGATGATCCGCACCGTAAGGTTGCCGCCTCTCTGGACTCGTTGGGTGAACCAGATCACGCCGTCGTCATCGGGCGCCGCACGGACTAAATCGCCATTAGAGAGGCCAAAGGCGAAGAACGGGGTATTCGCGAGTAGATAGGTCCCTCCCGGGCGCTCCTGCGCCCACAGGCCCTCCGACTCGGCAGGCGGCCAGCCGTCGTGCTGCTCGAGCCGCACACGGACACGGACGTAGGGCTCTGTGGCGGAAGCTTCTGGCTCGCCAGCGAATGGCTGCCTTGGCGCCCCAGACTGCGCCGGGGCGGTCTTACCTCGCTGGAAAAAGTTCCTCATGCCTGCTCCCCTCGCTGGATCGCACGATAAACCGTTGAGCGGGCGACGCCGAAGAGCTCGGCAATCTCGCTGGTGGTGTGGGCGCCGGTGCGGTGCAGCTGCACCAGGTGCTTCTCCTGCGAGGCGGTGAGCTTGGGCTTGCGGCCGCGGAGCTTGCCGGCGGCCTTGGCGATCGCCATGCCCTCCCGGGTCCGGGCACGGATGAGGTCGGCTTCGAACTCGGCCACCATGCCGAGGACGTTGAACAGGAGCCGGCCAACAGGGTCGGTGGGGTCGTAGACCGCTCCCCCAAGGTTCAGCGAGACACCCTTCTTCGTGAGCTCGTCCGCGATGTCGGTGGCGTCGCGGAGGGATCGGGCGAGGCGGTCAAGCTTCGTGACGACTAAGACGTCACCGGCACGGCACGCGGCCAGCGCCTCGCGGAGGCCGGGTCGCGCTCGAGTAGTGCCCGAGAGCCCGTGGTCAACATGCACGTGTTGATCGTCAACACCCAGTGCTGCGAGACCGTCACGTTGTGCTGCGAGATCTTGTCCCGAGGTCGAGACGCGGGCATAGCCGATGAGCATGCGACGACTGTAGCGTTTAGACCCCCATCACCGGGCATTTTTGCGGGACAGGCATACGCGAATCCGCAGGCCAGGAGCCACTTGACCTCAGTCGGCCAAATAGGGTCGCGAGGAGTGTCCCGATGAACGACCGTGCACCGAGAACCAGAGAACCCGAGAACCCGGGAACCCGAGAACCCGAGATCACCGGTCACCGGGCCACCGGCTGGAGTCGCGACGCTGCGACCGCCAGCCGGCAGATCGACCTCGAGCTCCCGCTACGGCTGCGGCACCGAGACGCCGCGCGGCAGCCGCACCGCGACGATCGCGCTGACCGCGAGCAGCGCCGCGGCCGTGCCGAAGGCCACCTCGAACGACGCCGCATCGACGAGCAGCCCCGCGACGAGGGGGCCCGCGATCGCCCCGACGTCCGAGCACATCGAGAAGATCGCCACGGGGCGACCGCCCCGCGCACCCGCCGCGTCGCCGACGAGTGCGGCCGGGGCCGTGCCCATGAACGCGGTCGCGACTCCGTAGACGGCCAGCAACGCGCCGAGGGTCACGAGTCCGGGCGCGAAGGGGACGGCGGCCAGCGACACCGCGGCGACCGCGAACGAGCCGATCACGGCAGGCCGGCGCCCCACGGTGTCGACGAAGCGGGACGCCGGGGCGAGCGCGAGCGTCTGCGCCACGGCGGCGACGGCGAAGAGCACGCCGGTCCAGGAGGTGGGCTGGAGCAGCACCTCCACGACCAGCACCGGGACGAGCGCGCTCCGGACGCCGAGGGACGACCAGCCCTGCGCGAAGCTCGCCACGCACGCCGTTCGGAACCGCACGTCGCGCAGCACGTCGGCGAGAGGGCGCGCGGGCTCGGCGGCCGCGGCGGCGGCCGCCCCGTCGCCTCGGCGCGGCGGGCTGAGCAGCAGGATGCCGACGATGCCCGCGACAGCAAGGGTGGCGGCGTAGAAGAAGAACGGCGCCGTCAGGGAGACGGTCGCGAGGAGGCCGCCGAGCGCCGGCCCGGCCATGCCGCCGACCAGGAACCCGCCCTGGTAGAAGCCGATCGACCTGGCGCGGCGGTCGGGCGTCGTCGACGCCAGCAGCAGGGTCATCGCCGAGATCGTGAACATCGCCGAGCCGATGCCGCCGACCCCGCGCAGCAGCAGCAGCTGGACGTAGTCGTGGGCGAGGCCCGCGAGGCCGCTCGACACCGCCACGATGCCGATGCCGACCGAGAGCACGACGCGCTCGCCCGCGACGTCGATCATCCGGCCCACGAACGGGCTCGCGACGAGACGCATCAGGGCGAACGCCGAGAGGACAGCGCCCACGGCGACGTAGCCGACGCCGAAGCTCGCCGCGTAGACGGGCAGCACGGGCACGACGACGCCGAAGCCGACCATGACGAAGAAGGCGATGACGCCCAGCACGACGACGTCCCGTCCGAGCCGTGCACGAGGAGGGCGGGGCGAGTCTCGGCGGGTCGGGGCAGGGCGGGTCACCGACCAAGACTAGGCGTCGCGTGTGACGCCGTGTTGCAGGCCCGTGGCGCCCGCGAAGGTGGGCGACGACGATGGCCGGATGACTCGACGCATCCGGTTCAACGCCTTCGACATGAACTGCGTGGGGCACCAGTCCCCCGGTCTGTGGCGGCACCCCGACGACCGCTCCCCCGACTACACGAAGCTGAGCTACTGGACCTCCCTCGCGCGCCTCCTCGAGGCCGGTCGCTTCGACGGCCTCTTCATCGCCGACGTGCTCGGCACCTACGACGTGTACGGCGGCAACCACGACGCGGCGCTCCGCAACGGCACGCAGACGCCGGTCGGCGACCCGATCCTGCTCGTCTCCGCCATGGCGGCGGCGACCGAGCACCTCGGCTTCGGCATCACGGCGGGAACCGCCTACGAGCACCCCGTCCCGTTCGCCCGTCGGATGTCGACGCTCGACCACCTCACCGACGGCCGCGTGGGCTGGAACGTCGTCACCGGCTACCTGCCGAGCGCCGCCCGCAACATGGGCGCCGACGACCAGCTTGACCACGACGACCGCTACGACCAGGCCGACGAGTACCTCGAGGTCCTCTACAAGCTGTGGGAGGGCTCGTGGGAGGACGACGCCGTCGTCCGCGACCGTGAGACGGGCGTCTTCACCGACCCGACGAAGGTGCACGAGATCGGGCACGAGGGCACCTGGTACAAGGTCCCCGGCATCCACGTCTCCGAGCCGAGCCCGCAGCGGACGCCCGTGATCTACCAGGCGGGCGCGTCGCCCCGCGGCATCCGCTTCGCCGCCGGCAACGCCGAGTCGATCTTCGTCGCCGCCCCCACCAAGGAGCGCCTGGCCGCGACCGTCACGAAGCTGCGCGACGCCCTCGAGGAGGCGGGCCGCGACCGGTACTCCGCCCGCATCTACACGCTGCTGACGATCATCACCGACGCGACGCCCGAGGCGGCCGAGGCGAAGCACGCGGAGTACCAGCGGTACGCGTCGCACGAGGGCGCGCTGACCCTCATGTCGGGCTGGATGGGCGTCGACCTCTCGACGTACTCGCTCGACGACCCGGTGGGCGACGTGGAGAGCAACGCGATCCAGTCGGCGCTGGCCAACTTCCAGGCGCAGGAGGGCGACAGCGGCAAGGAGTGGACCATCCGCGACATCGCCGAGGCGGCCGGCATCGGCGGCCTCGGACCCCGCATCGTCGGGTCGGGCGAGCAGATCGCCGACCAGCTGCAGGAGTGGGTCGCCGAGACCGACGTCGACGGCTTCAACCTCGCCTACGCCATCACCCCCGGCACCTTCGAGGACATCGTCGAGCACGTCGTCCCGGTGCTGCAGGCCCGCGGCGTCTACCCGACCGAGTACGAGCCCGGCACCCTCCGCCAGAAGCTCTTCGGCCGCGGCGACCGGCTGCCGGACGAACACCACGGAGCCCGCCACAAGGCGTCCGCGCGGGTGCAGTCCGTCTAGGTGCCGCGCGAGGCGACGACCGCAGGAGGCGCGGTGCAGGCAGGTCCTGCGCCGCGCCTCCTGCGTTCTGCTCACGATCGTTACACTCCGCTGCTCCCTGATCGCCGACCCGCCCCTGACCGGGCGTTCCGTGCCCGGCTCCAGGTAACGATCGGCGTGCCAGGGCCCCCTCGACGACGCCCGTCGCCTGGACAGGACCCGACGTGTCCTCGTTATGGTGGACGCCGAACGCCCGGTCCAGGCCGGGCTTTCGTGCAGACGGGTCGACGAACGAGTGACGGGGAAGCGGGATCAGATGGCGTGGGACTACGTGACGGGGCGGTGGGACCAGATCTGGTTCGCCTCCTGGCAGCACTTCTCGTTGGTGGTGCAGTGCCTCGTGCTCGCGGTCGTGATCGCCGTCGTCGTGGCCGCGCTCGTGTACCGCGTGCCCGGCCTCACCGCCGTGGCGAACGGCGTCTCGGCCATCGGTCTCACGCTGCCCTCCTTCGCCGTCGTCGGCCTCCTCATCGTGCCGCTCGGCTTCGGGGTGCTGCCGGCAGTCGTCGTCGTCACCTTCTTCGCGACCCTGCCCGTGCTGCGGAACGCCGTCGTCGGGCTGACGCAGGTCGACCCTGCCCTGGTCGAGTCCGCACGGGGCATCGGCATGGGGAGCCTCCGCACCCTCGTGCAGGTGCAGCTGCCGCTGGCCTGGCCGGTCATCCTCACGGGCGTGCGCGTCAGCGCGCAGATGGTGATGGGCATCGCCGCCGTCGCCGCCTACTCGCTGGGGCCCGGCCTCGGCGGCTTCATCTTCTCGGGCCTGTCCCGAGCCGGCGGCGCGAACGCGCTCGCCTCCGTGGTCACCGGGGTGGTCGGCGTCGTCGTCCTCGCCCTCGTGCTCGACCTCCTGCTCGTCGGCCTCGGCCGCCTGACCATCTCGAGAGGCATCCGTGTCCAGAACTGACTCCCCCACCGCCTCCTCGTCGCCCTCCGCCTCGCCGGAGGTGTCGGGCCGCAGCATCCTGCTCGACCAGGTGACGAAGCGCTACCCGGGCCAGTCCGCGCCCGCCGTCGACGGCATCACCCTCGAGATCCCGGCCGGCAAGATCGTCATGCTCGTCGGCCCCTCCGGCTGCGGCAAGACCACCACGCTCAAGATGATCAACCGGCTGATCGAGCCGAGCGAGGGCCGGGTGGTGCTCGGCGACGACGACGTCACCGACATCGACGGCGACGAGCTGCGGCGCCGCATCGGCTACGTGATCCAGGCCGGCGGGCTGTTCCCGCACATGACGGTGGCGGCCAACATCGCGATCGTCCCGAAGATGCTCGGCTGGTCCAAGGAGCGCATCACCGCCCGCGTCGACGAGCTGCTCGAGCTCGTCTCGCTCGACCCCGACACGTACCGCGACCGGTTCCCGCGCGAGCTGTCGGGCGGGCAGCAGCAGCGCGTCGGCGTCGCCAGGGCCCTCGCGGCCGACCCGCCGGTCCTGCTGATGGACGAGCCCTTCGGTGCCGTCGACCCGATCACGCGCCAGCGGCTGCAGGACGAGCTGATCAACATCCAGCAGGAGCTGCAGAAGACGATCGTCATCGTCACCCACGACTTCGACGAGGCCGTCAAGCTCGGCGACTGGATCGTGGTCTTCTCCGAGGGCGCGCACATCGTGCAGTACGACACCCCGGAGCGCATCCTCGCCGAGCCGGCGAACGAGTTCGTCGAGAACTTCATCGGCTCCGGCGCGGGGCTCAAGCAGCTGACGCTCACCCGGGTGCGCGACGTCGACCTGGCGGAGGCGGTCGTCGCCGAGGCCGGCGAGTCCGGTCGCGAGGTGGCCGCCCGCGTCGAGGCCGCCGGGCACGAGCACGCCGTCGTCGTCGACGACCGCGGCCGCCCCGTCCGGTGGCCGTCCCTTCGGCAGCTCGCGCGGCTCGACGTCGTGCCGGGCGGGACGGACCCGCAGCTGCCCGTCATCGGCAGCGGAGCCACGCTGAACGACGCGCTCGACACGATGCTCGTCTCGAGCGCCGGCGCCGCGCTGGTGACCGGTCGCCGCGACGCCTTCGTCGGCGTCATCACGGTCGAGGTCGTCATGGAGGCCATCACCCGGGCGCGGAAGGCGGCTGCCGTCGCGCTCGAGGGCGCGCCGGTCGGGACGAACACGGGGCCGCTGCCGATCGTCGGCGAGCCGCAGGACGCGCGTCCCGTCGACGGGGCCCCCGTGGTCGACGGCGCTCCCGTGGTCGAGGGCGTCGAGGCCGCCGACCGGGCCGGTGAGCGGCAGTGACCGCCCTCGCCGACGCGCCCGCCGCCTCCTCGTCCGCCAGCCGACCCCGGCGTGCCCGGCCGTCCTGGCTCGGCCTCGTCGTGCAGCCGGCCGCCGTGGCCGTGGTGTTCGCCGCGTTCTGCATCTGGCTCTCCGTCGCGGACCTCACGACCGCCGAGCGCACGACCCTGAACCCGTCCGCCCTGGTCACCTACACGGGCGAGCACCTGGCGCTCACCTTCGCGTCGGCGGCGATCGTTCTCGTCCTCGCCGTTCCCCTCGGCGTCCTCCTCACCCGTCGCCCGTTCCGGCGCGCGGCCGGGCCGGTGCTCGTGCTCGCGAACTTCGGGCAGGCGGCCCCCGCGGTCGGCCTCATCGTGCTGCTGGCCCTGTGGCTGGGCTTCTCGTTCTGGACCGCCGTGATCGCCCTCGTGCTCTACGCGGCGCTGCCCGTGCTGCGCAACACCATGGTCGGCCTGCAGAGCGTCGACGCGCGCCTCGTCGAGGCCGGTCGCGGCATGGGGATGTCCGCGACGTCCGTGTTGTTCCGGGTCGAGCTGCCCCTGGCCGTGCCCGTGATGCTCTCCGGCATCCGCACCGCCCTCGTGCTGCTCGTCGGCTCGGCCGCCCTCGCGACGTTCATCGGCGCCGGCGGCCTCGGACTGCTCATCACGACCGGCGTCAACCTGTTCCTGCCGAAGGTGCTCGTCTCGGGTGCCCTGCTCGTCGCTCTCCTCGCTCTGCTGATCGACTGGCTCGGCCGCGTGGTCGAGCACGTCGCCCGACCGAAGGGCCTCCGATGACCCCCGCCCATGCCTCGCGCCCCCGTCTGCGGGCACTGCGCCGCGCCTCCTTGCTGGGCGTCGTCGCGGCGTCGACCGCTGCCCTGCTGACGGGCTGCGGGCTGCAGCCCGCGACCGCCTTCGTGCCCGCCGTGGCCCCCGGCTCGATCGAGGCGATCGACGACCTGCCGGACGACGCCGCGATCACGGTCACCGCCAAGAACTTCACGGAGCAGCTGATCCTCGGCAAGATCGCCGTGCTCGCGGCCCAGGCCGCGGGCTTCGAGGTGACCGACATGACGAACGTGCCCGGGAGCGTCGCCGTCCGCCAGCTCATGCTCGACGGCGGGGCCGACATGACCTACGAGTACACGGGCACCGCCTGGCTCACCTACCTCGGCGAGGCGGCGGGCATCCCCGACAAGGAGGAGCAGTACACGGCGGTGCGCGACGCCGACGAGGCCAACGGGCTCGTCTGGCTCGAGCCGGCGCCGCTGAACAACACCTACGCGATGGCGGTCCGGTCGGAGGCGGTGGCCGAGCTGGGCGACATCTCGACGCTCTCGCAGATCGCGGCCCTGCCCGTCGAGCAGCGCACGTTCTGCGTCGAGGCCGAGTTCAACTCGCGGGCGGACGGCTTCGCGCCGATGCTCGAGCGCTACGGCCTGGAGCTCGGCGCCGCCGACGGCGTCCCGACGAGCAACGTGAGCATCCTCGACACGGGGACCGTCTACGAGGCCACCGACCGTGGCCGCTGCAACTTCGGCGAGGTCTTCACGACGGACGGGCGCATCGACTCGCTCGACCTGACGGTGCTCGAGGACGACCAGGGGTTCTTCCCTGCCTACAACGTGGCGCCGGTGCTGACCGACGACGTGCTGGAGACGTACCCGCAGCTGGCGAGCGTCTACGAGCAGATCTCGCCGTCCCTGACGGACGACGAGCTGCGCACCCTGAACCGCCGAGTCGACGTGGAGGGCGAGGAGCCCGCAGACGTCGCCTTCGACTGGATGGTGGAGAAGGGCTTCGTGACACGCCCGTGAGGCATCGCCCCCAGGGTGATTAACACGGGCTAGATGCAGGGTGAACGGCAGGTGGCGACACCTGCCGTTCGTCGTGCGCACACCCTGGTGCGGCGAGGCGCCGATGCATGATACACGACGGGTGTGGTGCATCCGTGTTCACGTCGTCCTCGGTGCCGCCGTGCTCGCCTCGCCGGTCGATCGTGCCCTCATCAGCCATTATGCGAGAATCGACCCGCGGTCCCGCGGCCCCCGTCTCGAGAGCCGGCTCCGCCGTCGTCGACGACGCGGGGCCTCGGTCCACGCGGGTGGCTCTGCTCCTCCCTGGGTGAGTCCGTGCGGACGGGCCGGGCCGAGGGGGGCACGACCCCCAGAACGGGGGGTCCCCGTCGGGGGGGTCCCCCGGCCTAGAGTCGTCAACGAACCACCGGCGGCCCCACCGCCGAGCAGGGCACACCCGAAATGAGCCCTGCGTCACCGAACGGCTCACGACGCCACCCGACGTCGACCGAGCCACCGACGCCCTCGTCGAGCTGACCGTCCCGCGGTCGCGCTCGACCCGTGCGCGTCATCCCGTCGCACCCGAACACGACGAGCAGCACCCGACACCCGACACCCGACACCCGTCGAGCCCACCCCGGCTCGTCGACCCGAACTCCGAGCCTCCCGCTCGTCGCCTACCCGAACGGCCGCACCCGAAATGCGGCCACGGCGACGTCGGCACGGCGCAGCCCTGCTGCGCCCTGCCGTCGTCGCCACCTGGTCGACGACCGACCCGAACCCGGTCGTCGCCCTCCCGTCCCTGGCGGCCCCCGAAGGCTGCCAGGGGCACCACGCCTACCCGAGCGAGCAATTCCCCATGCGCAGACGCCTCACCGTCGACCCGACGGACCGACTGACCGCCCCTCTTCCCGTCGTCCACGTCGACCTGCCGACCTCGTCGAGCCACGTCCTCCGTGCTCCCGCCCCCTCCTCCCCCGGCCGCGGCCTCGACGCGTCGGACGCTGGCGACACCGGCGCGCCGTGGGCGCTCCGGTACCGCCGACGACTGCGCGTCGCGGACACCGCCGTCGTCGCCGCCTCCGTGGTCGCCGCAGCCGTCGTCGCCAGCGTGCGGACCGCGGTCGTGACGGACCGGCTCACGGTCGACCAGGTCGTCGCGGGCGTCGCCGACGTCGTCTGGGTCCCCGTCCTGGTCGGGCTCGTCTGGGCGGCCAGCCTCAGCTTCTACCGCACCCGCGAGCTCGCGGTGGTCGGCACGGGCGCGGCCGAGTACCGTCGTGTGGGCAACGCCACGCTGCTCGCCTTCACGGTGGCGGCCATCTGGCTGGCCCTGCTGGACGGCGGCGTCGGCGGCCGGATGTACTTCCTCGTGGCTCTCCCCCTCGGCGGCGGCGCCCTCGTGGTCGTCCGGTGGTCCATGCGTCGCTGGCTCCAGGCGCAACGCCGCACGGGGCACTTCCTGTCGCGGGCCGTCGTGGTCGGCAGCCGTGAGGACATCCGCTACGTCGTCGACAGGGTCGACCGCACGCACGGTGCCGTGTACGACATCGTCGGCGCGGCCACCCTCGACCCCGAGAGCGGCGGCGTGCTCGTCGGCGATCGTGTCGTCCCCATCGTGGCGGGCGTCGAGGACGTGCCGCGCGCGGTCTGGAAGCTCAACGTCAGCAGCGTCATCGTCGCCGGGGACCTCGGGCTCGGTCACGAGTGGCTGCGAGACCTCGGGTGGCAGCTCGAGGGCCGGGCCGCGGAGCTCGTGCTCGCCTCCCGCCTCACCAACATCGCGGGACCCCGCATCACGTTCCGTCCCGTCCAGGGACTGCCCCTGATGCACGTCGACATCCCGAGCTTCGACGGCCCGCGCCACGTGCTCAAGAGGCTGTTCGACATCGCTCTGGCGGGAACGGCGCTGCTCGTGCTCTCGCCGCTCCTGGGCGTCCTCGCGCTGCTGGTCGCCCTCGACAGCCAGGGACCCGTGCTCTTCCGACAGCGTCGAGTGGGCCGGGACGGCCGCACCTTCGACATGGTCAAGTTCCGCTCGATGGTCGTCGACGCGGAGCTCCTGCTCCACGACCTGTCGGCCAGCGACGAGGGTGCCGGCGTGCTCTTCAAGATGAGGCACGACCCGCGCGTCACGAAGATCGGCCGGGTCCTGCGGCGCTGGTCGCTCGACGAGCTCCCCCAGCTGTGGAACATCGTCCGCGGCGACATGAGCATCGTCGGGCCCCGGCCTCCCCTCCCCCGCGAGGTGGCGGACTACGAGACGCACGTCCACCGCCGTCTCTACATCAAGCCAGGGCTCACCGGCATGTGGCAGGTCAACGGCCGGAGCGACCTCAGCTGGGAGGAGAGCGTCCGACTCGACCTGTACTACGTCGAGAACTGGTCCATGGCCGTGGACCTCGTCATCATCTGGCGCACCTTCCGCGTGCTCGTCCGGCACGAGGGCGCGTACTGATGGCAGCGCCTGACGAGCGCCGTCCGAGGACCACCGCCAGCAACAGCAGCATCACCACGACACGTACCGAGACCACTCCACGGGGGAACAGATGACCATCGACATGACCAGGACCAGCGCGACGGAGGCGGCTCCCCGCCCGCTCGACGGCGTCAGCCGTGCGCTGGCGGAGGTGCCTCCCCGCCACGTCGGCTCTCGCCGGGGGCGCGTCCTCGTCGTGCACTCGTCCGACGAGCTCTACGGCTCCGACCGCATCGTGCTCGAGGTCGTCAGCGAGCTCGCCGCCCGCGACGACCTCGACGTGACCGTGTGGCTGCCGACGGACGTCGCGGCGGGCCCCCTCGGGCCGCTGCTGCGTGAGCGCGGCGCCCGTGTCGAGCGCACGCCCCTGCCCATCCTCCGCCGGCGCGGGATGCGTCTCGGCGGCATGGTCGGCCTCGTCCGCGACGCCGCGAAGACCACGGCCCGTCTCGCCGGACGCCACTTCGATCTCGTCTGGTGCGCCACGAGCGCGTGCCTCGCCGTCGCGCCCCTCGCTCGCCTCGCCCGGGTGGACAGCGTCGTCGGCCACCTGCAGGAGCCCTGGGGAGACGGGGACCGCGCGGGCCTGTCCGTGCTCGCCCGGTCCTGCACCTCCCTGGTAGCGGTGTCCCACTCCGTGCTCGAGAGCTCCGGCCTCGCAGGCGACGACCGTGCCCAGGTGGTGCACAACGGCGTGGCTCGCCGGGACGCGGACGTCACGGCGCCGCCGGAGCACCGCCTCCCCCACTACGTCGTCGCCAGCCGCTGGAACCCGCACAAGGGACACGCGACGCTGCTCGCGGCCTGGAACGCCGCCGGCTGCCCCGGGCACCTGACCATCCTCGGCGGCCCTCCCGCCGCCGGCACCGGCGTCGACGTGCCGGGACTCGTCGCCGCCGTCGTCACCCGACCCGAGACCGTGACGGTCGTCGGCGAGGTGGACGACGCGTCCACCTGGGTGCGCGACGCCGACGCCGTCGTGCTGCCCACCGACACGCTCGAGGGCTTCGGCATCGTCGCCCTCGAGGCGTTCAGCCAGGGCCGTCCCGTCATCGCCAGCCGCAGCGGCGGGCCGGAGGAGGTCGTCGAGCACGGCAGGACCGGTTGGCTCTTCGACCGTCAGGACGTCGACGGCCTGGCCGACCTCTTCGCCGGCCTCGACGTCGACCAGCTCGCCGCGGCCGGCGGCCGTGCGCACGAGACCTGGGCGGAGCGCTTCACGCCCGACCGGATGCGCCGCCGTCTCGCGGCGGTCGTGCTGGGCGAGCTGCACCTCCACAAGGACCTCGACGCCGCCCTGCCCGCGGGGGTGGCCTCGTGAGCCCCACCGTGCCCCTCCAGGACGAGGCGAGCCTCGTCGTCCCCCGTCGGTACGGAGCGGCGCTGTCGGCTCTCGCCACGGCGCAGAAGTCCTCCAGCGGGGCCCCTGCCTACTCGCGGTTCGTGAACCGCCGACTCGGCCGGTGGGCCGCCGCCGCGGCGTGGGTCGTCGGCGCGACTCCCAACCAGGTGACCGCCCTCAGCGCGGTCTGCACCTTCGCCGGCATCGCGCTCGTCGCGGCGGTGCCCTCCGGAGCGGCCATGGCGGTGGCCGTCGTGCTCCTCCTCGTCGTCGGCTACGCCCTCGACTCCGCCGACGGGCAGCTCGCCCGCCTGCGCGGCGGCGGCAGCCCTGCCGGCGAGTGGCTCGACCACGTCATCGACGCGACCAAGATCGCCGTCCTGCACCTCGCGGTCTTCGAGTCGTGGCTCCGCGAGCCAGAGGGCCGCGAGGCGATCCTGGCGCTGCCGCTCGTCTACCAGGTCGTGGCGACCGTGGCCTTCTTCGCGATCGTCCTGACCGAGCAGCTCCGTCGCGCCGACTCGGTCCGACGCGGCAGCCCCACGGTGGTCCGTCCCCGCACGGGCGCGCTGTACTCGCTCGCCGTGGTGCCGACGGACTACGGTCTGCTCTGCCTCGCCTTCCTCCTCCTCGCGTGGGCGCCCGGCTTCACGGTCGTCTACGTCGCCCTGCTGGTCGCCAACACGGCCTACCTCGTCCTCGCCCTGCCCAAGTGGTTCCGCGAGCTCACCGCGCTGCCGCGGACGGCGTCGGCGCTCACCACGACGGCGCCGCCGCAGGGTGGTGCCTCGTGACGCTCCGTCGTCGGCCCCGGGCCTGGGAGCTCACCGCGTGGTGGCCGTTCCTCATCGGGTCGGCCGTCGTCGGGGCCGCCGTGGGCTCGGGCCTGGTGCTCGGGGCCTCACGGTCCGTGGAGGCCAGTCCGGTCGCCGTCGTCGTCGCCGGGGTCCTCGGCGCCCTGGTGGGTGTGCTCACGGGCCTGGTGCCGTCGTGGGCGGGGCTCTCACGACGCCCCCGCGTGTCGACGGCCTCTGACGTGCGGCGCCTGACGGGGCTGCCCGTCGTCGGGGTGCTCCCGCCCCTCCGTCGTCGCGACGACACGTCCGGCCGCGGATCGACCGGTCGTCAGCGAGCCGCGGCCCGCGACGCGCTGGCCGCGGTCGCCGAGCTGCGCGGCGGGGTCGCCCCGCGTCGCCTGCTCCTCGTCCGGCCGGACGACTCGGCAGGGGTCCTCGGCTCGGCCGGGGTCGCCGGGGTCGACGGCGCCCTCGCCCGGGCAGCGAGGGCGGCCGGCTACCACACGGCCATCCTCGAGGGGGACTTCGACTCCCGTGCCCTGTCGAGGCCCTCGACCGTGCACGAGGACGTGCTGCCGGAGGCCCGCTCCCTGGACGGTGCCGGCTGCGAGCACGTCCCCGTCCCCCTGGACGTCGCGGCCGCGGTGCTGGGCGGCGACACGTCCGTCGTGTCCCGCTTCCTCGACGAGGTGAGCAGCGGCGTCGACCTGGTCGTGGCCCTGGCGTCCGAGAAGTCGCGCCCCGTGCCCGCCCGGGCCCTGTCCGCGCACGCCGACGCGGTCCTCCTGGTCGTCGGCGAGGGCCGCACGACGCAGGGGCAGCTCTCGCTGATGCACGCGCAGCTCCTCGGCCGCGGGGTCGAGCCCCTCGGCGTCCTCCTCTGCGGTTCACCCCTCCCCCGGCGACGGGATCCGCGCGCCGGCTGGCGCGCAGCCGACCACCGAGCACCAGTGCTCGAGGAAGTGAAGTCATGACGACCACGACGACCACCACCACGTCGACGCTGGATCGCCTCGGAGGCGACGGTCGCGTCGGCTACGCCGCCGGCGCCTTCGACCTGTTCCACATCGGGCACCTCAACCTGCTGCGGCACGCGCGCCAGCACTGCGACCACCTGATCGCCGGCGTGGTGTCCGACGAGATGCTCGCCCTGACGAAGGGCATCACGCCCGTCGTGCCGCTGGCGGAGCGCCTCGAGATCGTCGACCACATCGACGTGGTCGACACGGCGTACGCGGAGACGGTGCCCGACAAGCTCGACGTCTGGCGTGAGCTCCGCTTCGACGTCTTCTTCAAGGGCGACGACTGGCGGGGCACCGAGAAGGGCCTCCGACTCGAGCGCGAGTTCGCGGAGGTCGGTGTCGAGGTCGTCTACTTCCCCTACACGATGAGCACGTCCAGCACCGTGCTGCGGCGCGCCCTGCGGGCGCTGTCCGGAGGGGCCCCGGCGCAGGAGGCGGCGGCCGAGCGGGCCCGCTGACGCAGCGTCCCCCAGGCGGCACCGTCCGCGGCGATGATCGTCCCTCCCCAGGTCGGTCACGGTGGCCGGGCGCCGAGCCGGGCCTGTGGACGACGCACGGTGGTCGCCCTGCGGACGCGACGCTGGCCCCATGACCGTCGCCCTCGCCTCCCTGCCGTCCGTCCCTCTCCCCGACTCCGCCTCCTCCGCCGGCTCGGCTGTCGCTCCCGACCCGCACCGGCCCGTCGTCTCGGACGACGACCTCGCCGCCCGCGTCACGAGCCTCGTGCCCGTCGCCGTCCGCCGACAGCTCTGGACCCTCTTCTTCGACGCCGACGACGTGCAGCTGCCCATCCTGGTGCCGCTCGAGGGCGTCCCCGAGCATCCGGACCGACTCGCCATGGAGCGCTGGGGCGACGCTCTCGAGGCGGTGTCGACCGAGTTCGGCGTCACGGCCGTGGTGTTCGTCCTCGAGCGTCCTGGCCCCTCGTCCGCCACGACGTCCGACCACGCGTGGCACCGCGTGCTGACCGGGCTCTCCGACGCCCGCCGCTTCGCCGTGCGGGCGGTGTTCACCTGCGCGTCCGACGGCGTGGTCGTCCTCCAGCGTGACGACCGGGCGGCCGGGGGCGACAGCGAGGGACACGGGGGTGCGCGGGCTCAGTCCTCGCCGAGGCGTCTGCGGCTCTCCGACGAGCTGGCCGTGCGCTGACCGCGTCCCCGGTCGAGGTGTCGCCACCAGGCGGTCTCGGCGAGCTCGGCCGACGTGTAGACCCCGAGGGGCTCCTGCTCGGCCTCGACGAACGACCAGCGGCGCAGCCGCCAGCCGTTCCCGAACGCCTCGACGACGGCCTGGGCCGCGCCGTCCGGCGTCGAGCGGACGAACCAGCGGTCGTCGGAGGCGCGGTCGAGCATGTCTCGATGGTAGCCGGACCGGCACTTCCGACCCCTGGCGTGGCGGCCGACGACCCAGGGGTCAGGCCAGCGCGAGGGGGAACACGGTCCGGGTGTCCTGGGCGAGGGCCGGGTCGGGCAGGTCGTGGCGCTGCACGTCCTGGCCGTCCCACTCGACGCGGCGCAGCAGCACGGGCGCCCGGTCCCCGTCCTGGGCCGCGACGGCGTCACCGACCAGCCGCCCGAGCGAGAACGACTGCTGCTCCTCGTCCGGGACCGCGACGACCTCGCCCTCGCCGACGGTCGCGAACACCTCCCGCTGGGCAGTCCAGGCGGGGGTCGTCCGGCCCCGGGGCGACGACTCGCCGACGGTGACGACGCCTGCACGGCGCCAGTCGTCCGCCACCTGCGCGTCCCGGGGGCGGACCACCCAGGCTCGCCGTGCCGAGGACAGCGCCGCGTCGTCGGTGGGGGCCGAGGTGCCGGGATCGGCTCCCGGCCAGACGTAGTCGAGGTCGGCGGGGACATCCGGGAACTTGCCGCGGTACCACTCGGGCTCCTTCTGCACGAGCTTCGACCGGTGGCTGCGGTGCACGGCCGGGTCGCCGAGCCAGCTCGGCAGGTCGGCGGCGATGCCGTCGCGGACGCCGTCCGCGTCGCCGAGCAGCGCGGGCGCGAACTCGAGCACCTGCGGACGCACCGTGTCGGCGTGTCCCTGGGCTATCCACTCGTCGGTGATCGCGAGGGCATAGGCGGTGAGCGCGGTGCGGTGTCCACGCCACATCGCGATCGCGGGGTGGTTCTGCCAGCCGTAGCCCGGCAGGGTCACCGCGCGCAGCACCTGGAGGGCCTCGACGCGCTGCTTGCCGAGCCTGGCCTGGTCCAGCACCTGCGCGCTCTCGGCGAAGTCGGGGTACGGGAGGAAGGTCTGCACCTCCGCCAGGCTAGGCGCGTCGCCTAGGTGCGGTTGCCGATCCGGCCCCTGAGCACGTCGATGCGCTTCTGGATCTGCTCGGTGCTCGCCTGGGCGACGGAAGGCCCGCCGCTGACCCGTCGCAGGTCCGCGTGGATGATGCCGTGGGGCTCGTTCGACACCCGCGACCAGATCGACACGAGCCGGCTGAGCTCCTGTCGCTGTTCTTTGATGGTCTGGTAGAGCGGTCGTGCCTCGGCGACGGGCGCGGCCACCGTCGGCATGCCGGTCTTGCGTGAGCGCGTGGCCTGCTTCGCCTGCCGCTGACGCAGCAGGTCGCGCACCTGGTCGGGCTCGAGCAGGCCCGGGATGCCGATGAAGTCGAGTTCTTCGAGGCTGCCGATCTCGCCGCCGGTGCCGAACTCGCCGCCGTCGTACAGGACGCGGTCGAACGACGCCTGCGAGTCGAGCGCCTCGAACGGCTGCTGGTCGAGCAGGCTCGAGGCCTTCTCCTCGCGGTTCGCGGCCGCCATCATGTCCTCCTCGGGCGCGAAGATGCCGTCGTCGGCGGTCTCCGGCCGATCGAGGGCGTGGTCGCGCTCCAGCTCGAGCTGGCCCGCGAGGGCCATCAGGCTGGGGACGCTCGGGAGGAAGATCGACGCGGTCTCGCCTCGGCGCCGCGCGCGGACGAAGCGACCGACTGCCTGCGCGAAGAACAGGGGCGTGGAGGCGGAGGTCGCGTAGACGCCCACGGCCAGCCGCGGCACGTCCACCCCCTCGGAGACCATGCGCACCGCCACCATCCAGCGGGTGTCGCCGTCCGAGAACGCCTGGATCCGGTCGGAGGCGGCCTTCTCGTCCGACAGGACCACCGTCGGTCGCTCGCCCGTCAGCTTCTGCAGCACCGCCGCGTACTGCCGAGCGGCGGTGTGGTCGGTGGCGATGACGAGTCCCCCGGCGTCCGGGACGCCGCGACGGACCTCGGTCAGTCGCTTGTCGGCCGCCGACAGGACCGCCGGGATCCAGTCGCCCTGCGGCGACAGGGCCGTCCGCCACGCCTGGGCCGTGATGTCCTTCGTGACCGCCTCGCCGAGGCTGGCGCTCATCTCGTCGCCCATGCGCGTGCGCCAGCGCATCTGCCCCGCGTAGGCCATGAACAGCACCGGCCGGACGACGCCGTCGGCCAGGGCGCGCCCGTAGCCGTAGGCGTAGTCGGACCGCGAGGTGCGGATGCCGTGCTCGTCGGGTGCGTACGTGACGAACGGGATCGGTGCGGTGTCCGACCGGAACGGGGTCCCCGTCAGCGACAGCCGTCGCGTGGCTCGGCCGTACGCCTCGCGGATGCCGTCGCCCCAGCTGAGGGCGTCGCCGCCGTGGTGCACCTCGTCGAGGATGACCAGGGTGCGACCGGCCGCGGTCAGGTCGGCGTGCACCTTCGGGTTCATGCCGACCTGCGCGTAGGTGACGGCGACGCCGTGGTAGTGCCGGCCGAACGAGACGTCGGCGTTCTTGAACATCGGGTCGAGCCTGAGGTTCACACGATCGGCCGCGTCGGCCCACTGTCGCTTCAGGTGCTCGGTCGGGGCGACGACCACGACGCGGTCGACCTCGCCGCGCGACAGCAGCTCCGTCGCGAGGCGCAGGGCGAAGGTCGTCTTGCCGGCGCCGGGCGTGGCCGCGGCCAGGAAGTCCTGGGGGGACGTCGCGAAGTACTGCTCGAGGGCCTCGGCCTGCCAGGCCCTGAGCTTGCTCGCGGTGCCCCAGGCGGCGCGCTCGGGGAACGCCGGCGAGAGGTGCTCGGCGGCGGAGTTGCCGACGGTCGCGCCGACCTCGCCCAGGTCGAGCTGGTCGTCGGCGCCGGTCTGGTCGTCGGTGCTCGTCTGGTCGCCGGCACCCCCGGCCGGGTCGTCCTCGTACGCTGTGCTCACTTGGCCCGATCTTACTCGTCGGCGGCGGCCGGTCGGTCACGCCCCGGCCGGTCACGGTCGTGCCGCGATCGCCGCCGGGCGTCGTCGCCGCCCGCGCGGAGCAGCGACGCCGGCGTCGGCGCGGCCGCGCCGAAGCGCGCCCGGAGGGCGTCCATCGTCGACTCGGCCTCTCGCCACTCGGCGTCGTCGTCCCACAGGCCGAGCGAGAGCCCGCCGTCGTCGCCTGCGCCGAGCTGCTCGACGCGCACGCCGACGAGGCGGATGCGCTCGTGCTGCTTGCCGGTGGCCTCGTACACCGAGCGCACCTCGTCGTAGATGCGCCGCCCGAGGTCGGTCGGGTCGGCGAGCGTGCGCGATCGGGTGATCGTCACGAAGTCGGTCGTGCGCAGCTTGAGCACGACGGTGCGGCCGCTCAGGCCCGCGGCGCGGAGTCGTGCCCCGACCTTGTCGCTGAGCCGGAGCAGCTCACGCCGGATGACGTCGGGGTCGACGACGTCGGTCGAGAAGGTCATCTCGTGCCCGACGCTCTTCTCCGTCGTCTCGGTGTGCACCCGACGCGGGTCGCGCGCCCACGCCAGGTCGTGCAGCTTGGCCCCGGCGGCAGCGCCGACCGCGCGGACGAGGGTGTCCCTCGAGGCCGTGGCCACGTCGCCGACCGTGCGCAGGCCCAGGTTCGCCAGCACCTCCTCCGTCTTGCCGCCCACGCCCCAGAGGGCGCTGATCGGCCTCGGGTGCAGGAACGCGATGGTCTGGTCGTGCGGCACGACGAGCAGCCCGTCGGGCTTGGAGACGCTCGAGGCGAGCTTGGCGACGAACTTGGTCGACGCGGCGCCGATGCTGCAGCGCAGCCCCGTCTCGGCGTGCACGCGACGCCGCAGCTCGGTCGCGATCTGCCACGGCGGCCCCATCAGGCGGATCGCGCCGGTCACGTCGAGGAACGCCTCGTCGATGCCGAGCCGCTCGACGAGCGGCGTCACGTCGTCGAACATCGACATCACGACCGACGACCAGTGCCGGTACTTCTCGCCGTGCGGCTCGAGCACGATCGCCTGGGGACAGCGCCGCAGCGCGATGGCCATCGGCATCGCCGAGTTGACGCCGAACTTGCGCGCCTCGTAGGTCGCCGCCGTGACGACGGAGCGATCGGACCGGTGGCCGATGACCACCGGCTTGCCGACGAGGTCGGGGCGGTCGAGCAGCTCGACGGAGGCGAAGAAGGCGTCCATGTCGACGTGCAGGATCGGCGCCGACACGTCGTCGGTGGGGTCCGCGGTGACGAGTCGCCCGCTGCCGTCCTGTTTGCTCACCCGGTGATCCTCACACGGACCGCCGACATCGACGCGCGGCCGCGGCCGTCGCCGCTAGTCCGCGGGCCCGAGCAGGCGCGCGGCGATCGTGGCGTGCGCCGAGTCCGTGCTCGACGGGTGGAACCGCCCCGCGAGCACGTCGCGCTGCAGCCGCCCGAGCTCCGACGACGCCCGGAACGACCCGCCCCCGGCGACAGCGACGGCCTGGTCGACCACGGCCCGCGCCGCCTCGGTCACGCGCGTCTTGAGGCCGACGAGCAGCGGCGACCAGTCGGCGCCGTGGTCGACGAGCTGGTCGACGTCGCGAGCGAGGGAGTCGACCTGCGGCTCGAGGCCGTCGAGCACCAGGCGGGCGTCGGCGACCCGCCAGCGGACGATAGGGTCGAGGGCGAGCGACTCCCCCGTGCGGCGCGACGTCCGGCCGGACGCCGACTCGACCGCGAGCTCGACGGCCCGCCGCGCGATCCCCCGGTAGACCGCGGCCACGAGCGTCTCGAACACGGCGAAGATCCCGAACACGAGGGGGTCCGCGCTCGGGCCGACCGGCAGCTGCCGCACGATGCGCGACGCGGGCACCTCGACGCCCTCGAGGCGGGTGCTGTGGCTCTCGGTCGCCCGCATGCCGATCGTGTCCCAGTCGCCGAGCGAGCTCCAGCCCGGCTGGTCGCGGTGCACGAAGCCGTGCACGAGCACCGGTTCCGCCGGGTCCGTGTCGTCCCGGCCGAACACGCCCAGTCGCGTCCAGACCGGCGAGAGCGAGGTCGACGTCTTCGTCCCCGTGAAGCGCCAGCCGCCGTCCCCGGTCGGCTCGGCCCGCGTGACGGAGTCGAACAGGACGAGGTCGTTGCCCGGCTCGCTGACGCCGAAGGCGAACACCTCGCCGGCCGCGGCGTCGGCGAGCACGAGATCGAGCGACCGGTCGCCCCTGGCGCGCAGCACGGCGGCGCAGCCCGTCCAGACGAGGTGCATCCCGACCGCGAGGGCGGTGGCGGGAGCGGCGGCCGCGAGGCGGGACTGCAGGGCCGCGACCTGTTCGAGCCCCAGGCCCGCGCCTCCTTCGCCCTGGGGCACGAAGACCGTCAGGTACCCGCGCTCGCGCAGCTCGGCCAGGTCGTCGTGGGGGAACGCGCCGTCCCGGTCGTGGCCGGCGGCACGCCCGCGGAACCGCGCGAGGAGGTCGTCCGGCAACAGCTCAGAGGGCGACCACGAGGAGGAGCTGGCTGGTCGGGCGCCGTCGGTCATGCACCGAGGGTAGCCACGTCGGCACCCGGCGGTAACGTGGAGGCCATGACGCAGCTGCACCCCTGGTCCCGGTACGTCGCGATCGGCGACTCGTTCACCGAGGGGATCGGCGACCCGGAGGAGCGCGCGCCCGGCGGCAACCGCGGCTGGGCCGACCGCGTCGCCGAGGTCCTCGGCTCGTCCGCCGACGACTTCGCCTACGCGAACCTGGCCGTGCGCGGGCGTCTGCTGAAGCAGATCGCCGACGAGCAGGCCGACGCCGCCCTGTCGCTGCGTCCCGACCTGATCTCGGTCTCGGCCGGCGGCAACGACATCATCCGCCCCGGCACCGACCCCGACCAGGTCGCCGCGGGCTTCGACGCGCTCGTCGAGAAGCTGAGCTCCCAGGGCGCGACGGTCGTCGTCTTCACCGGCCCGGACATCGGGCTGACCCCGGTGCTCGGTCGTCTCCGCGGAAAGGTCGCGATCTACAACGAGCACGTGCACGCGATCGCGCTGAAGCACGGCGCGGTCGTCGCCGACATGTGGGCGCTCCGGCAGCTGTCCGACTCGCGCATGTGGGCTCCCGACCGGCTGCACTTCAGCCCGCTCGGCCACCACACGATCGCCAGGGCCGTGCTCGGGGCCCTCGCCGTCGAGAACGACCTCGAGCCGTGGCGGCCCGAGCCGCTCGAGCGTCGCCCCTGGCGCCAGGCCCGCTCGGACGACATGGGCTGGGCCCGCGAGTACCTGGTGCCGTGGGTCGTGCGGCGCATCCGGCACCAGTCGTCGGGCGACGGCCGCCAGGCGAAGCGCCCGGACGCGGTGACCGTCATGAACCGCGACGAGCAGCAGCCGTAGCGGCTGCGGGCTTCGGGCTTCGGGCTCCGGGAGGCGTCGGGCGCGTCAGCCGAGGACGTCCTGCGGGTGCGTCAGCCGCCACCACGCGCCGGGCTCCGGGATCGTCGCGTCGAGCACGAGCGGCACGTCGACCTCCTGGCCGCCCACGTCGAAGCGGACCGTGCCGACCTCGCTCCCGGCGGCCTCCGGACCGACCTCGTCGGTCTGGAGCGTGGACGTGACGGCCTTGTCGCCCCAGACGAGCAGGCCGGCGTCCTCGGCCGCCACCGCCTGGGCCGAGGCACCCCAGGGCAGGTCCCAGCGCGCCCAGACGTCGTCCTCCGTGGTCAGGGTGATGGTCTGGAACTTCCCCGTCACGCTCTGCAGCAGGCGCTGCACGTCGGCGTCGAGCGCGTCGTGGTCGACGCCGCCCAGCATCACGCCCACGACCGTCACGGTCTGGCCGGCGACCGTGAAGTCCGCCGCGAAGAGCAGACAGGCGCCCGCTTCGTCGAGCGTGCCGGTCTTGATGCCCTTGACCCCGTCGAGGCCGAGCAGCTCGTTGGAGTTGTCGATGACGCCCACGCCGGGGATCGTCGTCTCGTCGGTTCCCACGATCGCCGCGACGTCGGGGTCGGCGAGAGCCAGTGCGCCGAGGGCCACGAGGTCGGTCGCGGTGCTCGTGTTCTGCGGCGACAGGCCGGTGGGCTCGACGATCGTCGTCGCGGCGAGCTCGTTCTCGGCGAGCCACGCGGCCGCGGCCGACACGAAGGCGGCGTCCGAGCCGAAGGCCCAGCGCGCCAGTGAGGTCGCGTAGTTGTTGGCCGACTCGATCAGCGTCACCTCGAGCAGCTGCCGCTCGGTCAGGACCGCCCCGGCCGTCATCGGCACGACCTTCCCGTCGACCGCACGGTAGGTGTCGTACAGGGCCGCGTCGGCGGCGGTGAGGGTGATCGACGGCCCGTCGCCGCCGTCGAGCGGCTTCGCGTCGAGCACGACGAGGGCCGTCACGACCTTGCTGATGCTCGCGATCGGCCTCGGCTGCGCGTCGCCGCTCGTCGTCAGGCTCTCGTCGAAGCCCAGGGCCTCGACGGCCGTGGCGCCGTACGCGGGGAAGGTGAGCTGCGCGCCCGGCTGGGCGGGCGCCTCCCAGGTGGACGCCGTGGCGGAGGCCGGGGCGAGCGGGCCCAGCAGGGTGAGGGGCAGGTAGGTGCCGACCGCCAGCACGAGCACGACGACGGCGGCCACGGCGGCGCGACGCCGTCTCAGGACGGCACGACGGGTCACGAGGGCGACTCCGCCCCGGCGCCGGGCGTCGGTGCGCCCGCGACCGGCGGCACGCGAAGCGCCCAGAGGGCCACCGCGGAGGCGGCGGCCACGTTGAGGCTGTCGACGCCGTGCAGCATCGGGATCGTCACGACCCGGTCGGCGGCGCGCAGGGCGTCGCGGCTGAGGCCGTCGCCCTCCGTGCCGAGCAGCAGCGCGACACGTTCGGGGGCGGAGGCGGCGTACTCGTCGAGGGGCACGGCGTCGTCGGCGAGGGCGAGGGCCGCGACCTCGAAGCCCGCGTCGCGCAGCAGCTCGGCGCCGAGGGGCCACTCGGGGAGGCGCGTCCACGGCACCTGGAGCACGGTGCCCATGCTGACGCGCACGCTGCGCCGGTACAGCGGGTCGGCGCACCGCGGCGTGACGAGCACGGCGTCCGCGCCGAGCCCTGCCACCGCGCGGAAGATGGCGCCGACGTTCGTGTGGTCGACGATGTCCTCCAGCACGACGACGCGCCTCGCGCCCTCCAACAGCGACTCCACGCTCGGCAGCTCGGGCCGGTGCATCGCGGCCAGGGCGCCCCTGTGCAGGTGGTAGCCCGTCAGCGTCTCGAGCAGGGCCGCGTCGCCGACGAAGATCTCGCCGTCGAGGTCGGCCACGAGCGGCTCGACGTCGGCCAGCCAGCGCTCGGTCATCAGCACCGACCTGGGCACGTGGCCCGCCCGGAGCGCGCGCTCGATCACCTTGCTCGACTCGGCGATGTAGAGGCCGCCCTCCGGCTCGGACACGCGGCGGAGCGCCACGTCGGTCAGCCGGGCGTAGTCCGCGAGGTCGGGGCGGTCGAGGTCGGTGATGCGGGTGATGCGCACGGCGCTCCAGGGCAGGGCGTCCGGTCGGCGGCGGCAGCGGGAGGCGACGCGGGAGGACGAGGGGGCAGGGACGGGGTCCAGGCTAACGTCCGGGGAACGAATCGCCAGGCCGCGCCGTTTAGGCTGACGGCGACCTGCTCCGAAGGTCGACCTGCCCCGAAGGAGGCCCCACCGTGACTGAACCGGCCACGCCGCCGGCTGCCGCCGGCCCCGCAGGGCCGGCCCGCGCCTCCTCGGTCGCTGCCCCCTCGGCCCCGGCCGGCGACGCCCTCGAGGCCGCCGTCGAGGTCCTCGCCGGTCGTCGCGTCGCGGTGCTCACCGGTGCGGGCATCAGCACCGACTCCGGCATCCCCGACTACCGGGGTGCCGGGGCGCCTCCGCGCAACCCGATGACGTTCCAGCAGTTCCTCTCGAGCGAGCGGTACCGCAAGCGGTACTGGGCGGGCAGCCACGTCGGCTGGAAGACCTTCCGGGCGTCGGCGCCCAACGGCGGGCACCGGGCCCTCGCCGAGCTCGAGCGCGCCGGCGTGGTCAACGGCGTCGTGACGCAGAACGTCGACGCGCTGCACGAGCGCGCAGGATCGCGCCGCGTGGTCGACCTGCACGGCACCGTCGACCGCGTCCTGTGCCTCACCTGCGGCCAGTCGTTCGCCCGCGACACCGTCGCCGCCCGCCTCGCCGGCGACAACCCGTGGATCGACGAGCCCGAGAGCGTCCGCCTGGCCCCGGACGGCGACGTGGAGGTCGACGACATCGACGCCTTCGTCGTCCCGTCGTGCACGGTGTGCGGCGGCATGCTGAAGCCGGACGTCGTCTTCTTCGGCGAGTTCGTGCCGGTCGAGCGCTTCGCCGAGGCGAGGTCGCTCGTCGTCGGCGCCGAGGCGCTGCTGGTGGTGGGCTCGTCGCTGGTCGTCAACTCCGGCATCCGGCTGCTCGACCAGGCGACGAGGCGCCGCCTGCCCGTCGTGATCGTCAACCGGGGCGAGACCAAGGGCGACTCCCGTGCCGCCGTGAAGATCGACGCCGGGACGACCGAGACCCTGACCGCGCTGGCCGCGCGCCTCGCGCCCGCAGAGCGCCTCGCGCCCGCCGCCGCCCCTGCCCCGGAGACACGATGACCCTGCTCTACCTCGTCCGCCACGGCGAGACCGACTGGAACCGCGCCCGCCGCATCCAGGGCGCCACGGACATCCCCCTGAACGACCTCGGCCGCTCCCAGGCCGCCGAGGCGGGTGACCTGCTCGCCCGTCGCTCGTTCGACCGGGTCGTCGCCAGCCCGCTGTCGCGCGCCGCGGAGACGGGGTCGATCATCGCCGCCCGACTCGGCCTGCCCGCACCGCAGCTCGTGCCGGCCGTCGCCGAGCGACGCTACGGCGACGCCGAGGGCCTCACCGGCACCGAGGTCGAGCAGCGGTTCCCCACGGGCACGCCCGTGCCGGGCCGCGAAGGCCGTCGTGAGCTGCTGGCCCGCGTGCTGCCGGCCCTGGTCGACATCGCCCGCTCGACCGGCGACGGTGCCGGCGACGGTACAGGCGAGGGACGAGTGGTCGTCGCGACGCACGGCGCCGTCATCCGGGCCGTCGTCACGCACGTGGCCGGCGACGACGTCCTGCACCTCGGGACGCCCATCCGCAACGGCTCGATCCACTCGTTCGAGCTGCGCGACGGCGGTCTCGTGCTCCGCGAGTTCGACGACCCGATCGAGGACGAGTCAGAGCGCGCCGGCACCTTCGCCTTCGACTGGCAGAACGCCCTCGAGAAGTAGCGCCGTCGCGCCCGCTGGAGTCGCTCCTCCTGCAGCTGTCGCGCCTCCTGCCGCCGCTGCTCCTGCTTCCGCAGCTGCCGCCTCCTGTGCCTCTGACATCCGCGTGCATCTCGCGCGCCTGCTGCGCCCTCGAGCTGCCGGGCCTTTCCGCATGTCTCCCCGTGCGCCGGGGCTGCGCCGAGTGCGCCGACGTGAGCGCCTGTTCGCGGCTGAGCTGCGCAATTCAGGAGGCGACGGTGCAGTCGTCCTGAGCGGTGCACGGTTCAGGTGTGCACTTCCTGCGCAGTGCGAACTCAGGACTGAGCGTCCTGAGTGGTGGCGCGCGTGGTGCGGTGGAGCTAGCGGTGGCGACGCAGGGGCGGCGGCGCTAGCGGCGCAGGCTGAGGCGCGAGCGCCCGCGGCGCGGCGCGCGGCCCGTCGCGAGCAGCAGCTCGAGCAACACCTCCGCCGAGGCTGACCAGCTGAAGCGGGCCGCTTGCTGCACGGACGCGGCCGAGCGTGCCGCCCACTCCCCCTCGAGCCGACGCACCGCCGCCGCGATCGACGACGGCGACTCCGGGTCGAAGTAGAGCGCGGCGTCGCCGCCGATCTCGCGGAAGATCGGGATGTCGCTGACGACTGCCGGCGTGCCGAGCGCCATGCCCTCGACCAGCGGGATGCCGAACCCCTCGGCGCGGCTGGCGGTCACCACGGCCGTGGCGCCCAGCAGCACCTCGCGGTACTCCTCGTCGCTCGCGCCGTCGTGGAACACCAGCGAGCCCGCAGGGGCGAGGGCCGTCAAGGAGGCGCGCTCCCGCTCCGACACGCGGCTCATCAGGTGCAGCCGGTGCCCGTCGAGCAGGGGCAGCGCCCTGGCGAGGGCGGCCACGTTCTTGTACGGCATGAACGACCCCATGTAGACGAGGTCACGGTGCACCGGTGCCGTGCGGGGCACGGCCTCGGCCACCGGGTCGGCCGCGTTCGAGACGACGGTGACCGGGCGCCGCGTGAGCCGGTGGCGGGTCATCTCGTCGCGGGTGGTCCGGCTGACGGTGACGACCGCGTCGGCCCGGTCGAGCAGCAGCCGCTGGGGCCACCAGGCGAGGTGGTAGAGCCGCCAGAGCAGCCGCAGCGGCAGGGCGAACTCGGTCGGCGGCGTCCTGTTCGTGTAGTAGATGAGGTCGTGCAGGGTCAGGACGAGTCGATGGCGACGGCCCCACGAGCCCATCGTCTGCATCGGCGACCAGACGACGTCGGGGCGGGCCGCCGTGACCTGGCGGGCGACGAGCGGCTCGCGCGCGCTCGTCGGGTCGCTGACGAGCAGGTGCGGCAGGTCGGGCAGCTTGTCCAGCTGTCGCAGGTCGGAGACGATCATCGTCAGGTCGACCTCGTCGTCGCCGCGGGTGCGCTCGGCGAGGGCGCCGACCACGCCGGCCGTGAACCGGCTGATGCCGTCGTGCCGCCCGGTGCGGACGTAGCGGCAGTCGACCGCGATCCTCACGCGACGAACTCCTGGATCGCGGCGGCCGCCTCCTGCGGCTTCTCGTAGTGGATGAGGTGCCCGACCCCGTCGATCACCGTGAGGCGCGCGTCGGGGAACAGCGCCCGCAGCTCGTGCTGGGCGGGCAGCGCCGTGATGTCGTCGCGGTCGGCGGCGATGAGCAGCGTCGGCACCGAGACGCGTGCGGCGTAGCTGCTGACGTCGCTCGACACGGAGGCGCGGAACGCGTCGAGCACGACACGCCGGTCCGCGAAGCGAGAGAAGTACGAGTCGTGCTGGTCGTGGATCCAGCGCCGCAGCGACGCGTCGCGGGTCTTGACCATGGCCAGGCTCGTGAAGCGCACCACCGGCGCGGCCTGCAGCACGGAGAGCCCCAGGGCCTCGGGCAGCGCGGCCCCTGCCCAGTAGTAGAAGACGGCGAGGCGGGTCACGACGCCGCGTGGACCGGACAGCGCCGGCGCGGCGATCGGGTTGACGAGCACCAGCCGGGAGGCGCGGAGCCCGTCCGCGAGAGCGGCCGAGGTCACGATCGACCCGAACGAGTGCCCGAGCACCACGACCGACTCGTCGAGGCCGACGGCGGCGGCGAACGCGGTCAGCCAGGCGGCGTAGGCCGCGACGCTGTGCTCGCCCTCGAGCGGCGTCGACTCGCCGAAGCCCGGCAGGTCGGGCATGACCACCCGCACGCCCGTGAGATGGGCGACGACCGGCTCGAGGCCGTGGTGGTCGCCGCGGAACCCGTGCACCGCGAGCACCACCGGGCTGTCGTCGTCGGCGTCCGGCGTGTCGTAGGTCCACCACGCGGTGTCGCTGCCCGCGACGCGGACGACGTCCTCGCGCACCGCTACGGACTCGAGGAGGCGCCGGTACGGCGACGGGACACGGGGCTCTCTGACGATCACGGGCCGAGTCTACGGAGGCGGTCCTGGCGGAACGCGCGCACTCGGCCGTCGGCCGTCCTAGAGTTGGCCGGGTGAGCTTCACTGCCCCCATCCAGCAGCCCGGACTGACCCTCGATCCCGCATGGCACAGACGTGCCGTGTTCTACGAGGTGATGGTGCGCTCGTTCGTCGACAGCAACGGCGACGGCGCCGGCGACCTCCAGGGGCTGCTCTCGCGGCTCGACTACCTGCAGTGGCTCGGGGTCGACGCCCTGTGGCTGCCGCCGTTCTTCCAGTCGCCCCTCCGCGACGGCGGCTACGACATCGCCGACTACAAGGCGATCCTGCCCGAGTTCGGCACCCTCGACGAGTTCCGCGACCTCGTCACGAAGTCGCACGAGCGCAACATGCGCATCGTGATCGACATGGTGCTCAACCACACGTCCGACCAGCACGAGTGGTTCCAGCAGTCCCGGGAAGACCCCGAGGGCCCCTACGGCGACTTCTACGTCTGGCGCGACACCGACGACGAGTACTCGAACATCCGCGTCATCTTCGTCGACACGGAAGAGTCGAACTGGACGTTCGACCCGGTGCGCCGCCAGTTCTTCTTCCACCGCTTCTTCTCGCACCAGCCCGACCTCAACTTCGAGAACCCGGCCGTGCAGGAGGCTGTCTTCGACGTGGTCCGGCACTGGCTGGACCTCGGCGTCGACGGCCTGCGGCTCGACGCCATCCCCTACCTCTTCGAGACGGAGGAGGGCAACGGCGAGGGCGAGCCCGCGACCCACGAGTTCATCAAGCGCCTCCGTCGCATGGTCGACGACGAGTTCCCCGGCCGCGTGCTGATCGCCGAGGCGAACCAGTGGCCGGCCGAGACGGCCGCCTTCTTCGGCACCGAAGAAGAGCCCGAGTGCCACATGGCCTTCGACTTCCCCGTCATGCCGCGCATCTTCTACTCGCTGCGGGCGCAGAACGGCTCCGAGCTGAAGCGCATCCTCTCCGAGACGACCGAGGTGCCGCCGGGCGCCGCCTGGGCCGTCTTCCTCCGCAACCACGACGAGCTGACGCTCGAGATGGTGAGCGAGGAGTACCGCCAGGCGATGTACGGCTGGTACGCCTACGACCCGCGGATGCGCTCGAACATCGGCATCCGTCGTCGTCTCGCTCCCCTGCTCGACAACTCGCGGGCCGAGCTCGAGCTCGTCCACGCCCTGCTGTTCGCGCTGCCGGGCAGCCCGTTCCTGTACTACGGCGACGAGATCGGCATGGGCGACAACATCTGGCTGCCCGACCGCGACTCCTCGCGCACGCCGATGCAGTGGACCCCCGACCGCAACGCCGGCTTCTCGACGGCCGACCCGGGCAAGCTGTTCCTGCCCGTCGTGCAGTCGCTCGTCTTCAACTACAACCTGGTCAACGTCGAGAGCCAGCTCGCCCAGTCGCGCTCGCTGCTGCACTGGGTGCGGAACGTGATCCACGTCCGCAAGGCGCACCCGGTCTTCGGGCTCGGCACCCTCGAGGTGGCCGAGACGGACCAGGAGTCGGTGCTCGCGTTCGTCCGGTCGTACGAGGGCGAGGGCACCCAGTTCGGCGCCTCGGCTGAGGACGTCCTCTGCGTGTTCTCGTTCGCGCACAACCCGTCGGCGGTCACGGTCACGGCGCCGCACCTCGCGGGCCGGACGCTCTTCGACCTCTTCGGCGGAGCGCAGTTCCCGTCGTTCGACGACGAGGGCAAGGTCACGATCACGCTCGGCACGCAGCAGTTCTTCTGGCTGCACGTCGGCGACGTGCCCGCCGCGTCGGCCCCGGCTGTCGGCGGCGCCTCCTAGGCTCAGGGGGTGAGCCAGACCGACCCGACCGAGACCGTGACCCCTCCCGACGTCTCCGCGACAGCTGCCGAGACTGCCGACCTGCCGTCGGCGTGGTGGAAGGCGCTCGGGGTGTTCGACCTCGAGACGACCGGGATCGACGTCGAGACGGCGCGCATCGTGACGGCGCACGTCGGGCTCATCGACGCGACGGGCGCGACCGTCGCCCACGGCGAGTGGCTGGCCGACCCCGGCGTCGAGATCCCCGAGCAGGCCAGCGCCGTGCACGGCATCTCGACCGAGCGGGCACGTGCCGAGGGACGGCCAGCAGCCGAGGTCGTCGCCGAGATCGTCGCGGCCGTCAGGGCCGTCTTCGCCCGTGGCGTGCCCCTCGTCGTCTACAACGCGCCCTACGACCTCACCCTGCTCGACCGCGAGGCTCGTCGGCACGGCATCGAGCCCCTCGGCGAGGTCGGCGAGATCGGCTGCGTCATCGACCCGCTCGTGATCGACAAGGCCGTCGACCGGTTCCGCAAGGGCAAGCGCACCCTCGAGGCCGCCGCCGGTGTCTACGGCGTCGTCCTCGACGACGCCCACGACGCCGGTGCGGACGCCGTCGCCGCGGGCCGGGTGGCCCAGGCCATGGCGCAGCGCTATCCCGCTCAGCTCGACGTCCCGACGACCGAGCTGCACGACCTCCAGGTCGGCTGGTGCTCGACCCAGGCGGCGTCCTTCCAGGAGTACATGCGCCGCAAGGACCCGACGTTCACGACGTCCGGCGAGTGGCCGCACCGGTCGCTCCCCGCCTCCTGAGTCCGACAGCGACGAAGTCCGACAGCATCCAAGTCCGACAGCATCCAAGTCCGACAGCACAGACGGCGAGAGGCGGCCCACGGTGGTGGGCCGCCTCTCGCGGGTCGACAGGGCCTGAGCCCTGGAGGGGTGCTGCTTACTTGCCGAAGTTCTTGTAGCGCGAGTTGAACTTCTCGACACGGCCGGCCGAGTCGAGGATGCGCTGCTTGCCCGTGTAGAAGGGGTGCGACTCCGACGAGATCTCGACGTCGATGACCGGGTAGGTCTCCCCGTCGAGCTCGATGGTCTTGTCGCTCGTCGTCGTGGAGCGCGTGAGGAACGTGGCGCCCGATGCGAGGTCGCGGAAGACGATCTGCTTGTACTCGGGGTGGATGTCGGTCTTCATGAGAGTCCTAGGTCTAGCGGTGGATGGTGGTGTGAAGTTCGAGGAGGTGCGGCGCACGGATGCTCCGGTACCAGCTGTCAACGATACCAGACGCCGAGCCCGGATCCGAGGAGCGAGCCGGGCGGCGACACGGACAGGTCAGCGGGCGGCGCGTGCCGTGTAGCGCCCGTCCTCGGACGTGACCTCGAGCTCGACGCCGAAGGTGGCGCCGAGGGTCTCGGCCGTGACGACCTCGTCGATCGGGCCGGCGGCCACGACGGAGCCGTGGTCGAGCAGGAGCGCGTGCGTGAAGCCGCGCGGGATCTCCTCGACGTGGTGGGTGACCATGACGATGGCGGGTGCGCCCTCGGACTGTGCGTAGCCGGAGAGCATGCGCAGCAGTTCCTCGCGTGCACCGAGGTCGAGGCTCGCGGCCGGCTCGTCGAGCAGCAGGAGCTCGGGGTCGGTCATGACCGCGCGCGCGATCTGGACGCGCTTCTGCTCGCCGTCGCTCAGCTCGCCGAAGGTGCGGTCAGCGAGGTGGTCGAGGCTCCACTCGTCGAGCACGCGGTGTGCGCGGCGCACGTCGACGCCCTCGTACTCCTCGTTCCAGCGGCCCGTGACGGAGTAGGCAGCGGTGAGGACGACGTCGATCACCTTCTCCTTCGCCGGGATGCGGCGGGCGATCGTCGTGGAGGCGAAGCCGATCCGCGGACGGAGGTCGAAGAGGTCGACCGAGCCCAGGTCGCCGCCGAGCACCTCGGCGGTGCCGGAGCTCGGGTGGGTCTGCGCCGCCGCCACCTGCAGCAGCGACGACTTGCCGGCGCCGTTCGGCCCCAGCACGATCCAGCGGTCGTCGGAGTCGACGGTCCAGGTCAGCGAGTCGACGACGGGGACGCCGCCACGGACGAGGGAGACATCGGTCAGCTGCAGGACGGTAGGCATGATGGACAGCCTATCGACGCAGGGAGCCGTAGACCTGGAGGGTCCGGTCCGCGATCCGCGTCCAGGAGAACTCGCTCTCGGCGCGCATCCGACCGGCCCGTCCCATCAGCCGTGCGAGGGCCGGGTCCGAGACGACCTCGGTGAGGATCCGCGCGAGGTCGGCGACGAACGCCTCGGGGTCGAGGGGCGTGCCCGTGCCGTCCTGGGCCTGCTCGAGCGGGACGATCCGGCCGGTGAGGCCGTCGGCCACCACCTCGGGGATGCCCCCGGTGTCCGAACCCACGACGGGCACGCCGCAGGCCATCGCCTCGAGGTTGACGATGCCGAGGGGCTCGTAGACGGAGGGGCAGACGAACGTGGTGGCCGCGCTGAGCACGGCGCTGAGCTGGTGGCGGGGCAGGATCTTCTCGATCCACACGACGCCGGTCCGCTCCTCCTGCAGCTCGCGGACCAGTCCGCTCACCTCGGCCATGATCTCCGGGGTGTCCGGCGCGCCGGCACAGAGGACGAGCTGGACGTCGGCGGGCAGGAGCTTCGCCGCGCGCAGCAGGTACGGGAGGCCCTTCTGGCGCGTGATCCGGCCGACGAAGACGACCGACGGGCGATCGGGGTCGATGCCGAGCTCGCGGACGACGTCGGCGTCGTCGACGCGCTGCCAGGCGTCGAGGTCGATGCCGTTGTAGACGACGCTGACCTTCTGCTCGTCGATGCCGGGGTAGGAGCGCAGGATGTCGCGGCGCATGCCCTCGCTGACGGCGATGACGGCGTCGGCCGTCTCGTAGGCCTGGCGCTCGATCCAGCTCGACACGCGGTAGCCGCCGCCGAGCTGCTCGGCCTTCCAGGGGCGGAGCGGCTCGAGGCTGTGCGCGGTGAGCACGTGGGGGACGTCGTGCAGCATCTGCGCCAGCTGGCCGGCCGCGTTCGCGTACCAGGTGTGGCTGTGCACGATGTCGGCGCCGGCGACGTCCTGGGCGATGCGGACGTCGGTCCCGAGGGTGCGGAGCGCCCCGTTCACCTGGGCGAGCTCGGCGAGGTCGGGGTAGCCGGTCGTGTCCGGCTCGGGGTCCACGTCGCCGAAGGCCCTGACCTGCACCTCGATCGACTGCCTCAGCGCCTTGGCGAGCTCGACGACGTGCACGCCTGCGCCTCCGTAGACGTTCGGGGGATATTCCTTCGTGATGACATCGACTCGCACGAGCATCACCGTAGTCGTGCGTCGGAGAAACGTGCCATTCTGGCCCCATGGCATCAAAGAAGATCTTCGGCATCGTCCTGGCCGGGGGCGAGGGCAAGCGCCTCATGCCCCTGACCGCCGACCGGGCGAAGCCCGCCGTCCCGTTCGGCGGCAACTACCGCCTCATCGACTTCGCGCTCTCGAACCTCATCAACTCGGGCCTGCGTCAGATCGTCGTGCTGACGCAGTACAAGTCGCACAGCCTCGACCGCCACGTCTCGCAGACCTGGTCGATCGAGGGGCTCCTCGGCGCGTACGTCGCCTCCGTGCCCGCGCAGCAGCGGCTCGGCAAGCGCTGGTTCGCCGGCAGCGCCGACGCCATCCTGCAGAGCCTCAACCTGCTCCGCGACGAGAAGCCCGACATCGTCGTCGTGGTCGGCGCGGACCACGTCTACCGGATGGACTTCGAGCAGATGGTGGAGGCGCACATCGCCTCGGGCGCCGGCGTCACCGTGGCGGCCATCCGCCAGCCCATCTCGCTCGCGGACCAGTTCGGCGTCATCGAGGTCGACCCCGACGACCCGACCCGCATCGGCCGGTTCCTCGAGAAGCCGACCGACGCCACGGGCCTGCCCGACTCCCCCGACGAGATCCTCGCCTCCATGGGCAACTACGTCTTCGACGCCGACGTCCTCATCGACGCGGTGCTCCGCGACGGCGAGAAGGCCGACTCGAACCACGACATGGGCGGCGACATCGTCCCCGACTTCGTGTCCCGCGGCGACGCGGCCGTCTACGACCTGAACCGCAACGAGGTCCCCGGCTCGACCGAGCGCGACCGCTACTACTGGCGCGACGTGGGCACCATCGACTCGTTCTACGACGCGCACCGAGACCTGATCTCGGCGCTGCCGATCTTCAACCTCTACAACACCGACTGGCCGATCTTCAGCCAGCAGCTCAACTCGCCGCCGGCCAAGTTCGTCCGCGACGGGCTCGGCAACCTCGGCACGACCATCGACTCGGTCGTCTCGCTCGGCTCGCTGTTGTCGGGCGCCCACGTCGAGCGCAGCGTCCTCGGCCCGTGGTGCACGCTCGACTCCGGCTCCCGCGTCGTCGACTCGATCGTGTTCGAGCGCGCCCACATCGGGCCGAACGCCACCGTGAACCGGGCGATCCTCGACAAGGACGTCGTCATCGCCGAGGGCGCCTCCGTCGGCGTGGACGCCGAGGCGGACCGCGCGCGGGGCTTCACCGTCACCCCGTCGGGCATCACCGTCGTGGGCAAGGGCGTGCGGGTCGACCAGTAGCCCTGGCCCCGAAGGGCGCCGCCGCCGCCGGGCGTCGAGTGACGAACGGCGACGGCGCCGTCCGGTCGTCCGCCGGCCGGACACTAGTGTGATCGCGTGCCCCGCTTCCTCACCGTCCTCGACGTCGACTCCACGCTCATCGAGGACGAGGTGATCGAGCTCCTCGCCGACGCCGCCGGCGCGCGGGACGAGGTCGCCGCCATCACCGAACGCGCCATGGCGGGAGAGCTCGACTTCGCGGAGAGCCTGCACGCGCGCGTCGCCACGCTGGCGGGGCTGCCGTCCACGGTCTTCGCGGACGCCGCCTCGCAGATCCGCCTCACGGCCGGCGTCCCCGAGCTGGTCGCCGGCCTGCACGCCCACGGCAGCGTGATCGGGGTCGTGTCCGGCGGCTTCCACGAGGTGCTCGACCCGATCGCCGAGGGCCTGGGGCTCGACTTCTGGCGCGCCAACCGGCTCGAGGTCGTCGACGGTGCCCTGACCGGACGCGTGGAGGGGCCGGTCGTCGACGCGGCAGGCAAGGCCGCCGCCCTCCGCGAGTGGGCCGAGGAGGCGGGCGTCGCCCCCGCGCACACGATCGCGGTCGGCGACGGGGCCAACGACCTGCTGATGATGGACGCCGCGGCGCTCTCGGTGGCGTTCAACGCCAAGCCCCGGGTGCGCGACCACGCGGACGTCGTCGTGACGCACTGCGACCTGTCGCAGGTGCTGCCGCTGCTCGGCCTGCGGGGCTGACCCCGCGGCCGTGCTGCCGAGGGCCTAGTGGCCCATCCCCAGGCCGCCGTCGACCGGCACGACCGCGCCGGAGATGTAGCCGGCGTCGTCGCTCGCGAGCCAGGTGATCGCCTTGGCGACCTCCGAGGCCGTGCCGAAGCGGCCGGCGGGGATGCTCTTCTTGTACTCGGCCTGCTGCTCGTCGGGCAGCACGGCCGTCATGTCGGTCTCGACGAACCCCGGGGCGACGACGTTGGCGGTGATGCCCCGTGCGCCCACCTCCCTCGTCAGCGACCGAGCGAAGCCGACGAGGGCCGCCTTCGACGCGGAGTAGTTCGCCTGGCCGGCACCGCCGTAGAGGCCGACCACGCTCGAGACGAGGACGATCCGGCCGAAGCGGGCCTTGAGCATGCCCTTCGAGGCGCGCTTGACGACGCGGAAGGCCCCGCCGAGGTTCGTGTCGACGACCGAGGTGAAGTCCTCCTCGCTCATGCGCATGAGCAGGCCGTCCTTCGTGATGCCGGCGTTCGCGACGACGACCTCGACGGGGCCGAGCTCGGCCTCGACGGTGGTGAAGGCGGCGTCGACGCTGGCGGCGTCGGTCACGTCGGCGGCGACGGTGAGGGTGCCCTCCGGGCCCTGGCCGCTCCGCGCGGTGACGGCGACGCGGTGGCCCTGCGCGACGAACTCCTCGGCGATCGCGAAGCCGATCCCTCGGTTGCCGCCGGTGACGAGGACGGTGCGGGGGGTGGTCATGATGGTGCTCCTCGGTGTGGACGTCAGGGGTGCTCGGGTCCGTGGACCGCGTGCCAGCCTACTGTCGGACGCCGGGATTACGATCTAGTCAACCGCCGACCCTCGGCGTCCCGAGCCCGTGAGGCCATGAAGACATCCACCCCGATCACCACGCTCCCCCCGTCGCCTGCTGACGACCGGCACGCCCGCATGCGCCGGTACCTGCTGGCCACGGGCATCCGCATCGTCTGCATCATCTTCTGCTTCGTCATCCCGCTCAGCTGGTGGACGCTGATCCCGGTGTTCGGCGCCGTCGTCATCCCCTACGTGGCAGTCGTCCTCGCCAACGTCGGTCACGAGAGCGGTCAGGACGTCGAGCGGCCAGGGGGCCTCGAGGTCTACCGCGGGCCTCAGGAGCCCTGGGCTCCCCCGGCACCTCACGACCCGGACGACGACCCCGTCGTCGGCTCGGACGGAGTCCCCCGGTGATGCCGGGCATCGGGCAGCCGGGCCCCGGCGACGTCCAGTGCTCCCGTACCGGCTGCACGGCCGCGGCCGTCCATGCCGTCAACTGGCGCAACCCCAAGATCCACGGCCTCGAGCGGGTCAAGGTCTGGTCGGCCTGCGACGAGCACGTCGGCTACCTCGCCGAGTTCCTCCGGGCCCGCGACTTCCCGGTCGTCCTGACGCCTGCGGGCGAGACGGTCGACCGGGTCGAGCAGGAGGCGCGATGAGCGGCCGAGGGGCGGGCACGCCCCGCTCGACGACCGCCTCCAAGTGGCTGGGCTACCTGGCTGTCGTCGTGGTGTTCGCGGTCATCTGCGGCCTGCTGGCCCACTGGCAGTGGAGCCGCCACGAAGAGAAGATGGCCGTCGTCCACCAGCTCGAGCAGCGCTACGACGCGGCACCGATCCCCCTGCAGGAGGCGGTGCCAGAGCTGGGCTCGTACGATCCCGCCCTCGAGTGGCAGCCGGTCGCGATGACCGGCCGGTACCTCGTCGACGACGAGCTCCTCGTCCGCAACCGGCCGCTGAACGGCCAGCCCGGCTTCGACGTGCTCGTGCCGTTCCAGGTCACCGGCGGCGACATCTTCGTCGTCGACCGCGGCTGGGTGCCGACCGGCAACGACCAGGACGCCCCCGACGTCGTCCCGGCCCCGCCGACCGGCGAGGTCACCGTGACGGCTCGGCTGAAGCCGGGCGAGCCCGCGCTCGGCGACCGCACGGGCGTCCCCGGCACGAACCAGATCGCCACGATCCAGCTGAGCGAGGTGCAGAAGCGTGTCGACGGTGACATCTACGACGCGAGCTACGGCCTGCTCGCGTCGGAGGACCCGGCACCCGCGACCGCTCCCGTGAAGGCCAGCGCGCCGGAGATCGACACCGGCCTCAACCTGTCCTACTTCGTCCAGTGGATCATGTTCGCGGTCGGCGCCTTCGGGTTCCTCTTCTACGTCTTCCGTCAGGAGCGACGCAACGCGCTGCTCGACGCAGCCGACGACGAGACCCCGGAGGAGGCGGCCGAGCGTGAACGTCGGCGCGCCTCGCGTCCGCGTGCGGACCACGAAGAAGAAGACGAGCTGCTCGACGCCGCCGGGCGCTGACGTCGTCGGCAGCCGGCAGCGTCGCCGCCTGGGCCCGACGGCGTCGCCGTCGGGCTCCGGCGTGCGTCAGGCGAGGTTGATCAGGTCAGAGTAGTCCGGGGTCCAGTGGTCCTCGGTGCCCTCGGGCATGATGAGCACACGCTCGGGGTTCAGCGCCTCGACTGCTCCCTCGTCGTGGCTGACCAGCACGACGGCGCCCTCGTAGTTCGCCAGCGCGTCGAGGATCTCGAGGCGGCTCGCGGGGTCGAGGTTGTTCGTGGGCTCGTCGAGCAGCAGGACATTCGCGCCCGAGACGACGATCATCGCCAGCGCGAGGCGCGTCTTCTCGCCGCCGGACAGCACCCCGGCCGGCTTGGCAGAGTCGTCGCCGGTGAACAGGAACGAGCCGAGCACGCGCCGCGCCTCCATCTCCGTGATGTTCGGCGAGGACGACACCATGTTCTCGAGCACGCTGCGCTTGACGTCGATCGTCTCGTGCTCCTGCGCGTAGTAGCCCACGCGGAGCCCGTGCCCCGGTTCGAGTTGACCCGTGTCGGGCTCGTCGACGCTCGCGAGGATGCGCAGCAGCGTCGTCTTGCCCGCACCGTTCAGGCCGAGGATCACGACCTTCGAGCCGCGGTCGATGGCGAGGTCGACGGCGGTGAAGATCTCGAGCGAGCCGTAGCTCTTCGACAGGTTCGAGGCCATCAGGGGCGTCTTGCCGCAGGCCACCGGGGTGGGGAACCGCAGCTTGGCCACGCGGTCGACGGCACGGACCTCCTCGAGGCCGGACAGCAGCTTCTCGGCCCGGGCCACCATCTGGTGCGCCGCCGCGGCCTTCGAGGCCTTGGCGCCGAAGCGGGCAGCCTGCTTCTGCAGCGCGGAGGCCTGCTTCTCGGCGTTGCTGCGCTCCTTCTTGCGACGCTCCTCGTCGGCGGCGCGCTGGCGCTGGTAGTTGCGCCAGCCCATGTTGTAGATGTCGATCGCCTGCCGGTTGGCGTCGAGGTAGAAGACCCGGTTGACGACCTCCTCGACGAGCTCGATGTCGTGGCTGATGACGATGACGCCGCCCTGGTAGGTCTTGAGGTACTCGCGCAGCCACACGACGCTGTCGGCGTCGAGGTGGTTGGTCGGCTCGTCGAGGATCATCGTGTCCGCGGCCGAGAAGAGGATGCGAGCGAGCTCGATGCGTCGGCGCTGACCGCCGGACAGCGTCGAGAGGGGCTGGTCGAGGATGCGGTCGGGCAGGCTCAGGTTGCTGGCGATGGAGGCGGCCTCAGCCTCGGCGGCGTAGCCCCCGAGCGCGTTGAACTGGTCGTCGAGGTCGCCGTAGCGCTTCATGGCACGGGCCGCGATGTCTGGATCGGCGTCGCCCATCGCCTGGGTCGCTTCCTGGATGCCCAGCAGCAGCTGTCCGAGGCCACGGGCGTCGAGGATGCGCGTGCGGGCCAGGTCTTCGGGGTTGCCGCTGCGCGGGTCCTGCGGCAGGTAGCCGATCTCGCCGTGGCGGTCGATCTTGCCGCCGGTCGGCATCGTCTCGCCGGCGAGCGTCTTGGTCATGGTGGTCTTGCCGGCGCCGTTGCGGCCGACGAGGCCGATCTTGTCGCCCTTGTCGACGCGGAAGCTCACGTCGGCCATCAGCAGGCGCGCGCCGACGCGGATCTCGAGATCGTGCACGGAAAGCACAGCAGAAGTCCAATCGATTGGGGAGATGTCCACAACGGGGCCCGGTGTGGGGCCGCCTCTAGGATTGAGGACGTCGCGTGGAGAGGGGTCGCAGCACTGCGCTGCCGACCAGCCACTCGGCCGATCAACCTACCCATACTAGGAGACTTGCATGACTGACACCGCCGCAACGATCTCACGGCCGGTCCTCGCCGACCGGCTGGTGGCTCGGAGCTGGGCCACCGACGCCGCCCTGGTGCTCGGCGGGGTCGCGTTCACGTCGACCCTGGCGCAGGTGCAGGTGCCCATGTGGCCCGTGCCGATCACGGGGCAGACCCTCGCCGTGATGCTCGTCGGCGCCACCCTCGGCGCACGGCGCGGCGCCCTGTCGATGCTGACGTACCTCGTGCTCGGCGTCGTCGGCCTGCCGATCTTCGCCGAGTTCTCCGGCGGTCCGCTCAGCGTGCTCCGCCCGAGCTTCGGCTTCATCCTCGGCTTCGTCCCGGCCGCGCTGGTCATCGGCTGGCTCTCGCAGCGCGACTGGGACAAGAAGTGGGCACTGTCCGCCGCCGCGTTCTTCCTCGCCAGCCTGATCCCGTTCGCCACGGGGCTCCCCTACATGGCGGTCGTGCTGAACCAGCTCGGCGTCGACGCCTCGCTCGGCAACGTCCTCGCTCTCGGCGTCTACCCGTTCATCGTGGGTGGCGTCGCCAAGTGGCTGATCGCTGCGTCGGCCCTGCCGCTGGCATGGCGCGCCCTCGGTCGCCTGGGCAAGTAGCGAATCGAGCGACGGCTCAGCTGCGCACGTCACACGGAGAACGCCCCCGGTCGACGACCGGGGGCGTTCCTCGTGTTCGGGGTGGTTCAGTGTGCGGGGTGGATCAGATCGAGAAGCCGATGGCGCGCATCATGTCGCGCCCGTCGTCCGTGATCCGGTCGGGGCCCCACGGCGGCATCCAGACCCAGTTGATCCGGAACGCGTCGACCACGCCGTCGAGGGCGTTGGCCGTGTCGGCCTCGATCACGTCGGTCAGCGGGCAGCCGGCCGAGGTCAGCGTCATGCTGATGATGAGGGCGTTCTCGTGCTCCTCGTCCATCGCGAGGTCGTAGATCAGGCCGAGATCGACGATGTTGACCCCGAGCTCGGGGTCGACGACCTCTTTGAGGGCCTCGATCGTGGCGTCGAACTTCTCCGGCGCGAGGGCGACGGCCATGGTCAGCTGACCGCCGGGGTCGTCTCGGCCGCGGCGGCGGCCGCAGCGGACACGTAGCGGTCGTAGCCCTCGTCCTCGAGACGGTCGGCCAGCTCGGGGCCGCCCTGCTCGGCGACGTGGCCGTCGACGAAGACGTGCACGAAGTCGGGCTTGATGTAGCGGAGGATCCGCGTGTAGTGCGTGATCATCAGCAGGCCGAGCCCGGTGTTCGCCTTGGCGCGGTTGACGCCCTCCGAGACGATCTTGAGCGCGTCGACGTCGAGGCCGGAGTCGGTCTCGTCGAGCACGGCGAACTTGGGCTTCAGAAGCTCGAGCTGCATGATCTCGTGGCGCTTCTTCTCGCCGCCCGAGAAGCCCTCGTTGACGTTGCGCTCGGCGAACGAGGCGTCCATCTTGAGGTCGCTCATGTGGGTGCGCAGGTCCTTGATCCAGGTACGGATCGCGGGCGCCTCGCCGTCCAGGGCCGTCTTGGCGGTGCGCAGGAAGTTCGCGACCGTGACGCCGGGGATCTCGACGGGGTACTGCATGGCCAGGAAGAGCCCGGCCTTGGCGCGCTCGTCGACGGACATGTCGAGGACCTCGCGGCCGTCGAGCAGGATGCTGCCGCCGTCGACGTTGTAGCGGGGGTGCCCGGCGATCGTGTAGGCGAGGGTGGACTTGCCGGAGCCGTTCGGGCCCATGACGGCGTGGATCTCGCCCTCGTTGATGGTGAGGTCGACGCCCTTGAGGATGGGCTTGACGCCCTGGTCGGTGTCGATGCTGACCTTGAGGTCGCGGATCTCGAGAGTGGACATGCGTTCTTTTCCTTACTGTGCGACGTCGGCGGACGACGCGGTGGTGTCGACGTACACGTCACCGTCGACGACGGTGACACGGAAGACCGGGACGGGTTCGTAGGCAGGGAGGGTCAGCGGCTTGCCGGTGGTCAGCTCGAACTTCGAGCCGTGGGCCCAGCACTCGAGCGTGTCGTCCTCGACGAAGCCCTCGGACAGCGAGATGTCGCCGTGGGTGCAGGTGTCGCCGATCGCGTGGATGTCGCCGGAGCTGTCCTTCACGACGGCGATCGCGACTCCGTCGACGACGACGCGCATCGCCTGAGCCGGCGTGACGTCGTCGACGCCACACACCTTGACCCCGGCCATCAGGCGGCGCCGCCTGCCGTCGGGAGGCCCTCGCCCGCGGTGAGCTCGACCTCGAGAGCGTCGATCAGCCGCTCCTGCAGCTGGGGCTCGCCGATCTTCTGGACGACCTCGCTGAGGAACCCGAGGACGACGAGGCGACGTGCTTCGTGCTCCGAGATGCCACGGGACTGCAGGTAGAAGAGGTGCTCGTCGTCGAACCGCCCGGTGGCGCTGGCGTGGCCGGCCCCGGCGATGTCGCCGGTCTCGATCTCGAGGTTCGGGATCGAGTCGGCCCGCGTGCCCTCGCTGAGGACGAGGTTGCGGTTCTGCTCGTAGCTGTCGGTGCCGGGAGCGGTGCGCGAGATCAGCACGTCGCCGATCCAGACCGTGCGGGCGCCCACGCCCTGGAGCGCGCCCTTGTAGTTGACCCGGCTGCGGCTGTTCGGAGCGTCGTGGTGCACGTAGACCTGCTGCTCGAGGTGCTGGCCCGCGTCGGCGAAGTAGACGCCGTAGAGCTCGGTGTCCGAGCCCTGTCCGGCGAGGTGCGCCGAGGGGTTGACACGGACGACCGAGCCGCCGAGCGAGACGACGAAGTGCTTGAGCTGCGCGTCTCGACCGATCGCCGCGAAGTGGCTGGCGAGGTGGATCGCGTCGTCGTCCCACTCCTGCAGGGTGACGACGGTGAGGTGCGCGCCGTCGTCGACGACGATCTCGACGTTCTCGACGAGCTGGGCCGAGCCTGTGTTGCGCAGGACGACCATCGAGCGGGTGTTCGCCGTGGCGTGGATGACCGTGTGCCCGGCGCGGGGCTCGCGGTCGAGACCGCTCCGGCCGATCGTGACCGTGGACGGCTCGTCCCCGGTCAGGGTCACGGTGAGGACCTTCTCGGTCGAGGCCCAGGCGTTGGCCGAGGCCTTGTCCTCCGGTGCGCCGGCCCGGCCGACCCGGGCGTCAGCCCGGTCGACCCACTCGACGGCGGCCCCGCCGGTCTCGCGGGCGAGGTAGGCGTAGGGCGATCCGTCGAGCGGACCGTCGATCAGCGGACGGAGGCGGTCGACAGGACTGAGCTTCCAGTCGACCTCCCGGCCGGTCACGGCCGCGAAGGCCGCGGGGTCGGTGGAACGGAAACGGCCAGAACGGGTCTGGACGGGCACGAGGCCCCATCCGCCGTCGCTGTGCGCGCCTGCGCCGTGCTGGACGCCCTCGGGGGCGGTGTCTGTGGTGGTGGGTGCTGCGGCAGACATCTAGCCGACTGATCCTTCCATGCTCATCTCGATGAGCTTGTTGAGCTCGAGCGCGTACTCCATCGGCAGCTCCCGGGCGATCGGCTCGATGAACCCGCGCACGATCATGGCCATGGCCTCGTCCTCCGCCATGCCTCGCGACATGAGGTAGAAGAGCTGTTCCTCGCTGACGCGCGACACCGTCGCCTCGTGCCCGAGCTGCACGTCGTCGACGCGGATGTCGATGGCGGGGTAGGTGTCGGACCGCGAGATCGTGTCGACCAGCAGGGCGTCGCAGCGCACGGTGTTCGCCGAGTGGTGGGCTGCGTCGTCGACGCGGACCTCGCCGCGGTAGCCGGCACGGCCGCCGCCTCGGGCGATCGACTTCGAGACGATCGACGACGTCGTGTGGGGCGCCATGTGGATCATCTTCGCGCCGGCGTCCTGGTGCTGGCCGGGGCCGGCGAAGGCCACGGACAGCGTCTCGCCCTTGGCGTGCTCGCCGACCAGGTAGATCGACGGGTACTTCATCGTCACCTTGGAGCCGATGTTGCCGTCGATCCACTCCATGGTGGCGCCCTCGTGGGCGATGGCGCGCTTGGTCACGAGGTTGTAGACGTTGTTCGACCAGTTCTGGATCGTCGTGTAGCGCACGCGGGCGTTCTTCTTCACGATGATCTCGACGACGGCCGAGTGCAGGGAGTCGCTCTTGTAGATCGGTGCCGTGCAGCCCTCGATGTAGTGGACGTAGCTGCCCTCGTCGGCGATGATCAGCGTCCGCTCGAACTGGCCCATGTTCTCGGTGTTGATGCGGAAGTAGGCCTGCAGCGGGATCTCGACCCGGACGCCCTTCGGCACGTAGACGAACGAGCCGCCAGACCAGACGGCGGTGTTCAGCGCGGCGAACTTGTTGTCGCCGGCGGGGATGACCGTCCCGAAGTACTCCTGGAAGATCTCAGGGTGCTCGCGGAGGGCCGTGTCGGTGTCCATGAAGATGACGCCCTGCTCCTCCAGGTCCTCACGGATCTGGTGGTAGACGACCTCGGACTCGTACTGGGCGGCTACGCCCGCGACGAGCCGGTTGCGCTCGGCCTCGGGGATGCCGAGCTTCTCGTACGTGTTCTTGATGTCGTCGGGGAGTTCCTCCCACGTCGTCGCCTGCTTCTCGGTGGAGCGGACGAAGTACTTGATGTTGTCGAAGTCGATGCCGGAGAGGTCGGCGCCCCAGGTCGGCATGGGCTTCCGCTCGAAGAGCGCCAGGCCCTTGAGCCGGTTCTTGAGCATCCACTCGGGCTCGCTCTTCAGCGCCGAGATGTCGGTGACGACCTCGGGCGACACGCCACGGCGCGCGGAGGCGCCCGCTGCGTCGGAGTCGGACCAGCCGAACTCGTACTGCCCCAGGCTCTCGAGCTCTGGTCGGTCGATCAACACGTCTGACATGACTACCTCTTTCTCTGCTGGGCCGAACGTGGGTCGGGTCGTGACCATTCCCCGTCGGATGGGGGCCCAGCTGCTCGCGCTGCGAGACGGACTCCCGGTCGAGCTCCGACGGCTGCCTGCGTGGAGCGGAGGCGGAGCCGGCGTTGCTTAGACTGACGTGAGGTCCGCGTACCGCTTCTGCGGATCCCACGGCCCTCGGGCGTCGTCGTCGACGCTCGTGTCGGGTGTGTCCCTGAACTCATCGATTCTACAGGGCAGAGCGGCGGATGTGACGAAAGGCAGCAACTCGTGAGCAACGCACAGGTGACCAGCCCCGGGCCGGTGACGCGCCTCTGGCGCTGGCTGCCGACGACGACCGACCGACGCGTCCGGTTCATCGCCTGGGCCTCGCTGGTCTGCCAGGTCCTGCTGATCGGCACAGGAGGCGCGGTCCGGCTGACCGGGTCAGGTCTCGGCTGCCCCACATGGCCTCGCTGCACCGCCGACTCGTTCGTCAGCACGCCCGAGATGGGCATCCACGGGGTGATCGAGTTCGGCAACCGCCTCCTCACCTTCGTGCTGACCGCAGTAGTCGTGCTCGCGTTCCTCTTCGTCCTGCGGATGCGCAAGCAGCGCCGTGAGCTCTTCTGGATCACCTTCGCCCAGGGCATGAGCATCCCGCTGCAGGCGGTGCTCGGCGGCATCACCGTCCTCACCGGTCTCAACCCCTACATCGTCGGCGCGCACTTCCTCGTCTCGATCGCCCTGGTGGCGCTGTCCACCGTGTTCGTGTGGCGCGTGCTGCGCGGTCCTCGAGGTCACCACGCCGCGACTCCCCCTGCCTACGCCCGGCTCGTCCACGTGCTGTCCGGCGTCGTCCTGGTCACCGTCGTCGTCGGCGTCCTGACGACAGGCTCCGGTCCGCACGCCGGCGACGCGGCCACGCCGCGCAACGGCCTCGACCCCGCCGTGATGGACCACGTGCACAGCTGGCCGGCCTACGCGACCCTCGCCCTGACCCTCGCGGTCGTCGTCTGGACGCTCCGCACGGGACTGCCCCGTCGCTTCCCCCTCGCCCTCCTCGGCGTCGAGCTCGTCCAGATCGCGGTCGGCATCGCCCAGGCTCGCACCGGCCTGCCGCCGCTGCTGGTCGGGTCGCACATGGTGCTGGCCGCGCTGCTGGTGGCGGCGACGACCGCGCTCGTCCTCTCGCTGCGTGAGGACCAGAGCCCGTCCGAGGCTCAGCTGCCCGTCGGCTCCGCGGAGTCCGTCCGCGCCTGAGGCGGCACGTCGGCCCCTGGGTCGCGCCTCATGATCACGTCGACCCCGTCGTCCTCGATCGGGACGAAGCCGTGGCGCAGGTACAGGTTCGCTGCCCGGCTGCCCGACAGCACGTCGAGCAGCACCGGCCGCGGGCCGAGCGAGGCGAGCGCCTGCATGAGCAGGCGCGTGCCGATCCCCCGTCCCCGCGCCTCCTCGGCGAGGTAGAAGTGGCGCAGCCAGACGTCGTCGCCGTCCGGGTGCACGGCGAGGCAGCCGAGGACGCGCCCCCCCGGCCTCGACGACCCTCGTCTCGTCCGGCACGTACTCGCGCTCGAATCGCGCTCGGTTGTAGGGCGGACGCCAGACGCCCGTGCGCCGGAGGTCGGGCTCGAGGGCGGCGAGCTTGAGGTCTGCGAGTTCGCCGACGTCGTCGGGTCGACCCGCACGGACGGTCCAGGCGACCTCGTCGGTCGTGCCCGCGGTCACGGTGCGGCTCAGAACGGCAGCAGCGGATCGATGCCGACGGCGATGAAGAGCAGCGTCAGGTAGGTGATCGAGCTGTGGAACACGCGCATCGGCCGGACCTCGGCGACGTGCTGGATCGCACGGCTGTAGAGGCGGTGCGACTCCCAGACGAACCAGGTGCCGCTGGCCAGGGCGACCACCGTGTAGAGCACTCCCATGTGCGCGACGGGGACGAGCAGCAGCGAGCAGGCGACGGTGGCCCACGCGTAGAGGATGACCTGCAGGCCGACGGACGACCGGCCGCGGACGACGGCGAGCATGGGCACCGAGGCGGCCGCGTAGTCGTCGCGGTACTTCATCGACAGGGGCCAGTAGTGCGGAGGCGTCCACAGGAAGATGACCATGAACAGGATCACCGGCGGCCAGCTGAGGTCGTTCGTCACGGCGGCCCAGCCGATCAGGACGGGCATGCACCCGGCGATGCCGCCCCAGACGATGTTCTGCGGCGTGCGGCGCTTGAGCCACAGCGTGTAGACGACCACGTAGAAGAGGATCGCGCCGAGTGACAGGGCGGCCGACAGCAGGTTGACGGTCAGGGCGAGCCAGACGATGGAGGCGAGGCCCACGACCCAGGAGAAGACCAGCGCCTCGCGGTCCGTGACCTCGCCGGTGACGAGCGGGCGGCCCTGGGTCCGCTTCATGATGCGGTCGATGTCGCGGTCGATGTAGCAGTTGAACGCCGAGGCCGAGCCGGCGCTGAGCGCACCGCCGATGAGGGTGGCGGCGACGAGCCACAGGTTCGGCACGCCGCCCTGGGCCAGGAACATGGTCGGGGCCGTGGTGACGAGCAGCAGCTCCATCACCCGGGGCTTCGTGAGCGCGACGTAGGCGCCAGCCTTGCGACGGATGCCCCGGGGTCCGGTGGTGGGGCGGGTGTCGATGGCTGCGGTCATTGGTCCCTCTGACGAGATGTGGGGTTCGGCGCGGAGAGTCTAGGCGAACCAGCGAGTCTAGGCGATGACCGGCGACGCTGACGGCGGAACGGGCTGGCTCCTGCGGGCGGAGCGAGGCCTTTCGTCCCTATACTTGCAGGTGCTTGCCAGTCGCACGCCCGCACGGCGACGGAATCCTCGACATCGAACCATCAGCTCCTTGTCGCGCGACCTCCGGTCCGTGCCCGAGCGGCCGCAGCCGACGACGTCTCGGCAGGCGCATGTCAGCGCGGGAGCGAATCGACCCCGCGCAGTTCGCAACAAGAAGGGTCATCTCCAAGTGGCAGATCTGCAGTGGGAATCCATTGACAACAAGGCCGTCGACACGGTCCGCGTCCTCGCGGCCGACTCGGTCGAGAAGGTCGGGAACGGCCACCCGGGGACGGCGATGAGCCTCGCGCCCGCCGCGTACCTCCTCTTCCAGAAGGTCATGCGTCGTGACCCCAGCGACAGCGAGTGGATCGGCCGCGACCGCTTCGTCCTCTCGGTCGGGCACAGCTCGCTGACCCAGTACGTCCAGTTCTACCTCGGCGGCTACGGCCTCGAGCTCGACGACCTCAAGGCGCTGCGCACCTGGGGCTCCAAGACGCCCGGCCACCCCGAGTACGGCCACACCGACGGCGTCGAGATCACCACCGGCCCCCTGGGCCAGGGCCTCGCGTCCGCCGTGGGCATGGCCTACGCGGCCCGCTTCGAGCGCGGCCTGTTCGACCCCGAGGCCGCCGTCGGCACCTCGCCGTTCGACCACTTCGTCTACGTCATCGCCGGCGACGGCGACCTGCAGGAGGGCGTCACCAGCGAGGCGTCGTCGCTCGCGGGCCACCAGCAGCTCGGCAACCTCGTCGTGATCTACGACTCCAACCAGATCTCGATCGAGGACGACACCAACATCGCCTTCACCGAGGACGTGCACGCGCGCTACGAGGCGTACGACTGGCAGGTCCAGGTCGTCGACTGGAAGAAGACGGGCGAGTACGTCGAGGACGTCGCAGCCCTGAACGACGCGATCGAGGCCGCCAAGGCCGAGACGAGCAAGCCCTCGCTGATCATCCTCAAGACGATCATCGGCTGGCCCTCGCCCAAGAAGCAGAACTCCGGCAAGATCCACGGCTCGGCGCTCGGCGCCGAGGAGCTCGCGGGCCTGAAGGAGGTGCTCGGCTTCGACCCCGAGAAGACCTTCGACGTCGACCCCGAGGTCCTCGAGCACACGCGCAAGGCCGTCGAGCGCGGCCAGGCGCAGCACGCCGAGTGGCGCGCCTCCTTCGACGAGTGGGCCTCGGCCAACCCCGAGAAGAAGACCCTCCTCGACCGCGTCCTCAAGGGCGAGCTGCCCGAGGGCCTCGCCGAGGCCCTCCCGGTCTTCCCGACCGACAAAGAGGTCTCGACCCGCGCCGCCTCCGGCAAGGTCATCAACGCCATCGCCGGCGTCGTCCCCGAGTTCTGGGGCGGCTCGGCCGACCTCGCCGAGTCGAACCTGACCACCATCAACGGCGGCGGCTCGTTCGTGCCGACCGAGTGGTCGACGCACGAGTGGCAGGGCAACCCCTACGGCCGCGTGCTGCACTTCGGCATCCGCGAGCACGCCATGGGCTCGATCATGAACGGCATCGCCCTGCACGGCAACACGCGCGTGTTCGGCGGCACCTTCCTCATCTTCAGCGACTACATGCGCCCCGCCGTGCGTCTCGCCGCCCTGATGAAGTCCCCGGTCACCTACGTCTGGACGCACGACTCCGTCGCGCTCGGCGAGGACGGCCCGACCCACCAGCCGGTCGAGCAGCTCGCCGCCCTGCGTGCCATCCCCGACTTCGCCGTCGTCCGCCCCGCGGACGCCAACGAGACCGCCTGGGCCTGGAAGACGATCCTCGACCGCTTCGACGGCCCGGCCGGCCTCGCGCTCAGCCGCCAGAACCTGCCCGTCTTCGAGCGCGGCGACGGCGACGCCGAGGGCGACGTCTTCGCGTCGGCCGCGAACGTCTCGAAGGGCGCCTACGTCCTCGCCGAGGCTCCCGGGGGCACGCCCGACGTGATCCTGATCGCCACGGGCTCCGAGGTGCAGATCGCCGTCGAGGCCCGTGAGGTCCTGCGCGGCGAGGGCATCAACGCCCGCGTCGTCTCGGCTCCCAGCCTCGAGTGGTTCGACGAGCAGAGCGCCGAGTACAAGGAGGCGGTCCTCCCGGCCGCCGTCAAGGCCCGCGTCTCGATCGAGGCAGGCGTCGCGCTCCCGTGGCGCGGCATCGTCGGCGACGCCGGGCGCAGCATCTCCATCGAGCACTTCGGCGCCTCCGCCGACTACAAGACGCTCTACCGCGAGTTCGGCATCACCACCGAAGCCGCCGTGGCCGCCGTCAAGGACTCGCTGGCCGCTCTCTGAGCGCCGGCAAGGAAGAAGAGAACGACATGACCGACACCAACACCGCACAGCTCTCCGCCGCAGGCGTCAGCATCTGGCTCGACGACCTCTCGCGTGAGCGCATCAACGCCGGCGGCCTCGAGAAGCTGATCGCCGAGCGCAACGTCGTGGGCGTCACCACGAACCCGACCATCTTCGCCTCGGCCCTCGCCAAGGGCGAGGCGTACGACGACCAGGTCGCGCTGCTCGCCAAGACCGGGGTCAGCGTCACCGACGCCGTCTTCGAGATCACGACCGACGACGTCACCCGCGCCTGCGACATCTTCCGCGGCATCTACGACGACACGAAGGGCTTCGACGGCCGCGTGTCGATCGAGGTCGAGCCGGGCCTCGCGCACGACGCGCAGGGCACCATCGACCAGGCTGTCAAGCTCGCCGCCAAGGTGGGCCGCCCGAACGCCCTGATCAAGATCCCCGCGACGGTCGAGGGCCTCGAGGCCATCACCGCCGTCATCGCCAAGGGCATCAGCGTCAACGTCACCCTGATCTTCAGCCTCGAGCGCTACCGCGCCGTCATCAACGCGTACCTCACCGGCCTCGAGCAGGCCAAGGCCGCGGGCATCGACATCAGCGAGATCCACTCGGTCGCGTCGTTCTTCGTGTCGCGCGTCGACAGCGAGATCGACAAGCGCCTCGAGGCCGTCGGCACGGACGAGGCGAAGGCGCTCAAGGGCAAGGCGGGCGTCGCGAACGCCCAGCTCGCCTACGAGGCCTACGTCCAGGCGTTCGACACCGAGCGTGCCAAGGGCCTGCTCGCCGCCGGCGCCAACAAGCAGCGTCCACTCTGGGCCTCGACCGGCGTCAAGGACCCTGCTGTCCTCGACACGACCTACGTGGTCGAGCTCGTCGCGGCGGACGTCGTGAACACGATGCCCGAGAAGACCCTCGAGGCGACCTTCGACCACGGCGAGATCCGTGGCGACTCGATCAGCGGCTCCTACGCCTCGGCGAACGAGGTCATGGACGCGATCGCGGCCCAGGGCGTCTCGTACGACGAGGTCACCGAGCTCCTCGAGAAGGAGGGCGTCGAGAAGTTCATCGTCTCCTGGAACGAGCTGCTCGACACCGTCACCGCGGCCCTCGAGTCCTCGAAGCCCACCGCGGAGGACGCCAAGTGACCATCACGATCGCCGCGAGCGGCGACGCGGCCACCGCCGTCGAGACCGTCGTGCCCCAGCTGGTGAGCGACCTCGTCGCCTCCGGCATCACGGCCCAGAACCCGACCCTCTGGGGCCCGGACGCCGAGGAGGAGTCGGCCAAGCGCCTCGGCTGGACCGAGGCCGTCGTGGTCTCCACGCCCCTCCTCGACGAGATCGACGCGCTCCGCGAAGAGCTCGCCGCCAAGGGCGTCGACCACGTCGTGCTCGCCGGCATGGGCGGCTCGTCGCTGGCCCCCGAGGTCATCACGCGCACCTACGGCGTCGAGCTGACCGTGCTCGACGCCACCGAGCCCGGCCAGGTCCTCACGGCCCTGCACGACCGCCTCGAGCGCACGGTGCTCGTCGTGTCGTCGAAGTCCGGCTCGACAGTCGAGACCGCCAGCCAGCGCAAGACCTTCGAGAAGGCCTTCCGCGACGCCGGCATCGACCCCGTCGAGCGCATCGTCGTCGTCACCGACCCGGGCTCGCCCCTCGACGGGCAGGCCCGTGAGGCCGGCTACCGCGTCTTCAACGCCGACCCCGCCATCGGCGGCCGCTACTCGGCGCTGTCGGCCTTCGGCCTCGTGCCGTCCGGCCTCGCCGGCGCCGACATCCGCGAGCTGCTCGCCGAGGCGGACGCCGTCACGGTCGAGCTCTCGCAGGACAGCGCGGACAACCCCGGCCTCGTGCTGGGCGCCGTCCTCGCGGGCACCTCTCCCCTGCGCGACAAGATCGCCATCGTCGCCGACGGCACGCACATCATCGGGTTCCCCGACTGGGCGGAGCAGCTGATCGCCGAGTCGACCGGCAAGCAGGGCCGGGGCCTCCTGCCCGTCGTGCTCGGCACGGACGCGCCCGAGATCAGCCTGGGCCTGCACGACGTGCAGGTCGTGCGCCTGGTCGCGAACGCGGCCGAGACCCGTGAGGTCGCTCCCGGCGAGGTCGAGATCTCGGGCTCGCTCGGCGGTCAGATCATGGTCTGGGAGTACGCGGTCGCGGTGGCCGGGCGTCTGCTCGACATCAACCCGTTCGACCAGCCCGACGTCGAGTCGGCCAAGGTCGCCACGCGTGCCCTCCTCGACGACCGTCCGGCCCCGACTCCCCCGGCGTTCACCGCCGAGGGCGTCGAGGTCCGCCAGGTCGGCGGCGTCGAGCTCGGCGACTCGCTCGAGTCGGCCGTCTCGGCCCTCCTCTCGGCGCTGACCGACGACGGCTACCTGTCGATCCAGGCCTACGCCGACCGCGTGGCGTACCCGCAGCTCGAGGAGCTCCGCGACGTGCTCGCGGCGCGCACGCAGCGCCCCGTCACCTTCGGGTGGGGACCGCGCTTCCTGCACTCCACGGGTCAGTACCACAAGGGCGGACCCGCCAACGGCGTGTTCCTCCAGATCACCCAGACGGCGTCCACCGATCTGGAGATCCCGGAGAGCCCGTTCACGTTCGGACAGCTGGTCCAGGCGCAGGCCGCCGGCGACGCGAACGTGCTGGCCGACCATGGTCGTCCCGTGCTCCGGCTGACCGTCGACGACGTGGCGGGCACGTTGCCCGCACTGCTCGCCGCAGTCCGCTGAGCGTGAGGGGGCCGGTGTCCGAGAGGACGCCGGCCCCCTTCGCCGTGGTCGGACGACCACGTGCCGAGCGACCGTGCCCGAGAGAACGACCCTGAAGGAACCCCCACGATGTCACCCGTCGAGATCACGCCGGATCACAACCCCCTGCGGCTGCCCTCCGATCGACGCCTGAACCGGATCGCCGGCCCCAGCGGCCTCATCATCTTCGGCGTCACCGGCGACCTGTCGCGCAAGAAGCTGATGCCCGCCGTGTACGACCTCGCCCACCGCGGCCTGCTGCCGCCCGGGTTCGCGCTCGTCGGGTTCGCCCGCCGCGAGTTCGAGGGCCAGGACTTCGAGCAGGTCGTCTACGAGGCCGTCAAGCAGCACGCCCGAACCCCCTTCGACGAGGACGTCTGGCGCCAGCTGAAGGAGGGCTTCCGCTTCGTGCAGGGCACCTTCGACGACGCCGACTCGTTCACGCGCCTCAAGGACACGATCGAGGAGCTCGACCGGGAGCGCGGCACGATGGGCAACCACGCCTTCTACCTCTCGATCCCGCCCAAGGCCTTCCCGATGGTCACCGAGCAGCTGCGCAGCAGCGGCCTCGCCGAGGAGAAGGACGGCGCGTGGCGCCGCGTGGTGATCGAGAAGCCGTTCGGCAGCGACCTGAAGACCGCCCGCGAGCTGAACGCCGTGGTCGAGAGCGTCTTCGAGCCCGACTCCGTCTTCCGGATCGACCACTACCTGGGCAAGGAGACGGTCCAGAACCTCCTGACCCTCCGCTTCGCCAACCAGATGTACGAGCCCCTCTGGAACTCCAACTACGTCGACCACGTCCAGATCACCATGGCGGAGGACATCGGCGTCGGCGGCCGTGCCGGCTACTACGACGGCATCGGTGCCGCTCGCGACGTCATCCAGAACCACCTCCTGCAGCTGCTCGCCCTCACGGCGATGGAGGAGCCGGTCACGTTCGCCGCGTCGCACCTGCGTGCCGAGAAGGAGAAGGTCCTCTCCGCGGTGCGCATCCCCGAGGACATCGCCGCCGGCACCGCCCGCGGCCAGTACTCCGGCGGCTGGCAGGGCGGCGAGAAGGTGCTCGGGTTCCTCGACGAGGAGGGGATGAACCCCGAGAGCGTCACCGAGACGTTCGCGGCGGTCAAGCTCGAGATCGCGACCCGCCGCTGGGCCGGCGTCCCGTTCTACCTCCGGGCCGGCAAGCGCCTCGGCCGACGCGTCACCGAGATCGCCGTCGTCTTCAAGCAGGTGCCGGAGAACATCTTCGGCACGCAGACGTCACTCGGCCAGAACGCCCTCGTGATCCGTGTGCAGCCCGACGAGGGCGTCACCCTGCGCTTCGGCTCGAAGGTCCCCGGGATCGGCACGCAGGTGCGCGACGTCACGATGGACTTCGGCTACGGCCACGCGTTCACCGAGGCGAGCCCCGAGGCCTACGAGCGCCTCATCCTCGACGTGCTGCTGGGCGACCCGCCCCTGTTCCCGCGTCACGAGGAGGTGGAGCTCTCCTGGAAGATCCTCGACCCGATCGAGGAGTTCTGGGCGACCCAGGGCCAGCCAGAGCAGTACCGCCCCGGCACGTGGGGCCCCCAGTCCGCCGATGAACTCATGGCCCGCGACGGCCGAACCTGGAGACGCCCGTGATCGTCGATCTGCCCGCCAGCACCATCAGCCGAGTCCAGAAGACGCTCGTCACCATCCGCGAGGAGGGTGGCGTCGTCGCCCTCGGCCGAGTGCTCACCCTCATCATCTCGACGAGCCACGGCGAGGAGGAGGAGGCCATCGAGGCCGCCAACGACGCCTCGCGCGAGCACCCCATGCGCGTCATCGTCGTGTCGACCGCTCCTGGCGGCGACGACGAGGAACCGCGCCTCGACGCGCAGATCAGGGTCGGCGGCGACGCCGGGGCCAGCGAGGTCATCCTGCTCCGCGCCTACGGCGACACCGCGAGCGACGAGGAGGGGCTGGTCACCGGTCTCCTGCTGCCCGATGCCCCGGTCGTCGTCTGGTGGCCCGGACGGGCTCCGGAGGTCGTCGCCGAGTCGGCTCTCGGTCGCATCGCCCAGCGCCGGATCACCGACGCGGCGAGCCAGCCGAACCCGCGTCAGAGCATCGTCGACCTCGCGGAGACCTACCAGCCGGGCGACACCGACTTCGCCTGGACGCGCCTCACGCTCTGGCGCACCCAGCTGGCCGCCGTCCTGGACCAGCCGCCGTACGAGCCCGTCACCGAGGTCCGCGTCGACGGGGCCCCCGACTCGCCGTCGACGCTCCTGCTCGCGGCGTGGCTCCGGCTGCAGCTGCAGGTGCCGGTGCTGAACGAGCTGACGCGGGGCAACGGCTCCAGCGGCATCCACGGGGTCCGGCTCGTCCGCCCCTCCGGCCCGATCGTCCTGGAGCGCGCCGTCGTCGACGTGGCCACGCTGACCCAGCCCGACCAGCCCACCCACGACCTCTCCCTGCCACGCCGGTCGCTGCGCGACTGCCTCGCGGAGGAACTCCGTAGACTCGACCCCGACGACCTCTTCGGCGAGGTCGTGAAGCAGGGCGTCCGCCAGCTGGCCGAGCCCGTCGAGAACTAAGGCAGACTGACACAGTGAGCAACGAACGCCGGGTGCTGGTTCACCCCGACAAGGAATCGCTGGGCGCCTCGGTCGCCGCGCGCTTCATCACCAAGATCATCGACGTGCTGGAGGAGCAGAACTACGCCTCGGTCGTCGTCAGCGGCGGGTCGGTGAGCACGGTCGTGCTCGCCGCCATCAACGCCTCACCGGCGCGTGACAGCGTCGACTGGTCGAAGGTCTCGTTCTGGTGGGCCGACGAGCGCTGGGTCGAGAGCGGCCACGCCGACCGCAACGATCGTCAGGCCGAGATCGACCTGCTCGGGCACATCGGTGTCGAGCCGCAGAACGTGCACCGCTTCGGTGCCGTGGGCGACTTCGCCGACGTCGAGGCGGCCGCCGTCGCCTACCGGGCCGAGCTCCTCGAGCACGCCCAGGGCGACGACGAGGCGCCTCGCTTCGACATCACCCTGCTCGGCGTCGGACCCGACGGCCATGTCGCGTCGCTCTTCCCCGACGCGCCGCAGGTGCGCATGAGCGGGCCCACGGTCCTCACGGTCGACGACTCCCCCAAGCCGCCGCCCGTCCGCCTCACGCTGAGCCTCCCGGTGATCAACAACTCGCAGCGCGTGTGGATGATCCTCGCCGGCGCGGAGAAGGCGTCCTCGCTGGGCCTCGCCCTCGCGGGTGCCGGTGCCGACCAGGTGCCCGTCGCCGGGGTCAAGGGACGCAAGCGCACGGTCTTCTTCGTCGACAGCGACGCGGCGTCCGAGGTCCCCGAGAACCTGATCGCCTCGACCTACTGACCCGTCGGCCTGGTCCGTCGCCGGACCAGGCCTCGACACGAGAGAAGCCCCGCAGCTGAGCTGCGGGGCTTCTCTCGTGCGCTGCCGGTCGTGACCGGGAGCGAGGACCGGGCTAGGCCTTGCCTCGGCGGACGCGCAGCTGCTGCAGCGCCTCTTCGAGGAGCTGGGCCGCCTCCTCCTCGGAGCGGCGCTCCTTCACGTAGGCGAGGTGCGTCTTGTACGGCTCGAGCTTGGCGACGGTCGGCGGGTTGGCCTTGTCGCGCCCGGCGGGGAGGCCGCTGGACGGAGAGTCGACGGTCTCGGGGATCTCTTCGTCGGGCACGTTCGCCGCGAAGTGGCGGACGACCTCGTTGCCCAGAGCGTCCCAGTACGAGATGGTCACGCGCTCGGCGTGGTACCCGCGGTCCTGCTCGCCCATGGGGCCGGCGCCGACGCGCGAGCCACGGATGGCGCTGCCTCCGGAGGCCATCAGCTGACCGCCGAGAACTTCGTGATGAGGCCCAGGACCACGATGCACGTGATCCAGACGAGCCCGAGGAACACGGTGATGCGGTTCAGGTTGCGCTCGGCGACCCCGGATGCACCGAGGTTGCTCGTGACGCCGCCGCCGAACATGTCGGACAGACCGCCGCCGCGACCGCGGTGCAGGAGGATGAGGAGGGTCAGCAGGAGGCTCGTGATTCCGAGCAGCACCTGCAGGATGACCTGCAGAATTTCCAAGGGGGACCTTTCGATGCGGTGAGACCGTTGACGAGTATAACTGCCGCGCGCGGCGACGGGTCCCTCACCCGCGGGCGGGAGAGGGACCCGTCTGTCGATCAGCGTCAGACGCCGACGTGCGACTCGAAGCGCACGATGCGGGCGAACTCGTCGACGTCGAGGCTCGCGCCGCCGACGAGCGCGCCGTCGACGTTCGGCTCGCGGAGGAACGAGGCAATGTTCGTCGACTTCACCGAGCCGCCGTAGAGGATGCGCGTCGCCGCGGCGGCGTCCGCGCCGACGATATCGACGAGGGCCTCACGGAGTGCCGCACAGACCTGCTCGGCCTGCTCTGCGGTCGCCGCCTTGCCCGAGCCGATCGCCCAGACGGGCTCGTACGCGACCACGATCTCGGCCGTGGCGGGGACCTCGGCCAGGGAGGCGCGGAGCTGGGCGACCGGGACCGCGCTCGGCCCATGCGTCTCGAGGTCGTCCGCGGTCTCGCCGACGCAGATCACGGGCACGAGGCCGTTGCGGTGCGCCGCGGCGACCTTGGTCGCGACGACCGTGTCGTCCTCGGCGTGCAGGGTGCGGCGCTCGGAGTGGCCCACGAGGACGTAGTGCACGTCGAGCTTCGCCAGGGAGGCGCCCGAGACTTCTCCGGTGTAGGCACCGCTGTCGTGGGCGGACAGGTCCTGTGCGCCGAGGGCGAGCGAGAGGCCGTCCGCGTCGAGCAGGGTCTGCACGCTGCGGAGGTCGGTGAACGGAGGGAAGACGGCGGCCTCGACGGACGCGTAGTCGTGCTTCGCGTCCTTCAGGCTCCAGGCCAGCTTCTGCACGAAGGCGATGGCCTGCAGGTGGTCGAGGTTCATCTTCCAGTTGCCGGCGATGAGGGGCGTGCGCGTGGTCACCATCCGAGGACCTCCAGTCCGGGGAGTCGTTTGCCCTCGAGGAACTCGAGGCTGGCTCCACCGCCGGTGGAGATGTGGCCGAACTGGTCGTCGTCGAAGCCGAGGGCACGGACGGCCGCGGCCGAGTCCCCTCCCCCGACGACGCCCAGGCCGTCGACGCGCGTGAGCGCCTCGGCGACGGTCTTCGTGCCGTGGGCGAAGGCCTCGAACTCGAACACGCCCATGGGCCCGTTCCAGAACACCGTCTTCGACGAGGCGACGATCTCGGCGAACCGGGTCGCCGTCTCCGGTCCGATGTCGAGGCCGATGGCCCCGTCGCCGAGCTCGGAGGTCTCGATGCCGTCGGCAGGGACGACCACGTGGTCGGCGTCGGCCGAGAAGGCCGAGGCGACGACGACGTCGGTGGGCAGGACGATCTGCACGCCGCGCTCGTCTGCGTCGGCGAGATAGCCCCTGACCCGGTCGAGCTGGTCCTTCTCTAGCAGGCTGCCGCCGACGGCGTGGCCCTGCGCGGCGAGGAACGTGAAGAGCATGCCGCCGCCGACGAGGAGCGAGTCGACCCGGGGCAGCAGGTGCTCGATGACGCCGAGCTTGTCCGACACCTTCGAGCCGCCGAGCACCACCGTGTAGGGGCGCTCGGGAGTCTCGGTGAGCTTCTCCAGGACGGAGAGCTCGGTCTCGATCAGCGAGCCGGCCGCGCTCTGGAGCAGCTGCGGCAGCTCGTAGACGCTGGCCTGCTCGCGGTGCACGACGCCGAAGCCGTCCGACACGAAGAGGTCGCCGTGCGCGGCGAGCTGCTCGGCGAAGGCGCGACGCTCGGCGGCGTCCTTGCTGGTCTCCGCCGGGCTGAAACGGAGGTTCTCGAGGACGACCACCTGGCCGTCGGCCAGGCCGGCCACCGCCTCCTCGGCCTCGCTGCCGACGGTGGAGGGCACGAACGAGACGTCGGCGTCGAGCAGCTCGCCGAGGCGCTCCGCCACGGGGCGCAGGCTGAACTCGTCGACGGGCTGGCCGTCGGGGCGGCCGAGGTGCGAGATGACGACGACGCGGGCGCCGTCGGCGACGAGCGTCTGCAGGGTGCCGACGGAGGCTCGGACGCGGCCGTCGTCGGTGATGACGCCGTCCTTCAGCGGGACGTTGAGGTCGCAGCGGACGATCACGCGCCTGCCCGACGTCGAGCCGAGCGACTCGAGGGTTCGGAGGGTCATGGAACTCGATTCTCTGGTGTGGGTCGGTGGGGAGACGAGGAGGCGGCCAGGCCGAGGGCCTGACCGCCTCCCGGGTCGATCGTGGTGCGGACGCCTAGAGGCGGTCGGCGACGTACTTCGTCAGGTCGACGAGACGGTTGGAGTAGCCCCATTCGTTGTCGTACCAGGACGTGATCTTGACCATGTTGCCGATGACCTTCGTGAGGCCGGAGTCGTAGATCGACGAGTGCGGGTCGGTCGTGATGTCGGACGAGACCAGCGGGTCCTCCGAGTAGAGCAGGATGCCCTTGAGGTCGCCCTCGGCCGCGGCCTTGTAGGCGGCGTTGATCTGCTCGACCGTGACGGGCGTGCTCGTCATGAGCGTGACGTCGGTGATCGAGCCGGTCGGCACCGGGACGCGCAGCGCGTAGCCGTCCAGCTTGCCCGACAGCTCGGGGATGACGAGGCCGATGGCCTTGGCCGCACCCGTCGAGGTGGGGACGATGTTGACCGCGGCGGCGCGAGCACGACGAGGATCCTTGTGGGGGCCGTCCTGCAGGTTCTGGTCGGCGGTGTAGGCGTGCACCGTCGTCATGAGGCCGCGCTCGACGCCGAAGTTGTCGAGGAAGACCTTCATCAGGGGCGCGAGGCTGTTCGTGGTGCACGACGCGTTCGAGATGATGTGGTGGTTCGCGGGGTCGTAGATGCCCTCGTTGACGCCCAGGACGATGGTGGCGTCGTCGCCCGTGGCGGGAGCCGAGATCAGCACCTTCTTCGCGCCGGCGTCGATGTGCTTCTGCGCGTCTTCCGCCTTCGTGAAGAAGCCGGTCGACTCGACGACGATGTCGACGCCCAGCTCGCCCCAGGGCAGGTTGGCCGGGTCGCGCTCGGCGAGGACCTTGATCGGCTTGCCGTCGACGACGATCGAGTCGCCGTCGAGCTCGACCGTGGCGTCGAGACGACCCGTGATCGAGTCGAACTTGAGCAGGTGAGCGAGGGCGGCGTTGTCGGTGAGGTCGTTGACGGCGACGATCTCGATGTCGGTGCCCTTGGCGAGCGCCGCGCGGAAGTAGTTGCGGCCGATGCGACCGAAGCCGTTGATGCCGATCTTGACGGTCAAGGGAACTCCTGTTGATCAGGCGTCGCGGGGACGCGTGGAGGGGGCGGGCGACCAGGCCCGTGGCTCGCGATCCGGCCGGGGCGACCGGGCTTCGCGTCCGTCTACGACAGTAGCAGTCGACCGCCTCCGTGACCCCGGGAACGCGGGGCTCGTCGGGGTGTCAGTCGAGGTCGAGGTCGGAGGGCAGGCTGGCCTCCGTGCCGGGCAGGCCGAGGTCGGAGGCCTTCTTGTCCGCCATGGCCAGCAGGCGGCGGATGCGACCGGCGACCGCGTCCTTCGTCATGGGCGGGTCGGCGTGGTGCCCGAGCTCGTCGAGGCTCGCGTCGCGGTGCGCCAGCCGCAGGTCCCCGGCGTACTTGAGGTGGTCGGGGATGTCGTCGCCGAGCAGCTCCATCGCGCGCTCGACGCGGGCGCACGCGGCGACGGCGGCCTGGGCGCTGCGTCGCAGGTTGGCGTCGTCGAAGTTGACGAGGCGGTTCGCCGTGGCCCTGACCTCGCGGCGCTGGCGCATCTCCTCCCACTCGCTCACGCTCTTGTGGGCGCCCATGACCGTGAGCATGGCGCTGATCGCCTCGCCCTCACGGACCAGCACCCGGTGCACGCCTCGGACCTCACGGGCCTTGGCGGGGATGCCGAGCCTGCCGGCCGCGCCGACCAGCGCCATCGCCGACTCGTTCCCCGGGCAGACGACCTCGAGCGAGGCGGACCGGCCGGGGTCGGTCAACGAGCCCTGGGCCAGGAAGGCACCGCGCCAGATCGCCGCCAGGTCTTCGCGCGAGCCGGTCGTGAGACGGTTCGGCAACCCGCGGACGGGTCGACGGCGAGCGTCCATCAGGCCCGTCTGGCGGGCCAGGGTCTCGCCGGCCTCGTGCACCCGCACGAGGTACTGGGTCGTGCGTCGCGTCCCCGACGCCGACACGACCGAGACGTCGCTGCGTGCCCCGTAGAGCTCGGCCAGGTCTTTGCGGACACGGCGGGCGATCACCGGGCTGTCGAGCTCGGCCTCGACGGCGATGCGCCCCGAGATGACGTGCAGCCCGCCCGCGAACCGCAGGATGGTCGCGACCTCGGCGGCCCGGACCGTCGTCCTGCTCACCTCTACGCGGGCGAGTTCTTCTTTGACGTCGGCGGTCTGTGCCACTGGTCGTTCCTCTTTCATCAGTCGTTGTCGGGCGTGCGGGGCACGGCCCCGCGCAGCCGGAGGGCGCGCCCGTGCGACCGCCGGGTCACTCCCGGCCCAGGTCGCGGTGCTTCACGGCGACGGCCACCCCGGGGAGCCCGCGCAGATGCGCCGCCAGCTCGCCGACCAGGGTGACGGATCGGTGCTTCCCGCCCGTGCAGCCGATGGCGATCGTAGCGTGTCTCTTGTTCTCGCGCTGGTACCCCGAGAGCACGGGCTCGCAGGCGGCACCGAACGCGCGGACGAAGTCACGCGCTCCGGTCTGGGCCATCACGTAGCTCGTCACCGGCTCGTCCAGCCCCGACTGTGCCCGGAGTTCCGGCACCCAGAACGGGTTCGGCAGGAAGCGGGCGTCGCCGACCATGTCGGCGTCCGCGGGCAGCCCGTACTTGAAGCCGAAGCTCAGCACGGTCACCTGCACCCCGGCCCGCTCGGACTCGGCGAACTTCTCGGTGATGGTCGTGGCGAGCTGGTGGATGTTGAGCTCGGAGGTGTCGATGATGACGTCGCTCGTCTCCCGCAGCTCCTCCATCCGGGAGCGCTCGGCGACGATGCCGTCGAGCAGCGTCCCGTCGCCCTGCAGCGGGTGCGGCCGACGGACCTGCTCGAACCGGCGGACGAGGGCTGCGTCGGTGGCGTCGAGGAACAGGACCCGCACCTTGCTCGGCATGCTCTCTCGGAGGGTGCGCACCGCCTCCTGCGCCTCGGAGAACAGCCGGCCCCCTCGGACGTCGACCACCGCGGCGATCTTGGGCAGGGAGTCGCCGGCGCGCTCGGCGAGGTCGAGCAGGGGGCGCAGCATCTGGGCCGGCAGGTTGTCGACCACGTACCAGCCCAGGTCCTCCAGGGCGTTGCCGACCGTGGATCGACCGGCACCGGACATCCCGGTGACGATCATGACCTCTTGCTGCTCGTGTGCGTCGCTCATGGTGGCGGGGCCTTCGCTGGTGGCGGGTCGGTGCGGGACGGGCGGATCGATTCTAGGCGGGAGCACGGGCCTCGTCGGCCTCGGCCGCGTCCTCGGCTGCGTCCTCGGCTGCCGCGGTCTCGGTCTCGGTCTCGGCCTCGACCGAGACGTCGCCTGCCTCCGCCGACCCGAGCTGACCGACGACCGCCGCGGCGAGCGTCGGGCCGATGCCCCGGATCGACGAGATCTCGTCTGCCGTGGCCAGCTTGAGCCGCTTCACCGAGCCGAAGTGCTTCAGCAGCCGCGCGACCCGCGACGGCCCCAGGCCCGGGATCTCGGCCAGCTGCGTCGTGATGTCGCGCTTGCGGCGCTGTCGCTGGTGCGTGATCGCGAACCGGTGGGCCTCGTCGCGGATCCGCTGGATCAGGAAGAGCGCGTCGGAGTTGCGCGGCAGGATGACGGGGAAGTCGTCGTCGGGCAGCCAGATCTCCTCCAGCCGCTTGGCGATGCCGCAGAGCGCGATGTCGGTCACGCCGGCGTCGTCGAGGGCACGCCGTGCGGCGGCGACCTGGGGCTGGCCTCCGTCGACGATCAGCAGGTTCGGCCGGTAGGCGAAGCGCTTGCGTTCTTCGCCGACCTCGGCCACCGGGGCCAGCTCGTCGTCGAGGCGGGAGAGCCGACGGCTGAGCGTCTGGTAGATCGACTCGGTGTCGTCGGTCGACTGCGGGATGTTGAAGCGCCGGTACTGGTCTTTGCGCGGGAGGCCGTCCTCGAAGACGACCATCGAGGCCACGATGTTGGTGCCCGACAGGTGCGAGACGTCGTAGCACTCCATCCGGAGGGGTGCCTCGGTCATGCCCAGCGCCTCCTGGATGTCGGCCAGGGCGGTCGACCGGGTCGCGAAGTCGGCGCTGCGACGCGTCTTGTAGAGCATCAGCGACTGCTGGGCGTTGAGGGTGGCCGTCTGCATCAGCGCGGCCTTCTCGCCGCGCTGGGCGGTGCGCACCTGGACCTTGCCCCTGCCGCGGATCTCGCTGAGGACGGCCTCGAGGGCGTCGTTGTCGTCGGGCACCGTCGTCACGACGATCTCTCGCGGCACCTCGGAACCGGCGGTGTAGCGACCCTGCAGCACCTGCTCGACGAGCTCGCCCGACGTGATGTCTATCTCTTTGTCGACGACCCAGCCGCGGGAACCGCGGATGCGCCCGCCGCGCACCGTGAAGAGCTGCACGGCGGCCGCCAGCTCGTCTTCGACGAGGGCGTAGAGATCGAGGTCGACGGAGTCGCGGAGCACGACGGCCGACTTGTCGAGCACCGCCTCGAGGGCCTGCACCTGGTCGCGGTACCGCGCCGCGTCCTCGTAGCGCTGCTCGAGGGCGGCCGTCTTCATCGCCTTCTGCTTGTCGGCGATGACCTTCTTGTCGTAGCTGCCCATGAACTTGACGAACTCGTCGACGATCGCCCGGTGCTCCTCGATCGACACCTTGTGCGAGCAGGGCCCGCCGCAGCGACCGATCTGGCCGGGGAAGCACGGCTTTCCGGTCTCCATCGCCTTCTTGTAGCTGCTGTCGGAGCAGGTGCGGATCGGGAAGACCTTGATCATCTGGTCGATCGTGTCGTGCACGGCCCAGATCTTCGGGTACGGCCCGAAGTACTTGGCGCCCTTGATCTTGGGGTTGCGGGTGACCATGACCCGGGGAGCCTCGTCGCCGAGGCTGACGGCCATGAACGGGTAGGTCTTGTCATCACGGAACTTGACGTTGAAGGGCGGGTCGAACTCCTTGATCCAGGTGTACTCGAGCTGCAGCGCCTCGATGTCGCTGCCGACGACCGTCCACTCGACGCTGCGAGCGGTGAGGACCATCCGACGCGTGCGCTCGTGCAGGGTCGGCAGCGGCGCGAAGTAGTTGCTCAACCTCGCACGCAGGCTCTTGGCCTTGCCGACGTAGAGGACCCGGCCGCGTTCGTCCCGCCAGCGGTAGACCCCGGGGTCGGTCGGGATCTCACGCGCTGGCGGTCGCCACGAGACGGTGTTGCTCATCGAGCCTCGACAGCCTCCCGACGTCGGGTGCCCGTCGTCGTCGCGGCTTTCTTCTTCTTGGCAGCTGCCGGGCCGGGCGCGGCGTGGCCCGACTCGAGGATCTCCGCGAGGAAGACGCCGGTGTGGCTCTCGGGCACGGTCGCGAGGTGCTCGGGCGTGCCCGTTGCGAGGACCGTGCCTCCCCCGGCGCCGCCCTCTGGGCCCATGTCGATCAGCCAGTCGGCGGACTTGATCACGTCGAGGTTGTGCTCGATCGTGATCACCGTGTTGCCCTTGTCGACGAGGCCGTCGAGGACGAGCAGCAGCTTGCGCACGTCCTCGAAGTGCAGGCCCGTCGTGGGCTCGTCCAGCACGTAGATGCTGCGCCCGTTCGAGCGCTTCTGCAGCTCGGTCGCCAGCTTGACCCGCTGGGCCTCGCCGCCGCTCAGGGTGGTCGCGCTCTGGCCGAGCCGGACATAGCCGAGGCCGACGTCGACCAGGGTCTTCATGAAGCGCGAGATCGCCGAGATGGGCTCGAAGAAGTCGGCCGCCTCGCTGATCGGCATGTCGAGCACCTCGGAGATGTTCTTGCCCTTGTACTGGACCGCGAGCGTGTCGCGGTTGTACCGCGCGCCCCCGCAGACCTCGCAGGCGACGTAGACGTCGGGCAGGAAGTTCATCTCGATCTTGATCGTGCCGTCGCCTGCGCAGTTCTCGCAGCGACCGCCCTTGACGTTGAAGCTGAACCGGCCCGGCAGGTAGCCGCGGGCCTTCGCGTCGACCGTCTCCGCGAACAGGTTGCGGATGCGGTCGAAGACGCCGGTGTACGTCGCGGGGTTCGAGCGGGGCGTGCGACCGATGGGCGCCTGGTCAACGTGCACCACCTTGTCGAGGTGCTCGAGGCCCGTGACCCGGAGGTGCCGGCCGGGGATCTGGCGAGCACCGTTCAGCTTGTTGGCCATCACCTTGTAGAGGATGTCGTTGACCAGGGACGACTTGCCCGAGCCGCTCACGCCGGTCACGGCGACGAAGACGCCGAGCGGGAAGTCGACGGTGACGTCGCGCAGGTTGTTGGCCTTCGCGCCGACGACGGAGACCACCCGGTCGCGGTCGAGGGGACGACGCGTCGTCGGCGTCGCGATCGAGCGACGGCCGGCGAGGTAGTCGCCCGTGTAGGACTCGGTGTTGGCCAGGAGGTCTTCGTAGCTGCCGGAGTGCACCACCTTGCCGCCGTTGACGCCGGCGCCCGGTCCGATGTCGACCACCCAGTCGGCGGTCTTGATCGTGTCCTCGTCGTGCTCGACGACGATGAGCGTGTTGCCCAGGTCGCGGAGCTTGACGAGGGTGTCGATCAGGCGTCGGTTGTCGCGCTGGTGCAGGCCGATGCTCGGCTCGTCGAGCACGTAGAGCACGCCCGTGAGGCCCGAGCCGATCTGGGTCGCGAGCCGGATGCGCTGGGCCTCGCCGCCGGAGAGCGACCCTGCGGCACGGCCGAGGGACAGGTAGGTGAGCCCCACCTCGAGCAGGAACTCGAGTCGCACGCGGATCTCGCGGAGCACCTGCGCGGCGATCCGCGCCTCGCGCGTCGTCAGCGTGAGCCCGTTCATGAACGCGAACGCGTCGGTCAGGCTGAGCTCGGCGACGTCGGCGATGCTCTGCTCGGCGACCGTCACCGCGAGCACCTCGGGCTTCAGCCGCTTGCCGCCGCAGACGGAGCACGGGATCTCGCGGAGGTACTCGGAGTAGCGCTGGCGCTGCGTGTCGGTCTCGGCCTCGGCGTACTTGCGCTCGATGTAGGGCATCACGCCCTCGAAGCCGGTCGAGTACTTCATCTCACGGCCGAAGCGGTTCTTCCACTTCACCGTCACCTCGAAGTCGTTGCCCTGCAGGACGGCCTGCTGGATGCGTGCGGGGAGCTCGCGCCAGGGGGTCTTGAGGCTGAAGTCGAGGTCGGCCGCGAGGCCCTCGAGCAGCTTCTGGAAGTAGTTGTAGAGGCCCTTGCCCGAGTTCGTCCAGGGCAGGATGACGCCCTCGGCCAGGCTCAGGTCCGGGTCGCCGAGCACGAGGTCGGTGTCGACCGACATGCGCGTGCCGAGGCCGGAGCACTCGGGGCAGGCGCCGAAGGGCGCGTTGAACGAGAACGTGCGGGGCTCGATCTCGGTGAGCTGCACGGGGTGGCCGTTCGGGCACGAGAGCTTCTCGGAGAAGGTGCGGTACTTGCCCGCGGCATCGGCGTCCGTGTCGACGAAGTCGACCGTGACGAGGCCGTCGGTGAGGCGCAGCGCGGTCTCGAGCGAGTCGGTGAGGCGCGTGAGGCCATCGTCGGAGGCGACGAGACGGTCGACCACGACCGAGATGTCGTGCTTGACCTGCTTCTTGAGCTTGGGGGGCGAGCTCAGCTGGACCTGCTCGCCGTCGACGATCGCACGGGAGTAGCCGCTCGAGGCGAGCTCGGCGAAGAGGTCGACGAACTCGCCCTTCTTCTGCGACACGACGGGGCTGAGCACCTGGAAGCGCGTGCCGGTCTCGAGCGTCATCAGCTGGTCGGCGATCTGCTGAACGGTCTGGCGACTGATCACCTCGCCGCACACGGCGCAGTGGGCGATGCCGATGCGGGCCCAGAGCAGGCGCATGTAGTCGTAGATCTCGGTGATCGTGCCGACCGTGGAGCGCGGGTTGCGGTTCGTCGACTTCTGGTCGATCGACACGGCGGGGCTGAGGCCCTCGATGAAGTCGACGTCGGGCCGGTCGACCTGCCCGAGGAACTGCCGGGCGTAGGCGGAGAGCGACTCGACGTAGCGGCGCTGGCCCTCGGCGAAGATCGTGTCGAACGCGAGGGACGACTTTCCCGACCCGGAGAGGCCGGTGAAGACGACCATCGAGTCACGCGGGATCTCGAGGTCGACGTTGTCGAGGTTGTGGACTCGGGCACCCCGCACGCTGAGCACGGAGGAACCTTCTACGGGTGAGATTGACACTCTTACCATTCTACGGAAGCCCCTGACATCGAGTTCGGCCGACGATGAGATCGACCGGCCGGCGAGGCCAGGAGGAGCGTCCGCGCGCTAGAGGACGGGTTCTGTGTGGGTGAGCTCGGCAGAGACGGCCCAGAGCCGTTCTGCGGAGGCTCGGTCTCGCGCGTGGTTCTTCGTCGGGACGACGGCGGGCGGGCCGGTCAGCTGGAACCACCCGGAGGGGCCCCAGTATTCCCCGCCCTGCACCTCGGAGCCGACGGTCGCGTGGACGAGGGGCTCGGCCCCTGCCTCCTTGCCCTGGGAGAAGACGTGCATGGCGGAGGTGACGACCGCCGGTGGCCGACGCGGCTCGACCACGGGCGGCCGCGGGTCGCTGAGCGACTCCCACGACAGCCCCGGGTGGGCGATGACGCTCGACACGGACGAGCCCGAGGCCCGGAGGCGCCGGTCGAGCTCGAGGCCGAACGTCATGACCGCGAGCTTCGACCGTGCGTAGGCGACGGCGCCCGAGTAGCTCGACACCATCATGGGGTCGTCGAGGTCGAGGCGGACGAAGCGGTGGCTGATGCTGCCGAGGTGCACGATGCGGCCGCGAGGCGATTCGGAGAGCGTCGGCAGCAGGTGCGAGACGAGCGCGAAGTGCCCGAGGTGGTTCGTGCCGAACTGGAGCTCGAACCCGTCCGCCGTCGTCTGACGGCGACGCGAGCCGACGACCCCCGCGTTCGCGAGGAGCGCGTCGACGCCGCCCGCTGCGGTGAGCGCGTCCGCGCCCGACCGCACCGAGGACAGGTCTGCGAGGTCGAGGTCGACGGTCGACACGTCGGCGCCGGGGACGCGGTCGCGGACGGCGTCCGCAGCCCGGACAGCCCGCTCGGGACTACGGGCGGCCAGCACGACCTGGTGGCCGAGGGCGGCGAGGCGCTCGGCCGCGAAGTAGCCCAGCCCCGCGGTCGCCCCCGTGACGACGACGCGGAGGCGGCGATCAGCGGGCATGGCCGGCCGCCTCCATCTGGCGAAGGTCTCGCTTGAGGTCGGCGACCTCGTCGCGGAGGCGCCCGGCGAGCTCGAACTTGAGCTCGGCGGCAGCCTGCAGCATCTGGTCGTTGAGGTCGGCGATGATCGACTCCAGCCCGTTCGCCGCGTTCGCGGCCTTGCCCTCTCGACGGAGGTTCGGCGTCGGGGCGCGCTTGCCGCCCTGGCGGCCGGCCAGCAGCTCGGCCGTGTCGGCACCCTCGCGGGCGAGGACCTCGGTGATGTCGGCGATCTTCTTGCGGAGCGGCTGGGGGTCGATGCCGCGCTCGAGGTTGTAGGCGACCTGCTTCTCGCGTCGGCGGTCTGTCTCCTCGAGGGCGTTGCGCATCGAGTCGGTCATGACGTCGGCGTACATGTGCACCTCGCCGGAGACGTTGCGCGCCGCGCGGCCGATGGTCTGGATGAGCGACGTCGACGATCGCAGGAAGCCTTCTTTGTCAGCGTCGAGGATGGCGACCAGGGACACCTCGGGCAGGTCGAGGCCCTCGCGGAGGAGGTTGATGCCCACGAGGACGTCGTAGACGCCCTGGCGCAGCTCGGTCAGCAGCTCGACGCGTCGGAGGGTGTCGACGTCGGAGTGCAGGTAGCGGACCCGGACCCCGGCCTCGGTGAGGAAGTCGGTCAGCTCTTCGGCCATCTTCTTGGTGAGGGTCGTGACGAGCACGCGCTCGTCCTTCTCGACGCGGACACGGATCTCGTCGAGCAGGTCGTCGATCTGGCCCTCGGAGGGCTTGACCACGATCTGCGGGTCGACGAGTCCCGTGGGGCGGATGATCTGCTCGACCACGCTGTCGGTGATGCCGAGCTCGTACTTGCCAGGGGTCGCCGACAGGTAGACCTTCTGCCCGACCCTGCCGAGGAACTCCTCGAACTTGAGCGGGCGGTTGTCGAGCGCGCTCGGCAGCCGGAAGCCGTGGTCGACCAGCGTGCGCTTGCGCGACGCGTCGCCTTCGTACATAGCGCCGATCTGCGGGACCGTCACGTGCGACTCGTCGATCACGACGAGGAAGTCGTCGGCGAAGTAGTCGAGGAGGCAGTGCGGCGCCTCACCCGGACCTCGGCCGTCGATGTGTGCGGAGTAGTTCTCGATGCCGTTGCAGAAGCCGATCTGCTCCATCATCTCGAGGTCGAAGGTCGTGCGCATGCGGAGGCGCTGCGACTCGAGCAGCTTGCCCTGCTTGTCGAGCTCGTCGAGACGGGTCGCGAGCTCTTCTTTGATGGTGCCGATGGCACGGTGCATCACGTCGGTGCCCGCGACGTAGTGCGAGCCGGGGAACACCGAGACCGAGTCCATCGTGCGGACGACGTCGCCCGTCAGCGGGTGCAGCGCGTACAGCGCCTCGATCTCGTCGCCGAACATCTCGATGCGGATGGCGAGCTCTTCGTACATCGGGATGATCTCGATGGTGTCGCCGCGCACCCGGAAGTTGCCGCGGGAGAAGTCGATGTCGTTGCGCTGGTACTGCATCGAGACGAAACGCCGGATCAGCGTCTCGCGGTCGATCTTCATGCCCACCTGCAGGGCGATCATCGCCTGCATGTAGCCCTCTGGCGTGCCGAGGCCGTAGATGCAGGACACCGTGGAGACGACGATGACGTCGCGGCGGCTGAGGAGCGAGTTGGTCGTGGAGTGCCTCAGCCGCTCGACCTCGGCGTTGATCGAGCTGTCTTTCTCGATGAAGGTGTCGGTCTGCGGGACGTACGCCTCTGGCTGGTAGTAGTCGTAGTACGAGACGAAGTACTCGACGGCGTTGTGCGGGAACATCTCGCGGAACTCGTTGGCCAGCTGCGCGGCGAGGGTCTTGTTGTGGGCCAGGACGAGGGTCGGGCGCTGGACCTGCTCGACCAGCCAGGCGGTGGTCGCGGACTTGCCGGTGCCCGTCGCGCCGAGCAGCACGACATCGGTCTCGCCCGCGTTGATGCGCCCCGCGAGCTCGGCGATGGCGGCCGGCTGGTCACCGCTCGGCTCGTACTCGCTGACTACTTCGAAGGGGCGGACACTGCGGGTCGGTTCCATGTCTCCGAGTCTAGGAGCGACCACTGACACTCGGCCCCGAGGGGCCCGCCGCCTTCGCCGCTGACAGCGAACGCAGCACCTCGGCGACCTCGTCGGCCCGCGCGAGGGTCGCCTCCAGCGAGATCGACGAGTCGACGACGATGTCGGCCACGGCGAGGCGGGCCTCGTCGTCGGCCTGCGCGTCCACCCGCCGGACCGCCTCCTCCTCGCTCATCCCCCGGAGCTCGACGAGCCGGCCGATGCGGACGTCGCGGGGCGCGTGCACGACCACGACGACGTCGAACTCGGCTGCGCCGCGCGTCTCGACCAGGAGGGGGACGTCGTAGACGACCACCCTCGCCGGGTCGTCGGCCACCGCCTCCTGCATGCGCCGGCGGGAGAGCTCGCGGACGGCAGGGTGGGTGATCGCCTCGAGGTCACGCCGGGCCGCCAGGTCGGAGAAGACCAGGGCGCCGAGCGCGGGCCGGTCGAGGTCGCCCGACGGCGTCAGGACGTGGTCTCCGAAGCGCCGCCGGATCGCCTCGAGTCCGGGCGTGCCCGGCGCGACGACCTCGCGGGCGAGCTGGTCGGCGTCGACGTGGGCCGCGCCCCGCTCGGCGAGACGGCGGGACACGACGCTCTTGCCGGCGGCGATGCCCCCGGTCAGGCCACAGACGAACATGCGTCGAGGCTACCCGGGACCGCGGCCCCGGAACGCCGAACGGCGGCCCCCTCGAGGAGGGGACCGCCGTTCGAGTCGGTCAGGCGCCGAGGCGCCGCGACCTGGGTGTGACTAGTTGCTGCTGGACAGCTTCTCGCGCAGAGCGGCGAGCGACTCGTCGTCGGCGAGGGTGCCGGCACCGGCGGTCTCGCTCGAGAAGGTCGAGCCCGAGGGAGCCTCGAACGAGGCCTCTTCGGTGAGCGACGCGGCGACCTGCTTCTTGTGCGCCTCCCAGCGAGCCTGGGCGGCAGCGTAGTCCTGCTCCCACTTCTCGCGCTGCGAGTCGAAGCCCTCGCGCCACTCGTTCGTCTCCGGGTCGAAGCCCTCGGGGTACTTGTAGTTGCCCTGGTCGTCGTACTCGGTGAGCATGCCGTAGAGCGCCGGGTCGAACTCGGTGCCCTCGGGGTCCACGCCCTCGTTGGCCTGCTTGAGGCTCAGCGAGATGCGGCGACGGTCGAGGTCGATGTCGATGACCTTGACGAACACCTCGTCGCCGACGGCGACGACCTGCTCGGCCAGCTCGACGTGCTTCGCCGACAGCTCGGAGATGTGCACGAGGCCCTCGATGCCGTCCGCGACGCGGACGAACGCGCCGAAGGGGACGAGCTTCGTGACCTTGCCCGGCGCGACCTGTCCGATGGCGTGGGTGCGGGCGAAGACCTGCCACGGGTCCTCCTGCGTCGCCTTGAGCGAGAGCGACACGCGCTCACGGTCGAGGTCGACCTCGAGGATCTCGACGGTGACTTCCTGACCGACCTCGACGACCTCGCTGGCGTGCTCGATGTGCTTCCAGCTGAGCTCGGAGACGTGCACGAGGCCGTCCACGCCGCCGAGGTCGACGAACGCGCCGAAGTTGACGATCGAGGAGACGATGCCCTTGCGGACCTGGCCCTTGTGCAGGTTGTTGAGGAACGTGGTGCGGCTCTCGGACTGCGTCTGCTCGAGGAGCGCACGGCGCGACAGGACCACGTTGTTGCGGTTCTTGTCGAGCTCGAGGATCTTCGCCTCGATCTCCTGGCCCAGGTAGGGCGTGAGGTCGCGGACGCGGCGCAGCTCGATGAGCGACGCGGGCAGGAAGCCACGGAGGCCGATGTCGACGATGAGGCCGCCCTTGACGACCTCGATGACCGTTCCGGTGACGACGCCGTCGGCGTCCTTGATCTTCTCCACGTCGCCCCAGGCACGCTCGTACTGAGCGCGCTTCTTGGACAGGATCAGACGGCCTTCCTTGTCCTCCTTCTGGAGGACGAGGGCCTCGACGGTGTCGCCGACCTCGACGACCTCGGTCGGGTCGACGTCGTGCTTGATCGACAGCTCGCGCGAGGGGATGACGCCCTCGGTCTTGTAGCCGACGTCGAGGAGGACCTCGTCGCGGTCGATCTTGACGACGGTGCCCTCGATGAGGTCGCCGTCGTTGAAGAACTTCAGGGTCTTCTCGACCGCGGCCAGGAAGTCATCAGCGGATCCGATGTCGTTGATGGCGACCTGCTTGGGTGCCTTGGTCGTTACGGTTGTCATGTAGTTAGTGCTCCAGTGAAAGCATGTATCGGGCCGTGGTCGTCCCGGAGGGCTGGGCCTTCTCGGGGGTGTCGACCGCGGCGTGCGGACAGATCGGCGCAGATAGCGCTGGTACATACTACCTGCGCGTCGCCCCGACGGGCAACGATCAGGAGAGCAGCGCGCGCCGCAGCGTGTCGAGCCCCACGCCCCCGAGCTGGAGCGCCTCGCGGTGGAACGCGCGGAGGTCGAAGTCCGCCCCCTCGCGACGAGCCCGCTCGGCCCGCAGGTCCTCCCAGATGCGCTGTCCGACCTTGTACGAGGGCGCCTGGCCCGGCCAGCCGAGGTACCGGTCGACCTCGAAGCGCACGAACTCGTCGTCCATGTTGACGTTGGCGCGCATGAACGACAGCGCCGAGGCGTGGCTCCAGGGCTCGGTCGAGCCGGGGAGGGTCTTGCCGAGGTGCACGCCGATGTCGAGCACGACCCTCGCAGCCCGCATCCTCTGTCCGTCGAGCATGCCTAGCCGGTCGCCCGGGTCCGACAGCCAGCCGAGCTCGTCCATGAGCCGCTCAGCGTAGAGGGCCCACCCCTCCGCGTGGCCCGACGTGCCGGCGAGCTGACGCCGCCAGGTGTTCAGCAGGGCGCTGTTGTAGACCGCCTGGCCGAGCTGGAGGTGGTGCCCCGGCACGCCCTCGTGGAACACGGTCGTCGTCTCGCGCCAGGTGCCGAAGCTCGTGACGCCCTCCGGCACCGACCACCACATCCGGCCGGGGCGGGAGAAGTCGTCGCTGGGGCTCGTGTAGTAGATGCCGCCGTCCTTCGTGGGCGCGATCCGGCACTCGAGGCGCCGGACGGGCTCCGGCACGTCGAAGTGCGTGCCGGCGAGCTCGGCCACGGCGCGGTCGCTGAGCTGCTGCATCCACTGCTGCAGCGCCTCCGTGCCCTCGAGCTGCCGGGCAGGGTCGGCGTCGAGGACGGCGATCGCGCGCGCCACGTCCGCGCCCGGCTCGATCTCGCGGGCCACCGCCTCCTGCTCGCTCGTCATCCGGGCGAGTTCGTCGAGGCCCCACTCGTACGTCTCGTCGAGGTCGACGGTCGCTCCGAGGAACCGCCTCGAGTGCAGGGCGTAGGCGTCACGGCCGACGCCGTCCTCGACGGCGGCCGCGGGCAGCAGCTCGTCGAGCAGGAACCGGCGGGCCTCGAGATAGCCCTCCCCCGCAGAGGAGGCGCCCCTCGCGAGGTCGGACGCGAGCGCCGACGAGGGGGCGGTGCCGTCGGCCAGTCGTGCGGACGAGGCGAGCTCGGCGAAGAAGCCGTCCGGAGAACCGATCCGAGCGCACTGCTCAGCGACCGCCTCCACCTGACGCCGCGCCGGCACGACGCCCTCCGCGATCCCCTGGCGGAGGGTCTCGACCAGCTGCCCGAGGGCCTGGTCGACCCTGCCGAGGCGAGAGGCGACGTCGGCCCAGTCGCCCTCGGTCTCGGTGGGCATGAGGTCGTAGACCTCGCGGATCGCCTGGAGCGGCGAGGCGATGACGTTCAGGTCGCGCAGCTGCAGGCGCTGCTCGGCGTACTCGAGGTCGAGGCGGAGCTCGGCTCCGAGGTCGTCCTGGGTGACGCGGTCCACGTCGTCGACCGGCGTCGCGGCCTCCAGCTCGGCGAGCACGCGCCGGACGGCCTCGACGTGGCGCTCGTGGCCGGCCGGCGAGTAGTCGCCGTACTCGCCGGTGCGGCCCTCGCGCCCGATCCACGTCGCCGTGGTGGGGTCGAGGTCGACGAGCTCGTCGACCCAGCGCTCGGCGATGCCGTCGATCGGGGTCTGCGGGCGGACGGGAGGCGTCGTGGGCTCGGTCATGGGTCGAGGCTAGCGACACGACGGCGGGGCGTCCCCTCGACCTCGGTCGACGCGACGCCCCGCGGGACGGACAGGTGCTACTCGGCGTCGAGGTCCGTCTCGAGCAGCGTGGCCAGCTCGTCGAGGGCCGCGTCGGCGTTGTCGCCGTCGGTGGCGAGGACGACCTCGTCGCCGTGGCCGATGCCGAGCGAGAGCACGCCGAGGATGCTGGCGGCGTTGACGGTCTTGCCGGCGGGCGACGTCAGCGTGACCTTGGCGCCGCTCTTGCCGGCGGCCTGGCTGAACAGCGAGGCGGGACGGGCGTGCAGGCCGACGCTCGAGGCGATGGTGACGGTGCGTTCTGGCATTTCTTCTCCTTGGTCGAGACCGGTCTGGTCGGGGTGCGGGCCGGGGCCCGTGGTGGTGTCAGTCGTGGGGGTGGGGCTCGATCGTGACCTTGATGGCCTCGCCGCTGGCGATGGCCTCGAGGGCGTCGTGCAGGCGGTCGAGCGGGAAGCGGTGGGTGATGAGATCGCCCACCACGACCTCGCCCGAGGCGATGAGCCGCAGCGCCTCGCGGTTGTGAGCGGGGCTCGACCCGTTCACGCCCACGATCGTCAGCTCACGGTAGTGGACGAGGTTGGAGTCGATGCTGATCTGCGAGTCGTCGCGGGCGAGGCCGCCGAAGAGGCTGAGGCGGCCGCCGGGCGCCAGGAGTGCGAGAGCCTGCTCCTGGGCAGGGCGCGAGGCCGCGGCCGTGATGACGACGTCGACCCCCAGCCCGCCGGAGGCGGCGCGCACCTGGTCGAGGACGTCCTGCCGACCGTCCGCTCCCGCCTCCACCGCGACGGCGAGGTCAGGGCGGACGAGGGCCGCGGCCCGCGCGAGGCGGTCCGCGTTGGCATCGATGAGGATCACCTGTCGCGCTCCCCTGGCGCGGGCCAGGCGCACGTGCATGCAGCCGATCGGACCCGAGCCGATGACGAGGACGCTGTCTCCCTCGCCGACCCTCGCGAGCTCCTGGCCGTTCAGGACGCAGGCCAGCGGCTCGACGAGCGACGCCTCCTCGGAGGACACGTGGTCGGGGACCCTGTTGACGCCGTCGACCGCGAGCACTGCGGCCGGGACGACCATGAACTCGGCGAAGCCGCCGGCGTACTGGTAGCCGATGCTCGTCTGGCGGGGGCACACGCTCGGCCGGCCGGCCCGGCAGACGTCGCAGGTGCCGCACGGCACTGCCGCGATGACCTGGACGCGATCGCCGACGGACCAGCCGTCGACGTCGTCGCCGACCTCCACGACCGTGCCGGCGACCTCGTGCCCCATCACCTGCGGGCCGGTCATGTGGGGGTGGCCCGACCGGAGGATCTTGAGGTCGGTGCCGCAGGCGGAGCAGTTGTCGACCCGGAGGAGGAGCTCACCGCGAGAGACCCCGGGCGTCGCCACGTCGTCGAGACGCACGTCGCCCGGGGCCCACCACTTCGCTGCTCTCACGAGGAGACCGAGCCGCCCGTCACTCGTCGTCGTCGGTCGACGCGAGCAGCTCGTAGACCTCCGACGTCGTCGTGGCGCCGCGGAGCGCCGCGGCGGAGTCGGGGTCCATCAGGATGCTGGCGAGCTGGCTCAGGATGGCGATGTGTCCGTTGCCCGCGGCGGCGATGCCGACGGCGACCGAGACCTCGTTGCCGTCCCAGTCGACCGGGGTCGGGAAGCGGAGCACGACCAGCGCGTCCTTCTTCACCGAGTCCTTGCCGGCGAGCGTGCCGTGCGGGATGGCGACGCCCTCGCCGACGTAGGTCGACACCGAGTTCTCGCGCTCGAACATGGCGTCGACGTAGGTCTCGTCGATCGCCCCGGCCTCGATCAGCGCCTGGCCCGCGGCGCGGATGGCCTCGTCGCGGCTCGCGGCCTTCTCGTCGAGACGGATCGACGACTCCGCGAGGAGCGACGTCAGCTCGGGTGCCTGCTGGTCCGCCATCGTCAGACCTCGACCGTCGTGCCGTCCTGGATGGCCTTGACCACCTTGGCGACCGAGGGGTCGCCCATGAACAGCTGGAACGGGACGACGGGGATGTTCGGCACGACGCCGCGCGCACGCTCGGCGAGGTTGTTCTGCGTCACGACGACGTCGGCGTCGGCCGGGATGTCGGCGACGGGCGAGTGCTCGACGGTGACGCCGCTCTTCTTGAGCTGCTTCTTCAGGGTCGAGGCCAGCATGACGCTGCTGCCCATGCCCGCGTCGCACGCGACGATGAGCTTCTTGATGGAGGAACCGTCGAGGGTTGCCATGTCAGTCTCCTTGTTTCTCAGGGTGGGGGGTCGGCCGGAGCCGACCCCCCGAGTCAATCAGTTGGACGCTGAGGGCGCGGCCGTGCCCTTGCTGGTCGCCTTGTTGGCGGCCGTGGCGGCCTGGGCGTCGGCGAGTGCCTGTGCCTGGGCTGCGTCGTCCTCGGCGGCGGCCTCGCGCTTCTCCTTGCGGCCGAAGCCCATGAGGAACGAGCAGACCACGAACGAGACGGCGGCGGACAGCAGGATGCCGACCAGGATCACCGGGAAGTCGCCGGGAGCGGCGACGAGGGCGTAGGCGATGATGCTGCCGGGCGAGGGGCTGGCGACCAGGCCGACCCCCGTCAGGAGGAAGAAGCCGACACCGGTCGCGCCGCCGAGGACGGCGCCGATCAGCAGGATGGGCTTCATCAGCACGTACGGGAAGTAGATCTCGTGGATGCCGCCGAAGAACTGCACGATGATCGCGGCGGGCGCCGACGGACGGATGGCACGCGGTCCGAAGAAGAGGAACGCGAGCAGGATGCCGAGGCCGGGGCCGGGGTTCGACTCGAGCATGAACAGGATGGACTTGCCGGACTCGGCGGCCTGGTCGATGCCGAGGGGCGTGAGCACGCCCTGGTTGATGGCGTTGTTGAGGAACAGGATCTTCGCCGGCTCGATCAGCAGGGACGCCAGCGGCAGCAGGCCGCGCTCCACGAGGAAGTCGACCCCGTTGCCGAGGACGGTGGTCAGGCCCGAGGTGAGCGGTGCGATGCCGAAGTAGGCGCCGATCGCCATGGCCCCGCCGAAGATGCCGAGCGAGAAGTTGTTGACGAGCATCTCGAAGCCGGACTTGATGCGGCCGTCGAGCGCGCGGTCGAACTGCTTGAGCAGCAGGGCGGCCAGCGGGCCGACGATCATCGCGCCGAGGAACTGCGGCTTGTCGGTCGCCACGATGACGCCCATCACGGCGATCGAGGCGATGACGGCGCCGCGCTGCCCGTGGACCATCCGGCCACCGGTGTAGGCGATCAGGATCGGGAGCAGGTACAGGATGATCGGGTCGACGAGCGACGCGACGGTCTCGTTGGGCGTCCAGCCCGTCGGGATGAAGAGGGCCGTGATGAGGCCCCAGGCGATGAACGCGCCGATGTTCGGCATGACCATGCCGGCGAGGAAGCCGCCGAAGCGCTGGACGCGCGCGCGGACTCCCGTTCCGGTGACCGTGGGGGTGAATTCGGACATGAGGGGCGGTACTCCTTCGTACTCAGTGGTGAGTCTCGGTGAGGGTGGTGGGCAGGGACGTGGTGCGTCGGGTGGGGATCGAGGAGGCGGCGGCCGCGTCCCCGACGAGCGGGCTCGTCAGGTCGGGCTGCGCCAGGAGCGACGCCTCGGAGGCGTCGAGGTCGGAGGGGGCAGGGACGGTGGTGCCGGGCAGCCTCGTGGCTGCGGCACCCCAGGTCAGGGCGGCGAGGAGGGCGTCGCGGGGGGCGCCTCCTGCGGTCTCGGTCGCGAGGTAGCCGGCGAGGAAGCTGTCGCCCGCGCCGACCGTGCTGCGCGGGACGGCGACGTGCGACGTGCCGACGACGACGCCGCCGGGCCCGACGAGGACGGCGCCCTCGGCCCCGAGGCTCACGAGCACGGTGCCGACCCCGGAGGCACGGACGGCCTCGGCGGCCGCCACGACGTCGCCGAGGGTGTCGAGCGAGCGGCCTGCCAGCTCGGCGAGCTCGCCGAGGTTCGGCTTCAGCAGGTCGGGACGCGCCTCGACGGCCGCGGAGAGCGCGTCGCCGCTGGTGTCGACGGCGAGCTTCGCCCCGGTGCGGCGGACGTCGTCGACGAAGCGGGCGAACGTCGCCGTGCTGATCTCGGGCGGCAGGCTGCCGGACACGACGATCCAGGTGGCGTCCTCGGCCGTGGCCCGGACGACCGCGGTGATCGCGGTGAGGTCGTCGTGGCTCAGCGCGAGACCGGGCTCGTTCAGCTTGGTCACCGTGCCGCCGGGCTCGGCGACGGTCAGGTTCGACCGGGTGCGACCCGAGACGGGCACGTACCGCGCGCTGACGCCGGCCGCGTCGAGGAGGGCGCTCAGCTCGGCGCCCTCGCGGCCGCCGACCGGGAGCACGGCCACGCTGTGGACGCCGTGGGCGGTCAGGGCCCTGGCCACGTTGACGCCCTTGCCGGCAGGCTCGAGGAGCGGCGCGCCGGTGCGCACGACGTCGCCGCGGTCGAGGCGGCCGACCTCGACGGTGCGGTCGAGGCTCGGGTTGAGGGTGACGGTGACGATCACACGATCACCACCCGGGGGCCGGAGCGCTCGACGTCGTCGGCGAGGTCGGCGTCGACGCCGGAGTCGGTGATGACCGTGTCGACCTCGGAGAGCGGGGCCACGCGGGCGAAGTCCTCACGGCCGAACTTGGAGTGGTCGGTGAGGATGACCGTGCGGCGCGAGGCCGCCATCAGGGCCTTCTTGACCCGCGCCTCCGCGAGGTCGGGCGTGGTGAGGCCCCGCTCGGCGGACAGGCCGTTCGTGCCCATGAAGGCGACGTCGGCGAAGACCTCGGCGATCTGGGTGCGGGTCCACTCCCCCACGGCCGCGAGCGTCCGGCCGCGGACGACGCCGCCCAGGAGGTGGAGGGTCACGTTGGGCCGGGCGACCAGCACGTTCGCGACCGGCAGCGAGTGCGTCACGACGGTGAGCTCACGGTCGGTGGGCAGCAGCTCGGCGAACCGGACCGTGGTGGTGCCCGCGTCGACGATGATCGAACCGCCGTCGGGCAGCTCGTCGAGGGCGGCGCGGGCGATGCGCTCCTTCTCGCCGGCGGCCGAGCCCTCGCGGTCGGCGACGTGCGGCTCGATGCCGAGGCGCTCGACGGCGATGGCGCCGCCGTGGACCCGACGGAGGACGCCTCGGCGCTCGAGGGCGGTGAGGTCGCGACGGACGGTCTCCGGCGTCACGGACAGCTCTCGGGCCAGGCCGGCGACCTCGACGCGGCCGCGCGTGCGCGCCGAGTCCAGGATCTGCTGGTGGCGCTCGGGAGCGTACATGCGCGGAGACTCCGTCGTCAGTCGTGCGGCTCGCGGGGCGGTGAGGCCGAGCGGGGAGAGCGGGGTGGACAGCTGGGGCAGGAAGAACAGGAACAGATGTTGTTCCGGGTTTATATAAGTCCGTTCGGGCCTGCTGGTCAAGTCCGACGCGCGTGTCGCCCCCGCTTGTGCCCGTTTCGGGGGCGGCGGCCATCGCTCTAGTGCGCTGCGGCGTCCCAGCTGGCACCGAGGCCGACGCTGACGTCGAGCGGCACCCGGAGGTCGGCAGCTCCGCTCATGCGGCGGCTGACGATGTCGCGGACGTCGTCGACCTCGCCCGGCGCGACCTCGACGATCATCTCGTCGTGCACCTGCAGCAGCACCCGGCTGGCCATCTCCCGCTCGTCTAGCTCGCTGCGGACGCCGAGCATCGCCCTCTTCATGATGTCGGCGGCCGACCCCTGGATCGGTGCGTTCAGCGCGGCGCGCTCGGCGTTCTCGCGGAGGACGCGGTTGGGCGACTTGAGATCGGCGAAGGGGCGCCGGCGGCCGAAGATCGTCTCGGTGTAGCCGTCTTCGCGGGCCTTCTCGACGACGTTGCGCAGGTACTCCCTGACCGCGCCGAAGCGCGCGAAGTAGTCGGTCATCAGCTGCTTCGCCTCGGAGCTCTCGATCCGCAGCTGCTTCGACAGGCCGAAGGCGCTCAGGCCGTAGGCGAGGCCGTACGACATCGCCTTGACCTTGGTCCGCATCGCGGGGCTGACGTCGGCCGGCTCGACCCCGAAGATGCGGGCGCCGACGAAGCGGTGCAGGTCTTCTCCCGCGTTGAAGGCCTCGATCAGCCCGGCGTCGCCGGAGAGGTGAGCCATGATGCGCATCTCGATCTGCGAGTAGTCGGCCGTCAGGAGGGTCTCGTACTCCGGCCCGTGCACGAACGCGGCCCGGATCTCACGGCCCACCGCGGCCTTGACCGGGATGTTCTGGAGGTTCGGGTCGACGGACGAGATGCGGCCGGTGGTGGTGCCCGTCTGGTCGTAGGTCGTGTGGATGCGACCGTCGTCGGCGATCGACTTGTCGAGCGTGTCGATGATCTGACGCAGCTTCGTCGCGTCGCGGTGCTGCAGCAGCAGACCGAGGAACGGGTGCGGGTGCTTCTCCTGGAGGTCGGCGAGGGAGGCCGCGTCGGTCGAGAAGCCCGTCTTCGTCGCGCGCGTCTTGGGCATCTCGAGCTGGTCGAACAGGACCTCCTGCAGCTGCTTCGGCGAGCCGAGGTTGACCTCGCGCCCGATCTCGGCGAACGCATCCGTCGCGAGACCCGCCGCCGTCTCGCCGAGGCGCGTGGAGAGCTCGGCCAGGACGGGGTGGTCCGCCGCGACGCCCGTGAGCTCCATGTCGCCGAGCACGGGGACGAGGGGCAGTTCAAGGTCGACGAGCACACGACGGGAGCCCTCGTCGAGGGACTCGTGGAACGACTCGGCGAGCCGCAGCGTGTACCAGGCCTCTGTCGCGACGCTGACCTGCTCGTCGGCCGGCACGAGCTGGTTCGGGTCGGCCACCGGCAGGGTCTCGCCGAGCTGCTCGTAGACGAGGTCGGTGAGGGCGAAGGAGGTGCGGCCCGGCCTGAGCAGCCACGCTGCGACCCGCGTGTCGCCCGCGATGCCGGTGAGCGCGAGACCCGCCTTGGACAGCGCCTTGTAGGCGCGCTTGGCGTCGTGCAGCACCTTGGGCGAGTCGGCGTCGAGCCAGGCCTCGAGGGCCACGTAGTCGCCGCGGCCCGTGGCCCACGGCACGTACGCGGACTCGTCGTGGGACGAGATGCCGAGGCCCACGACGCCCTCGGCGCCGTACTCGACGCTGAGCCCCACCGGCGACGCCGGGTCGGACGCGTGCTTCCTCAGCCAGAAGGCGAGCTCTTCGTCGATGAGCGTGCGGACGACGGGCAGGCCGGCCGGGGCGGCCACGACGGCGCCCTCGCCGGCGGCGTCGGGCGCGGCGCCGCCCGCGTCGGCGAGGGTGAGCACCCGCTCGAGGAGCGTGCGGAACTGGAGCTTGTCGAAGAGCTCGCGCACGGCCTCGGCGTCGACTGCTCGCCGCTCGAGGTCGCCGGGCGCCACGGGCAGCTCGACGTCGGTCACGAGGCGGTTGAGCCGCCGGTTGCGGATCGCCCGCTCTTTCTGCTCGCGCAGGTTGCCGCCGACGACGCCCTTGATCTCGTCGGCGTGGGCGATGACCTCGTCGAGGCTGCCGAACTGGTTGATCCACTTGACGGCCGTCTTCTCGCCGACCTTGTCGATGCCGATCAGGTTGTCGCTCGTCTCGCCGACGAGCGCCGCGATCTCGGGGTACTGGTGGGGCTCGATGCCGTAGCGCTCGAACACCTTGTCGCGGTCGTAGCGGGTCAGCTCGCTCACGCCGCGTGCCGACGGGTAGAGCAGCGTCACATCGTCGTTGACCATCTGGATGGCGTCGCGGTCACCGGAGACGATCAGGACCCGGTAGCCGTCGTCCCGACCGCGCACGGCGAGGGTCGCGAGGATGTCGTCGGCCTCGAAATCCTCTTTGGTGATGGTCGTGATGCCCATGGCGTGCAGCGCCTCTTGGAGGAGCGGGATCTGCCCCACGAACTCGACGGGGGTCTCGGAGCGCGTGCCCTTGTACTCGGGGTACTCGCGCGTGCGGAACGAGAACCGCGAGATGTCGAACGCGACGGCGAGGTGGGTCGGCTTCTCGTTCTTGAGGAGGCTGAGCAGCATCGAGATGAACCCGTGGATGGCGTTGGTGTGCTGCCCCTCCCGGTTCACGAAACTGTCGACGGGCAGGGCGTAGAACGCCCGGAACGCGAGGGAATGGCCGTCGATGACCAGGAGGGTAGGCTTCGTTTCGTCCGACACCCCGTCAGCCTAGCGGGCGCCCCCGACAGCGGATCCGGAGCACCATGACCGACGCGACCACCTCCTCCTCGACCCCTGCTGCGTCGACCAACGACGCCGAGCGGACCGTGCGTCCCGACGCGGCGCTCAGCGACGACGCGATCGAGCTATTCGGCCGCCGCGGCGTCGGTGCCCTCGCCGAGAAGATGGGCATCGAGATCCTCGAGATGAGCGCGGAGCGCGCCGTCGGCCGGATGCCCGTCGAGGGCAACACCCAGCCGGTCGGCATCCTGCACGGCGGGGCGCACGTCGTCCTCGCCGAGACCCTCGGCTCCGTGGCGGCGAACGTCCACGCCGGGGCGGGACGCCTCGCGATGGGGATCGAGCTGAACGCCAGCCACAGCCGGTCGGCCACGACCGGGTGGGTCACCGGGACGTGCACCGCGGTGCACCTCGGCCGGACCCTCTCGACGCACCAGGTCGTCATGACCGACGACCAGGGCCGGCTGCTGTCGACCGTGCGCATCACGAACTACCTGACGGACGCCCGCACCTGAGACCAGGGCACGGCGCCCGCAGCTGACCGAGACGCGAGAGGCCCGCCCCAACCGGGGACGGGCCTCTTCGTGCGCGCGGACTGGCTACTTCTTGACGCTCAGCTGCTCGATGATCGCCTGGGCGACGTCGTGCATGGTGAGCCGGCGGTCCATCGACGCCTTCTGGATCCAGCGGAACGCCTCGGGCTCGGTGAGGCCCATCTTCTCGTTGAGCAGGCCCTTGGCCCGGTCGACCAGCTTGCGGGTCTCGAAGCGCTCGACGAGGTCGGCGACCTCGGCCTCGAGGGTGATGATCTGCGTGTAGCGCGAGAGGGCGATCTCGATCGCGGGCAGCAGGTCGTTCGGGGTGAAGGGCTTGACCACGTAGGCCAGGGCGCCGGCCTCGCTGGCGCGCTCGACCAGTTCTTTCTGGCTGAACGCGGTCAGCAGGACCACGGGCGCGATGTGGTTCTTGCTCAGCGTCTCGGCCGCGGAGATGCCGTCGAGCTTCGGCATCTTGACGTCCATGATGACGAGGTCGGGGCGGAGCTCGGTCGCGAGGGCGACGGCGGTCTCGCCGTCTCCGGCCTCGCCCACCACCTCGAATCCGTTGTCGCGGAGGATCTCGACGATGTCGAGACGGATGAGGGACTCATCCTCTGCGACGACGACGCGACGGGGTGCTGCTGGTGTTGCTTCCTGGTCACTCACGAAGCAGAGCCTACGGTATTCTCGCCTCGATCGTCGTGAGCCGGATTGGCGGAATGGCAGACGCGGGGCACTCAAAATGCTCTGTCCGAGAGGGCGTGTGGGTTCGAGTCCCACATCCGGCACGGTCGACGACTCCTCTCCCTCCGCGTGCCTCCGCGCGGCGTCCGCGTGCCGCGGCAGTGCCCCCGCAGCGTCGCGGACCCGGCGTGAGATCGAGATGATCTCGACTTCGTGTGTCGAAACAGTTGACCCGGGCCGCTCGTGCACTACGCTGGTGTGACTGGTTGTTGTGTTACGCATTTGTATCTCGCGACGTGCCAGGTCGGTGTTCCTCGGAATCCCGGCCAGGGGGCGTCGTTCTCAGAGGGAGCGGACAAAAAGGCACCGCGACTGGCGATCTCGAAATCGAGATCGACAACTCTGATTGAAGGAACAAGAAAAATGGCAACAGGTACCGTTAAGTGGTTCAACTCCGAAAAGGGCTTCGGCTTCATCACCCCCGACGACGGATCCACTGACGTCTTCGCGCACTTCTCCGCGATCGCCGGCGACGGCTACCGCAACCTGGAGGAGAACCAGAAGGTCGAGTTCGACACGGCTCAGGGCAACAAGGGCCTCCAGGCCGAGAACATCCGCGTCATCTGACTCGGCGGCGTCCTCGAGACGCCGATGGTGACGATCTGATCGTCCCCGACACTGAAGCCCCGATCCGCCCCGGCGGATCGGGGCTTCTTCGTGCGCCCGGCAACTCCGTCAGAGCGGCAGCGGCAGCGGCAGGCCCAGGAGGCGCGCCACGGGCTCGTAGTCGGCCGCGGCCTCCCGGTACTCCGCCTCGGTCTCGGCTCTCTCGTCATCGGGTCCGTCTCCGAGCCGTAGCCCGCGAGCCTCCCTCGCGGCACGGGCGAGCCGCCAGCGCTCGGCGCGCAGCGACCACAGGGCGAGCTCGTCACCGTCGGCGTCGTCCGGGGCGGCGTTCGCGACGTCCCACGGCACGCGGACGGCCGGCAGGTCACGATCCGACTCGACGGGCTGCGTCTGGACCGGGGTCGGTTCACTGAAGTCGGCGAAGAGGCGCTTGGTGCCGATGGCGAGGACGGCACCGACGACCGCGCCCGAGACGACGAACGCCGCCAGGTCGACGAGCCCCTCTACATGCCAGACGGCGCCCGCCACTGTGCCCATGAAGAACCCGCCCGTGACTCCCCCGGTGAGCGTCCAGGCGTCGACGAGGGCGGGGCGGTCGTCGCCGACGCGTCCGGTGCCTGCTCGGCTGCGCCTGGTGGTGTCGACGTCGTGGCCGGTGCCGCTCGGCACCACCCACAGGGCGCCTCCGACGACGAAGCAGCGGGGATGCGAAGGGCCGACGGACATGGCGGGAGGCTACGCCCGCAGTCTGTGGGTGCACGGGTGGTCTGCGGCGGGACCGTGCACACCCGCCGGAGCCGCGCGCACCGCGCGGCGCGAGCGAGGGTGCGCGCGGCTCCGGCGGGTCTCGGCAGGTACGGGCCCGCGGACGACGACGGCCGGACCGCCTCCGTGGAGGCGGCCCGGCCGTCGTCGGGTGAGCGCGCTAGTTCTTGCTGGCGTAGGCCGGCGCGGCCTCGCCGTGCGCGTCGCCCACGCGGTGCACGCGGAGGTCGTTCGTCGACCCGGCGATCCCGGGAGGGGAACCGGCGATGACGATGACCTTCTCGCCCGAGAGCGCCAGCGCGTTGCCGAGGAGGATGTCGTCGACCTGCTCGAACATGGCGTCCGTGTGCGTGACGTTCTCGACGAGGAAGGACTGCACGCCCCAGCTGAGCGCCATGCGACGACGGGTCGCCTCGTTGGGAGTGAAGGCCAGGATCGGGATCGAGTGACGGAGGCGCGACATGCGACGCACGGAGTCGCCCGACTCGGTGAAGACGCAGAGGTACCGAGCCTGGACGAACTCGGCCACGTCGGCCGCCGCGAGGGTGATCGCGCCGCCCTGGGTGCGGGGCTTCGTGCCTAGCGGCGGGATGCGCTCGAGACCGTGCTCCTCGGTCGAGGCGACGATGCGGGCCATGGTCTGCACCGTGACGACGGGGTACTCCCCCACGCTGGTCTCGCCGCTGAGCATGACCGCGTCGGCACCGTCGAGCACGGCGTTCGCCACGTCGGACGTCTCGGCGCGCGTCGGGATCGGGCTGGAGATCATCGACTCGAGCATCTGCGTCGCGACGATGACCGGCTTCGCCATGCGGCGGGACAGCTCGACGGCGTGCTTCTGCACGATCGGCACGGCCTCGAGCGGCAGCTCGACGCCCAGGTCGCCACGGGCGACCATGATGCCGTCGAACGCGTCGATGATGGCCTCGAGGTTGTCGACGGCCTGCGGCTTCTCGATCTTGGCGATGACGGGCAGACGACGCCCCTCCTCTGCCATGATCTCGTGCACGCGGGTGACGTCGTCGGCGTCGCGGACGAACGAGAGCGCGATGAAGTCGGCGCCCAGTGCCAGGCCCCAGCGGAGGTCCGCTTCGTCTTTCTCGGACAGGGCAGGGACGCTCACGGCGACGCCGGGCAGGTTGATGCCCTTGTTGTTCGAGACTGTGCCCGCCACGACGACCTCGGTCGTCACGGTCGTGCCGTCGGTCTCGAGCACGCGCAGCTTCACGCGGCCGTCGTCGATCAGCAGCGGGTCGCCCACGGCGACGTCGCCGGGCAGGCCCTTGAAGGTCGTGCCGCAGATCTCCTTCGTGCCGAGGATCTCGTCGGTCGTGATCTTGAACACGTCGCCGACAGCCAGGTCGTGCGGGCCGTCGGAGAACTTGCCGAGGCGGATCTTCGGGCCCTGCAGGTCGACGAGCACGGCCACGGGACGCTCGGCGTCCGCAGCGGCCTTGCGCACGTTGGCGTAGACGGACTCGTGCACGTCGTAGCTGCCGTGGCTGAGGTTCATCCTGGCCACGTCGACGCCGGCGTCGATGATGGCCCGGATGTCGTCGTAGCTCGACGTCGCCGGCCCGAGGGTGGCGACGATCTTTGCGCGTCTCATGTGTTCCTTACTGTAGGTAGGGGGGTGGGACGGCTGAGGACCCGTCCCACCACCTTATTCCCGACTCGAGCCGGGTCAGACCGAAATGGCGCGATCCGTGGGCTTGACCGGGAACGGCAGGATCGTCTCGCCCTCGAGCCAGGCGTCCACGGCCGAGGCCGCCGCGCGGCCCTCGGCGATCGCCCACACGATCAGCGACTGGCCGCGGCCGGCGTCGCCGGTCACGAACACGCCGGGCTCGGACGTCTGGTAGTCGCCGCCGCGGTCGAGGTTGCCGCGCGAGTCGAACGGCACGCGCAGCTGCTGCTCGATCGCCTCACGCTCCGGGCCGGTGAAGCCGAGGGCGAGGAGGACGAGGTCGGCGGGGATCTCGCGCTCGGTGCCGGCCTTCGGCACGCGACGGCCGTCGAGGTACTCGGTCTCGGCGACGCGGACGGCACGGACCTCGCCGACCTCGTTGCGCAGGAACTCGACGGTGGAGGCGAGGTACATCCGCTCTCCGCCCTCCTCGTGGGCGCTGGCGACCTCGAACAGCGTCGGGAAGGTGGGCCAGGGCTGGGACTCGGTCCGCTCCTCCGGGGGCTGCTGCCCGATCGCGAGGTTGGTCACGGACAGGGCGCCCTGACGGTGCGCCGTGCCGATGCAGTCGGCTCCCGTGTCGCCGCCGCCGAGGACGACGACGTGCTTGCCCTCGGCCGTGATCTGGTCGTCGACCCGGTCGCCGGCGCCCGTGCGGTTCTGCTGCACCAGGTACTCCATGGCGAAGTGCACGCCCGAGAGGTCGCGGCCCGGGATGTCGAGGTCGCGCGGCACTGTGGAGCCCGTGGCCACCACGACGGCGTCGTAGCGTGCGCGGAGGTCGTCCCAGGCGATGTCGCGTCCGATCTCGACGCCGGCCCGGAAGCGCGTGCCCTCGGCCCGCATCTGGGCGAGCCGCTGCTCGATCTGCTTCTTCTCCATCTTGAAGTCCGGGATGCCGTAGCGGAGGAGGCCGCCGATGCGGTCGTCGCGCTCGTAGACGGCGACGGTGTGGCCCGCCCGCGTCAGCTGCTGCGCGGCGGCGAGACCGGCCGGGCCGGACCCGACGACGGCCACGGTCTTGCCCGTGAGGCGCTCTGGCGGGTGCGGCGTGACCCAGCCCTGCTGGAAGGCCTGGTCGATGATGCTGACCTCGACCTGCTTGATCGTCACCGGCGGCTGGTTGATGCCCAGGACGCAGGAGGCCTCGCAGGGCGCGGGGCACAGGCGGCCCGTGAACTCGGGGAAGTTGTTGGTCGCGTGCAGCCGCTCGCTGGCCTGGCGGCCCTCGCCGCGCCACATGAGGTCGTTCCACTCGGGGATGAGGTTGCCGAGCGGGCACCCCTGGTGGCAGAACGGCACGCCGCAGTCCATGCAGCGGCCCGCCTGCCGGCGGAGCTCGCCGCTCTCCTGCTGCTCGTACACCTCCTTGTAGTCCATCAACCGCACGGACACGGGACGACGCTTCGGGAGCTCGCGCTTCTGGGTCTTCAGGAACCCCTTCGGATCAGCCACCGGTCACCTCCAGGATTCGCTTCCAGGCTTCGTCGCCATCGGGGTCGAGACCCTCGTCGACGGCCGTCTGCCGGGTGGCGAGGACGGCGGCGTAGTCACGCGGCAGGACCTTGACGAACTCCGACGCCGAGGCGTCGACGTCGGCGAGCAGGCGCTCGGCGACGGGCGAGCCCGTCTCGGCCAGGTGCCGCGACAGGAGGTCGGTGAGGATCTCGACGTCGGCGCTGCCGAGCGGGTGCAGCTCGAGCTCGCCGGACGCGAGGGACTCGGCGTTCACCCGTTCGCTGCGGAGCCGGTGCACGTAGGCCGTGCCGCCGGACATGCCCGCGCCGAGGTTCCGGCCCGTGTCGCCGAGGATGACGGCGAGCCCGCCGGTCATGTACTCGAGCGCGTGGTCGCCCACGCCCTCGACGACGGCGCTGGCACCCGAGTTGCGGACCAGGAAGCGCTCGCCCACGATGCCGCGGATGAAGAGGCTGCCCTGGGTCGCGCCGTAGCCGATCACGTTGCCGGCGATGACGTTGTCCTCGGCGACGAAGGTGCTCTCCCGCGAAGGACGCACGACGACGATGCCGCCGGAGAGGCCCTTGCCCACGTAGTCGTTGCTGTCGCCCTCGAGTCGCAGGGTGATCCCGGCCGGGAGGAACGCGCCGAGCGACTGCCCCGCCGAGCCCGTCAGCGTGACGTCGATGCTGCCTTGGGGGAGGCCGTGCTCGCCGTGGCGGACGGTCACCTCGTGGCCGAGCATGGTGCCGACGGCGCGCTCGGTGTTGCGGATGGGCAGCGAGATCGCCACCTTGCCGCCGTTCTCGAGCGCGTCCGCGCTGCGGGCGATCAGCTCGACGTCGAAGTGCGACTCGAGGTCGTGGTCCTGCTGCCTCCGGTTGCGGCGGGGCTCGTCGTCGTCGAAGTGCGGGCCGACCAGCACGGGCGACAGGTCGAGACCGGACGCCTTCCAGTGGTCGAGGGCGCGGTCGACGTCCAGGGCGTCGGTGCGGCCGACCGCCTCGTCGAGGCTGCGGAAGCCGAGGGACGCGAGGATCTCACGCACCTCCTGCGCCAGGAACTCGAAGAAGTTGACGACGAACTCGGGCTTGCCCGAGAAGCGCGCCCGGAGCTCGGGGTTCTGCGTGGCGACGCCCACAGGGCAGGTGTCGAGGTGGCAGACGCGCATCATGATGCAGCCCTCGACGATCAGCGGGGCCGTCGCGAAGCCGAACTCCTCGCCGCCGAGCAGCGCGGCGATCACGACGTCGCGGCCCGTCTTCATCTGGCCGTCGACCTGCACGACGACGCGGTCGCGCATGCCGTTGAGCATCAGCGTCTGCTGCGTCTCGGCGAGGCCGATCTCCCACGGCGTGCCGGCGTGCTTGAGCGAGTTGAGCGGGCTGGCGCCCGTGCCGCCGTCGTGGCCCGAGACGAGCACGACGTCGGCGAGGGCCTTCGTCACGCCCGCGGCGACCGCGCCGATGCCCGACTGGCTCACGAGCTTGACGTGCACCCGAGCGGTCGGGTTGGCGCGCTTCACGTCGAAGATGAGCTGCTTCAGGTCCTCGATGGAGTAGATGTCGTGGTGCGGCGGCGGGCTGATCAGGCCGACGCCCGGCGTCGCGTGGCGGGTGCGGGCAACCCACGGGTACACCTTGGTCGGGGGCAGCTGGCCGCCCTCGCCCGGCTTGGCGCCCTGCGCCATCTTGAGCTGGATGTCGGTGGCGTGCGTCAGGTACATGCTCGTGACGCCGAAGCGGCCCGACGCGACCTGCTTGACGGCGCTGCGGCGCTCGGGGTCGAGCAGCCGGTCGACGTCTTCCCCGCCCTCGCCCGTGTTGGACTTGCCGCCCAGGCGGTTCATCGCGATCGCGAGGGTCTCGTGCGCCTCCTTCGAGATCGAGCCGTAGCTCATCGCGCCCGTCGAGAACCGCTTGACGATCGACTCGATCGGCTCGACCTCGTCGAGCGGCACCGGCTCGCGGAGCCCCTGCCTGAAGGAGAACAGCCCGCGCAGGGTCATCAGGTCTTCGGACTGGTCGTCGACGAGCTTCGTGTACTCGCGGAAGATGTCGTACCGGCGCGTGCGCGTCGCGTGCTGCAGGCGGAAGACGGTGTCCGGGTTGAAGAGGTGCCGGGGGCCCTCACGGCGCCACTGGTACTCGCCCCCGGTCGCCAGGCGCTCGTGCGCCACGACGGACCCGTCGGTCGGGTAGGCGCTCGTGTGGCGCTGCTTGTTCTCGGCCGCGACGACGTCGATGCCCACGCCGCCGAGCACGCTCGACGTGCCGGTGAAGTAGGTGTCGACGAACTCCTGGCTGAGGCCGACGGCCTCGAACGCCTGGGCCGCGGCGTAGCTCGACACCGTCGAGATGCCCATCTTGGACATGATCTTGAGCACGCCCTTGCCGAGCGCCTTGATCAGGTTGTGGACGGCGTCCTCCGGCGAGATGCCGGTGATCATGCCCGACCGCACGAGGTTCTCGCAGGTCTCCATGGCGAGGTACGGGTTGATCGCCGACGCGCCGTAGCCGATCAGCGTCGCGACGTGGTGCACCTCGCGGACGTCGCCGGCCTCGACGATCAGGCCGACGGACATGCGCTTCTCGGTGCGGATCAGGTGGTGGTGCACCGCGGCGAGCATCAGGAGGGACGGCACGGGCGCGAAGTCCTGGTTCGAGTCGCGGTCGGAGAGCACGATGAACTCGGCCCCGGCCTCGATGGCGTCGTCGACCTCGTTGCACATCGCCGCGATGCGCTTCTCGAGCGCGCGCGGGCCCTTGTCGGCCCGGTAGAGGCCGCGGATCGTCGAGGTGACTCGCGACCCGGGGCTCGGGTCGATGTGCTGGATCTTCGCGAGCTCGTCGTTGTCGATGACGGGGAAGTCGAGCACGACCTGGCGCGCGTGCTCCGGGGTCGCCGAGAGCAGGTTGCGCTCCGGGCCGAGGCCGAGCGACAGCGACGTGACGACCTGCTCACGGATCGAGTCGAGCGGCGGGTTCGTCACCTGCGCGAACTGCTGGGTGAAGTAGTCGAACAGGAGGCGCGGGCGCTCGGACAGCACCGCGATGGGCGTGTCGCTGCCCATGGCACCGAGGGGCTCCGCCCCGGTCTTCGCCATCGGCGTGAGCAGGATCCGCACTTCTTCCTCGGTGTAGCCGAAGGTGCGCTGACGACGGATGACGGAGGCAGGCGTGTGCACGATGTGCTCGCGCTCCGGCAGCTCGGAGAGGCGGATGCGACCCTCGGCGAGCCACTCGCCGAAGGGCTCGGACGAGGCGAGGTCGCGCTTGATCTCGTCGTCCTCGATCAGGCGGCCGGCCTCGGTGTCGACGAGGAACATCTTGCCGGGGCGCAGCCGGCCCTTGCGGACGATCTTCGCGGGGTCGATGTCGGGCAGCACGCCGATCTCGCTGGCGAGCACGACGAGGCCGTCGTCGGTGACCAGGTAGCGGCCGGGGCGCAGGCCGTTGCGGTCGAGGGTGGCGCCCACGAGGCTGCCGTCGGTGAACGTGATGGCGGCGGGGCCGTCCCACGCCTCCATGATCATCGAGTGGTACTCGTAGAAGTCGCGCAGGGTCGGGTCGATGTCGACCTGGTTCTCCCACGCTTCCGGGACCATCATCATGATCGCGTGCGGCAGCGAGCGACCGGTGAGGCTCAGCAGCTCGACGACCTCGTCGAACGAGGCGGAGTCGCTGGCGCCGGGGCTGACCACGGGCAGCAGCGGCTTGAGGTCGCCCAGCAGCTCGGACTCGAGCTGGGACTGGCGGGCCCGCATCCAGTTGCGGTTGCCCCGGACCGTGTTGATCTCGCCGTTGTGCGCGATCATCCGGAACGGCTGCGCGAGCGGCCAGGACGGGAACGTGTTCGTCGAGTAGCGGGAGTGCACGACGGCCAGCTTCGACGCGAAGCGCTCGTCGCTGAGGTCGGGGTAGAAGGGCTCGAGCTGCAGGGTCGTGACCATGCCCTTGTAGACCGTGGTGCGGCTGCCGAGCGAGGCGAAGTACGCGCCGAGCTTGGACTCGGAGCGCTTGCGCAGGCGGTAGGCCTGACGGTCGAGCGCCACGCCCGAGAGGGGCTCGCCGTCGGCACCGTGACGGCGGCTGCGGACGAACAGCTGCTCGAAGGCCGGCATGGCCCCACGAGCCAGGGAGCCGAGCTCGTCGGGGCGCACCGGCACCTCGCGCCAGCCGAGGACGTCGAGCTGCTCCAGGTTCGCGATGCGCTCGACGCCGGTCTTCAGCTCGGCGCGCTCCTGCTCGTCGGTGGGGAGGAACGCGAGGCCGACGGCGTACTGCCCGGCCTCGGGCAGCTCGAAGTCGACGACGGCACGGAGGAAGGCGTCGGGGACCTGGCAGAGGATGCCGGCACCGTCGCCCGTGCCCGCGTCGGAGCCGATGGCGCCGCGGTGCTCGAGGTTGCGGAGCGCGCCGAGGGCGGCGTCGACGATGTCGTGGCCCGGGGTGCCGCGGAGCGTCGCGACCATGGCGAGGCCGCACGCGTCCTTCTCGTTGCGCGGGTCGTACAGGCCCGCAGCAGCGGGAACGGTGCTGAACTGCTGGTGAACTGGCGTGAGCGCCATGTGATCCGTCCTCACGGGGAGATCCGATGGGGGTCGGGACGTCGTCGGCCCGTCGTCGAGACGACGCCGCGGAGGCGGCGGTCGTCGGCAGGTGCTGACCGGGCGGCGATGGGCCCGGGTGCGGCGCAGCATGACTTCCCGTGGCTGCTTGTGGCAGCCGTGAGGCGGTGCTCGTCGCGGAGGGTGCTGCTGAGGGAACAGGTCGTGTCGTCGGTGACCGTCTGGCTCAGGAGCGTGGCGTGGTCTCGGTGTTGTCGTCCGATGATGCCACGGTGACCAACTCGGGTTCGTCGTCCTCCGTGTACGTGTCGCGCGAGTCTACCTCAGCCGCACGATCGGACGGCGCGCGCCCTGGCACGTACGGACCGGGCAGCAGGCCCGTGTGCCGACGATTCGCGACGACCCAGATGGCGATGCCGAGGACGATCGCGGCGAAGGACATCCAGACGTTGGTGCGGATGCCGAAGAACAGGAGGCTCGGGTCGGTGCGGATGGACTCGAAGACCGAGCGGCCGATCCCGTACCAGACCAGGTAGAACGCGAGGGCGCGGCCCCACTGCATGGCCGTCTTGCGCTCGATGAGCAGCAGGAGGGCGACGCCGGCCAGCATCCAGATGATCTCGTAGAGGAAGGTCGGGTGGAACAGCGTGCCCTCGGGCAGGCCCACCGGGTAGGCGGGGTTGGTCGACTCGATCTCGAGGCCCCAGGGCAGGTCGGTCGGCAGGCCGAACAGCTCGTGGTTGAACCAGTTGCCGAGCCGGCCGAAGGCCTGGGCGACGAGGAGCCCGGGCGCGAGGGCGTCGGCGAAGACGGAGAAGCGCAGGCCGGTGGCGCGGCAGCCGAGCCAGACGCCGAGGGCGCCGAAGAGGAGGGCGCCGTAGATGGCGAGCCCGCCCTCCCAGATGTAGAGCACGTGCACCCATCGGTCGACCGACGAGAAGTAGTCGGCCGGGTGCGTGATGACGTGGAAGAAGCGACCGCCGATGATGCCGAGCGGCACCGCGAAGATGGCGACGTCGATGACGACCCAGCGCTCGGCGCCACGGTCGACCAGGCGCTTGTTCGTGAGGAGGACCGCCGCGATGATCCCGACGAGGATGCAGATCGCGTAGGCGTGGATGCGGAGGGACCCGGGCAGCGCCGCGCCGAACGTCGAGTTGATCCAGCTCGTCAGGTCGAAGTACTGCCAGTCGACGGAGGGGCTCGGGATGCTCAGGGGAACGAACACGTGCGGGGCGCCTTTCAGGGGGGACTACGGGACGACGGCGGGCCGACGCGAGGACGACTCTAGCGTGGGCCGTCGTCAGGAACGGACGTCAGCGACGGACGGCGGCGCCGCCCGACAGGTCGGCGGCGACCTCGGCGAGGCGGGGCAGCCCGCCGTCGGCGAGGGCCCGGACGAACGCGGAGCCGACGATGGCCCCGTCGGCGTACTCGAGCACCTCGCGGACCTGCTGTGCGGTCGAGATGCCCAGGCCCACGCAGGCGTGCTCGACGCCCGCGGCCCGCAGCCGGTCGACGAGCGTGTGCGCCGCGGCGTCGACGTCGGTCCGTGCGCCGGTGATGCCCATCGTCGAGACCGTGTAGACGAAGCCGCGGCTGCGCTCGACGGACTGGCGGAGGCGGGCGTCGCTCGAGGACGGCGCCGCGAGGAAGACACGGTCGAGGCCGGTTGCCTCTGAGGCCTCGAGCCAGGCGGAGGCCTCGTCGGGGATGAGGTCGGGCGTGATGAGCCCTGCTCCCCCGGCCGCGGCCAGGTCGTCGGCGAAGCGCCGGACACCGTACTGCTCGACCGGGTTCCAGTAGGTCATGACGACGACGGGAGCGGCGGTGCGGGCCGTGATCTCGCGGACGGCCGTGAAGACGTCGCGCACCCGGAAGCCCTCGGCGAGGGCGCGCTGCGTCGCCGCCTGGATGACCGGCCCGTCCATGACGGGGTCGGAGTAGGGCAGGCCCAGCTCGATGACGTCGACGCCGTTCTCGGCCAGGGTGACGGCGGCCTCGATGCTCGTCGCCAGGTCGGGGAAGCCGACGGGCAGGTAGCCGATGAGGGCACCGGTGCCCGCGTCGCGACGGGCACGGATGGCCGTCGCGACCTTGCTGCCGGTCTGCGGTGCGGAGGTCGTGTCGGTCACAGCTGCTGCGCCTCCTCGTCGAGGACCCCGAAGTAGCGGCTCGCGGTCGCCACGTCCTTGTCGCCGCGGCCGCTCATCGACACGAGGATCGTCCAGTCGGGGTGGCGCTGGCCGAGCTTGATGGTGCCGGCCAGGGCGTGCGCCGTCTCGATCGCGGGCAGGATGCCCTCCGTCTGCGTCAGCAGCTTGAACGCGGCCATGGCCTCGGCGTCGGTGACGGGCTCGTAGTGCGCGCGCCCGCTCTCGGCGAGCCAGGCGTGCTCGGGCCCGACGCTCGGGTAGTCGAGGCCGGCCGAGATGGAGTGGCTCTCGAGAGTCTGGCCGTCCTCATCTTGCATGAGGTAGGACTTCGTGCCCTGCAGGTTGCCGATGCGGCCCAGGGTGATCGAGGCCGCGTGGCGGCCCGTCTCGACGCCGTCGCCGCCCGCCTCGTAGCCCCAGAGCTCGACCGAGGGGTCGTCGAGGAACGCGTGGAAGATGCCCATCGCGTTCGAGCCGCCGCCGACGCAGGCCGTGACGGCGTCGGGCAGCCTGCCGGTGAGGGCCAGGACCTGCTCGCGCGCCTCTTCGCCGATGATCTTGTGGAAGTCGCGCACCATGGCGGGGAACGGGTGCGGACCGGCGACCGTTCCGAGTACGTAGTGGGTCGTGTCGACGCTGGCGACCCAGTCGCGCATGGCGTCGTTGATCGCGTCCTTCAGGGTGCGGGAGCCGGTCGTCACCGAGACGACCTCGGCGCCGAGGAGGCGCATGCGGGCGACGTTGAGCGCCTGGCGCTCGGTGTCGACCTGGCCCATGTAGACGACGCACGACATGCCGAACAGGGCGGCGGCGGTCGCGGTCGCGACGCCGTGCTGGCCCGCGCCCGTCTCCGCGATGAGGCGGGTCTTGCCGAGCTTGCGGGCGAGCAGCGCCTGGCCGAGCACGTTGTTGATCTTGTGCGAGCCGGTGTGGTTCAGGTCCTCGCGCTTGAGCAGGATGCGCGCGCCGCCGGCGTGCTCGGCGAAGCGCGGCACCTCGGTGACGATCGACGGCCGGCCCGTGTAGGTCGCGTGCAGGGCGGCCAGCTCGGCCTGGAACTCGGGGTCGACGGCAGCGGCCTTGTAGGCGGCGTCGAGCTCGTCCAGTGCCGCGACCAGCGACTCGGGGACGAAGCGTCCGCCGAAGGAGCCGAAGTACGGCCCGGTCTCGTCTCGCAGTGCCACGGTCAGACCTCCAGGAAGCGGGTGAGCGCGTCGACGGGGTCGCCGTGCGTGACGAGGGCCTCGCCCACGAGCACGACGTCGGCGCCGGCGCGACGGTAGTGCGCCACGTCGGCGGGCGACATGACGGCGGACTCGGCGACGCGGGTGACGCCGGCGGGGATCGAGTCGGCCAGGCGGCCGAACAGGTCGGGGTCGAGCTCGAAGGTCGAGAGGTCTCGGGCGTTGACGCCGAGCACCTCGGCCCCGGCGTCGAGGCCGCGGGAGACCTCGTCTGCCGAGTGCGTCTCGACGAGCGCCGTCATGCCGAGCTCGCGCACGAGGTCGTGCAGCTCGACCAGTCGGGCCTGCTCGAGGCCGGCGACGATGAGCAGGACCAGGTCGGCGCCCGCGGCACGAGCCTCGAGGACCTGGTACGGGTCGGCGATGAAGTCCTTGCGGAGCACGGGCACGTCGACGACGGCGCGGACGGCCTCGAGGTCGGCCAGGCTGCCCTTGAACTTGCGGCCCTCGGTGAGGACGCTGATCGCGCTCGCTCCCCCGGTCGCGTACGAGAGGGCCAAGGAGGCGGGATCCGGGATCGCGTGCAGGTCGCCGCGAGAGGGGCTCGCGCGCTTGACCTCGGCGATGATCTTCACGCCGGCAGCGGGAGCCAACGCGGCCCGGGCGTCGAGAGCCGGGGCCCGGTCGAGCGCCGCGGCCTCGACGGCAGCGAAGGGCAACGCGTCGCGGCGGGCGCCGGCGTCGGCCAGGGCACCCGCGTACAGGTCGTCGAGCACCTAGTTGTGCGCCTTCGGCACGTAGCGGTGCCCGCCCACGCCGTAGCCCGCGCGCTTGAGCACCAGGCCGACGACGAGACCGACGAGCACGAGTGCCGCTGCGGCCCAGACGACCCAGACGACGGCGAAGAAGAAGGCGACCGTGCCGATCGAGAACGCGACCAGCATGATCACGACGGCGGTCCAGGCCGCCGGGGAGTTCCCGTGGCCGAGGTCGTCGGCGGTCTCGGTCTCGGCGGCTTTCGTCATCTGCTGGCTCACGGTGCTCCTCGGATCAGTGCGGTACGGTGCGAGTCTACCGGCTGGGTCGGTCGCCGGCGCCCGGGCGGGGCCCCGCGCCGTCGACCGGCGCGGCGGGCTCGTCGGGGTCGGTCGAGTCGCCGGGGTCGGTGGGGTCGGTCGGGTCGTCGCCGACCGAGAGGCTGTCCCAGGTCGCGCTCGGGTCGCTCGCCGGGTCGGCAGGCACGAGCCGCGTGGCGGTGTACTTGCGGCCGGCCTGTGGCCAGGCGCCCGAGGTGACGACGATCGCCACGCCGAGCAGCGCGGCGAGGACGCCGACGACGAGTGCGAGCCAGGGCCACGGGGTGGCCGACGTGGACGAGACGAGCGCGCGGAGGCTGTCTTGGCCGTCGACTCCCGTCGCGTCCGTGACCACGCTGCCGGAGGCGCGGACCGGGTCGGCGAGGGCCGTCCCCGCCGTGACCGCGATGCTGGCGCCGAGCGCCACCTCCAGCAGGCCGAGGACGACCCTGAAGACGCGGCCCGCGATCGTGAGGGCCCCGACGAGGGCCAGCGCCGCGAGGGAGAGGGCGGACACGGGCGAGCCGGCGACGTCGCCAGCTGCGGTCAGGTCGAGTCGCCCGCCCTGCGGCGAGTCGACGACGACCCCGAACCACGGCTGCGTCCACGTCAGCAGGCCGACACCGGCGAGGAGCACCCCGACCAGGATCGTGACGAGCTTCAGCCGCCGCGGCGCCATCAGGTGAGCCTCGTCATCGCGTTGGCCACGGCGACGGCGCGGAGCGGGGCCGCGGCCTTGTTGCGCGCCTCCTGTGCCTCGGCTGCCGGGTCGCTGTCGGCGACGAGGCCGGCGCCGGCCTGGACCCTGGCGACGCCGCCCTGCAGGAGGACCGTGCGGATCGCGATCGCCACGTCGGCGGAGCCGGCGAAGTCGAAGTACCCGACCACTCCCCCGTAGACGCCGCGCTGAGCCGGCTCGAGCTCGTCGATGATCTCGAGGGCGCGCGGCTTCGGCGCCCCCGAGAGCGTGCCGGCGGGGAACGTCGCGCGGAACGCGTCGATGGCGTTCCGCCCGGGGGCGAGGTCGCCCTCGACGCTCGACACGAGGTGCATGATGTGGCTGAAGCGCTCGACCTGCATGAACTCGGTCACCTCGACGGTGCCGGGCGTGCAGACCTTGAGCAGGTCGTTGCGGGCCAGGTCGACGAGCATGAGGTGCTCGGCCCTCTCTTTCTCGTCGCCGAGCAGTCGTTCAGCGTGCACCCCGTCCTCCTCGGGCGTGGCGCCGCGGGGGGCCGAGCCGGCGATCGGGTGGGTGAAGGCGCGCCGCCCGTCGACCTTGACCAGCGCCTCCGGCGACGAGCCGACGATCTGGTAGGGCTCGCCCGTGGCGTCCTCGAGGCTGACGAGGTACATGTACGGGCTCGGGTTGAGGGTCCGCAGCACGCGGTAGACGTCGAGGGCGTCAGCGGTCAGCTCGTGGTCGAAGCGCTGCGACACGACGACCTGGAACACGTCGCCGTCGCGGATGAACTGCTTCGACCGCTCGATCGCCTCGGCGTAGTCCGCCCTCGGCGTGCGGTCGACCGGCGTCGGCTGGACGCCCAGGTCGACATCGGAGAGCCAGGTGTCGCTCGGCGCCGCCAGGCCCGACTGCAGCCGGTCGAGGCGGGCCTGCGCGTCGGCCCAGAGGGCGTCCGCGTCGTCGACGCCGTCGTTGAGGACCGTCGCGATCAGCATCACGGCGCCGGTGCGGTGGTCGAGGGCGACGAGCTCGGAGACGAAGCTGAGGGCCTGCGACGGGACGGTGAAGTCGGCCGGGGGCACGTCGGGCAGGTGCTCCAGCTCGCGGACCGCCTCCCAGCCGACGAAGCCGACGAGGCCGCCCGTGAGCGGCGGGAGGTCGGGGATGCGCGGCGTCGCCCAGCGCTCGTGCAGCGCGGAGAGGACCTCGAGCGGACGACCGGTCGCGCCGCCGAGGGCACGCTCGGCGTCGAGCCCGTGCCCGAGCCAGCGCACCTCGCCGGCATCGGTCGTGAGGACGCCGAACGAGGACACCCCGACGAACGACCAGCGCGACCAGATGCCGCCCTGGCCGGCCGACTCGAGGAGGAACGTGCCGGGTCGGCCCGCGGCGAGCTTGCGGTAGATGCCCACCGGCGTCTCGCCGTCCGCGAAGAGGTCACGGACCACGGGGACCACCCGGTGGCCGTCGAGCAGTCCGTCGAAGGCGGCGCGCGTGGTCGACGAGCGGTCAGCCACGGTCGGCCTCGGCTGTGGTGTCGGCAGCGCTGTCGGCGCCGTCGGCGCCCTCGTCGGTCGAGGAGGCGGTGGCCGGGCTGAGCGGATCGACGTCGAAGCACGAGTGCGCACCGGTGTGGCACGCGGCTCCCACTTGCTCGACGGTGACGAGGAGGGCGTCGTCGTCGCAGTCGAGGGCAGCGGCCCGGACGAACTGCGCGTGGCCGGACGTGTCGCCCTTGCGCCAGTACTCCTGCCGGGAGCGTGACCAGAAGGTCACCCGGCCCTCGGTCAGGGTGCGACGCAGCGCCTCCTCGTCCATCCAGCCCATCATCAGGACGTCCTTCGAGACGGCGTCCTGGATGATCGCGGGCAGCAGGCCGCTCGCGTCGAAGCGGGCACGCGCGACGACCGGCTCGACCGTCGCACGGGTCAGGGGCTGGGCGGTCGCTGCCTCGTCGGGCGCTGTCTGCTCGGTCATGGGGGCTCCCGGTGTCATCGGACGACGGCGCCGGCGGCCGCCAGCTCGCGCTTCACGTCGCCGACGGTCAGCTCGCGGTTGTGGAACACGGAGGCGGCGAGCACGGCGTCCGCGCCGGCGGTCACCGCGGGGGCGAAGTGCTCGAGGGCGCCTGCCCCGCCTGAGGCGATCACCGGCACGCGGCTGTTCTCGCGCATCAGCGCGACGAGCTCGAGGTCGAAGCCCTGCTTGGTGCCGTCGGCGTCGATGCTGTTGACGAGCAGCTCGCCCGCTCCGCGCTCGATGGCCTCGCGAGCCCACGCCACGGCGTCGATGTCGGTCTCGGTGCGGCCGCCGTGGGTCGTCACGACGAAGCCGGAGGGGGTGCGGGTCGACCGCTTCACGTCGAGCGAGAGCACGACGCACTGCGCGCCGAAGCGGTCGGCGATCTCGCCGACGAGCGCGGGGCGGGCGATCGCGGCGCTGTTGACGCCGATCTTGTCCGCGCCGGCCGCCTGGAGACGCGCCACGTCGTCCGTCGAGCGGACTCCCCCGCCGACGGTCAGCGGGATGAAGACCTGCTCGGCGGTCGCGCGCACGACGTCGTAGGTGGTCGCACGGTCGTCGACCGTCGCGGTGACGTCGAGGAACGTGATCTCGTCGGCGCCCTGCTCGTAGTAGGTGCGGGCGAGCTCGACGGGGTCGCCCGCGTCGCGCAGGTCGAGGAAGTTCACGCCCTTGACGACGCGCCCCGCGGCGACGTCGAGACAGGGCACGACGCGGACCGCGAGGGACGGATCGGCGGTCGTCACGGTCAGAGCCTCGCGGCGTGGATCGGGCTCACGAGGATCGCCCTGGCGCCCAGGTCGTACAGGGCGTCCATCACCTGGTTGGTGTCGCCGCGCGGCACCATCACGCGGACGGCAGCCCAGTCGGCGTCGTGCAGGGGCGCCACCGTCGGCGACTCCATGCCCGGCGTCACGGCGGTCGCGGCGTCGAGCGCGGACACCGGCACGTCGTAGTCCATCATCACGTAGCGGCGCGCGACGAGGACGCCCTGGAGGCGGCGGTGCAGCACGTCGATGCCCGCGGCCTGCGCGTCCGACGCGATCAGCACGGCGGTCGACTGCAGGATGACCGGCCCGAAGACCTCGAGGCCCGCGGCGCGGAGGGTCGTGCCCGTCTCGACGACGTCGGCGATGGCGTCGGCCACGCCGAGCTTCACGGCGCTCTCGACCGCCCCGTCGAGGCCCACCAGCTGCGCGGTGACCCCGGCGTCGCGGAGGAACGCGCCGACCAGGCCGACGTAGCTCGTCGCGACCCTGAGGCCCTCGAGGTCGGCCAGCTCGCGGAAGCGGCCGGCCGGGCCGGCGAACCGGAAGGTGGAGGAGGCGAAGTCGAGGGGCGCGATCTCGCCGGCGGTCGAGCCGGAGTCGAGCAGCAGGTCGCGGCCGGTGATGCCGACGTCGAGGGCGCCCTGGCCGACGTAGGTGGCGATGTCGCGCGGGCGGAGGTAGAAGAACTCGACGCCGTTGCGCTCGTCGGCCTGGTACAGCGACTTCGGGTCGCGGCGACCCTGGTAGCCCGCCTCGTGGAGCATCTGGCTGGCGGTCTCGCTGAGGGAGCCCTTGTTGGGCACTGCTACGCGGAGCATGGTGGTGAGCTGTCCGTTCTGGGGCCGCGGGTCGGCGGCGTCACGTCGTGAGGTGGTGGGGACGGGCTCAGAGATGTCGCCACACGTCGTCGGGGGTGAGGCCCTTGGCGATCATGAGCACCTGCACGTGGTAGATCAGCTGCGAGATCTCTTCTGCCGTGGCCACGTCGCCCTCGTACTCGGCGGCCATCCACACCTCAGCCGCCTCCTCGACGATCTTCTTGCCGATCTGGTGGACGCCGGCGTCGAGCTCGGCGACGGTGCCGCTGCCCTCTGGACGGTCACGGGCCTTGTCGCTGAGCTCGGAGAACAGCTGGTCGAAGGACTTCACGAGGACAAGGCTACCGTCGCGGCGGCGGCCCTCAGCGCGGCGATGCGCTCGGCGGGCTCGCCGCCGTAGACGGCCGAGCCGGCGACGACCGTGTCGGCGCCGTTCTCGACGGCCGTCGCGATCGTGTCGAGCCCGATGCCGCCGTCGACCTCGAGCCAGACGTCGAGGCCGGAGGCGCGGACCGCGTCGCGGGCACGGGCCAGCTTGGGCATCGTCTCGGGCATGAACGACTGCCCGCCGAAGCCGGGCTCCACCGTCATGACGAGGATCATGTCCCACTCGTCGAGGGTCTGCAGGTACGGCTCGAGGTCGGTGCCCGGCTTGACGGCCACGGAGGCGCGGGCCCCGTTGGCGCGGATCGCGCGCGCCGTCGCCACGGGGTCGGCGGCCGCCTCGGCCGAGAAGGTGACGGAGAACGCGCCGAGCTCCGCGTAGCGCGGGGCCCAGCGGTCAGCGTCCTCGACCATCAGGTGCACGTCGAGGGGGACAGGGCTGACCTGCTGGATGCGCTCGACGACCGGCAGGCCGAGCGTGAGGTTCGGCACGAAGTGCCCGTCCATCACGTCGACGTGGACGAGGTCCGCGTCGGCGATGCGGTTCAGGTCGCGCTCGAGGTTGGCGAAGTCGGCCGAGAGGATGCTGGGGCTGATGCGAACGGGCACCGGATGATCTTACCGGCGACGCGCCTCCTCGGCCCCCGGCCCCTCTGCGTCAGGCGTTCTTCCGCACCAGCGCGACGAACATGGCGTCCGTGCCCTGGCGGTGTGGCCAGAGCTGGACGTAGGGCCCCGAGGCGAGGTCGACCTCGCCCACGGCGACCCGGGCGACCGCCTCGGGACCGTCGAGCAGCTCGACGTCGTCGCGGCGACGCAGCCCGGACTCGACGACCGCGCGCGTCTCGGCGAGGTGCGGCGAGCAGGTGACGTAGGCGAGCAGCCCGCCCGGCGCGAGGGCGTCGAGTGCGCTGGCCAGCAGATCGGCCTGGAGGCGCGTCAGCTCGCCCACGTCCGCCGGCTGCTTGCGCCAGCGCGCCTCCGGACGACGGCGCAGGGCACCGAGGCCGGTGCACGGCGCGTCGAGGAGGATGCGCTGGTAGCCGCCGGGCTCGTCGACGCCGAAGCGGGCGGCGTCGCCCTCACGGACGTCGACGTCGCCGGGGACGGCCCCGAGGGCCTGGCGCACCAGCCCGACGCGGGCCGGGACCAGCTCGTTCGCGACGAGGTGCGCGCCGACCCTGGCCGCCTCGGCGGCGAGCAGCGCCGCCTTGCCGCCGGGGCCCGCGCACATGTCGAGCCAGCGTTCGCCGGGCGCGACCTCGTGGTGGCGGCTGAGCAGGAGGGCGGCGAGCTGCGAGCCCTCGTCCTGGACGCGGGCACGACCGGCACGCACGACAGGCTGCTGGGCAGGGTCTCCCCCGGCGCTGACCCGCGCCAGCGGCGAGAGCAGGGCGTCGTCGCCGCCGAGCTCTGACGGCTCCGCGAGCCCGGGCAGGGCGACGAGGCTGACCCGCGGGGGCACGTTGTTCGCGGCAAGCAGGTCGACGAGCTCGTCCTGGCGGCCCTCGGCCGCGAGCGAGCGCCGCAGGGCGCGGATGACCCACACGGGGTGCGACCACTCGGCGGCGAGCCGGTCGTCGTCGCTGGTCGCCGCGGCGAGCACGCGCTCCCGCCACTCATCGGGGGTCGACCGGCCCACCGTCCGCAGCACTCCGTTGACGAACCCGGTGCCGGCGCGGTTGCCGACCTGGCGGGCGAGCTCGACCGACTCGTCGACCGCGGCGTGGGCGGCCACCCTGGTCGACAGCAGCTGGTGAACGCCGAGCCGGAGCACGTCGAGCAGGGCGGGGTCGATCGCGTCGGCCGGTCGCCGGGCGGCGAGGGCGACCACGCGGTCGTAGTAGCCGGACATGCGGAGCGTGCCGTAGGTCAGCTCGGTCGCGAGGGCGGCGTCCTGCGCGTCGAGGCCGGCGCGGGCGATGCGGGCGGGCAGCAGCAGGTTGGCGTAGGCGTCGTCGTCGGCGACGGCGCGCAGCACGTCGAGGGCGACCTGGCGGGCGGGCTGGACACGGCTCACGCGGGGGCCTCCTCGTCGGTCGTGGTGGTGACGGCTGTCGGCTCGGTCAGCAGGACGTCCTCGGCGGACGGCAGCCCACGGCTCCAGTCGGCACCGGACATCGGCTTCTTGCCGGGCGGCTGGACGCGGACGAGCTCCAGCGGTGCGGTGCCCGTGCCCACCAGGAGGCGGCGGCCGCGGAGGGCGATCCGCCCCGGCGGGAGCGGGTCGTCACCCGCGGCTCCGTCGGCGGCCGCGTCGTCGGCGGCGGGCGCGGCGCGCAGCTCGAGCACCTTGAGACGGGCGTCGCCGAGCGGGAGGTGCGCACCCGGCTCGGGCGTCGTGCCCCGCCACCGGTCGACCACGTCGTCGGCGGTCGACGAGAGGTCGAGCGCGCCGTCGTCGAGGACGAGCTTGGGGGCGAGGGTCACCTCGCCGACCTGGGCGACGGGCTCGGCCGTGCCCGCGGCGAGCCCGTCGACGACGTCGCCGAGCAGGACGGCGCCGCTGGCCGCGAGCTCGTCGAGGAGCGCCCCCGCGGTCTCCGTGCCGTCGAGGGGGCGCTCCAGGGTGCCCAGGAGATCGCCGGCGTCCAGCTCGGGCACGAGCTGGAACACGACGGCGCCCGTGCTCTCGTCGCCGGCCATCAGCGCCCGCTGCACGGGAGCGGCACCGCGCCAGCGCGGCAGCAGGGAGAAGTGCAGGTTGACCCAGCCGAGCCGGGGCGCGGAGAGCACGGGCTCGCGGAGCAGGGCGCCGAATGCGACCACGACCCCGAGGTCGGCGTCGAGGTCGGCGATCCGCTCGGCCACCTCCTCCGTGATCCGACGCGTCTTGACGACCGGCAGCCCGAGGCGCTCGGCCTCGAGGGCGACCGGGGTCGCGGTCAGGACGCGGCGACGGCCCTGCGGCGTGTCGTCGCGGGTGACCACGGCGACCACCTCGTGGTCGCTCGCGGCGAGGGCGGTCAGGGACGGGACGGCGGCCGACGGGCTGCCGGCGAAGACGAGGCGCAAGGGATTCCTGGAGGTCAGTCGGTGAACGGCTCGACGTCGTCGAACCGCACCCTGAGTGTAGGCAGCCCCCGGCCGCGTCGGGAGCCGATCGCCTTGCGGCGCTCGGTCGCGGCGCGGATCACCTGCGACCGCAGCACCTGCGCGACGTCGTGCCCGCTGGCGTAGTCGAAGCGCACGATCGCCCGGACGCCGGCGTCCGGCACGTCGACCGGCCCGAGGGTCTCCTTGCGGACGCCTTCTGGCAGCTCGTCCAGAGCGCGGGCCACGGTCTCGACGCCCCCCGTGACCGTCGCGACGCGGACGGCGGGCGGGAACCGCAGCTCCCGCCGGTCGGCCAGCTCGCCGGACGCGTAGCGCGCCAGCTCCCAGGTCGCGAGCGAGGACGCGATGGCGCCGCCGACGCCGACGAGCACGATCGGGGCGCGACGCGCCGCCAGGGCCGCCGCGTTGGCCCACCAGCGCAGGCAGTCCTCGGCCACCCGGAGGCTCTCACGGGCCAGCATCCGCTCGCCGTCGAGGAGGAGGACGGCCCGGTAGCCCCCTGGGGCGATCGGCTCGGCCCCGCGCGTCGCGACGACGATCGCGGGCTCGGCGTCGACGTGCCTCACCTGGCGTGATCCGTCGGACACGACCACGCGCACCCCGGGGAACGCCTTTCCGAGCTCGTCGGCGGTGCGGGACGCGCCAGTGCCCACCGACTTCATCTGCGTGCCCTCGCAGGTCGAGCACCGCCAGCCCACGGCGAGGGCGCCGCACCACGAGCACGCGGGCTGCGCGCCCTGCGCGCGCTGGACGAGCGGACCGCCGCAGCGGGTGCACCGTGCCGTGTCGCCGCACTCGGTGCAGGCGAGTCGCGGCGAGTACCCGGGGTGCGCCACCTGCACGAGCACCGGCCCGTGCTCGACCGCCGCCCGCGCCTCCGTCCAGGCCGTCGACGGGATCCGTGCCTGGGCCGCGAAGCCGTCCTGGGCGGCCTGCTGCGACGTGGGCACCACGTGCGGCTGGTACCGGGGGTCGGGACGGACCTCGGCGAGGAAGCCGATCTCGACGAGCCGCTGCACGTCGGTGCTCCGGGCGTGGCCGAGGAACACGAGGGCGGTCTGCTGCTGCGACTGGCGCACCAAGGCGGTGTCGCGGGCGTGCACGTAGGGGCTGAGCGGCTCGCCCATCAGGGGGTCGCCGTCGTCGAAGACGACGATCAGCCCGAGGCGGGCCGAGGGCGCGAGCAGCACGGACCGGTTGCCGACGAGGACGAGCGGCTGGTCTCCCCTGGCCCGCAGGACCGCCCGGTAGCGGTCGGCGTTCGACTGCTTGGAGTCGAGCCGGACCACGCTCTCCGCAGGCAGCAGGGCGGCCAGCGACCGCAGGACCTGGTCTTCGTCGCGGTGGTCGGGCACCGCGACGATCGCGTTCTCGCCCGCGGCCAGCGCCACCGTCGCGAGCTGGGCGACCGTGACGGCCCACCGGCCGACCCACGAGCCGTCGGGCAGCTCGTCGAGCAGGGGGACGGCGTCGACGGCGGCGCGGCCGCGGGCGGCGACGATGCCCGCGAGCTGGTCGGCCCGGTAGCCCGTCACCTCGGAGGCGACGACGACGGGGTGCGTGACCGTCTCGCCCGACTCGGCTGCGGCCACGGCGGCCGCGAGCACCTGCTTCTCGACCCTCGCCTGGCGGGGCGGCACGGCGAGGCGGAGCACGTCGCTGGCGGAGCCGCCCGCACGGTCCGCGACAGCTCTCGCGAGGGCGTGCACCTCGGGGGCCAGCACGGAGGCGGTGGAGACGATCGCCTCGACCTCGCTCAGCTCGCCGCCGTGCGCCGACGACTCGACGACCTCGACCACGAACCCGTCGGCGATGCGTCCGGCCGACCGGAGCGGGACCTTCACCCGGATGCCGGGCACGACGTCGTCCCGGAGGTGCGCAGGGACGGCGTAGTCGAACAGCCGGTCCAGCTGAGGCAGCGGCGACTCGACCAGCACCCGCGCCACGGCGCGCGGTGACGGCCGCTCGCTCGGCACGGGCACGCTCACGGGCGCCCGGTCAGAGACCGGCGGCGGCCCGGAGCGCGTCGACGCGGTCGAGGGCCTCCCAGGTGAACTCGGGCAGCTCACGGCCGAAGTGGCCGTAGGTCGAGGTCGCCGCGTAGATCGGCCGCAGCAGGTCGAGGTCGCGGATGATCGCTGCCGGGCGCAGGTCGAAGACCTGCCGGACGGCGTCGATGATGACGTCGTCGGCCACGTGGCCGGTGCCGAAGGTCTCGACGTAGAGCCCGACGGGCGCGGCCCGGCCGATGGCGTAGGCGATCTGCAGCTCGATGCGGTCGGCCAGGCCTGCCGCGACGGCGTTCTTGGCCACCCAGCGCATGGCGTAGGCCGCCGAGCGGTCGACCTTCGACGGGTCCTTGCCGGAGAACGCGCCGCCGCCGTGCCGGCTCGCGCCGCCGTAGGTGTCGACGATGATCTTGCGGCCGGTGAGACCCGCGTCGCCCTGGGGGCCGCCGATCTCGAAGCGACCCGTGGGGTTGATGATGAAGCGCGTCTCGGTCGAGTCGAGCCCGGCCTCGTCGAGCACGGGGCGCACGACGTGGGCGATCACGTCCGCCTCGAGCTGCTCGCTCGAGACGCTCGGCGAGTGCTGGGTCGAGACGACGACCGTGTCGACCGTGCGCGGGACGACCCCGTCGTAGCCGACCGTGACCTGGGTCTTGCCGTCGGGCCGGAGGTAGTCGAGCTCGCCGCTCTTGCGGACGTGCGCGAGGCGCTCCGCGAGCCGGTGCGCCAACCACACCGGCAGCGGCATGTACTGCGGCGTCTCGTTGGTGGCGTAGCCGAACATGATGCCCTGGTCGCCGGCGCCCTGGCGGTCGAGAGCGTCGTCGGAGGTGCCGCCCCGCGCCTCCAGCGCCGTGTCGACGCCCTGGGCGATGTCGGGCGACTGGGCGCCGATGGAGACCTCGACCCCGCAGGTGCGGCCGTCGAAGCTCACGGCCGACGAGTCGTAGCCGATGCCGACGATGAGGTCGCGCACGATCGTGGGGATGTCGACGTAGCCCTTGGTGGTGACCTCGCCCGCCACGTGGACGAGCCCGGTCGTCACCATCGTCTCGACGGCGACCCGGCTCTGCGGGTCGACCGCGAGCAGCGCGTCGAGGATGCCGTCGGAGATCTGGTCGCAGATCTTGTCGGGGTGGCCCTCGGTGACCGACTCCGACGTGAAGAGCCGGAGGCTCGTCGGGGCGGTCGTGCTGCTGGCGGGTGTCACGTCGGTCGAGGTCACAGGAACTCCGGGGTCGAGGGCGAGGGCGAGGGCGATGTCGAGGGCGTCAGGCCTCGTAGGACACGGCGAGGCCCCGCGGGACGGTCTCCCCGGGGGCCTCGTTCGATGCTACGACCGCCCACCGTCACTGTCGCTGGACGACGGTGACCGTGGACGATCGTGAGGTGGCTACTCCGCGGTGGCGGGGAGGGGCTTGGCCTCGAGCTTGTCCTCGTTGATCTCGTGCATCGCGACCGAGAGCGGCTTGTCGTCGATGGTGCTGTCGACGAGCGGGCCGACGTTGTCGAACAGGCTGCCCTCGTGCAGGTCGGCGTAGTAGTCGTTGATCTGACGTGCGCGCTTGGACGCGAAGATGACGAGCGCGTACTTCGACTCGACCTTCGAGAGCAGCTCGTCGATGGGCGGATCGATGATGCCCTTGTTCTTGTCGGCCATGGTCACTCCTCGTTGTGGGGTTCTGTCAGGCACCGGCAGGTGCAGAGATCGGGGCGCGAGTCACGCCCGCGGGCGTGCGTCCTCGGGCGCAGTCATCAATTCTACGACCTCGCGAGCCGCTTCGGGCACGTCGTGGTTCACGACCTTGACGTCGAACTCGTCCTGGGCGGCCAGCTCGACCTTCGCGGTCTCGAGCCGGCGCTGCTGCTCGGCCGCGTCCTCGGTGCCGCGACCGATCAGCCGACGGACCAGTTCGTCCCACGTGGGCGGCAGCAGGAACACGAGCACTGCCTCGGGCATCGCCGTGCGGACGAGCCGTGCGCCCTGCAGGTCGATCTCGAGCAGGACGCTCCGCCCGGCCTGCAGCGCGGCGTCGATCGGCGGACGCGGCGTGCCGTAGCGGTACGAGTTGTGCACGGTCGCCCACTCGAGCAGCTCGCGCTCGCGGATCATCCGGTCGAACTCGGCGTCGTCGACGAAGTAGTAGTGCACCCCGTCGACCTCGCCGGGGCGGGGCGCCCTGGTCGTCGCGGAGATGGAGAGGTGCACGTCCGGGTAGTTCTCGCGGATGTGGGTCGAGACCGTGCCCTTGCCGACGGCGGTCGGCCCGGCGAGGACGACGAGGCGCGAGCGCACGCGGCCCCTGGCCTCGCGGACGGCGAGCCAGTCGCCGAGGATGCGGCGCTGCCGGACGCCGAGGCCGCCGACGCGCTTGGACTCGGCGATGCCGAGGTCGGTCATGATGCGGGCGACGCGGGTGGGCCCGATGCCGGGGATGCTGGTGAGGAGCTCACGGACGCGCAGCGTCGCCTCGGGGGCCGTCGGCTCGCCGGCCCAGGCCGTCTCGGCGACGTCGAGCGCGGTGCGCCGGCGCTCGGCGACGGACGCCTTGACTGCGGCGCGGGCACGACGTGCAGCGACCGCGGCCCTGGCGGCGGCGGCACGGTCGACCGGCGGCGGGGTCATGCGAGGCACGTGCGCACCTCCTCTGCGGCGTCGCGGACGGCCTCGGCCATCCCGTCGGGGCCGGCCGCGAGGACTCCCCTGGACGTCGAGACGAGCACGTTCCGAGCGGCCGAGCCGTAGAGAGAGCGCAGGTCGGAGACACGGGCCCCCTGGTGGCCGAAGCCGGGCGCGAGGACGGGCACGCCGGCGAGCGAGGCCGTGTCGATGCCGTAGGACGCGAGGTCGACGGTCGCCCCGAGCACGAGGCCCACTGAGCCGAGTCGGGTCTCCCCCGCTGCCTGGTCGTCGTCTCGCACCTGGTCGACGATACCTGCCGCCAGGGTCCGTGACGCGCCGTCGGCGCCGGTGACGAGTGCCGTCTGCCCCGCCCGCGCCTCCGGGTTGGAGGTGGCCGCGAGGACGAAGACGCCCGCGCCGACCTGCCTGGCCCGGTCGATCGTGCCCTGCAGCGAGCCGAAGCCGAGGTACGGCGACACGGTCAGGGCGTCCACGCGGAGGGGCGAGTCGGGTGCGAACCAGGCCTCGGCGTAGCCGTCCATGGTGCTGCCGACGTCTCCGCGCTTGGCGTCGCCGACGACCAGCAGCCCGGCGTCCCTGGCAGCCGTGAGGACGTCCTCGAGGGCGGCGAAGCCCGCCGAGCCCCAGCGCTCGAAGAAGGCGACCTGCGGCTTGACGACCCCGGCCGACCCCGCTGCGGCCTCGACAGCGCGCAGGCCGAGCTCGCGCACGCCGGAGGCGCTGGTCGGCAGCCCCCACTGCTCCAGCAGCCAGGGGTGCGGGTCGATGCCGACGCAGAGGCCGCCGGACGTCTCGAGCACGGTCTCGAGGCGCGCGCCGAAGGAGGCGGCCGTCACCGCCGTGCCGCCCGCGCCAGACCGTAGTCCTGCAGGCTCGTGACCTCGAACGGCGTGTGGATCGCCTCGATGGAGGCGACCGCCGCGCCGAGCTGCGCGATGGTCGTGAAGAGGGCCTTGTCGGCCGCGACGGTGGCGGCGCGGATCTCGTAGCCGTCGGCGCGGGCGCTCGAGCCGCTCGGCGTGTTGATCACGATGTCGACCTCGTCGCGGTTGATCAGGTCGACGACACTCTCGCCGCCGGCGCTGAACTTGCCGACGATCTCGGCGGCGATGCCGTTGCGGATGAGCACCGTCGCCGTGCCCTCGGTGGCCAGCACGCGGAAGCCGAGCTGCTGCAGGCGCAGGACGGGCAGCACGATGGCGCGCTTGTCGCGGTCGGCGACGCTGACGAAGACCGTGCCGGTCGTCGGCAGCCCGCCGTACGCCGCCGTCTGGCTCTTCGCGAAGGCCCGGGGGAAGTCGCGGTCGATGCCCATGACCTCGCCCGTCGAGCGCATCTCGGGGCTGAGGACGCTGTCGACGACCTGGCCCTCCTTCGTGCGGAAGCGCTTGAACGGGAGCACCGCCTCCTTGACCGAGATCGGCGAGTCGAGCGGCACGTCCGAGCCGTCCTGGGCGGGCAGCAGCCCGTTCTCGACGAGCTCGCGGATGCTCTGGCCGACCATGACGAGCGACGCCGCCTTGGCGAGCGGGATGCCGAGCGCCTTGGAGACGAACGGCACCGTGCGGCTGGCGCGGGGGTTCGCCTCGATCACGTAGAGGACGCCGGCCGCGATCGCGAACTGCACGTTCAGCAGGCCGCGGACGCCGATGCCCTCGGCGATGGCGAGCGTCGCCTCGCGGACGCGGTCGATCTCGCCCTTGCCGAGCGTGACCGGGGGCAGCGTGCAGCTCGAGTCGCCCGAGTGGATGCCCGCCTCCTCGATGTGCTCCATGACGCCGCCGACGTAGAGCTCTGTGCCGTCGTAGAGCGCGTCGACGTCGATCTCGACGGCGTCGTCCAGGAACCTGTCGACGAGCAGCGGCGCGTCCGGGCCGATGATCGCCTGGTCGCTCACCCGGACGAAGTAGTCGGCGAGCGACGGGCTGTCGTAGACGATCTCCATGCCGCGGCCGCCCAGCACGTACGACGGACGCACGAGCACGGGGTAGCCGATCTCCTCGGCCACGGCGACGGCGCTCTCGTAGTCGGTGGCCGTGCCGTTGCGGGGCGCGAGGAGCCCCGCCTCGTCGAGGATGGCGGAGAAGAGCCCGCGCTCCTCGGCCGAGTCGATGGCGTCGGGCGACGTGCCGAGGATCGGGACGCCGGCCGCCTCGAGGCCCTTCGACAGGCCGAGGGCCGTCTGCCCGCCGAGCTGCACGACGACGCCGACGAGCTCGCCGCTGGCGGACTCGGCGTGCACGACCTCGAGGACGTCCTCGAGGGTGAGCGGCTCGAAGTAGAGCCGGTCGCTCGTGTCGTAGTCGGTCGAGACCGTCTCGGGGTTGCAGTTGACCATGATCGTCTCGTAGCCCGCGTCGCTCAGGGCGAAGCTGGCGTGCACGCACGAGTAGTCGAACTCGACGCCCTGGCCGATCCGGTTGGGCCCGGAGCCGAGGATGATCACCTTGCGGCGGTCGCTCGGCGCGACCTCGGTCTCGAGGTCGTAGCTCGAGTAGTGGTACGGGGTCAGGGCGGGGAACTCGCCGGCGCAGGTGTCGACCGTCTTGAACACGGGGCGCACCCCGAGCGACCAGCGCAGCTCGCGGACCTCGAGCTCGCCGAGGCCGCGCAGCTGGCCGATCTGCACGTCGCTGAAGCCGTGGTCCTTGGCGTGGGCGAACAGGTCGGCGTCGAGCTCGGCCGCGGCGGCGATCTCGTCGGCGACCTCGTTGATCAGCACGACCTGGTCGATGAACCAGGGGTCGATCGCGGTCGAGTCGAAGACCTGCTCGGCCGTGGCGCCGGCACGGAGCGCCTGCTGCACGGTGACGATGCGGCCGTCGGTGGGCGTGTGCGCCAGCGTGAGCAGCGCCTCCACGTCTCCGGGCTCGCCCTCCCAGTGGAAGCTCGAGCCGCGCTTCTCGAGCGAGCGGAGCGACTTCTGCAGCGCCTGCGTGAAGTTGCGGCCGATGGCCATCGCCTCGCCGACGCTCTTCATGGTCGTGCTGAGCGTCGTGTCGGCCGCCGGGAACTTCTCGAAGGCGAACCGCGGCACCTTGACGACCACGTAGTCGAGGGTCGGCTCGAAGGAGGCGGGCGTCACCTTGGTGATGTCGTTCGGGATCTCGTCGAGGCGGTACCCGAGAGCGAGCTTCGCGGCGATCTTGGCGATCGGGAAGCCCGTCGCCTTCGACGCCAGCGCGCTGGAGCGCGAGACACGCGGGTTCATCTCGATGACGATGACGCGGCCGTCGGCCGGGTCGATCGCGAACTGGATGTTGCAGCCGCCGGTGTCGACCCCGACCCGGCGGATGATGTCGATCGAGATGTCGCGCAGGTTCTGGTACTCGCGGTCGGTGAGCGTCAGCGCGGGCGCGACGGTGATCGAGTCGCCCGTGTGCACGCCGACCGGGTCGACGTTCTCGATCGAGCAGACGACGACCGTGTTGTCGGCCGTGTCGCGCATCATCTCGAGCTCGTACTCCTTCCAGCCGAGGATGCTCTCCTCGAGCAGCACCTCGGTGGTGGGGCTCTGGTGCAGGCCGTCGGTGACCATCCGGACCAGCTCGTCGCGGGTGTACGCGAAGCCCGAGCCGAGGCCGCCCATCGTGAACGACGGGCGGATGACCAGCGGGTAGCCGAGGTCCTCGGCGAAGTCGACCGCCTCCTCGACGGTGTGCGCGATGTAGGACTTCGCGACGTCGGCGCCCGACTCGAGCACCAGCTCCTTGAAGAGCTGTCGGTCCTCGCCCTTCTGGATGGCCTCGACCTTGGCGCCGATCAGCTCGACGCCGTGCTTGGCGAGGATGCCCTCCTGGTCGAGCACGATGGCGGCGTTCAGCGCCGTCTGGCCGCCGAGGGTCGGCAGGATCGCGTCGGGCCGCTCCTTGACGATGATCGCCTCGAGGACCTCGGACGTGATGGGCTCGACGTAGGTGGCGTCGGCGAAGTCGGGGTCGGTCATGATCGTGGCCGGGTTCGGGTTCACGAGGATGACGCGCACCCCCTCCTCGCGGAGGACGCGGCACGCCTGGGTGCCCGAGTAGTCGAACTCGGCCGCCTGGCCGATGACGATCGGGCCGGAGCCGATGACGAGGACGGAGTTGATGTCTGCGCGCTTGGGCATCAGTTGCTGCTGCTTTCGAGGTCGGAGCCGAAGTCGACGGGCTTGCCGGACTTGCGAGCCACGACCGCCTCGCGGAAGCGGTCGAAGAGGTGGTTGCTGTCGTGGGGCCCGGCTGCCGCCTCGGGGTGGTACTGCACCGAGAAGGCCGGGATGTCGAGGGCGCGGAGGCCCTCGACGACGTTGTCGTTGAGGCTGAAGTGGCTGACCTCGACGCGGCCGAAGCCGGCCGGCGAGTCGAGGACGCCCTCGACGGGCGCGTCGACCGCGAAGCCGTGGTTCTGGCTCGTGATCTCGACCTTGCCCGTGGTCTTGTCGAGCACCGGCTGGTTGATGCCGCGGTGGCCGAAGGGCAGCTTGTAGGTGTCGAAGCCGAGGGCGCGGCCGAACAGCTGGTTGCCGAAGCAGATGCCGAAGTAGGGCAGTCCGTCGCGGAGGGCGCCGCGCAGCAGCTCGACCTGGGCGTCGCTGGCTGCGGGGTCGCCGGGGCCGTTCGAGAAGAAGAGCGCGTCCGGCGCGAGGGCGCGGAGCTGCTCTGGCGTCGTGTCCTGCGGGAGGACGTGCACCCGGAAGCCGCGCTGCGCGAGGTACCGGAGCGTCGACGTCTTGACGCCGAGGTCGAGCACCGCGACCGAGCCGACGAGGTCGCCCTCGGCCTCGAGCACGTACGGCTCGACGGTCGAGACCTGGCTCGAGAGGCTGAGGCCGCGCATGTCGGCCGAGCCGCGCACGAGCGCTAGCTGCTCGTCGTCGCCGAGCTCGGCGTCGGGGCCGCTGAAGACGCCGCCGCGCATCGAGCCGACGTCGCGGAGGCGTCGGGTCAGCGCGCGCGTGTCGATGCCGCGGATGCCCACGACGCCGTCGGCGACCAGCTGGTCGTCGAGGCTGCCCTGGGCGCGGTGGTTCGAGACGACGCGGCTGGCGTCGCGGACGACGAAGCCCGAGACCCAGATGCGACGCGACTCGGGGTCTTCGTCGTTGACGCCCGTGTTGCCGATGTGCGGGGCCGTCATGACGACGATCTGCCCGGCGTAGGACGGGTCGGTGAGGGTCTCCTGGTAGCCGGTCATGCCGGTCGCGAAGACGGTCTCCCCGAGCGTCCGCCCGACGGCGCCGTAGGCGCGGCCGGCGTAGCGGGTCCCGTCTTCGAGCACCAGGACGGCCCGGGTGGTGGTGGACGCGTCAGTCAATGGTCTGCTCTCCTGTGGTGGTGCCGGCCGTGGGGGCCGAGGTCGTGATGGTCCGGACGGCGTCGACGAGCGGGCGGGGGTCGTCCGTGACGCGCAGGTAGGTGTCGACGTCGGTGTCGCCGAGGCTCCAGGCGACGAGCACGAGCCCGTCGGTCTCGACCACGCGGTCGATGGTCCAGGTCGCTCGGCCGACGTCGCGGATCGAGGAGGCGCGGATCAGCTTCGCGGGCTCGCCCGCGATCTCGAGGCGCATGCCCTCCTGGTGCACCGAGATGACGGCCCTGCCCCGGAAGCCGAGCCCGCCGACCACGATGCGGTCGAGGGGGTCGCCCGCGCGGGTCGTCGCCACGTAGAAGCCGTCGTGCTCGACGAGGGCGGGAGACAGGACGTCGGGGGCCGTCTCGGGCAGCGCGATGTCCGCCTGCCGCCGGCCACGGGCCCGCCACGAGCGGACCATGAGGAGGACGACGAAGACGAGCAGGACGAGGATGCCCGCGCCGATCACCCAGCGGTTCACGCGGCGCTCGTCGGCTCGGGCGCGGCCAGCACCGCCGCGGCGGCCACGCGGGCTGCCCGGTCGGCGATCTCGCGCTCGTCGACGACGCGACCGTCGCGGACGGTGGCGTAGCCCTGGTGCAGCGTCGCCACGACCTGCCCGGGCAGCGTGAGCCCGAGGAACGGCGAGTTGCGGCTGCGACCCGCGAGGTGCTCGGTGCCGAACGTCTTGCTCACCCCTCGATCGTAGAGGGTCAGCTCGGCGGGCTCCCCGACCGCGAGCGGTCGTCCGTGCCCCTCGACCTGGCCGATCCGCGCCGGTGCGACCGAGAGCACGCGGGCCACGTCGGCCCAGTCGAGCAGGCCCGTCTCGACCATGGTCTGGTGCACGACGGAGAGGGCGCTCTCGAGGCCGACCATGCCGTTGGCGGCGGCGTCCCACTCGCAGTGCTTCGCCTCCGAGGTGTGGGGGGCGTGGTCGGTGGCGACGATGTCGATCGTGCCGTCGGCGAGGGCCGCCCGCAGCGCCTCGACGTCTTCTGCCCGGCGGAGCGGCGGGTTGACCTTGTAGCGCGAGTCGTAGCTCGAGACGAGATCTTCAGTGAGGAGGAGGTGGTGCGGCGTGACCTCGGCGGTCACGTCGATGCCCCTCGCCTTGGCCCAGCGGACGACCTCGACGCTGCCCGCGGTGGAGACGTGGCAGACGTGCAGACGGGCGCCGACGTGGTCGGCGAGCAGGACGTCGCGCGCGATGATCGACTCCTCGGCGACCGCGGGCCAGCCGCCGAGGCCGAGCTCGGCCGACAGGGCGCCCTCGTTCATCTGCGCGCCCTCGGTGAGGCGCGGCTCCTGCGCGTGCTGGGCGACGACTCCCCCGAAGCCCTTGACGTACTCGAGCGCGCGACGCATCAGCAGCGGGTCGGAGACGCAGTGGCCGTCGTCGGAGAAGACGCGGACGGCCGCGCGGGACCTGGCCATGGCGCCGATCTCCGACAGCCGGCGGCCCTCGAGGCCCTGGGTGACGGCGCCGATCGGCCGGACCGTGACGTAGCCCGCCCGCCCGCCGAGGGCCTGCACCTGCTCGACGACGCCGGCGGTGTCGGCGACCGGGGACGAGTTCGCCATGGCGTTGACGGCGGTGAACCCGCCCGCCGCGGCGGCGCGGGACCCGGTGAGGACCGTCTCGGCCCCCTCGCCGCCGGGCTCGCGGAGGTGCGTGTGCAGGTCGACGAGGCCGGGCAGGGCGAGGAGCCCGTCGGCGTCGAACACCTCGGCGCCCGCGGCGCTGAGGCCGGAGCCGAGCTCGACCACGACGCCGTCGCGGACCAGCACGTCGGTGCGCGTGCCGTCGACGGTCTCGACGGCGCGGATCAGGTGGGTGGTGGTCACAGGGAGTCCTCCCGGTCGCCGGCGAGTGTGAGGTAGAGCACGGCCATCCGGACGGCCACGCCGTTGCCGACCTGCTCGCGCACGGTCGAGCGGGGCGAGTCGGCGGCGTCGTCGCCGATCTCGAGGCCGCGGTTCATCGGCCCGGGGTGCATCACGAGCGCCGTGGGCGGCAGCGAGCGGAAGCGCGCCGCGCCGAGGCCCCAGGAACGGGCGTACTCGCGGGCGTTGGGGAAGAAGGCCTCGGCCATCCGCTCCTGCTGGATGCGCAGCATCATGACGACGTCGGGCTGCACCCGGGCGATCGCCTCGTCGAGGTCGTAGTGCACGTCGACGCCCAGCCGGCTGACGTCGACCGGCAGCAGCGTGGGAGGCGCCACCACCGTCACGTGGGCCCCCAGGGTCCGCAGCAGCCACGCGTTCGAGCGCGCGACCCTCGAGTGGAGGATGTCGCCGACGACCAGCACCTCGAGCCCGTCGAGGTCACGGCCCCGGCTCGCGTCGCCGTGGACCCGGCGGCGCATCGTGAACGCGTCGAGCAGGGCCTGCGTCGGGTGCTCGTGCGTGCCGTCGCCCGCGTTGACGATGCCGGCGTCGACCCAGCCGCTGTCGGCGAGGACGCGGGGGGCGCCGGACGCCGGGTGCCGGATGACGATGCCGTCGGCGCCCATCGCGGCCAGCGTCTGGGCGGTGTCCTTGAGGGACTCGCCCTTCGAGACGCTCGACCCCTTGGCGGCGAAGTTGATGACGTCGGCGCTGAGGCGCTTGGCCGCCGCCTCGAACGAGATGCGGGTGCGAGTGCTGTCCTCGTAGAAGAGGTTGACGACGGTCGTGCCGCGGAGGGTGGGCAGCTTCTTGACCTGTCGGGTCGAGACGTCGGCCATGTCCTCCGCCACGTCGAGGATCCGCAGGGCGTCGTCGCGGCTCAGGTCGGCCGTGCTCAGGAGGTGCTTCACGAGTCGGCACCGCCCTCGATGGCGACGAGCTCGTCGTCGTCGACGCCGTGCAGGCGCACGAAGATGCGCTCGGCCGCGGACGTCGGCAGGTTCTTGCCCACGAAGTCGGCCCGGATCGGCAGCTCGCGGTGGCCCCGGTCGACGAGGACGGCGAGGCGGACGGCCTTCGGGCGGCCGAGCGCGCTGAGCGCGTCGAGCGCCGCGCGGATAGTGCGCCCCGAGTAGAGCACGTCGTCGACGAGCACCACGGTCGCGCCGTCGATCCCGCCGTCGGGCAGCCGCGTGGGCTGGCTGGCCCGCGTAGGGTTGCGGCGCAGGTCGTCGCGGTACATGGTCACGTCGACGGAGCCTGTCGGCACGGCGACGCCGGAGATCGACGAGAGCTGGGCGCCGATCCGCTCGGCGAGGACGACGCCTCGCGTGGGGATGCCCAGGACGACGAGACCGTCGGGGCCTCGGTTCGACTCGAGGACCTCGTGGGAGATGCGCGTCAGGGCGCGTGTGATGTCAGCCTGACTCAGCACGGTGCGTGTGCTCAATCGGACCTCCTTCCCCGCCTCTCGGGACGGAACTTAAAGGACGTCGGTGGTGGTTCGGGTGGTGCTGGTGGTGCCGGTCGGCGCCTCCGCCGAGGAGGAGCCCTGGACCGGCACCGAGCCTAGCCGCTGGTGGCGATGCGGCCGAGCAGGCCGTTCACGAAGGGGGCCGAGTCGTCGGTGCTGAGCGACTGGGCCAGCTCGACGGCCTCGCTGATGGCGACGTGGTCGGGGACCTCGTCGTTGTGCAGCAGCTCGAAGACGCCGATGCGGAGGATGCCGCGGTCGAGCGTGGGCATGCGGGCCATCGTCCAGCCCTGCGCGTAGGTCTCGATGAGCTCGTCGATCTCGACCTGGTGGTCGATGACGCCCTGGACGATGTCACGGGCGTAGCCCCAGCTGGAGTTTCGCTCGGGCTCCTGACGGGCCCTGGCGGTCTCCGCCGCGAGGGCGTCGCTCATGCTGATCTGGCGGATGTCGGCGACGTACAGGACGTCGAGGGCGCGCTTGCGCGCCTTGGTGCGTGCGCTCACTGTGCGGGTGGCCGCCGACTACTCGTTGACGCGGCCGAGGTAGCCGCCGTCGCGCGTGTCGACCTTGACCTTCGTGCCGGTCTCGAGGAACAGCGGGACCTGGATCTCGTAGCCGGTCTCGACGGTGGCCGCCTTGGTGCCGCCGGTCGAGCGGTCGCCCTGCAGGCCGGGCTCGGTGTAGGTGACCTCGAGGACGACGGAGGCGGGCAGCTCGATGTAGAGCGGGTTGCCGTCGTGCAGCGCCATCTGGACGTTCTGGTTCTCGAGCATGAAGTTCTTGGCGTCGCCGACGATCGTGGCGGGGACGTTGATCTGGTCGTAGTCGGTGGTGTCCATGAACACGTAGCCGTCGGCCTCGGCGTAGAGGTACGTGTACTCGCGGCGGTCGACGTTCGCGAACTCGATCTTGGTGCCGGCGTTGAACGTCTTGTCGACGACCTTGCCCGAGCGCACGTTCTTCATCTTGGTGCGGACGAAGGCGCCGCCCTTGCCCGGCTTCACGTGCTGGAACTCGATCACGTTCCAGAGCTGGCCGTCCAGGTCGAGGACGGCGCCGTTCTTGATGTCGTTGGTGGTCGCCATGCGTGCGAGGTCCGATCGGGAGTGAGGTGGGTGGGGCCGGATCTGGCCGGGTTCGAGTGTAGCGGACGGGCCGCGAGCCCTCAGGAGCGTCGAGCGCGGACGGGGACCGCTCAGCGGCGCCCGCGTCCGCCGCGGCGCGCCGGCCGGGACACGAGACCGGCGAGCACCGGCACCCCGAGCCACGAGACCAGGGACAGGCCGAAGGCGGCGGCGCCGGCGACGGCCGCGACCGCGTCCGCGGGCCCGGCGGGGCCCACGTCCGAGCCGATCGACCACATCCCCGTCCAGGGCTGCACCGCGCACGCCAGGACGAGCAGGGCGAGGACCGTCGCGTGGAGCCCGAGCCAGCCGAGGTGCGCGGGGCTGACGTCCCGCAGCCGGTCGAGCAGCGCGGACGGCGCGAGCCCGGACCGCCGCGCGAAGCGCGCGACGAGGGCCGCCCACCATCCGGCGCCCGCGAGGGCCGCCGCCAGCAGGAGGAAGCGCAGGCCGAAGGGCACGCCCGTTGACGTGCCCTCCTCCGAGGCGAACGAGAGGCCGAGCAGGACGACGCCGAGTCCCCAGGGCAGCAGCGCCGGGAGCGCGCCGAGGCCGGTGACTGCCTCGTGGACGACGGACCGCAGGTGCACCAGGGCGGTGGTCGACGTCGGGGCGTCGGCCAGCTGTGCCATCGCGCCCACGGCCGCCTTGTCCGACCGGCCGGCGGTGATCTCGAGGTCGTCGATGCCCCGGCGCGCCTCGACGTGCGCAGGGTCGAGAGCCAGTGCGGCGCGGTAGGCCGTCCGCGCCTGGGACAGGCGTCCGTCCCGCACAGCGACGGCGGCGGCCACCAGGTAGGCGTCCGGGTCGTCGGGCGCCAGCCGCAGGCACTCCGCCGCGTGCCGTCTCGTCTCGTCGGGCGGGAACAACCCGAGGCGGACCGCGTCCGCGTGGACGTGCCAGTCGTCCGGGGCGAGCCGGAGCGACTCCGACATGCCGGCCCTGGCGTCGTCGACGTCGCCCATGCGGAGGGACGCCTCGGCCCAGAGCCGCCACGCCCACTCGGCGTCCGGGTCGAGGGCACGGGCCCGGAGGGCGGTGTCCCTGGCCGCCATCCGCCGCCCCGCCCTCAGCTGCGCGAAGGCGAGGTGCTGCAGGATCCACGGATCGTCGGGCCGGGTCGCGAGGTGCCGCTCGAGCGCCGCAGCCGCCTCCTTCGGCCGCCCGCCCGCCATGTGCGCGGACGCAGCCAGGAGGTCCTCGTCGCTCACCGGCCCCTCCGCATCCCGAGGAACTCCCTGAGCTCGGCGAACGTGCCGTCGTCGACGCCGTAGGTCACGACGCTCCGCGCGCTGGCCGCCCACTCCCCCACCGACGGGGTCACGGACGAGCGAGCCCGGCGCAGGTCCTTGTCGGTGACCGTGCGCGGCGTGCCCGTCGCGACGCTGTCGGCGAGGGCGCGCTGGAGCGCCAGGTCGCAGACGTAGCCGACGTCGGCCCCCGACATCCCGGAGGTGGCCCGCGCGAGCGCGTCCAGGTCGACGTCGCCGACCGGTCGGCCCTCCAGCCGCCTGCGGGCGATCTCCCGACGAGCAGGCTCGTCGGGAGGCAGCACCAGGAGGGTACGGTCGAGTCGGCCGGGGCGCCGGGCGGCCGGGTCGACCTCCCACGGCCGGTTGGTCGCCGCGAGGACGAAGAGCCCGTCGTTCCGCGAGTCGACCCCGTCGAGCTCGACGAGCACCTGGTTCACCACGGCCCGCGCCCACGCGCTGTCGCTCGACGACCGGCGCGGGGCGACGGCGTCGACCTCGTCGAGGAACAGGACGCAGGGCGCCGCGCGCCTCGCGGCCTCGAAGACGTCGGCGACGGCACGGGCGGGCGAGCCGCTCTCGTGGTCGAGCAGGTCGGCCTGCGAGACGCTCAGGAAGGAGGCGCCGAGCTCGCCCGCGAGGGCCCTCGCGAGGTGCGTCTTGCCGCAGCCGGGAGGCCCGTAGAGCAGCAGCCCGCCCCGCAGGCTCGCGCCGTAGGCCTCCCGGAGCTCGGGGTTGCGGAGCGGGGCGAGGAACGCCTGCTCCAGCGCGGCCTTGACCTGCGACATGCCGCCCACGTCGGACAGCCTCAGGTCGGGACGGTCGATGCGGAAGGAGGCGGTCCTGAGATCGTCCTCCGCCGTCTCCCAGTCGAAGGCGCCGGCTCCGACCGGCATCCCGAGGAGCGCGGAGGGCCAGGACTCGGGGTCGTCGTCTCGGGGCTCGTCGATGCTGTCGTCAGCGGGCGCGGCCTCGCCGGAGGGCGGCTCGACAGCCGACGACACCGCTGCCGTGGCAGGGTCCGCGAGGGCTCGCGCCATCCCGGCCCGCGCCTCCTCGTGACCTGGCTCGAGCACCAGGGCCGACGCGAGCGACGCGACTGCGGCGTCGACGTCGCCGTCCTCGAGGAGCAGGACGCCGAGGTGGACCCGCAGGGGGACGTCGTCCGGGGCCTGCTCGACGGCGAGCCGCAGCGACCGGATCAGGGATTCGCGCACGGACGGATCATAGTGACCCGTGAGGGCTCGTCAGGAACCGATCTCCTGGTACGCCGCGAAGAGGAGGCTCGAGTCGGGGCCGGTGACGACCGTCGGCTTGCCGATGTCGTCCAGCACGATGAAGCGCAGCATGCCCGCGCGGGCCTTCTTGTCGCGCTGCATCGTCGCGAGCAGCGTGTTCCAGCGGCCGAGCGGGTAGCTCGTCGGCAGGGTCAGCGACTCGAGGATGCGGCGGTGACGGTCGACGGCCTCGTCGGACAGGCGCCCGGTCAGCCGGCCGAGCTCGGCGGCGAAGACCATGCCGACCGACACCGCGGCCCCGTGCCGCCACTGGTACCGCTCCGCGTGCTCGACGGCGTGGCCGAGGGTGTGCCCGTAGTTGAGGATCTCGCGGAGGCCCTGCTCGGTGAAGTCCTGTCCGACGACCCGCGCCTTGAGCGCGATCGACAGCTCGACGACCCGCCGGAACTCGGGGGTCGTCGGGTCGACGGCGCGGTCGACGTCGGCCTCGACGATGTCGAGGATCTCGGGCTCGGCGATGAAGCCGGCCTTCACGACCTCGGCGAAGCCCGCGAGGATCTCGTTCCGGCTCAGCGTGTCGAGCATGTCCAGGTCGGCCACCACGGCCGTCGGAGCCCAGAAGGCGCCCACGAGGTTCTTGCCCTCGGCGGTGTTGATGCCGGTCTTGCCGCCGACGCTCGCGTCGACCATGCCGAGCACCGTGGTGGGCACCTGGACGAGCTGCACGCCCCGGAGCCAGGTCGCGGCCACGAATCCGGCGAGGTCGGTCACGGCTCCCCCGCCGAGGCCGATCACCGCGTCGGTGCGGGTGAAGTCGGCCTGGCCGAGCACCTGCCAGCAGAAGGCCGCCACCTCGACGCGCTTGGCGTCCTCCGAGTCCGGGACCTCGGCGATCAGGGCCTCGAGGCCCGCCTCGACCAGTGCGTCCCGCAGCTCGTTCGCCTTGCGGCCGAGCGTCGGCGCGTGGACGATCAGGACCTTCTTCGTCTGCGGTCCGAGCAGCTCGGGGATGCGGGAGCGGACCCCGTGGCCCACGAGGACGTCGTAGGGGGCCTCGCCCTCGACGCGGATGGTGGTGACGTCGGTCGTCTCGTCGGTCATGCGTCGTCTTCCTGTCGGTGGTGGGGTTCGGTGGGTGCGGCGGTGCCGGCGGCCAGCCAGGCGACGACGTCGTCGACGACGTGGGAGACGGGGCGACGGGAGGTGTCCACGACCAGGTCGGCGAGGCTGCGGTAGACGGGCTCGCGCTCGAGCGCGATGGCCCGCCAGGCGTCCATGCCGCCCTGGGCCAGCAGGGGCCGGCTCGACCCCTCGATCCGGGCCGCCACCGCCTCCGGCGTCACCGTGAGGAGCACGACGGAGGCACCCAGGAGGCGCTCCCGGGTGAGCGGGTCGAGCACCGCGCCTCCTCCGAGCGAGACCACGCCGGTCGACGCGAGCGCCTCGGCGACGACCTCGCGCTCCAGCTCCCGGAAGCGCGGCTCGCCCTGCGTCGCGAAGATCTCGGCCACGGGGCCGTGCCGCTGGACGAGCAGGCGGTCGGTGTCGAGGAACCGGACGCCCAGCCGCCGGGACAGCTTCTTGCCGATGCTGGACTTGCCGGCGCCCATGGGGCCGATCATCGCGACGGGGCGGTCGAGCGGGGCCGCGCCCCGGGCGGTGGTGTCGGTCGAGGGGGTCACTGGTACTCGGGGTGCTCCCGCATCCACGCCTGCCACACCTTCACGGCGGCCTCGTGCTCGGCCAGCGTCGTCGAGAACGTCGTCTCGCCCGTGTCGAGGTTGGTGGTCACGAAGTACAGCCACGTGCCGTCCGCCGGCGCGATCGCCGCGTTGATCGCGAGGTCGCCCGGGTTGGAGATGGGCCCCACCGGCAGGCCGAGGTGCTGGTACGTGTTGTACGGGTTCGACTCGTCGCCGCGCTCCTCGTCCGTGGTCGTGACCCGGTGCGTGTTGCCGGTGCCGTAGGCGACGGTCGCGTCGGACTGCAGGAGCATGCCGTCGTCGAGGCGGTTCTGGAAGACACGGGCCACCTTGGGGTAGTCGTCCGCGAGCCCGGCCTCACGCTGGATCAGCGAGGCGAAGACGATGACGTGCTGCTGGTCGGCCGGGGCCACCCCGGCGTCGACGAGCCGCTGCTTCATCGTGTCGACGAGGAGCTGCAGGTAGCCGTGCGCGTCGAGCCCGGGGTCGAGCTCGTACGTCGCGGGGAACAGCCACCCCTCGAGGGACGTGGCCTCGGCAGGGAGGCCGAAGGACGCCACGTCGGCGGCTGCGGCCTGGACGTCGGCCTCGGGGATCTCGGTCGCCGACGAGATGAGGCTGTAGACGTCGACGGCGGCGGTGCCCTCGGGGATCACGAGCCTGTCGGTGACCCGGTTGGCGCTGTCCTGCAGGGCGGTGACCGCCGACGTGGCGCTCATCTCCTGCTGCAGCGTGTACGTGCCGGGCTGGAAGGTGAGGGTCGTGTCCGCGACGAGCATCGAGTAGACGGACTCGAAGCTGGCGGTGACGCCGCTGTCGAAGAGGTTGGTGGCGATGTCCGAGCCGTTCTCGCCGCTCGTGATCGCGAACGAGACCTCGGTCCCGTTGCCGCTGCCCGGGTAGTCCTCCGGCGCGTCGTTACCGCTCAGCTTCGCGACGAGGGGCGCGACCGCGCCCCACGCGGCGACGACGCCGGCGGTCCCGCCGCCCACGACGACGAGGGCGATGACGAGGAGGACGATGCCGCCCTTGCGGCTGCGGCGGGGCCGGTGGCCGGCGTCGTCCCGAGCGGAGCGGCGCTCAGCTCGACGCGGCGCCTTCTCCTGCTCGCGGGTCGCCTTGCGGGTCGTCGGGGCGGTGGCGGGAGGTCGACCGGCGTCGCCCTTCGCCTCGGTGGGGGGCTGGGAGGCGAAGATGTCGTCCCAGTTCGGATCGTCGGCCACGCGTCATCGTCTTTCGTCGGTGTCGGGTCGGTCTCCGGCGCCGTCGTCGACGACCGGGGCGCTCACGAGGTGACCGGGCGGGAGACCGCTCGACCGCTCGAGCTCGAGCGCGTGCTGGACGATGATAACAGCGGCGACTTGATCGATGACGGATCGTTGTCTCTTGCCCTTGCGTCCCGAGGCGCGAAGTGCAGTCTGTGCGCTCACCGTCGACAGCCGTTCGTCCACCAGCCGCACGGGCACCGGACAGCGGGCCGCGATGGCCGCCGCGAAGTCCCGCGCGTCGCCGGTGGACGGGGTGTCGCCTCCCGACAGCGAGAGCGGGAGGCCGACGACGACCTCGACGGCCTCGAGCTCGGCCACGTGGCCGAGGATCGTGTCGACGTCGGCTGAGCCCGACGCCGCCCGCGGCACGGTCTCGACGGGCGTGGCGATCATCCCCGACGGATCGGTGCGGGCGACGCCGATGCGGGCCCTGCCCACGTCGACGCCGAGGCGCACGCCCGTCCTCACGTGGCCCTCAGGACCGCAGCGCGGCGACGATGCCCGTGAGCGCCGTGCCGATCGCTGCGACGTCGGACCCGCCGCCCTGGGCCAGGTCGTCCTTGCCGCCGCCGCCGCCGCCGAGGATCCCGGCCGCCGTGCGGGCCAGCTGCCCGGCCTTGACGCCGGCCGAGCGGGCGGGCGCCGTCGTCGCGACGATCACGGCGGGCTTGCCCGCTACGTCGGCGGCCAGGGCCACCACGGAGGCGGAGTCGCTGCCGAGGCGCTCTCGCACGGAGAGGACGAGCGAACGCAGCTCGTCGGTCGACTTGACCGTGCCCACCGACTCGGCGACGACGGTCAGGGAGCCCACGGGGGCCGCCTGCTCGACGAGCGCCGGGACGCGCAGCGACAGCTGGGCCGACTCGAACTCGGCGATCTTCTTCTCGGCCGCGCGCAGGCTCGACACGAGGTCGCCGATGCGCTCGGGGAGCTGCTCGCGAGGAGTGCGGAGCGAGGACGTCAGCTGCGACACGATGGCCCGCTCCGCGGCGAAGTCGCGGAACGCGTCCAGGCCGACCAGCGACTCGACCCGGCGGTTCGTGGAGCCGACCGAGCTCTCGCTGACGAGGTTGATCAGGCCGATCTGCGCGCTCGTGGCGACGTGCGTGCCCGCGCAGAGCTCGCGCGACCAGGGGCCGCCGATGTCGACCATGCGGACCGTCTCGCCGTACTTCTCGCCGAAGAGCGCCATCGCGCCCAGCGAGCGGGCCTCGTCGAGCGGCAGCACGCGGGTCGTGACCGCGAGGTCGTCGCGGACGGCCGCGTTCGCGACCTCCTCGACCTCGCTGCGGGTGGCCGGGCTGAGCGCCTGGCTCCAGTTGAAGTCCAGGCGGAGGTAGCCGGCCTTGTTGTACGAGCCGGCCTGGTGCGCCTCCGGGCCGAGCACCTCCCGGAGCGCCGCGTGCACCAGGTGGGTCGCGGAGTGGGCCTGCGTGGCCCCGCGGCGGTAGGCCGGGTCGACGACGCTGGTCGCGGCGTCCCCGACGCCGACCTCGCCCGACCGCACCTGGACACGGTGGCTGACCAGCCCCTTGACCGGCTTCTGCACGTCGAGCACCTCGAGGTCGAAGCCCGTGCCGACGATGCTGCCGGCGTCGGCCTCCTGGCCGCCCGACTCCGCGTACAGCGACGTCTCGGCGAGGACCACCTCGGCGATGTCGCCCGCGACGGCACGGTCGACGCTCGCGCCGTCGACGATCAGGCCGAGCACGCGCGTCTCGGTGTCGAGCACGTCGTACCCGGTGAAGACCGTCTCGCCCTGCGCGCGGAAGGCGCTGTAGACGCTCAGGTCGGCGAGGGCCACCTTGCGCGACTTGGCGTCGGCCTTGGCGCGGGCGCGCTGCTCGCTCATCAGCCGGTCGAACGCCTCGCGGTCGACCGTGAGGCCGCTCTCCTCCGCGATCTCGAGGGTGAGGTCGATCGGGAACCCGAAGGTGTCGTGCAGCAGGAAGGCCGTGTCGCCGGCGAGGCGGGGCGCGGTGCCGGCCGCCGCCTCCTTCTTGGTGTCGTCGACCGCGATGTCGAGGATGCTCGTGCCGGCAGCCAGGGTGCGGAGGAACGTCTCCTCCTCGGCGAAGGCGAGGCCGGAGATCCTGTCCCAGTCGCGCTCGACCTCGGGGTAGGCCGACTTCATGGCGTCGCGCGAGGCCGCGAACAGGACGGGGAAGGTGGTGCCCTCGACGCCCAGGAGGCGCATGGAGCGGACCGAGCGTCGCAGCAGGCGGCGGAGGATGTAGCCCCGGCCCTCGTTGGACGGGCGGACGCCGTCGCTCATCAGCATCAGGGCGCTGCGCACGTGGTCGGCGATGACGCGCATGCGGACGTCGTCGTCGTGGACCGCTCCGTAGCGACGCCCCGACAGCTCGGAGGCGGCGTCGAGCACGGGTCGCACCTGGTCGATCTCGTACATGTTGTCGACGCCCTGCTTGAGGAACGCCACGCGCTCGAGGCCCATGCCGGTGTCGATGTTCTTGTTCGGCAGCTCGCGGACGATGTCGAAGTCGACCTTCGACCGGACGTTCTCGATCTGGTACTGCATGAACACGAGGTTCCAGATCTCGACGTAGCGGTCGTCGTCCGTGGCGGGGCCGCCGTCGGCGCCGTAGGCAGGTCCGCGGTCGAAGAAGATCTCCGAGCAGGGGCCCGCGGGGCCGGGCTGGCCGGTGTGCCAGTAGTTCGTGTCCTTGCCGAGGCGCTGGATGCGCTCGTCGGGCAGGCCGGCGACCTTCTTCCAGAGGGCGATCGCCTCGTCGTCCTCCTCGTAGACCGTGACCCAGAGGTCGTCGGGCGAGAACGCGAGACCGCCGTCGGCCTCGCTCGAGGTCAGCAGCTCCCAGGCGTAGCCGATCGCCTCCTCCTTGAAGTAGTCGCCGAACGAGAAGTTGCCGTTCATCTGGAAGAACGTGCCGTGGCGGGGGGTCTTGCCGACCTCTTCGATGTCGTTCGTGCGGATGCACTTCTGCACGCTCGTCGCCCGCGACCAGGGAGTCGGCACGAGACCGGTCAGGTACGGGATGAACGGCACCATGCCGGCGACGGTGAAGAGCAGCGACGGGTCGTCGCTGACCAGCGAGGCGGACGGGACGACGGTGTGCCCGCGCTCCCCGAAGTAGTCGAGCCAACGGCGGCGGATCTCGGCGGTCTGCATGGTTCTCCTGAGGGAGGGGTCGGTCGGTGGGGCTGCTGACGAAGAGGCGCGGGCGCCTCACGCGGTCAGCTCGCGCTGGTCGTGCCGTCGTCGTGCTGGTCGCTGCCGCGCAGCTCGGCGTCGCGCGACCGGTAGCCGTCGACGACCGCGGCACGGAAGTGGTCGAGACCGCCGTCGAGCTCGCCGAAGAAGCGGCGGCCGCGCGGGGTCGAGTTGAGGAGGTGCGCACCGACGAGGCCGAGCGCGACTCCGACGGACAGCAGGACCAGGTTCTTCACGGGTGCTCCTCACGACGTGTCCCGTGACGAGCACACGAGACGACACGTCAGCCTACTTCGTCGCCGTCGTCCGTCGGGAACGACCGAGGGAGGAGTGCCTCGCCGGGAACGACGGAGGGAGCGCCCCACGCGATGTGGAGCGCTCCCTCAGAAGTGGTGCGGGTGCTGCAGTGGTGCAGGTGCGACTAGCGGGCGGCGTAGTACTCGACGACCAGCTGGACCTCGCAGGTCACGGGGACCTCGGCGCGCTTCGGGCGACGCACGAGGCGGGCCTGCAGCTTGTCGATCTCGACCTCGAGGTAGCCAGGGGTCTTGGGCAGCAGGTCGACGTGACCGCCGGCCGCGGCGACCTGGAAGGGCTCGGTCGTCTCGCTCTTGGCCTTGACGTGGATCATCTGGCCGGGCTTGACGCGGAACGAGGGGCGGTCGACGAGCTTGCCGTCGACGAGGATGTGACGGTGCACGACCATCTGGCGGGCCTGTGCCGTGGTGCGGGCGAAGCCGGCACGCAGGACTAGGGCGTCGAGACGGGTCTCGAGCAGCTCGACCAGGTTCTCACCGGTCAGGCCGGAGGCCTTGCGGGCCTCGTTGAAGACGATCTTGAGCTGGGCCTCGCGGATGCCGTACTGGGCGCGCAGACGCTGCTTCTCGCGGAGACGGACGGCGTAGTCGCTGTCGGTCTTGCGCTTGGTGCGGCCGTGCTCGCCGGGAGCGTAGGGACGCTTCTCGAGGTAGCGGGCGGCCTTCGGGGTGAGGGCGATGCCGAGAGCACGCGAGAGACGCGTCTTGCTCCGGGTGCGGGACTTGGTGGACATGCGTGTTCCTATCGAGATCTTGTCGGTGGTGGTGTTCCGCCAGCCAGGCGCGTGAGCGCCGACGGGCCTAACAAGAGGGATGATCGCCGCGGCGGAGACCGGCTACAGGTCTGACCGCCTTGGTCGGGTCGTCATCAGCAGCCGCGCGTCGACGCCCGAGTGCAGGCAACCCCCCGAGCATACAGGAGCAGGCTCTCGCGGTCGACCCTGGGTCGAGGCGCGTGTCGCGGCGGCTCAGCCGCCGCGCGTGATGCGCCGCAGCTTCTCGAGCCGTGCGGCGACGTCGCGTTCGTTGCCGTTGGCCGTCGGGTCGTAGTAGGTGCGCCCGACGAGCTCGTCGGGCAGGTACTGCTGCTCGACGACCCCGAACTCGGAGTCGTGCGAGTACTTGTAGCCCTTGCCGTGGCCGAGCCGCTTCGCGCCCGGGTAGTGCGCGTCGCGGAGGTGCTTCGGCACCGGGCCTGCGGCGCCCGCGCGGACGTCGGCGATCGCGGCGTCGAGGGCGCTGTACGAGCGGTTCGACTTCGGTGCGGTGGCGAGGTAGACGACGGCCTCGGCCATCGGGATGCGCCCTTCTGGCATGCCGATCATCTGCACGGCGGTGGCCGCCGAGACGGCCACCGTGAGGGCGTTCGGGTCGGCCATGCCGATGTCCTCTCCCGCGGACACGATGATGCGTCGGCAGATGAAGCGCGGATCTTCACCGGCCTCGATCATCCGCGCCAGGTAGTGCAGGGCGGCGTCGACGTCGGAGCCGCGCACCGACTTGATGAACGCGCTGATGACGTCGTAGTGCTCGTCGCCGTTGCGGTCGTAGCGGAGCAGGGCGCGGTCGACCGACTGGGCCACCGTCTCGGCCGTGATCACCGGCCGGTCGTCCGCGTCGTCCGGGTCGTCGTACTCGGCGTCGGGGTCGTAGTCGGCGTCCGCGTCGGCGGACGGGTCGTCAGGCCTGGCCCCCCGCGCCTCCTCGGCCGTGGCCGCCGCGGAGTGGGCTGAGGCCTCGAGGGCCGTCAGCGCGCGACGTGCGTCGCCGGACGCGAGACGGACGATCGTCGCCAGCGCCTCGTCGTCCAGCACGACGCGGTCGGCCAGCCCGCGGGGGTCGACGACGGCGCGTCGGACGAGGTCGCCGAGGTCGTCGTCGCTCAGCTGCTCGAGCGTGAGCAGGAGCGACCGGGAGAGGAGGGGCGTGATCACCGAGAAGGACGGGTTCTCGGTCGTCGCGGCGATGAGGATCACCCAGCCGTTCTCGACGCCGGGCAGCAGCGCGTCCTGCTGGGCCTTCGTGAACCGGTGGATCTCGTCGAGGAACAGCACGGTCGTGGTGCCGTACAGGTCGCGGTTGGTGAGGGCCTTCTCCATCACCTGCCGCACGTCCTTCACGCCGGCCGTCACCGCGGAGAGCTCGATGAACTGACGCCCCGACGTGTGGGCGATCGCCTGCGCCAGCGTCGTCTTGCCCGTGCCGGGCGGGCCCCAGAGGATGACGGAGACGGCGCCCTGCTCGCCGGTCGTGTCGCTCGCCAGGGTCACGAGCGGCGAGCCGGGCCGGAGGAGGTGCCGCTGACCGGCGACCTCGTCGAGGCTGGTGGGGCGCATGCGGACCGCGAGGGGGGTCGAGCTCTGCGGGAGAGGGCTCATGGGGACCAATGGTAGACCGGGCCGCCGACACCGACCGGCGGCTCGGATACAGTCGTCCGGGACATCACCGGCATGGAGGACACGTGGCACCGAGCAGGAACCAGGACCGTGAGGCACGCGACCGGCTGAGGGCGTACACGGCCCGCCAGCGGGTCCACGAGACGCAGGTGCTTCGCCGTCGTCGCGACAACGTCCTCGCCGCGGTCGGCGTCGTGGTGGTCGTCGGGCTCGCGGTCGTGACCCAGGTCGTGTGGGACACGGACGGCAGCGGCGCCGAGGCCACCGCCTCCGCCAGCCCCTCCCCCTCCGGGACCGCGTCGGCGACCGGCGACGTCCCGAGCTCGGACATCGCCGAGGGGCGCACGTGGACGGGCCAGCTCGACCTGAACGACGACGTGCAGCTCGGCATCGAGCTCGACGGGGCCGCGGCGCCCCAGGCCGCGTCGGTGATCATCGACCTGACGCAGCAGGGCTTCTACACGGACACGACCTGCCACCGGATGAGCGACGCCGAGACGGCGAAGTTCATCCAGTGCGGCTCGGCGAACGGGGACGGCACAGGCGACGCGGGCTTCACCTTCGGGCCCCTCGAGAACGTGCCCGCAGACGGCCTCTACCCGACGGGCACCATCGCGATGGCCAGGGGTGCCGAGCCGGACTCGCAGTCCACGCAGTTCTTCGTCACCTACGGCGACACGTACCTCGACTCGTCGACCGGCGGCTACACCGTCGTCGGGCGCGTGACCAGCGGTCTCGACCAGCTCACGGCGAACGTCACCGACGCGGGCCTCACGCCCTCCACGGCCGAGGTGCCGAACGACGGCGCCCCGGTCGTGCCGACCACGATCACGTCCCTGACGCTTCAGTAGTCCGTCGTCCCTGGTCGTGCAATAGGCTGGGGACCCATCGCCGGGGCCCGTCCTGGGCTCCGCGACGAGCACCTCCAGCAAGGGATGACAGTGGCTACTGACGATCAGGCACCCTGGGGCCGCGTCGACGACGACGGAACCGTCTACGTGCGCGAGGGCGACGGCGAGCGGGCTGTGGGGCAGTACCCCGACGCCACGCCCGCCGAGGCCCTCGCCTACTACGAGCGCAAGTACACCGAGCTGAACGGGCAGGTCACCCTGCTCGAGCAGCGGGTCAAGCGGGGCGCGTCCGCCTCGGACGTGACCAAGACGGTGGCGCACCTGAAGCAGCTCCTCGTCGAGCCGAGCGCCGTCGGCGACGTCGCCGCGCTGCGCACCCGCGTCGACGCCCTCGACAGCACGGTGGGCGAGCTCACCGAGAAGCAGAGCGCCGAGGCACAGGAGGCGCTGGCCGAGGCCGTCGCCTACCGCACGTCCCTGGTCGTGGAGGCCGAGACCCTCGCCGCCCAGGATCCGGCACGCGTGCAGTGGAAGCAGGTCACCGCCTCCGTCGACGACATCTTCGCCCGCTGGCAGAAGCACCAGACCGAGGGGCCGCGGATCCCGAAGGGCGAGGGCAACGACCTCTGGAAGCGCTTCCGCGCGGCCCGGTCGACCATCGACCAGCACCGCAAGGCGTTCTACGCCGACCTCGACGCCACGCACCGCGAGGCCCGTCAGCGCAAGCAGGCCCTCGTCGAGGCGGCGGACGCACTGGCGGCCAAGGGCGCCGACGGCATCCCCGAGTACCGACGGCTGCTCGACGACTGGAAGCGCGCCGGCCGTGCCGGCAAGAAGTACGACGACGCGCTCTGGGCCCGCTTCAAGCGCGCCGGCGACGTGCTCTACGCCGCCAAGGGCGAGATCGTCGCGCAGGACGACGCCGAGTACGCCGACAACCTCACGGCCAAGCTCGCGCTGCTCGACGACGCGGAGAAGATCCTCACGAACGGCGACCGCGTGTCGGCTCGTGAGGCCCTGACCACGATCCAGCTCCGCTGGGACGAGATCGGTCGCGTGCCGCGCGACCAGGTGCGGCCCGTCGAGGATCGGCTGCGCAAGGTCGAGTCGCACGTCCGCCAGCTCGACGAGACGCACTGGGAGAAGAACAACCCCGAGCGCAAGGCACGCTCGGAGGGGCTCGCGAGCCAGCTGCAGGACGCCATCACCAAGCTCGAGGACGAGCTCGCCGCGGCCGAGGCCGGCGGCGACGCCCGCAAGGTGAAGGAGGCGCGCGAGGCTCTGGACGCGCGCCGCGTCTGGCTGGACGCCCTCGGGTCCTGACCCGCGCCTCCCCCGGCACCGACCGCCCGCCGCTCTCCACAGGAGGCGGCGGGCGGTTCGTCGTCGCGGCACCGGTCGGTCATCCTGGAGCCATGCGCCCGACCCTGCCCAGACTCCTGACCGCCCGAGACCTGCCCGAGGTCGAGCTCCAGGCTGCCGCGCTCGACGGCCACGTCTGCCGGGTGGCCGACAGCTGGGCGTCGATCGTCGACCCCGACGACGCGTGGCGCCGGGCGGAGGCGCTGGCCGAGGCCCTCGGCCCGATCGTGGTGGGGGCACGCGGCACGGCGGCGTGGATCTGGGGTGCGCGAGCAGCGGCACCCCGGCGGCTGGAGGCCGTGGTGCCGTCGTCCGCGCGTCACCACGTCGACCGGGCCGACCTGACGGTCGGCGAGGTGCTGATCGACGACGACGAGATCACGCAGCTCGGCCGTGTCCGGGTGACCTCCCCCACGCGGACCGTGCTCGACCTGCTCCGGGCCGACGACTGGTCGGGCGACGCGGAGAGACTCGTGCGCACCCTGCTCGTCGACCACCACGTCGACCCGCGGCAAGTCGCGGCCCTGGTCCGACGGCACGGGCGCCTGCCGGGGCGGCGCCGCGCGGCGAACCGGCTGCGGACGCTCGTGGACCCACTGGTCGTCTGAGGAGCCTCGACTCCTCGAGCAGGGCTCGGGGAGTCGAGGCCCCGAGGGTCAGCCCGCGCTGACCCGGTAGACGTCGTAGACGGCGTCGATCCGGCGGACGGCGTTGAGCACGCGGTCGAGGTGCGTCGTGTCGCCCATCTCGAAGACGAAGCGGCTGATCGCCAGCCGCTCGTCGGAGGTGGACACGTTGGCGGAGAGGATGTTCACGTGGTGCTCCGAGAGCACTCGCGTCACGTCCGACAGCAGCCCTGCGCGATCGAGCGCCTCGATCTGGATCTGGACCAGGAAGACGCTCTTCGACGACGGGGCCCACTCGACCTCGATCATGCGCTCCGGCTCCTGCATCAGGCCCTGCACGTTGTGGCAGGTCGCCTGGTGCACGCTCACGCCCTGGCCGCGCGTGACGAAGCCGACGACCTGGTCGCCGGGGACCGGCGTGCAGCACTTGGCGAGCTTGACGAGGATGTCGGGGGCGCCCCGGACGAGGACGCCGGAGTCGCTGTTGCGGAGCGGGCGCGAGACGCCCTTGCTCGGGAACTCGTACTCGCCCTCGACCTCGGTCTGCTGCTGGACGGACGCGAGGACCTTCTCGATCACGGACTGCGTCGAGAGGTGCCCCTCGCCGACGGCCGCGTAGAGGCTCGACACGTCGTCGTAGCGCAGCTGCGACGCAACCTCGGTGATGCTGTCCTGGTTCATCAGCTTCTGCAGCGGGAGGTTCTGCTTGCGCATCGCGCGGGCGATCGCGTCCTTGCCCTGCTCGATCGCCTCGTCGCGTCGCTCCTTGGTGAACCACTGACGGATCTTGTTCCGTGCCCGCGGGCTCTTGACGAAGCCGAGCCAGTCCTGGCTCGGGCCGGAGTCGGGGTTCTTCGAGGTGAACACCTCGACGACGTCGCCGCTGTTGAGCACGCTCTCGAGCGGGATGAGGCGGCCGTTGACCTTTGCGCCCATCGTGCGGTGCCCGACCTCGGTGTGGACGGCGTAGGCGAAGTCCACCGGCGTCGCGCCCGACGGCAGGCCGATGACCTTGCCCTGGGGCGTGAAGACGTACACCTCTTTCGCGCCGATCTCGAAGCGCAGGCTGTCGAGGAACTCCCCAGGGTCGGCGGTCTCGGCCTGCCAGTCGGAGATGTGCGCCAGCCACGCCATGTCGGTCTCGGTGCGGGCCCCGGTGGCCGTGTCGTCGCGGCCGCCGTTCATCCTCTGCTTGTACTTCCAGTGCGCGGCGACGCCGAACTCGGCACGCTGGTGCATCTCGTGCGTGCGGATCTGGATCTCGACCGGTCGCCCCTTGGGGCCGATGACCGTCGTGTGGAGCGACTGGTAGAGGTTGAACTTCGGGGTCGCGATGTAGTCCTTGAAGCGGCCGGGGATGGGGTTCCAGCGGGCGTGGATGGACCCGAGCACGGCGTAGCAGTCGCGCAGCGACGTGACGAGCACGCGGATGCCGACGAGGTCGTAGATCTCGTCGAACTCGCGCCCTCGCACGATCATCTTCTGGTAGATCGAGTAGTACTGCTTCGGGCGGCCCACGACCTCGCCACGGATCTTCGTCGACTTCAGGTCGGACTTGACCGCGTTGATGACGTTCTGAACGAACTGCTCGCGCTGGGGCGTGCGCTGCTTGACCAGGTTGTCGATCTCGACGTAGAGCTTCGGGTGCAGGACGGCGAAGCTGAGGTCCTCCAGCTCCCACTTGATCGCCTGGATGCCCAGCCTGTGCGCCAGGGGGGCGTAGATCTCGAGCGTCTCGGTGGCCTTGCGCGTCGCGGAGGACGACTCGACGAAGCCCCAGGTGCGGGCGTTGTGCAGCCGGTCGGCGAGCTTGATCACGAGCACCCGGATGTCCTTCGACATCGCGACGACCATCTTGCGGACGGTCTCGGCCTGGGCGCTGTCGCCGTACTTGAGCTTGTCGAGCTTGGTGACCCCGTCGACGAGCATCGCGATCTCGTCGCCGAAGTCGCGCTGCAGCATGTCGAGCGTGTAGTCGGTGTCCTCCACCGTGTCGTGGAGGAGGGCTGCAGCGATCGTCTTGGAGCCGATGCCGAGGTCGGCGAGGATCTGCGCCACCGCCACGGGATGCGTGATGTAGGGCTCGCCGCTCTTGCGGAGCTGACCACGGTGGGCCTTCTCGGCGACGGTGTAGGCCCGCTCGATGACCACGAGGTCGGCCTTGGGGTGGTGCATGCGGACCGTCTTGACGAGACGGTCGACGGCGCCGGCGGGCTGGCTGCGGGAGAACAACCGGGGCAGGAGCGTGCGGAGCGAGGCCGTGCCGCCCTGCTCGGGCCCAGCGGGGTTCTCCCTCGTGGTGATCTCGGTCACGACCGCGCCTCCTCGTCGTCGCTCGTGCACGGTGACGCGCCTCCGGGAACGGGCGTCGGGTCGTGCACGAGTCGGGACAACGCTACTCGCTCCTGGTCAGCCGACCGTCGGGCGGGCGTCGCCCTCGCTGACGACGTCGCCGTCCGCGTCTCGCCAGGCGAGCATGCCGCCCTCGACGTTCACGGCCCGGAGACCGGCTCGACGGAGCGCGGCGGTGGCCCGCATCGAGCGCATGCCCGAGTGGCAGACGACGAGGACGTCGCGGTCCGCGGGGACCTCGTCGACGCGGTCGGCCAGCTCGGAGAGGGGAACGAGCACAGCGTCGGGCGCGTGGCCGTCGTCCCACTCCGACTGCTCGCGCACGTCGAGGAGGTAGGCACCGTCGCGGACCAGGGCCACCGCCTCCTGCACGGTCACCTCGGGCATCGAGGAGGCGGCGCCGCCGCCCAGTGGCGTGCTCACGACGCGATCACCGAGGCCGCCGCGGCGTCGGCGTCGCGGTCGCGGTCGGCGCGCTTGCGGTCGTCGCGCTTCTTGATGTCGGGCTCGCCGATCCGCAGCGTCGCGTACAGCGGCGACGCGATGAAGATCGTCGAGTAGGTGCCGACCAGGATGCCGATGAAGAGGGCGAGCGAGATGTCGCGGAGCGTGCCGGCACCGAGGACGAACGCGCCGATGAACAGGATCGCGGCCACGGGCAGCAGCGCGACGACCGACGTGTTGATCGACCGGACGAGGGTCTGGTTGATCGCGAGGTTGATTGACTGGCCGAACGTGCGTCTCGAGCCCTCGCCGTCCTCTGCCGTGTTCTCGCGGATCTTGTCGAAGACCACCACGGTGTCGTAGAGCGAGTAGCCGAGGATCGTGAGGAACCCGATCACGGCCGCGGGGGTGACCTCGAAGCCGACGATGCCGTAGATGCCTGCCGTCAGCACGAGGTCGTGCAGCAGCGCCGTCATGGCGGCGAGCGACATCTTCCAGGTGCGGAAGTAGAGCGTCATGCCGATCGCCGCGAGGATGAGGAAGATCACGAGGCCCTTGATCGCCTGGCCCGTGATGTCGGCGCCCCAGGAGGCGCCGATGAACGACGAGGTGACTCGTTCGGCGGGCACGTCGTAGGCCGCCGCCAGGGCGTCGGCCACGTCGTTGGTCTGGGTCGCCTCGAGCTGGGAGGTCTGGACGCGGATGGTGTCGCTGCCGACCTGCGTGACCCGGGGGTTCGAGCCGGGAGCGGCCTCGTCGACCGTGCGCGTCGCGACGTCCTGGTCGAGCTCGGCGGGCTGGGCGACCTGGAACTCGGACCCGCCGGTGAACTCGATGCCGAAGTGGTAGCCGCCCCGGAGGAACGGCACCGTCGCGCAGATGACGATGACGACCGCGGCGATGATGTACCACGTGCGCCGACGGCCCACGATGTCGTACGAACGAGCCCCTGTGTAGAGGTCGTTGCCGAACTTGGAGAAGCTGGCCATCAGCTGTCCTTCCCTTCACCGCGCGCAGAGTCGTCGACTCGGGTGCCCGTGCTCTCTGCCGCCTTGCGTTCGGCGATGGTCTGGCGCTTGGCCGCCTCCCGGCCGCCCGCGCCCTTGCGAGCCCCCGTGGGGACGGGGGTGCGGAACTGTGCCCGGCCGCGGTACACGGCGCCGAGCGCCTTGGGGTTCAGCCCGCTGAACGCGTGGCCCTCGCCGAAGAAGCGGGTGCGGGCGATCAGCTGCAGCATCGGGTGGGTGAACAGGGCCACGACGACGAGGTCGATGACCGTGGTGATGCCGAGCGTCAGGGCGAAGCCCTTCACGTTGCCCACCGCGAGGATGAACAGCGTGATGGCCGCGAGGAAGTTGACGGTGTCGGAGGCGACGATCGTGCGGATCGCGCGCTTCCAGCCGGACTCGACGGCGCTCTCGAGGATGCGGCCGTCGCGCAGCTCGTCACGGATGCGCTCGAAGTAGACGATGAACGAGTCGGCCGTGATGCCGATCGCGACGATCAACCCCGTCACGCCCGCCAGGGAGAGGCGGTAGCCCTCGCGCCAGGACAGGATCGCGATCACCAGGTAGGTCAGGAGCGCGGCGATCATCAGCGACAGGACGGTGACGAAGGCGAGGGCGCGGTACTGGATCAGCGAGTAGATCACGACGAGGATGAGGCCGATGAGGCCGGCGATCAGGCCGCTCACGAGCTGGGTCTGACCGAGCGTGGCGGTGATGTTCTCGTTGCTCTGCACGGAGAAGCTGATCGGCAGCGCGCCGAACTTGAGCTGGTCGGCCAGGGTCTTCGACGAGTCCTGGGTGAACGAGCCGGTGATCTGGGCGTTCCCGTCGGTGATCGCCGCGTTGGCGGACGGGGCCGTGATGACCTGGTTGTCGAGCGTGACCGCGAACTGGTTCTGCGGAGCCTGCAGCGTCACCAGACGCGAGGTGACGTCCCGGAACTGGTCGGTGCCCTGGCCGTCGAACTCGAGGTTGACGGCCCAGGTGTTGGTCGAGTTGCCCTGCGAGTCGGTGGCGAGGCCGTTGGTGGCGTCGCTGATCTCGCTGCCCTGCACCTCGACCGGGCCGAGGATGAACTTCGCGGTGCCGTCGGTGGAGCAGGTCACGAGCGGCTCGTCGTCGCGAGCGGTCGACAGGTCGTTGTCGGCGGCGCACTGGTAGTTCGTGTACTCGTCGGCGAGCTGCTCCGTGATCCAGTTCAGGTCGGAGGCGTTCGTCGGCGATGCCGTGGGCGTCGAGTTCAGGTCGGGGTTCGGCGTGTAGGGCGTGGCCGAGGGGCTGGCCGTCGCGTCGGCGTCGCCGCCGACGGCCGCGTTGCTCACGGCCTCCGTGTAGAGCACGGGGCGGAAGGTCAGCTTGGCCGACGCCTCGATGCGCTCGAGGGTCTCGTTGTCGGGACGGCCGGGGATGGACACGACGATGTTCTGCGCGCCCTGGCGCGTGATCTCCGACTCCGAGACGCCGGCGCTGTCGATGCGCTGACGGATGATCGTCACGGCCTGGTCGAGCTGCTGGCTCGACACGGACTGGCCGTTGTCGAGCTGGGCGGCCAAGGTGATCTGGGTGCCGCCCTGCAGGTCGAGCGCCAGCTCGGGGACCCAGCTCGCGCCGTCCCACCAGCCGTCACGACCCGAGTCGTTCAGGGCGGTGGCCGTGCCGTTCAGCGCGGCGAGGCCGGCGATGATGACGAGCAACCACGTCAGGGAACGAATTGCCTTCTTGACCGGCGTCGAACGTGCCACGGATGTTCTGCTTTCTCATGGGAGCGCGCGCCCCGAGGGGCGCGCGCCGTCGTCTGGGCCTCGGCTCACGAAGGGGCCGGGGCTGTCGGCGGGTCAGGCCTTGTGGGGCTTGTCCGTGTCGGTGGTGGTGTCGAGGCGCGTCTCGTCGACCCGCTCGCCGTAGGCGGGCGACGTGCGGTCGGCGGCGTCGTCGACGATCAGGTCGTCGGCCGGACGGGCGTCGGCCGGGCGGGCGTCGAGCTCGTCGGCGTCGGAGACGACCTCGTCGTCGGCGACGACGGGCTCGACGACGCGGCCGAGGGTCTGGCGGTGCACGCGAAGGACGGTGCCGGGCGAGACCTCGACCTCGGCGATGTTGGCCTCGTCGTCGATCGACACGAGCGTGCCGTAGACGCCGAAGCTCAGCATCACCTCGACGCCGGGGACCATCTTGGACTGCAGCGTCGCCTGCTGGGCGTCGCGCTTGCGCTTGTTGCGGAACATGAAGAAGACGAGGACCACCAGGAGGAGGACCATGATGATTGTTGTGGCGTCCATGAGGAACTGCCTTTCGGAGCTAGTGGGGATGGGCGGCGCGGGCGGTGGTGAGGGTGCCTCGCGCCGACAGGCCTAGCGGCGATCATAGTTCATCGCCGAACAGCGTCCCTGACGGGTGCTGCAGGCCGAAGTGCCGCCAGGCCTCCGGGGTGGCGACACGGCCCCGCGGCGTCCGGATCAGGAGGCCGATCCGCACGAGGAAGGGCTCGACGACCGACTCGATCGTGTCCGCCTCCTCCCCCACGGAGACGGCGAGGGTGCCGAGCCCCACGGGGCCGCCGCCGAACCGCCTGAGCACGGTCGACAGGACCTCCCTGTCGAGCCGGTCGAGGCCGAGGTCGTCGACGTCGTAGAGGGACAGGGCGTCCCGCACGGTCGCGAGGTCGGCGTCCCGCCCGTGGACGAGCGAGTAGTCGCGGACCCGACGGAGGAGGCGGTTGGCGATGCGGGGCGTGCCGCGGCAGCGACCGGCGATCTCGGCCAGGGCGTCGCCGTCCACGGGGATGCCCAGCAGGGAGGCGGCACGGCGCAGCACCTCGGTCAGCTCGGCCTGGTCGTAGAACTCGAGGTTGGCGGTGAAGCCGAAGCGGTCGCGGAGCGGGTTCGGCAGCATGCCGCTGCGCGTCGTGGCGCCGACGAGGGTGAACGGCGACAGCTCGAGCGGGATGCTGGTCGCCCCTGCGCCCTTGCCGACCATGATGTCGATCCGGTAGTCCTCCATGGCGAGGTACAGCATCTCTTCCGCAGAGCGCGCCATGCGGTGGATCTCGTCGATGAACAGGACCTCGCCGGGCACGAGGGCCGAGAGCACCGCCGCGAGGTCGCCGGCGTGCTGGATCGCCGGTCCGGACGACATGCGGAGCGGTCGGCCGCTCTCGTGGGCGACGATCATCGCGAGCGTGGTCTTGCCGAGGCCGGGAGGACCGGCCATGAGGATGTGGTCGGGGGTGCGCCCCTGCATCGAGGCCGCCTTGAGCAGCAGCTCGAGCTGGCCGCGGACCTTCTTCTGCCCGACGAACTCGTCGAGCGAGGTGGGGCGGAGCGCCCCTTCGAAGGCGAGCTCCGCCTCGGACTCGACGACGGGCCGCGTGAGGTCGGCGTCGGTCACGCGCGGGCGCCCAGCGACTTCTGCGGGCCGAGGTGGCCGAGGGCCGCGCGCAGGAGCGAGGGCACGGAGACGGCGACGTCGGGTCCGCGGTCGGCGACGACCGAGTCGACGGCGGCCTGCGCCTCCCTCTCGGACCAGCCCAGCCCGACCAGGGCGGTGAGCACGTCGGCCGAGGTCGAGGAGGCGGCGGTCACGGTGGGCGCGGCGGCGCGGACGTCGAGCTTGCCCGCCAGCGAGAGCACGATCAGCTTGGCGGTCTTCGGCCCGATGCCGGACACGCGCCGGAAGGGAGCGTCGTCGTCGTCGGCGACGGCGTGCGCGACCTGCGAGGGGCTGAGCGTGGCGAGCACGCCCTGGGCCGACTTGGGACCGACGCCGGTGACGCTCCGCAGCAGGTCGAACACCTCGAGTTCTTCGAGCTCGGCGAAGCCGAAGAGCGACAGGTCGTCTTCGCGGACGATCAGCGTCGTGAAGAGCTGCAGGGTCGTGCCGACCGACGCGGTGAGGGCGAGCTGGGGCGTGACCCCGACCCGGAGGCCCACTCCCCCGACCTCGACGACGACGCTGGTGCCGGAGGAGGACAGCACGGTGCCGCGGACGCTCGAGATCATCTGCCCAGCCTAGGAGTCCGGGCCGACTTCTCCGCCTCGCGCCACGCCCTCTGCGCGGCCGTGAGGCCTGCGCCGGCAGGTGCCGACGGCACGCCGCCGCGACGCCAGGCATGACAGATGGCCAGCGCGAGGGCGTCCGCCGCGTCGGCGGGCCTCGGCGCCTCGGCGAGGCCGAGCAGACGGGCCACCATCGCACCCACCTGGGCCTTGTCGGCGGAGCCGTAGCCGGTCACCGCCGCCTTGACCTCGGACGGCGTGTGCATGGCGACGGGCACGGATCGCTCGGCGGCCGCACGCAGGGCCAGGCCGCTCACCTGGGCGGTGCCCATCACGGTCGACAGGTTGTTCTGTGCGAACACGCGCTCGATCGCCATGGCGTCCGGCTGGTGCTCGTCGACCAGCTGCTCGATGCCCCGGCCGATCGTCAGCAGGCGCTGCTCGAGCGGCATGTCGGCCGGCGACCGGATCACGGTCACCGCCACCAGGGTGGCCCGGCGGGTCGCGTCGACCTCGACCACGCCGACCCCGCAGCGGGTCAGGCCGGGGTCGATGCCGAGCACCCGCAGGGTCACCGTGGCGGCTCAGTCGTCGTCGTCGTCGAGCGCGGCCTGCACGTCGGCGGGGACGTCGTAGTTGGCGTAGACGTTCTGGACGTCGTCGTCGTCGTCGAGCGCGTCGACGAGCCGGAAGACCTTGCGGGCGGTGTCGAGGTCGACCTCGATCTTGAGCCCGGGGACGAACTCGACGTCGGCGGAGTCGTAGTCGATCCCTGCCTCCTGGAGGGCCGTGCGCGCCGGCACCAGGTCGGACGGCTCGGTGACGATCTCGAAGCCCTCGCCGCGGTCGGTCACCTCTTCGGCGCCGGCGTCGAGCACCGCAGCGAGCACGTCGTCCTCGCTGAGGTCACCGGTCTTCATGACGGCGATGACGCCCTTGCGGCTGAAGTTGTAGGCGACGCTGCCCGGGTCGGCCATCGTGCCGCCGTTGCGCGACATCACCGTGCGGACGTTCGCCGCCGCGCGGTTCTTGTTGTCGGTCAGGCACTCGATCAGCAGCGCCACGCCGTTCGGGCCGTAGCCCTCGTAGACGATGGTCTGGTAGTCGACGGACTCGCCGCTGAGGCCCGCCCCGCGCTTGACCGCACGGTCGATGTTGTCGTTGGGGACAGAGGTCTTCTTGGCCTTCTGCACGGCGTCGACGAGCGTCGGGTTGCCGGACATGTCGGCCCCGCCCTGCTTGGCCGCGACCTCGATGTTCTTGATGAGCTTGGCGAACGACTTGGCGCGACGGCTGTCGATGACGGCCTTCTTGTGCTTGGTCGTGGCCCACTTGGAATGCCCGGACACGGTGCTCCTCACTTCCGGTTGACGATCCGGATCATCCTACCGGCAGCCCCGCCGCCAGGGAGGCAGCGACGGCTTCGTCGTCACCCTCGAGGTGGGACCGACACGAGGAGGCGCGTCAGCGCGAGGACCAGGCGCGCACCTTGTCGAGGAACCGCGCGTGGAACCGGAGCTCGCCCGTCACCTCGGGGTGGAACGACGTGCCGAGGAGGTTGCCCTGCTCGACGGCGACCACCCGGCCGTCGTCGAGGACGCCGACCGCGGTGGCCAGCGGTCCGACCTCGGCCACCACGGGCGCGCGGATGAACACGGCGTGCACGGGCGGGTCGCCCAGCACGGGCACGAGGAGGTCGGTCTCGAACGACTCGTTCTGGCCACCGAAGGCGTTGCGGCGGACGGCGACGTCGAGGCCGCCGATCGTGCGCTGCGCGGTCGTGCCGCCGACGATCCGGTCGGCGAGCATGATCAGCCCGGCGCAGGTGCCGTAGACGGGCAGGCCGCCGTGGACGGCCGCGCGCAGCGGCCCCGCCATGCCGAAGGTGCGGCTGAGCTTGTCCATCACCGTGGACTCGCCGCCGGGGATGACGAGACCCGACACCGACGCGAGCTCGTCGGGCCGGCGGACGGGGACGGCGACCGCCCCGAGCGAGGTCAGCACCGCGAGGTGCTCACGGAAGTCGCCCTGGAGGGCGAGGACCCCGACCCGCGGGGCCGCCGCCTCCTGCTGTCGGCTACCAGCCACGCTCGGCGAGGCGGTGCGGCGCGGGCAGGTCGGGCACGTTGATGCCGACCATGGCCTCGCCGAGGCCGCGCGACGCGTCGGCGACGACCTGCGGGTCGTCGAAGAAGGTCGTGGCCTTGACGATCGCCGCGGCGCGCTCGGCCGGGTTGCCCGACTTGAAGATGCCGGAGCCGACGAAGACGCCGTCGGCGCCGAGCTGCATCATCAGCGCCGCGTCGGCGGGCGTCGCGACGCCGCCGGCGGTGAAGAGGACTACGGGGAGCTTGCCGGTCTCGGCGATCTCCTTCACCAGCTCGTAGGGCGCCTGCAGCTCTTTCGCGGCGACGTAGAGCTCGTCGGTCTTGAGGCCCTGCAGCTGCGCGATCTCCTTCGAGATGGTGCGGATGTGCTTGGTCGCCTCGGAGACGTCGCCGGTGCCGGCCTCGCCCTTGGAGCGGATCATGGCCGCGCCCTCGGTGATGCGACGGAGCGCCTCGCCGAGGTTGGTGGCACCGCAGACGAAGGGGACCGTGAAGTTCCACTTGTCGATGTGGTTGACGTAGTCGGCGGGGCTCAGCACCTCGGACTCGTCGATGTAGTCGACCCCGAGCGTCTGCAGGATCTGCGCCTCGACGAAGTGGCCGATGCGGGCCTTCGCCATGACGGGGATCGAGACGGCCGCGATGATCTCGTCGATCATGTCGGGGTCGCTCATGCGGGCGACGCCGCCCTGCGAGCGGATGTCGGCGGGCACGCGCTCGAGGGCCATGACGGCGACTGCCCCCGCGTCCTCTGCGATCTTCGCCTGCTCGACGTCGACGACGTCCATGATGACGCCGCCCTTGAGCATCTCGGCGAGACCGCGCTTGACGCGGTCCGATCCGGTCGTGGTGCCGGCGGACGGGACGGAGGTGGGGGTGCTGTCGCTCATGATGACCTCAGTTTAGGCGCTGTCCGAGGGCGTGCGTCGACGATGTGCCGCTCGTCACCGAGTGGCCTGGTCTCCCCCGGCGGGCCAGGCGGCCGCCAGCGCCTCGCGCACGTCGCCCAGCAGCTGCGTGACGGCCTTCGTCTGGGCGATGATCGGGAAGAAGTTCGAGTCGCCGCCGTACCGGGGCACGACGTGTTGGTGCAGGTGCTCGGCGATGCCGGCGCCGCCGACCGACCCCTGGTTCATGCCCATGTTGAAGCCCTGGGCGTGCGAGACCTCGCGCACCACGCGCATCGCCGTCTGGGTCAGGGCGCCGATCTCGGCCACCTCGTCCGGCGTCGCCAGGTCGTAGGTCGAGATGTGGCGGTAGGGGCAGACCAGCAGGTGGCCGGGGTTGTACGGGTACAGGTTCAGCAGCACGAAGGCGTGCCGGCCCCGCGCGACTATCAGCGCCTCCTCGTCGGGACGGGAGGGCGCCGCGCAGAACGGGCACGCGTCGTCGTGCGCGCCCTGGCCCTTGCTGACGTACACCGCGCGGTGCGGCGTCCAGAGGCGCTGGAACGCGTCGGGCGCCGACGCGAAGCCGTCCGCCGACTCGACGTCGGCAGGCAGCGCGTCGGCGCCCTCCCCCACGGTCAGACCTGGGCCTTCGTCTCGATCGCCTCGAGGATCTTCGCCACTGCGTCGGCGACGGGCACGCCGTTCTCCTGCGAGCCGTCGCGGTAGCGGAAGCTCACGGCGCCGGCGGCGCGGTCCTCCTCGCCCGCGATGAGCTGGAAGGGCACCTTCGACTTCGTGTGCGTGCGGATCTTCTTGGGGAACCGGTCGTCGCCGTGGTCGACCTGGGCGCGGACGCCCGATCCGCGCAGCTGCGCCACCACGCCGTCGAGGTAGTCGCCGTACTCGTCGGCCACCGGGATCGCCACGACCTGCACGGGCGACAGCCACACGGGGAACGCCCCGGCGTAGTGCTCGGTGAGCACCCCGAAGAAGCGCTCGATGGTGCCGAACAGCGCGCGGTGGATCATCACCGGGCGCTGCCGGGTGCCGTCGGCGGCCGCGTACTCGAGCTCGAAGCGCTCGGGCAGGTTGAAGTCGAGCTGGACCGTCGACATCTGCCAGGTGCGGCCGATGGCGTCGCGGGCCTGCACCGAGATCTTCGGGCCGTAGAACGCGGCCCCGCCCGGGTCGGGTACCAGCTCGAGGCCGGACTCCTCCGCCACCTCGCGCAGCGTCTGGGTCGCGGTGTCCCAGATGTCGTCGTCTCCGACGTACTTCTCCGGGTCCTTCGTCGAGAGCTCGAGGTAGAAGTCGGTGAGGCCGTAGTCACGGAGCAGGGACAGGACGAAGTTCAGGGTGCCGGTCAGCTCCTCCTTCATCTTCTCTGTCGTCGTGAAGATGTGCGCATCGTCCTGGGTCATGCCGCGGACGCGGGTCAGGCCGTGGATCACGCCGGACTTCTCGTTGCGGTAGACGGTGCCGAACTCGAAGAGGCGCATCGGCAGGTCGCGGTACGACCGCGGCTGCGAGCGGTACGCGAGGATGTGCATCGGGCAGTTCATCGGCTTGAGGTAGTAGTCGGCGCCCTGGCGGGTGACCTCGCCCTCGTCGTTCCTGGCCTCGTCGAGCTTCATGGCCGGGAACATGCCGTCCTTGTACCAGCCGAGGTGGCCGGAGGTCTCGAACAGGCTCGCCTTGGTGATGTGCGGGGTGTACACGAAGTCGTAGCCCGCCGCCTCGTGGCGGCGTCGGGAGTAGTCCTCCATCTCGCGGCGGATGATGCCGCCCTTCGGGTGGAAGATCGCGAGGCCGGAGCCGATCTCGTCCGGGAACGAGAAGAGGTCGAGCTCGACGCCGAGCTTGCGGTGGTCGCGCTTCGCCGCCTCCTCGAGACGGGCCTGGTACTCGCGCAGCTCCTCTTTCGTGGGCCAGGCGGTTCCGTAGATGCGCTGCAGCTGCGGGTTCTTCTCCGAGCCGCGCCAGTAGGCGGCGGCGACGCGCATCAGCTTCGTGGCGTTGCCGAGGACGCGGGTGCTCGGCACGTGCGGGCCACGGCAGAGGTCGGACCAGACGACGTCGCCGCTCTTGGGGTCGACGTTGTCGTAGATGGTCAGCTCGGCGCCGCCGACCTCGACCGACTCTCCGTCGTCGCCGATCTCGTCGGCGGAGCCGCCCTTGAGGCCGATCAGCTCGAGCTTGTAGGGCTCGCCGGCGAGCTCGGCACGGGCCTCGGCCTCGGTGACGACGCGACGGCGGAAGCGCTGGCCCTGGCGGATGATCCGCTCCATGCCCTTCTCGATAGCTTTGAGGTCGTCGGGAGTGAAGGGCTCGGCGACGTCGAAGTCGTAGTAGAAGCCGTCGGTGACGGGCGGGCCGATGCCGAGCTTCGCCTCCGGGTCGATCCCCTGCACGGCCTGCGCCATCACGTGGGCGGCCGAGTGGCGGAGCACGGCCAGGCCGTCGGGCGAGCCGATGGTCACGGCCTCGGCGACGTCCCCGGCGTGCAGCTCGGACGCGAGGTCGCGGAGCTCGCCGGCGACGCGCATCGCGACGACGCCCTTGTCCGTGAACAGCTCGAGCCCCGTCGTGGTCTCGGTCGCCTCGACGGTCTCGGCGGCGACGGGGACGGTTTCGGGGACTGGCTGGTCTGACACGGTGGAGAGCTCCTGACGATGGGGGGGACGCGCGCCAGTTTAGTGGGGGCTCAGAGCAGAGGGCGCAGCGGAGGAGGCTCAGCGCGGTGGCCCAGCATGGGGCCTCAGCGCGCGGAGAGCTCGGCGCCGCAGGCCTCGGCGGCGACCCAGGCGAGCATGCCGCACTTGACGCGCATGACGAACTTCGAGACGCCGTGCAGCGCGACGGCGTCGCCGAGCACCTCGTCGTCAGGCTCCCCCGCGCCGCGGGACCGCATCATCGCGCGGAACTCGTCGACGAGCGCCGCGAGCTCGGGCAGCGTGCGGCCGGGTGCGAGACCGGAGAGGACCGAGGCCGACGCCATCGAGATGCTGCAGCCCGCGCCCTGCCAGCGCAGGTCGGCGACGCGGTCGGTGCCGGGCTCGAGCCGGACCCGGACGGTGATCTCGTCGCCGCAGGTGGGGTTCCGCTCGAAGTGCTCGGCGTCGGCGCCCGGGAGCTCGCCGTCGCCGTGCCGCGCCTTCGCGTGGTCGAGGATCACCTGCTGGTAGAGCGAGTCGAGCGAGGCGCTCATCGGGCGTCCTCCGCCCCGAAGTAGCCGCGGACCCCGGCGACGCCGGCGATCAGCCGGTCGACCTCGGCGGCCGTCGTGTAGAGGAAGGTGCTCGCCCGCGTCGTCGCGGTGACGCCCAGGCGACGGTGCAGGGGCTGGGCGCAGTGGTGGCCGACGCGCACGGCGATGCCCTGGGCGTCGAGGTACTGGCCGACGTCGTGCGCGTGCACGCCGTCGACGACGAAGCTCGCCAGGCCGGATCTCGGCACGCCGGCGGGCGGGCCGACGACACGGACGCCGGGGACCCGGGACAGGCCCACCACCAGCTGCTCGGCCAGCGCCTCCTCGTGGTCGCGGACGCGATCGAGGCCGACGGCCTCGAGGTACCGGACGGCCTCGGCCAGGGCGACGGCCTGCGAGACCGGCTGCGTGCCGGCCTCGAAGCGCTGGGGCGCCGGCAGGTACTCGGCGGACTCGAGCGTGACGGTGGTGATCATCGAGCCGCCCGTGCGGAACGGGGGCAGCGCGTCGAGCAGCTCGCCGCGGCCGACGAGCACGCCGATCCCGGTCGGGCCGAGCATCTTGTGGCCGGAGAAGGCGGCGAAGTCGACGCCGAGGCTGCTGAAGTCGACCGGGCGGTGCGGGACCGACTGGCAGGCGTCGAGCACGACCAGCGCCCCGACGCCGTGCGCGAGCTCGACCAGCTGCTCGACGGGCGCCACCAGCCCGGTCACGTTCGAGACGTGCGCGAAGGCGAGCACCCGCGTGCGGTCGCCGACGACGGCACGGGCTTCGTCGAGCGTCCAGACGCCGTCGTCGTCGACCGGCACGACGCGCAGGACGGCGCCGGTGGTGGCCGCCACCTCTTGCCACGGCACGAGGTTCGCGTGGTGCTCCGCCTCGGTCACGACGATCTCGTCGCCGGGGCTGAGGGCGAAGCGACGTGCGGCCTCGCCTCCGCGACCCAGGGTCGCGGCCGTGAAGCCGTGCGCGACGAGGTTGATCGCGTCGGTCGCGTTGGCGGTCCAGACGACCTCGTGGGAGGCGGCGCCCACGAAGCGCGCGACGGTCTCGCGCGCCTCCTCGAACGCCTCGGTCGCGAGGGCCGCGAGCGTGTGCGCGCCGCGGTGCACGGCCGAGTTCTCGGTCTCGAGGAACCGGCGCTCGGCGTCGAGCACCGAGCGCGGACGCTGCGCCGTCGCGCCGGAGTCGAGGTAGGCCAGGGGCTCGCCCGAGACCTGCTGCGCGAGGATCGGGAAGTCGGCCCTGAGGCGCTCGACCTCGACGTCGTCGAGGGCGCGGGCGACGGCCTGCTGCTGGGTGGGTGCTTGGTTCTGTGTCTGAGTCACTGTGTCCCTTCCCGACGATCGTAGCCAGGGCCGATCTGCGGTCGACCAGGGCAACGACCAGGGTGCCGGTCCTGTTCCCGGACCGCCGCCTCCTGCGCCTTCGTGACGGCGCGTGACGCAGGCACGTGACACGGGCGGGGGCGAGGACCAGCATCGGCACATGACGAACCAGAGGATCGAGACCAGCCACGCGGGCAGCCTGCCCCGCACGCCCGAGCTCATCGCGGCCAACGACGCCCGCCGCCTGGCCGACGACGGCCTCACGCTCGAGCGCACGCCAGAGTTCGACGAGCTGCTGACCGCCGCGGTGGTCGACCTGGTGCGGCGCCAGCAGGACCTCGGCATCACCGTCGTCGGCGACGGCGAGTACGGCAAGGCGATGACGAGCGCGGTCGACTACGGCGCGTGGTGGTCGTACTCGTTCCAGCGCGTGTCGGGGCTGTCGGTCACCGGCGCGGACATCTTCTCGCAGGAGCCGGTCCGCTCGTCGCCGGGGAACGTGCGCCTGACGTCGTTCCCCGACCGGCGCGACTGGACGATCTTCGCCGAGGCCTACCAGGACCCGACCTCGGGCATCAGCACCGGCAAGACCGCGACCGCGTTCCCCAGCACGACGGGGCCGCTCGCCTACGTCGGGCAGTCGGCCATCGCCTCCGACATCGCCAACCTCAAGGCGGGGCTCGCCGCGACCGGAGCCGACCCGTCGTCCGGCTTCATCACCTCGCTCTCCCCCGGCAGCGGCGCCCGCATCGCGAACGACTTCTACGCGACCGAGGAGGAGCACATCTGGGCCTGGGCCGAGGTTCTGCGCGAGGAGTACACGGCGATCGTCGAGGCCGGCCTCACCGTGCAGATCGACGACCCGTCGATCGCCGAGAACTGGGACCAGATCGTCCCCGAGCCGAGCGTCGAGGACTACCGCGCCTTCACGCGGATCCGGGTCGAGGCGCTGAACCACGCCCTGCGCGGCCTGCCAGAGGACCAGATCCGGTTCCACCTCTGTTGGGGCAGCTGGCACGGACCGCACACGACGGACATCGAGTTCCGGCACATCGCCGACCTCATGCTCGAGATCACCGCCGGCGCCTACTCGTTCGAGGCGGCCAACGTGCGGCACGAGCACGAGTGGAAGGTCTGGCGCGACCTCGACCTGCCGGCGCACAAGAAGATCATCCCCGGCATCGTGAGCCACGCGACGAACGTCGTCGAGCACCCCGAGCTCGTCGCGGACCGCATCGAGGCGTTCGCGTCGGTCGTGGGGCCCGAGCGGGTCGTCGCGTCGACCGACTGCGGCCTCGGCGGACGGATCCACCCGCAGATCGCCGTGGCGAAGCTCGCTGCGCTCGGCGAGGGCGCGCGCATCGCGAGCTCGCGCCTGTTCGGCTGAGCACACGACTGAGAGGAGGCGCACGGTGAGCCAGGCAGACCAGCGAGCAGACCACGACCGACACGGGTTCACCACCGAGCAGGTGCACGGAGGAGCCGCGACCGACGCCGACTTCGGCGCCCGCGTCTCGCCGATCCACCTCAGCGCCGGCTTCGTCTTCGACGACTTCGCCCAGGCCCGCGACCGCTTCGCCGGCGACGACCCCGGCTACGTCTACACCCGGAGCGGCAACCCGACCACGGCCGCCGTCGAGCGCCGCCTCGCCCTGCTCGAGCACGGCACGGACGCGCTGCTCGTCGGCACCGGCCAGGCGGCGATCACGGTCGCGCTGCTCGCCCTGCTGGAGGCCGGCGACCACCTCGTGAGCGCGAGCAGCATCTACGAGGGCACGCGCGGCATCTTCGTCGACAACTTCGCCCGGCTCGGCATCGAGGTCTCGTTCGTCGACGAGGCGGGCGACCCCGAGGCCTGGCGCCGGCTGATCCGTCCCGAGACGAAGCTGCTCTACGGCGAGCCGATCCCGAACCCGAAGAACGACCTGCTCGACGTGGCGGCGATCGCCGGGGTGGCCCACGAGGCCGGGCTGCCGATCGTCGTCGACAACACGCTCGCGTCTCCGTACCTCTGGCGTCCGCTCGACGACGGGGCGGACGTCGTGCTGCACTCGGCGAGCAAGTTCCTCGCGGGGCACGGCACCGCCCTCGGCGGCGTCGTCGTCACGGGCGAGGCGTTCGACTGGACCGTCGTCGACGCGAGCGGGACGCCGCGGTTCCCGCACCTGGTCGAGCCGCGTCGCGCTCTCGCCGGTGCCAGCTACGCCGAGCGGTTCGGCGGGCGGGCCGCGCTCGCGTACGCCCGCGAGGTCGTGGCGGCGCGGATCGGACCGGCGCCGTCGCCGTTCAACGCGTTCCTCGTCCAGCAGGGCGTCGAGACGCTGTCGCTGCGCGTCGAGCGGCACTCGGCCAACGCCCTGGCCGTCGCCGTGTGGCTCGAGCAGCAGCCCGAGGTCGAGTCCGTCGACTACGCGGGCCTGGCGTCGAGCCCTCACCACGCCCTCGCCGAGCGGTACCTGCCCCGGGGCGCGGGCAGCGTCTTCTCGTTCACCCTGCGCGGCGGCATCGAGGCGGCCGAGCTGTTCGTCGACGCCGTCGAGCTGTTCAGCCGCATGACGCACCTCGGCGACGTCAGGTCGCTGATCCTGCACCCGGGCACGACGACGCACGCGCTGCGGACGCCGGACGAGCAGCTCGCCGCCGGAATCTGGCCGGGGCTGCTGCGGCTGTCGGTCGGCATCGAGGACGTCGACGACCTGCTCCGCGACCTCGGGCGCGGCCTGGCCGCAGTGCGCTCGGCCGGGGCGTCCCGTCTCCCGGGCGCGGTCCCGGTGGCCGACGCCGCGCCTCCTCGGCTGCGCCCGACCGCAGAGGAGGACGCGGCGTGACCCGACTGCAGCACTTCGGCTGGTTCTTCTCGCGCGGCTTCGGCCCGCAGGGCTGGGGCCACCCGTACCGGGAGTGGAACCACGACTGGACGAAGCCCGCGCTCTACCAGCAGTCGGTGCGCGAGCTCGAGCAGGCGGGGCTCGACCTGGTGATCATGGAGGACGCGCTCTCGCTCGGCTCCCCCGAGACGCTCGACCTGCGAGTCCGCGGCGCCTACGGCGGTCCCAAGCACGACCCGCTCATGCTGACGCCGTACCTGTTCGCCGCGACGTCGCGCATCGGGATCGCGCCGACGATCAACGCGGGCGCGTACCCGCCCTACCTCGCCGCGCGCCAGTTCGCGACACTGGCCCACCTCAGCGACGACCGCTTCGGCCTGAACCTCGTCACCGACACGGGCAGCGCACGGCACTTCGGCCTGCCTGCCCTCGGGCACGACGCCGCCTACGACCGCGCCGACGAGTGGATGGCCGTCGTCCGCCGCCTGTGGCACAGCTGGGGCGAGGAGGCGCTGGTCGCCGACCCGAGCACCGGTCGCTTCGCCGACGGGGCCGCCCTCGACGCGTTCCGCCACCAGGGCGAGTACTTCGACGTCGCGGGGCCGCTCAACGCGGTGCCGTTCGAGCGCGGCGACCCGGTGGTCGTCTCGCCAGGAGGGTCAGCTCGCGGTCTCGCCTTCGCCGGCACCCAGTCGGATGTGCAGCTGGCCCTCGCGCCGCTCGACGCGAGGAGCGTGCGCGACTACCGGGCTCGGATCCTGGGCGCCGCGACGGAGCGCGGACGCACGGCGTCCGACATCCGGGTGCTCTTCGTCGTCAAGCCCGAGATCGTGCCGAGCCGGGAGGAGGCGGTGCGGGTCGTCGAGGCGTCCCGACACCCGTCGGACGACGTGCTGCGGGCGATCGCGCTCGGCCAGTCGAGCGACCTCGAGACGGACCTGACGACGCTCGACCTCGACCGGCCGGTCGACCCTGCCGTCTTCGGCGAGCACGTGTCGCACGGCTCGATCAAGGGGCTGCTCGGCGGCGCGGGGTCGTTCGCGGACGCGACCCTGCGCGAGCTGCTCACCGTGAAGGCGCGCAAGGGCCTGGTCAGCGAACGGGCCGGGTTCGTCGGGACGGCGGACGAGTTCGCCGACTTCGTCGAGGAGCTCGGCGACGACGGCGGCAGCGACGGGATGATCTTCTCGGGCGACCTGCACCCCGTCACGGTGCACCGGATGCTCGACGAGCTCGTGCCGGTGCTGCGGCGGCGCGGGGTGCTCAGGCAGGAGCTCGGCGACGGCGGTCTGCGCGGCAACCTGTTCGACTTCTAGCCGGACGGCGGGGTGCGGCGGGTTCCCGCAGCCGCCGGCGGAGCGAGGTCAGTCGTCGAGGGGCTTGAGCACGCGGCGGAGGAACTGCTGCGTGCGCGGCTCCCGGGGGCGGTTCAGCACGTCGGCGGGGGCCCCGCGCTCGACCACGACCCCGTCGTCCATGAAGACCACCTCGTCGGCGACCCGGCGGGCGAACTCGAGCTCGTGGGTGACGACGACCATGGTCCAGCCCTCGTCGGCGAGCTCCTTGACGACGGAGAGCACGTCCCCGACGAGCTCGGGGTCGAGGGCGCTGGTGGGCTCGTCGAAGAGCAGCAGCTCCGGCCGCAGGGCCAGGGCGCGGACGATGCCGACGCGCTGCTGCTGGCCGCCGGAGAGCTCGACCGGCCAGGCGTCGACGCGGGAGGCGAGGCCCACCCGGGTGAGCAGCTCGCGGGCCTCGGCCCGCGCCTCCTCGGGGTCGCGGCCCTGGACGCGGATCGGCCCCTCGACCACGTTCTGGAGCACGGTCAGGTGCGGGAACAGGTTGAAGTGCTGGAACACCATCGACGACCGGTCGCGGAGGGCCAGCAGGTCGCGCTTCGCGACCTTCCCGCCGAAGTCGACCACGCGGTCGTCCGACAGGGTCACCCGGCCGCCGTCGGGCACCTCGAGGCTGTTCAGCGACCGCAGCACGGTCGTCTTGCCCGAGCCGGACGGGCCGATGATCGCGACCACGCGGCCGCGACGGACCTCGAGGTCGATGCCCTTGAGCACCTCCGTGGCGCCGAACGACTTGCGGAGGCCCTCGACGCGGAGGACGAGAGCGGCAGCCTGGCCGTCGCGGCCGGGACCGGGCCGGGAGGAGGCGCCGGACAGGGGCGGGTCAGCGGGCGACATGTCGGTCCAATCGCTTCTCGAGGGCGTCCTGTCCGAACGACAGCACGAGGCAGATCACCCAGTAGATCAGGGCCGCCTCGAGGTAGATCAGCAGGAACTGGTTCGACACGGTCGCGATCTGCTGGGCCTGCCGGAACAGCTCCACGACGAGGATGACGCTCGCGAGCGAGGTGTCCTTGACGAGGCTGATGAACGTGTTCGACAGGGGCGGCACCGAGACCCTGGCCGCCTGCGGCAGGATGATGCGCCGCAGCGCCAGGGGACGCGACATGCCGATCGTGTGCGCCGCCTCCCACTGGCCCTTGGGCACGGAGAGGATCGCCGCCCGGATCACCTCGGCCGCGTAGCCGCCGACGTTCAACGAGAAGGCGATGATCGCGCTCGGCCACGGGTCGAGCCGGACGCCGATCGATGGCAGCCCGTAGAACACGACGAACAACTGCACCAGCAGCGGCGTGCCCCGGATCACCGACGTGTAGAACCGGGCCAGCCCGGACAGCCAGGCGCGCCCCGACAACCGCATCATCGCCACGACGAGGGCGATGACCAGACCGATCGCCATGGAGGCGAGGGCCAGCGGGATCGAGGCGACCAGGGCACCCGACGCGATCGGCCAGAATGCCCGGCCGAAGAGGTCGAGTGAGGACTGCACGTTACTCGCTGACGTCCTGGCCGAAGTACTTGTCGGAGATCTGCGCGAGGGTGCCGTCCGCCTTCAGCTCGGCGAGGGCGTCGTCCATCGCCTGCACGAGGTCGTCGCTGCCCTTGGTCGTCACGAGAGCAGAGCGGGACACGTCGTCGGTCGTCGCCGCGATCTTGATCGCCGCCGCCTGGTCGGGGTTGGTCTTGACGTAGTCGAGGAAGGTGAGCTCGTCGTTGACCGTGGCGTCGATTCGCCCCTGCTCGACGAGGGCGACCGACTGGGCCCAGCCCTCGACGACCTGCACGTCGGCGCCGGCGTCCTTCGCGGTGTCGTAGAAGTTGCTCGACTGCGACTGCGCGGTCGTCTTGCCCGCGAGGTCGGCGAGCGACGTGATCGAGGTGTCGTCGGCGGCCGTCACGACGACGCCGCGGCTGACCGTGTACGGCGTCGAGAAGTCGAAGGTCGCCTCGCGCTCGTCGGTGATCGAGATCTGGTTCGCGACGACGTCGAAGCGGCCAGCGTCGAGCCCGGCGAGCAGGGCGTCGAACTGCGTCTCCTGGAAGCTCGCGTCGACGCCGAGCTTCTCGGCGACGGCCGTGGCCACGTCGACGTCGTAGCCGGTCAGGGCCCCCGAGCCGCCCTCGTGGTAGGTGAAGGGCTGGTAGGTGCCCTCCGTGCCGATGACGAGCACGCCCGCGTCCTGGATGTCGGAGAGGCTCTTCGCCGCGCTGGTGTCCGCCGTGGCGTCCCCGGTCTGCGAGACGACGTCGTCGGTCGAGGCGGGAGCGCACGCCGTCAGCAGCAGGGCCGCGGCGGAGACGACGCCGACGGCGAGGAGCCGGGTCGTGCGGGAGAGGCGAGGAGTCGAGAACGTCACGGGTGATCTTCCTGGTCGATGAGCTGCCCGGGTCTGCCGGGCCTCCGACCCTAACCGCGCAGTCGCGGCCGTGATTCCCGGTGTCGTCGCATGACGCCTCCGGAGCATCGGCAGGGGGGCTCAGCGGCCGGCGAGCGCACCCGGCAGGTCGACGCCCGAGCCGGTGTCGAGCCGCAGGTGCTCGTGGGCGACGCGGTCGGCGGAGAGCGCTACGAGGCTGAGCGAGAGGGAGCCGAACCAGGTGCCCTGCAGCAGGTCGGCCCTGACCAGCGCCTCCTCGTCGGAGAGCGGCAGCGTGCTGCTCTCGCGGAGCAGGTCGAGCCACGGCCGCCAGCTGCCCTCGTCGTGCTCGGGCAGCGGGCCGACCGGTGCGGCGGCACCGCGGAACAGCGGCAGCCAGCGCGCCACCCGGGCAACCGAGTCGTCGTCGGGAGCCCCGTGCGTGAGCACGTGCACCCCCGATGAGAGCGGCACGGTCTCGAGCCGGTCGCCGTCCCAGCTCGTGTGCACCGCGCCGGAGGCGTCGGCCGAGAGGAGGTTGAAGGTGCGGGTCGCGGGACGTCCGGTCGGCAGTCGTCCGGCCGCGGCGGCCTCGAGCGGGAGCGACCCGCGGGTGCGCCAGCCCCCGGTGGGCACCGGCGGCTGCTCACGCCGGTTGAGGACGACGGAGGCGCGGGCCGGCCCGGTCGCCGTGGCCAGCCAGGCTCCCCCTGCCTCGCGGTCGTGCACGCCCTCGACGCGGTCGCCGAGCTCGGGCCACCAGGCGGCGGGCGGATCCCAGGGGCGGTCGGCGGACTCGTCGCGGAGCCCGAGGAACACCACCGGCCACTCGGCCCCGGGGGCGACGGACACGACGACGGTGCACACGGTGCTGCCTCCTCCGACACGATCCGTCGGGATGCGGCATCGTGGTGGCTGCAACGCTACCCGCCGACGGGCACGAGCTCGGCGGCCGACCGACGAGGGGCTCCACCGTGACCGACACCGCCGAGACCACGGCCGCCAGCCAGTCCTCCCCCGGGGCCGACGACGCCCGGCGCCTGACCGTCGTGGTCGGCATCTGCGGCGGCATCGCCGCCTACAAGGCCGTCTCCGTGGTGCGCGAGCTCGTGCTGCGCGGCCACGACGTGCACGTCGTCCCCACGGAGGCGGCGCTCCGCTTCGTGGGCGCCCCCACCCTCGAGGCGATCAGCCGCAACCCGGTGCACACCTCAGTCTTCGACGACGTCGCCCAGGTGCGCCACGTCGCCCTCGGCCAGCAGGCCGACCTGATCGTCGTCGCCCCGGCGACCGCGCACACCCTCGCGAAGCTCGCCCACGGGCTGAGCGACGACCTGCTCGGCACGACCGTCCTCGCGAGCACGGCGCCGCTCGTCGTCGCGCCGGCGATGCACACGCAGATGTGGCAGGCGGCCTCGACGACGGACAACGTCGCCCTCCTCCGGGCGCGGGGCGTCGTCGTGGTCGGCCCCGACGACGGCCCGCTGACCGGCGGCGACAGCGGCCCCGGGCGTCTGAGCGAGCCGGACGTCATCGTCGACGCGGCGCTCGCGGTCGTCGTGGGCCGGGCCGAGGAGGCGCGGCAGCGTGACCTGGCCGGTCGCGACCTGGCCAGTCGCGACCTCGCCGGTCGCGTCGTCGTCGTCACGGCCGGGGGCACCCGCGAGCCCCTCGACCCGGTGCGCTGGCTCGGCAACCGCTCGAGCGGCAAGCAGGGGCTCGCGGTCGCCCGAGAGGCCGCGGCCCGTGGGGCCCGTGTCGTCTTCGTCGCAGCTCACGTCGACGACGACGTCGCCGCCGCCGTCGCGCAGCTGCCCGGCACCGAGGTGCGGACCGCGGGCACCGCGGCCGAGCTCGACGTCGCGACGACCGCCGCGGCCGAGTCGGCCGACGTCCTCGTGATGGCGGCCGCCGTCGCGGACTGGACGCCCGCCTCCGTCGCCGACGCCAAGCTGAAGAAGGACGACGCGGGCGACCGCCTCACCCTCGACCTGGTGCGCACCGTCGACGTGCTGGCCGGCCTCGTCGCGCGCCGCCGGGAGGGCCAGGTCGTCGTGGGCTTCGCCGCCGAGACCTCGACCGGGCGGGACGACCTCATCGCCCTGGGCCGTCGCAAGGTCGCCCGCAAGCCCGCCGACCTGCTCGTGCTCAACCAGGTCGGCTGGGCCGAGGGCTTCGGCAGGGACGAGTCGGTGGCGGTCCTGCTCGGCCGGGACGGCACGGTCGTCGGCGAGTCGAGCGGCACCAAGGCGGACACGGCGCGCGCCCTGCTCGACGCCGTGGTCAGCCTGCTCGGCGCTGCCTCGGCCGGCGCTGCTTCAGCCACAGCACGAGCGTGAAGCTGAAGACGATGAGCACCATCCACGACCCGATCTTGCTCGGGTGCACGATCGCCCAGCCGCCGGCCTGGGCCGCGTAGGTCCAGGCGCCCATCAGGGTCGCCGCGTTCTCGGCGATCCAGATGAAGAAGCCGATCAGGGCGAAGGCCACGAGCAGGGGCATCCGCCGGTCACGGCCCCGCACCCGGAACGTCACGCCCTTCGGGCCGAGCAGCAGGACGGCGACGCCGAGCAGCGCCCAGCGCAGGTCGACGATCCAGTGGTTCGTGAAGAAGTTGACGTAGAAGGCGAGCGCGAGGGCGAGGGTCGGGAGCATCCGCAGCCGGTCGACCCGCAGGTCGAGGCGCCGCCAGGCCTGGCAGACGTAGCTGCCCACGGCCGCGTACATGAAGCCGCTGTAGAGCGGGACGTCGCCGATCCGCAGCACGCCGGGCTCGGGGTACGACCACGACCCGACCGCCACCTTGAACACCTCGAGGCCGAGCCCCAGCAGGTGGAACAGGCAGATCACGACGAGCTCGTCGCGCGTCTCGAGCCGCGTCACGACGAAGACGACCTGGACGAGCACGCACCAGACGAGCATCGCGTCGTAGCGCGGCAGGCCGACGTCGACGACGCTCGTCACGGCGAGGCCCGCGAGGACGGCGACGGCGAAGGCGCAGGAGAGCGCCTGCTGCACGCCGAACGCGACGAGGTCGCGACCGGCCTCGAGGAGGCGGTCGGCGCCTCCTGCGCGGCTGCCTGCGACGGATCGTGCACTGCTCATGACGGCCTCCCCCGACGCCGTGGGTCGGCGTCCTCCCGACGCTAGGAGCCGGCGACACGGCGGTGCGTCGTCCTCAGGGAGCATCTCGCTCGTCCGCGGTGACGAGATCGACAGGCGTCGCCGGCGGGGGACGCCGGACGTCGACCGGGGGACGTCGACTTGCGCGTTAACCTCGGTGCGACACAATGCCCCCGTGAGCAAGAAGATCGACGCAGCCCTCAAGTCCCTCGTCAAGGCCCTCGAGCACCACGGCGAGGTGATGAGCGACCGTCCCGTCAGCGCCAAGCGCGCGGGCCGGGCCACGGAGAAGGTGCGCCAGGCCGCCTCGGCCTACTCGCAGGTCGTCGCCGACAAGACGGGTCAGCCGAACCCGTTCGTCGACTTCCTCGACCCCGAGACCGTGCAGTCGCTGCGCGGCGAGCGGGACGCGATCGCCACGAAGAAGACCAAGAAGAACGACTAGGCCACAGCCGCGGCGGCACGCGCCGCCGCGGCAGAGCCCGGTGCGGACCGGTCCGGTGCGGACCGGTCCGGTGCGGGCCGGTCCCGTGCGGGCTCAGTCGATCGCGGCGACGGCCACGGCCTGTGCCGTGATGGCGAGGCACACGACGTCGCCCACGGCGCGACGTCCGTCGGCCCGGTGGTCGAGCGTGATCAGCACGTCGCCGGTGGTCCGCACGACGCTCCGCACGGTGGCCCCGCGGAACGACACCTGCTCGACCGTGCCGGCCAGCCCGCGGTCCGCGAACACCACGTCCTCCGGCCGGACGTAGGCCCAGACCGGGCCGTCCGCGCAGACGCCGACCGCCGGCACCTCTCCCCCTGGCAGGCGCACGCGCCCCGAGACGACCTCTGAGCGCAGCCGGTTGCTCGTCCCGACGAACTCCGCGACGAACTGCGTGGCAGGCGTCGCGTAGAGCTCCTCAGGCGCGCCGATCTGCTCGATGCCGCCGGCCCGCATGACGGCCACCCGGTCGGCCACCGCCAGCGCCTCCTCCTGGTCGTGGGTGACGAACAGCGTCGTGATCGAGAGCTCGTGCTGGATGCGACGGATCTCGTCACGCAGCTGCACGCGCACCTTCGCGTCGAGGGCGCTGAGCGGCTCGTCGAGCAGCAGCACGCGCGGCCGGGTGACGAGGGCGCGGGCGAGCGCGACGCGCTGCTGCTGGCCGCCGGAGAGCTGGTGCGCGTACCGGGCGCCCAGGTCGCCGAGCCCGACCAGGTCGAGCATCTCGGCGGCGCGCCGCGCGCGCTCGCCCCGGGCCACGCGCCGCATCCGCAGCCCGAACTCGACGTTCTGCTGCACCGTGAGGTGCGGGAACAGCGAATACGCCTGGAACACCATCCCGACGTCGCGGCGGTGCGTGGGCACGCCGACCACGTCGCGGCCGTCGATCGAGACGCTCCCGCTGGTGACGGCCTCCAGCCCGGCGAGGCTGCGGAGCGCCGTGGTCTTGCCGCAGCCGGACGGCCCGAGCAGTGCGACCAGCTCGCCGGCGCCGAGGTCGAGGTCGAAGCCGGTGAGTGCACGGTGACCCGCGTACTCCTTCACCACGGAGCGGAAGGCGACGGCCGCGCCGACGGGGACGGTCGACGTCGAGGAGGCGGCGGCGGCGGGCCGCTCAGGCAGGGTGGCGGTCACGAGAGGGCCTTCCGGGAGGTGGTGGAGGGAGCGGCGGGGCGGGCTGTGCCGATCGAGCCGACCCGGCCCATCACGACGAGCAGCACGAAGGCGAAGGCGAGCGCGAGCAGGGCCACGATGACGGCGGCGAACGGGTCGCTGCGGCTGATCTGCACGAGCGAGGTCTGCAGGGTGACGCGGTTGAGCAGGGACGAGATCGTGTACTCGCCGAGCACGACGGCCACGGTGATGAAGGCCGCGGCGAGCAGCCCGCGCCGGAGGCTCGGCACGACGACGAGCACCAGCGTCACGAGCCAGCTCGAGCCGAGGGTGCGCGACGCCTCGGTCAAGGTGCGCAGGTCGGTCGCCGCGAGGTCCGACTGCACGGCCCGGTAGGCGTAGGGCAAGACGGTCACGCCGTAGGCGAGTGCGAGCGTCCAGGCCCCCGAGCCGAGGAGGCGCGCCACGACCGAGTAGACGGGCGCGAGCCCGACGACGAGCACGATCGCCGGGACCGTGATCGGCACCAGGCAGACGAACTCGAGCACGCGTGACAGCCGCGGGTACCGCAGGTGGACGAGCACCATGGCCGGCACGAGCATCACGAGGACGACCACCGCGGTGACGACCGCGAGCACCAGGCTGTTCGTCACGCCCTCGACGAGGTTGCGGTAGGCGCGGCCGTTCTCCGGGTCGGCCAGGGCCAGCCAGTGGCCGAGGTCGTGGCCGGTGCCGTCGGCGCTCCGCAGCGAGAAGGCGACCATGGCGGCGATCGGCAGGGCGAAGACGAGGCCGATGACGACGAGGGCGGCGCGGCGGGCGGCGGGCGACGCGGCGCCGGGACCCCTGCCGCGGGTCGTGCGGCGGCCGACCGCGCTCATCGCGTCCACCGGTCGGTGCGGCGCTGCAGCAGCGAGTAGCCGACCATGAGCACGACCATCACGAGCACCATCCCGAGGGCGAGCACGCCCGCGACGTTCTCCCGGCCGAGCACGGTCTCGCTGACCAGGGCCGCGCGGATCTGCAGCGGCACGATCTGCGAGCCCTGGCTGATCAGCGCCGCGGCGGTCGCGTACGACGAGAACGCGTTGGCGAAGAGGAGGAGCAGGCTGCCGGCGAAGGCGGGCGCCAGCACCGGGACGACGACGCGGAGCAGGTGCTGGCGGGCGGTCCCGCCGAGGGTGGCCACCGCCTCCTGCCACTGGGGCTTGAGGCCGGTGACCGCGGGCATGAAGGTGATCACCATCAGCGGCACCTGGAAGTACAGGTAGGGCAGCAACAGGCCGGGGACCTCGTAGATCCACGCCCCGCCCGCGAAGATGTCGACGCCCGCACGGGTCAGCAACAGCTGCGTGACGACGCCCTGGATGCCGATGGTCGCGGTGAAGGCGAAGGCGAGCATCACGCCGCCGAACTGGGCGAGCACGCTGGCGGCGCCGTCGACGAGGCTGCGGACGAGCCCGTCGGGTCGCAGGGCGGTGAGGCCCCAGCACACGAGGGCGCCGACGACCGCTCCCCCGACGGCGGTGACGCCGGAGACGAGGAACGAGCTGGCGAAGGTGCGGAGCACGACGGGGTCGCCGAGCGCCGTCAGGTTCGACAGGGTGGGGCGGCCGTCGCCGTCGACGAGGCCGGTGCCGAGCGCGAGCAGGCACGGCAGCACGAGGAACGCGAGCACGTACAGCACGAACGGCGTGAGCCCCCACCACGCCGCCGGACGGCGCCGTGCCCTCGTGGGCACGGCGCCGTCGGGGGTGACGGAGGCCTGGGGAACGGTCTCCGCCAGGGTGGTCACGATCAGCCGATCGCCGCGGCCCACGACTGCGCGAGCAGGGCCGAGGCGGCCTCGGTCTGCTCGCTCGTCAGCTGCACGGTGTCCTCGGGCTGCTCGCCCACGGCGTCCAGGGCGTCCTGGTCGACGGTGCCGGCCTCGACCATCGCGGCCAGGCGGACGGGGTAGGCGCCGGCGGCGAGGTACAGGTTCTGCGCCGTGTCGCCCATGATGAACTCCTGCCACAGGCGCGCGGCGGCCGGGTGCGGCGCGTCGACGTTGATCGCCTGGTTGTAGTAGCTGGCGAGGGCCGTGCCGGGCAGCACGGCGGTCTTCCAGTCACGGCCGCCCGCGTCGTCGGCGGCGGCGAGGTTGTTGTAGCTCCAGTCGAAGACGACCGGCGTCTCGCCCGAGGCGATCGTCGCGGGCGTCGGGTCGGTCGGCAGGAAGTTGCCGGCGTCGGCGAGCTGGCCGAAGAAGTCGATGCCGGGCTGCACGTCGTCGGCGCTGCCCCCGTCCTGCAGGGCAGCCCACTGGACGGCGGCCGCGGCCGCGCCCGCCTGGGTCGGGTCGCCGTTGATCGCGATCTTGCCCTTGTAGTCGTCGCCGAGCAGGTCGTCGAGGCTGGTGGGCTCGGGGACGGCGTCGGCGTCGTAGCCGACCGACATGAGGCCGGTGTAGTCGTAGACCCAGGTGCCGTCCGCGTCCTTGTGGTCGTCGGCGATGTCGTCCCACGTCGTCACCTTGTAGGGCGCGAACTGGTCGGTGTTCGCCAGCGCGACGGCCGAGCCGAGGTCGAAGACGTCGGGGGCGCCGTCCTGGCCCTCGAGGTTCTGGGCCGCGGTGATCTCCTCGGCGCTCGACACGTCGGGGCTGTCCGAGTTGACGGTGATGTCGTACTCGGCCTCGAAGGCGTCGATGATCTTGCCGTAGTTGGCCCAGGTGTCGGGCAGGGCGATGACGTTCAGCTCGCCCTCCGCCTCGGCAGCGGCGACGAGGGCGTCCATGCCGCCCAGGTCGGCGGCGCTGGTCGCGGTGGCGGCGTCGGTGCCGGAGGCGCCTGCCGCGTCTGACGCGTCGGCGGAGGCCGAGCAGCCGGTCAGGCCGAGGGCGAGTGCGCCGAGGGCGGCGGCGGCGGCGAGGTGTCGCTTGTCGATCACGGGTGGGTCCTCCTGGTGCTCGGCCGCCGGTCGCGTCTGGGGATCAGCTCGCGGAGGGGCGTCGGTCGGCCTGCGTGCACGGTAGGGAGGCCCGGCGTCGCGCCGGGGGGCGCCGGGTGGAGCGCGGGTGAACGCTCGATGGCGCGCGCACCGCCGACCTTGACCGCCGGGAACCTCCGCGAAGGCGACAAGACGACGGAGAATGCCGCGTCGTCTTGTCGCTTTCACGAGGTGACGGTTGCTCTCAGCCCCAGCCGCCCAGGTAGGCGGCGAGGGAGGGCTCGCCCTCGATCCGCTCGCACCACCGGGCTCGGCCACTGCGGGTCTCGAAGAGTTCCTCGGTGCCGTGCAGCAGGGCGCGGGCCTCGGCCCGGCTCGAGCGGATGCGCAGGACGGGAGCGCCGCCTCCTGCGCCGGGTGCGCCGTCCGGCTCGTCGCCCGCCACGCCCGCCGTCACCACCTCGACCGTGCCGAGGGTGCCGACCCCGACCGAGGCGACCGCCTCGAGCAGGGGGGCCGCGTCCCGGACGCGCACCGGCGCCGGCAGGTCGACGGTCACCCGTGCGGTGCGGGCCGCCCGCGCGGCGGCCTCGTCCGAGGCCCCGACGACCCGGGGGTCGGCGGCGAAGAGGGGGAGGTGCTCGTCGGGCACCGCGACGACGCAGGCCGGCAGCGCGGCCAGGACCGTGTCGACGCAGAGCCACGCCGTGCCCGCCGAGGGCGCCGCGGCGAGCCGGACCAGCACGTCGGCGGTCGTCCCGCGGAGGCCCCGGGGCCGCGAGCCCTCGACCGGGACGAGCCCGCTGAGCACGAGAGTCTCGCCGTTCTTCTGGCGCTGGCGGTCGACCGAGTCCCGGCCGGCCCAGTCCGGGCCGTCGTGCCAGGCCACGGCGGCGGGCTCGTGGGCGAGCAGCGCGCCCCCACGCCAGGCCCGCCAGGCCCACTCCCAGTCCTCGCCGCCGTAGGTGGTGAAGCCCTCGTCGAAGCCGCCGATGGTCTCGATGAACGAGCGGGAGCACGACAGCACGGCGCCGATGACGTGCCGGTACGAGCGGTCGTCGGCGTCGAGCAGGTCGCGGCTGCCGCGGTAGGCGTCGTCGAGCCAGCGCGGTGCGGGAAGCTCGTGCCGGGGCCCCTCCTGCTCGACGGGTGCGTCGACGGGGACTCCGGCGAAGTCGGCGTGGCGCCGCGTGCCGACGACGACCGCCTCGGGTGCGAGGCCGGGCAGCCTCGACATGGCGGTGACCCAGCCGGGCTCGGGCGCCGTGTCGGCGTCGAGGAAGCAGATGACCTCGCCCGTCGACGAGCGCACCCCGAGGTTGCGGGCCGCGGAGAGCCGGAAGCCCTCGTCGGCCTGGACGACCAGCCGCACGCCGTCGGGCACCCGGGGCGCCTCGGGCGAGCCGTCGTCGACCACGACGACCTCGAGCAGCTCGGCCGGGTGGTCCTGCCGCGCGAGGGCGGCGAGGGTGCGGTCGAGCTCGGCCTGCTGGCGGTAGTGCGCCACGACCACCGAGACGGTCGGCAGCGGGTCGGGGACGAGGCCGTCGAGCAGGTCCCAGCGGTTGCCGGGGACTCCCCGAGGCCGTCTCGGGGACTGCGCCCGCGCCTCCTCGTCTCTCGGGTCGTCGGTCACGACGTCGCCGCCGTGCGCTCGGGGTCGGCGTGTCCACGGCCGAGCTGGTCGCCATCGGCCCACCACGCCAGGTACGCCGCCGCGACGTCGTCGATGCCCGGCGCCGTGACGGCGTCCGGCGACAGCCAGGTCGAGTCGGGGTCGGCGACGGCCCGCACGAGCGCCTGGGCCAGGGAGTCGGGGTCGTCGTCGATCAGCGTGAGGGTGCCGGGCCTGAGGGCGGCCATCTCGCGGGAGTACCGGGTGTCCGGCACGATCGGGCGTCGCCCGGCGCCGATCCAGGTCGCGATCGAGCCCGACGCCGAGACGTGCCGGTGCACGGCGACCGGCACGGAGGCGCGGCGGCAGCGGTCGAGGAGCACGGCGTCGTCGAGGTACCCGGTCACGTCGAGGACGACCCCGAGGGAGGCGGCCTCCGCCACGAGCTGGTCGGTCTCGGCCTCGTGCCCCGCGCTGGCACGGCCGAGCGCGGTGACGCGCAGCGCCCCTGCCGCGTCGTCGCCGCCGGCCCGCAGCCGGGCGACGGCGTCGACGAGCTCCGCGTGGCCCTTGCCCGGGTAGACGAAGCCGATGACGGCCGCGGTGCCGTCGGGCGCTGGTCGTTCGGCGAGAGGCGGCGCGAGGTCGACGGGCAGGGGAACGACGGCCGGGCGCACCGTGGTCGTCGTGTGCTCGGCGAGCAGCCGCCCCTCGTGCTCGCTGTTGACGACGGTGCCCGCCGCCGCCTCGACCACGCGCCGGTAGCAGTCGCCGCGCCGGACGAGGTTGCGCTCGCCGTCCGAGGGCTGGGGCAGGTCGTGCAGGGTGACCGTGAGCGCGACGCGGCCAGCCAGGTCGACGAGGCGGTCGGCGGCGGCCTCGGGAGACGTCGCCCAGAGCCGGTCGGTGAAGTGCAGGTGCGCGGCGGCGGGCGGCGTCGGCCCGGCCAGGTCGGCCGGCGAGACCGAGTGGTCGCGGCCCGTCCGGCGGGTCACGGCCTCGGAGACGTGGCGGGCGAGGCCGCTGACGCCGTGCTGCGGGTCGTCGGTGACGACGAGGGCCGGCACGGACGGAGCCTGCGCCGTGCGGTCGAGGGTGCTCACGCCAGGCCCAGCAGCGCCAGCGAGTCGGCATGGCGGGCGAGGCCGGCGTCGACGACCTGCGGCTCGCGCTCGTACCACCGGAGGTGCGCCTCCCTGACCTCCTCGCGGGGAACGCGGGTGCCCTCGACGACCCAGTGGTCGGTGGGTTCCTCGTCGAGCCCGTAGGCGACGACGACCGCCTCCAGGCGGGGTGCGTGGACGCTGTCGAGCAGCTGACGTCCCGGGTCGACCACGTGCTCGGCCAGCCCCAGGCGTTCACGGACCCGTGACGCGAGCGCCGTCCACACGGGGTTGCCCGGGTGGTTGAGCGTCCGCATCTGCGCGAACGACGGGTGCTCGAACAGGTCGGACACGACCACCGCGTCGTGCGCCTCCTCGCGCTTCCGCAGCTCGTGCAGCGAGAGCGCCGCGACCGACCGGACCGCCTCCGCGTCGAGCCGGGGGACGCGGGGCGTCGTGCCGTCGCGGCGAGCAGCGGCCTCCGCCAGCACGACCAGGTCGTGGTAGTCGACCAGCGGCGGCACCAGCGACGGGTCGTGCGGAGGCCGGACGATCGCCGACGTCGGGTACAGGCCGGCGAACCGGATGACGGGCACGGCGACGACGCGCGCCGTCGGCCCGAGCCGGGCAGTCAGCTGCCGAGTGCCGAGCGGGAGGTCGTGGTAGTCGTCGCGCACCGGCTGCGAGACGAGCAGGGAGGCGCGGGCCAGCCAGCGCTCCAGGTGCGGCAGGTCGGCGGTGACGAGCTCGTGAACAGCAGGTGTCCGGACGGTGCGGAGACCGCCCCCGTCGAGAGCGACGCGGAGCGACTCGGCCTGGCAGTTGCCGATCACGACGGCCACGGGGCCGTCGCCCTCATGCTCGCCGAGACCGTAGAAATGCCCGTAGTGCCGGGTGCGGCCGTCGACGGCCTGGGTGTGCGGGGTCATGGTGCCTCTCCGTGACGTCCCGTGAGCTGCGGACGTCACGACTCCATCGTGCTGGATGCGGGGCCGCGAGGGCCAGGATCCGCGAGCGGGCACGGGGGGCCGTCGCGGGCTATGGTGCACAGAGGCCGCTCCCATCGGCCTCCTCCCTCGACGCGAACCGGGCCCCCGGTCTCCCCAGGGTCCCCGAGTCGCCCCGGCTCACCTCCCGACGGTCCTCGCCGACCGTCGCGCAACGACTGAGCCGAGGAGGCCCGATGATCGACACCCCGCCGCCCGCCCGCGACGCCCTCCGCGTCGCGTCCGTGCCCGCCGGGCACCCCTACGTGCAGCACCTCCAGCCGGTCGACGGGTCCGCCGTGACCCGTGCCGTGCTGCGGCTCGCCGACCCTCTGCCCGACCCCGCGGAGCCCGCCCGCTGGTGGCCGCCCGTCGTGCTCGACGCCGGCTGGATCGCCGAGCACGCCGACGAGGTCGACGTGCTGCACGTGCACTTCGGCACCGAGTCGTACGGCCTCGACCACCTCCGCCGCGTCGTCGACGCCGCCCGTGCCGCGCGGATCCCTCTCGTCCACACGGTGCACGACCTGGTCAACCCCCAGCTCGTCGACCAGGCGCCGCACCTGGCCCACCTCGGGCTGCTCGTCGCCGAGTCCGACGAGCTGATCACGCTCACAAAGGGCGCCGCTGCCGAGGTCGAGCGCACCTTCGGACGTCGGCCGGTCGTCGTGCCGCACCCGCACCTCCTGCCCCTCGACGCGGTCGCCCCGACCGGCACGGCGCGCGACGAGGTCGTCGTCGGCGTCAGCCTGCGCGACCTGCGCCCCAACGTCGACGGCCCGGGCTCCGTCGCGACCCTGATCGCCGCCGCAGGGCTGCTGGCCGAGGCCGGTGAGCCAGTCACTGTGCGCGTCGACGTCAACGAGCGCGTGCGCGACGCCTCGGCGCTCGCCGAGGTGCGGGCCCTCGTGGCCGACGCGCCCGACCACCTCGACGTCTCCCTGGTGCTGCACCCGCGGCTGGGCGACGACGAGCTCGCCGAGGCGCTGGCCGACCTCGACGTGGTGCTGCTGCCCTACTCGCACGGCACCCACTCCGGCTGGGTCGAGCTGAGCTGGGACCTGGGCGTGCCCGTCGCGGCGCCGCGGGTCGGCCACGTCGCCGACCAGCACCCCGACGCCGTGGACACCGCGTCCTTCGACGCCGGCGACGCCGACCAGCTGGCGGCCGCGGTGGCCGCCCTCCTGCGGGCGCGCTCCGACGAGCCCGCCCGGCCGGGGTCGGAGGGCCGCGAGGCCCTCGTGGCGGAGCGCCGGGAGCGGCGACGTGCGCAGCGCGACGAGATCGCGCGGGCGCACCTCGCCGTGTACGAGCGCGCAGTCGGCACGGCCGCTGCCCGTCCGGCGCCTATCGCGCAGGCCACAGCCGGCTCGGCACGACCCGCGGAGCTCGTCTCGTGACGGCCCTGCACGACTCGGGCACCACCTCCTCGTCGGCCACGACCGTCGAGCGCGTCCGCACCGCCGAGCGTCCACGCCGCATCGTCGTCGTGGCCCCCCTGCGCTACCCGATCGCCGAGCCGCACGCCGGCGGCCTGGAGTCGAGCGTCTGGCACCAGGTGCGCGTCCTCCGCTCCCGCGGGCACCAGGTGCTGCTCTGCGCCGTCGAGGGCAGCGACCACCTGCTCGGCGGGCCGCCGGAGTTCGCCCTCCCCGCCGTGCACTGGGACGACCCGGCCGACGCCACCGACTCGAGCTACCCCGACGGCTACCTCGAGGTGGCGTTGCCTGCCTTTCACCGCGCCCTGGACTGGATCCGCGACCACGCCGACGAGATCGACGTCGTCGAGAACCACTCCCTGAGCGGCCACGTCCTCTCCCGCGCCGGCGAGCTCGGCGTGCCCGTCGTCTCGACCCTGCACACCCCCACGCTGCCCGACCTGCTCGAGCACCACCGTGCAGGAGTCGAGCCTCGCAGCGCGTTCCTCGCGGTCAGCGAGCACACCGCGGCCGTCTGGCGGGCCGAGGGCGTCGAGGCGCGCGTGCTGCCGAACGCCGTCGACACCGACCTCTGGCCCCTCGGCCCCGGGGGGGACGACCTGGTCTGGACCGGGCGGATCGTGCCCGAGAAGGGGCCGCACCTGGCGATCGAGGCCGCGCGCCTCGCCGGTCGGCGCATCGTGCTCGCCGGACGGGTCGGCGACGTGGACTACCACGAGTCGATGGTCGTGCCCCTGCTGGGCGCGGACGCCGAGCACGTCGGCCCGCTGCGCCAGCCGGAGCTGGCCGAGCTCGTCGGCCGCTCCGCCTGCGCCCTGGTCACCCCCTGCTGGGAGGAGCCGTTCGGGCTCGTCATCGCCGAGGCCCTGTCGACCGGCACGCCCGTGGCGTCGTTCTCGACCGGCGGCGTCCCGGAGGTCGTCGGCTCGAGCATCGGCGCCGGCCTCGTGCCGAGGGGCGACGTGGCCGGGCTCGCCCACCTCGCCGCCGGCCTCGCGGAGGCGGCGTCGACGACGCCGGGCTTCCGCAGCAGGGTGCGGGCCGACGCCCTCGACCGCTTCTCGCTGCACCGGCGGGCCGAGGTCGTCGAGGAGGTGCACGAGGCCCTGGTCGCCGCGTACCGTCCCGGGGGCGGCCGGGCCACCGTCCGCGTGCTCGTCCCGGGAGCAGGGTCGTGACCCCGCGGCCCCTCGTCGGCTGGTACGTGCACCACCACGGCGCCGGGCACCTCACGCGGCTGCTGGCCGTGCGGCCGCACCTCGAGGCGGACGTCGTCGTCTTCAGCTCCCTGGCCGCCCCGGCCGTCCTGCCCGAGGGGACGACCTGGCTGCAGCTCCCCCGGGACGACCACGACGTCGTCGCGCCCGACGGCACCACCAGGGCCCCCGGCGATCCCGAGTCGGGCGCAGACCCGACCGTGCGCGGGCTGCTGCACTGGGCCCCGCTGCACCACGACGGCCACGCCGGTCGGCTCGCGGCGGTCGCTGCCTGGATCGCGCACGCCCGTCCTCGGGCCTTCGTCGTCGACGTCTCCGTCGAGGTGACCTTGCTCGTCCGCCTGCTCGGCGTGCCGCCCGTCGTCGTGGTGCAGCCCGGCGACCGGTCGGACGCCGCGCACGCCCTCGGCTGGGACGCGGCCGATCGCCTCCTCGCGCCCTGGGCGGAGGGGCTGCACGTCTCGCCAGCACTCGAGCGCGTGCGGGACAGGGTCCGGCTCGTCGGCGGGATCTCCCGGCACGACGGCCGTGCAGACGGCCCCGCGTCCCCGTCGTCCGGCACCGTCCTCGTCCTGGCAGGCGGCGGCGCCGAGGGCCGTGAGGGCCTCGCGCAGCGCGTCGCCGCGGCCTCGGCTGCCACGCCCGCCTGGCGGTGGACCGTGCTCGGCGCCTCCGCCGACAGCTGGGTGGACGACCCGTGGCCGCTCCTCCGCGGCGCGGAGGTCGTCGTCTCCGCCGCGGGCCAGAACAGCGTCGCCGACCTCGCGGCGGCCGGCGCCCGCGCCGTCGTCGTGCCCCAGGACCGTCCGTTCGACGAGCAGCGGACGACCGCGCGCCTCCTCGCCGCCCGAGGGCTGGCCGTCGTGCCCGAGCCCGGCTCGACCGCGCCCGACGCGTGGCCTGCCCCCGACGACTGGCCCGACCTGCTCGACCGGGCACGCGCGCTCGGTCCCGACTGGTCGCCCTGGCAGGTCGACGGCGCTGCCGCCCGCGCCGCGGCCGTGATCGCCGAGGTCGCCCGGTGACCGGGCAGCAGTCGGGGCCGATCGGCTCGACGGTCGCGGTGACCCTCTGCTCGGCCGCCCGTCTCGACCACCTCCTGCCGCAGCGCGAGGCCCTCGCGCGCCTCCGGCCGTCGGTGCCCCACGTCGTCGTCTGGCTCGACGAGGCGCCGGCGCCCGACCTCCCCGAGCTGGCGGACGCGCACGTGCTGCACGTGCCGCCGGGACCGCACGGCCTGCGCCTCGCGGCCGGTCGCAACGCGGGTTCCGAGCGGGCGATCGCCCTCGGCGCGTCGCTCGTGGTGTTCCTCGACGCGGACTGCGTCCCCGGCCCCGACCTCGTCGCCCGGTACGAGGCGGCCGCGGCGGCGCACTCCGGCTCGTTGCTCTGCGGCCCGGTCACCTACCTGCCTGAGGGGCACGTCGGCCTCGACGACGACTCGCTCGCGGCGGCCACCCGTCCGCACGCGGCGCGCCCGTCGCCCGTCGCCGGCGAGACGGTCGTCGCCGGGCACGACCAGTACCCGCTGTTCTGGTCGCTCTCGTTCGCCCTGACGGCCGACACCTGGGTGCGGACCGGCGGCTTCGAGCCCGGCTACGAGGGCTACGGCGGCGAGGACACCGACTTCGCCTTCACGGCCCGGTCGCTCGGCCTGCCGCTCGTCTGGGTCGGCGGGGCGCACGCGTACCACCAGTGGCACCCCACGACGTCGCCGCCCTGGCAGCACCTCGACGACATCCTCCGCAACGGCCGGCGCTTCGCCGAGCGCTGGGGAGAGTGGCCGATGGGCGGCTGGCTCGAGGCCTTCCGCGACGGAGGCGCGGTGCGCGTCGCCGAGGACGGCGGCTGGGAGCGCGTGCCGGCCTGAGCGGTAGTCGCGCGCGTCCTCCGCCTCCTCGTCCTCCGCCTCCTCGTCCCCGCCTCCTGGTCCCCCGTCTTTACCACTGCCGTGGCCGGCTGCTCGACGGCAGCCCCGACTACACCGGCAAGCTCACCGACCCGCTCGACACCCCGGGTGCAGGAGGCGCGACGCCCCTGGCCATCGCGCTCGACACGGGCAACATCCACCACTACCTCGTGGGCGCCCAGGGCGCGTTGCCGGTCGACTCGGTGGGCAACCCGTGGAGCGGCAGCTACGTCTACAACTCGGGCAACCTGCCGCTCGACCTGCTGTACAACCTGATGCTCGAGTCGACGGGCCGGCTGCAGAAGAGCCGCATCTACGAGATGACGGACAACCCCGTGGCCCGCAAGACCGTCGCGTACCTGATCGTGCGCGACCAGGCGCACGAGAACGCCTACGCCAAGGCACTCGAGACGCTGGGCGTCGACTGGGGCAAGCTGCTGCCGATCCCGAAGACCAACGCCGAGCAGTTCCCCGAGGTGAAGGAGCTCGTCGACCTCGGGCTGCAGAGCAAGCAGTACACGTTCGACCTCGACGGCAAGTCGGAGGCAGGCAAGATCTTCCAGGGCACCTCCCCGTCGGGCGACGGCACGGAGCTGTCGTCGACCGGGCAGGCGCCGAAGGGCGCACCGTCGACGATCTCGCCCGAGCGCCTGGAGGAGTTCTCCCCCGGCCTCGACTAGGACCTGCTGTCGCTCATCCAGCAGACCGCCGAGATGGAGCTGGCCGACATCGAGAGCTTCTACGGGCCGACGGGCAAGTAGCCGACGGGCAGGTAGCTCGCACGCCGGAGAGCCCCGGGGAAGCCCGGGGCTCTCCGTCGTCGCTGCGGCTGGCCGCCGTGCGGGCCGGGCCGTGTCGGTGCCAGGATGACCGCCGTGACGACCTCCGGTCTCCCCCACGTGCGCATGCGCCCCCGCTCCTCCGACGAGTCGGGACGGGTGTCCAGCCCGCTCGAGCTGCTCGTCGACCTCACCTTCGTCGTCGCGATCGCCCAGGTCGCCCGCGAGCTCGTGCACGGCGCGGAGGCGGGGCACCTCGCCGAGGCCGTGCTGCCCTACGGGATGGTCTTCTTCGCCATCTGGTGGGCGTGGATGAACTTCACCTGGTTCGCCTCTGGCTACGACACCGACGACGTCTCGTACCGGCTGCTGACCCTGGCGCAGATGGCGGGCGTGCTCGTCCTGGCCGCCGGTGTGCCCGCCGCGTTCGGCGCGGGCGACTACACGGCCGTCACGATCGGGTACGCGGTGATGAGAGGCGCGCAGGTCGCGCAGTGGCTGCGCGTGGCCGCGGCCGGGCCGGAGCACCGGCGGACGGCGCTGCGGAACGCCGTCGGGGTGACGCTGGTCCAGGTCGGCTGGGTCCTCCGCCTCCTGCTGCCCGACCACCTGGGGGTGGCCAGCTTCGTCGTCCTCGCGGGGCTCGAGCTCGCGGTCCCGCTGTGGGCGGCCCGTGCCGGCGGTCCCGGCTGGCACCCGCACCACATCGCCGAGCGGTACGGGCTCTTCGCGATCATCCTGCTGGGCGAGAGCGTCCTGGCCGCGGTGAACGGCGTCCAGGAGGCGCTGGCCGAGGGAGGCGTCAGCCTCGAGCTGGTCCTCGTGGCCGGCTGCGCACTCGTGGTCGTCTTCGCGCTCTGGTGGATCTGGTGGCTGCAGCCGGCCGGCGAGCTGCTCGAGAGCCGTCGGGATCTCTCGTACCGCTGGGGCTACGCCCACTACGTCGTCTTCGCCGCCCTCGGGGCCCTGGGGGCCGGGCTCGAGGTGTCGGTCGCTGCTGTCGGGGGCCATCTCCGCGCCTCCGACGTGGTGGTCGGCGCAGCCGTCGCCGTGCCCGTGACGCTCGTGCTCGTCGTCGTCTGGGCTGTGCACGCGCCGCTCCGAGACGGTCGACGGACGAGCGGGCGCCTCATGCTGCCTGCAGCCGCCGTGGTGCTCGCGACGCCGTTCCTCGCGCTGCCGTTCGGGGTCGGCGGCTCCCTCGTCGGCGTCGCGGCCGTCTGCTCGGCGCTCGTCGTCGCCGCGGTGGCCGCAGATCGGAGTGCTCGTCCGACGTCGGCCGAGCCCCACTGAGGAGGCGGGTCGGCGGCCGGTCGCCCGGTCGAGTCCTCAGAACACGGCCACCGTCATGCCGGCGGTGGTCGCCGGGCGGTCCATGTCGGCCAGTGCGCCGGGGAGGTCGTCGAAGCCGATCGTCCGGCCGATCGACTCGTCGGGTCGCAGGCGGCCGGCGACGACGTCGGCGATCATCGCGGCGTACTCGCCGACCGAGATGCCGTGGCTGCCCAGCAGCTCGAGCTCGTCGGCGATGACCCTCCCCATCGGGATTACCGGTGCGGCCTCGTCGTCGAGGAGGAGCCCCACCTGGACGTGCCTGCCCCGCGGCCTGAGGGACCGCACCGAGGCGGCGGACGTGGCACGGCTGCCGTAGGCGTCGAGCGCGACGTGCGCACCGCCTCCGGTGAGGACCCGGACCGCCTCGACGGCCTGCTCGTCCATCGGGACGACGTCGGCGCCGAGGGCAGCTGCCCGTTCGAGCGCCGCGGGCGAGATGTCGACGGCGACGACGCGCGCGCCTGCGGCGACGGCCACCGCGATCGCCGAGAGGCCGACGCCGCCGCAGCCGAAGACGGCCACGTGCTCGCCCTGGCTCACCCTGGCCCGGTCGTGGAGTGCGTGGTACGCCGTCCCGAAGCGGCAGCCGAGCGCGGCGGCGGCCTCGAACCCGACGGCGTCCGGCAGGGCGACCACGTTGACGTCGGCGTGCGGGACGACCACGGACTCGGCCCAGGAGCCGAGCCGGGTGAAGCCAGGCTGCTCCTGGCGGGTGCACACCTGGGTCGCCCCCGCCCGGCACTCGTCGCACGTGCCGCACGCGAAGACGAAGGGGGCGGTGACACGGTCTCCGACCGAGACCCGCCTGACGTCGGGGCCCACGGCCGTGACCACGCCGGCGAACTCGTGCCCGGGGACGTGCGGCAGCCGCACCGAGTCGTCGTGCCCCTTCCAGGCGTGCCAGTCGCTGCGGCAGACCCCTGTCGCGGCGACCCCGACGACCACGCCGTCCGCCGGCGCTGCAGGCTCGGGGAGCTCGACGATGGTCGGGACGGACCCGAAGTGGTCGTACTGGACGGCGCGCATCCCCCGATCCTGGCACCGTCGGGCGACGATGGCGGTCGCGCGCGCGACAGCTGCCTCTCAGGCCCGTGGCACCTCCTGCTCGACGAACCACGCGACGGCGCCTTCCTCGTCGTCGAAGAGCCCGTCGTCCTGCGCCTCGACGGCAGCCGCGATGATCACGCCGAGCTGCGGGCCCGGCCGGTAGCCGAGGCTCATGAGGTGACGTCCGGTGAGGAGGCTCTTCCGGGGCGAAGGGCCGAGCTCGGTCGCCAGGGCGACCCACGGTCCCGAGACCGGCGGGCTCCCGGCAGGGCCGCGTCCGGCGACGTCGGCGTCGACGACCCTGGCCCAGTCGAGGATGGTCACGCCGGACCGCCGGTCCAGGCGCCTGACGAGGCGCCTGACCGCTGCCTTCGTCGGCGAGCCCACTGTGCTGACGTGGCACATGTGCTCGGCGACGAGCCCGCCGATGCGGTCTCGGAGGACGTGCGGTGAGCCGATCCCGGTGAGGAAGTCCTGCGCGACGGGGTCGCCGACCGTGTCGTGGCCGTAGCTCGTGATGCGGCCGTCGTCGGTCACGGCGGTGACGTACGGCTTGCCGACGTCGTGGACGAGTGCCCCGAGGACGGCGAGGAGGCGGGCGTCAGCGGGCAGGCCGCTGCTCTCGGCGGAGGCCGCGGCGGCGTCGGCCGAGAGGCCGAGGTGGGTGAGGACGTCGCCTTCCGGGTGCCAGACGGGGTCCTGCGGGACGCCTCGCGCCGCAGCGAGGGCAGGGAAGTGCGACAGCCACCCCATGTCCTCGAGGGCCTGCACGGCCCGGGAGATGTGGATCCCGCGGGTGGCGAGCTTCTTCCACTCGCCCCAGACACGGCTGCGCGGAACGGTGCCGTAGGACGGGGCGAGGTCGCGGCAGGCCTCGAGCGTCTCCTCGTCGATGCGCCACCCGAAGCGGGCGACGAACTGCACGGCGCGGAGGGGCCGGAGGGGATCGTCGGAGAAGGACGGGCCCACGCGGCGGAGGACGCTCGCCGCGACGTCGGCAGCTCCGCCCCAGGGGTCGACGAGCTCGCCGGTGGCGTAGTCCCAGCCGAGGGCGTTGGCGGTGAAGTCGCGACGGCTGGACGCGGCGGTCTCTCCCCCCGCGGTCGACCTCTCGCGAGCGACGGAGATGTCGAAGTCGACTCCGCCGACGGTCGCGACGAGGATGCCGAAGGAGGCTCCGACGTCGTCGACCCGGGCGACGCGGGCCAGGTGCGGGCGGAGCTGCTCGAGCTCGTCCACGTCGAGGACCTCGATGTCGACGTCCTTCGGGGTCGCGCTGGAGGCCCCTCCGCTCAGAGCGTCGCGGAGAGCGTCGCGGACGGCGCCGCCGACGACGAGCGGGCGGCCGCCGGCAGCGCGGAGCGCGTCGAGGATGCGGTGAGCCGGGGCAGGCAGGACGACGAGGCCGGGTGCTGCGCAGCGGTGCGAGACCCCACGGCCACGGTGCTGATGGCACACCGGGCAGAGCACGGCACCGGTGAGGACGCCGTCCGCGGAACGGGTCGCGGCCGCGGGCCGTGAGGTCTGCTCGTCCGAGTCGGTGGTCATGTCTCCCTCGTGTGCAGCGTCAGGCGGTGGCTGCGGAGTTGCAGTGTGCCCTGACGGGGGCGACGTCTCGTCGATGGCGACGGTGGCGCCAGCCCCCTCGGCTCAGCCCTCGACGAGCAGGTCGAACGGGCCGTCGGGAGGCTTGCGGCATGAGGAAAGCCCCGGCGGGGCCGGGGCTTCGTCGACTGCGGGGAGAACGTGGTGGGCGATACCGGACTCGAACCGATGACCTCTTCCGTGTGAAGGAAGCGCGCTACCAACTGCGCCAATCGCCCCTGATCGGGACTCGTCGATACTAGTGGATCTTCTGGCCCCGACGCCATTCGAGGGGGCTGGCAGCACCTCCGGTGAGGTGTCGAGGAGGCGACGAAGACACGAACATCTCTCGATTTGTTTTCTGTCCAGGGTCTGGGTAGTGTTCTTCTTGTTCGCAGCGATGCGGAACGAAAGAAACATCGCAGGAATGCGAACCGAAATGCGGATGTGGCGCAGTGGTAGCGCATCACCTTGCCAAGGTGAGGGTCGCGAGTTCGAATCTCGTCATCCGCTCGAGTGTAAAGCTCACCAGAGGGAGTCCACCGATGGTGGCTCCCTCTGGGAGTATCTCATCTGGTGGAGTGGCCGAGAGGCGAGGCACCGGCCTGCAAAGCCGTTCACGCGGGTTCAAATCCCGTCTCCACCTCCATGGACCATCCTCTGGGTCTATGATCGATCCGTCTCCGCGAGACGGTCACAACTGAACAAGCATGAGCGATTGGCGCAGCGGTAGCGCGCTTCCCTGACACGGAAGAGGTCGCTGGTTCGATCCCAGTATCGCTCACACAGAGAAGGCCCCCGAGAGATCGGGGGCCTCCGTCGTTCCCGGGCTCGTGCTGTCATCGAGCTCGCGTCGTCGCCCGACCCGGTCCAGGCGGCCGCTGGCTCCCCCGGGTGCCCGGCCCGCGCCTCCTCGGCTGCCGGCACCCCTCGAAGCCGCGCACACCCCTCGGCGCGCACGAGGGTCCGCGCGGCTTCCGCGGGTGTCGACGCCCCTGCGCCGCCGCGCAGACGCCGGGCACGCAGCCGGCCGGGCACGCAGAACGGCCCCGGTCGTGAAGACCGGGGCCGCCTGAGGACGTGCGCCGAGGAGGTGCGGCGAGGCTGAGCGCTAGGCGCGCGCGTTCTCGAGCACGTAGCCCTCCTCGCCGTGCAGGGCGAGGTCGATGCCGGCGACCTCGTCCTCGTTCTTGACGCGGAAGCCGATCGTCTTCTCGATGACGAAGCCGATGACGAAGGCGAGCACGAACGAGTAGAGCATCACGGCCACGGCCGAGAGCGCCTGGATGCCGAGCTGCGTGAAGGTGCCGGAGAAGATCAGGCCGGTGTCGTTGGCGAAGATGCCCAGGTACAGCGTCCCGAGCAGGCCGCCGACGAGGTGGATGCCGACGACGTCGAGCGAGTCGTCGAAGCCGAGCTTGAACTTGAGGTCGATGGCGAGGGCGCAGACGGCGCCGGCGACGACGCCGAGCACGACGGCCCAGCCGGGGGTCAGCGCGGCGCAGGCCGGGGTGATGGCGACGAGACCCGCGACGGCGCCCGAGGCGGCGCCGACCGACGTGGCCTTGCCGTCCTTGAGCTTCTCGACGACGAGCCAGCCGAGCACGGCGGCGGCAGGTGCGGCGATCGTGTTGAGGAACGCGAGGGCCGCGACGCCGTCGGCAGCGAGCTCGGAGCCGGCGTTGAAGCCGAACCAGCCGAACCAGAGCAGACCGGCGCCCAGCAGCACGAAGGGCGGGTTGTGAGGCTTGTCGGCGCCCTTGGCGAAGCCGACGCGCTTGCCGAGCACCAGGGCCAGGGCGAGTGCTGCGGCACCGGCGTTGATGTGGACGGCCGTGCCGCCCGCGAAGTCGATGACGCCCATGGCCGCGATCCAGCCGCCGACCACGTTGCCGTCGTCGTCCGTGGTGAAGTTGAAGACCCAGCTCGCGACGGGGAAGTAGACGACCGTGGCCCAGACGCCGGCGAAGATCATCCACGCGCCGAACTTGGCGCGGTCGGCGATGGCGCCGGAGATGAGGGCGACGGTGATGATCGCGAAGGTCGCCTGGAAGGCGGCGAAGGCGATCGTCGGGTAGTCGCCGGCCGGGGCGAGGCTGTCCTGGAAGGCGCTGTCGAGGCCGAGGGACGCGGTGTCGATGCCGAACCAGCCCTGGATGCCGACGAACGCGTCGGAGCCGCCGGGGATCGAGGTCGGGTTGCCGAACGCGATCGCGTAGCCGTACAGCACCCACAGGACGCCGATCAGGCCCATCGCGCCGAAGCTGAGCATCATCATGCTGATGACGCTCTTGGCCTTGACGAGGCCTCCGTAGAAGAACGCCAGTCCGGGCGTCATGAGCAGCACGAGTGCTGCGCAGATCAGCATGAACGCGGTGTTGCCTTGATCCATGGGTGGTACCTCTCGAGTTCGGGAGCCAGGGGCGCACCGGGCCCGACCCGTCCGCGAGGGTGAGCGGGCTGTGAGCACGGGGCTCGGGCGGTGCGGTCCCCAGTGTCGCGGCGCCGCATTTCGGACCGTGTGCACCCGTGTTTCGGCGATGTAACAGGATCAGGCCCCGTGTGAACAACGCGTTTCCCGAGGCTCCGGGACGGCAGGGACCGCGCCCTGCGAGTGCCCGGAGAGGGCTGGAGAGGACTAGGAGGACGTCAGCGCCACGAGCCGCGACGTCGCGCGGAGGTACTTCTTGCGGTAGCCGCCCGCGAGCATCTCGTCGCTGAACACCTCGTCGAGGGGCGTCCCGGTCGCGAGCACCCGCACCTGGGCGTCGTAGAGGCGGTCGACGAACGCGACGAACCGCAGGGCGTCGGTCTGGCTGGTGAACGGTGTGACGTCGCGCAGCCCGACGGCGTCGAGGCCGTCGATGAGCTTGACGTAGCGGCTCGGGTGCACGGTCGAGAGGTGCTGCACGGCAGCGCCGAAGTCGTCGAGGGAGGCGGTGCCCGCGACCGCGGCGACGGCCGCGTCCAGGTCGTCGACGACGTGCGCCCTCGCCTCGACCTCTCGGCGCCGGTAGTCGTTCCCGTCGATCCGGAGGGTGCGGAACCGGTCGGACAGGCCCTGGATCTCGCGGAGGAAGTCCGCGGCGGCGAAGCGCCCCTCGCCGAGAGCGCCGGGGGGCGTGTTCGAGGTCGCCGCGATGCGGGTGCCCGCGTCGGCGAGGTCGCCCAGCAGGCGGGTCATCATCATCGTGTCGCCCGGGTCGTCGAGCTCGAACTCGTCGATGCAGACCAGCGCCGCGCCCTCGAGCTGCTTCGCGGCCCCCGCGTAGCCGACCGCACCGACGAGGGCCGTGTACTCGATGAAGGTGCCGAAGTAGCGCCGGCCTGCCGCGCGGTTGTACGCCGCGGCCAGCAGGTGCGTCTTGCCGACGCCGAAGCCGCCGTCGAGGTAGAGGCCGGGAGGCGCCTCCTGCGTGTCGGGACGACGTCGGAACAGCCCGCGCCGGGCCGGGCGCTCGGCGGCGGCCCAGAACGAGGCGACGGCCTCGACGGCCTCCGCCTGCGACGGGAACGCGTCGTCGGGCCGGTAGTTCTCGAGCGACGCCTCGGCGAACTGGCGCGGCGGCACGAGCTCGGCCACGATCTCGGCGCCCGTGATGGTCGGGGCCCGGTCGACGAGCGACACGACGGTGCGGAGGGGATCGGTGGACATCGGTGCGACCTCGCAGGCGTCGGGACGGGCGCCCGCGGGAATGTCCGGGACGCGATCTGTGTCAGAGTCAGAGGGACCCGGCCGGGGCACACCGAGGGTGCGTAGCCTCGACGGGGCCGCGCGGCGATCCTATCCGCCGCCCCCACAGCACCGCCCAGCCCCACGGGGCCGACCCAGGAGGTACAGCAATGGTCGTCGAGCACGACACGTCCGCACGGTTCAGCGAGTACGCCCATCCCGAGCGCCTCGTCAGCACCGACTGGCTGCAGCAGCACCTGGGCACGCCCGGCCTCGTGGTCGTCGAGTCCGACGAGGACGTGCTCCTCTGGGACACCGGCCACATCGCGGGCGCCGTCAAGATCGACTGGCACCTCGACCTGAACGACCCCGTGCAGCGCGACTACGTCGACGGCGAGGCGTTCGCCGCCCTGATGTCGCGCAGCGGCATCGCCCGCGACAGCACCGTCGTCATCTACGGCGACAAGAACAACTGGTGGGCCGCCTACGCCCTGTGGGTCTTCTCGCTCTTCGGCCACGACGACGTGCGCCTGCTCGACGGCGGACGAGCGGCGTGGGAGGCGGAGGGCCGTGAGTACACGACCGACGCTCCCGAGCCGGTCGCCACCGACTACCCCGTCGTCGAGCGCGACGACAGCCGCATCCGCGCCTACAAGGACGACGTGCTCGCGCACCTCGGCTCGCCGCTGATCGACGTCCGCTCCCCCGAGGAGTACTCGGGCGAGCGGACCACCGCGCCGGCCTACCCCGAGGAGGGCGCCCTCCGCGCCGGCCACATCCCGTCGGCGCAGAACGTGCCGTGGGGCAGGGCGGCGGCCGAGGACGGCCGTTTCCGCAGCCTCGGCGAGCTCGACGCGATCTACCGTGACGGCGCCGGCCTCTCCGACGGGGACGACGTCGTCGCGTACTGCCGCATCGGCGAGCGGTCGAGCCACACCTGGTTCGTGCTGCACCACCTGATGGGGTTCGAGAACGTCCGCAACTACGACGGCTCGTGGACCGAGTGGGGCAGCGCGGTGCGCGTGCCGATCGTGCAGGGCGTCGAGCCCGGCACGGTCCCGGGACGCTGAGCGCGGTGTCGGCCTCCGAGCCCACGGCGCTCCCCCGCGTCCTCGCCGAGACCCGTGAGGACTTCCTCGCCCTCGACGTGAGGGACAGGCTGCAGCTCTTGCTGGAGTTCTCGAACGAGCTGCCTCCGCTCCCCGCAGAGTACGAGGGGCACCCCGACCTGCTCGAGCGGGTCGAGGAGTGCCAGTCCCCCGTGTTCATCTTCGTCGAGGTGTCCGACGGCATCGTGACGATGCACGCGACGGCTCCTCGAGAGGCTCCCACCACCCGCGGCTTCGCCTCGATCCTCGCCCAGGGGCTGAGCGGCCTGTCGGTGCGCGAGGTGCTCGACGACGTCCCCGACGACTACCCGCAGACCATCGGCCTCGGCGTGGCGGTCAGCCCGCTCCGCGTGCGGGGCATGACCGCGCTGCTCGCCAGGGCGAAGCGCCAGGTCCGAGAGAAGTCGGCGGCGTGACTCTACGGGTGCTGCACCCGGCACCGGCACCTGATGGCGGGGCAGGCAACGGCACCGTCGTGGAGGCGGACACCGACGAGGGGCGGGCGCGTCTGCGCGAGCTCTACGCGCCTCCTGCGGCCGACTGGCTGCGCCTCAACCTGATCGCGGCCGTCAGCGGCGACGCGGCGGGCGAGGACGGCACCTCCGACACGCTGAGCAACGCTGACGACCGCGCCGTGCTTGCCGCCATCCGCGACCTGGCCGACGGCGTGCTCGTGGGCGCCGCGAGCGTCAGGGCAGAGGGCTACCGGGTGCCCAGGTCGGCCCAGCTCGCCGTGCTCACGGCCAGCGGCGACCTCAGCGGGCACCGGATGGACCCCGAGCGCGCCGACCGTGTCGTCGTCGTCTGTCCAGCCTCGGCGGTCGACCGCGTCACGGAGACCCTCGGCCCCGAGGTCGCGGCCCGAGCGACCGTGCTCGTCGTCGAGGACGTCGACGGGGTGGTCGCCCCCTCGACGCTCGTCGACCGCCTTCGCGGCCACGGCCTGCGCTCCCTCGTCTGCGAGGGCGGCCCGTCGCTCGCCGGGCAGCTCCTGCACGACGGCCTGGTCGACGAGCTCTGCCTGTCGACCTCGCCCGTCGTCATCGGCAGCGGGCTGCCCGTCTTCGGCCGGGAGCGCTTCGACCCGTCGCGGCTCTCGCTCAGCCAGCTGATGCTGGACGACCAGAGCGCCCTGTACGCGCGCTGGCTCGTGGCAGACGGCCCAGCCACTCGGCGATGACCGCCTCGAAGCGCTCGGGGTCGTAGTTCCAGATCTTCGTGTGACGTGCGACCGAGAACACCTCGAGCTGCACGATGTCCGGCCGTGCGGCAGCGAGGGCGTGCGACGCGGTCGACGGCACGAACCCGTCGTCGTCGCTGTGCAGCACCAGCACGGGCACGTGCAGGAGGCCGGCCTGCTCGACCAGGTCGAGCCGGTCGAGGTCGACGGGCTCGGCCCGGCCGCTGAGCCACGAGGTCCGAGACGACTGCAGGAGGCGCATCGCCAGTTCCTGCACGACCCGCGGCACGCGCATGGCGGCGCCCTGGTAGCGGAGCGTGGTGCGCCAGTCGACGACGGGCGACTCGAGCACGACCCCGACGACGCGGTCGCGGTGCTCGGCCCGGGTCACCGCCTGCAGCACGGTGGCGCCGCCCATCGACCAGCCCATCAGCACGATCGACGTCGCGCCGTGCTCGACGGCCCAGCCCATCGCGGCCTCGACGTCGGTCCACTCCGCGTCGCCGAGCGCGTACCGGCCGTCGGGCGAGCGGGGTGCCTCGGTGTCGTTGCGGTACGACACGAGCAGCGAGGTCAGCCCCGCACGGTGGAACACCGGCGCCGCGCGCACCGTCTCGGCCCGGGTCACGCCGCGCCCGTGCACGCCGATCATCCAGGGCCCGTCGGTGCCCTCGGGGCCCGGCACGAGCCAGGCCGGTGCCGGGCCGACGGGCGTCCCGACCTCGACGTCCTCGACCGCGAGCCCGGCGTCGAGCGGCGACCGCCAGAGCCAGCCGCCGATCCGGCCTGCCCTGGCCGTGGCGAGGTCGCCCTCGTCGACCACCTCGACGCGGCGCACGACCCGGCCGCGCTGCTCCTCGACGACCTCGCCGAGGCGGGCGTGGCCCCTGCCGTGGTCGAACCAGAAGCTGTAGCGGCCGGGGAGGCGCGTGTCGGCGTTCGCCGCGAGTGTCACCGTCGCGGCGGCGGGGTCGTGCCCGAGCACGCGGACGTCGTCGGGCCGCCGACGAGCCGGCGTGACGACCTTCCTGGCCATCGTGACGGCGCCGGCGGCCAGGGCGAGGGACGCGGCGACGACCGTGCCGCCGACGGAGATCGACACGACGAGGCCGGCGACGGCAGCCGGCGTGCGGCGAGGGCGTGTGCGACGGGACAACGAGACCTCCGGTCGGTCGAGGGCACGAGCCGGCGGGCACCTGCGGCGTGCCGCTCGGCTGTGAGCCGGGTGGGAGCCTAGTCTGCTGAGGTGTCCGACACCTCCTCGCCGCCGGTACCGGCCGCGTTCGCCGCCGCGTCGGCCGCCGTCCGCGAGGCTCTCTCCCGAGACGACCTCGCCGTGTCCGAGATCCCCGCCCCCGGCGGACTGGCCCCGTACGCCCTCGCCCTCGCCGGCGACGTGGTGGGCGCGTCAGGCAGGGCCGACGCCGAGCTCGGCACGGGGCGCTTCGTCCTGCTGTACGACGAGAGCGCGCCCGAGGCGTGGGGCGGCGTGTTCCGCGTCGTCTGCTTCGCGCAGGCGCCCCTCGAGACCGACCTCGCCCTCGACCCCTTCGTCGCCGACGTCGCGTGGTCCTGGCTCGTCGACTCGCTCGACGCAGGAGGCGCCTCCCGGCACTCCGCGTCGGGCACCGCCACGAAGGTGCTCTCGTCCGGCTACGGCGAGCTCGCCGCCCAGGGCGACGGGGCCCAGCTCGAGCTGCGCGCCTCGTGGACCCCCACCAGCACCGACCTCGCCCCCCACGTCGCCGCGTGGAGCGAGCTGATCTGCACCCTCGCGGGCCTGCCGCCGACCGTCGAGGGCGTCACGCTCCTCGCCTCGCGTCGCGTGGGCCGCGACTGACCCCCCGGAACGACGGAGACATGAGCGCCCCCACACCCGAGTCATCCCCCGCCGACGAGTCGTCGGCACCCTCCTCCCCCGCCGTCACGGTCGCGCCGGAGACGATCGCGCCGCGCGCCGCGACCGCCGACTCGGTGCACGGCGAGGTGCACGTCATCGCCGACCGCGAGGCCTACCTCGAGGCCGTCGAGTCGATCGCCGCGGGGCACGGGCCCGTCTCGATCGACGCCGAGCGCGCGTCCGGCTACCGGTACTCGCAGCGTGCCTACCTCATCCAGGTGTTCCGCCGCGGCAGCGGGGTGTTCCTCTTCGACCCTCCGGCCATCGGCTCGTTCGACGAGCTGCAGGCCGTCATCGGCCACGAGGAGTGGGTGCTGCACGCCGCCAGCCAGGACCTGGCGTGCCTGCGCGAGGTCGGCCTCGACCCCGACCTCGTCTTCGACACGGAGCTCGGCGCGCGCCTCGCGGGCCTGCCGAAGGTCGGTCTCGGCGCCGTGGTCGAGCAGCTGCTCGGCGTCCACCTCGCCAAGGAGCACTCGGCCGCCGACTGGTCGACCCGGCCCCTGCCGCAGAGCTGGCTCGTCTACGCCGCCCTCGACGTCGAGCTCCTCGTCGACCTCCGCGACGAGATGGCCGCGCTGCTCGAGCGCGACGGCAAGCTCGAGATCGCGCGTCAGGAGTTCGCCGCGACCGTCGCCCGCGAGGCCAAGCCGGCCAAGGCCGAGCCCTGGCGCCGCCTGACGGGCCTGCACACCGTGCGCGGCGCCCGGTCGCTCGCGGTCGCCCGCGAGCTCTGGCTGGCCCGCGACGAGTACGCGCGTCAGGTCGACACGGCAGCCGGCCGCCTGGTGCCCGATCAGTCGCTCGTCGCCGCGACCAAGGCACAGCCCGCCGACAAGCGCGCCCTCGCCGGGGTGAAGGAGTTCGTCGGCCGCGCCAGCCGCAGCGAGCTCGACCGCTGGTGGGCCGCGATCGAGCGCGGGATGACGACTCGCGACCTGCCCTCCTCCCGTGGCCCGGCGGGCGACACCCTGCCGCCTCCCCGCAGCTGGGCCGACAAGAACCCGATGGCCGACGCGCGCCTCCGGCACGCACGCCCTGCGGTGGCCGAGATCGCCGAGGGACTCGACCTGCCCGTCGAGAACCTCCTCACTCCCGAGCTGCTGCGGCGCCTCTGCTGGGAGCCGCCGATCCCGTTCGACACCGAGACCCTCGCAGCGTCGCTCGTCGAGCTCGGCGCGCGCCCGTGGCAGGTGGACGCCGTCGCCGAGCGGCTTGCGGAGGCGTTTGTCGACGCCCACCAAGAGCCCGAGAGCGACCCCGTCGACGCTTCGTAGCAATCCGCGAAGGATTCTCCCCGCAGCAGGGCCCTCCCTAGGATCGGAGCAGTTCCGAGCACTGGAGGCACTGTGGCCGAGAGAACAGACGTGGTCTTCGTCGACGGGGTACGCACCCCGTTCGGCAGGGCCGGCGAAAAAGGCATGTACTGGGGAACGAGGGCCGACGACCTCGTCGTGAAGGCCATGAAGGGCCTGCTCGAGCGGAACCCGTCGCTCCCCCTCGACCGCGTCGACGACGTCGCGATCGCGGCGACGACGCAGCAGGGCGACCAGGGCCTGACCCTCGGCCGCACGACGGCGCTCCTGGCGGGGCTGCCCCGGTCGGTGCCCGGCTTCGCGATCGACCGGATGTGCGCCGGCGCCATGACCAGCGTCACGACCCTCGCCGGGGGCATCGCGTTCGGCGCCTACGACGTCGTCCTCGCGGGCGGGGTCGAGCACATGGGCCGGCACCCGATGGGCTTCGCCGCCGACCCCAACCCCCGGTTCCTCACCGAGAAGCTCGTCAGCGGCGACGCCCTGAACATGGGCTCGACCGCCGAGCGGATCCACGACCGGTTCCCGCAGCTCACCAAGGAGCGCTCCGACCGCTTCGCCCTGCGGTCGCAGCAGAAGCTCGCCGCCGCCTACGAGGCAGGTCACATCCAGCCCGACCTCGTCCCGGTCGCCGTGCAGACGCCAGAGGGCTGGGGCCTCGCGACGCGCGACGAGGCGCCGCGGCCCGAGACCACGATGGAGGGGCTGGCCGGGCTGCGCACGCCGTTCCGCCCCCACGGGCGGGTCACCGCCGGCAACTCGTCGGGGCTGAACGACGGTGCGACCGTCAGCCTGCTCGCCTCCCGCGGAGCCGCCGACGAGCTCGGCCTCGGCGTCAAGATGCGCCTCGTCAGCTTCGCCTACGCCGGGGTCGAGCCCGAGATCATGGGCATCGGCCCGGTGCCCTCGACCGAGAAGGCCCTGCGCAAGGCGGGGCTGACGATCGACGACATCGGCCTGTTCGAGCTGAACGAGGCCTTCGCCGTGCAGGTGCTGTCGCTGCTCGACCACTTCGGCGTCGACGACGACGACCCTCGGGTCAACCCCTGGGGAGGCGCCATCGCCGTGGGCCACCCGCTCGCGTCGTCGGGCGTCCGCCTGATGATCCAGCTGGCCCGCCAGTTCGAAGAGCACCCGGAGGTCCGCTACGGGCTCACGGCCATGTGCGTCGGCCTCGGCCAGGGCGGCAGCGTCATCTGGGAGAACCCCCACCACTCACGGAAGGCGGCTCGATCGTGAGCAACGCAGTCGACCAGCTCACCGCCCTCAGCGCCGACGAGGTGGTGACGCACTCGTTCGTCCGCGACGTGCCGCTGCCCTCTGGCGGCGTCCTCGCCCTCGTCACCCTCGACAACGGCCGCGACCACAAGCGGCCGAGCACGCTGGGGCCCGCGACCCTCGTCGAGCTGTCCGCGACCCTGGACGACCTCCGGGCCCGCGCCTCCCGCGGCGAGGTCCAGGCCATCGCGGTCACCGGCAAGCCGTACTTCCTGGCGGCAGGTGCCGACCTCAGCAAGGTCAGCCAGATCCCGAGCCGCGACGTCGCTCGTGAGCTGGCCCGCCTGGGCCACTCGACGCTCGGCAAGCTGCACGACGCCGGGGTCCCGACGTTCGTGTTCGTGAACGGCCTGGCCCTCGGAGGCGGTCTCGAGATCGCCCTGCACGCCGACTACCGCACGGTGGACTCGTCCGCAGCGGCCATCGCCCTGCCCGAGGTGTTCCTCGGCATCGTCCCCGCCTGGGGCGGCGCCTGGCTGCTGCCGAACCTGATCGGGATCGAGAACGCGCTGAAGGTCGTGCTCGAGAACCCGCTCAAGAACAACCGCACGCTCAAGGCCGCGCAGGCCCTCGAGCTCGGCATCGTCGACGTCGAGTTCGGCCCGGCGGCATTCCTCGAGGACTCGATCCGCTGGGCCGACGGCGTCGTGGCGGGTCGCACGAAGGTCGCCCGGCCGAACGTGCCAGGCAAGATCGAGCGCGCCGTGAAGTGGGGCGCCGCGATCTCGATCGCCCGCAAGTCGCTCGAGTCCAAGATCGGCACGGTCGCGCGCTCCCCCTGGGTCGCCCTCGACCTGCTCGAGGCAGCACGGAACACCGACCGGGCGACGGGCTTCGCCGCGGAGGACGAGGCCCTCGCCGAGCTCGTGTCGGGCGATCAGTTCCACGCCAGCATGTACGCCTTCGACCTGGTGCAGAAGCGGGCGAAGAAGCCCGCGGGGGCTCCGTCGCCCGACGTGGCGCGCAAGGTCGGCAAGGTCGGCGTCGTCGGGGCCGGCCTGATGGCCAGCCAGTTCGCGCTGCTCTTCGTCCGGAGGCTGCAGGTCCCGGTGGTCATCACCGACATCGACCAGGCCCGCGTGGACGCCGGGGTGGAGCGCATCCGCGGCGAGATCCTGCAGCTGGCCGAGAAGGGGCGCATCTCGGGCGACGAGTCGAACCGGCTCACCGCGCTCGTGACCGGCACGACCGACCTCGCCGACTTCGCCGACGCGGACTGGGTCATCGAGGCCGTCTTCGAGGAACTCGGCGTCAAGCAGGAGGTCTTCGCGAACGTCGAGGCCGTCGTCTCCGAGACGACGGTGCTGGCCACGAACACCTCGTCGCTCAGCGTCGGGCAGATCGGCGCGCGCCTCGCGCACCCCGAGCGCCTCGTCGGCTTCCACTTCTTCAACCCGGTCGCGGTGATGCCGCTGATCGAGGTCGTGAAGGCGCCGGCGACCGACGAGGCAACCCTCAGCACGGCCATGGTGACGGCCGCCGCACTGCGCAAGAACGCCGTGATCACCGCCGACACGCCCGGCTTCGTGGTCAACCGCATCCTGGCCAAGCTGCTGGGCGAGGCCATGCACGCCGTCGAGACGGGCACCCCCTTCGAGACGGTCGAGCGGGCCACCGCGCCGTTCGGCCTCCCGATGACCCCGTTCGAGCTGCTCGAGCTCGTCGGCCTCACCGTCGGCGCGCACGTGCTCGACACGCACCACGCGGCGTTCCCGGACCGCTTCTTCGCGAGCGACGGCCTGCACCGGCTCGCCGAGCACGGCCGGGTCTTCGAGCGCGACGCCAAGGGCCGTCGCAAGGGCTTCGACAAGAAGGCCGTAGCGCTCGTCGCCGGCGAGGGCACTCCCCTCTCGGACGACGAGCTGCGGCGCCGCATCGAGGACGGCCTCGCCGACGAGGTGGGCCGCATGCTCGACGACGGGGTGGTCGCGGCAGCCGAGGACATCGACCTGTGCATGGTCCTCGGGGCCGGCTGGCCGTTCCAGATGGGCGGGGTGACGCCGTACCTCGACCGGGTCGGGGCCTCCGAGCGGGTGCGGGGACGCACGTTCCACGACCCCCTCGTGGTCGGTCCGGAGCACGCGGTGCGCGTCCCGGCCTGAGTCGGACGTCCCGGCGTCCGTCGAGGAGGCGCTCGTCCCGTCACGAGGCAGGGCCCCGACGACCTGGTCGTCGGGGCCCTGCCTCGTCGAGCACGGGCTGTGCTCGCCTGGGCGGCCGCTCAGTCCTGCTGGGCGTCCACCCGACGCGACGACACGTCGTCGAGGGGCCGGGCGACGGGGATCTTGCTGCCGAGCACCTGGGCCACCACGTCGCGGGCGATGTGCTGGGGGGTGAGGCCCGCCTCCTCGAGGATCTCAGCCCGTGATCCGTGCTGGAGGAACTCGTCGGGCAGGCCGAGCTCGGTCAGCGCCGTGTCGACCCCGGCCTCGCGCAGGTCCTGACGGACACGGGTCCCGATGCCGCCGACGCGGACGCCGTCCTCGATGGTGACGACGAGGCGGTGCTCGGCGGCGAGCTCGATGACGGACCTCGGCACGGGGACGACCCAGCGCGGGTCGACGACGGTCGCCCCGATCCCCTGCGCCGCGAGCCGCTCGGCGACGTCGAGGCCGACGGTCGCCATCGGGCCGACGCAGACCAGCAGCACGTCGCGCCGCTCGTCGCTCGCGAGGACGTCGACGCCGTCCGGGAGGCGCGACTCGGCCTCGTGCTCGGTGCCGACACTGCCCTTCGAGAAACGCACCACCGTCGGTGCGTCGGTCACGGCGACGGCCTCCCGGAGCTCCTCGCGCAGGCGAGAGGCGTCCCGCGGGGCGGCGAGGCGGATGTGCGGGACGATCTGGAGGAGCGCCAGGTCCCACATGCCGTGGTGGCTGGGCCCGTCGGGGCCGGTCACGCCGGCCCGGTCGAGGACGAACGTCACGCCCGCGCGGTGCAGGCCGACGTCCATCAGCACCTGGTCGAAGGCGCGGTTGACGAAGGTGGCGTAGAGGGCCACGACCGGGTGCAGGCCGCCGAAGGCGAGACCGGCGGCGCTCGTCACGGCGTGCTGCTCGGCGATGCCGACGTCGAGGACACGGCTCGGGAAGCGCTCGGCGAGCTTGTGCAGCCCGACGGGACGGAGCATGGCGGCGGTGATGCCCACGACGGTCTCGTCGCGCTCGGCGATCGAGACGATCTCGTCCGCGAAGACGCTCGTCCACGAGGGGGCGTTGGTCGTCTCGAGCGGCTCGCCGGTCTCCGGGTCGATCTGGCCGACGGCGTGGAACTGATCGGCGACGTCGGCGCGGGCGGGGTCGTAGCCCCGGCCCTTCTCCGTGATGGCGTGCACGATGACCGGGGCGCCGTAGTCCTTCGCCTGCGTCAGCGCCTCCTCCATCGCCTTCTGGTCGTGGCCGTCGACCGGGCCGAGGTACTTGATGTCGAGGTTCGAGTAGAGGGCCTCGTTGTTCGTGAACCGGCTGAGGAACCCGTGCAGGCCGCCCCGCACCCCCCGGTAGAGCGCGCGTCCGGGGTGCCCGAGGTGGTCGAACACGGCCTCGGAGCCGCGGTGCATGTCGCGGTACGTGCTGCGGGTGCGGACGGTGTTGAGGAACCGCGCCATGCCGCCGATCGTCGGGGCGTACGAGCGGCCGTTGTCGTTGACCACGATGATCAGCCGGCGACCGTTGTCGTCGCTGATGTTGTTGAGCGCCTCCCACGTCATGCCGCCGGTGAGGGCGCCGTCGCCCACCACCGCGACGACGTGGCGGTCCGACTGCCCCGTGAGCTGGAAGGCGCGCGAGATGCCGTCGGCCCACGAGAGGCTGCTGGACGCGTGCGAGCTCTCGACGATGTCGTGCTCGGACTCGGAGCGCTGCGGGTAGCCGGCGAGGCCGCCGCGCAGCCGCAGCCCGCTGAAGTCCTGTCGGCCGGTGACGAGCTTGTGCACGTACGACTGGTGACCGGTGTCGAAGACGAAGGCGTCGTGCGGCGACTCGAAGACCCGGTGCATCGCGAGCGTCAGCTCGACCACGCCGAGGTTCGGCCCCAGGTGCCCGCCGGTCTTGGAGACCTCGGTCACGAGGAAGCGGCGGATCTCGGCGGCCAGCGCGATCATCTGCTGGTCGGTGAGGTGATCGAGGTCGCGGGGACCCTTGATCGTCTCGAGGATGCTCATCGGGATTTCCTTTCCGGCAGCCCGGAGGCGGCGACCCTCAGTTTAGGCGCGGACCGCCGGGAACGCCGGGAGGCCCCCGGCGTCGTGCGGACACGACGTCGAGGGCCTCGGGAACGGGCTAGACCAGGCTGCGCAGCACGTACTGCAGGATGCCGCCGTTGCGGTAGTAGTCGGCCTCGCCCGGCGTGTCGATCCGGACGACGGCGTCGAACTCGATCGTGCTGGCGCCGTCGGCCGAGTGCTCGGTCGGCTCGGCGGTGACGTGCACGGTCTTGGGCGTCGTGCCCTCGTTCAGCTGCTCGAGCCCGTGGATGCTGATCGACTCGGTCCCGTCGAGGCCCAGCGACTCCCAGGTCTCGCCCGCCGGGAACTGCAGCGGGACGACGCCCATGCCGATCAGGTTCGAACGGTGGATCCGCTCGAAGCTCTCGGTGATGACTGCCTTGACGCCGAGGAGGCTCGTTCCCTTGGCCGCCCAGTCGCGCGACGAGCCGGAGCCGTACTCCTTGCCGCCGAGGATGACGAGGGGCGTGCCCTGCTCCTGGTACCGGGCGCTCGCGTCGTAGATGAACGACTGGGGCGCGTCGGCCTGCGTGAAGTCACGCGTGTAGCCGCCCTCGACGCCGTCCAGGAGCTGGTTGCGCAGCCGGATGTTGGCGAAGGTCCCACGGATCATGATCTCGTGGTTGCCGCGACGCGAGCCGTAGGAGTTGAAGTCCTTGCGGTCGACGCCGTGCTCGGCCAGGTAGTGGCCGGCCGGGCTGTCCGACTTGATCGAGCCGGCGGGGCTGATGTGGTCGGTCGTGACCGAGTCGCCGAGCTTCGCGAGGACGCGGGCGCCGACGATGTCCGTCACCGGGGTGGTCTCGAGCGTCATGCCCTCGAAGTACGGGGGCTTCCGGACGTAGGTCGACTCCGGGTCCCACTCGAAGGTCGCGCCCGTGGGCGTCGGCAGCGAACGCCAGCGCTCGTCGCCGTCGAAGACGCCGGCGTACTCGTGCGTGAACATGTCGGTGTCGATCGACGAGTCGATGGTCGACTGCACCTCGGCCGCGTCGGGCCAGATGTCGCGCAGGTAGACGTCGCTGCCGTCGGTCGAGGTGCCGAGGGCGTCGTTCTCGAAGTCGAAGTTCATCGACCCGGCCAGGGCGTAGGCGATGACCAGCGGCGGGCTCGCCAGGTAGTTCATCTTGACGTCGGGGTTGATGCGGCCCTCGAAGTTGCGGTTGCCCGAGAGGACAGCTGTGACGGCGAGGTCGTTGTCCTGCACGGCGGTCGAGATCTCGTCCAGCAGCGGGCCCGAGTTGCCGATGCAGGTCGTGCAGCCGTAGCCGACGGTGTAGAAGCCCAGGTCCTCGAGGTAGCTGGTGAGACCGGCCTTCTCGTAGTAGTCGGTGACGACCTTCGACCCGGGCGCGAGGGTCGTCTTGACCCACGGCTTGGCCTTGAGGCCCTTCTGGCTGGCGTTGCGGGCGAGCAGGCCGGCCGCGAGCATCACCGAGGGGTTCGACGTGTTGGTGCACGACGTGATGGCCGCGATGGCGACCGCACCGTGGTCGAGCGTGAAGGTCGAGCCGTCGTCGAGGGCGACCTGGGTCGGCTTCGACACCGTCGACGGGGCGTGCGAGGTGTGCGAGTGCGAGTGGGCGTGCGACGACTCTTCGTCCTCGGCGGTGAAGCCCACGGGGTCGGAGGCCGGGAACGTGCCCTCGACCGCGGCGTCGACCATCGAGTGGTCGGTCGTGGCGTAGTTGTCGAGGTCGACGCCGAACTGGCTCTTGGCGTTCGTCAGCTCGATCCTGTCCTGCGGGCGCTTCGGGCCGGCGATCGACGGGACGACGGTCGCGAGGTCGAGCTCGAGGTACTCGCTGAAGACCGGCTCGACCGAGGGGTCGTGCCAGAGGCCCTGGAGCTTCGCGTACTTCTCGACGAGCTCGATCTGCTCGTCGCTGCGCCCGGTGAGGCGGAGGTAGTCGAGCGTGACGTCGTCGATCGGGAAGATGGCGGCCGTCGAGCCGAACTCCGGGCTCATGTTGCCGATCGTGGCGCGGTTCGCCAGGGGCACCTCGGCGACGCCGTCGCCGTAGAACTCGACGAACTTGCCCACGACGCCGTGGCGACGCAGCTGCTGCGTGATGGTCAGCACGACGTCGGTCGCGGTGACACCGGTGGGGATGGAGCCGCTGAGCTTGAAGCCCACGACCTTGGGGATGAGCATCGAGACGGGCTGGCCCAGCATGGCCGCCTCGGCCTCGATGCCGCCGACGCCCCAGCCGAGGACGCCGAGGCCGTTGACCATGGTCGTGTGCGAGTCGGTGCCGACGAGCGTGTCGGGGTAGGCCTGGAGGACCCCGCCGACCTCGCGGCTGTAGGTGACGCGGGCCAGGTACTCGATGTTGACCTGGTGCACGATCCCGGTGCCGGGCGGGACGACCTTGAAGTCGTCGAAGGCCGTCTGGCCCCAGCGGAGGAACTGGTACCGCTCGCCGTTGCGCTCGTACTCGATCTCGACGTTCCGCTCGAGGGCGTCGGCGGAGCCGAAGAGGTCGGCGATCACCGAGTGGTCGATCACGAGCTCGGCCGGGGCCAGGGGGTTGATCTTGGTGGGGTCGCCGCCGAGGGCGGAGACCGCCTCCCGCATCGTCGCGAGGTCGACGATGCAGGGCACGCCCGTGAAGTCCTGCATGACGACGCGCGCCGGCGAGAACTGGATCTCGGTGTCGGGCTCGGCCGTCGGCTGCCACGAGCCGAGGGCGCGGATCTGGTCGCCCGTGACGTTCGCGCCGTCCTCGGTGCGGAGCAGGTTCTCGAGCAGGACCTTGAGGCTGAACGGCAACTTCTGCGAGCCGTCCACCGCGTCGATGCGGTAGACCTCGTAGTCGGTGCCGCCGACCGTCAGGACGTCTTTCGAGCTGAAGCTGTTGATTGCAGACACGTGCCGTCTCCCTTGCTGGACTTCGCCCTCATCATCACCCGACGACGAGGGACCGCACCAGCGAGGTCAGCCTAAGTCGTCGACGGATGCAGGGGCGCCTGTCGTCGAACTGTCTTGATGTCGAGACAAACCTAGCACCGGAGGCGGTGGACTAGCTGACGGCGCCTCGCGCGTCGACCTCGTCGTCGCCCGAGGCTCGCGCTCGGTAGACGGTCCGGACGAGCAGCCACGTGACCCAGAGCAGGCCGGCGTAGAGCGGCACGCCCATCAGCAGCTTCAGGGTGGCGAGCGCCGTGACCTGGCCGCTCAGCAGGAGCGGGAGCTGCACCGCGAGGCGGGCCGCGAATAGCCCGGCCCACAGCCAGGTGACGAGCACGAGGACGCGGCGCTTGGCACGGTCCTGCCGCCACGCGCCTCCCTCGTTCGTCAGGAGGCCGACGACGATGCCGACCAGTGGCCAGCGGACGGCGATGCTGACGACCATCGCCAGGAGCGAGATCGCGTTGATGACGACGCCGGGCACGAAGTTGCCCTCGGCGCGGCCGCTCAGCAGGGCGATCCCGGCCGACAACGCGACGCCGAGCACGCCGGCGAGGGCCTGCGCGACCGGACCGCGCTGCACGGCCCTGGAGAGGACGAAGAGCACGGCGAGGGCGACGGGGATCAGCACCGACGGCAGCAGCTCGCCGGTGATCGTGTACACGACCACGAAGCCCAGCCCGGGGACGATCGACTCCGCCAGGCCGCGGACCCCGCCGATGGCCGTCAGGAGAGCGGAGGCGGTGGGCACCTCACCGGGTGCGACCTGCCCGATGCCGGCCTTCTGGGCGGCGGCGCGCAGCTGGGCTGCCAGCGAGACGCGCGGGTCGTCGAGGGGCGACTCGTCGCCGGGCCCAGGTCGCTCGTCGTCGGGCCGGGCCGCCCCGTCGCTCTGCACGAGGGTCAGGCCTCGTCGGCGGCGCCCGCGGACGCGTCGACCGCGCTCGGCTTCGGCATGCTGAGCGGGATGAGCTCGCGGGGAGGCATCGGGGTGGTGCCGCGGACGACGACGATGCTGCGGAACAGCTCCTCGATCTTGGCGGCCGCCTCGTCGTCGACGGTGGCGTCGCCGGCGATCACGCCGCGGAGGAACCAGCGCGGGCCGTCGACGCCGATGAACCGCGCCAGGCGCGTGCTGCCGGGGTCGCCGCCCATCAGCGGGATCTCGGCGCGGACCTCGGGGCCGAAGGGGCCGTCGACCTCGGTGGTCGTGCCGCCCTGCTTCTGGATCTGCTCGCTGATCTGCTCGCGGATCTCGTTCCAGAGGCCCGTGGTGCGCGGAGCCGCGAAGGGCTGGACCTGCAAGGTCGACTTCGCGAAGTCGAGGCCGACCGCGACGACGCGCTTGCTGCCCTCCTCCACCTCGAGCCGCAGGTGCAGGCCGTCGCGGGGGACGATCTTCACCCCGCCGAGGTCGACGTAGGGGCGGACGGGGTTGGCCTCGGTCTCGTCGAGCGGGCCCTCGTCGGCCCGGTCGGCCGGTGCCGACTTCGAGTCGTCGAACACCTCGACCTCCGCGTCGTCCAGGCCCTCGATGTCGACCTCGACGTCGGTCACGTCGGCGGTCTCGACCTCGATCTCGGCCAGCTGCTGCGCCTCGCGCTTCGACTTCCTCATGATGCGGTGCCTCCGGTGGTGTGTGCGTAGCCCGTCGAGCCGAAGCCGCCCGTGCCCCGGCTGCTCTCCGGCAGCTCGTCGACGGGGACGAAGACGGCCCTGACGACGGGCACGACGACGAGCTGGGCGATCTTGTCGCCCACCTCGATCTGGTGGTCCGACTCGAGGTCGGTGTTCAGGAGCGTGACCTTGATCTCGCCGCGGTAGCCCGCGTCGACCGTTCCGGGGCTGTTCACCACGGTGATGCCGTGCTTGGCGGCCAGCCCGCTGCGCGGGACGACGAAGGCCGCGTGGCCGTCGGGCAGAGCGATCGACACGCCCGTGCCCACGAGGGCACGGTGCCCTGCGCGGAGGACGAGCGCCTCGGACGAGAGCAGGTCGGCGCCGGCGTCCCCCGGGTGCGCGTAGCGAGGTGCCTGGTCGCCCTGGGACGAGGAGGCGCCGGCTCGGTCGGCCGTGAAGAGGACGTCGAGGGTCGGGGTCACGTGTCGAGGCTAGTGCAGAAGTCTGGTCGAATGGACCCATGAACCCGTACCGCGAACGGCTCACGCCGCCGGCCACCGTCTTCGTCGCGACCGCCCTGGTGGTGCCGGCGACGCTGCTCGTCTTCCTGCCGATCGACCAGCTCGTCGGCGTGGTCGTGGCCGTGCTCTTCTACGCGGCGACCGTGGTCGCCCTCGTCTTCACCTCGCCGGTGCTCACCATCGACGACGAGGGCTTCTCCGCCGGGCGCGCCCGCCTCTTCCCGCACGAGATCGGCGAGGTGCGGGGCTTCTCGGGAGCCGAGGCCACACAGCAGAGAGGGCCCAGGCTCGACGCGCGAGCCTGGACCCTCTTCCGTGGCTGGGTGAGGCCGGTGGTGAGGATCTCCCTCACCGACGAGACGGATCCCGCACCCTACTGGTTGGTGTCGACGCGACGGCCCGACGAGGTCGTCCGTCGCCTGGAGGCGCTCAGGCAGCGCACTCCCGGCAGATAGCGCCGAGCTTGGTCTCGTGGTCGAGCTGCGAGCGGTGCTTCACCAGGAAGCACTCGACGCAGGTGAACTCGTCCACCTGCGGGGGCAGGACGACCACGTCGAGGTCGAGGTCGGACAGGTCCTGGCCGGCGAGCTCGAACGAGCCCGGGTTGTCCGCGTCGTCGTCGATCACTCCGGTGGTCTTGTCGGGGGTGCGCTCCTTGAGCCCCTCGATCGACTCCGAGCCGTCGTCGTCGTTCTTGCGAGGTGCGTCGTAGTCGGTGGCCATGCCCATCCAGTTCTTCAATAGTTCGTGTACCGAAGTTCGTGTACCGAATTCGGCGGGCACAGTTTGCATCACTCGTTGTCGAATAGCAAACCCGCCGAAGGGGCCTCTCGGCCGCCCTGGAGGAACTCGCGGCACGCCCGTTCCATTCCCGGGAACACGCCTCTGACGTGGGACGCTTCTGGCCAGGACACGACGGTGGAAAGGCGTGCGAGATGCAGGATCTGAGGGTCATCGGGGTCGAGAGCGGAGCGCTCGTGGTCGCCGCCGACGGCGGGGCCGAGTACCGGCTGCCCGTCACCCCGTCGCTGAGGTCGCAGCTGCGCGCCGCCGCCCCCGACAGCACGCCGGTCGAGCGCAAGGCGCCGCCGCGTGAGATCCAGTCCCTGATCCGCTCCGGGCTCTCGCCCGAGCAGACGGCCGAGCGCACGGGAGCCGACCTGGCCTACGTCCGCCGCTTCGAGGGCCCCGTCCTCGCCGAGAGGTCGCACGCTCTCCGCAACGCCCTCGGCGTCGCGGTCACCGTCGCCTCGGACGTCCAGCCGGACGGCGACTCCTCGTCGTTCGGGGGCGTCATCGAGGCCCGTCTCGACACGGCCGCCGCGACTGACCGTCACTGGACCAGCTACAAGGACGCCGAGCACGGCTGGCTCGTGTCCGTCTCCTACGTGACGCAGGAGGTGGCGCGCGACGCCACCTGGCGCTTCGACCCGAAGGCGCTCTCGCTCGTCCCGCACGCCGGCGACGCCCGGACCCTCTCCCAGCACTCGGCCGACGCCGGGCCGCTCGTGCCCCGCCTCCGTGCCGTCAGCCTCCTGCCAGGGGACGACGAGCCGGTGACGGGGCGCTTCGACAGCGGCGCGTTCCTCGTCGAGCCCCAGGACGCCGAGGACGAGCGTCCGGACCAGGCAGCGCCCGAGGACCACAGGGGCGACCGCCCCGCGGCGCTCGCCCGGCAGGACGTCCGCTCCCCCGCCTCCCTCGCGGCCACCAACCGCGACCCCGAGGCCTCGGCGGGAGACCCGCACGCCCAGACGGCCGACCTGCTCGAGGCGCTCCGCCGACGTCGGGGCGAACGCGAGGCTGCCCGTTTCTCGGACGACTCGTCACGGGACGACCTCGCGACCAGCTCCATCCGCGTCATCGACGTGCCGCTGGACGACTTCGGCCTGCCAGAGGGCGAGACGACTCCTCAGGCTGTCCTGCCTGGGCCTCCGGCACCCGTCGCAGGAGGCGAACAGCGCCCCCGCACGGTCGGTCAGGTCCGCGGCGGGCGACGTCCCGTGCCGGGACCGGACGGCATCGTGCCCGGGCAGGGCGGAGCGAAGAAGGCGCGGGGCCGCGCCTCGATGCCCAGCTGGGACGAGATCGTGTTCGGCGCCCGCTCGGACGACGACCCCGCCTGAGCCGGGCCCGGCCGGCCTCCCGGCGGCAACGCGCCCGACGCGGGTAGCGGCTCGCTCAGCGGGCGAAGGCGCCGAACCTGCGCAGGGGCACCTGGGTCTCGTCGCTCGACCACGAGCCGTGCTGGCCGACCATCGATCCGGCCTGGCCGCCGGTCGAGCGGCCGTCGTACCAGACGACGCCCTTGCGGGCGGCGACCAGCACGTCCCCGATGCGCGGCGCGACCACGCCGTCGACGGGACCGAACCAGCCTGCCTGCACCGCCTCCTCGCGGGTGACGACCCAGGCGCGGTCAGCCTCGGTCGATCGCCAGGCCGCCAGCGTGCTCGCGCGCACGGCCTCCGACGCGTCCGGCTCGAAGTGCAGCTGCAGGCAGCGGGGCTCGCCCGCGACGTGGCGCACCCCGTCCACGAGCGCGGCCTGGTCGCCGAAGACGACGCGGCCGCGCTCCCCCACGTCGAGCACGCCGTGGTCGGCCGTGACGAGCAGTCCCTCGTCGGGCCCCAGGGAGGCGGCGAGCCTCCCGACCTCGCCGTCCACCTCCTCGAGGGCGGCCGTCCACTCGTCGCTCTGCCAGCCGAGGCGGTGCGCGATCATGTCCAGCTCGGGCACGTAGAGGTAGACGATCGTCGCACCGGGAGCCGCGACGAGCTCACGCGCACGCCGGAACCTGTCGGCGATCGACTCGGCCGCCTCGTACGACGCCCCTCGGAGGATAGCCTCGGTGAGACCGGACCTGGCGTAGCGCGCAGGGCCCACGGCGGCGCTCCGGACGCCGAGATGGGCGGCGGCCTCGAACACGGTTCGGCTGAGCTGCCAGGTGCCGGGCCGCATGCCGGCGTCCCAGCCGGACAGCTGCTTGACGACGCGGTCGCGCTCGGCGTCGAGCACCGAGTAGCCGACGAGCCCGTGCTCGCCCGGCAGCCGGCCCGTCGTGAAGGTCGTGAGGGCGGAGGCCGTGGTCGTCGGGAAACCGGAGAAGAGGCTGCCGGAGACGCTGCCGAGGTGCCGGGCGTGGCCGCGACGGGCTCCGAGGGCCGCGGAGCCCAGCCCGTCGACGAGCAGCACGACGGCCGAGCGGGCGGGCGGCAGCGGGACGGCCCCGGCGCCGCCGGTCAGGGCGGCCAGGACGGACGGGAGGACGTCGGCCAGGCTCACCGCGCCGGGGGGACGCGCCGGTACGATGGTCGTCATCGGCACCAGTCTGGCACAGCGGCTCCGTGAGGGGACTCCCCGGCCGCCGCTGCCGCCTCCTCCCGAGACCGACCACCCGCCCAGGTGCCTCGCGCACCTCCTGCCGCAGAGAAGTGCATGACGACGACCGAGAACACGACCGGGCCCGCTGACTCCGGGGAGCGCATCGAGGACATCGACGTCTCCCTCGAGATGCAGGGGTCGTTCCTCGAGTACGCCTACTCGGTCATCTACTCGCGGGCCCTGCCCGACGCCCGCGACGGCCTGAAGCCCGTGCAGCGCCGCATCCTCTACCAGATGTCCGAGATGGGCCTGCGTCCCGACAGGGGCCACGTCAAGAGCGCCAGGGTCGTGGGCGAGGTGATGGGCAAGCTGCACCCGCACGGCGACACCGCCATCTACGACGCCATGGTGCGCCAGGCGCAGTCGTTCACGATGCGGGTGCCGCTGATCGACGGGCACGGCAACTTCGGCTCCCTGGACGACGGGCCTGCCGCCCCTCGCTACACCGAGGCGCGCCTGGCCGAGGCGTCGCTCGCGATGACGCGCAGCCTCGACGAGGACGTCGTCGACTTCGTGCCCAACTACGACAACCAGCTCATGCAGCCCGAGGTCCTCCCCGCGGCGTTCCCGAACCTCCTGGTGAACGGGGCGAGCGGCATCGCGGTGGGCATGGCGACCAACATGGCCCCGCACAACCTCGTCGAGGTCGTGGGCGCCGCCCGGCACCTGATCGACCACCCGGATGCGAGCCTCGACGACCTGATGGCCTTCGTGCCCGGTCCCGACCTGCCGACAGGGGGCACGATCTCCGGCCTGGCCGGGGTGCGCGACGCCTACGCCACCGGGCGAGGGTCGTTCAAGACCCGGGCACGCGTGCAGGTCGAGAGCATCACGGCCCGCAAGTCCGGGCTCGTCGTCACGGAGCTGCCCTACCTCGTCGGCCCCGAGAAGGTGATCGAGAAGATCAAGGACGGCGTCCAGGCGAAGAAGCTCACGGGCATCACCGACGTCACCGACCTGACCGACCGCACCCACGGCCTCCGCCTCGTCATCGGCGTGAAGACCGGCTTCAGCCCCGAGGCCGTGCTCGAGCAGCTCTACCGCTACACGCCCCTCGAGGACGGCTTCAGCATCAACGCGGTCGCCCTCGTCGAGGGCCAGCCGCGCACCCTCGGCCTGAAGGAGATGCTCGAGGTCTACGTCGGCCACCGCATCGAGGTGGTCACCCGACGCACTCGTCACCGCCTCGGCAAGAAGGAGGCGCGCCTCCACCTGGTCGAGGGCCTCCTGATCGCCATCCTCGACATCGACGAGGTCATCCAGGTGATCCGCTCGAGCGACGACACGGCCGCCGCCCGCGCGCGCCTCCGCGAGGTCTTCGACCTCAGCGAGATCCAGGCCGAGTACATCCTCGACCTGCAGCTGCGGCGCCTCACCAAGTTCAGCCGCGTCGAGCTCGAGACCGAGCGCGACGAGCTCCGCGCCGCGATCGCCGAGCTCCAGGCGCTGCTGGGCGACCCCGCGCGTCTGCGTGCGCTGGTCTCGAGCGAGCTCGCCGACATCGCCGACCAGTTCGGGACGCCCCGCCGCACCCTCCTCACCGAGGCGGCCCCGAGCATCGCGAAGCAGGGCCGCGGCAAGAACGCCCCGGTGCTCGAGATCGCCGACACGCCCACGCGGGTGTTCTTGTCGACGACGGGGCGCCTCCTGCGCGTCGACCACCAGGACCCGTCGGCCGCCACACCTGCTCCCCCGTCGCGCCGGACGTCGCACGACGCCGTGCTCTCGTCGATCGACACGACGACGCGGGCCGAGATCGGCGCGGTGACGACGTCGGGGCGGCTGCTCCGCTTCACGCCGGTCGACCTGCCGGCGGTGCCGCCCACCTCGGTGCAGCTCGGGGCCGGCGTCCCCGTGCGCGACTACCTCGGCCTCGCCGACAAGTCCGAGCGCGTGCTGGCGCTCGTCTCGCTGACGGCCGACCGTCCGATCGCCCTCGGCACTGCCAGGGGCGTCGTCAAGCGCGTGGCCACGGGGCAGTACCCGCCGAAGCCCGAGTTCCCGGTCATCACGCTGAAGAAGGGCGACTCCGTCGTCGGGGCGGCCCAGGGCGCGGACGACGACGAGCTGGTCTTCGTGACGTCGAGCACGCAGCTTCTGCGGTTCCCGGCGTCGTCGGTCCGCCCGCAGGGACCCGCCGGCGGCGGAGTCGCCGGCGTCTCGGTCGCGCCCGACGCCCGCGTCGTCTTCTTCGGCGCCGTGCCGGAGGGGCAGGAGGCGGTGGTCGCCACGATCTCGTCCGCCGCAGGAGCGCTCGAGGGCACCGACCCCGGCCGCGCCAAGATCAGCGCCTTCTCCGAGTTCCCCGCCAAGGGCCGCGCCACCGGCGGCGTGCGGTCGCACGCGCTGCTCAAGGGCGAGTCGGAGCTGTCGCTGGCCTGGGTGGGGCCCGCCCCGGCTCGGGCGGTGGCCTCCGACGGAGGCGTCCGCTCGCTCCCCGAGACGCTTGTGCGTCGCGACGCCTCGGGCACGCCCCTCGAGGCTGTGGTCGCCGCCGTCGGCGCGTCGCTGGCCCACGTCACCGACGCCGCCACGGGAGCACCGGCCGGCACCGAGCCCGAGTGAGCCCGGAGCCCGGAGCCCGGATGAGCCCGATGAGCCCGGCCTGGCCGTCGTCGAGACGGCCGGGCCACCGGTCTCGGTCGGTCAGACGTCGATGCGCTCCCGGCTCAGTCCGGCGCCGTCGATGATGAACTCCTTGCGGGGAGCCACCTCGTTGCCCATCAGAAGCTCGAAGACCCGGGCGGCTGCTTCGGCGTCGTCGACGCGCACGCGGCGGAGCATGCGGCCCGAGCGGTCCATCGTGGTCGTGGCGAGCTGCTCGGCGTCCATCTCGCCGAGGCCCTTGTAGCGCTGGATCGGGTCCTGGAACTTCTTGTTCGAGCGACGCAGCCTCGCGAGGAGCGTCTGCAGCTCTTTCTCGGAGTACGTGTAGATCGTCTCGTTCGGCTTGCTGCCGGGGTTGATCACGACGACGCGGTGCAGCGGCGGCACGGCTGCGAAGACGCGGCCCTGCTCGATCATCGGGCGCATGTAGCGGAAGAACAGGGTCAGCAGCAGGGTGCGGATGTGAGCGCCGTCGACGTCGGCGTCGCTCATGATGATGACCTTGCCGTAGCGGGCTGCGTCGATGTCGAACGACCGGCCCGAGCCCGCGCCCAGCACCTGGATGATCGAGGCGCACTCGACGTTCGAGAGCATGTCGCTGACCGACGCCTTCTGCACGTTGAGGATCTTGCCGCGGATCGGCAGCAGGGCCTGGTACTCGCTGTTGCGGGCCAGCTTCGCCGTGCCCAGCGCCGAGTCGCCCTCGACGATGAAGAGCTCGCTGTTGCCGACGTCGTTCGAGCGGCAGTCGACGAGCTTCGCCGGCAGCGACGAGTTCTCGAGGGCGTTCTTGCGTCGCTGGGTCTCTTTGTGGGCACGCGCCGCGATGCGCGACTTCATCTCGGACACGACCTTGTCGAGCACCAGGGCCGTCTGGGCCTTGTCCTCGCGGCGGGTCGATGCGAAGAGCTCGGCGAAGCGCGTCTGGACGACGTTCGCCACGATGGCCCGGACGGCGGGCGTCCCGAGGATCTCCTTCGTCTGGCCCTCGAACTGCGGCTCGGGGAGGCGGACGGTGAGCACGACGGTCAGCCCCGCCATCACGTCGTCCTTCTCGATCTTGTCGGTGCCGACCTTCAGCCGCCGGGCCGCGAGCTCGACCTGCTGTCGCATGAACTTGAGCAGCCCCGCCTCGAAGCCGGTCTGGTGCGAGCCGCCCTTCGGGGTCGCGATGATGTTCACGTAGCTGCGGAGGACCGTCTCGTAGCCGCCGCCCCAGCGCAGGGCGATGTCGACCTCGCACTCGCGCTCGAGCTCGGTGGCGACCATCGCACCGCCCTCGGTCAGGACGGGCACCGTCTCCGTGTACGTGCCCGTGCCCGTCATGCGCCAGGTGTCGGTGACCGGGGCGTCGGGGGCGAGGAACTCGACGAACTCGCTGATGCCGCCGTCGAAGCGGTAGGTGCTCTCGTGCGGGAACCCGCCGTCGGTCAGCGAGCCGGGGCGCTCGTCGCGGATGCGGAGCGTGAGGCCGGGGATGAGGAAGGCGGTCTGACGCGCGCGGCCGGACAGCTCGTCAGGCTGGAACGAGGCGCCGCGCGTGAAGATCTGGCGGTCGGCCCAGTAGCGGATGCGCGTCCCGGTGACGCCGCGCTTGACCTTGCCCACCTCGCGCAGCACGCTGCCCGAGACGAAGGGCGTGAACGGGGCGTCGGGCGTGGGCTCGCCGTCGTCGGCGAACGTGCCGGGCTCGCCCCTGCGGAACGACATGGCCCAGGTCTTGCCGCCACGGTCGACCTCGACGTCGAGCCGCTCGGACAGCGCGTTCACCACCGAGGCCCCGACGCCGTGCAGGCCACCCGACGACGCGTACGAGCCGCCGCCGAACTTGCCGCCCGCGTGCAGCTTGGTGAAGACGACCTCGACGCCGGTCAGCCCCGTCTTGGGCTCGATGTCGACGGGGATGCCGCGTGCCGTGTCGCGCACCTCGACGCTGTCGTCCGCGTGCAGCACGACGTCGATGGCGTCGCCGTGCCCGCCGAGGGCCTCGTCGACCGAGTTGTCGATGATCTCCCACAGGCAGTGCATGAGGCCTCGCGAGTCGGTCGACCCGATGTACATGCCCGGACGCTTGCGGACGGCCTCGAGCCCCTCGAGCACGGACAGGTGGCGGGCCGAGTAGTCCGACGTGGCGATGGTGATCTCCTGACGCGAGGCAGAGCCGACCGGCGGGAATTCCGGAGGCGGGGGTCTGGTTCCATCCTACGAGCGTCCACGGACAGTCCCGGGAGGCGCTCGTCCCCCCTCCGTCACTACGCGATGAGCGAAATCGGCTCGGATCGCACCCGATACTCGGGAGCGCGTGTTTTGATGAGGGCAACACATCCGCAGCACCATCGTCAGGAGGAGCATCACATGACTCAGATGGCCACCGACCACACCGCCGTCGACGAGCTCGGCTCCCGTTACCAGCTCTCCGCCGCCGACCGTTGCGACAGCTGCGGGGCCCAGGCCTACGTCCGCGTCACCATGGCGAGCGGCGAGCTCCTCTTCTGCGCGCACCACGGTGCCAAGGTCAAGGACAAGCTCCAGCCCACCGCCGTCGAGTGGCTGGACGAGAGCTCGAAGCTCCACCAGAACTGAGGTCGTCCGGGGCGCAGCACCCCGGCGACGTGACGAAGGGCCCGCATCCTCCTGGATGCGGGCCCTTCGTGCGACCGCACGGTGCCGCGCGAGCACACCGTGCCGGGGTCACATGGCCTTGAAGGCCCGCTCGAGGTTCTCGCGGACGACCCGCTGGGACTGCGCCGCGTACTCGTCGAGCTTCGCGTGCGCGTCTCCGGGGTGGTACGAGATGCTGCGACGCGTCAGCGCCGCCCGCAGGACTCGGTCGCTCAGCGCGGGGTTGAGCGGCAGCAAGGGTCCCTTCAGCTGTGTGCCGAAGGAGGCGCCGCGCACGACGCCCTCGGCGCCGTCGGCACCGTTGCCCCCGCCGTGCACCACCCGGCCGAAGGCCTCGACGCCGGCACCGAGCTCGAGGTGGGCGGCGTGGTCCTCGAAGCCGAAGAGGGTGAGCTCGTCCCCGCCGTAGGTCGTCGTCACCTGGAAGTAGTTCGTGCGGCGCGGAGCACCACGGCGCACCACGGCGTCGAAGAACCCGATGCCGGGGACTGTCTCGCCCTCGTCGGTGACGACGCCCTTGGTCAGCAGCTCCATGCCGCCGCCGACGCCGATGACGGGCACGCCGGAAGCCGCGAATCCCTCGAGCGCCGGCAGGAGACGCTGGGCGTCGGAGCTCACGGAGCGGACGCCCGAGAGCGGCCCGTGCCCGAGGAGCACGACGTCGGCCACCGTCGGCACGCCGTCGCCGGCCCGGTACTCGACGACCTCGGTCTCGAGGCCGGCGCGCCGAGCACGAGCGACGAGCGTCGTCACGTTGCCCCGGTCGCCGCTGACGCCGAGCTGCTCGGGGTAGAGGTGGACGATGCGGAGGGTGTCGGCGCTCACGCGGTCTTCTCCAGGTCGGGGTGGCCGAGGATGCGACGGGCCAGCATCATCTGCTCGTAGTTGGTGACGAAGTGCTTCGTGTGGTCGCTCGGCGAGGGCAGCGCACGCATCAGCTTGATCGCCTTCGCGATGTCCTCCTCGATCACGTGCACCGGGATCCCCTCGTGCTCGAGGCGCAGGGCCAGCTGCCAGGCCTTGGCGCCGGCGAGCACGTCGACGTGGTCGAGGCGCGAGAAGTCGATGTCGTAGATCCAGGAGATGTCGGGCGTGCCCTCGTCGATCGCGAGCATGACCTGCTCGGTGTCCTGCGGGAGGGCGTCGAGGTTCAGCTGCAGGCTCGCCGCGTTCTTGAACATGATGAACTCGGCCTCGTCGGCGCCGAGCGACATGCGCTCGCCCCGTCCGTAGGCCGGCTTCATCGTGTCGAAGGCGCGAGCCACCGCCTCCTGGTCGACGGGCCGTCCGAGGACGACGGACGCGGTCTGCAGGGCTGCGGCGGCGTCGACGGCGTAGTGCAGCCCGCGGGCGGGCAGCCGCACGTCGACGGTCGTCTCGCCGACCCTGATGCCCGCCCGGTCGCCGTCCATGCTGACGACCTCGGCCTCGACGGGACGTGTGGAGTCCGCCTCGCGGGAGAAGTCGTTCGCGTTCTGCAGCCCGTTGGGCGCGGCCGCCACGACGTCGGCCGAGGCGCCGAAGCGGGTGACCGTCTGGCCCGGCCGCGCCTCGTACGGCGCGAGGTGCTGGTCGTCGCGGTTGGTCACGACGAAGCGCGTGGCCAAGGCGGCGGTGTCCGTCATCATCGTGCCGACGCGCTCGGTCTCGAAGAACCTGTAGAGCTGGTCGACCTGCACGTTGAGCATCAGCACGGTCGACGGGTGCAGCGACCGGGTGAGCTCGACGGCGAAGGCCTCGTCGACCTCGATCACGCCGATGTCGTGCCTGACGTTCCCGAAGGGCGTCACCTCGCGGAGGAACGCCGAGGCGATGCCCTGCGGCAGGTTGGCGCCCGTGGGGTTCGTGAAGACGCGGAGCCCGTGGGCCCGCAGCGTCTCGGTCAGCATCATCGTCGTCGTCGACTTGCCGTTGGAGCCGAGGACGAAGACGACGCCCTGCTCGAACTGGGACGAGACATGGGTGAGGAAGTCGGGCGCCAGCGCGAGGACGGTGCGGCCCGGGTAGGCCGACCCGCCGCCGCGGAGACGCGCCACCGCACGGACGAGACGGCCCGCGAGCACGGGCAGGAGGTATCGCACGGGCCTACTCGAGGTAGTCGCGGAGCGACTGCGACCGGGACGGGTGGCGCAGCTTGGCCATCGTCTTGGACTCGATCTGTCGGATCCGCTCACGCGTGACGCCGAAGGTGTCGCCGATCTGGTCGAGCGTCTTGGGCATGCCGTCGCCGAGGCCGAAGCGCATGCGGATCACGCCGGCCTCACGCTCGGACAGGCTGTCGAGCAGCGACTCGAGCTGCTTCTGGAGCATGGTGAAGCCCACGGCGTCGGCCGGGACCACCGCCTCCGTGTCCTCGATGAGGTCGCCGAACTCGCTGTCGCCGTCCTCGCCGAGGGGCGTGTGCAGCGAGATGGGCTCGCGCCCGTACTTCTGGACCTCGACGACCTTCTCGGGCGTCATGTCGAGCTCGCGGCTGAGTTCTTCGGGCGTGGGCTCGCGGCCGAGGTCCTGCAGCATCTGGCGCTGGACGCGGGCCAGCTTGTTGATGACCTCGACCATGTGCACGGGGATGCGGATGGTGCGGGCCTGGTCGGCCATGGCGCGGGTGATGGCCTGCCGGATCCACCAGGTGGCGTACGTCGAGAACTTGAAGCCCTTGGTGTAGTCGAACTTCTCGACCGCACGGATGAGGCCCAGGTTGCCCTCCTGGATCAGGTCGAGGAACTGCATGCCCCGGCCGGTGTAGCGCTTCGCGAGGCTCACCACGAGGCGCAGGTTGGCCCCGAGGAGGTGGCTCTTGGCGCGCTGGCCGTCGCGGGACACCCAGCGCAGCTCGCGCTCCAGCTCTTTGCTGAGGCCGGTGCTGTTCGAGAGCTTGTCCTCGGCGAAGAGACCGGCCTCGATGCGCATGGCGAGCTCGACCTCCTCAGCGGCGTTCAGCAGGGCGACCTTGCCGATCTGCTTCAGGTAGTCCTTGACGGGGTCGGCGGTGGCGCCGGTGATCGTCGTCGAGTAGACGGGCATCTCGTCGTCGTCGTCCTGCGAGATGACGAGCGCGCCCTTGGGGAGCAGCTCGGGAGCTGCGGGCTTGTCGCCGTCGCCGTCCACGTCGGTGTCGGCCGCGTCGGCGTCGACGGGCTCGGCCTCGTCCTCCGGCTCTGCAGCCTTCGCCGCCTTGGCGGCTGCCGCCTTGGACGGGGCCGCCTTCGCGGGTGCCGCCTTCTTGGCGGCGGGTGCCTTCGCAGCCGTCGTCTTCTTGGCAGGCGCCCGCTTGGCGGGGGCCTTCTCGGGCGCCGCAGGCGCCTCGTCGGTCGTCGCGGGCTCGGTCTCGAGCACCGCGCCGTCGGTCACGGTCTCGTCGGCGACCGTGGTCGCCTTGCTGCGAGTAGCCATGCGAACACCTTCCACTTCTTCTGCACTGGGCCTTGAGGGCAGTGCACGGGCCTTTCGGGCAGTACTAGGACCCATGTCAAGTCCTCGCGGCTGAGCACACCGACGAGAGTCGAGCACCTGCACGGGACATGAACGGGTCCGACTCCCATTGTTGCACGTCTGGTCGGCCACGCCGACCACGGGCGCCATCGGCCGTCAGGACCTCCGGCGCCTCCTGGCCTGCCACTTCCTGTTCAGTGCAACCCACAGGGGGGCCACCTGGATTCCCTCCTCGAGGTGCAGGAGCCGCCGCGTGCGGCGACGCTCCCGCACGAGGCCGACGACACCTGCCCCGACGACCACGTACTGGACGAGGAACGCGATGCGGAACGACTCGAACGAGAAGAGATCGCTCGGCGCCCCGCCCGCCACCCGCGCCGCGTCGAGCTGGTCGAGCACGACGCCGATGAGGAACATCATCACGAAGCTCGCCAGGAACCCCCCGACGTTGACGATGCCGTTGGCGACGCCGAGGCTGCGCATCGGGTTGAACGAGCGAGCGAAGTCGAAGCCGATGAGGCTGCCGGGCCCGCCGACGCCCAGCACCACGACGAGCACGTAGGCGAGCCAGTGCGGCGGCTGCCCCGGCCAGGCGAGCAGGACCGTCCACGTGGCCCCCAGCGCCGTGACGATGCCTAGGACGAGGTTCGACCGGCGCAGCGGGAAGCGGGCGGTGAGCAGGCCGAGGACCGGCCCCGCGACGACGCCGGACGCGACGAGCAGCGTCAGCATCCCTGAGGCCTGCGCCGCGGAGAACCCGAGTGCCCCGACGAGGAAGGGCACGCCCCACAGCAGGCTGAACACCGTCCCGGACGACTGCGTCACGAAGTGGGACCAGAAGCCCAGGCGCGTGCCTGGTCGACGGATGCTCTCGCCGAGCTGACGGCCGGCGTCGCGCCAGGTCGTCCCTGCCGACTCGGCGGGACGGCCGAGCGGCGAGTCGCGCACGAGGAGGACGACCAGCACGACGGCGACGACCGAGAGGCCGGCCGCGCCGAGGAAGGCCGGCCGCCAGCCGCTGCCGTGCAGGACGAGCGACAGGGGCACGGCCGAGAGCACCTGCCCGAGCTGGCCGACGTTGCCGGTCCACTGCGAGATCTGGGGCAGGATCGGCCCGCGGAACCAGGCGGGCAGCAGTCGGATGACGCTGATGAAGGTCATCGCGTCGCCGGCGCCCACGAGGACGCGCCCGAGGATCGCCAGACCGATGTGCGGGGGCGCGAGGGCGACGACGGCCTGCCCGACGACGAGCAGGACGCCACCCGCGACGATGAGCGCCCGCGGGCCGACGCGGTCGAGCAGCACGCCCACGGGGATCTGGAGGCCCGCGTAGACGACGAGCTGGACGACGGCGAGCGTCGAGAGGGTCGAGGCCGAGATGCCGAAGATCTGCTGGGCCTCGACGCCGGAGACGCCGAGCGAGGACCGCTGCAGCACGGCGACGACGTAGGCGAGGACGGCGGCGCCCCAGACGATCCAGGCACGCGACGAGTTCACCCGACGACCCTAGCCTCCGACCTGCCCCTGCAGACGGCTGACGGCTGACGACGCGACCGTCGAGGGCCCGCGTCGGTCAGGACTCCTCGTCCGCGCGGCGCCCCGCGAGGAACCGCTCCAGCTCGGCGGCCAGGACGTCGGCGGACGGGACCTGTCCGTCCTGGTCGGTGAGCGGCGAGGGCAGCGGGTTGCCCTCCATGTAGGTGTCGTGCCTCTCCTCGAGCGTGGACACGAGGCGGGAGAGCTCGTGGTTGCCGTGGACCTGCTCGTCGACCTTGGCGAGGAAGTCGCGCCCCTCGGACCGCAGCCTGTCGGTGGGGAAGATCAGGCCGGTCGCGGCGCTGATGCTCGAGAGGGCCGCCACCGCGGCGTCGGGGAACTCGGTGTCGGCCAGGTAGTGCGGCACGAGGAGCACGAAGCCGGCCGTGGGGTGGCCGGAGTCGCCGAGCCGCTGCTCGACCAGGTGCAGCGCGTTCGCCGGCGCCTGGGTGACCGGCCGCCACACCGACAGCGACTCCACGAGGTCGGCGCGGTTGCCGCTCACGGTCACGCCGATCGGACGCGTGTGGGGCACGGGCATCGGGATCGAGTGGACCCACGTGGTCGTCGACACCCGGTAGCGGCGGACGAGGTCGACGACGGCCGACGTGAACCGCTGCCACTGGAAGTCGGGCTCGAAGCCCGACAGGAAGAGGAAGGGCTGGCCGATGTCGTCGGTCATCAGCCGGAGCGAGAGGGTCGCGGTCGCGACCTCCGAGATGTGGTCCTGGTCGAACGTGAAGACGGGACGACGAGCGCGGTAGTCGAGCAGCTCGTCGGCGTCGAAGGAGGCGACCAGCGAGTGGTCGAGCTCGCCCACGAGGAACTCCGCCAGCTGGCCGACCGCGCCCCCCGCGTCGGAGGAGCCCGTCAGGCCCGCCACGAGGGGCAGCCCCTCGGGCACGTCGGAGGCGTCGAGAGCGAGGTCGTAGAGTCCGGCGGGGTCGTGCATGCCTCCAATGCTAGGCAACCAGTCCGGCACCGGCCGACTCCGGCGACGTGCCCTGAGCGAACACCCGCGGTGGCTACGATCGAGGGATGACCGAGCTCTTCCTGTCCACCACCCGTTCCCCCGCAGCCGAGGTCGAGGCCGACGTCCTCGTCGTGGGCGTCCTCACGGGAGCCGACGGCCCCTCGGTCACCCGCGACCTGCCGGGCCTGCCCGCCGATCTCCGTGCACTCGGCGTCAGCGGCGCCCGTGACGAGCTCGTGCGGCTCCCCGGCACCGGCTCGGCGACCGTGACGGCCCTCGTGGGCCTCGGCGACGTCGTGGACGCCGAGTCCCTGCGCTACGCGGCCGGTGCCGCTGTCCGCCAGCTGACGGGCGTCGACCGCGTCGTGCTCGACCTGCCCGTCTCGACCGAGGCCGAGGCCCTGGCCGTCCTCGAGGGCGCGGCCCTCGCCTCCTACGAGTTCGACGCGTTCCGCGGCTCGTCCGCCTCGGAGTCGCGCCGTCACGCCCGCACCCTGGTGCTCGCGACCGAGCTCGAGGTCGAGGAGGCGACGGTGCGGCAGGCGGCCGTGGTCGCGCAGGCCGTCCACACCGTCCGGGACCTCGCCAACACTCCCCCGCAGCAGATGTTCCCCCAGGCCCTCGCCGACCACGCCGCCGAGCTCGCGGCGGACCTGCCGCTCGACGTGACCGTCCTCGCCGAGGACGAGCTGCGCGAGGGCGGCTTCGGCGGCATCCTCGGAGTCGGCCAGGGCTCGAGCCGCGGCCCGCGCCTCGTCAAGGTCGCCTACTCGCCCTCGGGCGCCGCCAAGCACCTGGCCCTGGTCGGCAAGGGGATCACGTACGACACCGGCGGCCTCTCGCTGAAGCCCGCCGGCAGCATGCTCGGCATGAAGGACGACATGACGGGGGCGGCCACCGTCCTCGCCGTGATCGTCGCGGCCGCACGCCTGGAGCTGCCCGTCCGCCTGACCGCCTGGCTCTGCGTCGCCGAGAACATGCCGAGCGGCACGGCCATCCGGCCCGACGACGTCCTCACCATCCGCGGCGGCACCACCGTCGAGGTGACGAACACCGACGCCGAGGGCCGCCTGGTCATGGCGGACGGCCTCGTCGCCGCCAGCGAGGAGCAGCCCGACGCGGTCGTCGACGTCGCCACGCTCACGGGCGCCCAGGTCGTCGCGCTCGGCACGCGCACCGTCGGCGTCATGGGCAACGACGAGCTCGCCTCGCGCGTGGTCGAGCTCGCCGACCTGGCCGGCGAGGCCGCCTGGCGCATGCCGTTGCCCGGCGAGCTCCGCAGCCGTCTGAAGTCCGACGTGGCCGACCTGGTCAACGCCACCCCGGGCAACACCGCCGCCGGGATGCTCCTCGCCGGCGTGTTCCTGAACGAGTTCGTGGGCGAGAGGAAGGCCACTGGCGCACCGCTGCCGTGGGCGCACCTCGACATCGCCGGGCCGTCGAACAACAAGGGCGGCGGCTGGGGCTACACCGGCAAGGGCTCCACCGGTGTTTCCGTGAGAACGCTGCTAGAGCTGGCCCGCGAGTTTTCGGCCGCGTAGTAGGGTCGAGGAGGCGGGAGCGACCCGCCGAGATCGGTTCCCCGGGCGACGCCGCCTCCTCCTCACCGAGGTGGACGCGGACGCGACGCCGACGTCACCACGACGGCGCCTCCACCGCCTCGGGCACCTCCGAACGCACGAGGGAGTTGCTGGGTGTCGGAACAGAATTTTGACCTGGTGGTGCTCGGCGGCGGCAGCGGCGGGTACGCCGCGGCCCTGCGGGCCACCGAGCTGGGGCTGAGCGTCGCGCTGGTCGAGAAGGACAAGCTCGGCGGCACCTGCCTCCACCGGGGCTGCATCCCGACCAAGGCGCTGCTGCACTCGGCCGAGGTCGCCGACGTCTCGCGGGAGTCCGCGAAGTACGGCGTGTCGACCGACTTCCACGGCATCGACGTGCCGGCCGTGACGGCCTACCGCGAGGGCGTCGTCGCCAGCAAGTACAAGGGCCTGCAGGGCCTGGTCAAGGCCCGCGGCATCACGGTCGTCGAGGGCGAGGGGCGCCTCACGTCCCCGACGACCGTCCAGGTCGGCGACACCACGCTCACCGGCCAGAACGTCGTCCTGGCGACCGGCTCCTACTCGCGCAGCCTCCCCGGCCTCGAGATCGGCGGCAAGGTCATCACGAGCGAGGCGGCCCTGGCCCTCGACCACGTGCCGGCGCGGGTCGCCATCCTCGGCGGCGGCGTCATCGGCGTCGAGTTCGCCAGCGTCTGGAAGTCCTTCGGCTCCGAGGTCACCATCGTGGAGGCCCTCCCGCACCTCGTCCCGAACGAGGAGGAGTCCATCTCGAAGCAGTTCGAGCGCGCCTTCCGCAAGCGCGGCATCGGCTTCTCGCTGGGCGTCCGGTTCCAGAGCGTGACGCAGAACGACGACGGCGTCGTCGTGACCCTGGAGGACGGCAAGACCATCGAGGCCGACCTCCTCCTGGTGGCCGTCGGGCGCGGGCCCTCCACCCAGGGCCTCGGCTTCGAGGAGGTGGGCGTCACCATCGACCGCGGCTTCGTCATCACCGACGAGCGGCTCCACACCAGCGTGCCCGGCGTGTTCGCGATCGGGGACATCGTCCCTGGCCTGCAGCTGGCCCACCGCAGCTTCCAGCAGGGCATCTTCGTGGCCGAGGAGATCGCCGGCCTCGCGCCGCAGGTCATCGAGGACACCAACATCCCGAAGGTGACCTACTCCGACCCTGAGGTCGCGTCCGTGGGCCTCACCGAGGCGAAGGCCGTGGAGAAGCACGGCGCCGACAAGGTGACGAGCTACGACTACAACCTCGCCGGCAACGGCAAGAGCCACATCATCGGCACGAGCGGCTCCGTCAAGGTCGTCCGGGTCGTCGACGGCCCCGTCGTCGGCGTCCACATGATCGGCGCCCGGGTGGGCGAGCTGATCGGCGAGGCCCAGCTGGCCGTCAACTGGGAGGCCTACCCCGAGGACGTCGCCCCGCTCGTGCACGCGCACCCGACCCAGAACGAGGCACTCGGAGAGGCGATGCTGGCCCTGGCCGGCAAGCCGCTCCACGCCATGTAGCCCGGTGGGCACCACCTCCGCTGCACCCGCACCACACTTCCGTACCACCCGATCACAGAGACACACGATGTCTTCGAAGGAGTCCCCCGCATGAGCGAATCCGTCAACCTCCCGGCACTCGGAGAGAGTGTCACCGAGGGCACGGTCACCCGCTGGCTGAAGAACGTCGGCGACCGGGTCGAGGTCGACGAGCCCCTGCTCGAGGTCTCGACCGACAAGGTCGACACGGAGATCCCCTCCCCCGTCGCAGGCGTCGTCGAGGAGATCCTCGTGGCCGAGGACGAGACCGTCGAGGTGGGGACCGCGCTGGTCCGCATCGGCGACGGCTCCGGCCAGGGCGGCGACTCCGCCGACGACGCCCCCGCTGAGGAGACCACCGAGGCCGAGCAGCCGGAGGCCCCCGCCGAGGGCGGCCAGGACGACGCGGACGACGCCGTCGTCGCGTCCGCTGCGGCACCGGCCCCCGGCGAGGAGGCGGACTCCGACGCTCCTGCCCCGGCCGACGACGTGGACCCGGCCCCTGCAGCCGAGCAGCCTGCCGACCAGGCCCCGGCCGTCCCCGCCACCGCCCCGGCTGCGGCGGCACCCCCTGCGGCGGCTGCGGCGCCCGCGGCCGCGGCGCCTCCCGCAGCACCGGCAGCGGCAGCTCCGGCAGCAGCAGCTCCGGCACCCGCCGCAGCTGCTCCCGCCGCCGCCGCGTCGTCGGCCCCGGCCGACACGTCCTCTGCTCCGACGGGCTACGTCACCCCTCTCGTCCGCAAGCTCGCGAACGAGAAGGGCGTCGACATCTCCACCCTCAGCGGCAGCGGGGTCGGCGGTCGCATCCGCAAGGAGGACGTGCTCGCCGCGGCCGAGGCCGCCTCGTCCGCGTCGTCCGCCGCCACGTCGGCGCCGGCTCCTGTCGAGGTCTCGCCGCTGCGCGGCACGACCGTGCCCATGACGCGTCTCCGCAAGGTCGTCGCCGAGCGCGCCGTCCAGTCGATGCAGGCCATGGCGCAGCTCACGAGCGTCGTCGAGGTCGACGTCACGGCCGTGGCGAAGTTCCGCGACGCCAACAAGGCCGCGTTCCTGGAGAAGACCGGCAACAAGCTGTCGTTCCTGCCGTTCTTCACCCTGGCGGCGGCGGAGGCCCTCAAGGCGCACCCCAAGCTGAACGCGACGGTCGACGGCGACTCCATCGTCTACCCGGACCACGAGAACGTCAGCATGGCCGTCGACACGGAACGAGGTCTGCTCACGCCCGTCATCAAGGACGCGTCGGACCTCGACCTGGCCGGCATCGCCGCCCAGATCGCGGACCTCGCGCAGCGGACCCGCGACAACAAGCTGAAGCCCGACGAGCTGGCCGGGGGCACCTTCACGGTGACGAACACCGGTTCGCGCGGGGCGCTCTTCGACACGCCCGTGGTGTTCTTGCCCCAGGTCGCCATCCTGGGCACCGGCGTCGTCGTGAAGCGACCCGTCGTCGTCTCGGTCGACGGAGCGGACGCGATCGCGGTCCGGTCGATGGTCTACCTGGCCCTCTCGTACGACCACCGCATCGTCGACGGTGCGGACGCCGCCCGGTTCCTGGTGGCGGTCAAGGCCCGTCTCGAGGCCGGCGACTTCGCGGGCGTGCTGGGCATCTGACCTCGTCCGTCTGATGCGGTGCGTCAGCGCTGCAGAACCTCTCAGCGCTGCAGAACCTCCCTGAGACGCCAACCGGCCTCGGTCCTCACCACGAGGACCGAGGCCGGTTCGTCGTCCGCCGTCCGGCACGCCAGCAGCACTGTCTCCCCGAGTCGCTGCACCTCGGACTCGACCCGGACAGGGAGGACGAGGCCGTCCGTCGACGCGGGATCGTCCAGGACCCGGGCATCGTCACCGGCCACGGGCGACCCGGCCTGGTCCACGGCCGCGAGGCACGACGTAGAGGGTTCCCTGACGCAGTCGATCCGGGCGCGCAGCAGGACCGCCGTCGCGGCCGCTGCGTCGTCGCCCCGCACTGAGGCCTCGTCCGTGCGCGAAGCCGTCGCCGTCGCCGTGGCAGTGGGACTGGTCGCGGGACCGTGAGCGAGGCCCGGGTCCGGGTCCGGGTCCGGTGCCGGCGCACCGAGACCGGACGCGTCCGACGTCGGGACGTCCGGTGACGCCCCGTCGGGGACGAGGGCCACCCCGATCACGAGCGAGACCGCCACGAGACCGCCCAGTGCCCAGGAACGCGGTCGCACGGCACGCAACCGCTCCACGATCGGCACGGCCGACACCGCCTCCCACCAGTCCGCCAGGCCGTCCAGCAGGGCGGACTCGGGCAGCGCGCTGGTCCAGCCGGACCTCGGCGGCTCCCCCGGCGGCGGGCGCCAGACGACCGACGCCTCCTCGACGCCGCTGCCGGGCGTCGTCGTCGGCAACGCGACCGGCGCAGCCAGGTCGTGGACCAGCTCGACGAGCTCGTCCATGTTCGTGCCGATGCCCTCCGACCCCAGGAGCTCGTCCCTGTCGTGAGGGGACAGCTGGAGGGCCAGGGCCTCGACGAAGGTACGCGCGCCCTCCGGCACGGTCTCGGGCGGCAGACGCCCCGGGGTCGGAGGCCGGCGCACGGGGTACGCCGCGACGACGCCGCCCACGAGGACGGGTGCGCCCCGGTCGTCGATCACGACGTGCTGGAGACCGATGCCTCCGAGCACCGCCCCACGCCGGGCGAGGTGCGACACGGCAGCGAGCACCGGGAGCAGGACGGTCACGGCTTCTCCCGCGGACATCGTCCCGCGTCGCCGCGCCCAGGTGTCGAGACGCTCCCCGCCGGGCTCGGCCGAGACCACGACCAGGGCGCCGTCGTCGTCGGCGAGCACGTCGACGGGCTGCAGGAGGTGCGGGTGCGGCATCGAGCTGACCACTGCCACGAAGGCCGGCGATGCCCGCCGGAGGACGACTCGGCGCCCGTCGGGGGCCGTGCCCTCCGCGCTCTCGTCCCGGCCGGGGGGCCAGGAACGGCCCGGCGCGAGCACGTACGGACCGAGCGAGGAGGTGACCATGGGGCCATCGTGGCCGACGGGCAGGCCCAGAGCCGCCCCTCCTCGGGTGCGGTGGGGAGGGACGGCGACCGTGGCCGACCCGGGGAGGACCCACGGCGGCTCGCGACCCCGTATCCTGATCTGCATGGCACGTCGCACGTCACCGGAGAACACGTCCCCGAAGCCGCCCAAGGAACCGGGCCGCTTCAAGCAGATGTGGCAGGTGTTCAAGATGACCCGCCGCGTCGACAAGACTGCGCTGCCGCTGATGCTGCTGGCACTGCTGCTGCCCGTGGCCGCCGGCGTGCTCGCGGGGATCTTCCTCTCCGCCGGCAACGTCCTGGCACTCGTGCTCTACATCGTGGTCGGCCTGATGCTCGGCATCCTGCTGCTGCTGATCGTCCTCGGCCGCAAGGCCGAGCGGGCCGCGTACTCGCAGATCGAGGGCCAGCCCGGGGCGGTGGGCGCCGTCATGAAGAGCGGCCTGCGCCGATCGTGGCGTGCAGCCGAGATGCCCGTCGCCGTGCAGGGCCGCTCCCAGGCCGCCGTCTACCGGGCCGTCGGCAAGGGCGGCGTCGTCCTGATCGGCGAGGGCTCGGTCGCCCAGACCAAGAAGCTCGTCGACGAGGAGCGTCGCAAGGTCGCCCGGATCCTGCCGAACGTCCCCATCACGGTGCTGAACGTCGGACCCGACGCCGAGTCGGTCCCGCTGCACAAGATCGCGGGCCGCATGAACAAGATCAAGTCGTCGCTGAACCGGAACGAGGTGCTCGCCGTCAGCAACCGCCTCCAGTCGCTCGGCAAGAACGGCCTCCCGATCCCCAAGGGCGTCGACCCGTTCAAGGTCCGCGCCGGGCGTCCGCGCTGATCGACGCGATCCGCTGATCGAACCAGCCACAGACGGAGGCGCCCGTCCCCCTCGAGGGGACGGGCGCCTCCGTCTGTCCGGTCGTCGTCAGACGCGGACGAGCACCGTGCCGGCCACGCGGTCGTGCAGGCCCCGCTGGTCCTGGTCCCAGACGACCGCGGGGATGACGAGGGCGAGCAGCAGCGTGCGGACGACCGGGCGCCAGAGGCCGATGCGCCCGCCCGCCATCGGCACGAGGCGCATCCCGAGGACGAGATGGCCGACGGTGCCGCCGAGCGTGACCAGGAACACGATCTGGACGACGCTGAAGATCACCGTGATGGCGAGGCCCTGGCCGTCGAAGAAGGCGAATGCGACGACGTAGGCGAGGCCCCAGTCGATCGTCACCCCGGCGATCCGGCGACCGAGTCGCGCGATCGAGCGCGGGCCCGTGCGCGGCAGGCCGAGACGCTGGCCCGGCCAGTCCTGCCGCGGGGCCGCACCGCCGTCGAGGGGGTCGGACGGAGGGCGGGAGCGGTCGTCGTGCATGACGACGAGCCTATCGACGCGCCACCCGTAACATCTCTGAAACAATGGGGACACCGCGACGAAACCGCGCCCCCCTAGCGTCATCGAAGGCTGCGACCGGCAGTCTGACCGATCTGAGCCCATTGGAGAGACACCTAGATGTTCACCGATTCTTCCGAGGTGCTGACGTTCATCAAGGACAACGACGTCAAGTTCCTCGACATCCGGTTCACGGACCTCCCCGGCGTCCAGCAGCACTTCAACATCCCCGCGTCCACCGTCGACGAGGAGTTCTTCTCCGTCGGCCAGCTCTTCGACGGGTCCTCCATCCGCGGCTTCGCCTCGATCCACGAGTCGGACATGCAGCTCATCCCTGACGTGACCACCGGCTACGTCGACCCCTTCCGTGCTGAGCTCACGCTCGTGCTCGTCTTCGACATCTTCAACCCGCGGAACGGCGAGCTCTACAGCCGCGACCCGCGCCAGGTCGCCAAGAAGGCCGAGAAGTACCTCGCCTCGACCGGCATCGCCGACACCGCGTTCTTCGCCCCCGAGGCCGAGTTCTACATCTTCGACGACGTGCGCTACGAGGTGAAGCAGAACGCCAGCTTCTACAGCGTCGACAGCGAGGAGGGCGCCTGGAACACGGGCCGCGTCGAGGAGGGCGGCAACCTCGCAAACAAGACCGCCTACAAGGGCGGCTACTTCCCCGTCAGCCCGGTCGACAAGACAGCCGACCTCCGCGACGACATCAGCCTCAAGCTGATCGACTCCGGCCTCGAGCTCGAGCGCGCGCACCACGAGGTGGGCACCGGCGGCCAGCAGGAGATCAACTACAAGTTCGACACGATGGTCCACGCGGCCGACGACATCCTCAAGTTCAAGTACATCGTCAAGAACACGGCCGAGCAGTGGGGCAAGGTCGCGACCTTCATGCCCAAGCCGCTCTTCGGCGACAACGGCTCGGGCATGCACACCCACCAGTCGCTCTGGAGCGACGGCAAGCCGCTGTTCTACGACGAGAACGGCTACGGCGGGCTCTCCGACCTTGCCCGCTGGTACATCGGCGGCCTGCTCAAGCACGCACCCGCCGTGCTCGCGTTCACGAACCCGTCGATCAACTCTTACCACCGCCTGATCCCCGGCTTCGAGGCCCCCGTCAACCTGGTCTACTCGGCCGGAAACCGCTCGGCCGCGATCCGCATCCCGATCACCGGCACGAACCCCAAGGCCAAGCGCATCGAGTTCCGCGTCCCGGACGCGGCGTCGAACCCGTATCTCGCGTTCGCGGCCCAGCTGATGGCCGGCCTCGACGGGATCCAGAACCGCATCGAGCCGCACGAGCCCGTCGACAAGGACCTCTACGAGCTGCCCCCCGAGGAGGCCAAGGGCATCCCCCAGGTGCCCGCGTCTCTCGACGGCGCCCTCGACGCGCTCGAGGCCGACCACGCGTTCCTCACGAAGGGCAACGTCTTCACCGAGGACCTCATCGAGACCTGGATCGCGTACAAGCGCGAGAAGGAGATCCTGCCGATGGCGCAGCGCCCGCACCCCTTCGAGTTCGAGCTCTACTTCGGCGTCTAGCCGAGGCCGACGGGGCGTGACCGATCCGGTCGCGTCCCGTTCGCGTCGGCCGCCGGCACGGCAGGAGGCCCGCACCCCTCGGGGGTGCGGGCCTCCTGCCGTGTGCGGGACGGTCGTCAGGCGGGGATGCTGCTCCCGGTGAGGACGCGACGCTGAGCCGGGGTGCGACGGCCCCCGAGGGGACGCACCTCCCAGCCGCCGCCCGACCACACCTCGGCGTCGAGAACGTTGCGCGCGTCGATCACGACGGGGTTGGCCGCGAGGTCGGCGAGGGCGGAGGGCTCCGCGTGGACGAACTCGGGCCACTCCGTCAGCAGGAGGACGGCGTCGGCGTCGGACACCGCCTCCTCGATGGTGTCGGCGAACGACAGCGTCGGGAAGCTGCGCTGGGCGGTCTGGGTCGCCTCCGGGTCCACCACCAGCACCTGGGCGCCGCGCAGGTGCAGGGCGGCGGCCACGTTCAGGGCCGGCGAGTCGCGGACGTCGTCCGTGTGCGGCTTGAAGGCCGCGCCGAGGACGGCGATGCGCCGGTTGAGGACCGAACCACCACAGGCGTCGATGGCCTGGTCGATGACCCGCTGGCGCTGGGCCATGTTGATCTCGTCGACCTGCTGCATGAGCCCGACGGCCCGGTGCGCCCCGAGCTCGTTGGCGCGGAACATCAGGGCACGGATGTCCTTCGGCAGGCAGCCGCCGCCGAAGCCGAGGCCGGCGTTGAGGAACTTGCGGCCGATCCGGTCGTCGAAGCCGAGGGCGTCAGCGAGGGTCGTGACGTTCGCGCCCGCTGCCTCGCAGAGCTCGCTGATGGCGTTGATGAACGAGATCTTCGTCGCGAGGAACGCGTTCGCGCTCACCTTGACGAGCTCGGCCGTCGGCAGGTCGCACGAGATGACGGGGGTGCCCGTCGCGATCGGCTCGGCGTAGACCTCTCGGAGGATCGCCTCGGTGCGCGTGTCCGTCCCGCCGAAGACGATGCGGTCGGGTCGCAGGGTGTCCTCGACGGCGTGGCCCTCGCGGAGGAACTCGGGGTTCCAGACGACGTCCGCCGACACCCCGGCGGGCAGGGCGCCCGCGACGATCTCGCGGAGCCGCGCTGCGGTGCCGACCGGCACGGTGGACTTGCCGACGATCAGGCCGTCGTGGCTGAGCGACTGGGCCACCTTGCGGGTGGCCTCCTCCACGTAGCTGAGGTTCGCGGCGTGGCTCCCCCGCCGCTGCGGCGTGCCGACGCAGATGAAGTGCACGTCGGACAGGGCGACGGCCTCGGCGATGTCGGTCGTGAAGAGCAGGCGCCCCGACTCGACGTGGCGGAGGATGAGCTCGGGCAGCCCTGGCTCGAAGAAGGGCACGCGGCCCTGGCTGAGCGCCTCGACCTTGGCGGGGTCCGTGTCGACCCCGATGACGTCGAAGCCCATCTCGGCCATCGCCGCAGCGTGCGTGGCGCCGAGGTAGCCGGTGCCGATCACGCTGATGCGGGGCTTGGTCGAGGCCGACGTCACCGCGGCGTCGACGGACTGGGGGTCGGTGCCGGCGCTGTCGACCGGGCTGGTGTTCTTGCTCATGATGCGCTCCTCGCGATCTGGGGTGCTGCAGTCAGGGGTGCTGGTGAGGTGGTGGTGGGCCGTGGCCGCGGCGACCGTGGCCGTGACGGACGTTCCGCGGTCACGGCGCGGTCCTCAATGCGAAGTCGGTGTCGGTCCTGGCGATCCCGCGCCGGAACGCCTCGAGGGAGTCCTGCCGGGAGGCGATCCGCCAGTCGTTCGTCAGGTACGAGCCGCTCGACACGGTCGTGGCCGTGAGGTTGAACCAGGAGAAGCCGAGGATGTCGTCGTTCTCCGGCTTCGCGAGCTCGGTGAACAGCGAGTCGATCCACCTGGGCTTCTGGGCGTCCTTCGTCGTGCCGAGCTCGGCCGCGCCCATCTCGGCGAGGATGATCGGCTTCGACGTGATCTGGCGCAGCTGCGTCAGGGTCTTGCCGAAGGTGCCCTGGAAGTCCCCGCTCTGGGGCGTCTCCACGCTGTTGCGCAGGTAGCCGGTCATGCCGACCCAGTCGACGTAGTCGTCGCCGGGGTAGAGGCTCTCCGTGTACTCGACGCCCCTGTTCTTGGTGGGCACGCCCTCGACCCGGGTGGGGGCCCAGACCCAGGCGACGAGCTCGTTGGCGCCACGGGCCTCGAAGAGGTCGTGCACGTGCTTCCACATCTCGACGTACTCGCCCTTCTCGTTCCCGTTCACGCCCTCCGCCCACGGGTACCAGTTGCCGTTCATCTCGTGGTCGAGGCGGATGGCCATGGGCAGTCCGTTGGCCACGAGCGCGTCGGCCCAGCGCGTCAGGTACTCGTCGAAGTCGCCGTCGACGATCTTGCTGAGCTCGTAGTCGGGCTCGACGACCGCGTCGTTCGCGGCGGCGATCGGGCGCGACTCCCACGTGAGGAACGGCAGGTCGCCCTTCGCCCACGACCGGTTCACGGCCGTGGCGTTGAACTCCTGGTCGAAGCCCTGGAAGTAGCCGGCCATGTTCGGCTGGACGCCGACCTTCGCGCTGACGTCGTCGAACTCGGACCAGCTGAACGGCGACTGGGTCGTGTAGAGGCCGAAGTAGCGCGACTCGGGCGACACGATGTCCGCGAGGGAGGGAGCCGTGATCGGGACGGGACCCGTCGTGCCGCCCCCGTCGCCGGAGCCGTTGCCGCTCCCGTTGCCGTTGCCGTTGCCGCTCCCGTTGCCGGAGCCGGAGCCGTTCCCGTTGCCCGAGCCACCGCCCTTCGTCCCGGGGACGACCGCGGCAGAGCCGCTGCCAGAGCCGCCGCCGCCCGCGCCGTTCGCCGTCCCGGAGCCTCCGGACGCCGAGTCGCCCCCGGTGGCCGCCTGAGCGTCCCGCAGCGCGTCCTGCGCCGAGGCGAGACGGGCCTGTGCGTCGGTGAGCTGCCCCTCCGACGTCCACGCCTGCTGCTGGACGTCGGCGAGCTGTGTCTTGCTCGCCGCCAGTTGCTGCTTCGCCGCGACGAGCTGGTCGAGCAGGGCCGAGCGGTCCTCCTTCATGGCCGTGACCTGGGCGGGCGAGGTGCCGACCGCCTGCTGGACGGCCGTGCGGACGGGGTTGTCCGACGGCGAGATCCAGATGAGCCACGAGATCATGGCCAACAGGACCACGGCGGCGGTCGCGCCGAGGGCGGTGCGCCGGGCGTTCCCGTGGGACGAGGCCCACCAGGCTCCGGACTGGACGTGCAGCGGGGCGACGAACGTCTGCGGTGACTCAGACAATGAACCAGACCTCCAGGGCGATGATGACGGCACCGATCAGGTACGGGAAGCCGGCTTTGGGGTTGAGGCGACGACGAGGAGGCGCGGCTGCGGCCACTGGAGCAGAAGCGGCCGCGAAGGCGGTCGCCGACGAGGTCGTCACGGCGTCGCCCAGGGGCGACGGCGCGGTCTCGACAGCGGTCTCGGCGCGGTGGCTGCGGACCAGCACCACGCCGGTGTCGTCGCGTCGGACGGTCGTCGCGTCCGACGTGGGGCCGGCCGGGCTCGAGGAGCCGCCGAAGTCGAAGAGAGCGTCCACGCCGGGGTCGGACTCGTCGTCGAACTCACGCTCGAGCACCCGCAGGGAGTCGTCACCCGTCGCTTCGTGCGCCATCTGCTGCGCCGCGTCGTCCGCGGCGCCGCCCGCGTAGGCCCCGGCTCGGGTGCCCCAGCCGCTGGCGTGCCCCATCCGGAAGAACCCGATCACGCGGATCGGCATGAGGAAGAAGGTGGACACGATGATGAAGACCGGCAGGCGGAGGAAGTCGGACGGCTTCTCGGCGAGGTGCCGCATCTGTCGGATGGCCATGCTGAGCACGGACGACAGCACCATGAGGACCACGATGCTGATCAGCCCGGTCGAGACCCCGTACTCCGCGAGGATGCCGCGGTAGAGGTTGATCCCCTGGCCCGTGATCCCCCGGTAGATCCAGCCGCCGATCACGCCCATCAGCAGGAAGGGAAGGACGATGTCCATCGCGAAGAAGAACGCGAGCATCGGGGCGTGCCCGAGCATCCAGGGCATCATCCGGAAGGTGTTGTACTGGCTGCCGCGGGCCCAGCGGAGCTGCTGCTTGAAGAGCTTCTTCACCTCGAGCGGAGCGTCGGTGTAGACGAGGCTCGTGTGCTGGTACACCGTGCGGTAGCCCTCCTTCAAGGTGAGGTTCGTGAGGGTCCGGTCGTCGCTGACCTCCAGGAAGACGCCCATGAACTTCTCGGTCATGAACTTGTCCATGACGCGGACGAGGATCTCGCGACGGAACGCGATCGTCCGGCCGGGGAGGCAGCCGATCTGGCCCAGGACGCTCTGCGCCGGCATCGAGTAGAGGGCCCGCGAGTTCTCGAGCCAGTCGGCCCAGCGCGTGATCCAGCTGCGCTCGGGCTCCAGGATGCGCTGACGCGTGGTGACGCCTCCGACGTTCTCGTGGGCGAACGGACGAACGAGCTCGGAGAGCGTGCCCGGCGTCCAGACTGTGTCGGAGTCGACCAGCACGGTGATGTCGCCGCGACTGAGCTCGGTGCCGATCATGACGGCGTTCCGCTTGCCCGGGATGGGGGTGTGCACCCAGCGGACGAGGGGGGCGTACTCGTCGCAGACGGCCGCCAGCTCGGGGTTCGGCTTGCCGTTGATGACGACGATGATCTCGCCTGGCTGCTGCTCGACCATGCGGCCGATGACGTCGCGGAACAGGTCGAGGGGCTCGTCGACCACCGGGACGACGACGCTCGTCGTGCCGGAGAACTCGCCGGTGAACGGGCGGTAGCGCCGCGAGAGCAGCACCTTGATGATCCACAGGATCCAGATGAAGGCCGAGTAGACCGCGAACAGGTACAGCTCGGCGTGGCCGCCTGCCATCGAACGGATCTGGAGGATGAAAGTCAACACGAGGGCCGCCTCACGGGGATGGGAAAAGGATGATTCCGCGTCATCGAGGAAAGGGGGTCTGTCGGGTCGGTGCAATCTTGCGGCGGTTCGGAGGTGACTCACAACCAGCCACCCGTTCGGGGACTCGACTCGATGCCGCGGGGTACGCACGTGTCCCCTCATCGGTGTCGCACGAAATGCCGACAGGGCAGGACGGCCTGTCGCGACGGCTCGGACGTCAGGGAATGCTCGGACGTCGCTCAGCAGGGCGGCCGCGGCGAGCCGCTGTGAAATCCCAGTTCACGACCGTGTTGCATCCCGGGCCGCCGGCGTCGACCCAGGGCGACGACGTGAGGGAACCGCAGGGAATCGAGATCGTAGGCACATCCGGCCGTGACGTGGCCGAAACGCGACGGACATCTCGACCGGGGTACGCGCCCCCTTTTCGGGGTACGCGAAAATCACCCGTGACCAATTCGGGCGTCACCCCCCGGGTGAGGCTATCCCGGGCGTGTCGGACTCGGCGCCCGGGTGATCGGTCGAGCGGAGCGAGCTCAGGCAGTAGGCTCCGGCCCCTCGTCCAGCCCGTAGAAGCCGCGTTCGAAGACGGCGCGGGCACGCCGGGTCGCCGCGAGGTAGTCCTCCTCGAGCCGCGTCGCGGACCCCGGCGGGTACTCCATCAGGCGTGCGACACCCTCGAGCTGGCGACGGTCGGTCGGCAGGACGTCCGACGTCCGGGAGGTCCAGAGGACGACCGCCGAGCGGGCGCGCGAGGCCATGAGCCACGCGTCGTGCAGCTTGACCGCGTCGTCGGCGTCGACGAGCCCGGCCTTCTCGGCGGCGTCGAGGGCGGCCAGGGTCGAGGTGGTGCGGAGGCCGGGAACGTCGTGCGCGTGCTGCAGCTGGAGCAGCTGGACGAACCACTCGACGTCGCTCAGCGAGCCGCGGCCGAGCTTGAGGTGACGGGAGGGCTCCGCGCCCTTGGGGAGGCGTTCCGCCTCGACGCGTGCCTTGATGCGCTTGACCTCGCGCACCTCCTGCTCGGAGAGCGAGGCCGGGTAGCGCACCTCGTCGGCCAACGCGGTGAACTCGGCTCCCAGGCCGACGTCGCCGGCCACGACGCGGGCGCGCAGCAAGGACTGCGCCTCCCACGTGAGCGACCAGCGGGCGTAGTAGGCCCGGTAGGAGGCGAGGGACCTCGTGACCGGCCCGTTGCCCCCCTCGGGGCGGAGCCCCGTGTCGAGGTCGAGCGGGACGAGGGCGTCAGAGGTCAGCCGGCCCATCTCGGCGACCACGCCGGCCGCGCGGCGCTGGGCCGTGTCGTCGCCCTCGGCCCCGCGGTGGACGAAGAGCACGTCGGCATCCGACCCGAAGCCGAGCTCCCGTCCGCCGTAGCGGCCCATGGCCACGACGACCATCTCGACGTCGGGCACGTCACGGCGGGCCAGCGCGAGGGCGCCGGTGATGGTTGCCGTCGTCACGTCGGTCAGTCCCTGCGCGAGCTGGTCGATGGTGACGAGCCCCAGGATCCCCGAGATCGCCAAGCGCAGGATCTCCCGGCGCCGAGCCTGCCGGAGCACGCCGGCCGCCGCCTCCCGCGACTCGTGTCGACCCACGGTGGCGCGGGTCTCGTCGAGGAGGCTCGCCAGTGTCCGCGGCTGCAGCTCGGAGTCGGACTCGAACCACGCGGCTGCCTCGGGCGTGCGGTCGAGCAGGTCGGCGACGAAGGTCGACGACGACAGCACGGTCGTCAGACGGTGGGCGGCCCCCGACGAGTCCCGCAGCATGCGGAGGAACCAGTACGACTCCCCGAGCCCGTCGCTGAGCCGGCGGAAGGCGAGCAGCCCGAGGTCGGGGTCGGTGCCGTCCGCGAACCACTGCAGCATCGCAGGCAGCAGGTGACGCTGGATGCTCGCGCGCCGGGAGACTCCCCCGGTCAGCGCAGCGATGTGCCCCAGGGCGCCACGGGGGTCCGCGAAGCCGATCGCGGCGAGCCGGGCGGCGGCCTGGTCGGTGCTGAGCGCCAGGTCCTCCTCGGGGCGCGCGGCGACCGCCGAGAGCAGGGGCCGGTAGAAGAGACGCTCGTGCAGGGTACGGACGCGCCGCTTCACCTCGTGCCAGGTCTCGACGAGGCCGGTGCCCGAGGAGCTGAGCCCCGAGGCCCTGGCCAGGACACGGAGCGCGTTCTCGTCGGTGGGCATCAGGTGCGTCCGGCGCAGGTCGGTCAGCTGGACGCGGTGCTCGAGCACGCGGAGCACCCGGTAGTCGCGGTCGAACTCCGCGGCCTCGGCGCGGCCGACGTAGCCTCGCCTCGCCAGGGCGGCCAGCGCCTCCAGCGTCGACCGCTGCCGCACGCCGTCGTCGGCCTGGCCGTGGACGAGCTGCAGCAGCTGGATCGTGAACTCGACGTCGCGGAGGCCGCCGGGGCCGAGCTTGAGCTGGCGGTCGACCTCGTCCGCGGGCAGCAGGTCCGTCACGCGCTCGCGCATGGCCTGCACCGACTCGACGAAGGCCTCCCGCTGAGCGGCGGACCAGACGAAGGGAGCGATGCGCTCGGCGTACCGCTCGCCCAGGTCGGCGTCCCCTGCCAGCGGTCGCGCCTTGAGGAGCGCCTGGAACTCCCACCCCTTCGCCCACCGCTCGTAGTACGCGACGTGCGACTCGAGCGTGCGGACGAGGGCGCCGTCCTTGCCCTCCGGCCTCAGGTTCGAGTCGACCTCCCAGAGCTCGGGCTCGAGGGCGAGGTCGGTGATCGCGCGCACGGTGTGCATCGCCAGCCGGGTGCCGATCTCGACGGCCCGCCCGTTCTCGAGGCCGTCGGCGCCCTCGGCGACCCACACGACGTCGACGTCGCTCAGGTAGTTGAGCTCTCGGGCACCGGCCTTTCCCATCCCGATGACGGCGAGGCGGGAGCGGGCCACGTCGTCCGCGGGGAACGGGACCTCGCGCCTGGCCACGTCGAGGGCGGCGTGCAGCGCGGCGCCCGCCAGGTCGGCCAGGGCGGCAGCGACGACGGGCAGCGCCTCGACGGGGTCGGGGCGGTCGAGGTCCCAGCTGGCGATCTGCACGAGGTGACGGCGGTAGCCGACGCGGAGGGCGACCCTCGCCTCCTCGTCCACGAGCCCGGCCACGCGCAAGACGAGGTCGTCGACGTAGACGTCGTGCGAGAAGGGAGCGGGCACCGGGCGGGCGAGCAGGTCGAGCTCGGCCGGACGGCGCACCAGGAACTCGGCGAGGCCGGACGACGACCCGAAGAGGCGCAGCAGCCGCTCCCCTCCCCCGGCCGAGAGCAGGTCGACGACGCCCTCGGGTGCACGCTCGAGCAGGCGCTCGAGGTGGAGGAGGGCCTGGTCGGGATCGGGACTTCGGGCGAAGGAGGCGACCGCCGACGCGAGCGACGGGGTCGCCTCGACGAGGCGGTCCAGTCGCTCGCGCGCGGTGCCGAGCTCGGCGAACCCGAGCCGTGCCAGGTCGGACAGCGCCGTCGCGGCTCGGGGCATGACGGTGCCGGCCCGCTAGAGGATCTCGAGGTTGGAGCGCAGCTCGAAGGGCGTCACCTGCGCGCGGTAGGACTTCCACTCCTGCCGCTTGTTGAGCAGCACGTAGTTGAAGACCTGCTCGCCCAGGGTCTCGGCCACCAGCTCGCTGTCCTCCATGATCGAGAGCGCGTGGTCGAGGCTCGCCGGCAGCTGCTTGTAGCCGAGGGCGCGACGCTCCGCGTCGCTCATGCCCCACACGTTGTCCTCCGCCTCGGCGGGCAGCTCGTAGCCCTCCTCGATGCCCTTGAGGCCAGCGGCCAACATGAGCGAGAAGGCGAGGTACGGGTTCGCCGCCGAGTCGATCGCCCGGTACTCGACCCGGCTCGAGTTGCCCTTGTTGGGCTTGTAGAGCGGCACGCGGACGAGCGCCGAGCGGTTGTTGTGGCCCCACGTGACGAAGCTGGGGGCCTCGTCGCCGCCCCAGAGGCGCTTGTAGCTGTTGACGAACTGGTTCGTCACCGCCGTGATCTCGGGAGCGTGGCGCAGGAGGCCCGCGATGAACTGGCGACCGATGCGCGACAGCTGGTACTCGGCCCCCGCCTCGTAGAAGGCGTTGCCGTCGCCCTCGAACAGCGACATGTGCGTGTGCATGCCCGAACCGGGGTGCTGGCTGAAGGGCTTGGGCATGAACGTGGCGTACACGCCCTGTTCGATCGCCACCTCTTTGATGACCGTGCGGAACGTCATGATGTTGTCCGCGGTCGTCAGGGCGTCGGCGTAGCGGAGGTCGATCTCGTTCTGGCCGGGGCCTGCCTCGTGGTGGCTGAACTCGACGGAGATGCCCAGGTCCTCGAGCATGCGCACGGAGCGGCGGCGGAAGTCGTGCGCGGTGCCGCCCGGGACGTTGTCGAAGTAGCCCGCCGAGTCGACCGGCTGGGGGCCGTCGGGGCCGCCCTGCGCGTCCTTCAGGAGGTAGAACTCGACCTCGGGGTGCGTGTAGAACGTGAACCCGCGCTCACCGGCCCTGGCCAGCGTCCGCTTGAGCACGTTGCGGGGGTCGGCGACGGCCGGCTGCCCGTCGGGCGTCGTGATGTCGCAGAACATCCGCGCCGTGGGGTCGATCTCGCCGCGCCACGGCAGGATCTGGAACGTGGTCGGATCGGGCTGCGCCAGCACGTCGGCCTCGTACGACCTGGTGAGGCCCTCGATCGCGGAGCCGTCGAAGCCGATGCCCTCGGCGAACGCGCCCTCGACCTCGGCCGGGGCGATGGCCACCGACTTCAGGGTGCCGATCACGTCCGTGAACCAGAGCCTGATGAACTTGATGCCGCGTTCTTCGATCGTCCGGAGGACGAAGTCCCTCTGCTTGTCCATCGACAGCCTTTCTGCTCTGCGTCGAGGCTAGTGGACGCGTCCGTCGGCAAAGGTCACGGCAGTCTCGGATCCGTCAGTCGTCCGCCGCGTCCTCGGCGTCGAGGCGGGCGTTGCGCTCCTGGATCGTGCGGATCGCGGCCGCCGCCTCCTCGCGGGTCGAGTAGGGGCCGGCACGGTCCACGGCGGGCGAGACCTTGCCCTCCTCGACCTCGTGCGTGCGGGTGTTGAACCAGAACTCTGTCGTCATGGGCCGAGGTTACCGCTCGGCCGCGTCGTCGTCCCGGGCGACGTCCCCGACGCCGACGCGTCCGGCGGAGCCGCCCTCCCCCTAAGCTGGACGGCATGCCCAGGGACCTCGACGGATCACTGACCCCTGGCCGGGTCTCGCCTCTGCGCCCGGTCCCCTCCTCCATCGCCCGACCCGAGTACGTCGGCAAGGCGGGGCCCGCTCCCTACACGGGCGGCGACGTGTACGACGCCCCCACGGTCGAGCTGATCCGCGCGAGCGGCCGCATCGCCTCGCAGGCGATCGACGCCGTCGAGGCCGCGGTCCGCCCCGGCGTGACGACCGACGAGCTGGACCGGGTAGCGCACGAGTTCCTGGTGGCCCACGACGCCTACGCGTCGACCCTCGGCTACCGCGGCTTCCCCAAGTCGGTCTGCACCTCGGTGAACGAGGTCATCTGCCACGGCATCCCCGACGACACCGTGCTCGTCGAGGGCGACCTGGTCAACATCGACATCACGGCGTTCAAGGACGGCGTGCACGGCGACCTGAACCGCACCCTGCTGGTGGGCGACGCGCCGCAGGAGACGATCGACCTGGTCGACCGCACCCGAGAGGCCCTGCGACGAGGCATCAAGGCGGTGGCCCCCGGTCGCGAGGTCAACGTGATCGGCCGTGCGATCCAGTCGTACGCCGCACGCTTCGGCTATGGGGTCGTGCGCGACTACACCGGCCACGGCGTCGGTCGTGCCTTCCACTCCGGCCTCGTCATCCCCCACTACGACGCTCCGCAGTTCGACGACGTCATGGTGCCCGGGATGGTCTTCACCATCGAGCCCATGCTCACCCTCGGCGGCGTCGAGGCGGACATCTGGGCCGACGGCTGGACGGTCACCACCCGTGACAAGTCGCTCACGGCCCAGTTCGAGCACACCCTCGTCGTCACCGAACGCGGTGCCGACGTCCTCACCCTCAGTTGACGACGAGCACCAGGAAGAAGGACGACCCGTGGCACAGAAGGCAGTCGGCATCGACATCGGCGGCACCGGCATCAAGGGGGCGATCGTCGACGTCGAGTCGGGCGAGCTCCTCACCGACCGCATCAAGAAGCCGACCCCCGAGGGCGGCGAGCCCGACGCCATCGTCGCGGTCGTGAAGCAGATCGTCGACGAGCTCGGCCTCGACGACGACGCGATCCCCGTGGGCGTCTGCTTCCCGGCCGCCATCATGGACGGCAAGACCCTGTCGGCGGCGAACGTCTCGAAGAAGTGGATCGGCTTCGAGGCGGAGGAGCTGTTCGAGAGCACCCTCGGCAGGTCGATCCACTTCGTGAACGACGCCGACGCGGCCGGCTACGCCGAGACCCGCTACGGTGCGGCGAAGGACGTGCCCGGCCTCGTCGTCATGACGACGCTCGGCACGGGCATCGGCACCGCCCTCATCAACGACGGCGTCCTGATCGTCAACGCCGAGCTCGGCCACCTCGAGATCGGCGGCAAGGACTACGAGACGAAGGCCTCGTACGCTGCCAAGGAGCGCGACGACCTCAGCTGGAAGCACTGGGCCAAGCGCCTGCAGAAGTACTACTCCCACCTCGAGGCGCTGCTCTACCCGCGGCGCATCATCGTGGGCGGCGGCGTCTCGAAGCACCACGAGGAGTTCCTCCCCCTGCTCGACCTGCGTGCCGAGATCGTGCCCGCAGTCCTGCGCAACAACGCGGGCATCATGGGCGCGGCCGCCCTGGCCGCGAGCTCGCAGCCGGCCGCCTGAGGCGGACCCGGCCCCGTCACGACGAGAGGGACCCTGGTCCAGGAGGCGCGCCTCCTGGACCAGGGTCCCTCTCGTCGTGTGGTCAGCCGCGTGCACGGCTGAGGCGGACGGGCCGGCTGATACGCCGGGTTCTGTCCCGGTGCGTGAGCACCATGGACGGCCATCTCTCTCGGGACTGCGTTGCCGCAGCCCTCTAGCGGTCTACCCGAGGACTCGGCGAGCAGCCTCGGCGTCCTCTGTCTGACCTTGCTCCGGGCGAGGTTTACATAGCCGGTCGGTCACCCGAACCGCTGGTGGTCTCTTACACCGCCGTTTCACCCTTACCCCGGCGCCGCCTCTCGACGACGACCGGGGCGGTCTTCTCTCTGTTGCACTGTCTCGCGGGTCGCCCCGGGTGGGTGTTGCCCACCGCCCTGCTCTGTGGAGCCCGGACGTTCCTCGGCACCGCGGGGCGGACCCCGTGGTGACGCGACCGTCTTGCCGACCCATCCGCGTCGACCATGCTAGCGGGCGTCGCGCGCCCCCGCGACGGGCAGGTCAGATGCCGGACTCGCCCGTGCGCACCAGGATCGCGTCGCTGTCGGGGCAGAGCACGACGTCGTACGCGGAGGCGGACCGCACGGCCGCGAGGTCGCTGCCGGTGAGCGTCACGCCGCTCGCGCTGGAGACCCCGCCGCGGAGCAGCGACGCGCCGACGCCGTAGCGCGCCCGCTGGCGCTCGTAGAGGGCGAGCAGCTCGGCCGGCACCTTCTCGGCGATCGCGGCACGGTCGGCCTCGACCTCGCGCTTCTCGACCTCGAGCCTGCCGAGCCCGGCGTCGCGGCCCTCGGCGGCCTCGGCACGCCGGGTCTCGATCTGGTCGAGCTCGGACTTCGTCAGCGCCGCGACGGCGCCCAGCGACTCGACCCGGTCCATCACCTCGAGCTGCGCGTCCTCGAGGTCGCTCTGCCGACGGGCGAGGGCGACGAGCTCGCCCTCGAGGGCCGCGACGTCCTTCACGGACGAGGACGACGCCAGCCGCGTGCGGTCGCGCTCGGCCCTGGCCACCACGACGGCCACGTCGGACTCGATGCGCGTCAGCTCGGTCTGCGCGTCCTCCCAGGCGCCCTGCTCGGACGAGAGGCGGCTGCGGAGGCGCGAGGCGTCGCCGTCGATCGTGGCGAGCACGGCGATCTCGGGCAGGTTCGCGGCGCGGTGGGCGAGCTGCTGCAGCGTCGTGTCCAGAGCCTGGAGGTCGAGGAGGAGCGCCTGGTCGGCGGGGCTTGCTTGGAGGGCCATGGTGCCTGCTTCGTGGTCGTGGTGCAGCGGTCGTGACGGGGCGTCGCCGGTCGGCCCGGAGACGAGGAGGCGGGGGTCGGCTACTGCACGACCGTGAAGTCCCAGGGGTCGGTGCGCAGGTCGCTCAGGGTGACCTCGACGTCGTCGAGCGCCTCGCGCAGCTGGGCGGCGGCCGTGTCGAGCCACAGCCACTCGCTCGCCCAGTGCGAGACGTCGACGAGGGCGGGACCGCGGCCGAGCAGCATGAGGTCGCGGGCGTCGCTCGCGGGGTGGTGCCGCAGGTCGCTCGTCAGGTAGACGTCCGCCGCGAGGACGTCGGGGTGACCGAGCAGGGAGTCGCCCGCCCCGGCGCAGAGGGCGACGGTCTCGACCACGCGCTCGGCGTCGCCGGCGACCCTGATGCCCGCGGCGGTGGGAGGCAGCAGCTCGCCCAGCTGCCGCGCGAACGACACGAGGCTCATGGGCCGGGGCAGGCGGCCGGTCACCCCGAGCCCGGTCGAGCTAGTGGCCCCCTCGGTGATCGGCCGCTGGTCGACGAGGCCGAGCTGGTGGGCGACGACGCGCGAGGTGCCGGTCTCGACCACGTCCGCGTTCGTGTGGGCGGCGATCAGGGCGCACCCGGCCCGCACGAGGCGGGAGACGACCGCGCCCTTCGTCGTGCTCTCGGCCATCGTCGTCGCGCCGCGGAACAGGAGCGGGTGGTGCACGAGCAGCAGGTCGGCGCCGATGTCGACGGCCTCGTCGACGACCTCGAGGACCGCGTCGACGGCGAGGCGGACGTGGGTCACGGGCTGGTCGGGATCGCCCACGACGATGCCCGGAGAATCCCACGGCTCGGCGCCCGCGAGGGGCCAGAGTCGTTCGACGACGGCGTTGACGGAAGCGAGGGTGGACACCCCCTCAGCTTAGCGGCGGGAGGTCGGGCGCAGGCCCGTCGTGAGCACGGCCACGACGAAGGCGGCGGCAGCCGCCACGAGGACCGCGGCGACGACGGCGACCCCTGGCGTCATGCCCGTGAAGCCGACGAGCCGGACGAGCCAGCCCTGCCAGGCGAGCGACGCCGGCACGGTCACGAGGACGCCGTAGCCGAGGGCGGCGGACACGACGATCCCCGCGACGACCGCGACGGGTCCACGGACCGCCACGCGCTCCGCGTCCGTCGGGCCGTGGACGACCGCGAGCAGGGCGGCTGCCGCGCCGAGGCCGCCGGCCACGGGAACCGCCACCGTGGCGAGCACGGCGGAGGCGAGGAGGGCAGGAGCGACGAGGGTGAGCACGACCGCAGCGAGGACGACGAGGCCCGCGAGGACGAGGCCGACGACGACGAGGAGGCGCGACGCGGGACGAACGGGCCGCTCGCCCTGGGCGGTCGGCCGGGCCGGCTCGACGGCGGCGGGAGCGGGAGCGGGAGCGGGAGCGGGAGCGGCGGGGTGAGCTGCCGGGGCGGCCACGGAGGCAGGCTCGGCCACGGGCTCGGATGCGGTCGCCGATGCGGACGCACCGTCCTGGGCCACCTCGGCCGAGGCATCGGAGGGAGGAACGACCGAGCCCGACGACGCCTCGCCGGACGCTCGATCCTGCGGCGCCTCGGACGAGGCGCCGCCGACGTCGTCGAGGTCGAGGGGCAGCACGACGTCGATGACGCCCGTGAAGCGGAGCCGGGTGCGCTCGAGGGCGTCGGCTGCCTCGTCGGTGCCGACGCGGTCCATCTCGCGCGCCCACGAGGCGAAGCGGGCCGCCTCGACGCGACGCGCCTGCAGCTGGGCCTGGACGACGGCCATGAGGTCGACGGTCGCCGTGTCGTCGAGGCGGCGCTCGACCATCCTCACGAGGACGTCGTCGTCGAGGGTCAGGCGATCGGGCGGCTGGGGCAGGGAGGGGTCGACGTCCGGCGCGAACACGGGGAGGGTGATCGCGGACGTCTCGACCGAGTGCCGGGCGACGCTCGCCGGACGCGGCTCGGTCGGGTCGGTGGGCACGACGTCGTCCGCCGTGTCGGCGCGGTGCGAAGGCACCGAGACCGGACGCGGATCGCGGCGGGTGACGAGGACGTCGGACGGTGCTGCGGGGGCCTCGGGTGCGAGGACGGGTGTCACGGGGCGGTGCTCCTGCTCGTGCGTCGCAGGTGCCTGCGGCGAGGTGATGGGGTCGGCGGCGGGAGGGGCCGGGACGGCGGTGCGGGCTCCTCGCGGCGAGGGCGGCGCCTCGACGGGGAACACGTCGACGTCCCACTCCGTCGTGCCGGTGCTCTCACTCATGGTCGGATCGTACGTCCGCGCACGTCCTGCGCCCGGCGGACTCGCCGGTGCGACCGGGACATCTCCTGCTCCCGTGCCCGTGGAGGGCGCCTCCGCCGCCGGGCGCCCTCCTGCTGCCCCGACCTCAGGGGCGGCGGTCGCCTTCGCGGTGCGCTGCCCCGCCGGCGGCGGCGTCGTCCGCGGTGTGGTCCGCGGTCCCGCCGGCGGCGCTCCCCCGGGGGTCGTCGCCGACCGCCGTCGACGGCGCTCCCGCCGCGACGGCCGACGCGGTGGCCGCCTCGGCGACCGCGCCCGTGGACCGGCCCCGCGCCTCCTTCTCGAGCTGTTCTGCCTCGTCGCCCGAGACCGCCTCGCCGCGGGCGACCATGCCCGCGACGTCGCTGAGCGCGATCTGGGGCAGGAACAGCGCCAGCACGAAGGCGACCGCGATGAAGGGGATGAGGTAGGCGAAGACCGGCGCCAGGGCGTCGGCGTAGCCCTCGACGACCTGACGGCGGATCGCCTCCGGCAGCTCGTTCAGGGCCGCCGGCTCGAGCGTCGCCGTGGCCTGGGCGGCGTCCCCGCTCGACGCGCCGGCACCGGTGAAGACGCTCGTCAGGTTCTCGGTGAGGCGGCTGGTGAAGAGGGCGCCGAAGATGGCGACGCCCAGGGCCGCACCCACCTCGCGGAAGTAGTTGTTCGTGCTCGTCGCCGTGCCGACGTTCGCGGCGTCGACCGAGTTCTGCACGACGAGCACCACGACCTGCATGATGAGGCCGAGCCCGGCGCCGAAGATCAACAGGAACACGCAGATCAGCCAGAGGGGCGTGTCGGCCGTGAGGGTCGTGAAGAGGGCCATCGCCACGCCAGTCAGCAGCGTGCCGACGATGGGGAAGACGCGGTAGCGCCCCGTCTTGGTGATCAAGTTGCCCGAGAGGATCGACGTGCCGATCAGGCCCGCCATCATCGGCAGCAGCAGCAGCCCGGACACGGCCGCGGAGGCGCCGGACGACATCTGCAGGAAAGTCGGGACGAAGGCGATGGCCGAGAACATGCCGATGCCGAGCACGAAGCCGACGGCCGTCGCCAGGACGAAGACGCGGTTGCGGAAGAACGACAGCGGGATGATCGGGTCCTCGGCCCGCGACTCGACGAGCACGAACGCGCTGACGGCGACAAGCACCCCTGCGCCCCAGAGCCAGGTCTCGGGCGCGCCCCACCCGTGGTCGGCCTGCCCGCCGAACTCCGTGAAGAAGATGAGGCAGGTCGTGGCGGCCGAGAGCAGCACGACGCCGAGCCAGTCGACCCGCTTCGTGGCCTTCTTGCCGGGCAGGGTCAGGGCCATCCAGGCGATGACGAACGCGGCGATGCCGACGGGCACGTTGATGTAGAACGCCCACTGCCAGGTGAGGTGGTCGACGAAGAAGCCGCCGAGCAGGGGGCCGCCGATCGCGGACAGGCCGAACACGGCGCCGAGCGGGCCGAGGTACTTGCCTCGCTCGGACGCAGGCACGATGTCGGCGATGATCGCCTGCGACAGGATCATGAGGCCGCCCCCGCCGAGGCCCTGGATCGCCCTGAACACGACGAACGCCCAGAAGTCCGTGGCGAACGCGCAGCCGATGCTCGCGAGCGTGAAGATCGCGATCGCCGCCAGGAAGAGGTTCCGTCGGCCGAGCACGTCGCCGAACTTGCCGTAGATGGGCATGACGATCGTGGTCGCGAGCAGGTAGGCCGTCGTGATCCAGGCCTGGTGCTCGACGCCGCCCAGCTCGCCGACGATCGTCGGCATGGCCGTCGAGACGATGGTCTGGTCGAGGCTCGAGAGCAGCATGCCCGAGATGAGGGCGCCGAAGATGATCCAGATCCGCCTCTGGGTGAGGAGGAACGGCGCGTCGGCCGTCTTCGCGGTGGTGGTGGTCATGGTCGTGTCAACGTGCTTCCTGGTCGAGGGGCGGTACGGCTGCGAAGAGCTCGCGGGCGAGGGCGAGCTGGTCACGGAGGACGTGGTCGAAGCGGAGGCCCGGCGGGCCCTCGTCGAAGAAGAAGCGGGTCATGGCGCGCTGCACCAGCGCACCGGCGACCGCCACGACGACGCCGATGCGCGGGTCGTCGGCGGGGACGCCTTCGTGCGACGCTACGGCGGCCGCGACGCGACGCTGCTGCTCGTCGCCCTGCGTCAGCATCGCCTGCAGCAGCCGTGGCTCGCGGTCGAGCGCCGCCTTGAACTCGGCGGCCCGCTCGCGGGTGAGGCCGACGTGCTCGACACGCTGGACGACGAGCGCCGCGAGGTCGTCCAGAGTCGTCGAGAAGACGGGGAGGCGCGGGTCGCGTCGCGAGGACGCGTAGCCCTCGAGCGCCTCGTCCTCGTCGTCGTCCAGCCCCACGCCGACGACCACGTCGTCCTTGGACGCGAAGTGGTTGAAGAACGTGCGCCGGGAGATGCCGACCTCGTCGCAGAGCTGCTCGAGGGTGAAGCCGGCCAGCCCGTGCTCGGCGGTGAGCCGGCGGGCCGCGCCCACGAGCTCGGAGCGGGTCCGCAGGCGGCGGATCGCGGCCTTGCTGACGGGCGGGACGGTCTCGGTGCTCACGGAGCGCCTCCTCTCGGTCGTCGGTGCGCGGTGCGGCGACGTCGCCGGAGGGCGGGTGCCCACCGGAGATGATTGCACTCTGCGGTCAATAGTGCAATGTGCATGTCCTGCGGGCGAACGGCAACGACGAGCCGGCCCCGGGGCTGACAAGATCGACGCATGACGTGGCGCAGGATCTTCAAGCACTTCCCGACGGTGATCTTGGTCGTCGACATCCTCATCCGGATCGTGGCCGTGGTGGCCGTGCCCCGCAACCGGCGCCCGAGCTCGGCGATGGCCTGGCTGCTCGCCATCTTCGTGTCGCCGATCCCCGGCAGCGTGCTCTTCGGCCTGCTCGGCAGCTCGAAGCTGCCGCAGGACCGCCGCGACAAGCAGCGCGAGATCAACGACCGCATCCTCGACGCGACCAAGGGCATCGACGACGTGCACGCGGTGACGGACCCGCGCCCCCCGTGGTTCGGCACCGTCGTGACCCTCAACCGCACGCTCGGGGCCATGCCGTTGCTGCCCGGCAACACGGCGACCCTGCTGCCCGACTACGCCGAGTCGATCGCGGCCATGGCCGCCGCCGTCGACGAGGCCGAGCGGTACGTGCACGTCGAGTTCTACATCCTCACCCGTGACGAGTCGACCTTCCTCTTCTTCGAGGCGCTCGAGCGGGCGCACGCACGAGGCGTCGCCGTCCGGGTGCTCTACGACCACTGGGCGACGATGCGGAACCCGCAGGGCCGGGTCACCCGGCAGTGGCTGCGCGACTCGGGCATCCGGTTCGAGGAGATGCTGCCCTTCCGCCCGTTCCAGGGCGCCTGGCGCCGACCCGACCTGCGGAACCACCGCAAGATCGTCGTGATCGACGGCGACGTCGCCTTCACTGGTTCGCAGAACATGACGGACCCCAGCTACAACAAGCGCGGCAACATCAAGCGCGGGCTGCAGTGGAAGGACCTCATGGTGCGGCTCGAGGGCCCCGCCGCCGTCGGCCTCAACGCCCTCTTCATCACCGACTGGTACAGCGAGACCGACGAGCTGCCCACCGACGCCGAGGCCGAGCCCCTGATCGAGCAGCGGCAGGGGCCGGACAGCCTCGAGTGCCAGGTCGTGCCGAGCGGCCCGGGCTTCGACGGCGAGAACAACCTGCGCCTGTTCAACGCACTCGTCTACGGCGCACAGGAGAGGCTGATCATCGCGAGCCCCTACTTCGTGCCCGACGACTCGATGCTCTACGCGATCACGACGGCTGCCGAGCGCGGCGTCGAGGTCCAGCTCTTCGCGTGCGAGGTGGCCGACCAGTTCATGGTCTACCACGCCCAGCGCTCGTACTACGAGACGCTGTTGCGGGCCGGTGTCCGCATCTTCCTCTACGAGCGCCCGATCGTGCTGCACTCGAAGCACTTCACGGTCGACGACACCGTCGCCGTGATCGGCTCGAGCAACATGGACATGCGCTCGTTCAGCCTCAACTTCGAGGTGTCGCTGATGGTGCACGGCAAGTCGTTCGTCGACGAGGTCCGCCTGATCGAGGACGACTACCGCCGCAAGTCGCGCGAGATCACCCTCGAGGGCTGGCTGTCCCGCCCCGCGGGCCTCCAGGTGCTCGACAACGTGGCACGGCTGACCGCGTCGGTCCAGTAGGCCCGACGCGGCAGGCCGACGTCAGAGGAGGCGCTTCTCCCCCGGGCGCACGACGCGCAGCCAGCGGTGACCGTAGCCCTCCAGCTCGATCTCGACGCCGCCGTCGTCGAGGGGCCGGGCCGCACCGTCGCCGGTCAGGACGTCCACCACCTGCCACTCGTCGGTCGCGCCCTCGAGCTCGACGCGGAACGACCGGCCGTCGGGGGCGAAGTTGTGCGTGGCGACGAGCAGGCCGAGCTCGCTGTCGACGCTGTGGGCGAGCACGCAGGCGTGCGGCTGGTCGAGCACGGCCAGCTCGCCCCAGCCGATCTCGGGCGCCGCGCGGTAGGAGCGGGTCAGCTGCGAGACGAAGGCGAGCAGGGAGTCGGGGTCGTGCCGCTGCTGCGAGACGTTCACGTGCTCTGGCGCGTTGCCGCCCGTCACCACGGCTGCGACGAGGTCGTCGGCCGGGGCCCCGGAGAAGCCGCCGTTCGTCTCGGCTGTCCACTGCATGGGGGTGCGGACGGCGCCGCGGCTGCCCTCGACGCGGGCGTCCTCCCCCATCCCGATCTCCTCGCCGTAGTAGAGCACCGGAGAGCCGGGCAGCGAGAACAGCAGGCTGTAGACCATGCGGACGCGGCGGGGGTCTCCCTCGAGCATCGGGGGCAGGCGGCGGGTGATGCCGCGCCCGTGGATCCGCTGCCCCTCCTCCGGCGCGAACGCCGTGAAGACCTCGCCGCGCTCGGTCTCGCTCAGCTGGTCGAGGGTGAGCTCGTCGTGGTTGCGCACGAAGTTCCCCCACTGGTTGCCGCGCGCGAGGGCAGGGCGTGCCTCCAGCGCCTCCTTCAAGGGGGTCGCGTCCTGACGCGCGAGCGACAGGTACAGCGCCTGGTTGCCGACGAAGTCGAACTGCATGGTGAGCTCGTCGCCGTCCTCGTCGCCGAAGAACGCCAGCTGTTCGTCGTAGGGCAGGTTGACCTCGCCGAGCAGCACGCCGTGGCCGCTGCGCCGTGCCACGAAGCGCCGAAGGGTCCGCAGGAAGTCGTGCTCGGGGCCGTCGTCGCCCTCGATCAGGTGCGGCACGGCGTCGACCCGGAACCCGTCGATGCCGAGCTGCAGCCAGAAGCCGATCACCTTGGCGATCTCCTCGCGGACGACCGGGTCGTCGGTGGCGAGGTCGGGCTGGTGCCGGTAGAAGGAGTGCTTGTAGTACTGGCCTGCCTCGTCGTCGAACCGCCAGACGCCGTCCTCGACGTCGGGGAACATGCTCTCAGGGGCGTCCTCCGGCACGTCGTCGCGCCACTGGTAGAACCGGCGGTACCGGTTGTCGGGGCTGCTGCGCGCCTCCCGGAACCAGGGGTGCTGGTCGGAGGTGTGGTTGACGACGAGGTCGACGATGACGCGCATGCCCCGGTCGTGGGCCGTGCGCACGACCTCGACGAGGTCGCCGAGGTGGCCGTAGCGGGGGTCGACCCCGTAGTGGTCCTCGATGTCGTAGCCGTTGTCCCGCTGGGGCGACGGGTAGAAGGGCGCGAGCCAGAGGCAGGTGACGCCGAGCTCGGCGAGGTGGTCGAGCCGGTGCGCGAGCCCCTCGAGGTCGCCGACGCCGTCGTCGTCCCAGTCGAGGTACGTCTCGACGTCGAGGTTGTAGAAGACCGCGGTCTTCCACCACAGGTCGCTCGTGTCGGTCAGCCTCATCGGCGCGTCTCCCGTCGTCCTCGCGCCGGACCGGCGCCGAGGGGGTCGACGGTAGGGGCCCCGCCGCAACCGGTGCCTGGCAGGACGCCCCGAGGAGGCCGAGCATCGGCCTGCGCCGTGCAGGGACTGCAGGAGGCGCTGGCCCGGCAGGGTGCTACGGCTGCGTGGGCGAGGCGCCCGCGTCGTCGTGCTGGCGTGCCGGGCCCGCCGTCGTCGCCGTCGCCGTCGCCGACACGCGGTCGAGCGGCTGGCCGAAGGGCGTCACCTCGGCCCCGAGCCCGGCGAACAGCGCCGACAGCTCGTCGATCCGCGGGCTGTCGGGGCCGGGGCGACGGCGACGGACGAGGTCCTCGAGGTGCGCGCGGAGCTGGGCCTGGCTGGCGATGACGACGGTGCTCACGCCCTCGTCGTCGGCACGCGGGTCGGCGTGCACGTCGGCGTCGGGGTGCGAGTAGAGCACGGCGGTGTCGAACCAGGGCTTGCGATGGGTCTCCGTCCGGACGAGCTCGGCGATCCGGCTCGCCTGACGGCGAACCTGACGTCGGGGCGAGTGGCCGGCGTCGTGCGTGCGCAGCTCGAGCGAGGTGAGGGAGTCGCGCTTCACCTGGACCGCGAAGGGCGGCTCGAGCTCGAGGTCGCCGAGGAGGGTCGCGAACGACGAGCCGGCGTCCCTCGGGTGAACGCCGTCGAGCACGACGCCCTTCCACCCCTTGTTCTCGATCACGAGGGCGACCGTGGGCAGCAGGAGCACGTGGTCGACCTGCGCCACGAACCGACGGGTCCGGGTCGCGTCGACGGGCACGAACACGAGGTTCGTCACGAGGACGCCGTCGAGGCCGAGGTCGGTGACCGCGTCGAGCAGCATGCAGCGGGAGGTCTCCTCCCACTTGGCGCCGGCGGCGACGAGCGCACGGCTCTGCTGCGCGCTCGTCTCGGCGTCGACGCGACGCGCCTCGACCTCGGCGAGCTCGCGGGCGTGCGCGTCGGCGGCGGCGCGCTCGGCGCGCTCGCGCTCGTCCTGCGCATCGGCGACGGCCCTCCGGTGCGCGTCCTCGCGGGCCGCGACCGCCTCCTGCGCCGCCTTCGCGCGTCGACGGAGCAGCACCACCAGCACGATCAGCGCGATGAGCAGGACGGCGGCGACCGCCCAGGGCAGGTAGGTGGTCAGCTCGCTCGTCTCAGGCATGCGCCCAGCAGACCACGCACGGAGGCAGGGGCGGAGGAGGCGCACCGTACCCGCCGGAGGCGGCGGCAGAGCAGCCTAGGGGCCGCCGAGCCAGTGGTCGATCCGGTGATGGTCAGGCTGGAAGCCGTTCTGCACGCCCCAGAGAACGGCCTGGGTGCGGCTCGTCGCGCCGATCCGCCGGTAGACCGACCGGATGTACGACTTGACCGTGTTCGGGCTCAGGTAGGTCAGGGCCGCGACCTCGGCGTTGCTCTTGCCCTGCGTGATCAGGGCGAGGATCTCCGACTCGCGGTCGGTGATGCCCTCCCGGCGACCGGGCCAGTCGAGGCCGGGCGCGCTCGGCGCACGACCGCGCACGTCGCTGACGACCTGCTCCCCGTGGTGGACCGCCTCGAGCGCCTCCACGAGCTCGCGCGCGGTCAGGGTCTTCGAGAGGTAGCCGTGCACGCCCTGCGCGAGGGCCGCCTCCACCAGTTCGGGGTGGAAGTTCCAGGTGTAGACGACCACCTTGCCGGCCGCGGGGTTGGCGACGAGCTCGGCGAGCTCGTGGTGGTCGGACTCGGGCTGCGCGAAGGAGTCGTAGAGGACGACGTCGACCTGGTCGGACAAGGAGGTGGTGGCGTCGATCTCGGCGACGACGACCCGGTCGCGGTACCGGTCGAACATGTGGGCGAGGCCGGCCAGCACGACGTCGTAGTCGTCGACGAGCGCGACGGTGATCGAGCGGGGCGGGGCGAGGGTCATGACGACACCATCCCACCCCGAGGGGTGTGCCGCCACACCTGCAGGGGTGGTCTGCTGAGCTGTGCGACGCCGCGGCACCGACGGTGCCCGTCGCTCACCTCTCCCGGAAGGAGAACACCATGATCGGTCTCATCATCAGCCTGCTCGTCATCGGCCTCATCGCAGGGTTCATCGCCCGGGCGGTCGTGCCCGGACGTCAGGGCCTCTCGATCGCCATGACGATCCTCCTCGGCGTCATCGGCTCGTTCGTCGGCGGTTTCCTCGGCTTCCTGCTCTTCCAGCACGACCCGACCGACGGCTTCTTCCAGCCCGCCGGCATCATCGGCTCGATCATCGGCGCGATCGTCGTCCTCGCGATCTGGGTCGCCGTCTCGGGCCGACGCAGCGCCGCCCGCCGCTAGGCGACGACCGCTGCCGTCGCGGGGGTGCGCCGGGCCGTCACGGACGTCCCGGCCCCTCGCCCCGTGGTGGCGAACACGCTCAGCGCCCGGCGGCGTGGCGGGCATCCACGTCGGCCGCCGTCAGGGCGACGTCGTAGACCGCGGTGTTCTCCAGATCGCCTCGGTAGTGCGGGCTCGACGGCGCCTCCGGCCACACTCCCCCCACCGTGTCGTAGCCGATCCGCCACCAGCCGAAGAAGTTCTCTGCCGAGGCCTGCGGCGAGGACGCCACCTGCGCCCCGTCCACGTACATGGCCATGCCGGACCCGTCGAGGGTGACGGTGGCGAGGTGCCACGCCCCGTCGGCGTAGGAGGCGGTGCTCGACATCGTGTACTGCTGGCCGCTGTACACGCCGAAGACGAGCGTGCCCCGGTTCGTGAGGTAGAGGTGCCGGTCATACTGGGTCGACGCCCCCGCCTGGCTGTTGCCGAAGCCGACGAGCTTGCCGCCGGAGGTCGTCGTCGTCCGGAACCACGTCTCGATCGAGAAGACCTGGGGCGCCCTCAGCCTCTCGGCCGTCGTGACCTGCCCGGTCACCCCGTCGAGCGTCAGCCACGGACTCGGGCCGGACGCGCACGACCCGCTCTGGATCGCCGCGCCCTGCGTGAGCGTGCCCGCGCGCCCGTTGCCGCTGCCGTCCCGCAGCGACGTCCCGACTCCGTCGTTGTACTGGTACGCGAAGTGCGCCTGCGCGGCCACCGGGCGATCGAGGCAGGCGAAGCGGGACGTCGCGAGGCTGCTCGCCGTCGAGGTCGTGCCGGCGAACGCGGAGTGGCTCGAGCCCACCACGAGCAGCAGCACGGCCACGCTGCTGACGACCGCGAGCAACGTCCCCGACGCCCTGGCCGCCCAGGTCCTCGTCGTCACGGGGGCACGCGCACGATGGCGGGACGGGCCGAGCGGGTCGACCGCCTCCTCGTCGCCCCTCGGCTCGAGCCGGGTCAGGGCGATCAGCGCCAGCACGACGAGCGACGCCAGCAGGCCACCGGCGACGCGGTCGCCGCCGTGCCAGAGCATCAGGGAGCCGACGGCGGGCACGAGCAGGACGCCCACGCCGTGGACGTCCTCGACAGGGACCGGGCTCGAGTCGACCGTCGCGTTGGCGTCGCCCTGCAGCCGGAGCCCGTCGGCGGTGCTCTCGACCACCCGGTGCAGCCGCAGCTCGCCCGGTCGGTCGGGGTCGTCCACGAGCAGGACCTGCCCGGGGACGAGCTCGTCGGCGTCCAGGGGCATCGCCACCACGACGTCGCCCGCCACGATCGTCGGCGCCATCGACCCCGAGACGACGGTGGTGGGCGACCAGCCCCAGAGGGCCGGCACGGCTGCCCAGAGGAGGAGGCACACGGCCGTCGTGAGGACCATCCGCGCACACGTCGCCACGCACAGGGCACCCCAGAAGGAGACGGCCGTGCGGCCGTGCTGCGGCGCGATGGTGGTGGTCATGACAGAGCTCCCGCTCTCCGCGGTCGACCAGGGTCGACCGATGGTCAGCGGGTCTGGGCCTCCCAGGTGAAGGCGAGGGCGGCACGGGAGTCCTGCCCGGTGTTCGGCGTGGCCGAGCTCAGCGTGTACGTGAACTGGAACGAGCGCGACTCGGGGGCGGTGCCCGACGGCGACCAGGTAGGCGCGCCGGTCGCGTAGCCGGCGCGCTGGCTCGCGAAGTCCGCGAGCGTGCCCGACCAGACCTGGGCGTCCTGGGTCGCCGGCGTGAACCCGTCGCACGACGCGCTCGACCCGCCGGTGCCCTGCACGACGCGCAGGTCGAGGTAGGACGAGAGCGAGTTCGTCGTCGTGGCCGAGGTGCCGTAGAGCCTGACCGCCGACGGCAGGGTGCCCTTCGACGTGACCGTGATGCACTTGCTCCCCGTGTCGCCGGGCTTCAGACCGGACGCCGAGAACAGGGCGACGTCGGAGTCGTCGTCCGAGAGCTGGACGGTGCCGGTCGACCAGTTGCTGGTCGGGCTCGACGTGGTGGCGGAGAACGCCGAGTACGAGGCGGTCGAGATGATCGCGCCGGAGGCGATCACGGCGACGGGCAGGGCTGCCCAGCGGGCACGGCGCGTCCAGCGGGCGCGGCTGATCGTTCGGGACATGTCGGGAGGTCTCTCGGGTAGCGCCTCGGCAGCCCCCGGTGGTGCCGGTCGGGGTGGGACTCACGAGGGTCGGCACGGTGCCGATGAGGGGACGGTACCGACGGGGCGCCGAGGCGGTAAGGGGTCGGGTGTCCCCAGAGAGGGGGATGCGGCTGTACCCCGCGCGTTTCTGCGCCTGCTCCGCCACGCGGCCGGACGTCGACACTCGTTCTGCGTACGTCGTCCCCTCGAGGCCACACTGGAGCTGGCGACGAACTCGTGCCGGCGGACGCCGTGACGGCACGGCTCGTCGCAGACCACCCGAGCTCGAGAACGGGAGCCCCTCACCGTGATTGACCGACACCTGCCGGCGGGCATCGACGACGTCGCCTTCGCCTACTTCGAGCGCGAGGTCCGGAACTCGTCCGCCGACCCTCGCGTCCTGCGCCACGTCCCCGAGCACGTCAGGGCGAGGCTGCCGTTCCGAGCACGCCGACACGAGGCATGGGCCTGGGCCCGCGACGACTTCAAGGGCTACCCGACCGAGTCGTTCACCGAGCTGTGGACCTGGCTGCGATCCCTCGGCGTGCTGCGCTCGCCGACATCGGATGAGAGGGCCGCCATGGCCGAGGCACGGGAGCTGACGGGTGCCGACGTCCCCACGGGGAGCGACGTGGTCGATGTCGACCGGCTTCGCGAGATGTTCCCCGCCGTGCACGAGGAGCTCATGCGCCAGTGACGACGGTGGCAGACGACGTCGACATGACGTCGTCTGGAGCGACCTGCCGCAAAGCAAGAGAGATCGGTGCCTCAGTCGCCCCCGCGAGCCGGTTCGCCGGTGATCCGCGGTCCGATCTCTCTCGAATTCGAGAAAGACACCCTCGGCAGCGAGCCAGGGTCCGTGAGAGGGCCCGGGTCTCCTGCCCTAGTCGGACAGCTCGCCCGGGGCGAGCCGCACCTCCTCGGCGTCGAGCCTCGCCTGCACCTGGCGCAGCACCGTGTCGTCGATGCGCCCCTCGTCGCGGAGGCGGACGACGGTGCCGCGCTTGCGGTGCAGCAGCTCGAGCCGCAGCTCCCGGTACTGCTGGTCGCGGCGCACGTCGTCGTCCTCCTCGGCCGAGACGTCGCCGGCCTCGACGACGCGCAGGTGCGCCTCCTGCTCCTCGCGGGCACGGTCCTCGACCTCCTGGTCCACCTCGAGGTCGCGGGCGACCTCGGCGAGGGCGTCCAGTGCCTCCTCGGCTGCGGTGGTCTCGGCGAGACGGCGCTCCTCGACGACGCCGGTGTCCTCGGGCAGCGACGCCCAGCGGACGACGGCGGGCAGCAGCAGCCCCTGCACGACGAGCGTGACCACGATGACGCCGGAGGTGACGAAGACGATCATGTCGCGGTCGGGGAAGTCGTTCCCGGTCGTGAGCACGAGCGGCACGCCGAGCGCCGCCGCGAGCGACACCGCTCCGCGGAACCCGGACAGCCCGCTGAGGATCCGCGCCCGGTCGCTCACCCGCCGCAGGCGCTGCTGCGGCCGCCGGTCGACAGCTCGGATCGTGTACGCCGCGACGAACAGGAACGCGATCCGGACGACGATCAGCGTGACGCTGATGACGACCACCGACAGGACGCCGGTGGCGACGAGACGTCCGTCCAGTCCGCGCACCGCCGTCTGCAGCTCGAGCCCCACGAGGACGAACAAGGAGGCGTTGAGCAAGAACGTCGACAGGCTCCAGAAGGCGTCCGACTGGCGCCGGGTCGCGGCGCGGTCCCGCCTCGGTGCCGCCTGGCTCAGCGCCAGCCCGGCGATGACGACCGCCAGGACGCCGGACGACTCCACCGACTCGGCGACCAGGTACGCGACGAACGGGGTGAGGATCGTGATCACCGTCTCCTGGAGCGGGTCGTCGAGCCGAGCCCTGACCCGCTTCACCGCCCACGCCAGTGCCAGCCCGATGAGCACGCCTCCCCCGTAGGCGAGCACGACGAGCCAGCTGATCCGCAACGGCGTCGCCTCGTCCTCCCCCACCACGACGGCGACCGCGAGCCCGTAGATGACGAGCGCGGTGCCGTCGTTCACCAGGCTCTCGGCGCGCAGGGTCGTCACCGTGCGGCGCGGCAGCGACTTCGTGAAGGCGCCCACGGCGGTCGCGTCGGTGGGGGCGACGGCGGCGCCGAGCACCCAGGCGGGACCCCAGGGCATGCCGAGGAGGTGCGCGACGGTCGCCACCGCGGCAGCCGTCGCCACGACGAGCACCGTGCTCGTCAGCACGATGCCCCGGAGGTTCGCACTGATCTCGCGCAGCGACGTGGTGAGGCTCTCCCAGAACAGCAAGGCCGGGAGGAACAGGAACAGGACGACCTCCGGCGGCAGCTGGACCTCGCGCAGGGCCGGGACGAAGCCGAGCAGGATCCCGGTCGCGAGCAGCAGGATCGGCGGGGCGACGTGCAGGCGACTCGCCAGGCCGCTGCAGATGAGCACGGCGGCGCCGAGCACGACGACGATCTCGAGACCGAGCACGATGGTTCCTCACGCAGACGCGGGCCCTCGTGGCCTGCTCCTGCGAGCCAACTCGGTCGCCAGCCCGTCTGACGGGCCCTGACAGTACGTGCCTCGACGCCGGGAGTCGCACGGTCAGACGACGGTGGGCCCTACCGGGCTCGAACCGATGACATCCACGGTGTAAACGTGGCGCTCTACCAACTGAGCTAAAGGCCCTCGCGCCGGTCGAGCCGGGCGAGCAGGAGACACGCTATCGCGAAGGAGGCGCACTGTGCGCCTCCCCCGCCCCTCAGGCCGGGACGGACGTGAGCTGGTCGAGCGCCGCGCGGTAGTCGGCCAGCGACCGCGCCTGGCCGGGCTCCGTCAGGAAGTGCTCGCGGATGACGCCGTCGACGTCGATGAGGAAGGTGGCGCGGGTGGCGAAGCCCTTGTGCTCGAGGAACACGCCGTACTCCTTCGAGACCTCGCCGTGCGGCCAAAAGTCGGCCAGGAGGGTGAAGTCGTAGCCCTCCTCCTCGGCGAAGGCCCGCAGGGTCGCCTTCGAGTCGACCGAGATGCCGATCAGCTCGACGCGGGCGTCCTGGAACATCGAGAGGTTGTCGCGCAGCGTGCAGAGCTCGGCCGTGCACGTGCTGGAGAAGGCCAGGGGGAAGAACACGAGGGCGACGGGACGCACGCCGCGGTAGTCCGCCAGGCGCACGTGCTCGCCGAACTGGTTCGGCAGATCGAAGTCGGGAGCCTGGATGTCGTTCTCCAGAGCCATGAGCACGTTCCTTCCGCGCCGGTCCGGGCGACCGACGTCAACACGATGAGCGATGCTACGCCTCCGACGGCCCCGCGCGAGGACGTTCTCCCAGGGCGTGCCGAGCCTCCGTCGGCGGAGGCAACTAGACTCGCCAGGCCAGTGCGCGACGCCGACTCGGGACCCGAGCCGTGTCGAGCTGGCCGCCGTGCGCCCCCGTGGGGCGGCGGCTGTTGTCCACCACACACGAGTGATAGAGGTCAAGGGTGACGGTAAACGATCAGGATCCGTACACGGTCGACACGACCGACCAGGATCCCGAGGAGACCGCCGAGTGGAGGGAGTCGCTCGACTCCCTCGTCGCGGCGCAGGGTCACGAACGCGCACGTCAGATCATGAAGAGCCTGCTGTCTCGCTCGAGCGAGCTGCACCTCGGCGTGCCCATGGTCCCGAAGACGGACTACGTGAACACGATCGCCCCCGAGGACGAGCCGGAGTTCCCCGGTGACGAAGAACTCGAGCGTCGCTACCGCCGCTGGGTCCGCTGGAACGCGGCCGTCACGGTGCACCGCGCGCAGCGGCCCGGGGTCTCGGTCGGCGGCCACATCTCGACCTACGCCTCCTCGGCTGCCCTCTACGAGGTCGGCTACAACCACTTCTTCCGTGGCCAGGACCACGCCGGCGGCGGCGACCAGGTCTTCTTCCAGGGCCACGCCTCCCCCGGCATGTACGCCCGCGCCTTCCTCGAGGGGCGCCTCGGCACCGATCAGCTCGACGGGTTCCGCCAGGAGAAGTCGCACCCCACCGGCGGCCTCAGCTCGTACCCGCACCCCCGGCTCATGCCGCAGTTCTGGCAGTTCCCGACCGTGTCGATGGGCCTCGGGCCGATCAACGCGATCTACCAGGCCCAGGTCGCCAAGTACCTGACGAACCGCGGCATCAAGGATGCCTCCGACCAGCAGGTCTGGGCGTTCCTCGGCGACGGCGAGATGGACGAGGTCGAGAGCCGCGGCCAGCTCCAGGTGGCGGCCAACGAGGGGCTCGACAACCTCAACTTCGTCATCAACTGCAACCTTCAGCGCCTCGACGGACCGGTCCGCGGCAACGGCAAGATCATCCAGGAGCTCGAGAGCTTCTTCCGCGGCGCGGGCTGGAACGTCATCAAGGTCGTCTGGGGCCGCGAGTGGGACGACCTGCTCAAGCGGGACACCGAGGGTGCCCTGCTCAACCTGATGAACACGACGCCCGACGGTGATTTCCAGACCTACAAGGCCGAGAGCGGCGCGTACGTCCGCGAGAACTTCTTCGGCCGCGACCCGCGCGCCCTCGAGCTCGTGAAGGACTTCACCGACGACCAGGTCTGGAACCTGAAGCGCGGCGGCCACGACTACAAGAAGGTCTACGCGGCCTTCAAGGCCGCCTCCGAGCACAAGGGCCAGCCCACCGTCATCCTCGCGAAGACCGTCAAGGGCTACGGCCTCGGCCCTGCCTTCGAGGGCCGCAACGCGACCCACCAGATGAAGAAGCTCACGCTCGACAACCTCAAGCAGTTCCGTGACGAGATGCGCATCCCGATCAGCGACGCGCAGCTCGACGAGAACCCGTACCTGCCGCCCTACTACCACCCGGGCGACGGCGACGAGGCGATCCAGTACCTGCACGAGCGCCGTCGCGCGCTCGGCGGCTACGTGCCGGAGCGCCGCAGCAAGTACACCGGGATCGCGGTGCCGGAGGCGAAGTCCTACGACGTCGTCCGCAAGGGCTCTGGCAAGCAGGAGGTGGCCACCACGATGGCCTTCGCCCGCCTGCTGAAGGACCTGCTGCGCTCCCCCGACTTCGGTCACCGGATCGTCCCGATCATCCCGGACGAGGCCCGCACCTTCGGCATGGACGCGTACTTCCCCACGTCGAAGATCTACAACCCCAACGGGCAGCACTACACGTCAGTCGACCGCGAGCTGCTGCTGGCGTACAAGGAGAGCCCCCAGGGCCAGCTCCTGCACGTCGGCATCAACGAGGCCGGCGCGTTCGCGGCCTTCACCGCCGTGGGCACGTCGTACTCGACGCAGGGCGAGCCGCTCATCCCGGTCTACGTCTTCTACTCGATGTTCGGCTTCCAGCGCACCGGCGACGCGATGTGGGCGGCGGGCGACCAGATGGCCCGTGGGTTCATCATCGGCGCCACGGCGGGTCGGACGACGCTCACCGGCGAGGGCCTGCAGCACGCCGACGGCCACTCGCTGCTGCTCGCCTCGACCAACCCGGCCGTCGTCTCGTACGACCCGGCGTACGGCTACGAGCTCGGGCACATCGTCAAGGCGGGCATGGACCGCATGTACGGGAAGAACGACGACGGCACGCCGTCGCACGACGACCCGAACGTGATGTTCTACATCACCGTCTACAACGAGCCGATGCAGCAGCCGGTCGAGCCGGACGACCTCGACGTCGACGGCGTCGTGCGGGGCATCTACAAGCTCAAGGGCGCCGAGAACCTCGGCCCCCGCGCGCAGCTCCTCGCGTCGGGCGTCGGGGTCCGCTGGGCCCTCGAGGCACAGCAGCTCCTCGCCGACGACTGGAACGTCGCCGCCGACGTGTGGAGCGTCACCTCGTGGAACGAGCTGCGCCGGGACGGCCTCGAGGCAGAGGAGCACAACTTCCTCAACCCGAGCGCCGAGCCCCGCACGCCGTACGTCACCGAGAAGCTCGAGGGCTCCGAGGGTCCGGTCATCGCGACGTCCGACTTCATGGCTGCCGTGCCCGACCAGATCCGCGAGTACGTGCCCGGCGACTACCTGACGCTCGGCGCCGACGGCTTCGGCTTCTCGGACACCCGCGCGGCCGCACGTCGGTTCTTCAAGATCGACGGCCCCTCCATGGTGGTCCGCACGCTGCAGGCGCTCGCCCGTCGGGGCGACGTCGACCGCGGCGTCGTCCAGCAGGCGATCGACCGCTACCAGCTGCACGACGTGACGGCCGGCACCAGCGGCACCGCCGGCGGGGAGAGCTGACGACCGCGTGAGCGCCGAGCGGGTCCCGGCCTCGCCGATGGAGCCGTCCGCGGCCACGAAGGAGCGAACGCTCGCGTGGCTGCGGACGGTGTCCGGCGAGTTGTCCACGGCGACCATCAAGCGGCTGGAAGAGACGCTGCCCTGGTACGGCGACATGCCGCCCGGTCGCCGCTCGGCGGTGGGGCTCGTCGCCCAGGCGGGCATCACCTCCTTCATCAGCTGGTTCGACGACCCTCGGTCGACCCCGTGGATCGCCGCCGACGTGTTCGGCGCCGCACCTCGTGAGCTGCTCCGCTCCATCAGCCTGCAGCAGACCCTGCAGCTCATCCGGGTCACGGTCGAGGTGGTCGAGGAGCGCGTCAAGGACGGCGACGACAGCCTGCGGGAGGCGATCCTCCTGTACTCGAGGGAGATCGCGTTCGCCTCGGCGGACGTCTACGCCCGTGCCGCCGAGGCGCGTGGCCTCTGGGACGCCCGGCTCGAGGCCCTCGTGGTCGACTCGATCCTGCGGGGCGAGTACGACGACGAGCTGCCGAGCCGCATCGCGGCCCTCGGCTGGCACGGCCACGGCGAGGTCTCGGTGCTGGTCGGGACGGCGCCCCGGATGCTCGACGTCGACCAGCTCCGTCGCACGGCGCGGCACCTCGACGCCGATGTGCTGATCGGCGTGCAGGGCAGTCGGCTGGTGCTCGTCATCGGCCGGGCCGAGCAGGAGACCGACGAGAACGGCGTCTCGACCTCGCAGCCCCCCTTCACCGACATCGCCACGGCCCTCGAGCCCGGCTTCGGCGAGGGCCACCTCGTCCTCGGCCACGAGGTGCCGAGCCTCGTCGAGGCCGCGCAGAGCGCCAAGGCCGCCCTCGCCGGGTTCGCCGTGGCACGGTCGTGGCGGAACGCGCCCCGTCCCGTCCTCGCCGACGACCTCCTCCCCGAGCGCGCCCTTGCCGGCGACCCCCTGGCCAGGTCCACCCTCGTGAACCGCATCTACAAGCCGCTCAAGACCCACTCGACCGAGTTGCTCACGACGCTGTGGTGCTATCTCGACAACGGCCGCTCGCTCGAGGCCACGGCGCGCGAGCTGTTCGTCCACCCGAACACGGTCCGCTACCGCCTGAAGCGCGTGTCCGACGTGATCGGCTGGGACGCCACCGGTTCGCGGGAGGCCATCGTGCTGCAGTCCGCGCTCATCCTCGGCTCCATCTCCGACCCCGACGGCCAGGCTCCTCGGCGACGCTGAACCGCCGCCCCGGCCTCGCCGGACACGCCTCGGCTGTGGCCATCCACAGTGTCCGAGGCGATCTTTGGTCGAGTTGCTCCACACGGCAGGGGCAGGTCGTTGGCATGATGGACCGGTGATCGTCGTCGTAGCGCCCGGACAGGGCTCCCAGTCCCCCGGATTCCTCGAGCCCTGGCTGGAGGACGGCGCCCAGCGCAGCCTCCTCGAGCAGCTGTCCGAGTCGGCCGGGGTCGACCTCGTCGCCCACGGCACGACGTCGGACGCCGACACCATCCGCGACACCGCGGTGGCCCAGCCCCTGATCGTCGCCGCCGGCCTGCTCACGGCTCGCGCCCTCTTCTCCCGCGTCGACCGCAGCCGGGTCAGCGGCGTCGCCGGCCACTCGGTCGGCGAGTTCACCGCTGCCGCCGTCGCCGGCGTGCTGAGCGACGACGACGCCGTCCGCCTGGTCGCCGAGCGCGGCCGTGCCATGGCCGAGGCCGCGGCGCTGGTCGAGACCGGCATGAGCGCCGTCCTCGGCGGCGACGAGGCAGAGCTCGCCGCCCGCCTCGAGGCGCTCGGGCTCACCGCCGCGAACCACAACGGCGGCGGCCAGGTCGTCGTCGCCGGAGAGCTCGGTGCCCTGGCCGCACTGGCCGCCGAGCCGCCTGCGAAGAGCCGTGTCGTCCCGCTGCAGGTCGCCGGTGCGTTCCACACGCGCTTCATGGAGCCGGCCGTCGCGCGCCTCCGCACCGCCGCCTCCTCGGTCACCGCCTCCGACCCGACCCTGCGTCTCTGGACGAACCACGACGGCAGCGCCGTCGACTCCGGCAGCCGCTTCGTCGAGCTGCTCGTCGGCCAGGTGTCCTCGCCCGTCCGGTGGGACGCCGTCATGACCTCGTTCGCCGACGCCGGGGTCACCGGCATCGTCGAGCTCGCCCCGGCGGGCGCCCTCACCGGCCTCGCCAAGCGCGCGCTGCGCGGAGTCCCCTCCGTCGCCGTGAAGACACCAGACGACCTGCAGGCCGCCGTCGACCTCCTCGAGGGAGCAGAATGACCACCCCCCAGCTCAAGCAGCACCACGGTGCCGAGTACACGCGCATCCTCTCGATCGGTGCGGCCCGCGGCGACCAGGTCGTGCCGAACGCCGACATCGTCGAGCCGATCGACTCCAGCGACGAGTGGATCCAGCAGCGCACCGGCGTCGTGACCCGCGTGAGGGCCTCCTCCGAGGTGCACGTCGTCGACCTCGCCCAGGCCGCGGCGAACGAGGCCATCGCGAAGGCCGGCATCCGTCCCGACCAGATCGGCGTGGTGCTCGTCTCCACCATCAGCGGCGGTGTGGCGACGCCCTCCGTCGCCTCGCTGCTCGCCGAGAAGATCGGTGCGAACCCGGCCGCCGCCTACGACATCTCGGCCGCCTGCGCCGGCTACGCCTACGGCATCGCCCAGGCCGACTCCTTCGTGAAGTCGGGCCTCGCCGAGTACGTGCTCGTCGTCGGCGCCGAGAAGCTCAGCGACTTCATCGACCCGACCGACCGCACCATCTCGTTCCTCCTCGGCGACGGGGCGGGCGCGGCGGTCGTCGGAGCGAGCGACACCCCGGGCATCGCCCCCACCGTGTGGGGCAGCGACGGCTCGAAGTGGGACGCGATCCGCATGACGAACACCATGCAGGAGTACCGCGCCGGCGCCGGCGAGGTCGCCTGGCCCACGCTCCGCCAGGAGGGCCAGACCGTCTTCCGCTGGGCAGTGTGGGAGATGGTCAAGGTCGCCAAGCAGGCGCTCGAGCAGGCAGGGATCACGAGCGACCAGCTCGCCGCGTTCGTGCCGCACCAGGCCAACATGCGCATCGTCGACGAGTTCGCCAAGCAGCTCGGCCTGCCGGAGACCGTCGTCATCGCCAGGGACATCGCGACGACAGGCAACACGTCCGCCGCCAGCATCCCGCTCGCGACCCACCGCCTCCTCGAGGAGAACCCCGGGCTCAGCGGCGGCCTGTCGCTGCAGATCGGCTTCGGGGCCGGCCTCGTCTTCGGCGCCCAGGTGGTCGTCCTCCCGTAGCGCGCCGCGACGGCTCGCCGCCGCCGCCCTGTATAGGCTTTACCCCGGTCACCACGACACCCCCTCAAGGAGAACACACCATGGCACTGTCCACCGAAGAAGTCCTCGCCGGCCTGGCCGAGCTCGTCAACGACGAGACGGGCATCGCGACCGACACCGTCGAGATGGACAAGTCGTTCACCGACGACCTGGACATCGACTCCATCTCGATGATGACCATCGTGGTCAACGCCGAGGAGAAGTTCGACGTGAAGATCCCCGACGAAGAGGTCAAGAACCTCAAGACCGTCGGCGACGCCGTCACCTTCATCACCAAGGCACAGGACTAGACGTCGACGGCCCGGTCTCCCCTCGGGGCGACCGGGCCTCTCCGTCCCCCCTCGAGGGCCTCGTGCCCGCCGAGGGACGCACCGTCTCTCCAGGAGAATCGTCATGACCAAGAAGATCGTCGTCACCGGCCTCGGTGGCACCTCCCCCCTCGGCGGCACCGCCGTCGACAGCTGGAACGCGCTGCTCGCCGGCGAGTCCGGCATCACGACCCTCGAGCAGGAATGGGTCGCCAAGTACGAGTTGCCCGTCACCATCGCCGGCCAGGCCAAGGTGCCCTCGGCAGACGTGCTCGACCGCCGCGAGACCAAGCGCCTCGACCCCTCCAGCCAGTTCGCCCTCACCGCCGCGCGCGAGGCCTGGGCCGACGCGGGCTCGCCCGACGTCGTGCCCGAGCGCTTCATCGTCGACTGGGCCACCGGCATCGGCGGCGTCTGGACCCTGCTCGACGCCTGGGACACCCTCCGTGAGAAGGGGCCCCGTCGCGTCCTCCCCATGACCGTGCCCATGCTGATGCCCAACGGCCCGGCCGCCGCCATCTCGATGAGCCTCGGTGCTCGCGCCGGCGCCCGCACGGTCGTCTCGGCCTGCGCCTCCAGCACCGAGTCGATCGCCATGGCCTACGACCACCTCCAGTCCGGCCTCGCCGACATCGCCGTCGCCGGCGGCTCCGAGGCGGCCATCCACCCGATGCCGCTCGCCTCGTTCGCCGCCATGCAGGCGCTCTCGAAGCGCAACGACGACCCGGCCACCGCCTCCCGTCCGTACGACGTCACCCGTGACGGCTTCGTCCTCGGCGAAGGAGGCGCAGCGCTCGTCCTCGAGACCGAGGAGCACGCGCTCGCCCGCGGCGCCCGCATCTACGCCGAGCTGCTCGGCGGAGCGGTCACGAGCGACTCGTACCACATCACCGCGCCCGACCCCGAGGGCACCGGTGCGGCCCGTGCCGTCATCACCACCCTGGAGAACGCCGGCATCGAGCGCGACCAGGTCGTGCACGTCAATGCCCACGCCACCAGCACGCCCGTCGGCGACATCGCCGAGTACCACGCGATCAAGCGCGTCTTCGGCGACCACACCTCGAAGCTGATCGTCTCGGCGACCAAGGCCTCGACCGGTCACCTGCTCGGCGGCGCCGGTGCCATCGAGGCGCTCTTCACCGTGAAGGCGCTGCACGAGCGGCTCGCTCCCCCGACGATCAACGTCACGCAGATGGACGACGAGATCGACCTCGACGTCGTCGTGGGCGAGCCCCGGCGGCTGCCCGACGGCGAGATCGTCGCGGTCAGCAACTCGTTCGGCTTCGGCGGGCACAACGCCGTCGTCGCGTTCCGCTCCGTCTGATCCTCCCTGCCCGCGCCTCCGCGCCTGGCACGACGAAGGCCGGTGTCCCGAGGGGCACCGGCCTTCGTCGTGTCGCGGGCGGACTTCAGCGCTGACGCGTGCTGGTCGGCGGAGGTCAGCCGACCTTGTGCAGCCAGACGACGGGGTTGCCCTCGCCGCTGTACCTGAACGGCTCGAGCTCGTCGTCCCAGGCCTGGCCGAGGGCGAGCCGCAGCTCGCGGTGCAGCTCGAGGGCGTTCGAGCCCGCGATGTCCATCGCGTAGCGGATCCTGTCCTCCGGCACGACGGTGTTGCCCGCCGTGTCGGTCTGCGCGAAGAAGACGCCGAGATCGGGCGTGTGCATCCAGCGGCCGCCGTCGTTCGTCTCGCCGGGATCTTCGGTCACCTCGTACCGGAGGTGCTCCCAGCCGCGAAGCGCCGAGGCGATGCGCGCGCCGGCACCCTCGTCGCCCTGCCAGGAGAACTCTGTGCGCTGGGCGCCCGAGAGCACCGGCTGCGCCACCCAGGCGAAGTTCACGGCATGCCCGAGGGCACGACCGACCGCCCACTCGACATGCGGGCACAGTGCACGAGGGGACGAGTGCACGAAGAGCACTCCCCTAGCCGTTGCAGCAGCCACGATTCCTCCATCCGTTAGGTGCGACTTCCCCATCGACCTGTGGACACGTGGACCGTGTGCGTGCTCTCGTGCGTGTTCGGTTGTGTGCGGACCTCGGCCCGCTACGTCGATCATGACACGTGCTGCCTGAAGGTCACAACTGTGCAACGGCTGGCAATCGATCCGGCCTGCCCGCTGGGCATCGCGAGAGGCGAGACGAGGAGGCGGCGGGGACGCCCTCGGGGCCGGCGCGCGCCTCCTACTTGGCCTGTGCGTAGTCGTCGACGACGGCCACCGTGAGCGGGAAGCGCACCGGGGCGTCGCCGAAGAGCATGCGGCCGGCGGCCGCTGCCGCCTCGACGACGAGCTGCGCGACCGCGTCGGCCGTGTCCGCCGGGGCATGGACCACGACCTCGTCGTGCAGGAAGAACGTGAGGTGCGGGGCGTCGTCCCCGCGGTCGCCGAAGCGCTCGTGCAGCGCCTGGCGGAAGGCTCCCAACCAGCAGAGGGCCCACTCGGCCGCGGTGCCCTGCACGACGAAGTTGCGCGTGAAGCGACCCCACGACCTGGCGTCGCGCCCGACCTCGGCGCGGGGCATCTCGGGGGGCAGCTCGTCCGCGGCCGCGGCGTCGGCGGGCGACGGCGACGTGCGACCGAGCAGCGTGCGGACCACCCCGCCCTGCTCGCCCGTCCGGGCCGCCGTCTCGACCAGGGCCATCGCCTGCGGGAACCGGCGTGCCAGCCGGGGCACGAGCCTGCCGCTCTCGCCCTGGGTCGCGCCGTACATCGCGCCGAGCATCGCGACCTTGGCCTCGGCCCGGCTCGCCACCGCACCGCTCGCGACGATGCCCTCGTAGAGGTCGCCCTCCCCCGCCGCGGCCATCGCGTGATCGCCGGAGAGGCCGGTGAGGATGCGCGGCTCCAGCTGCGAGGCGTCTGCGACGACCAGCTTCCAGCCCGGGTCGGCCACGACGGCCGCCCGGACGGCCCTCGGCAGCTGCAGGGCGCCGCCTCCGCTCGTCGCCCACCGACCCGTGACGCTGCCCGCGGGCACGTAGTCGGGGCGGAAGCGCCCGTCGCGCACCCAGGCGTCGAGCCAGGACCAGCCGTTCGCCACGAGCAGCCGCTGCCGCTTCTTGTACCGGAGCAGGGGCTCGACGGCGGGGTGGTCGTGACGCTCGAGCTCCCACTTGGTCGTCGAGGTGACGAAGACGCCGGCCGAGTTGAGGGCCCGCACCAGCTCGGCGGGCGAGTCGGGGTTGAGGTCGGGCGCGTCGAGCCGACGTCGCACCTCGTCGAGGTCGTCGCGCATCAGCGCGGGACGCTCGCCGGGCACCGGACGCGGGCCGAGGGCCTCGCTGAGCAGACGGTCGTGCACCGTGGCCGACCACGGCACGCCGTGGTGCCGCATCTCGACGGCGATCAGGGCTCCCGTCGACTCGGCCGTCGTGAGCAGCTCGAGGCGCGCCCGCTCGGGGCTCGACTCGATCGCCGCACGCTGGCGGAGGAACTCGCCCGCCGGGTCGGGCAGCGACTCGGGCAGCACGTCGAAGAGGCCGTCGCGAGGGCCGTCCGCCCCCTGAGGGACGTCCCACGGGCCGCGCGGCGCACCGTGCAGCTCGGAGCCCGTCGTCGCCACGGCCGCCCGCAGCAGGGCGTGGCAGAGGCGGAGGTCGACGCAGCGCGCGACGCGGACGCCCGCCTCGAGGAGGCGCGGGTACCACCGCGGGGTGTCGTCCCAGACCCAGCGGGGGCCGGCCGCGCCCTCGGGGCCCGACTCGCGCCTCCTGACGGCCTCGACCAGGTCGCCGTCGGCGACGACCTCGACACCGTCTCGGGACAGTGCCTGGTCGGGGCCGGGACGACGCCAGGTCGTCAGCTCGACGTCGCCGTCGGCGAGACGGCGAACGAGCAGGAACATCTCTCGATCATCCCACCGACGACCGACACCGCGCGTCAGTGCAGCAGGGTGCCGTCCGCGGCGAGCACGTTCTTCTCCCCTGCCTCGATCGGCATCGGCAGGCGGTTCTGAGGCGGCGGGATCGGGCAGTTGAAGGCATACGAGAACGCGCAGGGAGGCAGCACGGCCTGGTTGAAGTCGAGCACGATCGTGCCGTCGTCGCCGGGGGTCGGGAAGAGGAACCGACCGACCGAGTACGTGCTGTCGCCGTTGGTCTCGTCGCCGAAGACGAGCTGCAGGCGCTCGCCCGAGCCGCTCGGGAACGCGGCCAGCTCGTGTGCGACGCCGCCGAGCGTGAACCGGATGAGGCCGGGCAGGGGCTTCGGGCGGCTGAGGTCGAGGTCGGCCTGGTGCCGGATGTCGACCTGCGTGCCGGCCTCGGTCGGGACGAAGTCGGCCGTGACCACCCACGCGGGGTCGTGCTCGAAGGAGTCGATGGACCCGAAGCGCCGGATCGCCTCGGAGTCCGCGTCCCAGACGCGGAGGCCCCAGCTCGTGCGGTCGTCGTTGGCGATGACGGTGCCGCTCAGCGTGTCGGAGAACGCCACCGTGCTCGGCGTCACCGCGTCGTCGCCCGCGACGAGGACCGTGCCGTCGACCACCTCGCCGTCGACCCGGACGCCGTCGGCGGACGTCGCGGTCACGAGCAGGCCCGCCAGGCCGTCGGGTGCCGGAGCCCACGTGCCGGCGACGCCCCAGACCGGCTGGGCCGAGTCGACCCACTGCGTGTTGACGAGCGCCAGCGGGCCGCGGGGGCTCACCGCACGGGCACGCCTGGCCTCGTGGAACCGGGCCAGCTCGTCGGCGGGGCTGCGGGTGTCGGTCATGCGTCCTCCTCGGGGTGCGCGCGGCTCGACGTGCCGGGCGAGACCATCATCGTCCCGCCGGGTGCTGCTCGTCCGGCGGCACGGCGAGGCAGGCGAAGCACGTGGCGGCCGTGCGGCGTCAGATCTCGTCCGGGACGCCCAGTCGTCCGAGCTGCTCCTCGAACGAGACGACGTCCGCGAACGGATCGCGGCGCTCGGTGTGCCTGAGCGCAACCAGCGCGGCGAACTCGTCCGCGGCCCGTGTCACCCGCTCGGGCAGGCCGGTGGTCGTCGCGTCGCCGGCGCCCCAGTCCTCGGCCGCGGCGAAGACGCCCGTGGGGACGACCACCGCGCGCAGGTAGGAGAACAGGGGACGCAGTTCGTGGTCGAGCACGAGGGAGTGCCGCGCGGTGCCCGCCGTCGCGCCGATCAGCACGGGCGTGCCGGTCAGTGCCAGGTTGTCCAGCACGTCGAAGAACGACTTGAAGAGACCGCTGTAGGAGCCGGTGAAGACGGGAGTCACCGCGACGACCCCGTCCGCAGCCCCCACCGCCGCGAGGACGTCGGCCAGCGCCTCCGACGGGAAGCCCGTCAGCATCGCGTCGACGACGTCGTGGGCGAGATCGCGGAGCTCGACGACGCGGAACTCGGCGGGCGAGCCCTGGTCGAGCAGTGCTCGGGCGCTCGCCTCGGCGAGACGGTCGGCGAGGAGCCGCGTGGAGGAGGGCTGGCCGAGCCCTGCGGAGAGGACGACGATCTTCCTGGTGCTCACGGGGCGCCTCCTACAGGCTCGGGACGGACGCGGCGTCGGCCGTGACCGACGACGTGACGGAGGACGTGGCCGCAGAGGCGGCGGCTGCGGCCACCAGGGAGGCGTGCGTCGGGGCGTCGGGGACGCCCGCGGCGCGACGGGACGCGAACTCGCGCCGCAGCACGGGCACGACCTCCTCGCCGAGGATGTCGAGCTGCTCGAGGACCGTCTGCAACGGCAGGCCCGCGTGGTCGATCAGGAACAACTGGCGCTGGTAGTCGCCGACGTACTCGCGGAAGCCGAGGGTGCGGTCGATGACCTCCTGCGGGCTGCCGACGGTGAGCGGGGTCTGGCTCGTGAAGTCCTCCATGCTCGGGCCGTGGCCGTAGACGGGGGCCTCGTCGAAGTACGGCCGGAACGCGCGCTTGGCGTCCTGCGAGTTCTTGGCCATGAAGACCTGCCCGCCGAGTCCGACGATCGCCTGGTCGGCCCGGCCGTGGCCGTGGTGCTCGAAGCGGCTGCGGTAGAGCTCGACCATCTGCTTCGTGTGCGACGCAGGCCAGAAGATGTGGTTGGCGAAGAAGCCGTCTCCGTAGTAAGCGGCCTGCTCGGCGATCTCGGGGCTGCGGATCGAGCCGTGCCAGACGAACGGCGCGACGCCGTCGAGCGGACGCGGGGTGGCCGTGAAGCCCTGCAGCGGCGTGCGGAAGTGGCCCTTCCAGTCGACGACGTCCTCGGTCCAGAGGCGGCGGAGCAGGGCGTAGTTCTCGATGGCCAGGTTGATGCCCTGGCGGATGTCCTTGCCGAACCACGGGTAGACCGGGCCGGTGTTGCCGCGGCCGAGGGTCAGGTCGACGCGGCCGTCGGCGAGGTGCTGGAGCATCGCGAAGTCCTCGGCGATCTTCACCGGGTCGTTCGTCGTGATGAGCGTGGTCGCCGTGCTCAGCTGGATGCGCTCGGTCGTCGCCGCGATCGTGGCGAGCAGGGTCGTCGGGCTCGAGTTCACGAAGGGCGGGTTGTGGTGCTCGCCCGCGGCGAAGACGTCGAGGCCCACCTCCTCGACCTTCTGGGCGATGGTCACCATCGCCTTGATGCGCTCGTGCTCGGTCGGCATCCGGCCGGTGGTCGGGTCGGCCGTGATGTCGCCGACGGAGAAGACTCCGAACTGCATGGTCTCACCTCAGATCTTGTTCATGCGTCTGCATGTAGTTGGGTGAACGACGGGCCTGCCGCGTTCATTCCCGCTCTCGCCACCTCGTCCCGTCTCGTCGTCCCCGCGTGGTCTTGTCCCGACCGGTTGGCAACTCCTGCATCAGGGAGCACCGAGCCACGACGGGCGCTGCGGGCGCTGCGGGCGCCACGAGACGGCGTCACCGATCAGGAGTTGCCAACACGAGAAGGGAGCGACGGCAGGCGCGGGTCAGCGGGCGCCGGGCGGACCCGGGCGCGGGTCAGCGGGGCGTGATCGGCGGCGCGAGGCGGAGGAAGCGCTCGGCGACCTGGGCGCTCTGCACCGGACCGTCGCCGTCCCGGTCGAGCTGAGGCGAGTCGAACTCGACCCACCACGTGCGGGCCGAGCCGCCGATGGCGGACACGCCCTGCCACGCCGAGCCGCCCGCCCGCATGACCACTCCGGTCGGGCCCCAGGGCCACGGCGACGTGGGATCTTCGTCCGAGTCGAGGACGTAGACCTGCGCGCCGACGCCCATGCGCGGCTCGGCGCCGACTGACTCGAGCGAGTCGTCCCCTGAGGGGCCGGCGCTCTTGCTGAAGAACATCGGCCCATGGTGCCAGACGCACGGCTCGTGCCGCTGGGAGGGCCGCACGGACTCGTCACGGAAGTAGGGCGGACGGGACTTGAACCCGTGACCGATCGATTATGAGTCGACTGCTCTAACCGGCTGAGCTACCGCCCCGTGTCGCCGCCCGGGCCGACACCCGCAGGTGAGGTCAGGACGAGACGACGTCGGTGGTGGGAGCCACCGGCTGCCCACGATACAGGCCCTCGAAGACGTTGAGCGTGCGCTCGATGTCGTGCCCCTCGATCATCCGCAGGCTGGCGCGGCGCATCGCGAGATAGTCGTCGTCGGACGCCGTGAGCACCCGCGTGAGCTTCTCGGCGAGGTCGGCGCTGTCGCCAGGGCGGAACAACCAGCCGTTGCTGCCGTCGTCGACGAGGTGCGGCAGCGCCATCGCGTCCGCGACGACGATCGGCAGTCCCGAGGCCATGGCCTCGAGGCTCGCGATGCTCTGCAGCTCGGCGATCGAGGGCATCGCGAACACCGTCGCGTCGGTCAGGGTGCGACGCAGCTCGGCGTCCGACAGGTAGCCGGCGAAGGTCACGCGCCCGGCGAGGCCGAGGTCGACGCTGACCTGCTGCAGGTGCCGCATGAGGTCGCCGCCGCCCACGATCGTCAGGGTCGACTCGAGCGCCGGGTCGATCAGCGTCATGGCCCGCAGCAGCACGTCGATCTGCTTCTCGGCCGTGACGCGTCCGACGAAGACGATGCGATTGCCCTCCGGCCGGTCGTCACGGGCGGTGTAGTTCGACGCCTCGATGCCGCACGACACCGCGAGGACCCCCTCGACGTCGATGGCCTTCTCGAGGAACCTCGCGGCCTTGTCGGTCGGCGTCGTCATCGACTCGACGCGGTGGTACGTCCGGCTGGCGTCGGCCCAGGCCATCTTCACCGCGGTGGCGCGCAGCGCGTGCGGCAGCCCGGTGTGCTCGAGCAGGTTCTCCGGCATGAAGTGGTTCGTCGCCACTGCCCTGATCCCGAGCCGGTTCGCTACGCGGACCACCGCCCGGCCGATCACGATGTGCGACTGGATGTGCACGACGTCCGGCTGGATCTGACGGATCACCCGCTCGGCGTTCGCCTCGGCCCGCCACGGCGTCGCGAAGCGCAGCCAGTCGTGCAGCGGCCACCGGGTCGAGTACAGCCGGTGCACCGTCAGCGTCACGCCCGCGTGCTGCTCGAGGAAGGTGCCGTGCTTGCGGCTGGCCGCGGGGGCGAGCACGTGCACGTCGTGCCCGCGGGCGGCCATGCCGACGGCGAGCCGCTCGGCGAAGTTGGCCGCGCCGTTGACGTCCGGCGGGAACGTGTCGGCGGCGATCAGCACCGTCAGCCTCGGCGCGTCGGCCCAGGCTGCGGTGTCGCTCGGATCGGTCGGTCCGTCGGCGTCGGTCACGTGGTCGTTCCTTGTCGTGAGGGATGGTCGGGGCCCGGTGCGCAGGAGTCGCGGCGCAGGTCCGCGAGGAGGTCGCCCCGCGACCCGCGACCACCACGGTAGCTCAGCTGACCCTCTTCTTCTGCGGCTGGTGCTTGGCGAGCTGGAAGACGCCGGCGACGGCGACGGCACCTGCCACGAGGAAGAGCACTGCGGCGATCGGCGGCGCCGTCGCGGCCTCGCCGAGCACGACGATGCCGATGGTGACGGCGATGATCGGGTCGACGACGGTGAGGCCCGCGATGACGAGGTCGGGAGAGCCCGACGAGTAGGCGTTCTGCACGAAGTAGCCGCCGAGCACCGCCGCCGCGACGAGCATGACGATGCAGACGACCTCGAGCCAGTCGAAGGTGCCCGACGTGATCCGGTTCAGCACGACCTTGGCGAGGGTGGCGACGAAGCCGTAGAGGACGCCGGCGCCGATGACGTAGAACAGCACGTTCCTGCGGTGACGGAACAGCACGAAGGCGACCGCGAGGAGGGCCCCCACGACGAGCAGCAGCACGAGCACCGTCACGAGCTGACGGGTGGTGATCGGCGTCTCGGTCGCCGCGAACGCGGCCACGGTCGCGAAGAGCCCGATGCCGCCCACGCAGAGCGCGATCGACCGCTTGACCTTCGTGCTCAGGCGCTGCTTCGTCACCCGCGCGTTGACGACCGCGGTGACGACGAGGGCCACGGCCCCGAGCGGCTGCACGACGAGCAGCGGCGCGATGTTGAGGCTGGTCAGCTGGAAGACGACGGCGAGGCCGAGGAGGAGCGTGCCGGCCACCCAGGACGGCCTGCCGACCAGCGCCGCCACCTGGCGCACGCTCATGCCGCTCTTCGCGGCCCCGAGACGGCTCTCGACCTTCTCGACCCCACGGCTCTGCAGCTGGGCGCCGATCGAGAGGAAGACGGCCCCGACGAGGGCGATGGGGATGCCGAGGGCCTGGTAGGGGGTCAACGACACCTGGGCGGTCAGGTCCCCGAGGTCAGCGCTCACGGTGACACGGTAGCGGCAGCGCGCTGGATAGTCTGGGCGAATGGCCGTACGACCCATCACCATCACGGGAGAACCCGTCCTCCACGCCCGAGCCGCCGAGGTGGAGGTCGTCGACGACGACCTGCGCACGCTCGTCGCCGACATGTTCGAGACGATGGACGCCGCCCCCGGCGTGGGCCTCGCAGGCCCGCAGGTCGGTGTCGGGCGCCGCCTCTTCGTGTACTCGTGGGTCGACGACGACGGCGAGTCCTGGCGCGGCGTGGCGATCAACCCGACCCTGTGGCAGAGCCCGCTCGACATCGAGCCCCTGGACGACGAGGAGGAGTCGGAGGGGTGCCTCTCGATCCCGGGCGAGCGGTTCCCGCTGCGCCGGGCCGACAGCGTGCTGCTCCGTGCGACGGACCTCGACGGCGACCAGTACGAGATCGAGGCCCACGGCTGGCTGGCCCGCATCTTCCAGCACGAGTACGACCACCTGGACGGCGTCCTCTACGCGGACCGCCTGGAGCAGCCGCTGCACAAGGCCGCAGCGAAAAGCGTCAAGAAGTCGGGCTGGGGCGTGCCGGGCAAGTCGTGGCTGCCGGGAGTCGACCACCTCGACGACTGAAGCAGCACCCGCACAAGAGAAAAGGCCCAGCGGGTGGAGCCGCTGGGCCTTCGCTCCCCGAGTTGGACTCGAACCAACAACCTGCCGGTTAACAGCCGGCTGCTCTGCCAATTGAGCTATCGAGGAATGGCAACTGCCGTGGACCGGAGTCCCTGACAGCGGACACAACTCTAGCGCATGTCGCGACCGTCTCTGAACACGAGGTGACCGCCGGGCGCGTCGCCCACCTCCTCGACGGTCAGGCCCGAGGGGCCCGGCCAGCCTGGCGGCTCAGTAGCCGGCGATCGGGTCGACGACGCCGACGAAGTGACCGTCGCCCGCGAGTGCCCTCACGTTGTGCCGGATGCGACCGGCCAGGAGGGGCGCCGTCATCTCCGGGGTGTCCGCCTGGTGCGGCGTGACGATCACCCTCGGGTCGCCCCAGAGCGGATGGCCGTCCGGCAGCGGCTCGGGGTCGGTGACGTCGAGCCCGACGCCCCAGAGCCGGTCGTCGCGCACGGCGGCGACGAGGGCGTCGGTGTCGACGAGGCTCCCCCGCGCGACGTTGACGAAGACGGCGCGGGGCGGGAGCAGAGCCAGGCGGCGCGCGTCGAAGAGGCGGGCCGTGCCGGGGGTCGCGGCTGCCGCCAGCACGACGACGTCAGCCGTGGGCAGCACCTCGTCGAGGAGCTCGACGCCCACGGTCCGCTCGACGCCCTCGACGGGCTCCGCGGTGCGCCGCACGATCGTCACCCGCACCTCGAACGGCGCCAGCAGACGGACCAGCTCGCGAGCGATGCCGCCCGCCCCGACGATCACGACGTGCCGACCATAGAGCGAGATCCCCCGCTGCTCGGTCTGCCACGTCGTCGCGAGCACCCGCGACGGAACGACCCGCAGCAGGGACAGCAGCAACACGAGCGCGTGCTCGGCGACGGGCTCGGCGTAGGCGCCCTTGGCACTCGTCCAGAGCGGCAGCGCCCGGTCGCGATGCGCCGCGAGGACGTCCGCGAACGCGTCCACGCCGGCCCAGGGCAGCTGCACCCACTCGATGCCGTCGTGCGCCGCGAGGGCGGCCTCCAGGCCGGCGACGTCACGGTACGAGAGCCAGATCAGGCCACGGGTCTCGGGACCGAGCGGGACGAGCTCGCCGCCCGCCTGCTCGACGGCGTCGGCGAAGACGGACGAGCTGCGCGGGCCGATGCTGACCGCGCCCGGTCGAGGCCGGCGTTCCGGGGGCAGGTCGGCTGCCCCGGTGACGGCCGCTCGGTGGCCGCGCGCGCCTCCTTCGGTCGTGGTCACGACCGGTGCTCGTCGCGCTGTCGCGCGTCGCGCTCGTGCTCGTCGCGCTCCCGCTCGTCGCGCTCCCGCGCGTCGCGCTTCCGTTCGTCCGGCCTGATCACGTCGATCGGCGTCGTCGTCGAGAGCACCTTGACGTAGGGGTCCACCCCGTCACGGAGCACCTCGTCGATCTGGCCGAGGCCGACCAGGCGGCCGCCGCGCATGACGGCCACCCGGTCGGTGATCGCCCGGGCCTCGGACACGCTCGACGTGACGACCATCGCGGAGAACTGGCGGTCGGCGTGCAGGTTCTTGATGACGTCGAGCACGGCCTGCCGCACGAGCACGTCGACGCCGCGCGCCGGCTCGTCGGCCACGAGGAGGCGCGGCTCGAGCACGAGGGACCGCGCCAGGGCCACGCGCTGCCGCTGCCCGGAGCTGAGCTCCCAGGTCTGCTTGAGCATCGTCCCGAGCGGCAGGTGGACCGCGTCGACGAGCGTCGTCACGAGGCGCCCGGCCTCGCGCCGGTCGAAGCGCCGGTCACGGAGGTAGATCGGCTCGGCGATGGCCTCGCCCACGGTCAGGTCGGGGCTGAGCGCCTCGCCGTCGTCCTGTGCGAGGTAGCCGACGACCGCCGAGAGCCGGTCGCGCCTGCGCGCGGAGGCGCGGGTCAGGTCGAGGCCGAAGACGCTCGCCGCTCCCCCGCTGATCTGTGGGCGCCCCTCCGGCGCACGCCCCTTGCCGACGAGCCCGGCCAGCGCCAGGGCGAGGGTCGACTTGCCCGACCCGCTCTCGCCCAGCACCGCGACGATCTCGCCCGGCCTGATGTCCAGGGTGACGCCGTCGACCGCCCGGAGCGCCGGGTGGCCGGCCCTCGCGGGGTAGGTCAGCGACAGGTCGTCGGTGGTGACGGGGCGGTCCAGGTCGAGTTCGGGGCTCACCCGCGTCACGCTACCTCGCTCGACGCCGCGCGGGCGTCGAGCTCGGCGAGACGGCGACGACGCGCCGCCTGCTCCGCCGGGTCGGGCACGGGCAGGGACGCGAGCAGGCGCTGCGTGTACGGGTGCTCGGGGGCGCCGAGCACCTGGTCGTTCGGGCCGCTCTCGACGAGGTCGCCGTGGTACAGGACCCCGATGCGGTCGGCGAGCATGTTCACCACGGCGAGGTCGTGGCTGATGAACAGCGCCGCGAAGCCGAGGTCGGCCTGCAGCTCGCGGAACAGCTCGAGCACGCGCGCCTGGACGGACACGTCGAGCGCGCTCGTCGGCTCGTCGGCGATCAGGAGGCTCGGCTCGAGCGCCAGGGACCGGGCGAGGCTGGCGCGCTGTCGCTGGCCGCCGCTGAGCTCGTGCGGGTAGCGGTCGCCGAACGCCCTGGGCAGCTGCACCGCCTCCATCAGCTCGTCGACGCGTGGCCGCGCGGCACGCGCGTCGCCGGCGCGGCCGTGCACGATCAGGGGCTCCGCCACGCACTCGGCGATGGTCAGCAGCGGGTTGAAGCTCGACGCAGGGTCCTGGAACACGAACCCGATGTCGGCGCGCAGCGGCTTGAAGTCGCGCTCGTGCACGCCGTTCATCTCGACGCCCAGCACCTCGAGCGACCCGCCGGTGACCCTGGTCAGGCCGGCGATGGCCCGGCCGATGGTGGTCTTGCCCGAGCCGCTCTCGCCGACGAGGCCGAGCACCTCGCCCTTGGCGATCGAGAAGTCCACGCCCTTGACGGCTCGGAACCCGCCGCGGCCGAGACGCCCCGGGTACTCGATCTCGAGCCCGGTCGCGCGCACGACGACGTCGCGGTCGGCCTCGCCGGCCTGCACCTGCGCGCCCCGTGGCTCGAGCACGGGGACGCTGCCGAGGAGGCGCTTGGTGTAGTCGTCCTGCGGCGCCGCGAAGAGCGCCTCCGAGGTCGCCTGCTCGACGACCTCGCCCTGGTACATCACGGCCACCCGGTCCGCCAGGTCGGCCACGACGCCCATGTTGTGGGTGATCAGCACGATGGCCGCGCCGAAGTCGTCCCGGCAGCGACGCAGCAGGTCGAGGATCTCGGCCTGCACCGTCACGTCGAGCGCGGTGGTCGGCTCGTCGGCGACGATCACGGACGGATTGAGCACCAGGGCCATCGCGATGACCACGCGCTGCTTCTGGCCGCCCGAGAACTGGTGCGGGTAGTAGTCGACGCGAGTCTCGGGGTCGGGGATGCCCACCTTCCGCAGGATGTCGACGGCCCTGGCACGCGCCTCCTTGCGACCGACCTTGCCGTGGGCACGGATGCCCTCGGCGATCTGCCAGCCCACCGTGTAGACGGGGTTGAGGGCGGTCGAGGGCTCCTGGAACACCATCGCGACCTCGGTGCCGCGCATCTCCCGCACGGCGCCCCGGCCGATCTCGAGCACGTTCTTGCCCGAGAGCACGACGGCACCGGAGGCGACGGCCGTCTCGGGCAGGAGGCGCAGGATCGTCTTGGCCGTCACGGACTTGCCGCTGCCGGACTCCCCGACGATCGCGAGCACCTCGCCCGCGCGCACGTCGAGGGTGACGCCGCGGACCGCCGCGACGTCGCCGCCGTCGGTCGCGAAGGTCACGCGCAGGTCGGTGATCCCGACTGCCACGTCGCGCTCGTCGCGAGGCACCTCTTGCGAGGCGTGGCGGACGGGCTGGGTGCCCTGGACGCCTTGTGCGCCCTGGTCGAGCGGTCCTGTCGTCATGCTGTCGCCTCCTGCGGCTCGACCGGCGCCGCGGTCGTGCTGGTCGTCGTGCTGCCGTCGCTGCTGCGTCCGGCCTTCTTGCTGCGACCGGCCCGGCGACGCGTGCGGAGGCGCGGGTCGGCCAGGTCGTTCAGGCTCTCGCCCACGAGGGTGATGCCGAGCACCATCAGGACGATGGCCGCACCGGGGAACACGCCTGTCCACCAGATGCCGCTCGCCGTGTCGCTGAGCGCGCGGTTCAGGTCGTAGCCCCACTCGGCGGCCGACGTCGGGCCGATGCCGAAGCCCAGGAAGCCGAGGGCAGCCAGGGTGAGGATCGCCTCCGACGCGTTCAGGGTGAGGATCAGCGGCAGGCTGCGGGTCGCGTTGCGGAGCACGTGCTTGAACATGATGCGCGGCGTGCTGCTGCCGACGACCTTGGCGGACTCGACGAACGCCTCGGACTTGAGCCGGACGGCCTCGGCGCGGACGACCCGGAAGTACTGCGGCACGAAGACGACGGTGATCGAGATGCCCGCCGAGAGGATGCCGCCCCAGAGGCTCGACTGGCCGCCGCTGATGACGATCGAGACGACGATGGCGAGCAGCAGCGAGGGGAACGCGTAGACGGCGTCGGCCACGACGACGAGCACGCGGTCGACCCAGCCGCCGAGGTAGCCGGAGACGAGGCCCAGGACGACGCCCAGCACGATCGACAGGACGACGGCCACGACGACCACGGAGATGGCGGTCCTGGTGCCCCAGACCACGCGGCTGAAGACGTCGTAGCCGCCGACCGTGGTGCCCCAGAGGTGCTGGGCCGAGGGCGCGGCCTGACGGGCGAACGTGCCCGCGTCGTCGCTGAGCTGGCCGTAGCCGTACGGCGCGATGAGCGGGGCGAACACGGCGAGCACGATGAACGCGACGCAGATGACGATGCCGGCGACGAGCATGCCGCGCTGCAGGCCGACCGAGCGTCGCACGTGGGCGACGATCGGCAGGCGCTTCCAGAGGGGCTCGTGCCGGTCGGACAGGACGCCGGAGGTGGTGGTCGACACGGTCAGTACCTCACTCTCGGGTCGATGAGGGCCGCGATGACGTCGACCAGGAAGTTCGTGACGGCGACGATGACGGCGAGCACCGCGACGATGCCCTGCACGGCCACGAAGTCTCGCGCCGACAGGTACTGCTGCAGCTGGAAGCCGAGGCCGCGCCAGCCGAAGGTCGTCTCGGTGAGGACCGAGCCGCCGAGCAGCATGGCGATCTGCAGGCCCATCACGGTGATGATCGGGATGAGTGCCGGCTTCAGCGCGTGCTTGCGCACCAGGCGAAGCTCGGAGACGCCGCGCGACCTCGCCGCGTCGACGTACTCGGAGCCGAGCGTGCCGATCACGTTCGTCCGCACCAGGCGGAGGAAGATGCCCGCCGTGAGGAGGCCGAGCGTGAGGGCCGGCAGCACCGCGTGGCTGAGCACGTTCAGGGTGATCGTCGAGTTGCCGAGCCGGAGCGCGTCGAGGATGTAGATGCCCGTCGGGTTCTCGATCCGGCCGAGGGCGATGGCGATCCTCGTGTCGGCACGCCCGCTCAGCGGGAGCCAGCCGAGCCAGACCGAGAAGGTGAGCTTGAGCAGCAGGCCCGCGAAGAAGACGGGAGTGGCGTAGGCGAAGATCGCGAGGATGCGCAGCACGGCGTCGGGCCAGCGGTCGCGGAGGTAGGCCGCCAGCATGCCGAGCGGGATGCCGATCACGAGCGCCACGATCAGCGCGTAGATCACGAGCTCGAGGGTCGCGGCGCCGTACGTGACGATGATGTCGCTGATCTGGCGGTTGTCCGTGGCGGTGGTGCCGAAGTCCAGGCGCACGATCTGGCCGAGGTACTCGACGTACTGGACGATGATCGGCCGGTCGTAGCCGGCCGCGGCGAGGCGCTCGGCGAGCTGCGCCTCCGTCAGACGGTCGCCCACCGAGGCCGTGATCGGGTTGCCGACCACGCGCATCAGGAAGAACACCAGCGTGACCAGGATGAAGACGGTGGGGATGATGAGGAGGGCCCTGACCACCAGGTAGCGTCCGAGACCACCGCCTCCGCCGCCTGCACGGCGTCGTCGGGGGGCCGCCGGGGCGGGCCGCTCGGGGGCGATCTGGTCGCCGGTGAGCACTGTCACGTCGATGTGCCTTTCTGGGTGGAGCGAGGAGGGCGGACGCGAGGGGTGCCCCGCCCGTGGGCGGAGCACCCCTCGTCGTCGCGCCGTGAGGCGGTCGTCCTGCCGACTAGCGGCTGAGCGCTCCGTAGCGGAACTTGAACGACGCGTCGAGCGTGTCGTCGACGCCCTGCACGTCGCTGGCCGAGACGACGACCTGCGTGCCCTGGAGGAGCGGCAGCGTGGGCAGGTCGGCCGCGACGGCGTCCTGGACGTCCCCGATGAGCGCCGTGCGGGCCGCCTCGTCGTCCTCGGCGATCTCCTGCGACAGGAGGGCCTGGACGGCCGCCGAGTCGTAGTGGTTGCCGACGAAGTTGTCCTTCACGAAGAACGGCGACAGGTAGTTGTCCGCATCCGAGAAGTCCGGGAACCAGCCGAGCTGGTACACCGGGTAGGCGTCCTGACGGCGCTCGGTGGAGTAGGTGTCCCACAGGGTCGACTGCAGGTTCACGGTGAACAGGCCCGACGCCTCGAGCTGCGTCTTGATGAGCGCGTACTCTTCGTCGCTCGACGCGCCGTAGTGGTCGGGGCTGTACTGCAGGTCGAGCTGCACGGGAACGTCCACGCCGGCCGTCGACAGCGCCGCGGTCGCCGCGTCGGCGTCGGGGCCGCCCTGGCCGTCGCCGTAGAGCGACTCGAGCGGCTTGGTGGCGCCGGTCAGGCCGTCGGGGACGACGGAGTAGAGGGGCGTGTAGGTGTCGTTGTAGACCTCTTTGGCGAGGGCCTCGCGGTCGACGACGCTCGCGACGGCCTGGCGCACGGCCAGGGCCTTCGCCGCGTCGGCGTCGGGCTGGGTCGCGCCGTAGGGCATCGTGTCGAAGTTGAAGACCATGTAGCGGGTCTCGCCGCCGGGGCCGTTGTGCACGGTCAGCGAGTCGTCCTTCGCCAGGTCGGCGAGGTCGGTCGGGCTCAGGCTGCGGTTCGCGACGTCGACGTCGCCCTCCTGCACGGCGAGCTTGAGGTCGGTCTCCTCCGTGTAGTACGTGGCGGTGACCGAGTCGGTCTTCGCCGCGCCCAGCACGCCGTCGTAGGACTCGTTGGCCGCGTACTGGATCGACTCGTTCTCGGAGTAGTCGGTGATCGTGTACTGCCCGGAGAAGGCGTTGCCCTCGACGATGTCGTCCGGCGTGGTCAGACCGGTCGCCGAGAAGACGTCCTCGTCGACGATGGGGCCAGCGGGGCTCGAGAGGATCTGGGGCCAGGTCTGGTCGGCGCCCTTGAGCGTGAAGACGACCGTCTTGTCGTCGGGGGCCTCGGTGCTGGCGAGGTTGCCGAGCAGCGACGAGGGGCCGTTGTCGTCCGCGATGGCCAGCTGGCGGTCGAAGGTGAACTTCACGTCGCTCGAGGTCAGCGCGTTGCCGTTGGCGAACGTCAGGCCGTCCTTGAGGGTGACCGTGTACGTGGTCGGGTCGGTGAACTCGGCCGACTCGGCGAGGTCGGGCTCGACGTCCGGGCTGCCGTAGGGCGAGTTCATCAGGAACCCGAAGACCTGGTTCTGCACCGCGAACGAGCCGTTGTCGTACGACCCGGCCGGGTCGAGGGAGGTGATGACGTCGGTGGTGCCGACGCTGATGCCGTTGAGCGCGTCGTCGGCCGCGTCGCCGCCGGACGCGCAGCCGGCCAGGACGAGAGCCGTGGCGGCTGCTCCCCCCATGACGGCGAGGACGCGGCGGTTGAGCCTGGAGTCGGATGTCATTCCGGTTGCCTCTTTCTCTGTGTGCAGGGACCCCGAGGCCGCAGCTGTGGGTGCGACAGTGCACGGGGGGTAGCTATTCGTAACACACAGTCAGCTCTCGGCTGCAACCGGTAGGCGATCGTTTACAAACTCGCAACGAAGTTTGCCACCTGGTCCGACCGCGGCTCGGCATCGTCCACGCGGCCGCCGCACCCCCTCACTGCTCGGCGGTGAGCGCCCTCCGCTCGACCTCGACGGCGGCGAGCTGCACCTGGATCTCGCGCCACTTCTCCGGGTCGGTCTTGACGTCGGTGCGGAACGACCGGCCCATCAGCTCGGACTTCTCGCGGATCAGGTCGCGTTCGACGATCGACACGACGATGCCACGGCAGTAGGTCGTGATCTCCCTGTCCTGGCGCTCGGGGATGGGGGCCACCGCCAGCTCCTTCGCCAGGGCGTCGAACGGCGAGGGAGTCTGGTCGAGCACGACGTCCAGCCAGGAGGCGTCGCCGAACTTGTCGAGGCTCGCGCCGATGGCGTCGCGCACGACCGCGAGCGACGACGTCTCGAGACGGGCCTGGACTGCCCGCCTCATCAGCTCGAAGCCCACCGCGTCGGGGTGCTGCAGCATCGCCATCACGGCGTCGCGCTCCGTGCGCGTGGTCAGGTCGCCCGGCAGCGTCATGAGGCTCGGGCCGGCCGGCTCGTCGGGCAGGGGCGGCAGGCTCGTGATGGACTGACGCCCCTCTGACGCGTTGGCCGGCAGGGCGCGAGGCGCCGACGCCGCCGCCTGCGCCTGGCGCATCACGGAGGTGACGACCTCGACGACGCTCTCCGTGTCCTCTCCGACGGCCTTCGCGAGGAATCGCGCGTAGCCGAGCCGGATCGAGTTGTCGCGGATCGACGCGACGGCGGGAGCGGCCGCCCTGACGGCGCTCGCCCGTCCCTCCACGGTCTCCAGGTCGAACGCCAGGACGCTCCGCTGGATCATGAACTCGAACATCGGCCGGCGGGTGTCGATCATGCGCCGCACGGCGTCCTCGCCCCTCGCGAGCCGCAGGTCGCACGGGTCGAGGCCCTCGGGCGGGAGCGCGACGAAGGTCTGCGTCTGGAAGCGCTGCTCCTCGGCGAAGGCGCGGGACGCGGCCTTCTGGCCGGCCTCGTCGGGGTCGAACGTGAAGACGACCTGGCCGAGCGCCGAGAGGTCGTGCCCCGCGCTCTCGCCGAGCATCGGTCGCAGCAGCTTGATGTGGTCGACGCCGAAGGAGGTGCCACAGGTGGCCACGGCGGTCGTCACGCCCGCCAGGTGGCAGGCCATGACGTCGGTGTAGCCCTCGACGATGACGACTTGCTTGCCCTTCGCGATGTCGCGACGGGCGAGATCCAGTCCGTAGAGGACCTGCGACTTGTGGTAGATCGGCGTCTCGGGGGTGTTGAGGTACTTGGGCCCCTTGTCGTCGTCGAGGAGGCGCCGCGCCCCGAAGCCGATGGTCGACCCGGTGACGTCGCGGATGGGCCACACGAGTCGACCTCGGAACCGGTCGTACGGGCTGCGGTCGCCCTGGCTCAGGAGGCCGGCCGTGACCAGCTCCTCGTCCGCGAAGCCCGCGCCCTTGAGGTGCGAGCGGAGGGCGTCGAACGACTTCGGCGCGAAGCCGACGCCGAAGCGCTCTGCGGCGGCGGGGTCGAAGCCGCGCTCGCCGAGGAACCGCCTGGCCGGCTCGGCGTCCGCCGCCGTCAGGTGCTGGACGAAGAACTCCCGCGCCGCCTCGTTCGCGGCGATCAGGCGCGCACGGCCGCCGTGGTCGCTCGCCTGGCCGCCGTCCTCATAGCGCAGGGTGAAGCCGATCCGGCTCGCCAGCCTCTCCACCGCCTCCTGGAAGGTCGTGTGGTCGGTCTTCATGACGAAGCTGTAGACGTCGCCGTCCTCGCCGCAGCCGAAGCAGTGGTACCGGCCGACCTGGGGCCGGACGTGGAAGCTCGGGCTGCGCTCGTCGTGGAACGGGCAGAGGCCCTTGAGCGAGCCGACCCCGGCGCCCTTGAGGGTCACGTGGTCGCCCACGACGTCGGCGATGTTCGTGCGCGAGCGCACCTCGTCGATGTCGTCGCGCTTGATCAGGCCGGGCACCGGACAGTCCCTCCTCGGCGCACGGAGCCGGTCACGGGGCGGGTACCAGGGCGAGCCGCGGGGCGGGTCACGGGGCCGGTCATCGCGCGCCGACGAGGCGGTCGTGCCAGCTGACCGCACTCTGGTCGGTCAGGGAGGCGACCTGGTCGACGACCACGCGCCTCCTGCCGTCGTCGTCGTCGGCGACGGCCCAGTCGGCCCGGAACCCCGGGTCGAGCTCGGAGTCGCCCGCCGCCCAGAGCGCGTCGGACAAGGTCGTCAGCACCTCTCGCTGGCGCTCGTAGATCGGCTGCCGGTGCCCCTGGGTCATCACGAAGGCGGCAGTGATGCCCTTCAGCACGGCGATCTCGCCGATGACGTCGGGCGAGATGACCATGCTGGCGCTGAATCGGATGAGCGACTGCTCGGCGTACGACTCGCGCGTGGACTGCGTGGCCGAGCCGGCGAAGCGGCCGATCAGCTGGCTCGTGAGGTTCTTGAGGCGGGCCTGGTCGAGACGGCCGCCGTCGTAGGAGCGGAGCCAGAAGGGCTGGCGCCGGAGGCGGTCGAAGGCCTCCTCGAGCTCGTCCCGGCTCAGCTCGCCGCCGACCCAGGCGTGCATCGCCGTGACCAGCGCCTCGTGGCCCTCTGGCGATCCGAGGCTCGACACGTCGACGTAGCCGTTCACGACGGCGTCCTCGAAGTCGTGCACCGAGTAGGCGATGTCGTCGGAGAGGTCCATCACCTGGGCCTCGATGCACCGGCGGCGGCGAGGCGCGCCCGCCCGCAGCCACTCGAAGGCGGCGGTGTCGTCGTCGTAGAAGCCGAACTTCATGCGCCCGCCTGGGTCGGGGACGCCCTGCGCCGTCGGCCACGGGTACTTGCAGCTCGCGTCGAGGCTCGCCCGGGTGAGGTTCAGGCCGAAGCTGCGCCCCGTCGCGTCGATGACCTTGGGCTCGATGCGCGTGAGCAGCCGGAGGGTCTGGGCGTTGCCCTCGAAGCCCCCGATCCCCGAGGCCCACTCGTTGAGAGCCCGCTCGCCGTTGTGCCCGAACGGCGGGTGGCCGAGGTCGTGCGCCAGGCATGCGGTGTCGACCACATCGGGGTCGAGCCCGAGGCTCGTCGCGAGCTCGCGACCGACCTGCGCCACCTCGAGCGAGTGCGTCAGGCGGTTGCGGGCGAAGTCGAGGCCCGCGGTCGGGCTCAGCACCTGCGTCTTCGCGGCGAGGCGGCGCAGGGCGCTCGAGTGCAGCAGACGCGCGCGGTCGCGGGCGAAGTCGCTCCGACGGTTCGAGTGCTGCTCGGGCAGCCAGCGCTCGGAGTCGGCGGGGGCGTAGTCGACGCCGACGCCGTGCAGGGAGGCAGTGGTCACCGGGGGCCTCTCGGGCTGGCGGGGAAGGAGGAGTTCAGGGAGGTGCGACGGACGGACGACGGGGCAGCAGGCACGCCTCAGCCCCCGCTGTGGTGCAGCTCGGCCGCGACCAGCTCGCCGCGGAACGCCTCGTCGAGCTCGCGGCTCTCGAGCCAGCGGTCGGGCAGCGACGGCCGCTTCGGGCTGCCGGCACGACCTCTCGGCCCCTCCGCGGCGTCGCCCGGGTAGGGCTGGTCGGCGTCGAGGGTCGCGAGCAGGTCGTCCATCTGCTGCAGCGACTCGACGGCGGCCAGTGCGGCGCGCGTGTCGCCGCCCACGGGGTAGCCCTTGAAGTACCACGCGACGTGCTTGCGGATGTCTCGGCAGGCGTGCGGCTCGTCGCCGTCGTAGAACTCGACCAGCAGCTCGGCGTGCCGCCGGAACGACGTCGCCACCTCGCCCAGGGTCGGCTCGGCCTTCTGCTCCTCGCCGCGGAAGGCGGCCGCGAGGTCGCCGAACAGCCAGGGCCGCCCGAGGCAGCCCCGCCCGACGACGACGCCGTCGCAGCCCGTCTCGTCGACCATGCGGAGCGCGTCCGCCGCGGACCAGATGTCGCCGTTGCCGAGGACCGGCACGCTCGTGACCGTCTGCTTAAGCTTCTCGATGGCCGACCAGTCGGCCTGGCCCGAGTAGTACTCGGAGGCGGTGCGGGCGTGCAGGGCGACGCTCGCGACGCCGGCTCCCTCGGCCGCGCGGCCCGCCTCGAGGTAGGTGAGGTGCTCGTCGTCGATGCCCTTGCGCATCTTGACCGTCAGCGGCACGTCGCCCGCGGCCTTGACGGCCCGCTCGACGACCTCCCGGAACAGCCCGATCTTCCAGGGCAGTGCTGCTCCCCCGCCGCGCCGCGTGACCTTGGCCACGGGGCAGCCGAAGTTGAGGTCGATGTGATCCGCGCGGTCCTCGGCGACGAGCATGGTCACCGCCTCGGCGACGGTGTTCGGCTCGACGCCGTAGAGCTGGATGCTGCGCGGCGTCTCGCTCTCGTGGTGCGTGATCAGCCGCATCGACTCGGGGGTGCGCTCGACGAGGGCGCGGCTCGTGATCATCTCGCTGACGTACAGGCCCGCCCCGTGCTCGCGGCACAGGCGGCGGTAGGCCGTGTTGGTGATCCCGGCCATCGGCGCGAGGACGACGGGCGAGGCCACGTCGATCGGTCCGATCGAGAGGCCGCGGGAGGGCAGGGTGGTGGTGGTCATCGGTACGATTCTCCCATGAGCGGCCCTGCATCGACATCCTCCGACGAGTCGCCTGTGGAGGGTGCCGTGGCACCGGGAGAGGTGCAGGGGCCAGGCACGCGGCGGCTCCTCGCCGACGCGGCGGCACGTGGCCTCGACGTCGAGATCGTCGCCCGACCGGCGGCCGACAGCCTCGAGGAGGCGGCCTCGCTGCTGGGGGTCGACCCCTCGTCCGTCGTCAAGAGCCTCGTGGTCAAGCGGCACGACGGGTCGTTCCTGTTCGCGCTCGTCCCCGGAGACCGGCAGATCTCATGGCGCAAGCTGCGGACCGTGGTCGGCGTGAACAAGCTGTCGATGCCGGCCGCCGAGGTCGCCCTCGACGCCACGGGCTTCGAGCGCGGCACCATCACGCCGATCGGCAGCTCCACGCCGTGGCCCGTGGTCGCCGACGAGCGCATCGTCGGTCGACGAGTGGCCATGGGAGCCGGCGGGCACGGTCTGAGCGCGTTCGTCGAGGCTGACGACCTGATCGAGGCGTACTCGGCGACTGTGGCGGACATCAGCGACTGACCGCCGCCTCCTGGGCAGGGTCTGCGTCGATCGGATCGGCGGTCGGCGGCCCGCTCGGGGTCAGGGCGCCGACGGTGGCGACCACTGCCGGCAGCAGGCACGAGTCGCCCTCGCACGCGAGTGCGTCCGCGTCGCCGAGCATGGCGAACGGGCTCATCGGAGGGCGTCCGTCTCGGCCGCGGCCAGCTCGGACTGCACCTGCTGCAGGGCGCCGAGGAACGCCTCGGGCGCCTGCGCGCCGGAGATGCCGTACTTGCCCTCGAGGACGAAGAAGGGCACGCCCGTGATCCCGAACGACTGCGCCTGCTGCTGGTCGGCACGCACGTCGGCGAGGTGCTCGTCGGACTCGAGCGAGGCAACGACCTCGTCCCGGTCGAGCCCCAGCTCTGCCGCGAGATCCGCGAGGTCGGCCGTGCGACCGACGTGCCGGCCCTCGACGAAGTAGGCGGCGAGCACACGCTCGGTCATCTCCAGCTGGAGGCCCCGCGCCTTCGCGAAGTGCAGCAGCTGGTGCGCCTTCACGGTGTTCGTGTGGTGCAGCGAGCCGAAGTCGTAGTCCAGTCCGACCTCGGCCGCGATGCCCGTGACGTGGTCGAGCATGCCGCGCACCTGGTCGGCCGGCATCCCCTTGTGCTTCGCGAGGAAGTCGACCTCGTCGCCCTCGAAGTCGACCGGGGTGTCGGGCGACAGCTCGAACGAGTGGTACTCGACCTCGACCTCGCCGTCGAAGCGCGCCGCAGCGTCCTCGAACTTGCGCTTGCCGATGTAGCACCAAGGGCAGGCGATGTCGCTCCACACGTCGACCTTGATCGGCGTGGCGGAGACGGGCGAGGAGGCGGTGGTGGTCGTGTCGGTCACGACAGGGCCAAGTCCGCGTGGGGGCGCGGCATTCCCGGCTGGGGCCCCAGCCTCCAGCGGCGTCTGCCCCGCGGGCCCAGCAGTCGCGGGAGGCGAGCCTCGGGACGGGCGCGGGGCGGCGGTCCGCCGGCGAGCCTCACGAGCTGGTCGACCGCGTCCTGCACCGTCGACCAGCTCTCGCGTACCTGTCGGTAGCTGGCCCGGCACGGCACGAATCCCGCCGCGATCGTCAGGAGGTCCTTCCGCCGGTCGTTCTCGAACCGGTCAGCGTGGTGCTCTCGGCCGTCCGTCTCGAGGGACGCCGTGCCGTCGACGACGTGGTCGACGGCCTCGCCCCGCGGGCCGACGATCACCTGCCGTTCGACGAGACGGCCGGCCAGGCGCAGCCGGGTGCCCGCCGCGCTCTCGAGGATGCTCTGAGCGCCGACGTCGCTCCAGTCGGCCAGCCCGGACGCGTCCGCACGGTGCCGCCCGAGGACGGCCCGGTCGTCCCCCTCGGTGATCAGCTCGACGTAACGGGCCCAGTCGGCCAGGATCACCGCGTCCTCGAAGCCGGGCGCCTCGACCACGGCGCGAGCCAGTGCGTCGCGGGCGTCCACGGTCGCGCTGCCGCCCCGATCGACCACGTCCCCTCCGTCCCACACGACGCGCACGCCGACGCGGCGCCTCAGACGCGATGCGCTGCGCGGCACGGAGACGACGACGTCGGGTGGACGGCGATCCCAGGCCCACGCGCCCAGGAGAGCGAGCGCGGCTGCCCCGGTCAGCCTCCCTCCGACCGCGACCGCGACGAACCTCGGGTCGGTGGACGGCCAGGTCGAGTACCACCCGCGCCTCGGACGCCGGACGTCCAGAGCCCGCACCGCAGCCGTGAGGTGTCTGTCGGTGGCGCCGTGGCCGACGAGGTCGCGCTTGTGCAGCAGGCCGCCGGCCGCGGCCACCAGCTCTCGGATCGTCGTCATCCCCCGACCCTGCCCGTGCGGGAGCACGAGCCGCAGCGTCCGTCGCTCCGCCTGGGGACACCGTGCTCAGGACGCGACACCGTGGAGGCCCGACGGCTGCCGCCCGGTGCAGCCCCTCCGCCCGCCCGCCGCTCGTCCTAGTGCCCCGGGGCGTCGGCAACTCCTGCACCGCGGAGTCGTCGCTGCGGCTCAGACCCGCCGCCGCGTGGGCACCCGACCCGGATCAGGAGTTGCCGACCGACCTCGGGTCCGGCGGGCAGGCGGAGGCACGCGCGCGGCGGGGCGGGGCGGGGCTGGGCCGGGCCGGCGGGCGGGCGGGCCCGATGCACCAGCACCGGACCCGGACGGGCGACCCGGGCGGCCCGGGCGGCTCGACGGGCGCTACGCGCCGAGCAGCTGCTCCGCGAGGTACCCGCGCAGCGCAGTCAGGGGCATCCGCTGCTGCTCCATCGTGTCGCGCTCGCGGACCGTCACCGCGTCGTCCTCGAGCGAGTCGAAGTCGACCGTGACGCAGAACGGCGTGCCGATCTCGTCCTGGCGGCGGTACCGGCGGCCGATGGCGCCGGCGTCGTCGAAGTCGATGTTCCAGTACTTGCGCAGGTCGGCGGCGAGGCCGCGGGCCATCGGCGACAGCTGCTCGTTGCGGCTGAGGGGCAGCACGGCGACCTTGATCGGCGCCAGGCGACGGTCGAGCTTGAGCACGGTGCGCTTGTCGACGCCGCCCTTCGCGTTGGGCGCCTCGTCCTCGGTGTACGCGTCGACGAGGAAAGCCATCAGCGACCGGGTGAGCCCGGCCGCGGGCTCGATCACGTACGGCGTCCAGCGCTCGTTCTTCGCCTGGTCGAAGTACGACAGGTCTTTGCCGGAGGCGGCGGCGTGCGTCTTGAGGTCGTAGTCGGTGCGGTTCGCGACGCCCTCGAGCTCGCCGAACTCGCCGCCCGCGAAGCGGAACCGGTACTCGATGTCGACGGTGCGCTTCGAGTAGTGCGAGAGCTTCTCGGCCGCGTGCTCGTAGAGACGCAGGTTCTCGGGGTCGATGCCGAGGTCGACGTACCACTGGAACCGGGCGTCGATCCAGTACTGGTGCCACTCCTCGTCGCTGCCGGGCTCGACGAAGAACTCCATCTCCATCTGCTCGAACTCGCGCGTGCGGAAGATGAAGTTGCCGGGCGTGATCTCGTTGCGGAAGCTCTTGCCGATCTGGCCGATGCCGAACGGCGGCTTGATGCGCGACGACTGCAGGACGTTGTCGAAGTTCGTGAAGATGCCCTGGGCCGTCTCGGGTCGCAGGTACGCCATGCCCTGATCGTTGTCCACCGGCCCGAGGAACGTCTTGAGCAGGCCGGAGAAGTTCTGCGGCTCGGTCCACGAGCCGGGCTGGCCGGTCTCGGGGTCGCGCACGTCGGCGAGGCCGTTCTCGGGCGGGTGGCCGTGCTTGGCCTCGTAGGCCTCGAGGAGGTGGTCGGCGCGGTAGCGCTTGTGGGTGTGCAGCGACTCGACGAGGGGATCGCTGAAGACCTCGACGTGCCCGGACGCCTCCCACACCTGGCGGGGCAGGATGACCGCGGAGTCGAGCCCGACGACGTCGTCGCGGCCCTGCACCATGGTCTGCCACCACTGGCGCTTGATGTTCTCCTTGAGCGCGACGCCGAGCGGGCCGTAGTCCCAGGCCGACCGCGAGCCCCCGTAGATCTCGCCCGACTGGAAGACGAACCCGCGGCGCTTGGCCAGGGCGATGACGGAATCGAGACGGTTGGGTGCTGCCACGGGGTGTGCTCCAGAGGATCGGTCCGGGCGCGGGGCCCGGCGGTCGAGGTACCCGGCAACTCTAGCCGCGCGGGCGACCTCGCCCGCCCCGCCCCGGCACCCATGACGCCCCGGTCACCGCGCCAGGGAGGCGACGACCGCCTCCACGTCCTCGCTCGTGTTCCAGAGGTGGAAGGCCACGCGCACGCGACCGGCCCGTGCGGAGACCGTGAGGCCCGCCTCCCCCATCGCCGTCGCGGCACGGCCGTCGACGTCGGCCCAGGTGACGATCGCCTGGTGCTGCTCGGGCAGGTCGAGCCTGCGGCAGAGCTCGTCGCCCAGCCCGCTGGCGTGCGCCCAGGTCTCGGCCGGGTCGAGCCGGGCGAAGGTCTCGAGGGCGGCGGCGGCACCCGGCCAGGCGGGCCAGGCGGGCGAGACGTCGAAGGCGCGGGCGTCGTGGGCGAGCTGCATCGCGGGCCCGTAGCAGGACGACCAGACGGAGTCGCCCGCGTACCAGCCTGCCTGGACGGGCCGCAGCTCGGCGAGGGCACGCGCGGACAGCGTCATGAAGGCCGCGCCGCGGGGGCAGCACAGCCACTTGTACGCGTGCCCGACCGAGACGTCCCAGGAGGAGGCGTCGACCGGGAGGACGCCCGCGGCCTGCGTCACGTCGCAGACGGTGAGGACGCCGTGGGCGGCGGCCGCGGCGCGGATCCGCGCGTCGTCGGCCACGACGCCGGTCGCGGACTGCACCGCCGACCACGCGACGCACCACGTTCCGGGCCCGACGGCCTCGGCGAGCTCGTCGACGGGGACGCTCCGGACCGTCACGCCCCGGTGCGCCTGCTGCAGGAACGGGTAGACGACCGAGCTGAAGTCCCCGTCGACGCACACGACCTCGGCACCGTCCGGAGCGGCGGCGGCCACGACGGCGACCATGGCCGAGGTCTGTGAGCCGATCGCGACGCTCGTGACGGGCACGCCCACCAGTCGCGCGTACGACGACCTCGCGCGCTCGACGACGTCGCCGTAGGCGACGGGCGAACGCGAGCCGGTGGTCCAGCGGTCGAGGTCGTCGCGCTGGGCCGCGAGCGTCTCGGCCAGGGGCAGGCCCATGGTGCACGGGGCGAGGTAGCCGGTGCCGGGGGCGAAGCGGGTGGCCGCCTCCTCGACGGTCAGGGTGCTGCTGGTCTCGGTCATCGCACCAGAGTGGGCCGGGCACCGCGGTACGACAAGACCAGGATGGTGACGCATGCCATAACGCCGAGTTATGGTTCGTGGATGACCGACGACCTCGATCTGCTGACCCTCCGCATCGTGCGCGCGGTCGCCGACACCGGCACCGTGACCGCCGCGGCCGCCGAGCTGGGCTACAGCCAGCCCGCCCTCAGCCAGCACCTGCGGCGTGCCGAGGCTCGCATGGGGCACCCGCTGCTGCTCCGCGCAGGTCGCGGGGTCGAGCTCACGGAGGCAGGGCAGCGCCTCGCCGATCACGCAGTGCACGTGCAGGCCGCCCTCGACGCGGCTCGCCAGGAGCTCGACCACCTCGGCGGTGCCACCTCGGGACGGGTGCGGCTCGCGGGCTTCCCCAGCGCCTCCTCGACCCTCGTGCCCGACGTGCTGTCGCGGCTGCGCGCCAGCCACCCCGGCCTGCAGGTCGACTACGTCGAGGCGGAGCCGCCCGAGGCGCTCGTGCTGCTGCGCGACGGAGCCGTGGACGCCGCGCTCGTGTTCCGCCATGCGGGGCGAGCTGCGACCGACAGGGAGGGGGCGCCCGAGTCGCTCCCCGAGGCCCCGCTCTTCGTCGACCGCACCGTGCTCGTGCTGCCGCGCACGCACCCGTTCGCCGAGGGCGACGACTTCGGCACCCTGCGCTCCGAGCGCTGGATCGGCGGCTGCCCACGCTGCCGCGGGCACCTGCTCACGACCTGCGCCGCGGCGGACTTCGCGCCGGACGTCGTCCTCGAGACCGACAACGCGCTCGCCGTGCTCGGCCTCGTCGCGGCCGGCCTCGGCATCGCGCTGCTGCCGGGCCTCTCCCTGCAGTCGGCGGCGATCCCCGAGGAGGTGCGGGTCGTCACCCTGCCCCCGGCCGTCTCGCGGGTGATCGCCGTCGCGCACCGTCGCGGGGCCCGGCGCGTGCCGAGCATCCGTGTCCTGACGGAGGCGGTGGCCGGGGTGCTGCCGGGCCGGCACGGCCTCGAGGCAGTGAGCGTCGAGGTCGCGGGCGAGAGCAACGGCGAGGCTGCCGTCGGTCGTCCGAGCTAGGCTGACCCGACGACTCGGGAAGGTGCACGCTCCGTGAGAAGACGACTGACCGCCGCTGGCCTCGCCGCGGTCGTGCTGGTGGGCCTGACGGCCTGCTTCCCCGACCTCACGACCCTCCAGCCCGTGGGCCAGGACAGCTCCGAGCCCGGCACGGCGCCGAGCGGTGCGGCCACCCAGGTGCCGCAGCCCCAGGTGACGGGCGCGCCCGGCACGGGCGGCGCCTCGCCTGACGAGCTGGCCCCGGGCGGCACGCTCCTCAACCAGGTCAACTACAAGGACCTGACGATCTACGTGTACAGCGTCGGCACGCTGACGACGACGGCCCCCTCCATCTACGCCCGGCCCGACGGCAGCGACCCGTACCCGGCCGGCACCACCGTCGAGGCGACCGCCTACGTGCTCGCCAACAACTCGCAGCGTCGGCTCGACCTGACAGACCTGAGCGCTGACTACTCGGCCTACGGCAACGACCTCGCCCAGCAGGACGTGTTCGCCGGGCAGGACCTGCTGACTGACGCGGGCTACTCGACCTCGCTCGAGTCGGCCTTCCCGGCCGACACGGCGACCTGGTACCTGCTGCCGGGCGAGTCCGCCGTGTTCGCCAACGCCTGGTTCCACCGGCCTGCGGACGGGCCGCTGACGCTGCAGTTCCTCTGGCCCGCCGAACGGATCTTCCTCGGCGCGAACATCCAGTTCTAGGCGGTGCCGCCGTTGCCGCCGGTGCCGCCGCTACCGCCCGTGCCGCTGCCGTCGACGGCGTCGACTGTGTCGATCGCCGAGGACGTGGGGGCGTCGACCGCCCCGCCGAACCGGCGAGAGCGCCTCGCGTAGGTGACGACCGCCTCCCACAGGTCGGACCTGGTGAAGTCCGGCCAGAGCCGGTCGAGGAACACCATCTCGGCATAGGCCGACTGCCACAGCATGAAGTTGCTCGTCCGCTGCTCGCCCGAGCTGCGGACGAAGAGGTCGACGTCGGGCAGCTCGGGCGCGTACAGGTGGCGCTGGATGAGCTTCTCGCTGACGCCGGACGGCTTGACCCGGCCGGCCGCCACGTCCTCTGCGATGGCGCGGACCGCGTCGGCGATCTCGGTGCGGCCGCCGTAGTTGACGCACATCGTGAGGGTCAGCACGTCGTTGTCCCGGGTGAGCTCCTCGGCGTACTGCAGCTCCCTGATCACCGAGCCCCAGAGGCGCGGCTTGCGGCCTGCCCAGCGGACGCGCACGCCCCAGGCGTTCAGCTGGTCGCGCCTCCTGTGCAGGACGTCGCGGTTGAAGCCCATCAGGAACTTCACCTCGTCGGGCGAGCGCTTCCAGTTCTCGGTCGAGAAGGCGTAGACGCTGAGGTGCTTCACGCCGAGCTGGATGGCCCCGGCGACGACGTCGAGCAACGAGGCCTCGCCCTGCTTGTGGCCCTCGACGCGGGACAGGCCCCTGGCGTTCGCCCACCGCCCGTTGCCGTCCATGACGATCGCGACGTGCTCGGGGACGGCGCCCCGGGGCAGCTCTGGCGGGTAGATGCCCGTCCAGTCGACGGGACGCCAGTCGACGGCGTCGCGGTGGGTCTTCTTCACGGGGTGCCTTCCCTGGCGGCGGCGGGCAGCGCCCGGCCGGGCTCTCGGTCGATGTGCTGGAGCGATCTCAAGCCGCGCTCGAGGTGCCACTGCGTGTACGCGGCCACGACGCCGCTCGCCTGGTTGCGGGTCGCGTCGGGGGTCGCGTCGGCCGCCTCCCAGTCGCCGGTCAGCAGCGCAGACAGCAGGCCGAGGGCAGGAGGCGCGAGCCGCGGAGCACCGGGAGGCGCGTGCTCGTCGGCCACCACTCCCCCGAGCTGGACCACGAAGGCCGAGTGCGGACCCGGGGCGCCCGAGACGGCGCAGTCGCCGAAGCTCGGCGACCAACCGGCGATGCTCAGGGCACGGAGCAGGTACGAGTCGAGGGTCAGCTGGGGCGCGTGCTCACGACGGCTCAGCGACCGGAGGGCACCGACGAGGAGGAGGTACTGCTGGAGGCCTGCCTCGGCGTCGGTCAGCTTGTCGGCCGTCTCGACCATGACACTGCCGGCCGTGTAGCTCGCGTAGTCGGCCGCGATCAGGGCGCCGTACGAACCGAGCGACTCGGCCTGCGTCACGATGTCGAGCGACCGCCCCTCGTAGAGCTGCACGTCGGCCACCATCATCGGCTCGAGTCGGGAGCCGAACTTCGAGCCCGTGCGTCGGACCCCCTTGGCGACGGCCCGGATCTTGCCGTGCTGGCGGCTGAGCATGGTGAGGATGCGATCGGCCTCACCCAGCTTGTGGGTGCGCAGGACGACGCATTCATCTCGGTACACGGGCACTCGGCCATGATCCCACGCGTGGTACAAGTGCAGGATGCACGCCACGGCCTTCGCGATCCCCCTCTGGGCCGACCTCCTCGCCGTCGGGGTCGGGAGCTTGCAGGGCGCTATGTTCGCCTCCGAGTTCAAGGACCGGCGTCTCGACCTGCTCGGAGTGGCCATCATCGGCATCGCCACCGGGCTCGGCGGCGGGATCTTGCGTGACGTCCTGCTCGGACAGGTGCCGCGGGCGATGTCGAGCAACTGGTACCTCGTCGTCGCGGTGGGCGCCGCGCTCGTGGGGATGGCCCTGCAGCGCCTGTTCCACCGACTGGCGGGCCTGATCACCGCCCTGGACGCGCTCACGATCGGCCTCTTCGGCGCGATCGGCTCGACGAAGGCACTGGCGCTCGGGCTGCCCGAGATCCCCGCCGTGTTCGTGGGGGTGATCTCCGCGGTCGGGGGCTCGGTGCTGCGCGACCTGCTGATGAACTTGACGATCGCGATGATGCACGTCGGGTCGCTGTACGCGGTGGCCGCCGCCGCGGGGACCGTCGTGCTCGTCGTGCTCGTGTCGGTCGGCGCACCGGTTGCGCTGTCGGCCATCATCGGGACGTCGGTGACCCTGGTGATCCGACTGCTCGCCGTGCGCTTCGGCTGGACGCTGCCTGAGCAGCGCGCCCTCAGCCGGTTGCCGCGCTGGCGCCGGCCGCGCTGACGTCTCGCCAGCTGGGCGGGCTGCCGCGCACCGCGCGCCCCGGTGCGCGTGCAGGCAGGATCCGTGTCGGCAACTCCTGGCCGGTGCGCCGGCGCAGCCGCTGGGACGGGGCGCGCGCAGACCCGGCCGCGCACGCGTCACAAGTTGCCGACACGAGGTCACCCGCGCTGGCCCACGTCGGCAACTCCTGACGGGTGCGACGGCGCTGTCGCCGCTCGCGGCCGTCCGTGCGCGCGACCGGGCACGCTTCAGGAGTTGCCGACACGATGCCCGGCCGCCACCGGACGGGCCAGCGGCGAGCCGAGCGGGCCGGCCGGGCGGCTAGGCGGTGGCGAGCTCGCGCAGGGACGAGGTGCGGCGGACGGCGCGGTTCACCGCGGAGACGATGGCCTTGAGCGACGCCGTCGAGATGTCGGCGTCGATGCCCACGCCCCAGAGGCGGGTCCCGTCGACGTCGAGCTCGACGTACGCGGCGGCCTGTGCGTCGCCGCCCGCGCTGAGGGTGTGCTCGACGTAGTCGTAGAGCTCGACCTGCACCCCCTGGTCGGCGAGGACCTGGATGAACGCGTCGATGGGCCCCTTGCCCCGGCCGGAGGTCGACTCGACCGAGTCGCCGACACGCAGGTCGACGTCGAGCGCGGTGACGCCGCCCATGTCGCTCGACGTGCCCGTGCGGGTCAGCTCGAACCTGCCCCACTTGTCGTCGTCGATCGGCGCGGGCAGGTACTCGTCCTGGAAGATCGACCAGATGTGCGCGCTCGACATCTCGCCGCCCTCGGCATCGGTGCGCGTCTGGACGACCCCGCTGAACTCGATCTGCAGCTTGCGCGGCAGGTCGATGGCGTGGTCGGCCTTGAGCAGGTAGGCCACGCCGCCCTTGCCCGACTGCGAGTTCACCCGGATGACGGCCTCGTAGCTTCGCCCCAGGTCCTTGGGGTCGACCGGCAGGTACGGCACCGCCCAGACCAGGTTGTCGACGCTCGTCCCCTTCGACTCGGCCTCGGCCGCCATCGCCTCGAAGCCCTTCTTGATGGCGTCCTGGTGGGAGCCGCTGAAGGCCGTGTAGACGAGGTCGCCCGCCCAGGGACTGCGCTCCGGCACGGGCAGCTGGTTGCAGTGCTCGGCGGTGCGCTTGACCTTGTCGAGGTCGCTGAAGTCGATCTGGGGGTCGATGCCCTGCGTGAACAGGTTGATCCCGAGGGCGACGAGGTCGACGTTGCCGGTGCGCTCGCCGTTGCCGAACAGGCAGCCCTCGATGCGGTCGGCCCCGGCGAGGTAGCCGAGCTCGGCGGCCGCGATGCCCGTGCCGCGGTCGTTGTGCGGGTGGAGCGACAGGATGACGCTGTCCCGACGAGCGAGGTTGCGGTGCATCCACTCGATCGAGTCGGCGTAGACGTTCGGGGTGGCCATCTCGACGGTCGCCGGCAGGTTGATGATCACGGGCCGCTCGGGGGTGGCGTCGAAGGCCTCGATGACCTGGTTGCAGATGTCGCGGGCGAAGTCGAGCTCGGTGCCGGTGTAGCTCTCGGGCGAGTACTCGTAGAAGACGGCGGTCTCGGGGATGGTCGCCTCCGCCGCGCGGCAGAGCCGGACGCCCTCGAGCGCGATGTCGACGATGCCCTGCCGGTCGGTCCGGAACACGACGTCGCGCTGGAGCACGCTGGTCGAGTTGTAGAGGTGCACGATCGCCTGCTTCGCCCCGGCGATGGCCTCGTAGGTGCGAGCGATGAGGTGCTCGCGCGCCTGGGTCAGCACCTGGATCGTCACGTCGTCGGGGATCGCGCCCGTCTCGATCAGGCTGCGGACGAAGTCGAAGTCGGTCTGGGAGGCGCTCGGGAAACCGACCTCGATCTCCTTGTAGCCCATGCCGACCAGCAGGTCGAACATGATGCGCTTGCGCTCAGGGCTCATCGGGTCGATCAGCGCCTGGTTGCCGTCCCGGAGATCGACGGCGCACCAGCGCGGAGCCTCGGTGATGCGACGGGAGGGCCACGTCCGGTCAGGCAGGTCGACGGTGATCTGCTCGTGGAACGGGCGGTACTTGTGGATCGGCATCCCGGACGGGATCTGTGCGTTCTTCATGACTCGGGTCTTCTCTGCCCCGACGACGGGGCCTCAGCGCGTGGATGGTGTCGGCCGACGACGAACTCCGCGACGAGGGAGGCCTGGGTCAGGACTCGTCGCGGCAGCTAAGGAGGAGCAGACCGAACAACACGAGGCGAATCTAGCACCCGAGTCCCCTCCGTGACGGACCAGCCGACGGAGGATGACACCGACGAGCCGGGCGGCGCGCGGGACGGAGCCCTGCAAGGCACCGTCTACTCGGTGATGCCGTGCTCGTAGGCGTAGACGACGAGCTGCACGCGGTCGCGCAGGGACAGCTTCGACAGCACCCGGCTGATGTGCGTCTTGACCGTGGCCTCGCTGAGGAACTCGCGACCGGCGATCTCCGAGTTGCTCAGCCCACGGGCCGCGAGGTCGAAGATGTCCCGCTCGCGGCTGGTGAGGGTGCTGAACGCGGGCGGGATCGCGGCGGCCCGTGACGATCGACCGTCGAAGTGCTCGAAGAGCTCCCGAGTCGCCGAGGCCGCGATGACGGCCGTGCCCGCGTGCACGGTGCGGATCGCCGCGAGGAGGAACTCGGGATCCGCGTCCTTGAGCACGAACCCGCTCGCGCCGCCCCTGATGGCCCGCGTCGCTGCCTCGTCGAGGTCGAACGTCGTGAGCACGATGATGCGAGGCGGCCGACGAGCGGCCGCCTCTGCGTCGGCCAGGATCGCACTGGTCGCGGCGATCCCGTCCATCACGGGCATGCGGATGTCCATCAGGACGACGTCGGGACGAGCCTCGGCCACCATCACCACCCCCTCCTCGCCGTCGCTGGCCTCGCCGACGAACTCGAGGTCGGGCTGGGAGCCGACGAGCATCTTGATGCCGGCCCGGAAGAGCGCCTGGTCGTCGACCAGGGCGACGCGGATGGTGGTGGTCATCGGATCATCCCTACTTCTTGCGTGAGCGCCAGGGTCGGCACGATGGCGTGGACGACGAAGCGGCCGTCGGCGTCCTGGGTGGTGAGCGACCCGCCGGCCAGGGTGGCGCGCTCGCGCATCCCGTCGAGACCGTGGCCGCCTCGACGCATCTCTCCGGTCGTGCGTGTGTCGACGGGTGCGGTGGCAGGCCGGACGGTGTTGGTGACGACCAGGTGGAGAGCGTCGAAGCGCCACTCGAAGAGCACGCCGACCGGAGCGTCACGAGCGCCGTGCCGCAGCGCGTTGGTGAGCGACTCCTGCACGATGCGGAAGACGGCGAGCTGCCGGTTGGTGCCCAGCTGCTGGGGCTCCCCGTGCACGCGGTGGTCGATCTCGAGGCCGGAGCCGCGCATCTGGTCGAGGAGGCGGTCGAGATCGCCCAGCGCGGGCTGCGGTGCCTCACCCTGGCTGTGACGCAGCTGCCCCAGCAGGACTCGGACGTCTCCGAGCGCCTCGCGGGCCGTGCCCGCGATGGTCACGAGCGCCTCGTCGACGCTGGTGGGATCGACCCTGGCGGCGTAGCGGGCACCGTCGGCCTGCGCGATCACGACCGCGAGCGAGTGCGCGACGACGTCGTGCATGTCGCGCGCGATCCGGTTGCGCTCCTGCTCGACGGCGATGTCCCGCTCGGCCCGCGCGGCCTCGCGCTCGGCCCTGGCCGCGTCGCCCTCGGCGCGGGCCGTCTCGCGCTCGGCCGTGAGCTGTGCCTCTCGGCTGACCCTCGCGGTCGACCGTGCCCTGGTCAGCAGCCCGGCGGCCCACGGCAGCCCGAGCAGACCGAGGAAGCCGAGGAACGTGATCCCCAGCTGCAGGAGGATCTGGATGACGTCCGTGATGCCGTACACGTCGTAGGAGATGCCGAACAGCGACGTCTGGACGGACGACACGTAGAAGGTGCCGGCGACCGCGCCCAGCGCGACCGAGCCGAGGCCGGCCCACTTGGCCCGCTCGCTGCCGTACGCGGCGACGGTGTAGAGGATCGCGCAGACGGCGAGGTTGCTGACGCCGGGCGTGGTCAGCGACGCCATCTCGCCCAGGGCCACCACCCAGGCGAGCACCAGCGCGAACGACGGGGACACCCGCCGGATCGCCGCCGCCACGACCATGCCGAGCACGACGAGAGCACCCGTCAGGTCGCCGTCCAGGAACAACAGCGAGACGAACCCGAGCAGGAGTGCCGCCGACACGTCGACGACGACCTGGTAGGGCGCGAGGCGGCGGAAGGTCATCCGACGAGCGTAGGGCTCACCGGGACGCCCCGGGGCGACTCCGGAGCCCCCGACGACCAGCGGCCGACCAGGATCATCCTGTGGAGGGACGGCCCCGTCCGAGGTCAGAACCCCAGGCGACCGAGCAGCTTGGGGTCGCGCTGCCAGTCTTTCGCGACCTTGACCCGGATCGAGAGGAACACCTGGTGGCCGACGAGCGGCTCGATCTGCGCGCGGGCCCTCGCGCCGACCTCGCGCAGCCTGGCGCCGCCCTTGCCGATCACGATGGCCTTCTGGCTGTCGCGCTCGACGAAGAGGTTCGCGTAGATCTCGAGGATGTCCTTGTCGTCGCGCTGCACCATGTCGTCGATGGTCACGGCGAGCGAGTGCGGCAGTTCGTCCTGGACGCCCTCGAGGGCCGCCTCCCGGATGTACTCCGAGACCCTGTCCTCGAGGCCCTCCTCGGTGACGGCGTCCGAGGGGTAGAGCGCGGGCGACAAGGGCATCAGCTTGATGAGCTCGTCGGCGAGGACGTCCAGCTGCACGTCGCCGAGGGCGGAGAGCGGGATGATCGCCTCCCAGTCACGCAGCCGGCTCACGGCCAGCAGCTGCTCCGCCACGGCCGGCCGCGAGGTCGTGTCCGTCTTGGTGACGATGGCGACCTTCTTGGCCCGGGGGAACGCGTCGAGCTGCTCGTTGATGAACTTGTCGCCGGGGCCGATCTTCTCGTCGGCGGGGATGCACAGCCCGATCACGTCGACGTCGCCGAGGGTCGTCTGCACGACGTCGTTGAGGCGCTCGCCCAGCAGAGTCCGGGGACGGTGCATGCCCGGCGTGTCGACGAGCACGAGCTGACCGGCGGGGTGGTGCACGATCCCGCGGATGGCCCGCCGGGTCGTCTGGGGCTTCGAGGAGGTGATGGCCACCTTCTCGCCCACGAGGGCGTTCGTCAGGGTCGACTTGCCGACGTTCGGCCGTCCGACGAACGAGACGAAGCCCGCGCGGTGGTCGGTGCCGACAGGAGGCATGGGAGGCAGGACGGAGTCGTCGCCGGTGGTCGTCATGGTGCTTCTCTCGGGGAGGGGGTGGAGTCGAGGTCGGTCAGGGCGGCCTGGGCGGAGACCAGGGCAGGGTCGCGCTCGACGAGGACGGTCTGGAGGTCGCGACGTCGCCCCTCCGTGCGGTCTGCCGTGAGCACGAGCCCGGAGACGGTGACGGTCGAGCCCTTCTCGGGCAAGCGCCCGAGCTGCTTCGTCAACAGGCCGCCGACGGAGTCGACGTCGTCGTCGTCGAGCTCGATGCCGAAGAGGTCGCCGAGCTCGTCCACCGCGAGGCGCGCGCTCACCCGGTAAAGCCCGGGAGCGATCTCGCGGTGCTCGGCCACGGTGCGGTCGTACTCGTCGCTGATGTCGCCGACGAGCTCCTCGATGAGGTCCTCGAGGGTCACGAGGCCGGCGATGCCGCCGTACTCGTCGACCACCATCGCGAGGTGGTTCTTGTCGAGCTGCATCTGGCGGAGCGCGTCGTCGGCCTTCTTCGACTCGGGCACGAAGACCGCCGGCCGGGCGAGGTCGGCCACCGCGGCGTCGTCGTCGCCGGCGTGCTCGTGCAGCCGGCGGGCGAGGTCGCGCAGGTAGACGACCCCGACGACGTCGTCGCTGTCGCGGCCGACCACCGGCACCCTCGAGACGCCGCGGCCGAGGAAGAGGCTCATCGCGGAGCGGACGGAGGCCGTCGACTCGATGGTGACCATGTCGGTGCGCGGCACCATCACCTCGCGGACGACGGTGTCGCTGAACTCGAAGATCGAGTGGATGAGCTCACGGTCGTCCTCTTCGAGCACGTCGAGCTCGGTGGCCTCGTCGACCATGCTGAGCAGTTGTTCCTCGGACGAGAACGACGCGCTGCGGGGCCGGCCGGGCGTGACCCTGTTGCCGATCGCCACGAGGGCGTCCGCGAGCGGGCCGAGGACCACGCGGAGGCCCCGGACCAGGCCGGCGGTCGCGACGACGAGGCCCCTGGCGTGCGCACGGCCCACACTGCGCGGGCTGGAGCCGACGAGCACGAAGGACACCAGCGTCATGATCAACGCGGACAGCAGCAGGGCGAGCCACCAGCGCTCGATCGTGAAGGCGAACGAGAGGGAGACGAGGACGGCCGCGGACGTCTCGGCGACCACCCTCGTGAAGTTGACCGCGTTGACGTGGGCGCCGATGTCGGCAGCGACCGCCGACAGCGAGGCGCTGCTGCGGGGCGAGGCCTCTGCTTCTTCGAGCAGGTCGCCCCGGCTCAGCACGCCGAGCGCGGCGTCGACCGCCGCGAGCAGCCCCCCGAGGACGACGAGCACGACGGCCACGATGACGAACACGGTGACCATCACGGCGTCACCGTCTCTCGTCGGCGCCGGCGAACGCGGCGAGTATCTCGCGCTGGAGACCGAACATCTCGCGTTCGTCGTCGGGCTCGGCGTGGTCGAAGCCGAGCAGGTGCAGGACGCCGTGGCAGGTGAGCAACAGCATCTCGTCCAGCGGGCTGTGGCCTGCCGTCGCCGCCTGGGCGACGGCGACCTGGGGACAGACCACGATGTCGCCGAGCAGCCCGGCCGGCGTGGGCTCGTCCTCCGTGCCTGGGCGCAGCTCGTCCATCGGGAAGCTCAGGACGTCGGTGGGGCCCGGCTCGTCCATCCACTGGACGTGGAGCTGCTCCATGGCGGCCTCGTCGACGAACACGATCGCCAGCTCGGCCTCGGGGTGCACGTGCATCTGGTCGAGCGCGAAGGTCGCCAGGCGCTGGATCGCCGCCTCGTCGACCTCGAGGCCCGACTCGTTGTTGACCTCGATGCTCATCGGGTGCCTCTCTTCGGGAGCCGGTCCCGGGTCGCGGACGAGCGACGCTCGGCGCGGTTCGCCCCGTCGCCGGTCGATGCGACCGCCGAGGCGGAGCTCGCCGCATCCTGCCGCTCGGCCCGCTGTGCCTGACGCTCGGCGTCGTAGGTGGTGTACGCGTCGACGATGCGGCCGACGAGGGTGTGCCGGACCACGTCGTCGCTGGTGAGGCGGGCGAAGTGGATGTCGTCGATGTCGTCGAGCACCCTGGTCACGAGCTGGAGGCCGCTGGCCCCGGTCGGCAGGTCGACCTGCGTCACGTCGCCGGTGACGACCATGCGCGAGCCGAACCCGAGCCGCGTGAGGAACATCTTCATCTGCTCCGGCGTGGTGTTCTGCGCCTCGTCGAGCACGACGAAGGCGTCGTTGAGCGTCCGACCTCGCATGTAGGCCAGGGGCGCCACCTCGACGGTGCCCGCCGCGAGGAGCTTCGGCACGATCTCCGGGTCCATCATCTCGTTGAGCGCGTCGTAGAGGGGACGCAGGTACGGGTCGATCTTGTCGGTCAGCGTGCCGGGCAGGAACCCGAGCCGCTCGCCGGCCTCGACCGCGGGGCGGGTGAGGATGATCCGCTGCACCTCGCGGCGCTGCAGGGCCTGCACGGCCTTCGCCATCGCGAGGTACGTCTTGCCCGTGCCGGCAGGGCCGATCCCGAACGTGATCGTGTGCTCGTCGATCGCGTCGACGTACTGCTTCTGGCCGAGCGTCTTGGCGCGCACGGCCTTGCCGCGACTGGAGACGATGGGCTGGCCGAACACGTCGGACGGCGTCGCGGCCCCCGAGTCGAGCAGCTTCGCCGACGTCTCGACCTCGGCCGGGGCGAGGTCGTGGCCCCCGCGGACGAGCCCGACGAGCTCGTCCACGACCACGCGGGCACGTCCCACGGACGCGGTCGGCCCCTCGAGGGCGACCTCGTTGCCCCGGACGAGCACGCGGACGTCGGGGTACCGCTTCTCGACGGTGCGCAGCAGCCGGTCCTGGGGACCGAGCAGCTGGACCATGGCCACGCCGTCGACGGTGAGGTCGACGCGCACGGTGCCCTCGCCTGTGGGCTGAGGGTCGGTGGATCGGGTCTCGCTAGTGGGCAAGGGAGCCTTCCTCGAGGGGGCCTGCGAGCACGTGGGCGTGCACGTGGAACACGGTCTGGCCGGCAGAGGCGCCGGTGTTGAAGATCAGGTGGAACTCGCCCGTGCCGCCCGAGGCCGCGACGACCTCGTCGCCGAGGAGAGCCCGGTCGGACGCGAGCGCAGAAGCGGTGGACACGATCTCGGCGAGCAGGGCGGGATCTGCCGCCGCGAGCGCGACGACGTCACGGTGGCGCTCGGTCTTCGGCACGACGAGCACGTGGAACGGCGCCTGGGGCGCGATGTCGCGGAACGCGATCAGCGCGTCGCTCTCGAAGACGACGTCTGCAGGGATCTCGCGAGCGACGATGCGGCTGAAGACCGACGGCTCGGTCGGTGCTGGCTCTGTCTCGGACATGTCGTCCATGGTAGTCGTGGCCGCCGACACGGGCCTGGCGGCGGCCGCCTCGGCCGGCCCGACGGAGGCGGCCTCGGCCCCTACCAGCGCCCGAGCCTCACGCTGAGGACGGCGAGGGCTGCCGGCCCGGCCGTCGAGGTCCGGAGCACGGAGTCCCCGAGCCGCACAGGGACGGCCCCCGCGCCGGCGAGCAGCTCGAGCTCGGACGGGGAGATGCCGCCCTCGGGGCCGACCACCACCAGGACGGACGACGGTGCGCCTCCTTCGCTCTCGAGGGCGACGTCAGAGAGCGCCCGCTCCGCGGTCGGCTCGAGCACGAGCACCGTCTCGCGGACGGCCCTCGCGCAGAGCTGCTTCGTGGAGACCAGGTCGGAGACGACCGGTGCCCAGGGCCGGATCGCCTGCTTGGTCGCCTCTCGAGTGATCGCACGCCACCGGGCCGTGCCCTTCGCGATCTTCGCGCCCTCCCAGCGGGACACACTGCGCGCGGCGGACCACGGGACGACCTCGTCGACCCCGAGCTCGGTGGCGGCCTGGACGGCGAGCTCGTCCCGGTCGCCCTTGGCCAGGGCCTGCACCAGCACGAGCTGCGTCGCGGGTCGGTCGACCCTGGTCACGTCTGCGGCGACCAGCGCGAGCCGCGAGTCCGTGGCCTCGACGACCTCGCCGCGCACGGAGGTGCCCCGCCCGTCGCCGAGCGACAGCGACTCGCCGACCCGGACCCGGCTGACCGTGACGGCGTGCCGCGCCTCCTGCCCCTCGACCACGACGGTGCTGCCGACGGATGCGTCGGCGAGGTCGTCGACCAGGTAGAAGTGGGCCACGATCAGAAGTGCAGGAACCGGTCGCGGAGCTTGCCGAACAGGCCCTGCTGGAACTGCGACAGCTCGGGCGCCGCCGAGCGGCGTCCGGCGGCGAACTTCTCGATCAGCTCTCGCTCTTTGTGGCTGAGCTTCGTCGGCGTCACGACCTGCACGCCGATCTTGAGGTCACCGCGTCCGGTGCCGCGCAGCTTCGTGATGCCGCGGTCGCGGATCGTGATGACGTCGGCGCTCTGGGTGCCCGGCTTCAGCTCGATCTCGACCTCGCCGTCGAGAGCGTGCAGGGTCGTCTCGGTGCCGAGGATGGCGTCGGCCATCTGCACCTCCAGGGTCGCGAGCAGGTCGTCGCCGTCGCGGCTGTAGATGTCGTGGTGGCGCACCTTCACCTCGAGGTAGAGGTCGCCGTTGGGTCCGCCGGCCTGGCCGACCTCGCCCTGGCTCGGCAGCTGCAGGCGGATGCCCGTGTCGACGCCCGCGGGGATGTCGATCGGGATCGTCCGCCGAGCCCGCACGCGGCCCTGGCCCTGGCAGGTCGGGCACGGGTTGGGGATGACCGTGCCGTAGCCGCGGCAGGTGCCGCACGGGCTGGACGTCATGACGTTGCCGAGCAGCGAGCGGACGGTGCGCTGGATCTGGCCAGAGCCGTTGCAGATGTCGCAGGTCTGGGGCGACGTGCCGGGCGCGCAGCACGAGCCGTTGCAGGTCTCGCAGAGCACCGCAGTGTCGACCTCGATGTCGCGGGTGGTGCCGAAGACGATCTCCTCGAGGTCGACCTCCAGCCGCAGCAGCGCGTCCTGGCCGCGCTCACGACGCGACCGGGGCCCCTGTCGCTGGCCGCCGCCTCCTCCGCCGCCGAAGAACGCGTCGAAGATGTCGCCGAAGCCGGCCGCTCCTCCCCCTCCGCCGCCGCCGAACCCGGCCTGCGGGCCGAGGTCGTAGCGCTCGCGCTGCTGCGGGTCGCTCAGCACGTCGTAGGCGTGCGTGACGTCCTTGAAGCGCTCGGACGCCTCGGGGCTCGGGTTGACGTCGGGGTGCAGCTCGCGCGCGAGCCTGCGGTACGCCTTCTTGATCTCGTCCGGCGTCGCCGACCGGTCGACTCCGAGCACGTCGTAATGATCTGCCACTTGTTCTCGTCTGCCTCTGGTGTCTGGGGGTGGTCTCGTGGGGTCTGGTCAGGGGGCGCGGCGCGGGTGCGCAGGGCCGAGGAGGTGCGGGTCGTCAGCGCTCGGAGAGCAGCGACGAGAGATAGCGGGCCACGGCCCGGACGGCGGCCATGTTGGTCGAGTAGTCCATGCGCATCGGGCCGAGCACGCCGAGGCGCGCGACCTCGCTGCCCGTCGAGGTGTACCCGCTCGCGAGCACGGATGCCTGGGAGAGGCCGAAGGAGGCGTTCTCCCGTCCGATGCTCGCGGCCACGTCGACCGCGTCGAGCTGCATCTCGCCGAAGAGGCGCAGCAGCGCCACCTGCTGCTCGATCGCCTCGAGGACGGGGTAGAGGTCGCCGCTGAAGTCGTCGCCGGTGCGCACGAGGTTGGCCGCGCCGGCCATCACGAGGCGCTCCTGCCGCCCCGCGGCGAGCTGCTCGGCCAGGCTGGCGACGACGATGCCGACCACGACGGCGTGCTCGGGGCGGAAGCCCTCGTGCAGATCCGCCAGCAGCGCGGCCGCGGCGCTGAGCTCGGTGCCGCCCACGGCCGCGTTCAGCGCGCGGCGCAGCTCGGCGAGGAACTCGTCGTCGACGGCGACGGGCAGCTCGACGAGCCGCTGCTCGACCTGGCCCGTGTCGGTGATGAGCACGGTCATGACGCGGCGCTCGGCCAGGCTGACCAGCTCGACGTGCCGCACGCGCGCCCGCGAGAAGGAGGGGTACTGGACCAGCGCCACCTGGTTGGTGAGCTGCGAGAGGAGGCGCACGGTGCGGCCGAGCACCTCGTCGAGGTCGGCGGAGTCGCCGAGGAACGTCTCGATCGCCTGGCGCTGGGCGCTGCTGAGGGGTCGCAGGTCGGCGAGGTGGTTCACGAAGAGCCGGTAGCCCTTGTCGGTCGGCACCCGACCCGACGAGGTGTGCGGTGCCGCGATCAGCTCTTCTTCTTCGAGGAGGGCCATGTCGTTGCGGATCGTCGCGGCGGAGACGCCGAAGTGGTGCCGCTCGACGATCGACTTGGAGCCGACGGGCTCGCGGGACGCGACGTAGTCGTGCACGATGACGCGCAGCACCTCGAGACCACGTTCAGAGACCACGACGCACCTCCCTCTCGCACGGCCGGCGGGGCTCGTCACGACGACGACCCGAGCTCGCTGGCACTCGTCCTGCCAGACTGCCAATCCTACGTCACGAGACCGTCCGGGGGTACTCGACCCGCGCCTCCTGCCTGCCCTATGCTCGCCGTGACGCCCGCCGGACCACCTCGTCCGGCAGCCCGGCCAGCGCCGACGACGAACAGGTGAACAGATGACCGACACCCCTCCTTCCCAGCCGAACGACCCTCAGGGGCCCGGCTGGGGGCAGCAGCAGCCCGGTCAGGGCCAGCCCGGCTACGGCCAGCAGCCCGGCCAGCCCGGCTACGGCCAGCAGCCCGGCTACGGCGCCCCGCAGCCCGTCCAGCCGATGCGCCCCGAGGACGAGAAGCTCTGGGCCACGCTGATCCACGTCGGCGGCATCCTGCTCAGCTTCGTGGCCCCGCTGGTCGGCTACCTCGTGCTCAAGGACCGCGGCCCGTTCGTCCGTGAGCACAGCCGCGTCGCGCTGAACTTCCAGCTGACGATGGTGATCGCCTACGTCATCGGAGGTGCGACGTCGTTCCTCGGCATCGGCGTCCTGATCACGCTCGCGGCGGCGATCGTCGTGATCGTCTTCGGCATCATCGCGGCCCTCGCAGCCAACCGGGGCGAGTACTACAAGTACCCGCTGAGCATCGAGTTCATCAAGGCGTAGCCCGTCCGCTCGGCCGTCGAGGCGCGTCTCCCCTCCGGGAGGCGCGCCTCACGTCGTGTCGGCCCACATACCCCGACTGACTCGCCCGCTGTGGGGCGCAAGCCGCCTAATTTCGAGCCTGCAGCGCGCCAGGTCGGTCCCTACCTCTTGAACCGCCGCCCAATGACGGCCGACCTGCTCGACCTCGCCTAACCTTGGCTCGTGTCAAGACACCTCGCGTCACCCGGGGCATCCCGCTTACTGTCGCCCGCCCCTCGCCTGACTTCCCTCGACGGCCTACGAGGAGCTGCAGCGCTCATCGTTCTTGCGCACCACACTCTGCTCACCAAGCCAGGCCTGGCTGACCCTTATTACACGAACGTCCCCGCCACGGGCACGACCGCGTGGCTCGTACACACGCCGCTGCATCTCCTGTGGGCTGGCACCGAGGCGGTCTACCTGTTCTTCGTGCTCTCCGGTTTCGTACTCGGCCTCGCCGTCAGTTCGCCCAAGTTCACTTGGCGCACCTATCTGCCGGCACGGCTGGTGCGCCTCTACATCCCCGTCACAGCCGCCGTCCTACTCGGCGCGACGATCATCACAGTGTTTCCCCGCGGCGGTGAAGCCAGCGTCTGGCTGCGCCGTCGAGTCCCCGAATACGTCACGTCCTACTTAGAGAAGGACTTGACACTCCTGGCAGGACCCTCCGGTGCGATCACGCCCCTCTGGTCCCTCCAGTGGGAGGTTCTGTTCTCTCTCTTGCTCGCTGCTTTCATCGCTACCGGGTTGGCTCTCAAGCCCTCGGCCCAGATCGTTGCCGCACTGATCGTGTCCACGTACGGCTTCTACTCCGATGTACTAGCACTCGCGTACATGCCGATGTTCCTCATCGGGACGGCCCTCGCCCAGGCCTGGCCCGCGGTCTGGCACCAGCTCAAGCGCACACGCGAGTCCCACGCCCGATGGCTCGCCGTCGTGGTCATCGGCACGCTGCTCACGACGTCCTTTTGGCTGCTCATGCCGTTCGGACCCGTAGCCCGCATCTATCTCTTGACCCGCCCGGCGATCATCATCGGAGTCACGGCCCTCCTGCTCGCCGCAGCGGTGTGGTTGCCTCTCGCCCGTCTGCTGTCCTCACCCGTCTTCCGCTGGGCAGGCATCGTGTCGTTCAGCCTGTACCTGGTGCACGAGCCGATCGTGATCGCTTTCGCTTCCGCCTGGCCCGGCTCCAACGCGGCCCTCGCCGCAGCAGTCCTCGTCTCCCTGTGTACGGGGACGGGCTTCTTCTTGTTGGTCGAGCGCCCGAGCCACAGGCTTGCTCGAGCGTTGGGCCGCGACAAGCCAGTGGCTAACGCAGCCGATGCGCTGAGTTCTCCCCTGACAGTGCGCTAGTCGACCCTGCTTCGCCGTCCATCAGGTCCCGCATGGCCTCGGTGATGCGGTCACCCATGTAGGCGTAGCCGCGAGTGTTCAGGTGGCCACCGTCTGGAGCCGTCATGGCGGGGCTGTTCTTGGTGGTGAACCATCGGCCGTTGACGGCATCTACGAAGGGCACGTCGGCCCCGCCGGCGACCTTTCGAAGTGTCTCTGAGGCGGCCACGTAAGCCTCTCCGCGAGGGAGCGGCGCGGACGGACCGATCATCACGACAGCTGCATCAGGCCACAGATCCTTAGCTTCACGCAGAGCCGCTTGGGCCGCCCTGACCAGCCGGTCCGGATTCGTGTGAACATCGTTCTGGCTGCCCTGGATCACGACGAGGTCGAAAGTCTCGTGCTCGTGTCTGGAGAGCCTGTCGCCAAAGGTCCCCACGCCGGTCGACGAGGGCCCGCCGACAGTCGTGTATCCGCTTCCCAGAACTGCGTCGACAGTCACCGACCAATCAAGAGACGCCGAAGTCCGATTGACCCACGTGTCCCGTTCTGGATCCTCGGCCCCGTAGCCGGCAGTGTAGGAGTCGCCGATTACCAGAACGCGCGGATCTTGCGGCAGGTTCTTGACGGTGATCTGACTTGCCGTCGGATCGCCAGGGCTTGTGGCTACAGCCAAGAACGACGCCGCCAGTACGGCTACACCCAGCACTATGACGGCAGCGGCCAGAACGGAGACGACCCTCTCGCGGGTCCGGGACACGCGCCATCTCCTCGCCATGCGTCGACCCTAGAGGGAACCTCCTGACCAGACGCCGGAGAGCCTTGGACGTAGACCGCCAGGTCGAGACCCGCCTGGCCACGACCGATCCGTTCGGCGCATCCTGACAACCGCCCGATCGAGGGCGCTCTAGCCCTTGCCCTGAGCGGTCCGCGGGCGGCACCTCGTGACGGCCGCACCGCGACGCGACGCGTCGGCCCTCAGACCGGCAGCAGCCGGCGGACCACGGCGTCGGCCATCAGCCGTCCTGTCCGCGTGAGGACGACGCGCCCCGCCAGTGCTTCGCGCCCCTCGACCCAGCCGTCGGCGATCAGCCCGGCCACCGCCGCGCGACCCTCGGGGTCGAGGTCGGTCGTGGGCAGCCCCTCGCGCATCCGGACAGCCAGCAGCACGCGCTCGACCCGCCGGGTCTCGGCGTCGAGGGTCTCGCGGCCGGCCCCCGGCGACTCCCCCGCGGCCATGCGCTGGCCGTAGGCGGCCGGGTGCTTCACGTTCCACCACCGGACGCCCCCGACGTGGCTGTGCGCACCAGGGCCGACGCCCCACCAGTCGTGGCCCTGCCAGTACGACAGGTTGTGCCGCGAGCGGTGCTGCTCGTCGCGCGCCCAGTTGCTCACCTCGTACCAGCCGTAGCCCGCGGCGGCGAGCCGGTCGTCGGCGAGCTCGTACATGTCCGCGGCGGTGTCGTCGTCGGGCTGGGCGACCTCGCCACGCCGGATCTGCCGGGCCAGCTTCGTGCCGTCCTCGACGATCAGCGAGTAGGCGGACAGGTGGTCCGGCTGCTGCTCGAGGGCGACGTCGAGCGATCGAGACCAGTCGTCGAGGGTCTCGCCCGGCGTGCCGTAGATGAGGTCGAGGCTGACGTCGAGCCCGGCGTCACGGGCCCAGCGCACGACGAGCGGGACGCGCTCGGGGTCGTGGGTGCGCTCGAGGGTCGCGAGCACGCTGGGCACCGCGGACTGCATGCCGAAGCTGACGCGCGTGAAGCCGGCGGCCGCCAGCGCCCGCAGGTACTCGGCGTCGACGGAGTCGGGGTTCGCCTCGGTCGTCACCTCGGCGCCGTCGACGAGCCCCCAGGTGTCGACGACCGACGAGAGCATGGCGGCGAGGTCCGTGTGCGGCAGCATCGTGGGCGTGCCGCCCCCGAAGAAGACGGTCGAGACCGGACGAGGAGGCAGCCCGGCGCCCTCGAGGACGCGACCGGCGAGGCGCACCTCGTCCACCGCCTCCTGCGCGTAGTCGTCACGTCGGGCGCCGCGCAGCTCGTCGCCCGTGTACGTGTTGAAGTCGCAGTAGCCACAGCGGACACGGCAGAAGGGGACGTGCAGGTAGACGCCGAAGTTGCGGTCTGCAGCACCCTCGACGACCGACGCGGGCAGCGAGCCGTCGACGGGGGCAGGGTCGCCGAGCGGGAGGGCTCCTGGCACCGTCAGTCGCCCGACCGGCGAGAGCCGGGCTCGCGGATCTCGTCGTCGTGGGCGGCCTCGGCGGCGGCCTCGAGGTCGATGTCGGCCTCGGCCGGGGCGTCGGGCTCGGTCAGGCTCAGGGCCCGGAGGTAGCGACGCGTGTACAGCGCCTGCTGACGCCGCATGAAGGGCTCCACGAGCTTCCAGCGCCAGGTGCTGGGACGCGAGAACGAGCGGATCGACAACCAGACGGAGCCGTCGTCGGTCTGGTCGACGACCCAGCTCTCTTCTCCGCTCTCGGGATGGCCGTCCAGGGTGCCGTAGGCGAAGCCCTTGCGCCTCGGCTCGTCGACGACGTAGACGACCCGCACGGGCGCCTGCACGCTGCGGCCGTAGGCGGAGATCGACAGGGTGGCCGTCGTGCCCGCGGTCAGGAACGCGGTGCCGTCCGGCGCGAAGCGCGACTCGTCGCGGCCCTGCTCCCAGTGGGCCGGGTCGACGGGGACGCCGTCGTCGTCGAACGTGACCGGGTGGTAGCCGCCCTCCTCGACGGGAGGGACGGAGTCGATCCGCACGTCGATCCCGCTGCGCTCCTGGATCTTCCAGGTCATCGTGGCGATCCACGCCGCCTCGAAGCGCGCGTCGCCGTGACCGACCCTGGTGCGGTACTCGGCCGGGCGGAAGCCCTTGGGCGGGTACTGCATCAGGTCGGGCGCCTGCGTCGCGCCGACCTCTCCGTAGGTCGTGTGCGTCTCGGCGTGCGTCGAACGGCGCATCGGCTACTTCTTCTCTTTCTTCGCCTCGGTGTCGCCGCTCAGGGCGGCGATGAACGCCTCCTGGGGCACCTCGACGCGACCGATGGTCTTCATGCGCTTCTTGCCCTCCTTCTGCTTCTCGAGCAGCTTGCGCTTGCGGCTGATGTCGCCGCCGTAGCACTTGGCGAGGACGTCCTTGCGCATGGCGCGGATGCTCTCCCGCGCGATGATCCGGGCGCCGATGGCCGCCTGGATCGGCACCTCGAACTGCTGGCGCGGGATGAGCTCGCGGAGGCGGCCCGTCATGAGGACCCCGTACGCGTACGCCTTGTCACGGTGCACGATCGCGCTGAACGCGTCGACCTGCTCGCCCTGCAGCAGGATGTCGACCTTGACCAGGTCGGCCTCCTGGTCGCCGATGGGCTCGTAGTCGAGGCTCGCGTAGCCGGCGGTCTTCGACTTGAGGCTGTCGAAGAAGTCGAAGACGATCTCGCCGAGGGGCATCGCGTAGCGGATCTCGACGCGGTCCTCGCCGAGGTACTCCATGCCGAGCAGGGCGCCGCGCCGCTGCTGGCAGAGCTCCATGATGACTCCCACGTAGTCCTTCGGGGCGAGGATCGCCGCCTTGACCATCGGCTCGCTGACGCTGGCGATCTTGCCGCCGGGGAACTCGCTCGGGTTCGTGACGGTGACGGTCTGCTTGTCGTCGGTGGTGACCTCGTAGACGACGCTCGGCGCCGTGGTGATCAGGTCGAGGCCGAACTCGCGCTCGAGGCGCTCGGTGATGATCTCGAGGTGCAGCAGGCCGAGGAAGCCGCAGCGGAAGCCGAAGCCGAGCGCGACGCTGGTCTCGGGCTCGTAGACGAGGGCCGCGTCGGACAGCTTGAGCTTGTCGAGGGCCTCGCGCAGGTCGGGGTAGTCGCTGCCGTCGATCGGGTACAGGCCTGAGTAGACCATCGGGAGCGGCTCGACGTAGCCAGCAAGCGCCTCCGTCGCGGGCTTCGCCGAGGTCGTGACCGTGTCGCCGACCTTCGAGAGACGCACGTCTTTCACGCCCGTGATCAGGTAGCCGACCTCCCCGACCGAGAGCCCCTGGCTCGGTGTCGGCTCGGGGGACGAGACGCCGATCTCGAGGATCTCGTGGGTCGACTTGGTCGACATCATCTGCACCTTCTCGCGCGGGTGCAGGGTGCCGTCGATCATGCGGATGTACGTCACGACGCCGCGGTAGCTGTCGTAGACGGAGTCGAAGATCATCGCTCGAGGCGAGGCGTCGAAGTCGCCGGTCGGCGAGGGGATGCGGTCGACGACGCGGTCGAGGAGCTCAGTCACGCCGACGCCCGTCTTGCCGCTGACGCGGAGGACGTCGGCGGGGTCGCCGCCGATCAGGCTCGCGAGCTCGGCGGCGTACTTCTCCGGGTCGGCCGCCGGCAGGTCGATCTTGTTGAGGACCGGGATGATCTCGAGGTCGTTCTCGAGCGCCAGGTAGAGGTTCGCGAGCGTCTGGGCCTCGATGCCCTGCGCGGCGTCGACGAGCAGGATCGCGCCCTCGCACGCGGCGAGCGACCGGCTGACCTCGTAGCTGAAGTCGACGTGGCCGGGCGTGTCGATCATGTTGAGGGCGAAGGTCTGGCCGTCTCGCTCCCAGGGCATGCGCACGGCCTGGCTCTTGATCGTGATGCCGCGCTCGCGCTCGATGTCCATCCGGTCGAGGTACTGGGCGCGCATGGCCCGGTCCTCCACGACGCCGGTGATGCCCAGCATGCGGTCGGCGAGGGTCGACTTGCCGTGGTCGATGTGCGCGATGATGCAGAAGTTGCGGATGTGCTCGGGCGCGGTCTTCGCCGGCTCGAGTGCACGGGTTGCTAGGGGGCTCACACGGTCCTCAGGGGGTGGCGGGCGGTTGTCGCCTCGATTCTCCCACGTCGCGCTCGGGAACCGTGTCGGCAACTCCTGATGCGTGCGCGGCGCCGACGCCGCGGCGGGTACCGGCGGCTGCTCGCGGCGCACCCGTCAGGAGTTGTCAACACGAGGCGCGGCTCCAAGGAGCGGGCGTCAGCCGACGAGGAGGCGTCAGCTGAGGAACGGAGTCAGCTGAAGTACTGGAACAGGCCGAGCAGGCCGATCGGGACTGCTGCCACGAGGCCGACCACGAGGAGGACGACGCTGCCGAGCAGCATCACCCCCGACGCGATGATGCCGATCAGCGCCATCGTGCGGCCCTCGGGCTCGCGTCGGCGCCCGAGCACGCCGAGGACGACGCCGACGATCGGCACGACGAAGGTGAAGCTCAGCGCCACCGACGCGATCCCGAGCACGAGGCTCGTGAGGCTCAGCGGCGAGTGGAGGCCGCCGGCCGCCGCGGGGGCGGCAGGAGCGGCAGGAGCGGCAGGGGCCGCGGTGCGTGCGGCGACGGGCGGGGTGGTCGGTGCGGTGTTCGTCATGCCTCGAGCCTACGAAGGAGGCGCGGCCCGGCTGAAGGGGGCAGACCCCCGCATCGATGCGGGGGCGTTCCCGTCAGGCCGCCGGGGCGGGTGCGGGCAGCGCCCTGAGCCCACGCTCGATCACCTCGGGAGCCGCGGCGAGGCAGATCCGGATCCAGCCCTCGCCGGCCCGGCCGAAGGCACTGCCGGGAGCGACGGCGACCCGCTTCTCGAGCAGGAACCGCTCGGCCCAGCCTGCGACGTCGCCCTGCGACGCGTGGCTCACGTCGATCCAGAGGTAGAAGGCGCCCTGCGGGTCGAGATGGGCCATGCCGCGCTCGGCGAGCAGGGCAGTCGCCAGCTCGAGGTTCTGCCGGTAGTGCTCGCGGGCGTCCGAGACGGGGCCGTGGTCGCCGGTGACCGCGGCGAGGGCCGCGTGCTGGTCGGGCTCGGCGACGCAGCTGATCATCGCCTCCTGGACCGTCCGCATCGTCGGGGCCATGCCGCGCGGGGTCACGAGGTAGCCGACGCGCACGCCGGTCATCGCGTAGGTCTTGCTCAGCGAGAAGGCGCTGAAGACCCGGTCGTCGGCGTCGAGGGAGGCGATGCTCACGTGGGGCGTGCCGTAGGTGAAGTACTCGTAGACCTCGTCGCTGATCACCCAGAGGTCGTGCCGCGCGGCCAGGTCGAGCAGGCCCTGCAGCACCTCGCGCGGCCAGACGACCCCGAGGGGGTTGGAGGGCGAGTTGACGACGACGGCCCGGGTGCGGTCGGTGACCGCCGCCTCCAGCTGGTCGAGGTCGGGCAGGAACTCCCTGTCGGGCGACAGCGAGTACGGGACGGGGACGGCGTCGAGCATGTGCGCGTTCATCGAGAACGTCGTGTAGCCGGGGTCGGGCACGAGCACCTCGTCGCCAGCGGCGAGCACGAGGCCCATGGCCTGGTAGAGCGCCTGGGTGGCGCCGACCGTGACCCAGACCTGCTCGACGTCGACGTGCAGGTCGTTCTCGCGCGCCAGCTTGGCCACGAGCGCCTCACGGAGCGGGGCGATGCCGCCGTTCGGCGTGTAGCCGGTGCGGTCCTCCGACCACGCGCGACGGGCAGCGTCGCCGATGTGGTGCGGCACGGGCACGTCGGGCTCGCCGATGACCAGCATGGCGACGTCGTCCAGGCCGGCGGCGAGCTCGAAGACCCGACGGATGCCGGAGGCGGGGACGGACGCGATGTGCGGGGCGAGCGACGGCATGACGGCACCGTACTACGGGCGACACGCCCCCCTCCCGGGTCGCCGCAGCCTGCGTCGGACGCCCTATCATTGAGAGTCGGGCGACGTGCTGGTAACGTTGCCTGTTGGCTTGCGCGGAACGTCTGACGTGACGGATCGCGAACGCAGCCGAGAGCCGCTCCGGTGGCACCACCGGCGGCAGTCCGGGATGGGCGAGTCCCCTCCCGGTCGGCTCGCAGCACCACCTCACAGAACCGTCCCCCGGGCACGGCGCCGCACTCCGGTGCCGCTCGCCCCGACACACGAAACAGGAAGTAGCGAACGTGGCGAACATCAAGTCGCAGATCAAGCGCATCGGCACCAACAAGAAGGCCCAGGACCGCAACAAGGCCGTCAAGAGCGAGCTCAAGACCGCCATCCGCGCTGCGCGCGAGGCCATCGTCGCCGGCGACAAGGACAAGGCGACCACCACGCTGGCCCTCGCGTCGAAGAAGCTCGACAAGGCCGCCAGCAAGGGCGTCATCCACAAGAACCAGGCCGCGAACCGCAAGTCGTCGATCGCGAAGCAGGTCGGCGCTCTCTGAGCCTGATCACCTGAGCGCACCGCGCTCACCGCGAAGGACCCCGTCTCGATCGAGACGGGGTCCTTCGCGTTCGCGTGGACGGGAGCCGGGCGGTTCGGGCGCCGAGGTCAGCGGCCGAGCGCGCCCCGCGTCGCCACGGTCGTCACCATCCGCTCGAGCGCGTAGATCGCGTCGCGCTGGGCGCCCTTGACCGCGGCGTCCGTCTCGGCGAGCAGCTCGATGCACCGACCGAGGCCCTCCTCGCTCCAGCCGCGGACATCGCGCTGAGCGCGCTCGACCTGCCACGGGGCCATGCCGAGACGTGAGGCGAGCTGCCCGGAGGGCCCGTAGACGCCCTGGACCTTCGCCATGGTGCGGATCTTCATGGCGAAGGCCGCCACGACGGGCACCGGGTCGGCACCCGACGAGAGGGCGTGCCGCAGGAGCACGAGCGCCTCGCCCTGACGCCCCGCGATCGCCGCGTCGGCCACCTTGAAGGCGTTCGTCTCGACGCGGCCGGCGTAGTACTTCTCGACCGTCGCCTCCGTGATCTCGTCCGCCGCGTCGGAGATCAGCTGCTGGCAGGCGCTGGCGAGCTCGGCCAGGTCGTCGGAGAAGGCCGTCACCAGCGCCCGGAGCGCCCCGCCCGACACCCGTCGTCGCGCCGACCGGAACTCGCCCGCGGCGAAGTCGTGCTTCTCGGTCTCTTTCTTGAGCTCGGCGCAGACGACCTCGACACCGCCGCCGACGCCCGCGCGGATCGTGTCGAGCAGCTTCTTGCCGCGGACTCCCCCGCCGTGCCGCAGCACGAGGTACGTGTCGTCGGCTGGTGACTCGAGGTAGCGCAGCGTCTCGGTGAGGAACGCGTCCGTGCACTTCTCGACCGACACCACGCGCAGGAGGCGCGGCTCGGCGAACAGGGACGGGCTCGCGAGGGTGATGAGCTCGCCGGGCTGGTAGTGGTCGGCCTCGAGGTCGTGGACCTCGAGGCTCGGGTCCTCAGCGACGAGCTGGTCGCGGAGCTGCCGGACCGCACGCTCGGCGAGGAACTGCTCCGGCCCGCTGACGAGGACGACCGGCGCGGGGCGGATCGCGTGCCAGGGGACCTGGTCGACGGCGACGCTCGCCTTCTTCGTCGTCGTCTTGCCGGTGGTTCTGGCGGCCACGGTCCTCCTCGGTCGAGGACGCCGAGGGCGCCCTCGACCCAGCGTAACGGCCTCCCCCGACGTCGGCGGGCCGGCTCGTGACCTCGTCGGTGTCGTCCGCATCGTCCCCGCGAGCACCGTCCCGCTGACGCCAGAGCCGCAGGCCGGCGTCGCCGACCACGACCGCGGCGTCGCCGTCGACGTCGGTCCTCGTGATCTCGCCGCCCGCCTCCTCGACCATGTCGAGCGCCTCGCGCCTCGGGTGCCCGTAGGTGTTGTCGGCGCCGACCCCGACGAGCCCGACCGACGCCGCGGCCGCCTCGTACAGGGCCGCGTGCTGGTCGGCGGAGCCGTGGTGCGACACCTTCACGACGTCGACGCCCGTGAGGGACCCGCGTGCAGCCGACAAGAGGCGACGCTGCGGCGCCTCGGCGAGGTCGCCGAGGTCGAGGAAGGAGAGACAGCCCGTCGCGCAGCCGGGCAGGGGCCGCCACAGGACGACGACGCTCGCGTCGTTGCCCGCTGCGGCTGCGCCCGTGCCGGCCGGCCAGAGCACGCTCCAGCCGAGCGCGCCGAGGACTCCCCCCACGTCGGCTGTGCCCTCGACGACGTCGGCGCCCCCGGCGACCAGCTCGTCGACGAGCCGATCGTCCGCCGGGCTCTCGGCGGGCCCGACCACCGCCCGGCCGACCCGACCCGTCACCACGTCGACGGCCCCGACGTGGTCCGTGTCGAAGTGCGTGAGCACCAGGAGGTCGACCCGGTCGACCCCGAACCGGCGGAGGCAGCCGCCGAGCGCCTCCTCGTCGTCGCCCACGTCCACGAGGGCGACCTGGCCGGCGCTCCGGATGAGGACCGCGTCGCCCTGCCCGACGTCGCACTGGGCGATGGTCCAGTCGTCGGGCACGGCGCTCCGCTCCCCCGTGCGGACGCCCGTCACGACGCCGCCGCCGACCACGAGCGCGCCGACGAGCAGGACGACCGCCACCCGCCGTAACGGCCCCTCCGACCGTGCCAGCACCGCCCCGGCCACGAGGAGGGAGAACCCGGCCAGGACGACGACGCCCGTGGCCCCGCCTGGCCAGTCGACGCGCGCGAACGGCCACGACGCGACGGAGCGGGCCACGGCGCCGACCCACGTGGCCGGCACCCACGCGACACGCGCGACGAACTCCGCGAGACCCGGCGCCCAGGAGGCGGTCGCACAGACGACGAGCCCGCCCACGGTCGCGAGGGGCGCGGCCGGCTCGGCCAGCACGTTCGCCACGACGCCGTGCACCGGCACGCGCGGGTCGAGCAGCAGCAGCACCGGCTGGCACGCGAGCTGGGCGGCGCTCGGCACCGCCAGCACCGCCGCCAGCGGACGTGGGACGACGCGGGCGAGCGCGTCGGCCAGCGGCGCCGCCAGCACGACGAGCCCGGCCGTTGCGAGCACGGAGAGCGCGAACCCCAGGTCGCGGGCCAGCCACGGGTCGACGACGAGCAGGCCCGTCAGCGCCAGCGCGACGACGGGGAGGCCCGACACGGGCCGGGCCGCCGCGAGGTGCGCGAGCACGACCAGGGCCATCACCGAGGCGCGGACGATGCTCGGCTCGGGGGTGACGAGGCCGAGGAACGCGAGCAGCATCGCCGCAGCGAGCACGAGGCGCACCAGACGCGGCACGCCGAGCGCCCCGCCGACGAGCACCACGAGGGCCACGAGCACGGCGCAGTTCGACCCGGAGACCGCGGTCAGGTGCGAGAGCGAGGACGCCTTCATCGCCTCGTCGAGGTCGTCGCCGACGGCGGACGTGTCGCCGAGGGCGAGCCCCGGCAGCAGGCTCCCGCCGTCGCCCGGCAGGTCGGCGGTGACGGCACGGAAGTCGGAGCGCACCGAGTCGGCGAACCCGGAGGCCCCCGAGGGTCGCACCCCGGGGACGACCTGGCCCCGCACAGCCGCGACGAACGCGACGTCGTCCCCAGCCTCGACAGGGAGCACGGAGACCCGGACGGACAGCTCCTGCCCCACCTCGACGGTCGCCCCCGCAGGGAGTCGAGGCCCCAGGAGGAGGAACGAGGCCCGGCCGCGCCACACGACGTCGTCCGCGACGACGACCTCGCGGACCGCCACCTGCACGGCGCGCGTGCCCGGCACCACGCGGCCCTGCGCCGTCCCGTGCAGCTCGGCCGAGTGCCCCACCAGCCCGACCAGCGCCTCCGGGTAGCGGACGTGCTGTCGCACGGCTGCACCCGCGAGCACCAGCCCCGCGACGACGGCCACGAGAGCGAGCAGGGCCGCCGCCGGGACGACACGCGAGCGCGAGGACGAGGACGGCGGCGACGGCGAGGACGGCGGCACCGACGACGGCGACGACGAACGAGGCAGCGTCGAGGACGTCAGGCGCCGTGCCCGGCTGCCGAGGACGACGGCCCCGGCCAGGGCCGCAGCCCCGACGAGGAGGAGCAGGACGCTGACGGCGACGTGCAGGTCGGGGCGCGGCAGCACGACGACGAGGACCACCCACGACGCGCCGGCCGGCGCCGCCCAGCGGACGTCGACCTGGGTCGGCGCCCTCACACCGTGACCAGGGGCGTGAGCGTCGCGAGCGTCTTCTCCCCGATGCCGGTGACGCCCAGGAGGTCGTCGACCGACCGGAACGCGCCGTTCTCCCGGCGCCAGTCGAGGATCGCCGCAGAGGTCGCGGGTCCGACCCCTGGAAGGGTCTCGAGCGCGGCGGCGTCGGCCGAGTTGAGGTCGACGAGAGCGCCGCCGGCGCCCGACGCGCCTCCGCCCGCCGCACCGCCGGCACCGCCTCCGCCCGCCGCACCGCCGGCGACGCCTCCGCCCGCCGCGCCGCCGACGCCGCCCGCCCCGTCGGCCGTCGCCTCCCCCACCGCCGGCACGTACAGCTGCTCGCCGTCGACGAGGGGGCGCGCCAGGTTGACCGCGCCCTGCTCCGCATCGTCGGCGAAGCCACCCGCCGCGGCGACGACGTCCACGACGCGGGCCCCCGAGGCCAGCTCGTAGAGACCGGGCGACGCGACCCGGCCGTGCACGTGCACGAAGACCGCCGAGCCGGACGCCCCCGGCACCCCAGTTGCCCCCGTCGCCCCCGTCGCCCCCGACGCGTCGCCCGCTCCGACCGGCTCGTCAGCCGACGTCGGCCGCGACGTGATCGCGGTCTCGCCCGAGCCTCCTCGTGTCGCCGTGGCCGAGATCGCGACGGTGACCGCTAGCACGGCCAGCACGAGGACGACCACCGCCCCCACGCCGAGCCGCCAGCGAGGCCCGCGAGGGGCCGCGGGATCGGGGGCGGAGCGGAAGTCGACGACCATCCCCCGACGGTAGGAGGCACGGCGCAGCCCCCGCAGACGACGACGGCCGCCCTGGGGAGCCAGGGCGGCCGGTCGCGGATGGGGAGGAGCGGGAGCGCTACTTCACCGCGATCGCGACGAGGCGAGGTGCCCGGACGACGACGTTGACGATCTGCTTGTCGCCGACCGCGCGCTGCACCGCGGCCGAGTCGCGGGCCAGGGCCTCGAGCTCGTCGGACGAGATCTTCGGCGAGACCTCGAGCCGGTCGCGGACCTTGCCGTTCACCTGCACGACGGCCGTGACGCTCGTCTCCACCAGCAGCGTCGGGTCGGCCCGGCGCCAGCCGAAGTGGGCCACGCCCACGCCGTCGTAGCCGAGCAGCTCCCACATCTCGGACGCCGTGTACGGGGCGAAGAGCGAGAGGCCGAGGGCCACCGTCTCCGTCGCCTCGCGGACGGCAGGGTCGGAGGCGCCGGCACCACTGTCGATCGTCTTGCGGACCGCGTTGACGAGCTCCATCAGGCGAGCGACCACGACGTTGTACTTGAACGCCTCGCTGAGCCCGGGGGCCTCGGCGAGGAACCGGTGCGTGACCCGCCGCAGGGCCTGGTCGCCCTCGGCCCACACCACGTCGCGCGGGCTGTCGACGTCGGTCGCCAGCCGGAACGCCCTGGCGAGGAACTTCGCGGACCCGGCCGGCGACACGTCGGCCCAGTCGATGTCGTCCTCCGGCGGGCCGGCGAACGCCATCGTGAGGCGGATCGCGTCGACGCCGTGCTTCGCGATCTCGTCGGAGAGGCTGACGACGTTGCCCTTGCTCTTGCTCATCTTGGCGCCGTCCTGCAGCACCATGCCCTGGTTCAGCAGGGCGCTGAACGGCTCGGTGAAGTCGACGTGGCCGAGGTCGAAGAGCACCTTGGTGATGAAGCGCGCGTAGAGCAGGTGCAGGATCGCGTGCTCGACGCCGCCCACGTACTGGTCGACGGGTGCCCACTTGCTGGCCTGGGCCGGGTCGAACGCCCGCTCGGAGTCGGTCGGGTCGAGGAACCGGAGGAAGTACCACGAGCTGTCGACGAAGGTGTCCATCGTGTCGGCGTCGCGACGCGCGGGCGAGCCGTCGCGCGGGTCGGGCACGTTGACCCAGTCGGTCGCCGCGCCGAGGGGCGAGCTGCCCTTGGGCTTGAGGTCGAGGCCCTCGGTCGACGGCAGGAGCACGGGTAGCTGCTCGACCGGCACCGGCACCTCGACGCCGTCGGCGCCGTGCACGATCGGGATGGGCGTGCCCCAGAAGCGCTGGCGCGAGATGAGCCAGTCGCGCAGCCGGTACGTCTTGGCTGCCTTGCCTGCGCCCTGCTGCTCGAGCAGCTCGATCACGCGCTTGATGGCGTTCGACTTGCTGAGGCCCGTCAGCGGCCCCGAGTTCATCAGGCGGCCCTCGCCCGTCAGCGCCACCCCCGTCGACGCGGGGTCGAGGTCGGGCAGGTCGTCGGGCAGGATCGCCTGGCCGTCGTCGTCAAGCTGCAGCTTGGGGATCACGCCCGTGACGGGCGCGTTGGTGTCGACGACGACGCGCACCGGCAGGTCGTACCTGCGGGCGAAGTCGAGGTCGCGCTGGTCGTGGGCGGGCACGGCCATGACGGCGCCGTGGCCGTAGTCGGCGAGCACGTAGTCCGCGGCCCAGACGGGCATGGGGTCGCCCGTGACGGGGTTGACCGCGACGCGCCCGAGGGGCACGCCGGTCTTCGGGCGCTCGCTCGACTGGCGCTCGATCTCGGTCGCCTTCTGCACCTCGACCAGGTAGGAGGCGAACGTCTCCTTCACGTCGTCGGTCGCGTCGGCGACGAGCTCGGCCGCGAGGTCGGAGTCGGGCGCGACGACCATGAAGGTGGCGCCCCAGAGCGTGTCGGGACGGGTCGTGAAGACCGTGACCCGCTCCTCCCTGCCCTCGATCTCGAAGTGCACGTCGGCACCGATCGACCGGCCGATCCAGTTGCGCTGCATGTTCAGCACCTTGGTCGGCCAGTGGCCCTCGAGCTGGTTGAGGTCGTCGAGCAGGCGGTCCGCGTAGTCGGTGATCTTGAAGTACCACTGCGTCAGCTTCTTCTTGACGACGACGGCGCCCGACCGGTCGGACGTGCCGTCGGCGAGCACCTGCTCGTTCGCGAGAACGGTCTGGTCGACCGGGTCCCAGTTGACCCAGCTGTCCTTGCGGTAGGCCAGGCCCTTGTCGTACATCTGCAGGAACAGCCACTGGTTCCACTTGTAGTACTCGGGGTCGCTCGTGTGCAGCACCCTGTCCCAGTCGAACGACGGGGCGTAGAGCTTCATGCTCGCCTTCTGCTGCGCGATGTTCGCGTAGGTCCACTCGCGGGGGTCGACCCCGCGCTTGATGGCCGCGTTCTCGGCGGGCAGGCCGAAGCTGTCCCAGCCGATCGGGTGCAGCACGTTGAAGCCCTGCTGGCGCCAGTAGCGCGTGACCATGTCGCCGAGGGCGTACTGCTCGGCGTGCCCCATGTGCAGGTCGCCGGACGGGTACGGGAACATGTCGAGGATGTACTTGCGCGGCCGCTTGTCGTCGGGGTCGACGGCGAAGGGCTTCGCCTCCTCCCAGATCGCCTGCCACTTCTGCTGCAGGCGGGCAGGGTCGTAGGCGCGCTCCGTGTCGCCCTCGGCGTGGGCCGGGCTCGCTGACCCCGGCGTCGTGGACGCGGGGGTGGTGGACGCCTGGTCGGCGGACGCTGTCGTGTCGTGCTCGTGGGCCACGGGACTCTCAATCGCTGCGGTGGGGAGGTGGACGGCCCGAGGGCGCCCCGAGGGGCGCGCACGCGCGGCGGTCCGTCGTCCAGGGTAGCGGGCCGATCCGCCCGTCAGGGCACGGACCGCGTCGACACGGCGGGGGCCGAGGAGGCGCCCTCCGGGACCGCCTCGAGGGCGCGCAGCAGGGCGGCCGCCTTGAGTCGCACCTCCTCGAGCTCGACGGACGGCACCGACGATGCCGTGATCCCTCCCCCGGCTCCGACGCTCGCGCGGCCGGGCCGTCGCGGCGTGGCCTGCTCGACGACGATCGACCGGATCGCCATGGCGAGCGAGGCGGATCCGTCCAGGCCGAGGTGCCCCACCGCCCCGGCGTACACGCCGCGCGGTCGCCCCTCCCACGCCGCGAGCAGCTGCACGGCCCTGCGCTTCGGCGCGCCGGTCATCGACCCGGCCGGGAACGTCGTCTCCACGGCGTCGAGCGCCGTGCGGCCCGGTGCCAGGACCGCCGTCACGGTGCTGACCAGCTGGTGCACGTGGCGGTACGACCGCACGGCGAACAGCTCGGTCACGGCGACCGTGCCGGGGACGGCCACACGGGTGAGGTCGTTGCGCACGAGGTCGACGATCATCAGGTTCTCGGCGAGCTCCTTCTCGTCGGCGCGGAGCTCGGCGACGGCGCGGTCGTCGAGCGTCGGGTCCGCGGACCGCGGCCTGGTCCCCTTGATCGGGGACGACGACACCGTCCCTCCCGTGTCGACGAGGAGGAACGACTCGGGAGACGCCCCGAGCACCGAGGTCGGGCCGATCCGCACGAAGGAGGCGTGCGGGGCCGGCGAGGACCGGCGCAGCCTCCGCCAGACGGCCAGGTCGTCCACGTCGCCCTCGACGGTGGTCGTCGTGGTGAGGCAGAGGACGTAGGCGTCGCCCGTGGTGATGGCCTGCTGACAGCGCTCGACCAGCGTCAGGTAGGCGGCGTCGTCGTGCTGGCGGCGGGCCCGGCGCGGCGCGGCCGTCGACCCGGGCGAGGGCCCGAGGTGGGGCTCGGGGTCGGGCTCGGGGTCGCCCTCGGGCACGTCGACCCAGGCCGCCGCGACGTCCGACAGCCACCGGTCGTCGCCCAGGACGACCGCCTCCACCGTGCGCCGGCCGTGGTCGAAGACCAGGGCCCGGTCGGTGAGCAGCAGCGCGAGGTCGGCCGGGCCGTCGTGGTCGGGCACGAGCCCGGTCGTGACCGAGGGAGGCGCCCCCCGACCCTCGCCGACGGTCGCGTCCCGGTCGAGCAGCCAGGTCCCGACGCCGTAGCCGAGCCACCCGGTCGGCCCGAGCGGGTCGGCGTCGGGTCGCGGATGAGCGAGGACGGCCCGGAGCTCGGTCCACGCGGCGGCGAGGGGGTGGGGGCCCGTCGCCGTGAGCGCCGGGCCCCAGGCGACGACCGATCGACCGGACGTGGCACCGGGCCCCGCGTCGGTCCAGGCCACGTCGCCCGTGCCCGCGAGGGCGAGCACCACGGCCTCCGGGTCGCGCCACGGGAGCGGACGACGGTGGACCGGGAGACGCATACCCTGAGTGTATGAGCCCCGGCGAGACCCTCCTGTGGCGCGACGGCGCCCTCTCGGCGTCGCGGGGCACGCCGCGGGCCGCAGCGCCTGTCGCGTCGCCCTCCGACGTGCTCGTGGCCGACTCGTGGCTCGTGCTCGACGGCGCGGTCCGCGCCCTGGACGTGCACCGCGACCGCTTCACGACCTCCGTCGCGGCGACGGGACTCGTGGCCGACGACGACGTTGCCTCTTTCTGGGACGCGGTCGTCGGCCGCCTGCCCCGGGACGGCGCCTGGTTCCCGCGGGTCGAGCTGGTCCGCCCCGACGCGACGACGACGCCGGAGCTGCGCGCACGGCTGCGGACCGCTCCCGACCGGACGAGGTCGGTGAGGGTGGCGACCGCGACCCGCGACCCCCGCACCTCGCCGTTCGTGAAGGGCCCGGACCTGGCCGCCCTCGGCGACCTGCGCTCGGAGGCCGCCGCGCACGGAGCCGAGGAGGCGGTGATCCTCTCCCCCGAGGGCCACGTCGTCGAGGGGGCCTGGAGCTCCCTGGTGTGGTGGCGCGGCGACTCGCTCTGCACGCCCGCCGACGACCTGCCCCGCCTGCCGGGGGTGACGTCACGCACCGTGCTGACCCTCGCCGCCGTGCTGGGCGTCGACGTGCTGCACGACCGGACGACACCGGCCGAGCTCGACGGCGCCGAGATCTGGTCGCTCAGCGCCCTGCACGGCGTGCGGATCGTCTCCGGCTGGGTCGACGGCCCCTCCCCGGCCGAGCAGCCGGGGCGGCTCGCCGCGTGGCAGGCCCGGCTCGACGCCCTGCGTCGTCCCCTCCCGGCGCGACCTTGACCGACCTCCGGAGCCAGGGCCCTCCCGGGCGGCCGTGAATAGGATCGGCCGGGTGAACGACCTGCTGACAGGACTGCTCGACCTCGTGCAGTCGGTCGACCCGCTCCTCCGGACCCTGCTCGCCGGGCTGGCGATGGTGCTCGAGACGAGCGTGCTGCTCGGGCTGCTCGTGCCGGGGGACACCGTCGCCGTGGTCTCCGCGACCGCGGTGGTCGGCCCGGTCGAGTTCGCCTCACTCGTCGTCGCCCTGGTGCTCGGCGCCCTCATCGGCGAGAGCATCGGCTTCGCGCTCGGGCGGCACTTCGGCCCGGCGATCCGACGCAGCCGCCTCGGTCGGCGGCTCGGCGAGGCCAACTGGGTCAGGGCCGAGAACTACCTCGCGCGTCGCGGCGGCATCGCGGTGTTCGTCTCGCGGTTCCTGCCCGTGCTGCACTCGCTCATCCCCCTGACCGTGGGCACGAGCCCGATGCGCTACCGGACGTTCCTGGCCTGGACGACGCCGGCCTGCCTGCTCTGGGCGACGGCCTACGTGTCGGTGGGCGCGGCCGCAGCCGGGAGCTACCGAGAGCTGGCCGACCGGCTGCACGGCGCCGGCTACGTCTTCGTCGGCATCGTCGTCGCCTTCGCCGTGGTGGTGCTGCTCGTCAAGCGGGTCGTGCACCGGCGCGAGGAGAAGCACATGGCCCACCCCGACGACGACGCGGCCTGAGCCGGGACGACGGAGGGGCCGGCACCTGCGTGCCGGCCCCTCCTCTGCTCGTCGCTGGTCAGCCGACGAGGCCCTTGCTCTCGAGGAAGTCCTTGGCGATGCTGCCCTCGGACTCCTTGTCGGTCTGGCTCTTCGAGTTCATCTCCTGCAGGTCGGCCGACGTCAGCGCCGCGTCGACCGCGTCGATGATGTCCTGGGCGCCCTGGTCGACCTTGTCCGACACGATCGGCACGACGTTCTGCGGCAGGATCATGTTCTCGGGGTCGTCGAGGGTGACGAAGTCGTTCTCGACGATCAGCGGGCTGGCCGAGTAGAGGTCGGCGATCTGGACGCTGCCGTCCGACAGCGCCTTGGCCGTCAGCGGGCCGCCTCCGTCGTCGATCGGGGTCGAGGTGACGTCGACGCCGTAGATGCTCTTCAGGCCGGGAGGGCCGTAGGGGCGATCGACGTTCTCGGGCGGGGCGCCGAGGGCGATCGAGCCGGAGTAGTCCTTGAGGTCGGCCAGGCTCGTGATCCCGTTCTCCTCGGAGAACTCCTTCGTCACGTTGTAGCTGTCCTGGTCGGTCGCCTCGGCGGCGGTCAGGCTGGTGAGGCCGTCAGGCAGCGCGTCGGCGAGGGCCGACTCCACCTCCTCCGGCGTCTTCGCCGTCGTCTCGGCGTCGTAGAACTGCAGCAGGTTGCCCGAGTACTCGGGGAACACGTCGATGCTGCCGCTCTCGAGCTCTGGCAGGTACACCTCGCGCTGGCCGATGTCGTACTGACGGTCGACCGTGTAGCCGCCGTCCTCGAGCGCCTGGGCGTAGAGCTCGGCGATGATCTTGTTCGAGTAGTACTGCTGCGAGCCGATCACCAGCGCGTCGGAGGACGACGCCGTGTCGTCCGAGCCGCTGCTGAGGGGGTCGCTCGACGAGCACCCTGCCAGGGCCACCACGGCCCCGATCGCGACTGCGCCGAGAACGGCGAGCCGGCCTTTCTTCGCTGTGTAGTTCACTGTGTTCCTTCTTCCTGGAGGGGTGTTGCGGTGCCCGGGGCGCGTCGGGCGACGCGCGCGCGGGTGTCGGTGGGGCGCCCGGCGGTGACGCCGGCCGGGACGACCAGTCGCTGGACGACGGAGAAGACCGCCTCGAGGGCCACGGCGAGGACGATCACGAGGATCGAGCCGGCGAGCATCCGGCCGTAGTCGTTGGCGCGCAGCCCGATGATGATGTAGCTGCCGAGGCCGCCGGAGCCGACGATGGTCGCGAGCGTCGCGGTCGCGACGACCTGCAGCACCGCCGATCGGATCCCGCCGATCAGCAGCGGCAGCCCGAGGGGGACCTCGACCCGCGCGACGATCTGCCACTCGGTCATGCCGACGGCACGGGCGGCGTCGACGGTCGAGCGGTCGACGGCCTCGAACCCCGCGTAGGCGCCGGCGAGCACCGAGGGGATCGCGAGGACGACGAACGAGATCATCGGGGCGGTCAGCCCGATGCCCACCAGGCCCGCGATCAAGGTGATGACGCCGAAGGTGGGCAGGGCCCGCGCTCCCCCCGAGACGGCCACGGCGATCGCTCGGCCCCTCCCGGTGTGGCCGATGGCGAAGCCCACGGGGACGGCGACGATCGACGCCAGGGCGACCGCCACGACCGAGTACCAGAGGTGCTCGCCGAGGCGCGTCGGGATTCCGTTCGCCCCTGCCCAGTTGCTGCCGTCGCCGATGAAGGCGAAGGCCTCCGCGAAGAAGTTCACGAGCCCACCGCCTCTCGACGGGGCGTCCGGGACGAGGAGGCGCCGGTCGCGGACGAGCGGGCCGGGGACCGTCTCGAGGAGGCGCGGGGCGGTCGGCCGGGACGGCTCCAGGGCATCAGGGCGCGTCCGAGCAGGACGAGCAGCCCGTCCAGCACGAGCGCCATGACGATGGTGATCACGATGCCGGCGAGGATCTCCGACGGGATGTCGCGCTGGAAGCCGTCGATGAAGAGGAGGCCGAGGCCGTTGACGCCGAGCACGCCGCCGACGGTGGCGAGGCTGACCGTGCTGACGACCACGACCCGCAGGCCCGCGAGCATCACGGGACCCGCCAGGGGGAACTCGACCCGCCAGAATCGCTGCCAGCTCGAGTAGCCCACGGCCGTGGCCGACTGCCGCACGTCCGCCTCCACGGCGCCGAGGGCGTCGGCGACCGAGCGGACCATCAGCGCGACGCCGTACAGCGTGAGCCCGATGACGATGTTGACGGGGCTGCGGAGCGACGTGCCGACGATCGCCGGGAGCACGACGAACAGGGGCAGCGACGGGATCGCGTAGAACAGCCCGGCGACCGTGAGGATGCCGCGCGACACGCGGTAGCGGTTCGCGAGCCAGCCGATCGGCAGCGAGATGACGAAGGCGAGGACGACGGGAGGCACGCTGAGGGCGAGGTGCACCAGCGTCTTGTCCCAGATGTAGTCGGCGTTCGACCAGATCCAGTTCACGACGCGTGCCCACCCTGCGCCGGGGCACCCGGTGCCGTGACGGCACCGGCCTCGCTCGTGGTCGCCGTGCCCGTGGAGCTCGACGAGCTCGACGGCGGCACCGTGACGGGTGCCGTCAGGACGCCGGTCGTGCGGCCCTCGTCGTCGACGACGACCTGGCCGGTGGCTGTCTGCTCGATGTGCAGGGCCCGCTTGCCGCGGTTCGAGCCGACGAAGTCGGCCACGAAGTCGCTGGCCGGGTCGGAGAGGATCTCGGCGGGCGAGCCCTGCTGGGCGATCTTGCCGCCCTTCTCGAGGATCACCACCTGGTCGCCGAGCAGGAAAGCCTCGTCGATGTCGTGCGTGACGAACACGACGGTCTTGTCGAGATCACGCTGCAGCCGGATCAGCTCGCGCTGCAGGTCCGCCCGCACGAGCGGGTCGACGGCGCCGAAGGGCTCGTCCATCAGGAGGATGTTCGGGTCGACGGCGAGGCCCCTCGCGACGCCGACGCGCTGCTGCTGGCCGCCGCTGAGCTGGCTCGGCCAGCGGTCGGCGAGCGACCGGTCGAGGCCCACCGTGTCCATCAGGTCCAGGGCCCTGCTCCGCGCCTCCTTCTTGGAGACGCCCTTGAGGACGGGGACGGTGGCGATGTTGTCGACGACCCGACGGTGCGGCAGCAGACCCGAGTTCTGCATCACGTAGCCGATGCTGCGACGGAGGCCCACGGGCTCGAGGCCGCCGATCTCGTCGCCGTCGATCTGGATGGACCCGCTGGTCGGGTCGACCATGCGGTTGATCATCCGGAGGATGGTGGTCTTGCCGCAGCCGCTCGACCCGACGAAGACGGTCGTCTGACGGGACGGGATGACGAGGCTGAAGTCGTCGACGGCCAGGGTGCCGTCGGGGTACTCCTTGGTCACAGAACGGAACTCGATCATGGGTGGCTCATTCCTCGTGGGCAGCACGAATCGACACTTGCCAGTCCCGACACTGAACCACACGACGACGGATGAGGGCCGACTCGGATCCGTCCGACTCGCGGGACGGACCGACCAGGGCCCTGGACAGCTGCTCGACGCGTCAGGCGAGGGTGAGGTGCGACTCGAGGTAGGACTTCGACACGCGGCGGCACTGGTCCACGAAGCGCGCGTCGCCGTCGCCCCCCGCGAGGAACGCCCTGGCGAGGAGCGAGACGCCGATCTCGACGACGACCTGCACGGCCAGCTCGGACTCGTCGTCGCGGACGACGCCGAAGCGCTGCTCGAACATCCCGAGCACGGCCTCCGCGAAGGGGCTGAGCGAGGAGGTGGCCTGCGGCGAGCCCGCGTCGGGAGCGTCGCTGAAGCGGATCGCCCGGAAGCCGGGCTCGTTGCGGTAGAGGTCGACCTTGGAGTCGATCACGATGTCGACGGCTCCGCGCCAGTCGGCCGCCCCGTCGGCGTCGAGGGTCTCGGCCACCCTGTTCGTCAGGCGCTGCACGCAGCGCAGGGCGAGAGCGTCGACGACGGCGATGCGGTCGGGGAAGTACCGGTAGACGGTGCCGATGGAGGCGCCTGCCCGCTCGGCGACCATGGCCGTCGTCAGGCGCTCGTAGCCGATCTCGTCGATGATCGCGGCGGCGGCGTCGAGGAGGCCGGTGAGCCGGGCGGAGCTGCGAGCCTGCACCGGCTCGTTCCTGAGCAGCGACGAACCCCCGGGCAGTGCGTCGTGGAGGTCGGTGACGAGCAAGGGGTTCTCCTTCGTGCGGCGCCGCCGGGGCGACGTGGTGCGTGCGGTGCGGTCCGTGACCGGCGGGTCAGGGGCCCGAGGGGGGCGTCAGGGGGACCTCGTCGGCCGATGTCGGTCGCAGCCGGGAGAATGGTGCGCATGTGCGGACGATTCGTGATGGCGCGTGCCTCGAGCGACCTGGTGCCCTTGTTCGACGTCGACGTCTCGGGCGACAGTCTCCCAGACCCTTCCTGGAACATCGCTCCGACCCGCCCGGTGACGGTGCTGATCGACGCGGCGCCCCGCGGGGACGACGCGGGCGGGCCACCCGTGCGCCGCCTCGCCGCGGCCCGGTGGGGCCTCGTCCCGGCGGGCTCGGACGGCCCCGTCGGCCCCCCGGTGTTCAACGCGCGCTCCGAGACGGCGGCCGAGAAGCCGATGTTCCGTGAGGCCCTCGTCTCGCGGCGGGCCCTGGTGCCGGCGACGGGCTGGTACGAGTGGCAGGCCCTGCCCGACGGCGGGAAGCGCGCCGTCGCCGTGCGGCTCCCCGACGACGAGGTCCTCCTGTTCGCGGCCCTGTACGAGTGGTGGCGCGACCCCGCTGCCGAGGTGGGGTCCCCGTCTCGGTGGCTGCTGTCCACGACCGTGCTGACCCGCGCCTCCTCGGGGCCCCTCGCCGACGTCCACGACCGGATGCCGGTGCTGGTGGGCGCCGACGTGATGGACGACTGGCTCGACCCCGAGGCCGAGGGGGACGACGACCTGCTGCAGGGCGTGGCGGGGCTGTCGGACGAGACGGCGGCACGGCTCGTCGTGCACGAGGTGTCCCCCGACGTCGGGTCGGTCGCGAACGACTCCCCGTCGCTGCTGCTGCCCGTGTGACGCCGAGACGGCACACGCTCGGTCGACCGTGCGAGGATGACTGGATGCCCGACATCCGAAAGCCGGCCCCGGCCGCTGTCGAGCCCCTCCTGCACCGGGCGGCGCGCATCGAGAACTCCGTGCACCGGTTCCGCGAGAAGCGTGCCCGCAAGCGCGGCCTCCGTCCGACGATCGTGCCGTACACGGGCTACGGCTCGAGCGGGTGGGTGCGCGTGCTCTCCCGCGTGCTGCTGACGCGCACCGGCACCCTGGACGGCGCCGACCGGGCGAACGTCCGTGGCTGGCGCAGCTTCACCAGCGTGCCCGTCGAGCACGCCGTCGTCGAGGTGACCATCGGCGGCCGCACGCAGACGGTGACCACGGATCGCGGCGGCGTCCTCGACGTGCGCCTCGAGTCGGACCTGGCGCCGGGCTGGCACGTCGTGACGATCACCACCGAGGGCTCCCTCCCGGTCGAGGCCCCCGTGGCGGTGATCGACCCCGGCGCGCGCTTCGGCATCGTCTCGGACATCGACGACACGGTCATGGTGACGTCGCTCCCCCGGCCCTTCCTCGCTGCCTGGAACACGTTCGTCCTCAACGAGCACGCGAGGCGACCGGTGCCCGGCATGGCGGTGCTCTACGAGCGGCTGCACGCCTCGGTCGAGGGCTGTCCCGTCGTCTACCTGTCGACGGGCGCCTGGAACGTCGCGCCCACGCTCTCCCGGTTCCTCTCCCGCAACCTCTACCCCAGCGGGCCCCTGCTGCTCACGGACTGGGGCCCGACGCACGACCGGTTCTTCCGCAGCGGCCGTCTCCACAAGCAGGGGTCGCTCGACCGCCTGGCCGAGGAGTTCCCCCAGGTGCGCTGGCTGCTCGTCGGCGACGACGGACAGCACGACGAAGAGCTCTACGGCCGGTTCCTGCGCGACCACCCCGAGAACGTGGCCGCGGTCGCCATCCGCGAGCTGTCGCCCAGCGAGGCCGTGCTCGCCGGCGGACGGTCCAGGTCGGAACACGCCCAGGGCACCGACGTCGCGTGGGTGTCGGCCCCTGACGGCGCGGGTCTCTGGGACCAGCTGACGGACGCCGGGGTGGTCGACGCTCGGACGTCCTGAGCTGATCTGACGAGTTGCAGTCCTGCTATGACGGGAAATCCCGTTGCCAGAGCCCCAGATGGCTCTTATGATCGGAAATCCACGTACAGGAGAATCATGACCGATCAGCCTTCCTCCGACTCGCCCGCCCGGTCCACCCACGAGTGGGAGGCGCGGGTCGGCGACCAGGTGCGAGCGCTGCGGCTCGAGGCCGGTCTCGACCAGGTCTCGCTGGCACGGCGGGCCGACGTCTCGACCAGCACGCTCCAGTCGCTCGAGAACGGGCGAGGGAGCACCCTCACCAGCCTGGTGCGCGTGCTGCGGGCACTCGACGCGGAGGACGCCCTCGACGCCCTCGCCCCGGCGAGCGCCGTGAGCCCCATCGACGTCCTCCGGTCGGCCGACCCGGCCCCTCGTCGTCGCGTCTACCGGCCGCGGGCGCCGCGCGGGAGCAGCGGATCATGAGCTGGGTGCCGGTCCAGGCGGTGGAGGTCACGGCCTGGGGCGAGCGGGTCGGCGCGGTCGCCCTCGATCCCTCCCTCGGGGCGTACGTGTTCGAGTACTACCCGGAGTGGGCGGCGCGGGGCGTCGAGCTCGCACCGCTGACCATGCCGGTGCGTCGGCGCCGCCACGTGTTCCCGCAGCTGCCGGAGGCGACGTTCCACCGCCTCCCCGCGTTGCTGGCGGACGCGCTGCCCGACGACTTCGGGAACGCGGTGATCGACGCGTGGCTGGCCCGCCAGGGAGTCGGGCGCGGGGCCGCGACGCCGCTGGACCGGCTCGCGTACATGGCGGACCGCGCGATGGGCGCCCTGGAGTTCAGGCCGTCGAGGGGGCCGCGGCACCGGACGACGAGCGCGGTCGAGCTGAGCGACCTGGTCGCGGGTGCGCGGAGCGTGCTCGACGCCGAGTTCTCGAACGACAGGGAGACCGAGTCGGCGATCCGCTCCCTGATCCAGGTGGGGACGTCGGCGGGAGGCGCACGGGCCAAGGCCGTGGTCGCGTGGGACCGCGGGACCGGCGAGGTCAGGTCGGGCCAGCTGCCGGCTCCTGAGGGCTTCGAGCACTGGCTGCTGAAGCTCGACGGCATGGGGGCCGACTCCGAGCTCGGACAGGGCGACTCGTCAGGTCGGGTCGAGCTGGCGTACTCGGCGATGGCGGGGGCCGCCGGCATCGACATGACCGAGTGCCGGCTGCTCGAGGAGGGCGACAGGGCGCACTTCATGACCCGGCGCTTCGACCGGCTGGCGTCGGGCAAGGCGCACGCGGTGACCCTCTGCGGCACGGCTCACCTCGACTACCGCCAGCGGCAGGTGCACGACTACGGGCAGCTCTTCGACGTGACGGCCCGCGTCGTCGGGCGCGAGGCGCTGCCGCAGGCTTTCCGGCGCATGGTGTTCAACGTGCTGGCGGCGAACAACGACGACCACACGAAGAACACGTCGTTCCTGCTGAGGTCGGCGACGTCGTCGTGGGAGCTGGCCCCGGCGTACGACGTGACGTTCGCGCACAACCCGACTGGCCGGTTCACGGACCAGCACCTGATGGGGGTCGACGGCGTGTGGCGGGACCCCGCCGAGGCGGACGTGATGCGCCTCGCCGACCGGCACCTCGTGCCCGGCGCCTCGGACATCGTCGCCGAGGTGCACGACGCCGTCGCGGGCTGGCGCGGCTTCGCCGACGAGGCAGGGGTGCCCGACCGGGTCGTGCGGCACGTCGAGGAGAGCCTGCTGCCCTGGTGACGTGGGCCCTGGCCGATGTCGGAGGCCCGACCTACACTCGTGATCGAACACACATTCGAACGAGGAGGCGGCATGAAGGTCGACGAAGCGGTGCCGGTCGAGACGACCGAGGGCGGAGCACCGTTGCGGTTCGTCTGGCGAGGGGTGGTCTACGGCGTGGTGAGCCCGCCAGAGCGCTGGGTCACGCGTCGTGAGTGGTGGCGGTCGGCCGCCAGGGCGCCCCGGGGTGCGGGCGAAGCGCTGCTCGAGCTGCCGGTGTGGAGGGTCGACGCCCTGCCGCTGACCGACGGGGCGCACCGGGTCGACGGCACCTTCGACCTCGCGTGCGACGCGACTGACGGCTCGTGGCTGCTGCTCGGCGTGTTCGACGACCGCGTCGAGCAGCAGCTGTTCGCGTGACGCGGCGAGACGCCCGGCGCTCACGGGAATGCCCGGGGTGCAAGACTCGTTCTCACGAGTGCTTCGGGGACGGTGTGATTCCGTACCGGCGGTGACAGCCCGCGACCCTCTCGACACCGAGAGGCTGATCCAGTGACAGCCCTGCGAGGGCAATTCTGGAGCCGACAGTAAAGTCTGGATGAGAGAAGCGAGCGTCGATCGCGCCTGCGGTCGCGCCTCCTCCCCGATCCGACGACGCCTGGCGTCGTCACCGACGAGGAGGACCTGATGACCCTGATCCGCTGGCTGTTCGACGCTCAGCTCGTGCTGGGCGACCAGACCATCCTGTGGCGCGAGGTGATCGGCAACGTCTTCGGGCTGCTGAGCGCACTGGGCGGCATGCGCCGCAAGGTGTGGGCCTGGCCGGTCGGCATCGTGGGCAACGCCCTGCTGTTCACTGTGTTCCTCGGGGCAGTCTTCGACACCCCGAACCCGGTGAACCTGCTCGGCCAGGCAGGGCGTCAGGTGATGTTCATCGCGGTCTCCATCTGGGGCTGGTACCGCTGGAGCCGCTCCCGCGACGGAGGCGCGAGCTCACCTGTCGAGCCCCGCTGGGCGGGCGGCAAGAACCGTGTCGTGCTCGTCGTGGCCCTGTTCGGCGGCACCGCCGTCCTCACCCCTGTCTTCAGCGCCCTGGGCTCGTACGAGCCTGTGTGGGCCGATGCCTGGATCTTCACGGGCTCCCTGCTCGCCACCTGGGGCATGGCCAAGGGCTGGGTCGAGTTCTGGCTGATCTGGGTCGCCGTCGACCTCGTCGGCACGCCCCTGCTCTTCAGCGCCGGCTACTACGCCTCTGGCCTCATGTACGTCTTCTACGGCGCCTTCACCCTGGTCGGCTTCTTCGTGTGGGCGCGCACGCGCCGCGACAAGCCGCAGGTCGAGACCCTCTGGCCGGATCCGACGCTGCAGCGCTGACCCGACGCTGCAGCGCCGACACGACGCCGGGCTCGACCGAAGGCGTCGCTGGCAGGATGAGCCCATGCCCCTGGCCATCGAGAACTACGCGCTCATCGGCGATCTGCACACCGGCTGCCTCGTGGGCACCGACGGCAGCATCGACTGGCTCTGCCTGCCCCGCTTCGACTCGGCCTCCACCTTCGGCGCCCTGCTCGGCGACCACGACGCCGGACGCTGGCTCGTCGCCCCCCGCGACGCCGGGTCGACGTCGACCCGGCGCTACGTCGACGGCACATTCGTGCTCGTCACGACCTGGACGACGCCGACCGGGGTGGTCGAGGTCACGGATCTGATGCCGTACGGCGACCGTCGGGCCGACGTGGTCCGTCGGGTCACCGGCGTCTCCGGGTCGGTCAGGATGCACGTCGACCTAGCGATCCGCTTCGGCTACGGCACCGCCGTCCCGTGGGTGCGCCAGGTGCCGGAGGCCGACGGCACCGCCCTCGTCGCCACGGCAGGACCCGATGCCGTCGTCGTCCGCGGACCCCGTCTCACCGCGACCGACCACACGCACGAGACGGAGTTCGAGGTCGCCGCCGACGAGACCGTCGACCTCAGCCTCACCTGGTACCCCTCGCACCGGGAGCCGCCCACAGCGATCGACGTGACGGCCCGGATCGACGAGACGATCGCGTGGTGGCAGGCGTGGGCCGCCAGGTGCACGGTCCCCGGGGTGTACGAACGCGAGGTGCACCGGTCGCTGCTCATCCTCCGCGCGCTCACGAACGAGGACACCGGCGGCATCGTGGCGGCCGCGACGACGAGCCTGCCAGAGCAGTTCGGCGGCTCCCGCAACTGGGACTACCGCTACGTGTGGCTGCGCGACGCCTCCATGACGCTGCAGGCCCTCATCCTGCACGGCTACGCCGAGGAGGCCGACCGGTGGCGCGGCTGGCTGCTGCGAGCCATCGCCGGCGATCCCGCCGACGTGCAGATCATGTACGGCCTGGCCGGCGAGCGCTACCTGCACGAGAGCGAGCTCGGCCAGCTGCCGGGCTACGGAGGCGCCTCCCCCGTCCGCATCGGCAACGCCGCCTACAAGCAGTACCAGGGCGACATCTTCGGCGAGGTCATGGTCGCCCTGCACGAGGCACGCCTGCTCGGCGTCGAGGAGACCGAGTACTCCTGGCCGCTCCAGCGCGCCCTCATGCAGTACGTCGAGGACAACTGGACCCGCCCGGACAACGGCATCTGGGAGATCCGCGGCGAGCTGCAGCACTTCACGCACTCCCGCGTCATGATCTGGGCGGCCCTCGACCGGGCGATCCAGGGCATCGAGCAGTTCGCCCTCGACGGCCCCGTCGACCGGTGGCGGGCGCTCCGCGACGAGGTGCGGACCGAGATCGAGGCGAAGGGCTGGGACGCCGGCCGGGGCACCTTCACGCAGTACTACGGCACGTCCGAGGTCGACGCCTCGCTGCTGCAGCTCGCGCAGGTCGGGTTCGTCGCCGCTGACGACCCGCGCATGCTCGGCACCGTCGCGGCCATCGAGGCGGACCTGCTGCACGACGGCCTGCTGCGGCGCTACCGCACCGAGAGCGGCGTGGACGGGCTCAGCGGGGCCGAGAACCCGTTCCTCACCTGCTCGTTCTGGCTGGCCGAGCAGTACGCCGCGTCTGGCCGGGTCGACGACGCCGTGGCCCTGATGGACCGCCTGGTCGGCTACTGCAACGACGTCGGCATGCTGTCGGAGGAGATCGAGGTCGCCACCGGTCGCCACGTCGGGAACACCCCTCAGGCGCTCTCGCACCTGGCCCTCGTCCGCGCCGCCGACGCCATCGCGAAGGCGCAGAAGGCGCAGGAGGCCCAGGCCGTGGCTCGGGCCGCCGCCTGAGACGGCGACGGCCGCCCTGCTCGGTGAGCAGGGCGGCCGTCGGCACGAGGAGGAGCGTCGAGGCTCAGGCGGGCCAGTCCGACGGGCCGGTCGAGCCGGCCGCGTAGGTGTCGAGCGGCACGTCGCCGGCCTTCCAGGAGTCGATCACGGGGGCGACGATCGCCCAGCAGCGCTCCGCGACGTCGCCGCGGATGGACAGCGTGGGGTCGTCGTGGAAGATGCCGCTGAGGACCTCGCCGTAGGGGGTCAGCTCGGGCTTGCCGAGCGTGACCGACATCGTCGACTTCTCGAGGTCGAAGGGGTTGCCCGACCCGTTGGTCGTGACGCCGAGCTCCATCGTCTCGGGGCTGATCTCGATCCGCAGCGTGTCGGGGGTCGAGGCGCCGTTCAGGCCCTCGGGAAGCGCAGGCACCGGCTTGAAGGTGATCAGCACCTCCTTGCGGATCTTCGTCATGCCCTTGCCCGAGCGCAGGATGAACGGCACGCCGGCCCAGCGGCGCGTCTTCACCTCGAACTCGACCTCGGCCAGCGTCTCGGTCTGGCGGTCGACGTCGACGCCGTCCTCGTCGGCGTAGGCAGGCACCTCCTTGCCGTCGATCGTGCCGGCGGCGTACTGCGCGCGACGGCTCGACGCGACGGGGTCGCCGCCCTTGACCCAGGTGGCACGCAGCACGCGCGCGATCTCGCTGCGGAGCTCGACCGAGTCGATGCTCGACGGGGCGTCCATCGCGATGACGGCGAGCACCTGCAGCAGGTGGCTCTGGATCATGTCGATCAGGGCGCCGGCCTTGTCGTAGTACTGCGCGCGGCCCTCGAGGCCGAGGACCTCGTCGTAGAAGATCTCGACCTTCTCGATGTTCTCGCTGTTCCAGACCGGCTCGAACAGGCGGTTGGCGAAGCGCAGGCCGATCATGTTCAGCACGGTCGCGCGGCCGAGGAAGTGGTCGGTGCGGTGGATGCGCTCCTCCGGCACGATCTTGAGCAGCTCGGCGTTGAGCTCGCGGGCGCTCGCCTCGTCGGAGCCGAAGGGCTTCTCGAGGGCGAGGCGGAGACCGTCGGGCAGGTCGATCTCGGCGAGCGCCTGGATCACCTTGGTGCTGATGGCCGGGGGCAGCGCGAAGTACATGACGGGCGTGCCCTCGGACGCCTCGAAGAGGGCCTTCAGGTGCTCGACGGTGGTCGGGTCGCCCTGGATGTACTGGCTGGAGGCCAGCGTCTTCTTCGCGAGGTCGCTGCCGGCGTCGCCGTTGAAGGCGGTCTTGACGACGTCGTCCCATTCTTCGGGGCTGCGCTCGCTGCGGCCGGTGCCGATCAGCTGCACGTCGACGCCGCGGTCGCTCTTGAGGAGGCTGGCGAGGCCGGGGAGGAGGAGACGCTCGGTGAGGTCTCCCGAGGCTCCGAGGATGATGAGGGTGGTGGTGTCTGTCACAGGTACGGCTTCCGTGAGGGCGGCGACGGGTCGCCGCTCGGTGTGTGAGGGGTACGGGCTGCCGGGCCGGGGCGGGGTCGTGACACGCCGCAGGGGCGCTCGCGAGACCGGCGCAGGGCGCGGCGGGGCGTTCGGCGACGATGCCTCCCCCACCGTACTGCGCGCGGGCCCAGGACGCCGTCAGCGTTCGCGGGGAGCGTCCTCGGCCTTGCCGTCCGCAGCAGGGCCCTGCGCCTCCTGGCGTCGCTCGCTGTCCCGCGGGGCGGTGTCGCGGGGGGCGGTGGGGTCGTCGACGGGGCCGGTGCTGGTGGTGCCGCCGACCGCGGCCTCGCCGTCGTCGGCGTCGACGTCCCCGTCGTGGTCGAGGTCGCCGACGGCCTCGTCGTCGGGTCGCGGCGCCGTCGAGTCGTCGGGGTCGAGCGCGGCGATGATCCGCCCGAGCGAGACGGCGACGGAGACGCCGCCGCTGGTGGCGACCGTGGGCAGCTCACGGTGCGAGTCGATGGCCCGCCAGAGCTCCTCGACGTCGCGGCGGGCGGAGACGAAGGCGTCCCGGTCGTCGCCGCCGCGCCTCCTGATCACCTCGCCGACGCTGCGGACAGCGTGCGCGACGACCGGGGCGAGGTCGTCGACGATCCCGACCTGACGGCCGATGCGACGGCCGAGGATGCCGGAGACCTCGGCGAGGTCCTGCAGATGGAACCCCACCCGCTCGAAGACGACCAGGTCGGCGTACTCGGAGCCGAGGTCGCGGCGTCGCAGCAGCCAGCGGGGGTTGAGGCGGCGCGACTCGTCGGCGTACGCGACGCTGTCGCGGACGTGCCGCAGGGTGCTCGGCAGCACGGCCACGCGGCGCTCCCAGTCGTCGTCCTCGATCGGCCAGTCGGCCTCGAACACGGTGGCGACGTCGTCGGCACGGTCGGCGAGCGAGGCCTGCACCAGGCGGAGCCGCTGCTCGGCACGGCCGGTGTAGAGCGGCGGCACCAGGAGGAGGTTGACGAGCACGCCCACGGCGACGCCCACGCCGATCTGCACGACGTAGCCGGTGGAGTAGTCACCGGCGTTCGCTCCCCCGAGCAGCAGCACGAAGAGACCGGCGGTCAGCACCCAGTCGCGTCCAGCGCCGAGCCAGCGGAAGCCGGCGATGAGCGTCCCCAGGCCGACGACCAGCGCCACGGCGAGCACGCCGGGCTGCCCCTCCTGCAGGGCGAACACCGTCGTGGCGAGCAGCACGCCGATCACGAGGCCGAGGATCGTCTGCAGCCCCTGCTTGAGCGACGTCTTCACGGTCGGCCAGAGCGCCAGAACGGCCCCGAGGGGGGCGTAGTACGGGTACTCGGCGGCGACGCCGGGCACGTGGGGCGCGATCCAGTAGGCGAGGGCCGCGGCGAGCGCCCCCTTCACGGCCATCAGGAGGCGCGGCTGGGCCAGCAGCGTCCGCGTCCACCGGGAGGCGGTGCGGGCGGAGTCCTGGGCGGCGGCTCGTCGGTCGGGCATCTGACGATGATGACAGCAGGGCGCGGTCGCCGCCTGGGGCGCCGGCCGGGTCGTCGTACCCCGCCCTGGCGACGTACACTCGTCGAACACACGTTCGAACCGCCCTCGGCCGGGAGGTCGGACGAGAGAAGCACCGAGGCAGCACGATGCGTTTCACCCACCTGCACGTGGCGTCGTCGTTCAGCGCGCACTACGGCACGACGCCGCCGGCGCAGCTCGTCGAGCGGGCCGCCGCCCACGGCGCGGACGCGCTGGCGATCACCGACCGAGACGGCCTCTACGGGGCGATCCGGCACATCGGCGCCTGCCGGGCCGCGGGCATCGACCCGATCGTCGGCGTCGAGCTCGGCTGCGTCGACGACACGGCCGACGACAGCGGCCACGGCGGCGGCAGCGCCCAGGAGGCGGGGGGCGCGTCGGCCGTCAGCGGTCGCGTCGGCGGGGCCCGCACCTCCTCGTCCGCCTCTTCCGTCGACCGGATCGTCGTGCTCGCGCACGGGGCGGGCGGGGGTCGTCCGGGCGCGGGCTGGGCGGCCCTCTGCCGGCTGATCAGCGCGGCGCACGGCAGGGCGACGAGACGGGTGAGCGGCAGCGCGAACAGCGTGGCGACGATCCAGCGGTCACGGCTGCGGGCGTTCCTGCGCGGCGACGAGGGCGCCGACGCGACGGTGCTGCTCGGGCCCGACTCCGACGTGGGCCGGCTGGTGGCCGAGGGGCGGCACACGGCAGCCGCCGCGTCGCTGGCGGCGTGGGCGCGCGAGCTGCCCGGCGGCGTGGTCGTCGAGGTCGTCTGCCACCTCACCGAGCCGGGCGAGAGCCGCAGCGTGCGGCACGCGGCTCGCATGCTCGAGCTGGCCGAGCACGTCGGGGTGCCTGCCGTGCTGACCAACGCGGTGCGCTACCTCGACCCCGACGGCGCGGTCACGGCCGACGTGCTCGACTCGGCGGGGCACCTGGCGCCGCTGGGGGCGTTCACGCCGCAGCCGAACGCCCAGGCGTCGCTCAAGGAGGGCGACGAGATGCGTGCGCTGGCGACCCTCGTGGCCGACGCCTCCTCGTGCCCTCGCCGGGCTGCGGAAGAGATGCTGGCCGAGACCGAGCGGCTCGCCGACCGCTGCCGTCTCGACCCCGACGCCGACCTGCGCTGGCGTCGGCCGAAGACGCCGGAGCTGAGCGCCATCGGCGTCGACGGCGATCCCGACCAGGTGCTGTTCCGCCGGGCAGAGGCGGGCGTCACCGAGCGCTTCGGCCACGCCGACCAGGCGCTGCGCCGCACGGTCGACGAGCGGATGCGCTACGAGCTGGGGATCATCACGGGCTTCGGCTTCGCCAGCTACTTCCTCACCGTGGCCGACGTGTCGGCCCTGATGCGCGACATGCGGGTGCGGAACGCCGCACGCGGGTCGGGTGCCGGCAGCCTCGTCACCTACCTGCTGCGCATCTCGAACGTCGACCCGATCGAGCACGACCTGCTGTTCGAGCGGTTCCTCGGCAACAAGCGCGAGACGCTGCCCGACATCGACATCGACGTCGAGTCGGCCAGGCGGCACGAGATCTACCGGGCGATCTTCGACCGCTACGGCAGCAACCGGGTCACCCTCATGTCGATGCAGTCGACCTACCGGGGCCGGGGGGCGGTGCGCGACGCCGGCCAGGCCCTCGGGCTCGACGACGACCAGATCGACCTCGTCGCCAACAACGTGTGGCGCTCGAACGCCCGCGACCTGCGCACCGCGATGGCCGAGAAGCCCGAGCTGAGGGCCATCGCCGACCTCGCCCGCCAGAACGGGCAGATCGACCTGCTGGTCGACCTGACCGAGCGGCTCGACCGGCTGCCCCGGCACATCTCGATGCACCCGTGCGGGGTGATCCTCGGCGACTCCGACCTGCTCAGCACGACCCCGGTGCAGCCGAGCGGGATCGGGCTCCCGATGAGCCAGTTCGACAAGCACGACATGAACGACGCGGGGCTGCTGAAGCTCGACGTGCTCGGCGTCCGCATGCAGAGCTCGATGGCCTACGCGCTCGACGAGATCGAGCGGGTGAACGGCGCCCGCGCCGCCCTGGCCGGCGGGCTCTCCGTCGACGTCCCCTACGTCAACCGGCAGGGGCGGGTCGAGCTCGACGAGATCCCGCACGACGACGAGCCCACCTTCGAGGCGATCCGCACCACCCACACCCTCGGCATGTTCCAGATCGAGAGCCCGGGGCAGCGCGAGCTGATCGGCAAGATGCAGCCCGACCGCTACAGCGACCTGATCGCCGACATCTCGCTGTTCCGCCCCGGCCCGATGAAGGGCAACATGGTCGCGCCGTTCCTCGACACGAAGCACGGGTTCCAGCGGCCCGACTACCTGCACCCGAGCTTCGCGCCGTTCCTCGACGACAGCTACGGCGTGGTGATCTACCACGAGCACGTGCTGCGCATCCTCGAGGCGACGATGGAGGTCACCCTCGCCGAGGCCGACGAGATCCGCCGGCACATGGGCAAGGGCCAGGACGACGCCCTCGAGGTCGAGTTCCGGCGGCGCACGACCGCGAACGTCGACGACGACGGCAGGAGGCGGTTCACCGACGCGCAGGTCGACAAGATCTGGGCGGTGCTCAAGGGCTTCGGCTCGTTCGGCTTCTGCAAGGCGCACGGTGCCGCCTTCGCGCTGCCCACCTACCAGACCGCCTGGCTGAAGACCCACTACCCGGCCGAGTTCCTCGCCGGGGTGCTCACCCACGACCCCGGCATGTACCCGAAACGACTGCTGCTCACCGAGGCGCGACGCATGGGCGTGCCCGTGCTGGCACTCGACGTCAACGCGTCGACCGACGTCTACAGGGTCGAGCGGGTTCGCGCCCCGGCGACGCCGATCGCGCCGAGCCGCCCCGGCGACCTCGGCATCCGCCTGTCGCTGTCCGACGTGCACGGCATCAGCGACTCCGAGCTCGCCCGCATCGTGGTGGGCAGGCCCTACGAGTCGATCACCGACTTCTGGCAGCGGGCCACGCCGTCACGGCGGCTGATGGAGCGACTTGCGCAGGTCGGCGCGCTCGACTCGCTGGCCGGCCCAGGCCGGACGAGGGGCGACGTGCTCGCCCGTGTGCGGTCGCTGACCCAGCGCACCGCCCGTCCCCGCGCCTCCGACGTGCAGAACCAGCTCGACTTCTCGGTCGACGACTCGGCCGAGGTTCCCACCGGCACCCCCGAGGTGAGCCTGCGCGACAGGGTCGGCGACGAGCTCGACATCCTGTCGATGGAGGTCAGCGAGCACGTGATCGAGAGCTACCGCCCGATGCTCGACGACCTCGGGGTCGTCCGTGCCGCCGACCTGCGCGACCACTGGAACGGCACCACGGTCCTCGTCGCGGGCATCCGCATCGCCACCCAGACGCCTCCGATGCGCAGCGGCAAACGGGTCGTGTTCATCAGCGTCGACGACGGCACCGGCTGCGCCGACGCGACCTTCTTCGAGGAGGCGCAGGCGAGGTCTGGCCCGCTCCTGTTCGGCACGAAGCTCCTGCTGATCCAGGGCCGGACCAGGCGCACCGGCGAGCGCGGCATCTCGCTCGAGGCCGAGGCCGCTTGGGACTTGAAGGCGATGTGGCGCGACTGGCAGGCGAGCCGGGCCGCGGCGGGAGCAGGCGAGGGGCACGAGCTGCCCGACCTCTCGGACGCGTCTGCGTAGGGTGGTGGGCATGAGCGACGAGCAGCAGGCGAAGGGCACGTACGTCGAGCCCGGCCAGGAGTACACCCGCGACACGAACTACATCGAGGACAGGATCACGCGCGATGCCGTCGACGGCTGGCCCGTCGAGGCTGGCCGCTACCGGCTCGTCGCCGCCCGTGCCTGCCCCTGGGCCAACCGCACCGTCATCTCGCGCCGCCTCCTCGGCCTCGAGGGCGCCATCTCGCTCGGCCTGCCAGGGCCGACCCACGACGCCCGCAGCTGGACCTTCGACCTCGACCCCGACGGCCGCGACCCCGTGCTCGGCATCGAGCGACTTCAGGAGGCGTTCTTCGCCCGGACCCCCGACTACCCCCGCGGCCTCACCGTGCCCGCGATCGTCGACGTCCCGACCGGCAAGGTCGTGACCAACGACTTCCCGCAGATCACCCTCGACTTCGCCACCGAGTGGACCGAGCACCACCGCGAGGGTGCTCCCGACCTCTATCCCGAGCACCTCCGCGCCGAGATCGACGAGGTGAACGCCGTCGTGTTCCGCGACGTGAACAACGGCGTGTACCGCGCCGGGTTCGCCGGCTCGCAGAAGAGCTACGAGCGCGCCTACCGCACGCTCTTCGAGCGGCTCGACTGGCTGTCCGAGCGCCTCGCCGACCAGCGGTTCCTCGTGGGCGACACGATCACGGAGGCCGACATCCGCCTCTTCACGACGCTCGCCCGCTTCGACGCCGTCTACCACGGGCACTTCAAGTGCAACCGCTCGAAGCTCGCCGAGATGCCGGTGCTCTGGGCCTACGCCCGCGACCTGTTCCAGACCCCCGGGTTCGGCGACACCATCGACTTCGACCAGATCAAGGCCCACTACTACGTGGTCCACAGCGACATCAACCCTACGGGGATCATCCCGGCCGGCCCCGACCCGTCGGGCTGGCTGACCGAGCACGGCCGCGAGCAGCTCGGCGGGCGGCCGTTCGGCGACGGTACTCCCCCGGCGGCGCCGCCCGAGGGCGAGCGGGTGCCGCCGCTCGTCGCGTGACCGACCCCGCCGGGCAGCTGCGCCGAACCCGCGACGAGGCAGTCGCCCTGGCCGAGCGGCTGCTGACCGACATGGAGGCGGTGGCCGAGGCCCGCGAGGGAGCCAACGTCGACGACGAGCACGACCCCGAGGGCTCGACCATCGCGTACGAACGGTCGCAGCTCGACGCGGTCCGCCGCTCGGCGCTCGAGCGCGCCGCCGACGCGGAGGCAGCGCTCGGCCGGCTCGCCGACGGCACCTTCGGCCGCTGCGAACGCTGCTCGGCGCGGATCGGCCCGGCGCGGCTCGAGGCCCGGCCCACCGCCCGCCTCTGCATCGACTGCGCCCGCTGACCCTTCCCCTGCCCCTGCCCTGCGCCCCTGCAGCCCTCTCCCTCCCGCGTCGGCAACTCCTGCTCTCTGCCCCGCCCCGCACGCGACACGCCCGACGTGACGCTGGCCACGGCGCACCCGTCAGGAGTTGCCGACACGAGCACGACTGCGTGCGGCGAGGCGCAGGACGCGGGGCGAGCCGAGCGCCGTGCGTGGGCCGCCGCGGCAGCCCTTCCGCCGCGCGCGGCCCCGACGTACGCTGACGTGACCACGGCGACGAGGCCTGGCCCGACGGCCCTGCCCGACGCCTCCGCTCGAGGACGAGGGGCGACATGGCAGCGACCCGACCCGACCCGCTGACCGCGCGCGCGTCCCGCGGTGCCGAGCGCCGCCTCCTCCTCGCCGCGTCGTGGCAGAGGGCCGCGGACCAGCGCGTCGACCCCGACGCGCTCCCCCGGCTGGAGCTGCCCGACGACGACCTGGCCGAGTGGCGTCGCGAGCACCCGCTGGCTCTGCTGCTGCCGGTCGTCCGGCGCCTGCTGCTCGACGACGTCGAGGGCAGCGGGCTGCTGGTCGCCGTCGGCGACGAACACGGCCGCCTGCTCTGGGTCGAGGGCGACCGGGACGCACGGCGGCGCGCGGAGTCCATGCTGTTCGTCGCCGGGGCCGGCTGGGCCGAGTCGCGCGTCGGCACCTCCGCGCCGGGCACGGCGCTCGCACTCGACCGCGGCGTGCAGATCCGCGGCCCCGAGCACTTCTCCCACCTCGTGCAGGAGTGGAGCTGCACCGCCGTCCCGGTGCACGACCCTGCCGACGGGCGCCTCATCGGCGTGGTCGACATCACGGGCGACGACCGGGCCGCCGGCGAGCAGACCCTGCCGCTGCTCCGCGCGACGGTCGCGGCGATGGAGGCGGAGCTCGCCCTCGCGAGGACGCACACGAACACGCGAACACGCCCGCACCCGAATCCACACCCTTACCCGCACCCCCGCGCGCACGCCGCGCCCGGCCGTGGGGCTCCGACCCCGCCGAGACTCGACGTCCTCGGTCGCGACGAGGCGGTCCTCCGCGCAGGTGGCAGATCGACCACGCTCAGCGCGCGGCACTCGGAGATCCTCCTGCTGCTCGCCGCGCGGCCGGAGGGCTGGTCGGCCGCCGCCCTGGCCGAGGCGATCTGGGGCGAGCACGGCGCGGTCGGCACCCTGCGACCCGAGCTGGTCCGCCTCCGGCACGTCCTCGAGGCCGCAGCCCCCGAGCTGGTGCCGTCGTCCCGGCCGTACCGGCTGACCGGGGACCTCCCCACGGACGCCGACGAGGTCGTGCAGCTGCTCGACCGCGGGTCGCACCGGGCGGCGCTGCGCGCGGCGACCGGCACGCTCCTGCCGGGGTCGTCGGCGCCAGGGGTCGAGGGCCTCCGCGACGACCTGGCACGGCGCCTCGGGGAGTCGCTCCGCACCTCCGGGTCGGCCGACGTCCTGCTGCAGTGGATCGCGACCGCCCAGGGCCGCGACGACGACGCGGCCCGTCGCGAGCTGCTCCGCCTGCTGCCGCCCCGGTCGCCGCGCCGGGCCGGTCTCGTCGCGCAACTCGCCGCAACCTCCGCCGACCTACCCTGACGCCCACGGGCCGAGCGATCCCCGGCCCTCCGACACCGTCGTCGAAAGGGACAGCCATGACCGTCACCACTCCCCCGAGCACCTACGCGCAGCCGGGCCAGCCCGGCGCGGCCGTGCAGTTCGAGGCCCGCTACGACCACTTCATCGGCGGCGAGTACGTCGCCCCGGCGAGCGGTCAGTACTTCGAGAACCCCAGCCCCGTGAACGGCAAGCCCTTCACCGAGGTCGCCAGGGGCAACGCCCAGGACGTCGACCGCGCCGTCGAGGCCGCCTGGCGGGCGTTCGACTCCTGGAAGCGCACCACGATCACCGAGCGCGCGATCATCCTCAACAAGATCGCCGACCGGATGGAGGCGAACCTCGAGATGCTCGCCGTCGCCGAGACCTGGGACAACGGCAAGCCGATCCGCGAGTCGCTCGCCGCCGACGTGCCGCTGGCGATCGACCACTTCCGCTACTTCGCCGGCGCCGTCCGCGCCCAGGAGGGATCGACCGGCGAGATCGACGCCGACACGGTCGCCTACCACTTCCACGAGCCGCTCGGCGTGGTGGGCCAGATCATCCCCTGGAACTTCCCGCTGCTGATGGCCGTGTGGAAGCTCGCCCCCGCCCTCGCCGCCGGCAACTGCGTCGTGCTGAAGCCGGCCGAGCAGACCCCGGCCTCGATCCACGTGTTCATGGACCTGATCAAGGACCTGCTGCCCGCAGGCGTCCTGAACATCGTCAACGGCTTCGGCGTCGAGGCAGGAGCGCCCCTCGCGAGCCACCCGAACATCCGCAAGATCGCCTTCACCGGCGAGACGACCACGGGCCGGCTCATCATGCAGATGGCGAGCGAGAACCTCATCCCCGTCACCCTCGAGCTCGGCGGCAAGAGCCCGAACGTCTTCTTCGCCGACGTCGCCGACGAGCAGGACGCGTTCTACGACAAGGCGCTCGAGGGCTTCTCGTTCTTCAACCTCAACTCGGGCGAGGTCTGCACCTGCCCGTCCCGGGCGCTCGTGCAGCAGTCGATCTACGACCAGTTCACGGCCGACGGCATCGAGCGGGTGAAGAAGGTGAAGCAGGGCGACCCCCTGTCGCTCGACACGATGATCGGGGCGCAGGCCTCGAACGACCAGCTCGAGAAGATCCTCAGCTACATGGACATCGGCAAGCAGGAGGGCGCCAAGCTGCTGCTCGGCGGCGACCGCGCCGACCTCGGCGGCGACCTGACCGACGGCTACTACGTGAACCCGACGATCTTCGAGGGCAAGAACTCGATGCGCATCTTCCAGGAGGAGATCTTCGGCCCGGTCCTCAGCCTGACGAGCTTCTCCGACTACGACGACGCCATCAAGATCGCCAACGACACCCTCTACGGCCTCGGCGCCGGCGTGTGGAGCCGCAACGGCGCCCAGCTCTACCGGGCCGGCCGCGACATCCAGGCCGGTCGCGTCTGGTCGAACACGTACCACCAGTACCCCGCGGGAGCGGCGTTCGGCGGCTACAAGCAGTCGGGCATCGGCCGCGAGAACCACAAGATGATGCTCGACCACTACCAGCAGACGAAGAACCTGCTGGTCAGCTACGCGGACGGCCCGATGGGCTTCTTCTGATGAGCACCGCAGCGAAGGAGGCGGGGGTCGGCCGGCCCGGCCCCGCCCCGGCTCCCGAGGCGGTCGCCCCGCCCTCGCGCGTCGACGTCTCGGCGGAGGCCGCGGCGTTCCTCGTCGACCTCACCGCGAAGCACGGCCCGCTGATGTTCCACCAGTCGGGCGGCTGCTGCGACGGCTCGTCGCCGATGTGCTACCCGGTGGGCTTCTTCAGGGTCGGCGCGGTCGACGTCCACCTGGGCGACCTGCACGTCGACGGGCTCGACCCGATCGAGGTGTACATGTCCCGCAGCCAGTTCGAGTACTGGAAGTGGACGCACCTCACCATCGACGTCGTCCCTGGCCGGGGTGCGGGCTTCTCGGTCGAGTCGCCGGAGGGGCGTCGGTTCCTCATCCGGTCGCGGATGCTCGACGACGCCGAGCAGGCGGCGCTGGGGCTGGTTCCCGGCGACTGACCGCAGCAGCTCTACGGCGTCTGCGCCTCTCCCGACCCGCCGTCAGCGGGCGGGAGGGCGTAGACGCCGTGGCCGGTCCGCACGATGGTCCCCTGCCGCGCCAGCACCGAGAGGGTCGAGAGCACGCTCGAGCGCCGGTAGCCCGGCAGCGCCTCGACTATCTCGGTGGTGCGCAGCGCCCCGGCGCGCAGCACCTCCGGCAGCCGCTCCGCGAGCGAGTCGCCGGACGAGCTGCCGCCGACGTCCCCGTGGTCGCCGCCCTCCGAGGTCGGGTCGCCGCCCGCCTCCGCCGCGTACTCCGCCCTGGCCTGTGCCAGCCCCTCGGCGGTCACCCGCGTCGTGGCGCCGTCCGGTCCCGCGGCCTGCGCGTACGGGGCGAGCGTCAGCGACCGGCCCACGCGGCCGTGCACCGCCGACGGGCTGGTGCCCTGGTGCTCCGCGATCTCCGGATAGGAGGTGCCGCCCAGCAGCAGCACCGCCTCCCCCTCGAGCGCCAGCCACTGCCCGAGGCTCGCGATCTCCCAGCCCGCGGCCGTGACGGCCGAGCCCCACACCTCGATGTCGTCGCCGTGCTCGGTCGTGAGGGTGCGCAGGTCGGCGAGCAGGTCGAGGAGGCGCCCCCGCGCGTCGTCGACGATCTCGGCCGTGAACTGCGGCGGGCGTCGAAGTTTGATCGGTCGTGACATCTGTGAAAGACTATCCAAGTTGCCCGAGCGGCAGCGCGACGTCGTCCGGCGATCCGGGCGTCACACCCCCATACTTCCCAGGAGTTCCCATGGCATTCGCAATCGTGCGCGCCGGCGGCCGTCAGGAGAAGGTCGAGGTCGGGACGATCCTGACCGTCGACCGCCTCAAGGCCTCGGCATCCGACACCGTCTCGTTCGTCCCCGTCCTGCACGTCGACGGCGACACGATCCTCACCGGCGACGACCTCGCGAAGGTCACCGTCGAGGGCGAGGTCCTGAACGACCTCCGCGGCCCGAAGATCGTCATCCAGAACTACAAGAACAAGACCGGCTACAAGCGTCGCATGGGCTTCCGTGCCGACCTGACCCGCGTCAAGATCACCTCGATCACCACCAAGTAGTAGCGCCGCGACACCGAAGACATCCCAGGAGCTGACACCACATGGCACATAAAAAGGGCGCATCGTCCACTCGTAACGGCCGCGACTCGAACGCACAGCGCCTCGGCGTGAAGCGCTTCGGCGGCCAGGTCGTCCTCGCCGGCGAGATCATCGTCCGCCAGCGCGGCACCCACTTCCACCCCGGCGCCAACGTCGGTCGTGGCGGTGACGACACCCTGTTCGCCCTCGCCCCCGGCGCGGTCGAGTTCGGCAACAAGGGCGGCCGCAAGGTCGTCAACATCGTCGCGACCCAGGTCGCGGTCGACGCGTAGCACCGGTCCCGCGCACGCGCGGCATCGTCCGACGGCGGCCGTCCCCTCACGGGGGCGGCCGCCGTCGTCGTCGTGCCGGCACCCACCTCGCAGGTCGTCGGCAACACGACGGGCGTCGTGTACCCCTCGGTCCAGGGGGCTCCCGGTCCCCCGGCGTAGACGGGACGGATGAAGGCTCTCACTTACCAGTCCATCGCCGACGTCGCCGTCACCGAGGTGCCGGACCCCCAGATCGTCGACCCCACCGACGCGGTCATCAAGGTCACGTCCGCCGCGATCTGCGGCAGCGACCTGCACCTGTACGACGTCTTCGACCCCTACCTCGACAAGGGCGACGTCCTCGGCCACGAGACCATGGGCGTGGTCACCGCCGTCGGCTCCGCCGTCTCGCGCATCCAGGTCGGCGACCGCGTCGTCGTCCCCTTCGTCATCGCCTGCCGCGAGTGCTTCATGTGCCAGCGCGGCCTGTTCTCGCAGTGCGAGACGACCCAGGTCACCGAGTACGGCTCGGGCGCGACCCTCTACGGCTACACGAAGCTCTACGGCCAGGTGCCCGGCGGCCAGGCCGAGCAGCTGCGGATCAAGCTCGCCGACGCCAACCTCGTGAAGGTCGGCCACGACCTCCCCGACGAGCGCTACCTGTTCCTCAGCGACATCCTCCCCACCGCGTGGCAGGGCGTCGAGTACGCGCACGTCCCCGAGGGCGGCACCCTCGTCGTGCTCGGCCTCGGCCCCGTCGGCCAGTTCGCCTCGCGCATCGGCGTGCACAAGGGCTTCCGCGTCATCGGCGTCGACCCCGTCCCCGAGCGCCGCGCCATGGCCGAGCGCCACGGCGTCGAGGTGCTCGACCTCACGAAGGACGTCGCGGACGTCATCAAGGGCATGACGGACGACCGCGGACCCGACTCCGTCGTGGACGCCGTCGGCATGGAGGCCCACGACCACGGCGGCGTGAGCATGGTGCAGAAGTTCGCCGCGGCGCTGCCCGACAAGGTCGGCCAGGCCCTGATGCAGAAGGCGGGCGTCGACAGCCTCAGCGCCATGCACCTGGCCTTCGAGGTCGTCCGCCGCGGCGGCACCGTCTCGCTCAGCGGCGTCTACGGCGGCACCGCCGACCCGACGCCGTTCCTCACGCTGTTCGACAAGCAGATCACCATCCGCATGGGCCAGTGCAACGTGCACCAGTGGATGGACACCCTGATGCCCCTCGTCGAGGACCCGGCCGACCCGCTCGGCACGGAGGACCTCACGACGCACCCGGTGCCCCTCGACCGTGCGCCGGAGATGTACGAGCTCTTCAAGAAGAAGGAGGACGGCTGCATCAAGGTCGTCCTCAAGCCCTGACCGGGCAGCACCACCTGCACCTGCACCTGCACCTGCACCTGCACCATCTGCACCATCTGCACCACCTGCTCACCGGGCCGGTCCCGGGGCCGGCAGCCGCGCCTCCTGCGCGTTGCCCCCTCGGGACCGGCCCTGAGTTCGTCCACAGTTCACCGGAACACGCAGGTCCGTTCACCCCACACGGAGCCACCGGATGATGGACTGGTGTCGAACACACAACGAGGGTCCCGATCCCGAGGCCCCCGTCGGTGACATCGAATGAGAGCACTCATGGATCTCCGGACGGCCGAGCACCCCCGGCCAGAGCACTTCGTCCTGCACCTGAGCGACACGCACCTCGTCGGAGGCGACGGGCCCCTCTACGGCGCCGTCGACAGCGAGGCCCGGCTCGGCCAGATCATCCGCGAGATCGAGGCGTCGGGCGTCCGTCCCGAGGCCATCGTGCTCACGGGCGACCTCACCGACAAGGGCGAGCCGGAGGCGTACCGCAAGCTCCGAGCACTGCTCGAGCCGGCCGCCGAGCGCCTCGGCGCCCAGGTCATCTGGGCGATGGGCAACCACGACGAGCGCGGGGCGTTCCGCGAGCAGCTCTTCGGGCAGCTCCCCTCCGACCGGCCCGTCGACCTCGTCTACGACGTCAACGGACTGCGCGTCATCACGCTCGACACGAGCGTGCCCGGGCACCACCACGGCGAGCTCAGCGGCGCCCAGCTCGACTGGCTGGCCGAAGAACTCAGCACGCCGGCCCCCGACGGCACGATCATCGCCATGCACCACCCGCCGGTGCCCAGCGTGCAGGACCTCAGCGTACTCGTCGAGCTGCGCGACCAGGCCTCGCTCGCCGAGGTGATCGAAGGCAGCGACGTCCGCACCATCATCGCCGGGCACCTGCACTACTCGACCACGGCCATGTTCGCGGGCGTCCCCGTCAGCGTCGCCTCGGCCACCTGCTACACACAGGACCTGAACTCACGCCTCGGCGGCACCAGAGGCCGCGACGGCGCCCAGTCGTTCAACCTGGTGCACGTGTACCGCGACACCGTCGTGCACTCGGTGGTCCCGATGGGCACCTACGACACGGTCGGCGAGCCCGTCTCCGCCGAGTCGACGGCTGACCGCCTCGCCGTCGCCGGTGTGCGCATCGAGCCTGCCGCGCCCCGGCGCCGCCGCACCGACACGGCACCCGTTCCCGTCGTCCGCGACCTCGCGCTGACGGGGCCGATCGACACCCTCTGACGCCGCGCGGCTCCCCCGCCCGCAGAACGACGACGCCGCCCCCGGTCTCCCGGGGGCGGCGTCGTCGTCAGCGTCAGCCGACAGGGCCGATCAGCGCGTCGCCAGCCGCCGGGCACGCCAGGACCGGCGCACGAGCAGAGCGCCGAGGAGGAGCGCCGTCAGCGCCGCCGCCACGAGCGCCCCGAGGGGGCCGGCTCCCGTGAAGGCGAGGCCTCCGCGGTCGGCAGCGCTCGAGGACGAGCCGTCGGCACCGGTGCCGCCGTCTGACATGCCAGGCGCGGCACCCGTGCCCTGGCCGGCGCCGTCTCCCCCGCCGCTCGGCGGGTCGCCCGGCAGCACAGGGGCGGCCGCGACCGACACGGGCACCGCGAGCGAGGCCGGGGCGAAGGGCACGGGCGCGAAGGCCGGCAGATCCGCCGAGCTCGACACCCTCACCGTCGCGGTGCGGACGCCGACCGCGTCGAAGGCCCTTGTCGTCGTCACGAGCCAGGTGTCGCCGTCGGGCACGACCGTGGCCGGGGCGACGACGCCGTCGTCCCACTCGACCCGCGCCTCCGTCACGGTCGACTCCGCCGAGAGCACGGTCGGCGTGGGCGTGACTCCCGAGGACTCGGGGAACGGCGGCGTGACCGGCGTCAGCGACGCGCGGGCGAGCCGCAGCTCGACCGCGGTCCCGACCTCGGCCGGCACGGGCTGCGCGCCGACCGGAGCGAGGGCGAGCTCAGCCTGGTCGGGGGCCGACACGCTCGGGACGGCGTCGTCCGGCCCGGTGCCCCAGGTGAGGCCCTCTGGCGACGAGGCGAGGTCGAAGACCAGCTCGGCGCCGCCCTGCAGGTCGGTCGCGTCGAACCAGGTGCGTGTCTGCGGCACGCCGTCGACGCTCAGGCCGCGGACGTAGCGAGGCGAGTCGCCGGAGGCGGCGGGTGCGGACACGGAGACCTGCGCGCCGTCGTCCAGCGTGATCGTCGCCGACAGCACCCGCGGGGCGTTGACGGCCATGATGCCCGAGCCGGGCTCGACCGGCATCATGCCGAGCGAGGCCAGCACGTACCAGGACGAGAGGGTGCCGAGGTCGTCGTTGCCGACGCCTCCCCCCGGGGTGTCCGGGAACCGGTTGAGGTTCGCCGCGAGCACGTCGTTGACCTTCGCGGGCTCGCCGACGAAGTCGTAGAGCCACGGGTCGATCAGCATGGGCTCGTTTCCGGGGTTGTAGCCGATGCTCGAGTAGTAGTCGCTGCCGCCCTCGGCCCAGCTCGCCGGCGAGACGCCGGGCGCGGCACGCAGGGCCGGCAGGTCGACGTACTGGTCGAGACGCTCGAGGAACGACTCGCGACCGCCCATGGCGTCGACGAGGCCGGGGACGTCCTGCGGCGCCATCCACTGGTAGTGCCAGGGCGTGCCCTCGTGGAAGCCGGACTCCTGCACCTCAGCCAGCTCAGGGGCGGAGTTGAACGAGCCGTCGGGGCCGACGGCGTTGACGATGCCCGTGAAGCCGCCCGTCAGCTCGACGTCGGGGTTCCACAGGGTGCGCCAGTTGCGGCCCCGCTCGAGGAACGGCGCCGCCTCGTCGTCCTTGCCGAGACGCTGGGCCGCCGCGCCGATCGCGGCGTCCGCGAGGGCGAACTCCATCGTCGCCGAGCCGCCGTGGCGGTACTCCTCGAACTGCCCGCCGAGACCGCCGCCGTTCTCGGCGTACCAGGGCACGTGCCCGTTCTCGAGGTAGTACTCGGCGCTCTGGCGACCCACGGAGGCGACGCCCGCCGGGGGCGCGGTGGTCGCGTTCTCCGTCAGGAAGCCCCAGAGCTCGTCGTGGATGTCGTCCGGCACCGTGCCCAGGGCGAAGTTCTCCGCCAGCCAGGGCGACACCGGGTCGCCGGCCATGATGTTCGTCTCGAGCGCGCCGAGCGACCACCGGGGCAGCCAGCCGCCCTCGATCCTCGCGCGGTGCATCGACCGCACCACGTCCTCGGCCCGGTCGTGCTCGAACAGGGCGTGCAGCGTGGCCTGCGTGCGGTAGGTGTCCCAGAGCGAGAAGCGCTGGTAGTACGTCCACCCGTCGGCCACGTGCTGCTGCAGGTCCATGCCGAGGTAGCGGCCGTCGACGTCGCTGCCGATCGTCGGCGACAGGAGGCTCTTGTAGAGCTGCGTGTAGAAGATCCGCAGCTGCTCCTCGGTCTGGGTCGTGACGTCGAAGCGGCCGAGCGCGTCGTCCCACTCCGCCGCCGTCGAGGCGCGCACGGCGTCGAAGCCGAGACGCTCGCCGTCGGCGGTGGTCTCGGCGACGCGGTTGCCCCGCGCCCCGTCGAGGTCGACGAAGGAGACGCCCACGCTCAGCTCGACCGTCCGGTCGGTCGTCGTGTCGAACGTCGCGGCTGCGCCGTTCAGGCCCACGTCGACGGCGCTCGCGTCGGACGCGGGCACGAAGGTGCCGTCCGTCCCCCACGTGCCGGTCGACGCCGCGGGACGGTCGAACTCGGCGCTGAAGAAGTACCGCACGGAGTCGTCGGTGCCACCGCAGAAGCCGCCGTTGTCGACCCAGCCCTCGACGGTGCGGTCGTCGACCCACGTGACGCTGCTGGCTCCGGCGTCGCGGAGGGTCTGGCCCACGTTGACCGAGACGGAGCCCGTGGCGCCCTCGGGGAACGTGTAGCGGTGCTCGCCCACGCGCGTCGACGCGGTCAGCTCGACCTCGACGTCGTCCGCGAGCTGCGCAGCGTAGTAACCGGCGGACGCCTGTTCGGTGGTCGACTGGTCCTTCAGGGCGATCGCCGTCCGCTCGGTGACGGGCGCGTCGCCCGCCCTCGGGGTGACGAGCACCTCCCCCGCAGCCGGGCAGCCGGCGCTGTTGACGTGCTGGTGGCTGAAGCCCCAGACCTCGCCGGCGTCCTTGCTGTACGACGTCGAGGCGTACGAGTTCGTGTTGTCGGGGCTCAGCTGCACCATGCCGAACGGCGCCGTCGCGCCCGGGAACGCGTTGCCCTCGCTCTCCGTGCCGACGAAGGGGTTGACGAGCGCCGAGAGGCCGGTGTCGGGGGCCGAGACGCCCACGCCCGCGGTGGGCGCGGGAGCGGCCTGGGCCGGCACGGCGGCCAGGCCCGTGAGGGCGCCCCCGCCGACGGCGACCGCGAGGGCGGTGAGGGCCGCGGCCACGCGGCGGCCGTGCGGGCGGGAACGGGAAGGCGACGGGGAGCGACCCTGACGTCGCTCCTGGGCGCGTGTGATCAGGTGGGGCATGGGGGCGTTGTCCTCCTCGACGAACGATCCGCGCCTCCTGCTCGCCCGGGTGCACGTCGGCGTGCACCCGACCTGACGACGACGTCACGGGGCGGCACGGCTCGGGGCCGACAGCGGGGGGCGTGACTTGTCTACCACGAGACGTACCCCGGACGAGACTCGTCGGGGTACGTGGTCGACCCCGACGCCTGCTCAGCCGCGGGCGAGGTACGCGCGCAGCCGCCGCAGGTAGTGGTCGCGGAGCACGTGCCGCAGGCGAGCCGGCAGCCGCGGCACGACGACACGGCAGAACAGGAGCACGGCGTCGAACGCGCGAGCCCTGACAGGCCCCCACGGGAGCCGGAACGCCTCGCGCAGGCTCGGCGGCAGCAGCCCCGTCGTCATGAGCCGGGCGAGCGGCATGGCGAGTCGCAGGGCCACGGGCACGGCCCGCGGGTGCAGCAGCTGGTGGGCCACGTCGCGGGTCACGTCGTCGACGACGAGCTCGTCGAGCCGCGCGTCCCACCAGGCACGGAAGGTCGTCCGGTCGGCGGGCCAGGCACCCGGTGGCAGCTGCAGGGCGGTCCCGACGAGCTCGTAGTCGCGGTAGACGGCCTCGGAGGCGCCGATCGGGCCGTAGACGCGTTCGTACAGGTCGACGGCGGAGTCGTAGAGCGTCGCGGCCACCCAGAGCTGCAGCTGCGGGTCGTGCGCGTCGTAGCCGACCGGCGAGGAGGCGTCGCTCCGGACCGGCGCGTGCGCCCTGTCGACGAGACGGCGCACGGCGGCCGACTCCTCGGCGGTGCCGTAGACGATCGCGTAGAGGTAGGTCATGGTGCCGTGCAGGCGCTGCAGGGGCCGGTCGACGAAGTCGCTGTGCTCGGCGACGCCGTGTCCGACGCCCTGGCACGCCAGCTGGAGCAGGATGGCGCGTCCGCCCGCGCCGAGCAGCAGGGCCTCCCCCGCCATGTCGCGGATGCCGCGGACGTCGCGGCCCCGCCTCACCTGGTCCTCGTGCACCGGGCCAGCCTAGGACGGCCTCCCGTTCGAACCTGTCGAGGGCGGGTCGCCTGCCTCGAGGGCGGGTCGGGGCGGACCCGCCCTCGGCACAGGCGACCCGCCCTCGAGGAGCAGGTCGCCCGGGGAGGGCGCCGGGCGCCTCGGTAGGCTCGCGGCATGGCCACCCCCGACTTCGTCCTGTCCCTCCGCGAGGCCGTCGGCACCGCCCCGCTCTGGCTGTCCGGCGTCACCGCCGTCGTGACCAAGGGCGACGACGTCCTCATGGTCCGCCGCTCGGACACCGGTGCCTGGACGCCGGTCACCGGGATCGTCGACCCGGGCGAGCACCCTGCCGACGCGGCCGCCCGCGAGGTCCTCGAGGAGGCGGACGTGACGGCCGAGCCCGTCCGTCTCGCGGCCGTCGGGGTCACCGGGGTCGTCACCTACCCGAACGGCGACCAGGCGAGCTACCTCGACCACACCTTCGCCCTGCGCTGGGTCTCGGGCGAGCCGGCCCCGGCCGACGGCGAGAACACGGAGGCGCGGTGGTTCCCCCGGGACGCCCTGCCGCCGATCAGCGACGAGATGCGCGGCAGGATCGACGCCGGCCTCGCGGACGAGCCAGGCGCACGGTTCACCGCCGCGGGCGAGCTCAGGGGCGGGGATCGTCGCGGGGACGCCGCCGTCGGCGACGGTCCCGCCGACGGGACGACCGCCTCCTAGGACTCGATGCTGCCCTGCGAGCCGCCGGCACGGAGGGTGCGGCGCTCCTGCTCGGCGGCCTCGCGAGCGACCCGGTCCATCTCGGCCTGTTCCCACGGGGCGGCGAACGGGAAGTAGCGCTCGAGGAAGTCGGTCACCGTGTCGGTGCGCTCCTCGTCGCTGACCTCGGGGAAGCTGCCGTCGTTCAGGCAGAAGAAGTCGAACGAGCGCTTCTTGAGCACCTCGGACAGCGACGCGAGGCCCGACACCATCGTGGTGTCGACGTAGCTCACCTTCGCGTTCTCCTGCACGATCGCGCGACCGGTCATCAGCGTGTAGTAGTGGTACAGCGAGTTCGTGACCGAGATGTTCTCCTTCGCACGGAACGGGCTGGCGCCCGTGGCGGCGAAGTCGTCGGCGAACTCGTGCTCCATCTCGAACAGGACGCTGCGACGGAGCGGCGCGGCCGTGTGCTCGAGGTGACGGGTCGTCACCCGTCCGAAGCGCTGCTGCAGGAGGCGACGGTTGACCCGGGCGGCGTTCTCGAAGCCGCTGCGCTCCGGGTTGTTCAGCCCGAGGCCGATGCGGGTGTCGGCCTCGATGAACTTCGACACCGAACCAGGCGAGAAGAACATCGACGGCGCGACGGGACGGCCGAAGAACATGTCGTCGTTCGAGTAGAGGAAGTGCTCGCTGAGGCCCTCGATGTGGTGCAGCTGCGACTCGACGGCCTGCGAGTTGTGCGTCGGCAGCCACGAGAGGTCCGAGAAGAACTCCTCGCTGCGGACGACGCGGACACGAGGGTGGTCGCCCAGCCACTCGGGGACGGGCGAGTCGGTCGCGATGTAGATGTTCCGCACCCACGGCGCGAACATGTAGACCGAGCGCAGCGCGTACTTGAGCTCGTCGATCTGGCGGAACCGCGCGGGGGCGTCGTCGCCCTCGCCGACCACGTGGCCGTTGGCACGCGCCGCGCGGGCACGCTGGTACTCGACGGAGTTGCCGTCGACCCAGGAGAAGACGATGTCGACGTCGAAGGTGATGTCCGTGGCGTGGTCGTCGAACATGTGGGCCAGGGTCGGCCACTGCATGCCGTAGCGCTCGACGGTCTCCTCGACGGCCTCGGAACGAGGGAGGTCGGTGCGCATCAACGCGTTCTCGACGGGGACGAGCACCTGGTCGTCGGTGAGGATCCAGAACTCGACCTGCACCGCGGTGCCGGCGCCGTAGCGGAGCCGCCCGATGGGCTCGACGCGCGGGCGGTAGAGACGGAAGATGCGCTCGTCGTCGTCGAGCAGCCCGCCCTCGGAGACGAGGACCGCCTGGCCCTTGGGGGGCTTGGCGTAGAACGGCTCGGTCGCGGCCGCGGCGGCCATGGCCTCCGCGAACGCGTCGCGGTGGACGGTGTCGACGGCGATCACCGGTCGGACGTCGTTGCCGCGCACCAGGAGGAAGGGCACCTCGGCCTCGTCGAGCACCCGCCGGATGAACAGGAGATCCTCGATCATCGACTGCTGGGGCGTGAGGTGGCCGTTGAGGAGCGTGAACTGGCCCTTGCGGACCACGACGTCGTCGCGGTCCAGACCACCGGCTCGCGGACGGGGCGTCAGGAGCGGACTCTCCGTCGTTCCGGTGATCTCGGTGACCATCTAGGCTCAACTCCCTGTGCTCGCCTCGGGCAGGCTCGTGCACGTCGAGTCCAATTTAGCGGGTCCGCGGAGCGGGCCCGTGCAGAGGCACTGGCGGTCCGCGGAGCGGGCCCGTGCAGCCCGTGCGTCAGGCGGTCAGCGGCGGCGTCCAGGGGCGGGACGACCGCCTCCTGCGCCTCGGCCTGCCTCGGCGTTCGGCACCTTGGTGCGGACGCCCGCGACGATGAACACGACCGCGGCCGCGAACTGCATCGCGGCCCAGGGCTGACCGCTGAGGGGCACGACGACGACCGGGTTCCAGAGGACCGCGATCGCACCGAGCAGCGTGACCGCCCACCAGGCCCGGCCGCGCCAGGCGAAGACCGCCATGATGAGGGCGAGGATGGCGACCACGTAGCGCACGACCGTGAAGGTGCCGGAGTCGAGCAGGAACGCCCCCACCGTGAGCACGACGGCGCCGAGCAGGCCGGGCGCGAGGGCCGGGCGGAGGAAATCGGGGGCCTGGGGCGTGGGCACGGGGCCGCCTCTCGTCGTCGTCGGGCACGTTCGTGCCCCGGAGAGCCTAGCGACGAGCGACGGGGCGCCTGCTGGACGCCCGGCAGGCGCGCGGGGCAGCCTCAGTCGATGTCGTAGGGAACGTGCAGCACCGTGAGCGGACGGCTCATCGGCGGCTCGCCGCGGAGTCGTTCGAGGCCGGGCACGAGCTCGGCGACCCAGGCCCGGTAGCCCTCGTCGCTCAGGTGCACCCCGTCGGTGCTGAACTCGGGCCGGAGGGCCTCGCCAGACTCGTCGGCCAGGGCCGGCCACAGGTCGAGCCACTGTGCCCTGACCGTCGACGAGAACTGACGGAGGTGTCGGTTGGCGTCCTGGATGCGGGGTGCCTGGTCGGCGGTGCGCGGCAGGATCGACTGCAGCAGCAGTCGGGTGCCGGGGAGCTCGCGACGCATCGTGACCATCAGCGACTCGACGCCGCGGACGACCTGCTCGACGGTGCGGCGTGCGGTGAAGTCCTCGTTGCCGATGAGGAGCACCACGGAGTCGGGTCGTGCCGCGACGACCTCGTCGAGGCGTTCCGTGAGGCTCGCGGTGGTGTCGCCGTCACGGCCCAGCGCGACGACGTCGTCGTCCGGGAACCAGGCCGACCAGTCGCCGCCTGCCGTCGTGCTGTCTCCGACGAAGACCAGTTTCTCGCCGTGCGCCATGCGTACCTCCGGGTGGTGTCGATGTGCCGAGGGGCCGGACGGCCCCCGGCGTGTCGTCTCGGGGAAGCGTACCGCTGCCCGGCTGCGCACGACCCGGGCGGCCCGCGTTCACCCGTCGCCCGCGGCGGGCAGGTGCGGCCTGCGGCGGGTTCCCGTCGCCCCCGGCGGGCAGGTGCGGCCTGCGGCGGGTTCCCGTCGCCCCCGGCGGGCAGGTGCGGCCTGCGGCGGGTTCCCGCCTCCCCCGGCGGGCAGGTGCAGGCTGCGGCGGGTTCCCGTCGCCCCCGGCGGGTCAGCGCCCACCCGCCCAGGGATGCAGGAACCCGCCGACATGGACTGAGCCTGCTCAGGTGGTCCCGGGCGGGTGCGGCGGGTTCGCGCCTCCCGTAGCGGGCACGTTCACCGTACGGCGGGTTCGCGTCGCCCCCGGCGGGTCAGCGCCCACCCGCCGCGGGACTCGGGAACCCGCCGAGGGGTACGGGAACCCGCCGACTCCCACAGGGAGCCGCCTCGCACGAACTCAGAGGGCGCAGGAGGCGGTGGTGCAGGAGGCGCAGCGGGTCGGCGGCACGAAAGGCGGGTCAGCGGCACGAGCGGCGGGTCAGCGGCGGAAGCGGCGGGGGCGCTTCGCGGCCACGCGGTCGAGCGCGTGCCGCACGCTCGGCAGCAGCACGACGAACGACACCACGACGACGAGCACGCCGAACGCGACGCCGAGCCACAGCGGCACGGGCGAACCTGCGCCCGCCTCCACCGGGTAGAGCGGCGTCGGCGTCACGGCCAGGACGGCCAGGACGGCCCCGAGGGTCACGACCCAGAAGCGCCGGTCGAGGCGAGTTCACCGGCACCGGCACCGGCAGAACCAGCGTCGGGACCGGCAGCACCAGCACCAGCACCAGCACCAGCACCAGCACCAGCACCAGCACCAGCACCAGCGCCCGACGCGTCCCGCGCCGCCGTCGCCGTGATCCTGCGCAGCATGCCGCTGAAGATCACGCCGTGGAACGGGAGGATCGCGAACCAGTACAGCCGGCCGCCGAGCCCGTGCGGGAAGAACACGGCGCGCTGGCGGTAGTGCGAGCCGCCGCCCTCACGCGGGGTGACGCGCATCTCGAGCCATGCGCCACCCGGGGCCTTCATCTCGGCGCGCAGCCGCAGCAGCCTGCCGCGCTCCAGGGTCTCGACGCGCCACCAGTCGAGCGCGTCGCCCACCCTGAGGGACGTCGCGCTGCGGCGTCCGCGGCGGAGTCCCACTCCCCCGACGAGCCGGTCCATCCAGCCGCGCGCGGCCCAGGCGAGCGGGAACGAGTACCAGCCGTTCTCGCCGCCGATGCCCTCGACGACACGCCAGAGCGCCTCCGGCGACGCGCTCGAGTCCGTCTCGCGGTCGTCGGTGTAGACGGTGTGCCCCGACCAGTCGGGGTCGCTCGGCAACAGGTCGCTCGGCGCACCGGCGACGGACGAGTCCTGCCAGCTGGTCTCGACCTCCCCGTCCTTCTCGCGCTGCAGGGCCAGCCGGACGGCCGCCCGGTAGCGCAGCAGCCCCTCGGCGGGCGGCGGGACGACGTCGTCGATGTCGTTCTCGCTCACCACGCAGTCGTACTGCAGGGAGGCGATGATCGGGATCGCGAGGGCGCGCGGGATCGGCGTGACCAGGTTCACCCACTGCGACGCGAGCCAGGGCGTGAAGACGGGCAGGGAGGCGATCGGGCGCTGCGCGAGGCCCGCCTCCAGCGCGTAGCCGTTCATCATCTGGCCGTAGCGGAGCACGTCAGGGCCGCCGATGTCGAAGGTGCGGTTCACGTCGGCGGGCACGTCGGCCGAGCCGATCAGGTAGTGCAGCACGTCGCGCACGGCGATCGGCTGGATGTGGTTGCGGACCCACTTCGGCGCGGGCATGTACGGCAGCACGTCGGTGAGGTGGCGGATCATCTCGAACGACGCCGAGCCGGACCCGATGACGACCCCGGCCTGCAGCGCCACGGTGGGCACGCCGCTCGCCAGCAGCACGTCGCCGACGTCGCGACGGCTCCGGAGGTGCTTCGACAGTTCTCCGTCGGGGTGCAGCCCCCCGAGGTAGACGATGCGGCTCACCCCCGCGTCGCGGGCGGCGTCGGCGAAGACGTGCGCGGCCTCTGCCTCGGCCCGCTCGAAGTCGCCCTTGCTGCCCATGGCGTGGGCGAGGTAGTAGGCCACCTCGACGCCGTCGAGGGCGAGACGAACGGACTCGGGATCGGTCAGGTCGCCCTGCACGACCTCGACGTCGCCGGCCCACGGCACCTCGACGAGCTTCTCGGGCGACCGCACGAGCACGCGGACGTCTGCTCCCGCCTCGACGAGGCGCGGGGTGAGGCGGCCGCCGATGTAGCCGGTGGCCCCGGTGACGAGGATGCGCCGGCGGGTCACGGCCGGGTCGGTGTCGCGCGTGACGTCGGTCTCCGCCGACGTCTCGGGCGGCGTGGTCGTCGTCGGGTCGTTCTCAGGAGGCATGAGCACGACGGTACGCCGCCGGTCTCACGACAGGCCGAGGACCTCGCGCGTGCGGACGACGTCGGCCCGGATGTGCTCGATCAGCGCGTCGATCCCCTCGAAGGCGACGTTGCCGCGGACCCAGTCGACGAACATCACCGTCAGCTCCTGGCCGTAGAGGTCGATCGACACGTCGAGCAGGTGCGCCTCCACCTGCTTCTCGGGCACGCCCTCGAAGGTCGGGTTGTGCCCCACGGACACGGCGGCGGGGTAGGTCGTGCCGCCGACCGTCACCCAGGCCGCGTAGACGCCGTCGGCCGGGACGTACCCCTCGCTGTCGGGCGCGAGGTTGGCCGTCGGGAAGCCGAGCTCGCGACCGCGCTGCTCGCCGTGCACGACGACGCCGCGGACGGCCGGCTCCCGGCCGAGCAGCTCTCCGGCCCGTCGGACGTCGCCGGCCTCGAGAAGCTCCCGGATCCAGGTCGAGGAGGCGCGGCGCCCGCCCCCGAGACGGACGTCGTCGATCGACACGACCTCGAGCCCGCGCTCGGCACCGAGCGCGCGCAGCGTGTCGACCGTGCCGCTGCCCCTGACCCCGAAGCGGAAGTCGTCGCCGACGAACACGACACGGGCGTGCAGCGCGCCGACGAGGATGCGGTCGACGAACTCGGCGGGCGCGAGGTTGCGCAGCTCGTCGTCGAAGGTGAGCATGAGGGTCGCCGCGACCCCGGCCGCCTCCAGCAGCTCGCGCTTCTGTCGGTTGCTCACGAGCGAGCGCGGCACCGAGCCGGGCCGCAGAACGGCGAGGGGGTGTCGGTCGAAGGTGACGACGGCGGAGGTCAGGCCGCGCTCGGCCGCGACCTCCTCGAGCAGGTCGATGACGGCGCGGTGCCCGACGTGCACGCCGTCGAACTTGCCGATGGTCACCGCGGTCGGGCCGACGTCGGCGGGCACGTCGGCGAGGGCGTCCCAGAACTGCACGGGAGCTACTCCGTCCGGTCGGCGGCGTGCGCCTCCGCGGCGACGGCGGGCCGGGAACGGAGCAGCCACAGGATGCCCAGGACGGGCAGCACGAGCGGGACGAAGCCGTAGCCACGGCCGAACCACGACCAGACGGTGTCGTCGGGGAACAGCTCGGGATCGAGCACGGTGACCAGCCCGACGATCAGCACGCCGGCGAGCTCGAACGAGATGGTCGCCCAGGCGACGGCGTACGAGGTGCGGCCGCGACGGATCAGCGACACCGTGGCGACGATGTAGACCACGGCCGCGAGGGCGCTCAGCGTGTACGCGAGCGGCGCCTCGTCGAACTGCTCGAGGATCTGGAACACGGATCGGCCGGTCGCCGCCAGGGCGAGCACCGCGTAGACCGCGATGAGGACCCGGCCGACGCCGACCGCACGAGAAGACTTCTGAGTGACCATCACCGACAAGGATATGGCGCGTGGCTGTGCACCGGCGCCAGGGCCGAGGAGGCGCTCGTCACGCGACCTGGACCGTCCAGATCTGCAGCATGCGGTAGACCATGACCGCGACCGCGAAGACGGCCGCCGCGAGCACGAGGTTGCTCCACCGGGTGCGGTCGACGAGAGCCCAGACGACGGCGAGCGGCGGCAGCAGGATCGCCGAGACGAGGTAGATGTAGAACTCGACGACGTTGCCCGTCGGCGGGTTGCCCGCGAACGGGGCGATGATGGCGACCACCAGCTGCACCAGCAGCAGCAGCAGCACGAGCGCCGTGGCGCCGACCGTGATGTCGTTCGGCAGCTTGCCCGAGAAGCCGGCCACCAGGCAGACGAGGCCCGCCACGCAGGCCACGATCACCTGGGCCCAGGTGAACCACTCGATCACGCGCGCACCTCGTCGGTCGGGAAGTTGACGATCGGCACCGCACGGCCGCCACGCACGGAGACCAGCCCGGCGAGGTCGCCCGATGCGGTCACGGCCGCCACGGGGCCCTCGGTGTCGGCCAGGCCGACCGCGGGTCGCTTGCCGTGGCCGAGGTCGGTCGCCTCGTCGGACGTCATCGACCAGACGGGGAACAACGAGGAGGCGACGGCTGCGGGCGCCAGGAGGGCCGGCTCGACCTCGATGCCCTCGAGCACCGCGGCGTCGGCCACGTCGAACGAGCCGACCCGCGTGCGCCGCAGCGCCGTGAGGTGGCCGCCGACGCCCAGTGCCGCGCCGAGGTCGCGGGCGAGCGCCCGGACGTAGGTGCCCGACGAGCAGCTGACCCGCACGTCGAGGTCGCGGACGGCGACGCCGTCGTCGCTGACGGCCTCACGTCGATCGAGGACGACGAACTCGGAGACGACGACGTCGCGGGCCTTGAGCTCGACTTCGACGCCCTCGCGCGCGAGGTCGTAGGCACGACGACCGCCGACCTTGATGGCGCTGACCGTGGTCGGCACCTGGCTGATCGGCCCGGTCAGGTCGGCGATGCCCGAGTCGACCGCGGCATCGGCCACGCCCGACGCGTCGGCGGTGGCCGTGACCTCGCCCTCGGAGTCGTCGGAGGTGGTCGAGACGCCCAGCCGGATGGTCGCCTCGTACGTCTTGTCCAGCCCCACCAGGAACGTCAGCAGCCGGGTCGAGGAGTTGAGCCCCAGCACGAGGAGCCCCGTCGCGAGCGGGTCGAGGGTGCCGGCGTGGCCGACCTTGCGGGTGCCCGCCGCCTTGCGGACACGTGCGACGACGTCGTGGCTGGTGATGCCCTGCGGCTTGTCGACGAGGAGGATGCCGCTGTTCACGAGACGACGCTACCGCACCGTGCCGGGACGGACGCTCAGCACGCGTCGTCGAAGACCCGACGCGGGTGCTCGGGGTCGGAGACGTCGACGACCGCCGTCGCGACCGCGCGCAGGCCGCCGCGACCGCCGCCCGGCGTGACCCAGACCGTGTAGTTCCAGAGGCCGACGAGCTCGGGGCGGCCGAGCGCCTCGCCGTCGACCACGAGCAGGGCGTCGTCGGGGCCGGTGACCCACCGCGGCTCGACCTCGCGCTGCGAGGCGGCGTCGAACGCGGCCGGCACCCACGCGGTGCTGCCGCCGAGCCTGAACGGCTCGACGAGGACGCGGCGCAGGACGGCCCCGTCGACCGGGGCAGGCTCGCCGTCCGCCCCCGCGCCTCCTTCGCCGCGGGGCCTGCCGAAGTCGGAGACCGAGGCGCGGAAGGCCGCGTGGCCGGCCTCGACGAGGGCAGCCGCGAGGTCGTCGGCGAAGGCCGACTGCCCGGCGCCGGACGGGCCGTCGACGGCGACGAACGCCCGGCCCCTCGAGTAGTTGTGCAGGATCTCGGTCGCGAGAGCGCGCAGCGTGTCTTTCTTGGCGGGGGCCCAACGAGTGGTCATGCGGTCACCCTAGGCCGGGCCGCCGACAGCGGTCCGAGCGCCCGTAGGATGGTCCGGTGACCATCGCCCCCGCCGTCTCGTCGTGGTTCCGCGAGCACGGGCGAGACCTGCCGTGGCGCCGCCCCGGCTTCACCGCCTGGGGCACCCTCGTCAGCGAGGTGATGCTGCAGCAGACGCCGGTCGTGCGCGTCGTGCCACGGCTCGAGCAGTGGCTCGAGCGCTGGCCGACGCCCTCCGACCTCGCCGCGTCGCCGGCCTCGGAGGCGGTGCGCGCGTGGGACCGCCTCGGGTACCCACGCCGGGCGCTCGCCCTGCACGCCGCCTCCGTCGTCATCACCGAGCGGCACGGCGGCGTCGTGCCCGAGACCGTCCCGGAGCTGCTGGCCCTGCCGGGTGTCGGCGACTACACGGCACGGGCGGTCGCGGTCTTCGCCTACGGGCACCGGCACCCGGTCGTCGACACGAACGTGCGCCGGGTGCTCGCTCGAGCGGTCGAGGGCCTGGCCGAGCCCTGGGCGCCGAAGGCGCGCCGCGACCTGCCGGCGATGGAGTCGCAGCTCCCGGCCGACGTCGACGACGCCAGGGTGGCCAGCGCCGCGGTGATGGAGCTCGGCGCGCTCGTCTGCACGGCGCGGTCGCCACGCTGCGACGAGTGCCCGCTGGTCGCGCAGTGCGCGTGGGTGCTGGCCGGGCGCCCCGAGCACGCGGGGCCTCCCCTGCGTCGTCAGGCCGCCTTCGCCGGCTCGGACCGTCAGGTGCGCGGCCTGGTCATGGCCGAGCTGCGGGCCAGTGACGTGCCCGTCACGAGCGACGAGGTCGCCCGCGTGTGGCCCGACGCCGAGCAGCGCGACAGAGCCCTCGCCGGCCTCCTCCGTGACGGGCTGGTCACGGGATCGGCCGACGAGGGCTGGTCGCTGCCGAGCTAGGCGCCCGGGCAGCCGAGCTGGGTCAGCGCGTGGAGCCGTCCGGCTCCACCATGCCGTCGTCGACGGCGCCCGACTCGACGTCGGCCTCGTCGACCACGGGCACGACCTCGTCCGACGCGTCGTCGTCCTCGTCCTCACCGAGATCGTCGTCGTCGTAGTCGTCCTCGTCGCGCGGCTTGACGTAGGGATCGGCGTCGCCTGCGTACTCGGCCGTGGCAGCGACGGTCTGGCTGTCCTGGTCGCGCTGACGCGCCTCCTGCAGGAGGCGGTCGATGGACGCCGCGTTCTCGGGCAGGGCGTCGAGGATGAACTCGAGGCTCGGGGTCAGCCGTGCCGTGATGTTCTTGCCGACCTCGCTCCGCAGCATGCCCGTGGCGGACTTGAGGGCGGCGCCGGTGTCGGCGCGCTCCTCGTCGGTGCCGTAGACCGTGTAGAACACGGACGCGTGCTGCAGGTCGCCGGTCACCTTGACGTCGGTGATGGTGACGAACCCGAGGCGCGGGTCCTTGATGCCGCGCTCCAGTCGCCGCGCCACGATCTCGTGGATGCGGTCGGCCATCTTGCGGGCGCGCTGTGCGTCGACCATTCGTTGCTCCTTCTGCTGTTCGCCCGGGGGCGAGAGGGGTGAGGCCCCGCCCCGACCGTAGTCGTGGCGGGGCCTCTGACGATGCGTCGCCGGGCGTCAGCCCCGCGGCTTCTCGACCATCTCGATGGTCTCGATCTCGTCGCCGATCTGGATGTCGTTGAACTTGCCGAGGCCGATGCCGGCCTCGAAGTCCGTACGGACCTCGGTGACGTCGTCCTTGAAGCGACGCAGCGAGTCGATGGCGAGGTTGTCGCCGACCACCACGCCTTCGCGGATGACACGGGCACGGGCGTTCCGCGTGATCGTTCCCGATCGCACGATGACACCGGCGATGTTGCCGACCTTCGACGAGCGGAAGATCTCGCGGATCTCGGCGACACCGGACTGCTTCTCCTCGAACTCGGGCTTGAGCATGCCCGTGAGCGAGTTCTCGATGTCCTCGAGGGCGGCGTAGATGACCGAGTAGAAGCGCACGTCGACGCCCTCTCGGGCAGCACGTTCGCGTGCCTTCGTGTCCGGTCGGACGTTGAACCCGATGATGACAGCGTTGTCGACCGTGGCGAGGTTGACGTCGCTCTCGGTGACGGCGCCCACGCCGCGGTGGATGATGCGCAGCTGCACGCTGTCGTCCACCTCGATCTTGAGCAGCGATTCCTCGAGCGCCTCGACGGCACCCGACACGTCGCCCTTGATGATGATGTTGAGCGCCTCGACCTTGCCCTCTTCGAGAGCACGGGTGAAGTCCTCGAGCGAGATGCGCTTGCGGGCCTTGGCCAGCGACGCGTTGCGCTCGACGGCCTCGCGCTTCTCGGCGATCTGACGAGCCGTGCGGTCCTCCTCGGTGACGAGGAAGGTGTCGCCGGCACGGGGCACGCTCGAGAGACCCTGCACGAGCACGGGACGGCTCGGGAAGGCCTCGTCGACGGTGTCGCCGTTCTCGTCCATCATCGCGCGGACCCGGCCGTAGGCCGTTCCCGCCACGATCGCGTCGCCCACCCGCAGGGTGCCCGACTGGATGAGCACGGTCGCGACGGCGCCGCGGCCCTTGTCGAGGCGTGCCTCGATGGCGACACCACGAGCGTCCTTGTCGGGGTTCGCCCGCAGGTCGAGACCGGCGTCCGCGGTGAGCAGGACCGCCTCGAGCAGCGCGTCGATGTTCTTGTTGTCGCGTGCGGACACGTCTACGAACATCACGTCTCCGCCGTACTCCTCGGCGACGAGGCCGTACTCGGTCAGCTGCTGACGCACCTTGGCCGGGTTCGCACCCTCCTTGTCGATCTTGTTGACCGCGACCACGATCGGCACGTTGGCCGCCTGGGCGTGGTTCAGCGCCTCGACGGTCTGCGGCATGATGCCGTCGTCCGCCGCGACCACGAGGATCGCGATGTCGGTCACCTGCGCACCACGGGCACGCATGGCGGTGAACGCCTCGTGGCCAGGGGTGTCGATGAAGGTGATGGCACGCTCGACGCCCTCGTGAGGCGCCCAGACCTGGTAGGCACCGATGTGCTGCGTGATGCCGCCTGCCTCGCCGGCGACGACGTTGGCGTTGCGGATCGCGTCGAGCAGACGGGTCTTTCCGTGGTCGACGTGGCCCATGACCGTGACGACGGGCGGGCGGACCTGCAGCACGTCCTCGTCCTCGTCCTCGAGCTCCTGTTCGAGGTCGATGTCGAAGCCCTCGAGGAGCTCCTTGTCCTCGTCCTCGGGAGAGACGACGAGGATGCGGTAGCCGAGCTCTTCGCCGAGCACCTGGAACGTGGCGTCGTCGAGCGACTCCGTGGCGGTCGCCATCTCTCCCAGGTGGAAGAGGACGGTCACCAGGTTGCCGGGGCTGGCGTCGATCTTGTCGGCGAAGTCGCTGATGGACGCGCCGCGACGCAGACGGACGATCGTGCTGCCGTCGCCGCGGGGGACGCTGACGCCGCCCAGCGACGGGGCGGAGCGCATCTCGAACTCGGCCCTCTTGGTCCGCTTCGACTTGCGTGCCTTGCTCTTGCCGCCGCCGCGACCGAACGCGCCGGCCGTGCCGCCGCCGGGGCCACGACCACGGCCACCGCCGCCGCCGCCCGCAGGACGAGGAGCGCCGAAGCCGGGACGGAAGCCGCCGGCCGCGCCGGGAGCGCCGCCGCCGGGACGCTGGAAGCCGCCGCCGGCACCGCCGGGACGACCGCCGGCACCCGCGGGGCGCTGGCCGAAGCCGTTGGGGCGGGGGCTGGCGCCGACGCCGGGACGCGGAGCGCCCGGACGAGGAGCACCGGGACGCGGAGCCATCGGGCGCGGTCCTGCCGCTCCGCCGGGGCGGGGCATGCTGGTCGCGGCGCCGGAGCCGCCGGGACGGGGCGCGCTCGGGCGACCCATGCCCTGGTTGCTGGCGAAGGGGTTGTTGCCGGGGCGCGGGGCACCGGGACGGGGGCCGCCGGGCTTCGGCGCGGAGGCGCCGGCCTCGGCGGGAGCGTCGGACTCGGCGGGTGCCGTGCCCGACTCCTTGGCGGCCGCGGCAGCGGCGCGCTCGGCCTCGGCCTTGGCCTGGCGCTCGGCGACCGTCAGCGGCGCCACGGGAGCGGGTGCCGCCTCCGTGTCGTCAGCGGCGGCCGGGGCCTCGACGGGAGCAGCGGGCTGCTCGGCGACGGGGGGCTTGGGCGCGGCAGGACGGGGTCCGCCGGGCTTGGGGGCCGAGGAGGCGGCGGGAGGCGACGCCTTCGGGCTCGCGGCAGGTGCGGTGCCTGCCTTGGGAGCAGCCGCTGCAGCGCCGGCGAACGCCTGGCGCAGCTTGCGGGCCACGGGGGGCTCGACGCTGGAGGACGGTCCCTTGACGAACTCGCCCATCTCCTTGAGCTTCTCTAGTGCTGTCTTGCTGTCGATCCCCAGCTCGCTGGCGATCTCGTGTACGCGTGGTTTAGCCACAGTTCTCCTGTCTCGGGCCCCTTCCCGGTCAGGAGGGAGCCGTCAGTTCTGGACGGGTCTCATTTCGAGCCGCTCATTAGTTGTCCATGTGCCTGTCAGCCTGTTCTGTCGTGGCCAGTGGTCGTGGTGGGACTCGGGGTGTGCACATCGGTCTGCAGCCGCATCAGGTGGTCGCGGAGCTGCTCGGGGTCGGGCTCGGAGTCGAGGCGGAGCGCACGGCGGAATGCCCTGCGTTTCACTGCCGACTCGAACGCGTCCATCGAAGGCGTCAACCACGCGCCTCGCCCGGGCAGCGTGGCGGTCTCGTCGACCACCAGGCGTCCGTCACGGGCGACGACCCTCACGAGTGAGGACCGCGGAGCGCGCGCTCGAGTACCGATGCACGTTCTTACGGGGACCACTCTACCCCCTCGGGTCGGCGGACGGGAGACGCCGGGGGCGAACGGCGTGGTGCGCCGCCTGTCCCCGGCGTCGGGGTCGGTCAGTCGTCCTCGAGGATCGAGTCCGGCTGGATGTCGATGCGCGCGCCCGTGAGCTTGGCGGCGAGACGGGCGTTCTGCCCCTCCTTGCCGATCGCGAGCGACAGCTGGTAGTCGGGCACCAGGGCACGGACGGCCTTGGTCGCCTGGTCGATGACGAAGGCCGACGACACCTTGGCCGGCGACAGCGCACTGGCCACGAATACGGGCAGGTCGCTCGAGTAGTCGACGATGTCGATCTTCTCGTCGCCCAGCTCGGTCTGGACGGCGCGGACGCGCGCGCCCATCTCGCCGATGCACGCGCCCTTGGCGTTGACGCCGGGCTCGGTCGCGCGCACCGCGATCTTGGTGCGGTGCCCGGCCTCGCGGGCCAGGGAGACGATCTCGACGACGCCGCTGGCGATCTCGGGGACCTCGAGCGCGAAGAGCTTGCGGACGAGCGAGGGGTGCGTCCGCGAGACGGTGATCTGCGGCCCCTTCGTGCCCTTGCTGACGCCGGTCACGTAGACGCGGATGCGCGTGCCGTGGTCGTACTTCTCGCCGGGCACCTGTTCTTCGGGAGGCAGGATGGCCTCGATCGTGCCCAGATCGACGTGCACCATGCGGGGGTTCGGCCCTTGCTGGATGACGCCGGCGACGATGTCGCCCTCGCGGCCCTTGAACTGGCCGAGCACCTTGTCGTCGCCGATGTCGCGCAGGCGCTGGTTGATCACCTGCTTCGCCGCGAAGGCGGCGATGCGGCCGAAGTCGCTGGGGCTGTCGACGGACTCGCCGACGACCTCGCCTTCTTCGTCGCGTTCGATGGCGAACACGGACACGTGCCCGGTCTTGCGGTCGAGCTCGACCCGTGCCGTCGGCACGCGGCTCTCTGGCTGGTCGGTGTGCTTGAGGTAGGCCGTGAGGATGGCCTGCTCGATGATGCCCACGAGTTCCTCGAAGGGGATCTCGCGCTCGCGTTCCATGAGACGCAGCACGCTCAGGTCGATGTCCACTGAGGGCCTCCACTGTTCAGATCTTCAGGCTGCGCACACGGTGGCGCGCACAGCATCCCCCTACGGTACCCGAGTGCGGCGGGGGCGGAGCACCGGACGCGGCCCGCGCCTCCTGCGTCCGTGGGGACACGAGGAGGCGCGGGCCGACGACGTCAGGAGGCGCGCGGAGCCGACAGGGCCGCGACGGCCTCGGCGACCGGGACGGGCGTGCGCACGCCCGTGCGGCGGTCCCACAGCTCGACGATCCCCTCGCCGGCGGAGCGCCCGACGACGACGATCTGCGGGACGCCGAGCAGCTCGGCATCGCCGAACTTGACCCCGGGAGAGACCTTCGGGCGGTCGTCGTAGAGCACGTCGAGGCGGTGCGCCTCGAGCTCGGCCGTCAGCGCCTCGGCGACCTCGAAGACGACGGGGTCCTTGCCCGTCGCGACGACGTGCACGTCGAACGGCGCGACGTCCGCAGGCCAGACGAGGCCCTTGGCGTCGTTGTTCGCCTCGGCGATCACGGCGAGGATGCGGGTCACGCCGATGCCGTACGAGCCCATCGTGACGGTGACCTGCTTGCCGTTCTCGTCGAGGACCTTGAGGCCCAGGGCCTCGGCGTACTTGCGGCCGAGCTGGAACACGTGGCCGATCTCCATGCCGCGGGCGGTCTCGATCGGGCCGGAGCCGTCGGGGGCCGGGTCGCCCTCGCGGACCTGGGCCGCCTCGATGACGGCGTCGGCGGTGAAGTCGCGGCCGGCGACGAGGCCCGACACGTGCAGGCGGGGCGCGTTCGCGCCGGTGACCCACGCCGAGCCCTCGACGACCCGCGGGTCGACGACGTACCGGATGCCCGAGTCCGACTCGCTGCCGAGCACCTGCGGCCCGAGGTACCCCTTGACGAGCGCGGGGTGCCCCGCGAAGTCGGCGTCGCCCGCGGCCTCGACCTCGGCCGGCGCGAAGGCGACCTCGAGGCGCTTCATGTCGACGTCGCGGTCGCCGGGCAGCCCCACGACGACGACCTCGCGGGTGCCGTCGAGGTGGGTGAGCGCGACGACGACGTTCTTGAGCGTGTCGGCGGCGGTCCACGGACGACCGTCGGCCCGCGGGTGCGACTCGTTGAGCTGGTCGACGAGCGTGGCGATCGTCGGGGTGTCCGCGGGCTCGAGGGCGACGGCGTCGGCGAGGCCCTCGAGCGGGATCGACTCGGGCACGATCGTCGTGAAGGCCTCGACGTTCGCGGCGTAGCCGCCGGCCGTGCGGACGAAGGTGTCCTCGCCCACCTCGGTGGGGTGCAGGAACTCCTCGGAGCGCGAGCCGCCCATGGCGCCGGCGTCGGCCTGGACGATGACGTACTCGAGGCCCAGGCGCGTGAAGATGCGCTCGTAGGCGTCGCGCTGCAGCTGGTAGCTCGCCTCGAGGCCGGCGTCGGTGGCGTCGAACGAGTAGGCGTCCTTCATGGTGAACTCGCGGCCGCGCAGCAGGCCCGCGCGGGGCCGTGCCTCGTCGCGGTACTTGTCCTGGATCTGGAACAGCGTCAGCGGCAGGTCCTTGTAGGACGAGTACAGGTCCTTCACCAGGAGGGTGAAGGCCTCCTCGTGCGTGGGCGCGAGCAGGTAGTCGGCGTCCTTGCGGTCCTTCAGGCGGAACATGCCCTCGCCGTACTCGGTCCAGCGGCCGGTCGCCTCGTAGGGCTCACGCGGCAGCAGGGCCGGGAAGTGCACCTCCTGGGCGCCCGCGGCGGTCATCTCCTCGCGGACGACGGCCTCGATCTTGGCCTTGACCCGCAGGCCGAGGGGCAGCCAGGCGAACACGCCCGGTGCCTGGCGACGGATGTAGCCGGCCCGCACGAGGAGGCGGTGGCTGGTCACCTCCGCGTCGGAGGGATCTTCACGGAGGGTGCGGACGAAGAGCTGGGAGAGGCGCGTGGACACCCGCCCAGCATAGGGGCGTGCCCGGACGGGCCGAGGCCCCGGGGCCGGAGGACCCCGTCGGTCACGGTCACCAGGGCTTGCCGTCGTACTCCCCAGGGGCCTGCTCGTAGTACCGCTCGCGGTCGGTGTCCTGCTGGCGTTCCTGCTGGCTCCGGTCGCCCTGCTGCTGCAGCTGGTCGAGCGGGTCGGATCCGCCCTGGCCGGACTCGCCCTCGTCCTGGCCGCCGCCCTGCCCGGGATCCGAGCCGTCGCCTCCCGAGGGGTCGCCCTGGTCGCCGCCCTCGGCCTGCTGCTGCTTGTCGCCGAGTCTCCCCTGGGCGTCGTCGAGCGGCTGCGACGTGTCGGGCTGCTGCGGGTCCTCCGGGGGCTGGAAGCAGCCCTCCGGCGCCTCGGCGATCGTCGACTGCCCGAGCTCGTACAGCTGCTCGGCGTCGGCGTACCGGAGCTCGAGCAGCGCCGCGTCGCCCTGCGCCTCGATGACGAGCACGAGGTCGGTGCGGATGACGCACGAGACGGTCTCGTCGCCCTCGGGAGCGAGGTCGAGCGCGGTGACGAACTCGTCGCGCGCGACGTCGAGCACGCCGACCTGCGCCCAGGCGGTGCCCCGGTCGAAGTGGTGCACCCACGGCTCGACGACGTTCGCGACGCCGAGGGGGGCGGTCAGGGAGGCGGCGCGCTCGAAGGCACGACCGTCGTAGGCCTGCTGGGCGAGGGCCGCGAAGAGCGGGAGGCTGAGCAGCTTCAGCGCCACGACGAGCACGACGAGCACGACCGGTGCCGACCAGAGGAACAGGCGGCGGCGGAGGCGCCGGCGGTACTGGTCGACGGTCAGCTCGGCGGGGGCCGCGTCTCGGGCACGACCGTCGACGGGCGGCGGGTCGACGGGTGCGGGGGCGAGGGTGTCGGTCACGACGACGTCCTTCCTGACGACCGGTCGGGCCGTGGCCGCACGCGGATCTCGGCGAGGGCCCGCGCGACGACGGACACCTCGACGAGGGCGAGCAGGAACAACGGCACGGCCGCGATCCAGTAGAGGTCGACGACGGCCTCGGCGCGTCCCTCGTCGGAGGCGACAGCGCCGTCGCGCGCATCGGCCACGACCGCGTCGACCCCGGTGCCGGCGTCCCGGTGCACGTAGTCGACCCCCAGCTGCGAGGCGATCGCGCGGAGCGCGTCCTCGTCGACGACGGACAGCGCGTCCGGCTCGCCCGGCTGGCTGCGGTCCTTGATGTACTCGGTGCTGCTGTAGGCGTCGCCGTAGCCGTCGAAGACCTTCATGCGCCCGCCCGCAGCGGTGCCGTAGCCGAGCACCGCTCCCCCGTCGACGTCGCCCGCGGCGGCCGCGAACGAGCCAGGCGGCTCGTCGGCCGTCTGTTCTCCGTCGCCGAGGTAGTAGACGACGTTCGCCCTCTCGGGGTCCGCGTCACGCGCCTCCTGCAGCCGTTCGGCCAACAGGTCCGAGGCCTCGCTGATGCTGCTGCCGCTCGAGTAGTAGGTGATCTCCTGGTTCATGACGGAGGCGGCCGTCACGACGGCCGCGGCGTCGTCCGTGAGCGGCGTGCGGAGCACTGCGGTGCTGTCGAACGAGATGAGCGAGAAGCGTGCGCCCGCCAGCTCGCTCGCGATCGCGTCGACGTCGGCCCGGACGCCCTCGAGCCGCGGGCGGTCGCCGTCCCAGTCCTCCGCCGCGATGCTGGAAGTGGTGTCGACGACGAAGAACACGTTGAGCGCCGCCGTGGACGCCTGCGCGCTGCCGCCCGGCACGCCCGGACGCACGGCCACGACGAGCAGCAGCACCACGATCACGAGCCGGCGTGCCCAGCTGCGGAGGAGGCGGCGGTCGCCCCGCTCGGCGACGACCCGCCACCCGACGAAGCCGAGCAGGGCGACGCCGACGACGGCGAGCAGCCACCACGGGAGCACGGGCTGCAGCACGATCGCGGCGGGCAGCGGCGCCGTGGCGGCCGTCACAGCCGCACCCGCCAGAGCAGGACGAACGAGGCCGCGGCCAGCAGGAGCGCGACGATCACGGCGGCCTGCGGTGCGTCCGTCGTGACGAGGCGGCGCGTCCCGGTGAAGAGGCCCGCCTCCTGGTCGTCGATCCGCTGGATGATCTCGCCCACGGTCGTCGCGCCGTCGAGCGCGTAGTAGGCGCCACCGGTCGACTCGGCGACGGTGCGCAGCTCGCCGGCCACCTGGTCCGCGACCGCGTCGTCCGAGTAGTCCGCGGGGTTCAGCGCGTAGACCCTGATGCCGCGGTCGGTCGCCAGCTGCCCCGCCTCGTCGAGCGTCAGCAGGGCCGCGCCGTTGACGTAGTTGTCGGTGGCGAGCACGATCGACTTCGGCCGCGTGCTCTCGCTGCCCCCGTCGAAGCTGAGGGCGCAGGAGGCCAGGCCGTCCCCGATCAGGGAGGCGCCCTGTCCGAGGTCCGTGCCCGTCCAGTAGCGCCTGCCGTCTTCTCCCGCGCTGTCGAACGAGTCCCGGTACTGGCTCAGCTGCTCGGCCACGAAGTCGTAGTCGTCGGTCAGGGGGAACGCCTGGACGGACGAGCTGTCGAACAGGGTCAGCCCGATCCGCTCGCCGTCGAGGCCGGAGGCGAGCTCGGCGAAGGTCGCGACGATCTGGGAGTCGACCTCGGTCATCGACCCCGAGACGTCGAGGCACAGCACGATGTCGCGCTTGTAGGAGGGCGGCTCGACGACCTGGACCGTGCCCGGCCGCGCGATCAGCAGGGCCCCGAGCCCGGCCAGGGCGATCACGAGGACGAGCGCGCCCACGAGCGCCGTGCGGTAGCGCGCGACGAGCCGGCGGTACACGGGCAGCTCGGTCAGGCGCTCGCTGTGGGCGACGGGCGTGCCGGCCCGTCGCAGCCGGGCGCGCTCACGGCGGCGCAGCACGAGCCAGAGCCACGCGCCGAGGCCGACCACGACGAGTGCGGCCAGGAGCGCCCACCACCAGATCAGGACCACGAGCGCACCACCTCGCGAGCAGTCTCGGCGGCCTGCTCCGGGTCGCCGGGGTGCTGCTGGGCGAAGGCCGGCGGGTACCACTGCTCGACCGCGTCGGCCACGCGGGGCAGGTCGGCCTCGCGCAGGTCGGCCAGGGTCATCACGTGCGTGTCGGCACCCGCGGTCTCGTGGACGAAGAAACGGAGGAGGAGGCTGAGCCGGCTGTGCACGGCCCGCTCGCCGAGGCGGCCGTCGCGCGAGGCCGCCTGCACCTCGTCGATCAGGCCCAGGTAGCGGAGCCGGACGGACGGCAGGTCGACGACGGCCGCCTCGGCGGCACGACGCTCGGACGGCGGCAAGCGCCGGGCGGAGAAGCGCAGGACGAAGACGATCCACGCCGCGACGAGGGCGAGGAGGAGCAGCCCGAGCACCAGCCACAGCACCCAGTGCTGGTACTGGTACGGGCCGAAGAAGCCCTTGTCGTCAAGCACGGCGGTGCTTCTCCATCAGGGTGAAGAGCCCCGGCACGACCGCCGCCTGGCTCGACAGCCTCTGGCTGCTGATGCCCAGGGCCTGCAGCTGCCGGCCCGCGTCGTCGGCACGGCGCTCCGACGACTCGTCGAAGGCCTGCCGCAGCGCGGCGTTCTCGCGCAGGTAGGCCGGCAGGGCCGTCACCTCCTGCACGTCGTAGACGTCTCTCGCGTGGCCCGACCGCGTCATCAGGTCGGCGTCGCCGACCGTGACCCAGACGATCTCGTGCTGCGCGCGCAGCCGTCTGAGGAGCCGCACCAGCTCAGCGTCGACGACGACGTCGTCGGTCACCACCACGAGGATCGATCGGCGGCGGACGCCCCTGGCGACCCAGTCGAGCACGCCCCGGAGGTCGCTCCTGGGCGCGTCCAGCGACACACGGCCGTCGACCTGGCGGAGGAGGCGCTCGAGATGGGCCTCGGTCGCACCGGCAGGCAGGGCGACGGTGCCGCCCTCGTCGCCGGCGACCAGCGAGACGACGTCGCCGTGCCGTGACGCGATGTAGCCCAGGGCGCCGGCCGCCATGATCGCGATCTCCTTCTTCGTCTCGCCGCTGGCGGCGGTCGCGGCCATGTTGCGACCGGTGTCGACGACGAGGACCAGCGAGCGCCTCCTGCTGGCGACGTAGCGCTTGACCAGCGGCTCACCGTGACGCGCGGTGGCCTTCCAGTCGATGTCCTTCACCTCGTCGCCCGGCACGTAGGCCCTGAGGTCGTCGAAGTCGTGGCTGCGGCCGTGGTGGACCGACGCCCAGCCGCCCTCGAGCAGGTCGAGGGTGCGACGGTGCGCGAACAGGGACATCTTCGTGCGCACCCGGAGGAGGAGGCTCGCCACGGTCGTCAGGGCGTCTGCACGGAGGCGAAGACAGCGTCGATGATCGTCTCGGGCGCCACGTCGTCGGCCGTGGCCTCGTAGCCGAGGATGACGCGGTGCCGCAGGACGCCGTGCCGCAGGTGCTTCACGTCTTCGGGGATGACGTAGTCGCGGCCGTGCAGCAGAGCCAGGGCGCGAGCGGCCTGCATGAAGGCGATGCTCGCGCGCGGGCTCGCGCCGAACTGGACGTAGTCGGCGAGGCTGCCGGGGATGTACTGCTGCGGGTGCCGCGTCACGTAGATCAGCTGCACGATGTAGTTGACGATCGACGCGTCGACGTAGACGCGCTTGGCCAGGTCTTGCAGCCACACGACGTCCTCGAGCGAGACGCCGGTCGGCGCGTCGACCTGCTGCTCGTCGTAGACGCCGGCCTCGATGCGCCGGATGACCTCGGCCTCTTCTGCGGGCGACGGGTAGTCGAGCACCTCTTTGAGGAGGAACCTGTCGAGCTGCGCCTCGGGCAGCTGGTAGGTGCCCTCCTGCTCGATGGGGTTCTGCGTGGCCAGCACGAGGAACGGCCGGGGCAGCGGGTACACAGTGCCGCCGATGCTCGTCTGCCGCTCCTGCATCGCCTCGAGCATGGCGCTCTGGGTCTTCGCGCTCGAGCGGTTGATCTCGTCGAGCAGAACGAAGTTCGAGTGCACGGGACCGAGCTGTGTCACGAAGGTCGACTTCTGGGCGTCGTAGATCTGCGTGCCCGTGATGTCGCTCGGCAGCAGGTCGGGGGTGCACTGGATGCGGGTGAAGCTCGCCTCGACGGACTGCGCGAGCGTCGCCGCCGCGGTCGTCTTGGCCAGCCCGGGGACGCTCTCGAGCAGCACGTGCCCGCCGGTGATGAGCGCGATCAGCAGGGTGTCGCGCAGGCCCGTCTGGCCCACCACCTTGCGGGAGAACGCGTGGGACACGGCACCGACGACACGGGCCGCGCGCTCGAGGTCCGCAGGGCTGATGGGGGTGCCGACCGCGGCGGGAGGCGGGGGCGTCGTCGAGGTGTCGGTCACCCGGCCCACTGTAACCGAGGCCTCCGACGTCACCGCCGGAGCGCCCTCCTCGCGAGGTGGTTGCCCAGGAACTGGACCAGCTGCACCAGCACGATGATGAGCAGCACCGCGCCCCACGTGACCACGGGGTCGAACTGCCGGTAGCCGTAGAGCAGGGCGAACGCGCCGAGTCCCCCGCCGCCGACGTAGCCGGCGACCGCCGACATGTCCACGAGCGCCACGAAGATGAACGTGTAGCCGAGGATCAGCGGTCCGAGCGCCTCGGGCAGCACGATGCTGCCGATGATCCGGAACGGCCCTGCCCCCGCCGCCCTGGCCGCCTCGACGACTCCCGGCTGGACGGTGAGCAGGTTCTGCTCGACGATGCGCGAGATCGCGAACGAGGCCGCCAGGGAGAGCGTGAAGATGATCGCGGTGTTGCCGACCCCGGTGCCCACGACCGCCCGGGCCAGGGGCTGCGCCGCCGCGAGGAAGATGATGAACGGGATCGGCCGGAACACGTTGACGACCACGTTGAGCACGCCGAAGACGACGCGGTTCGCGAAGAGCGCGCCCTCGCGGGTGAGGTAGAGCGCCAGCCCGAGGAGGAGTCCGCCGAGCCCGCCGAAGAGCAAGGTCAGCGCGACGATGTAGACGGTCTCGTAGGCCGCCTTCCAGAGCTGGGGCTGCAGGTCGATCAGGGAGTCCATGGTCAGCGTGCCTCCTCGTCGTGGGTCGGCCGGTCGGGCGCGGCCTCGGTCGTGGCCTCGGTCGCGAGCGAGGCCGGGAGCTCGGTCGCGGCGGCCCCGAGCTCGGCGACGGCGGCGGAGACGTCGCCGTCGGCGCCCGTGAGGGCGAGCGTCAGGGTCCCGAAGGTGCGGCCGCCGATCTCGTCGATGCCGCCGAAGACGATCTCGAAGCGGACTCCGTGGCGGGCGAGCACGCCGAAGACCTGTTGCTGGTCGACGCCGCCCTCGGACACGCGGACCGTCACGAGACGGCCCTCGTGGCGTCGACGGAGCGCGGCGAGGTCGTCGCCAGCCGGCGAGCCGGCGACGACGGTGGAGACGAAGCGCCGTGTCGACGCTTCGCGCGGGGCCGAGAACACCTCGAAGGTGCGCCCGATCTCGACGACCCGTCCCCGGTCCATCACGGCCACGCGGTCGGCGATCGACTTGATGACGTCCATCTCGTGCGTGATGACGACGATGGTGATGCCCAGCTCGGCGTTGACCCGCCGGAGCAGGGCCAGCACCTCCTGCGTGGTCTCGGGATCGAGCGCGCTCGTCGCCTCGTCGGCGAGCAGCACGCCCGGGGACGTCGCGAGGGCGCGGGCGATGCCGACGCGCTGCTTCTGGCCGCCCGACAGCTGGTCGGGGCGGGCGTGCGCCTTGTCGGCCAGCCCGACGAAGTGCAGCAGCTCGCTGATCCGCCGCTGGTGGTCGGCCTTCGGCACGCCGGCGGCCTTGAGCGGGAACTCGACGTTGCCCCAGACCGTCTTCGACGAGAACAGGTTGAACTGCTGGAAGATCATGCCGATGCCGGCCCGCACGCCCCGCAGCTCGCGTTCGCGCAGCCCGGTCACGGGTCGGCCGTCGATCTCGATCCGGCCGCTCGTGGTCGGCTCGAGGGCGTTGATCAGTCGGACCAGCGTGCTCTTGCCGGCGCCGGAGTAGCCGATGATCCCGAAGATCTCGCCGTCGGCGATCTCGAGGCTGACGCCGTCGACGGCCGTCAGCGGGGCGGCGCCCTTCTCGCGGGGCGGATAGGTCTTGACGACGTCGGTCAGGGTGATGGCGGGCATGGTCTCCTCGTCACGGTCGGAAGGGCCCGACCCGCGCGCCGTCGTGGCGGGCGGGGCGGGCCCGGGCGGGGGCAGGCGGCGTCAGCCGTTCTGCTCCACGAGCTCCTTCGTCTGCTCGAGCGACTCGCGCAGGTCGGCGACGGGCACCTTCGTGGTGAGTGCCGTGCCGCCCGAGTTCTCGACGACGCCGTCGGTGACGGCCTTCGTGTCCTGGTAGATCTCGACGAGCTTCTTGTAGGTCTCGTCGTCCGCGTCGCCCTCGCGAGCCGCGAACACGTTGACGTAGGGCAGCGAGGCCGGGTCGGCCGGGTCGTCCTGGGCGATGATCGAGTCGGGCGAGAGGCCCGCCTTGGTGGCGTACTCGTTGTTGATGATCGCGCCGTCGAAGTCGGGCAGCGAGGTCGCGGCGAGGTCGGCGGCGACGGGCGAGACCGTGACCGTCGAGGCGTCGGTGTCGATGTCGTCGAGGCCGGAGAAGATGTTCCCGCCGTCCTTCAGCTCGATCAGGCCGTTCGACTGCAGCACGAGGAGCGAGCGGGCGAGGTTGCTCGCGTCGTCGGGCACGGCGACGGTGTCGCCCTTGCTGAACTGGTCGAGCGAGGTGTGCTCCTGCGAGTACAGGGGAAGCGGGTAGATCGCCGTCGAGCCGATCGGCACGAGGTCGGCGTCGGCCGAGACGTCGTACTGCGCCAGGTAGACGATGTGCTGGAACTGGTTCAGGTCGAGCTCGTCCTCGGTCAGCGCCGGGTTCGGCTGCTCGTAGTTCGCGAAGTCGACGATCTCGACGTCGATGCCCTCGTCCGCGGCGGCCTGAGTGAAGGTGGCCCAGTACGGGTCGCTGGCGCCGACGACCCCGATGCGCACGGCGTCTCCGCCGCGGTTCGCGACGGCGATGCCGACGCCGACGGCGGCGAGCACGACGACGACCGCCACGACGATCGCGATCAGGCGACCGCGCTTCTTCTTCGGGGCCTCGATCAGGGGTGTTGCCTCGGACATGACGTTCCTCTCAGACGGTGCGACGCACGTCGCCGGCTGCTGCTGCCGGCACCACGACCGTGCGTCCCTCCATCGTGACCGGAGGGGCGGGCGAGGTCACAATCGGCGCGTCACACGGCGACACACCGGCGTGGTCCGACCGCCGTGTTCAGGACTCCGAGTCCTGAGTTGCGGTTGTGCAGGACTCGGGCTCCTGAGTCGTGCACGGATCAGGAGTACTCGACCCGCACCTCCTGAATTCGAGGAGGTGCGTTGCGGGCCTGGGGTGCACGCGACGTGGCGCAGACCGTCGGCAGCCCTCGTGGCCCTGGCCGCCGACTCGCGACACCTCGCCGACGCCGACTCGCCGTCACCGACCGACCGACCGACGACGCCGCAACGCACCGCGTCTCGTGCACTGCATCGGGTCCAGACGCGGTGCAGTGCGCGGGACGGGGTGCAGTGCACGGGACCCGGTGCAGTGAGCCGCGGGCCAGGCGGAGGCGACTAGACCGTCAGGACCTGGGGTGAGCCGACCTCGCCAGGGGGCATCTCTGCCGCGAGGCGGTTGGCCTCGTCGATCAGGGTCTGGACGATCTCGGACTCGGGCACGGTCTTGATGACCTCTCCCTTGACGAAGATCTGGCCCTTGCCGTTGCCGGAGGCGACGCCGAGGTCGGCCTCGCGGGCCTCGCCCGGGCCGTTCACGACGCAGCCCATGACCGCGACGCGCAGCGGGACGGTCATGCCCTCGAGGCCGTCGGTGACGTCGTTCGCGAGCTTGTAGACGTCGACCTGGGCACGGCCGCAGCTGGGGCAGCTGACGATCTCGAGCTTGCGCTCGCGCAGGTTGAGCGACTGGAGGATCTGCAGGCCCACCTTGACCTCCTGGGCAGGAGGCGCGCTGAGGCTCACGCGGATGGTGTCGCCGATGCCCTCGCCGAGCAGGATGCCGAAGGCCGTGGCCGACTTGATCGTTCCCTGGAACTCGGGGCCCGCCTCGGTGACGCCGAGGTGCAGCGGCCAGTCGCCGCGCTCGGCGAGCTGACGGTAGGCCTTGACCATGATGACCGGGTCGTTGTGCTTGACCGAGATCTTGAAGTCGTGGAAGTCGTGCTCCTCGAAGAGCGACGCCTCCCAGACCGCGGACTCGACGAGCGCCTCGGGAGTCGCCTTGCCGTACTTCTGCAGCAGGCTGGGCTCGAGCGACCCGGCGTTGACGCCGATGCGGATCGAGACGCCGGCGGCCTTGGCCGCGGCGGCGATCTTGCCGACCTGGTCGTCGAACTTGCGGATGTTGCCGGGGTTGACGCGCACCGCGGCGCAGCCGGCGTCGATCGCCTGGAACACGTAGTTCGGCTGGAAGTGGATGTCGGCGATCACCGGGATCTGGCTCTTCTTGGCGATGATCGGCAGCGTCTCCGCATCGTCGCGACTGGGCACGGCGACGCGCACGATGTCGCAGCCCGAGGCGGTGAGCTCGGCGATCTGCTGGAGGGTCGCGTTGATGTTCGTGGTGGGCGTGGTGGTCATCGACTGGACGCTGACGGGAGCGTCGCCTCCGACGAGGACCTTGCCGACCTTGATCTGCCGCGACTTGCGTCGCGGGGCAAGGGTTTCGGGGACCTTCGGCATTCCGAGATTGACTGCAGGCACGTACCCGATCGTAGCCCCGTGCGCTGGACGCGCGATGTCGGTGGCGAGGACGCCCAGCAGATCAGCGGACGAGCCGGCCAGCCGGCGACCAGATCGGCGGATCAGCGGATCAGCGAGATCGGGTTGACGATGTCGGCGTAGGCGAGCAGCAGCCCCATCCCGCCGAGGACGATCACGACCGCGAAGGTCAACGGGATGACCTTCGCCGTGTCGACGGGCCCGGGGTCGGGGCGGCGGAACAACTTCGCGAAGCCGCGGCGGACAGCCTCGATCAGCGCGCCGGCCACGTGGCCGCCGTCGAGGGGCATCAGCGGCACGAGGTTGAAGACGAAGAGGGCGACGTTGAGGCTGGCGAGCAGGCTCACGAGGAACGCGGCCCGGTCGACGATCGGCACGGTGTCGAGGCTGACCACCTCGCCCGCCATCCGTCCGACGCCGACGACGCTGACGGGGCCGTTCGCGTCGCGTTCTCCTCCGCCGAAGGCGGCCTGGGCGACGGCGACCATGCGCTGCGGCAGGTGCACGATGACGTTGGCGACGTGTCCGATGTTCGTGCCGACGGTCGGCAGCACGGCAGTGATCGGCTGCTGCACAGTCACCGTGGCGAAGCCGATGCCGACGAAGCCGACCTCCTGCGTCACGGGTGCGCCGTCGTCGCCGACGACGGGCACTCCTGCCGAGTCGAGCACCTGACGAGCCGAGAGAGCCGGCGTGACCTCGAGCGTCTGCTCGCTGCCGTCGCGCTCGACGACCACGCTCAGCGCCTGGTCGGGAGCAGCACGGAACGCGCTCGTCACCTGGTCGCCGTCGTTCATGGCGACGCCGTCGATCGACACGATGCGGTCGCCGTTCTGCATGCCGGCGGCGAAGGCGGGCGCAGCGGTGGCGTCGGCCGGGCACTCGGTCTCGGTCGACCCGGCGGGCAGCACGCACTGGTTGACGAGGCCCACGGTCGTGCTCGACTGGGCCGTGCCGAAGCCGCACAGCAGGATCGTGAAGAGCACGATCGCGATCAGCAGGTTCATCGTCGGGCCGCCGAGCATGATGATGATCCGCTTGTAGACGGGCAGACGGTAGAAGGTGCGGTGCTCGTCGCCCTGGTCGACCGTGTCGGCGCTGGCGGTGCGGGCGTCCTGCACGAGGGTCTGGAAGAAGCCCGTGCTCGCCGTCCGCCCCTCCTGGCCGTCGCGGGCAGGCGGGTACATGCCCGACATCGAGATGTATCCGCCGAGCGGCAGCGCCTTGACGCCGTACTCGGTCTCGCCCCGGCGGCGGGAGAAGATCGTCGGCCCGAAGCCGATCATGTACTGCCCGACCTTCACGCCGAACTTCTTGGCCGGCACGAGGTGCCCGATCTCGTGCAGGGCGATCGACACGGCGAGCCCGATGACGATCACGACGATGCCGAGCAGGTAGAGCAGGACGGTTTCCACCGGGCAAGGGTAGCCGTCCGAGACGGGGAGCCGGCCCCGCACCGGCCATGACGGCGCTGTGAGCATACGGGCTCGCGCCTCCTCGGCTCGCCGTGCCCAGGAGCCGCGGGCCGGTCCCTACCGGGCGAGCAGCGCGTCGGCCGCCTCGCGGGCCCAGCGCTCGGCCTCGAGCACGCCCTCGAGGGTGCTCGGCCCGGCCGTGTGCCGGTCGACGACCTCGCGCACGGTGTCGAGGATGCCGAGGTAGCCGACCCGGCCGTCGTGGAACGCGTGGACCGCCTGCTCGTTCGCCGCGTTGAAGACGGCCGGCCAGGTGGCGCCCGCCCGGCCGACCTGCTTCGCCAGCAGCACCGACGGGAACGCCTCGTCGTCGAGCGGCTCGAAGGTCCAGGTGGAGGCTGTCGTCCAGTCGAGGGGCACGCCCACGCCGGGCACGCGGTCGGGCCACGCCATGCCGAGCGAGATCGGCAGCCGCATGTCGGGCGGTGACGCCTGCGCGATCGTCGAGCCGTCGACGAACTCGACCATGGAGTGCACGATCGACTGCGGGTGCACGGTGACGTCGATGTGGTCGTAGTCGACGTCGAACAGCAGGTGCGCCTCGATGACCTCGAGCCCCTTGTTCACGAGGGTCGACGAGTTCGTCGTGACGACGCGGCCCATGTCCCACGTGGGGTGCGCGAGGGCCTCGGCGGGGGTCACGTCGGCGAGGGAGGCGCGCGTCCGACCTCGGAACGGCCCGCCGGAGGCGGTGAGCACGAGACGACGGACCTCGCCCCGGTCGCCGGACCGGAGCGCCTGCGCGATGGCCGAGTGCTCGGAGTCGACGGGCACGATCTGCCCCGGGGCGGCGCGCTCGCGCACGAGGTCGCCGCCGACGATCAGGCTCTCCTTGTTGGCCAGGGCCAGCGTGGCGCCCGAGTCGAGCACCGCGAGCGTCGGGGCCAGGCCGACGCTGCCGGTGATGCCGTTGACGACGACGTCGGCCTCGACGTCGCGGACGAGCGCGACAGACTCGTCGGTGCCGAGTGCGGTGTGCTCGACCCCGAAACGGGCGGCCTGCTCGGCCAGCAGGGCGGCGTTCGTGCCGGCCGACAGCCCGACGACGGTGAACAGGTCGGGATTGGCGGCGACGACGTCGAGCGCCTGCACGCCGATGGAGCCGGTGGAGCCGAGGAGGATGACGCGACGCATGCGGTCAGCCTAGGGGCGGCCGCCGACACGGCACGGAGGTGCCGCTCAGGCCACGGCGAGGACGTCGATGACGAACACGAGGGTGTCGCCGCCCTCGATGCCGGCGCTCGGCTGCCCGCCGTCGCCGTAGCCCTCGGCGGGCGGCACGACGACGAGCACCTGCGAGCCGACGGTCTGCCCGATCATCGCCGCGGCGAAGCCCGGGACGACCTGCGCGGTCGAGAACGGGGTGGGAGTCCCCTTGCCCCAGCTCTCGTCGAAGACCTTCCCGTCGCGCCAGTTGACGCCCTGGTACTGGACGGTCACGTTCGCGGGGTCGGGGACGACCTCGCCGTCGCCCTTCTTGAGCACCGCGATCTGCAGCTCGGAGGGCGGGTCGGCGTCGGGGATCGTCACGGTCGGACGGCCGTCGTCGGCGAGCGTCACCTCGGGGAGTCCTGGCTGCGCGGGCTGGTCCACGCCGGTGGCGCGCGTCGGCACGATCGAGAACGTGTCGACGACGATCACGGCGGCCGCGTTGGGCGGCGCGGTGCCCGTCTGGGCCGGCTGCATGTCGGCGGCGCTGGCCACCGTGACGGAGCGGGAGCCCGCCTGGTTGCAGAGCAGGGCGGCCTCGAGGCCGGGCACGTAGTAGTCGGCGCTGATGGTGAGCTGCTCGCCGCTGCCCCGCTCGTAGCCGGCGGAGCTCAGCTCGGCGCCGGTCGTCGCGTCGAAGACCGTCACGGCCACCTGGACGACGTCGCCGGACTTCGTCTCGGGCCCGGTGCCCTGAGAGACCACGGCCCGCTGGCTCGTCGCCGCGCCGAGGGGGCCGGGCAGCGTGACGGTCGGCTCCTGCCCCACCTCGCCCGACACCTCGACCGAGTCCGCCTCGGCGCCTCCGCCGAGGCAGGCGGTCGCGGCCGGGCTCGCGCCGGGGGTGGTGGCCGACGGCCCGGGCGCCGCGTCGTCCGTGCAGCCGACGAGGGCCGCCGCGAGCAGCGGCACCCCGACCAGGCAGAGGAGGCGCGCGCGGCGACCGGCAGTCGCCACGGTCAGTTCGCGGCCAGGATGTCGATCACGAAGACGAGCGTGTCGTCGCCCGCGATGCCGGCCTGGGGCGCGCCCGCCTCGCCGTAGCCCTCAGCCGGCGGGATGACGACCAGCGTCTGGGAGCCGACGGTCTGGCCGACGATGCCGGCGGCGAAGCCGGGGATGACCTGGCCGGTGCCGAAGGTGGTCGGCTCGCCGCGCTTCCAGCTCTCGTCGAAGACCGTGCCGTCCTTCCAGAGCGACCCCTGGTACTGGACGGTGACCTGGGCGCCGTCCTCGACGACGGGACCGTCGCCCTTGATGAGCGTCTCGACCTGGAGCTCGGTCGGCGCCTCGGTGCCGGGCAGTGTGACGGTGGGGCGGCCGTCGGAGTCGAGCTCGACGGTCGGGAAGCCCGCCTGCGGCTCCTGTGCCTCGCCGCTGGCGCGCGTGGGCACGTCGGAGGGGGCGCTCGACGACGAGGACGGCGCGGTGGTCGCGGTGTCGCCGGTGCTGGCCTCGGAGGCGCAGGAGGCGAGCCCCAGCACGAGGACGGGGACGGCGAGCAGGGAGAGGGAGCGGCGCATGGGGGTCTCTCGATCGAGGGGCAGGGAGGGCACGAGGCCGGGGCGGCGCACTGGGCACCGGGTCCGGCCATTCTGCCCCACGCCGTCGGAGGGGCCGCTGAACGACGACGGCACGCGTCACCGCGCAGCCGCGTCACCGCGTCAGGACGTGGCGGCCACCAGCGTCGTGGGCTCGTGGCCGACCGGGAACGCGACGGACGCCGCGATGAAGCACTTGCGGGCGGCCTCGGCGTGCAGCGTCCCCGCGAGCTCGACCATGGACGCGTCCGCGACCGTGACGACCGGCCGCAGCGTGGCCGACGTGAAGCGGCCTCCCCCGTCGGCGGTCTGCGTCATCGAGCCCTCGGCCGAGTCGCGGTAGGCGACCACGACCACGCCCGCGGACGCGGCGACGTGCAGGTAGCTGAGGAGGTGGCACTCGGCCAGGGCGGCCAGCAGCAGCTCTTCCGGGTTCCAGCGGTCGGCGTCGCCGTGGAACGTGCGGTCGGCGGACCCCTGGATGTCGTGCAGCTTGCCGGCTGCGGACACGGTCGCGTCGCGCCCGTAGCTGCGGTACGACGTCGTGCCGACGCCTCGGTCGCCGGTCCAGGCGAGGTCGACTGCGTAGTGGTGGTCGAGTACGGGATCCTCCTCGGCGGGGCGTCGATACACTCCCCATCATGACCCACCTGAGCAGCTCCGCGGCCGGCACGCGCCGTCCCCTCACCGCCGACGGCAGCGTCGAGCTGGCCGTCCTCGTCCGCTCGGGCCTGGAGGAGAGCCGGCACCTCGGCGCCGGGGTCGTCGTCGGGCCCGACGGCGCCGTGCTGCGCTCGGTCGGCGACGTCGGCGCCTCCATCTACCCCCGGTCGTGCCTCAAGCCGCTGCAGGCGCTCACGGTGCTGCGCGCCGGGGTCGACCTGCAGGGGCCCCAGGCGGTGCTGTCCACCGCCAGCCACGCGGGCACGCCTGCACACCTCGAGGTCGTCGAGGCGCTGCTCGCCCGCGGCGACCACCACGAGCACGACCTGCTCTGCCCCGTCGACTGGCCCGGCGACCGCCGCAGCGCCCGGTCGCTGGACGAGCCCCGTCGCGCAGCGATGAACTGCTCGGGCAAGCACGCCGCCTTCCTCCTCGCGTGCGACCAGCAGGGCTGGGACACGGCGACCTACACCGCGATCGACCACCCGCTCCAGGCCGCCGTGCGCGAGACCGTCGCCGAGTTCACCGGCGAGGTCGTCGACCATGCCGGCACCGACGGCTGCGGCGCGCCCGTGTTCGCCACGACCGTCACGGGGCTCGCACGGGCCGTCGCACGGGTGGCCGGGTCCGCCGGCGACGTCCGCGACGACCGTGACCCCGACGCGGCGCACCTCGTCCGCTCGGTGCTCGCCGACGCGTGGGCGATCGACGGCCCTGGACGGGACAACACGGTCACGATCGACGAGCTCGGCGTCTTCGCCAAGCTCGGGGCCGAGGGCGTCATGGTGATGGGCACCACCAGCGGCGTCGGCGTCGCCGTCAAGATCCTCGACGGCAACGTCCGGGCCGGCACCCTGGTCGCCCTGCACCTGCTGGTCGAGCAGGGCGTCGTGGAGCAGGCGGCTGCCGACCGCGTGACCTCGGCCACGCTCGAGAAGGTGCTCGGCGGCGGCGTCCCGGTCGGTTCGCTGCGCCTCAGCGACGAGCTCACGGGCGCTCGGGCCTGACCGGCTGACGACGGAGGACGTCGGGGGCGTCGCTGCCGCAGGGAGCGTCGGGGGCGCCGTGTGCCCCGGGAGCCTCGGGCGCGTCCACGAGCGACGTCCAGGCCGGGACGACCGGCACAGAGCAGGCCGAGCCGTCGCGACGGACGACGGTGGCGACGCCGTGGCTCGAGATCTCGACGACACAGGCCACAGCGACGTCGGGGGCCCCGCCTCCTGCGACGGCGCTCGACCTGGTCCCGTCGCCCGAGGTCGGGTCGGCCGAGGGCTCGGCGGGCCAGGCCTGCTGCCAGGTCACGAGGCCCTCGGGAGCCCCGCGGTGCCGCAGCTGGGCTCGGTAGCCGCCCGCCAGCGAACGGGCCAGCAGGGCCGGGCCGCGCACGTGCACTCCCCCGGCCGCGTCGACGCACAGCGGCCCGTCGGGCACGTCGGCGACGCGGTCTCGGAGCGCCTGGGCCCGGACGTGCGGGGCGACGGAGGAGGCACCGTCGCCCACGAGGACGATGCCGCTGTCGACAGGTCCGGTGCCGAGCACGACGAGTGAGGAGAGGCCGACGACGGGCGGGGGCTCACCTCGACGCAGCTGCTCGACGAGATCGGCCGACGTCGGCCAGAGCCGGCGCAGGGACCGGCGACGAGACTCGAGCCGGGCGTCGCAGACCGTCCCGATCTCGTCGAGGGCCGCGAGCCACCGGTCACGGGCGGCCCGGTCGGCATGCCGCGCCACGAGGCCTGCGAGAGCCTGGCCGAGCAGGACCGCAGCTGCTGACAGGAGGACGGCGACCGGGTCGAGCTGGCCCCGCGCCGCTCCGGCCGCGGCGACCGCCGCGCCGGCCCCCGCCGCGGCGACGACGGACAGGACCCACGGCGATCGTGCCGGCGACGGGGCAGGGACCACGATCGGCCCGCTCACGGAGGCGGTGCTGTCGGGGACGAGTGGGGTCACGGGGCCAGCCCACCACGACGAGGGACGGGCGAGGCACCCGTGCACAGGCCGGAGCCCGGCCGCGAACGGTCGAGCCCCCTGGGGAGGGATCAGCTCACGATGAAGAACTGCTCGCCGATCTCGACCCTCGTGCCACGGGCGACGCGCACGCGCGTGCCGGGCTCGACGCGTCGGGCGGGTTGCTCGTGAGGACGCACCACGGTGCCGTTGCCGGACCAGCGGTCGCTGACCCAGAGGGCGCCGAGCTCCTGCCCGAACTCGAGATGGGTCTTCGAGACCGACTTGCCCGGGTCGGCGATGCGCACGAGGTGGTCGAACCGCTCCCCCGGCTGCGGCGACGGTGCACGCCCGAGCAGGCCGGAGCCGTCGACCGTGACGCTCTCGCCCGTGCTGAACTGCAGGAGGTACTCGGTGCCGACCGGGCCCCTCCTGACGAGACGGGTCTCGTCGACGTCGTCGTCCGAGACCAGCCGGGAGCGCGTGTCGTCGAGGAGGCCCGACAGCGCCGAGGTCGCCGGAGCGGCCGGCATGGGTGGCAGCTCGGGCAGTCCGGCGGAGTCGTCGCGGCCGGTCGTGTCCGCGGGGCGTCCCGGGACCGCACCTCGACGGACCGGCTCGACCGGCGCCGCGGCCGGGGGCTCGACGGACTGCTCGTCGACGGGACGTGCCCACGACGCTCGCTCGTCGACGACGCGCTCGGGCGTGGGTGCAGGTGCGGACTCGGGCTCGGACTCGGGCGCCGCAGCCGGGGCCGGGGCCGGGGCCGTCGCACCGGGGCGCCACCCCGGCGGGAGCGGCGCAACCGGTCCGGTGAACGACAGCGCCACCGACTGCACGACCGCACCGCACTCGGGGCAGAAGATGTCGTCCTCGTCGAGGAGCGCGCCGCAGTGAGTGCAGTGCTCGACGACCTTCTGCTGACCTGGCTCGACCAGCGGCACCGGGCCGTCGTCCGACACCGGAGCGACCGCCGGGGACACGCCGGGGACGGCCCGGGGCACAGGGACCACCGGGGCCGTGTCGCCGACCGTGCTGTCGGGAGCAGGCACTCGGAGGCGCACCGGCGACGAAGGACCGGCCGCCGTCCCTCCAGGCGGCTCCACCGCGGCAGGCGCAGGCTCAGACGCAGACGCAGATGCAGACGCGGGCTCGAGGTCCGGGACGCCCTCGTCGTCTGGCGTCGGTGCGGACTCCACGCGATCGATCCGTGCGGCCGTCTCGTCCTCCGGCGAAGAAGACTCAGCCGGGCCCTCCGCAGATCGATCCGGCTCGTCCCCGGCGGCGTCGCCCTCGGTCGTTCCCCGGGACGCGCCGCCCTGTTCGCCTTCTGGACGCGCGGTGTCGCCCCGGGGGGCGTTCGGCTCGTCGACGGACGCACCCGCGTCGACGACCTCGGGAGCCCGGACCTCGGCGACCGTCTCGTCGTGCGCTGCCGGGGCCTCGTCCTCGGACGGCCGCGGCGTGAGCGACGCCGTCCACAACGGGGCCGACGTCGGACGCGGTCCGTTGTCGGGATGCGGCGCCGGTGCGCGCAGCGGCACCGGGGCGGGCGCGGAGGCGGCCGGAGCCACCCGGGCGGGCGGAGTCGCCGACGCAGCCGCCGTGTCGCCGGCCCCCACGGCCGTCGACGGCAGCTCAGGCTCGCCCGCGACCTCGGCGGAGGGCGACTGGTCCTGGTGCTCCCGAGCCGCGGCCTCGCGATCGTGCACCAGCTCGTCAGGGCCGGTCGCGTCGACCGGCCGGGCGGGGACGACCCACGCAGGAGGCGTGTCCTCGGCCACCTGCTCGACCGGACTCTGCTCAGCTGGACGCTGCTCGGCCGGACGCTGCTCGACCGGATGCTGCTCGGCCGGGTTCGCCTCGACCGGGCGCTGCTCGACCGGGCGCTGCTCGACCGGCTCCTGCTCGACGCGGCGGTCGCGGACCCACCAGGGCGCGTCGCCCGAGGTCGTGGGCCGAGGCGGCTGGCGCAGTCGCCACGCCGGCGGCTCTGCCGACGTGCTCGTGTCGACGCCCGTGCCCACGCCCTCGTCCCGACGGGCGGCCGCCGCGGCGACGTCCGCGCTCGTGACGGCGCGGCCGCACTCTCCGCAGAACATGGCGCCGACGGGCAGCGGACTGTCGCAGGTGGGGCAGTGCATCGGGACCTCTAACGCTCGGGACGTGTCCCGCCATGGTATCCACGGAGCGAGCGCAGCGAGACCGCGGCCCTGGCTCGCTGCCACCGTGTCAGGTCGGCGTCGAGCGACCGGCGCATCTCCGCCACGGCCGCCCAGACGCGGTCGGCGTCCTCGACGGGGGGCGGCGTCGGGGCGAAGACGGCCCGGTCGGCGACGCGTGCCAGCACGGCCGGCCGTGCTCCGCCGACCGCCTGCGCGACCTCGCTCCGCGTGCCCGACCGCGGGGTCTCGATGCCGTGGTCGACGACGGCGTCCTCGAACTCGCGCCAGCCGCCCGTGATGCGCGAGGCGGCGTCGGGCGCGCGACGACGCGCACGACGTCGCCGCACCTTGAGCGCCACGACGGCGAGGAACGGCGCCGCGACCAGGCCCGCGACGAGCGCCGTCCAGCCGGCCACCCGCGCGACGACGAGCAACACCGCCAACCACGCGGGCGACGTGTCGGGGTCCTCCTGCTCGGACTGCGGCGGCGTCTGGTCGTCCCGCACCTGCGGCTCCTGGGGCGGCGGCTGCACCACCGACTCGGGGCGCGACACCTGGCTCGGGTCCTGCACGACGTCCTCGGGGATGGGACGCTCGACCGGGACGGGATCCAGGGCGACCCAGCCCGCCTGGGCGGTGTCGACCTCGATCCACGCCGTGACGTCTCCCCCGCGCACCGGCACGGGACCCGTCGCGTCCGCGAGCTCGTCCGCGTCGGGAACGAAGCCCATGACCACTCGTGAGGGGAAGCCGAGCTCGTCGGCCATGAGGGCCGCAGCCGTCGCGTACTGCTCTGCGTCGCCCACCATCACGGGATCGGTGAAGAGCTGGGCGATGCGCGCCGAGCCGTGGCCCGACAAGCTGACGGGCTCGTCCGGCCCGACACCGTGGCTGATGTAGCCGTCCTCGGCGAGCATGTCCAAGGCAGCCTGCAGGCGGGCGCCCGGTCCCTGCACGCCCTCCGCCGCCTCCTGCACGGCGTTGGTCAGCTCGTCGGGGACCGCGCGCGGCGTGGGGACCCGGGCCGAGCCGGGCGTGAGGCGCTCGAGCGCGCCCTCTGCGGGCTGGTCGGGCAACACGGCCTCCAGCCGGTAGCTGTCGCCCGCCTCGAGCCCGCCGACGACGGCGGCGGTCCCGCTCGTGTCGTTGTAGAAGAAGGAGTCGCGCCGATCGGTGGCCGTCGCGCCGCCGAAGTCGATCGACTCGAACTTGCCGACGGTCGGCAGCCAGACCCCGCGGTACCCGTCGACGGTGACGGCGATCGTGGTCTGACGGCCGGGCACCGCCGACTGGTCGAAGTCCGACGGGACCCGGTCGAACGAGCCGGACTCGCTCGTCACCTGGTCGCTGCCCACCGTGTAGGCGACGCCGTCGTAGGTGTCGAGCGTCGCGAGGCGGAGGAGCCGTCCGGGCGCGAGGCCCTGGACCTCGAAGAGAGCCTCGTCCACCGTCGGGTCCTGCTCGTAGACGCGGAACCGGGTCAACGGGCTGACCACGTCCCGCGGGTCGAACGGCTGCGCGACCACGGTCCGCGCGACCGTGCGCTCCGCCGAGGGCGGCAGGACCGCGGCGGCACCTGCGGCGGCGACGCCGGCGACGACGAGGGTGACCACGGTCCCCGCGACGGCCCGGCCGGCGACGGACCCGTGACCGTGCGCGCGCGCGGCGCCGCCGGTGCTGCCGCTGCCGCTGACGCTGCCGCCCAGAGCATCCACGGCGAGCCGACGGCGGCGCAGACGCCACCAGACCACCCACGCCACCGAGACGACCGAGATCGTGAGCCCCGAGACGACGGGCAGGAAAGCCTGGGCGGGGCCGAGGACGATGCCGACCAGCCAGACGACGACCGGGCCGAGGGCCGCGAGCTCAGCCCGACGCGACCGCAGCGCCGTCGTCAGCCCCACGACCGACGCGAGCAGCAGGAGGACGAACACCGGAACGAGCAGGGACTCGTAGCTGCCGACCGGGAGGGTGATCGTGACGAGCTGCTTCCACGCGAGGGCCGTGCCGCCGACGAGCTGGCCGAGGCCGCCGAGCGTGGGCACCACGCCCCACAGGGCCTGCGACGGGACGGCGAGCGGCACGCCGAGCAGCAGGTACGCGGCGACGGTGAGCAGCATCACCCAGGAGCTCGAGAGCCGCAGCACGGCCCCCGCGACGGCGATCACGCTGCCTGCCGCGACCGTGACCAGGGCGAGCACGACGAACTCCGCGCTCTGGTAGACGGGCCAGAAGACCGCCGCCGCCGCGAGCAGCGAGACGACGTGCAGCCCGCTCGCGAGCAGGACGAAGGAGGCGCGGAGGCGAGGGCGACGGACCCGCTTCCGCAGGTCGCCAGGTCGCGCCGCGACGGGAGCCTGTGCGCCGCTCATGTCGCGGCCGCCCGTGCGAGCGACTTCTGGAGGTCCTCGAGGTATCCGATGGTCAGGACGGTCAGGTCGCTGATGCGCGTCATGCCCGGGACGGCCTCGGGGTCGCAGACGATGGCGACGGCCTCGACGCCGACCGGGAAGTGCAGCCCGGCCGAGCGCAGCTGCGTGAGCGTGGCGGTGCTGCCCACCACGAGGAACGCGACCGAGACGCCGGCGACGCGGTCGCCGGCCACGCGGGCGACGTCGACGATCCCGAGGGCGGACTCCGCGTGCTCCACGACCGCGAGGTCGTCGAGGAGGCGCGTGCGGGTCAGGGTGCTGAGCGACCTGATCTCGAGGGTCTTGCGCTTGGCGAACTCGGGCGTGCGCTCGCTCACGACGACGCTCACCTCGCGGGCGTCGCGCACGGCGCGGGCGCCGAGCGATCCGGCGACGCTGACGGCCAGCTCGAACTCGTCGTCGGTGGCGAAGTCCGCGGTGGCGAGGCTGAGCGCGATGACGATGTGGCTCCGACGGCTCTCCTCGAACTGACGGACCATGTACGTGCCGGTCTTCGCGGTCGACTTCCAGTGGATGTTCCGCCGTTCGTCGCCCGGCTGGTACTCGCGGAGCGCGTGGAACGAGATGTCGCTCGGCGAGAGGTCCCGGGTCGGGTTGCCCTCGAGGTCGCGGATGAGGCCGGTGCTGGTGCTCGGGATCCCGATGGTGCGGGGGTGCACGAACATCTCCGTGACGCCGGTCCACTCGAGCTCGCGTCGGACCAGCCCGACCGCGTCGCCGCGGACCGTGCGCACGGGCCCGACCCGGATGACGCCGCGTCGCGCAGTGGACACGGAGAAGGACTCCGTGACGGTGTCGCCCCCGCGGAGGCCCGGCAGGCTGATCTCCGCGAGCCCGGCGCCGACCGGGATCTCGACGGAGACGCCGAGGATGCGCCGACGGGTCGGGTTCTCGACGACGACGCTGCCCGAGGCGGGCTCCCCGACGGTGACGCGCTCGTGCGGGATGTCGAGTGCCACCCGGAACGCGTTGCGGCCGATCAGGCTCAGCCCGGCCACGACGAGCACGACGAGCGCGGCCCAGGCCACCACGACGAGCTCGAGCCAGCCCAGCAGGTAGCCCACGACGAAGCCGACGGGGACCACGACTAGCACGGCCCAGCCCACGGGGGTGACGACGCCCGACACCGTCCGGAACGCACGGCCGAGCCACGTCCTGGCGGAGCGGAGGAGGCGCACGGCGAGGACGAGCGCGTCGGCGACGGGCCCTGAGCGGTCGCCCACGATGCGCGTGCGCGCGTTCGTGAGTCCCTGGGTCCCCGTCGCGAACCCGCCGTCGAAGCCCGTACGGGACTGCGTGCGTCCGCCGCGGGTGTTCGTCCGGCCCCGCGACGAGTCACGGTCGCGACGGGCTCGGCTGTCGGTGCTGCCTGGTCCGGCGTCGCTCACACGGCGATCCGCTCGGAGGGCGGCGGCGTCTCGATCAGCAGCTGGCTCACGATGCTCGAGGGCGTCACGCCGTCGAACTCCGCCTCGGGGTCGAGCACCAGGCGGTGCGCGAGCACGGGCTCGGCGAGGGCCTTGACGTCGTCCGGCACCACGTAGTGGCGCCCCTGGGAGGCGGCGTAGGTCTTGGCGGTGCGGACGAGCGCGAGGGCGCCGCGCACGCTCACTCCCAGCCGCACCTCCTCGGCGGTCCGGGTCGCCTCGACGAGCCGGGCGACGTAGTCGCTGATGGTCGACTCGACGTGCACCGTGCGGGCGAGCTGCGCCATCTCGGTGACGACGCCGGCCTGGACGATGGGGCTGAGGCTGCCCTCGTGGACGCGCGTGGCCGAGCCCTCGAGGATGCGGACGGTCGCGGCGTGGTCCGGGTAGCCGATCGACGTCTTCATGATGAAACGGTCGAGCTGGGCCTCGGGCAGTCGGTACGTGCCGGCCTGCTCGACGGGGTTCTGCGTGGCGATCACCATGAACGGGGTCCCCACGTCGTGGCTTACGCCGTCGACCGTGACCCGGTTCTCCTCCATGACCTCGAGCAGCGCCGACTGGGTCTTCGGGCTCGCCCGGTTGATCTCGTCGGCCAGGACGATGTTGGAGAAGATCGGCCCGCGGTGGAACTCGAACTCCCCCGCCTTCTGGTCGTAGATGCTGACGCCGGTGATGTCGCCCGGGAGCAGGTCGGGGGTGAACTGGACGCGGTTGCTCGTGCCCTGCACGCTCTGCGCGATGGCGCGGGCGAGCGACGTCTTGCCGGTGCCCGGGAAGTCCTCGAGCAGGAGGTGGCCCTCGCTGAGCAGCGCTGTGAACGACAGGCGCACGACGAACGTCTTGCCCAGGAGCACCTGGTCGACGTTCGCGACGAGGCGCCCGAAGATCTCGGAGAACCAGGTCGCCTGCTCGGGGGTCATGCTCATGCGGTGTTCGTCTCTCTCGTGGTGGTGGTCGGGCACGCGGGCGTCACGCCGCCGGGTCGCAGGAGAATCCCAGGTCCAGGAGTGCACGCGGGCGCCACTCCGCCGCGTCCTCGACAGTCTGGCCGCCGGACGTCGCGTAGCCGTGGACCCGGACTCCGAGTGTGTCGGAGGGCACCACCACGTCGTCGTAGGCGCTCACCTTGGCCCGCACGGGCTCCCAGCCGGTGAGCGTGCGGAACTGGATGTCGACCGACTCGAGTCTCGTCCCGGCGTTCGAGGGGATCGCGAGCCCCAGCACCTGGTCGACGGCGCAGCTGGTCACGTCGGCCTTGGCCGAGACCGGGGTGACCCTGGAGACCTGGCCCGCCGCGCTGCACACCGTCTTCGTGTCGCCCTGTCGGCACGCGCGGAACCGGACGTCGAGCGGGACGCCGTTCCCGTTGTCCGTCTCGATGAAGAAGTCCCCCGAGGGAGAGTCGGTCCACGTGCCGCCGGTCGAGTACTGCACGACGACGCGGCCGTTCGAGCCGGCGCCGGTGACCCTCGCCTTGTAGAGGCCGTCGTCGCCGAACTGTGCCAGGGCCACGGACGCGTCTGCCGGGATCGGCGGGGTGGACACGGCCTCCGTGCTGCCGGCTCCGGCAGCACAGAAGAGCCCGTTGTCGGCGACCACCACGTACGTCCAGCGCGCGTCGGTGGGGACGACGTCCGCGACGCTCAGCGTCGTCGTCCCCCCGCGGGGCGTGATCTCCGTGCCGGTCGTCGAGCACCCGGCCGGCGTCGCGTTGCGGTACACGCGATAGCTGACCCCGGCTGCACCGTTCGGGTCGACGGCGGTCCAGGAGACCGCGACCTGACGCTCCGTCGTGAGCGCCGTGACCGACGGGGCCTGCAGGCCGCCGACCGCGGCCACGGGTGCCGCCGAGCGCCGGGCCCAGTCCGCGTCGCTGCTCACCTGAGCCCTGTTCCGCGCGAACACGCTGACCGTGTACGACTCCTTGGGCACGAGACCAGAGATCGTGAGCGAAGTCGCCGAGGTGTTCTGGGCCGCGGGGGCGTTCGTGCCGCTCACATCGACGGTGTAGCCCGTCACTGCCGTGCCCCGGGCGGGCTTCGGGACCGCGGGCCACGACACGACGAGCTCGCCCGGCGTCGTGGAGGACGGCGTCACCGTGACGCCGGTCGGCGCGGCCGGGACGAAGTCGGCGCTGTAGGCCGGGCTCGCGGCGCTGGGTGCCGAGTCGCCGAGGCCGTTCGTGGCGACGACCGTGAACCGGAACGTCTGCTCCGGGTCGAGGTCGGTGAGCGTGCAGACCGTCGAGAGCCCGCAGTCCTTCGAGTACGAACCGCCCGCGCTGCCCGTGCCCGTCAGGCGGAAGCGCGTCAGGGGCGAGTTGTTGGCCTGGGGCGCCGCGTAGCTCAGCGTCAGCTGGCCTCCTGTGAACGTGCCCGTGCGGACCGGGGCGGCCGGCGCGTCGGGGACGTCCTGCACGGATATCGTCACGTTGCCGTAGACGTAGCGCTCGGGGTCGCCCGTGACGTCGGCCACGCGGTACTGCAGGTTGGTGTCGCCGGGCTGCGCGGACTGCCCGACGGAGACGGCGAGGGTGCGCTTGTCCGCGCTCGGGGTGACGCTGACTCCTGCCGGCAGCCCGCCTCCTGAGAGCCCGCGGATGTCGACGACCTGCAGGGGCTGGCCCGGGAACGGGTTCGTCGCCTGGTCGTTCGCGAGCACGTCGATCGTCGCCGAGGTGCCGCGTCGCACGGCCTGGGTGTCGGCCGCGGGCTGGGCCAGGGGCCTGGTCGACCCGACCACCGCCAGGCGGATGGCTCCTGCCTGGCCCGTCGTGACGGCGTCGGCCACCGTCACGGGCAGAGCGCGGGACGTGCCCCTCGGCGTGGCCGAGTCGGCCGTGATCGTGATCTCACGACCTGAGACGTCCACGGCGAAGCCGGGCACGGACTGGGCGTCGGCGCTCCAGCGGAGTTCCGACACGTCGTCCGGGTACGGGTACGACGTGAGCCGCTGCAGGTCGAGGGTCCGCGACTCCCCCGGCTCGAGGTCGATCGAGGTCCCGGTGAACGTCGGCGGCTGGTTCTCGCGCGGGGTCACCGTGATGGGCAGCACCAACGTCGCGGTGCGGCCCGCCGGGTCGTCGGCCGACGAGCCGTCGGTCACCTCGAACGAGACGGATGCCGTGCCGAAGTAGAGCTCTTCTGAGGTGTACGCGAGAGTCGTCGGGCCGACCACGAGATCGCTGCCGTCGGCGTGGGTCGCCCGCACGGAGCCCTCGCCGGTGAGCCTGATGCTCTTGCCGCCGGCGGCGATGACGTACCGGGTGAGGTCGATCGTCAGCCGGTCTCCGCTGACCACCGTGAGCGGGCGCGCGGTCTTGTCCAGCTGGGGAAGCGCGTCGTCGAAGCCGGGGACGCGCACGAACGCGTAGGTGCGGACGGCGGGGTCGTCGGGATGCGACACGGAGAACGGGATGATCTGGCTGGAGTCGGTGATCGTGACCCGGATCCGGCGATCGGCAGTGACCTGTGACGTGCCGTCGTAGCCCGGCTCGATCTGGAGGCCGAGCGAGGAGACGGGACCGTCGGCGAAGAAGACGTTCGTGAGGACGTTGACGTCGACCGACTGCCGCCCCGCGATGTCGCTGAGGTCGAGCACGGTGTCGTCGACGACGGGGTGGTTCAGCGGGGCGTCGGCGTCGACGTCGACCGTGACGAAGCTCGAGCTCGAGCCGCCCTGCTCGTTCTCGACCGTGTAGACGAGGCCGTACTGCCCCTCGGCCGCGGGCGGCCGCACCGCGATCATGGTGCCGTCGACCACCTCCGCCGTCGTGCCCTCGTCGTTGGCCTCGACGCCGGTCACCGACAGGGAACCCCCGTCGGGGTCGCTGTCGTTGTCGAGCACCCGCACGGTGATCGTGCCGCCGGGACGCATGGTGACGTCGTCGGCCACGGCTATGGGGTTGCGCGAGCCGTCGGCGCGTGCCGAGATGCCGATCCGCACCTTGCCGCTGGCCCTGGCCCCGAGCCCGTCGACCACGGTGTACGTGAAGGTGTCGGTGCCCGCGCTCGTCCCGTTGGCCTGGTACTCGATCGAGTCCGCGCCGACGCTGGTGACGCTGCCCTTCTCCGGGTTGGTCCCCACGCCGAGCAGCGCGACGCTGTCGCCGTCGGGGTCGATGCCGTCCAGGGGCACGGTCACGCGGACCGACTCGCCCGCGACGACACGAGCGGTGACGGTCTGGGGCACGGGCGGGTTGTTCGTCGCCGCGTCCGCCTCGCGCACCGCGATGGTGACCTGAGCGGTGTCGCGCTGTCCGTCGCGCCCCTCCACCGCGTAGACGGCGGTGACGTTGCCCGGGGTGGTCGGAGCGAGGTACCGCAGGATCGAGCCGGACGCGAAGAGCAGCCCCCCGTCGGCCGGGACGTCCTGGACGAGATCGGGCACGAGCGTGATCTCGTCGCCGTCGGGCTGCTCGTCGTTGGCCAGGGCGTCGATGTCGATCGCGTCGCCGACGCGGACGGTGACCTGGTCGTCGGTCGCGACGGGTGGCTGCGTCTGCGCACGGCGCGGCGTCTCGATGACCGTGACCGTCCCCTCGGCCGACGCCAGGCCGTTCGTGACGGTGTAGGTGAAGGTCACCGGCCCGTCGTCCAACGGTGCGGCGAGCGTGAGTCGCAGGTAGCGCTGGTCGAGCGTCTCGACGCGGACGCCGGACGAGAGGGGCACGTCGGAGGTGGACGTCACCATCAGCACGTTGCCTGCGGGATCGTGGTCGGTCGCCACCACGTCGAGGGTCTGGCTGCTCAGGGTCTCGACGAACACCGTCTTGGGCGTGGTGATCGGGGGGCTCGACGGATCGGGCGGCGACTGGACGTCGACCCGGATGGTGCCGGTCGCGGTCTGGTCGCCGTCGGTCACCGAGTACTCGAGGTTGTGGGTCCTCACCTCGTCGCTGACGAAGCGGAACGTGCCTGCCTCGTAGCTCGGCGTGACGGTCGAGCCGTTCTTGGCCGGCACGCTGTTCAGCCGGATGGAGCCCGAGCCCCCGCTGGAGTAGGGCAGCGGCCTCACGGTGAGCTGCTGGCCGGCGTAGGCCTGCACGGAGAACGAGTCGGCGGTGAGCGGCGACGACCCCGCGACGCGGATCGTCATGCTGCCGCGCCCCTCGGCCTGCCCGTCCGAGACGACGAGGCCGACGTCGAGCGTGGTCGCGCCGGCGCCGGCGTCCTGGTAGACGACGTCGCCGGACGGCTTGTACGAGACGCCGTCGCCCCCGACGGCGCTGGTCAGGTAGAACGCGTCGCCGTCGGGATCCACCCAGTCGCCCAGCACGGAGGTCGTGACGCGCCCGGACGACGACACGTCGGCCGAGGTCCGCCGCACCTGCACCGGCGGGCTGTTCTCGCCGGCCGCACGCACGGTCACGGCCACGGTCGCCGTCGCCGTCCCCCCACGCCCGTCGCTGATCGTGTAGTCGAACGCGAACGACCCGGTGGCCTCGTCCGTGAGCGTGAGCAGCACCTGCTGACGGTCGTTCACGACGTCGAGGCGGCCCGTCGCCGGGTCGAGGTCCGACACCTGGTCGACGACGAGGGGATCGCCGTTGGGGTCGTAGTCGTTCAGCAGCACCGAGAGGGTGCTGGCCCGGCCTGGGCGCGCGCCGAGGTCGTCGTCGATCGCCACCGGCGGCTTCTGGTCAGGGTCCAGCTCCGGCGGCTCGTCGGTGGTGTCGTTCTCCTCTTCTTGCTGCTCGTCGTCGCGGTCGAGCAGCTCGTCCCAGTTGTCGATGAGCTGGCCACGGCTCTGCACGGCCCAGCTGCCGCCTCCGGCGGGGTCGCTGAGCACGGCCCGACGGCCGTTGACGTCGAAGACGAGCTGAGCCGCCCCCGGGACGCCGTCGAGCTGCATCACGCCGCCTCGAGCCCGGGAGCAGTCGCTCCACGCCGTGCCGCCCGACCAGGCCGCGTACGTGCACGAGCCGACGACCGCCGGCCGCGCAGGCAGCCCCGTCTGGCCGGTCACGACCTCGCTCGGCTCGCCTCCGTCGAAAGGGACCCGCAGGAGCGCACCGCTCGTCGCCACCAGGACGCCGTCGCCGTCATCTGACGCCTCTTGCAGCGCGAGGCCACCGGCGGCGGAGCCAGAGAGGTCGACCTCGTCGCCGTCGACGACGAGTCGCCCTGCAGCCACGTCGAGCACGGCCCAGTGCGTGCCGACGCTCGTGACCTGGTGCTCCCCTGACCCCGTCAGCGAGGTGGAGCGGGTCGAGTCGACGTCGAAGGCGTCCCCGGGCTCGACTCGCGAGACGTCGCCGCTGGAAGCGGAGAAGACGGTGATCGTGCCGTCGGGCGCGACGCTCGTCACAGCGTCCTCGCCGAGGCTGAGGTCGGCGTCGTCCTCCGCGCTGAACGACGACAGCTCGGAGGCGGGCAGGCTCCAGAGCTCGCCCGTGCCGCCCGACACGACGACGGCGCGGTCGCCCGACAGGAGCACGTCGGGCGACTCGGGCGGCAGCGGGACGCTGTCGCCGACGGTGGACGTCGCGGGATCGACGATGCCGACCGTCGCGCTGCTCCGGTCGACCATGAGGACGGCGTCGGGCGACTGGGCGACCGACAGGTCGCCCCCGGTGCTCCGCACTGCGGAGTTGAGCTCGGCGACGTCGGTGTTGGCACGTCCGATGGCCGTGCGAGACCCGTTCGCGACCCAGACCGTGCCGTCGTCGAGATCGAGTCGCTGTGCCTCGTATCCCGAGCTGGCCACGGCCACGGTGACGACGAGCGCCGTGACGACGACCGCGCTCACGCCGGTCACGACGGCGGACCGTCGAGACCGAGCCCAGGCGCCGAGGCGCGTCACTCGTCGCCCCCGGCCACGACGCACTGCTCTCTGCTGGGCTCGCCGCTCTGGCCGGCACGGTTGACGCTCACCGTGATGCAGAGCTGCTCGCCCGTCTCGGAGGCGCTGGCGACGAACCGGTTCGAGGTCTGCTGGCTCGTGTCGGAGCCGGTCGAGATGATGTACGCGTCGCCGGAGCGCAGGCCGGGATCGCTCCACGTGAACACGACCGACGACCCCTCGGCCGCGGCCGTGATCTCGGTGACACGCGGGATCTCGGTCGACGTGGCCCGGACGAGGACGAGGGTGGCTGTCGCGCCGAGGCCGATGGCGACGACGGCCGCGGCGACCAGGGACCACACGAGCACGAGGGCCCCGCGGCTGCGGGGTGCAGGCCGGGTGCCCGTGCTGCGGGGAACAGCCCTGCTGTGGCCGAGTCCCGAGCCGTGGACGGCGGCGGCCTGGGCCTCCGTCACGCGACGCCGACGGCGGCGTCGGCGGGTCGACTGCACAGGCGCGGCGCCGCGCAGTCGCGTCCTGTCCTCGAGGTCGGCCACCGTCGCGAGGGCCCAGTCGTCGACCGCGACCTCGATGGGCGTCTGCCCCACGCCGAGCTCGGACTCGACCTGCTGGAGCTCCCGGAGGAGCTCGAGGACGCTCGCCTGCCGCTGTTCCGGTCGACGTGACATCGCCCGCGCCAGGATGCGCTCGAGGCTCGCGGGGACGTCGGTGCGGCCGGTCGGCACGAGCTTGGCCTTGTCGATGCGGCCGATCAGGTCGGAGGCGCCGTTCTTGTCGCTGCCGAGGATCTCGAACGGACTGCGGCCGGCGAGGAGCGAGTAGACGGTCGCGCCCAGGGACCAGACCTCGGACTCGATCGTCCCGTTCGTCTCGTCGAGGAGCACCTCGGGCGCCGACCACGGGATCGACATGCCCACGGCCTCCTGCGGCTCGCTCTCGCTGAGGGAGGCGGCGATGCCGAAGTCGGACAGGACGGGATGCCCGTAGGCGGTCATGAGGATGTTGGAGGGCTTGACGTCCCGGTGGAGCACGCCCTGACGATGGGCTGTCTCGACGGCGCTGCCGATCTTGACGCCGATGCGCAGCACGTCCGCGACGGGGATGCGGTCGCGCCGGTAGCGCTCGCTGAGGGACGACGAGCAGAGCTCCATGACGAGGTACGGACGACCGTCGGCGGAGACGCTCGCCTGGTAGACGGTGAGGATCGAGGGATGCGCGCTGAGCTGGGCCATGAGGTTGGCCTCGGCCTGGAACATCTGACGGACCTGGTCGTTGACGACCTCGCTCAGCATGACCTTGACCGCGACCTGTCGCCTCGGCATGTTCTGCTCGTAGAGGAACACGTCGGCGAACCCGCCGGACCCGAGCACGTGGACGTGCGAGAAGCCGGGCAGCACCGGCGGCGGCGACGGCAGTCGTCGAGCCACGTCACCCTCCTCGGCAGTCGTCGGCAAGCGCCCACGAAGGGCGCGCCGACGCCTTGTCGGCCTTGGGCCATTGTAGGTCGGGCCCTCGGGGCCCGTGCCCCGTTCGGCACGGACGGGGGACGTCCGACACTCCCCCACTTCGGGGGAGGAAGCAGGCCCCGACGCCTGTGGACGAGGGCCCCTGCTACGCCTCGGCCGGCTCGCCCTCTGTACCCCGGACGTCGACCACGACGGCCGTCACGTTGTCGCGCCCGCCGGCCTCGACTGCCGCCCGTACGAGAGCCGACGCGGCAGCGTGCGACTCCGGCTGAGCGGCGAGCACCCGCTCGATGTCGCCGCCGGACAGCTCCTTCGTCAGCCCGTCGGAGCACACGAGGAGGCGCAGGCCGGCACGGGCAGGGACCCGCCAGTAGTCGGGACGCTGGTCGACGTCGAACCCGACCGCCCTCGTGATCACGTTGCTGTCAGGGTGCGACTCGGCGTCCTCCGCGCGGAGCAGGCCCGCGTCGACCATCTCCTGGACGACGGAGTGGTCGACGGTGACCTGCCGCAGGGCGCCGTCCGCCACGAGGTACACGCGCGAGTCGCCGACGTTGAAGACGGTGAACTCGGTCTCGCCCTCGGCCTCGCCGACGGAGAGGAACACGCCGGTCGCGGTCGTCCCGACGCCGAGCTCGGTCTCCGCCGCGGCCACGGCGATGTCCGCGGTGGCCCGTCGCAGCGCCTCCTCGAGCTCGTCCGTGCTCAGGCGGTCCCCGACCGCCGCCTCCGCGACCCGCCGGACGACCGCGTCGCTGGCGACGTCGCCGGCGCTGTGCCCGCCCATGCCGTCGGCGACGACGAAGACCGGGGCGTCGGCGACGTAGCTGTCCTCGTTGTGCGCGCGGCGGAGGCCCACGTCGGTGACGCCGGCCCAGTCGATGGTGAGGCCGGTCGTGCCGGAGGCGAGGGGATGGGCTGTCGTGGGGCGGCCGAGCTCTGTCACGGGCGAGGTTCTTCCTGGGCTGCGGGTCGGGGAGGCGGGAGGATCTCGATGAGGTTGCCGTCGCCGACGTCCACTATGGTCCCTGCCAGCGCCACGGACGACTCGCCCTGCCGGAGAGTCACGGGAAGGCGGCCGGGCATCGTCACGACCGTGCCGTTCGTCGAGCGCAGGTCGGTGACCACGACGGTCGCGCCCACCTGCTCGACCCGGACGTGGCTGCCCGACACCTCGCCCGTCGGCGAGAGCACGGCGACGAGGACGACGGCGGGCCCCGAGACGACGCGCGGGGCACTCGGACGCCGGCCGATCACTAGGGGAGCGTCGAGGCGGTGGGTGCCGACGCCGAGGCGGACGGAGTGCACGCGACGCGACGCGACTGCGTGAGGCACCACCGGCGCGGGTGCCGCTCCGGCGGCCGGGACGCGGGAGACGGCGCGGGGCCGGACGATCGTGTCGTCGTCCGGGACCCTCGACCCGGCCCTGGGCACCACCAGGACGGTCTCGTCCAGTCCGTCGGTCTCGTCCAGTCCGTCGGGCTCGTCCAGTCCGTCGGGCTCGTCCCGCCGGTCGTCCATCTCGGGTCGGGTCACAGGGTCCTCCCGGGGGCGGTGGTCGAGGAGGCGCGGCACGCCTCACCGCAACGCTACCGGTCGCCTGCACCCCGGCACCCGTCCCCCAGTCGTCTCGTCTCGTCTCGACTCCCGGAGTTCCGCGACGTGCTCCCTCCCCCGGCACAGAGCTTCCGTCGCCGTCCACAGGCGCGACCAGCAGCGGGGCCCGTCCAGGAAGGGCCTCCGTACCGTGGCCCCATGCCCGACCTCGCCCTCGTTCCCCCGTTGCCGCCGGGGCTGCGCGACGACCCGGACGACGTGCGGTTCGTGCGCCTCCACTCCCCCGTCGGCCGGATCGAGATCCACAGCAGGCTCGACGCTGTCGAGCGCGTCGTCGTCGACGACGGCCAGGGCCTGCCGCACGACGGCCGGGTCGAGCACCCGGACGACCTGCTCGAGGCTGCCCGACGCCAGGTGCACGACTACTTCGACGGGCGTCGCCGCCAGTTCGATCTGCCGATCAGGCCGATCGGCACGCCCTTCCAGCTCTCCGTCTGGTCCGCGTTGGCGGCGGTCCCCTGGGGGCTCACGACCACGTACGGACGACTCGGAGGCGTCGTGGGGAGTCCGCAGGCCGGGCGGGCCGTGGGCGGCGCGGTCGCGTCCAACCCCCTGCCGTTGCTGGTCCCGTGCCATCGTGTGCTGGGCCGCACCGGCGGCGTGACGGGCTACACGGTCGGTCGTGGCGTGCCCACCAAGCAGTGGCTGCTCCGCCACGAGGGGATCGTCTACAGGGTCGGGCCGGTACCGGTCACCTGACGGGCGACGCCGAGCAACGACTCGGAGACGAGCGCGAGCTCGCCCCCGACGGACGGCTCGAGGAGGATCCCTGCCCACCTGGCCCATTCGAGCAGGTCGTCCAGGTCGACGAGCTCAGGGCGATCTTCGAGGAGGCGACGGACCAGCAGCCCCTTCGACTTCTTGTTGAAGTGGTTCAGGGCACGCCGCCGCCCGGCGGCGTCGGACACGACGCGGACGAACGCCGATCCGGGACGCGGCGCCGGACCGAGCGCGACGTAGCCCTCCGATCGGAGGTCGACGACGAACTCCCCCTCGTCGACGACCTCGGCCAGGAGGGACGCGACGGGCGCCGACCAGGTCGACTTGAGGGACGCCTCCGGCAGCCGGGAATCGTGTGACAGCCGATACGCCGGGATGGGATCCCCGGCACGGACCAGGCCGAACAACGCCGAGTGGACGGCGATGTGCCGGTGGGCCCAACGCCAGCCCGACTCGTCGAGCTCGGCGACCCCCACGGGGTCGAACAGGACGCCGGTGTAGCGGGCGAGGGCAGGCAGCGTCGGTGACGACTCGACGGCCAGGTTGCGATCGACCTCCCCGGCGAGACGCGGCCCGAGCTTGAGCGCCGACATGGCCGCCTCCCGGTCGGACGACAACGCGAGGAGGCGGGATGTCACGTCACGGCGCACGTCGCCCAGCTGGGAGAACGACAGGGCAGTCAGATCGAGCCCGGACGTGCCGCTGCCCCCGTCGAGTTTCGTCTCGGACGGGGGCAGCAGGAACAGCACGGTGGATCAGGCGGAGGAACGAACGAGGATCAGGCCAGCTGCGCGTTGCGCGCGACGACCGTGACCGTGTCGTTCTCGACGGAGAGGAACCCGTCGTCGGCGGTCGCCTCGACGGTCGAGCCGTCGGTCAGGCGGACGCGGACCTTGCCCGTGGCCAGGATCGCCAGGAGAGGCTCGTGACCCGGCAGGATCCCGATCTCACCCTCGGCGGTGCGGGCGACGATGGACGACGCCTCGCCCGACCACACCTCGTGGTCGGCCGAGACGACGCTCACGGTGAGAGCAGCCACGATCAGCCGTTCTCCTTCTGGATCTGAGCCCACTTCTCTTCGACGTCGGAGATCGAGCCGACGTTGAAGAAGGCCTGCGTGGCGACGTGGTCGAACTCGCCGTCCGCGATGGCCGTGAAGGACTCGATGGTCTCCTTGAGGGGGACCGTGGAGCCTTCGACACCCGTGAACTTCTTGGCCATGTAGGTGTTCTGCGACAGGAACTGCTGGATCCGGCGCGCACGCGCGACCGTGATCTTGTCCTCCTCGGAGAGTTCGTCGACACCGAGGATGGCGATGATCTCCTGCAGTTCCTTGTTCTTCTGCAGGATCGCCTTGACCCGGATGGCCGTGTTGTAGTGCGCCTCGCCCAGGTAACGGGGGTCGAGGATGCGGCTGGTCGAGGTCAGCGGGTCGATCGCCGGGTACAGGCCCTGCGACGCGATCTCGCGCGACAGCTCCGTGGTGGCGTCGAGGTGCGCGAACGTCGTGGCGGGCGCCGGGTCGGTGTAGTCGTCGGCCGGCACGTAGATCGCCTGCAGCGAGGTGATCGAGTGGCCACGCGTCGAGGTGATGCGCTCCTGGAGCACGCCCATCTCGTCGGCGAGGTTCGGCTGGTACCCCACGGCGGACGGCATGCGGCCGAGCAGGGTCGAGACCTCGGAACCGGCCTGCGTGAAGCGGAAGATGTTGTCGATGAAGAGCAGGACGTCCTGCTTCTGCACGTCGCGGAAGTACTCCGCCATCGTCAGCGCCGACAGTGCCACGCGGAGGCGCGTCCCCGGCGGCTCGTCCATCTGGCCGAACACGAGGGCGGTCTTGTCGAACACCCCGGCCTCGTCCATCTCGGCGATGAGGTCGTTGCCCTCACGGGTGCGCTCACCGACGCCGGCGAACACGGACACTCCGCCGTGGTCCTGCGCGACGCGCTGGATCATCTCCTGGATGAGGACCGTCTTGCCGACGCCCGCACCGCCGAAGAGACCGATCTTGCCGCCCTGCACGTAGGGCGTGAGGAGGTCGATCGACTTGATGCCCGTCTCGAAGAGCTGCGTCTTCGACTCGAGCTGGTCGAACGCCGGGGGCTTGCGGTGGATCGGCCAGCGCTCGGTGATCTCCACCTGCTCGTTGCCCTCGAGGTTCAGGATCTCGCCGGTGACGCTGAAGACCTTGCCCTTGGTGACGTCGCCGACGGGCACCGAGATCGGCGCACCGGTGTCGGTGACCTCCTGGCCACGGACGAGACCGTCGGTGGGCTTGAGGGCGATGGCACGGACCAGGTCGTCGCCGAGGTGCTGCGCGACCTCGAGGGTCAGCTCGCTCGTCGTCTCGCCGATGGTGATCGTCGTGTGGAGGGCGTTGTACACGCCGGGGATGGCGTCGTGCGGGAACTCGATGTCGACGACGGGGCCCGTGACCCGGGCGACTCGCCCGACGCCGGGAGCCGACTCGGTCGCGACCGGCGCGGTTGCGGTGTCAGTCATGGCTTCTCTCTCTTCGGATGGTGATGCTGGAGGGCAGATCTACTTGGCCGAGCTGAGGGCGTCTGCGCCGCCCACGATCTCGGAGATCTGCTGCGTGATCTCGGCCTGGCGAGCGTTGTTCGCCAGGCGGGTGAAGTCCCGGATGAGGGTGTCCGCGTTGTCGCTGGCGGCCTTCATGGCCTTCTGGCGAGCAGCGTGCTCGGACGCAGCCGACTGCAGCATCGCGTTGAAGATGCGGCTCTCGATGTAGACCGGCAGGAGCGAGTCCAGCACCTCGGTGGCGTCGGGCTCGAAGTCGTAGAGCGGAAGGATCTCGTCGTCAGCGGGTGCCTCGACGCCCTCCACGACCTCGAGAGGCAGCAACCGGACGACCTCGGGCACCTGGCTGACCATGTTGACGAAGCGGTTGTAGACGATGTGGATCTCGTCGACGCCCCCCTCGGACGCATCCGTGAGGAACTTCGCCACGACCGCGTCGCCGATCTCCTTCGCCGTGGCGAACTCTGGCTGGTCGGTGTTGCCCGTCCAGATCTGCTCCGAGTCGCGCTTTCGGAACGCGAAGTAGTTCTGCGCCTTGCGACCGACGAGGTAGAACACGACGTCCTTGCCCTGGCCGCGCAGGAGCGTCGCGAGCTGCTCGGCCTCCTTCAGCGTGTTGGAGCTGAAGGCGCCGTTCAGGCCCCGGTCGGACGTGAACACCACGACCGCCGCGCGCTCGACCATGGCCGGCTCGGTGGTGAGGATGTGGTCGACGTCCGAGAACGTGGCCACGGCCGAGACCGCACGCGTGATGGCTCGCGAGTACGGCCCGGACGCCTTCATCCTCGCCTGCGCCTTCTGGATGCGCGAGGCGGAGATGAGCTCCATCGCCCGCGTGACCTTCTTCGTGGTCTGCGCGGAGCGGATCCTCTGGCGGTAGACCCGTAGTTGGGCTCCCATGACTCTCCTGTTGTCTCGTCAGTCGTGATCGTCGGTCGAGCGCGTCAGCGCTTGGCCTTGACGATCTTCTCCTGGTTGACGTCGGCGGCGTCGGTGGCCTCGAACTTCTCGGTGCCGACCGAGGCGAGCGGCTTGCCCTCGCCCGTCTGGAACTCCTGCTTGAAGGCGTCGACGCCGGCGTCGAGCGCCGAGACGATGTCGTCGGAGAGGACGTTCTTCTCACGGAGGTCCGACAGCACCGAGGTGTTGCGGCCGAGGTAGTCGAGCAGCTCGCGCTCGAAACGGAGCACGTCGGGCACGGGGACCTCGTCGAGCTTGCCGTTCGTGCCGGCCCAGATCGAGACGACCTGGTCCTCGACGGGATACGGCGAGTACTGGGGCTGCTTGAGCAGCTCAGTGAGGCGCGCACCACGGGCGAGCTGACGACGGCTGGCCGCGTCGAGGTCGGACGCGAACATCGCGAACGCCTCGAGCGAGCGGTACTGGGCCAGCTCGAGCTTGAGCGTGCCGGAGACCTTCTTGATCGACTTCAGCTGTGCGTCGCCGCCGACTCGTGAGACCGAGATGCCGACGTCGACCGCAGGACGCTGGTTCGCGTTGAAGAGGTCGGACTGCAGGAAGATCTGCCCGTCGGTGATCGAGATCACGTTCGTCGGGATGTAGGCCGACACGTCGTTCGCCTTGGTCTCGATGATCGGCAGACCGGTCATCGAGCCGGCGCCGAGCTCGTCGGACAGCTTCGCGCAGCGCTCGAGCAGACGCGAGTGCAGGTAGAACACGTCGCCGGGGTACGCCTCGCGGCCCGGCGGGCGACGCAGGAGGAGCGACACGGCACGGTAGGCCTCGGCCTGCTTCGACAGGTCGTCGAAGATGATGAGGACGTGCTTGCCGCCGTACATCCAGTGCTGGCCGATGGCCGAGCCGGTGTAGGGGGCGAGGTACTTGAAGCCGGCGGGGTCGGAGGCCGGAGCAGCGACGATCGTCGTGTACTCCATGGCGCCGGACTCTTCGAGGGCGCCCTTCACGGACGCGATCGTCGAGCCCTTCTGCCCGATGGCCACGTAGATGCAGCGGACCTGCTTGTCGACGTCGCCCGACTCCCAGTTGGCCTTCTGGTTGATGATCGTGTCGATGGCGATGGCCGTCTTGCCGGTCTGGCGGTCGCCGATGATCAGCTGACGCTGGCCACGGCCGACCGGGATCATGGCGTCGATGGCCTTGATGCCGGTCTGCATGGGCTCGTGCACCGACTTGCGCTGCATGACGCCAGGGGCCTGGAGCTCGAGAGCACGACGACCCTCGTTCGCGATCTCGCCGAGACCGTCGATGGGCGCGCCCAGCGGGTCGACGACACGGCCGAGGAAGCCGTCGCCGACGGGGACGGAGAGGACCTCGCCGGTGCGGGTCACCTCCATGCCCTCCTCGATGCCGGAGAACTCACCGAGCACGATCGTGCCGATCTCGTCCTCGTCGAGGTTCTGGGCGAGACCCTGTGTGCCGTCAGCGAAGCGGATGAGCTCGTTGGCCATGACGCCGGGGAGACCCTGGACGTGCGCGATGCCGTCGGCGGCGTCCGTGACGTAGCCGACCTCGGTCGTCGAGGCCTTGGACGGGTCGTACGACGACACGAAGTCCTTCAGCGCATCGCGGATCTCATCGGGGCTGATCTTGATGTCTGCCATTGTGATTCCTATTCGTAGCGAGGCTTCAGGATGCCTCGAGTCTGTGTGGGGTGCGTGCCTAGCCGGCGAGCTGGAGGCGGAGCGCGCTGAGCTTGGTGGCGACGGTCCCGTCGATGACCTCGTCGCCGACCTGGACGCGGAGCCCGCCGATGACGGCAGGGTCGACGACCTGGTTGATGCGGAGGCTACGCCCGAACTGCCGGGACAGACCCTGCTCGAGACGGGCCGCGTGGGCGTCGTCGAGGACGCGGGCGGTAGTGACCGTGGCGACGAGCTGGTCCGACTGGTCGGACACGATCTCGGCTGCGGTGCGCAGGAGTTCACCGATCCGTCGGCCGCGCGGCTGACGGACGAGGTGGCTGACGATGGTGATCGTCTGCTCGCTCGCGCGGCCGGAGAGGAGGCGCAGCACGAGTCCGGCCTTGGCCTCGGGGTCGCTCAACTTGGTGCCGATGGCGAGCTCGAGGGACGAGTCGGAGCGGACGGCTGCGTCGAACGCGAACAGCTCGTTCGCGATCGAGGTGCCGTCGACCATGGTGGAGGCCACGGCACGGATGCCGATCTCTTCCATGCCCGCGAGGAGGTCGCGCTTCGAGGACCAGCGTCGACCGACCACGGAGAGGACCAGGGCCCGCGCCGATCCGGTGAACGCGCCGAAGACGCGGTCGACGAGCTGCTTCTTCGTGGCAGCGTCGACGGCGGGGTCTGCGAAGTAGGCCTGCAGCTGGACGTTGCCGCCGATGACACGACCTGCGTCGAGCACCTGCTGGCCCGTGGTCAGGTCTGCAGCAGCGCCGAGGTCGGCGAGGGTGGACCTCGCCGACCCGAGCGCCTCGCGGGACATGGAGCCCATCGTCAGCGGCCCGCCTTCGAGTTCTGGTCCGCCTCGAGGTCGGCCAGGAACCGGTCGACGACGGCGGACGCCTTGGCGTCGTCCGTCAGCGACTCGCCGATGACGCCCGACGCGAGGTCGATGGCCAGCGAGCCCACCTCGGCACGGAGCGACGCGACGGCAGCTGCACGCTCGGCCTCGATCTGGACGTGGGCGTTCGCGGTGACGCGATCGGCCTCGGCCTGGGCCTGCTGCTTGAGATCCGCGAGGATCTCGGCGCCCTCGGCGCGAGCGGCCTCACGGATGCGAGCCGCCTCGGCGCGGGCGTCGGCCAGCTGCTTCTTGTACTCGTCGAGGGCCTTCGCCGCCTCGGCCTGAGCGGCCTCGGCGTGGGCGATGCCGCCTTCGATGCGCTCGGCACGCTCGTCGAGGATCTTGCGGAACCTCGGGATCGCGAAGATCCCGAAGAACGCGGCGATGACCACGAAGACGACGAGAGACCAGAGGATGTCGTAACCGGCGGGGAAGAAGACGGCCGCCCCTTCGGGAGCACCGCCCTCGGCCGCGAGGATCGTCTCGATCATCGGTGTGTCGTCCTAACTGATCAGGAGAAGATGAAGCCGGCAGCGAGGCCGATGAAGCCCAGCAGCTCGGTGAACGCGATGCCGAGGAACATCGTGACCTGGAGGCGGCCGGCCAGCTCGGGCTGACGTGCCATGGCCTCGACGGTCTTGCCCGCGACGATGCCGATGCCGATGCCGGGGCCGATCGCTGCGAGGCCGTAGCCGACGGTCGCGATGTTGCCGTTGATCTCAGCGAGGATCGTGGTGGTGTCCACTTGTGTTTCCTTCCGGTTGGGCGGGGCTCGTCAGGCGACGGGCCCCGTCGTTCTTAGTGTTCGTTCGACGCTCAGTGTTCGTTCGACGCGGCCTGTTGGATGTAGACCGAGGCGAGGAGCGTGAAGACGTAGGCCTGCAGCACGGCGACGGCCATCTCGACGATGGTCATGACGAACCCGCCGATGAGGGTCAAGGCGCCGAACGCCATGAACCCACCGCTCATGCTGAAGAAGAAGAAGTGCGTCGCGGCGAAGCAGAGCACGAGGAGGAGGTGGCCGACCATCATGTTCAGCAGCAGTCGAAGGGCCAGGGAGATCGGCCGCACGATGAAGATGTTGATGAACTCGATCGGCGTCAACAGGATGTACATGTACCACGGCACACCGGCCGGGAACAGCGCGTTCCGGAAGAAGGTCGCTCCGCCCACCTCGCGGAAGCCCGCGTAGATGAACATGACGTAGGCCACGACGCCGAGCAGCAGCGGCATGGCGACGACGGACGTGCCCGCGATGTTCAGACCGGGCACGATGCCGGTGATGTTCATCGCGAAGATGCCGAAGAACATCGCGGCCAGCAGGGGCAGGTACTTGCGGCCGAGCTTCTCGCCCAAGATCTCTTCGACGATCTGGACGCGGACGAAGTCGAGGCCGAGCTCGGCGATGCTCTGGCCGCGGGACGGCACGAGCCGCCCCTTGCGGAGGGCGAGCCAGAAGAGCAGCAACATGACGGCGATCGCGAAGAGGCGGACCAGCATGATGCGGTTCAGCTCGAAGGGAGTGCCTTCGAAGAAGATCGCGGACGGGAAGAACTCGTCAAGAGTCGGGGCGTGGAATCCCCCGTCTCCGTGGCCGGTCTCGGCAGCGGAGAGCAGGTTCACAGCGTTCGCTATCAGCGCTATCTCCTGTGTCGGGGCGAGCACCCTGAAGTGTCGCGACGATTGGTGGGGTTGTCATCCGAACCCGCAGAGAATCGCGGCCGGGGAACGGTCATGACTCTATCAAGGTATTCGCTGCTGGCACGAATCGACGGCGGTCTTTTCATGCCCTGCAAGGAACATGACCCGCGGGCCCTGTCACGCGGGCCGTGGACGGGCGCCGCACCGCGTGCCGAGGGCCGTCAGTCCTGGGGCGCCGGAGGGAGGACGGCGTCGCTGACGTTGCCCAGTCGACCGCGGACGACGACCAGCGCGTCGATGGCGAGGGTGCCGATGATCGAGACGACCAGGGCCAGGAAGAGCACCACGTCGTTCACGAAGGGCTGGTCCTTCACGAGCACGAGCAGCACGACGAAGATGACGAGCTTGAGCAGCCAGGCGCCCATCACGATGCCGAAGAACGCCGCCAGGCGGAACCGGATCGCGATGAGCATGCTCGCTGCCGTGATGCCGGCGAACACGACCGCCAGGGCCACGCCGACCAGGGCGCTCCACAGTCCGTCAGTCCCTGCGAGGGCATAGCCGAGACCGCCCCCGACGACGGCGATGACGAGGGCCAGGAGGCCCGTGTAGGTGAGGATCTTGGTGAAGATCGAGCGGGCGTTCATGGGCGTTCCTCCGGGTGTGTCAGTTCGGGCACCACGGCGTTCTGGGCCGTGTCGGTGTCGGACGGGTCGAGCGCGCCCGCAGCCTCGTCGAGGGGGTCGAACCGACCCGACTCGCTCGCCGCGAGGTCGGCGCTGCGCGTGGTCTGCACGGCCACCTCGACGCGCTTGCGACGACTGAGCGGCGCCAGGGTGAGGGCCGCGCAGACGACGAGCCCGCCGCCGAGGAACAGGCCGACGAGCCACGAGGGCTTGACGAAGAGGAACATCAGGCAGCCGACGGAGACGACGAGCGTCCACGAGTAGAAGATCAGGACGGCCTGGAAGTGCGAGTGGCCCATGTCGAGGAGGCGGTGGTGCAGGTGCTTCCTGTCCGCCGTGAACGGCGACTTGCCGGCGCTCACCCGGCGCAGCACGGCGAGGCCGAAGTCGAGCAGCGGGACGACGAGCACGGCGAAAGGCAGCAGGATCGGGATGAAGGCCGGCAGCAGGGCGGAACGGGAGATCGTGGCCGGGTCGATCTGACCCGTGACCGAGATCGCGCTCGTGGCCATGATCAGGCCCGTCAACAGCGCCCCCGCATCGCCCATGAAGAGCCGGGCGGGGTGCCAGTTGAGCGGGAGGAACCCGAGGCAGGCCCCGATGAGCACCGCGGTGAGCAGGGCGGCGAGGTTGAAGTACTCGGTCTGGCCGATCGTGATCGAGATGACGAAGCTGTAGATGAAGAACACGCTGTTCGCGATGATCGTCACGCCGGCGACCAGTCCGTCGAGCCCGTCGATGAAGTTGACCGCGTTCATCACCAGCACGATCGCGAGGATCGTGAGGATGAGCGACATGTACGGGGAGCCGATCGCGAGGCTGCCCCCGATCGGGAGCGACACGAGCTGCACGCCCTGCCAGGCGAGCACCCCCGCCGCGATGATCTGGCCGGCCAGCTTGGTCATCCAGTCGAGGTCGTAGAGGTCGTCCACCACGCCGATCACGACGATGATCGTCGCCGCGCCGAGGATCGCCAGGGGCGGGCCGGGATCGGCGAACACGAGGCGGAAGTAGTCGACGCCGGAGATCAGGGGGAAGACGAACCACGCCGCGAGCAGGGCGGCGACGACGCCCGCCCACATGGCCACTCCCCCGAGCCGCGGCGTCGGGGTCTGGTGGACGTCGCGCTCACGGATGACCGGGTAGAGCTTGAACCGCAGGCCGAGGCGCCAGACGACGACGGACAGCACGAAGCTGACGACTGCCGCGATGACCATCGCGAGCAGGTAGTACCTCACGCGACGGCGTCGGCCCCGACGACGCGTGTGATCTCGGAGGCAGGCAGGACCCCGTGCCGGACGATGCGGAGCACGCCGTCGGCCGCACCCGTCGCGTCGACGATCGTCGAGCCGGTGTTGGCGCCGGGGCGTCGTTCGTACCCTTCGCCCACCGGGCCGGCGTCGAGGTACACCGACACCGAGTCGCCGAGCATGTCGAGCGCAGCCTGCGCCGTCTCGGCCGCGGCCTGGCCGGTGAGGTTGGCGCTCGAGACGGCGAGCGGCCCCGTCTCCTCGAGCAGCTCGAGGGTGAGCGGGTGGCTCGGCACGCGCAGGGCGACGGTGCCCCTGGTCTCGCCGAGGTCCCAGCTGAGCGACGCCTGCGCCCGGAAGATGACCGTCAGGGGGCCGGGCCAGAACTCGTCCAGCAGCGGCCTGACGACCTCGGGGACCGTGGAGGTCAGCGCCGCGAGGGTGTCCTGGCCCTTGATGAGGACGGGCGGCGGAGACTGCCGGCCCCTCCCCTTCGCGTCGAGGAGCTTCTGCACGGCACCGGGATCGAAGGCGTCGGCGGCGACGCCGTACACCGTGTCGGTCGGGAGCACGACGAGTTCGCCGCGTCCGATCGCGCCGCGCGCTCGTCGCATGCCGGCGAGGAGCTCGGAGTCGACGGAGAGGTCGTAGAGGGAGGCCATGACCTGACGATGATAGTGCGGACGACCTGGAGGGGGCGTCAGCGCACCGCCGTCGTCGCGCGATCGCGACCGGTGAGGTCGGGGTGCGTGGCCGTCGACCGCCAGCCGTCGGCGTCCAGGAGGTCGCGGATCGCGCCTCCCTGTTCCTCGCCGTGCTCGATGACCAGCACACCGCCGGGACGCAGGAGGCGGAGGGCCGTCATCGAGAGGTCGCGCACGACGTCGAGGCCGTCGGCTCCCCCGTAGAGAGCGAGCGCAGGGTCGTGCAGGCGCACCTCGGGATCGCGCGGGACCATGCCGACGGGGATGTAGGGAGGGTTCGACGCGACGACCGAGACGGTCCCGTCCAGCTCGGGCAGCGCGTCGGCCAGGCCGCCCTCGACGAGCCTGACGTTCCCGGCGCCGACCGCGTCGACGTTGCGGCGCGTCCAGACGGCGGCGTCCGGCGAGAGCTCTACCGCGACGACGGACGAGCGGGGCACCTCCGTGGCCATGGCGAGGGCGATCGCGCCGCTGCCGGTGCCGAGGTCGACCGCGACGGGTCGCTCGCCGGGCGCCGCGCGGAGCGCGTCGATCGCCAGCTGGGCGACGCCCTCCGTCTCGGGACGGGGAACGAAGACGCCCGGACCGACGTGCAGCTGCATCGACCGGAAAGCCGCCGTGCCGGTGATGTGCTGCAGGGGCTCACGCGCCGCTCGCCGTGCGATCGCGGCCGCGAACGCGGCGACGGCGTCGTCGGCGAGGGCCGACCGCGTCACGGCTCGGGCGCGGAGGACGCCGCGCCCGAGGTCGAGCACGTGCGCCAGCAGCAGCTCGGCGTCGACGTCGGGCGTCGGCACCCCGGACGACGAGAGCACGGCCGACCCCGCCGCGAGGGCGGAGTCGACCGTGCGGGCGCCTCGGAGCGCGTCGACGGCATCGGTCACGACGCGGTGTCGCCGATCTCGGCGAGCCGGGCCTCTTCGTCGGCCTGGATGCACGACTCGACGACGGGCTGCAGGGCCCCGTCCATCACGGCGTCGAGGTTGTAGGCCTTGTAGCCGGTGCGGTGGTCGGCGATCCGGTTCTCGGGGAAGTTGTAGGTGCGGATGCGCTCCGACCTGTCCATCCCCCGGATCTGGCTCTTGCGCGCGTCCGACGCGATCGCCGCCTGCTCCTCCTGCTGACGCGCGAGGATGCGCGCACGCAGGACGCGCATGCCGGCCTCGCGGTTCTGCAGCTGGCTCTTCTCGTTCTGCATCGCCACCACGATGCCCGTGGGCAGGTGGGTGATGCGGACGGCGGAGTCGGTCGTGTTGACCGACTGACCACCGGGGCCGGACGAGCGGTAGACGTCGATCTTGAGGTCGTTCTGGTTGATCTCGACCTCTTCCGGCTCGTCGACCTCGGGGAACACGAGGACTCCGGTCGTGGAGGTGTGGATCCGGCCCTGGGACTCGGTGGCGGGCACGCGCTGGACGCGGTGCACGCCTCCTTCGTACTTCAGGTGGGCCCAGACGCCCTGCGACGGGTCCGTGGCGTTCGACTTGATGGCCACCTGGACGTTCTTGTAGCCGCCGAGGTCGCTGTCGTCGCTCTGGATCATCTCGGACTTCCAGCCCATGCCCTCGGCGTAGTGCAGGTACATGCGCAGGAGGTCGGCGGCGAAGAGGGCGCTCTCCGCGCCTCCTTCGCCTCCCTTGATCTCCATGATCACGTCGCGGCCGTCGTCGGGGTCACGAGGGATCAGGAGGCGCCGCAGCTTCTCCTGGGACTCGTCGAGGCCCTGCTCGAGCGCGGGCACCTCGTCGGCGAACGCCTCGTCCTCTTTCGCAAGCTCTCGTGCGGCCTCGAGATCGTCACCCGCCTGCTGCCACGCCGAGTGCGCAGCCACGATGCGGCTGAGCTCGGCGTAGCGGCGGTTGATCTTCTTGGCGCGCGCGGCGTCCGCGTGGACCGCGGGGTCGCTGAGCTGCGTCTGGAGGTCGTCGTGCTCCGCGAGGAGCACGGACACCGACTCGAACATCAGTGGTCTTTGTGGCCGGCGTCGTGGCCGTTCGCGGGCATCGACTTCTGGATCTGCACGAGGAACTCGACGTTCGACTGCGTCTCCTTGAGGTTGCCGAGGACGATCTCGAGCGCCTTCTGCTGCTCGAGGCCGGCGAGGGCACGGCGCAGGCGCCAGGTGATCTTGACCTCGTCAGGGCTCAGCAGCATCTCTTCACGGCGCGTGCCGGACGCGTTGACGTCGACAGCCGGGAAGATGCGCTTGTCGGCGAGGTGGCGCGAGAGACGGAGCTCCATGTTGCCGGTGCCCTTGAACTCCTCGAAGATCACCTCGTCCATCTTCGAGCCGGTCTCGACCAGGGCGGTCGCCAGGATGGTCAGCGAGCCGCCGTTCTCGATGTTGCGCGCCGCGCCGAAGAAGCGCTTCGGCGGGTACAGGGCCGACGAGTCGACGCCGCCGGACAGCACGCGGCCAGAGGCCGGCGCGGACAGGTTGTAGGCGCGGCCGAGACGGGTGATCGAGTCGAGCAGCACGACCACGTCGTGGCCCAGCTCGACGAGGCGCTTCGCCCGCTCGATGGCGAGCTCGGCGACCGTCGTGTGGTCTTCTGCGGGACGGTCGAAGGTCGAGGCGATGACCTCGCCCTTGACCGTGCGCTGCATGTCGGTGACCTCTTCGGGACGCTCGTCCACCAGGACGACCATGAGGTGCACCTCGGGGTTGTTCACCGCGATGGCGTTGGCGATCGCCTGCAGCACGAGCGTCTTGCCTGCCTTGGGGGGCGAGACGATCAGACCGCGCTGGCCCTTGCCGATGGGCGACACGAGGTCGATGATCCGGGTCGAGAGCTTCTGCTGCTCGGTCTCGAGGCGCAGTCGCTCCTGCGGGTAGAGAGGAGTCAGCTTGCCGAACTCGACGCGCTTGGCGGCCTCGTCGACGGGCTGGCCGTTGATCGAGTCGACGCGGACGATCGCGTTGTACTTCTGGCGGCCCTGGCCCTGGTCGCCCTCGCGCGGCTGGCGGATGGCGCCGACCACGGCGTCGCCCTTGCGGAGGTGGTACTTCTTGACCTGGCCGAGCGACACGTAGACGTCGCTGGCACCGGGCAGGTAGCCCGTGGTGCGGACGAAGGCGTAGTTCTCGAGCACGTCGAGGATGCCCGCCACGGGGATGAGGACGTCGTCCTCGGAGATCTCGGGCTCGAACTCGTCGGTCTGGACGCCGCGGCCGCGCTTGCGGTCACGCTGACGGCCACGACCCTGACGGCCGTTCTCGTCCTGCTGCTGCTGGGGTCCGGTGCCCTGCTGGCGGTCCTGCTGCTGGCGGTCGCCCTGCTGCTGGCGGTCGCTCTGCTGGTCGGCCTTCTGGCGGTCCTGCTGCTGGCCACCCTGCTGCTGGCGGTCCTGCTGCTGGCCACCCTGCTGCTGGTCGGGCTTCTGGCCCTGCTGCTGGTCGCCGCCGGCGCCCTGCTGAGCGGCCTGGCCGTTCTTGCGGTCGCCTCGACCACGGCTGCGGCTGCGACGTCCGCCGCCCTGCTGGCCGTTCTGGTCGCCCTGGCCCTGGTCGTTCTGCGCCTGGTCGTCCTGAGCTCGCTCGGACCCGTCGGGGTCGGCGACCGTCTCGGCGTCGGCGACCGGAGCGGCCGCCTGCTCGCCCTGTGCCGCGGCCTGCGCCTCGGCGACGGTCGCGTCGGAGGCGCGGCGCGAGCCACGGCGGCTGCGCGTCGTGCGCTCGGGGGCGACCGGTGCCTCCTGACCGGCCTCGGCGGGAGCGGCCTGCTCGGCCGACTCGGCGGCAGGGGCCTCGACCGGAGTCGTGGCGGGTGCCTCGACGACGGGCTCGACGCCCGACTCGCCGCCGTTGACGTGGTCGCCCGCACCGCGCTGGGCCGGAGCCCCGGCGGCGGAGGTGGCGCGCCGCGAACCACGACGAGCGCGGGTCGGAGCGGCCGGCGCCTCGTCGGCGACGATGCCCGAGGCGTCGGTCGACGCGGGGGCTGCCGGCTCGGAGGAAGGCTCCGCGGGCGCCTCGGCGGGCACGTCGAGCACGGGCTGCGCGACGACGGGCTCGGCGTCCGCAGCCGGGGCCACGCCGCCCTGGGCCGTCTGAGCCTGGACGGCGGCGATCGCGGCGACGAGGTCGCCCTTGCGGAGCTTGGAGAGACCGCTGATGCCGAGCGAGGAGGCGAGAGCCTGGAGCTGCGGGAGGCGCATGGCGCTGAGTTCGGCGGTGGTGTCCGCAGAGTTGCGGATGTCGACGTCTGACACTGGTGTTGGGTTCCTTCCGCTCCCCCGCGAGAGCCGCGAGGCTGAGCTGGTCACACCTCGTGGCCTGGGGTCTGCCCTGTCGGCAGGCCCTGCGCGGATGCGCGCTGCGCGGGATGCGCAGAGGAGCTCACGGAGGTGCGGCGCACGTACGCCAGACAGGCGGACGGACGCTGCGAGATGTGCACTACGGGATGTGCGGCCCGGGGAAATCGGGGAGCCTGGGGACTCGACGCGCCTTCTCGAGAACCGAGGAGGTGCTGCTAGATGCCCAGGGGATCTGAATTCTCTACCGGGTGCGGCTTCACTGTAGCACCCCGCAGGTCGACGGCGAGCATGACGGCGCGCCAGTCGGACACGGAGTGCTCGGCCACCAGATCGGCGGCGAAGAGGCGCTGTGCCGGGTCGCTCCCGAGCACCAGGAGAGAGGGCCCCGCACCGGACACGACGGCGGCCAGGCCTGCTTCGCGCAGCATGGTGATCAGCGCGTCGGTCTCGGGCATCGCGCTGGCGCGGTAGCTCTGGTGCAGCCTGTCCTCCGTGGCGGCGAGCAGCAGCTCGGGGCTCTGGATCAACGCCGCGACGAGCAGCGCCGAGCGGGACACGTTGAACGTCGCGTCCTCGTGCGGCACCGACGCGGGCTGGAGGCTCCTGGCGAGCTTCGTCGAGAGGGTGGACTCCGGCACGAAGACGACGGGCGACACGCCACGGTGCACGAGGAGGCGCTTGTGGGCCGGGCCTGACGAGGTCGTCCACGCGATGGTCAGCCCGCCGAAGAGCGCCGGGGCGACGTTGTCGGGGTGGCCCTCCATCTCGGTCGCCACGCGCAGCAGGTCGGCCGACGAGAACTCGACGACGCCCTCGAGGAGGCCCTTGGCCGCCACGACGCCGGAGACGATGGCGGCGGCCGACGAGCCGAGGCCGCGCCCGTGCGGGATGACGTTGCGCGCCTCGAGCCGGAGGCCCGGCAGCGGCTGCCCCACCGACGCGTAGGCGGCGGCGATCGCCTGCACCACGAGGTTGCCCTCGTCGGTGGGCACCTCGCCCGCGCCGACGCCCTCGACGTGCACCTCGACGCCCGAGCCCGTGGTCGCGGTGACCACGAGCTCGTCGTAGAGGGAGACGGCCAGGCCCAGCGTGTCGAAGCCGGGGCCGAGGTTCGCCGACGTCGCGGGCACCCGGACGAGCACCGACCTGACGTCGTGCCCTGTGGTCATCGCCGAGCCTCGGTCACGCAGAGGCCGGGACGAGCCCGAGCACCTCGGCGACGCGCGACGTGTCGCTCTCGACGACCGTGGGCGTGACCTCGGAGCCGTCGGCGCGGCGGAGCGCCCACTGCGGGTCCTTCAGGCCGTGGCCCGTGACCGTGAGGACGACCGTCGCGCCCGCCGGGACGACGCCCGCGTCGGAGCGCTCGAGCAGGCCGGCCACGCTGATCGCGGAGGCAGGCTCGACGAAGACGCCGACCTCGGCCGCCAGGATCTTCTGGGCGGCGAGGATCGCCTCGTCGGTGATGGCCCCGAACCAGCCGTTCGTGAGGTCGCGGGCCTCGAGGGCCAGCTGCCAGGAGGCGGGGTTCCCGATGCGGATCGCACTCGCGATGGTCTCGGGGTGCTTGACGACCTCGCCCGCCACGATCGGTGCCGAGCCGGAGGCCTGGAAGCCGAACATGCGGGGCAGACGAGTTGACCGGCCGGCCTCGACGTCCTCGCGGTAGCCGCGGGTGTAGGCCGTGTAGTTGCCGGCGTTGCCCACGGGGAGGAAGTGGAAGTCGGGGGCGTCGCCGAGCACGTCGACGACCTCGAAGGCAGCCGTCTTCTGGCCCTCGATGCGGTCGTTGTTGACCGAGTTGACGAGGTGCACCGGGTAGTTCGCGGCGAGGTCGCGCGCGATGTCGAGGCAGTCGTCGAAGTTGCCCTGGATCTGGATCAGCTGGCCGTCGTGCGCGACGGCCTGGCTGAGCTTGCCCATCGCGATCTTGCCCTCCGGCACGAGCACGGCCGCGGTGATGCCCGCGTGCGCGGCGTAGGCGGCTGCCGAGGCGGAGGTGTTGCCGGTCGACGCGCAGATGACGGCCTTCGCGCCGTGCTCGACGGCCTTCGAGATGGCCATCGTCATGCCGCGGTCCTTGAAGGAGCCGGTCGGGTTCATGCCCTCGTACTTGACGAACACCTTCGCCCCGGTGCGGGCGGACAGCGCCGGCGCCGGGATGAGGGGCGTGCCGCCCTCGCCGAGGGTGACGACCGGGGTCGCCTCCGTCACGTCGAGACGATCGGCGTACTCGCGCAGGACACCCTGCCACTGGTGGGCCATCAGGCTCCTTCGACTCTCAGAACGCTCGTGACGGTGTTCACGACCGTGGTGTTGCGGAGGGCGACGACCGTGGCGGCGAGGTCGGACTCGCGGGCACGGTGCGTGCCGATGATCAGGGTAGCGGTCGCGGGGGCCGCCTCCTCGTCGCGTGACGCGCCGGGCTCGAGGCCCCCGGTCTGCTCGACGCTGTGCACGCTGACGCCGTGCTGGCTGAGCACCGTCGCGACCTCGGCGAGCACGCCGGGCTGGTCGGCGACGTCGAGGGTGATCTGGTAGCGCGTGACCACGTGCCCGATGGGCAGCACGGCCAGGTCGGCCTGCGTCGACTCGGCGACGCCGGGGCCGCCGATCACGTGACGACGCGCGGCCGAGACGAGGTCGCCGAGCACCGCCGAGGCGGTCTCCACTCCCCCGGCGCCGGCGCCGTAGAACATCAGGTCTCCCGCCGCCTCTGCCTCGACGAAGACCGCGTTCTTGGCTCCGTGCACGGCCGCGAGGGGGTGGTCGAGCGGGACGAGGGCAGGGTAGACGCGCGCGCTCACGCCGTCGACGCCGTCCGAGTCGGTGAGCCGCTCGCAGATCGCCAGGATCTTGACGACGTAGCCGGCCTTGCGGGCGGCCTGCACCTGCTCGTGCGTCACGGACGTGATGCCCTCGCGGTGCACCGCCGACAGCGGCACCGTCGTGTGGAACGCGAGGCTCGCGAGGATGGCCGCCTTCTGGGCGGCGTCGAAGCCCTCGATGTCGGCCGTCGGGTCGGCCTCGGCGTAGCCCAGCTCGGTCGCGGCGGCGAGGGCGTCCTCGAGGGTGTCGCCGTCGGTGTCCATCCGGTCGAGGATGTAGTTCGTCGTGCCGTTGACGATGCCCATGATGCGTCGGATCCGGTCACCGGCGAGGCTGTCGCGGAGCGGGCGGATGATCGGGATGGCGCCCGCGACGGCCGCCTCGTAGTAGAGCTGTGCGCCGACCTGCTCCGCCGCGGCGAACAGCTCGGGCCCGTGGTGGGCCAGCAGCGCCTTGTTGCCCGTGACCACGTCGGCCCCCGAGAGGAGCGCCTGCAGCACGTGGTGCCGAGCCGGCTCGAGGCCGCCCATGAGCTCGACGACGATGTCGGCCCCGAGGATCAGCGACTCGAGGTCGGTGGTGAACAGCTCGCGCGGCAGGTCGACGTCGCGGGGCGCGTCGACGTCGCGCACGCCGATGCCGACGAGCTGCAGGCCGGCGCCGGCCCGGCCCGCCAGCTCGTCGCCGTGCTCGAGCAGCAGGCGTGCCACCTGCGACCCGACCGATCCGGCGCCCAGCAGGGCGACCCTCACGTCGCGGTATTCGTCCATGGTGTTCCGTTCTGTGGAGGCGACCCGGTCGGGGCGCCGTGAGCTGTGGGGCAGGAGTGGTCGGGGACGGCCAGGACGACGGTCAGTCGAGGCCGGCGTCGCGGGCCAGCAGGTCGGCCTCGGTCTCGCCGCGGACGATGACCCGCGAGGCGCCGTCGCGGACGGCGACGACCGGTGGCCGTCCGACGTGGTTGTAGTTGCTCGCGAGGCTCCAGCAGTACGCGCCCGTCGCGGGCACGCCGAGCAGGTCGCCCGGTGCGACGTCGGCGGGCAGGTACTCCGCCAGCACCACGAGGTCGCCGCTCTCGCAGTGCTTGCCCGCGACCCTGACGAGGGCAGGGCCCGCCGAGGAGGCGCGGCTGACGACCCGCGCCGAGTAGTCGGCCTCGTAGAGGGCCGGCCGGGCGTTGTCGCTCATGCCGCCGTCGACGCTGACGTAGCGACGGACGGCGGTCTCGCCGGTCTGCTCGTCGACCGTGACCGCGACGTCCTTGACGGTGCCCACCGTGTAGAGGGTCGTGCCGGAGGGCCCCGCGATCACTCGGCCCGGCTCGACGGCCACCACGGGCAGCGGGATGCCCAGGTCGGCGCACTCCGACGCCACGATGTCGGCCAGCGCCGCGGCCAGCTCGTCGAGGGGACGCGCGTCGTCGACCGACGTGTAGGCGATGCCGAAGCCGCCGCCGAGGTTGAGCTCGGGGACGGGACCGTCGGCGAGCAGCTCGGCGTGCAGGGCGAGGAGGCGGCGTGCGGCCTCGCCGAACCCGTCCGAGCCGAAGATCTGGGAGCCGATGTGGGAGTGCAGGCCGAGGAACCGCAAGGAGGGACGACGGCGGATCTCGGCGACCACGCCGGGCGCGTCCGCGAGGGTGATGCCGAACTTCTGGTCTTCCCGAGCCGTGGCGAGGTAGTCGTGGGTCGAGGCGTGCACGCCGCTGTTGACGCGCACGCGGACGGACTGGACCACGCCGTGACGGGACGCGGCCTCGGCGACCCTCACCACCTCCTCCGCGTTGTCGACGACGATGTTGCCGATGCCCGCAGCGACGGTGCGGTCGATCTCGGCGAGCGACTTGTTGTTGCCGTGGAACGCCATCCGTGAGGGCTCGACTCCGGCCGCCGCCGCGACGGCGAACTCGCCGCCGGTGCAGATGTCGACCCGCAGGCCGGCCTCGGCGACCCAGCGGGCCACCTCGACGGAGAGGAACGCCTTGGCGGCGTAGTAGACGACCGCGCTGGTGCCGATGCGTCCGAGCTCTCGGTCGAACGCCTCCTTCGCGCCGAGGGCCCGCCCGCGGAAGTCGTCCTCGTCGACGACGTAGAGCGGGCTGCCGTGGCGGGCCACGAGCTCGGTCGCAGGGACGCCGGCGACGGAGACGACGCCGTCGTCGCCGCGGAGGGCGCCGTGCGACCAGACCGACCGGTCGAGCGCGTCGACGTCGTCGGGCTCGAGCAGCCAGTCGGGAGCGAGGGGGTTGGGCGACACGGAGACCTCGGGGGGATCGGGAGGGGCGGGACGAGCACGAGCCTAGCGACAGCGACCGTCGGTGACGGCCTGCCGCGGAGGCCGACGGCGCCGGGTCAGCTGCAGCTGCCCTTGGCGGCCAGGCCGGAGGAGGTCAGCGGCAAGCCGTCCGACCGGAGGCCGAGCTGCACCCTGCCTGCCTCGACGTCGACCGACGTGAGGACGACGCCAGGGGGCAGCTGCTCGGCGACGCAGACGCGCTGGGCGAAGTCGCCGAGGAACGGGCTGAGGTCGAGCGAGAGGGAGGTGTCGGGGAACGACGCCCTCGTCGGCGCGAAGTCCAGGGCACGGCCGTCGTCGGCGATCGAGGGGGTGGCGGTCACGTCGACGGGCACCGGACCGAGCAGGGGCACGTCGAAGGCGCGGGCGTAGGTCACCTCGCCGGGGTCGAGGGTCACGGTCGCCCCGGCGGACGAGATGCCGTCGAGGGAGCTCACCGTCGCCGAGTCGGCGGTCAGCGTGCCCGTGACCGGGCCGGAGGTGCCCTCGAGGTCCGTGGGCACGTCGCTGACGTCGACGCGGAACGAGAGGGGGTCGCCCCCTGAGCCAGACGACAGCGTCACGTCGTCGAGCGAGCCGTGCGCGATCTGCCAGAGCACGGAGGTGCCGTGGACGTCGACGGAGAGGTCGTCGAGCCCTGTGGCGGTCGATATCTCGGCTGCGGCCCGCTGCTCGACCAGGGTGCGGGTGACCACGTCGGCGACGACCGCGAGGATCGCGAGCACGACGAGGACGCCGACCAGGACGAAGAGCCCCGCGGCCGCGCCCCGCGCTCGACGGCGCGGGACGGCCCGCTCGGCGAAGAAGTCGTCGACGTCGCTCATGCCCTCGTCACATCCGGTCGGGGGCGGAGACGCCCAGCAGGCCGAGGCCGTTGCGGATGACCTGCCCGGCCGCGTCGTTCAGCCAGAGGCGCGTGCGGTGCAGGTCGGTCACCTCCTCGTCGCCGAGCGGGGTGACCCGGCAGCTGTCGTACCAGCGGTGGTAGGTACCGGCGAGTTCTTCGACGTAGCGCGCGACCCGGTGCGGCTCGCGGAGCTCGGCGGCCTGGACGACGACGCGCGGCAGCTCGGCCAGGGCGCCGAGCAGGGCGCTCTCGGTCTCGTGCACGAGCAGGGAGGCGTCGAACGCGTCGCGCGTCACGCCGGCGGCCTCGGCGTTGCGCGCCACGGACCGGGTGCGGGCGTGTGCGTACTGGACGTAGAAGACCGGGTTGTCGTTGGTGCGCCTGGTCCACAGGTCGAGGTCGATGTCGATCGAGCTGTTCACGGGGCTGCGCACGAGCGAGTAGCGGCCGGCGTCGATGCCGACCGCGTCGACCAGGTCCTCCATCGTGACCACGGTGCCGGCACGCTTCGACATGCGCATCGGCTCGCCGTCGCGCAGCAGGTTGACCATCTGGCCGATGAGGATCTCGAGGTTCACCCCCGGCTCGTCGCCGAACGCGGCGCACATCGCCATCATGCGGCCGACGTAGCCGTGGTGGTCGGCGCCCAGCATGATCAGGTTGCGCTCGAAGCCGCGCTCGCGCTTGTCGAGGTAGTAGGCGAGGTCGCCGGCGATGTAGGCCGCCTCGCCGTCCGTCTTGACGACGACGCGGTCGCGGTCGTCGCCGAACTCCGTCGTGCGCAGCCAGGTCGCGCCGTCGGCCTCGTAGATGTGGCCGAGCTCGCGGAGCCGCGCGACGGCACGCTCGACGGCCTTCGACTCGTGCAGCTCGTTCTCGTGGAAGTAGACGTCGAAGTCGACTCCGAAGTCGTGCAGCGACTGCTTGATGTCGGCGAACATGAAGTCGACACCGGCGGCCCGGAACGCCTCCTGTGCCTCGTCGCGGGGCAGCGCGAGCACGTCGACGTCGGTCGCCGCGAGGACACGGTCGGCGATGTCGGCGATGTACTGCCCGCCGTAGCCGTCCTCAGGGGTCGGCTCGCCGAGCGCCCGGGCCACGAGGCTGCGCGCGAAGCGGTCGATCTGCCCGCCGTGGTCGTTGAAGTAGTACTCGCGGGTGACGAGCGCGCCCTGCGCCTCGAAGACGCGGGCCAGGCTGTCGCCCACGGCCGCCCAGCGGACGCCGCCGAGGTGGATCGGCCCGGTGGGGTTCGCCGAGACGAACTCGAGGTCGATCGTGACGCCGTCGTAGTACGTGCCGCGGCCGAACTCGGCCCCCTGCTCGACGATCGTCCGCGCGAGCAGGCCCGCTGCGGCGGCGTCGAGCCGCACGTTGACGAAGCCCGGCCCCGCGACGTCGACCTCGGCCACGCCGTCGACCTCGGCCAGCTCGGCCGCGATCTCGGCGGCGAGGTCGCGGGGCGAGGCGCCGACGCGCTTGGCGAACTTCATCGCCACGTTCGTCGTCCAGTCGCCGTGGTCGCGGTTGCGGGGCCGCTCGAGCACGACGTCGGAGGGCGACACGACGACGTCGGCGGGAACGCCTCGACGCTGGAGCACCCCGTCGACGACGGCGAGCAGGGACGTGGAGAGTTCGGCGGGAGTCACGGTCGTCGAGCTTACCGGCTGGGCGGGCGGCGACCGGAGAGCAGTGCCGGGGAGGACGACACGACGACAGGGAGGCGGTGGTCAGGCGACGCGGGACAGGGCCGCTGCCTGCTCCGCGAGGAAGGAGAGGAGGAGCGGCAGCTGCGTCCGGTCGGCGCCGCGGTCCTCCGGGTGCCACTGGACGCCGGTGATCGGGGCGGTCTCGTGCTCCACGGCCTCGATCCCGCCGTCAGCCGTGCGGGCGACGACGCGCAGGCCCTCGCCGACCCGGCCGACCGCCTGGTGATGGGCGCTGCGCACCCGCGCCGTCGTGTCGCCGAGTGCCAGCGCGACACGGCTGCCGGGGACGAGCTCGACGTCGTGGTCGACCATCAGGCTCTCGACGGGCCCCGAGCCGCGGTGCGTGCCGTGGTCGTCGTCGAGGTGCGGCACGAGTGTGCCGCCGAGCGCGACGTCGATCACCTGGTGCCCGCGGCAGATGCCGAGCAGCGGGGTGGACCGGACGAGGGCACGACGCACGAGGGCCACCTGGCCGGCGTCCGCCTCCTCGTCGTGACGGCCCTCGCCCTCGTAGCCGCGACGGCCGCCCCAGACCGTGGGGTCGAGGTCCTCTCCCCCGGCGATCACGACGGCGGACGCGCCCTCGGTGACGCGCAGCAGCTCGGCGACGCCGAGGTCGCCCGCCGCGAACCGACGAGCGTCCCAGCCGAAGTCGGTCGCAGCCTCGACGATCCGCTCGTTGAGGGTCTGGACGTACGCGTGGTAGCTCGCGGCGTGCGGACGGTGCGCCGTCACCTCGACCACGGCCAGCATCGGGGCCGCGACGACGTCGGCAGCGGACCCGGGGCGGACGTGTGAGGAGGTCATGGCTCCATGCTCGTCGGCGGCCGGTGCCCTCGCCAGCTGTGTGTCGCGGCGTTACGGCCAGAGTCCGGTCGCGGCGTCAGGGCCAGAGGGAGGCGCGGCGCCAGTCGTCGCCCACACGGTCGTACCGCACGCGCACCTGGTCGCGGCCCGTCGTGGCCTGCCAGAACTCGACCGACACCGGCAGCACCCGGTACGCGGTCCAGTCGTCGGGCACGAGGTCGTCGTCGGCCTCCACCTCGGCACGGGCGCGATCGAGCGCCTCGTCCGCCGCCTCCTCGTCGTCGACCTCGGTGCTCTGCGGCACGGCCACGGCGACGGCACGTGAGTCGGGGTGCCGGTGGCGGAAGTCCTGCTCCGCGACGTCGCGCGGACCAGGCACCGCCGAGCCGGTGACGCGGACCTGCTGCCCCTGCGCCGCCCAGAAGAAGGTGAGCGCCACCCGGTCGTCCTCGGCGATCTGCCGGCCCTTCGGGCTCAGCGACGACGAGGTGAACCAGAAGGCGTCGTCGACGTCCTTCAGGAGGAGCGTGCGCGCCGACGGGCCCGATGCGGTCGAGCTCGTCGACAACGTGAACGCGTGCGGCTGGACGACACCGGCGGCGACCGCCCCGTCGAGCCACCCCAGGAACAACGCGACCGGATGCGAGGGCGCCGATGCGAGGTCGAGCTCGGCGACGGCGGGGCTCGGCGACGCCGCCCCCCGCACACGATCACGGAACGACGGGGGCGAGGAGGCGGCGGGCGCGGAGTCGGGAGGGGTCACCGCCCCAGCCTGCTCCCGTCCTGCCGCCACGTCCGTGACCACGTGCAATCGCTGCTAGCCTTGTCGACGACCCTGGCCCCCATAGCTCAGGGGATAGAGCACTGCCCTCCGGAGGCAGGGGCGAAGGTTCGAATCCTTCTGGGGGCACCACGAAGCACCGACGTCCTCTCCGTCGAGGGCGGCAACGACGAAGGCCCCGCTGATGCGGGGCCTTCGTCGTTCCGGTCTGGCGGCCGGTCGCCGACTCCGTCGTCGACAGCCGGACCTCCCGCTGAGCTCAGCTGTACGTCAGCGCGATGACGGCGACGTCGAGCGTGCGGTAGGCGCCCTCGGCGCGGGTGGCGGAGCGGACGCGGCCACGGAGGACCTCGAAGCGCCCCTCGGTCTCGTGGACGAAGCCGATCACGCCGGCGGTGGGGGTGGACACCCGGTGGAAGCCGTCGCCCAGGGGGACGACCTCCGCTCGCGACGTCCTCTCAAGAACAGCACCCATGATGTCCTCCTAGGGTCAGCCGGCCTCGGGTCAGGCCGGTCTCCGGAGACTACCCCGCGAACCCGCCCGCAGCCCCGTGAACGGGGTACACCCGGTCGCGATCACGTCCGCGAGGGCGCAGGACCGCCCGCGCACCACCCGTCGGCCGGACGCGTGCCGCAGGGGTACAGCATCAGGTGGGCGGCGGCTCGACGAGCAGCCCGTCGCGACGCGGCCGCCGCGCGGTGGCCGTGACGCCGACGCTCGCCGCCGTGACGAGCGCCAGGGCCACGAGCTCGCGCACCCCGAGCGCCTGCCCCAGCACGACGAGCCCCGCGAGGGCCGCCACCGCAGGGCCGAGGCTCGACAGGACGCCGAACACCCGCGTCGGCAGCCGCCGGAGCGCCACCATCTCGAGCGAGTACGGCAGGGCGCTCGTGAGCACCGCGACGACGAGGAACACGAGCAGGAGGCTCGGTTCGGCCGAGACGGCCGAGGCCGCGTCCCCGGCGCCGAGCGGCACCACGACCACGGCGGCGACCGTCATCGCCACGGCGAGGCCGCCGAGCGAGTCGTCTCCGCGGCCGAGGCTCGCGTTGGCGACGATGTAGCCGGCCCAGAAGGCCCCTGCCCCGAGGGCCAGCAGGACGCCGAGGAGGGGGGTGGCCCCGCTCGAGTCGAGGCCGAGCACGACGACGCCCGTCAACGCGAGCAGGGCCCAGGCAGCGTCGACGAACCGGCGGGTCTGGACGAGGGCGACCGTGAGCGGGCCCAGGAACTCGAGCGTGACCGCGACTCCGAGGGGGACGACGTCGATGGCCAGGTAGATCAGCAGGTTCATCCCCGCGAGGGCGAGGCCGAGCAGGACGACGCCGAGCCAGGTGCGGCCCGACCAGCCGCGCACCCGGGGCCGGAACACGAGCAGCAGCACGAGGGCGCCGAAGCCGAGGCGGAGCGCGGCGGCGCCGAGCGGGCCGAGCGCGTCGAAGTGGGTACGGGCGAGGGCCGCGCCGAACTGCACCGACACGATCGCCGCCACGGCGAGGAGGGGCGCGGGCACTCGCTCGAGAGCGGCGGGGCGTGTCACGGGCGGCGGTCTCCGGGGTCGTCGGGGCGGGACGAGTCTAGGGCGGCAGGACGGCGTGTCCCGGCCACAGTACGATCGACGAGTGTCTGACGCCCTCACCGTGATCTCCCCCGTCGTGGAGCTCTTCGGCTGGTTCGGCTTCGTCGTCGGCACCCCGTTCCTGCTCGCGGGCACCGTGATGCGCTCACGGTCGCGCCGGTGGGAGCAGACGGTCGCCGTCGTCATCCCCGCGCCCGACTGGGCCCACGCCGCGACCGCGCGCTGGATGGACTCCTCCGGCGAGCTGCACGAGACGGAGTTCGACGACCACCCCGTCGACACCCCGGTCGAGACGGAGCTCGCGGTGCACTACGACCCGTCGCGGCCGTCGAGGCCCCGGCTCGACCCGCCGCACGAGGACGGCAGGGCCCTCCGCACCGTGGGCTGGATCCTGATCGGCGTCGGGGCGATCTGCGCCGTCGCCTCGGTCGTCCTCCTCTTCGTCGGCTGAGCTGGCCCCTCCCCCGGCACGGCGCAGACGTGGTCCTCCACGACGAGGCCTGCGGGCCGGGCTCCGGCAGGGGCCCCGTGGCTAGACTCCAGCCATCACACCGAGGGGAGCACCGTGACCGTCAGCGCGAAGGGTCGACGACGAGGCCAGGGCACGCGCCGGGCCCTCACGACAGGCGTCACCGGCCTGGTCGCGGTCGCCGCGGCGGTCGGACTGGGGGCGTCTCCCGCACTCGCGACGGCGCCCGTCGACCTGTCGGGTGCCTACGTCCTCGACGACGCCGGCGTCCTCTCTCCCGCTCAGGAGTCGCAGGTCACGGACAGCCTCGACCAGCTCTCCGCCGACGCCGGGATCGACCTCTTCGTCGTCTACGTCGACGCCTTCGACTCCCCCGCCGACAGCGCGGCCTGGGGCCTCGCGACGGCCGAGCGCAACCAGCTCGGCACCGACGACGTGCTGCTGAGCGTGGCGGTCGACGACCGGGTCTACGACCTGTCGGTCTCGTCCAGCTCGACCGTGACGGCAGCCCAGCAGGAGGCTCTGCAGTCGGACGTGCTGGAGCCCCGCCTCCGTGACTCCGACTGGGCGGGCGCCGCGGTGGCCCTCGCCGACGGCATCCGTGACGACGCGGCCGGCCCCGACCTCTCCTGGCTGCTCTGGGTGCTCGTGGCGCTCGTCGTGCTGGCGGCCGCCGGCGCCGTCGTGTTCGGCGTGGTCCGCTCCCGTGCCCGCCGCCGGGCCTTCCGGTCTGCCGAGGAGGCGCAGGCCCAGCTGGACCGCCGTGCGGCCGCCCTGCTCGTCGCGCTCGACGACGAGCTGACCGCCGGGGCACAGGAGGTCGGCTTCGCCGCCGCGCAGTTCGGCGACGACGCCGTCGCGCCGTTCGCCGCCGCGCTGACCGAGGCGAGGAAACAGGCCCGGGAGGCGTTCGAGCTGCAGCAGCGGCTGGACGACTCCGTGCCCGACTCGCCGGAGCAGCGTCGCGAGTGGACCGAGCGCATCGTCCAGCTCTGCGACGAGGCCGGCCGGTCTCTCGACGAGCAGTCGGCGGCGTTCGACGCCCTCCGCGCCGACGAGGAGCGGGCCCCGCGCGACGCCGCCGCGCTGCCGGGCGAGGTCTCGGGCCGACGCGAGAAGGTACAGCGAGCCCGGTCGCTCGTGACGCAGCTGCAGCAGACGTACTCGGCCAGGGCAGTGGCCACGGTCGCCGACGCACCCGACCAGGCCGACCGCCTCCTCGACTTCGCGGACGAGTCCGCCGCCACCGCGACCGCGGCGATCGGTCGCGGCGACACCGGCGAGGCCGTCGGCGCCGTCAGAGCTGCGCGGCAGTCGCTCGGCCAGGTCGACCAGCTCGTGGACTCGGTCGACAAGGCCGCGGAGGCCCTGCGCACCGCGGGCACGACGATCGCCGCGCTCTCGGCCGACCTGCGGCGCGACATCACCGCCGCGGAGGGCCTGCCCGCCGACCGCGTCCCCGAGGGAGTCGACGTCGCCGGCTCGGTGGCCGCGGCACGTGCCGCGGTCGCCCTCGGCGAGACGCAGACCGACGACCCGCTCGCCGTGCTGGCCGGTCTCGACGCCGCCGACGCGCGCATCGACGCAGCCCTGGTGGCCCTCCGCGACGCCGCGGAGAAGGACCGTCGGGCCCAGGCCGCACTCGACCAGGCGCTCCTCACGGCGCGCAGCCAGATCAGCGCCGCCCGCGACTTCATCGAGACACGACGAGGTGCGGTCGGCCCCCAGCCGCGCACCCGGCTGTCCGAGGCCGAGCGCCACCTCGCCACCTCCGTCTCGCTCGCGACGTCCGACCGCGACCGCGCCCTGGGCGAGGCGCACCTCGCGGTGCAGCTGGCAGGCACGGCCGCGTCGGAGGCACAGGCCGAGGTCTCGTCGTACCAGCAGGGCGTGCCGTTCGGCGGGGGCGGCGGACGCGGCGGCGGGGCCGACCTGAGCGGGATCGTGACGGGCATCGTCCTCGGCGGGCTGCTCGGCGGCGGCGGCGGGCGAGGCGGGGGCTTCGGCAGCGGCGGCCTCGGCGGCCTCGGCGGCTTCGGCGGGCGCAGCGGCGGCGGCGGCTTCGGCGGAGGCGGCGGCGGGGGCGGCGGCGGACGTCGCTCCGGCGGCGGCCGGTTCTGACCGAGGCCCGAGGCCCGCAGCCCACACGCACAGGACGAACAGCAGGACGAGCACGACCAGACTCCCCGGCGGGCGCCGCCCGGCGGGATCGACGCACCACCCACGAGAGGACACCACCATGGCGAAGCAGTCCATCTTCGGCCGGATCGCACAGCTGACCCGCGCCAACATCAACGCCCTGCTCGACCAGGCGGAGGATCCTGCCCTGATGCTCGACCAGATGGTGCGCGACTACACGAACAGCATCGCCGAGGCCGAGTCCGCCGTGGCGCAGACGATCGGCAACCTGCGACTGCTCGAGCAGGACCACGCCGAGGACGTCGCGGCTGCCGCCGACTGGGAGCGGAAGGCCCTCGCGGCGAGCAACAAGGCCGACCAGCTGCGCACCTCCGGCAACGCCGCCGACGCCGACAAGTTCGACGCGCTCGCCAAGGTCGCCCTGGGCAAGCAGATCTCGTCCGAGAAGGAGGCCAAGGACGCCGAGCCGACCATCGCCTCCCAGACCGTCGTCGTCGACAAGCTGAAGTCGGGCCTGACCGGGATGCGGTCGAAGCTCGACCAGCTCGACTCGAAGCGGAACGAGCTCGTCGCCCGCTCGAAGACCGCGGCGGCCCAGTCGCAGGTCGCGGACGCCCTCGGCAGCATGGACGTGCTCGACCCGACCAGCGAGATCGGCCGCTTCGAGGACAAGGTCCGTCGCGAGGAGGCGAAGGTCCTCGGCCAGCAGGAGCTCGCCGCCTCGAGCCTCGACGCCCAGTTCGAGGGCCTCGAGGACCTGGACCAGCAGACCGAGGTCGATGCACGACTCGCCGCCCTGAAGCTGGGTGCGCTCGACGCGTGACCACGACCTCCGGCTCCGTCGCCCCGCCTCCTGCCGTCCGCCGGCCGGGTGGCGGGGCGTCGCGCGTCGTCGCCGTCGACGTCGCGCGGGGGCTGGCGGTGCTCGGCATGTTCGCCGCGCACATGTGGCCGCGGGTCGAGCTCGACGAGCGGGTCTTCGACGGCCGGTCGGCGATCCTCTTCGCCACCCTCGCGGGCATCTCGCTGGGGCTGTCGTCAGGCGGGTCGAGGCCCGTGTCACGAGGACGACGCGCCCGCGTCGTCGGCTCCGTGCTGATCCGGGCCGCCGTCCTCGTGCTCCTCGGCCTGGTCCTGCAGGCCTGGAACGAGTACGTGCTGGTGATCCTGCCGTACTACGGCGTGATGTTCGCGCTGCTCGCGGTCGTCTTGTTCGCACCGCGTCCCGTGCTGCTGGGGCTGGCCGCGGTCGTGACCGTCGGCGCGCCGTGGCTCGCCGACCAGGTGCCCGTGACGAACCTCGGCAGCCCCCTCGCGGGCGGGATCGTCGGCCTCGCCCAGGACGCCCTGCTGGTCGGCTCGTACCCGGCTCTCGTCTGGCTGCCGTTCCTGCTCGTCGGCCTCGTGGCCGCCAGGAGCGACCTGCGCCGCCTGCGCACGGCCGTCGTCCTGCTCGTCGGGGGGACGCTGGCGGCGGTCGTCGGCTACGGTGCCCGCTGGCTGCCGGGCGCCTCCTCGTGGCCTGCCCTCGACCCGGCCGCACACGAGGGCGCACCAGCCGAGATCGTCGGCTCCGGCGGCACCGCCCTGGCCGTCGTGGGCCTGCTGCTGCTCGCCACCCGGCCGGAATGGCCGGTCGGTCGCGCCCTGGCGACGGGCCTCTCCCCGCTCGCCGCCGTCGGCAGCCAGCCGCTGACCATCTACACGGCGCACCTGCTGCTCACAGCTCCTCTCTTCACGCTCTACAGGCTCGAGGGCGGTCGCTACGGGCTGCCGCTCGGCTGGCTCGTGGCGGCGATCGTCCTGACGATCGTCTGGGCCGCCCTCTGGCGCCGGTTCGTCGGGCGCGGCCCGCTCGAGCGCCTGGTCGCCCGCGTGAGCACCCCCTGGAGCTGAGCCGGCCCCGGCGCTGGACACCGCCTGGCGCTCGACGGACAGCGCTGTGCCAGACTCACGCGCATGAGGTTCGTCGTTGTTCCGCAGTGGCAGGGTTCTCCGTCGTCGAGGGCGATGCGGCTCGCCGAGGGGGCGTACGCCGTCCTGGGCGACCTCCCCGCGAAGTCGACCACCGTGGTGGAGGTGCCGGTCGGGGCCGGAGACTCGCTGGGCACCCGGGTGCACAGGTTCTCGTCGGTCGTGGCCGTCGCCTCCTCGCTCCGACGTGAGCTCGAGGCAGACACGACCCCCGCGCTCGTCGTGGGCGGCGACTGCGGCGTCGAGTACGCCGCGGTGCAGCACGCGCTCGGCCCGGACACCGCCGTGGTGTGGTTCGACGCGCACCCCGACCTGCACAGTCCGCGCACCAGCGAGAGCGGGGCGTTCAGCGGGATGGTGCTCCGCGCCCTGACCGGCGACGGCACGGACGAGCTCGGCGCCCTGGAGGCCGGCCCGGGCGCGAGGCGCCTCGAGCCGGGCCGCATCGTCCTGGCCGGCAGCCGCACCTACGACGACCCCGAGGACACCTGGGTCGAGAGCCGTCGGGTCCGCACCGTCTCGTCGCTCGACCTGACCCCGGAGGAGGTGGTCGAGGCCGTCGCCGCGACGGGCGCCACCGAGGTGTACGTCCACGTCGACCTCGACGTGCTCGACCCCGGCACCCTCGACGGGCTGCTCGAGCCGGTGCCCTTCGGCCTCGACCCGGCCGTCCTGATCACGACGATCACGGCCCTCAAGGAGCGCTTCACTCTCGTGGGGGCCGGCCTCTGCTCGTTCGCCCCCGTCGACGCGGCAGCCGCGGCGGACGACATGGGCACCATCCTCCGGGTCGTCGGGGCCCTCGCCCGATGAGCGACGAGCGGCCCCGCGTCTCGGTCGAGCGAGACGGGCACGTGCTCGTCATCGGTCTCGACCGCCCGGAGAAGCGGAACGCGGCCGACCTGCGGATGCTCCGCGAGCTGTCGCTCGCCTACGGGCTGCTCGACCGCGACCCCGACCTGCGCGTCGGCCTGCTGATCGGCCACGGCGACCACTTCACGGCGGGACTCGACCTCGGCGACGTGGCGCCGGCCGTGGGCCACGACGGGCTCGACGTCGTGCCCGAGGGCGGGCTGCACCCGTGGCAGGTCGAGGGGCGACAGCTCACGAAGCCCGTCGTCGCGGCCGTGCAGGGCACCTGCCTGACGCTCGGGGTCGAGCTCGCGCTCGCGAGCGACGTCGTGGTGGCCGAGGTCGGCGCCCGCTTCGGCCAGATCGAGGTCAGCCGCGCGATCCTCCCGTTCGGCGGGGCCACGATCCGGCTCCCCCGCCGGGTCGGCTGGGGCGACGCCATGCGCTGGATGCTGACCGGCGACCTCCTCGACGCCGAGGAGGCGCGGCGCATCGGGCTCGTGCAGGAAGTCGTCCCCGAGGGCGAGGCACGCACCCGCGGCCTCGAGCTCGCCCGCCGCATCGCCGCGCAGGCCCCCTTGGCCGTGCAGGCGACGCTGGCGAACGCGCGGCTGGCCGTCCGCGAGGGCAACGCCGCGGCGGAGGCGCAGCTGCAGCCGGAGCTCGTGCGGCTCATGCGGACCGGCGACGCGCGCCGGGGCATGGAGGCGTTCCTCTCGAGGACGACGGCGGACTACGAGGGCGACTGACCGCCTCCTCGTGTCGTTGTCGTCAGCGTCGTCCTGTGATGCGCCCCTGACACGCAGGAGCCCGCCTCCCCCTGAGGGGAGACGGGCTCGAGAACGAGGCGGATCGACCTACTTGAAGACGTCCTTGACGTCCTCGCCGACCTTCTTGGCGGACGCGCCAGCCTGGTCCTTCTGACCTTCGGCCTTGAGGCTGTCGTCGCCCTTGCGGTCTCCGATGGCCTCCTTCGCCTTGCCGGCGATGTCCTGAGCGGCGTTCTTGATCTTGTCGTCGAGTCCCATGGTGACCTCCTCGCTAGTGGCGCTGTCTGCGCCTTTTCCAGCACCGTACGCCCCGGGGCCCCTCGCGTCACCGCCTGTCACGGAGAACTCAGAATTCGTACAGCGATCGTTCATGCGACCGCAGGGCGACCCTCCCCTCCGGCGCTCGACAGGCCCCCGGGACTAGCGTCTGACCCATGACGACTTTTGACCTCATCGTGATCGGAGCCGGCGCGGTCGGCGAGAACGTGGCGGACTACGCCACCCGCAGCGGGCTGGAGGTGGCCCTGGTGGAGGCCGAGCTGATCGGCGGCGAGTGCTCGTACTGGGCCTGCATGCCGTCCAAGGCCCTGCTGCGCTCGACCTCGGTGATCCGGGCCGCGAAGTCCGTGGGCGGCGCGGCCCAGGCCGTGACCGGCGACGTCGACGTCGCCGCGGTGCTGCGTCGCCGCGACTCGTTCACGAGCGGCTGGGACGACTCTGGCCAGGCCGACTGGGTCGAGGGCGCGGGCATCGCCCTGCTCCGCGGCCACGCGACCATCACCGGCGTCAAGGAGGTGACGGTCGACGGCACCGTGCACACCGCCCGTCACGCCGTGGTCGCGGCCACCGGCTCCACCGCGCTGCTGCCCGACGTCCCCGGCCTGGCCGAGGCGCGTCCGTGGACGAGCCGCGAGGCGACCAGCGCGCAGACCGTGCCCCAGAGCCTCGTCATCGTCGGAGGTGGTGTCGTCGCCCTCGAGATGGCCACCGCCTACCAGGGCCTCGGCTCGACCGTGACGGTCATCGCCCGCAGCGGCCTGCTGGGCGGCCAGGAGCCCTTCGCCGGCGAGCTGGTCGGCAAGACCCTGAGCGAGCGCGGCGTCGACGTGCGCGTCGGCTCGTCCCCCGCCTCCGTTCTCCGCACCGAGCACGACACGGTCGAGGTCACCCTCGACGACGGCAGCGTCGTCATCGCCGACGAGATCCTCGTCGCGACGGGTCGCGTGCCGCGCACCTCCGACCTCGGCCTCGAGAACGTCGGCATCGAGCCCGGCGACTGGCTGCAGGTCGACGACACGCTGCTGGTGCACGGCACCGACTGGCTCTACGGCGTCGGGGACGTCAACCACCGCGCGCTGCTCACGCACCAGGGCAAGTACCAGGCCCGTGCCGCCGGCGAGGTCATCGCGGCCCGCGCGCTCGGCCGTGAGCTCAAGACCGAGCCGTGGGGCGCCCACGTCGCCACCGCCGACGACGCGGCCGTGCCCCAGGTGACGTTCACCGACCCCGAGGTGGCGAGCGTCGGCCTCACCGCGGACGCCGCCGAGAAGCGCGGCATCGACGTGAAGGTCGTCGACTACGACCTCGCCGGCGTCGCGGGCTCGGCCCTGCACTCGGACGACTACGAGGGGCACGCCCGCATCGTCGTGGACGAGGGCCGCAAGGTCATCGTCGGCGCGACGTTCGTCGGGCCCGACGTCGCCGAGCTGCTCCAGGCCGCGACGATCGCCGTGGTCGGCGAGGTGCCGATCGAGCGCCTGTGGCACGCCGTCCCCGCGTACCCGACGGTGAGCGAGATCTGGCTGCGCCTGCTCGACGCCTACGGGCGCCCGTGAGGAACCCCCTCCTCGACTCCCTGGTCTCGCGCCTCGGCTGTGCGTGGGCGACCGCCGTCGGCCTCGCCGTCGGGGTGCCGCTCAGCGTCGGCCGGGTGCGCGTGGTCGGCGACCTGATCGTCTGCCGGGGCCTCCCCCGATGGGCGTTCAAGCGCGGCGGCACCTGCGTCGGGCGGGTCTACCTGACCCGCGACAACGACGGCCCGCGCGTGCTGCAGCACGAGGCCGTCCACGTGAGGCAGTGGCAGAAGTACGGCATGCTGATGCCGTTCCTGTACTTCCTGGCCGGCAGCGACCCGCTGACGAACAGGTTCGAGATCGAGGCAGGCCTCGAGGAAGGCGGCTATCGATGACCCGCACCGTGATCATCACCGGAGCCAGCAGCGGCATCGGCAGGGAGGCGGCGATCGAGCTCGCGGCCGGAGGCGCGCAGGTGGCCGTGGTCGGCCGCAACGCCGAGCGCACCCGCGCCGTCGCCGACCAGGTCGGCGGCCGCGCGTTCCTGGCGGACTACGACCGGCTCGACGACGTGCGTCGCCTCGCCGACGAGCTGCTCGAGGAGTACCCGCGCATCGACGTGCTCGCCAACAACGCGGGCGGCCTCGTGAGCGAGCGTGGTCTCAGCCACGACGGGCACGAGCGCATCCTGCAGTCGAACCACCTCGCGCCTTTCCTGTTGACGCGCCTCCTGCTGCCCCGCCTGCTCGAGAGCTCTGGCCGGGTCGTCTCGACGGCCAGCGTGGCGAACCTGTTCGGCAGCGTCCGGCTCGACGACCTGAACTGGGCGAAGCGCCCCTGGCTCGGCGGCTGGCGGCAGTACGGCACGAGCAAGATCGAGACGATCCTGTTCGTCCGCGAGCTCGCCCGCCGCACCGGCCTCGAGGCGTTCTCGTTCCACCCCGGCATCGTCAAGACGTCGTTCGGCTCGTCGTCGCCGATGTGGCGGATGGCGAACGTGCTCTCGAACGGCAACTACGGCATCTCGGCGCACGCCGGAGCCGTGCCGCTGATCCAGCTGTCGGGCCCGAGCTCGGTGAGCGTCGAGAACGGCACCTACTTCGAGCAGCTGAAGCCGTACGGACGCCTGCACCGGCAGGCGAAGGACGACCTGCTGGCCGAGGCGCTGTGGGACAGGACCAGCGAGATCGTCGGGGTCGATCCGCAGGTGTGAGCCCGCGGGCCTGCGGGCCTGCCCATCTGAGGGCCTGCGCGTGCTCTTCAGCTCGACGGGGCCGGCGCGGCGCTACATCTCTGCGCGGCCGAGCCGCCAGTAGCCCATGAAGGCGACCTGGCGGCGGTCGACGCCGACCTCGCTCACGAGGAACCGCCGGAGCGCCTTGATGGCGCCGGCCTCGCCCGCGAGCCAGGCGTAGAGCTCGCCCTGCAGGGCCGCGCCGTGCTGTGCCTCGCCCTGGGGGACGTCCCACAGGATGTCGTGCTCGATGTCGACCTCGTCGAGGTCGACGCCGCGGTGCCACGCGGTCACGTAGCGAGCGGTCCAGCCGCGGACGGCGGCCTGGAGGGGCGCACCGTAGGCGGCGGCGGCGGCGGCCGGCTGCTGCCCGGTGTCGCCCCCGGAGCGCGGCAGCCAGTGCACGGTCACGCCGGGCGGCGCGACCAGCGGCAGCACGTCGTCGGCGGTCGGCACCTCGAGGAACACGCAGCCCCTGGCGTCGGCCGGCAGCGACTCGACGATGGAGGTGATGGCCGGCACCGCGGTCTCGTCCCCGGCGATCATCACGGTCGAGGCGCCGCCCGGCGCCCACTCGACGCCGCTGCCGGTGACCCCGCTGGTCGCGTCAGGGCCGATCAGCATGGCCTCGTCGCCGACGCGCGTGCGCGCGAGCCAGGAGGCAGCCGCTCCGTGATCACCGTGGCTGACGAAGTCGACGTCGACCTCGCGGGCGTGCGGTCGGACGGCCTTCGCGGTGTAGGTGCGGAAGGCGTTCTGCTCGTGGGCGGGCAGCGCCCGCCAGGAGGGCCACCAGTCGTCGGTCGGGAACGTGTCGTAGCCGGTCGCCTCGAGGGGCAGCACGAGCTTGATCCGCTGGTCGAGGCCGTCGACCCCGAAGTCGCCGAGGTCGTCGCCCGTGAAGGTGACGCGGACGAAGTGCGGGCTCAGGGCCCGTAGGGCCGCGACGCGCACCCGGTACGGGCGGTGGGCGGGCTTCGGGCGGGCCTCGGGCGGGGCCTCAGTGGTGATCGTCACAGGACGAGCCTAAGGCATGCCTTACCTAAGTCGACAGGGGCCGTCTCGACGTCGAGCGACGGGTGTCGTCTGCTGGGTCGGTGACGCGCGCAGGAGCACAGGTACTGGAGCACGGGCGCAGGAGGCGCGCGCTCAGACCGCGGTCGCGCCGCGGTCCGAGGTGAAGACGTCGTGCAGGTCGCGGCGCAGGTCCCACGCGAAACCCTCGGGGCCGCCGAGCCAGATCAGGTGCTCGGCCTCGGCCAGCGCCTCGGCGTCGACGTACATCTCGGCCAGCCACGCGCGCACCGCGCGCTCGACCGCCTCGCCCGGCGCACACGACAGCCCGCTGCCGGGGGCACCCGAGCGGCGGTCGCGGGCCAGCCAGGTGACGGTGACGCGGCCGGGCGACGGGAGCGTCTCGATCTCGGCGGCGGTGTCGACCTCGACGAACACCTGGCCCCGCGCACAGATCGGCAGGGCGGCGAGCATCGCGCGGAGGGTGGGGACCGAGGAGGCGTCGCCCGCGAAGAGGACGCGGATCGCGTCGTACGGGAGGGGCGGGTCGGCGAAGTCGAGGAACATGTCCTGCTCAATGTAGGTGAGCCTTGCCTCATCCGCCACTCGGCGGCCTGCCCTCGCGGCAGGTGCACAGGCGCCGCCCCGCGGGCGCACGCGCGGCCCGGTGCCGGGTCGACCCCCGTGTAGTAGATTCTCTGACGTCCACGGGTCCGGCAGCGACCTGGGGGCGAGGGGCGGCGCGTCAGTCCGGCAGCGACGACGTGCCAGCCGTGGTCCGGCGTCCACAAGCGACGACGGTCCTCCTTCGACCGGAGCGTGCAGGTCGCCACGAGCGACGGTGCACGCCGACCCGAACCGCTCCCGAAAGGCACCTCCACCGCCATGCGCCCCTCCCGCCTCCTCGTCCCCGTGGTCGCCGCCGCCGCCTCCCTCGCCCTGCTCGCCGGGTGCACCGCGGGCGGCTCCGACGCCCCGCGCGGCGGTGCCGACGCGACCGTGACGGTGGGCCTCGTGCTCGAGCCCTCCGACCTCGACGTCCGCACCACCTCCGGCATCGCCCTCGACCAGGTGCTGATCGACAACGTCTACCAGGGCCTCGTCGGCCGCACGCAGGACAACGAGATCGTCGACGTGCTCGCATCCGAGCACACGATCAGCGCGGACGGCCTCACCTACACGTTCACGCTGCACGACGGCGTGACGTTCCACGACGGCGCCGCGATGACCGCGGCCGACGTCGTGTGGTCGCTGCAGCAGGTCGCGGGCGACGAGTCGCTCGCCGGCCACGCCGACCTCGCCTCGGTCGCCGACATCAGCTCCCCCGCCGACGACACCGTCGTCCTCACGCTGTCGCAGCCCGACTCGGCTCTGCTCTTCGCGCTGACCGGCCGTGCCGGGCTCGTGCTCGAGGAGGCGGCGACGAACGACCTCTCGACCACGGCCAACGGCACGGGCCCCTTCACGCTCGCCTCGTGGACGCAGGGCGACAACCTGCGCCTCGAGCGCTTCGACGACTACTGGGGAGAGGCCGCCGGCGTCGCCGGGGTCGTGTTCCGCTACGTGACGGACGGCTCGGCCGCGATCAACGCGACCCTCTCTGGCGACCTCGACGTGCAGACGGCGGTCGACGCGACCCTCGCCTCGCAGTTCGACGGCGTGGACGGGATCACGGTCGAGAAGGGCCAGACGACCGACAAGTACACCCTCGCCTTCAACAACGCGGTCGCCCCGTTCACCGACCCGCGCGTGCGCCAGGCGGTCCGGATGGCCGTCGACAACGACGCGCTGATCGCGGCCGTGGGCGGCTCGGCCGTCGACCAGGGCGGTCCGATCCCCGAGCTCGACCCCGGCTACGAAGACCTGACCGACGTCGACGCCTACGACCCCGACCAGGCGAAGCAGCTGCTGGCGGAGGCGGGCCACGCCGACGACCTCGAGCTCACCCTCGAGTACGCGAACTTCTACCCCGCCGCGATCGGCGACGTGCTCACCACCCAGCTCGCCGACGTCGGCGTCACGCTGACGGTGCAGCAGGTCGATTTCACGACCTGGCTCAACGACGTGCTCTCGCCTCCCGCCGACGGCGGCACACGCGACTTCCAGCTGAGCATGGTGAACCACGCCGAGACCCACGACTTCTCGAACTGGGCCGACCCGACCTACTACTGGGGCTACGACTCGGCCCCGGTCCAGCAGCTCTACGCCGAGTCGCTGGCCGCGACCGACCCCGACGTCGCCGCGTCGAAGCTCGCCGAGGCCGCCCGGATCGTGTCGGAGGACGCCCCCGCCGAGTGGCTCTACACCGCGACGACGCTGACGGCTGTGCGCGACGGCGTCACGGGCTTCCCGACCTCGTCCACCAGCACCCGCCTCGACCTGTCCGCGCTGGCCGTCTCGGAGTGACCCGCTTCCTGCTCGGACGCACGGCCCTCTTCGCCCTGGGGCTCGTGGTCGCGAGCGTGCTGATCTTCGCGACGCTGCGCCTCCTGCCGGGCGACGTGGCGCAGGCGATCGCGGGCACGACGGGCTCGCCGGCCCAGGTCGCGGCGCTGCGCGAGCAGCTCGGCCTCGACCGGCCGATCGTGGCGCAGTACCTCGACTGGGCGGGCGGGCTGCTGCGCCTCGACCTCGGCAAGTCGCTCGTGACGGGCAGCCCCGTCGCCGGCGAGATCGCCGAGAAGCTCGGCGTCACCCTGCCCCTCGCTGGCCTGTCGCTAGTCTTCGGCCTGCTGATCGGCGTGCCCGCGGGCGTCTGGGCCGCGGCCCGGCACCGCCGCCCCCTCGGCGTCGTCGTCGGCGTGGGCTCACAGGTGCTCGCCGCGGTGCCCGCCGTCTGGCTCGGCATGCTCCTCATCGCCCTCTTCGCGGTGACCCTCGGCTTGCTGCCCACCCAGGGCTGGCCCCTCGACGGCTGGCAGGAGCCCGGGCGGGCGCTCCGCTCGCTGGTGCTGCCGGCGCTCACGATCGGCATCATCGAGGGCGCGGTGCTGCTGCGCTTCACCCGGTCGGCGGCGATCGGCGCGCTCGACCAGGACTACGTCCGCGCCGCCGCCGCCAAGGGCATGACGCTCGACCGCGCGCTGCTGCGGCACGGCCTGCCGAACGTGATGCTCAGCGTCGTCAGCGTGCTCGGGCTGCAGGTCGTCGGGCTCGTCGTCGGCGCCGTCGTCGTCGAGCAGCTCTTCACGCTGCCCGGCCTCGGCCGGATGCTCGTCACCGACGTCGGCCGCCGCGACCTCACCAAGGTGCAGGGCGAGCTGATGACGCTCACGGCGATCGTCCTCTTCGTCGGGCTGCTGGTCGACGTCGCCCACCGACGGCTCGACCCCCGGCTGCGCGAGGTCGAGCGATGAGGCGCGGCTCGTTCGTGCGCGCCCTGCTGCGCCGACCCCAGGGCGCGGGCGCGGTCGCGTGGCTGGCCCTCGTCGCCCTCGCCGCGGCGGTCAGCCGATTCTGGACCCCGTCCGACCCGTTCCGCACGGACCCCTACTCGGCCTGGCTGCCCCCGTCGGCCGCGCACCTGTTCGGCACCGACGCCGTCGGCCGGGACATCGCCAGCTACGTGATGGCCGCGAGCGGCACCACGGTGGTCGTCGCCGTCTCCGCCGGCCTGCTCGCCCTCGTCGTCGGGCTCGGCCTCGCCGCCCTCGGCTCGCTGACCGCCCGGATCGTGCGCGAGTCGGTCGCCGTGCTCATCGACGTGCTCGTCGCGTTCCCCACCATCCTCGTCGCGATGGCCCTGGCCGCCGCGTTCGGCGGGTCGCTCGGGGTCGTCGTGGTCGCCTCCGGTCTCGGCTACGGCGTGACCATCGCCCGCGTCTCGCGGAGCGAGATCCGCCGCGTCGCTCGGGAGGACTACGTCACCGCCGCCCGCGCGTCCGGCGCCGGCACGGCGACGGTGCTGCTGCGGCACGTGCTGCCGAACATCGCCCCCGTGTTCGTGGTGCAGCTGTCGCTCGCGATGGCGACGTCGATCCTCGCGGAGGCGGGGCTGTCGTTCCTCGGCTACGGGGCGTCGGCCGAGACGGCCTCGTGGGGGCGCCTCCTCGCGGACCTGCAGAAGTTCCTCGGCGTGCACCCGTGGACGATCGTCTGGCCGGGGCTCGCGATCACGCTCACCGTGCTCGCGCTGAACCTGCTGGGCGACGCGGTGCGCGACGCGGCCGACCCGCGGCTCCGCGCCGGCGGGCGACCTGCCGCCCTGCCCGGACCCGCCGCCGCGCCCGCGACCACCTCCGCCGCCGACTCCCCCGGAGTGACCTCGTGACCCTCGACGTCCACGACCTGACCGTGACGATCGACGGCCGCCGCGTGGTCGACGGCGTCTCGCTGCACCTCGCCGACGGCGCCCGTCTCGGCCTGATCGGCGAGTCCGGCTCGGGCAAGTCGATGACGACGCTCGCCGTGCTCGGGCTGCTGCCGCCCCAGGCCGTCGTCACCGGCAGCATCCGCCTCGACGGCCAAGAGCTCGTCGGCCTCTCCGACCGGGAGCTCGCCCCGCTGCGGGGAGCGACGATCGCGGCCGTGTTCCAGGACCCGCGCACCGCCCTCGACCCCGTGATGACCATCGGCCGCCAGGTGGCCGAGCCGCTGCGCCTGCACGGCCGCGTCTCGCGGGCCGAGGCGCGTCGCCGCGCGGTCGAGGCCCTGGCCGAGGTCGGGCTCGACGAGTCGGTCGCCGACTCCTGGCCGCACCAGCTGTCGGGCGGCCAGCGGCAACGCGCCGTCATCGCGACGGCGCTGATCGCCCGCCCGGCCGTGCTGCTCGCCGACGAGCCGACGACCGCGCTCGACGTGACCACGCAGGCCGAGGTGCTGGCGCTGTTCCGCCGCCTGGTCGACGAGCGCGGCGCCTCGCTCCTCTTCGTGACCCACGACCTCGCGGTGCTGGCGCAGGTGGCCGAGGAGGCGGCGGTGCTGTCCCGGGGACGCGTGGTCGAGAGCGGGCCGGTCGCCCGCCTCCTCGGCTCGCCTGCCCACCCCGTGACGCGCGGCCTCGTGGAGGCGACCCGCGCGACGACCTGGAGGGCACCGTGACCGACTCGGACGCACAGCACGGCGACGACGTCGCTCGCACCGGGCCGCTGCTCAGCGGCCGCGGTCTCTCGCGCACCTTCACGCTCCCCCGTCACTCGCCGTTCCAGCCAGGGCCGGTGCGGCACGCCCTGGTCGACGCCGACCTCGACGTCGGTCGTGGCGAGAGCGTCGCGCTGATCGGCGAGTCCGGCTCGGGCAAGTCGACCCTGGTGCGCCTCCTGCTGGCCCTCGACCGACCCACGGCCGGCACCGTGACGTTCGACGGGCGGGAGGTGCGGCCCGATCGCGCGTCGCGCCTCCGCTGGCTGCGTCGTCGCACGGGCGTCGTGCTGCAGGACCCGTACAGCTCGCTCGACCCCCGCATGCGGATCGGCGACGTCGTGGCCGAGCCGCTGCGCCTGCTGCACGTGCCGGGCGACCACGAGCGCATGGTCGCCGAGGTGCTCGACCGTGTCGGACTCGATCCCCGGGGCGTCGACCTCTGGCCGCACGAGCTGAGCGGCGGGCAGCGCCAGCGGATCGCCCTCGCCCGCGCCGTCGTGCACGGCCCCGACCTGCTTGTCGGGGACGAGCCGATGAGCGCCCTCGACGTGACCGTGCGGGCGCAGATCCTCGCGCTGCTGGCCGAGCTGCGCGATGACCTCGGGCTCTCGCTGCTGATCGTCTCGCACGATGTGGGACTCGTGCAGCACCTGAGCGACCGGGTGGCCGTGCTGCAGGGCGGGCGCATCGTCGAGCAGGGCGCCACCGCCGACGTGCTGGGGCGACCGCGGCACGACTACACGAAGCGGCTCATCGCGTCGGTGCCGACGCTCGACGGCGTCTGACCGCGCTCCTCACCAGCAGTCGGGGTGCCGCCGCTGCCAGCGCAGCCGTCGCTCGAGCTGGGCGCCGATCGAGAGCAGCACGTCCTCGCGACCCGGCCGCCCGATCAGCTGGACGCCCGCGGGCAGCCCGTCGACCTCGGCCACGGGCAGCGTGATCGCCGGCAGCCCCGCGACGTTGACGAACGAGGTGAACGGCGACACGAGGCACTGCTGCTCGAAGGCACGCTCGGGATCGTCGGCTTCGTGCCAGCCGAGCGCCGGCGGCAGCAGGGCGAGCGACGGCGTCAGCACCGCGTCGAAGCGGTCGAAGGCGGCGATCACGCTCTGCTCGAAGGCGCTGAGACCGGCGAGGGCGGCACCCAGCTCGCGGGCACCGAGCTCGCGGCCGCGCCGCACCAGCCAGGCCGTCATCGGCTCGAGCAGGGCGAAGTCGTCGTCGGTCTCGGCCGGGATGCCCGCGGCGCCCGCCTGCCAGATCGTGCGGAACAGGGCCGCGTAGTTCGGGGACCGCGGGTCGGAGCCGGGCAGCGAGGCGTCGTCCACCCCGTGCCCGAGCGCGTCGAGCTGGTCGGCGGTGTCCCGCAGCACGCCGAGGAGGCGCGGGTCGACCCGGACGTCGTACGCGTCGTCCCACGGGCTGGCCGTCAGCACCCCGAGCTGGAACCGTCCCTCGCCTCGGACGGCGGTGCCGAGCCACGCCCCGTCGGGCGAGCCGGGCGCACGCAGCGCGAAGTGGTCACGCGGCGCCCGGCCGTCGGGCGAGACCATCGCGTCGAGCAGCATGGCGGCGTCCGCGACGGTGCGGGCGATCGGGCCGCCGACGGCGAGCCCGCCCAGGCTCGTGATGCCCGACTGCGCCGGCACCCGGCCGCGCGAGGGCTTCAGCCCGACGAGCCCGGTCATCGCAGCGGGGATGCGGATCGAGCCGCCGCCGTCGGAGCCGGGAGCGAACGGCAGCAGTCCGGCGGCCACCGCGGCCGCCGCTCCCCCGCTCGAGCCGCCGGCGCCGAGGCCGCGCCGCCAGGGGTTGCGCGGCACGGGCCCGACGAGGGGCTCCGTGTACCCGGTGAGGCCGAACTCGGGCGTCGCCGTCTTGCCCAGGCTGACCGCGCCGGCCTCGCTCAGCACCGCGGAGATCTCCGAGTCCTGCTCGGCGACGCGCCCGCGGGAGAGCCGGGAGCCGAGCCCGGTCGGCAGGCCCGCGCGGTCGGTGAGGTCCTTGTCGGCCAGGGGCAGGCCCCAGAGCGGGGCCGTGCTGCGGCCGGCCCGCCCGAGCTCGTCCGCGCGGTCGCGGGCGGCGTCTGCCCCGACCGTGACGAACGCGCCGACGCCGCCCTCGCCCGAGTCGAGTCGCTCGATGCGGGCCAGGTAGTGGTCGGTCAGCTCACGGGGCGTGACCTCGCCGCGGCGGAGCCAGTCCCACTGCTCCTGGGCGCTGAGGTGGTGGAGTTCGAACACGCACCGAGCCTAGGCGCGCGGCGCCGCGTCGCGACGACGGCGCTTCTTCAGCGACTTCTGCATCGTGACCGTGCCGAGCCAGCGGCCGAACTTGAAGCCGACCCGGCCCATCCGGCCCACCTCGACGAAGCCGAGCCTGGAGTGCAGGGCGATCGACGCGTCGGCCTTGGCGTCGGCGATGACGGCGATCATCTCGCGGATGCCGGCCTCCCTGCAGGACTCGACCAGCGCCTCCAGCAGGGCCCTGCCGAGCCCCCGGCCCGTCGTCGCCGCCCGCAGGAAGATCGACGTCTCGACCGTGTACCGGTACGCGGCCTTGCCGCCCCAGGGAGCCGCGTGGGCGTAGCCGAGCACCTCGCCGGCCGGGCTGACCGCGACCAGGAAGGGCATGCCGAGCTTCTGCCCGACCGCGGCCTTGCGGCGCCACTCGGCGAGGGTCATCGCCTTCTCGTCGAAGGTCACGCTCGAGTTCGCGACGTAGTGGGCGTAGATCTCGCGCACGTACGGCAGGTCGGCGGGCTCGAGCGGCCGGATCTCGAACGAGAACGCGGGCTCGGGTGCCGGCGCAGGACGCAGCCGGTGCGGCAGCTGCCGCCTCTGCTGGTATTCCTCCTCGAGCACGTCCCCACTCTGGCACGTCGCGGCCCCCGCCTCCTCGGCCGCGCGCCGGTGCCTCCTGATTCAGGAGTCTGAGTCCTGAGTTGGGCCACAGCAGGAGTCCGAGTCCTGATGTGTGCACGATTCAGGAGCTACGGCGCACCGACTCCTGAATTGCGAATACGAAGGGGCACACACGAGGAGGCGCGGGTGAGATGGACGGATGGGCACGGATCAGAGTCGGCAGCCCTGTGTGGTGCCACCTCATTCAGGACTCTCAGTCCTGGATTGCGCCACAGCAGGAGTGCGGATCCTGAACCGTGCACGGATCAGGAGGCGCGGCCCGTGACTTCCTGAATTGCGGACGAGGCTCCGGGCAGCTCAGGGCAGGTCGGGCAGGCGCCAGTCGACGGCGGTGCCGCCCTGCTGCACGAGCAGTGCGTCGACCCGGCTGAACGGCCGCGACCCGAAGAACCCGCGCGACGCCGACAACGGGCTCGGGTGGGCGGACTGCACGGTCGGGACGTCGCCGAGCATCGGCACCAGCGACGCCGCGTCGCGCCCCCAGAGCAGCCCCACGAGCGGTCCGCCGCGCGCGGCGAGCACCTCGACGGCGCGCTGGGTCACGGGTTCCCAGCCCTTGCCGCGATGCGAGCCGGCCTCGCCGGGTCTCACGGTCAGCACGCGGTTGAGCAGCATGACCCCGTTGCGCTGCCACGAGGTGAGGTCGCCGTGGGCGACGGGCGCGTGGCCGAGGTCGTCGTGCAGCTCGCGGTAGATGTTCGCGAGGCTGCGCGGCACGGGCCGGACGTCGGGGGCCGTGGCGAACGACAGCCCGATCGGGTGGCCGGGCGTCGGGTAGGGGTCCTGGCCGACGACGAGCACCTTGACCTCGTCGAGCGGCGTCGTGAAGACGCGCAGCACCGCGTCGCCCGCCGGCAGGTAGCCGCGGCCGGCGCGCACCTCGGCACGCAGGTACTCGCCCATGTCGGCGACGAGCGGGGCGACGGGCTCGAGGGCCTCTGCCCAGCTCGGGTGCACCAGGTCGGACAGCGGGCGCGCGATCACTCCGCGCCCAGCGAGCCGACGGAGACGCCGACGACGTCGCCCTGCTCGTCGACCTGCGGCTCGACGCGCCAGACGCTGCCGCGGCCGAGCACGGTCAGCGCGCCCTCCCCGACGACGAGGGCGGTGTGCTCGTCGATCGCGACGCCTCCTCGGACCATCCCGGCCTCCGTCGCGGCGACCAGCCGCGTGAGCGTGCCCCACTGCGCGGCGTGGACGTCGACGGCGAGGTCGACGAGGCCGAGGCCCTCGCCGAGCTCGACCTCGTCGAGGTCCTCCGAGGCGTCCTGCGGGCAGACTGGCACGTCCCCGATCAGCCAGCCGCCGAGCAGGGCCCGGTCGGCCGCGATGGCAGCGCCCGCCGAGAACCCGACGTAGGGCAGGCCGTCGCTGACGAGGAGGCGCACCTGGTCGACCAGCGGAGCCACCGCCTCGAGGTAGGCCGGCGTCAGACCACCGCCGACGACCAGGCCGTCGACGTCGCTGAGCACTCGCGTGTCGAAGACCTCGCCCGCCTCGACGACGGTCGTGACGACCTCGCAGCGGCCCCCGGACGCGATGAGGGCAGGGAAGCCGGTGCGCCACTCTTCTGAGGGCGAGTCGTCGGCGACGACGATCAGGACGCCGACGCGCGGGACGTCGCGACCGACGGCCCGGCCGCGGACCGCCGCCTCGGCGACGAAGAGGTCGTAGAGCCCGGGCTCGTCGGGCGCCCAGCCGCCGCCCACCAGGTGGATGCTCACGAGGCGTCCCCCTGTCCGGCGTCGCGGGTCACGGGGGGCAGGGCGCTCCACGGGAAGGTGATCCACTGGGAGGTGCGCTTCCAGGTGAAGTCGGGCTCGAGGACGGTCTGCGGCTTGCTGTAGAGGCAGACGGTGCGCACCTCGGAGGCGACCTCGGCGAGCAGGTCGCGGACGAGGGAGAGGGTGCGGCCCGAGTCGGAGACGTCGTCGACGACGAGCACGCGCTTGTCTGCCAGGGCCGGGGCGTCGAGCGTCGGGGGCAGCAGGACGGGCTCGGGCAGGCGCTCGTCGACGCCGGTGTAGAACTCGACGTTGATCGACCCGCACATCTTCGTGTCGAGGGCGTACGCGACGGCGCCGGCGAGCACGAGGCCGCCGCGGGCCACGGCGACGATCACGTCGGGCGTGAAGTCGGCGGCGACGACGTCGCGGGCGAGGTGCCGCGCGGCCTCGCCGAACTCGAGCCAGCCGAGGACCTCTCGCTCGGCGGGCGCAGCAGCTGCGTCGGGGTCGCCGGCCACGTCGTCCTCCACCACGACAGAGGCCGGTCCGGCCGACGAGGGGTCGAGGTCGGACGGGGCGTCGGGTGAGGAGACCATCCCGCAACCGTACCGGGCCGGGGCGCACTCGGCGACGCCCGTCGCGCGCAGGCACCTCCTCGGGCGGAGGGGCCCGCGGGCCCGTGCGCAGGTGGCCTGGCCCGGGAGGAGCGGATCCCCTACCGGGACGGCTCTGCGGGGGCCCGCCCGGCGAGGACCAGCTCGGCGACGTCGACGACCGCTTCGCCCGGCATGTCCGAGTAGTAGTTCTCCCGGAGCTGCTCGGCGAAGCGCGTCATGTCCGTCCCTGCGGGCTGATGCGCCTGTTCGGCGGTCAGCTCGTCGAGGCGGCGCCTCCGCACCGCGGTGACGTGCCCGGCGAGCGGCGAGGCGGTGGGATGGTCGTCGAACACGAACGTCGCCGCGCCGACCTGGATCGACTCGCCCCACCGGACCGTGGTCGCCTTCTCGCCGCTGACGATCGCGTCGTGGTGCTTCTGGTGGAAGTGGACGATCTGTCGGTCTTGTCCGGTCACGAGACCAGCCTGCGGTACGCGGCGATCTTCCGTTCCAGCGCAGCGAGGTGCCGCTGGACCTCGGCCTGCCGCTCGAGGACAGCCGCGTGGTGCTGTTCGAGGAGCGCGAGCCGCTCGGCATCGTCAGCACCCGCCCGGTACGCAGCGGCGTACTCACGCATCTCGTGCACGCTCATCCCCGAGCCGCGGAGCATCACCGTGCCGGCGAGCCAGCTCAGCGCAGCCGTGTCGTAGCGACGCCACCCGTCAGGGCCTCGCGCTGGTGCCGGTGCGATGCCCTCCTTCTCGTAGTACCGGATCGTGTCGACGGTGATGCCGAGGAGGGCGGCCGCGGCGCTGATCGTGACGGGCTCGTCGACATGGACCTCGGGAAGCAGCACGGGTCTGAGTCTCCCACTTGACATGGTGTGCGCACCGGGGTCGAGAGTCGGGACGTCCGGATCGACCCGGCGGTGAACGGAGAACTTCCCTGCAGCAGATCCCACTCGGCTCCCAGGGCCTCGTCACGTCCACGCTCGGCCTCGGCTGCATGGGCATGAGCGCCTTCTACGGAGGCGCCACCGAGGCTGGCTCCGTCGAGACCATCCGCCGCGCTCTCGACCTCGGGATCACCCTGTTCGACACCGCCGAGGCGTACGGGCCGTTCGCGAACGAGAAGCTGCTCGGCCGCACCCTCGGTGCCGACCGGGACCGGGTGGTCGTCGCGTCGAAGTTCGCCACCGACTTCACCGACGACGGCACCCCGATCGGCCTCGACGGCTCCCCCGAACACGCCCGACGCGCGATCGACCGGTCCCTCACGCACCTCGGCACCGACCACGTCGACCTCTGGTACCTGCACCGCGCCGACCCGACCGTGCCGATCGAGGACACCGTCGGCGCGATGAGCGAGGCCGTCACCGCCGGCAAGGCCCGCTACGTCGGTGTCTCGGAGACATCAGCGGAGACCCTGCGACGGGCGCACGCGACGTTCCCGATCGCCGCGATCCAGTCCGAGTACAGCCTCAGCCTCACCGCACGGCGTCGCTGTCGGCACGCGCAACACCGAGGCAGGGATGGCTCGCGACCGCGGCTGACCCGTGGCGAGCGGCCCTCAGCACTGAACGAGTGACTGTGCACGGAAGAATGGCGGGCATGATCCAGGCGACGCTGACGGAACGACTGACGCTCTCCCGCCCTGCCGAGGGGGACCTCCCGGAGCTCCACGACCTCCACGCCGACCCAGAGGTCTGGACGCACCTCCCCTCCGCGCGCCACCGTGAGCTGGAGGACACGCGCCACCTGGTCGAGCGGTACCTGGCGGGGTGGGAGGCGAACGGCGTCGACGTCTGGGTCGTCCGTGACACGTCGACGGGCGCGCTGGTCGGCATGGGCGGCCCCAGCCTTCGCGGCGACCTCGCGTGGAACATCTACTACCGGCTGACACCATCGGCGTGGGGACGCGGCTACGCGCAGGAGATCATCGCCGCGGCCCGCGACGCGGTGTCCGCGACGGGGCGCGACCTGCCGCTGGTCGCGTCCCTCCTCGAGCACAACGAGGGGTCACGTCGCGCGGCCCGGCGCGCAGGCCTGGAGCTCGTCTGGCGCGGCCCGGACGCGGGCAACCCCGACCCCGACGCGGTACGACTCCTCTTCGCCGACCGCCCGCTCAGTGCGGACGCACTTCGCCTCTTCGTCTCGTAGGCCTGAGCCGACGGACTGAGCCGACGGGGACGACGACGCTCACGGTGGACGGACGACCGTGATCGCGGACACGCGCACGACGGCGAGCAGCCCTCGCCCGGAGACGCTCACGGTGGCCGGGCCCTCGATCTGCAGGCCGTCGAGCCGATCGAGAACGTCCTCACCGACGCGCACCTGGCCCGCCACGACCACGGCCACGAGGGTCTCTCGCACCGCGATCTCGAGCGTCGCAGGGACGGGGACGATCCCGAGTCGTCCCTCGGCCGCGCCTCGACGCGTCATGAGGTTCAGGTCGAGGCCCGTGGACCCGACGTCGACGGCCTCGACCACCGACTAGCCGGCGAACGCCAGCACCTCGAAGGCCTCTCGGCGCACCGGTCGACCGTCGACCACGAGGTCGAGGCCCTGCTCCGAGAGCGGCATCAGCAGCCGGTCGACCCCGGCGAAGTCCGAGAAGGGCGCCGACCGGCTGATCGTCGCGACGCTGACACGCCACGAGCAGGACGCTGACCCCTCCGCCACGACCGTCGTCGTCCCGGCGCCGTTCCGCCACGGCACCACCGGGCGCGAGGCCGCCCGCAGCACGACGCGCTCCGCCATCAGCGCTCGCGACCGACGACGCGCTGCCCGGCGCGCCAGACCGACTCGACCAGCGGCACCCCCGGCCGGTAGGCCAGGTGCACGTACGACGGCGCGTCGAGCACCAGGAGATCTGCAGCCGCCCCGACGCCGAGGTGGCCGACGTCCGTCCGCCTGAGGGCCGCGGCTCCCCCGGCGGTGGCCGACCACAGCGCCTCGGCCGGCGCCATGTGCATGTCGCGCACGGCCACCGCGATGCAGAACGGGATGCTCGTCGTGTAGCTCGACCCCGGGTTGCAGTCGGCCGCCAGGGCCACCGTCGCACCGGCTGCGAGCAGCCGCCGCGCGTCGGGGTAGGCCGCGCGGGTCGAGAACTCGGCCCCCGGGAGGAGCGTCGCGACCGTCGTCGACCCGGCCAGCGCCTCCACGTCGTCGTCGCTCGCGTGGGTGACGTGGTCGACCGAGGCCGCCCCGAGCTCGACGCCGAGCTGGATGCCCCCGCCCGGCGCGAGCTGACCCGCGTGGAGGCGCGGCGTCAGCCCCGCGGCCATGCCGGCGGTGAGGATCGCCCGCGTCTGGTCGACGTCGAACGCCCCGACGTCGCAGAAGACGTCGATCCACCGCGCGAGAGGGGCACAGGCGTCGAGCATCTCGCCGATGACGAGCGCGACGTAGTCGTCGGGCCGCCCGGCGAACTCGGCAGGCACGACGTGCGCACCCAGGAACGTCGCCTCCGTCGTGACCGCCCTGACCGCCTCCAGGCTGCGGCGCTCGTCGTGCACGCTCAGCCCGTAGCCGGACTTGCTCTCGAGCGTGGTCGTGCCCTGGCGCAGCGCCTCGTCGGCGAGCCGCCGCACCGACGCGGCGAGGTCGACGTCGCTAGCGGCCCGCGTGTGCGCCACGGTGCTGCGGATGCCGCCGGCGGAGTACGACTCGCCGGCCATCCGGGCGGCGAACTCGTCGGACCGGTCGCCCGCGAACGCCAGGTGGGCGTGGCTGTCGACGAAGCCGGGGACGACCGCACGCCCGCCCAGGTCGGTCACGCCGTCGGCCATCGACGACGGCAGGGCGGCGGCGGGACCGGTCCAGAGCACACGACCGTCGTCGCAGAGGACAGCCGCGTCGCGCACCACGCCGAGCGGACCGCTCGCCGCCTCGGCGTACTCGTGCGTCGGGTCGTTCGTGACGAGCTGCGAGATGCCGGTCAGGGCGGTGACGGTCATGCGGGCGGGTCCTCTCGGGGAGCGCGGGCGCGTGGCGATGGCGCGGGCGAGGGCGAGGGCGAGGGCACGCTCGACGACTCGGGCGGGAGCACGGCCGCGATCGCGTCGCGCAGCGCGCTGCCCGGCGACGAGACGCGCGCGTGTTCCCCGTCGCGCACGACGACCTCGCCGCCCACGACCACCCAGGTCACGTCGGACGCCGTGGCGGAGAAGACGACCGACTCGAGCAGCGAGTCGGCGCGGGCGTCCGCCAGGCGCACCGAGTCGAGGGACACGGTCGTGAAGTCGGCGAGGGCACCGGGGGCGATCGTGCCGCCGTCGTCCCAGCCGAGCGACCTGGCGCCCTGGACGGTCGCCGCGGCCAGCAGCTGCGCGGCTCCGAGCCAGCCGCGCCGTCCGCTCACCAGGCGCTGTCCGGACTCGATGCCCCGCACCTCCTCGAGGATGTCGATGACGGCGTGGCTGTCGCTTCCGACGGTGAGCTGCACGCCTGCCTCGACCAGTTCCGCGGCCGGTCCGATGCCGTCGGCCAGGTCGCGCTCGGTCGTGACGCAGAAGCAGGCCCAGGTGCCGCCCGCGGCGAGGTCGGCGACGTCGCCCGGCGTCAGGTGGGTGGCGTGGACGGCGGTCGCCCTGTGGTCGAGGACTCCGTGCCGGCGGAGCAGGGCGACGGGCGTGGAGCCGAGGAGGCGCACGCAGTCCGCGTTCTCGGCCGGCTGCTCGGAGACGTGCACGTGCAACGGCACGTCGTGTGCGTGCGCCCAGGAGGCGACGGTGCCGAGTGCGCGCTCGGGCACGGCCCGCACCGAGTGCACGGCCGCGCCGACCACGACCGTCGGCCCGCTCAGCTCGTCGCGCGTGGCGCTCGCACGCCGGGCCCAGTCGGCGGCGGTGCCGTCGCCGAAGCGGAGCTGCGCGGCCGACAAGGGGACGTGCACCTGCTCGACGTCGGGCCCGGCCTCGACGTCGGGCCCGCTCTCGCGTGCCGCGTCGGGCGCGAACCCGCCGACCAGGTAGCAGGTGTCGAGCAGGGTCAGGCGGACGCCCGCGGTCGCCGCGGCGCGGACCAGGGCTCGCGACATCGCGATCGGGTCGTCGTGCGGCGTGCCGTCAGGGGTGTGGTGCACGTAGTGGAACTCGCCCACGGTCGTGATCCCGGCCAGCACCATCTCGGTGAAGGCGGCCGTGGCGAGGGCCTCGTAGTTCTCGGGCGTCAGCCGGGCGGCCGCGGAGTACATGACCTCGCGCCAGGTCCAGAAACTGCCGCTGCCGACCTGGGTCCGCCCGCGCAGCGCCCGGTGGAACGCGTGCGAGTGGGCGTTCACTAGCCCCGGCAGCGTCAGCCCCCACAGCAGGGTCGACCCTGCAGGAGGCGCGACGACGTCGTCCGCCACGCTCACGACCCGATCGCCCACGACCTCGACGACGACGCCGTGCCGCACCGCACCCTCGCCGGTCCACAGGTGCTCGGCCCAGAAGACCGACGGGACCGCAGGGACCGCGGCGACCGCGGCGCCGCCGTCCCCGGTCACCGGGAGCCCCCGGCCGGGACGCCCGTGTCCGACACGACCGCGAGCGGCCCGACCAGCAGGTCGCGCAGCACGACGGTCAGCGCCTCCACCCCGTCGACGCAGTCGGACTCGTCGGCCTGCTCGTGCGGGCTGTGGCTGATCCCGGTGGGGTTCCGCACGAAGAGCATCGCGGTCGGCACGCGCGAGGCGAGGATGCCGGCGTCGTGACCCGCGGCCGTCGGCAGGGTCGGCGCCGCGATCGACGCGGCACCGAGCGACGAGCGCAGCCGGTCGCTCAGGGACGCGTCGAAGTCGACGACGGGGGTGAAGCTGTCGTTCGTCACGGTGAGGCGGACGCCGTGGCCGGCCGCCGCCTCCTCCGCGATCCGCTGCAGGTCGTCGACCAGGCGGGTGACGCCGCCCTCGTCAGCTCCTCGCGCGTCGAGCCAGGCGTCGACGCGCGACGGGATCGCGTTCGTGCCGTTCGGGTCGACCCGCACCCGGCCGAACGTCGTGACGGCCTGCACCTCTGCGGCGAGCCGACGCGCGGCGACGACGGACTCGGCGAAGGGCAGCATCGGGTCGTGCCGGTCGACGAGCCGGGTGGTCCCGGCGTGGTTGCCCTCGCCCTCGAAGCAGAACCGCCACCGGCCGTGCGGCAGGATCGAGCTCGCCACCCCGACCGACTCGTCGCCGAGGGCCAGGTGGCGGCCCTGCTCGACGTGCAGCTCGACGAAGGCCCCGATGCGAGCCAGGGCCACCTCGTCGAGGCCGACGTGCTCCGGGGCGTGACCCGCGGCGGACATCGCGTCGGCGAGGCTCGTGCCGTCGTCGTCCGTCAGCGAGAGCGCGTGGCCCGGGTCGACGGCGCCGGTCATGAGCCGGGACCCGAGGCAGGCGAGCCCGAACCTGGCCCCCTCCTCCTCGACGAAGTTGACGACGGCGAGCGGTCGCTCTGGCACGAGGCCCGACTCCCGGAGCGCGTCGACGGCGAGCAGGGCGCTGACGACGCCGAGCGGCCCGTCGAAGGCGCCCCCGCCGGGCACGCTGTCGAGGTGGCTGCCGGTGACGACGGCACCGTCGGCCGGCGCGCCCCACCAGGCCCACTGGTTGCCGTTGCGGTCGACCTCAACCTCGAGCCCGCGCCGGGTCGCCTCCGCGACGAACCACTCGCGGAGCCCCAGGTCGACGCCCGTCCACGAGAACCGGTCGTAGCCGCCGGAGCGCGGGTCGCGGCCCACGCCCTCCAGGTCGCCCCAGACCCCGTCGAAGGAGGCGCGCAGCCGGTCGCGCTCGACGGTCGCGCCGCTACGCGCGAGGGCCATCGACGGTACCCTCGGCGGTGGCGCCCTGCTCGCGCATCGGGATGCGCACGCCGCGCTCGGCGGCGACCTCGACGGCTCGCTCGTACCCGGCGTCGGCGTGGCGGATGACGCCCATGCCGGGGTCGGCGACGAGCACGCGTCCGAGCTTCTCGGCGGCGAGGTCGGTGCCGTCGGCGACGATGACCTGCCCGGCGTGGATCGAGCGGCCCATGCCGACGCCGCCGCCCTGGTGGATCGACACCCAGGTGGCCCCCGACGCGACGTTGACCATGGCGTTCAGGAGGGGCCAGTCGGCGATGGCGTCGGAGCCGTCGAGCATGGCCTCGGTCTCGCGGTACGGCGACGCGACGGAGCCGGAGTCGAGGTGGTCGCGGCCGATGACGATCGGCGCCGACAGCTCGCCCGACGCCACCATCTCGTTGAACTTCAGCCCGGCCAGGTGGCGCTCCCCGTAGCCGAGCCAGCAGATGCGGGCCGGGAGCCCCTGGAACGCGACGCGCTCGCCCGCCATGGTGATCCACTTCCTCAGCGACTCGTTCTCGGGGAACAGCTCGAGGATCGCCTTGTCGGTCGCCGCGATGTCGGCCGGGTCGCCCGAGAGCGCCGCCCAGCGGAACGGCCCCTTGCCCTCGGCGAAGAGCGGACGGATGTAGGCGGGCACGAACCCGGGGAAGTCGAAAGCCCGGTCGTAGCCCGCGGTGCGCGCCTCGCCGCGGATGCTGTTGCCGTAGTCGAACACCACCGCGCCGGCGTCCATGAAGCCGATCATCGCCTCCACGTGGGCCCGCATCGCGGCCTGCGAGCGCAGGGTGAACCCGGCGGGGTCGGCCGCGGCCTCCGCGGCCATGTCCTCGAAACGGGTGCCGATCGGCAGGTACGACAGCGGGTCGTGGGCCGAGGTCTGGTCGGTGACGATGTCGATCGGCGCCTTGCGGGCGAGCAGCTCGGGCACCAGCTCGGCGGCGTTGCCGACGACGCCGATCGAGAGCGGGCGCCTCTCGTCGCGGGCGGCGACCGCCAGCTCGAGGGCCTCGTCGAGGCTGGAGGCGGCGACGTCGAGGTACCGGTGCTCGACCCGCCGGTCGATGCGGGTGCGGTCGACGTCGATGCAGATCGCGACGCCGTCGTTCATGGTCACGGCCAGGGGCTGCGCGCCTCCCATGCCCCCGACGCCAGCGGTCAGCGTGATCGTGCCGGCGAGGGTGCCGCCGAAGTCAGCGTCGGCGACCGCGGAGAACGTCTCGTAGGTGCCCTGGAGGATGCCCTGCGTGCCGATGTAGATCCACGACCCGGCCGTCATCTGGCCGTACATCATGAGGCCCATCGCGTCGAGCCTGCGGAACTCCTCCCAGTTGGCCCAGTCGCCGACCAGGTTCGAGTTGGCGATGAGCACCCGGGGCGACCACTCGTTCGTGCGGAAGACGCCGACCGGCTTGCCCGACTGCACGAGCATCGTCTCGTCGTCGCCGAGGGTCCGGAGGGTCGCGACCATCGCGTCGAAGGCCTCCCACGAGCGCGCCGCCTTGCCGGTGCCGCCGTAGACGACGAGGTCGTCGGGGTGCTCGGCGACCTCGGGGTCGAGGTTGTTCATCAGCATGCGCAGGGCGGCCTCCTGCTGCCAGCCGCGACAGCTGAGCTCGGTGCCCCGAGGGGCCCTGACCGGGCGGGGCCCGGAGGGCGACGGGTCGGGGGACGTGCCTGCGGCGTCTGCGGCGGGGAGGTTCGCGTCGAGTGTCACGAGTGCTGCTTCCGTTCCGGTCGTGAATGGGTTGATTCATCATGAGTTGATCATGAATACTTCGTCAATGGCCCCGACGGTTCGTTCACGAGCCCGAAACAGCGAGGAGGCACAGTGGCGACCATGACCGGGACGACCGACGCGGACCGCGCGGACCACACGAGCCGAACGGACCGCATCGACCGCATCGAGCTCGACGGGACGCCCCTGCGCGTCGCCGACCTCGTCGCGATCGCCGACAGGCACGCCGAGGTCACCGTCCCGGAGGCCGCCCTCGACCGTGTCCGCCGCTCGCACGAGACCTTCCTCGCCGCCCGGGACGCCGGCACCGTCTACGGCGCGAACACCGGCGTGGGGGCCAACCGCACCGTGGCGCTCGTCGACGAGGGGGAAGAGCTCTCGGAGGAGGAGGTCGTCCGCGAGCAGACCGCGCACGGGCTCCGCCTCCTCCGCAGCCACGCCACCGGGATCGGCGAGGTCGAGGACGACCGCGTCACCAGGGCCGCCCTGGTGGTCCGGCTCAACCAGCTGCTCGCCGGCGGCTCCGGGGTCAGCCCCGCCGTGGTGCGCGGGCTCCTCGCCGCCGTCCGCGCCGACGCCCTCCCGACGTTCCACCGCACCGGCTCCGTCGGCACCGGCGACGTGACGGCCCTGGCCGAGCTCGCCCTGACGCTCATCGGCGAGCTGCCCTGGCGATCGGGGACGGCCGAGCCGATCGTGTTCGCCCCCAGCGACTCCCTGCCGTTCATGAGCTCCAGTGCCGTCACGCTCGCGACGACGGCTCTCGCCGCCGACGTCGCGGCCCGGCAGCTGGACGCGGCCACCGTGGTCGCCGCGCTGAGCTTCCGTGCCCTGCGGGGCTCGGCCGAGGCCTTCGACGAGCAGGTCCACGCGGCCAGGCCGCATCCCGGCCAGGTGCAGGAGGCGGCACGCCTGCGCTGGCTGACGGAGCGCGTCTCGGGTCCGCCCGCCGGCGCGGCCCGCCTGCAGGACCCCTTCGGGCTGAGGGCCGCCCCGCAGGTCCACGCTCCCGCCCGGACCGCCCTCTCGGTGCTGCTCGGCGCCCTCGACCGGGAACTCGGCGGCCCGGCGGAGAACCCGCTCGTGGTCGACGACGGCGTCCGACACCACGGCCAGTTCCACCTCGCCACGCTCGCCTGGACGCTCGACGCGGCCAGGATCGGGCTGCACCCCGTCTTCAGCCTCTCGACGAGCCGGCTCGGGCTGCTGATGAGGGCCGACATGACCGGGCTCCCGCCGTTCCTCGCCGACGCCCGGCGCAACGCCACCAGCAGCGGCCTCATGATCGTCGAGTACGTCGCGCAGGACGCCCTGGCCCACATGCGCGTCGACTCGGCACCCGTCACGAACGCCAGCGTGAGCGTCTCGCTGGGCCTCGAGGACCACGCGAGCTTCGCCATCCAGAGCACGAGGCTGCTGACCAGCCTGGTGCGCTCGGCCGGCGCCGTGCTGGCCGTCGAGCTGTTCGCGGCCGTCCGCGCCCTCCAGATGGCGCCCGACCGCGTGGCCGGCACGCGCCTCCTTCCGGTCTTCGAGCACCTCGTCGGCCTGATCGACGCGTCGACCGACGACCGTCCCCTCGGACCGGACATAGAGCGGATGGAGGCCGAGCTGCCCGGCCTCGGCGCCGTGCTCGCCGACTTCCCCGCCCGGCAGGCCCCGCCGCCTGCGTCCCCCTCGTCCCCGCAGGGAGGGACCTCGTGACCGACTCCCCCGGCACCCAGTCGCTGGATCGTGTCCGGTCGTGGCTGCTCGACCTGGTGCACGCCCACCGGCTCTCGCCCACCCAGCGCCGGGTGGCGCAGCACATGCTCGACTCGCTGCCGGACGTGGCCTTCGCCTCGAGCGTCGACGTCGCCGAGGCGGCCGGGGTCAGCCAGCCCACGGTGACCCGCATGGCGACGGCGTTCGGGTTCTCGGGCTGGGCCGAGTTCCGCGCCGCCGCCCGCGAGCGCGTGCTCTCCGCGTCGCCGACCGACAGCCCGTCGCCCGGCCCCGACAGCGTCCCCGCGGTCGCCCTCGCCCGCGAGCGGGACAACCTCCTGGCCGTCGAGCAGACCGTCGCCTCCGACCGGATGGTGCGGGCGGTCGACCTGCTCGCAGGGACCCGGCCCCTCGGGATCGTCGGCCTGCGGGTCTCCGCGTCCCTCGCGCACTACCTGGGCCACCTGGCCCAGAAGGTGCTGCCCGACGTCCGCGTGCTCGACGACGGCGCGTCGTTGATCGACGCGGTGACCCAGCTGCACCTCGACGGCGCGAGCGCGGTGCTCTTCATCGTCATGCCCCGCCACCCGGAAGCCACGGTGCAGGCCGTCGCCCACGCCCGCTCCCTCGGCCTGGCCACCGTCGCGATCGTCGACACTCCCCTCGTGCCCTTCGCCGACCTGCTCGACGTCGCCCTCGTCGCCCCGGTCGGGACGGACCTCGTCTTCGACTCGCACGCCGCCGTCGTCACGCTCTCGATCGCCCTGCTCGACGCCCTCGCCCGACGCGAGCCCCGCCGCACCCAGGCCCGGCTCGAGGCCCACGAGGAGCTCGTCCCCACCTGGGAGCACCAGGTCCGCTAGGCAGCCGTGACGAGTCCGCGACGAGTGCGACGGCAGGCACGCTCGGCGGCTGGCCGCGCAGCCGAGGAGGCGTCAGCGGCAGCGCGCCTCCGTGAGGAGGGCACGGGCAGCGGCGACGAGCGCGGCGGTCGAGGTCGCGACCGCGCCGTCCGGCAGGGTGTCGACGTCCTCCAGGCCGATCCGCACTCCGTGGCCCCGCGCCGCAGCCCGGCCGAGCACCGCCCACGCGGCGGGGCCGACGCCGTGGTGCAGTTGCTCGAGACCGATCCCGGTCTCCGCCTCGAGGGCGATCTCGTCGGGGGTGCGGGGCACGGCCGGGTTCGCGAGGGGGCCGGCCGGAGCGGCCTGGAGATGGGGCACCCGCCTTGTCTGCCCCTCGACGGCACGCGTCGCCGCGCCGGGCCTCTCCGCCTTCAGGGAACGTCCTCTCCGACGGCAAGGAGCGACCACGGCGACGACCCGTCCGTCACGAGGTCTGGCACAGGGAGCGACCGCGTCGTGCCGAACTCGCGGGCCGCGTAGTCCAGCAGGTTCGCGCCGTAGACGACGACGTCGGTCTGGTGCACCGAGAAGACCGGGGCTCCTGGGCCGAACGGGGCTGCCGGGACGAAGCGGTGGGCGTACAACGGCACGAGCTGCGGCCATGTGCTGACCTGGTGCTCGACGATCTCGGACCGCGCCGCGCGGGAGTCTGGACGCTCGCCCCAGGATGCAGGCCAGAAGACGTTGTTCTCGACATCGAACAGGATGCCCTCGAGAGGCCCTCGGATCGCACTGCGGACGCCCTCGTCCGCTCGTGCCCGCCAGTTCGGCCAGCGGTCTCCGACGGGGAGCGCCAGGCGCAGGAGCTCGCCGTGGTCCTGGGCGAAGCGGACGCCGTACCGTCGTTCGGCCCGAGCCAGTTCACGCTCGGAGAGCCCCCTCTCGAGCGCGACACGTCGTTCTCGCAGGAGCTGGACGACCTCGGCAGCAGACACGCGGTCAGCATAGGTGCGACCTCGTTCGACAGCCGGTCGGCGATCGGACGTCCGGCCGGTCATGAGACCGACGCGTGCGAAGGACGAACCGACGCTGAGTCGCTGGCTACCGGCGGGCTCGCTGCACGCCATCGTGCCAGGGGAAGCCCCGCAGGAGGCGGTCGAACAGCCCGAGAGGCAGCGGGCCAGGCCGACGCTCGGCCTGGGGATCATCGCCCCGATGATCGACGGCGTTGACAGTGTCGGCGGGCCTGAGCGCTCTGGCGTCAGCCTCGGCGAACCACCCGCGTTCCTCGAACATGGCGACCTCCGTCGGTTGCGAGAAGGATCTCAGCGAGATGCGTCGCGGTCAACACGCGGCCGTCGAGACCCACGATCAGCCGTCGAGCTGCGAGGGTGGGCAGACGAACACCTCGACGAAGATCGCGGGACGAACCGACGCTGCGAGCTACCGGTCGACGTGGCCGTCGACGTGGCCGCGCGATCACGGAGGGCCTTGCCGGCCGGCTGCCTGACCGACAGCAGCGGGGTCGCAGGACTACGCCTAGGGTCCAGGTATGTACGACCGGATGCCCACGGGTGCCAAGCCGCTCTGGTGGGAGGGCCTCGCGGGCATGGGCTGTGCCGTCGTCGCGGTCAGTGTGAGCATCCTTCTGTTCACAATTGCCCAAGAGGATGGATCGGCCGCCTGGCGCTGGGCGTTGCTCGTGGGCTTCGTCGTCGCCTTCCTCGTCGGTGCCGTTCTCTCAGCGAGGTGGGCAGGTCGACATCGCCGGGCTGTCCGCGGAAGGACGGGGCACGAGGCGACAGCTCCGCGGGAGGAGGACTCCAGGTGAGTGGAGCGGGATCCGCGACCGGCGACCGACCTCGGCGACGCGTGCCCCTGTGGACCATCGCGCTCATGCTCGCCGCCGTCGCGCTCCCGTTCGTCTACTCCGCCACGGCGGACGACGGCGCTTTCTTCGGCTGGGTGCTCGTGGGGTCACCAGCACTGGGGGCGATCGGTGCGGTCGTCGCATGGCGATCCCGCGGGCTGCGGGCACCCAGCCGCTCCCGCTGGGCTGTCGTCTCCGTCCTCACCGGGCTGTTGACTGTCCCCATGGCGTACGTCGTCGCCACGCTCGTCGAAGCTGTCGAGTGGACCGTGAACGGGCCACCGTCCTGATCGACGGTCGCGGGCCCAGGACTCGGGTCCTCGTCGTCGTCGCGACTGCCTCCGTGCTCGAAGGAGGAGCACGAGGGTACGGAGGATGGTCCCGAGCCCCGTCGCGACGATGATGCGGCCGGCGAACGACGCGTCACCCACGGGGGCCCGGCAGAGACGACCACTGAGCCATCGGCTATCGGGAGCCGTCGCCGCTCTGCCCTGAGATGTCTGGCTGCGAGAAGAGCAGCGCAAGCGGGAACGCCCGCCCGTCCACTCCCTGACAGCTACGCCGCGACGACCGTGAAGACGGTCGAGGGGCCAGCGCAGCTGCCGGCATCGGCGCACGTCGAGTAGTCCCAGTTCTCGATGCCGATCCACGCGTCACCCGTCGGGAAGTCAGCCGGCAGCTCGAGAGAGACCTCGAACGAACCGTCGAGTGCCTCATCAGTCTCGGCGACGATGACCGCCGTCCCGTCGCCCACGTGCCCCGCAGACACTCGCCACCCGCCCGACGGGAGCTCCACCTCGCAGACATCGGCCGTGACGAGCGTCACCACCTCGCCTCGGACGACCTCACCAGACGAGACGCTCATCCGCGGAACGCAGTTCGTGTCTCCCGGGCCCTCGCGCTGGACGGCGCAGCCCGACACGAGCACACATGCCGTCAGCACCGCCAGGCCGAGCACCGGCCGCGTGCGTTCAAGCATCTGAACTCGTCTCTCCCCGGGTCACTGCGGCAGCACACCGCGACAAAAAACGTAGCCATTGCCCAGGCCGACGTCTCGAAGATCATCTCCCGGCAGTCTTCGTCGTCCCATTGCCCGCCGTTCTCGAAGAACCCGTAGCTCTCGACGAACGCGAGGGAGGCCGCGTTGTCCGGACTGACGGTGGCGCCCACAGTCCGCGCGTCCGGGTGCAGCCGAGCGGCTGCGCGAAGCACCGATCGACGGCGCGGCCGACCCAGCAACGCCGACAATCTCCTGGCCGCGACGGAGAAGTCAGCTCGGCTCGCGAAGCCCATGGCCACGGCCATCGGGTCCGAGAGGTCGGCCGGACCGCCCCACTGCCCGAGGCCCTGAAGAAGGACCTCCCGCTCATCGTCGGTCAGCTCGACGCGGATCGGCTCTGCGGTCGTGCTTCCTCGCTCAGTCACGGGGCGCCTCCCACCGGCCCCCGGGCGGCGCGAACACCGTGTCGACCCCGTCCGACCAGAGCAGCGAGTCGGGCTCGCGGTCGGTGATCCCCGGCAGGCCCGAGTCGGCCACCAGCTCGTCGTCGAGGTCGACCAGCTCGGCGCGGCGCAGCGACCACGACGCGTGCTCGTTCGGCCAGTACCGGGTCTGTCCGCCGCGGGCCACGTGCATGCCCCAGCGTGCGGTGAGGAAGTCCGCGAGGGGGTCGCCGACCACCTCGTCGGCGAGGGGGCGGACGGCGAGCCGGCTGGACGGTCGCGCTCCGGGGCCGTGGCGACGGGAGGCGTACTCGACGACACCTCCTCGTTCTCGCCTGCTCATCGACGCCCAGCGGTAGGGCAGGCCGAGGCCGGCCTGCGCACCCAGCACCGGCAGCAGCTTCTGTGCCTCGAGGGTGCGGAACACGACGCCGCGGCGGCCGAGGTCGTCGACCGAGTAGAGCCGCACGTTCGTCTCCAGGAAGGAGCCTGCCCACGGCACGGCGGGCAGCGGTCCGAACGCGCTGCCCGAGAGGCGGAACGGGATGAGCCCGACCCAGGTCGACCCGTCGTGCACGTCGGGACGGGTGCCGGGCGGCAGCAGCGGCGCCACGCGCTCGGGCTCCACCCGCCAGTGCGCGAACGCCAGCCCGCCCCAGTGCTGGCGCACGAACGGGCGACGGAGCAGAGGAGGCGCGGCGGCGGACACCGGGGAGGCGTCCAGCGGGGAGGCGGTCATGACGCCACCGTAGACAGGTCCCCGGCGCAGGATCACAGCCTCGGCGACACGTCGCTAGCCTGGGGCGCGCCCACCCCCGCCCGTCGCCCTGCGGCGCCCGTCCCCCAGGAGGCTGCCTGTGCCCCACGGTCCCGGCCAGCGCCGCCGCGCCGAGCGGTCCGCCCTAGAGCGGTCGGTCGACGAGGGGCTCCTGATCGTCCGCTCAGCCCTCGTGGTCTCGGCGACCAACCACGTCATCCGGCGAGCGCTGCAGGAGGCGCTGCCCTTCGACGAGGACGTGGCGACCCAGGTCGTCCGCGAGGACATGGCCCGCCTCGCCGAGCAGCAGCTCGCCGGGGCCGCCCGGGTGCGCCGCCTCCGCCGCCAGACCGGCCGCGCGTACGGGCAGTCCCGGCACCAGTTCGACTACCGCACCGACGACGCGGGCGCGCTGAAGCTCCGCGAAGCGACCGCGAAGGCGCTCGCCGCCGAGCTGACGAGGAGGCGCGACGACGACGCGTTCGTCGGCGGCGTCGTCGAGGCGGCCAGGTCGCGCGCCTGGGACGACGTCGGCAGCACCGTGGTCGATCGGCTCGGCTGGGCCGCGTCGCCAGAGCCCGGCTACGACGACGGGCGGGACGAGCGCATCAGGGGGCTCGTCGAGGGCGACCTCGCCGACCTGCTGCGCACGAGACGCGCCGAGCAGGACACGACCGACGACGGCACCGACGACGGCACCGGCGCCGGCGCCGGCCAGGACCTCAGTCGCGGCTGACGCGCAGCGGCCCCTTCGCGACCTTGTGCGGAGCGGCCTGCGCCACCGGCTTGATCGTCACCAGGTCGAGGTTCACGTGCGCCGGCAGCTCGACCGAGTGCACGATCGACTCCGCGACGTCCTCCGCGACGAGGGGCGCCTCCACCGCCGAGTAGACGGCGTCGGCTCGCTCTTTGTCGCCGCCGAAGCGGACGAGCGAGAACTCCTCGGTGTGCACCATCCCCGGCGCGATCTCGACGACGCGGATCGGCTCCCCCGCGAGCTCGAGCCGCAGCACGGCGACGAGCGCGTGCTCGGCGAACTTCGACGCGTTGTACCCGCCGCCGCCCTCGTAAGCGACGTGGCCCGCGATGGAGGTGACCGTCACGACGTCCGCGCCGCCCGCCTCCTCGGCACCTCGTCGCAGCGCGGGCAGCAGCGCCGACACGGCGCGCTTCGTGCCGAGCACGTTGACCTCGAACATGCGTCGCCAGTCGTCGACCGAGCCGTGCTCGACCGAGTCGAGGCCGAACGCGCCGCCGGCGTTGTTGACGAGCACGTGCAGCGGGCCGGTCTCGTCGACGTGCGCGCGCAGCGCGGCGACGTCGTCGTCGTCCGTCACGTCGGCCCGGAACCAGTTCGCCCCGGTCTCGTCGGCGAGCGCACGGAGGCGGTCCTCACGCCGGGCGACCGCGAGCACGTCCCAGCCCCGCGCGCGGAACAGCCTCACCGTCGCCGCGCCGATGCCCGAGCTCGCTCCCGTGACCAGTGCCCGCTTCGCCATGTGCCGTCCTTCTTCCGTCGTCGGTGGTGACCGCCAGCGGCCGCCGTCCACGCTAGCGCGGCCGGGCAGCGCTGCCCGTCACGCCCCGAGTCCCCGGCCCGTTACGCCGCGAGTCCCCTGCCGTGGACACCCGCGCCGCGCCTCCGTACCGTGGCTCGCACCCGCACCACCCCCGACCCGGACGAGGAGCACACCATGAGCGCAGAGACGCCCGACTGGAAGTTCGAGACCCAGCAGATCCACGCCGGGGCCCGCCCCGACCCGACGACCCACGCCAGGGCGACGCCGATCTACAAGACGACCTCGTACGTGTTCCGCGACTCGCAGCACGCGCAGGACCTCTTCGCCCTCGCCGAGAACGGCAACATCTACTCGCGCATCATGAACCCGACCCACGACGTCGTCGAGCAGCGCATCGCCGCGCTCGAGGGCGGCGTCGGGGCCCTGCTCGTCGCCTCGGGCCAGGCGGCGTCGACGTTCGCCGTGCTCAACCTCGGCGAGGCGGGCGACCACATCGTGTCGTCGTCGTCCATCTACGGCGGCACGTACAACCTGTTCCGCTACACGCTCGCGAAGCTCGGCATCGAGACCACCTTCGTCGAGGACCAGGACGACGCCGACGAGTGGCGCCGCGCCGTCCGCCCGAACACGAAGCTCTTCTTCGCCGAGACGATCGGCAACCCGAAGATCAACGTGCTCGACATCGAGAAGGTCGCCGGCGTCGCGCACGCCGAGGGCGTGCCCCTGATCGTCGACAACACGATCGCGACGCCGTACCTGATCCGCCCGCTCGAGCACGGGGCCGACATCGTCGTGCACTCGGCGACGAAGTTCCTCGGCGGGCACGGCACCGTGATCGGCGGCTTCATCGTCGACGGCGGCACGTTCTCGTGGAGCGACAACGCCGAGCGGTTCCCCGGGCTGACCCAGCCCGACCCCTCGTACCACGGAGCCGTGTACACGCAGGCGGTGGGCGACAGCCTGGCGTACATCATCAAGGCCCGGGTGCAGCTGCTCCGCGACCTGGGAGCGTCGAACAGCGCCGACAGCGCGTTCTCGCTCATCCAGGGCATCGAGACGCTCAGCCTCCGCATCGAGCGCCACGTGCAGAACGCCCAGGAGATCGCCGAGTGGCTCGACGCCCGCGACGACGTCGCCGCGGTCTGGTACGCCGGCCTGCCGACGAGCCCCTGGTACGCCGCGGCGAACAAGTACGCCCCGCGCGGCGTCGGAGCCGTGCTGTCGTTCGAGCTCAAGGGCGGCGTCGACGCCGGCCGCGCTCTCGTCGACGGGCTCCGCCTCTTCAGCCACCTCGCCAACATCGGCGACGTCCGCAGCCTCGTCATCCACCCGGCCTCGACGACGCACTCGCAGCTGACGCCCGAGCAGCAGCTCACGACGGGCGTGACGCCCGGCCTCGTGCGGCTCTCGGTCGGCCTCGAGAACGTCGACGACCTCAAGGCGGACCTCGACGCCGGCTTCGCGGCGGCGCGAGCGGTCACGCAGGAGGCGCTCCGCACCTCGTGAGGCACCTGCCCTCTCGAAGTCGGCGGGTCTCCGACGCCCCCGGCGGGTCCCCGTCGCCCCCGGCGGGTCCCCGTCGCCCCCGGCGGGTCCCCGTCGCCCCCGCCGGGTCGGGCTTCGAAGCCGGCGGGTTCCTGTAGCCGGTGGCGGGTCTCGATCCGAAGCCGGCGGGTTCCTGTCGCCTGCGGCGGGTGGGCGCTGACGCGCCGCGGGCGACGGGAACCCGCCGCACCCTCCCCGCGCGGCCCGGACGCACCCTCGCGGAGCCAAGCCGGCTGGCTCCTGCCACCCCCGGCGGGTCGAGCTTGAAAGCCGGCGGGTTCCTGTCGCCCGCGGCGGGTGGGCGCTGACCCGCCGCGGGCGACGGGAACCCGCCGCACCCCACCACGTGCCACCGGAAGGGAGACGGGGCCGCGACCCGGCGGCGCGAGCGGTCACGCAGGAGGCGCTCCGCACCTCGTGAGGAGGGGCCGGGGAGGCGCGGCGGACGTAACAATCAGGCCGCCCCTCCTCGAGGCGACCAGGATGGGCACCACATGGACTGGCAGAGCACCCCCGAGGACACCGTCCCGTCGAGCGTCGTGAGCGAGCGCACGCGCCTCGCGATGCTGGCCCGCCCGCCAGTCACCGGAGCGTGGCGCGACGGCGACGACCCGGGCGACCGTGCGTTCGTGCCCCTCGACCGGCTCGAGCTCGAGAGCGGAGCGGCCCTCGACCGCGTCCGGATCGCCTACGAGACCTGGGGCGAGCTCTCCCCCGCGCGGGACAACGCCGTCCTCCTGCTGCACGCGCTCACCGGCGACAGCCACGTCGTCGGCCGGGCGGGCCCCGGTCACCGGACGGCCGGCTGGTGGAGCGGCGTCGTGGGCCCGGGCCTGGCCGTCGACACCGACCGCTGGTTCGTCGTCGCGCCCAACATGCTCGGCGGCTGCCAGGGCAGCACCGGTCCGTCGTCGTTCGGGCCCGACGCGGTCGAGTGGGGCTCGAGGTTCCCGCACCTGACGATCCGAGACCAGGTCGCCGCGCAGGCGGCCTTCTCGGACGCGCTCGGCATCCACCGGTGGGCGGCCGTCGTCGGCGGGTCGATGGGCGGCATGCACGCCCTCGAGTGGGGAGTCACGCATCCCGACCGCGTCGAGCGCCTGGCCGTCCTGGCCGCCCCTCCCCTGGCGAGCGCCGACCAGATCGCCCTCAACACGGTGCAGACCGAGGCGATCCGAATGGACGCGGCCTTCGCCGGCGGCGACTTCTACGACGCCGTCGACGGCGAGGGTCCCTGGCGCGGCCTCGCCCTCGCGCGGCGGATGGCCCTGCTGAACTACCGGTCGCCCGAGGAGCTGGCCGCACGCTTCGGGCGTGCCTGGCAGAGCGACATCTCGCCGCTCGGCGGCCCCGGCCGCTTCCAGGTCGAGAGCTGGCTCGACTTCCACGGCGCCAAGTTCACGCGTCGCTTCGACGCCGGCAGCTACGTCGCCCTGCTCGGCGCGATGAACTCGCACGACGTGGGCCGCGACCGCGGCGGCGTCGAGGAGGCGCTCGGTCGGGTCACCGCCCGCACCCTCGTGCTCGGCGTCGACAGCGACCGGCTCTTCCCCGCCCGCGACCAGCAGACGATCGCCCGGCACCTGCCGAACGGCCTCGACGGCGGCGAGGCCGTCGTGATCTCGAGCGAGTACGGCCACGACGGCTTCCTCATCGAGGACGACGCCGTCGGCCGCCACCTCGGCCGCCTGCTCGCCAGCTGAGCCCGCGCACCGTCCGGACCCGCCCGCCCGACGGGTCCCCCGAACGGCCGACACGTCCCCCGATCCGCATCTGCCCGCGCCGTGAGTGATCCGCGTCTCCTCGGCGCGTCGCGCGAGCCTGTGCGCCTCACAGGGCCTGCACATGTGGAAACATGAGGGGTCGCTGTCACCCGACAGACACGTAACGCACCGTCCGCACACGTTGGATCACCATGGACATCTTCGCCCAGGAACGCGATCGGCTCCTGAGCTCCACCACGCGCACGCTGGGCATCGCCTGCGCCGGGGTGTCGCTCGTCGCGCTGGCCTTCCCGGGCGTGACCGAGCCCGCTCACCTCGCCGTCGTGTCCGTCCTCGTCGTCGCGATGGTCGTGGCCCTGGTCGTCGTCGGACGGTCGGGCTCGCGCTGGGCAGTGCTGGGCGGCATGGCCGTGGGGCTCGCCGCCACGGTGGTGGCCCTCCTCCCGTTCGGGGCACCGGCCGACGCGGCCGTCGCGACGGCGGTCATCCCCCTCGCAGGAGGCGCCAACGCGTCGTTCGCGTTCGTCCTGTCCACGAGTCGCATCCGTGTCGTCACCGCGGTCCTCGCCTTCGCCGTCTCCGTCGCCTGCGTCGCGCTGGCCACGGGATCCGTCCTCACCTTCCCCGTCGCGGCCGTCGTGCTCGGCTGGGTCCTCGTCTTCGTGGTCGGCATCTGGCTCGGCCGCGCCGTCCCCCTCGCGGCCCGTCGCATCTACAGCATCGGCAACGCGCACCGTGCGGAACGCCAGGCGAGCGAGACGGAGGCGCAGCGCCGGCAGGGCGCGCGCCTCCTGCACGACACCGTGCTCGCGACCCTGACGCTCCTCGCCCACTCCGGCGTGGGCGTCACCCCCGAGGCGCTGCAGGCGCAGGCCGCCGAGGACGCACGTCTGCTGCGGCACCTGCGTCTCGGCGGCACGCCCCAGCCGCAGGCCTCCGGCGAGTACACGCTCGAGACCGTCGAGGAGTCGCCGCTCGGCCAGACGCTCGAGTCGGTGAAGCAGCGCTTCGGCCGCATGGGCCTCGAGGTGAGCTGGCACGGCACCGGGCAGGTGCTGCTGCCGACGCACGTGCTCGACGCCTTCCTGCTCGCCCTCGCGGAGTGCCTCGAGAACGTCCGGCGGCACGCGGGCGTCACCGAGGCCCACGTCACGATCATCCACGACGACTCCATGGTCCGCGCGATGGTCACCGACGCCGGGGTCGGCTTCGAGCTGAACGGCGTGAGCGAGGAGCGGCTCGGCTTCAAGGAGTCCGTCGTCGGCCGCCTGCGCGAGGTGGGCGGCAGCGCCCGCCTGTTCTCGTCGCCGGGCGCCGGCACCACCGTCGTCCTGGAGGCGCCCCGATGAGCATCGACGAGAACACCCTCGGGGTGCAGCGCGGCCGCCGTGCCGCCCGCGGCCTGCCGATCGGCTCCACCGGCGCCAGGTCCCTCCGACAGGCCCGTGCGGCCGGCGCGACCCTCGGCACCGGCTACCTCGGGCTCGGCGCGGCGGTCGTCGCCGCGGTGCAGGCCGTCTACGGGCTGGTCTTCTTCCTCAGCCACCTGAGCGACTACCCGATGGTCGCGCCCGCGCTCGTGGCGTGGCTCCTCTACATCGCCGTGTTCGTCGGGACCGCCGCGCTCGTGACCATCCGGGGCGAACGCCTCACCGGCGGGGTCTTCGCCGTCATCGGCGGCATCATGGTCGTCGTCGTCGCCCTCGACTTCGTCGCCATCTGGCCCCTGCACGACGTCGGCGCCTACGCGACGGCGAGCGTCGCGGTCGGCTTCGGGCTGCTGCCCGTCGTGACCCTGCGGCCGGCGCGCGAGATCGTGGTCGCGGTCGGGCTCCTCCTCGTCGGCTTCGTGGTCATGGTCGTGGCCTCGACTCCCCTCACCGCCGACTCGGTGCCGCAGCAGATCTCGATCATCGCCCTCGCCGTGCTCCCGAGCGCCGTCGCCGTGTCCGTCGTGCAGCGCTTCCGGCGGATGGTGCAGGTCGAGCTCGACCGCGTGCTGGTGCAGAGCAACGTCTCGCAGCCGCGCTTCGCCGTGGGCATGCTCGCCAGCGACGAGCTGGCCCGTCTCGACCTCGCCGCCGAGAAGCTGCTCGACGGCGTCGCCGGCGGCGACGTGCCGCTGCCGCTCTCGCCCAAGGTGGCGTCGCAGGCCGCGTCGCTCGCGACCGAGCTGCGGCTGCACCTGATCGAGGGCCGACGCGAGACGTGGCTGCACCACGCCGTCACCGAGTCCGAGTACCTCGGCCGCTCGGTGACGCTCGTCGACCCGTCGTCGCTCGCCGGGCTGCTCGCTCCCCCGCAGCGCGACGGCCTGCTGCAGGCCGTCTGGCTGCTGCTCGGCGACTCGCGCACCCGTGCGCCCAGCGCGGCGATCACCCTGACCCTCGGCCCGGTCACCGCCGTCACCCAGTCGATCGCCTCGCTGGCCGGTCGCAGCGTCGAGGTCCCGATCGTCGTCTCGACGACGGGCATCCGCCGCAACCGGGTCACCCCTGCCACGTGGAGCGCCCTCGAGCGCGTCGGCGAGTACTCGGCCTCGACGCACGAGTCCAGCCTCCGCCTGCGCATCCACTGCATCGTCGACAACCCCGCCGAGTCGTGACCGCCCCCGACAGGGCGGTCTGCACCGCGACCCGTCCGTCTAGCATGGACACCACCTCCTCAGAAAGAAGGACCGCCCCGTGACGACACCCGACGACCGCATCCGTCTGGCCCTGGTCGACGACCACAAGATGCTCCTCGGCGCCCTGAGCGAGTGGATCCGGGGCGCGGCCAGCGACATCTCGATGGTCGCCGCCGTCGCGTCGTGGCCCGAGCTGCTGACGCACCCCGAGTTCCCCGTCGACGTCGTGCTGCTCGACCTCGACCTCAAGGACAACATCCCGATCTCGCTCAAGATCAACACCCTGAAGACGACCGGCGTGAAGACGGTGCTGATGAGCACCTACTCCGAGCCCAACGTCGTCCGCGAGGCCCTCGCGGCCGGCGCGCTCGGCTACCTCGTCAAGAGCGAGGACGCCGAGATGATCGTCGAGGCGATCCGTGCCGCCGCCAAGGGCGAGTCGTACATCTCCGCCGAGCTCGACCTCGCGCTCAACGCCGCCGAGATCGGCGGGGTGCCGAAGCTCAGCGCCCAGGAGCGACGCGTCATGGCCCTCTACGGCGGCGGCGAGCCCGTGAAGGCCGTGGCCTACCAGCTCGGCATCAGCGAGGAGACGGCCAAGAGCTACCTCAAGCGCATCCGTGAGAAGTACCGCGTGGCGGGCTACGACGTCGGCACCAAGGTGGCCCTGCGGAAGCGCGCCATCACCGACGGCATCCTGCTGCAGACCGACATGCCGGCGCAGACCAACTTCTAGCGCTGGTCGGCGGCGGCCGCGCCGCCGCGCCCGCCACTCACGAAACACGCGTAAGGGGACAAAACACCTTCGGGCCCGAGGGTGTTTTGTCCCTTCACGCGTGGTTCTCGCTGAGTCGACGGCGGGGGCGGCAGCAGCGGTGGCGCTAGCGCCCCTGCACCACGAAGACGGACCCCGTGTCGGTGTCCTCCTTGTGGTCCGCGTCGGCCGCAGCCGCACAGAGCGCCGCCTGACGAGCGTCGCCCGTCTTCTGCAGCCGGAAGCTGATCACGGTGAGCACGACGCCCACGAGCGCCAGCGCCACGCCCACCCAGCCCGGGGCCGCGAAGCCGAACCCGGCGGCGATGACGGCGCCGCCGAGGTAGGCGCCCGCGCTGTTGCCGAGGTTCATCGACGAGTGGTTGAGGGCGGCGCCGATCACCTGGCTCTCGCCGGCGACCTCCATGAGCCGCGACTGGACCGAGGGCCCGATCATCGAGCTGACGAGCCCGAGGAAGAACGTCGTCACGAAGATGCCCACGATCCCGTCGACGAGCAGCGCGTACGCGACGAGCGCGGTGATCAGCCCGATGAACCCGACGGTGAGCGCGGCCTTGAGGTTCTTGTCGCTCGCCCAGCCGCCGATCACGTTGCCGATCGTCATGCCCACGCCGACCCCGACGAGCACCCACGGCACGACGCCCTCGCCGACGCCCGTGCCCTCGGTCACCGCGTTCGCGATGTAGCTGTAGACCGCGAAGAACCCGCCGAAGCCGATGGCGCCGATGCCCATGACCAGCCACACCTGGGGCTTCTTGAAAGCACTGAGCTCGCGACGCATCGACGCTGAGGAGTCGCCCTCCATCCGCGGCACGGCGAGCGCGACGGCCAAGAAGGTGAGCGCGAAGATCGCGGCGACGGCGAGGTAGGCCGCGCGCCAGCCCTGCGCCTGGCCGAGGGCCGTGATGGACGGGACGCCGACCACGTTCGCGATCGTCAGCCCGCTGAGCACGAGGGCGACGCCCTTGCCCCGGTTGCCGGGGCCCATGATGGTGGCCGCCACGATGGAGGCGATGCCGAAGTAGGCGCCGTGCGGCAGCCCCGCGAAGAACCGCGCCCCGAGCACCCAGCCGAAGGTCGGCAGCACGGCCGACAGCAGCGTGCCGACGACGAACAGGGCGAGGAGCCCCATCAGCAGCTTCTTCTTCGGCAGGTGGGACGACATCGCCGCGATGGTCGGCGCGCCGACGACGACGCCGAGAGCGTAGGCGCTGACGAGCCAGCCCGCCTGGGCGATGCCCTCGTCGGACGACCGGGCGTAGAGGCCCGGCAGCAGGTCCTGCGCGATGTTCGGCAGCAGGCCCATGGCGACGAACTCGGTCGAGCCGATTCCGAACCCGCCGAGCGCGAGGGCGATCAGGGCGAGTGTCTTGCGACGAGTGGTGAGGACGATCACGGGCGGCTGCCTTCGAGGTCGGAGGGGTGGGCTGGGATCCAGGGACTCTCCGTCGAGCTGGCTGGTGCGCGACGGGCGTGGGGCCCGTTCGTGAGGAGCCTGTCGTTCGAATCGATTCGACAGGACCCCCATGATCTTACGACCTCAGGAGGCGCGACAACAGCCTCTGCACCGGTCAGGCACGTGCCCGTCGACAGGCCGGGAAGCTCAGCCCTGCTCGCCGAGCGCCTGCTCCAGCCGCTCGACCTTGCCGTCCAGCTCGCCGGTGCGGCCAGGGCGGATGTCGGCCTTGAGCACCAACGAGACGCGAGTGCCGTACCGGCCCACCGCCTCCGTCGCTCGCTTGACGACGTCCATGACCTCGTCCCACTCCCCCTCGACCTCGGTGAACATCGAGGAGGTGCGGTTCGGCAGCCCGGACGCGCGCACCACCGCGACGGCCGCGGCCACCGCCTCGTGCACCGAGTCGCCGTGCGCCTCGGGGTCGAGCGATCCGGCGGACGGACCGCCGCTGGGCGAGACGGAGAAGGCGACGATCATGCGGTCATCCTCGCACCGTCGCGGCCGTGACGGCACCCTGCGCCCTCGACCTCCGTAAATTGAGAGAGATGCGGGCGTCCGAGGCTGGTTCTGCCCGGTGAACGTGCCTCGCGAGAGCGGATCTGTCTCGCTCTGCGTCCGCTGGCCGGCAGATGCCGACCGGCGAGCCTCCTATGCGTGGATATCCGGGTGCTGCGGGGCGCTCCCGGCCTGATCTGTCGGGTTCTGCGGCATCCTCTGCGACTCAGCTGCGCCGTCGGCTCGCTCGGACGGCCCGACGCGCGCCGACGACCCGACGCGCCACAGCTGAACCAGCGCGACGACGAGCAGCGCCACCTCGCCGAGGTTCCGGACGGTGATCAGCACGAGCATCCACGGCTCCACGCCGAGCAGGGCCTGGTACTCCCACGGGTAGATCACCTGTGTCAGCGCGGCGATCCCCACGGCGAGCACGGCGGGCACGACCGGCCGAGCCGCCGACGCCGCGCCGCGCCGGGCGAGCACCAGCCCGAGCACGACGGGCGGCGCCAGCCAGGCCACGAACTGCGGCGAGCCGACCTTGTTGGTGACGATCAGCGCGGTGACGAAGGCGAGCGACAGGGGCGCGAGGAGGTGCACGGCCGACGCCCCGCGCCTCACGGCCCGCAGCCCCAGCAGCAGGACGAGCAGCACGACGAGCGCCATCAGCACGGTCGTCAGGCGAGCCGCGGTGCCCACCCCGTCGCCCTCGACCTGGTACGTCAGGATCTGGTGGTCGTAGTAGACGAACGCCCCCGGCACGCCAGCGGCGGCCCGCCACAGCCACGCGGTGGCGGTGGGCGACTCGACCTGGAGGCCGCGCCCCGCCTGCTCCCCCACGAAGCCGAGCACCGTCGCCCCGCTGCCGAGGACGAGCGAGATCGCGACCACGGTGACCGTCGTCGCGGCGGCGCCCACCACGACGTCGCGCCGGGCACGGCCGCGCAGGGCGACGACGGCCGCGACGACCAGCGCCGCCGGCCAGACCTTGACCCAGGCGGCGACGGTGAGCAGCACCGACGCGGCCAACGGACGGGAGCCGAGCAGCAGCAGGCCGACGATCGCGAACGGCACGGTGACGGCGTCGATCCGCCCGACGGCGATCGGCCCGAGCGCCAGCAGGAACAGCAGCCACCACCAGGCAGCTCCGACGTGCGGGCGTCCGCGCAGCCCGCGCAGCCCGCGCAGCCCGCGACCCAGCCCTCGGCCCAGCCCGCCCGTCAGCACCGCGAACGCCCCCGCGTCCAGCAGCAGCACGATCGTCAGCCACGCCTGCCCGTAGTGGGCGTCGCCGCCGACGCGGGCGAGCAGCATCGGCACGGCGGCGAGCAGCGGGTAGACCCACGGGCGGTCCACGCCCACCCAGTCGCCGCCTCCCACGCCCTGCTGCATCCAGGTGCGGTAGACGCTCCACACGTCGCCCATCGGCTGGTTCGGCCCGGTCAGCGCGGCGTGGCCGATCACGAGATGCACGAGCACGAAGGCCGACCAGAGCACGGCAGGGTGGGCCGCGACGCGCGCGGGCAGGCGGCGGGAGGCGCCGTCCGCGCCGGGTGCACGAGGAGGCGCGGCGACGGTCATGCGGGCAAGGCTAGCCGTCCGGCGTCACACGACGCCTCGGTGCCGCCGCCCGCGCCCCCGGACGGATATCCTGCCCCTCATGCCCCGCACCCGCACCCGTGCCCGCGTCCGTCTCGCGGCCGCAGCCGTCTCCGTCGTCGCCGCCGTCGCCTCCTTGTCGGCCTGCGCCCCCACGTCCGGCTCCGGCGGCTCCGGCGACGGCCTCGTCACCGAGGGCAAGCTCACGATCGCGACGGGCGAGCCTGCCTACAGCCCGTGGGTGGAGGACGACGACCCGACCACCGGCCAGGGCTTCGAGTCGGCGCTCGCCTACGCCGTGGCCGATCAGCTCGGCTACGCGAAGGACGACGTGGTCTGGGTGCGCTCCACCTTCGACGAGGCCATCGCGCCCGGCCCCAAGACGTTCGACCTGAACCTGCAGCAGTTCTCGATCACCGAGCAGCGCGCGAAGGCCGTCGACTTCTCGTCGCCGTACTACGAGACGCGCCAGGCCGTCGTCACCCTGCCCGGCAGCGCGGCCGAGGGCGCCACGAGCGTCGCCGACCTCGCCGGGCTGGCCATCGGGGCGCAGAGCGGCACCACGAGCTTCACCGCGGCCGAGAAGGTCATCGATCCCGACGGCGGAGTCCAGGCCTACAACTCGAACGACGACGCCAAGGCGGCGCTCGAGGCCGGCCAGGTCGACGCGATCGTGCTCGACGTGCCGACGGCCACGTACTTCGTCGAGGGCGGCGTGGTGCTCGGCCAGCTCGCCGCGGAGGACGGCGCGAGCGACGAGCTCGGCATCGTCCTGCCCCTCGGCAGCGCGCTCACGGGCGACGTCACCGACGCGGTCGACGCCCTGCGCGCCGACGGCACCCTCGACCAGCTGCAGCAGCAGTGGCTCGCCGACTACGACGTGACGGAGCTGTCGTAGCCCGCACCTCGCTCGAGGTCGACGCCCACCCCGTCAGCGACCTCGAGCTCGGCCGTCGCGCGTTCCGGCGGCGCCAGTCGGGGCGCTCGGTCGCCATCGCCGCCGTCAGCACGATCGCGTTCGCGGCCCTCGCCTGGTGGGCCGTCACGAGCACGCCCGGCTGGGACCGGGTTCGCTTCAGCTTCTTCGACGGCCCCACCCTCGTCGCCGCCTGGCCGCGCGTGCTCGAGGGTCTCTGGCTGAACGTCCGCGTGCTCGTCGTGGCGCTGATCGGCGTCGCCGTGCTGTCGACCGTGCTCTCGGCCCTCCGCACGCTGCGCGGCCCCGTCTTCTTCCCGGTGCGCGCCCTGGTGCGCGGCTACACGGACCTGTTCCGCGGGCTGCCGCTCATCATCGTGCTCTACCTCGTCGGCTTCGGCGTGCCGGGGCTCGGCCTCGGCATCCCCCGCCTGCCCGCGGAGGTCTGGGGCACGGTCGCGCTCGTCCTCACCTACTCGGCCTACGTCAGCGAGGTGATCCGTGCGGGCCTCGACGCCGTGCACCCGTCGCAGCGGCTCGCCGCCCGCTCGCTCGGCCTCAGCCACGCCGCGACGCTGCGGCTCGTCGTCTTCCCCCAGGCCATCCGCAAGGTCACGCCGGCCCTGATGAACGACGTCGTCTCGATGCAGAAGGACGTGGGGCTCATCTCGGTGCTCGGCGCCGTCGACGCCGTGCGCGCCGCCCAGATCGAGACCGCGACGGCCGCGAACTTCACCCCCTACGTGCTCGCCGGGCTGCTCTTCGTGCTGCTGGCCCTGCCGACCGTCTGGCTGACCGACTGGCTGTCGGCCCGCCTCCGTCGGCGTGAAGAGGCCGGGAGCGTCGTGTGAGCGAGCCGAGCAACAGCCAGGAGCAGAGCGCGGGCCAGGGCCAGGGCCAGGCAGACCTGACCGCAGGAGGCGCGGCGCACGGCGCCGACGTCGTGCTGCGCCTCGAGGGCGTCCGGAAGTCGTTCGGCGGCACGACGGTGCTCGACGGCATCGACCTCGACGTGGCGCGCGACGAGGTCGTCGCCCTGATCGGCGCCAGCGGCTCGGGCAAGTCGACGCTGCTGCGCACGGTGAACCTGCTCGAGCAGGTCGACGACGGGCGCATCGTGCTCGGCGGCGAGGACATCACCGACCCTCGGGTTCGCGTCGACGCCGTACGGGCACGCATCGGCGTCGTGTTCCAGCACTACAACCTGTTCCCGCACCTCAGCGTGCTCGACAACGTCTCGCTGGCGAGCCGGCACGTGCTGCGCCGTCCGCGCGCCGAGGCCGAGGCGAGGGCGCTCGAGCTGCTCGAGCGGGTCGGTCTCGGCGACAAGGCCCGGGCCTACCCCGACCGCCTGTCGGGCGGCCAGCAGCAGCGCGTCGCGATCGCGCGGGCCCTCGCCCCGAGGCCTGCCGTGCTGCTGCTCGACGAGGTCACGAGCGCGCTCGACCCCGAGCTCGTGGGCGAGGTGCTCGACCTCGTCCGCACGCTCAAGGAGGTGGGGACCACCATCCTGATGGCGACCCACGAGATGGCCTTCGCCCGCGACGTTGCCGACCGGGTGGTGTTCCTCGACGCCGGCCGCATCGCCGAGCAGGGGCCGCCGGCCCAGCTGTTCGGCGCACCGCGCACGGAGCGGGCGAGGGAGTTCCTCGCCCGCGTCTCGGGCTGAGGCGCCGGCGCCCCTCCCGGGGACCGCCGGCGCCCCGCGTCCGCCCTCAGCGGCGCCGGCGCTTGCTGTACACGTCGAACGCGACGGCCAGCAGCAGCACGAGCCCCTTGATCACCTGCTGCCAGGCGGCGTCGACCGAGAGGATCGACAGGCCCTGGTTGAGCACGCCCATCACGAGGCCGCCGATCACGGCCCCGACGACGGTGCCGATGCCGCCCTGCACGGCGGCGCCGCCGATGAACACGGCCGCGATGGCGTCGAGCTCGAAGCTCTGGCCCGCCGAGGCGACAGCGCTGCCGGCGCGAGCCGTGCTGACGACGCCCGCGAGCCCGGCGAGCAGGCCCATGTTGACGAAGATGCCGAAGGTGACCCACTTCGTCTTGACGCCCGACATCATCGCCGCGTAGAGGTTGCCGCCCATGGCGTAGACGTGCCGGCCGAAGACCGTGCGCGTCAGCAGGAACGAGTACAGCAGCACGAGCGTCGCCAGGATGATCAGGATGATCGGCGTCCCGCGGTTGTAGGCCAGCAGGTAGCAGAGGTACATGATCGCGGCGACGGCGATGGCGATCTTCAGCACGAACGAGACCGCCCGCTCGCGGGGCAGCTCGAGGCGGCGCAGGTTCGCCCTGGCCCGCAGCTGCTGGGCGACGAGGCCGGCCGAGGCGAGCAGGCCGATGCCGAGCGTGAACAGGTCGGGCTGGCCGGTGGTCGGCAGGGTGCCGGAGCCGATCGAGTTGAACGCCCGCGGCAGCCCGCTGATGGTGCCGCCCGTGAGCAGCACGAGGGCCACGCCGCGGAACACCAGCATGCCCGCGAGCGTGACGATGAACGCCGGGATGCCCACGAAGGCGATCCAGAAGCCCTGCCAGGCCCCGATCAGCGCTCCGACCAGCAGCGACAGCGCGACGGCCACGCCCCAGGGCAGGCCCCAGTCGTTCATGGCCAGCGCCGCGACCGCGCCGACCGTGGCGACGACCGAGCCGACCGAGAGGTCGATGTGCCCGGCGATGATCACGATCACCATGCCGATCGCGAGGATCAGCACGTAGGCGTTCTGCTGGATGAGGTTGCTGACGTTGCCGGGGTAGAGCAGTCGCCCCTCGGTCAGCACCTGGAACAGCAGCACGATGACGAGCAGGGCGGCGAGGATGCCGTACTGCCGCATGTCGATCCGGAGGCGCCGCTTGGCGCCCGGCATCGGCTGGGGCGCAGGAGGCGGTGCGGACGGACGAGGAGGTGCGGTGGTGGTCACGAGGCTTCTGCTCCTAGGTTCCTGGTCGCGGTCATGTGGCGCATCAGCTCTTCCTGGCTGGCGTCGGCGCGCGAGAGCTCGGCCGTGAGCCGCCCCTCCGCGATGGTGTAGATGCGGTCCGAGAGGCCGATCAGCTCGGGCAGCTCGCTCGAGATGACGATGACCGCCTTCCCCTGGGCTGCCATCTCGGCGATGATCCCGTAGATCTCGTACTTGGCCCCGACGTCGATGCCCCGGGTGGGCTCGTCGAGGATCAGCACGTCCGGGCCCGAGTAGATCCACTTGCTGAGGACGACCTTCTGCTGGTTGCCGCCGGAGAGGTTGCCCACCACCGACGAGACCGACGGGGTCTTGATGTTCATCTGTCGGCGGTAGTCGTCCGCCACGGCGTACTCGCGGTTGCGGTCGATCACGCCGAGGCGGGCGAGCTTGCCGAGCGCTGCCGCCGAGACGTTGACCGTGATGCTGCCGATCAGGTTCAGGCCGTAGCGCTTCCTGTCCTCGGTGACGTAGGCGATGCCGTTCTTGATGGCCTCGCCGACGGTGCGCGTCTGGATCTCGACGCCGTCCTTGTAGACGCGGCCGGAGATGTCGCTGCCGTACGAGCGCCCGAACAGGCTCATCGCGAGCTCGGTGCGCCCCGCCCCCATCAGGCCCGCGAAGCCGACGATCTCGCCGGCCCGCACGGTGAAGGAGGCGTCGTCGACGACCACGCGGTCCGCGTCGACCGGGTGGTGCACGGTCCAGTTCTCGACGCGCAGCTTCTCGGCGCCGATGTCGGGCACCCGCGGCGGGAACTGGCTGTCGAGCGGCCGGCCGACCATGGCGCGGATGATGCGCGTCTCGATCTCCGGGGTGTCCTCGACCGCGAACGCCTCGATCGTCTTCCCGTCCCGGATGACCGTGACCGTGTCGGCGATCGCCCGGATCTCACCGAGCTTGTGGCTGATGATGATCGCCGTGATGCCCTGGTCGCGCAGCTGGTCGATGAGGCCCAGCAGGTGCGCCGAGTCGTCGTCGTTGAGCGCGGCCGTGGGCTCGTCCAGGATCAACAGCTTCACCTCCTTCGAGAGCGCCTTCGCGATCTCGACGAGCTGCTGCTTGCCGACGCCGAGCTCGAGCACCTTGGTGACCGGGCTCTCGGCGAGGCCGACCCGCTGCAGCAGGGCCGCCGCCTCCAGGTTGGTGCGGTTCCAGTCGATGACGCCGCCGCGCTGCACCTCGTTGCCGAGGAAGATGTTCTCCGCGATCGAGAGGAACGGGCTGAGCGCGAGCTCCTGGTGGATGATCACCACGCCGTCGCGCTCGCTGTCGTTGATCGACGAGTAGCGGACGGGCCGGCCGTCGAGCTCGATCACGCCGCCGAAGCTGCCGTGCGGGTAGACGCCCGACAGCACCTTCATCAGCGTCGACTTGCCCGCGCCGTTCTCGCCGCAGATCGCGTGCACCTCGCCGCGCCGCACGCTGACGGACACTCCGTCGAGCGCGCGGACGCCGCTGAACTCCTTGACGATGTCGGTCATCTGGAGGATGACGTCGTCCATGTGGTCCTCGTTCCGTTCAGGGGTGAGGGAGCCGGCGGCGGCCCGTGGGGACCGCCGCCGGCTGCCGGGTGGTGAGGTCAGAGACCCACGTCGCCGGCGTCGACGAAGCCGGAGTCGACGAGGACGGACTGCACGTCGTCCTTCGTGACGACCACCGGGTCGAGCAGGTACGCCGGCACGACCTTGACGCCGTTGTCGTACGTCTCGGTGTCGTTCGTCTCCGGCTCCTCGCCCGCGACGATCGAGGCGATCATCGCCTGCACCTGGGTGCCGAGCTCGCGCGTGTCCTTCCAGACCGTCATCGACTGCTGGTCGGCGAGGATCGCCTTCACGTTCGCGACGTCGGCGTCCTGGCCGGTGATGATCGGCCAGTCCGTGCCCGCCTGGTAGCCGGCCGCGTCGAGGCTGGCCTCGATGCCGAGCGCGAGGCTGTCGTTCGGCGAGAGCACGACGTCGACCTTGTCGCCGCCCGTGTAGAACGACTGGAGGCGGTTGTCCATCTCGGCCTGGGCGTCGTCCGACCCCCAGCCGAGGATGCCGATGGCCTTCCAGCCGTCGTCGTCGGCCGGTGCCTTGCCGCTCGGCACCGTCAGGACGCCGCTCTCGACGTAGGGCTGCAGGACGTCCCACGCGCCGGCGAAGAAGAAGCCGGCGTTGTTGTCGTCGGGGCTGCCGGCGAAGGGCTCCATGGTGAAGGGCCCCTTCTCGCCGTCGGCGAGGCCGAGCTGGTCCTCGATGTACTGGCCCTGCAGCTGGCCGACCTTGTAGTTGTCGAACGTCGCGTAGTAGTCGACGGCCTCCGTGCCGTTGATCAAGCGGTCGTAGGCGATGACGGTGACGTCCTGCGAGGCGGCGTCCTCGAGCACGGGGCCGAGGGTCTGACCGTCGATCGCGGCGACGACGAGGATCTTCGCGCCTCCCGCGACCTGGTTCTGGATCTGGCTGATCTGCTGGTCGGTCTTGTTGTCGGCGTACTGCAGGTCGACGGTGCAGTCGTCGCCCTCGAGCTTCTCCTTGAGGCCCTCGCCGTCGTTGATCCAGCGCTCGAGGCTGCGGGTGGGCATGCTGATGCCGACGTTGCAGTCGGTACCGGCCGCGTCGTCCCCGCCGCCGGACGAGCCGCCGGAGGATCCGGCGGGTGCGCAGGCCGCGAGGCCGGCCACGAGGCCGAGCGTCAGGGCCGCGACGGAGATCTTTCGTGCTGTGGTCATGGTGCGGATCCTTCCGATGGGATCTGCCCGGGCGACGGGGTCGCGGCTCCCTCCGGGTGCGTGGGGAGCGTCGTGGCCGTGGTTCGTCGTCGAACCGGTCCAGATCGAGCTGTACTTCGCTGTAGTGCTCGAGGCCGACGAGGGTGCGTCGGCTATTTGTTGGCTCTCGGAACATATAGCCGGGAGGAGGCGCGCGCCAGAGCGCGGAGGCGTCGTTACCCAATCGAGATGAACGATGCTCGCGTTGGGGGCGACCGAGGGCTGGCTGCCGTCGCTGCACCTTCCCAGCGCCGTCCTAGGGTGACGCGTCATCATCCTGGTCAGGCGCCTCCTCCGTGCCGACCAGCCCGAGCACTCCCCGAGCCGACCCCAGGAGACACACCATGAAGAAGAAGACCGGAATCGTCCTCGGAGTCGCCGCCGTCGTCGTGGTGGGCCTCGGCGTCACCGCCGCGGTCGCCGGCCCCGCCTTCTACCGCGACGTGATCGTCGGCGAGCCCGAGGCCGCCCCCACCGTCTCGGTGACCCCCGGCGCGACGACCATCGACACGAGCGACCTCAGCGGCGCCTGGGACGTCGGCGAGGGCAGCACCGCCGGCTACCGCGTGGACGAGGTGCTGAACGGCACCGACGTCACGGTCGTCGGCACGACCGACCAGGTGACCGGCTCCGTCACCGTCGAGGGCGACTCGGTCACGGCCGCCACGATCGACGTCGACGTCGCGAGCATCGCGACCGACAGCGGCAACCGCGACGGCTACTTCCGCGACGACGCGATGCAGGCCTCGACCTACCCGACCGCGACCTTCGTGCTGACGCAGCCGATCGACGCGGGCGTCCCCGCCGACGGCGACGTCGAGACCGTGGAGGCGACGGGCGACCTGACCATGCACGGCGTCACGCAGAGCGTCACCGTCTCGCTGCAGGCCGCGCTCTCGGGCGACGGCGTGCAGATCAGCGGCTCGGTGCCCGTGACCTTCAGCGACTACGGCGTCGAGGCGCCGAGCTTCGGCTTCGTCCAGGTCGAGGACTCGGGCACCGTCGAGTTCCTCGTGTCGGCGACCCCCGCCTCCTAGGCACGCGCCCTCCCGGGAGGGGCCGGTCGTCCAGTCACCCCAGCACCGGCGAGGAGGTGTGGGGGGTTCCCCCCTGAGCCTGATCCGTCACGTGACGGAGCGCCAGCCCGTTCCGTGATCCGTCACGTGACGGATCACGCTCCACGCGTCTCTGCCCCTCCTGCTCCGGCGCGCAGCAGGGCGGCGATCGTCGCCGGGAGCGCGTCGACGAGGCCGAGCACCGTGAGGGGCCCGCCCCCGCTGGCACGCTCGGCGGCCAGGCCGTGCACGACCGCGGCGGTGGCCGCGAGACGGGCGAGGGCGTCGTCCTGGGCGAGCGCCTCGTCCGAGTGGGTGGCGACGAGCGCGCCCAGCACGCCGCCGAGCGCGTCGCCCGCACCGGCAGTCGCGAGCCAGCTCGGCGCGCTCTCGGCCACGAGCCGGGTGCCGCCCGGCGAGGCGACGTGCGTGTGGTGGCCTTTCACCAGGACCGTGCAGCCCCACTCCCCCGCCGCCCGTGCCGCAGCCTCGGCCGGGTCGGCGGCGACCTCGTCGACCGACCGGCCAGAAGCCCGCGCCAGCTCGCGGAAGTGCGGCGTCAGCACCACCGGCCCCGTCGCCCGCTCGCGCAGCGACAGCGCGCCCGCGTCGAGCACCAGGGGCAGCCCCGAGGAGGCGGCCGTCTCGAACCCGTCAGCGGTCTCGTCGTCGAGGTGGTCGGGGTCCACCCCCGAGCCGAGCAGCCAGGCCTGCACCCGGCCGGCGCTGGTGACGGCCTCCGGCCGACGGTGCAGCACGAAGTCCGACGCACGAGCCGGGCCGAGGTAGCGGAGCATGCCGACGCCGGTGTGCAGTGCCGCCTCGACGCCGAGGACGGCCGCCCCCGGGTACGAGGTCGAGCCGGTCACGACGCCGAGCACGCCGCGCGAGTACTTGTCGTCGTCGATCGCCGGGACGGCGATCCAGTCGGCGGCGTCGGCGGCGGTCCAGGGTGCGGGGCGGGAGGCGGAGTGCGGGTCGGTGGTCACGCCCCGACGCTAGTCGGGCTCGCGGCACCGGCGTCCGGAGCGCCGGTGTCCAGAGCAGTTGCGCGCCCGCCGATACGGTGGGTCGATGAGCATCTCGATCCCCGGCCGCACCGTCGTCTTCGACTACGGCGAGGTGATCTCGCGGTTCCCCGACGACGCCTCCCGTCGGCGCATCGAAGAACTGGCCGGGGTCGACCCTGCCGCCCTCTGGGCCAGCTACGGAACGCACCGGCACGCCCTCGACCACGGCAAGCTCACCGCCACCGGCTACTGGCGCGCCGTCGAGGCCGACACCGGCGCCGACTGGTCGCGCACGCGCGTGCACGAGCTGTGGGCCGCCGACTTCCCCTCGTGGTTCGTGCCCGAGCCCGGCACGCTCGACGTGATCGCCGACCTCGCCGACGGCGGCACCCGGCTGGCGATCCTCTCGAACGCCGGCCAGGACTTCTCCTCGCCGTTCCGCCACTCGCCCCTCGGCGACCTGTTCGAGCAGGTCTTCGTCAGCGCCGAGCTCGACGACCTGAAGCCGTCGGCCTCGATCTTCCGGCACGTCCTCGCCGAGCTCGGAACAACCGCCGCCGACACGGTGTTCATCGACAACAGGTCCGACAACGTCGAGGCCGCCCAGGCGCTCGGCATCACCGGGCACCTCTTCACCGGCCCCGAGCCGCTCCGACAGTTCGTCGAGGGCCTCGCGGGCCACCCCACCGAAAGGCGATGACCGCTCTCGTGACCCAGACGGACGCTGAACCCACGACCACCCCCGCACCCGGCGGCTCCCCCGTCGGCCTGTTCGACGCCGTCACCCTGCGCGGGCAGACCTTCCGCAACCGGCTCTGGGTCGCCCCCATGTGCCAGTACTCGGCCGAGAAGGAGGACGGCGTCGCCACCGACTGGCACCTCGTGCACCTCGGCTCGCTGGCACGAGGAGGCGCGGGCGCCGTGATCTCGGAGGCCGCGTCGGTCACCCCCGACGGCCGCATCTCGCCGCAGGACCTCGGCATCTGGAACGACGAGCAGGTCGAGGCGCTCAAGCCGATCACCGCGTTCGTCCGGTCGCAGGGCTCGGTCCCCGGGATCCAGCTCGCGCACGCCGGGCGCAAGGCGTCCACGTTCCGCCCCTGGAGCGAGACCCAGGGCTCCGTCCCCGAGGCCGAGGGCGGCTGGCCGACGGTCGCGCCGTCCGCGGTCGCGTTCGAGGGCTACGCCGAGCCGCGCGAGCTGTCGCGAGACGAGATCGTCGGGCTGGTCGAGGCGTTCGGCGCCGCCGCCCGGCGCTCGGTCGAGGCCGGCTTCGGGCTGATCGAGCTGCACGCCGCCCACGGCTACCTGCTGCACCAGTTCCTCTCGCCGCTCAGCAACCAGCGCACCGACGAGCACGGCGGCTCCCTCGAGAACCGCGCGCGCCTCCTCGTCGACGTCGTCCGCGCCGTGCGGGCCGAGGTCGGCGACGACCTGCCGCTGCTCGTCCGCTTCTCGGCCACCGACTGGGCCGAGGGCGGCTGGGACGAGCACGAGACCGCGACCGTCGCCGCCTGGTGCCGCGACGCCGGGGCGGACCTGTTCGACATCTCGACCGGCGGCCTCGTCGCCGGGGTGACGATCCCCGTCGGCCTGGGCTACCAGGTGCCGTTCGCCCAGCACGTGCGCGAGACGGCCGAGGTCGAGACGGGCGCCGTCGGCCTCATCGTGTCCGCGCAGCAGGCCCAGGCCGTCGTGGCCGAGGGTCGGGCGGACGTCGTGCTGATGGCGCGCGAGTTCCTCCGCGACCCGCACTTCCCGCTGCGCGCCGCAGCCGAGCTGGGCGTCGAGCTCGACTACTGGCCCGCGCAGTACCTCCGGGCACCGTTCCGCACCGCGTAGCGAGCAGCAGGGTCCGGGGCCCGAGCGGCCCCCACGACGACGACGGCCGCGCCGACCCCGAGGGGCGGCGCGGCCGTCGTCGTCCGTGTGGCCCTACGACCGCCTGGTCGCGTCCTGCACCTCGCCGATCAGCTCCTCCAGGATGTCCTCGAGGAACAGCACGCCCTGGGTGTCGCCCCGCTCGTCGAACGACCGGGCGACGTGGACGCCGCTCCGGCGCATCGTCGCGAGGGCGTCCTCGAGGTCGGTGCCCTGGTAGATCGAGATCAGCTGGCGGATCCGCTTCGGCGGCACCGGGTCGCCGAACTCGTCCTCGGCGAGGTCGATGACGTCCTTGAGGTGCAAGTAGCCCGTCGGGTCGCCGCCGTCGTCGACGAGCACGTAGCGCGAGAAGCCGTTCTGGGCGACGGCCCGCTCGACGTCGCTCGGCGTCGCGTCCTCGGGCAGCGTGACGAGGCCCGACATCGGCACGGCCACGTCGTCGACCGTCTTCTCCGTGAACTCGAACGCCGCCTGGAGCGTGCCGCTGCCGTCGCGGAGGGTGCCCTCGCGCTGCGACTGCGCCACGATCGTGGCCACCTCGTCGACGGTGTAGGCGCTGGCCGCCTCGTCCTTGGGCTCGACGCGGAACGCCCGCAGGACGGCGTTCGCCGACCAGTTCAGCGACACCACGACGACGTGCAGGAGGCGCGCCACGGCCACCAGCGGCGGCGCGAGCAGCAGGGCGGCCTTGTCCGGCAGCGAGAACGAGATGTTCTTCGGCACCATCTCGCCGAGCACGACGTGCAGGAACGACACGAGCAGCAGCGTGATGACGAACCCGACGACGCCCACGAGCTGCTCGCTGAGGCCGGTCAGGCCGAGCGGGCCCTCGAGGAGGTGGTGGATGGAGGGCTCGGACACGTTCAGGATGAGCAGCGAGCAGATCGTGATGCCGAGCTGGGTCGTCGCGAGCATCATGGTCGCGTGCTCCATGGCCCAGAGCGTGGTCTTGGCGGCCCGGCTGCCGGCCTCGGCCTTGGGCTCGATCTGCGACCGACGGGCCGAGATGACGGCGAACTCGGCCGCCACGAAGAACGCGTTGCCCATCAGCAGCAGCACCAGCCAGACGATGCCCCACCAGTCGCTCATCGGGTCGTCTCCTTCTGGCGGGCGTCGACGTCGCGCATCGAGGCGGGCGCGTCCGACCTGCCCGCTCGCTCGGACCGGCTCGCGCGCTCGGCACGGCCGCCGCGCTCGGCACGACCACCGCGCTCCGGCTGCTCGACGACCTCGTCCTCGGGCGTCGGGGTGAACCTGATCCGGTCGATCCGTCGGCCCTCGAGCCGCTCGACGCGGAACGTGCCGGCCTCGGACTCGACGACGTCGCCGACCACGGGCAGGCGCCCGAGCTCGCTCATCACCCAACCGCCGACGGTCTCCCAGGGGCCCTCCTCCGGCACCGTGACCGACGCGCGCTCGAGCAGCTCGTCGGGGCGCAGCAGCCCGGGGAACGTGAGCCAGTTGCGGGAGCGCACGACGTCGACGCGGCTGCGGTCGTGCTCGTCCGACACCTCGCCCACGAGCTCCTCGATCAGGTCCTCCAGGGTGACGACGCCGGCGGTGCCGCCGTACTCGTCGACGACGACCGCCATCTGGTAGCCGCGGCCGCGGACCTCGCCGAGCAGGTTGTCGAGGGTCATCGTCTCGGGCACGCGGACGGCGTCGGTGAGCAGGGCCGAGACGGGCACGTCGGCCCGCTTCTCACGCGGCACCGACACGGCCTGCTTGACGTGGACGAGGCCCACGACGTCGTCGATGCCGTCGTCGGTGACCGGGAACCGCGACAGCCCGGTGCGCCGCGCGAGCTGCAGCACGGTCTCGGCCGAGTCGGTGCGCGTCACCGTCGAGAGCCGCGGACGTGGCGTCATCACGTCGGAGGCGGTGTGGTCGCTGAAGGCCAGGGTGCGCGCCAGCAGGGTCGCCGTGTCGAGGGCGAGGCTGCCCTCGAAGGCCGAGCGGCGGACGAGCGACGACAGCTCTTCGGCAGTCCGTGCGCCGGACAGCTCCTCCTTCGGCTCGATCCCGACGCCGCGCAGGATGGCGTTCGCCGTGTTGTTGAGCAGGGCCACGGCGGGGCGGAACACCGTCGTGAAGCCGACCTGGAACGGGATGACGAGCTTCGCCGTCCGCAGCGGCAGGGCCAGCGCGAAGTTCTTGGGCACGAGCTCGCCGACGATCATCGAGAGCAGGGTCGCCACGACGATCGCGACGACGGGGCCGGCGACGGTGACGACCGGCTCGGGGATGCCGACGCCGAGGAGGGGCGGTGCCAGCAGCCGGGAGATGGCCGGCTCCATCGTGTAGCCGGTCAGCAGCGTCGTCAGCGTGATGCCGAGCTGGGCGCTGGAGAGGTGCGTCGAGGTGATGCGGAGGGCGCCGATGGTCGGCGCGAGCCCCTTCTCCCCCTTGGCCTGACGGGCCTCGAGGTCAGAGCGGTCGAGGTTGACCAACGAGAACTCGCTGGCGACGAAGAGGCCGGTGCCGATCGTGAGGACGATGCCGATCGCGAGCAGGATCCACTCGTTCACGACGACGGAGCACCGCCCCTGGTCACGGGATGGTGGGAGGGTGCAGCGGGCTGAGACGGAGGGTCATCCATAGGGAGGGAATCATATCCGCTGGATGCCGCATCCGTCACCGGTCGACCGGCATCCCGTCACGAGTCGACCAGCAGCTCGTCACCAGCTGACGGGAAGCGCCTTGCCTTCCTCGTAGCCGGCCGCCGACTGGATGCCCACGAGGGCCCGCTCGGCGAACTCGGGCAGGGTGCGGGCGCCCGCGTAGGTGAACGAGCTGCGGACGCCCGAGGTGATCATGTCGAGCAGATCTTCCACACCCGGCCGCAGCGGGTCGAGGTAGATGCGCGACGACGAGATGCCCTCGGCGAAGAGCGTCTTGCGAGCGAGCTCGAAGGGGTCGAGCCGGCCGAAGCGGCCCTGCACGGCCTTGGTCGACGCCATGCCCCAGCTCTCCTTGTAGAGGCCGCGCTCGTCGGTCGCCAGCTCGCCGGGCGCCTCCACCGTGCCGGCGAACCACGAGCCGATCATCACCGACGACGCGCCCGCGGCGAGGGCGAGCGCGACGTCGCGCGGGTAGCGCACGCCGCCGTCGGCCCAGACGTGCGCGCCGAGCGAGCGGGCGGTCGCCGCGGTCTCGAGCACGGCGGAGAACTGGGGGCGGCCCACGGCGGTCATCATCCGGGTGGTGCACATCGCCCCGGGGCCGACGCCGACCTTGATCACGTCGGCGCCCGCGCCCACGAGGTGGCGCACCGCCTCCTCGGTGACGACGTTCCCGGCGACGATCGGCAGGCCGAGCTCGGCGGCGGCCACCTTCTTGACCGCGGCCACCATGCCGTCCTGGTCGCCGTGCGCGGTGTCGAGCACGAGCACGTCGACGCCGGCCGCGGCGAGCGCGCGGGCCTTCTGCTCGACGTCGCCGTTGATGCCGACCGCTGCGGCGACCCGGAGGCGGCCGTCCCGGTCGAGCGCGGGCTGGTAGATCGTCGAGCGGAGCGCGCTCTTGCGGCTCACCGTGCCGACCACCTGGCCGTGCCGCAGCACGGGCGCGAAGTCGATCTCGGCGGCGACCATGCGGTCGAAGGCGGCGCGCGGCGAGTCGACGTCGTCCGCGTCGAGCGAGGTCAACGCGCCGTGCAGCAGGTCGCCGAGCACGGCGTCGCGGGGCGCGGTGGCCAGGCGCGAGGCGGCGATGCAGCCGAGGAAGGCGCCGTCGGAGTCGTGCAGCACGATGCCGTGCCCCTCGACGGCGGGCACGCGGGTCAGCGCGGCGGCGACGGTCTCGCCCGGGTCGAGCGACCACGGAGTGTCCCACTCGACCGGCTGCGACTTGACCCAGCGGATCGCCGCGTCGAGCTCCTGCAGCGGCATGTCCTGCGGGAGGACGCCGAGGCCGCCGCGGCGGGCGAGGGTCGCGGCGAGGCGGGGGCCGGTCACCGAGTTCATGTTGGCCGAGACGATCGGGACCGTCGCGCCCGTGCCGTCGCCCGGCACCAGCGAGACGTCGAGCCTGCTGGTCACCGACGAGCGGCTGGGCACCAGGAACACGTCGGAGTACGTCAGGTCGTGGGTCGGCGTCGTCTCGTAGAACCTCATGGCTCAACGGTAATCCCTGCGGGTCGTCGGGACGCGGCCAGGCGGACGTTGTTAAGCTGGTCAACGGCGGGCGCCGCTGCCCGCCGTGACATCGAACGATCAACGGAGAGTGGGCGATCGGCTGTGACGAGCCACGTGACGGGAACGACCGACGAGGGTGCCTTCGGGGCCAACGAGTGGCTGGTCGACGAGCTCTACGAGAAGTGGGTGGTCGACAAGTCCGCGGTCGACGAGTCGTGGTGGCCCGTCCTCGAGGCGTACAAGCCCTCAGGCGGCGCCGACGCTGCGACATCCGCGTCCGCGTCCGCCGATGCGCCTGCTCCCGAGCAGGCGACCGGCGGCCAGGCCCAGGTCCCCGACGAGGTGACCGGCGCACCCGGCGAGAACGAGCCCGCGGCGCCTGCCCCGGCACCGGCTGCCCCGGCCGGCAAGAAGGCCGCCAAGACCACCTCGGTCGAGCCGTCCGAGAAGCCCATCCCGGCCGAGTCGCCCGCCAAGGCCCCGGAGAAGCCCCGCACCAGCACCGAGCCCGCGCCGGAGCCCGAGGCGACGGTCGCCCCCCTGCGCGGCATGGCGAAGTCGCTCGCCACGAACATGGACGCGAGCCTCAGCGTCCCTACCGCCACCAGCGTCCGCACCGTCGCGGCCAAGCTGATGATCGACAACCGCATCGTCATCAACAACCACCTGAAGCGCGCCCGGGGCGGCAAGGTCTCGTTCACGCACCTCATCGGCTGGGCGCTCGTCCAGGCCCTGAAGGAGTTCCCGAGCCAGAACGTCTTCTACGACGAGGTCGACGGCAAGCCGTCGGTGGTCACGCCCGCGCACATCAACCTCGGGCTCGCGATCGACATCCCCAAGCCCGACGGCACCCGCGCCCTGCTCGTCCCCGGCATCAAGAAGGCCGACGAGATGACCTTCGCCGACTTCCTGTCGGCCTACGAGGACGTCGTCCGCCGTGCCCGCGACAACAAGCTGACCGCGGCCGACTTCCAGGGCAACACGATCTCGCTGACGAACCCGGGCGGCATCGGCACGGTCCACAGCGTGCCGCGCCTGATGAAGGGCGCGGGCTCGATCATCGGCGCCGGCGCGCTCGACTACCCCGCCGAGTTCCAGGGCACCTCGTCGAAGACGCTCGTCGAGCTGGGCATCGGCAAGACGGTCACGCTCACGAGCACCTACGACCACCGCGTCATCCAGGGCGCCGGGTCGGGCGAGTTCCTCAAGAAGGTCAACGAGCTGCTGATCGGGCAGCGCGGCTTCTACGAGCAGATCTTCGCGGCGCTCCGCATCCCCTACGAGCCCATCCGCTGGAACCCCGACATCAACGTCAACCTCGCCGAGCGCGTGGGCAAGACGGCCCGGGTGCAGGAGCTGATCAACAGCTACCGGGTCCGCGGCCACCTGATGGCCGACATCGACCCGCTGCAGTACCGCCAGCGCAGCCACCCCGACCTCGCGATCGAGAGCCACGGCCTCACCTTCTGGGATCTCGACCGCGAGTTCGTCACGGGCGGCCTCGGCGGCCACACCTCGGCCCTGCTGCGCGACATCCTCGGCATCCTCCGCGACTCGTACTGCCGCACCATCGGCGTCGAGTACATGCACATCCAGGACCCCGCGCAGCGCGCCTGGGTGCAGCAGCACGTCGAGGTGCCCTACGTGAAGCCGTCGCACGACGAGCAGATGCGCATCCTCGCGAAGCTCAACGAGGCCGAGGCCTTCGAGACGTTCCTGCAGACCAAGTACGTCGGCCAGAAGCGCTTCAGCCTCGAGGGCGGCGAGTCCGCCATCGCCCTGCTCGACACCGTCATCCAGCAGGCGGCCCGCGAAGAGCTCGAGGAGGTGGCGATCGGGATGGCGCACCGTGGCCGTCTCAACGTCCTCACCAACATCGCCGGCAAGACGTACGGCCAGATCTTCCGCGAGTTCGAGGGCACGCAGGACCCGCGCACGGTCCAGGGCTCCGGCGACGTCAAGTACCACCTGGGCACCGAGGGCGAGTTCACGAGCGCCACGGGCGAGACGATCCCGGTCTACATCGCCGCGAACCCGTCGCACCTCGAGGCCGGCGACGGCGTGCTCGAGGGCATCGTCCGCGCCAAGCAGGATCGCGGGCCCAAGGGCGTCTTCGGCACCCTGCCGATCCTCATCCACGGCGACGCGGCCATGGCCGGCCAGGGCGTCGTGGTCGAGACGCTGCAGATGTCGATGCTGCGCGGCTACCGCGTGGGCGGCACGATCCACGTCGTCATCAACAACCAGGTCGGCTTCACCACTCCCCCGTCCGAGTCGCGGTCGTCGATCTACTCGACCGACGTCGCGAAGACGATCCAGGCGCCGGTGTTCCACGTCAACGGCGACGACCCCGAGGCCGTCGCCCGGGTCGCCGAGCTGGCGTTCTCGTACCGCCAGCAGTTCAAGCGCGACGTCGTCGTCGACCTGATCTGCTACCGCCGCCGCGGGCACAACGAGGGCGACGACCCCTCGATGACCCAGCCGTTGATGTACAACCTGATCGAGGCCAAGCGCAGCGTCCGCACCCTCTACACCGAGGCCCTCGTCGGCCGCGGCGACATCACGCAGGAGGAGTACGACGGCGCGCACCGCGACTTCCAGGACCGCCTCGAGCGCGCCTTCCAGGAGACGCACGCGGCGCAGACCGGCTCGATGCCCGTCATCACCGACGACGGCGGGGACGTCGACGACCTCGAGCGGCCGAGGTCGCAGCGGGACGACACCTCGGGCGAGCCCGAGAGCACCGGCGTCGAGCTCGACCTGATCCACGCGATCGGCGACGCGCACGACAACCCGCCGGAGGGCTTCTCCGTGCACCCCAAGCTCTCGCAGCTGCTCAAGAAGCGCGTCGACATGAGCCGCAACGGCGGCATCGACTGGGCCTTCGCCGAGCTGCTCGCCATGGGCTCGGTCCTCACCGAGGGCACGCCGGTGCGCCTCGCCGGCCAGGACAGCCGCCGCGGCACCTTCGTGCAGCGCCACTCGGTGCTGCACGACCGGGAGAACGGCCAGGAGTGGCTGCCGCTGCAGAACATCACCGACGACCAGGCGAACCTCTGGATCTACGACTCGCTGCTGAGCGAGTACGCGGCGATGGGCTTCGAGTACGGCTACTCGGTCGAGCGGGCCGACGCGCTCGTGATGTGGGAGGCGCAGTTCGGCGACTTCAGCAACGGCGCGCAGACCATCATCGACGAGTTCATCTCGAGCGCCGAGCAGAAGTGGGGACAGCGCTCGAGCGTCGTCCTGCTGCTGCCGCACGGCTACGAGGGCCAGGGGCCCGACCACTCGTCGGCCCGCATGGAGCGGTTCCTCCAGATGTGCGCGGAGGACAACATGACCATCGCGCGCCCCTCGACCCCCGCCTCCTACTTCCACCTGCTGCGCCGCCAGGCGTACGCGCGCCCCCGCCGACCGCTGGTGGTGTTCACGCCCAAGGCGATGCTGCGCCTCCGGGGCGCGACGAGCGGTGTCGACGCGTTCACGAGCGGCCGGTTCGAGCCGGTGCTCGACTGCACCCGCGTCCAGGACCCGTCGGCGACGAAGCGGATCGTGCTGCACTCCGGCAAGATCCACTACGACCTCTCGGCCGAGCTCGACAAGCGCGGCGTGCAGGACGACATCGCGCTCGTCCGCCTCGAGCAGCTCTACCCGCTGCCGCTCGAGCGCATCCGCGAGGTGCTGTCGCGCTACCCCTCGGCCGAGATCGTCTGGGCCCAGGAGGAGCCGGAGAACCAGGGCGCCTGGCCGTTCGTCGTGCTCGAGCTGCAGAAGCACCTCGACCGCCGGATCACGGTCGCCTCGCGTCCTGCGTCGGCCTCGCCGGCTGCGGGCTCGACCAAGGCGAGCGCGGCGCAGCAGGCCGAGCTGATCGCGGCGGCGCTCACGCTGTAGCGCCCGGCTGGCCAGGCGGGCCCGCTGCCCGACTGGGAAAGCGACGCGAGAGCGACGAACCGACGTGGAACATCACGTCGGTTCGTCGCTCTCGCGTCGCTTCCGTGTCCGTGTTGTTGCGCGAACGGCGTCCGCGCGGGTCAGACGAGCTTCGAGTAGCGGACGCCGGCCTCGTGGTAGCCGCGCTTGCGGTAGAAGCGGTGGGCCGAGTCGGTGGCGGCGGCCGAGACGGCCTCGAGGGTGCGTGCGCCGTGGCCGCGCGACCACTCCTCGAAGTGCTGCAGGAGGTGCGAGCCGGTCCCGTCTCGTCGGGCCGCCTCCCCGACGACCAGCAGCAGCAGCTGCGCGGTCGGCGCGTCGGCGTTGTAGGCCCAGCGCACGTGGGCGCCCGCGACGGCGACCACGCGACCGTCGTCGCCGCGCACCACCCAGGTCTCGTGCCCCGCGGCGGCGGTGAGGTGCGACAGGCGGGCCGAGAGCACCTCGGCGTCGAGCGAGTGGCCGAGCAGCCCGATGAGGGCCACCAGGTCGTCGAGGTCGTCGGACGTCGGGCTGGCGAGGAGCTCCACCGTGGCGGTCATGCCACGACGCTAGCGCAGGTCGACGACGCGTGACGTCGGACGATAGGGTCGACGACCATGGGTCTCTTCACACGGAACTCGACACCCGAACAGCACGTCGCCGACGAGGCGTCCCGCTTCGTCAAGTCGGTCGCGAAGGGCGGGCACCGCGACGACGCGGCCTCGCTCGACTTCAGCCCGGGCTCCGTCGGCACGCTCGACGCCGTCATCGCCCGCCACCGCGGCGACGTGGACGCCGATGGGGTGCCCGACGCGGTCTCGCTCGGCGCCGCCTGTTACTTCTTCGAGACTGTGCGCCGCGAGTACGGCGGCCGGCTCTGCTCCGGCACCGGCAACGACCCGCTCGTGCTGGTCGTCGGCGAGCCCGACTTCATGCTCTGCGTCCCGGCCGTGTCGAAGGTCGTGCAGCGCACGGGCGACGCGGGCGACCCCTCCTTGCAGCTGCTCTGGGACGACGTCGTCGCGCACGCGGCACGTCGCGAGGACGCGACGCTGAGCTGACGGGCCAGCTCCCCAGGCGCCGAACGGGCTCTGCGGGCTAGTGCGAGGCCTGCAGGTCGCGGATCCGCGCGAGCACGGTCGAGCGCAGGTCTTCGGGGGCCGTCTCCTTGCAGGCGCGCTGCACCGCCTCCGTCAGCACGATGCCGACCTTGTGCTCGCCGGAGCAGTCGGCACAGGTGGCCATGTGCTCCCGGATGTCGGCGGCGTCCTCACGGCAGAGCTCGTCGTGCAGGAACTCCTCGAGCTCGGCCTTCGCCTTGTCGCAACCGCAGTCGGTCATTTGGTGCTGCCCTTCGATGTCGTGCCGGCCGGCACCGCGATCCCTCGGTCGCGGGCGTAGTCGGCGAGTAGTCCCCGCAGCAGTCGGCGGCCGCGGTGCAGGCGGCTCATCACCGTGCCCACGGGCGTCTTCATGATGTCGGCGATCTCCTGGTACGAGAACCCCTCGACGTCGGCGAAGTAGACCGCCATGCGGAAGTCCTCCGGCACCTTCTGCAGCGCGTCCTTGACGGCGCTGTCCGGCAGGTGGTCGATCGCCTCGGCCTCGGCCGAGCGGGTGGAGCCGGAGGTGCGGGTCGCCGACTCGGCACCGCCCATCTGCCAGTCCTCGAGCTCGTCGATGGTGCCCTGGTAGGGGTCGCGCTGCTTCTTGCGGTACGTGTTGATGAACGTGTTGGTCTGGATCCGGTACAGCCAGGCCTTGAGGTTGGTGCCCTGCTGGAACTGCCGGAACGCGGCGAACGCCTTGACGAACGTCTCCTGCACGAGGTCGGAGGCGTCGGCCGGGTTGCGCGTCATGCGCATGGCCGCCGCGTAGAGCTGGTCCATGAACGGCAGGGCCTGCTCCTCGAAGAGGCCGCGCAGATCCGGTTCGCCCTCGTCCGAGGTCTCGACGGCCTCGATCGCCTCGACTGTCGCTGCGGCGACGGCGTCGCCGTCGCCCGCCTCGACGGGGTCGGGTGCGGTCGCGCTGGTCGCGGGGGTGGGCTCGTCGCCCTCGGGGGTGATCATCACGGCCGATTCTAGTTCGGCCACGGTGATCCGCCTCGGTGCAAGTGCTGTGGGCACGCGTCCTCCAGGTCGTCGCTGCATTACCCTGGTGAACCGATGCAGGTGTACAGGTATTCCGGGCCCGAGTTCTCTCCCTACGACGACGGCGGCGTTCCGCCCACGGTCGACGACGGGCGCTGGGTCGCGCCGCGCGCCGCGGGCCCCCTCCGCGCCTCCTTGTCGCTGCCGGGGTCGAAGTCGCTGACGAACCGCGAGCTGGTGCTCTCGGCCCTGGCCGACTCCCCCTCGACGCTGCGGGCTCCCCTGCACTCGCGCGACACCTCCTTGATGATCGACGCACTGCGGGCACTCGGCACGACGATCGACGAGCTCGAGTCGGGCGAGCCGTTCGGCCCCGACCTCGTCGTCACGCCCGGCGAGCTCACGGGCGGCGCGACGGTCGACTGCGGTCTCGCGGGCACCGTCATGCGGTTCCTGCCGCCGGTCGCGGCACTGGCCCTCGGCCCCATCACCTTCGACGGCGACGAGGCCGCTCGACGTCGCCCGATGCGCGCGACCCTCGACTCCCTGCGGGCCCTCGGCGTCGACGTGTCGGACGACGGCCGCGGCTCGCTGCCGTTCAGCCTGTACGGCACGGGCGAGGTCGAGGGAGGCGAGGTCGAGATCGACGCGTCCGCCTCCAGCCAGTTCGTGTCCGGCCTGCTGCTGTCGGCGCCGCGGTTCTCGCAGGGGCTGACGCTCCGCCACACGGGCGAGGTGCTGCCGAGCACGCCGCACATCGAGATGACGATCGACGCGCTCGCCCAGCGCGGCGTGGCCGTCGCGACCCCTGAGCCCGGCGTCTGGGAGGTGCCGCCCACGGCGATCGCCGGGCGCGAGCTGACCATCGAGCCCGACCTCTCGAACGCGGCCCCCTTCCTCGTCGCGGCCCTGGTGGCCGGCGGCACCGTCTCGATCTCGCGCTGGCCGGCCGAGACGACGCAGGTCGGGGCCGACCTGATCGAGCTGCTGCCGCTCTGGGGCGCCACCGTCTCGCTGGTCGACGGCGTGCTGACCGTCGACGGCGGCGACGGCCTCGTCGGCGGCGGGTCGCTGCCCGGCGTCGACGTCGACCTGTCCCGCGGCGGCGAGCTCGCCCCGGCCCTCGTCGCCCTGGCCGCCCTCGCCTCCGGCCCGAGCACCATCACGGGCATCGGGCACCTGCGCGGGCACGAGACCGACCGCCTCGCGGCCCTCGCCAGCGAGATCTCGGCCCTCGGCGGCCTCGTCACCGAGCTCGACGACGGCCTCCGCGTCGAGCCGTCGCCGCTGCACGCCGGCCAGTGGCGCACCTACGGCGACCACCGCATGGCCCACGCCGCGGCGATCATCGGCCTCGCCGTCGACGGCGTCGAGCTGGACGACGTCCGCGTCGTCTCGAAGACGCTGCCGCAGTTCGTCGACCTGTGGGACGACCTGCTCGGCCGCCGCGTCGTCGAGCGCCCGGCCGACATCGACCTGCTCGGGTTCCTGTAGGCCCCCGGTGAGCTGGTGGAGCGACGGCGACGACGCCGCAGACGACGAGGCCTGGGGCCAGTACGACGAGAGCTCGGTGCGGCAGCGCCCGAACCCGAAGGCCAACCGGCCGCGCACCAAGCAGCGGCCCGCGTACGCGAACGCCGAGGAGGGGGTGGTCTGGACCGTCGACCGCGGCCGCTACGGCGTGCTGATGGACGCCGGCACCCCCGACGAGCGTGAGATCACGACCGCGCGTGCCCGCGAGCTCGGCAAGAAGAGCGTCGTCACCGGCGACCGCGTGGGCGTCGTCGGCGACACGAGCGGCGCGGAGGGCTCGCTCGCCCGCATCGTCAAGGTGCAGGAACGGACGACGCTGCTGCGCCGCAGTGCCGACGACAGCGACGCCGTGGAGCGCGTCATCGTGGCCAACGCCGACCAGATGCTGATCGTCGTCGCCGCGGCCGACCCCGAGCCGCGCCCCCGGCTCGTCGACCGCTACATGGTCGCCGCCTTCGACGCGGGGGTCGAGCCGATCCTCTGCATCACGAAGACCGACCTCGCCGACCCCGCACCGTTCGCGGCCCACTTCTCGTGCCTCGACCTGCGGATCGTGACGACCACCTCCACGTCGTTCGACCCCCTGCCCGACGGCTCGCCGTCGCCGGTGCTCGACGAGCTGCGCGAGCTGCTCGACGGGCACGTGACGGTGACGGTAGGCCACTCGGGCGTCGGAAAGTCGACGCTCGTCAACGCCCTGACCGGGTCGCAGCGCGAGGTCGGCGTCGTCAACGCGGTGACCGGGCGCGGGCGGCACACGTCGTCGTCGACCGTCTCGTTCAAGGTGCCGAGCGGCGGCTGGATCGTCGACACGCCCGGCGTCCGATCGTTCGGGCTCGGGCACGTCGACCCGGAGAACATCCTCCGGTCGTTCGCGCGGCACGCCCACCCCTCCGAGAAGCCCTCGCGCGACGGGATCCCGCTGGCCGAGGCGCACGACTGGGAGATCGTCGACCGAGTCGAGGCCGGCGAGCTCGGCGACGTCGGCCGTGAGCGGCTCGCCTCGCTGCAGACGCTGCTCGCCTCGAAGGGCGGCGTCAGCGGCCGCGAGCAGGCCGCCCGCGACGAGGACGCCCGCTCGGACGAGCAGCCGCCGCCTCCGCCGTCGCGCTAGCCGACCCGCCGCCGCCGGTGCGGTCGCGGTCGCCGGTGGGTCGGTACCGCAAATGCCGACCGCGCACCCTGCAACAACCGGATTTCCCTGTTCTGCAGCAGCCCGTGCCGACTCCCGGTCGGCATATGTGTCAGCCGTCCCCGGCCACACCGCAAATGCCGACCGCGCGCCCTGCAAGAACCGGATTTCCGGGTTTTACAGCAACCTAAGTGGCCTCCTGGTCGGCATGTGCGGGCTGCTTTCTCAAATTTGAGAGTGATCTGCAGGCGGCCGAACCGATTCACGCGGGAGGCGGGGCGCAGGAAGCAGGATCACTCTCGCTTTGTGATGCACGCCCCCGAGAAGTGACCGACGGGCGACCCAGACACGAGGAGGCGCGGTGCCTGCCGGGCGCGCTCGGTACGCTGGCAGCGTGACCGACCCGACCCGCGCCTCCTCGTCCGACGCCGACACGAGCTCGGCGGGCGCCACGGCCGACGACGGCGCCCGCTGGGCCGCCGACCTGCGTCTCGCCCTCACGCTCGCCGATGCGGCGGACGCGATCAGCACCGAGCGCTACCGCTCCGCCGACCTGCACGTGTCGCTCAAGCCCGATCGCACGCACGTCACCGACGCCGACCAGGCCGTCGAGCGGGCCATCCGCGCCGGAGTGGAGTCCGAGCGCCCCGGCGACTCCTTCTACGGCGAGGAGTACGGGGACGACGCAGCCGGGGACGACGCAGCTGGCGACCGCACCGCACGCGCCCACGCGGCCCCCCGCCGCCAGTGGATCGTCGACCCGATCGACGGGACGGCGAACTTCCTCCGGGGCGTCCCCGTCTGGGCGACCCTCATCTCGCTGGTCGTCGACGGCGTCCCCGTGCTCGGCGTCGTCAGCGCTCCGGCCCTCGGCCGCCGCTGGTGGGCCAGCACGGGCGGCGGGGCGTTCTCGTCCGAGCACGGTGCCGCTCCCCTGCGCGTCTCGGGCGTCCGCGACCTCGCCGACGCGTCGCTGAGCTACAACGGCCTCGAGTACTGGCGCGAGGCGGGCCGGCTCGAGCAGCTGCTCACGCTGACCGACCAGGTCTGGCGCACGCGCGCCTACGGAGAGTTCTGGTCGTACGTCCTCGTCGCCGAGGGAGCCCTCGACGTCGCGGGCGAGCTCGGCCTCGAGCCGTACGACATGGCGGCGCTGATCCCGATCGTCGAGGAGGCGGGCGGCACGTTCACGAGTACCGACGGCGAGCCAGGGCCGTGGCACGGCAGCGCACTCGCGACGAACGGCCTGCTGCACGACGCCGTCCTCGCATTCGTCCGCCTGCATCCCGCGTCCGTCCCCCACCCCTGACCCCATGCACGAGCGCCCACGAGCGCGGGCACGATCGCGCCCGCGCCCGCGCCGGGCATCGAGTTGCCCCGAAACGTCGCCATGACCGGCCGCGAGCAGCACTTCGGGGCAACTCGACGCCGACGCACGACCTCATCCGCCCGGAGTAGGCGCAGGACGAGAACCGGTCCTTTCGGTTGACGCTGACGACACACCCTCTCGGCTTGACTGGCCGCAGGCAGTCGCCGCACCCCGGAGGGGTCCCGTCCCACGACGGGTGAGCGTGCCAGGAGCCTCGCGGTCCGTCGTCACCTCGACGGGCCGCGGCGGCCCCGCCAACCAGACCGTCTCGCAGAGGAGCCCACCATGTCCGTCGTCACCGCCGCCTCCGTCGCCGCCGCCCACACGAGCACGATCACCCGCGTCGACCCTGCCGCCGTCGACCTGCCCCGCACGCTCGCCGTCGACATCACGGCCTGGCTCGACGCCGCGGCCGCGCAGTCCCCCGCCGCGTAGTCGCGCCAGGCCAGATCGGGCCAAACCCGGCCGGGTCAGGCCGCGCCTCCCCTAGGAGGCGTCGGCCGCCTCCCCCACCCGCCCCTGCTTCCGCGCCCGCAGGTCGAGCAGCGCCAGCACGAGCGCTCCCGCCACCAGGGCGATGGTCACCAGGAACCCGCTGCGGTACGCCTCGTGGTAGATGTCGAGGGTCGAGCCCTCGCTGCGTCCGGCGATCACCGAGTAGAAGGTCGAGACCGCCGCAGCCGTGCCGATCGCGGTGCCGGCGCGCTGGCCGACCTGGCCCATGGAGCCGGCCACTCCGCCCATCTCGACCGGCACCTCCGCCAGGGTCAGGGTCTGGTTCGGCGAGATGACGAAGCCTCCGCCGGTGCCGGCGACGAGCATGCCGCCCGCCATCGCCCACGGCGTGTACTCGGGCGGGGTGAGCGTCGCGGCCAGCAGCAGCACGACGAAGCCGACTCCGACGAGCACGAGGCCGAGCACGACGAGGCTGCGGCCGTACTTCTCGACGATGCGTCCGCCGTAGAACGCGGCGACAGCGCTGGTGAGAGCGAACGGGATGGTCACCATGCCCGCGTAGACGGGCTCGAGGCCGAGCCCCTGCTGCAGGAAGAGCGTCGTGAGCAGGAACGTCGCAGGCAGCGCGCAGAAGTAGACGGTCGCGATGAGCGTGCCGTTGCGGTACGACGCGAGCGAGAACAGCGAGAAGTGCACGACCGGCGACTTGCCGCGGGCCTTGTAGCGCTGCTCCCACCAGACGAAGAGGGCGCCGAAGCCAGCGAAGCCCACCAGGAACAGCCAGCGCAGCGGGTCATCGCCCTGGCCGGTGGTCAGCACGAACGGCAGCATCAGGGTGAGGATCGTCAGCCCGAGCAGCACGATGCCCATCAGGTCGAGCTCGTTGTGGCCGCTCGGCGCCGTCGAGGTGCGGGGCAGCAGCTTGAGGGCGAAGACGATGGCGACGATGCCGAGCGGCACGTTCATCCAGAACAGGAGGCGCCAGCCGTCCTGGGCGCCGCCCACCGCGATGAGCAGACCGCCGATGGTCGGGCCGAACGCGGTCGAGACGCCGATGACCGCGCCGAACAGGCCGAACGCCCTGCCGCGCTCGCGCCCCTGGAACAGCTGCTGGATCAGGCCGAGCACCTGCGGCATCTGGATGCCGGCGGCGACGCCCTGCAGGATCCGCGCGGCGACGAGCAGCTCGACCGTGGGGGCGATCGCGCAGAGCACACTGGCCACGGTGAACGAGCTGAGGCCGATGACGAACATCAGGCGCCGCGACTTGAGGTCGCCGAGGCGTCCCGACGGCACGAGCGACAAGCCGAAGGCCAGGGCGTAGCCGGCGACGATCAGCTGCAGCGCGGTCGGTCCGGCGCCGAGCGACGCCTCGATGCTCGGCAGCCCCACGTTGACCTTCGACAGGTCGAGGATCGTCAGGGCCGCCACCCCCACGCAGACCCAGAAGGCCTGCCACTTCTGGCGCTCGTCGTACCCCGACGACGAGGAGGAGGTGGGCACGGAGGAGGTGTCGGGCGCGTTCGTCATGGAGATTCCGTCATACACCCCTTGCAGCGACTGCACCCCCTGCGAGGGCGAAGCCGGCGCTGACGGGCCGAGCCGCGCCTCCTCGGGTCTCGGTCTCGAGATCGAGGAGGCACGGCGCGGCATCGCCCGCTAGGCCACCTTGATGTAGTCGTTCGGGTTCAGGACGTACTTCGTGGCCGCGCCCTTGTCGAACTCGGCGTAGCCGCGCGGGGCGTCCGCGAGGCTTATCGCCTGCGCGTGCACGTTCTTCGCGATGCTCGTGCGGTCGTGCAGGATCGCCATCATCAGCTGCCGGTTGTACTTCATCACCGGGCACTGGCCCGTGGTGAACGACAGCGACTTGGCCCAGCCGGTGCCGAGGCTGAGCGAGAGCGAGCCCTTCTGGGCGGCGGCGTCGATGCCGCCCGGGTCACCGCAGGCCCGGTACGCGGCCGGGACCCGCGAGATCCTCGAGTCGTTCTTCGCCGGTCGCGCGATCCGCCCCGAGTACCTGATCGTCGAGGGCGGCGCCTACGCCGGGACGGGGGCTCACAGCTACCAGAACCAGGGCTAGCCGCTCGGTCGAGAAAAAAGATACCGGCTGGTCTCTTACCCACACATGATGTGCAAGTATTGAGGACGACCCAGGTTCCGCTCGGTCGCAGTCGTGCCCGTAGGGGGGCGGGGCCTCGCGGAGCCGCTCCGAGGTCGTCTGGGGGATCAGTACTTCACGCCCGGCGGCCCTACGAACAGGACCCGCCGCGTGGAACTGCGTGACTACATCCGAATCCTCCGCAAGGGCTGGATCCTCATCGCCGCGCTGACGCTCGCGGGCGTCGCCGCCGGAGCGCTGTCGTCCATCCTCGCGACCCCGACGTACGTGTCGTCGACGCGCCTGTTCGTCTCCGTCCAGTCAGCAGACTCGGCGACGACGGGCGACGCAGTGCAGGGCAGCAGTGCCGCCCAGCAGAAGGTGCGCTCGTACGTCGACGTCGTCACGAGCAACAGCGTGCTCGATCCTGTCATCGAGGGTCTCGGCCTGAACACGACTGCCGCCGAGCTCGCCTCGCGCATCACGGCGGACTCTCCGCTCAACACCGTGCTGATCAACATCACGGTCACCGACACCGACGCCCAGCAGGCGGCCGACATCGCCAACGCGGTCGGCGCCTCCCTGACCCAGGTGGTCGTCGAGGAGCTCGAGATGCCGACCGACGGAGGCGCGAGCCTGGTCAAGATCGCCACGATCGTCCCCGGTTCGGTCGCCTCGGCACCCGCCACCCCGCGCACCACGCTGAACCTCGGCCTCGGCCTGCTCGTCGGGCTCGCACTGGGCGTCGGAGCAGCCGTGCTGCGGAGCACGCTCGACACGCGCATCCACGGCTCGCACGACGTCGAGCTCATCACCGACGCCCCGATCGTCGGCGGCATCAGCTTCGACCCTGGTGCGAAGAAGAACCCGCTGATCGTGCACGTCGACCCGCGGAACCCTCGCGCCGAGTCGTTCCGCACCCTCCGCACCAACCTGCAGTTCGTCAACGTCGAGTCGGGCAGCCGGTGCTTCGTCGTGACGTCGTCCCTGCCCGGCGAGGGCAAGACGACCACCACGGCCAACCTCGCCGTGGCCCTGGCCGAGACCGGCGCGACCGTCGCCGTCGTCGACGGCGACCTTCGCCTGCCGCGCCTCGCCGACACCCTCGGCCTCGAGGGCGTCGTGGGCCTCACCGACGTGCTCATCGGCCGTGCCGACCTGCAGGACGTCCTCCAGGCCTGGGGCCGCGGGACGATGTACGTGCTGCCCGCCGGTCGCGTTCCCCCGAACCCGAGCGAGCTGCTCGGCTCGAAGGCCATGATCGCCCTGCTCGAGTCGCTCAACGCGTCCTTCGACTACGTCTTGATCGACGCACCGCCGCTGCTGCCCGTGACCGACGCCGCGATCCTCAGCAAGCTGACAGGCGGCGCGATCGTCGTCTCGGCGGCAGGGCGCACGACCCGCAACGAGCTGCAGTCGGCCCTGCGGAACCTCGAGCACATCGGCAGCAAGGTGCTCGGAATCGTGCTCACCATGCTGCCCACCAAGGGACCGGACGCCTACGGCTACGGCAACTACGGCGCGTACTACGGCATGGAGCAGGACACCCCCGAGGCCGGCATCGGCGACCTGCCTGCCGCGCCGAAGACGCGCTCGCGCTCGGCGAGGTAGTTGCCGTGAGCCTGTTCTCCCCCCGAGGGGCCCCGACCGGCTTCTCGCTGCTGACCGTTTGCACCGGCAACATCTGTCGCAGCCCCCTGGCCGAGCTGTACCTGCGCCGCGGCCTCGCCGACCTCGACGACGTCGTCGTCTCGAGCGCCGGCACGATGGCGGTCGACGACGACGTGATGCCCGACCAGGCTCGTGCCCTCGCCCGCTCCTACGACCTCGAGCCCGACGACCACCGGGCCCGCTTCCTCTTCGAACGCGACGTGCGCTCGGCCGACCTCGTCATCGCCCTCGCTCGGGAACACCGCCGCGCGGTCGTGTCCATGCACCCTCGTGCGAGCCGGTACACCTTCACGATGCGCGAGGCCGCCCGGCTGGCCGAGGGCGTGACGGACGCCGAGCTCGCAGCGGTGATGCCCTTGGTCGGCTCCCCCGTCGCCGACCGGCTCCGTGCCGCCGTCGTGCTGCTGGCCTCGCGGCGGGGCACGGTCCCCGCCCCCGAGGACGCGATCGACGACGACGTCGTCGACCCCTACCGGCGTTCGGACGAGACGTTCGCCGAGTCGGGACGCCAGCTCGTGCCCGCCGCCGACGTCGTCCTCGATCTGCTGCGCCGTGCGGCCGCGAGCGGGAACGCCTGATGCCCGACGCACGCCGGAAGCGCGGCCAGCGAGCCAGCACCCGTCGCCGCCTCGCCGTCCTGGGGATCGCCGCGTTCCTGCTCGTCGACGTCGGACTGATCGCCGTCGCCGTGACTCGGGAGCCTGCCGGTCTCGCCGCGGACCGCGAACCCTCCGCCCTCCAGCCGTCGAGCCCCGCCGAGGAGTCGACGGCACCCGTCGCCCCGACTCCCTCGGCGACGCCGACATCGGCCGCCGCCGTACAGCCCACGCGTCTGCTGTCCGCAGTCGACGGCGACACCGCATGGCGTGGCGAGGTGGGCACCTGCACGCCGGGCACGGACACCGCCGAGCTGTCCCTGGAGACGACGACCACAGGAGGCGCGGACTGGTCCTCGACGTCCGTCGCGACGAACGTCGGGCTGGCGGGCATCGACCGCCTCCAGGCCGCCGACGCTGCCACGGTCTTCGTCGTGGGGCCCGCGGGCGCGACCTGCGCACCGGCGTTCGCCCAGACCTTCTCGGGAGGTGCCGAGTTTGGCGACTACCCCGACCGCCTCGCCGCCGCCTGGTACGTCACGCGCACGGACACGGACACCGTCCACTCCCCCTCGGGCGACCACGCTGCTCCCTGCCCCGTGATCGACCTCGCGGTGGTCAGCGACACCCGCGCGGGTGTCCTCTGCGGCGACGGGACGCTGCACCGCACCGTCGACGGCGCGACCACGTGGGACGCCGGCGCCTTCGTCGAGGGCGCACTGGCCGTCACCGCCGACGCCGGCGAGTATCTCGTGGCCTCGGGCGGGTCCGTCGGCTGCGACGGCGTCGCCGTCGCGTCGGTCGGCGACACATCTACTGAACCCGCACGTGTGGGATGCGCACCAACGACGGCCGGTGCCCCCGGGTCCGTCGCGATCTCTGCCGGAGCAGGCTCGCTCTGGCTCTGGGCCGCAGACGCGGTCCTTGTCTCCGCTGACGGCGGAAGGACTTGGTGATGAACCCGAATACATCTTCCCCGCGTAGTAGGACTGCCCTACAGGTCGGTCTGGACGCGATCGCGTGGGTGCTCGCGGTGACTACCGCGGTGTCACTGCGATATGACTTTGCTTACGAGAACGTCACGTGGTGGGCCGTCTCGGGCGTCACGCTGGTGATCGTCCTCATCAGCGCAATGGCCGGGTTCGCGACCGGTCTATATCGGCGCCGGTTCGTACCCGGTAGCTTCGCCGAAGTGCGCGCTCTCGTGGTAGCGGTGGTCTCGACCGGTATCGTCGTCGGCGTGCCGGTGCTCGTCGTCGGGACGGAGATCATGGTGGCCCGCAGCACTGTTTTCATAGCGATGCCGCTCGCCTTCGTCCTCATGGGCGCTCTGCGCTACGTGGCTCGGCTGTATGTGGAGAGCCAGCACCGACCCGGCGAGGACGCGCAGCCCACTCTGATCTTCGGCGCCGGGCGTCTCGCGAACCACCTGATCAGGCGGATGCTGACAGACCCGACATCGCCGTACCTGCCTGTCGGCCTGATCGACGACGACCCGGAGAGGGCTGGCCTGCGGATCGAGGGTGTGCGCGTCCTGGGCACCCGCCGCGAGCTCGTCGACGCCGCACAACGAAGCGGTGCTGAGGCCATCATCGTGGGCGTGGCCAAGGCCGACGCGCCCCTGTTGCAGGAACTGGCCGACCTCACGGCGGAGGCAGGACTCCGTCTCATGGTGCTGCCGCTGCTCGACGAGATCCTAGAGGGCAAGTCGCGCCTCGGGGACGTTCGCGACATCGCCATCGAGGACATCATCGGCCGGCACCCCGTCGATACCGAGGTCGAGTCGATCGCGGGCTACCTGCAGGGCAAGAAAGTTCTCGTCACCGGCGCCGGAGGCTCCATCGGCAGTGAACTGTGCCGCCAGATCATGAAGTTCGCGCCGGACGAGCTGATCATGCTCGATCGTGACGAGACCGGTCTCCAGCAGTCACAGCTGTCGATCTCAGGCAACGGCCTGCTCGACACGAAGGAAGTGGTGCTCGCCGATATCCGGGACCCGGAGGCACTGCGGGTGATCTTCGAGGAACGTCGACCCGAAGTCGTCTTCCATGCGGCGGCACTCAAGCACCTGCCCATGCTCGAGCAGTACCCCGACGAAGCATGGAAGACCAATGTGCTCGGGACACAGAACGTGCTGGACGCCAGCAAGGCCGTCGGGGTGACGACTTTCGTCAACATCTCGACGGACAAGGCGGCGAACCCGACGAGCGTACTGGGGCACTCCAAGCGCCTCGCCGAGCGTCTCACGGCATGGACTGCAGATGAGACGGGTTCCCGGTACCTCTCAGTCCGTTTCGGCAACGTCCTCGGCAGTCGCGGCTCGATGCTGCCCGTCTTCACGGCGATGATCGAGGCCGGTGGGCCCCTGACCATCACGCACCCCGACGTGACGCGCTTCTTCATGACGATCCCGGAAGCCTGCCATCTCGTCGTTCAGGCCGGCGGCATCGGCTCACCTGGCGAAGTCCTGATCCTGGACATGGGAGAGCCCGTCAAGATCCTCGACATCGCCGAGCGCATGATCGCCATGTCCGGCCGCGACATCGGCATCACGTTCACCGGGCTACGCGACGGCGAGAAGCTCCACGAAGAGCTCGTGGGCAACGGTGAGTCCGACAACCGGCCCGCCCACCCCAAGATCTCCCACACCATCGTCCCGCCGCTGTCCGTCCTCGAGCTCAGCGACATAAAAGCTTCGTCGTCCGTGTGGCGATCGCTGGCCCTTCTCCCTGGAGATCGTTGAGCGTGGCCGGTCCTCGTCCGGGTGCATCGTGATCTCAGACAAGATCCTGCTCGCAGCAGTCATCACGGTCGCTGTCGGCCTCTTCATGCCGTTTGCCGTTCGACCTTTGCTCACGCGCTTCACAGTGATCGACCTGCCCAGCGCCCGCTCTTCGCACGTGCGCCCCGTCCTGAGAGGCGCTGGGGTGGCCGTGGCAGCGGCACTCGTCGCTGGCTTGCTCGTGACCCTGGCAACCGGTGGCGCGGGTGGCACCGGTGGATCCTTCACCTTCCTCGTGCTCACGACAGTCATCCTCACGGCGGGTCTCGGTTTCGCTGAGGACGCACATGGCGTGCCCATCGGTGGACGGCTGATCGCGCAACTCCTCATCGGAGGGCTTGTGGGCGGCTGGTTGGTGCTCTTGTCCGGCCAGGTCCTGTTCCTCCCTATCGCCGTCATCGTCGTACCCGTCCTCGTCAACGTGGCCAACTTCATGGACGGCGTCGACAACTTGAGCGGCATGGTCCTCGTCGCCTTCGGGGTCGCCCATGTCATCCTCGCCGCGATGACGGATGCAGCTCCCGACACGCTGGCAGCGGCCGGCGCGGTGGCGGCGGCGGCCGGACTCGGGTTCCTGCCATGGAACAACGGACACCACAAGATGTTCCTGGGTGACTCTGGCAGCTACCTCATCGGGGGCGCGATGAGCGTCATCACGCTAGGTGCGCTGGCAGCAGGAGCACCGCTCCTCGCCGTTCTGGGACCGGTCGCCGTCTACCTCGCGGACACGGCGTACACCTTGCTCAGCAGGGTGCTGCGCGGAGAACGCTGGCATGAATCCCATCGCCAGCACAGGTATCACCTTCTCGAGGACCTTGGTTGGTCGCACATAAGCATCGCCGCGTTCGTCTGCGGCACCACGGCCCTGACCTCGACCCTCGGCGTGCTGAGCGCCGTGGGTGGAGTCGGCGCCGTCCTGTGCGCCGTCGCGATGGCGGTCGTGTGCACCGCATACGTCGCCCTGCCGCGAATGCTTCGAAGCCGACGACCGAACGAGGTTGCCCGATGAACGCGGTCGAGGGATCGAAGGGGCACATCCTGTTCATCTCGACCACGGATCGGTCGGTCCATTCGCAGCTGCGCGGACAACTGGGCCACCTGCGCAGCACCGGGTGGCATTGCACGCTCGTCACGACCGATACGGGGATCGCACGTCGCATCGCCGACGAGGAAGACGTGTGCCTCGTGCCCCTCACGATGCGGCGATCTCCGTCGCCTGTGAGGGATGTTGTGGCGTTCTTCAAGATAGTCCGGGTGCTTCGTCGGAAGAGACCCGACGTCGTCGTGTACGGCACTCCCAAGGCCTCCATGCTCGGCGCTGCGGCAGCTTTGGTCGCCCGTGTGCCGAGACGCATCTACTTCCTCTACGGCCTCCGCTTGGAGACCACGACTGGCTTTGCTCGACGCGCCCTCACAGCCATCGAACGGTTCGTCATCGGAGCATCCACGGACACGCTGAGCGTTGGGTCGGGCCTCGTCGAGGCAGCGTCACACGCGGGGCTGCCCCCGAGACGAATGACAGTCCTCGGTCGTGGTTCTGCGAACGGGGTTGACGTCCAGCATTACCGTGACAGGGCTGCTCAGGAGCGCGCATCGCGCGTCAAGAGGACTGGGCAGGGCGTCGTGGGCTTCGTCGGGCGCCTGACGTCCGACAAGGGCATCGACCAGCTCCTCCTCGCCGTGGACTCATTGCGCCGCCGGGGTGCAGATGTGGAACTCCTCCTCATCGGCCCTGACGAGGGCACCCAACAACTGCCTGCTCGCGCCCAACACCTCCTGGGCCAGAGTTGGGTACGTGTCGCTGGCAACGTAGCGGACACGGCGCCATGGTACGGACGCATGGACGTCCTTTGCCTCCCCTCGCTACGAGAAGGGCTCCCTACCGTCATCCTCGAGGCGGCGGCCGCTGGCACACCTGTGGTGGTAACGGATTTCACGGGCGCCGCCGACGTAGTCCAGAACGGTGTCACGGGCACCATCGTGCCCATCGGTGACGTCGCGGCTCTCGCTTCCGGGATCGAGCGTTCGCTGACTGGCAGTGAGCCCGACTCTGGCTTTGCCGAAGCTGCTCACCGTGCGGTTCTCGAGCATTTCGACACGTCCGTCATTTGGCCGTTGTTGGACGAGTTCTACTCTGAGCGTCCGACGGCCACATCACGATAGAGGGCCAGGTGTCCGTCGATCATGGACTCAGTCGAGAATCGCATTCGCGCCACTGGCACGTGCTCTGCCCACCGCCGCGCTGCGGTCTGGTAGTCACCGAGCGTGCTACGGACAATCTCTGAATAAGACCTTCGGTCATCAGCAGACGGCGCCGGCCATGCTTCGGGGATCTGCTCACGCATGCCGCCGACGTCGTACGACGCCACGGGCAGCGCGGCCAGCGCTGCCTCTGTTACGACGGTCGAAAGTGCCTCTGTCCTAGAAGGCAGCATCAAGAGGTGAGCTTCGTCCATCTCACGCCCCAGAGCTTCTCTCCCCCTAGGTCCGAGGAAGCGAACACGATCGAGGACGCCGAGAGAAGTGGCGAGTGCTTCCAGCTCACCCCGAAGAGTCTCCCTCTGAGAGACGATGCGCAATTCTGCATCCCAGCCCTGGACAAGGACTTCCTTCAGCTCCTCGATGGCCTGGTGGACACGTTTCAACTCGATCAGCTGGCCCACGTAGAGGAGGACCCACCGCTCGCCAGGTGCGGGTGCTGTTCGTTCACGAGCTGTGAAGCTGTCAGACCGCACCCCGTTGTAGAGCACGGACACCTTGGCCGACGGGACCACACCAGCCAGACGACGCCGCTCCTGCTCGCTCGAGACCACGACCCGCGTGCTGTTCGCGTACGTCTGCCGCAACACGATCCTGTGGTGCAGGGGAACCTGCTTCGTCGCGTGTCGGGAGAAGACAATAGGTCGCTGGCTCGGCAGCAACATGCGGACACAAGAATTGGCCAAGTGGTGGAGGTGCACTACGTCGAAGCCAGACCAGTCGTCATAGTACGCGTGACCGCGTTGCTCGACGTCGACGCCGCGTTGACGAAGACCGTCGTAGAGGATCGTCTCTGTTGTCTCCTGAAGCTTCTCAGACCGGAAGTCCTCGGACATGGCAAAGATGCCGGAGACCAACAAAACCCTCATAGTGCGACCCTATCTTGACGAAGCGGAAGGCCGCGACGTTCGACCAGGAGGAACGCGACGCATGGTCCTTACAGCCAACTAACTCGCTAGAGAACGGCGCGTTGCCTCTCGGGCATCTGCACAGAGCGGGTGGTGACCCGAGACATCTTCGACTGGTGGACAAGAACGGCGATGCGGTGGGTGACTTCTACTGCCACGAGACCGATGATGATGCTCGTCAACGTAATATTCGATGCTTGCCGGACGTGAGCAATGAGGGCCACAAAAACAATGCCATATCGCGCGGCGCTCAGGCCATTGCCAAGATTTTGACTGTCCCAGCGACCGAACAAGACACCAAGTGCGGCGAAGAAGGCGGCCAACCCGAAGGGGCCAAAGTTCAAGTATGCCTCTGCAACGATACTGTAACCGATCTGGAAAAGGTCGACCCGATCGCGGACGAGCGCCCCGGCGAACCTCTCATCCTCTGTCGACGGTGGGCGATCAAGACCAAACACGCCCTCAATGAGGCGCTCGACGCCCGCAACATAGGTGGATCCATAGCGATAGTCCTCGCCGTTCTCGAACCATTGCACGGTCTCGACTACAGGCCGCAAAGTAAGCCCCATCTCTGTTGCGGCACTGGCGGGTGATCCCACAAACTCTCCGACGGATGCACCGGACAAGCCTTCATCGCGGACTTGCTGGACCGCCGAGACAACCATTAGCCCAAGAAGAACAGAGACGATGGCAACTCGCTGGCGAGGCATCCTCTGGAGCCGGGCAACGACGACCACCACGGCAACGACGCTGTACAGGGCGGCCGTTCGCGAGCCGAACGCCAGAGTCGCAAGCGTGAAGACCAGGAAGACCCCGAACGCGACGTTCCTCGTGCGGGACTTCTGGCCCGCAGCCGCCAATACGGAGCCGATAGACACGATGATGGTCCCGTAGGCAATTGGCGCGTTCCCCGACACGGTCTGCTCGTAGTACCTCTTTCCGGCACCGGTCAGCAGCTCCGGTGCTGCGATGGCCACGTAGCCGAGATACATGCCTGCGCCGAGAACGACGAGAACGAGACCTCCAAGGGCAAGCCCCTCCGTCCGCGATGAAGGCTGCACAGCAAATGTGTTGTCCGTCTTGTTGGAGGCGATGACGTAGGCGACTGCGATGGACGTCATTGCCGTGACACTTAGCCACAACGATTCAGTGATCGGGGCCCCGTTGCTCAGCCAGAGCGGCAAGTAGTCCGCGTAACGAGTAGGGATCGATGAGTTCGTAGCGAAGACCGCGGGAATGCCGAGGTGGAAGAGTCCAATGAGGAGAACGAAAAAGAACCCGCCAGACCAGAGTCGTCGACGCCCTGCGACTGCCGTAGCGAAAATCGCGAAACCACCGGTCGCCGTCGAGATGACGTAGGCCGTTTCCGGAAGAAGGCCTATGAACCATGACCGTTGGATGAGGAAGATTCCCAAGACGATGACGAGAAGGACGATAACGGCTCCCCGCCTGGCGGAAAGGGTCACGGGTGTCGTCTTCACGCTCAGAGGCTAGCTCACGGCAAGGGCGAGTGAGGTGCTCACCGACGCGAGATACATGGATCGAGAAGCAGTCGGCTCAGTGGCGAAGTGCGGGACCAGTACGGCAAGCCAGGCCACCTCGTCCACGTAAGACTGAACGGTAAAATTCCTTTAGTCAGGCCGCGAGCCGGTCGGCTTCCGGCGAGGATGACGAGGCCCTGCGCGAAAGGAACAGTCCTCCTGCCCTCCAGATCAGGGCCGTAGCGTTCGAGATCACGAGGCCCGTGAGCAATAGACCTATGTCAGCAGCAGATACTAGTGCGAACGTTATAGATATAAGCAATACAAGGAGAGCGGCCGCGTCGCTCAATACCCATGTCTTAAGCAAGTCTCTTGAGACGCAGATGATGCCCAGGCTAGTAGCCACCGCCCTGAGCACAGCCGCCCCAGACAAGACTATGAGTAGTTCGTCCAGACCCGGGTAGTTGCCGCGGAATGCGGGAAACGACAGTCCAATGGCAACAGCAAGAACGGCGGCGGCCAGACTGCCGGCGCTGACGGTGGCCACATAGAAGAAGAGCAGGCTTTTTCCGCGATCTTCGCCCGTAGGGCGGTCCCGTCGCAATGCACCGAGCATGTTCTTGCTCAGGAACCCAGGCGCCAACAAGACCAGCGTGGCAAACCGGTTGGCCAGAGAGAATGCTCCCACTGCGCCCAGCCCGCCGACAACCTGCACCGCCCAGACGAGAGCCCATGTACCCAGTTGCGCTGCGGCGTTCGCGGCCACACCTGCCCTGATGACACCCTTTGAAGCCCGCGGGACGATGAGGCTAGTGACACGCCGCGCCGACGTTCTCGTCGACATCATCGAGATCCCGACCGTGGCGATCACGAGGTCAACGACTACCAAGCCGAGCGCTGTCCAGTCACTTGAGAACAACAGAACGGCCACTGCCAGCGCGATCGCAGAACCCGCGCCCCGGGCGCCGTCGAGCAGGGCCGATGGAACGACGCGACCTGTACCGGCGACAACGCCTATGAATGTGTCCGTCACCACGATCGCACTGCATGTTGCTCCTAGTGCGAAGACGAACGGAGTCGGGACCAGTCCTCCGGACAAGACGAGGTAGAGAAGCGGGAAGACGACTGCCCCTGCAATTGCTATGCCGGCATAGACGGGCAGCTTGCCGAGTGCCACGGCCCGGAGCACGGTCGAGAACTCGACTCCGGCGTTGGCGGACACGATATCGGCCGCCCTCGTGTTGGCAGCGAATGCGAAACTTGAACTAGCGATGCTGGCTATGCCGAACAGCAAGATCTGCAGGATGGAGAAGCGCCCGTACTCTGCCGGAGTGAGCTGGGTAGCAAGGAACGCCAGGGCGGCGAACTGGAGCAGCTTGCCGCCGGTACCGATGCCCGAAGAGACAGCGACGAGTCGCAGCCTCGAACCGAGGGACGACGCTCGTGGCGTCTCGGTCCCCCTGACCTTCATGCCTCGCTCCCCTTATGCCATACCTGTCGAGCGGGCACCTCACCGTCGGGGGCGAGGCAGGCGTGAACTTCGTCTATCGGCTCGAACCCGGCCCGCGTCAACCAGCCCTCGTCTTGATCCTGTCCGAACCACATGAGTTCCACGCGACGGACGTGGCCTTTTGTCGCGGGTAAGACACGACCGAACACGCCGTACCCGACCACGACAGCCAACCGGGCCAAAAGAGCCGGCACCACCAGCGGCGCACGACTGCCAGCGACAGTCAGGACGCTTCGAGTAGTGGCTCCCTCAGCGGGTTGGAGAACGATCGAAGGTGCGTCCTCGAGCCTTGGAAGCAGGAATGCGACAGCGCGAGCGAGGCCCGAGACGGACACGATGGGCGTGGCAGCGGAGCCAGGCGCAGCAACCGAGGACAGGGGGCTGCGCGCCACACGGCGGAGAGCTGCGGTCGTGGGACGTCCATTGCCGTGAACAGAAGTGGCACGGAAGATGCACGCACGCAGGCCCAGGCTGTCCGCTATAACCAGGAGCGCGCTCTCACCGAGCGCCTTGGACGTCGAGTAAGGAGAGAATGGCGTCGTCACCTCGCTCTCGTCGAGGACTCGAACCCGTCCCTGAACGGCGGCCGACGAGATGTGGACGAATCCCTCACAGCCTGCTCGAGCGGCAGCCCGCGCGACGAGAACTGGCAACAACGCGTTGGCTCCGATGAGAGCAGGGACGTCGGAAGAGTTCGGCGTGGCCAGGCCAGCCGCTAAGACGACGATGTCCGTCCCTTGCACTTTTCCCTGCAGGGCAGCGAGGACATCCTCGTGCGCCAGCGACTCCGAGATCAGGCCCGACTCGTCGCTTGCCCAGGAAGTCAGGCGCGGCGCCGAGACAGAGATGACCCTCCACCCGGCTTCCTCTAGGCGCCCGACGATGGCTCGACCCACGAAACCCGATGCCCCGATCACAGCGCATGATTTCGGGGGACGGGAAGCCGTCACCGTTGCTTACTCCATATACCGTAACCTTGCCCCACCATGCCTGCCCCCTCAATATCGGTCGTCATTCCGACAGTCCGTGCGGACCAACACCTCTGGGCTGCCCTCGACTCGGTGCTCGCGCAGACTGGCGTCGACCTGGAAGTCGTCTTGGTCGCCGACGGAATCGAACTCGAACCTCGTCACGTACCCTCGGATGACAGAGTACGGGTGATAAAGCATGAGCACCGTCAAGGAACGCCCGCAGCACTGAACAGTGGCCTACGGGCATCACGAGGTGAGTTCATCGCGCGCCTGGACGCCGATGATCTGGCCATGCCGGGACGCCTTGAGCGTCAGCTCGAGGAGATGCGGCACCGACCCGAACTCGTCTGCCTCGGTTCGTCTGCCCAGCTCATCGACGACGCATCCAGATTCCTGGGAACCCTCGAGGTCGTGGTCGGTGTCGAGCAGATCAAGTCCACCCTGCTCAAACGCAATCCATTAGTCCACTCGTCAGTGATGATGAGACGCCTATCGCTCGAGAGCGTCGGCGGTTATGACGAAGATTGCGCACGGATGCAGGACTACGACCTCTTCTTGCGCCTGGCCGACATCGGCGACATCGACAACTTGCCTGACGCCCTGACCTCCTACCGGATACACCCAGGCCAGTTCAGCCGTCTGACGAGTCCGTGGAGCACTTCCATGCGCACGGTTCTGCGCTCCAGAAGACGCCTAGCCGGATCCCTCGGCAACTTCCCGCTGAGTCAGGCGCTGCGCGACGCATTGTGGTTCGCGGCGCAGGTCGCTCGACACATGCAAGTTGCCCGTCCGGGGTATATGCGTCGAGCCAATTCCAAGCCCCGGTGAGAACACGGTCGGGCATGTGGGTACTGCTAACCTGCGCGAATGCTTGACGTGTCCGCCAACAGCCGACGTGCGGACGTCCAAGGACTGCGGGCCGTCTCTGTCTTGCTGGTCGTGGCCTACCACGCGGGAGTAGCACCTGTCTCCGGGGGCTATTTGGGCGTAGATGTGTTCTTCGTCATCTCGGGCTTCGTCATTACCCTCGCTTTGCTGCGGCAGCACGAGGCAACCGGGCGCATCGACCTCTTTCGTTTCGCTGTCGGGCGGATCCGCCGGCTCGTGCCCACCACCCTTGTCGTCGTCGCCACCACGCTGGTTGCACTCTTGGTCGTCGCACCCAGCTCAAGTCTCGGAGAAACCCGAATACAGGCCTTTGCGGCAGTCCTGGGCATCGAGAACTTGCGCTTCGCAGCTGCGGGGGTCAACTACCTCGCTGACGAATCGCCGGCACCATTCCTCCATTTCTGGTCACTCGGCATCGAGGAGCAGTTCTACCTGGCGTGGCCCCTCCTCCTCCTGATCCTTCTCAAACTCGGTGGCAACCGGCGTAAGTCATTGCCCATCATCTCCGTGGCAGTCCTGTGTGCCCTCTCGTTCGCCCTGGCTGTCATCCTCACGGAAGCATTCGCTCCGTGGTCCTTCTACCTCCCCGTGACGCGGGCCTGGGAACTCGGGGCCGGGTGCCTTCTGGCGCTTGCCGGTAGCAAGGGCCTTCGTGGCGTCATGCGGGGTTCCGGGTTGCCGGGGTGGCTGGCGATGGCTGCGTTGCTGTCCTCCGTCGCCGTCGTGGGCGCGTCGACGCCCCATCCCTCGTGGCCGACACTCCTACCGGTCGTCGCCGTCGTGCTGATCCTCGGTGCCCCGAGTGACCGTGGTGCAAGCGTCACGCGTTTCCTCGCCCAGCCAGTCTTGACCGCTGTCGGCGATCGCTCTTACTCGCTCTACCTCTGGCACTGGCCTGCGCTCGTGGTCCCTGTCTTAGCGCTGGGGAGGACGTTGACTGTCCCCGAAGTACTCCTCGCCGTGCTCGTCGCTCTCGGGCTCAGCGAGTGCACCTTCCGGTGGGTCGAACGCCGACACCGGCCCGACGCTGGTCCTCACCGACGGCGCACCATGTCGTCGTCGACGTCACGTTCGCTCCTCGGCATCGGAGCCGCGGCTTCGGTCACGCTCCTGCTAGCTGGCCTGGTCGGAGCGTCACCCGTCACGGCCACAGCCAAGCCACGCGCCCCCTACGCAACCGTCGTGCCTGAGCTCGCCGAGCTCGGCGCTTCTCTTCCGCCCGTATACGCCGACGGCTGTCACCTCGAGAGGCTGCAGGTCGAAGCGGGTTCCTGTCTATACGGGCCTGACGACGCCAATTTGCAAGTAGTCCTCCTGGGGGACTCACACGCGGCGCAGTGGTTCAGCCCTCTGGAAGAGGCCGTCGTCCGGGACAGAGGCGCTCTGACTTCCCTCACGAAGTCGGCATGTCCGTTCGTCGACCTCGAACTTCGTGATACCACGCTTCAGCGGACGTATGACGAATGCGCGACGTGGCGTCAGCAAGTACTTCGCAGGACAATAGCGCTGTCACCAGACCTCATCGTGCTGAGCGCCGCTGGGCCTGGCTACCGCGGCTCGATCGCTTCGGGCGAGCCCTTCGAGGAGACCTGGGCGAACGCCTACGCACGCACGATCGAGCAACTCACACGCGATTTGCCGGAGACCGACGTCGTTGTTCTCGGAGAGACGCCGCGCTGGCCTGCTGCCCCTGTCCTCTGCGTCACGGCATCTGTTGGCAACTCTGGTGACTGCTCAGCACCTACCACCAGCCTGGTCGACGAACGCCTCGCTGCTGCGGAAGAAGATGCCGTCGTCGATGCAGGCGCCCTCTACGTCCCCACGGTCCCTTGGCTCTGCGACGATCGTTGCCAGCCTGTCGTCGATGGCGTCTTCGTGTACCGGGACACTTCGCATGTCACTGACACGGTGGCGCGTCGCGTCGCGTCCCAGTTGGCCAGCAACCTGCCTGCAATCGTTCCTTAGGACACGACAAACGGGCATGTCCCCCGCTGTGATGAGCATCGACGGTGAGCACGCACCGCGGGGGCGCTCATGGACCACCAGCGCCGGCCGACCACGACGATGGACGAAGCTTATGGCGCCTCCAGCTGAGTCGTCGGGAGCGTCCCGGGAACACGCCCCCACCAGCGCTTCAGGGTCGTGACATCGGCCACGCTACGACTCACCAAAGGGCTTCGAATCTCATAGTCGACTCCCTCGATCAGGTCCTGGCCCCGGAGGAGGTCGCGATTCGACACAGGCACGCCCGTGGCGACGTTGAGCAAAGTCGGCGTTTGATTCGGACCGTCTGGCCGCAAGAGGTCTCCGAGCACCTCCGCGACGTCATCGACGTGGACGTAGTCACGCACGAACTCGTCGAGACCTCTCAACTGCACCTTGTCTCCCCTCGCTCTCAAACGAACGGGGAGTGCGCCCGGGTAGGCGGAACCCCAGACGTTGAACAACCTCGCGGTGACGTGCTCGACAGACGAACCGTCGAGGAATTCGCGGACCACCTGCTCGGCAGCTAGCTTGGTGCGGCCATAAACCGTAGCCGGCACACCCACCGTCTCGTCTTCAGAGTGCGGGTCCGTGGACTCCGGATACACGGCAGCCGTCGAGGCGAGCACCAGACGCTCTACGCCGAGTTCTCGAGCGAGGTGCGCGATCCTGCCGGTGGCCTCGACATTGATGACCTCCGCGGCGCGTGGATCGTCTTCGCAGGCGCGACCCACCAGCGCTCCGATATGTACCACCGCGGTAGGTCTGACGTCCTGCAGGAGACGATCGATCTGACGCAGGTCCGAGAGATCGGCACGCAGGCCCAGAGTACGTGACGAGACGACGACGTCCATTCCCGCGGCACGCAGACGCCGCGCGAGAGGGGGAACCAACCCGCTTGACGCACCGGTGATGAGAACACGACCAGACTCTCGTGCGTCTTGGGCAAGCCGATGCGGACCGGGCCTCAGGCCGTCACCACTAACAGCAGCCCTCACGGGGCATCGGGCACGACGGAGTCGAGGGTGTCGGTCGCAAGACCTTGCTTCACCGCATCGAGGCCGGCCTGGTCGACGTTGACGATCGACTGGCCGCCGACGTTGCCCGTGCCGGCGGTCGGAATCGTGAAGAAATGCATTGTCGACGAGTCCATGTTCCGGAGGCTGAAGGCGAGGTTGCCGATCGTGCCGACGTCGAAGCCCTTGTCGACGGTCAGGTAAGGCGACATGGCCGTGACGAACGCCGAGACCTTGCCGGGGTCGGTCAAGGTCGCTCGACTCAAGATCGTGTTGGCGAGACCCTTCACAAAGGCCTGCTGGTTCTTGACCCGCGTGAAGTCGGCGTCGGCGAACGCGTAGCGCTCTCGGACGAAGCGCAGGGCAGCGTCGCCCTCGAGACGATTCACCCCTTCGACGTAGGAGTACGGACCAGCGGAGAACGCCTGCGCCGACTCCACGTCCACTCCCCCGAGCGCCGTCGTCATGCCCTTGAAGCCCTCGAAGTCGATGATGGCCACGTGGTCGATGCGGACGCCGAGCAGCTGCTCCACCGTCTGGACCGTCAGGGGCGAGCCGCCATAGGCGAACGCGGCGTTGATCTTGTTGTCGCCGTTGCCGGGGATCGGCACGTAGAGGTCACGCATGATCGACATGACGTAGACGTTCTCTCGGTCCGCGTCGACGTGCACGAGCATCATCGAGTCCGTCCGCTGATCGGAGGCAGACGCGTCGTCGATCGTGGTCTCGTCGGCGCGAGAGTCCGAGCCCATGAGGAGGATGTTCATCGCGCCGGTCTCGACCGGAGCGGGACGCGTCGACTCTTCAGGGAACGCCTGCTCGATCTTGGTGGCGTTGTCATCGAACGTGTTCGCCAGCCGGGATGCGTAGACGCCGGCACCGACGACGGCAATCAGCACGATCCCGACGACGATCGATGCGATGACGATCAGCACCTTCGCGCCTCGCGACAGGCGACGCTTCTTGCGGGGCGCCTCCTCGGGTGAGGGCCCGTCACCGTCGTCCGACGTCAGCGTGAAGATGTCGCTCATGCGGCCGGTTCCCCCTACGACTCCGGCGCGGCTCTCGCCCAGCGTCTTGTCGACTATAACAATGACGATGCCTCGATCGTCTCCCTGAGCTTCGCTTGCCTGGGGCCCGATATAGGGAGCGGATAGCCCAGCGCGTCACCTGGGGCCACGAACGAGACCACCCGTTCCATCACCCGTTCAGGGCGACCGAACACACAGGTGTTGCTTAGGCTGCTGAGTGAGGGGCTTTGTTGAGGTCCCTTCGCATATCTCCCGTGCGCTGGGCTCGGGGGATGAGCAATGTCGCTTGTTCTCCTACAGAAAGCACCAGGTACGTGATCACCAAGTTCTCTTGGCGTCGCGCGCTAGCCGTTCCGGCTGCGCTCTCGCTCGCCCTCGGTGGGGTCCTCCTCACCTCCACCGCCGCCTCCGCCGCAGTCGGCAACCTCGTCGTCACGAGTCCTGCGGAGGGGTCGACCACGACCTCCCGTGACGTGGACATCGTGGGCTCGGCCATCGCCGGCTCCTCGATCCGCGTCTTCAGCGACACGACGCGCACCACCCTCCTCGGCTCGGCGACGACCGACCGCACCACCGGTGCCTTCACCGTCGACCTGCCTGCCTACGCGGAGACCGTGTCCTCGCGACAGAGCGTCTTCGTCGACGGCATCGCCGGCGGCAGCGGCTTCTCGGACGCCAAGACGGTGAACTTCCGCCTCCCCATCTCGAAGTTCCTCACCGTCGCGACCCCGACCGAGGGCCAGGTGCTCGACACGCGCACCGTCACCTTCTCGGGCACCGCGTCCGAGGGCTCGACGGTCGTCGTGAGCAACGCCTCGGGCGAGCTCGGACGCCAGAACCTCGGCAACGCCACGTCGTACTCGATCACGTACACCTACGCCGACACGTCGGCGGCGGCCCAGTCGGTCACCGTGAACGGCACCCTCGGCGGCAGCGGCATCACCCCCGTGACCCGTGCGTTCTCGATCCCGGCGCCCGTCGTCGCACCGGCGCCCGCCAAGACGCTCGTCCTCGACGCGCCCGAGCAGGGCACCACGACCGACTCGCGCACCGTGACCTTCACGGGCACCGCTCCTGCCGGCTCCACCGTCATCGTGAACGCTGACGACGCCGACGGCGTCGAGCTCGGCCGTCAGAACCTCGGCAACGGCACGACCTTCTCCATCGAGGTCACCTACACCGAGGACGACGACGTCGCCCAGACCGTCTTCGTCAGCGGCTTCGTCGGCGGCAGCGGCTTCGACAACACCGTCACGCGCAACTTCAGCCTGCCGGCCGTCGTCGCTCCCGTCGAGCCCATCGTGCTCGACACCCCCGTGATCACGGCTCCTGTCACCGGCGCCGCGCTGACGGGCGACCAGGTCACCTTCGAGGGCACCGGCACCCCCGGCTCCGACATCGGCCTGCTCGTCGTCCCGACGGCTGCGCTCGACGAGGTCACCACCCAGGCCGCCGAGCCTGCTGACCCCGCCGACCGCATCATCGTCGGCGAGGACGGCATCTGGACCGTCACGCTGGCCCTCGAGCCGAACGACTACACCGCCGTCGCCGTGTCGGCGCTGCTCGACGACGCGGGCCAGCCGGTCCTCGACGCCGACGGCCTGCCGATCGCTGCCGGCCCGTCGAACGAGGTCCAGTTCACGCTGGCCGCGGCCGCCGTCGTCGTCCCCGTCGCGAACGGCACCACGCCCGTCGCGACCCCGAGCGGTCTCGCCTACACGGGTTCCGACAACCAGGGCCTCGCGCTGGGCCTGGGCGCTGCCCTGACCCTCGCCGGCGCCGGTCTCGCGTTCGCGGCTCGTCGCCGTGCGCGCCTCGCCACGGTCTCGTCCTCCGACTCGGAGTAACGCGACCCAGTAGCACCGCACCACGCACACGGAGAAGGCCCCCGACCACACGGTCGGGGGCCTTCCTCGTGTTCGGGCACCGCGCCTCCTGCGGGCTGCCCTGTGGTGTGCACCGGGCCGGGCGGCGACGACGACGAACGACGAAGGCCCCCTCCCGGTGCGGGAGGGGGCCTTCGTGTGGCGGCGACGGAACAGAGTGTGACGACGGCCGGATGGTGGAGATGGGGGGAATTGAACCCCCGTCCATCGCTGAGATTGCACGCATTCTACGGGCGTAGCCAGATGAGACGTTCTACTCGGCCCCGACCTTTGCTACTGGCTTCTAGGTCGACGAGCCCAGCCCGAGTGCAAGTCCCGCGTGACCCTCAGACGTAGTCACGCAGCAAGCCCTCTAGATGACGTCAGGCTCTGGTTAGAAGGCGGTCACCAGACTGACGGACTCCATGTGGCTCTACTGCTTACGCAGCGAGAGCGAAGTCAGTGCGCTTGTTATTGGCACTTATTGTTTTCCAGAGATCGTTTACGAGATAACCCTGGATCCTCGGCCCGCTTCTCGTTCGCACACAGGCGATGTCGAAACCGATCATCCCCATGAGGGGCCGTTGTCACACTCTGTTGAATTGCGAAGAACCGTTGTCGCTGTGGGCGAGTCTACTCGCCCTGCCGCGGCGGAGCTACTCGCCGAGGTGCTTCCGGGCCGACATCGCCGACTGCGCCTCGCGGTTCGCCGTGCGCTCACGCAAGGTCTGCCTCTTGTCGTACTCGCGCTTGCCCTTGGCGACCGCGATCTCGACCTTGGCACGACCGTCGCTGAAGTAGATCTTGAGCGGGATGACGGTGAACCCGCCCTCCTTCGTCTTCTGGCCGATCTTGACGATCTGCTGCTTGTGCAGCAGCAGCTTGCGCTTGCGCCTCGGTGCGTGGTTGTTCCAGGTGCCCTCGGTGTACTCGGGGATGTGCACCGCGTCGAGCCAGGCCTCGCCGGCGTCGACGAACGCGTAGCCGTCGACGAGCGACGCCCTCCCCTGGCGCAGCGACTTGACCTCGGTGCCGCTCAGCACGATGCCCGCCTCGTAGGTGTCCTCGATCAGGTAGTCGTGGCGCGCCCGACGGTTGGTGGCCACGACCTTCTCGCCGCGTTCTTTCGCCACGCTGAGCCTCCGGTCGTTCGTGTGGTGGTCTGCCCGCGATCAGGCAGCCCGTCAGTCTACACAGCCAGGCGACGAAGGAGGCGCGGTGCAGGCTGACCTGCACCGCGCCTCCTTCGCGCCGGGTTGAGTCCGAGCGCTAGACCTTGAGGTAGCGCCGGATGGCGACGTTGGCCGACAAGGCCGCCAGGGCGATGCCGATCACGACCACCACCGGCACGACGATCGCCGTCTCGCGCAGACCGATGAACGGCGTCGAGGCGAAGGTCATCACGAGGTAGCCCTTGACGAAGAAGTTGACGATCGCGATCAGCGCGCCGCCCGCCAGCACCGAGCCCACCAACGCGGCGATCACGCCCTCGAGGATGAACGGCGTCTGGATGAACCTGTTCGACGCGCCCACAAGCCGCATGATGCCGAGCTCTCGCCGTCGGCTGAAGGCGCTCAGCCTGATGGTGGTGGCGATCAGCAGCACCGCGGCGATGAGCATCAGCACCGCGATGCCGATCGCCGTGTAGCTCGCCGCGTTCAGCACCGAGAAGATCGGGTCGAGGTAGCCCCGTTGGTCGACGACGCTCTGCACGCCGGCGAGGCTCGAGAGGCTCTCGGTGAGGACGTCCGACTGCGTCGGGTCCTTCAGGTTCACCCAGAAGGTCTCGTTGAGGTACGACGGCTGCACGAACTCGGTCGCGGGGCTGTCCGCGAACTGCGTCGTGAAGCGGGCGTAGGCCTCGTCCTGGGTCTCGAAGTACGACCGGTCGACGAACGGCGCGAGCACCTGGCTGCTCAGCTGGGCCTCGACGCCGTCGATCTGGTCTTGTGTGGCCTTCGCGCCCGTGCAGTTGCCGGTCGTGTCGGTCTCGGTGCAGAGGTAGACGGCGACCTGGGCCTTGTCGTACCAGTAGCCCTTCATCTGGTTGATCTGCAGCTGCAGCAGGGCCGCGGTGCCGACGAAGGTCAGCGAGATGAACGTGACGAGCACGACCGCGACGACCATCGAGACGTTGCGTCGCAGGCCGCTGCCGACCTCGCTGAGGACGAGTCCGAGTCTCATTCGTCCGCTCCCCTCAGGCTGAGGTCCTCTACCCCGATGGCCTGGATGGGCACCGCCTGGGTCTGGTAGCCGCCGTGGCGCTCGTCGCGGAGGATGTTGCCCGCCGACAGCTCGATCACGCGGCGCTGCATCTGGTCGACGATGCCGGCGTCGTGCGTGGCCATGATCACGGTGGTGCCGCCGGCGTTGATGCGCTCGAGCAGCGTCATGATGCCGGCGCTGGTCGAGGGGTCGAGGTTTCCCGTCGGCTCGTCGGCCAGCAGGATCGACGGCTTGTTGACGATCGCGCGGGCGATGGCCACACGCTGCTGCTCACCGCCGGAGAGCTCGTGCGGCAGGCGCTGCTGCTTGCCCACCAGGCCGACCATCTTCAGGACGTCGGGCACCGCCTCCTGGATGAAGCCCTTGCTCTTGCCGATCACCTGCAGGCTGAACGCGACGTTGTCGAAGACGCTCTTCTGCGGCAGCAGGCGGAAGTCCTGGAACACCACGCCGAGGTTGCGGCGGAAGTACGGGACCTTGCGGCTCGAGAGCACGCCGAGCTTCTGCCCGAGCACGTGGATCTGGCCCTTGGAGGGCTTCTCCTCCTTGAGCACGAGGCGCAGGAAGCTGGACTTGCCGGAGCCGGAGGCGCCGACGAGGAACACGAACTCGCCCTTGAGGATCTCGAGGGTGACCGAGTTCAGTGCCGGCCGGGGGTTGCCGGAATACACCTTGGTGACTTCATCAAAACGGATCATGACGGGGATCACCCTAAGCGCGGGCCGGGCCGATCCCGGTCGCGACTCGCCCCGCGAACGCGCCTATGGATCCGCTGACAGCGGGGCCTCGGCCCGGGCTCAGTCGTCGTCGCGCTTGCGCCAGCGGATGCCCGCCGAGATGAAGCCGTCGAGGTCGCCGTCGAACACGTTCGAGGGGTTGTTCACTTCGTGCTCGCTGCGGAGGTCTTTCACCATCTGGTACGGCGCGAGGACGTAGCTGCGGATCTGGTCGCCCCAGCTGGCCGTGATGTTGCCGGCGAGCTCTTTCTTCTTCGCGTTCTCCGCCTCCTTCTGCAGCAGCAGGAGGCGCGACTGCAGCACGCGCATCGCCGCAGCCCGGTTCTGGATCTGGCTCTTCTCGTTCTGCATCGAGACGACGGTGCCTGTGGGGATGTGGGTCAGGCGGACGGCCGAGTCGGTCGTGTTGACGCTCTGGCCACCGGGGCCTGAGGACCGGAACACGTCGACGCGGATGTCGTTCTCGGGGATCTCGACCGCCTCCGTCTCCTCCATCAGCGGGATGACCTCGACGGCGGCGAAGCTGGTCTGGCGCTTGCCTGCGGCGCCGAAGGGGCTCATGCGCACGAGGCGGTGCGTGCCGGCCTCGACGCTGAGGGTGCCGAACGCGTAGGGGGCGTCGATCTCGAAGGTGGCGCTCTTGATGCCCGCCTCTTCGGCGTAGCTCGTGTCCATCACCGTGGCCGCCATGCCGTGCTTCTCGGCGTAGCGCAGGTACATGCGCAGCAGCATCTCGGCGAAGTCGGCCGCGTCGACGCCGCCGGCGCCCGCACGGATCGTGATGACCGCAGGGCGCGGGTCGTACTCGCCGTCGAGGAGCGTCTGCACCTCGAGCGTGTCCATCATCTTCTGCAGGGCCTTGAGCTCGACCTGCGCCTCGTCGGCGGACTCCTGGTCGTCGCCGTCGTTGGCCATCTCGACGAGCACGCCGAGGTCGTCGAGGCGCTGCTCGGTCGTCTCGAGCTTCTCGAGCTCGGCCTGGCGGTGGCTGAGGGCGCTCGTGATCTTCTGCGCGTTCTCCGTGTCGTCCCACAGGTCGGGCGCCGACGCCTGCTCGCTGAGCTGGGCGATCTCGGCCACGAGACGGTCTTGCCCGATCACTGCACGGATATCTTCGAACGTGGCCCGGAGGGCGGCAATCTGCTCAGAGAAGTCCAGTGCGATCATGGTCCCCGAGCTTACCGGCCCGCGCCCGTGCGACTCCCGCCTCGCGGAGGGCGACGTCGGCGAGACGACGCACCACCTCCTGGTCGCCGGCCCGCCACGAGGCCACGGGGTCGGCCGCCACGGCGAGCGCCGCCCTCGCGTCGCGTCCGGTCAGGGCACGCAGCGCGAGCAGGTCGTCTCCCCCTGGGAGCGCGAGCAGCCCCCGCACCGAGGAGGCGCGGCGCACGAACGCGAGACGCCCGCGCAGCCAGGCCCACAGCACCACGATGCTCGGCAGACCGCCGACGAGCAGCCCGGCCACGAGCGCGGCGCGCCCCACGTCGTCCTGCTGCTGGCGGCCTGCGTCGACGAGCGTCTGCCCGGCTCCGGCTGCGCCGTCGAACGGGGCCGACGCGGCACCGCCCAGCAGCGGGATGCCGCCCAGGACGCGCGACGCGTCGTCCATCGTCCCCTGGAAGCCGGCGCCCGCCTCCTCGATCTGACGCCCCAGCTCGGCGAGGCCGCCGACGAAGGAGGCGACGGCCAGCCCGAGGGCGACGAACACGACCACGAGACCCACGGCGACGACGTCCCCGGCGACCTGTCGAGCACGGACCCTCTTCGACGCCGAGTACATCTGCATCCCCCCAGTCTGCCCCGCGCCCTCGTCGCCGGGTTCTCTCGTCCCGTCCGTTCTCGCAGGCGAGCGAATGCCGTCGTCAGCGTTCGAGAGAGCGTCGGAGACGCGCGAGCAGCTGACCGGACAGGGGGTGCTGCAGATGACGATCGGTGACCCGGTGGTACGACCACCCGTCGTCCACGAACCTCTCCCTGCGATCGATGTCCCGCTGCCACTGCGTCCTGTCGGTACGATGACCATCTCCCTCGAAGTCGACCGCTGCCTTCTCGACCATCCAACTGAGATCTGGCTTGCCGAGGTACAGGCCGTCAGCCGTCCTCCGCTTGACGTTCACCTCCGGCTCCCGGAGGCCGGCACGGACGATGAGCAGGCGGAGCCGGGTCTCCTGCGGGGAGTCGACGCGTTCACGGACGAGCATCGAGGCCTGGCTCACTCGGGTCTGGCCTGGCCGCCGACGAGCCGCTATCGAGGCGTCCACCAGAACGTCGAGGGCGATGCCACGTGCCCTCGGGTCGGTGGACCAGGAACCCGCGAGCGAGTCTCCGAGCTGGACGATCTCGTCGAGGCCCAGCATCGCGGCCGACTCGATCCACGCCTCGACGGGCGACGCCACCATGAGGGAGCCGGCCGTCCAACGAGGCGTTCCCGGCAGGAGGCGGTGGCCGATCACTCCCCGACGGCGGCGCTGCCGCGACGTCGTGCCCGCGACGTGGAGGGGACCGTCCTCCCATCGGGCGGGAAGCGGGAGACCCCAGAGCGCCAGCGCGGTCGTGTGGCTGAAGAACTCGTCCGGGGCGAGCAGGGGCGCGAGGGCCTCGGCCCGCGCTCGCAACCCGTCTGGTTCACTCAGCGCGCGGGTACCTCGATGAGGGATGACGAGATCGGACGCCCGCAGACGGTCGGGCGTGATTCCCGCCCGCAGTGCCTCACTGACCGAGAACGGGCGCTCGTCGAACGGAACGGGGAGCGGGCTCGGCAGACGCATCACCCGATGTTGGCGGGCACCGCCAACTAGAACGAGTCGCCGACGACGCGCCCGGGACGAATGCTCGCGACCTCCGCCTGTGTAGGAACCATCGGGCGTGGCTACGGGGGGAGGCCTTGCCACTTGGCGGGGCTCCACGACGAGAATGGCCCCGCGAAGTGGCAACCCACTTGTGGGGTCGCGCGGTTCGACGGCGCGTCGGGGGGCTGCTTGCCACTTCGTGGGGGTTCTGGTGCGTCGATGAGCCCGCGAAGTGGCAAGTCACCGGGCGAGCGGGCGGCGGACGCAGGTAGTGCGAGCGACCGGGCGCACGCGAGTCGCGGGGACGCGGGGGCGGGCGCGAGCGGCGCTAGCGAGCGAAGGAGGCGGGGGCGTGCGCGGCGTAGCCGGCGCGGGTCGCGCGGGCGACCGCGGCCGGCAGTGCGGCGAGGAGCGCGTCGACGTCGGCGTCCGCGCTCGTGTGCCCGACCGTCATGCGGAGCGCGCCCCGCGCCTCCTCGTCGGTGAGTCCCATCGCGAGCAGCACGTGCGACGGCTCCGGGATGCCCGCCTGGCAGGCGGACCCCGTCGAGACGGCGACGCCCGCCGCGTCGAGGAGGAACAGCAGCGAGTCGCCCTCGCAGCCGGGGAACGTGAAGTGCGCGTTGCCGGGGAGGCGGTCGACCGGATCGCCGCGGAGCACGGCGGTGGGGACGGCGGCGAGCACTCCCTCGACGAGCCGGTCGCGCAGCGGCTCGTACGGGTGGTGCGGCTGCTCGGCGGCGACGGCGAAGGCGACCGCGGCCGGGCCGTCCTGGGTGCCCGAGCGCACCTGGCGCTGCTGACCGCCGCCGTGGATGAGGGGCTCGACGGTCGCCGTGCGGGCGAGCGCGAGGGCGCCGATGCCGATCGGCCCGCCGATCTTGTGGGCGGAGACGCTCAGGGCGGCGAGGCCGCTCGCCCGGAAGTCGATCGGCACCTGCCCGTACGCGGCCACCGCGTCGCAGTGCACCGGCACCCCGTGGGCGGCGGCGAGCGCCACGACCTCGTCGACCGGCTGCAGCGTGCCGACCTCGTTGTTGGCCCAGAGCAGGCTGACCAGCGCGACGTCGTCGTGCTCGTCGAGGGCCGCGGCGAGCGCGTCGACCCGCAGCCGGCCGTGCTCGTCGAGCGGCAGCCAGGTCACGACGGCGCCGTCGTGCCGCTCGAGCCACTCGACGGCGTCGACGGTGGCGTGGTGCTCGCCGGCGGGCACGAGGAGGCGCGGGCGCGGCCGGTCGGCCTGCCTCGCCCACCAGAGGCCCTTGACCCCGAGGTTGACGGACTCGGTGCCGCCCGAGGTGAAGACGACCTCGATGGGCTCGCAGCCGAGGGAGGCGGCGACGCGTTCACGCGCCTCCTCGAGCACGCGCTTGGCGCCCTGGCCCGCGGAGTGGATCGAGGAGGGATTGCCGACCGTGCCGAGGGCCGCGGCGTACGCAGCGATGGCCGCGGGGTGCATCGGCGTCGTCGCGGCGTGGTCGAGGTAGACGGCCATGGGGCGCCTCCTGCCGGTCGGTCGGTCGTGTCGGTCGCCCGGGTCGGCCGATCAGGTCTCGGGCCCGTGTCGGCCCTCATCTACTGTAGGTCCCGTGCCCGACATCGACCCCCTCGCCGACCTCGGAGTGCGCCAGGGGCCGGACGGGCCGACGCTCCGCGTGTTCTCGTCGTCGGCCGAGCGCCTCGAGGTCGTGATCGACGACGCGCCCCACGACCGGGTCGTCCCCCTCGTCCGCGACGAGCACGACGTGTGGAGCGCGACCGACGGCGCGCTGACGCCGGGACGGCGCTACTGGCTCCGCACCGACGGCGCCGAGCGCCCCGCCCTGCTCGACCCGTGGGCCCGCGGCCTCGGCCGCACCGGCCACGGCGAGCACCGCGCCACCGTGATCGACGAGTCGTTCGACTGGGGCGGCGTCGAGAAGCCGCGCACCCCGCTCGACCGGGTGGTCGTCTACGAGGCCCACGTCCGCGGCCTGACGCGGCTCGCGCCCTTCGTGCCCGACGAGCTGCGCGGCACCTACGCGGGGCTCGCCGCCGACACGACCATCGCCTACCTGAAGGGGCTCGGGGTCACGGCCGTCCAGCTGCTGCCGGTGCACCAGCACGTCGACGAGCAGCGCCTCGTCGCGCAGGGCATCGAGAACTACTGGGGCTACAACACGCTGTCGTACTTCGCGCCGCACGCGGCGTACGCGAGCCGGGACGCCCAGCTGGCGGGCGCCTCCGCCGTCGTCCGCGAGTTCAAGGGGATGGTGCGCCTGCTGCACGAGGCGGGCATCGAGGTCTGGCTCGACGTCGTCTACAACCACACCGCCGAGGAGGGCGAGGACGGCGGGCCCGTGACGAGCCTCCGTGGCCTCGACGCCGCCGCGTACTACCGGCACGACGCCGAGGGCCGCCCCGTCGACGTGACCGGCTGCGGCAACTCGCTCGACACGAGCCACCCCGCCGCGCACCGCCTCGTGATGGACTCGCTGCGCTACTGGGCGACCGAGATGCAGATCGACGGCTTCCGCTTCGACCTCGCCGCGACGCTCGGCCGCAACGCGGGCCACGTCTTCGACCCCGACCACCCGCTGCTGCACGACATCGTCTCCGACCCGGCCCTGGCCGGCGTCAAGATGGTCGCCGAGCCGTGGGACGTCGGCGCGGGCGGCTGGCAGACCGGCGCCTTCCCCGATGGCTGGATCGAGTGGAACGACCGCTTCCGCAACCGGGCCAGGGACTTCTGGCTGACGGACGTGGCGACCGCCAGGGCCCAGGGCACTCCCCCGACCGGCGTCGGCAGCTTCGCCTCGAAGCTCAGCGGGTCGAGCAACGTCTTCGCCCACGACCGCGGGCCGCTGGCCGGGCTGAACTTCGTCACGGCCCACGACGGCTTCACCCTGCTCGACCTCGTCTCCTACGACGCCAAGCACAACCTCAGCAACGGCGAGCAGAACCGCGACGGCACCGACGACAACCGCTCGTTCAACCACGGCGTCGAGGGGCACAGCGACAACCCGTGGATCAGCGACGCGCGACGCCGCTCGATGCGCAACCTGCTCGGCACCCTCTTCGTGTCGTCGGGCGTGCCGATGCTCACCGCCGGCGACGAGCGCGGCCGCACGCAGCGCGGCAACAACAACGGCTACTGCACCGACAGCGAGCTGACCTGGGTCGACTGGGCGACGCAGCCCTGGCAGCAGGGCCTGCACGACGACGTCGCGGCGCTCGCGCGGATCCGCCGGGAGAACCCGGCGCTCCGTCCGATCCGCTTCGGCCTCGAGGGCGCCTGCACCCTGAGCGCCAACGACATCACCTGGGCCGACGCGACCGGTGCCGAGATGCGCCAGGACGAGTGGGAGGACCCGCACGTCCGCACCGTCCAGTACGTGGCTCGCTCGACGCCCGAGAACGAGGCACAGAACACGGTGCTCGTGCTGGTGCACGGCGCCGAGTCGGCGGCGGCCGTCCGGCTCGCCCGCTCCGAGGGCGTCGCGGGCTGGGAGCCGCTCTGGTCGAGCGACGACTCCGCCGAGCTGCACCCCCTCGAGCCGGGCGACGAGGTGCTCGTGTCGGCGCCGACGGTCGTGATCTTCCGGGCGGTGCCGTGAGCGGCGGCCGCGCAGCATCGGGCGCGGGCACCCCGGCCACCGTCGCCCTGACCGCGGCGGGCATCCCGTTCACCGCGCACGCCTACGAGCACCACGACACCGCGACGAACTTCGGCGAGGAGGCGGCGGCCGAGCTCGGCCTGTCCGAGGACCGCGTCTTCAAGACGCTCGTCGCCGCGGCCGACGACGTCCTCGTCGTCGCCGTCGTGCCGGTCGCCCGTCGCCTCGACCTCAAGGCCCTGGCCGCCGCCGTCGGCGCGAAGAAGGCCAAGCTCGCCGACCCCGCCGTGGCCGAGCGTCGGACGGGCTACGTCGTGGGCGGCATCAGCCCGGTCGGGCAGCGCACGACGCTGGCGACGGTCGTCGACGCGAGCGCCGCCTCCTTCGCCACCGTCTTCGTCAGCGCAGGGAGGCGCGGGCTCGACCTCGAGATCGCTCCCGACGACCTGGTGCGCGCCACCGGGGCGCGGCTGCTGCCCATCGCCCGTGACTGACCTGCCGAGCGTGACCGACCCGACGACCGCGTGGGCCGTCGTCGCGATCGTCGCGGCACTGGTCGCGCTGAACGGCGTGACCGTGATCGCCTACGCCCTCGACAAGCGCGCCGCGCGGCGCGGAGCCCGCCGCGTGTCCGAGCGGACGCTGCTGACGCTCGGCCTGGCTGGCGGCTGGCCGGGCGCGATCGTGGCCCAGCGGCGGCTGCGGCACAAGACGCGCAAGCGGTCGTTCCAGTCGTCGTTCCGGCTGACCGTCGCGCTGAACCTGGCGATCGTCGCGGTCGTGGTGCTGGTCGTCCGCCTCGCCGCAGGCTGAGACCGGCGCCGGCACCTCCTACGCCGGCACCTCCTCCTCGGCCCAGTGGCACGCGGCCGTGTGGTCCTCCCCCTCGCGGCCGTGCGGCAGCATCGCGGGGACGTCCTCGACGCACGCGCGCTTCTTGTCGTCGGGCAGCAGGGCGAACAGCGGGCAGCGGCTGCGGAACCGGCAGCCGGTCTGCTGCACCGTCGGGCTCGGCGGGTCGCCGGGCAGCAGGATGTGCTCGCGCGCCCGCTCGACTACGGGGTCGGGCACGGGCACGGCCGACAGCAGCGCCCGCGTGTACGGGTGCAGCGGGTGCTCGAACACGTCGTCGACCGGCCCGGTCTCGACGGTGCGCCCGAGGTACATCACGGTGATGCGGTCCGCCACGTGACGGATCACCGCGAGGTCGTGCGACACGAAGAGGTACGACAGGTCGAGCGTCGCCTTGAGCTCGGCGAGCAGGTTGAGCACGCCGGCCTGGATCGACACGTCGAGGGCCGAGACCGGCTCGTCGAGCACGACCAGCGACGGGTCGGCGGCGAGCGCCCTGGCGATCGAGATGCGCTGCCGCTGCCCGCCCGAGAACTCGTGCGGGTACCGGGTCGCGGCGGCGGGCTCGAGGCCGACCAGCCGCATCAGCTCGGGCACGCGCCGTCCGATCTCGTCGGCCGACCGCCCGGCCGCCCGCAGCGGCTCGGCGACGATGTCGCTCACCGGCTGCCGGGGGTCGAGGCTCGCCATCGGGTCCTGGAACACCATCGAGACGGTGCTCCGGAGGCGCGCGACGGTCGAGCGGTCGAGCTTGCCCGACGAGAGGTCGGTCCCCAGCAGCTCGATGGTGCCGGCCTCTGGCCGCTGCAGGTCCATGATCTCGTGCAGGGTCGTGCTCTTGCCGGAGCCCGACTCCCCCACGAGGCCGAGCGTCTCGCCGCGCCGCACGTCGAGGTCGACGCCGTCGACGGCCCAGACGGTGCCGACCCGGCGCTTGAACACGGCGCCCTTCGTGATCGGGAACGTCTTCACGAGCCCCTCGACGTGCAGCACGCGCTCGCGCTCCTCGCGGGCGACGCGCGACAGGGCCGACCGCGGCGCCTCTGGCAGGTCGTAGACCTCCTCGGGCTCGGTGCCCTCGCCGATCAGCTCGTCCGAGTGCAGGCAGGCCGCCGCGTGCCCGGCCTCGACAGAGGGCGCCTGCTCGAGCGCGGGCTCGACCGCGCGGCAGTCGTCGCGCACGAGCGGGCAGCGGGCGGCGAAGGGGCAGCCGGGCGCCAGCGAGAGCAGCGACGGCGGCGTGCCGGGGATCGGCACGAGCGGCTGGTCGCTCCGCTGGTCGAGGCGCGGCAGCGCACCGATCAGCCCGACTGTGTACGGCATGCGCGGGTTGGCGAAGAGGTCCTCCGCCGTGGCCGTCTCGACGACCCGCCCCGCGTACATGACGGCGATGCGGTCGGCGAAGCCGGCGATGACGCCGAGGTCGTGGCTGACGAAGACGAGGGCTGCCCCGGTCTCGCGCTGGGCCGTGCGCAGCACCGAGATGACCTGTGCCTGGATCGTCACGTCGAGGGCCGTGGTCGGCTCGTCGGCGAGGATCACGTCGGGGTCGTTGGCGATCGCCATGGCGATCATGGCGCGCTGGCGCATGCCGCCCGAGAACTCGTGCGGGAAGGAGTCGACCCGCCGCTCCGGCTCGGGGATGCCCACGAGGCCGAGCAGCTCGACGGCGCGGGCGCGGGCCTCGGCCTTGCTGCCCCCGCGGTGGATCAGCACCGTCTCGGCGATCTGCTGCCCGACCGTGTAGACGGGCGTGAAGGCCGACAGCGGGTCCTGGAACACCATCGCGATGCGGGCGCCGCGGATGGCCGACATCGCCTTGTCGCCCTTGCCGAGCAGCTCCTCGCCGTCGAGCCGGATCGACCCGGTGACCTGGGCGGTCGACGGCAGAAGGCCGAGGATCGCGGTGCTCGTCACCGACTTGCCCGAGCCGGACTCGCCGACGATGCCGAGCACCTCGCCCCTGTGCAGCGTCAGGTCGATGCCGCGGACGGCCCTGACGGGCCCGTCCGGCGTCGGGAAGGTCACGTGCAGGTCGCGCACCTCGAGCACCGGCCCCGAGGAGGCGCGGGTCGGGACGACGGGATCGGTGAGGGTCATCGGGTCTCCCCCGCAGGTCGGGTCCGGGCGGTGGGGACGGTCCCGCCGGGTGCGGCGGGCGCGTCCTCGGACAGCGCGGCGGCGCGGCCGACGGGGGCGGCGCCTCCTCGTCCCCGACCGCCCGCGCGCAGGCGGCGACGGCGACCGGTGCGGCCGGCCGTCGAGGTGGGGTCGAGCGCGTCGCGGAGGCCGTCGCCGAGCAGGTTGCTCGCGAGGGCGAACACGATCAGCGCGCCGGCGGCGAAGAAGAACAGCCACGGCTTGGTCGTCGCCACGTTCTGGTTCTGGGCGATCAGCGTGCCGAGCGAGACGTCGGGCGGCTGCACGCCGAAGCCGAAGTACGACAGCCCCGACTCGGTGAGCACGGCGGCCCCGATCGCGATCGTGGCGTCGATGACGAGGAACGACGCGACGTTCGGGAGGATGTGCCGCGTGATGATCGTGAAGTGGCCGATGCCCATGTAGCGCGCGGCGCGGATGAACTCCCGCTCCTTGATGCTGAGGGTGAGCGACCGCACCACGCGCGCCGTGATCATCCAGCCGAAGAGGGCGAGCAGCGCGACTAGGATCAGCCAGCCGAACTGCTTCAGGCGCGGCGACAGGATCGCGATGATCAGGAACGACGGCAGGACGAGCAGCAGGTCGACGAAGATCATCACGACGCGGTCGACCCAGCCGCCGAAGTAGCCGGCCATCGCGCCGAGGAACCCGGCGATGGCGGTCGAGAACAGGGCGACGAGCAGGCCGATCAGCAAGGACTTCTGCATGCCGCGGGCGGTCTGGGCGAACACGTCCTGCCCGATGTTGTTGGTGCCGAACCAGTGCGCGGCCGTCGGGGGCGACGAGAGCGCCGTGTAGTCGATGTAGTCGTAGGCCCACGGCGACACGAGCGGCCCGAGGAACGCGAAGGCGAAGAGCAGCAGCACGGCGACGAGGCCGACGGAGGCGCCTCGGTTGGAGAAGAGCCGGCGCATCGTCAGCACGAAGCGGTTCGGCGAGCTCGTCGCCGCCTCCTCGCGGGTGGCGGGCAGCACGTCGTCGGCGCCGCCGTCGAGCAGCTCGGGACTGAACCTGGTCATGGTGGCTCCCCTTACTTCTGGCTGCGCACGCGCGGGTCGAGGACGGCGTTCAGCACGTCGCTGGCGAAGCCGGCGAAGAGCACGACGACGGCGCTGTAGAGCGTGTAGGCGACGACGACGTTGACGTCGTTGCCCTGCACGGCGTCGATGAACCACGCGCCGAGGCCGTTCCAGCCGAAGATCTTCTCGGTGAAGGTGGCACCGGTCAGCACGCCGAGGAAGGCGAAGGCGAAGAGCGTCGTCATCGGGATCAGCGCGGTCCGCAGACCGTGCTTGACGATGGCGGGGCGCCTCCTGAGGCCCTTCGCCCTGGCGGTGCGGATGAAGTCCGCCTGCAGCACGTCGAGCATCGTCGAGCGCTGGTACCGGCTGTAGATCGCGATCAGCCCGGCGGCGATCGAGATGGTGGGCAGCAGGAGGTGCACCGCACGGTCGCCGAGGACGGTCGCGAACCCGCCCCCGAGCCCCGGCGTCGCCTCGCCGGTGAAGCTGATCAGCTGGAACCCGAGCACGCTGTTGAGCTGCGTCGCCCCGATCTTGAGCAGCACCGCGGAGAGGAAGACCGGCGTCGAGATCAGCACGAAGGAGAGGATCGCCGAGACGCGGTCGGACAGCTTGTACTGGCGGATCGCGTTCCACGTGCCGACGGCGATGGCGAGCACGATGCCGATGACGGAACCGGCGAGCAGGAGGCGGAGGCTGACCCCGAGACGCGGCCAGAACTCCGTGTTCACCGGCTTGTCCTGGATGGTCTGGCCCAGGTCTCCGGTCACGGCGCCGCCCAGCCAGGAGGCGTACCGCTCGACCACCGGGACCTTGTCGTTGACGCCGATCGAGTCGAGCTTCGCGTCGATCACCTGCTCGGTGGGCCGCGGGTTGCGCTCGGCGTAGGCGGACCGGGGGGTGAACGTCGCCGACGCCAGGAAGTACGTCAGGGACGTGGCGATGAAGACGAGAGCGACGTAGTACACCAGCCGCCGCGCGAGATAGCGGGCCATGGAAGAACAACATAGACGTACCCCGCAGGCCACCAGTACCCCGACGTTTCAGGCGTGTAACGAAGTCGCAGAAAAGTTCGCATCGAGTGCACGGATCCGTAGCGTGGCACTCGTCGGTCCCGGACGAGGGGGGACCCGGCTCGAGATCACCGAGCGGGACAGCACCTCGGACCACTGGGGTGACCGGCTTTTTTCACACCATCTAGTTCGGAGTGCCATGAAGAACACGAAGAAGGCCGGCGTCGTCGCGGGCCTCGCCGCACTCGCTCTCGTCGTTACGGCGTGCAGCGGCGGAGGCGGCCAGGACGGCGACGGCGCTCCCAAGAACGGCGAGCTGTCCCCCACCGGCGACATCAACGCGACCGCGGCCGCCGACGTCGAGCAGGGCGGCACGCTGACCCTGCCGCTCTCGCAGCTGCCCTCGCAGTGGAACTACGGCCAGCTCGACGGCGCGCTCGTCGACGCCGCCCTGATCGAGAGCGCGATCCTGCCGCAGCCCTTCCGCATCGACGAGGAGGGCGTGCCGCAGATCGACGAGGACCTCGTCACGAGCGCCGAGGCCACGAGCGACGACCCCCTGGTCGTCACCTACGACATCAACCCCGACGCGCAGTGGAACGACGGCACCCCGATCACGGTGGCCGACTTCCAGGCCTGGTGGACGGCTCTCAAGGGCACGAACGCCGAGTACCTGGTCGGCAGCACCCTCGGCCCCGACCGCATGGCCAGCGTCGAGCCCGGCACGAGCGACAAGCAGGTAGTCGTCACCTACTCCGAGCCGTTCTCCGACTGGAAGTCGATGTTCGCCCCGCTGTACCCGGCGAAGATCTACAACGACCCGACCGCGTTCAACACCGCCTACGTCGACGCCGTGCCGATCTCGGCCGGCCCGTACAAGATCGACGCGATCGACCAGACGGCCCAGACCGTCACGATGGTGCCCGACGAGAACTGGTGGGGCGACGCCCCCAAGCTCGACACGGTGATCTTCCGCGCCCTCGACGGCGACGCCGACATCGACGCGTACCTCAACGGCGAGATCGACCAGGTCTACGCGAACTCGTCCGACCGGTACGACCGGGTGAAGGACGCGGACGGCAGCGAGCTCCGCGCCGCGCCCTCGGCTCGCTACACCCACGTCGACTTCAGCACGAAGGGCCTGCTGGCCGACGAGTCGGTGCGCCAGGCGATCCAGCACGCGGTCGACCGTGACGCGCTCGGCAAGGTCATCACGGGCACGCTGCCCTACGAAGTCTCGACGCTGAACAACCACCTCTACCTCAGCACCGACGGGGCCTACCAGGACAACGCGGGCGAGACCGGCAACTACGACGTCGAGGAGGCCGGCAAGATCCTCGACGACGCGGGCTGGGAGATGGACGGCGACGTGCGCGCGAAGGACGGCGAGCAGCTCGCCATCTCGATCACGATCCCCTCGTCGGCGCCGGTGTCGCAGCAGCTCGCCGAGGTGATCCAGAGCCAGCTCACCGCCGTCGGCATCAAGCTCGACATCAACGCGGTCGGCACGGACGCCTTCTTCGAGGACAACGTCACGCCCGGCAACTACGACATGACGATCTTCGTCTGGGCCGGCACCGGCTACCAGGCCTCGGGCGTCAGCATCTACAACCAGGACGAGCAGGGCCAGAACTACGGCCGCGTCTCGAGCGACGAGATCAGCTCGCTGCTGGACGAGGCGGTCGCCGAGGGCGACCCCGACGCCGCGGCCGACCTGTACAACCAGGCCGACGAGGCGATCTGGGAGATCGGGCACTCGATGCCGATCATCCAGCAGCCGCTCATCTCGGCGCAGAGCCCGAAGCTCGCGAACTACGGCGCCCGCGCCGGCGCGTCGGACCTCGACTGGACGATCGTCGGCTTCACGAAGTAGCAGGAGCAGCAGCACCGGCCGCCCCTGAGGGACGACCACGAGCCCCGCTCGGACCGCGCCACGGCGCGGGACGGGCGGGGCTCCGTGCTGTGCGGGTCTCGTGCGCGCGATGCGCGCGAGGCGCGCGTGCCTGGTCCTCGCAGGGGGCCGCTGCCGGCGACCGGACCGGTTCGGGCCGGGTCCGGGCGCGCTGCAGCAGCGACCTGGGACGGCACCCACGGCGATCGACCGGGGTGACGGCAGGACGGTGCTCGTCGTCGTGACGAGCGTGTCGAGGGCGCCGGGCTCTCGGGGCGGATCGCACCCCGGGCGGGCAGGCCGCGTCGACAGGTCCGACTGTACTGGTCCCCCTGATGGCCGACAAGACGGTTCGATGCAATCGCATCCACCCAGTTGAGGGGTCAGCGTGCTCCGGCCGCCCGGCGACCGTGACCGGTCTCGGCTGCCCCGGCGCGCCTCCTGCGCCGCACCCCCGTGCCGAGCGCGACGACCGAGTACAGGCAGAGGACGACGCCGACGGCCGTGGCGACCCAGCCGCGCCCCTCGCCGCCCACGGCCTGCGCGACCCAGCCGACGAGCGGGAGGCTGTACCAGACGGCCCCCTTCACCTGCACGGGCATGACCGGGTCAGCGTCGACGCTGCCGTTGGCGTCGCCCCTCATGACGAACGAGCGCATGCCGTCGGACGTCGACACGACCTCGACCACCCGGTGGGTCACGACCGCCGCCTCGCCGGACTCGAGCTGGTACGTCAGGACGTCGCCCGGCTCCACGAGGTCGGTGTCGACGGGGCGCACGACGACCAGCGTGCCCGGCGGGAACGTCGGCTCCATCGAGCTCGTGAGGACGGTGAGCGGGGTCGAGCCCGTCGCCTTCGGCACGACGACGAGCAGGGCCGCCAGCGCGACGACGAGGCCCAGGGCCCCGATGCTGAGGCCCAGCAGCAGCGCACGGGCGAGGCCCCGGAGGCCGGTGTTCTCGCGGTCGGCGCTCTCGCGACCGGTGCGCTCGCGACCGGTTCTCACGGGCACGACACCTGGCGCTGCCCCTGCGCGTTCGGCGCGACGTCGACGGCGCCCGTCCAGGCAACCGGGCCGGGCTCGGCTCCGGCGACCGAGCGGACCTCGACGACGACGCGGCCGTCGGGGACCACCGACTCCGGCACGTGGTCGCGGGTCACGACGTGCTCCTTGGTCGGGGCCTGGCCCGACACGGTGTTGCCCACCCTGCGGCCGGCGACGAACAGCCCCCACTGCTCGGAGTCGAGCGGGGCGTCCCACGAGACGGTCGCGTAGGACGTGCCGCCTCCCGTGTCGGTCGTGCGACAGCTGAGCGCACGCGCGGCCGGGGCCGGGGTCGCGTACCGCGTGTTCTGGTAGAAGTCCTGGATGCTGGCCCGGTCGGTCCAGCCGTGCGAGCCGCCGACGACCTCGAACCGCGGGTTGACCGTGGCCTTGTCGGGCGCCGAGGAGGAGACGGTCGAGCGATAGCACCAGGTCGCCCTGCTCGAGACGGCGACGGTCCCCGTCGTGACCGGCGCCGAGGCCCACGTGCCGCTCAGCGCATCCGGGGGGACGTCCGACGTGCAGGAGGCGCTGGTCGCGAGCCAGGCGCGCACGTCGACCCGAGACGGCAGGTCGGCCGAGACGGCGCCCGTCGTCCCCACGACGACGGACAGCCGGTAGTCCGCCGGTACGGTGCTGCCGTTGTAGATCGTGATCGCGGTCGTGACCGACTGGCCCGAGGCCGTGTAGTCGACGGCGCGGGGGCTCGACGACTCGAGCTCGAGGTCGACCTTGGCGAACGTCGTCTGCGAGGCGGCGTCGACGGAGGCGGTCCAGAGCGCCCAGCCCGTGCCCGTCCCGGTGCCGACGAGCGCGACGACGAGGGCGACGAGCACGGCACCGCGGCCGAGGAGCCGCCGCCCGGGCCCTCCCCCGGTCACGACGCCACCTGGGTGCCGACGACGCGCACCGACCAGTTGTCGACGGCGCCCTGCACGGACTGCGGGGCGTCCGCGTCGAGCAGCACCTCGACGCAGATCGTCGCGGAGGCGCCGGGCTCGAGCCGCGGCAGCACGTCGGCCGCACGGAACCCCACCAGGCGGGAGGCGGCGGCCCCGGAGAGCGCGGAGGCGCAGGTCCCGCCGGCTGGCTGGGCCGCCACCCGCAGCTGGAGCTCGTCGAGCGAGGCCCCGGCCACGGGACCGTCGTACATCGCCCGAGCCCCGGCCGTCGTCACCGTCGCCGCCAACGGGACGGCCCCGCGGTTCGCGAGCGAGAACGAGCCGACGGCGGACGTCCCTGGCAGGAGGCCCGTCGACGTGAGCCCGGTCGGCTGCGTGACGGCGAGGGCGGCCGTGCCCGTGGTGACGGTCCCGGTCGTGCGGCCAGGAGCGGACGAGCTCCAGAGCGCGTACGAGCCGCCGGTGGCGGCGAGCCCCAGCGCGACGGCACCGCTCAGCAGGGCCGTGCCCGTCCACACGCGCCGCAGCACGCCGTGCCGCGTCACGCCTCGGCGCGGGACGGCGTGGCGCGCGCGGCGGCGCGGTAGCGGGCTGCGGGGCACGGGCGCCTCCTGCTACTCGACCTGCGTCAGCGTGAAGACGACCTTGCTGAGGTCCAGCGTCTTGTTCTGCGTGCTGTTGTCGGCGTCGGTCGGCACGCTGATGCCGAGGCGCGCGACGGCGTCGGTGCTCGTGGCCGACGGCGTGACGGAGAAGGAGTTCGCCTTGCCGCTGACGGCCGCGAAGCCGGTCGGCAGGCCCGCGTCGGTGCGGCTCTTCTGAACGGTGAGGACGGGGACGACGCTCGTGAGCGTGCTCGACGTCGCGCCGAGGTCGTACGAGAACACCGCCTTCAGGCCCGTGCCGGTGGCCGTCACCGTGACGGGCACCGTGTACTCCAGCTGCGTCCCCGGGATCATCCGGTACGAGGTCAGCTCGGCGGCGCTCAGCACCGACCCGGTCTTGAGGTCCTTCCACTGGCCGGAGCCCGCCACGGTCGAGAGGCCGAGCTGGCCCGTCTGCAGCACGCCCGCCGAGGCACTGGCGGTGCTGTTCCAGACGGCGAAGGTGCCCGCGCCGCCGAGGAGGAGGGCGATGCCGGCCGCGCCGGCGACGGCGCTCTTGACGAAGGTGTTCATGTTCTGTCCTGTCCGCGCCCAGGCGCGTCGAACGACGCCCCGAGGCCGCGTCGGGCGGGTCCGGTCCGGGGTGACGTGTGTCGGGGCAGTGCCGCGTCGTGGGGTTCGGGTCCGACGACGCCGTCGGCAGGCGCCGGGCTCACGGGGGTTCGGGTCCCGCGGCGGGCCAGCCTGCTGACGAGGTCGACGTTACCGGGTCCCCCGAAATGCCGACAGGGTTTTCCATGCGCTCACATGCACCCAGTCCGAGGGGCACCCGCCCTCACCCGCCGACCACCCGGCGGATCCGCCCGGCCGTCTCGCGCCGTCCCCCGAGGAGGCGGGACACCAGGCCCCGAGACCGGGTAGCGTCGCCACCGTGGCGACTGCATACGAACCCAGAGTCGGGCGGATCCCCGTCACGGCGCTCTCCCCGACCACCCCCGACCGGGACTTCCCGACCAAGGCCTTCGCCGGAGAGGTCGTGCCCTTCGGCGCCACGGTCTTCCGCGAGGGCCACGACGTCGTCGGCGCCGTCCTCGTCCTGACCGACCCCTCCGGGTCCGAGTCCCGGCACCCGCTCGTCGCGGGCCTGCCCGGCACGGACCGCTGGACGACGGAGGTGCAGCTCGAGACGGAGGGCGACTGGACCTGGCAGGTCGAGGCGTACACGGACGACTGGGCGACCTGGTTGCACACGGCCGAGATCAAGATCCCGGCCGAGCTGGACGTCGAGGTCACCTTCGCGATCGGCAGCCGCCTCCTCGTCGCCGCAGCCCCCGACTACCCCGACACGACTCTCGTGCGGGACGCGGCCAAGGCGCTCGCGAACGAAGCCCTCTCGCCGGGCTCGCGCCTCCGTGTCGCGACCGACGCGCGCCTCGCGGCCGTCTTCGCCGCGAAGCCGATGGCGAGCCTCGTCACCCGCAGCGCCCCGGAGGAGCTGCGCGTCGAGCGCAGCCGTGCGGCGGTCGGCAGCTGGTACGAGTTCTTCCCGCGCAGCGAGGGCGCCAAGAAGCTGCCCGACGGCACGTGGAAGAGCGGCACGTTCCGCACCGCGGCCCGCCGCCTCCCCGCGATCTCCCGGATGGGCTTCGACGTCCTCTACATCCCGCCGGTGCACCCGATCGGGACGACGTTCCGCAAGGGGCCGAACAACACGCTGACCGCAGGTCCGAACGACCCGGGATCGCCCTACGCGATCGGCTCCCCCGACGGCGGCCACGACGCGGTCCACCCCGACCTCGGCACGCTCGCGGACTTCCGCTGGTTCGTCGACACGGCCAAGAACACCGGCCTCGAGCTCGCGCTCGACCTGGCCCTGCAGTGCTCGCCCGACCACCCGTGGGTCACCGAGCACCCCGAGTGGTTCACGACCCTGCCCGACGGCACGATCGCCTACGCCGAGAACCCGCCGAAGAAGTACCAGGACATCTACCCCCTGAACTTCGACAACGACTACGAGGGCGTCAGCCGCGAGGTGCTGCGCATCGTGCGGCACTGGATCGAGCTCGGCGTCACGATCTTCCGCGTCGACAACCCGCACACGAAGCCGGTCCGCTTCTGGGAGTGGCTGCTGCACGAGGTGCGGCTGACGAACCCCGAGGTGGTGTTCCTCTCGGAGGCGTTCACCAAGCCGGCCATGATGCAGGCGCTCGCCCGCGTCGGGTTCCACCAGTCGTACACGTACTTCACCTGGCGCAACGAGAAGTGGGAGCTCGAGGAGTACCTCGACGAGCTGTCGAAGGAGACGAGCGCCTGGCTGCGCCCGAACCTGTTCGTCAACACCCACGACATCCTGACGCCCTACCTGCAGTACGGCGGGCGCCCGGCCTACAAGGTGCGGGCCGCGATCGCCGCGACGGCGTCGCCGACCTGGGGCGTCTACTCGGGCTACGAGCTCTTCGAGGACGTCGCCCGGCCGGGCTCGGAAGAGAACATCGACAACGAGAAGTACGAGTACAAGCCGCGGGACTGGGCCGGCGCGGAGGCGGAGGGCGCGACCCTCGCCCCCTACCTGACCCAGCTCAACCGGATCCGCAGCTCGCACCCGGCGCTGCGGCAGCTGCGCAACCTCGACCTGCACTCGAGCGACGACGACGCCGTGCTCGTCTACTCGAAGTACCTGTCGCGGGCGCACACCCGCAGCGGCCGAGCCGACGCGATCATCGTCGTCGCGAACGTCGACCCGCACTCGGCCCGCGAGACGACCGTGCACCTCGACGTGACGAAGTTCGGGCTCGCACCCGGCGGCACGTACACGGTGCGCGACCTCATCACCGGCCAGTCGTGGACCTGGGGCGACGACAACTACGTCCGCCTCGACGCCTTCGTCGAGCCCGTGCACGTGCTGTCCGTCGACCTCACCCGAGCGCCGTAGGAAGGCGACCCACCATGAGCATCTTCTCCCGCCACGGCTCCTCGCGAGACGACGAGCCCGTCGTTCCCGAGCCCGTCGTCTCCGAGCCCGTCAGCGCCGAGCCCGTCGCTTCCGAGCCCGTCACCCCCGAGCCCGTCACCTCGGTGACCGACGAGAACGACCCGCCCGTCACGGCGGAGCCGCCGCTCCCCGTCGACGAGCCGTCCACCGCTGACGAGCCGGACGAGCCGTCCGACCCGGCCGAGGCCGACGAGCCCCTCCTCGCCTCGCCGGTGCCCGCTCCGGTCCCGACCGAGGAACGCCCCGTCCTCCACGAGGACCCGACGCCCCCCGACGTCCGACCGGAGCCCGCCGCGCCCGCGCGGCAGCTCCCTGCCCTCGACGACGCCGAGGTGCTGGCCGCGGGCGAGGGCCGCCACGCGCACCCGCACGCCCTGCTCGGCGAGCACACCGTCGACGGCGTCACGGTCGTGCGCGTCGTCCGGCCGCTGGCCGGCTCCGTCAGCGTGACGGGCGCCTCCGGCGAGGCCGTCGTCCTCGAGCACCACGCGCACGGCCTGTGGCAGGGCGTCGCCGCGGCGCCGCTCGGCGGCTACCAGGTGACGGCCTACTACGAAGGAGGCGCCCCCTGGGTCGCCGACGACCCTTACCGGTTCTCCCCCACCGTCGGCGACCTCGACCTCTACCTCTTCGGCGAGGGCCGCCACGAGCAGCTCTGGACGGTGCTGGGCAGCCACGTGCGCGAGCACGAGGGCGTCAGGGGCACCTCCTTCGCGGTCTGGGCGCCGCACGCCCAGGCCGTCCGCGTGGTCGGCGACCTGAACAGCTGGTGGGGCGACCGCCACGCCATGCGCCGCCTCGACGACAACGGCGTGTGGGAGCTCTTCGTGCCCGGCGTCGACCAGGGCTCGTACAAGTACCAGATCCTCACGCCCGACGGCGAGTGGGTCGAGCGGGCCGACCCGATGGCCCGCCGCGCCGAGGTCCCGCCGGCCACCGCCTCCGTCATCACCGAGTCCGGCCACGACTGGGGCGACGACTCCTGGCTCGAGCGCCGCGCGGCGAGCGACCAGCACGCCGGCCCGATGAGCGTCTACGAGCTGCACGTCGGCTCGTGGAAGCCGGGCCTCGGGTTCCGGGAGCTGGCCGACCCGCTGGTCGACTACGTCACCGCGCTCGGCTTCACGCACGTCGAGTTCATGCCGCTCGCGCAGCACCCCTTCGGCGGCTCGTGGGGGTACCAGGTCACGGGCTACTACGCGCCACAGAGCACCTGGGGCTCCCCCGACGACCTGCGCTACCTGATCGACCGGCTGCACCAGGCCGGCATCGGCGTCATCGTCGACTGGGTGCCCGGGCACTTCCCGAAGGACGAGTGGGCGCTCGGCCGCTTCGACGGCCGCAGCGTCTACGAGCACTCCGACCCTCGTCGCGGCGAACAGCCCGACTGGGGCACCTACGTCTTCAACTTCGGCGACTCGCAGGTGCGCAACTTCCTGGTGGCGAACGCGCTCTACTGGTTCGAGGAGTTCCACGTCGACGGCCTCCGCGTCGACGCCGTCGCCTCGATGCTCTACCTCGACTACAGCCGGAACGACGGCGAGTGGCTGCCGAACGAGCACGGCGGCCGCGAGGCCACCGAGGCGATCTCGTTCTTGCAGGAGACCAACGCCACGGCCTACCGCCGCCACCCCGGCATCGTGATGATCGCCGAGGAGTCGACCAGCTGGCCGGGCGTCTCGCGCCCCACCAGCGAGGGCGGCCTCGGCTTCGGCCTCAAGTGGAACATGGGCTGGATGCACGACACCCTCGACTACGTCGAGAAGGACCCGCTGTACCGCTCGTACCACCACGGCGAGATCACCTTCTCGTTCCACTACGCGTGGAGCGAGAACTTCATGCTGCCGATCAGCCACGACGAGGTCGTCTACGGCAAGGGCTCGCTGTTCGAGAAGATGCCCGGCGACGACTGGCAGAAGCGGGCGAACCTGCGGGCGTACCTCGCTTACATGTGGGGCCACCCGGGCAAGCAGCTGCTGTTCATGGGCTCCGAGTTCGGCCAGCCGACCGAGTGGAGCCAGGAGCTCGGGCTCGACTGGTCGGTGCTCGACCGGCCGCAGCACCAGCAGGTCTTCGACCTCGTGGCTCGCCTCAACCAGGTCTACAAGTCGGAGAGCGCTCTCTGGGCGCACGACTTCGACACCGAGGGCTTCGAGTGGATCGACGGCGGCGCCGGCGAGCAGAGCGTCGTCGCTTTCCTGCGGAAGTCGGGCTCCGGCGACTCGCTCGCCGTGCTGGCGAACTTCTCCGGCCAGCCGCAGCGCATGCGCTTCGGCCTGCCCGAGGCCGGCACGTGGGACGAGGTGCTCAACACCGACGCCACGATCTACGGCGGCTCGGGCGTCGGGAACTTCGGCGCGGTCACGGCCGTGGACAGCCCGTGGGCCGGGCGTCCCGCCTCCGCCGACGTCCAGCTGCCCCCGCTCGGCGTCGTCTGGCTGAAGCTCCGCCGCTGAGCCGCTGAGCCGCTGCGCACGAAGGGCCCCGACGACCTGGTCGTCGGGGCCCTTCGTCCGTCGCGCGGCGTGCGTGCGTGTGTGCGGCTCAGTAGAGCAGCATCGTCAGCCGGCGGCGGGCCGCGGCGACCCGCGGGTCGTCGAGGCCCACGATCTCGAAGTAGTCGAGGAGGCGGGTGCGGGCTGCGTCCTTGCCGGCCGCGTCGAGCGACGGGAACACCGTCAGCACCCGGTCGAAGGCGTCGTCGACGTGACCGCCGCTGACGTCGAGGTCGGCCACGGCGAGCTGGGCGTCGACGTCGGTCGGAGCTGCGGCGGCCGCTCCGCGGACGTCGGCGATCGTCACGCCCTGCAGGCGGGCGATCAGCGACACCTGGGCGAGGCCCGCGACGGCCAGCTGGTCCCGCGGGTCCTGGGCGATGGCGGTGCGGTACGCGGTGATCGCCGCGTCGTAGTCGCCCCGGTCGATGGCGTCGTAGGCGTCCTGGTGGTGAGGCGGCAGGGGCTCGGGCTCAGGCTCGGCCGCTTCGCCGTCGGCGTCCGCCGCGGCGCCGTCGACGACGGCAGTCCCGGTGACGCCGTTCTGGGCGGCCAGCTCGAGCACCTGCTCGAAGACGTCGCGCACCTGCGCCTCCGGCAGGGCGCCGACGAACAGCTGCACTGGCCGGCCGCCGATCACGGCCGCGACGGCGGGGATCGACTGGGCCTGGAACGCCTCGGTCAGCTGGGGGTTGGAGTCGACGTCCACCTTGACGAGCAGCAGCCGGCCGGCGTACTCGGCCACGAGCTTCTCGAGGACGGGCGAGAGCTGCTTGCACGGCCCGCACCACTCGGCCCAGAGGTCGACGATCACAGGGACGGTGCTGCTCAGCTCGAGCACCTGCGAGAACGTCGCGTCGGTCGCGTCGACGACGAGTGCCGGCACGGCGACCGAGGCGGCGGGACCAGGCACGCCCGGTGCGCCCGCGGGGCCTGCCGGGTGGCCGGCGGCCGCGGGCTGGCCAGGAGCCCCGGCGGCGGACGGTGCGGGCCGGTTCACGAGGGACGACAGGTCGACGGCCCCTCTGAGGCCGGCGGGGACGGGGGGAAGGCCGGTCACGGCAGCTCCTTCGCTTGGATGAGTGCCTGGCTGAAGCCGAGCAGGACGATCTTGTCGTCGCTGCCCACGGGAGGCACCTGGAACAACAACTGGACACCGTACGTCGCCTCGATGCCCTTCTTCGACGTGTCGAGGCCGAGCAGGGACTTGACGACGCCCTGCGGCTCGACGCTGGCGCCCTCGGCGGTCGGCTTGACCGTCTCGACCTCGTTCAGCGCCACCGAGACGAGCGCCCCGGCGTCGTTGGTCGCGAAGGCCACGGCGTCGTCCTCGACCGGAGAAGAGGTGAAGTCGATGGAGGCGGTGGTCGGCAGCGCGGCGCGCTTGGCGTCCTTGTAGGCCTTGCCGATCTTGTCCCGCAGCGTGTCGCCCTCGCCCTGGAACTGCGCGGCCCACTGGCTCTCGTCGCCGTTGCGGAGGATGTCGCCGTAGGCCTCGGCCAGCTGGTCGGGCCGCAGGGTGAGCAGCTTCACGTCGGGGGCGAGCCTCGCGGCCCCGATCGTCGCGGGGGCGACCGTCGGGAGCGTCGCCTGCGCCTCCAGCGACTGGACGTACTCGACCTTGTACGGGTCGCGAGCCGTCTCCTGCAGCAGGGTGAGCGCGACGGGCGCCTTGGTCGCGTCGGCGTCCTGGACGACCGTGAAGAGGGTCCGGGGCCAGGTGTCGGACTGCTGGGGAAGCGTGAGGGTCAGGTCGCCGGCGGGGATGGCCAGGGGCCCGGCCGCCGCGGCGTCCTTGGCCCGGATGACGTAGTCGGCCTGTCGCTGCTGCAGGGCGGGACCGGTGAAGCGCGTCTCGGCCAGCGTCGCGTCGAGGGCACCGTCCGCCTGGGAGGCGACCGCCGAGACCCGCTGGACGATCCGCTCCGCCTGGGCGACCGTGACGACCGGGGGCTGCACGCTCGGCGCCTCGTCCGCCGCGTCGGCGCCCTCGGTCGGGGTGGCGGTGGGAGTCGCCGACGCGGCCGCGCTCGCCCCGGCCTGGTCGGCGGGAGCAGGCCAGTAGTCGGCCGAGCAGCCGGCCAGGGCCAGAGACCCGACGAGGAGGACGGGGACGACGGCCACGGACCGGCGCTTCGTGCCCCGGCCGCCACGAGACGAGGAGTCCGCGGCGTCGATCGACTCCGGCGTGCCCGCCTTGAGGGCGCGTCGACGGGACGGGCGCCTGAGCGTGGGACGCGAGCCGTCGCTCGAGGTGCGGCGGGGGCCCCTGGTGCGGCGGTGGTGCACGATCGCCCAGATGTAGAGGAGCACGCCGATCAGCAGCGTCACGAGTCCGCCGACGATCAGGGGGCCTGCGGTCGGGGTCGCGGTCGAGAGGGGCCAGGTGACGGCGACGTCCGACGGCGCGGGAGCCGTCCCGTCGGAGACGATCACGAGCGACACGTCGTCAGGGGCGTCCAGGGAGAAGGTCAGGGGGCTGCCCGTGTACTGGTCGTACCAGAGGTCGGAGTCCGTCGGGTCGGGCACGGTCGTCTCGTCGCCGGAGACTGTGCGGGCCGCGAGCTCGCCCGCGTCCGCGTCCCACTCGACGAGGTTGTAGTCGGCGTCGCCGACCCAGCCCAGGACGTCGGAGGTGCGGCCGGTGGCCGCGAACACCGCGTCGGACCCGTCGATCGAGACCGCCTGACGGCCCTCGCGTCCGTGCAGCGCACTCGCGGGCACGACCGTCACGGTCGCCTCGGAGGAGCTGGTCGAGACCGACGACGACACGCTCGACGGAGGCGCGAACACCGTGCGCTGGGCGAACCCGAGGGCCACCATCAGCGCCGCGAGCACGACGACGACGACAGCGATGATGAAACGCACGTTGTTTTCTCCCTCCGTGCCGCCATCCCGGTCGGGTGGGAGCACCGCGGCAGACGCCGACGGAGCTCGCGCGGGCCTGGCCGGGAGGCCGGGCACGGCGGCGGGTATTTAAGACGGCTCAGCGTATCCGACCAGCCTGAGTGCCGCACCCCGCCCCTCCTCAGGGACCGTCGTGCGCTCCTCGGACACTCTCGCGAGCTCCCCCGACCGCTAAAATCGTCGCGCCGGGCACGTGACCAGTGCCCGCCACGGACGCGAGGGAGACACAGTGGCTGCTGACGACACGGAATTCGGGACCGAGCTGCGCGGCTACCGCAAGGACGACGTCGACGCCGCCCTCGGCGATCTCCGCCGTGAGCTGATCAAGGCCAACGCCGACCGTGCCGAGATGGCCGCCTCCGTCAAGCACCTCCAGACCCGCCTCGACGACCTGCAGACCGAGCTGGAGGAGGCAGGCACGCCCACCTACGCCGGTCTCGGCAGCAAGCTCGAGCAGACCCTCCGGCTGGCGGAGGAGCAGGCGACCGCCCTCGTCAGCAAGGCCGACATCGACTCGGAAGAACTCCGCACGTCGTCGACGAGCGAGGCCCGCCAGGTCCTCGCCGACGCCCGCGAGCGCGCCGACGCCCTCCTCGAGGACGCCCGCGGCCGCGCCTCGGCCCAGGTCGCCGAGAGCACCGGCGAGGCCGACCGCATGGTCGCCAGGGCACGGGCCGAGGCGCGCTCGCTCCTGCAGGAGGCGCAGCGCGACTCCTCCGCCATGCGCGGCGCGGCGGCCACCGAGTCCGCCGAGAACGTCAGCACGGCCCGGCACGAGGTCGCCGCGCTGCACGCCACTGCCGAGCGCGAGGTCGCCGAGCTGCGCGCGCAGGTCGAGCGCGAGGTCGCCGACGCCCGCGACGGCGCGGCGACGCTGGCGCGCGACACCGAGCAGGCACGGGCCGCGTTCGTCGCCGAGGACGAGCGCGTGCACGCCGACCTCGTCCGTGAGTCCGAGACGGTCCGCGCCGAGCTGGCGCGCCTCGACGAGACCACCCGTGCCGACCTCGAGCTCGAGGTCGCCACGCGCCGGGACGACCTCGCCCGCGAGATCGAGACCGCCCGCGCTGAGCTCGACGACGACGTCGACACCGGCCGCGCCGAGCTCGCCGACCACGTCGCGGTCACCAGGGCGGAGCTCGACGCGGACGTCGTGCAGACCCGTGCCGCTCTCGAGCGCGAGGTGGAGGAGGCGCGTCTCGCGGCCCGACGCGACGTCGAGGCCGCGAGGGCCGACCTCGAGCACGAGCTGTCCACGGCTCGGGAGGCCCTCGCCGCCGAGGTCGCGGCGACCCACGAGCGCCTCGCACGCGAGGTGCAGCAGCAGCAGGACCGTCTCGAGCGAGAGGCTGTCGAGGCGCGCGCCGCGGTCGACGCCGAGACGGTCAACGCGAGGGCGGACCTCGATGCCGAGGTCGCCGAGAGCCAGGCCCGGCTCGTCGACGACGAGGAGGCGCAGCGCGTGCGCCTGGCGGCGGAGGCCGCCACCCAGCAGGCCCGCCTCCTCGCGGATCGTGAGGCTGCCGTCGCCGAGCTCGCCCGCGAGCTGGAGGATCGCCGCAGCGACGCGGAGATCGAGCTCCGCACCCGCCGCGACGAGGCCGAGCGCGAGCTGGTGCAGCGCCACCACGCGGCGGTGGCCGAGACGCAGGCCTACCTCGACGACGCCGCCGAGCAGCTCGAGGAGGCGCGACAGCGCGCTGTCGAGACCCGCCGCGAGGCCGACGAGCTCGAGCGCACGTCGCACGAGCACGCGCGCACCGTGCGGTCCGAGGCCGACGCGACGGCCCACGACGTCCTCTCGAACGCCGAGCAGCGCTCCGCGAGCCTCGTCGACGAGGCGGAGCGGAAGGCCGCCGAGCTCACCGACGACGCCGAGCGGCGCCTCGCCGAGATCCGCGAGGAGCGCGACGCCGTCGCCGGCTACCTCGAGAACCTGCGCGCCGTGTTGGCCCCGCAGGCGCAGGGTACGTCAGAGTAGGCAGTCGGTGGCGTCGAGATGGACGGCGCACCGGCCGTCGACAGGAGCCGCCCGCGTGAAGATCCACGACCCCTTCCGCCTCGGCCTGCTCGCGGGCCTCGGCGTGATCGCCGCGCTCGTGATCGGGGGCGCCCTCAGCGAGCTGTCGACGATCCTCACCTACGTGGGCGCCGCGATCTTCATCGCCCTGGGGCTCGATCCGATCGTCTCCTGGCTCGAGAACCGCTCGGTGCCGCGCTGGCTCGCCATCGTGATCGTCTTCACGGTCGCGATCGGGGCGTTCGTGGGCGTGGTGTTCGCGATAGTCCCCGTCATCGTCAGCCAGGCCACCGTCCTCATCACGAACCTGGTCACCTACCTGCAGAGCGTGACCACGCAGGAGTTCGTCGACAACCTGCAGGCGCTCGTGCCCCAGAACTTCTTCGACGTGCAGGAGTCCCTCGACTCGGTCCTCGACTTCCTGACGAACCCCGACAACGTCGTCACGATCGGCGGCGGGGTCCTGGCCGTCGGCGTGGCCATCGGCAACGGGGTCTTCGCCACCGTCGTCGTGGTCATCCTGGTGCTCTACTTCACGTCGTCGATCAACACGTTCAAGGCCGGCATCTACCAGCTCGTGCCCGCGTCGAAGCGCGTGCGGTTCGCCGACATAGCGGAGCAGATCAGCCAGTCCGTGGGTCGCTACGTGATCGGCCAGTTCACGCTGGCCGCCATCAACGGCGTGCTCAGCTTCATCTTCCTCAGCTCCATCGGGGCCCAGCAGCCGGCCGTCTTCGCCGCCATCGCGTTCCTCGGCTCGATCATCCCCCTCGTCGGGACCATCAGCGGCTCGGCGATCATCGTGCTCGCCCAGATCGTGCTGCTGCCGGACTCCCCCGCGACCTGGGTCACCGCGGCCATCTGGTACCTCGTCTACATGCAGGTCGAGGCCTACGTCCTCAGCCCGCGCATCATGCGCCGTGCGGTCAAGGTACCGGGAGTCGTCGTCGTCATCGCAGCCCTCACCGGCGGCACGCTGCTGGGCGTGCTCGGCGCCCTCATCGCCATCCCGGTGGCCGCCTCGATCCTCCTGATCATCCGCCAGGTCGTCGTGCCGCGGCAGGACGCCCGCTAGGGCCTAGGAGGCGGCGGACGCGTTCCCGGTCGGAGGCCACGTGGTCGGGAGCGGCAGCGCGTCAGGCGCGACGCGCCTCACGATCTCGTCGAGCACGCGCGACGTCTGCTTCTCGCCCACCCAGAGGTGCTTGCCGCCCTCGACCGCGACCACCTCGACGCGGGGCACGACGGAGAACCGGGCCCGCGCCTCCTCGGGCTGCAGGTAGTCGTCGTGCTCGGGCACGACGGCGACGATCGGCACGTCGGACTCGTTCCAGGCGGCGAGCTCGGCGTCGGTCGTGCGGTGCAGGGGCGGAGACAGCAGGAGGAGCCCCGCGACGTCGACGCCGCGGCCGTGCTTCAGCGCGACCTCGGTGCCGAACGACCAGCCGAGCAGCCAGGGCGTCGGCAGGCCGGCCCCCTGGACCAGGGCGACGGCGGCCCTCAGGTCGGCGGCCTCCGCGTCGCCCTCGCCGAAGGAGCCCTCTGACCGCCCCCTGGGCGACGAGACGCCGCGGAAGTTGAACCGCAGCACAGCGACGTCGGCCAGGGCCGGGAGCCGTGCCGCTGCCTTGCGGATGACGTGGGAGTCCATGAACCCGCCGGCCGTCGGGAGCGGGTGCAGCGTGACCAGGGTGGCGACGGGATCCCGGTCGAGGGGCAGCGCCAGCTCCCCCACCAGCGTCAGGCCGTCGGAGGTACGAAGCTCGACGTCGGAGCGCCGAGCCGGGAGCTCGACTCCACCGCGGACGTCGATGGTCGAGGCGGGGGGCAGGGTCACGAGATCCTCCAGCAGTGGGTGTGCCAGTGTCGGCGTGAGGCGAGGTCGTCCTGCTCGCCGAAGAGGCCGTCAGCTCGCCACACGACCAGGTGGGGCGTGCCCGGGGAGACGGTCAGCCCACAGCCGGGGCAGACGTACTCCTTGACGGCCGAGGACGCGGAGACCGACTGGACGACGAACTCTCGTCCGCGCCGCGTCTCGGTCCGCGGGCCGCCGAACAACGAGCGGGCCAGGTCGCGCTCGTCACGGGCATCTTCCGCACGGTCGCGCGGACGGCGCGGGCGGTTGCTGCGGGGCATGCGCTCCAGCGTAGCCGGACGGCCAGCCGCCGTGGACCGGCGGTGCTGGACCGGCGGTGCTGGGTCAGCGGTGCTGGCTCAGCGGTGCTGGCTCAGCCGTGTTGGCTCAGTACCAGCCGACGGACTGCGAGTGGCCCCAGGCGCCGCACGGGGTGGTGTAGCGGCCCTGGATGTAGCCGAGGCCCCAGGTGATCTGGGTCGCCGGGTTGGTCTGCCAGTCGGCGCCCGCCGAGGCCATCTTGCTGCCGGGCAGCGCCTGCGGGATGCCGTGGGCACCGCTGGAGGCGTTGTGGGCGTTGATGTTCCAGCCCGACTCCTTGTTCCAGAGCGAGACGAGGCAGTCGTACTCGCCGGTGCCCCAGCCGCGGGCCGCGACCATCTCGGCGGCGATCGCCTTGGCCGTGCCGGGGTCGGGCACGCCGGCGACGGGAGCCGCGCCGGACGAGGAGGACTTCTTCGCGCTGCCGGTCGACGGGGCGGCAGGCTCGTCGGACGAGGCCTGCTCGACGACCGGTGCGGGCGGCGGCGGAGGCGGCGGCAGGGTGACGCCGTACTGGTCACGGTCGGCCGCGAGGACGACGTTGGCACCGACGACGAAGGTCTGGCCGGGAGACACCAGGGCGGCCGCGCCGCCCGTGGTCGTCGTCGCTGCCTCGGCGCCCGAGAGAGGGTTGACGAGGGAGGCGGAGAGGAACGCGAAGGTGGCGGCGAAGCCCATCAACGGGAGGACGTACCGACGTCCCGCCGAGGGCTGGGAGCGCGGGACCGGCCGCGGAGCCGGTCGGGCCACGAGCGACGCGGGCACGCGCCGCTTCTCGATCGTCCGAGGTCTGCTGACGACCAGCCGCTGCTCGGAGAGAGAGTGGCCCGTGGTCGAGTTCGCTGAGTGCCTGCCCATGAGTCCGTCAAGGGTAACGGATCCGTCACGGATCGGCCAGGGCCTCGCGGGCGCGTCGTCAGCGGACGGCGAGCATGACGTCGACCACCGCGTCGAGGAGCACGTCGACCTGGGCCTCGCGGTATCCCCCGCGCCGGGCGCGGAACACCGAGCCGCGCACGTCGTCGATGCTGAGCGCCTTGCCGTCGGAGAAGTAGCCCTGCAGCCGACGCGCCAGCCGGTCGACGTCCTTCGGGTGGTAGCCGACGGTCAGCAGGCTGACCCGGTCGAACCGCTGGCCGAGCGGGCGGTCGAGCCGCGCCACGATCTCCTCGGCCGCGCTGCGCGCCTCGCCGTACCAGCCCTCGTCGCCGGCCGCGCTGACCGCCCGGTCGCGCTCCCGACTCGCGAAGGCGTCCTCCAGACGCTCGAGGGCCTGGTCGACGTGGGCGGGCGAGTAGCCGCCCTTGCGCATCGCGAACGCTGCACGGCGGATGCGAGCCGAGTCGACGGACGACGGCGACTCGCCGCCACCCGTGTAGGCGGCCCTCGCCTCGGCGAGGAACGCCTCGACCTCGGACACGTCGTAGCCGCGCTGGCCCTTGGGCACCGTCGGGAATGTTGAGCTCACGCCGTCCATCATGCCGCATCGACCCCTCGGGCCAGCCGTCGGCGCCTCGTGTCAGATCAGGTGACGAGCAGGTACAGCGCGTAGGCCGCTGCCGCGGACGGCAGCGTGCTGTCCAGCCGGTCGAGGAACCCGCCGTGGCCGGGCAGCCACGTGCTGATGTCCTTGATGCCCAGGTCGCGCTTGATGAGCGACTCCGACAGGTCGCCGATCGTCGCCGTGAAGATGATCACGCCGCCGAGCACGAAGCCGAACCACCAGGGCTCGTCGAGCATCAGCCACGAGGTCAGCACGGCCGCGATCAGGCTGGCGGCCACCGACCCGGCGAAGCCCTCCCACGTCTTCTTCGGGCTGATGCGCGGGGCCATCGGGTGCTTGCCGAAGTTGAGGCCGGTCGCGTAGGCGCCCGTGTCGACGGCGATGACGATGATGAGCGTCGCCAGGGTCCAGTTCGCGCCGTTGGGCTCGGCCGCGAGGACGAGCATGAAGCTGCCGAGGAACGAGCAGTAGATCTGCACGAAGGCCCCGGCACCGATGTCGCGCCAGACGACGGAGGCGGGCTTGCGGTGCGAGGGACGCACCAGCTCCGCGACCCGCCACAGCGAGACGACGAGGACGCCGCCGATGAGGCCGAGCCACTGGCCCTGCACGCCGAAGACGAAGGCCAGCGGCACCATCGCCAGGCCCACGAGCACGCTGGGCAGACGCGGCACGTCGCGCCCCGCGAACCGCAGCGCACTCGTCAGCTCGAAGCAGAGCGAGCCGATGAGCGCCCCGGCCACGATCATGAAGAACGCCGGCTCGAAGACCAGGCTCAGCAGGACAGCAGCCCCGAGCCCGACGCCGACCGCGATGGCGGCGGGGAGGTTGCGCCCCGTCCGGGCAGTCAGCTTCTCGTTGCGGGCGCCGAGCTGGGCCCGGCGGCTGCGGATCTGGTTCTCGAGGTCGTGCCGCGCGGCCTGGGCCCTGGCGTCGAAGTCGGCGCGACGGCTGCCGAGGGTGGTCTTGGGTGTCGGCGCCGACTCGTCGGGGCGTGCGCCGTCGGGAGCGTCGCTCATCTAGACCTCGAGCAGCTCGGCTTCCTTCTTCTTGAGCGCGTCGTCGATCTGGTCGATGAAGGACTTCGTGACCGCCTCGAGCTCCTTCTCGCCACGCGCGACCTCGTCGTCGCCGACCTCGGTCTTGAGGGCGTCGAGCGACTCCTTCGACTTGCGACGGATGTTGCGGATCTGGACCTTGGCGTCCTCGCCCTTGCCGCGGACGATCTTCACGAACTCCTTGCGGCGGTCCTGTGTCAGCTCGGGGATGGTGACGCGCACGATCGTGCCGTCGTTCGTCGGGCTGGCGCCGAGGTTCGGGAAGGTCGCGATGGCCCGCTCGATGTCCTTCAGGGCGGACTTGTCGTAGGGCGTCACGATCATGGTGCGCGCCTCGGGGACCTGCAGCGACGCGAGCTGCGCCAGCGGCGTCGGGGTCCCGTAGTAGTCGACCGGGATCTTCTGGAACAGGCCGGGGTTGATCCGGCCGGTCCGCACCTGCCCGAAGTCCGTCTTGGCCGAGTCGAGTGCTCGGTCCATCTTCTCGCGTGTCTCGGTCAGTACGTCAGTGATCGTCACGATGCTCCCTTGGTTCGTCGTCGAGCTTAGTCGTCAGTTGCTGACGAGGGTCCCGATGCGCTCGCCCCGGATGGCGCGGGCGATGTTGCCGCCGCCCTCCATGCCGAAGACGTGCATCGGCATCCCGTTGTCCATGCAGAGGCTGAAGGCGGTCGAGTCGACCACCTTCAGGCCCTTGACCAGCGCCTCCTGGTAGGTCAGGCGGTCGAGCTTGACCGCGGTCGGGTCGTGGCGCGGATCGGCCGAGTAGACACCGTCGACGCCGTTCTTGGCGACCAGGACCTCGGCTGCGCCGATCTCGAGCGCGCGCTGCGCCGAGACGGTGTCGGTCGAGAAGTAGGGCAGCCCCGCGCCCGCGCCGAAGATGACGACGCGGCCCTTCTCGAGGTGGCGCTCCGCGCGGCGCGGGATGTAGGGCTCGGCGACCTGGGTCATCTCGATGGCGCTCTGCACGCGTGTGGCGGCGCCTGCCTGCTCGAGGAAGTCCTGCAGGGCGAGGGCGTTCATGACGGTGCCCAGCATGCCCATGTAGTCGGCTCGCGCGCGGTCCATGCCGCGCTGGCTGAGCTCGGCGCCGCGGAAGAAGTTGCCGCCGCCGACGACGATGGCGACCTCGACCTCCTTCGCGGCCTCGGCGATCTCGCGGGCGATCGCCCCGACGACGTCGGGGTTCACGCCGAGCTGCCCTCCCCCGAAGGCCTCGCCCGAGAGCTTGAGGAGGACGCGTCGTCGTGTGGTGGTCTCTGTCGTCATGTCTGGTCTCCCTCGTGTCGTGGCCGTAGCCAGGGTACTGGGCGCACGAACGGGGTCCGGGACGCGTGCGTCCCGGACCCCGTCCTGTGGCTGGCTAGGCGCCGACCTTGATCCGGGCGAAGCCCTGGATCTCGATGCCGGCCTGCTCGACGACCTTGGCGACCGACAGCTTGCTGTCCTTCGCGTAGGCCTGGTCGAGCAGGGCGATCTCCTTGAAGAAGCCGGTCAGGCGACCCTCGATGATCTTCGGCAGGGCAGCCTCGGGCTTGCCCTCGTTCTTCGCGGTCTCCTCGACGATGGCGCGCTCCTTGGCGACGTCCTCGGCGGGGACCTCGTCGCGCGACAGGTACGTCGGCGCGGCGAAGGCCACGTGCTGGGCGATCGAGCGAGCGGTCTCGGCGTCGGAGCCGGTGTAGCCCACGACCACGCCGACCTGCGGGGGCAGGTCCTTCGAGGTCTTGTGCAGGTAGATCGCGAACTCGGTGCCCTCGACACGGGCGACCGTGCGGAGCTCGACCTTCTCGCCCATGAGCGCGGCCTCGTCGTTGACGAAGGCCTCGACGGTCTGGCCGCCGATGGCGGCGGCGTTGCCCTCGGCGGCGTCCTTCGCGCCGGAGGCCGCGACGGCCTCGAGCACGGAGTCGGCCAGCGCGATGAACTTCTCGTTCTTCGCGACGAAGTCGGTCTCGCTGGCGAGCTCGATCAGGGTGGCGTAGCCGCCCGACGCCTTGGCGGCGACGAGGCCCGCGGTGGTCTGACGGCCCTCGCGCTTGGCGACGCCCTTCAGTCCCTTGACGCGCAGGATCTCGACGGCCTTCTCGATGTCGCCATCGGCCTCGACGAGCGCGTTCTTGCTGTCCATCATGCCCGCGCCGAGGCGGTCACGGAGGGTCTTCACGTCAGCGGCGGAGAAATTCGCCATTGTCTGACTTCCTTTCGTGGAGTCGGAAGGGGGGAGGTGGGGGTTCTACTTGGCGTCCGCGGCGGCGGCGTCGTCAGCAGGCTCGGCGGCGGTCTCGTCGCGGGGCTCGGCGACGGGCTCGACGACCGGCTCGCCCAGGGGCTTCTCGGCGACCTGAGCGTCGGCGTCGTTCTCCTCGACGGGAACGGCCTCGACGGGCGTCTCGGCGGCGGGAGCCGACTCGGCGGCCTTGGCCTCGCCCTGCGCGAGCAGCTCGGCCTCCCACTCGGCGAGGGGCTCGACGGGCGCGTCAGCGTCCTCCGGCTTCTGGTGACGCTGCACCAGGCCCTCGGCGGCAGCGTCGGCGACGATGCGGGTCAGCAGGCCGACGGAGCGGATGGCGTCGTCGTTGCCGGGGATCGGGAAGGTGATCTCGTCGGGGTCGCAGTTCGTGTCGAGGATGCCGATGACCGGGATGCCAAGCTTCTTGGCCTCGTCGATCGCGAGGTGCTCTTTCTTGGTGTCGACGACCCAGAGGGCGGACGGCGTCTTCGTGAGGTTCCGGATGCCGCCGAGCGTCTTGTGCAACTTGTCGAGCTCGCGCTTCTTGATCAGGAGCTCTTTCTTGGTGAAGCCCTGGGTCGTGTCGTCGAAGTCGATGTCCTCGAGCTCCTTCATGCGGGCGAGGCGCTTCGAGACCGTCTGGAAGTTGGTCAGGAGACCACCGAGCCAGCGCTGGTTCACGAAGGGCTGGCCGACGCGGTTCGCCTGCTCGGCGATGGAGCCCTGGGCCTGCTTCTTGGTGCCGACGAAGAGGACGGTGCCGCCGTGGGCGACCGTCTCCTTGACGAAGTCGTACGCCTGGTCGATGTAGCCGAGCGACTGCTGCAGGTCGATGATGTGGATGCCGGAGCGCTCGGCGAGGATGAATCGCTTCACCTTCGGGTTCCAACGGCGGGTCTGGTGTCCGAAGTGGACGCCGCTGTCGAGCAGCTGGCGGATGGTGACGACGGCCATGGTCGTTCTCCTAGTTCTGCGGCGCGCGCGGACGCGAGCCTGTTGTCGGTTGTCTGGGCGGCCGGACGGCCGCCGCTGCCTGGTGCCCGGGCACGCATCCGCCGTCCGTGCCGGAGCACGGTCGGACCGAGTGGATGCGGAGGCCGGTGTCACGCCGCGGGCGGCTGAGCTGCGGGGCAACTGAGCTGCGAGGACGAGGTGCGTCGAGACGCACGGGCACGCGAAGTCAGCCTGCTGGGCAGGCTGCGTGCTCATGGTAGCACCGACGAGGGGCGCCCCGGCGATGCGGGACGCCCCTGCGGGTCGTGCTCCGGCGAGGGCGCGAGCCCTGGCCGGTCAGCGCGGGCGGCGCGTCAGGAAGCCGAGCGGCCGACGCCTCGGGTGGGCCGCCTCCTCGAGTCCGAAGTGGTCGCCGATGCTGTCGCGGAACTGACGACGCTGCGCCCTGAGGAACTTGCGGTGCTCCTCGTCGAACGCCCGGAACGTCGCGACGCAGATGCCGATCATGACGACGCTGAAGGGCAGCGCGGTGATGATCGCCGCGGTCTTGAGGGCGTCCAGGCCGCCGGTGAGCAGCAGGGCGATCGCGACCAGGGCCGTGACGACGGCCCAGAAGATGCGGACCCAGGTCTTGGGCTCGGTGTCGCCGCCGGTCGAGATCATCCCGAGCACGAGCGAGCCCGAGTCGGACGACGTGATGAAGAAGAGGCCGATCAGCAGGATGGCGCCGAACACGGCGATCGAGCCGCCCGGCAGCCCCTGGAGCATCTCGAACAGCGCGCCCTCGGTGTCGACCGAGCCGTCGGCCGAGACCAGGCCTCCCCCGCCGAAGACCTCGCGGTAGAGGGCGGCGCCGCCCATGACGCTGAACCAGAGGAACGTGAGGATCGTCGGAACGACGAGCACGCCCGTGACGAACTCACGGACGGTGCGGCCCTTGGAGATGCGGGCGATGAAGATGCCGACGAAGGGCGCCCAGGACATCCACCAGCCCCAGTAGAAGGTGGTCCAGCTGCCCTGCCAGGCCTCGCCCTCGGCGCCGGAGAAGGCACTGACGGTGAAGGTGAGCCCGACGACGTTCTGCAGGTAGGCGCCGAGCGACTGGACGAAGTCGCGCAGGAGGAAGAGGGTCGGGCCGCTGACCAGCACGAAGACGAGCAGCAGGGCGGCGAGCACGATGTTGATGTTCGAGAGCCACTTCATGCCCTTGCCGACGCCGCTGACGAGGGAGAAGATCGTGACGCCCGTGATGGCGGCGATCAGGATCACCTGGACGACGATGGTCGGGTCGGCGATGCCGGCGGCGGAGAGGCCCGCGGAGATCTGCAGGACGCCGAGGCCGAGCGACGTGGCGACGCCGAAGAGCGTGCCGACGACCGAGACGACGTCGATCAGGTTGCCCCAGCCGCCCTTGACGCGGTCGCCGAGGAGGGGCTCGAGGGCCCAGCGGATCGAGACCGGGCGGCCGCGTCGGTGGATCGCGTACGCCATGCCCAGGCCGACGACGATGTAGATCGACCAGGCGTGCACGCCCCAGTGCAGGTAGGTCTGGCTGAGCGCCTGGCCAGCGAGCTCGTTGTCGTTGCCCGTGACGCCGGGCCGGGGGCTGGCGTAGTGGCTGAGCGGCTCGGCGACGCCGTAGAAGACCAGGCCGATGCCCATGCCCGCGGCGAAGAGCATCGACAGCCAGGAGCCGCGCGAGAACTCGGGCTCGTCGTCGTCCTTGCCGAGCTTGATGTCGCCGTAGCGACTGAGGCCCATCCACAGTGCGAAGACCACGAAGACGGCGGCCAGCAGCACGTAGTACCAGCCGAACGCGCCGACGATGCCCGACTGCACGGCGCCGAAGAGCCCCTCCGCGATCTGGGGGAAGAGCATCGCGAACACCACGAACGCGAGGATGATCGCGGCCGCGGGCCAGAAGACCCACGGGGCGAACGCACGCTTCCTCGAGGCGCCGGAGGGCGCCTCCTCGTCACGGGACGCGACAGCGGTCGCGCCCTCCGTCGAGGGTCCGTCGGCAGGCTCGACCGGGGTCGAGTCGTCGGCGTGGCTCATGAGAACGTCCTTCCACAGCGAGAACGCCCCGCCCGGTGCCGGGCAGGGCGTTCGTCGATGATGCCAGAGATCAGGCGCGAGCGCTCCCCGAGGACTTCCCCGTGGAGGACTCGACGGCGGAGACGCCCATCTCCTCGAGGCTGCGGCCCTTGGTCTCGGGGATCTTCGCGAGCACGAAGAAGAACGAGATCAGGGCGAAGGCCGCGAAGATGCCGTACGAGAGCGTGAGGCTGACGGCGGCGAGCGACGGGAACGACACCGTGACGATGAAGTTGGCGATCCAGTTGGCCATGCTGCCGACGCCGAGCGCCGTCGCACGGATGCTGTTCGGGAACATCTCGCCGAGCAGCACCCACATCAGCGGGCCCCAGGTGGCGCCGAACGACACGACGAAGAGGTTGGCCGCGACGAGGGCGACCGGGCCCCAGGCACCGGGCAGCTGCGGGTCGCCGCTGGAGTCGACGACCGACTGGCTGAACGAGATCGCCGTGACGGCGAGGCTGACGAACATGCCGATCGAGCCCGCCAGCAGCAGCGGGCGCCGGCCGACCTTGTCGACCAGGCCGATCGCCACGAAGGTGACGACGACGTTCACCACGGCGGTGATGGTCGAGATCGTGAACGAGTCGCTCTCCTGGAAGCCGACGGCCTGCCAGAGGGTCGTCGAGTAGTAGAAGATCACGTTGATGCCGACGAACTGCTGCAGCACGGCGAGGATGATGCCGACCCAGACGATCGGCTGCAGGCCGAACCTCGTGCCGCGGATGCTCGACTTCTTGTCGAGTGCGGCCTCGGTCGCTATGGAGTCCGTGATCTCCTTCAGGCTCGTGTCGACGGTCTCGGCGGGCACGATGCTCTTCAGCACGTCCTTCGCCTCGTCCTCCCGCCCTTCTCCGGCGAGGTAGCGCGGCGACTCGGGCAGTCGCCAGGCGAGGAACCCGTAGACGACGGAGGGGACGATCCCCACCAGGAACATCCAGCGCCAGGCGGCGAGGCCGAAGAGCGACGGCTCGGAGGCGCCGCCCGCGGTGACCGCGAAGAGCTGGTCGGAGAGCAGGGCGACGAAGATGCCGAGGGTGATGGCGAGCTGCTGGAACGACGCGAGCCGACCGCGGATCGCCTTCGGCGAGACCTCGGAGATGTACGCCGGAGCGATCACCGAGGCGATGCCGATGCCGAGGCCGCCGATGACGCGCCAGAGAACCAGGTCCCAGACGGCGAACGCGAAGGCCGCGCCGATCGAGCTGATCAGGAACAGGGCCGCGCCGATGAGCATGACCTTGATGCGGCCCATCTTGTCGGCGAGCCGGCCGGCGATGTACGCGCCGATCGCACAGCCGATCAGGGCCGAGGCCACGGCGAAGCCGGAGGCGAACTCGGTGAGCCCGAACTCGTCGGTGATGCTCTGCACCGCTCCGTTGATGACTGACGAGTCGAAGCCGAAGAGGAAGCCGCCGACGGCTGCGGCGACTGCGAGAGCCGTCACCCGTCTGTTCAGGCTCTTCGTCGTCTCTGTTGATCGCGCCGCGTTCGACACTGGGTCTCCGTTCCACTGCTCGGGGAGCGGGCCCGCGCCGTCGCTCCCCCACATCCGTCGTGCACAGGTGTTCGTGCACGCGTGAACAGTACGCCCGGTGCGGGATCGGTGCACACCCGGCAGAGTCGCACGATGGACACCGCCTGTCGTCCGGGTCGCACCCGGCAGCGCCGCCCCCTCCCCCGCCTCCTCGGCCTGTTCGGCCTAGTCGGCCTGGGCGGCCTGATCGGCCTGGTCGGCCTGCTGGCCGCGGTGGGGCCGGACGCCGGCACCCCGGCGCGTGCTGCGGCGGCCTCGTCGATGTCAGCCCCGTCGGCACCTGTCGTGCCGTGGTCGTGGCCGGTGTCCGTGCCGCATCCCGTCGTGCAGGCCTTCACGGCCCCCGAGCACCCGTGGTCGCCAGGGCACCGCGGCATCGACGTGGGCACGCCGGCGGGCTCGGACGTGACCGCGCCGGACGACGGGGTCGTGCACTTCTCCGGCGTCGTCGTCGACCGCCCGGTGCTCTCGATGCGCCACCCGGACGGCGTCCTGAGCAGCCTCGAGCCGGTCGTGAGCGACCTGGTCGCCGGCGATCCCGTCGTGCGCGGCCAGGTCGTGGGGACGGTGCAGGCCGGACACTGCCCCGACGTCGAGTGCGTGCACCTCGGCGCGCGGATCGACGGCGAGTACGTCTCGCCGCTGCTGATGCTCGGGCTCGGGCGCCCGTCGGTGCTGCTGCCCACGCGGCACCGCCGCTGACGCACGACGGACACGGGCCTCCCCGCGGACGCCGCGCCGACGGCTCAGGCCCGGGGGTGGGCCGTGCGGTAGCTCTCGCGGAGCCGCTCGGTCGACACGTGCGTGTAGATCTGCGTGGTGCCGAGGCTGGCGTGCCCGAGCAGCTCCTGCACGGCGCGGAGGTCGGCGCCGCCGTCGAGCAGGTGGGTCGCCGCGGTGTGCCGCAGGGCGTGGGGGCCGGCCGGTCCGCCCCCCGGGAGGTCGACGAGCAGTCCCGCCACGAGCCTGTGCACGGCTCGGGTGCCCAGCCGGGCGCCGCCCGCGCCGAGGAACGCCGCCCGTCGCGCGTCGTGGGCTCGGCCGGGGTCTGCAGGGACGACCGCGGCGAGCGCCGGCCTCGCGAGGGCGAGCCACCGGTCGAGGGCCTCGGCCGCGGGGATCCCGAAGGGCACGACCCGCTGCTTGCCGCCCTTGCCCGTCACGAGGACGGTGTTCCGTCCGAGGTCGAGGTCGCCGACGTCGGTGCCCACCAGCTCGGACACGCGCAGGCCCGATCCGTAGAGCAGCTCGACGACGGCGAGGTCGCGCACGGCCCCGGGGTCGGCCGTGTCGGCCCTGACGGCGAGCGACCGCAGCACGCCGTCGATCTGCGGCGAGGTGAGGACGCGGGGCAGGTGGCTCTCCGCCTTGGGGGCGCGCAGTCGCACGCCCACGTCCGCGGGCGTCCGGTCGGTCTCGTCCAGCCAGCGGGTGAAGGCCCTGGCGCTCGAGGCCCGCCGCGCGAGGGTCGTACGCGCGAGGCCCGACTCGGTCGAGCGCCAGAGCCAGTCGCGCAGCAGCTCGAGGTCGAGGTCGGCGGTGACCGGCGGCCGGCCGGCCCGCTCGGCGGCGTGGGCGTCGAGGTCGTCGAGGTCGGACGCGTAGGCCCGGACGGTGTGCTCGCTGAGCCCGCGGCCGTCACGGAGGTGGGCGAGGAACCGCTCGACGTCGCCGAGGAGGCGCGTCACGGCCTGCGCCGCCCCTCGCGGCCGACCTCGGTCGTCTCCCGCGCCCCGGGGCCGCCGCTCGTCGCTCGCACGTCGTCAGGCTACCCACGTGGCGGGGCAGGGCGTCGACGCCACCCGGCGGGCCGCCTCTCGACCAGGTCGTCGGCCTCCATCTCGGCCAGGAGGGTCCGCACCGTCGTGAGCGAGAGGCCGGAGGCCGCGGCCACCTCGTCCGTGCTGCGCTCGACCCGCGCGCTGAGGGCGTCCTGTACCCGGCTGACGTCGACGGGCTGCTCTGACTGCCAGGCCTGCTCGACGAGGTCTTCCTGCCCGCCCACCAGCTCGACGACGTCGGGCACCCCGGTGACGCAGGTCGCGAGGCCCGAGCGGAGGAGCGCGTGGCAGCCCGCCGAGAGCGGAGACGTGACGGGGCCCGGCACGGCCCCGACGGGACGACCCAGCGCGGTCGCGTGGCCGGCCGTGTTGAGCGAGCCGGAGCGACGGCCGGCCTCGACCACGACGACGACCGCGCTGAGGGCCGCGATCAGCCTGTTGCGGCTGAGGAACCGGAAACGGTGGGGCATGGTGCCGCACGGTGACTCGGAGACCATGAGGCCGTCGCGCAGCACGGCCCGCAGGAGGTCGTCGTGCCCGGTCGGGTAGAAGCGGTCGACGCCCCCGGCCATGACCGCGATCGTGCCTGCGTCCGAGGCGACGGCGGCGCGGTGGGCCATGCCGTCGACGCCGTACGCGCCGCCCGAGACGACGACCAGCCCACGGTCGGAGAGCCCGCTCGACAGGTCTGCGGCCACCTGCTCGCCGTAGGACGTCGCCGCCCGTGCCCCGACGAGGGCCACCCCTGCCCCTGTCTCGGGCAGCCGACCGCCGCCGCGCAGCCAGAGGGCCGCCGGCGCGTGGTCGCCGAGGTCGTCGAGGGCCGACGGCCACGACGTGTCGCCCGGCACGAGGACGCGGACGCCCAGGGCCGTGGCGGACCGGAACCACCCGCGGACGGTGCCGGCCTCGACCCGAGGAGCCCACCGGCTGAGCGCCCGGTGCAGCTCGAGGCGGTCGACCTCGGGCACGCCCGCCTCGACCATCCGCGCCCCGAGCACCCCGGGGTCGAGCTCCGAGCGCCGGGACGCCAGCGACTCGATCACCAGCCGGAGCGAGACGGCCGGCCCCAGGGCCCGGCGGCAGGCACCCGCCGCCGCGTCGCCGTCCGACGCGACGCCGCTCCACGCCGCCAGCCCGAACGCGTCGACGGGATCGCACCGGGACGGCTCGTCCGGCCGCACCCCGGCGACGAGGTCGACGAGGTCGGCCGAGCTGGCCGAGAGCAGCGCGTTCACAGCGACCGCCGCAGGCCGAGTGCCCTGGCGACGTGTCCGTGACCCGGCACGTCCACCCCGTCGAGGTCGGCGAGCGTCCACGCGACCTTGAGCACGCGGTCGTAGCCCCGCATGGTGAGTGCGCCCGACTCGAGGGCGCGGTCGATCGGCCGGGTCGAGGACAGCGGGAGGCGACGGCCCGGAGACCGCAGCCAGGTGCCCGACACCTCGGCGTTGAGCCGCCACGGGGTGTCGGCGAGCCGGGCGGCCGACCGACGCCGCGCCTCCTCGACCCGTGCCCGTGCCGCCGCCGTCGTGACCACCTCGGCGGTCTCGGCCAGGCGGAACTGCGCCGAGCTGATGCGGGCGACCTGCAGCTGGATGTCGATGCGGTCGACGAGCGGACCCGACAACTTGGCGTGGTACCGCCGTCGTTGGATCGGCGTGCAGACGCAGTCGCCGTCGCGGGTGCCGTGCTGCCCGCACGGACACGGGTTGGCGGCGGCCACGAGCTGGAACCTCGCCGGGAAGCGGGCCACGGCCCGGGACCGGTGGATGACGACCTGTCCGGACTCGAGGGGCTGGCGGAGGCAGTCGAGCACCGACTGCGAGAACTCGGGTGCCTCATCGAGGAAGAGCACGCCCCGGCTCGCCCGGGTGACTGCTCCCGGGCGGATCACGCTGCTGCCGCCCCCGACCATGGCCGCGGCGCTCGACGTGTGGTGGGGATCCTCGAACGGCGGGCGCCTCTCGAGCTCGCCGCCCACCGGCCGGCCCGACAACGAGCGCACGGAGCTGACCTCGAGCGCCTCGTCGACGTCGAGGTCCGGCAGGAGCCCCGGGAGACGCGCGGCGAGCATGCTCTTGCCTGCACCCGGCGGGCCCACCATCAGGAGGTGGTGGCCCCCGGCCGCGGCGACCACCAGCGCCTCGACGGCGTCGGAGTTGCCGATGACGTCGCTGAGGTCGGAGACCTCGCGCCCCGGATCGTCGGGCCGAGCTCGGCGGATCGCGTCGACGGGCTCGGGGGCGAGCTCGGCGCCGTGGCGGATGGCGGCCTCACGGAGGCTCGCGACGCCCACCACGACGATGCCGGGCACCAACGACGCCTCGTCGACCGCGTCCGCCGGGACGACGACGGTCGAGACTCCGGCCCGCCGCGCGGCGAGGACGGCCGGCAGCACCCCGTCGACGGGGCGGACGCGACCGTCGAGGCCGAGCTCGCCCAGGTGGACCGCCTCCTCAACCGACTGCGCCGAGACGAGCCCCGAGGCCGCCAACGCCGCCATCGCGATCGCCAGGTCGAACGACGAGCCGTGCTTGGGCAGCGACGCCGGCGACAGGTTGACCGTCAGCTTGCGCGCCGGGAGGGCGCACCCGGCGTTGGTGGCCGCCGCCCGCACCCTGTCGCGAGCCTCGCCGAGCGAGGCGTCCGGCAGCCCGATGATGACGAACGCCGGCAGGCCGGGGCCGATGTCCGCCTCGACCTCGACGAGCGCTCCCTCGAGGCCGAGCAGCGACACGGCCCTCGTCCGACCGACGCTCACGCTCCGGCACCCTGCACGTGCGAGATCTCGTCGTCGGCCGGGGTACGGCCGAGGACGACGCCGACGACGTCGATGCGCACCCCGCTGCCCGTTCCCGGGTGGGCCTCGAGCCACGCCCCGGCCAGGCGTCGAAGCCGGGCCAGCTTCGCGGGGGTGACCGCCTCGAGGGGATGACCCCAGCCGATCCCCCGCCGCGTCTTGACCTCCACGACCACGACCTCGTCGCCGTCGAGCGCGACGACGTCGATCTCGCCCTCACGGCACCGCCAGTTCAGCTCGACCACGCGCAGACCGCGCCCCTCGAGCCAGCGGGCTGCCAGCACCTCGCCGTGCCGACCCGTCTCGTCCTTCTTCGCCATCTCGACCTCCTGCACGGACTGTGCCGCAGGTGAGCTCGAGCCCGCCCGCCGGGGACGCGTCCCTGGGGACGGGCGCCCGGACCAGCTCAGCTGGGGAGGGAGGAGCTACTCGTCGAGCGCGAGCTCCTTGGGCAGCTCGAGGTCACGGGCCGTCAGCTCCTCGACGTTCACGTCCTTGAAGGTGAGCACGCGGACCGACTTCACGAAGCGGTCGGACCTGTAGACGTCCCACACCCAGACGTCGGTCATCGTCAGCTCGAAGTAGAAGTCGTGCTCCGTGTCGCGGCGCACGAGATCGACCTCGTTGGCCAGGTAGAAGCGCCGCTCCGTCTCGACGACGTAGCGGAACTGCGACACCACGTCCCGGTACTCGCGGTACAACGCGAGCTCGACCTCACGGTCGTAGTCTTCGAACTCGTCCTCGTCCATCGAGAAGTCATCCTACGCGGCCACGGGCGGGCGTCACGCCGGGACGTCTCGGCGCCGTCGTCCTGGTCTCAGCCGATCGGGTCTCAGTGCAGCCAGGTGAGCCTGTGCAGGGGCGAGGGGCCGAGCTCGCCGAGGGCGGCGTAGTGGGCTCCCGAGCCGTAGCCCTTGTTGCCCGCCCAGCCGTAGCCGGGGTGCTCGAGATCGGCCTCGATCATCATGCGGTCGCGGTGGACCTTGGCGATGACGGAGGCGGCGGCCACGGACGCGCAGTCGCGGTCGGCCTTGACGCGGGTCGTGATGCGGGGCACGGTCGTCAGCGCGGGCGACAGGTAGTCGTGGTTGCCGTCGAGGACGACGACCGAGCTCATGATGCCCACCCCCGCCTCGTGCAGCGCGGTGAGCGCGCGCCTGCCTGCGAGCCCGAGGGCCGCCACGATGCCGATCCTGTCCACCTCGTGTGCCTCGGCCAGGCCGACCGCGTGGGCCTGCACCCAGCTCGTCGCGACGGGATAGAGCGCCTCTCGGCGCTTCTCGCTGAGCAGCTTGCTGTCGCGCAGGCCGAGGGGCATCTCGCCGCACTCGGCATGCACCGCGCTGAGGCCGACGGCCACGGGGCCCGCGATGGCGCCGCGGCCGACCTCGTCGCAGCCGATCACCCAGGTGGCACCGGCGGCGTGCAGCTCGCGCTCGACGTCGAGGGTGGGATCGACGACCGCCATCACTCGCCGTCGCGCTCGGTGCCGCGGAAGACCTCGGGGTAGTCGCCCAGCCACGTCCACCGGGTCGACGGCCAGCTGATCACGAAGGCCCGGCCGACCACGTCGGACATCGGGACGAAGCCCTGGCTCGGCGTCTCGCGGTTGTACCGGGAGTCTTTCGAGTTGTACCGGTTGTCGCCCATCACCCAGAGGGACCCTTCTGGCACGGTGACGGAGAAGTCGTCGCCGGACACCCGCGTCTCGCCCGGCGGGAACTTCACGTACGGCTCCTCGACGGGCACGCCGTTGACCGACATCTGCCCGTAGTCGTTGCAGCACTCGACGGTGTCGCCGGGCAGCCCGATGACCCGCTTGATGAGGTGGTCGTTGCTGTCCTGGGCGCCGAGGCCCACCTGGGTGAGGAACCACGAGAGGCCGTCGGAGACGGGGCCGCCCGAGGCCGGGGCGACCGGGGCCGTGCCCTCGAGCCAGCCGCCCGGGTCGGTGAAGACGACGACGTCGCCGCGCTTCACGTCGACCAGGTCGGGGACGAGCTCGTTGACGATGATGCGGTCGTTGATCTGCAGCGTGTCCTCCATCGACCCGCTGGGGATGTAGAACGACCGGATCAGGAACGTCTTGATCAGGAACGAGATGAGGAGCGCGGCGAGGAAGATGATGACCACGTCGCGCAGGAACGTGCCGATGCCGCGCTTGCGGTCGTCGTCACGACGGGGGCGGCGCAGACGGCGCCGCAGGGATGCATTAGTCAATTTAACCGCCCGAGCTCCCCGCCATCGTATAGGGCGGGGAGCTCGGTGAAGATCGTGCGACGGGGTCAGTTGTCGCGCTTCTCCTTGATCTTGGCCTTCTTGCCGCGGAGCTCGCGGAGGTAGTACAGCTTGGCGCGACGGACGGCACCACGGCTGACGACCTCGATGTGGTCGATGACCGGCGAGTGGACCGGGAAGGTGCGCTCGACGCCGACCTGGAAGCTGACCTTGCGGACCGTGAAGGTCTCGCGGATGCCCTCGTTCTGCTTGCCGATGACGACGCCCTGGAAGACCTGGACTCGCGAGCGCGTGCCCTCGATGATGTTGACGTGCACCTTGACGGTGTCGCCGGCGCGGAAGTCGGGGACGTCCGAGCGGAGGTTGGCGGAGTCGACCGCGTCGAGGATGTGCATGGTAGTTCGCTCTCTGCAGCCGCCACAGGTCGACTGCCGTTCGTGGTGGATGCCCACCATCTGGTGATGAAGATGACGTGCTCTGGTGAGGCAGACTCCCCTGAGGCAGAGTCGTGCCCAGGCACAAGCGTCAATCATGCCACAGCCGCGCACCCTGTCGCCACCGCGACGGTCGTGCGGACGAGCGGCCCCGGCGCTACTCCCGCGGCGAGATGCGGATGACCCGGGCGGGGTCCCCCGCAGCGACCCCTGCGGCGCGGGCGTCGACCCTGGCAGCCGTGGCGACCCTGTCGAGATCGGCGAGCGACGCCGTCACCCGGTGCCGCGCCTCCGCCAGGAACTGCCACACGGCAGCAGCGAGCAGGCCGAGGCCGCCGGCGACGGTCACGACGGCCGACAGGCCGAACAGCGCGCTGGACAGGTCGAGGTCGCCGCCGGGCACCACCCGGGTGAAGGCCGACGATGCCGAGGAGGCGGCGGACCCGTCGACGAGGAAGAAGCCGAGGGCGAGCTGGGCCGCCCACGTGACCACGAGCAGGCCAGCGTCGATCCACGACACGGCCCGCTCGTCGCGGACGCTGCGCCGAGCCGTGACGACGCCGGCGGCCACGGCCTGGCCGACGAAGAGCAACGGCACCAGCACGAGCTGCCCGAGGACCTGCAGCCCGAGCGGCACGCCGAAGAAGGCCCGCCCGAACAGCACCCACAGGGGCAGCACGAAGACGGCAGGCCAGAGGAGGCGGTACAGGACTCGACGGATCGCCATGCCCCGAGGGTACGGGCGCCCGGCGGAGAACTGGCTGCGAAGGTACGTCTCGACGTGCACGCCGCACCTCGCCGTGCCGGCCGTCTGGAGTCCGCCGCCTGGTGTCCGCAGAGCGAGAGGGATCCTGCCCAGGCCGGGCGGGACGCCGCAGAACCCGACGGAACAGCCTGGGAGGGTGCTGCAGCACCCGGATATCCAGCTGTTGCAGCCTCGCCGGTCGGCATTTGCGAAACCATCGCGCAGGCGTCCCAGAGCGAGACAGATCCGCGCCCGCGAGGCGTCGGGACCGGGCCGGACCAGGGGCTCGCATCCGGATCACTCTCGAATTTGAGAGCACCCGGGGCAGCGAGCCAGGCGAGGAGGCGGTGGTCAGCCGAGCAGGTCGGGTCGCACTCGCCGCGTGCGCTCGAGCTGCTGCTCGTGCCGCCACGAGGCGATGGCGCCGTGGTTGCCGCCCATCAGCACCGGCGGCACGTCCAGGCCGCGCCACGAGGCGGGCTTCGTGTAGCTGGGGTACTCGAGCAGGCCGCCCTCGTGGCTCTCCTCGGTGAGGCTCTCCGGGTTGCCGACGACGCCGGGGACGAGACGCCCCACGGCCTCGATCATCGCCGTGACGGCGACCTCGCCGCCGTTCAGCACGTAGTCGCCGAGGCTGATCTCGCGCACGGTGACGCGCGAGGACGCGTGCTCGACGACACGCTGGTCGATGCCCTCGTAGCGCCCGCAGGTGAAGACGAGGTGCGGCACGGCGGCGAGCTCGCGCGCCAGCGCCTGGGTGAAGGGCGTTCCCGCCGGCGACGGCACGATGACCGTCGTCGAGGCCGGGTCGGCGTCGTCGCCCAGCACGTGGTCGAGCGCCTCGCCCCACGGCTCGGGCTTCATGACCATGCCGGCTCCGCCGCCGTACGGGGTGTCGTCGACGGTGCGGTGCCGGTCGTGCGTGAAGTCACGCAGATCGTGCACCGCGACGTCGAGGAGACCCTGCTGGCGGGCCTTGCCGAGCAGCGAGATGTCGAGCACGGAGAAGAACTCCGGGAAGATCGACACGATGTCGATGCGCACCGCGCCGCCGTCAGTTCTCGTCGGCGGAGCGGGTCGAGTCGTCTGCGGCGTCCGCCTCGGTCTCGGCTGCGCCGTCCGCCGTCTCGGCATCAGCCGTTTCGGCGTCGGCCGGGTCGGCAGCGGCCGGGTCAGCGTCGGCAGCGTCGTCCGCGAGGTCCTCGAAGAGACCAGGAGGCGGCGTCACGGTCACGAGGCCGGCCTCGATGTCGACCGAGGGCACGATCGCGCTCACGAACGGCACGAGCACCTCGCCGTGCTCGGTGTCGACGGCCAGGAGATCCTGCGCGGGCAGGTGGTCGACACGCGCCACGGTGCCGACGACGACGCCGTCGCGCTCGACCCGGAGGCCGACGAGCTGGTGGTGGTACCAGGCGTCGTCTTCTTCGGGGAGCTCGTCGAGATCCTGGTCGACCCAGAGGATCGCCTTGACGAGGGACTCGGCACCGGTGCGGTCGTCGACGCCCTCGAAGAAGCCCACGGGGTGGCCGTTGTACCAGCGGAGCTCAGCGAGCGTGAGGGTCTTGCCGCTCCACTCGCTGGTCTCGGGGACCTGCAGGGTGAACGAGGCGCCGGGGGTGAAGCGCTGCTCGGGGGTGTCGGTGAAGAGCTCGAGCTTGAGCGCGCCCTTCAGGCCGTGCGCCTTGGTGAGCCGGCCCACGCGGAGCTGGGTCTTGTCGGTGGCTGCCACGGCTCAGGAGTCGCTGTCGACGACGTCGACCCGGACGCGCTTCCCGTCGGCGATCGCCGTCACGAGCGTGCGGAGCGCCTTGGCGGTGCGGCCGGAGCGGCCGATGACCCGCCCGAGGTCGTCGGGGTGGACGTGCACCTCGAGCACGTCGCCGCGGGGCGACGACGACTCGACGACCTGCACCTCGTCCGGGTGATCGACGATCCCCCGGACGAGGTGTTCGAGTGCAGGTGCGAGCACTGACTACGCCTCGGTGGTCTCGGCGTCGTCAGCAGCCTCGGCAGGGGCCTCGGCGGGCTCGGCCTTGGCGGGCTTCTCCGACTTGGGGACGAGCACGGGCTTCTTCTTCTCGTCGGCGACGAAGGTCTCTTTCGGGGCCTTGGTCTTGACGGTGCTGACGGCGTCGGCGTCGCCCTTGAAGCGACCCCAGTCACCGGTCAGCTTGAGGATGGCGGCGACCTGCTCGGAGGGCTGGGCGCCCACGCCGAGCCAGTACTGCGCACGCTCGGAGTCGACCTCGATGAACGAGGGCTCCTCGGTGGGGTGGTACTTGCCGATCTCCTCGATGACACGACCGTCGCGCTTGGTGCGCGAGTCGGCGACGACGATGCGGTAGTACGGAGCACGGATCTTGCCCATGCGCTTGAGACGGATCTTGACAGCCACAATTCTCCTGTGTGATGTGATGTGGGCGAGTTGCTAGCCGTGAGCGTGGGGGCACACTCGGCTCGAAAGCTCTATGAGGTCTGGCGGCCACCTGATTAGAGGGTCGGACGACCGAAGACTCGACCCACCATTGTTGCAGACCCGGAGGCCGATCTGCCACTCCACCGCGATCGTGTCGACGGACCCCGATCGCACGCGGCTGCCAGGATGGTGCAGCCGGGGCTCCGCAGCCCCCGACGAGAGAGCAGGCAGCATGCGCATCGACTTCACGAGCTCCGAGCCGTCGACCCTCGGCGTCGAGTGGGAGCTGGCCCTCGTCGACCAGCAGAGCGGCGAGCTCGCCCCGCACGCGCCCGCCGTCCTCGCCGACCTCGCGCACCTGAACGACGACGGCCCGGAGCGCCTCACCGGCGAGCTGCTCACCAACACCGTCGAGGTCGTGACGGGCGTGCACCGCAGGGTCTCCGACGCCGTCGACGACCTCCGCTCGACCATCGACCACGTCGAGGCCAGCGCCGAGCTGCTCGGCGCCGACCTGATGTGCGCGGGCACCCACCCCTTCAGCCGGTACGCCGACCAGGACGTCACCCCCGACAAGGAGAGGTACGCGACGCTGATCGACCGGACCCGCTGGTGGGGCCGCCAGATGATGATCTGGGGCGTCCACGTGCACGTCGGCATCGACTCCCGCGACAAGGTGCTGCCGATCCTCAACGGCCTGCTCACCTGGCTCCCCCACTTCCAGGCGCTCACCGCCTCGAGCCCGTTCTGGGTGGGCGAGGAGACGGGCTACGCGTCCAACAGGGCCCTCATGTTCCAGCAGCTCCCGACCGCGGGCCTCCCCCCGCAGTTCGGCGCCTGGGCGAACTACGAGGAGATGGTCGCCGACATGACCCACACCGGCGTCATCGACGACCACAGCGAGCTGCGCTGGGACATCCGTCCCTCGCCGAAGTGGGGCACCCTCGAGACCCGCGTCTTCGACGGCATCTCCACCTTCGAGGAGGTCGGGGCGATGGCAGCGCTCGTCCAGTGCCTCGTCGACGACATGTCGACGAAGCTCGACCAGGGCCACGAGCCCGCGCAGATGCAGCCCTGGTTCGTCCGCGAGAACAAGTGGCGGGCGGCCCGCTACGGCATGGACGCGATCGTCATCCTCGACGCCGCCGGGAACGAGCGCCTGGTGACCGACGACCTGCGCGACCTGCTGGTCGACCTCGAGCCGGTCGCCGAGCGACTCGGCTGCCTCGAGCAGCTCCGCGGGGTCGACACGATCGTCGAGCGCGGCGCGAGCTACCAGCGGCAGCTCACCGTCTCCGCACAGCACGGGGGCGATCTGCGACCGGTCGTCTCGTCGCTCGTGCGCGAGCTCCGCGAGGGGATCGCGCCCGCCTCGTGAACGAGAGGAGGCGCGGGTCGGCCGACCCGCGCCTCCTGCGCTCTCGAGGGCCTGCGCCCCCGGTCTGCCGCTAGCCGCGACCGAGCATCTTCTGCAGCGACGCCAGCTCTTCTTCGCTGGGTGCCTTGCCTGCACCCGCGCCGCCGCCCAGGCCGAAGCCCGAGCCGCCCGCCGAGCCGCCGGAGCCGCCTGCCGACCCGCCCGACGCCAGGGCCGCGTTCTGCGCCGCGCGCTTGGCGGGGTTGCCGGCCTTCGAGCCCTTCTTCTTGGGCTGCTGCTTCTTGCCGCCGTAGGACGCTCCGGGGATCGGGCCCATGCCTGGCACCTGCGGCACGCCGCCCTTGGCGACGGTCTTCATCATCTTCGAGGCCTGCTCGAAGCGCTGCACGAGCTGGTTGACGTCGGTGACGGTCATGCCGGAGCCTCGCGCGATGCGGAGTCGACGCGAGCCGTTCAGGAGCTTCGGCAGCGCCCTTTCTTGAGGGGTCATCGACTGGATGATCGCCTCGGTGCGCACGATCTCGCGCTCGTCGAAGTTCTCGAGCTGCTCGCGCATGCCCTTCGCGCCGGGGAGCATGCCGAGCATGCCCTTGATCGACCCCATCTTGCGCAGCTGCTGCATCTGCTTGAGGAAGTCGTCGAGGGTGAAGTTGTCGGTCGCGATCTTCTCCGCGACGGCCCTGGCCTCTTCTTCGTCGAAGGCGCCCTGCGCCTGCTCGATGAGGGAGAGGATGTCGCCGAGATCGAGGATGCGGCTCGCCATGCGGTCGGGGTGGAACGGCTCGAAGGCGTCGAGCGTCTCGCCCGTCGAGGCGAACATGATCGGTCGGCCGGTGACGGACGCGACGCTGAGGGCCGCGCCGCCGCGCGCGTCGCCGTCGAGCTTCGAGAGCACGACGCCGGTGAAGTCCACGCCCGCCTGGAAGGCCTTGGCGGTCGCGACCGCGTCCTGGCCGATCATGGCGTCGATGACGAAGAGGACCTCGTCGGGATCGATCGCCTTGCGGATGTTCGCGGCCTGCTTCATCAGCTCGGCGTCGACGCCCAGGCGACCGGCGGTGTCGACGATGACCGTGTCGTAGACCTTGTCACGGGCGAACTTGATCGCCTGCTTGGCGACCTTGACCGGGTCGCCGACGCCGTTGCCCGGCTCGGGCGCGAACACGGCGGCGCCCGCCTGCTCGCCCACGACCTGGAGCTGCTGTACGGCGTTGGGGCGCTGGAGGTCACAGGCCACGAGGAGAGGCGTGTGGCCGTCCTTCGCGAGCCACTTCGCGAGCTTGCCGGCGAGGGTCGTCTTGCCGGCGCCCTGGAGGCCCGCGAGCATGATGACGGTCGGGGGGTTCTTCGCGAACTCGAGGCGGCGCTGCTGGCCGCCGAGGATCTCGATCAGCTCTTCGTTGACGATCTGCACGACCTGCTGGGCCGGGTTGAGGGCCTTGTTCACCTCGTCGCCCAGGGCGCGGTCGCGGATCTTGGTCGTGAACGCCTTGACGACCTCGAACGCGACGTCGGCGTCGAGCAGCGCACGCCGGATCTCACGGACGGTGCCGTCGACGTCGGCGGGCGTGAGCTTGCCCTTGTTGCGGAGGTTCTTGAACGTGTCCGCGAGGCGGTCAGAGAGGGTTCCGAATGTGGCCATGGTGGCCCCATCTTAACTGACCGGGCGGCGTCCGTCATCCGGGGGCGAGAGCGACACGCACGCCTTTTCTGTACTCGGTACATCAACGGGGCTAACCTGCGACCATGACGACGACGACACGACGCCTCGGCCTCTCCGGCCCGCTGCTCCACCACGACGACGGACGACGGCTGCAGCGTCGGCTGCACGCCGAGGTGGCGGCGGGTGGCGTGGACTGGGCCCTCGTGCTCTGCCAGCACGCCTCCGTCTACACGGCGGGCACCTCGACGCGGCCGGGCGACCTGCCGACCGACGGGACGCCGGTCACGACGGTCGACCGCGGCGGCCGCATCACGTGGCACGGCCCCGGCCAGCTCGTCGCCTACCCGATCGTGCGGCTGCCCGAGCCGCTCGACGTCGTCGCCCACGTCCGCGCCCTGGAGGCCTGCCTCATCACGACCTGCGCGGCGGCCGGGGTCCGGGCCGAGCGCGTCGGAGGACGGAGCGGCGCCTGGGTCAGGGGCCCGCACGGCGACGAGAAGGTCGGCGCCGTCGGCGTGCGCGTCGACCAGGGCGTCACGACGCACGGCGTCGCGCTCAACTGCGACGCCGACCTCGGGGCCTTCGACCGGATCGTGCCCTGCGGCATCGCGGACGCGGGCGTCACGAGCCTGACCCGCGCCTCCGGCCGGCTCGTCACCGTGGCCGACGTGGTCTACGCCCTCGAGTCCGAGCTCGTCGCCTACCTCGCGTCGATCTCCCCCGCGCCGGCCCGGCACCTGGCCCCCGTGCCCGCCGAGGCTCGACGATGACGCCGACCGCGCCCGACGGGCGCCGACTGCTGCGCGTCGAGGCGCGCAACGTGCAGACCCCGATCGAGAAGAAGCCCGCCTGGATCAGGACGACCGCGCGCCAGGGCCCCGAGTACCGGGCGCTCACCGACCTCGTGCAGGACAAGGGCCTGCACACGGTCTGCCAGGAGGCAGGCTGCCCCAACATCTTCGAGTGCTGGGAGGACCGCGAGGCGACGTTCCTGATCGGCGGGTCGCAGTGCACCCGGCGCTGCGACTTCTGCCAGATCGACACGGGCAAGCCGAGCCCCCTCGACCGGCGCGAGCCCCTCTCCGTCGCCGAGTCGGTCCGCGAGATGGCTCTGCGGTACGCGACCGTCACGGGCGTCGCGCGCGACGACCTGGACGACGGAGGCGCGTGGCTGTACGCCGAGACCATCCGGCTGGTGCACGAGCTGAACCCGGGCACGGGCGTCGAGATCCTCGTGCCCGACTTCGACGGTCGTCCCGACCTGCTGGGGCTGGTGTTCGACGCCCGGCCCGAGGTGTTCGCGCACAACGTCGAGACCGTGCCGCGCATCTTCCGGCGGATCCGGCCGGCGTTCACCTTCGAGCGGTCGCTCGACGTCATCCGGCAGGGGCACGACGCCGGCCTCGTGACGAAGTCGAACCTCATCCTCGGCATGGGCGAGGAACGCGACGAGGTGATCGACGCCCTCGAGCGGCTGCGGGAGGCGGACACGGACATCATCACGCTCACCCAGTACCTGCGCCCGAGCCCCCGGCACCTGCCCGTCGCCCGGTGGGTGCGCCCCGACGAGTTCGTCGACTTCCGCGAGATCGCGGAGGACATGGGCTTCAGCGGCGTGCTGGCGGGGCCGCTCGTCAGGTCGTCGTACCGCGCTGGTCGGCTGTGGGCCAGGACGACGGTCGCCCAGGGGCGGACGGTGCCGCCCGAGCTGCGGCACCTGCTCGACGCAGGGCCGGGGCGCCAGGCCGTGTGACGCCGGCGCGGGGTCGGGCGCGGGCGCGAGTGGACTAGCCGACCTCGGCGCCCTCGGCGCCCTAGCCGATCAGGTTCTGGACGAAGACGTGGGGCGTGAAGCCCGTGAGGTCGGCGATGCCCTCGCCCTGGCCGACGAGCTTGATCGGGATGCCGGTCTGCTCCTGCACGGCGAGCACGAACCCGCCGCGGGCCGAGCCGTCGAGCTTGGTCAGCACGAGCCCCGTGACGCCGGCGTGCTCGATGAAGGCCTGCGCCTGGGCGAGGCCGTTCTGGCCCGTGGTCGCGTCGAGCACGAGCAGCACCTCGGCGATCTCGGTCTGCTTCTCGACGACGCGCTTGATCTTGCCGAGCTCGTCCATCAGGCCGGACTTGGTCTGCAGGCGGCCGGCGGTGTCGATCAGGACGATCTCGATGCCCTCGCGCATCGCGTACTCGACCGTCTGGAAGGCGACCGAGGCCGGGTCCTGGCCGGGCTGCTGCGGCCGGACGATCTGCGCGCCGGCGCGCTCGGCCCAGGTCGCGACCTGCTCGACCGCGGCGGCCCGGAACGTGTCGGCCGCGCCCACGACGACCGAGCGGTCGAAGTTGCGGAGGAACTTGGCGAACTTGCCGATGGTGGTGGTCTTGCCGACGCCGTTGACCCCGACCATCAGCACGACCGCGGGACGGGCGCTCAGCTTGAGGGTCGAGTCGAGCACCGACAGGCGCTCCTCCAGCGTCTCGCGCAGCATGCGCTTCAGGTCGGCCGGGTCGGTCGTCGCGTAGCGCTGCACCTTCTCGCGCAGGTCGTCGACGACCTGCTCGGTGACGTCGGGGCCGAAGTCGGCACCGATCAGCGCCTCCTCGAGCTCGTCCCAGGTGGTGTCGTCGATCGTCTTCTTCGCGAACATGCCGCGGAGGGCACCGGACAGGGACCAGGGGGAAGCCATGCGCCACAGCCTAACGACCCGTGCGAGCCGGGCGGCGCGGGGCCGGCGCGGGGCGACCCGGCGCGGACTCGTTCCCCGGCCGACGACTGCCGAGACCGTTGCAGTGCATGTAAGCTCAGCGGGTTGAAGGGGAGTACTCCCTCGCGGCGTCATCGTCAATACGGAAGAGACCGATCTCGACCCGGTGCGTCGGTCCTCGATCGTCCAGGCTCCCTGGACGGCCGACTGGGCGGAAGAGACCTTCAGTACCCGTCGCGTACTGGAGGTACACCATGGACGTCCACTTCCTCACCTGGGCGATCACCATCGCCGGCATCCTCGGGCTGTTGATCTTCGACTTCTACAGCCACGTCAAGACCCCGCACGAGCCCACGATCCGCGAGTCGGCCTTCTGGTCGATCGTCTACATCGGCATCGCGATCCTGTTCGGCGTCGGCGTCGGCGTCTTCTCGAACTGGACCTACGGCGGCGAGTACTTCGCCGGCTGGATCACGGAGAAGGCCCTCTCGGTCGACAACCTCTTCGTGTTCCTCATCATCATGACGAGCTTCGCCGTGCCGCGGATCTACCAGCAGAAGGTGCTGCTCGTCGGCATCGCGATCGCCCTGATCTCGCGCGGTCTCTTCATCGCGGCCGGCGTCGCGATCATCGACAACTTCTCGTGGGTCTTCTACCTCTTCGGCGCCCTGCTCTTCTGGCTCGCGTACAGCCAGGTCCGCGGCGGCCACGACGACGGCGACCAGGCGGACAGCAAGCTCATCCGCACGCTCCGCCGCATCGTCCCCACGTCGGACGACTACGACGAGGACCGCCTGACCACCAAGGTGAACGGCAAGCGCCTCTTCACGCCGCTGTTCCTGGTGATGCTCGCCATCGGCCTCACCGACGTCCTCTTCGCCCTCGACTCGATCCCCGCGATCTTCGGCCTGACACAGGAGGCGTACATCGTCTTCACCGCGAACGCGTTCTCGCTGCTCGGCCTCCGCCAGCTGTACTTCCTGATCTCCGGCCTGCTCGAGCGCCTCGTGTACCTGGCCCAGGGCTTGGCGGTCATCCTCGCGTTCATCGGCGTGAAGCTCGTGTTCCACGCCCTGCACGTCAACGAGGTGCCGTTCATCAACGGCGGCCAGCCGATCGAGTGGATCCCCGAGATCCCCATCTGGTTCTCGCTCGGGTTCATCCTGCTGACCATCGCCGTCGCGACGGTCCTCAGCCTCCGCAAGACGAAGCGCGACGGCATCCCGAACAAGCTGCCCGCCACGACCGCCGAGGCCGAGGCCGACGAGCGCTAGGGCGCAGGAGGCGGTGCGCTCGTCCACGGGACGCGCGCACCGCCTCCTCGGCTCGGTGCCACTGCACCACCACGGCGGCACAGCACGACAGCACGACAGCACGACAGCACGACAGCGACACCACAGCACCACGACCGCGACACCAGGACGGAACCACAGGCACATGCGACTCGAGCTCATCCGACACGGACAGACCGACTGGAACAGCCAGGACAAGCTGCAGGGGTCGTCGGACGTCCCGCTGAACGACACCGGCCGCGGCCAGGCCCTCGAGGCAGCCCGCGTGCTCGCCGGAGCCGAGTGGTCGGCGATCGTCTCGTCGCCGCTGATGCGCGCCCGCGAGACGGCGCAGATCATCGCGGCCGAGCTCGGCATCGAGCTCGGCGACGCCTACGACGAGCTGATCGAGCGCGACTACGCTTCGCGTGAGGGCTGGGTGCCCGACTCCCCCATCCCCGACGAGCCGAACGAGTCGTTCCCCGACATCGAGCCCCGGGAGTCGGTCGCCGCACGCGGTCTCGGCGCGCTCGAGATGATCCGCGACACCCGTCTGCCGCTCGACGGTCCCGACGCGCACATCGTCGTCGTCTGCCACGGCACGATCATCCGCTTCACCCTGGCCGAGATCATGGGCGCCGAGGTGCCGCACATCGAGAACGCCGCCGCCAACACGGTCGAGTGGGACGGGTCGGCCTGGAAGGTCGTCTCGATCAACGACCGGACCGTCTAGCTCGACGCGCCCGTCGGGGCCTGGGCCGGGGCCTCGGCCCCCTGCCCGACGGCACGGTCGCTCGTCGTGCGGTCGGTGACGACTCGCTGGCCGACGACGGCGCTCACGCCGTCCTGCCGCATCGAGACGCCGTAGAGAGCGTCGGCGATCTCCATCGTGCGCTTCTGGTGCGTGATGACGATGAGCTGGCTGGTCTCGCGGAGGTCCTCGAAGATCGCCAGGAGGCGGCCGAGGTTCGCGTCGTCGAGCGCCGCCTCCACCTCGTCCATGATGTAGAACGGGCTCGGCCGGGCCTTGAAGATGGCGATCAGCAGTGCGACCGCGGCCAGCGAGCGCTCCCCGCCCGACAGCAGCGACAGCCGCTCGATCTTCTTGCCTGCCGGTCGCACCGAGACCTCGATGCCGGTCGTCAGCAGGTCGTCGGGGTCGGTGAGCAGCAGCGAGCCGCTGCCCCCGGGGAAGAGCACGGGGAACACGCGGTCGAACGCGGCCTGCGTGTCCGCGAACGCGCTCGCGAAGACCGTCTGCATCTTCTCGTCGATCTCGTCGATGATCGCGAGCAGGTCGCGCCGCGTCCTCGTGAGGTCGGCGAGCTGCTCGGTGAGGAAAGCGTGGCGCTGCTCGAGGGCCGAGAACTCCTCGAGGGCGAGCGGGTTGACCCGGCCGAGCTGGGCGAGCTTGCGGCTCGCCGCCTCGAGCCGGGCCGTCTGCTCGGCTCGGTCGTACGGCGTGCCCTCGGCTGCGGCCCCGTCGGGACCGCCGTCGGGGCCGTCAGCCGAGCTCGCACCGGCGCCGGCGCCCGCGCCCGGCACGGGCACGAGCACGTCGGGGCCGTACTCGGCCACGAGCACCTCGTCGTCGAGCCCGAGCTCGGACGCCGCGCGCTCCAGCAGCTGCCCGAGGTGCAGCTTCTTCTCGTAGATCTCCATCTCGAGGCCGTGCACGTTCTCGGTCACGCCGTGCAGCCGCTCGCGCAGGGCTCGCTCGTCGCGCCGGAGCGTCATGAGCTCCTCGTTCTGCTGCGTCCGCGCCGCCTCCTGCCTGGCGAGCTCCCGCCGCGCCTCGGCAAGCGACCGGCCGACGGCGTCCAGCACCGCGGGCAGCGCCGCGAGCACACCTGACGTGCGCCGCATCTCGCGCTGACGGACGACGGTGCGCCTGGCGTGCTCGTCGGCGGCGGCCCGCTGCTCGTCGAGCTGGCGCTGCAGGTCGACGGCGCGGGCCGCCTCGGCACGCACCCGCTCACGGATCGTCTCGAGCTGCACCCGGCGCTCGATCTCCGCGGCCCTGGCCTGCTCGAGTTCGGCGAGCACCCCGTCCCGGGCCGAGGCGTCGAGGATCGGACGCGGACGAGAGGCGTGCGCGTCGAGCCCGGCGCGGGCCTCGTCGACCGCGGCCTGGGCCGTGACGGCCCCCTGCTCCGCGGCCGCCAGCGACTCCCCCAGCCGCGCCTCCTCCGCCTCGGCCGCGTCGACCTGGGCGCGCAGACGGGCGAGCTGCTGCTCGGCGGCCGCGACGGCCGCCTGCTGCTCGCGGGCCAGGCGGGCGGCCTCCGCGGCCGACCGCGCGGCCTCCGCAGCCTGCTCGCGGGCCGAGCGGGCGGCCTCCGCAGCCTCTGCGCGGGACGAGGCCAGCGCCTCCTCCGCGGTGCTGTGCAGGGCGGAGAGCCGGGCGACCTCGGCCTCGACCTCGCCGAGACGCTCGGCCGCGGCGTCGCGCTCGGCGACCAGCTCGAGGCGGGAGCGCTCGACGCCCGAGCCGCCACGGAGGACGAAGTCGGTGAGCACCTCGCCGGAGCGCGTGATGACGGTGACCGGGAGCGGGTGCGCGGCCAGGGCAGCCCAGGCGGCGCGGGCCGTGGGCAGGTCGTCGGCGACGACCGTGCTCGCGAGCAGGCCGAGGACGCCAGGAGGCGCGTCGACGACCGACGAGGCGGTCACGGCCCCCGGCGGCAGCTCGACGTCGAGGACGGGCAGCACCCGCTCGGGCGTAGCCACGACGACCTCCACCCGCCCCAGCTCGGCGTCGGTCGCGTGCGCGACTGCGGCGAACGCAGCGTCGAGGTCGTCGACGAGGACGGAGTCGACCACGCTGCCGAGAGCTGCGGCGACGGCGGCCTCGTAGCCCGGCCGCACCTGGACGTGCTCGGCGACGGCACCGCGGACTCCCGGGCGTTCGGCGGCCACGAGGGCCGTCGTGCCGTCCGCTCGGTCGAGCGCCATCGTCAGGGCACCACGGCGCGCGGCCAGGGCGTCGCGCTCGCGCTCGGCCGTGTGGAGGCGGTCGCGGAGGTCGTCGACCTCGGCCTGCAGCTCGAGGGAGGCGCGCTCGGCCTCGGCACGGACGGCCTCGTGGTCGACCGGGTCGCCACCTGCCCCGTCGGCCACGTCGCCGGCCCCGTCGGCGCTGTCGTCTGCATCGTCCGCGTCGTTGTGGGCGTCGCCCGCCGATGCGCCCGCCCGTTCCTCCTCGAGCTGGGCGAGCTCGGCCCGGCCCGCGTCCCGGCGCGCGACCGCCGCCTCCCGCGCCGCCCCCTGCCGGAGCACCTCGCCTCGGACGGCCGCCAGCCGCGACTGCGCGACCTCGAGTGCGCCCCGCAGCTGGCCGAGCACCAGGTCGTGTCGGGAGACGAGCGCGCTCTGGGCGGCGATCTCGTCGTCGAGCGCCTCGAGCACGGCCCGGGCGGCGACGGTGGCGGCGCGCGCGTCGGCGAGGGCCTGCTCGCCCTGGGCCACACCTCCTTGGAGCCTCTCGGCCTCGTCCCGGGCGTCGGCGATCATGCCGGCGCTCACGGTGCTGGGCAGCTCGGGCTGGTCGGACTGCTCGGCGAGCAGCTGGAGTCGCTGACGGGCCAGGCTCGAGGTGCCCCGGAGGCGCTCCTCGACCGACTCGAGCCCGAAGGCGACCCGGCGCGCCTCGTCGACGGCGTCGCCGACCATCTGCTGCTCGAGCCGCTGCTCGCGGGCCTTCGCCTGGTCGAGCTGCTCCTGCAGCACGTTCCGCTCGCTTCGGCGCTCGGCCTCGCTGCTCGACTGGCGGGCGAGCACGTCGCGGAGGCCCACGACCTCGTCGGCGAGGAGGCGCGCCTTCGCGTCGCGCACGACGGCCGCGATGGTCTGCGCCTCGCGCGCGACCTCGGCCTGACGGCCCAGCGGCTTGAGCTGACGGCGGATCTCGCCGGCGAGGTCGCTCAGCCGGGTCAGGTTCGCCTGCATGGCGTCGAGCTTGCGGAGGGTCTTCTCCTTGCGGCGCCGGTGCTTCAGGATGCCCGCAGCCTCCTCCACGAAGCCGCGCCGCTCCTCCGGCGTGGCCCTCAGCACCGCGTCGAGCTGGCCCTGGCCGACGATGACGTGCATCTCGCGGCCGAGGCCGGAGTCGCTCAGCAGCTCCTGCACGTCGAGCAGCCGGCAGCCCTCGCCGTTGATCGCGTACTCGCTGCCCCCGTTGCGGAAGAGGGTGCGGCTGATCGTCACCTCGGCGTAGTCGATCGGCAGCGCGCCGTCGGAGTTGTCGATCGTCAGCACGACCTGCGCCCGGCCGAGCGGGCCCCTGGTCGAGGTGCCCGCGAAGATGACGTCGGCCATGGTCCCGCCGCGGAGCGACTTCACGCCCTGCTCGCCCATCACCCAGGCGAGCGCGTCGACGACGTTGCTCTTGCCAGAGCCGTTGGGCCCGACCACGCAGGTGACGCCCGGCTCGAACGCGAAGGTGGTCGGCGAGGCGAACGACTTGAAGCCCTTGAGGGTGAGGCTCTTCAGGTGCACGCGCCCCTCCTCCCCTCCGTCAGGTGACGTGTCGACACGGTCTGCGGCGTCCCTCCGAGGATAGGCGAGCGGCGGCCTCCGGCCCGGGAGGCGCGGGCAGGGCGGCGCAGGCCGGCACGGCTGCCGCGTGATCTCGTCGAGGGCGGGTCGACTGCGTCGAGGGCGGGTAGGCGGCGACCCGCCCTCGGTGCCGTTGACCCGCCCTCGACTCACGTGGGGTGCGGGTGCGGGTACGACGGCGCGGGCGCGGCTGCGCGGGTCGGGAGGCGCAGAGGGAGGAGCGGGCGCGGGGCGCGGCGGGACGCGGAGCGGCGGGGCGGGGCGCGGCGGGGCGCGGAGCGGCGGGGCGCGGCGGGACGCTTAGCGGCGGGGGCGTCAGGCGACGCGGACACGCTGGCAGCGCGGACAGAGGTGGCTCGAGCGGTTCATGAACGCCTCGCGGACGATCAGGGTGCCGCAGCGCGGACACGGGCGGCCCTGCTGCCCGTAGGCGGCGAGGCTGTGGCTGAAGTAGCCGGACTGCCCGTTGACGTTGACGTACTGCGCGTCGAAGCTCGTGCCGCCCTCGCCGAGGGCCTTGAGCAGCACGGCCCTGACCTCGGACAGCAGGAGGCGCGCGCGGGTCCGCGAGAGCGCCTCCGTCGGCTGCTCGGGGTGCACGCGCGCCGCCCACAGGCTCTCGTCGGCGTAGATGTTGCCCACGCCGCTGAGCAGGCCCTGGTCGAGCAGGGCGCGCTTGACGCCGGTGCGGCGGGCCAGGAGGCGCGTGATGACGGCTGCCTCGTCGAAGGCGGGGTCGAGCGGGTCGCGGGCGATGTGGGCGACCTGCTGCGGGACGCGGGCGAGCCACTCCCCTGTCGGAGGACCGGGAGCGGCGGCCTGTGCCGCTGCCTCTACCGCTGGCTCTGGCTCTGCAGCAGCGGCAGGCGCCGCCGCTGCCGACCCGAGCAGGTGCGCCCCCGCGTAGCCGGCCGCCCGGCCGTCCGGCGTGGGCACGGTCTCGTCGAGGGCCATCGAGCCGAAGATCCGCTGATCGACGAAGGCCAGCCGGACGGCGCCGAGCTGCGGGCTGTCGACGTCGAGCTTGATCCGCATCAGCCGGTCGGCAGGGTGGTCGGAGCTGCGGAGCAGCACCTGGCCGCTCATGCCGAGGTGCGCCACGAGGGCGAGGGGATGGTCGTGCCGCTCGGCAGGCTCGAACGGGAACCAGAGGAACTTGCCACGGCGCACCGCCGAGTCGAGGGTGCCGCCGACGAGGCGGTCGACGAAGTCGTCGGACGGGCCACGGTGCCGCTTGAGCGACCGGTCGTCGAGCACGGTGACGCCCGTGACGACGGCGCCGGCCACGACGGGCGCGAGGCCCGCGCGGACGACCTCGACCTCGGGGAGCTCGGGCACGGGCTAGCGGTCGGTGCTCGAGAGCCGCGTCCAGGCCTCGAGCGCCGCGGCCATCTCGGCCTGCTTCTTGCTGCTGCCGGTGCCGCGGGCGACGTCGTCCGGCGAGTCGCCGAGGCGCACGGCCGCGTGGAACCGCTTGTCGTGATCGGGCCCGCTGTCGGTCACGTGGTACGACGGCATCCCGCGACCGCGGGCCGCGCTGAGTTCTTGCAGGCTCGTCTTCGGGTCCATCGCCGCGCCGAAGCGCGCGGGGTCGACGAGGAGCGGCGCGACGAGGCGCAGGACGAAGGCGGTGGCGGCCTCGCCCCCGGCGTCGAGGTAGGTAGCGCCGATGATGGCCTCGACGGTGTCGGCGAGGATCGACGGCTTGTCGCGCCCGCCGGTCAGCTCTTCGCCGCGACCGAGGCGGAGGTGTGCGCCGAGCCCGATGTTGCGGGCGACCTCGGCGAGGGCGACCGTGCTGACGAGGCTCGCTCGGCGCTTGGCCAGCTCGCCCTCGTCGAGGTCGGGGTTCTCGGTGAAGAGCATGACCGTGACGGCCTGCCCGAGGATCGAGTCGCCGAGGAACTCGAGGCGCTCGTTGTTGGCGATGCCGCCGTGCTCGTACGCGTACGACCGGTGGGTGAGGGCGAGCTCGATCAGGTCCTCTCGCACCTCGATGCCGAGCTGGGACAACAGATCAGCCCGGTCGGCACGGATGCTCGACGCGGGCTGATCGGAGTGTGACGTGGTCACGGGTGACGGGTTCAGACGTCGGCGACCTTGCGGCCCTTGTACTCCATGTACAGGGCGGTGCCGGCGCTGTCCTCGACGACCTTGGCACGGTGAGGGAGGCTGTAGGTGACCTTGCCGTTCTCGATGGTCTTCACCAGCTGGACGGGAGTGGCCTTCCACTGCGACCGACGTGCGTGGGTGTTCGAGCGTGACTGCTTCCTCTTGGGAACGGCCATGAGGTTCTCTTCTCTGTTGCGGCCCCCGCGGGGGCCTGGGTCTGACGTGGGTAGGTGACGCGGGTGGTCTCAGGCCGACGTGTCGGGCCGCGACGTGGTGTCGCCCGGTTCGGTGTCGGCAGGTGCCTCAGCCTGGAACCCTGCGAGGGCCGACCACCGGGGATCGACGCCTTCACGGGGCTGGTAGTCGGGGATGTCCTCTACTCGTTCGCCCGTCACCGGGTCGAGTCCAGGGCAGTCCGGACGACAGACCGGCTGGAAGGGCAGTGACAGGACCACTGCGTCTCTGACGACAGGTTCGAGGTCGACATGGTCTTCATGAACCTGGTAGTCAAAAGCTTCGTCGACATCGTACGCGAAAAGCTCGGCGATATCGACTTCGACAGGCTCGGCGATCGGCTTCAGGCACCGGCTGCACTCGCCGGTCGCGGTGCCGGTGACGGTCGCGGACACGAGGATGCCGTCGTGCAGGCCCTCGAGCCGCACGTCGAGGTCGAGCACGGCGCCCGCCTGCACGGCGACCTGGCCCTCGCCGAGCCGCTCGGGCACCACGACCTCGACCGAGTGCTCGCGCATCTCGCCCGCTCGGTGCAGGAGGTCGTAGACCGACAGCGTCCAGGGGGTCTTGGTGTAGTGAGGCACGAGGGGAGAGTCTACGCACCCGCGCCGGATCTCGCCTCCGAGGACTTCACGAGCGAGCGCGGCGCCAGGGTGGCCGCCACGCGGCGACCCGGGGGCGAGGAGGCGCGGAGGGCACCGAGCACCCGGAGCGCGTCGTCGGCCACCCGGCTGTCGGCAGGGTCGGCGCCGAACCGCTCCGCCTCGAGCGCCGCCGCCAGCGAGGCCAGGGCGCGTCGCGCCTCCTCGTCGGGACGGGCCGCCCCGCGGAGGACGCCGTCGAGCGCGGCCGCGGCGACCGCGGGAGTGGCGCCGGCCGGCGGCGCGACGCCGAGGTCGAGGGCGGTGTCGAGCACCTCGCGCCAGGCGCCGAGGGCCCGGTCGGGCGGGCTGGCCGTGAGGCGACGCCGGCGACGCGCGAGACGCATGCCGGACGGGACGACGAGCAGGGCGGCGAGGACCGCGAGGCCGAGGGCCCCGCCGACCACGGGCACGGGCCCCGGGGCGCCCGACTGCGCGGACGCGCCCTGCGTCTCGTCGGCGCCGGCAGTCGGGCCTGCCGCGCTCGGCGCGGCGGAGGGCTCGTCGGCCGAGGGCTGCGGGGTCGCCTCGTCGGGTGCGCTGGGCGCGGCCGTCGGCTCGACGCCGGTCTCCTGCAGGTACGACTGCGGCGTGCCGAGCCCGACCGTCGGCTCGAAGGGCACCCAGCCGAGGCCCTCGAAGTACAGCTCCGGCCAGGTGTGCAGGTCGTCGCTGCTGACGGCCCTGGCGGTGTCGTCCCCGAAGCCCGTGGGCGTGCCGGGCAGGAACCCGACGGCCATCCGTGACGGGATGCCGAGGGTGCGCGCCATGACTGCCATCGCGGAGGCGAAGTGCACGCAGTAGCCGCTCTTGACCTCGAGGAACCGCTCGACGGCGTCGAGCCCGTTGCCGTCGTAGCCCTCGTCGACCGGGGTGTCCTCCGAGTAGGTGAAGTCGCCGTCCCGGAACCAGTCCTGCAGGGCGACCGCGGCGTCGAAGGGGTTCGCCGCGTCGGCCGTGACCTGGGCCGCGAGGTCGGCGACGGTCTGGGGCACGCCGTCGACCGAGAGGTACGTCGACATGTCGGTGCCCTGGTCGCTCAGCGCGGCGACGACCTGCTCAGGGCTCGGGTCGACGGGACGGCTCTCGACCGTGTACTCGAGGCCCTGGGTGCTCTCGCTCGTGCTGCGCACCGTCACGCCCGACTGGTCGACGAACGACCAGCCGTCGTCGAGGCCCGTGATGGTCTGCGGGGGCACGGGCACCGGCAGGTACGGGCTGCGGAGCGCGCCGATCTGCACCTCGGTGCTGACCACGCGGCGCGAGGTGCCCTCGGCGATGCCCGGCGCGTCGGGGATCGCGTCGAGGCCGTCGTCCGGGTCGACGTCGGCGTCGGCGGGGCTCCAGGTGCGGCCGCTGAAGTCGACCAGGTCGACCAGCTTGAGGTAGGTGCCGTCGGTGTCGGACGACCGGTAGGTGAGCACCGTCAGCGGTGCCCCTCGCCGGAGGTCGTCGCCGAGGTCGACCACGGGGTTGACCCCCGTCGCCAGCCCGGTGCCGGTGCCGACGCCGGTCAGCGGCGCGACGCCGCCGAAGGGCACCACGGCGGTGAGCAGGGCGGCGACGCCGACCGCGGCCACTCCCCCGACGGCCGTCGCCCTGGTGGGACGCCGTCCCGTCGAGACGGCCAGGAGCGCGATCCAGCAGAGCACGGCGAGGACCACCCACGGCCAGCGGACGGAGGTGCCGGGCACGAACGAGGGCACGGCCAGCACGACGGCGGGGAACGCCCCCGTGAGCCCCGGCATCCGGCCGACGGTCGACACGAGGTCGCTGATCACGGCCACGCCGAGCACCGCGGCGACCACGACGGCGAGCAGGCCGTCCTGCACCTCGACGGGCGCTGTGCCCTCGACGATCGTCGTCGTCGCCTGGTCGCCGAGGTCGCGGAGGCGCTGCAGCGTCGCGGCCGTGGGCACGACGCCGAGCACGGCGGTGCCGCCCGAGACGAGCGCCGACGTGACGAGCAGCCCCGAGACGAGGCCCGCGACCCAGCCGAGCACCGGGCCGGCGCCCAGCGCCCTGGCTCCGAGGGAGGCGCCCAGCACGACGGCCGCGACGCCGGCTCCCGCGAACCACCAGCCGGCTCCCTGGAACAGGGAGGAGAGGCTCGCAAGAGACGCCGCGAGGGTGAGCCAGACGAGCAGGCTCGTCGCCCAGCCCGTCGGAGGGGAGGTCGGGCGCCGGCGGGCGGACGACACACGGTCCGGCGGACGCGGACTCGACTGGCGCGGCGCCGAGGAGCCGGCGGCACGGTCGGTCGTGGTGCGGTCGGCGGCACGGTCGGTCGCGGTGCGGTCAGCCATCGAGCAGCCCTGCCCCTCTGACGACGTCGGCGACGCTGTCGTGCGCCCCCGCCTCGACGACCCGCCACCGGGAGCTCCGCAGCTCGGCCGCGACCTGGTCGGGACCGAGCGGCGCGTCACGCCCGTCGCCCGTGGTCGAACGACCCGTGTGGGTGAAGCCCAGGGTCGGGGACACGACGACGGCCACGGCGGAGGCGCCGACCGCGCGTGACCGCAGCAGGACGTCGAGGTCGCGGCGCCGGAGGCTGGACACGACGGCGACGACCGGCTCACGAGCGGCGGCGGGCGGTGCGGGCGGCCCTGCCGGGTCGTCGAGGACGACGTCGGCGAGCGAGTCGAGGAACGCGGTCGTGGTCTCGGGGTCGTGGCGGGCGACGAGGTCGCCGGCGGGAGTCGTGAGGAGCGCGACCGAGCCGGCGTGGCCCCACTCGACCGCGAGGGTGGCGACGACCGACAGCGCCCACTCGAACGCGTCGCTGTGCCGGCCCGCGCCTCCCGGGCCGGTCGTGGCGTCGTCCCAGGACTCGAGTGACGTCGGCAGGACGAGCCGGACGTGCGGCAGGCCGTGCTGCTCCTCCTGACGCACCATCAGGTCGTCGTGCCGGGCGGAGGCCTTCCAGTGCACGCGGCGCATGGGGTCGCCCCGGCGGTACTCGCGGGTGACGGGGTCGTCCTCCGCGCCGGTGAGGCTCTGCCCGCGTTGGCGGCGGGCCCCGTCGCCGAGGGCCCGCGACTCGCGGGCGAGACCGAGGTCGAGCACCTCGGGCACGACGACGAGCTCGTGCGTGCCCTGCACCGACGTCCGGCGACGGCCGACGCCGAACGACTCGACGAGGTCGACGGTCAGCGGTCCGACGCGGTGACGGCCGCGGATCAGGTCGACGTGGCGGAACACCGCGGTGGAGGCGCGACCCGGCTCGAGCGACACGGTCGCGGACTCGGCGGACGGACCGCCCCTCCAGGGCAGCCCCTCGCGGAGCACGACGACCTGGCTCCGCCCCCTCGGCGTGAGGGAGAGGGTCTCGACGACCGACCAGCCCGCGACGCCACGGCCGGGGCTGAAGCGCCGGGCGACGTCGAGGTCGGGCCGACGCAGGAGGAGCGAGACGAGCACCGCGACGACGAGCAGCACCAGCACGAACCCGGCGAAGACGAGCGGCGTCGAGTCGAGGAGCACGCCGGCCACCACGACGACGACTCCCGCGACGACGACGCCGACTCCCCGCGCCGTGGGGCGCGGCGCCTGCCCGAGCGCCACGGTCAGCGCGCGTCGGCGGGGTCGCCGAGCGGCACGTCGGTCGCCTCGACCACGTCGGCGACGAGGTCGTACGCCGCGGTGACGGCCCCCGCCCCGGCACGGCCGGCGAGGATGATCCGGTGGCCGAGGACGGGGCCGCTGAGGGCGTCGACGTCGTCCGGCACGACGAACGAGCGGCCGTTGAGCGCGGCCCACGACTTCGCGGCGCGCATCAGCTGGAGCGTCGCGCGCGGGCTCGCGCCGAGCCGGACGTCGGGGTGCACCCTGGTCGCCTGCACGATGCGGACCGCGTACCGCTCGACGGCCTCGGCGGCGTAGACGCCGCGCACCGCGGCGATCATGCGGGTGAGGTCGTCGAGCGAGACCAGCGGCTGCAGCACGTCGAGCGGGCTGGTGCGCTCTCGCTGCCGCAGCATCCGCAGCTCGCTCTCGGCGTCGGGGTAGCCGAGCGAGATGCGGGCCATGAACCGGTCGCGCTGCGCCTCGGGCAGCGCGTAGGTGCCCTCCATCTCGACGGGGTTCTGCGTCGCGACGACGAGGAACGGCTGCGGCAGCGGGTGCGTGATGCCGTCGACCGTGACCTGCCGCTCCTCGAGGCTCTCGAGCAGGGCCGACTGGGTCTTGGGCGACGCACGGTTGATCTCGTCGCCGATGACGACGTTCGCGAACACGGGCCCGGGGACGAACTGGAAGCCGCCCCGCTCCCGGTCGTAGACCGAGACGCCGGTGATGTCGCTCGGCAGCAGGTCGGGCGTGAACTGGATGCGGGTGACGGTCGCGTCGACCGCCTTGGCGAGCGCCCGGGCGAGCTGGGTCTTGCCGACGCCGGGGACGTCCTCGATCAGGAGGTGCCCCTCCGCCAGCAGGACGGTCAGGGCCGTGCTGATGGCGCCGTCCTTGCCGTCGATGACAGTCGCGACGGCCTCGAGGATGCCGCGTGCCTTCTGCTGCACCTCGTCGAGCGACATCGGCGGCCCCGCGACGGCGGCCTCCGGCCTGCGGCGCTCGCGCCGGGCGTCGCTGCCGGGGGTGCTGGTCGTGGTCGTCGTCATCGTCGTCGTCTCTCGGGTGCCGGGCGTGATCTGGATCGGTCCGTGGTGCGTCGTGATCTGGTGCGTCGTGTGTTCGGAGTGCGGTGCGGCTGAGGTGGGTCGGGTGGGCCAGGTGGGTCGGGCGGTGGGTCGGGTGGGCCAGTGAGTCGGTGGTGGGTCAGCCCGTCGCGAGGTAGTCGGCCACGGCGGTCGGGACGTAGGGCCGCACGTCGCCGCCGAGCGACGCCACCTGGCGGACGAGCGAGCTCGACACGTGGGCGTGGGCCGGGTCGGGCAGCAGGAAGACCGTCTCGACCCCGGCCAGGCTGCGGTTCATGATCGCCATGGGAGTTTCATACGCCACGTCGACCTGGGAGCGGATGCCCTTGACGAGCACGGACGCGCCGACCTCGGTGCAGTAGTCGACCAGCAGGCCGACGCTCCAGCTGTGCACGGTCACGGTGCTCGGCAGCCCCGCGTCGCGGAGCGAGCGCTCGAGCAGCGAGACCCGCTGCGGCAGCGGCAGGAGCGCGGTCTTGTCGGGGTTGTGCACGACCAGCACGTGGACCTCGTCGAAGATGCCCGCAGCCCTCGCGATGACGTCGACGTGGCCGAGGGTGACGGGGTCGAACGACCCCGGGACGACGGCGATCCTGCTCATCCCGTCACCCTAGCCGGTGGCCCGGGAGACACCCTCAGCCCGCCGCCATGAAGTCGCGGCTCGAGTCGTCGAGTCGGCGCGCGATGGCCGCTGCGAGCGCGGGGTGCTCGGTCAGCGTCGGGTCGGCCTCGAGCAGCTCGGCCGCGTGCTCGCGCGCGATGCCGATCAGGTCGCCGTCGGTCGTCACCCGCAGCAGTCGCAGCGACGACCGGCCGCCCGACTGCAGGCTGCTGAGGACGTCGCCCTCGCGCCGCAGCTCGAGGTCGACCTGGGCGAGCTCGAAGCCGTCGAGGGTGGCGGCGACGGCGTCGACCCGCTCGCGCGCCGTCGAGTCGACGGGGGCGTGCGTCACGAGGAGGCAGAGGCCGGGGTGACCGCCGCGACCGACGCGGCCGCGGAGCTGGTGCAGCTGGGAGATGCCGAACCGGTCGGCGTCGAGCACCACCATCGTCGAGGCGTTGGGCACGTCGACGCCGACCTCGATCACCGTCGTGGCCACGAGCAGATCGATCTCGCCGCGCGCGAAGCGCTGCATGACGTCGTCCTTCTCGTCGGCCGACATGCGGCCGTGCAGCGGTTCGACCCTGGCGCCCGCGAGCACGGGCAGCGAGCGGGCGAGGGCCGTGACGGCCTCGACGCTGGCGCGTTCCGGGGCAGGAGGCGCGCCTCCCCCGGGCCCCTCGGCCGCGGCAGGCCCCGCACCGGCCTCGGCGGCCGGCTCGCCCTGCTCGACGGTCGCCGCGTCGATGGCCGGGCAGACCACGAAGACCTGGCGTCCCTTCGCGATCTCTTCTGCGGAGCGCTGCCAGATGCGGTCGGCCCAGCCGGGCCGGTCGGCGAGCGGCACGACGAACGACTCGATCGGCTGGCGACCGGCCGGCAGCTCGGTGATGGTCGACACGTCGAGGTCGCCGAAGACGGTCATCGCGACGGTGCGCGGGATGGGCGTCGCAGTGAGCACGAGCACGTGCGGCGGGGCGGCCCCCTTGCGGCGGAGCGCCTCGCGCTGCTCGACGCCGAAGCGGTGCTGCTCGTCGACGACGACGAGGCCGAGGTCCCAGAACTCGACGGCGTCGCTGATCAGGGCGTGCGTGCCCACGACGATCCTGGCCTGCCCGCTGACCACGGCGAGGGTGGCCTTGCGGCGCTCGGCGGTGCTCATCTGCCCGGTCAGCAGCACGGGGCGCAGCTCGGCCGCGAGGTCCGGGCCGAGGGACCGCACGATCGAGCGCAGGTGCTGCCCGGCGAGCACCTCGGTCGGGGCGAGCAGCGCCGACTGGCCGCCGCTCTCGGCGACGGCGAGCATCGCCCTGAGCGCCACGAGGGTCTTGCCCGAGCCGACCTCGCCCTGCACCAGGCGGTTCATCGGGACGTCGGCCGCGAGGTCGCGGTCGATCTCGGAGCCGACCAGCACCTGGTCGGCGGTGCGCTCGAACGGCAGCGCCGCGTCGAGGCGCTCGAGCAGGCCGCCCGGCCGTGCCGAGCGCGCGGTCGCCTTCGTCCTGCGGAGCAGGGCCCGCTGCTGCAGCAGCGCGCTCTGCAGCACGAACGCCTCCTGGAAGCGGAGGGCGTCTCGACCCCTCAGGTGGTCCCTGTCCTTGTCGGGCCGGTGCACCAGCTCGAGCGCCTCACGCAGCGGGACGAGCTCGAGCTCGGCACGGACCGACGCCGGCACGGGGTCGTCGAGGGGCGGCAGCGTGTCGAGCACCACCTCGACCGACTTCTGCACCTGCCACGACGCCACGGAGGCGCTGGCCGGGTAGATCGGGATCGGCTGGCGGGCGAAGGCCTGCGCCTCGGCGTCGCCGACCCCGGCCACGGCCTCGTGCGACGCGTCGAACAGCTCGTAGTCGGGGTGCGCCAGCTGCCGCAGGCCGCGGTAGTCGCCCACCTTGCCGGCGAAGATGCCGCGAGCGCCGGGCACGAGGTCGCGCGAGCGCCAGGCCTGGTTGAAGAAGGTGAGCGTGAGGATGCCCTCGCCGTCGCCGATGCGCACCTCGAGGATCGACCCGCGGCGGGCACGCATCGTGCGCTCGCGCACGTCGAGCACCTCGGCGACGATCGTCACGGACTCGCCGAGCGGCAGGGAGTCGAGCGCCGTCAGCTCGCCCCGACGGGCGTACCGCCGCGGGTAGTGCGACAGCAGGTCGCCGACCGTCCGCAGGCCGAACGCCTTCTGCATCGCCTGCGCCGTGCGGCCGCCGAGCGCGCTCGAGAGCGCGGCGTCGAGCGGCGACGGGTCGGGCAGGGGCGCAGGCACGCCTCCACGCTACTGCGCGCCCCCGACAGGGACCGGCCCGCAGCCGGCCAGGGAGCTGACCTCAGAGCCGGAACGCGGCTCGGCCCGTTCCTCAGAGCCGGAACGCGTAGCCGCCGGAGGCGCGGGTCGACGCCGCGAGCGCGGTCACGTGCCGGTCGTCGTTCACCTCGAGCGCCCGTAGCTGCCGTGCGACCTGGCGGGCAGACTGCTTGCAGAACCCGATCGCCAGGTGACGCTCGGCGTCGGAGTCGGCCCGCGCCTCCTCGAGGGCGACCGACGCCCGCGAGAGCACGGCCGTCTGCGCGTAGATGCCTGACGCCGCGTCGGCGAGGCGCTTCTGCACCAGCTGGGCCTCCTGGACGCGCTTGCCGTGCTTGCGGAGGGCGCCCTCGGCCCGCTCGCGCAGCTGGGAGACCTGCTCGCCCACCTGCGCCGCGGCACGCGCGAGCTGCGGGTGAACGCCCACCGGCCGCTCCGGCTTGATGCGCCGCTGGACGCGGCCGGTCACGTAGGGGGCAAGCACGCCGATCGCTCGACCGGGATCGCCGATGCTCAGGGACGCGACGTCGGGCAGCTCCTCGCTGAGCGCCTTGAGGCCGTTGAGCGCGACGAAGGCACGGAGGACGTCGTTCGCGCCCTCGAAGATCGGGAAGATGCGGAAGTCGCGCAGGGCCTTCGACAGCGGGTGCCCCTCCATGTAGGCCTCGCCGCCGTGCAGCTGGACGGCGCGGTTGAGCGCGTACCAGCCGGTGTCGCTGGCCGTGACCTTCGTCATGGCCGACTCGAGGGCGAAGTCGGTGTCGCCGCGGTCGACGAGGCCGGTGGTCAGGTACGACATCGACTCGACGCCGTAGATCTGCTGCGTCATCCACGCGAGCTTGTCGCCGACCATCTCGAAGTCGGCGAGGGGGCGGCCGAACTGGTGCCGCGCCTCCGTGTGCGTGAGGCTCAGCTCGAGGAACCGCTTCATGCCGCCCGCGATGGCCGTCCCCATCGACATCCGGCCGTTGTTCAGCGTGTTCACCGCGATGCGGAAGCCGTCGCCCGGCTCGCCGAGCAGGTTCTCGGCGGGCACCCTCACATCTTTGAAGTGCACGCGCTGGAGGTGGTTGGCCTTCAGGCCGTGCGTCTCGAAGCGCGGGCCGGTGCTCAGCCCGTCCATGCCCTTCTCGACGATGAGGGCGACGTGCCCGAGGTCGCTCTGGGCGAAGACCGTCAGGACGTCCTTGTCGCCGTTGCCGATCCAGCGCTTCTCGCCGTTCAACAGCCAGCTGCCGTCGCTCTGCCGCTCGGCCCTCGTCTCGAGCGCGTAGGCGTCGCTGCCCACGTTCGGCTCGGTGAGGACGAACGCGGCCAGCTTGCGGCCGCTCGCCAGGTCGGGCAGCCAGCGGGCCTTCTGGTCGTCCGTGCCGAACAGGTGCAGCGGCTTCGTGCCGATCGACTGGTGCACGCCCATCACGGTGGCGAGGGTGCCGTCGACCCGGCCGAACTCCTCGTAGACGCGGCAGTAGGCGCTCTGGCTGAGGCCGAGCCCGCCGTACTCCTCGGAGACGAACAGGCCCATCAGCCCTCGCTCGCCGAGGGCCCGCACCGTGTCGTCGCCGATCCAGCCCTCGCGCTCGGCGCGCAGCGGGTCGTAGTCGGCCAGCACCTCGCGCGCCGACGCGGAGACCGTCTCGACCCTCGCTGCCTCAGCCGCCGACATGTGCGGGTACGGGAAGACGAGCTCGGACGCGATCCGCCCCGCGAAGAGCGACTTGGTGAAGGAGGGGCGGACGATTCGATCGACGCTGGTCATGGGGCGATCGTGCCTGCCGTCGAGACGGCCGACAACTCGCTTGTGCGGGTCCCACGACCGGTCGCGCGCCTCCTCGGGGCCGCGTTGTCGACTTGCTCGAACGGCTGCGGCGATGCACCAGGATGGGGGCGTGTCCCGCATCATCTCCGGCTTCGCCGACAACCTGACCCTGGCCGTGCCGAAGACGGGCACGCGACCGACGAGCGACCGGGTGCGCGAGGCGCTGTTCTCGTCGCTCGACGCCCGCGACGAGATCGCCGGACGCCGCGTGCTCGACCTCTACGCCGGCACGGGCGGGCTCGGGCTCGAGGCGGCGTCGCGCGGTGCTGCCTCGGTCGTGCTCGTCGAGAAGGCGCCCGCTGCCGCGAAGGCGCTGCGGAAGAACGTCGACGCGGTCGTGCGGCGGGCCCCCGCCGGGCGGGCGCCACGGGTCGACGTCGTCGCCCAGCCGGTCAGGTCGTACCTCGCGGGCGGCGCCTCGGTCGTCGACCTGGTGTTCTTCGACCCGCCCTACGAGCTGTCGGCGGCCGAGCTCGCCGCCGACCTCGCCGCCCTGCTGCCGTCGCTGGCCGAGGAGGCGCTGGTCGTCGTCGAGCGCGCCTCCCGAGACGGGGAGCCCGGCTGGCCCGCCGGGCTCACGCTCGACGCCCGCAAGTCGTACGGCGACACGACGGTCTGGTTCGCGACGCGCGACGCCTGAGGGGCGGTTGCGGCTGCTGTGGGTGCGGCTGCGGCTGCGGATGCCGGTGCCGGTGCCGGTGCGGCTGCCGCCGTGGGTGCGGCTGCAGCTGCCGCTGAGGGACCCGCAGGATCTCAATGCGAGACAGATCCGCCTCGGCAGGGCCGCCGCAGGCAGGCCCCGGGCACCCCTCGGGGCGGATGACTCTCAAATTACGGGGCAGCGAGATCGTCGGGGCCGAGGGGGGACGCGGCGGGGCACGAGGAGGCGCGGCGGGGGCTGGTCAGCCCTGCTGGCCGGTCCAGAGGCGGTAGGGGTCCCAGCCGCCGGGCTCGCCGAGGTCGCGGCCGTCGACGGCGACGCGGGGGGCGCCTCCTGCGAGGTCGCGGACCGTGCCGACAGGCCGGAAGCCTCCCGGCAGGTCGGTCCCCGCCGGGAACGTCGCGAGCAGGGAGTGGTCCTCTCCTCCGGCGAGGGCGGCGTGCGGATCGGCTCCGAGCGCGGAGGACTCGAGGTCGAGCACGACGCCGGAGGCGCGGGCCAGCCGGGACGCGTCGAGCGCGAGGCCGTCGGAGAGGTCGAGCATCGCCGTCGCGCCGGCCAGGGCGGCGGCAGGCCCGTCGGCGATCGGGGGCGTCGGCGCGAGCTGCCAGCCGACGTCGGCGTCGCGGTCGCGCACCTCACGGGCGAGGCCAGCGTCGGGGACGCCCTCGTGGTCGACGCCGAGACGGAAGAGCAGGTCGAGGCCCCGCGCCGCCCGGCCGAGCGGCCCGGACACGGCGACCACGTCGCCGACGCCGGCTCCGTCGCGCCGGACCGGGTGATGCCCGTCGAGGTCGCCGAACGCCGTGACCGCGACGGTGAAGACCGCCGAGACGGAGAGGTCGCCGCCGACGACGCCACACCCCGGCGCCATGGCCGCGCAGGCGTCGCGGAGCCCGTCGGCGAGCCCCTCCAGGTCGGCCACGGGCGTGTCGCCCGGCACGGCCAGGGCGACGACGAGAGCCGTGGGCCGGGCCCCCATCGCCGCCACGTCCGAGAGGTTCGAGGCGGCGGCCTTCCAGCCGAGGTCGTGCGGCGTCGACCACGCACGCCGGAAGTCCGGCCCGTGCACCATCAGGTCGGTCGTCACGACGAAGCGGCCGTCGGGCGCGGCGACGACGGCCGCGTCGTCGCCCGGGCCGAGCTGCGTGTCGAGACCCCGCGGCAGGCGGGGCAGGATGCGCGCGAGGGTCGCCAGCTCGCCGACGGACTGGACGGTGTCGGCAGCAGCGGCGTCGGCAGAATCGACGGTGTCGGCAGCGTCGGCGGTGTCGGCAGCGTCGAGAGACCTGGAGGATCGTTCCATGGGGTCGACGGTAGCCTGGCCGGGATGTCCGCACCGTACCGCCGCCTCCTGCGCCCTTCTGTCGTCGCCGCCCTCGGCGTGGTCGCCGTGTCGATCCTCTCGGGCTGCACGGCCGCCGTGCCGATGCAGTCGGCCGACGGTGCGAACGACCCCGACTGCGCCCAGGTCGTCGTGCACCTGCCCGACACGGTCGGGCCCGACTCCGACCCGCAGCAGCGGCGCGAGACCGACGCGCAGGGCACCGGGGCCTGGGGCACGCCCTCGACTGTGCTGTTGCGCTGCGGCGTCGAGTCGCCCGCGATCTCCGACCTGCCGTGCAACGACGTGCAGGGCGTCGACTGGCTGTCCGACGACGGCCCTGAGGACGGCGACACCTTCACCTTCACGACCTACGGCCGGACGCCCGCCGTGCAGGTCGTCGTCAGCGCCGAGGTCGGCAGCACCGCGCTCTTCGACCTCGCGGACGCCGTCGGCTACCTGCCGGAGGACGGCCGCGGCTGCGTCGGCGTCGACGACCTGCCGAGCGTCGGAGACCCGGCCGACACGTCGACCGACGTGCCCTCGGAGTCGCCCGCCCCCTGAGCTGGCTTCGGCCTCAGCCGCCTGCGGCAGTCGCTGCCGCACCGGGTTTCGTACACTGCACCGGGTCTGGACGCGGTGCGATGTACGAAACCCGGTGCCGTGTCCGAGACCCGCTGCGGTGCGCGCCAGCGCGGTGCTCGCCTGGGGGCGCGGCGGCCGGCTCAGCGGTCGGTGGCGAGCCCCAGCTCGACGAGCTCCGTGATCAGCTCGGGGTAGCTCAGGCCGCTCGCGAGCCAGCAGGCCGGGAACATCGAGATCGGCGTGAAGCCGGGCATCGTGTTGACCTCGTTGACGACCCACCCCTCGTCGGTGAGGAAGAAGTCGACCCGGGCGAGCCCGGTGCCGTCGATGGACTCGAAGGCGAGCGCGGCGAGGCGCTGCATCTCGGCGAGCTCGTCGTCCGACAGCGGCGCCGGGCACAGCAGGTCGGCGCCGGCACCGCCCAGGTACTTCGACTCGAAGTCGTAGAAGGTCTCGTCGCCGAGCACGATCTCGCCGGCGACGGAGGTGCGCGGCGCTCCCCCGTCGCGCCCGCCGAGCACCGCGCACTCGATCTCGCGGCCGACGACGCCAGCCTCGACGAGCACCTTGTGGTCCTCCGCGAGGCCGACCTCCATGGCGGCGGCCAGCTGCTCTGGGCCGTCGACGCGCGAGACGCCGACGCTCGACCCGGCACGGGCGGGCTTGACGAAGAGCGGGAAGCCGAGCTGTGCGACCTCGGCGGCCACCGCCTCCGGAGCGCTGGTCCACTCGGCACGGCGCACCGTCCGCCAGGGGGCGACAGCGATGCCGGCCTGCTGCAGCACGGTCTTGGTGAAGTGCTTGTCCATGCCGACGGCCGAGGCGAGCAGGCCCGCGCCCACGTAGGGCAGCCCGGCGAGCTCGAGCAGGCCCTGCACGGTGCCGTCCTCGCCGAACCTGCCGTGCAGGATCGGGAACACCACGTCGACGTCGCCGAGGAGGCGGACGTCGCCGTCGGGCTCGACGACGCTCAGCCCCCGGCTCGTGGCGGTCTCGGGCCAGCGGACGCGGGTGCCGTTGTCCCGCACCTCGGGCAGTGACTCGGCGTCGAGCGCGAAGAGGGCCGCGTCGTCGGGCTGCAGCGTGAAGGCGCCCTCGCGGGTGATGCCGACGGGCACCACGTCGAAGCGGTCGCGGTCGATCGCGGCGAGCACTCCGCCGGCGGTGGCGCAGCTGATCGAGTGCTCGCTCGAGCGGCCGCCGAACAGGACGACGACGGTCTGCTTCTCGGCAGGCGCCGGAGCCTCGGTCGCAGGGGCCGCAGCCGTGGCGGGGGTGGTGGTGGTCATCGAGGGGCCCTTCGGGTGGTTCGGCGCCGCGGCCCGGCGTGAGCGGGCAGGAGGCGCAGGTCGCGTCCGTGACGGACGCCGCGCCTTGTGCCGCTACTCGCCCTGGGGCTCGTCGGTCTCGGTCAGGTGCGGCGCGATGTTCCGCGGGTCGAGCGTACCGGCGAGCACCTCGGCGACCTGCTGCACGATGGGCATGTCGACGCCTCGTGAGCGAGCCAGCTCGAGGATCGGCGCGACCGAGCTGAGCCCCTCGGCCGTCTGGTTCATCTGCCGGACGACGTCGCCGAAGGCGTAGCCCTGGCCGAGGAGGCGGCCGGCCGTGTTGTTGCGCGACAGCGGCGACTCGCACGTCGCGATCAGGTCGCCGAGGCCAGCGAGCCCCGCGAGCGTCTCGGCCTTCGCCCCGAACGAGACGGCGAACGAGGTCATCTCGGCGAGGCCGCGCGTGATGATCGAGGCCTTGGTGTTCTCGCCGTAGCCGACACCGTCGACGATGCCGATGGCGACCGCGATGAGGTTCTTGAGCACCCCGCCGAACTCGGTGCCGATCACGTCGGTGTTCACGAACGAGCGGAAGTACGGGTTCGTCGCGGTCGCGGCGACGGCCGTGGCAGTCTCGAGGCTCTGCGACGAGACGACGGCGGCGGTCGGCTGGCGCTTCGCGATCTCGAGGGCGAGGTTCGGGCCCGACGCGACGGCGATCAGGTCGGGGTCGATGTCGAGCTCCTGCTCGACGACCTGGCTCATGCGCAGCCCGGTCGCCTTCTCGACGCCCTTCATGAGGCTCACGACGGGGACGCCGGACGGCACCAGCTCACGGATCGCGGCCAGGTTCTCGCGGAGGGTCTGGCTGGGCACCGAGAGGTAGACCTGCTCGGCTCCGCGGAGCGCCGCGGCCACGTCGGGCGTGGCCACGAGGGTGCGCGGCAGGTTGATGCCCGGCAGGTAGTCGCTGTTGCGCTTGGACTCGGTGATCTCGCGCGCGACCTCGGGACGCCGGGCCCAGAGGGTGACGTCCGCCCCGCCCTCGGCGAGGACCTTGGCGAACGTGGTGCCCCAGCTGCCCGAGCCGAGGACGGCCACCGTACGGGGCACCGCGCTGCGCATCACGACCGAGATCGCCTCCGTCGTCACCGCGCCCTCGCCGAGCGCCCCGATCGCGTCCTCCCGCGACCCGGCCCCTCGACCTGCGTCGCTGTTCACGTCACGGCTGCTCACGTCACGGCTGCTCAAAGCGTCCGGTCTCCTTCTGGTGCTTCGTGTGCGGGTCCCACTGCTCGGCGGGCGCCTCCTCGTCGCGGAGGCCGGCCAGCAGCTCGGTGATGCGCTGCATGACGAGGGCCGTGGCCTCGGTGTAGGCGGCCTGGTCGAGGTGGCGGCCGCGCCACGGCGACAGGTCGACGGGGTCGCCGATCGCGGCCACGATGCGCTTGCGCGGGAACAGGCTGATCTTCGCCGAGTAGCGGCCCATCACGTGCTGGCTGCCCCAGTGCGCCATCGGGATGAGCGGCACCCCCGCCTGGAGGGCGAGGCGGACGGCGCCGCTCTTGCCCTTCATGGGCCACAGGTCGGGATCGCGCGTCAGCGTCCCCTCGGGGTAGATGATCACTCCCCCGCCACTGGTCGCCAGCGCACGGCCGGCCTGGAGGGGGTCGCTGTCGTGCGTGCGTCCGCCGCGCTCGACGGGCACGTGCCCCATCGCGCGCATCAGCGAGCCGAAGAGGGGCACGCGGAACAGCGAGGCCTTGGCGAGGAACCTCGGAACGCGCCCGATCGTCCACATCAGCCGCGCCACGACGACGGGGTCGATGTTGGTGTAGTGGTTCGGCGCGAGCACGAACGCGCCCTCGGCCGGCAGCTTCTCGGCGCCGCGGACCTCGATCCGGGCGAGCCGGTCGAAGAGCGGTGCGCCGACGGCGGCGACGCCCCGGAACACGGCGCTCTTCTCCTTGCCGCGACCGAAGCGGCCGACCCGGCGAGGCGTCTGGACGAGGGGCGCGTCGACGCCGCCGGCCGGCGGGGTCGGCGAGGAGGCGTCGCTCACGTCGCGATCAGCCCTGGAAGTCGAAGTCGGCGCCCAGCTTGCGCAGCTTCGCGATGAAGTGCTCGTAGCCGCGGCTGATGATGCCGACGTTGCTGATCTTGGACTCGCCCTCGGCCGTCAGGGCGGCGATGAGGTGGCTGAAGCCGCCGCGCAGGTCGGGCACGCGGATGTCGGCTCCGTGCAGGGCGGTGGGGCCGTTGATGACGGCCGCCTGCTCGAACTCGCGGCGGGCGACCCGGCGGTCGTGGCCGGGCAGGCCCTCTTTGTGGACGGTGATGTCGGCGCCCATGTCGTTCAGCGCCTCGGTGAACTGGAAGCGGTTCTCGTAGACCGTCTCGTGCACGATCGAGGTGCCCTGCGCCTGGGTCAGCGCCACGATGAGCGGCTGCTGCCAGTCGGTCATGAAGCCGGGGTGCACGTCGGTCTCGACGACGACGGGCTTGAGCTCGCCGCCGGGGTGGAAGAAGCGGATGCCGTCCTCGTGGACGTCGAAGTCGCCGCCGACCTTGCGGAAGACGTTGAGGAACGTCATCAGGTCTTTCTGGTCGGCACCCTCGACGAAGATGTCGCCCTTGGTCGCCAGCGCGGCGCTGGCCCAGCTGGCGGCCTCGTTGCGGTCGTTGATGGCCCGGTGCGTGTAGCCGCGGAGCGTCTTCACGCCCTCGATGAAGATGACGCGGTTCGGCTCGACCGAGACGATGGCGCCCATCTTCTGCAGGATGGCGATGAGGTCCATGATCTCGGGCTCGATGGCCGCGTTGCGGAGCTCGGTGACGCCGTCGGCGAGCACCGCCGTGAGCAGGACCTGCTCGGTCGCGCCGACGCTCGGGTAGGGCAGCTCGATGTTGGCGCCCTTGAGGCCGTCGGGCGCGGTCAGGTGGATGCCGTTGTACGACTTGTCGACGACCGCGCCGAAGGCCCGGAGGGCGTCGAGGTGGAAGTCGATGGGACGGTCGCCGATGCGGCAGCCGCCGAGGTCGGGGATGAACGCCTCGCCCAGTCGGTGCAGCAGCGGGCCGCAGAAGAGGATCGGGATGCGGCTCGAGCCCGCGTGCGCGTCGATCTCGGCGAAGTGCGCCGACTCGACGTTGGCCGGGTCGAGGATCATCTCGCCTCGGGCCGGGTCGGTGATGCGGACGCCGTGCACCGACAGCAGCCCGCGGACGACGTTGACGTCGCTGATGTCCGGGACGTCGCGCAGGATGCTCGGGGTGTCGCCGAGCAACGCGGCGACCATCGCCTTCGTGGCGAGGTTCTTCGCCCCGCGCACCTCGATCCGACCGATCAGCGGCTTGCCGCCGCGGATGACGATCTCATCGGACTTCAGGCCGACACGGGCCCCTGCAGCTGCTGCGTCTTGGACGAGAGAGTTCACTTACTTCACCGGCAATGTCTTCGGGCGCCAGGCGGCGCGGCGGGTTTCGAATTCTGTGATCGCGGCTTCGTCGCGGAGGGTCAGTCCGATGTCGTCGAGACCCTCGAGGAGGCGCCACTTAGTGTAGGCATCGACCTCGAACGAGACCGTGAGGTCACCGACCGTGGCGGTCTGCGCGGCGAGGTCGACCGTGATCTCGACGCCGGGGCTCGCCTCGACGACCGCCCAGATCCGCTCGATGTCGTCCTCGGCCACGACGGCGCTCAGCAGACCCTGCTTGCCCGAGTTGCCCCGGAAGATGTCGCCGAAGCGCGAGCTCAGCACGACGTCGAAGCCGAAGTCGCGGAGCGCCCAGACAGCGTGCTCGCGGCTCGAGCCGGTGCCGAAGTCGGGGCCAGCCACCAGCACCCGGGCGCCCTGGTACTCCGGGCGGTTGAGCACGAAGTCCGGGTCCTGGCGTGCCGAGAAGAAGAGCGCGTCCTCGAAGCCGGTCTTGGTGACCCGCTTGAGGAACTCGGCCGGGATGATCTGGTCGGTGTCGACGTTCGAGCGCTTCAGGGGCGCGGCCACGCCGGTGACGACGGTGAACTTCTGCACTAGGACGCGCCTCCTGCGGTCTGGCCTGCCAGCTCGGCGGCGACCTGGTCGTGGATCGGGGTCGCCGTGGCGTCGCCGGCTCCGGCAGCAGCACCACCGGCGCCTGCCTCGTCGGCCGACAGGTCCCACGGGGACGACAGGGTGCCGCGGACCGCGGTGGCGGCCGCGACGAGCGGCGACACCAGGTGGGTGCGCCCGCCCTTGCCCTGGCGACCCTCGAAGTTGCGGTTCGAGGTCGACGCGCAGCGCTCGCCCGGGGCGAGCTGGTCGGGGTTCATGCCGAGGCACATCGAGCAGCCGGCGAAGCGCCACTCGGCGCCGAAGTCGGTGAAGACCTCGTCGAGGCCCTCGGCCTCGGCCTCGAGCCGCACGCGGGCCGAGCCCGGCACGACCATGACGCGGACGCCGTCGGCCTTCTTCTTTCCCTTGACGATCGACGCGAACGCTCGCAGGTCCTCGATGCGGCTGTTGGTGCACGAGCCCATGAACACCGCGTCGACGGGGATCTGCTTCATCGGGGTGCCGGCCTCGAGGGCCATGTACTCGAGGGCGCGCTCGGCGGCGGCGCGCTCGTTGGGGTCGACGACGGCCGACGGATCGGGCACCGAGTCGCTCAGCGACACGCCCTGGCCGGGGTTCGTGCCCCAGGTGACGAACGGCTCGAGCGAGTCGGCGTCGAGGAACACCTCGGCGTCGAAGACGGCGTCGTCGTCGGTCGGCAGGGTCTTCCAGTACGCGACCGCCTCGTCCCAGTCGGCGCCTGTCGGGGCGTGGTCACGGCCCTCGAGGTAGTCGAAGGTGATCTGGTCGGGAGCGACCATGCCCGCGCGGGCGCCAGCCTCGATGGACATGTTGCAGATCGTCATGCGACCCTCCATCGAGAGGGCGCGGATCGCGCTGCCGCGGTACTCGAGCACGTAGCCCTGCCCGCCGCCGGTGCCGATCTGCGCGATGACCGCCAGGATGATGTCCTTCGCCGTCACGCCGGGGCGCAACGTGCCCTCGACGGTGACCGCCATCGTCTTGAAGGGCTTGAGGGGCAGGGTCTGCGTCGCCATGACGTGCTCGACCTCGCTCGTGCCGATGCCGAAGGCCATCGCGCCGAACGCGCCGTGCGTCGAGGTGTGCGAGTCGCCGCAGACGACGGTGATGCCCGGCATGGTGAGGCCGAGCTGCGGCCCCACGACGTGGACGATGCCCTGCTCGGCGTCGCCGAGCGGGTGCAGGCGGACGCCGAACTCGGCCGTGTTGCGGCGGAGCGTCTCGATCTGCGTGCGGCTGGTGAGGTCGGCGATCGGCTTGTCGATCGCGAGGGTCGGGGTGTTGTGGTCCTCGGTGGCGATCGTCAGGTCGGTGCGCCGCATCGGCCGCCCTGCCTGCCGGAGCCCGTCGAAGGCCTGCGGGCTCGTGACCTCGTGGAGGAGGTGGAGGTCGATGTAGAGAAGGTCGGGGGCGCCGTCCTCGCCCTTGACGACGACGTGGTCGTCCCACACTTTCTCGGCAAGCGTCCTGCCCACGGGCACGCCCCTCTCCTCGGGTGTCTCGGTCGGAATGATCGTCGAAGTCTACGCCAGCGCCTCCCGGCCCCTGCCCGACGCGCTGCGGGGTGCAACGCGGCTCCTGGCACGCCGCATTCCCCCGTCGAGCGACACGTCGAGCGACACGTCGGACGACGCGGCGAGCGACACGGCGAGCGCCGCAGGCGACGTCTCCGAACACGAGGTGGGCGCCCGCCTCCCTGCGGGTCCTGACTGGTACCAGGTCGATCGTCGCTCCGCGACGGGGCCGCCCGACGAGGAGGTCGACCGAGCATGGCGCGAGACGACGCTCCCTGGCTGCCGCCCCGTCCGCGTGCGGGCCGTCGGGCCGACGAGCCGGGCCCAGTCGTACCCGCCGCGCCTGTCGCATCCGTGGCGCCCGATGCACCCGTCGCACCCGTCGCACCTGTCGCACCCGTCGAGGAGGCGCCCCGCCGCCGGCGCCGGACGACCGCCTCATCGTCGTCCCGCCTGCGCGCCGCCTACCTCTCGCTCGCCGCCGCGACCGCGCTGGTCCTCGTCGTCGGCGTCGCCGTCGTCCCCCGCTACGGGGACGGCGGCCCGCCGGGCGGCGCGGCGGCGGCCGACGAGCTGCGGCGCCTGCCGACGGACGCCGCGTGGACCCTCGACCTCGCGGCCCTCCTGGCGCCCGACGTGCCCCCGGCATGCGTGCACGTCTGGCCCTCCGCCGCGGCCGACGGCCTCGTCGCCGTCGGCACCTCGGTCGACCTCGAGACCGACGACGCGGCGTCCGCGACCGGCTGTCGCCGCTCCGCCGTCTCCGGGAACACGAGCCGCGTCGCGCTCGTCGAGGCCGCGACGGGTCGTGTCCGATGGGTGCACGACCTCGCCGGGGACGTCCCCGACGCCGACGCCCTGGCGATCCCCGCCACGCAGGTCGTGCCGGGCGCCCGTCGCGTGCTGGTCCAGGTCCAGACCTCCGGCGGCGCCGCCCAGGTCGCGCTCGACATCGCCGACGGGGCCGCCCAGGAGGTGGCGCGCGGGCGCCGCGACCTGCCCGCCGTGAGCGTCGCCGCCGTCGGGCGCCTGCAGCTCCGGGCCGTCGGCGGGACCGACGACGCGTCGCGCCGCTTCTCCCTCGTCGACGCGGGCGACCTGACCTCGCCCGTCTGGCAGGGCCGCGCCGACGTCGGCACGACGCCCCTGCTGCTGGACGCGGGAGTCGTGGTCGAGACCGACGGCCGCAGCTCGTTCGTCGACGGGAGGACGGGCCTCTCCCGTCCGCTCGAGCAGGGCAGGGGCACGACCGTCGAGACGGCCGCGACGGGCCCGGCGGGCGACGACTCCCTGTACCTGGTCGAGCGGGCGGGGCGGGACCGTCCGACCGTGTCGGCCGTCGACCCGCTCGGCGACCGGCGGTGGACGACCGCCGTCGAGGCAGGTGCCCTCGCCGTGACGGACCGGTGCGTCCTCGCCCTCTCGGCCGACGCCTCCTCCGTGACCTGCCTCGACCGCGGCGACGGCCGCACGCTCTGGAGCCGCGACCTCGGCGGCCCCGCCAGGGTCGTCCCCGTGCCGGGGCAGTCGCGGGACGACGTCTGGGTCGTGGCGCAGCGGGACGACGGCCCCGAGCTCGCCGCTCTCGACGCCGGGGACGGCTCGCGCCGCGTCGCCCTGCCGCTCGGCCCGTCCGACGACGTCGTCGCCGCGTCGCGCACCGTGGTCTACGTCGAGACCGATGACTCCGGGATCCGTCCCGACGCCGTCACCGCGTACGACGCGTCGGGCGGACGGCGGCTCTGGACCTCGACGTCGGCCGGCCGTGCGTCGTTCTGGGGCGGCGCGCTGGTCGTCGTGGACGACACGGCCGCCGCCACCCGCCTCGTCGACCGCACCAGGGTCGGGAGCACGTCGTGACGGCGCCGGACGACCGGTGGCTGCCCTCCCGGCCGAGCGCCGCCGTGGTCTGGGAGAAGCCGACGACGACGCCCGACGGACGAGCGACAGCTGCCGAGGAGGCGGCGGCCGGGCAGCAGCACCCGCCCACGCCCGGCAGCCCGTCGCGCCGTCCGCCGGAGCCCGGCCCGCGGTGGTGGCGCGGGCTCGCCCCCGCTCGTCGCCTCGGGCTCGGCTACCTCGCCCTGGTGGTCGCCGCCGTGGCGGTCACCGCCGCCCTCGTGCCCGGCCAGCCGGTCTACGGCGGGCTCTCGCCCTGGCAGGGCACCTCGACCGTCGACCTGCGGGAGGCGCCGACCGCCTCCGGCTGGACCGCCGACCTCGCCGGCGCGCTCGCCCCCGGCGCGCCCGCGCTCTGCCTGCGGTTCCCGTCGGTGCCGGTCGGCGACGACGGCCTCGTGCTCGTGCGCGCCGCCCCGGCCTGGACCTACGGGTTCGCCAACGACTCGGGCTGCGGCAGCGACACGAGCCGGGTGGGGTCGCGGGTCGCGCTGCTCGACACGCGGGACGGCCGGATCGCCTGGGTGCACGACGCACGGGACGACTTCGACGACCTGGGCGACCTCGAGGGCGCCGAGGTGCTGTCCGCGTCGGCGATCGGCCCGGAGGGCGCCCCCGACCGGCTCCTCCTGCGGACGTCCGGCGGCACGCTCTCGAAGCTCGTGTCCCTCGACCCGGCGACGGGGAGGGTCGTCGACGGCTCCGCGCCCTGGAGGACCACGGACAGCGACCAGTTCCAGTCGGAGGGGCAGGTCGTCCTCACGGGACGGCAGCCGTCAGCGGGCGGCGCCTACCGCTACGAGGTCCGGGACGCGAGCGACCTGGGGCACGTGACGTGGCGGGGTGCCGGCACGACGACGGGCGTCGTCCTCGCGCTGCCGGACCGCGCCCTGGTCTCGACCTCGGAGGGCACGGTCGCCGTCGACCCGACGACGGGGCGCCAGCGCGACTGGGGCACCCGGCTCGACGCCCTGGTCGGGCCGCTCGTGCACGACGACCTGATCGTGTCGACGTCGGGCCGCTCGGGCGGCTTCACGGCCGTCGACCTCGACGGTCGCACCCGGTGGACGACGTCGTCCGAGCTGCAGGGGGCGCCGAGCGCGGCGCGCAGCTGCCTCGTGGTGACCGACGTCGCGGAGGACCGCGTGAGCTGCGTCGACTGGGACACGGGCGAGACCCGCTGGAGCCACGAGCGCCGGGGAGCCGTCAGCGTCGACGGCCTCGCCGGCCAGACCGACGACGACCTCTTCGCCGCGGCGCCGACCGGGGGCGACGGGGCGCTGGCCCTCCGCGTGCTCGACGGCGCGGACGGGGCGACGACGTCGGTCGTCGAGCTGCCGGGAGGTGCGGTGCCGGCGGCGACCGGACGCACCGTCGGGTACGCGTTCGCCTACGGCAGCTCGGGCGGCCGCTCGACGGTCGTGGCCTTCGACCGGTCCTCCGGCGAACGGCTCTGGGTCTACCAAGGTCGACTGCAGGTGTCGTTCTGGGGCGGGGTGCTGGTCGACGTCGACGTCGACGGGGTGGCCCACGAGCTCACGGGGCCCGCGGCGCGCGACGTCGTGTCGCCCCGCTGGTGACGTCCACGTCGATCGAACGCGTGTTCGAACGATCGGCTAGGCTGCGGAGCATGACCACGACCTTCACCTCCTCGCTGCTGGACGGCCTCGACGACGAGGCAGGCTCCGGACCGGGGCACGGCACGGGGCTCCGCGACCTCGACGGGGCCGTGCAGCACCTGCCCCTCGACGACGGCGCGTGGCTCGACCTCGTGCCCGGCTGGGCGACGGGCAGCGACGCCATGTTCGAGCGCCTCGTCGCCGAGGTCTCGTGGCAGGCCGACACCCGGACGATGTACGACCGCGTGGTCGAGGTGCCGCGGCTGGTGTCGTCGTACGGCGAGCACGACGTCCTGCCCGACCCCGTGCTCGGCACGGCGCGTGACGAGCTCAACCAGTGGTACTCGACCCGACGGGCTGCCCCCGCCGAGCAGCTGTTCCGCCGCGCGGGGCTCTGTTTCTACCGCACGGGCGACGACAGCATCGCCTGGCACGGCGACCGGGTCGGCCGCACGATCGACCGCGACACGATGGTGGGCATCCTGTCGCTGGGCGCGCCGCGCACCCTGGCGGTCCGGTCACGGCGCACGGGCCGGGTGCAGCGCTTCCCCCTCGGCCACGGCGACCTGCTCGTGATGGGCGGCAGCTGCCAGCGCACCCACGAGCACGCGATCGCCAAGACCCGCAAGGCCGTCGGTCCGCGCATCTCCGTGCAGTTCAGACCGGTGTGGCCCGCGTAGGCCGCCCACGGCCGGAGCGGGCCGCGCCGGTCTGGACCAACAGGCACCGCGGCCGGTGTGGCCCGCGCAGGCCGCGGCCCCCACCCGACGCTCGTCGCTCATCACGGTCTGCGCTCGTATGCTGAGCGCACGACCGACGACGAGGTGGACGAGCATGGCACCAGCGACCCGTGACGACGTGGCGCGCCTGGCCGGCGTCTCGTCGAGCACCGTCTCGTACGCCCTCAGCGGCCGTCGGACCATCTCGGACGCGACCCGGCGCCGGGTCGAGGCTGCCATGGTCGAGCTCAACTACACGCCGAACGCGTTCGCCAGGGGCCTCGCCGGGTCTCGGGGCGGCATCCTGGCACTGCACTACCCGTACGGGCGGCGCGGCGTCACGTCGTCGGAGTTCGAGTACGTCGCCGCGGCCACGGACCGGGCCCGGGAACGCGGCTACCACCTCCTCCTCTGGTCGACGCCGATCGACGACGTCGAGGGTCTCGAGAGCCTCGTGAGCGAGGGCCTCGTCGACGGGGTCGTGCTGATGGAGCTGACGCCCGAGGACGACCGGGTCGCGGTCCTGACGGAGGCGCGGGTCCCGTTCACGAACATCGGCCGCCCCGACGACGTGGCCGGCCTCTGGTTCGTCGACGCCGACTACGAGGCCCTGGGGCGCCTCGCCGTCGAGCACCTGACGAGCCTCGGCCACGAGCGGGCGTTCTTCCTCAGCCAGTCGGTCGGCCCGCACGAGCGCGGCTCGGGCCCGCTCGCCCGGGCGTCCCGCTCGCTCGGCGACGCCGCGTGCGCCGCCGGCCTCGCCCTCGAGGTGCACCACGCCGCCGTCTCCGTCACGGGAGGCCGCGCGGCCTTCGACGTCTTCGAGGCGTCACCGGCGCGTCCCACCGCGGTGGTCGCGTTCAACGAGACCGCGCTGGCCGGCTTCGTCCAGGCGGCGGCCTTCGCGGGCTGCTCCGTCCCCCGGGACGTGTCGGTGGTGGCCCTGAGCATCGGCGACCTCGCCGCGGACATGACCTCGCCGCCCCTGACCACGGTCTCGCCGCCCGGGGTCGAGCTCGCGGCGGCCGCGGTGGACCATCTCGTCGACCGGCTGGAGGGGCGCCGTCAGGACGCGCCGCACCTCCTGGTCGCCCCTCAGCTCGTGGTGCGGGGCAGCTCGGCGCCGGCGTCGAGCGGTCCCCGCGCCGCCGCCGCGTCTTCTGAGCGTCCCGGTGCGGCGCGCCGCTAAGAAGCCTTGTTGCGCGCCTCCTGCGCGTGTGTGACACTCATCGTCGACGCGCGTCGACGACGACGTGCGCGGCACTGGCCCGGCTCGGCAGCACGAGCAGGTCAGGTGCATCGCAACTCGATGAGGAGATCACCATGCGAGCATCCCTGCACCGCAGGTTCACCGGCCCCCTGGCCATCCTGGCCGCATCCAGCTTCCTGCTGGTCGGCTGCTCCGGAAGCGCGGACCCCAACGACCCGAACGCCGGCGGCGACGCGGGCGGATCCGTCGGCACGGCCGACGGCGTCGTGAACATCTACGGCACGATCAACGGCGACGAGGCGACCCTGCTCGAGCAGTCCTGGGCGGACTGGGAGAAGCAGAACGACATCGACATCAAGTACACGGGCGACAAGGAGTTCGAGAAGCAGATCGGCATCAAGGTCCAGGGCGGCGACACCCCCGACCTCGCGATCTTCCCTCAGCCCGGCCTGCTCGCCGACACGGTGAAGTCGGGCAAGGTGCAGGAGCTCCCGGCCGACGCGCTCGCGAACGTCAAGGAAGGCTGGTCGGAGGACTGGCAGAAGTACGGCCAGGTCGACGGCACCCAGTACGGCGCTCCGCTGATGGCCAGCGTCAAGGGCTACGTCTGGTACTCCCCCGCCAAGTTCGCGGAGTGGGGCGTCGAGATCCCCAAGACCTACGACGAGCTCGTCGAGGTCTCGAAGACCATCCAGGAGAAGACCGGCACGGCGCCCTGGTGCGCCGGCTTCAACTCGGGCGAGGCCTCGGGCTGGCCCGGCACCGACTGGGTCGAGGACCTCGTGCTCCGCGAGGCCGGCCCCGACGCCTACGACTCGTGGGTCTCGGGCGACACGAAGTTCACCGACCCCGAGATCAAGGCCGCGTTCGACTCCGTCGGCACGATCCTGCAGGACCCGACGATGGTCAACGCCGGCTACGGCGACGTGAAGTCGATCAACTCCACGGCGTTCGGCGACGTCGCCACGAACGTGGCGAACGGCAGCTGCGCGCTGACGCACCAGGCCTCGTTCTTCGAGGGCTTCCTGACCGCCGCGAACAACGCCGACGGCACACCGGCCACGGTCGCCGAGGACGGCGACGTCTGGGCCTTCCTGACCCCGCCGATGAAGGAGGACGACCCGGCTGCCGTCACCGGCGGCGGTGAGTTCGTCGCCGCGTTCTCGAACGACGACGACACCGCCAAGGTGCAGGCGTACCTCGCCAGCGCCGACTGGGCCAACAGCCGCGTCTCGCTCGGAGGCGTCATCTCGGCCAACAAGGGCCTCGACCCGGAGAACGCCGGCAGCGACCTGCTGAAGAGCGCCGTCGAGATCCTGCAGGGCACCGACACCACGTTCCGCTTCGACGGGTCCGACCTGATGCCCAAGTCGGTCGGCTCCGACAGCTTCTGGAAGGGCATGGTCGACTGGATCGACGGCACGGACACCGACTCGGTTCTGGAGGAGATCCAGGCCGGCTACACCAGCTAGCCAGCAACCCCGCCGTGAGGGGCCGTCGCCGTGCGGCGGCGGCCCCTCACGCATCCCCGTCGGGCGCAGCCCTCCCCTCCCCTCGCCTGCGCCCGAACGCCCTGGTACCCGAACGTGAAAGGGACAGCGATGTCCAGTTTCTTCCAGTGGTTGGCGGGCATCCCGCCCCTGGCCCAGATCCCCCTGATCCTGCTCGCCTTCGCGGCGCTGGTCGGCGTCGTGCTCGTCTTCGTCGAGTTCGCGCCCCGCCGCGGCCTGCAGTACACGATCCTCCGCCTCGCCGTCTGCGTCGTCGTGCCCGTCGTGGTGCTGCTCGCCTTCGGCCTCTACCAGTCGGTCATCTGGGTCGCGGCGATCGCGGCCGTCCTCGGCGGCGGGCTGTTCCTGCTCGACTACCGCTCGAAGCGCGGGGCCGGCTACTCGCTCCAGCTCATCGCGTTCATGACGCCGGCCGTGTTCTTCCTGCTGATCGGCCTGATCTACCCCACCATCACCACGGCAGGCCAGGCGTTCATGAAGAACGACGGGTCGGGCTTCGCCGGCCTCGACAACTTCATCTGGGTCTTCACCAGCCCCGACGGGCTCACCGCCTTCGGCAACACGCTGGTCTGGGTGCTGCTCGCCCCGATCACCGCCACCGCGATCGGCCTCGCCTACGCGGTGTTCATCGACAAGAGCCGCGGCGAGAAGTTCCTCAAGCTGCTCGTCTTCATGCCCATGGCCATCTCGTTCGTGGGCGCGTCGATCATCTTCAAGTTCTTCTACGACATCCGCCAGGGCGACCAGATCGGCCTGCTGAACGGCATCCTCGTCGGCTTCGGCGGCCAGCCCGTCGACTGGCTCGGCCTCGAGCCGTGGAACACCCTGCTGCTCGTGATCGTGCTGATCTGGACCCAGGCCGGCTTCGCGATGACCGTGCTGTCCGCGGCCATCAAGGGCGTCCCCGCCGAGCAGCTCGAAGCTGCCTCGCTCGACGGGACGAACGGTTTCCAGGCGTTCCGGCACATCACCGTCCCCGGCATCCGCACCACGATCATCGTCGTGCTCACGACCATCTCGATCGCCTCGCTGAAGGTCTACGACATCGTCTCGGCGATGACCGGCGGCCGGAACGACACGACCATCCTCGCGTTCGAGATGGTGCGCCAGTTCCAGCTCGGCAGCCGCACCGGCTACAGCTCGGCGCTGGCCGTGATCCTGTTCGTGCTCGTCCTGCCGATCGTCATCTACAACGCCCGCCAGATCCAGAAGCAGAGGGAGATCCGATGACCGCCACCCCCACCCCCGTCGGGGTCGCCGTCGGCTCGGGCACCGAGCGCCAGCTGAAGCGCGGCCTCGCCGCCGTCGAGAGCTCGAGCGGCAAGCTGAAGAAGGGCACCACGAGCCGTGGCGCCACCATCGCGGCGCTGATCATCGCCGCCATCTGGACGCTGCCGACCGCCGGCCTGTTCATCTCGTCGTTCCGCCCCGCGAACGACATCAAGACGACCGGCTGGTGGACCGTCTTCGCCAACCCGGGGTTCACGCTCGACAACTACGTCAACGCGTTCAACTCGGGCGACAGCCTCACCCTCGGCAAGGCGTTCTTCAACTCGCTCGTCATCACGCTGCCCGCGGCGCTCATCCCGATCACGATCGCCAGCCTCGCGGCCTACGCCTTCGCCTGGATCGACTTCAAGGGCCGCAACACGATGTTCGTGCTCGTCTTCGCCCTGCAGATCGTGCCGATCCAGATGGCCCTCGTGCCGCTGCTCCGGCTCTTCTCCGACGGTCTCCGGGTCGGCGGCCTGTACATCCTCCCCGGCCTCGGGGTGAACGGGCTCGACGGCTCGTTCGCCAAGGTGTGGATCGCGCACACGATCTTCGCCCTCCCCCTGGCGATCTTCATGCTGCACAACTTCATCTCCGAGATCCCGGCGGAGGTGATCGAGGCGGCCCGCATGGACGGCGCCGGTCACGGCCAGGTCTTCTTCCGCATCGTGCTGCCGCTGTCGATGCCGGCCATCGCCTCCTTCGGCATCTTCCAGTTCCTGTGGGTGTGGAACGACCTGCTCGTGGCGACGGTGTTCACCTCGGGGCAGGGGCTGCCGATCACCAAGGCCCTGCAGGACCTCTCGGGCTCGTACGGCCAGTCGTGGGAGCTGCTCACGGCCGGGGCGTTCATCTCGATCATCGTGCCGCTGATCGTGTTCTTCGCCCTGCAGCGGTTCTTCGTCCGCGGCCTGCTGGCCGGCGCCACGAAGGGCTAGACCGCCCTGCGGTGCTCGACCTGCCGCCTGGCGGGACGGCCCCGGCGACGTCACCTCGACGCCTCCGGGGCCGTCCCCGTCCGGGCTGCGCGGCGAGTGGTCAGTTGCGGTCTTGCCGCGACACCGGCAGGACCGAAACTGACCACTCGCCACGGGAGCTGACCGGAGGGGCCTTCAGACCGGCCCCGGAACGACGAAACCGCCCGGCGAGTGCCGGGCGGTTCGTGGTGGTGACCCCAACGGGATTCGAACCCGTGTTACCGCCGTGAGAGGGCGACGTACTAGGCCGCTATACGATGGGGCCGTATTTGCAACTCGTCGAGTATGCCACAGCTGTCGAGCCGGTCACAAATCGAGGCCGCCCCGCGTGTCGCGGGCAGTCCAGGAGGCAGCAGGAGCGCGCGGGAGGCGGGGCGGCCAGGGGTCGTCGGGAACCCCCGCGGGCGTACAGTCGGCCTCATGCGCCTCACGAAACTCGAACACGCCTGCCTCGTCGTCGAGAAGGACGGGCGCAAGCTCGTCATCGATCCCGGCTCGTTCACCGCTCCCCTCGTCGACCTGCACGACGTCGACGCCGTCGTCGTGACCCACGAGCACGCCGACCACTGGACGCCCGACCAGCTCGCCCACCTCCGCGAGACGAACCCCGACGCGGTCCTGTACGGGCCGCAGGGCGTCGCGGACGCGGCCGACGGGTTCGAGGTCCACGTCGTCACCGACGGCGACACTGTCGAGGCCGGGCCCTTCAGCCTGTCGTTCCACGGCACGCGGCACGCGGTGATCCACGAGAGCATCCCTGTGATCGACAACGTCGGCGTCATGGTCGACGGGTCGCTGTTCTACCCGGGCGACCAGTTCACCGTCCCGAACGTGCCTGTCCAGACGCTCGCGACACCGGTGGGCGCTCCGTGGCTGAAGGTGTCCGAGGTCATCGACTACGTGGCGGCGGTGAAGCCGGCGCTGGCCTTCCCGACGCACGAGCAGACCCTCTCCGGCCCCGGTCTGGCGATGCACTTCGACCGGATGAAGGCGAGCGCGCAGTCGGTCGGCGGCGACGCCGTGCAGCTCGCGGCGCACGAGTCCATCGAGCTCTAGGCGCAGCCGCTCCCCCGCTCCCCCCGCACAGCACGACGCCCCGGCACCGGTCCGAGGACCGACACCGGAGCGTCGCATCGTTGCTGATCTTTTTCTGGAGCACTCGCCTCTCAAGCGTTCTTCACGGGTGACCAGCCGTTCCCCTGAAGCCCCTCGTCGCTGCAGCGGCTGCCTTTACTCACTCGTTGCTGTCTGCTCGCGCCGGGTGAGCCCGATGAACCAGAGCGGAAGTGGGAGCGCGAGAAGAAGGACGGAGCCGACCATGCCGGCCACGGAACCGCTGATGTGGACGCTCGGCGCGTCGACCATGGCTCTGGACCCGTCGAAGGTGACCAGGACGGGGATGCCGATCGTGTTTCCGTTCGTGAAGGCTTGAGCCGCGAGCAACATGGCGACCGTGCCCAAGACCAGTATCGCCATCACCAGGGAACACGCCGAGACGAGTCCCACCGCCAAGCCCGAGCCTCTCTCCGTGTCCATGATGCCTCCTTCGCGCTTCCTCATGTCACCGGACGCAGCGTGCTGTGAACCCGTTGATGGTGGAGAGCTGCGGGTACTTGTTCTGCGCACGGCAAGTGTTCCACCAGCTGACCACGAGCCACACGGCCACGCCTAGAGCAGCCGCTGCAACGACGATCAACGCTGCGGCAGTGATGACGATCACGACGACTGGCAGCGGGTCTGCGACGACCGGGTACGCGACCCCTTCCAGACCCTTGTGGTCGACGATCTGAGTCAGGGTGTTCCCCTCCACGGAATAGCGCGTGGGGACATCGATGCCCGCAGCGTCTTGCGCCCATGCTGGCTCGAACTCGGCCTTGACGACACCCTCCTGATCGACCACGCGTGCTCCACCGTCTGCCGTCGCCTCGAGGAGGTGCCCGGGGAGCAGGCCTAGATCGTACGCGAACGACTCCGCGGCCTTCTCGGAATTGATGACGGAGAGAAGCTGTACGCCGTCACCTGTGGGGATGACAGCACTGGCAGTCGAGTGCGCGGACGGATAGACCATGCTCCCCTGCCCCGAGGGCACGCTCGGTCCCGCCTCATCGGCGTTGGGAAGGCCGATGTTCATCGTGAAGTCCCCCGCCGACAAGGTAATTCCGTCCGTTGCCTCGTCAGGCACGACGACACCGACCATCGCGGCATCGGTTGCAGTTCCTTCCGCATCCGAAGACAGGGCCGTCGGGAGGCCGACACGGGGCACCTTGACTAAGTCACCCTCGACGTTCTCGAGAGCCTCCGCGACGATCTCCGATCCGACGAATCGTGGATCGACATGAGCGTGGACGGCAGATGCGCCCAGACCGACACTGGCGGTCAGCACGGTGAGACACATCAGGACCGCCAACGGGATGAGACGCCCAGTCGAGGGCCAAGGACGCACCTCCATCCGACTCCGATGTGCAGTCGAGCTGTCTGCGGTGAAGAGCACGTGTCGATTCATGCTGACGCCCCTGCTCTCCGAGGCTGACGACGGGCACTCAGGGCGGATGCACCCTCAAGAGCTATTTCAGTGATCGCGGTCTGATGTGACATGTGATCTCCGATCTCATCTGACTCGAGATGCGTCCGATACGCACAGTGTCACGTTTCACGGATCGGATCAATGCTCCGGAAGGGATTGGGGACAGCAGTGAGGCGCAGCACGACGCCCCGGTGGCGGTCAGAGGACCGACACCGGGGCGTCGTCGCGTCGCGCGAGGCGCGTGCGCGGGAAGGGCTACAGCGTGACGTCGATCTCGCGGAGGACCTCGGCGTCGATCGCCGTGCGCACCTTCTCGAGCAGGTCGTCGGGCGCGGGGCTGTCGATCGTGAGCACGCTGAGGGCCTGGCCACCGGCGCTGCGGCGGGCGATCTGCATCCCGGCGATGTTGATGCCGGCGTCGCCGAACTCCTTGCCGTAGACCGCGACGATGCCGGGACGGTCGCCGTAGACCATCACGAGGTGGTGGGCGGCGATCGGGACCTCGACGTCGTAGCCGTTGATCTCGACGATCTTCTCGACCTGCTTGGTGCCCGTCAGGGTGCCCGAGACCGAGATCTGACCGCCGTCGGCGAGCGAGCCGCGCACGGTGAGGACGTTGCGGTACTCCTCGCTCGTGGGGTCGGTGAGCAGGCGCACGGTGATCCCGCGCTGCTCGGCGAGCAAGGGCGCGTTCACGTAGCTGACCGACTCGCTGACGATGTTCGTGAAGATGCCCTTGAGCGCGGCGAGCTTCAGGACGCTCACGTCGTACTCGACGAGGTCGCCTCGGACCTCGACGTCGACGCTGGTGAGGGGCGAGTCGGCGAGGGCGGCGAAGACCTGGCCGATCTTCTCGAGCAGCGGGATGCCGGGGCGGACGTAGGGGTCGATGACCCCGCCGGCGACGTTGACGGCGTCGGGCACCAGCTCGCCGCCGAGGGCGAGGCGCACCGAGCGCGCGACCGAGACGCCCGCCTTCTCCTGTGCCTCGTCCGTCGAGGCGCCGAGGTGCGGGGTGACGACCACGTTCTCGAGGCCGAGGAGCTTCTGGTCGACGGGGGGCTCCGAGACGAAGACGTCGAGGCCCGCGCCGGCGATCTCGCCGGTGGTGAGCGCCGTGTAGAGGTCGTCCTCGTCGATCAGGCCGCCGCGGGCGACGTTGACGACGAAGGCGGTCGGCTTCATCGCCTTCATCTGCTCGAGGCCGATCATGCCCGTCGTCTCGGCCGTCTTCGGCATGTGGATGGTGACGAAGTCGGCCGTGGCGAGCAGCTCGTCGAGCGAGAGCAGCGTGACGCCGAGCTGCTGGGCGCGGGCCGGGGTCACGTAGGGGTCGTAGGCGACCACGTTCACCCCGAAGGCCTGCAGGCGGGCCGTGATGAGCGCGCCGATGCGGCCGAGGCCGACGATGCCCACCGTCTTCTCGAACAGCTCGACGCCGGTGTACTTCGAGCGCTTCCACTGCCCCTGCGACAGGGCGGAGTGCGCTGCGGGGATGTGCCGCGCGAGGCTCAGGATGTGCCCGACCGTGAGCTCGGCCGCGGAGATGATGTTCGAGGTGGGCGCGTTGACCACCATGACGCCGGCCGTCGTGGCCGCCTTGATGTCGACGTTGTCGAGCCCGACGCCCGCACGGGCGATCACCCTGAGCCCGGGGGCCGCCGCGATGGCCTCGGCGTCCATCTGCGTCGCCGAGCGCACGAGGACCGCGTCGGCCCCCGCGAGGGCCGCCAGCAGCGCCGTGCGGTCGGTGCCGTCCACCGACCGGACGTCGAAGTCGGGGCCGAGGGCCTCGACGGTGGCGGGTGAGAGTTCTTCTGCGATCAGCACGACGGGCTTGGCCACGGAGACGATGTCCTAACGAGAGAGGTCGGGGTGAACGCCGCGACGCGCCGTGGGCGCGGCTGCTGTGCACTCTATCGACTCGGGCGGGACACCACGCGCACATGACGCCCCTGTCCTGTCCGCCGTCGAGGCGTGCAGCGGGGCGCGCGTCGAGCCGGGGCTGAGCACGTCAGGCCAGGTCAGATCAGATGCTGAGCACGTACGCCGTGATCGTGAGCGACACCGAGCCGACGAGGGCGAGCCCCGCGACGAAGGCGAGCACGACCTGCCAGAGCGGCCGCCTGCGCGCGACCACCAGGGCGCCGACCCACGCGACGACCGGCAGCAGCACGTTGGCGACGAGCGCGGCCCAGGGCGGCGAGGCCGCGAGACCGTCGACCCCGACCTCGTCGAAGAACTCGTTGTTCTGGTAGCGGACGTCCTGCGGCACGAGCACGAGGTTGGTGATCGCCTCGTACAGGTCGTAGGCGAAGAAGAGCGCGGCCACTGCGGCGACCACGACGACGCCGATGCGGGGTCCGCGACGGCGCGGGGCCTCGGCGGAGCCGGCCGGCTGCATGACCGGGCCGGTCTCGCGGGCGGTCACGCGCCTCCTCCGATGACCAGCGGCCAGGGGGCGAGGGCGACCGCCCCGACGGCGAAGACGAGGAGGCGGCGCGACGACCGAGACTGCGGCACCAGGAGCATCGTGGTCACGAACCACACCGCGGGGGCGACGATCGCCAGCGCGACCCCCAGCAGCCACAGGGCCGTCTGCACGCGGTCGACGGCCGTCCCGCCGAACGACGTCAGGAACTGGTCGCGCGAGACGAGCCAGCCGACGCACGAGAGCAGCGCGACGCCGCCGAAGACGCCGTGGCCCACCAGGGAGGCGCTGCTCATGCCCCCGGGGAGCTGGTCGTCCGCCTCGGCGTCGCCGTGCTCGACGGGCGTGGGGCCCTCGACGTGGCTGGTGTCCCGCTCGTCGCCCCAGCTCAGGGCGTCGTCGTCGTGCTCGTCGAGCTCGGGGGCCTCCGAGGGCCCGTCAGGCTCTCGGCGGGCCGGGGACGGGTCGGTCATGCCGCCGTCTTCGACGAGACCGCCTCCAGCAGGGCCGGGAAGAGCGGGTGGCCCTGCTCGACGCCCGTCAGCGTGACGGTCAGCTCTGCATCGGGCAGGCCGGAGGTGAGCAGCGCCTGCAGCTCGACGCTCTCGGAGTCGTCCGACACGTCGAAGTCGAGGGCGGCGCGGACGGCGCGGACGAGCGCGTCGTGGCCGAGGCCGCGCTCGGCGAGCTGGGTCGCAGGGCCGACGAAGCGCTCGTGGCGGCTGAGCTTGCGCAGCGGACCACGGCCGACGCGCTCTGTCGTGTCGGGCAGGTGGGGGTTCGAGATGCGCACGAGGTTCTTCTCGACGTAGGCCTGCTGCTCGTCGAGGTCGAGATCGTGCTTGGCGACGAGCAGCTCGGTGGTCTCGCGGAGCGCGCCGCGGACCTCGGCCAGCACCGACTCGTCGGCCAGCGCCTCGCGGATGCTGCCGAGCCCGCGGGAGAAGCCGTGGTACGCGGCGGCCGCGTGGGCGGTGTTGACCGTGAAGAGCTTCCGCTCGATGAACGGCTCCAGGTCGTCGACCCAGGTGACGCCGGCGATGTCGGGGCGGTCGGCACCGAAGGGCCCGCTCTCGACGACCCACTCGAAGAACGACTCGATGGTCACGTCGAGCGAGCCGGCGGGCTGCTCGGGGACGATGCGGTCGATGGCGCAGTTGGCGAAGACGGCGTTGTCGGCAGGGTCGGCCTGACGGACGGCCTCGGCCAGGGAGTCGGTGGCGTTGATCGCGTTCTCGCACGCGATGACGGCGAGGGCGGGGAGCGAGGCGTCGCGCGCGGCGAGCCCGCGGGCGATCACCGGGGCGACGAACGGGAGGATGCGGGCGCCCACGGCCGTGGTGACGACGTCGGCGGTCGCGATCTCGGCGACCAGCGCCTCCTCGTCGGTTCGGCTGTTGATCGCCCGGTAGCCGTCGACGACGTTGGTGCGGCTCTCTTCGCCGACCTCGTGCACCTCGAACGACGGCTGCTGCTGCAGCAGGCCGATCAGCTCGTCGTTGACGTCGGCGAACACGACCTCGTAGCCGCTCGCGTGCAGGAACTGCGCCACGAAGCCCCGACCGATGTTCCCCGCACCGAAGTGCACTGCCTTCTTGCTCGCTGCCATGCCCTAGATCATGCCACGACAGCCCGTGAGCCCCGGACGGCCGAGGGGCCCTCCTCCGGGTGGAGAAGGGCCCCTGCGGGTGATGCCGAGGTGGAGAGGGTCGTCAGCGCGCAGCGCTGCCGTCGACGTAGTCCGTGTCGGTCTGCTTCCAGGCGAACAGGGCGCGGAGCTCCTGGCCGGTGGCCTCGATGGGGTGCTCCTCGCCCTTCTTGCGCAGGGCGGCGAACTCGGGCGCGCCGGCGTCCTGGTCGTCGATGAAGCGCTTGGCGAAGGCGCCCGACTGGATGTCGGCGAGCACGGCCTTCATGTTCTCCTTCACGTCCGGCGTGATGACGCGGGGGCCGGAGACGTAGTCGCCGTACTCGGCGGTGTCGGAGACGCTCCAGCGCTGCTTGGCCAGGCCGCCCTCCCAGATGAGGTCGACGATGAGCTTCAGCTCGTGCAGCACCTCGAAGTAGGCGATCTGCGGCTGGTAGCCAGCCTCGGTGAGGGTCTCGAAGCCGTACTGGATCAGCTGCGAGGTGCCGCCGCAGAGGACGGCCTGCTCGCCGAAGAGGTCGGTCTCGGTCTCTTCGGTGAAGGTCGTCTTGATGCCGCCGGCACGGAGGCCGCCGATGCCCTTGGAGTACGACCAGGCGAGGTCCCAGGCCGAGCCGGAGGCGTCGTTCTCGACGGCGACGATGACGGGGACGCCACGGCCGGCCTCGAACTCGCGGCGGACGGTGTGGCCGGGGCCCTTGGGGGCGACGAGCAGCACGTCGACGTTCTCGGGCGCCTGGATGTAGCCGAAGCGGATGTTGAAGCCGTGGCCGAAGACGAGCGCCTTGCCCTCGGTGAGGTTCGGGGCGATGTCGTCCGCGTAGACGTGGCGCTGCACCTGGTCGGGCGCGAGGACGACGATCACGTCGCCCCAGGCCGATGCCTCGGCGGGGGTGTGCACCGTGAAGCCGGCCTCCTCGGCCTTGGCACGGCTCTTCGAGCCCTCCTTCAGGCCGATGACGACCTCGACGCCCGAGTCGCGCAGGTTCAGCGCGTGGGCGTGGCCCTGCGAGCCGTAGCCGATGACGGCGACCTTCTTGCCCTGGATGATCGACAGGTCTGCGTCGGTGTCGTACACGATCTCAGTCACGGTGGTGGTTCTCCTTGTGTGGGGCGGTGGGATGGAGCAGGGAGGCGGCGGGCGGCGGGCCCGCGCAGGTCACTGGGCCCTGGGGACCCGGTCGGTGATCGCCTTCGAGCCGCGGCCGATGGCCAGCAGGCCGGACTGCGAGATCTCGCGGATGCCGTAGGGCTCGAGCACGCGGAGCAGGGCGGTCGTCTTGCCGGTGTCGCCGGTGACCTCGATCACCAGCGAGTCGGTCGAGACGTCGACCACCGACGCGCGGAAGAGCGTGACGGCCTCGAGCACCTGGGACCGGGTGGTGGCGTCGACCCGCACCTTGATCAGCATGTGCTCGCGCTGCACCGACTGCGAGTAGTCGAGCTCGACGATCTTGATGACGTTGATCAGCTTGTTCAGCTGCTTCGTCACCTGCTCGAGCGGCAGTTCTTCGACGTCGACGACGACGGTGATTCGGCTGAGGCCCTCGACCTCGCTCTTGCCGACCGCGAGGCTCTCGATGTTGAACCCTCGCCGGGCGAAGAGACCGGCGACGCGGGTCAGCAGACCGGGCTTGTCCTCGACGAGGAGGCTCAGGACGTGGCTCATGCGTGCTCTCCTGTCATGTCGCCGTCACGGGTCGTGTCGGAGGCGCTGGTGCCGGGGGCCTCGTCGTCCCACTCGGGCGCGAGCGCGCGGGCGTGCTGGATCTCGGAGTTCGACACGCCCTGGGGCACCATCGGCCAGACCATGGCGTCGCGGCTGACCACGAAGTCGATGACGACCGGACGGTCGTTCGTCTCGAGTGCCAGCTTGATGGCGTCGTCGACCTCGTCCTCCCGCCTGACGCGGATGCCGAGGGCGCCGTACGCGTCGGCGAGCTTGACGAAGTCGGGCACCATCCGCGTCTCGTGGCCCGTGTTCAGGTCGGTGAACGAGTGGCGGCCCTCGTAGAACAGGGTCTGCCACTGGCGCACCATGCCGAGCGACGAGTTGTTGATGATCGCGACCTTGATCGGGATGTCGTTGATGACGCAGGTCGCGAGCTCCTGGTTGGTCATCTGGAAGCAGCCGTCGCCGTCGATCGCCCAGACGACGCGGTCGGGCTGGGCCACCTTCGCGCCCATGGCGGCCGGCACCGAGTAGCCCATCGTGCCCGCGCCTCCCGAGTTCAGCCAGGCGTGGGGACGCTCGTACTCGATGAACTGGGCGGCCCACATCTGGTGCTGGCCGACGCCGGAGGCGTAGATCGCCTCGGGGCCGGAGAGCTGGCCGATGCGCTGGATGACTGCCTGGGGCGACAGCAGCCCGTCGTCGGGCTGCGTGTAGCCGAGCGGGAACTGCTCGCGGAGGCCGTTCAGCTTCTCCCACCAGGCCGACGTGTCGGCACGGTCGGCGACGGGGATCTCGGCGAACGCCGCGGCCAGGTCGGGGATGACGACCTTCGCGTCGCCCACGATGGGCACGTCGGCGAGTCGGATCTTCGAGATCTCGGCCGGGTCGACGTCGACGTGGACGACCTTGGCGCCGGGCGCGAAGAGGTCGGCCTTGCCGGTGACGCGGTCGTCGAAGCGGGCGCCGAGCGCGATGATGAGGTCGCTCTCCTGCAGGCCGAGCACGGCGGGCACTGTGCCGTGCATGCCGGGCATGCCGAGGTGCTGGGCGTGGGTGTCGGGGAACGCGCCGCGCGCCATCAGCGTCGTGACGACGGGGGCGCCGGTCAGCTCGACCAGGGCCGCGAGCTCGGCCGAGGCGCCGGCACGGATGACTCCCCCGCCGACGTAGAAGACGGGCTGCCGCGCCTCGGCCATCAGCTGGGCCGCGGCGGCGATCTGCTTGCCGTGCGCCTTCGTGACCGGCCGGTAGCCGGGCAGGTCGACGACGGGCGGCCACACGAAGGGCGCCGAGTTCTGCTGGGCGTCCTTCGTGATGTCGACGAGCACGGGGCCGGGCCGGCCGGTGCTCGCGATCTGGTACGCGGCGGCCAGCGTGGCCGGGATGTCCTCCGGCTTCGTCACGAGGAAAGAGTGCTTCGTGATCGGCATCGTGATGCCGACGATGTCGGCCTCCTGGAACGCGTCGGTGCCCATCAGGGTCGAGAAGACCTGGCCCGTGATCGCGAGCAGCGGCATGCTGTCCATGTAGGCGTCCGCGATGGCGGTGACGAGGTTGGTGGCACCCGGCCCGGAGGTGGCGATCGCCACGCCGACCCGGCCGGACGCCGCCGCATAGCCCTCGGCCGCGTGGCCGGCGCCCTGCTCGTGCCGCACCAGGATGTGCCGGATCGCGGTCGACGCCATCAGCTCGTCGTAGAACGGGATGATCGCGCCGCCGGGCAGGCCGAAGACGTCGGTCACCCCGAGGTGCTCGAGCGACTTGAGGATCGCGCCGGAGCCCGTGAGGACGACGGGCTGCGTCGTCGTCGCGGGGCTCGTCTGGCCGGCCGCGGGGGCCGGTCGGGCGGCGGGGCGCACGGGCGTGCCGGGCTGGGGGGTCGTGTCGTGGGGCATCAGTGCCGAGTCCCTCTTCGTGGTGGTGGTCAGTACGTGACCGCGCCCTCGGCCGCGGAGCGGACCTGGCGCGCGTACTTGGCGAGGACGCCGCGGGTGTAGCGCGGAGGGAGGGGAGCCCAGCCTTCTCGGCGGGCCTCGAGCTCAGCGGCGTCGACGAGTAGGTCGATCGAGCGAGCGGCGATGTCGACACGGATGAGGTCGCCATCACGCACGAAGGCGATGGGACCGGAGTCCACCGCTTCGGGTGCTATGTGGCCGATGCAGAGGCCGGTTGTGCCGCCTGAGAATCGCCCGTCCGTCAAGAGTAGTACATCCTTGCCGAGCCCAGCGCCCTTGATGGCGGCGGTGATGGCGAGCATCTCGCGCATGCCGGGGCCGCCCTTGGGGCCCTCGTAGCGGATGACGACGACGTCCCCGGCCTCGATCCGCCCGGCGGTGAGGGCGTCCATCGCGCCGCGCTCGCGCTCGAAGACCTTGGCAGGGCCCTCGAAGACGGAGGCGTCGAAGCCCGCGGTCTTGACGACGGCGCCCTCCGGGGCGAACGAGCCGCTCAGCACGGTGAGCCCGCCGGTCGCGTGGATCGGGTTCTCGAGGGTGCGCAGCACCTCGCCGTCGAGCGGCTTCGGCTTGATCGCCTCGAGGTTCTCCCTCACGGTCTTGCCCGTGACGGTGAGGCAGTCGCCGTGGAGCAGGCCCGCGTCGAGCAGGGCCTTCATGACGACGGGGACGCCGCCCATGCGGTCGACGTCGTTCATCACGTACTTGCCGAAGGGCTTGAGGTCGCCGATGTGCGGGATCGTGTCGCCGATGCGGTTGAAGTCGTCGATGGTGAGGTCGACCTCGGCCTCGTAGGCGATCGCCAGCAGGTGCAGCACGACGTTCGTCGACCCGCCGAACGCCATGGCCACGGCGATGGCGTTCTCGAACGCCTCCTTCGTGAGGATGTCGCGGGTGGTGATGCCGAGGCGCAGCAAGTTCACCACGGCCTCGCCCGAGCGGTGGGCGAAATAGTCGCGACGGCGGTCGGCCGAGGGCGGCGAGGCCGAGCCGGGCAGGCTCATGCCGAGCGCCTCGGCGACGCTCGCCATCGTGTTGGCGGTGTACATGCCGCCGCAGGCGCCCTCGCCGGGCACGATGGCGCACTCGATGGCCTTGAGGTCCTCGTCGCTGATGGTGCCGGCCTTGTGGGCGCCGACGGCCTCGAACGAGTCGATGATCGTGACGTTCTTCTCGGTGCCGTCGCTGAGCTTGACCCAGCCGGGGGCGACGCTGCCCGCGTAGAGGAACACGCTGGCGAGGTCGAGGCGAGCGGCCGCCATCAGCATGCCCGGCAGCGACTTGTCGCAGCCGGCCAGCAGCACCGAGCCGTCGAGACGCTCGGCGTTCATCACGACCTCGACGCTGTCGGCGATGACCTCGCGCGAGACGAGGGAGAAGTGCATGCCCTCGTGGCCCATCGAGATGCCGTCGGAGACCGAGACGGTGCCGAACTGCAGCGGGTAGCCGCCGCCGCCGTGCACTCCCTCTTTCGCGCCCTGGGCGAGCCGGTCGAGCGACAGGTTGCAGGGGGTGATCTCGTTCCAGCTGCTGGCGATGCCGATCTGCGGCTTCTCCCAGTCTTCGTCGCCCATGCCGACGGCGCGGAGCATGCCGCGCGAGGTGGTGGCCTCGACCCCGTCGGTGACGACGCGGCTGCGGGGCTTGATGTCGATGGGCGCTGCGTCGATGGGTGCTGCGTCGATGGGGCATCGGGCGGCTGCGTCCGACGGCTGGCTGTCATTCACGGGCATGGGTCGAGTTTAGGGCCAGCGGACGCGCCCCTCAGCCGAGGCCGGGATCGGGGGCGTGGTGGTGGCCGCCCTTGACGTGCAGCGGGGCGTCGTGCTCGCGCTCCCTGGCCTCGTCGTCGTGGGCGTCGTCGTCGCCCTCGGAGTCGTCGAGCCCGTCCGCGCGGTCGAGCTCGACGGCCAGCGCGTCGGCCGAGCCCACCGGGAGGGTCGCGGGGTCGACGTCCGACAGCGACTGCCCGTCGGCCACGAGCTCTTCCCCCGCGCGGGCGACGGCCTCGTCGAGCTCGTCCACGACGAGCATGTCGCGGCGGAGGTCGCCGTTGCGGTAGCCGGCCCGGCCGATCATGTGCGCCGAGATCGGCGCCGTGAGCATCTGGAAGACGAGCACGACCAGCAAGGAGGCGATGGTCCCGAGGTTGTGCTGGTCCAGCGCGATCGCCGACAGCATCAGGATCAGCCCGAAGATCTGCGGCTTCGTGGCGGCGTGCATCCGGGTGAGGGCGTCGGGGAACCGGAGCAGGCCGACGCCGGCGGCCGCGGAGAGGGTCGCGCCCGCGACGAGCAGCACCGCGCTCGAGATCGTGTAGAACTGCTCGCTCATGACGGGTCCTGCCTCGACACGTAGCGCGCCACGGTGATCGAGCCGAACACGGCAGTCAGGGCGAGCACGATGATGACCGGGAGGGTGCGCGTGTGGTTCCCGAGCACCATGTCGGCGGCGAGCACGCAGATGAGGGTCGTGAGCAGCATGTCGCTCGCGATCATGCGGTCGAGGATGGACGGCCCCCGCACGATCCGCAGCACGGACGCGAGCGCGGCGAACGCGAAGAGCACGCCGACGACCCAGGAGACGATCGTCACGAGGCGACCCCCTTGTTCTTCTCGTTCACGGGCACCTCGGCGCCGGACCGGTCGGTGGGCGCGTCCTCGGTGGCGGGCGTGCCGTCGGCGATGCGGCGCAGGTCGTCGGCGCTGCCGAGGGCGCGCGCGATGCGCTTCTCGAAGCCGAGCACGCTGTGCCGCACCTCCTCGACTCCGTCGGCGTCCTCGACCGCGAGGGCGTGCATGTAGAGGATCGACCGCTCGCGGTCGGCCTCGACGACGAGCGACCCCGGCACCAGCGAGACGGCCTCGGCGACCAGCGTCATGATGAAGTCCGAGCGGGTGTGCAGCTGCACGGCGACGATCGCGTTGCTCTGCACGCCCCGGGGCCGTACGGCCTTCCAGGCGACCTCGACCGACGCGACGACGAGGTCGAACAGGAACCGGCCGAGGAACACGAGCGCCCAGCCGAGGTTGAACCGCCCGCTCAGCTCGACCGGCGGCAGGAAGAACACCCGGGTGACGAGCAGCGCGACGAGCACGCCCGTGACGAACGAGAGCACGGTCAGCTGGTTCCAGAGGAACATCCAGAGGACGACGAGGCCGACGAGGAGGGGCAGCTGACGGAGCAGGCTGCGTCCGACCTCGTGGGCCGAGGGCCGGGCGGTCACGGTGCGCTCCCCTCGTTCTCGGCGGTGTCGCCCTCACCGGAGGGGAAGACGAGCTGGACGTAGGAGTTCGACCCGTAGACCTTGCCGGCCGCGCGCTCGGCGACCCCGTAGAGCGGGCCCGCGAAGACGGTCAGCACGAGCGAGACGCCGACCATGCCGACGGTGGCGCCGATCATGGTGCGCGGGTTGGCTCGCTTCGCCTGGACCGCGGTGCGGCCGGGCGCCTCCTCGAGGCGCTCGGTGAGGGGCGACTCATGATCTTCGACGTCGCTGCCGGGACGCCAGAAGGCCAGGTTCCAGGCTCGCATCAGGGCGTACAGCGTGAGCAGCGACGTGACCGCGCCGGCGCCGATCAGCACGTAGACGAGCGGGTCGTCGAGGCGAGCGCCGGCGTCGAAGAGCGCCACCTTGCCGATGAAGCCGGAGAACGGCGGGATGCCGCCGAGGTTGAGGGCCGGGATGAAGAACAGCACCGCCACCACGGGCGCCGCCTTGAGCAGCCCGCCGAGACGCAGCACCGAGGCCGTCCCGCCGCGCCGCTCGATCAGCCCCGCCGCGAGGAAGAGCGTCGTCTGCACCGTGATGTGGTGCACGACGTAGTAGATCGTCGCCGCGAGCCCCTCGACGGTGCCGAGGGCGATGCCGAAGATCATGTAGCCGATGTGGCTGACGAGGGTGAACGACAGGAGGCGCTTGATGTCCGCCTGCGCCACCGCGCCCAGGATCCCGATCACCATCGTCAGCAACGAGATGATCAGCAGGTAGACGTTCACGTTGCTCTCGACGAAGAGAACGGTCTCGGTCCGGATGATGGCGTAGACGCCGACCTTCGTCAGCAGGCCCGCGAACACTGCCGTGACCGGGGCCGGCGCGGTCGGGTACGAGTCGGGCAGCCAGAACGACAGCGGGAAGATCGCGGCCTTGATGCCGAAGGCCGTCAGCAGCATCACGTGGATGATCGTCTGGACGTCCGGCGGGATCGTGTCCATCTTCTGCGCGATGTCCGCGATGTTGACGGTGCCGAGGGCGCCGTAGATCATCGCGATCGAGGCCAGGAACAGCACGCTCGAGAGCAGGCTCACGACGATGTACGTGACGCCGGCCCGGATCCGCTGCTCGGTGCCGCCGAGGGTGATCAGCACGTAGCTCGCGATCAGCAGCATCTCGAAGCCGACGTAGAGGTTGAAGAGGTCGCCTGCCGCGAACGCGTCGAAGACGCCGGCGGCGAGGATCAGGTACGTGGGGTTGTAGATCGAGACGGGGGCGTCGCCGTCGCCGTCCGCCGAGCCCTGCCCGACCGAGAACACGAAGACCGCCAGCAGCACGATCGACGAGATGGTGAGCATCAGCGCCGCGAGCCGGTCGACCACGAGGAGGATGCCGAAGGGCGCCTCCCACCCGCCGATCTGCACCGCGATGGCGCCGTCACGGTCGACGACGACGAGGAGGACGGCGCTGATGGCCACGACGATCGCGAGGGCCGCGATCGTGAGGACGGCCTGGAGCCGGGGCCGCCTCGTGGCGACGAGGGCTGCGCCCGCGCCCATGAGGGGCACGAGGACCACGAGGGGGACGAGGAAGTCGAGGTTCACGGCCGGCCTCCTCTCGGGTCGTCACGGTAGGTGCCGCGGTCGCGGTCTCGTTCGGGGTGGGCCGGGTCGTGGTCGGGAGCGTGCTCCGGGTCGGCGACCGGGATCGTCTCGTTCGGGGCGTGGTCCCACGGGTCGTCGTCGTCGAAGGACGTCTTCGGGACGGCCGCCTCGGCGTCGGGGCCGAACTCGGTGTCCCCGTCGCTCTCGTCGTCGCCGTCGCCCTGCGTCTCGTCCTCGGCGGGCACCCCGCGGATGCCGATCTCGAGGTCCTCGAGGTCGTCCGCCACGTCGTCCTCCTGGGCGAGCCGCCAGGAGCGGTAGATGAGCGCGAGGAGGAACGCGGACACGCCGAAGGTGATGACGATGGCCGTGAGGATGAGGGCCTGCGGCAGGGGGTCGGCGAAGGTCGACTCCGGCACCTGGCCGTCGGCGATCGGGGCCTCGCCGCTGCGGCCGGACATCGTGAGGATGAGGATGTTCGTCGCGTTGCCCACGAGCAGGAACCCGAGCAGCACGCGCGTCATGCTGCGCTCGAGCATGAGGTAGATGCCGCACGCGTAGAGCGCGGCCATCACGACGATCAGGACCAGCGACGCGCTCATGCGGGACCCTCCGCCTTGGTGGTGGCCGTGACCGAGGCGTCGCCGCGGTCGTCTTCCTCTTCTTGACGGTCGACCTCGGCCCCCAGGCTGCGGAGCACGTCGAGCACGAGGCCCACGACGACGAGGTAGACGCCGATGTCGAAGAACGTCGACGTGACGAACTCGACGTGGCCGAGCAGCGGCACCTCGCCCTCGAACCAGGTCGAGGTCAGCGCGTCGACGCCGAAGAAGAGGGGCACGACTGCCGTGGCGACGACGATCAGCAGACCGCTGCCGAGCACCTTGCCGGCGTCGAGGGGCGCCGCGGCGCCGAGCTCGAACCGTCCGCCCGCGAGGTAGCGCGCCACGAACGCCATGCCCGCGACCAATCCACCGGCGAAGCCGCCGCCCGGCAGGTTGTGACCCGCGAAGAGCAGGTAGATCGAGACGACGACGATGGCGTGGAACAGCAGCCGGACGACGACCTCGAGCAGGATCGAGCGGTTCTGCGGCGCCAGCTTGCGGCCGGCGAGCAGCCAGGCACGCCGGTCGCCCTCGACCTCTGACCCGACCGCCGTGCTCGAGGAGGCGTCGGCCCGGTCCGCCTGGCTGCCGCCGCCCCCGGTACCGGGGACGACGGGAGCAGGCTCGAGGGCCGGGCGCACGCGGGCCAGGAAGCGCTGGGCGCGGGTGCGGCGGGCCGGACGCGGCAGCATGTCCGTGCGCGACGTAAGGAAGACGAGGCTCGCGACGCCGGTGGCGGCGGCGATCAGCACGCTGATCTCGCCCATGGTGTCCCAGCCGCGGATGTCGACGAGGGTGACGTTGACGACGTTCTTGCCGTGCCCGCCGACGACGGCGAGCTCCGGGAACGCGCTCGAGATCGTGCCGCCGCTGCGGGCGCCGAGGGCGACGACGGCGATGGTCGCCATCACGCAGCCGACCGAGATGCCGATGACGGCACGGAGCGCGCGGTGCGAGCGTCCGTTGCGGTCGCCCAGGCGGGCCGGCAGGCGTCGGAGCACCAGCACGAAGGCGATGAGGGTGATCGTCTCGATCAGCGCCTGGGTGAGCGCGAGGTCGGGAGCACCGTGCAGGGCGAACAGCGCGGCCATGCCGTAGCCGGTCACGCCGACGAGCACGACGGCCTGGAAGCGCTTGTTCGACCGGGCAGCGGCCACGGCGCCGACGATCATCAGGCTGCCGACGGCCAGCTGGGCTGGGTAGTCCCAGATGACGGCCGCGTCGGGCCAGCTGCGGTTCGACGACAGGGTCACGATGCTCGAGACGACGAAAACCACGAGGATCGTGCCGAGGTAGAACGGCAGCGAGCCGCGCTGGGTCGTCGCCGTCGTGCGCGACGCCGTCTTGTCGATGCCGGTCATGATGCGGACGTAGCCGTCGGAGGCGCGGGGCAGGAACGAGACCGCCTTCTGCACCGCGGACACCCGGTCACGCTGCCAGAACATCACGGCGCCGAGCACGAGCGAGAGCACGGTGAGGCCGAGTGCGGGCTCGAAGCCGTGCCAGAGCGCCAGGTGGTACGGGCCGTGCTCGCCCTCGACGTGCGGCAGCGTGTCCGCGTAGCGCGCCATGACGGAGTCGACCGGCGCCGCGGCGAAGCCGAGCGCGAGGCTGAGGGCCGCCAGCACGGCCGGCGCGGCGAGGAAGTCGATGTGCTCGCGGACGAAGTCGACCGGGGCGACGTCGCGCTTGCGGGCGAACGCCCCCCAGAGGAACCGCAGGCTGTAGGCCGTCGTGAGGACGGAGCCCACGACGACGCCGACCAGCGCGATCACGCCCCAGGCGCTGCCGTGCTCGGCGTCGGCGAGCAGGGCCGAGAGCACCGCCTCCTTCGCCACGAAGCCGAACGTCGGGGGCACGCCGGCCATCGACGCGAGCGCGATCACGGTGATGACGACGAGCACGGGCGCCTGGCGGCCCAGGCCGCTCAGCTTGCGGAGGTCGCGTGTGCCGGTGCGGTGGTCGACGATGCCGACGACGAGGAAGAGCGTCGCCTTGAACAGGGCGTGCGCGACTAGCAGGGCGAGGGCCGCGAGCCCCGCGTCCCGGGTGCCGTAGCCCGCGATGATCGTGAGGAAGCCGAGCTGGCTGACCGTGCCGTAGGCGAGGACGAGCTTGAGGTCGTGCTGGCGGAGGGCACGGTAGCCGCCGAGCAGCATCGTGACGACGCCGACCGTGACCACGACCTCCTGCCAGCCGGGCGAGTCGTGGTAGCCGGGCGCGAAGCGAGCGACGAGGTAGATGCCGGCCTTGACCATGGCCGCGGCGTGCAGGTACGCGCTGACGGGGGTGGGCGCCGCCATGGCCGCGGGCAGCCAGAAGTGGAACGGCACGAGTGCCGACTTCGACAGCGCCCCGACGAGCACCAGGATCACGGCGACGGTGACGGCCGTGCCGCTCGGCGGCGACGCCACGAGGGCCTCGATCGAGGAGGTGCCGCCCTGGACGCTGAGGATCACGAGCCCGACCAGCATGGCCAGCCCGCCCGCCGTGGTGACGATCAGCGCCTGGAGCGCCGCCCCACGGCTCGCCTGCTTGTTCGTGTAGTGCCCGATCAGCAGGTACGAGAAGACGCTCGTGGCCTCCCAGAACACGAAGAGGACGAAGACGTCGTCGCTCGTCACGAGGCCGTACATGGCGCCGGCGAAGGCGACCAGCACGGCGGCGAAGCGGGCGAGGCTCTTCTCCCCCGGCTTGAAGTAGCGGGAGCAGTAGACGAGCACCAGCCCGCCCACGCCGGTGACCACCAGGGCGAGCACCCACGACAGCACGTCGAGGCGGAGCGTCAGCGTGATGCCGAGCTGCGGGATCCACGGGACCGACTCGACGACCTGCCCCTGCGAGAGGACCTGCGGCCCCTGCAGGGCGGTCATCACCATGGCGGCGAAGGGCACGGCCGAGGCCCAGAGGAACAGCGACGGCCCGAGTCGGCGACCGAGTGCGGCGACGACGATCGAGGCGGCCGCGAAGGCCGCGAGAGCAGCGATCATCAAGGTGCACCTCCGTCGGCTGGCGAGTTCGTCGGTCGTTCGGGCTGATCGGCGACGAGGAGTCGGGCGGAGAGGTCAGCTTACCTTGCAGTCACCTGGGAAGACCGCCCGAAGGGCACGGCCCTCGGGGACGCATGCGCGATCAGGCATGCCCCAGGTGCTCGCGGAGGTCGGCTAGCTCGCCGAGCAGCCGGCCGATCGCCGCGGGGTCCGCGACGCGGTGGCTCGCGGCGGTCTCGCCGGGCCCGACCCGGATGCCGAGGTCGCCGTCGCCGAGCGACCGCAGGGCGTCCTCGTCGGTGACGTCGTCGCCGGCGAACAGCACGGCGGTGGCTCCCACGGCCTCGCGGAGCCGCGCGACCCCGTCGTCCTTGCCGGTCGGGCGGACGGCGTACTCGCGCACGTTCTTGCCCTCACGGGCGTGCACCCCCGGCTCGTCGGCGAGGCGGGCGCGGACCGCCTCGCGCACCTCCGTCGTCGTCGCCTCGTCCGCGAGCCGCGTGTGCAGGGCCAGGCCCGCCGGCTTCTCCTCGACGAAGACGCCGTCGCGGCCGTCGGCCGCCGTGTGCAGCGCCTCGGAGATGACCTCGCGACGAGCGAGCTCGTCGTCGGTCAGCGACGTCACCTCGCCGCCGATGCGCACCTCGATCCCGTGCGACCCCACGAGCAGCACCTGCTCGGGCATCTCGCTGATCCGGTCGAGCGACGCGAGGTCGCGACCGGAGACGAGGGCGACGGAGGTGCCCTCCAGCTCGAGGAGGCGACGGATCGCCTCCTTCGACTCGGGCAGCGGGCGGGCCGCCATCGGCTGGTCGACCTCGGGCGCGAGGGTGCCGTCGAAGTCGAGGGCGACGAGGAGGCGCGGCGTCGTCGCGAGACGGCCGAGCGCGTCCGAGAGGGCTCGCGACCGGTCGTCGGCGGGCAGGTCGGCGGGCAGGGGGTTCGTGGTCACGATGCGTCCTCCTCGGCGGGTGCCGTGATCTGCTGGCCGGGGCGCACGTTCTCGAGCGCCTGCAGGAACGACGCGGACCAGCTCGCCACGTCGTGCTCGAGCACGCGGCGACGGAGGGCGCGCATGCGCGTCGTCCGGTCGCGCTTGGGCATCTCGATCGCCCGCATGATGGTGTTCTTCAGGCCGCCGATGTCGTGCGGGTTGATCAGCAGCGCGGTCTTGAGCTCGTCGGCGGCGCCGGCGAACTCGCTGAGCACGAGCACGCCGTCGTTGTCGCGACGCACGGCCACGTACTCCTTCGCGACGAGGTTCATCCCGTCGCGGAGGGCCGTGACCAGCATGATGTCAGCCGCGAGGTAGAGCGCCACCATCTCCTCGCGCGGGTAGCCGTGGTGGTGGTAGCTGATGGCCGTGTGGCTCATCGTCGCGTAGTCGCCGTTGATGCGGCCGACGGTCAGCTCGATCTCGTCGCGCAGCGTCTTGTACGTCTCTACCCGCTCGCGGCTGGGGCTCGCGACCTGCACGAGCGTCGCGTCCTCGACGCTCAGCCGGCCGTCGGCGAGCAGCTCGCCGAACGCCTTCATGCGGTGGCGGATGCCCTTGGTGTAGTCGAGCCGGTCGACGCCGAGCATGACCGTCTTCGGGTTGCCGAGGCCGGCGCGGATCTCGGCCGCCCTGGCCTGGATGTCGGGTCGCGCGGCCAGTTCTTCGTAGCTGGCGGCGTCGATCGAGATCGGGAAGTGCTTGGCGAGCACCCGGCGCACCTTCGCGCCCCGACGCGACACGTGCGACGACTCCGTGGCCGCGTCGTCGTCGACCGGCACCTCGACGTAGGGGCGGGTCGTCCCGTAGCCCAGCAGGTGGCGCACCGCCCGCGAGAAGTTCGACGCGTCGTCGCCGCGCTGGAACCCGATCACGTCGGCGCCGAGCAGCCCCTCGAGGATCTGACGGCGCCAGGGCAGCTGCGAGAAGATGCCGAGCGGCGGGAACGGGATGTGGTTGAAGAAGCCGATCGTCACGTCGGGTCGCGCCTCGCGCAGCATCTTCGGGACGAGCTGCAGCTGGTAGTCCTGCACCCAGATCGTGCCGCCCTCCTCGGTGATCTCGGCGGCCCGGTCGGCGAAGCGCTGGTTCACCTGCACGTACGCCTCCCACCAGAGGCGGTGGTACGTCGGTGCGGCGATGACGTCGTGGTAGAGCGGCCAGAGCGTGTCGTTGCTGAAGCCCTCGTAGTAGCGCTGCACCTCCTCGGCGCTGAGGGGCACGGGCACGATGTGGATGCCCTCGTCGACGAACGGCTCGAACTCGAGGTCGGGCTGGCCGGCCCAGCCGACCCAGGCGCCGTCGTTCGCCTTCATCACGGGCTCGAGGGCGGTCACGAGTCCGCCTGGCGAGTGCTGCCACGACGCGGAGCCGTCCTCGGCGATGACGCGGTCGACGGGCAGGCGGTTGGAGACGACGACGAAGCCGTAGCGCTCAGCGGTGTCAGGCATGGGGGTGATCAGCTCCGTTCGACCCCCGGGAGACGGGGGACGGCCAGATTATCAGCGCGCCCGTCGGCGACCCCGGCGAGGCCTGTCCCCCGGGCGGCCCTCCGCCGGCCGGCCCTCCGCCGGGCGACCGGTCTCCCGTGCCCCTGGCTCAGACGAGCCGGAGCACCTGCGCCGCGGCCTCGGCGAGCGCCCGGCCGTAGCTGCGCCCGTGGCCCGCCGCGTGCACCGCGAGCGGGTGCAGCTGGTGGAGCGGCACGCGGTCGCGCCAGCCGTCCCGGAGCGGGGCCGCGTCCTGGTAGCCGGCCAGCGCCTCCTCGAGCCAGGGCAGGCCGAACAGCTGCAGCATCGCCAGGTCGGTCTCGGGATGGCCGCCGTGCGCGGCCGGGTCGATCAGGACGACGCCGTCCGCGCCGAAGAGGACGTTGCCGCTCCAGAGGTCGCCGTGCAGGCGAGCCGGCGGCTGGTCGTCGTCGAGGGCGCCCCCGGCGACGAGGTCGCAGGCGCGCTCGACGAGGTCGAGCTCGTCCCGTGTGAGCGAGCCTGCCTCGAGGGCCGTGCGGGCGAACGGCAGCACCCGCTGGGCGGCGTAGAACTCGCCCCAGCTGGCGCGGGGCGTGCACTCCTGCTGCCGTCGGCCGATGAACACGGGGCCCTGCCAGCCCGTAGGAGGCGCCCCGAAGGCGTCCGCACCGGCCGCGTGGGTGACCGCGAGCGCCGCGCCGAACTGCCGTGCCGTCTCGGGCGTCGGACGCGTCTCGCGCACGGTCTCGAGCGCGATCCGCCCCGGCGAGACCGACTCGACGGCCACGATCACGGCGCCTCCCAGGGGCGTGGCCTCGGCGAGCCACGCGAGCCCTGCCGCCTCCGCCTCGAAGAAGTGCTCAGGGGCGTCGGCGCGCTGCTTAACGTGTGGGGTCACGTGGATAGCATGCCCCCATGACCGAGGCCCCGACCACGACCCGCACCCCGACGCAGACCCGGGCGTACCGGGAGGGGCGGCTCGTGGCGCAGGGGTTCCCGCTGGCCGAGGTGAGCGATCACCTGGAGACCGAGGGCTGCACCGTCTGGGTCGACCTGACCGACCCCACGGAGGCGGACTTCGACGACCTCGAGGACGAGCTCGGGCTGCACGAGCTGGCCGTCGAGGACGCCCTGCAGGACGGCCAGCGGCCGAAGGTCGACCGCTACGAGAACCACCTCTTCACCGCGCTGTACGACGTCTCGTTCGACGCGGCCTCGGGCGAGCTGACGACGAGCGAGGTCAAGGCGTTCCTGACCGCGAAGGCCCTCGTGACCATCCACCACGCCGACTTCGACGTCTCGCGGCTCGAGAAGGCGTTCGACCAGAGCCCCGACCTCGCCGCCCACGGCGTCTCCTTCTTGCTCTGGGGCGTGCTCGACGTCGTCGTCGACCGGCACTTCGAGGCCGTCGACGCGCTCGACGACGAGATCGAGGGCATCGCCGACGACCTGTTCGACCCTGCGCCGCGCACCCTCGACGTGCAGAAGCGCTCGTTCGCCCTGCGGAAGAGCCTCGTCCGGCTGAGGCGGGTCGCCTCCCCCATGCGCGAGGTGCTCAACACGCTGCTGCGCCGCGACCTGCACGACCTCGACCCGGTGATGCAGCCCTACTACCAGGACGTCTACGACCACGTCATCAGGGTCGCCGAGCAGAACGACTCGCTCCGCGACCTCGTCTCGACCATCCTCGACACGAACCTCAACCTGCAGTCCAACCGGATGAACGGGATCATGAAGAAGGTGACGAGCTGGGCGGCGATCATCGCCGTCCCCACCGCCATCACGGGGTTCTACGGCCAGAACGTGCCGTACCCGGGCTTCAGCACGGTCGGCGGCTTCGTCACGTCGTGCGTGCTCATCGTCGGCGTGGGCGGCGTGCTCTGGTGGCAGTTCCGCAAGCGCGACTGGCTGTAGGAGGCGGTCGACCGGCCCGAGGAGCAGGTCGCCCGGCCCCGGAGACGTTCCCCGGTCGTTCGCCCGACGTTCATCCCCGCTCGGCTCCCCCGCCGTGGGCACGGTCGTAGCCTGGCCGCGTGATCACGGTCGGAACGAGCACGTCCTGCGTCTCCCCGCTCCCCGTCGACGAGGCCTTCCGCCTCGCGAGGACCACCGGCTTCGACGGGGTGGAGGTGATGGTGACCGCCGACCGGGCGAGCCGCGACGCCCGGCTGCTCCGCGCCTCCTCGGCTCGGTGGGGGCTGCCGGTGCTCTCGGTGCACGCGCCCGTTCTGCCGCTCGCCCACTTCGCCCTCGGCCGCGACCAGGGCGAGAAGCTGCGACGCTCGGCCGAGCTCGCGGTCGAGCTCGGCGCCTCGACCGTGGTCGTGCACCCGCCGTTCCGGTGGCAGCGTCGGCACTCCGCGCGGTTCCTCGACCTGGTCAGGGAGCTGGCCGCGTCGACCGGCGTCGAGCTGGCGGTCGAGAACATGTTCCCCTGGCGTGCGGGCCCGATCGTCGCCGACGTCTACTCCCCCGGCCACGACCCGTCGTCCTTCGACGTCGACGCGGCGGTGCTCGACTTCTCGCACGCCGCCGTCGCCGGGCGCGACGCCCTCGACCTCGCGCTGGCGCTCGGGCAGCGCCTCCGTCACGTCCACCTCTGCGACGGGGTCGTCTCGCCGCGGCCCGGCGGTCTCGTCGACCAGCACCTGGTGCCGGGCACGGGCGACCAGCCGGTCGCGGAGGTGCTCGGGCACCTGGCACGGTCGGGCTGGTCGGGGTCGGTCGTCGCCGAGGTGCACGCCGCCGGCCGGACGACCGACGAGGGGGCGCTCACCGACATGCTGCTGCGCACGCTGAGGCACGCTCGCGCAGCACTGGCTACCGGCGCCGCGTCCGCAGGCACCGCGTCCGCGGGCGGAGCCTCAGCGACCTACGCCCCGACGAGCACCGTGGCGACCACGGCGAGGGGCACGGCCACGACCGCGACCCCGAGCCCGCCGAGCACGACGCCGCGCCACCTCACCTCGACGCCCATCGACGTCAGCCGCCCGTGCCAGAGCAGCGTCGCGAGCGACGCCCAGGGCGCGACGAGGCAGCCGACGTTGACGCCGACGAGCACGGCCACGAGCCGCAGCGGCGAGCCGGCGACGGGCTCGAGGGCGAGGTAGGCAGGCAGGTTGTTCGCGACGTTGGCGGCGGCCGCGCTGCCCGCGGCGAGGCGCAGCAGGTCGGGCAGCCCGTCGCCCGAGCCGACGAGCACGGCGAGCGCGTCGGCGAGCCCGAGCGAGTGCGCCGCCTCGACGACGACGAAGAGGCCGCTGGCGAAGACGATCGTGCCCCACGGCACGAGGCCGAGCCGCAGCGTCGACGGTCGGCGCACGGCGGTGACGACGACGAGGACGAGCGCGGCGACGGCCGCGGGGATCCACACCTCGATCCCGCTGACGAGCGCCGGCACGAGCAGCGCCACGGCGACGGCGGCCACGACGAAGAGCACCCGGTCGCCGGCCTCCTCCCGCTCCGGGGCCTCGAAGCGCCCGCTCAGCTCGCGGCGGTAGCGGAGGCCGACCGCGACGACCGGCACGACCGCCGCCACCACGGCCGCCGGCGCCACCAGGGCGGCGAAGGAGGCGGGCGACGGCGAGCCGAGGGCGTCGAGGGCCAGGAGGTTGGTCAGGTTCGAGACCGGGAGCAGCATCGAGCCGCAGTTCGCCAACCAGACCGTCGTGAGGGCGAAGGGCATCGGCGGCAGCCCGACCCGGCGAGCGACCAGCACGACGACGGGCGTGAGCAGCACGGCGGTCGTGTCGAGCGACAGGAAGATCGTGCAGCCGAGCGCGAGCACGACGACGAAGGCCCAGAGCACGACGACGCGGCCCCGCGCCGCCCGGGCGGCGAACCCGGCCAGCCAGGAGAAGAGCCCGGCCTCGGCCGCGAGCTCCGACACGATCGTCAGCGCGACGACGAAGCCGAGCACCGGCGCGACCCGCTCGACGAGCGTGCGCAGCTCCTCCAGCGTGAGGACCCCGGCGAGCAGGGCGACCAGCCCCACGACGAGCAACGCTGCTCCGAGCACGGCAGTGCGCACCAGGTCTCCTCAGGCCGACGAGCCCGGACCGGGCGAGCCGGGCAGCTCACCCTACGGCCCCGCGACCTGCACGCACTGCACGGATCCGCGCCGGTGCGCGGAGCGGCCTGACGAGTACGGTGGAGCCACCGATCACCAGGAGAGAACCGTGCGCAAATTCCTTTTCAACGGAGCGATCATCAGCTCGCTCTTCTCGGGCGTCAGCCTGCTCAAGAGCCTCAGCTCCGGCCCCCGCGACTGGCGACTGCTGCTCACCGCCGTGGCGTGGGCGGCCACCACCGCCATCGCCGTCGGCAACGTCGTCGAGGCCGCGAACGAGAACGGCTGACCGACGAGACCCGTCGCCGGCTGCCGAGCCGGCACAGGCACGAAGGAGGCGCGTCCCCGACCGGGGGCGCGCCTCCTTCGTGCCTCAAGACCGGGCTCAGCGGTCGGGGCGGCCCGTCGGGCGGCCGTCGAACGAGCGGTCGACGTGCGGGTCGCGCTCGTCCTCCGCGCCCATGGTGGCGGCGTAGGGCCGCGGCTCGGGGTCGGCGTCGCGCTGGATCGGGATCGCCTGGGTGAAGAGCTGCGTGCGCTCCGACCCGGCGTTGTCGCCCGAGAACAGGCCGCCCGACTCGGAGGTCGACCGGGACGGACGGCGCGTCGTCGGCTCGGGCTCCGCCTCGACCGTCTGCACCCGGGTGCGCGGCACGGCCTGCGGCGTGACCCGGTGCAGCCACGACACGAGGTCCTCGCGCACGAGGCAGCGGAGGTCGAAGAGCGTGCCGGCGTCCTTGGCGGTGACGAGGACGCGGACCCGCACCCAGCCGCCGGTCGCGTCCGTCACCTGGAGCACCTTCGTCCGGCGGTCCCAGAGGTCGGTGCGCTCGAGGATGCGGTCGAGCTCGTCGCGCATGGCGCCGGTGTCGACCCGCCAGTCGAGGTCGAGCTCGACGGCGCCGAGCAGCTCGCTGTTGCGACGGGTCCAGTTCTCGAACGGCGTGGTCGTGAAGTAGGTGGACGGCAGCACGAGGCGGCGGTCGTCCCAGATGTGGACGACGACGTACGACAGCGTGATCTCCTCGATCAGTCCCCACTGCCCCTCGACCACGACGACGTCGTCGATGCGGATCGCGTCGCTGAAGGCGAGCTGGATCCCGGCGAACACGTTCGCGAGGGTCGACTGCGCGGCGAGGCCGGCCACGACCGAGACGAGCCCGGCGCTCGCGAGCACGCTGGCGCCGACCGCCTCGACGCCGGGGAAGCCGAGCAGGATCGCCCCGGCCGCGATGACGACCACGACCACCATCGTGAGGCGACGCAGGATCAGGACCTGCGTGCGCACCCGGCGGGCGATGCGGTTGTCGGCGGTGTCGATCCGGTACCGCGCGAGCCCCAGGTCCTCGAAGAAGAGGGCGAGCGCCCCGACGAACCACGCCACGACCACGATGACTCCACAGCGGAACAGCTGCGCCACGACGTCGTCGCCCGCGTACGGCGAGCCGAGCAGGGCCGGCAAGGAGGTGCGGAGGGCGATCGTGAGGAGGACGACCAGCAGCGTCCAGCGGAACGGGCGGCGCATGCGCTCGACGAGCGCCTTGGCCCACTCCTTCTTCTTCGCCACGAGCCCCACGACGAGGCCGACGACGGCCGACACGACGAAGGTGAGCACGACGGCCGCGGCCACCGAGATGAGCAGTTGTATCCAGGGCATCCGTCCAGACTGTCGCACCGGGGGGACGCCCGACCGACCTCGGTGCCGTCAGACTGGGACCGTGAGTCGATCCACAGGTTCCCGTCACGACGACGCCACGCCGTCGTCACCTCCGCGACCCCGACGGCGCCAGTCGCCGCGCAGCCGGACGCGCCGGGTGCTGAAGGCGGTCGCGCTGGTCCTGTTCGCCGTGGTCGTGCTGGTCGCGACCGGCTTCTTCGTCTGGGCGAAGACGCCGATGTCGGCCACCGCCTCCTCGCTGGCCGCCGTCGCGGACGACCCCCGCGTCGACGTCGTCGACCGGCCCGACGTGGTCGTGATGCGCCCGGCCAGGACGACGGCCCTCGACCAGGGCCTGGTGTTCGTCGCCGGTGCCCGCGTCGATCCGCAGGCCTACGAGCAGGTGCTCGCCGGCCTCGTCGCCACGGGCGTCACCGTCGTCGTCGAGCGCCCGGTGCTCGGCTTCGGCATCCTCGACCCGCGTCCGCTCGAGCACTTCACGAGCCTCGCGCCCGAGGTGACGAACTGGGCCGTCGGCGGGCACTCCCTCGGCGGCGTGCGCGCCTGCCAGTACGCCGCGGACGACCCCGCCGTCGACGGCCTCGTGCTCTTCGGCTCGTACTGCGCGACCACCGACCTCTCGGGCCGCGACGACCTGCCGGTGCTCAGCCTCGGCGGCGGCGCGGACGGCCTCAGCACGCCGGACGACATCGAGCGGTACCGCGACATGCTGCCGGCCGACGCGACCGTGGTCGAGATCCCGGGGCTCGCCCACGCCCAGTTCGGCAGCTACGGCGTGCAGCCGGGCGACGGCGAGCCGTCGATCAGCGACGAGGAGGCGCGGGCCAGGATCAACCGGGAGCTCACGTCGTTCTTCGCCGGCGTCGGCGACTGACCGAGCAGGCAGCGGGGCGTCAGGCGGCCCGTCAGACGGAGCGCTTGCGGAGGCGCAGCGCCTCGAGGGCCATGCCGAGCGTGGCGTAGCGGCCGACTTCTTCGGCCCAGGCCGGGTTCGGTCCCTTCAGGGCCACGTGCACGCCGCCCTCGTCACGGACGTGGCCGAGGACGCGGTCGGGCATCGAGACCTGCACCAGTCCGCCGGAGACGATCCGGGTGCTCAGCTGCGCGCTGCGGCGGAGGGGCTCGACGGCGATCGTGGTCACGGGGTGGTGCCTTTCGTGGGGGACATGCGAGAACGACGCTACCCGCGCCTCCCCTGTTCTCCCCTGGGGTCCAGCCGTGCGTCCTCGGTGGCCTGCCTGTGCGGATGCCCCGCGTCGGGGTACGACGACGCCCCGTCCGGCGGGGCCGGGCGGGGCGTCGTCGTGTTGCGGGGAGGTGCGGGTCAGCTGGTGAGGCCGTCCACGTAGTCCTGGTTCTCGGCGATCCACTGGTCGACGACCTCGGTGTAGTCGCTGCCGTCGACACCGCTGTTGAACATGGCGTTCTCGAGCGACGAGAGGGTCTCGGTGTCCATCTCGAAGCCCTCGAGCCACTCGGTCAGCTGCGGGAAGTTCGAGGTGAAGCTCTTGCCGCCGAAGGAGTGGATGCCCTCGGCGTCGCCGAGCGTGCCCTTCGGGTCGGCGAGGTCCTTGATCGGGAACGCGTCGTAGGCCCAGTGCGGGCTCCACAGGGTCACGGCGATGTCCTCGCCGGCCTCGGTGGCGCTCTTCAGCTCGGTGAGCATGGCGGCGGTCGACGAGGTCTGCAGCTCGAGGGCGTCGATGCCGTAGTCGGGGATGGTCGCGTCCTGCACGGCCGTCGTCAGGCCGGCGCCGGGCTCGATGCCGACGATCGATCCGCCGAAGAGGTCGGCGTTCGCGTTCAGCTCCTCGAGCGAGTCGATCGGGGCGTCGGCGTTCACCGCGACGGCGAGCTTCGCGTCGTCGTTCCACGCGCCGAGGTCGGTGAGGTCGTCGCCGTACTGCTCGACGTAGTCGGCGTGGGTGGTGGGCAGCCAGGTGTCGAGCACGACGTCGTAGTCGTCGGTGGTGAGGCCCGAGTACACGGGGGCCACGTCCGCCATCTGCAGGTTGACGGTGTAGCCCTCGTCCTCGAGCACGGACTTCCAGAGCCACGAGGCGGCGATGCCCTCGTCCCAGCCGTTGAAGACGGCGAGCTCGACGACGCTCTTGTCGCCGTTGTCGAGGGTCTCGGCCGACGACGAGCTGCCGGGGGGCGAGCAGGCGGCGAGGCCGAGGACGGCGGTGGTGCCGAGGGCGACGGAGGCGGCGATGGTGCGCTTCTTCATGGGTGTCCTTCCGGGGACGATCGGGGTGTTCGAGGTGCTGGTGCTGGTGCTGGTGCGCGGCGTCACGAGGCGCCCACGGGGACGGGCTGCTCCGCGTCGGCGGTCCGCGCCTCCTGGGTGCTCGGGGCCGGTGCGGGAGCGTCGTCCCGGCCGGTGCCGCTGCGGAGCGGGCGTCGTCGGGCCCGGCGGTCGGCGCCGAGAGCCGCGGTCATCCGGTCGAGGATGATCGCGAGCACGACGACCGAGATGCCGGCCTCGGCACCGAGCGCGATGTCGATGCGGTTCAGGCTCGCGACGATGTCGCCGCCGAGCCCGCCCGCGCCGACCATGCCGGCGATGACGACCATCGAGAGCGAGAGCATGATGACCTGGTTGACGCCGGCCATGATGCTCGGCTTCGCGAGCGGCAGCTGGATCTGGCGGAGGATGCGCCACGGGGACGAGCCGAACGCGTGGCCCGCCTCCACCACCTCCTTGTCGACGCCCCTGATGCCGAGCTCGGTGAGGCGGACGCCGGGCGCCATCGCGAAGACGACGGTCGCGACGATGCCGGGCACGACGCCGATGCGGAAGAGCAGCAGGGCCGGGATCAGGTAGACGAACGCGGGGGTCGTCTGCATGAAGTCGAGCACGGGCCGGATGATCTGCGAGGCGAGCGACGACTTCGCGGCGAGCACGCCCAGCGGGATGCTCAGCACGATGGCCACCGCGCCGGCGACGAGCACCAGGGCGAGCGTCGACATCGCGTTCTCCCACTGGCCGAGGGTGCCGATGAACAGCAGGCCTGCTGCCGTGCCGAGGCCGAACTTCCAGCCCTTCGCGACGAAGGCCAGGGCCGCGATCACGATGACGACCGCCCAGAAGGGAGGTGCGCTGAGGAAGTACTCGACCCACTCGTAGAAGAAGGTGACGATCGCGCGGATCACCGAGAAGAAGCCGCCGAGGTGGGTGGTGACCCAGTCGACGACGACGGCGACGGCGTCGCCGAAGGGGATGCGGAGGTACTCGTTCATCGGAGGGCTCCCTCGGTGGTGGTGGCGCTCGGGACGCCGGCCGGCGCGGCGAGGGTCTCGTCGAGCTCGCTCTCCGAGTACCGGGTCACGGGCTCGAGCACGGGGATCGGCGACGTCGACGTGTCGACCCCGCCGAGGGCGGCCAGCAGGGTGACGCGCGGGATCACGCCGATCAGGCGGTCGCGGTCGTCGACCACGGCGATCGGCAGCGGGCTCTCGACGGCCAGCTCGAAGAGGTCGACGAGGGCGGCGTCGGGGCCGACCTTCGCGAAGTCGGCGTTCACGATCGAGGCGAGGTCGGTGTCGGCGGCCTTGACCTGGCGCATCACGTGGCCGTCGCGCACCCAGCCGAGCAGCTTGCGGTCGCGGCCGAGCACGAACAGCGCCGCCGTCTGCAGGTCGCGGAGGGTCCGGAGCGCGCCGCGGGGACCGGCGGTCAGCTGGACCACCGCGCGGGCAGGCTCCATCACGCTGGAGGCGGTGAGCACCCGTGCGCGGTCGACGTCCTGCACGAACTGGGCGACGTAGTCGTTGGCCGGGTCGGTGAGGATGTCCTCCGGCGTGCCGATCTGGACGATGCGGCCGTCGCGCATGACGGCGATGCGGTCGCCGAGGAACATCGCCTCGTTGAGGTCGTGGGTGATGAAGACGATCGTCTTGCCGAGGGTCGCCTGCAGCTCGAGCAGCTGCTCCTGCATCTCACGTCGGATCAGCGGGTCGAGGGCGCTGAACGCCTCGTCCATCAGCAGGATGTCGGTCTCGGCGGCGAGGGCGCGGGCCAGGCCGACTCGCTGCTGCATGCCGCCCGACAGCTCGGCGGGGAGCTTGTCCTCCCAGCCGCCGAGGCCGACGACGGCGGTCATCTCGCGGGCCTTGGCGAGGCGGTCGGCCTTCGGCACGCCCTGGACCTCGAGGCCGTAGGCGACGTTGTCGAGCACCGTGCGGTGCGGCAGCAGCGCGAAGTGCTGGAACACCATCGACACGTTCTGCCGACGCACCTCGCGGAGGCGCGCGGCGGGCACGTCGGAGATGGCGGACCCCGACACCTCGACCGAGCCGGAGGTGGGCTCGAGCAGGCCGTTGAGCATCCGGATCAGCGTCGACTTGCCGGAGCCGGACAGGCCCATCACGACGAAGATCTCGCCGGGCTGCACGTCGAAGGAGGCGTCGATGACGGCGGCGGTGCCGAGGGACGCGGCCTCGGCTCGGGTGGCGCCCGCCTCCAGGCGGGTCACGGCGTCCTTGGGGCGGCGGCCGAACACCTTGTACAGGTTCCGGGCTCGCACTGCGGGGGTGGTGGTCACGGGCTCTCCATGCGCACGCCGAGAGGGGCGTCCGGCCGCTCGGGCCGGAGCCGTCGTCGGCGTCCAGGTCGGGCGGACGGGTCGACGGCACGTGCGGGACGGACCGGCTCAAGCGGCGCGTGACCGGCGTCGTGCCTGGTCTGCCTCGCGAACCCGTACCCCGCTGGGCCGGTCACGGGACCGGCGCCGGCGCCACCAGACAGTACGTCGCCGCGGCCCGGTGGTCGTGGGGGCCGGCGGCAGCGCGTCCTGATGATGACGGACCCGGCGGACCGGGTCGACATGACGGTAGCGCGGGCGACAGGTGACGGCCAAGTCGCCGACCTCCTCCCTGGGGACCGCACACGTCCCCCGTGACGGCGTGTCGCCTGTGCCTGCGGGGATCGTGATCGAGACCCCATCGTTACAGAACCTGCAGACAGCGACCCGCGCCTCCTCGTCTCGCGCCCACCGGCCAGGGAGGGTGCACATCGTGCACCGTGGGGTCTACGGTCGTGCCATGACGAGTCCCTCGAACGAGGGCGGCGCAGGCGCCTCCCCCGACCACGTCCCCCAGGATTTCTCGCACGAGCAGGAGGGGTTCCACCAGGGGCTCAAGCCGCGCCAGCTGCAGATGATCGCCATCGGCGGCGCGATCGGCACGGGGCTGTTCCTCGGCGCCGGAGGTCGCCTGGCCTCGGCCGGCCCTGCCCTCGCGATCGTCTTCGCGATCTGCGGCGTCTTCGCGTTCTTCATCCTCCGCGCCCTCGGCGAGCTCGTGCTGCACCGCCCCTCCTCGGGGTCGTTCGTCTCGTACGCCCGCGAGTTCTTCGGCGAGAAGGCCGCGTACGCCGCCGGCTGGATGTACTTCCTCAACTGGGCGATGACAGCCATCGTCGACGTCACGGCCGTGGCCCTCTACCTGCACTACTGGAGCGCCTTCACCTCCGCCCCCGACTGGCTGCTGGCCCTGGTCGCGCTCGCCGTCGTCCTCTCGGTGAACCTGCTCGCCGTGAAGGTGTTCGGCGAGATGGAGTTCTGGTTCGCGATCATCAAGGTCGCGGCCCTCGTGGTGTTCCTCGTCGTCGGGGTCGTCTGGCTCGCCGCGTCGTTCCCGGTGACGAGCGGCGGCGAGTCGATCGACACGGGCTGGTCGGTGATCGCAGCGAGCGGGATCCTGCCGAACGGCCTCCTGCCCGCGGTGATCGTCATCCAGGGCGTGGTGTTCGCGTACGCCGCCATCGAGCTCGTCGGCACCGCGTCCGGCGAGACGCAGCACCCGGAGAAGGTCGTCCCGCGGGCGATCAACACCGTCATCATCCGCATCGCGGTGTTCTACGTCGGCAGCCTCGTGCTGCTGTCGCTGCTTCTGCCCTACACCTCGTACGAGGCCGGCCAGAGCCCGTTCGTCACCTTCTTCGGCAGCATCGGCAGCCCCCAGGTGGGCGAGGTGGCCGGCTCGATCATGAACTTCGTGGTCGTCACCGCCGCGCTCTCGAGCCTCAACGCCGGGCTCTACTCGACCGGCCGCGTGCTGCACTCGATGGGCATGAACGGCTCGGCGCCGAAGTTCACGACGAAGATGTCGAAGGGCGGCGTCCCGTTCGGCGGGATCCTGCTCACCGCGAGCATCACCCTGCTCGGCGTCGTGCTGAACGCGGTCGTCGGCGCGAACACCGCGTTCGAGATCGTCCTCAACATTGCGTCGCTCGGCATCCTCACCGCGTGGGGCACCATCATCCTCTGCCAGATGCGCCTGCGGCAGTGGGCCAAGGAGGGCAAGGCGGAGGAGCCGTCGTTCCGGCTGCCCGGCGCGCCCGTGACGAGCTACCTGACGCTGGCGTTCTTGCTGGCCGTCGTCGTGCTGATGGCGATCGACTGGCCGATCGGCTCGTTCACGGTCATGTCGCTCGTCGTCATCATCCCGCTGCTGGTGCTCGGCTGGCACCTGCAGCGCGACCGCATCCTCGCGGCAGCCCGCCTGCGCGAGGGCATGACGGGCCCGTACCCGGTCACGGGCCGGGACGCGTCGTCGCAGCTCCCCCGCGACGACCGCGGTCAGGAGTAGCGGCAGCGGTCTCCGGTCACGGTCAGAACAGCGGCCACGGCACGGCGGGCGCCTGGCCCTCGGGCTCGGGGAAGGTGCCCGCCGCTCGCAGGCGGGCGCAGCGGGCGCCGAGGGCCGCGAGCTCGGCCTCGGTGACGAGGCCGCTGAGGACGGCCCCCAGCTCGCCGCCGAGCTGCTGCTCGACCCTGGCGACCCCGTCGAGCTCGTCGGTCGTCAGGGGCTCGCCCGCCCAGCCCCAGAGCACGGTCCGGAGCTTGTGCTCGGAGTGCAGGGTGAGGCCGTGGTCGACGCCGTGGCGACGGCCGTCGGGCATCGCGAGGACGTGAGCGCCCTTGCGGTCCGCGTTGTTGACGACGACGTCGAAGACGGCCATCCGGCGGAGGGCCGTCGAGTCCTCGTGCACGAGCGCCACCGGCTCGTCCTCCTCGTCGAGTCCTTCGAGCACCGTGCGCCAGCCCTCGTCCGGCACGTCGGCCGAGGGCAGCAGGTCGACGGCGTCCTGCTCAGGGTCGACGTCGCACCAGAGCTGCACCATGCCGGGGCCGAGAGGCCCGTCACGGAGCCAGGTCCGCGGCACGACGTCCCAGCCGAGCGCCTCGGACACGTGCCACGCGGCGACCTCCCGCGAGGCCAGGTCGCCGTCGGGGAAGTCCCAGAGGGGGCGTTCGCCCGCGACGGGCTTGTAGACGACGACCACGCCGTCGACCTCGCCGACGAACGTCGCGTTGGAGGCGGTGGTCACCCGGCCCGTGAGCGTCAGCTCTCCCGTCACCAGGTCGGGCCCCGGCGTCACCAGGAGTCGCCGGGCCCGGCGCAGACGTGCCCGTCGGGGTCCATGGGGGCGCCGCAGAGCGGGCAGAGGGCACGACCGGCACCGACGACCTCGAGGGTGCGGGCGGCGAAGGCCCTGGCGGTGCCGACGGGGAGCCGCAGCGACATCATCTCGACCGGCTCGGCGGCGTCGGCGTCGAGGTCGACGTCGAGGTCGAGGTCGTCCTCACCCGGGTCGACGAGGGGGTACGCCTCGACGACGACCTGGGCGGTGGACGGGTCCCAGCCGAGGCTGAGGGCCCCGACCCGGAACTCGGGCTCGACGGGCTGGTCGAGGGGAGCATGGTCGACGAGCTCGTCCGGGATCGTTTCGGGGACGCTGGCGGGGTTGCCGTCCACGCGTCGCACCTCGTCGAGGATCTCGTCGATCTTGCGGGCCAGGACGGCGGACTGCTCCTTCTCGAGGGCGACGCTGACGACGCGGCGGCCGTCGCGGGCCTGGAGGTAGAACGTGCGGGCTCCCGGGCGCCCGACGGTGCCGACGACGACGCGGTCGGGCCAGTCGAACCCGTGGACGATGGTGGGCATGGCGTCATCCTACGAGCGGTGGGGGCAGGTGTCCGGGGCCGGCTCTCAGACGGGGCCGGCGCCTCCTCCGACCGCGGCGTCCGCGCCGGGTGCCGCGCCGCGCAGCCAGCTGAGGTCGCCCCCGTCGGTGTTGGTGGCGAGGACGTCGGTGCGGTGCGTGCCGTAGCGCACGATCGACACCGACGCCGGGCCGACCGAGATGCGCTGGAACAGGTCGAGGTGCGCGCCGAGCGCGTCGGCCAAGACGGACTTGATCACGTCGCCGTGGCTGACGGCGAGCCAGACGGCACCCGGCCCGTGCTCTCGCTCGACGGCGGCGTCGTGGGCGCGGATCGCGCTGACGGCGCGGTGCTGCATGCCCGACATCGTCTCGCCGCGGGGGAAGGTCACGGCGGACGGCTGGCGCTGGACGACCTGCCAGAGGTCCTCGCTCGCCAGCTCGGACAGCGGTCGGCCCTGCCAGTCGCCGTAGTCGCACTCGGTGATCGCGTCGTCGACCAGCACCTCGAAGGAGGCGTCGGCCGACTGCTGCGCGACGATCGCCTCCGTGGTCTCCCGGCACCGCTCGAGCGGCGAGGTCACCACCCGGGCGAACGGCACCACGGCCAGCCGTGCCCCGGTCGCGGCGGCCTGCCGCCGCCCCGCCTCGTCCAGCAGCACCCCGGGAGTCCGCCCCGCGAGCACCCCCGTCGCGTTCGCCGTAGTCCGCCCGTGCCGCACCACCACAACAGTCGCCATCCCGCCACCCTAGCCACCCCGGGTCGCGCGAAGCCCCGTCGCCGAGGGTGGCGCGCGAAGCGCCGCCACCCCACCCCACCGTCGCCGAAGGTGGCGCGCGAAGCGCCGCCGCCCCACCCCACCGTCGCCGAAGGTGGCGCGCGAAGCGCCGCCGCCCCCGCCGCGCGCCCCACCGTCGCCGAAGGGGACGAGCGAAGCGTCGTCCGCGCCCCGCGCCATGAGCACCTGGCGGGCAGAAGTGTCTGCCGCGCACGACCCGAGCCGCACGTCGCCGCGGGCGACGAAAGGCGTGGAACAAAATCCCCCGCGAAGAAGCGGAGCTTCGAACACAGGAGACCCATTTTGTGGTGCACCCCCTCGGACTTGAACCGAGAACCCACTGATTAAGAGTCAGTTGCTCTGCCAATTGAGCTAGAGGTGCATGCTGCGCGGCGTGGCGCAACGAGGAATGACTCTAGCATGAGAATCGACCCCCTGAGAACCACCGGTGCCCCTGCGCGCCGCGAGATCGGAGCACCATGTCCACGAAGCTCGCGAAGGGCGCCGCGGCGCCCTCGTTCACCCTCGACGACGAGTCGGGTGCTCCTGTCTCGCTGTCGGACTTCGCCGGCCGCAAGGTGATCGTGTACTTCTACCCGGCGGCGTCGACGCCGGGCTGCACGACGCAGGCGTGCGACTTCCGCGACAACATCAACTCGCTGGCGGGCTCGGGCTACCAGGTGCTGGGCGTCTCGAAGGACGCCCCGGAGGCGCTCCGCCGGTTCAAGGACGAGCAGGGCCTGAACTTCCCCCTGCTGTCCGACCCGGAGCTGACCGTGCACCAGCAGTACGGCGCGTGGGGCGAGAAGAACAACTACGGACGGATCGTGACGGGCACGATCCGGTCGACGTTCGTGCTCGACGAGGAGGGCGTGGTGCAGCTGCCGCTGTACAACGTGAAGGCGACCGGCCACGTGGCGTCGCTGCGGAAGAAGCTCGGCCTGGACTGAGGCTCATGGCCGACGCCCCGCCTCGCCCTGGTCAGTAGGTGCGCGGCGGGGCGTCGTCGCGTGCGGAGGTGACGGCGACGACGCTCGGGACGAGCAGCAGCACCACGACGAGCACGGCGGGGACGATCAGCCAGAGCCCGACGGAGGGGTTGGCGAAGGTGCCCTGGAGGCTCCCGACCCCGACCGCGATCTGCAGCACCTGCCAGACGATCGCGGCGCCCCTGATCCAGCCTCGGCCGCGCAGGGCGCCGACGACGATGGCGCCCAGCCAGATCGTGGCGATCAGGGTCAGCAGCAGGATCGCGGCGGCGGCGGCGTAGGAGTCGGGCTGCACCGTGAGGATCTCGATCAGCAGGTACGCCGTCGCGACCGCGAGCAGCGCCGCCTCGGCGGCGAGCAGCAGGACGAGCAGCCAGAAGAGAGCCGGACGCCGTGCCGCAGAACGACCTGTCCCCCCGCGAGGGGTGTCCCCGGACTGTTCGGTCACGCTCGATCCCTCCTGAGAATCCTTGATCTGGCGGTTCCAGTATGCGACCATATTCGAGGTCGAAGTGACGTGTACGTCGTGGTGCGCGCCTCCCAATGAATCGAAGTCTCTCGGCTTTCTTCCCCCCACCGGAACCCGGCGCTTCGACGTGCCCGGTCCAGCACCCAAAGGAGTACCCATCGATGGATTGGCGTGACAAAGCCGCCTGCCTGACCGCTGACCCGGAGCTCTTCTTCCCGGTCGGCAACACGGGCCCCGCCGTGGACCAGATCGACAAGGCGAAGACCGTCTGTGGTCGCTGCACGGTCACGGAGACCTGTCTGCAGTACGCCCTCGAGACGAGTCAGGACTCGGGCGTCTGGGGCGGGCTCAGCGAGGACGAGCGTCGAGCGCTGAAGCGCCGCGCGGCCCGCGCACGCCGCGCCAGCTAGGCACCGAACAGCACCAGCGAACACACGAGGCCGGCTCCCCCACGGGGAGCCGGCCTCGTCGTCGTCTGGGCCCACAGGCCGGAGCAGGGCCGGCCAGGTCCGGCATGAGCAGCGCTGCGGCACCACCTGCCGTCGAGGGCGGGTCGTCTGCGTCGAGGGCGGGTCGTCCGCGACCCGCCCTCGACGCGACTGACCCGCCCCCGAGAAGGACAGCGCGGGGTGCGCGACGCACGGCGCGATCGGGACGGTCGGAGCCGGGAGGCGGCTAGGAGCGGGTGAGCCAGCGGAACGGGATCTCGATGGTGACCTCGGTGCCGTTCCCCACGAGCGTGTGCCAGTCGATGGTGCCGCCGAGCTCGCCCTGGATGAGCGTCCGGACGATCTGCGTGCCGAGGCCGGAGCCGACCTTGCCCTCGGGCAGGCCGACGCCGTCGTCGCGCACCTTCACGGTCAGCTGCTCGTCGTCGCGCTCGGCCGAGATCTCGACGACGCCGTCCCGACCGTCGAGGCCGTGCTCCACGGCGTTGGTCACGAGCTCGGTGAGCGCCAGCGCCAGCGGTGTCGCGTACTCGCTCGGGAGGGCGCCGAAGCTCCCCGTCCTGGTGGGGCGCACGGTGGTCGCGTGGCTCGAGGCGACCTCGGTGATGAGCATCAGGACCCGGTCGAAGACCGTGTCGAAGTCGACGTTCTGGCTGAGTCCCTCGGAGAGGGTGTCGTGGACGACGGCGATCGAGGCCACCCGGCGCATCGCCTGGGTCAGGGCCTCCCGGGCGACGTCCGTGTGCGTCCGTCGGGCCTGGATGCGGAGGAGCGACGCGACGGTCTGCAGGTTGTTCTTGACCCGGTGGTGGATCTCGCGGATCGTCGCGTCCTTCGTGATGAGCTCGCGCTCCTGGTGCCGGAGCTCGGTGACGTCGCGGCAGAGCACCACGGCGCCCACCCGCTCGCCCTTGTCGCGGAGCGGGATCGCGCGCAGCGAGACGGTCACCCCGCGCGCCTCGATGTCCGTGCGCCACGGGGCCCTGCCCGTGACGACGAGAGGGAGGGACTCGTCGATGACGAGCTTGCCCTGCAGCAGCCCGGTCGTCACCTCGGCGAGCGACTCGCCCTCGAGCTCGCCGGCGAAGCCCATGCGGTTGAAGGCGGACAGCCCGTTGGGGCTGGCGAAGGTGACCGTGCCGTCGACGTCGAGACGCAGGAGGCCGTCGGAGGCGCGGGGGGCACCCCGCCGGGGCCCGGTGGGCGCACCCAGATCGGGGAAGTCGCCCGCGGCGATCATCGCGAAGAGGTCGTTGCTGCACTGGTTGAAGGTGAGCTCCTGGCGGCTCGGGGTCCGCGCCTCGCTCAGGTTCGTGTGTCGCGTGATCACCGCGATGGGCGCCTCCGTGACGTCGGGGCGACTCGCGCCCAGCCGGCGGAGGACGGGGACGGCGCGGACGCGCGTGGGGGTCTCCTCGTACCAGTCCGGCGCCGCGGAGTCGACGATGCGCGTCGTCTCGAAGGCCTGCTGGATCTGCGAGCGCCACTCTGGCCGCACCTCCTGGCCCACGAAGTCGCGGTAGAAGAGCGTGGCCGAGCTCGACGGCCGCGCGTGGGCGACGGCGACGTAGCTGCCGGTGTCCGTGGGCACCCAGAGCACCATGTCGGCGAAGGCGAGGTCGGCGAGGAGCTGCCAGTCGCCGACCAGGAGGTGCAGCCACTCGACGTCCGCCTCGCTGGAGCGGCCCTGGGCGAGAACGAGATCACTGAGCGTCGACACCGCCCCAGTCTAGGTCGACCGCGATCGAGGGCTCGCCGATCGCCTGGGGTCCGCCGTGGGACCTCCCACTTGTCCACAGCGGGAGCCCGGAGGGACAGACCCGTCTGGACATGTCATATGTTGAACGCCACGCCTCCCCACGAAAGTCCGAGACCCATGCCTCCCTCTCTCGCCCTCCTGCCGCCCGAGCCCGACGACCACGACGGACCTGGTCCGTCGGATCGACCTCGCCGTGCCGTCGAGCTGTTCCTCGTCGAGCCTGTCGTCGGGGAGCCGACCGTGCCCGTCGAGCCGGAGCTCGACCCCGGCCGCGCCGCCGAGGGCCTCGCGCGATCGGTGCTCGAGGTGCTCGCCGGGACCCGCGACCTCCAGCAACTGACCCGGTGGGTCACGAGCGAGGTCCACGCAGTGCTGCGCTCCCGGGTCCAGCTGTCGACGCGCGCGCGTTCCGTGCTGGCCGACCGCCCCGTCCGCCCCGTCCTCCGGATCGGCACCGTGAAGGTCGCCCGCCCCGTGCCGGGGGTCGTGGAGGCAGTCGTCGTCGTGCACGGCCGGGGTCGCTCCCGCGCGGTGGCGGTGCGGCTCGAGATCGTCGGCTCACGCTGGCAGGCGAGCGCGCTGCACATCCTCTGACCCGGGCTCAGACGGCGACGGGGCCGCTCGCCAGGGGTGAGCGGCCCCGTCGGGGTCGTACGGTCGTCGTCGGGCCCGCCGACTCAGCCGTTCTTCTTGCCGGCTGCGCGACGGTCCGCGCGGTTGACGGGCGCGCCGCCCGCCGAGCCGCCGGAGGTCTGGCCGAAGGCCCCGCGCGCTGCCGGCTTCGACGTGCTGGTGGCCTGTGCCGCGGCGATCTCGGGCTCGTCGCCTCGCTCGGCGTCGTCCTGGGCCTTCTGGGCCTTGGCCGTCGCAGCCTGCTCCAGGCGACCACGCTGGTCGCGGACCTCGACCTCGCCCGCGATGTTCGGCGCGGAGTACTCGAGCTTCGGCTGCTGCTTCTCGCCGTCGAGGCCCTTGGCGGCGATCACGGGGGTCTCGGCAGCGCCGACCTGGGACTGGACCTCGACCTCGAGGTTGAAGAGGAACCCGACCGACTCTTCCCGGATCTGGCCCATCATGCTCTGGAAGAGCGCGTAGCCCTCACGCTGGTACTCGACCAGCGGGTCGCGCTGCGCCATCGCCCGGAGGCCGATGCCGTCCTTCAGGTAGTCCATCTCGTACAGGTGGTCACGCCAGCGACGGTCGATGACCGACAGCACGACGCGGCGCTCGAGCTCGCGCATGGCGGGCTCGCCCAGCGTCTCTTCTCGAGCCCCGTAGGCCACCTTGGCGTCGGAGAGGATCTCCTGGCCCAGGAAGTCGCGCGTGGCCTTGCCCTTGGAACCGGCCTCGGTGATGACCTCGTCGATGGTGATCGAGATGGGCCAGAGGGTCCGCAGCTCGGTCCAGAGGGCGTCGAGGTCCCAGTCGTCGGGGCTGCCCTCTCCCGTGTGCTGGTCGATGACCTCGTTGACGACGTCCTCGAGGAACCGCTGCGACCGGTCCTGCAGGTCGTCGCCCTCGAGGATGTGACGGCGGTCACCGTAGATGGCCTCGCGCTGGCGGTTGAGGACGTCGTCGTACTTGAGGACGTTCTTGCGGATCTCCGCGTTGCGCGACTCGACCTGCGACTGGGCCGACCGGATGGCGCGACCGACGATCTTGTTCTCGATCGCGAGGTCGTCCGGCACGTTGCCGCGGCCCATCAGCGACTCGGCGGCGCCGGAGTTGAAGAGGCGCATCAGGTCGTCCGTCAGCGAGAGGTAGAACCGGCTCTCGCCCGGGTCGCCCTGACGACCGCTGCGTCCCCGCAGCTGGTTGTCGATCCGACGCGACTCGTGGCGCTCCGTGCCGAGCACGTACAGCCCGCCTGCCTCGATGACCTTCTCGGCCTCGGTGGCGACCTCGGCCTTCTTGGCCGCGAAGACGTCGTCCCAGGCGGCCTCGTACTCGTCAGGGGTGTCGGAGGGGCTGAGGCCCTTCGTGTTCATCTCGGCGACCGCGAGGAACTCCGCGTTGCCGCCGAGCATGATGTCGGTGCCTCGACCTGCCATGTTCGTGGCGACCGTGACCGACCCGAAGCGACCGGCCTGCGCGACGATCGCCGCCTCCCTGGCGTGGTTCTTCGCGTTCAGCACCTCGTGCTTGACCCCGCGCTTCGCGAGCAGGCGCGAGAGGTACTCGCTCTTCTCGACGCTCGTGGTGCCGACGAGCACGGGCTGGCCCTTCTCGTGGCGCTCCACGATGTCCTCGGCGACCTGCTCGAACTTCGCCGTCTCGTTCTTGTAGACGAGGTCGGTCTGGTCGATGCGCTGCATCGACTTGTTCGTCGGGATGGGGACGACGCCGAGCTTGTAGGTGCTCATGAACTCGGCGGCCTCGGTCTCGGCCGTTCCCGTCATCCCGGAGAGCTTCTTGTACAGCCGGAAGTAGTTCTGCAGGGTGACGGTCGCGAGCGTCTGGTTCTCCGCCTTGACCTCCACCCCCTCCTTCGCCTCGATGGCCTGGTGGATGCCCTCGTTGTAGCGACGGCCGCTGAGGATGCGTCCGGTGTGCTCGTCGACGATGAGCACCTCGCCGTTGATGACGACGTAGTCCTTGTCGCGCTTGAACAGCGCGCTGGCCTTGATCGAGTTGTTGAGGAACGAGATGAGGGGCGTGTTGGCCGACTCGTAGAGGTTGTCGATGCCGAGGTAGTCCTCGACCTTCTCGATGCCGGGCTCGAGCACGCCGACCGTGCGCTTCTTCTCGTCGACCTCGTAGTCGGTGCCCGCGACGAGCCGCTTCGAGATCGTCGCGAACTCGGCGAACCAGCGGTTGGCCTCGCCCGAGGCGGGCCCGGAGATGATGAGCGGGGTGCGGGCCTCGTCGATGAGGATCGAGTCGACCTCGTCGACCACGGCGAAGAAGTGGCCGCGCTGCACCATGTCCTGTGACTGCCACGCCATGTTGTCGCGCAGGTAGTCGAAGCCGAACTCGTTGTTCGTGCCGTAGGTGATGTCCGCGGCGTACTGCTCGCGGCGCTCGGCGGGGGTCTGCCCGGCCAGGATGCAGCCCGTCGTCATGCCGAGGGCACGGAAGACACGGCCCATCAGCTCGGACTGGTAGCTCGCGAGGAAGTCGTTGACCGTGATGACGTGGACGCCGCGGGAGGCGATCGCGTTCAGGTAGGCGGCCGTGGTGGCGACGAGCGTCTTGCCCTCGCCGGTCTTCATCTCGGCGATGTTGCCGAGGTGGAGGGCCGCGCCGCCCATCAGCTGCACGTCGAAGTGGCGCATGCCGAGGGTGCGCTTCGCGGCCTCGCGGACGGCGGCGAACGCCTCGGGCAGCAGGTCGTCGAGCGACTCGCCGCCGACGTAGCGCTCGCGCAGCTCGACGGTCTCGTTCTTGAGCTCGTCGTCGGTGAGCGTCGTGAAGTCGTCCTCGAGCTCGTTGACGGCCGAGGCGTACGCCTTGAGCCTGCGGAGTGTGCGCCCTTCACCGACGCGGAGGACCTTCTCTAGGACGTTGGCCAACGGATGCTCCCTGGTTCTGGACGTGTCCGCCCCCTCGCGGGACGATCACGGAATGGTGACAAGACTAGCGGCCACGACCTAGGGAGGAGGAGGGAGGACCGGCGTGGTCCCCCTTCCTCGCTCCCCGAGGACGTGGCCGCGAGGACGTGGCCGCCGGGGCGACGCGCCCCGGCGGCGACCCATCAGCCGGTGAAGCCCGCCTTCAGCGCGGTGGCCGCCTCCTGCAGCTCGGGGGCGCTCTGGTCGAGGCCGATGACGCCGTAGTCCCAGCCCTTGCGCCGGTACACGACGCTCGGCCGCTCGGTCTCCGAGTCGATGAAGAGGTAGAAGTCGTGGCCGACGAGCTCCATGTAGTACAGGGCGTCGTCGACGGTCATCGGCGTCGACGCGAAGACCTTCTTGCGGATGACGACGGGCGTGTAGACCTCGTCCTCCTCCTCTGCCACCTCGCCCTGGACCGTCGGGACACTGCCCGTGCGGACCGCGTCGAGGGTCTCGGCCGCGGCGGGCACCACCCCGAGCGTGCTGAAGTCCGCGCTGGAGGCCTCCTGCAGCGAGGTGGGCCTGTGCTGGCCCCTGTGGACCTTCTTGCGGTCCTTCGCCCGGCGTATCCGCTCGAGCAGGCGGGCGACCGCGAGGTCGAAGGCGACGTACTTGTCGCCTCCCGTCGACTCGGCCCGCACGAGGGGGCCTGGGCCGATGAGGGTGAGCTCGACGCGGTCGTCGCCGGCCTGGCCGCTGGCCTTCTCGTTGTGGCGCGAGACCTTGATCTCGAGCGCCAGAGCCTTGGTGGCGAGCTGTGCCACCTTGTCGGCCTTGTCAGTGGCGTAGTCGCGGAAACGATCGGTGATGCCGACGTTTCGACCCGTGACGGAAATTTCCATGACGACCTCCTATGGCTATCGACGTGCCGCCTGTCAGCCAGGCGGATGTCCTTTCACGCCTTTGCCCCACCGTAGCCAGGTAGACGCCTCCGTGTCACCTCCCGTCCACCTGGAGTCGCCGCCAGGCAGACCGCGGCGACCACCTCGGCGCCCGCCTCCTCGAGGGCCCTCCGCGCCTCCTGCACGGTGCTGCCGGTCGTGAGCACGTCGTCGAGGACGACCACACGGCGACCCGTCAGGTCGACGCGGCAGCGCAGGCTGCCCTCGCGGGCCCTCGCCCGTTGCTCGCGGTCGAGACGCTTCTGGGAGGACGACCTGCCGGGCCGGACGACGAGGACGCCCGCCGACGCCGGCGCGCCCGCGGCCCTGGCGAGGACGGTCACCGGGTCCCAGCCCCGCCGCCGCCGGCCCGACGGCGACGGAGGGACCGCCACCAGGGCCGCCGGCACGGCGTCCGGCGGCAGGACGACGTCGAGCGCGGCGCGCAGCGCGGGGCCGAGCTCGGCCGCGAGCCTCAGCCGGCCACGCTGCTTGTAGGCGAGGACCGCCTCGCGGACCTCGAACTCGTACCGGAGCGCGGTCACGACGCGGAGGCCGCCGTGCACCGTCTCGACGGGCTGCGGACGGAGGAGCCGGCGGCAGCCGCCGCAGAGCTCGAGGTCGGGAGCGCCGCAGCCGGCGCAGCTGACGGGCGACACGGCGGCCAGCGCGCCCCGGAGCGCGGCTGCGAATGAGGGAGGGAGCACGACGGGCACCTGCTCAGCCTGGTCGTGCCGGCCGACCTGCCGGTGGCGGCTCGACCCCGGCCGGGGACGGCGTCACCTCGACCGGCCCCGGGGAGGAACGACATCTGCCGTCCGGCGACTCAGCGCTGGGTCGCGAGCAGGTCGGCCACCACGCCCGTGTCCTGCCAGCTGCTGCCCCGGGGCTCCAGCACGGAGCCCTCCGCCGTCAGCACCCTCAGGCCGGAGGGGCCGTTCCCGCCGACGATGGTCGTCGCGCTCCCCGACGGCTGCCCCGATCCCTCCGACGCACCGCCCACCTCGGCGAGCGACACGAGTGATCCCTCCCCCGTGTCCGTCAGGGCGGCGACGGTCAGCTGGTCGGCCCACGTCGCGTCGACGGGGCGGCCGGTCGGCGCCGCGAGCTCGACCGGCGGGCCGAGGGCCGTCGGCACGCCGCGGGAGTCGCGCAGCAGGGCGACGACGAGGAGGCGCGACTCGCCCTGGTCGTCGAGCAGCACCAGCGCTCTGGCACCGTCCCGCGACACCCGGAACGCGACCACGGTCGGGCCTGAGGGCAGGGTCGAGGTGACGGCGTGGACGACCCCGTCGGCACCCGTGGCGGTGACGGCCCTGGGGTCGACGACGGGCACCGACCAGACGTACCCGCTGTCGTCGAGGGACGGCGGGGCGAGTCCCTGCCGCCCGTCGGCGATCGACGTCGAGCCGTCGGACCCCACCCGGAGCGCACCGCGGTCGGTGCCCACGACGACGGAGGACAGGTCCGCCGACGCCTCTGCCGAGGTCGGGGCCAGCGCCGCGACGACCGGGCCGAGCACGGGCAGGGGGCTGATCGACGCCCGCGAGGCGAAGCCCAGCGCACCGTCGGCGACGACCAGCGGCCGAGCGTCGACCGTGGGGTCGCGGAGGGGAGCCGAGCCGCCGAGGTCGGGCACGTCGAGGACCGTCGACTCGACGCTGAGCTCGACCGCCGTGATGGTCGAGAGGGTCGAGAAGCTCGCCAGCAGCTGGGCCTGCATGCGTGCACGCGCGGCGTCCGAGGCCGAGAGCGCGTCGCTCGTGAGGTCGACCCTCGCGGTGCCGTCGTCGACGGTGATGGCCGTGAGCGAGAGCTGCGTGCCCTCGGGGAACGCGGACACGACGGCGCCCTGCAGCCAGGTCGACGGCCCGTCGAGCAGGGCGGACGCGATGCGCGTGCTCGTCGACGACCGAGCGAGGAACCAGCGCTGGTCCGGCACGAGGTACCGGAACGACGGGTCGTAGAAGTAGACCGCGTGCGCCCGGAAGATCGACTGGAACGTGGCGGGGTTCAGCACCGTGCCGTCCGGGGCGTCGCTGATGCGCCACTGGCCGTCCTCCTGCACGAACGAGTAGCCGAGGCTCGTGGGCACCGAGGTGGTGGCGGGCACGTAGTGCCCCCCTCCGTCGAGGGTGGCAGTCGCGGTGAACGCGTACTCCAGCTCGGCCTCCCCGACGCGTGTCGTGGCGCCGCCGCCCGGCCGCACGGTGACGCTCGCCCGAGCGTCCCAGGCGTCGGCGAAGCCGGCCGACAGGTACTCGCGGGCGACCGCGTAGTTGTCCTGCGGACCCGTGCCCGCCGAGATGAAGTCCCGCAGGATGCGCTCCTGCGAGCTGTCCGCCACCGGGCCCTTCGGCGTGTAGACCACGTCGCTCGGCACGTCGGCGGTGATGGGGTCGCCCTCCTGCACGGGGCCGCTGTCGGGGATGGACGCACAGCCGGCGAGCACCGTCGCCGAGAGGACGAGGCCGGCGACGAGGGCACGCAGGCGGTCACGGCCTCGCACGGCGCACCTCCTCGTGGCCGCTCAGGACCTGCCGGGCCGCCGTCGCCTCCGGCGGTGCGCCCGCCCAGGGCTCCGACCCGTGCTCGGCCAGGTCGTCCGCGTCGCGGGGCACGACGGGCAAGGGCGAGGAGGTGGTGGCCGCGCCCGCGACGCGGGGCAGCGTCACGACGAAGCGGCTGCCCTCGCCGAGCCTCGACCACACCTCGAGACGACCGCCGTGCAGCACGGCGTCCTCGAGGCTGATGGCGAGCCCGAGGCCGGTGCCGCCGATCGTCCGTCGACGGGACGGGTCGGCCCGCCAGAACCGGTCGAACACGCGCTCGACGTCGCTCTGCCGCATGCCGACCCCGTGGTCGCGCACCGCCACGGCGACCGACTCGGCGTCGCTGTCGACCTCCACCTCGATCGGCCGGCCCTCGCCGTGCTCGACGGCGTTGCCGAGCAGGTTGCGGAGGATGCGTCGGAGCCGACGCGGATCGACCTCGGCCTCGAGGAACCCGCCCCTCGCGTCGATGCTCATGACGCTGCCCGTCTCGGCGGCGAGGGGCTCGAACTCGGCCACGCCGTCCTCCACCAGAGTCGCGACGGTCGTGCTCTCGACGTCGAGCTCGACGGCGCCGGCGTCGAAGCGCGAGATCTCGAGCAGGTCGGCCAGCAGCAGCTCGAAGCGGTCGACCTGCGTGTGCAGCAGCTCGGCCGTGCGCGCCGCGGACGGCGTGAACGATCCGCGCTGGTCGTAGAGCACGTCGCCGGCGAGGCGGATCGTGGTGAGGGGGGTGCGCAGCTCGTGCGACACGTCGCTGACGAAACGCTGCTGCACCCGCGACAGCTCGGCGAGCTGCGAGATCTGCCGCTGCATGCCGTCGGCCATCCCGTTGAACGACCGGCCGAGGGTCGCGATGACGTCCTGGCCCTTCTCGGGGATGCGCTGGTCGAGGTCGCCGGCCGCGATCGCCTGGCTCGTCTCGGCCGCGACGCGCACGGGCCGGACGACCGTCCGGGCGACCACGTACGTGATGACCCCGATCAGGACGACGAGCGCGAGCGAGCCGAGCGCCAGGGTGCGCTGCATCAGCGCCAGGGTCGTCGCGGCGTCGCTGAGGTCGTAGACGAGGTAGAGCTCGTACTGCCCCGCCGTAGGCACCTGGAGGGTGCTGCCGACCACGATGCCGGGCACGGACCCGCCGTCCGCCCGCGGCAGGGCGACCGGCTGCATCGACAGCGCTCCGGTGTCCGAGGCCACTCGCTCGCGGAGCTCGGGGGTCAGCTCCGCGCCGGGGAAGTCGGGGCTCGCGATGTCCTGCACGGTCTGCGCGGTCGACTGGCCCGGCGTCCGGAGGATCGCGATGCTCGTGCCGCCAGGGCTCGACGTCGAGCCGAGGATCGTGCTCTGGGCCTCGTTCTGCAGGGAGTCGAGCTCGACCTGGTCCGCGTCCTCCGTGGCCGTCGCCGAGTCGAAGATCGACTGCGCGAGGATCGTGGCGCGCTGCGACTCGGACTGCACCTGGTCCCGGCGCTGGTCGTACAGGTTGGCGCTGATGCTGACCGAGATCGAGGTGGCGATGATCGACGCCCCGACCCCGGCGAGCACCACGGTGAGGGCGACGGTGCGGAACTCGAGCGATCGACGCCACGCCGACAGGAGGTGCGGGCCGGCGTCTCGCCAGGCCCCCCGGCGCCGCCACCAGGCGCCAGGGCCCAGGGCGCCGCGGAGGGCGCCCCGCCAGCCCGTGCCCTCGCCCGGCCCGCCCACGACGGGCTGCTAGGCCCCGCCGCCGGCGCGGTAGCCGACGCCGCGGACGGTCGTGACGATGCGCGGGGCGTCCGGGTCGTGCTCGACCTTGGCCCGCAGCCGCTGCACGTGGACGTTGACGAGTCGCGTGTCGGCCTTGTAGTGGTAGCCCCAGACCTGCTCGAGCAGCATCTCGCGGGTGAACACCTGCTGCGGCTTCGACGCGAGGGCCAGCAGCAGCTCGAACTCGAGGGGCGTCAGCGCGATGACGGCGTCGCCGCGGCGGACCTCGTGCGCCGCCACGTCGAGCCGCAGGTCGCCCACCGTGAGCACGTCGTTGGTCGGCTCGGTCGGCGGCCTCAGGCGGGTCCGGATGCGCGCCACGAGCTCTTTCGGGTTGAACGGCTTGACGACGTAGTCGTCGGCGCCGCTCTCGAGCCCGCGGACCACGTCGACGGTGTCGCCCTTCGCGGTCAGCATGATGATCGGCACCCCGCTCTCGGCCCGGATCGCCCGACAGACCTCGAGGCCGTCCTTGCCGGGCAGCATCAGGTCGAGCAGCACCAGGTCGGGCGAGGAGTCGTGGAACGCGTCGAGCGCCCCGTCGCCGTCGGCGCAGAAGTGCGGCTCGAACTCGTCGGCCCTCAGCACGATGCCGATCATCTCGGCGAGCGCGGGGTCGTCGTCCACCACCAGGATGCGTGGGGTCATGGTCTCCGTCTTCGGCTGGGCCGCTCAGGTCGCGGCACGTCGACCCAGATTAGTGCAGGAGGCGCGGATCGGCGGCGAGGGAGGCGCGGGTCGGCTGGCACGCCCGTCCCGCCTGTGGAAACATGGCCCCACGAGCGAGGACGACCTCGACAGCGGACCACCGGGGGAAGCCATGACCGATCCGAACGACTGGGCGGCCCCCGGGGCGCAGGACGCACCGCGCTGGGGCGAGCGCGTCCCGACCGGGCCTGCTGCTCCTGCTGCTCCTCCTGCTCCGCCGACGGGTCCGCCCGCCTACCAGGGACAGCAGTCCCCCTTCGGACAGCAGCACCCATACGGGCAACAGCCCTCGTACGGGCAGACGGCCGCCCCGCAGCCGCAGGGCGGTCCCGGTGCCTGGACGCCGCCTCCTCGCCCTGGTCTGCTGCCGCTCCGTCCCTTCACGTTCGGCGAGATCCTCTCGGCGTCGTTCCAGGTGTTCCGTCGCAACCCGCGCACCACCTTCGGCACGGCCCTGCTGGCGCAGGTCGTGCTGCTCGTCGTCACCGTCGGCGCGGCCGGGGGCAGCGCGTTCTTCGCCTTCTCGCGCGTCGAGTCGGCGCTGCCGGAGGACCGCGACGCCGTCGCGGCCGGCGCCGTCGCGACCGTCGTGCTCGCCACCCTCGTCCCCGTGCTGCTCACCGTGGTCGTCAGCGCGCTGCTGCAGGGCCTGTTCGTGCTCGAGACCTCCCGTCAGCTGCTCGGCGAGCGCCTCCGGCTGGGCGGCCTCTGGACGCTGGCTCGAGGTCGCATCGGCGCGCTCACGGGCTGGTCGGCCCTGCTGACGCTCGCCTACCTGGTGGCCGCCGGCCTCGTGGTCGGGGTCGTCGTGATCGGCATCGTCGTCGGCACGGGGCCGAGCGTGGGCGTCGGCATCGGCGTCGGCGTGCTCCTCGGACTCGGCCTGCTCGTGCTCGGCGCCTGGCTCACGATCAAGCTCAGCCTGGTGCCCAGCGCCCTCATGCTCGAGCGGATGCCCCTGCGGGCGGCAGTCGCCCGCTCGTGGTCGCTCGTCCGCGGCTCGTTCTGGCGCACCTTCGGCGTCGTCGCGCTCGTCTTCGTGATGATCCAGATCGCCACGCAGGTCGTCACCGCGCCGTTCTCCCTGCTGTTCGGGGTCTTCGGCAGCCTCATCTCGCCCACCGGCGACGTGGACGGCAGCGCGATCGCGGTGGCGGCCGTCGCGTACGTCCTCACCATCGCCGTCAGCGCCGTCGTGACCGCCATCGGCTCCGTCGTCCAGGCCGCGTCCGTCGGCCTCGTCTACGTCGACCGGCGGATGCGGACCGAGGGGCTCGACCTCGAGCTGGTGCGCCACGTCGAGGCCCGCGGCCGCGGCCAGGTCGACCTGCCCGACCCGTGGCGCTCCCCCGAGCCGCAGCTGCCCGCGCAGCAGCGCCCCGACGAGCAGCGCCCCGCGCAGCACCGCCCCGACGGCCAGGGCGGGGCACCTCTGCAGTGACCCCGACGACGACCCTGCTGGCCGCCGCCCCCCTCGACCCCGACCCCGACGAGGCGCGCCGGCTGCTGCTGCGCGAGCTCACGGGTCGCGACTACGTCGCGGCGCAGCCCACCTGGCTCGACCGTGCGGCCGACGCCTTCTGGAACTGGCTGAACGGAATCCGCTTCGGCGGCGTCGAGGGCGCGCCCGCCGTGGCCCTCGTGCTGCTGCTCGTGGTCGTGGTCGTCGTCCTCGTGGTGGTGCTCGCGGTCTACGGGGTGCCCCGGCTGAACCGGCGCTCCGCCCGCGGGCCCGAGCTGTTCGGCGAGGGCGACGACCGCGACGCGGACCGCCTCCGCCGGGCAGCCGCCGAGGCCGCTGCCGCCGGCGACCTCGTGCTCGCAGTGACCGAGTCGTTCCGCGCCCTGGCCCGGGGCCTCGTCGAGCGTGACGTGCTCACGACGACGCCGGGCACGACCGCCCGCGCGGTGGGCGCCAGGGCCGGGCAGCTCTTCCCCGCGCTGGCCGACCGGCTGGCGTCTGCCGCCGAGAGCTTCGACGGCGTGCGCTACCTCGACCGGCCCGGCTCCGAGGCCGCCTGGCGCGACATCAGCGCCCTCGACCGCGAGCTCGAGCTCGAGCAGCTCGCCCCCGCGCCCGCCCCCGTGGCCGCCTCGTGACGGCGACGACGTCGACCGTGCGTGCCTCGGCCCGCCGGGCGCGGCCCTGGGTCGCGCTCGGCGTGCTCGCGCTGCTCGGCGCGGTCGGGGCGGTGCTCCTCAGCGGCTCGGACGCGTCCGGCGGCCGGGCGCTCGGCCCCGAGAACCCCGCGCCCGCCGGCGCGAAGGCCCTCGTCGAGGTCCTCCGCGACGAGGGCGTGTCCGTCCGCGTCGTGTCGTCGCTCGACCAGGCACGAGAGGCCGCTGCGCGTCCGGACACCACCGTGGTCGTCGACGACGCGGGCTCGTACCTCGTCGCCGACCAGTGGAGCGAGCTCGGCGACGCCGCGAGCTCGCTCGTCCTCCTCGCCCCGGGTGCCACGGCGCTGGACGCGGTCGCCCCCGGCGTCTCCGCCGTCGCCGAGGTCGCCGACGGGGTCCGTGACCTGGGCTGCGACGTGCCCGAGCTGTCGCAGGTCGAGCGCGTCCACGCCGCCGGCCTCGCGTACGCCGCCGCCGGCGTCGACCAGGGCGCCGGCGTCGACGTCACCGCGTGCGTCCGCGACCCCGACTCGGACGGCTCCGGGCTCGTCGTGGTCGACGACGGCGACCGCCGCGTCACGGTCGTCGGCACGACCACGGCGCTGACGAACGGCACGATCGCCACGGCGGGTGCCGACGACGCCGCCTACGCCCTCGCCCTGCTCGGGCAGGACGACCAGCTCGTCTGGTACCTCCCCGGCGTCGACGACGTCCCGGAGGGCGCCGGCACCCTCGCCACGCTGACGCCGAGCTGGGTCACGCCCGTGCTCCTCCTGCTCACCGCGACCGCGGTCGCCGCGATGGTCTGGCGCGGCCGTCGCCTCGGGCCGCTCGTGGTCGAGCGGATGCCCGTCGTCGTCCGCGCGTCCGAGACGACCGAGGGGCGGGCGCGGCTGTACGAGCGCTCCGGCCAGCGCCGGCACGCCCTCGACCAGCTGCGCATCGGCACGCTCGGCCGCCTCGCCCGGCTGGCCGGCCTCTCGTCGACGTCGTCGGTCGACGAGGTGATCGACCGCGTCGCCGGCCTGGTCGGGGCAGATCCCCGCGGGCTCCGGCACGTGCTGGTCGACGCGGACCCTGCCGACGACGCCGAGCTCGTCCGCCTCAGCGACAGCCTGCTCGACCTCGAGCGGGCGACGGCCAGGGCGGCGGCTCCCTCGTGACCGGCGCCGCGCCTCCTCGTCCGCCGACCGGCCCCTGGCCGACCGAGTCCGGACAGGCCGGCCCCGGGTCGGCCTGGCCCCTGACCGCCTCCACCGCCCCTCGCCCTGCGACCACCACCGGGAGAACAGCCGCATGACCACCGAACTCCAGCAGACCTTCGCCCGAGTGCGCACCGAGGTCGGCAAGGCCGTCGTCGCGCAGGACGGCGCCGTCACCGGCCTGATCGTCACTCTCCTCGCCCAGGGCCACGCCCTGCTCGAGGGCGTCCCCGGCGTCGCCAAGACCCTGCTCGTCCGTGCCCTCAGCCACGCCACGTCGCTCGAGACCAACCGGGTGCAGTTCACGCCCGACCTGATGCCCGGAGACATCACCGGCTCGCTCGTCTACGACGCCAAGGCAGGCGAGTTCGAGTTCCGTCCCGGCCCCGTCTTCACGAACATCCTGCTCGCCGACGAGATCAACCGGACCCCTCCGAAGACGCAGTCGGCGCTGCTCGAGGCGATGGAGGAGCGGCAGGTGTCGGTCGACGGCGTCTCGCGCCCGCTGCCCCAGCCGTTCCTCGTCGCCGCCACGATGAACCCGGTCGAGCACGAGGGCACCTACACGCTGCCCGAGGCGCAGCTCGACCGGTTCCTGATGAAGCTGACCCTCGACCTGCCGCCGCGCGACGCCGAGGTCGAGGTGCTCACCCGCCACGCCGCGGGCTTCTCGCCGCGCGACCTGCGCGCCGCCGGTGTCACCCCCGTGCTCGGGCCGGCCGAGCTCGCGCAGGCGCAGGCCGAGGTCGGCCGGGTCGGCGCCTCCCCCGACGTGCTCGCGTACGTCGTCGACCTGGCCCGCGCCACCCGCGAGAGCGCCTCGGTCAAGATCGGCGTGAGCCCGCGCGGCTCGACCGCCCTGCTGTCGGCGAGCAAGGCCTGGGCCTGGCTGACCGGCTTCGACCGCATCACGCCGGACCACGTCCAGGCGATGGCCCTGCCCGTGCTGCGCCACCGCCTGCAGCTGCGACCGGAGGCCGAGCTCGAGGGCGTCGACGCCGACGCCGTGCTGCGCTCGGTGCTGCAGCAGGTGCGGGTCCCGATCTGATCATGGCCGTCACCGGATGGTTCGTCGCGCTCGTCGCGCTCGGCGTCGTGCCGATCGTCGCGACGGGCAGCGCCTGGGCGCTCGTCGGCTGGCTCGTGCTCGTGCTCGCCCTCGGGGGGCTGGACGTCGCGCTGGCGGCGTCGCCGCGCCTCCTGCGCATCCGTCGTGAGCTGCCGGGGCCCGTCCGCCTCGGCGAGACGACCTCGGCCGAGCTGGTCGTCGTCAACGAGGGGCGCCGCACGCTGCGCGGAGTCGTCCGTGACGCCTGGCAGCCGTCCGCGGGGGCCTCGGTCACGCGTCGTGCGCTCGTCGTCCGGCCCGGTCGCGCCTGGCGCGCCACCACGACGCTCACGCCGTTCCGACGAGGCGAACGGCGAGCCGAGGAGGTGACCGTCAGGTCGATCGGCCCGCTCCGCCTCGCGGGGCGCCAGGCCGGGCACGCCGTCCCCGGCGTCGTGCGCGTGCTGCCGCGTTTCTCGTCCCGCCGCCACCTCCCGTCCCGTCTCGCCCGCCTCCGTGAGCTCGACGGTCGCACGAGCGTGATGATCCGCGGTCAGGGCACCGAGTTCGACAGCCTGCGCGAGTACGTCAGGGGCGACGACGTGCGCTCGATCGACTGGCGGGCGACGGCCCGCCGCAGCGACCTGGTCGTCCGCACCTGGCGTCCCGAGCGCGACCGTCGCGTGGTGATCGTGGTCGACAGCGGCCGCACCTCGGCTGCGCGCATCGAGGACGAGCCGCGGCTCGACACCGCGTTCGAGTCGGCCCTGCTGCTCGGCGCGCTCGCGTCGCGCGCGGGCGACCACGTCGACCTCGTCGTCGTGGACCGCCGCGTGCGGGGCCGTGTGCAGGGCGCGACCGGAGCCGCGCTGCTGTCGACGATGGTCGAGACGATGGCCCCGATCGAGCCGGAGCTCGTCGAGACCGACTGGTCGACCGTGCCCGGCCTCGTCCGCTCGGTCACCACCCAGCGCTCGCTCGTCGTGCTCGTCACGCCGGTCGACTCCCCCGGCTCCGCTCGCAGCCTGCTCGCCGCCGTGCCGCAGCTCAGCCAGCGTCACCTCGTCGTCGTGGCGTCGGTCACCGATCCCGACCTCGCCGTGGCCGCCGTCACGCGGACGAACCGGGACGAGGTCTACCGCGCCGCCGCCGCGGAGCGCGCCCGGCTCGACGTCGCCCGTGTCGCGGCCGCCCTGGGCCAGGTCGGAGCCGACGTCGTGTCGGGCTCGCCCGCCGACCTGCCGCCGGCGCTGGCCGACCGCTACCTCGCCTACAAGGCCGCCGGCCGCCTCTGACCCGCGCCGCGCCGCGCCCCTCCCCGCTCCCCGCTCCCCGCTCCCCGCTCCCCGCTCCCCTCCTCATTCAGGAACATCGGTCCTGATCCGTGCGACGGGGGGAGGCGCGGTCCTGAACCGTGCACGACTCAGGACCCGGCGCGCCCGAGTTCCTGAACACGGCAGCACCACCCTGGCCGCGTGCACCCTCGCCCGCTGATCCGAGTCCGGGTCCGGTCTCTCCGCATTCAGGACCGCGCCTCCTGAATCGTGCCAGCGCAGGAGGCGCGGTCCTGAACCGTGCACGACTCAGGACCCAGCCCCGCCGAGTTCCTGAACACGGCAGCACACACGAGCGCCGAAGGCCCGCTCAGCCGGCGACGAGCTCCGTCGCCCCGGCCTCGAACTCGTCGAGGTCGCCGGTCTGCCCGGCCCGGTGGGCCCGCCCGCCCAGCACCCACTGGTACGCGAGGAACCCGGCCAGGGCCACCGTGCCGATGCCGATCTTGATCGGCCACGGCCAGTCCTGGCGGGTGACGAAGCCCTCGATCACGCCCGACACGAGCAGCGCCAGCATGAGCCCCACGGCGACCGTGATCAGCGCCCGGCCGTCCTGGGCGAGCGCCTGTCCGCGGGTGCGCGCGCCGGGTGCCACCCACGACCAGAAGATCATCAGCCCCGCGCCGCCCGCCACGAAGATGCTGTACAGCTCGAGCTGGCCGTGCGGGAGGATGTACAGGAAGAAGTACTCGAGGCGCCCCTGCTCGGCCATCAGGCCCGCCGAGATGCCCACGTTCATGGCGTTGTTCAGCACCACGTAGGGCACCCACACCCCGGTGATGCCGAACGCGACGCACTGGGCGGCGATGAAGGCGTTGTTCGTCCAGACCTGGCCGGTGAACGACGAGGGCGCGCTCTCCGAGTAGTAGTTCACGAAGTCCTCGGTCGCGAACTGGCGGCGGAACTCCTCCGACCCGAACGACGCGAGCACCGCAGGAGACCCGGCTGCCCAGACGGCGAACGACGTCGCGACGACGCCGGTGACCAGCAGCACGGCGATCGACAGCCAGCGCACCCGCCAGAGCGCAGCGGGCAGCTGGGCGACGAAGAAGGTCGGGACCTGGGAGGCGAGGTTGCGGCCGGCCCCGGTGAACCGGAGGCGTGCCCGCGAGAGGGTCAGCGACAGGCGGTCCGCGACCACGGACGGGCCCGCGGCCGTCTGCAGGGCCGACAGCTCGGCGGCACCCGACTGGTAGAGGCGGATCAGCTCGTCGGCCTCGGGACCGGTCAGGCGCCGACGGCGCGCCAGGGCCTCGAGTTCGGTCCACTCGTGACCGTGGGCGGCGGCGTAGGCGTCGAGATCCATTCTGCTTAGATACTAGGCATGTCCGACCCGACGACGCACCCGCCGACGACGCCGACCCGCGCGCGCCGGACGCGCGCAGGTCGCGACTCGAGGTCGGCGTCGGCCCCGACGCTGCGTCCCGACCAGGTCGAGTTCTTCGACGGCGCCGACGACCAGCTCGTCACGGGCGAGGCGGTCGGGCTCGACCGCCGTCCGACCGGCTTCGTCCTGCGCGTCGCGGGCGCCCTGATCGACTACCTCAGCTACGTCGTCGTGCTCGTCGGCCTCGTGCTGCTGGTCGTCTCGCTGAACGACCGCGGCGCCGTCGACGACGCCACGGCGCAGGCCCTGATGGTCGCGTCGATCGTCATCTGCCTGATCGGGCTGCCGACCGTGGTCGAGACGGCCTCGCACGGGCGGTCGCTCGGCAAGCTCGCGACGGGCGCGCGGATCGTGCGGACCGACGGAGGCGCGATCGGCCTCCGACACGCGCTCACCCGGTCGCTCGTCGGCATGCTCGAGATCGTGATGACGACGGGCGGGCTGGCGGTCGTCGTCGCCCTCCTCAACCGCTCGTCGCGGCGCCTCGGCGACCTCATGGCCGGCACCTACAGCCGCAACGAGCGGGCGCCGCGCATGGGGCGCGTCGTGGTCCAGGTGCCGCCGCACCTCGGCGGCTGGGCCGGCATGGCCGACGTGGCGCGCCTACCTGATCCCCTCGCCCGTCGTGTGTCGTCGTTCCTGCAGCAGGCGCCCGCCCTCCGCCCCGACAGCCGTCGGCGCATCGCCGAGGCCCTCGCCGCCGAGCTCGCCCCGTTCGTCTCCCCCCTGCCCGAGACGGACCCCGAGTCGCTGCTGGCGGCGGTCTCCGCGCTCCGTCGCGAGCGCGAGGGCGTCGCCCTGCAGCGTGAGGCCGCCCTGCTCGACAGGCTGGAGCCCGCCCTCACCGGGACGGTGCGCGGCTTCCCGCGACGCTGATCACGGCCGCGACGACGCACGAACGCACGAACGCCCCCGCCCCGTCTCGACGACGGGCCGGGGGCGTTCGTGCGCCTGACTCAGTAGCGGTAGTGGTCGACCTTGTAGGGGCCGTCGACGCTGACGCCGATGTACTTCGCCTGCGCGTCGGTGAGGGTGGTGAGCTCGACCCCGAGGGCGTCGAGGTGCAGCCGCGCGACCTTCTCGTCGAGGTGCTTCGGCAGCACGTAGACCTCGATCTCGTAGTTCTCGCGGTGCGCCCACAGCTCGATCTGGGCGAGCACCTGGTTCGTGAACGAGTTGCTCATCACGAACGAGGGGTGGCCGGTGGCGTTGCCGAGGTTCATCAGGCGGCCCTCGCTGAGCACGAGCACGCTGCGGCCGGTGGGGAGGCGCCACTCGTGCACCTGGGGCTTGATCTCGACGCGCTCGGCGCCGGCGAGCGACTCGAGCCCGGCCATGTCGATCTCGTTGTCGAAGTGGCCGACGTTCGCCACGATCGCCAGGTGCTTGAGGGCGAGGAGGTGGTCGACCGTCACGACGTCGAGGTTGCCGGTGCCCGTGACGAGGATGTCGACGGTCTCGACGACGGACTCCAGACGAGCCACCTGGTAGCCGTCCATCGCGGCCTGGAGGGCGTTGATCGGGTCGACCTCGCTCACGATGACGCGTGCGCCCTGGCCGCGGAGCGCCTCCGCGGCGCCCTTGCCGACGTCGCCGTAGCCCGCGACGAAGGCGACCTTGCCGCCGATGAGCACGTCGGTGGCCCGCATCAGGCCGTCGGGCAGCGAGTGGCGGATGCCGTACTTGTTGTCGAACTTGGACTTCGTGACGGAGTCGTTGACGTTGATGGCGGGGAACAGCAGCTCGCCGGCGCGGGCGAGCTCGTACAGGCGGTGCACGCCCGTCGTGGTCTCCTCGGTGACGCCCTGCAGCTCGGCGCCGATGGTCGTCCAGCGGTCGGTCGACTCGGCGAGCGAGCCGCGGAGAACCTCGAGGATCACGCGCCACTCGTGGCTGTCGCCGGGGGCGTCGTCCGGCACCGCGCCGGCGAGCTCGTACTCGCGGCCCTTGTGCACGAGCATCGTGGCGTCGCCGCCGTCGTCGAGGATCATGTTCGGCCCCGTGAAGGAGGCGCCGGCCGAGGCCGCCTCGGCTGACCAGTCGAAGATCTGGGAGGTGCACCACCAGTACTCGTCGAGGGTCTCGCCCTTCCAGGCGAAGACGGGCACGCCCTGGGGCTGCGCCGGGGTGCCGGTCGGGCCGACGACGATCGCGGCCGCCGCCTCGTCCTGCGTGGAGAAGATGTTGCAGCTCGCCCAGCGCACCTGGGCGCCGAGGGCGGTGAGGGTCTCGATCAGCACGGCGGTCTGCACCGTCATGTGGAGCGAGCCCGCGATGCGGGCGCCCGCGAGGGGCTGGGTCGGGCCGAACTCCTCCCGCAGGGCCATCAGGCCGGGCATCTCGTTCTCGGCGAGGCGGAGCTGGTGTCGGCCGGCCTCGGCGAGGGACAGGTCGGCGACCTTGTAGGGCAGCGTGGTCGTGTCAGTGGGCATGCGACCATTCTCGCCCACGCCGCCCCGTGTGTCGCCCAGGATCGGGCGACCGCCTCAGGAACGCACGAGCCGCGCGATGGCGGCCGACGCCTCCGCGATCTTCGCGTCGGCCACGGCGCCGCCCTCGCGCGCCGCCTCGGCGACGCAGTGCGCGAGGTGGTCCTCCAGCAGCTGCAGGGCGACCGTCTCGAGGGCCTTCGTCGCCGCGCTCACCTGCGTCAGCACGTCGATGCAGTAGACGTCGTCCTCGACCATGCGCTGGATGCCGCGGACCTGGCCCTCGGCACGGCGCAGCCGCGTGACGATCTGCTGCTTCGACGCGCTGTAGCCAGGGGCTGCCTGCGCGTCGACCGCGGCGCCGCCCTCGTGGTCGGCCATCACGACGCCCGGATCAGCGCCAGGACCTCGTCGCGCACCGACTCCATGCCCGAGCGCGTCGCCGCCTCGGCGTTCAGCCGCAGCAGCGGCTCGGTGTTCGAGGGGCGGACGTTGAACCACCAGAAGGCACCGTCGGCCGACTCCCCCGACACGGTCAGGCCGTCGAGCTCGTCGAACTCGCCTCGGCCCGTGAACGCCTCGACGACGCGGGTGTAGGCGGCGGGGACGTCGGTGACGGTCGAGTTGATCTCGCCGCTGGCCGTGTACGGCGTGTAGCGGTCGGTGAGGGTCGACAGCGGCTCGTCCTGGTGTCCCAGCTCGGCCAGCACGTGCATGGCGGCGAGCATGCCGTTGTCGGCGCCCCAGAAGTCGCGGAAGTAGTAGTGCGCCGAGTGCTCGCCGCCGAAGATCGCCCCGGTCGTGCGCATCTCGTCCTTGATCAGCGAGTGCCCGACCCTGGTGCGGACCGGCACCGCCCCGGAGGCGACGATCGCCTCGGGCACGGCGCGCGAGGTGATGAGGTTGTGGATCACCGAGATGGAGGCGTCGGGCTCGGCCGCCCGGACGCGGGCGATCTCGCGGACGGCCACGATGGCCGCGACGGCCGACGGGGTGACGGCTTCGCCCTTCTCGTCGACGACGAAGCAGCGGTCGGCGTCGCCGTCGAAGGCCAGGCCGAGGTCCGCCCCGTGGGCCACGACGGCGGCCTGCAGGTCGACGAGGTTGGCGGGCTCGAGCGGGTTCGCCTCGTGGTTCGGGAACGTGCCGTCGAGCTCGAAGTACAGCGGGACGATCTCGAGCGGCAGCGCCGGGAGCCCCGCCGCGTCGCCGAGGACGGCGGGGACCGTCAGGCCGCCCATGCCGTTGCCCGCGTCGACGACGACCTTCAGGGGCCGGACGTCGGTCAGGTCGACGAGGCCGCGCAGGTGGGCGACGTAGCCCGGCAGAGCGTCGTGCTCGCGGAGCGACCCCACCTGGTCCACGGGCTCGATGCCGTCGGCGAGGTAGCGGGCCGCACGGTCGCGGACCGACGACAGGCCCGTGTCGAGGCTGATGCCCTGGGCGCCCGCACGGCTCATCTTGATGCCGTTGTAGGTCGCGGGGTTGTGGCTGGCGGTGAACATCGCCGCCGGCGCGTCGAGCGAGCCGGACGCGAAGTAGGACTCGTCCGTGGAGCAGAGCCCCAGGGAGACGACGTCGGCGCCCCTGGCCTGGGCTCCGCGCGAGAAGGCCGCCGCGAAGGCAGGCGACGAGTCGCGCATGTCGTGGCCGACGACGAGGTCGCCGCCGGCCGCCCCGACCTCGTCGGCGAAGGCGGCCCCGAAGGCCTCAACGACCTCGTCGGTCAGCTGCGACCCCACCAGGCCGCGCACGTCGTAGGTCTTGACGAAGGCGGTGAGGTCGGGGGTGTTCTCAGTAGTCATGCCCCAAAACTACCCGGCGCAGCACGTCCCAGCCCCTGGGCACGGACAACGACGACGCGTGTCGGGCGCACAAGTCGTACCCGTGCGGCTCCGCGCGGTCGCTCAGGGGGCCGACGACGACCATCGAGTCGGCGTACACGTAGGTGAGGGTCGACACCGCGTCGTCGTGGCAGGCGACCTTGCTGCAGGGGCGGGCGTTCATCGCCCGCCACGATACCGCCGGTCTACGATGGCGAGATGCCGAGGCCACGCCGAGTCCGCGTCACCGACCGTTCCCGACGTCGGGACCGGCACGGCCGCGGGCTCCGCTCCTCCGCCGCCGGTCCGCACCTGCCCTTCCTGCGCACGAGGGTCGAGCTCTTCGACGACCTCGTCGCCGAGACGGCGGACCACCTGCGCGAGCTGTGGCCGGACGACCTCGCCGACGTGACCTTCGAGGTCGCGGGCCTGCCGGCGCTCCCCGACCCGACCAGGGTCGAGCGGTGGCGGGTCGACCGGGCCGCCCGCACCGTCGTCGTGTACCGGCTCCCGATCGAGCGGCTCTCGCACGTGCCCGAGTCGAGCCGCCAGGGGGACGGCGAGTGGCAGCACCGGGTCCTCGTCGAGGGCTGGGTGCTGCAGGCCGTCGGCGACCTGCTCGGCAAGGACCCGTGGGACCTCTCCCCCGATCGCTGGCGCGACCGCTGACCTACGGGCAGCTGACCTCCGGGTGGCTGACCTACGGGTAGACGACCACCGGCGTGGACGCCGGGAACGCCGACGTCACGGGTGACGACGCGATCGCCCCTGCCGCCGACCAGCTGACCGCGGCGCGCAGCCCGTCCGCGTCGCGCAGGGTGAGGACGTCGCCGCCGGAGACGGGGACGTCGACCGTGCTGCCCGCCGGCACCGTGAGCTGCTGCTCGTCGTCGCCGACCTCGACCACCGCCGTGACCGCCTCCGAGCCGGGGTTCGCCATCGACAGGGTCGGCCCCTCGCCCCGCGGCACCTGCACGAGGGTGTCGCCGCGCAGCGCCGGGGCGGCGGCCGCCCAGGCGAGGTCGACCGCGCCCTCGGCCGAGATGGTGGAGGTGCGGGCACCGGCGACGACAGGCACCTGCGACTCGAGGGTGGCCGTCCAGGTGCCGTCGGCGAGCCCGTCGACCGGCACGTCGGCGACCCGGCCGGCCTCGACCCTCGTCTGGAACGTCGCGCCGGTGCCGTCCGCCGTGGCGAGCGTCACGGCGACCTGCGCGGCCTCGTCGCCCGGGACGTAGATCCGGACGACGCTCTGCAGGTCGGCCGACGAGGGCTCGGTGAGCGCGCCCTCGAGGGCGGCGGAGTCGCGCACCACGATCCCGGGCACGACCACCTGACGGGAGGGCGCGGCCGCCCCGCTGACGATGTCGACCCCGCCGGGGTCGAGGGTGCGGACGACGCTCTGCTGCAGCGAGGCGACGATGCGCCCGCCCCGGCTCTGGACGTGGACGACAGGCGACACGAGCCCGGTCGCGAAGCCGGAGAGCGGGACGACCTTCTGGCTGCGGGGGGCGACGACGATGCCGTCGATGCCGGGTCCCTGCACGCGGCCGTTCTCCGCGGCGATGCCGAGGTCGACGGTCGAGTTGACGTCGGTGGGGTTCACCAGCACGACGAGCGACACCCTGCCGGTCTCGGTCGATCCCCCGACGAGCCAGGTCGAGCTCGTCGGCTCGGTGCACGGGGCCGCCGCGAAGCCGACGAGCTCGCCGGAGGACACGCTCTGGCTCTGGGCCGCGGCCACGAGGGGGACGTCCGTCCCCTCCACCGGCGTCGTCCACAGCACGGGGTCGGAGTCGCTGCCGTCGGCCCCGGCCAGGGCGGTGCTCTCGTCGTCGCCCGTGCTCGAGGCGGACGCGACCTGGGCACGCCCGACGGAGCTGGCCGTCGTGGCCTGCTGGCCCTCGTCGTCCGAGAGCTGCAGGAGGCCGCCCGCGCAGACGCGCTGCTGGTCGACCGCCACGGGGGTGACGAGCTGGCCTGCCGGGACCGTCTGGAGCGTCGGCAGCGGCAGGACGCCAGCGGCGCCCACGACGACGGCTGCCACGGCGAGCCCGGCAGCGCCGAGCGCGATGCGCCGGGTGCGCGCGATGAGGGGTCGCTCAGTCATCTCTCTCCTCGTCGAAGGTGGTGGCGGGCTGCTCCGACTCCGGCACGCCGGCGCGTGAGCGTCGACGACGGGGAGCCGTCGGCACGGCCAGCAGCAGCGCGGAGCCGAAGACGAGCGCCCAGCTGATCAGGACCACGGGGCGGAGCGGCCCGGCGTCGTCGCGGTCGGGGGCGACGCCCGAGGCGTCCACCCAGCGCCACAGCAGGCCGTTGGTCGTCTCGCCGACGGGCTGGAACGACGCGGTGCCGTCGAGGGCCTCGCTCGCGCGGCGCTCGAGGGCCTGCGCCTCGTCGTCGCCGTCCGTGGCCTCGCCGAGCAGGACGAACCCGACGCCGAGCTGGTCGAGGTCGTCGGACGGGTCGAAGCCGCTGATGCTCACGAGGTTGCCCGCGAGCACGGTGAGGTCCTCGTTCGTCGAGGTGAGTCGCTGCGCCGTCGCGTCGAGGGTGGACTGGTCGTCGAGGGTGGCGCCCTGGCCGTGCTCGAGCGAGACCGCGAGGGAGCCGTCCGGCTGCGGCGATAGCACGAGGGTTCCCACCTCGGGCGAGGCCTCCGCCTCGGCAGTGACGTACGCGGAGAGGATGCGGCCCGAGCTCGGGCGGACGTCGCCGGTGCCGACGTACGACGCGATCACGAGCGGGAACACCGACGCCACGCTCACGGCGGCGACGACGACCCCCACGGTCGGCGCCACGCGCGGCAGCCGGTCGAGGGTCACCGCGGCGGCGCCGACGAGGCCCAACAGGTACAGGCTCAGTCCGCCGCCGGCCCAGACCGAGGTCGTCTCGCTGCCGACGCCCGAGATCGAGACGTGGGTCGCGGCGACCGCGGTCACGAAGCCGAGCAGGGCGAGCGACAGGGCGGGGACCGCCCGGCGGGCCTGGCCGACGAAGGGCGCGGCGACGGCGAGGAGGGCCAGTGGGGCGAAGGCCGCAGCCACGACGATCGCGGCCGTCGAGCCGCTCACGCCGAGCCCGGCGAGCAGGGTCGTCCAGCCGTTCAGCCCGGTCTCGGGCGAGGCGACGAGCAGCTGCCACGGCGACGCCGGCTCGATCCTGGCGGGCACGCCGGGGTCGGCGAACAGCCCCCACCAGGTGCCCCGGGAGATCTGCGCGGCGGCGAGCGGCACGAAGAGCGCCACGGCGGGCAGCGGGACGGCGAGCATCCGGTGGATGCCGCGGGGCCGGGTGGCGAGCGACCCGAGCCAGATCACCACGAGGGCGGGCAGCAACGAGGGCGCCGAGGCGGCGACGACCGCGAAGAGCAGGGAGGCGGTCGCCCCGGCCGCCCATGACCTCGCCGACCCGATCAGCGCCCAGATCAGGAAAGGGAGCGCGACGTGGGCGACGACCGCGCCGATGTGGCCGGACTGGAGGCCGGACAGGAGGGGCGACGAGAGCGCGTAGACCGCGGCGACGACGGCCGGCGTCCACGCGCGGCTCGTCACGCGACGCGCGGCGAACCACGCGCCGAGCGCCGAGGCCGGCAGCGCCGCCAGCCAGAGCACGAGCACTGCGGTGGACGGGGACCAGAAGGTGATCGAGCCGAGCACGGCGAGCACCGCGGTGAACGGGTCGCTGGGGCCGACGAAGCCCGTCCCGATCTCGTGACGGCCCCAGCCGACGTTGTCCCAGAGCTCGGGGACCGAGGTGCTGAGGGGCAGGAGACCGCCGCCGGTCAGCGCCGGCTGCGGCAGGAACTCGAGGAACGCGACGACGCCCACGACGGCCGCGACGAGCACCACCCAGAGCCCGCCGGAGCCGATGAAGCTCGCCCGCGGGTCGGTTGCGTCCTCTCCGTGCGCTACGAGCGCGTCGCGGTCGCTGACGCGACGCTCGCGGATGAGGTTGAAGGAGGCGCGGAGCGGCTCGACGGCCGACCAGCTGGTCGTCCGCGTGCTCGCGAGCGCGCGCCTCGCCGGCAGGACCCGCGAGCCCCCGAACGCGGCCGCCAGGGCCGTCGCGAACTCGCCGGGGACCGCCCCGGGGTTCTTGGTCAGGAGGTGCCAGACGGAGCGGACGAAGGCGAGGGGGACGAGCGAGAGCCAGTGCAGCGGCAGGGCGGCGGGCGGCGCGTAGACGAGCCGGCGGTGCAGCTGGGCGGCGCGGTGCAGGCGGACGGCGCGGGCGTGGCCGCCGGGGGCCTGGCCGAAGTCCTCAGGCTGGCCGGCGCTGGACACACGCGCGTCGGGCACGAGCACGACGCGGTGCCCCGCGAGGCGCGCGCGCACCGAGAAGTCGAGGGCCGCGTCGACGTGCGGCAGACCAGGGTCGAACCCTCCCAGGGCCGTCCAGACGCTGCGGCGGACCAGCATGCCCGCGGCGGCCACCCCGAGGACGTCCTCGTGGTGGTCGTGCTGCCCCTGGTCGAGCTGGCTCTCGACGAGGGGCATGGAGGCGCCGTACCGGGTCATCGTCTCGCCGAACTCGGCGATGACGGTCGGGTCGTCGAGGCGCATCAGCTTCGGCCCCGCGACCGCGACGGAGGGCGACACCTCGACCTGGGACAGGAGGCGCTCGAGAGCCTCCTGGCGGGGCACGTTGTCGTGCCCCAGGAACCACAGCCACTCGTCGGGGTCGGCGGCGCCGTCCCTAGGCGAGTCGCCGGGCCCCGAGACGCGCACGCCCTGCGCGAGCGCCTGGACGAACGTCGTGCCGGCGGGCACGCTGGTCAGCTGGGCCGCTCCGCTGAGCGACAGCCGCCCGGCCTCGCCGTCCTTGCCCCCGGCGTCGACGACGACGAGGGACTCCGGCGGGCGTGTCTGCCGCGACAACGCGTCGAGGGTTCGGTCGAGGTATGTCGCTCCACCAGGGGCGACGAGGATCGCTGTGACTCTCGGCTGCATGACCTGTGCAGCCTAGGTCGGGCACCCCTCGCGTCCACCGCGCCGCGCCGGTCCGTCCCTACCTGTGAGAGACCGATGACCGGCGGCGGACAGCCGCCTCGTCAGCCCCGGCACGACGACGGCGCCCGTCCCCTCTCGGGGGCCGGGCGCCGTGGAGACGTCGGGACGAACGGGCTAGGCCCGCTTGCGGAGCTTGCGGCGCTCACGCTCGGAGAGACCGCCCCAGATGCCGAAGCGCTCGTCGTTCTGGAGCGCGTACTCGAGGCACTGGGCCCGCACGTCGCACGAGGCGCAGATCTTCTTGGCGTCTCGGGTGGAGCCGCCCTTCTCGGGGAAGAACGCCTCGGGGTCGGTCTGCGCGCAGAGGGAGTCGACCTGCCACGAGAGCTGGGCCTCGTCCTCTTCGCCGGACCTGCGGACGCCGGGGACGCCCAGCAGCACCGGGTCGACGTGCCAGTCGTCGGGCACACCCGCTCGGACCGGTGCGACGAGGTCTCGGTCGTCACGGCTCTCGTCGATCGCCATGGCACATCTCCCCTCGTGTCGCTCGCTCCCTGGACGGCTGCGATGTGCCAATTACACCGGTGTAGTTCGCCTACGTCAAGTCGGACCCCATAAACCCTGCACCCCTCATCGAGGGTCAAGCGGGCTCCGGCGTGTCGCCGGGTCAGCCGCGCGGAGCCGCGTCCCAGGCGCTCGCCACCATCTCGAGCAGCGTGTGGCGCATCTCCCAGTCGAGGTCGCGGGCCGCCAGGGCGCCGTCGGCGACGATGCGGTCAGGGTCGCCGGGGCGGCGCGGGCCGACCTCCGGCGTGAAGTCGATGCCGGTGCCCTCGCGCATCGCGTCCATGATCTCCGCGACGGACACCCCGCCTCCGGAGCCGAGGTTGTAGGCGGCCTCGACCGGCTCTCCCGCGTCGAGGCGGCGCGCTGCGGCGACGTGCGAGACGGCGAGGTCGGCCACGTGCACGTAGTCGCGCACGCAGGTGCCGTCGGGGGTGTCGTAGTCGTCGCCGTTGATGCGCGGCGCCCGCCCTGCTGCGAGCGCGTCGAACACGAGCGGGAACAAGTTGTGCGGGCTGGCGTCCCAGAGGTCGGGCGAGCCGGAGCCGACGACGTTGAAGTAGCGGAGGCTGGTGTGCCGGAGACCGACGGCCGTCGCCTGGTCGCGGAGCAGCCACTCGCCGATCAGCTTGCTCTCGCCGTAGGGCGAGGCGGGCGCCTTCGGGGTGTCCTCGGTGACGACGTCCGTGGGCGGGGTGCCGTACACGGCGGCGCTCGACGAGAAGACGACGCGGTCGACCCCGGCGTCCGCCATGGCGCCGAGCAGCACCTGGGTGCCCGTCACGTTCTGCTCGTAGGTGTGCAGCGGGCGCTGCACCGAGACCCCGGCGTACTTGTAGCCGGCCACGTGGACGACCCCGGTCACGCCGTGCTGCTCGATCGCCGCCGCGACGGCGTCGCGGTCGAGGATGCTCGCGCGGACGAACGGCACGTCGCTCGGCACGAACGCCTCGAGGCCGGACGAGAGGTCGTCGAGGACGACGGCGTCCATGCCGGCCCCCGTGAGCTCGCGGACGACGTGGGACCCGATGTACCCGGCACCGCCGGTGACCAACCATGACATGGCGTCAGCCTAGCGAGGCGAGGAGGCGCCTCCCGGCCGTGCGGCGCTCGCGCGTCAGGCGGGCGTCGCCACCCACAGGAGGCCCCCGCCGCTGACCGCGAGGCGGACCTCGTCGGGGGTCACGAAGGCGGACTCGCCCCTCGCGAGGTGGATCGTGCCGTCCTGTCCCTTGACGTCGACCTCGCCCTCGGTGACGAGGAGGATGCTCGGCCCGCCGATCTCGACGACCGCGCCCGCGCCTCCTGCGTGCACGCGGAGCAGGGCGAAGCCGGTGCCCTCCGGGGCGAAGCGCTCGACCCCCTTGGCCACCTCGACCGGCCGGAGCCACGGCACGGGCAGCGGCGAGAACTCGAGCACGCGCAGCAGCTCGGGCACGTCGACGTGCTTGGGGGTGAGGCCGCCCCGCAGCACGTTGTCGGAAGGCGCCATGAGCTCGATGCCGAGCCCGCCGAGGTACGCGTGGACGTTGCCCGCCGGAAGGAACAGCGCCTCGCCGGCCCGGAGCGACACCCGGTTGAGCAGCAGCGACACGACGACGCCGGGGTCGCCCGGGTACAGGCGGTCGAGCTCGACGACGGTCGCGGTGCTCGGGCTCGGGTCGGCGACCGCCCGTGCCAGCTCGGCGACGGACCCGACGACCCGTCGCGACTCGTCCGAGCCGTCGAAGAGCCAGGCGAGCGTCGACTCGAGCGAGGCCGCGACGCTGCCGCGCAGGGCCGACAGGCGGCCGGTCCCCGCGTCGATCGCGTCGATGTCGGCCAGGGTCTCGGCCGGGTCGCGGAAGCCGCAGAGCGCGTCGAAGCGCTCGCTCAGGGCGACGATGATCTCGGGCTTCGGGAAGCGGTCCTTGTAGTTGCGGTGCGGCGCGTCCAGGGGGACGCCCGCCGCCTCCTCGCGGGCGAAGCCCTCCTCGGCCTGCTCGGGCGTCGGGTGAGCCTGGATCGACAGCGGCTGGTCGGCGGCGAGCACCTTGAGCAGGAACGGCAGCTCCGTGCGGCCCCGTCCGAGGGCCCTGGCCGGCTCGGCGGCGAACCAGTCGGCCAGGGTGTCCGCGCCGTCGACCACGGCGGGGGCCACGACGATGCTCGGCGACCCGGCGTGCGCCCCCAGCCAGAGCTCGGCCTCCGGCCTGCCCGACGGCCGTCGTCCGAGCAGCTCGGAGATCGCGGTCCGGGAGCCCCACGCGTAGTCGCGCGGGGTGTTGGTGATGGCGAGGAACATGGCTCTCCGTGCGTGTCGTGGGTCGTGCCCGTCGGGCGGCGTGCGCGGCGACCCGGCGGCCGGGCTTGGGGCCCCTCTACAAAGGGCCGAGCGCACCGGCCGGGAGGCCTTGGCCAAAACTACCAAGCTCTTTGCCGCTGCCGACCTGCCTGCCTAGGCTCGCCGCGTCTCACCCGGGACGGCGGCGCGCTGGCGTCGTCGTCGCCACCACGACACGGAGCAACGGAGCCACCTGATGTCCACACCGACCCTCACCTCGTTCACCTCGCTCGCCAGCGACTTCTACGGGTACGAAGACCTGCTCACCGACCGCGAGAAGTCGGTCCTGGCCGACCTGCGGAGCTACCTCGAGACGGAGGTGAAGCCGATCGTCAACGACCACTGGGCACGGGCCGAGTTCCCGACGCGGATCGTGAAGGGGCTGGCCGACCTCGGCATCTTCGCGCTCCCCTGGGAGGAGACGCGCCCGTTCGAGAACTCCGCCGTGTTCCGCGGCTGGGTCGCGCTCGAGCTCGCCAGGGTCGACGCGTCCGTGGCGACCTTCGTCGGCGTCCAGAACGGCCTGGCGATGGGGTCCATCAGCGTCGGGGGCTCCCCCGAGCAGCGGGCAGAGTGGCTGCCCCGGATGGCCAGCGGCGAGCTCGTGGGCGCCTTCGGCCTCACCGAGCCGCTCTCGGGCTCCGACTCGGCGCAGGGCCTCCGCACGGTCGCGACGCGCGACGGCGACGACTGGGTGCTGAACGGCTCGAAGCGCTGGATCGGCAACGCGACGTTCAGCGACCTGACCATCATCTGGGCCAAGAGCGCCGAGGACGGCCAGGTCAAGGGGTTCATCGTCCCGACCTCGACCCCCGGCTACACGGCCACGAAGATCGAGGACAAGCAGAGCCTCCGGATCGTGCAGAACGCCGACATCGTGCTCGACGGGGTGCGCGTGCCCGAGAGCCTGCGCCTGCAGCAGGCGAACTCCTTCCGCGACACGGCCTCCGTGCTGCGGCTCACGAGGGCAGAGGTCGCCTGGGCGGCGGTGGGCAACTCGATCGGCGCCTACGAGGCGGCTCTCGCCTACGCCGGGGAGCGCATCCAGTTCGGCAAGCCGATCGCCGCTCACCAGCTCGTGCAGGACCTGCTGGTCAAGTGCATCGGCAACATCACCGCGTCGCTCGGCATGGTGGTGCGGGTGTCGCAGATGCTCGACGACGGCAAGCAGCGCGACGAGCACGCCTCGCTGGCCAAGGCCTACACCACGGCCCGCATGCGCGAGACGGTGGCGCACGCCAGGGAGGTGCTGGGCGGCAACGGGATCGTGCTCGACTACGACGTCGCCCGCCACTTCGCCGACGCCGAGGCCCTCTACAGCTACGAGGGCACGCGCGAGATGAACACGCTCATCGTCGGGCGCAGCATCACCGGCCAGGCGGCCTTCGTCTGACCACCGGCCCGGCGGGGGCGCGCCGTCGTCTAGCCTGGTCCGCATGACGACGACGCTCCCCGCTCGCCGTGCCGCGCCGGCGCCTCCCGAGCGTGCTCGCACGCTCTTCGCCACGCTCGTCTTCCTCGTCCTCCTCGGCGGCGACGTGCTGCGCAACGCGACGAGCTTCTGGGGCTGGGGCGTGGTCTGCGGCGTCATGGTGATCGCGGCGGCGGTCGTCGTCGCGCGGCACCCGCCGCGGGTGCGGACGCTGCCGCGCCTCCTCGTGCTCTGGCTGGCCTTCGCCGTCGTCTCGCTGGCCTGGTCGCAGTACCCGGCCGCCTCGGCCATCGGCATCGTCGCGACCCTGGCGACGACCCTCGGGGCCGTCGCCGTCACGTCGTCGCTGCCCTGGCCGTCGATCGTGATCGCCCTGGGGCGAGCGCTGCGGCTGCACGTCGGGCTCTCGCTGCTGTTCGAGCTCGTCGTCGGCGTGTTCGTCCGCCAGCCCGTCTGCACCGTCTACACCGACTGCTCCGGCGACGTGCCCGACGCCTTCTTCTGGTCACGCGCCGAGCTGTTCACCGGGGGCCGCATCCAGGGGCTGCAGGGCAACAGCAACATCCTGGCCGTGCTCGCGCTGCTCGCCCTCGTCGTGACGGCGGTGCAGCTCTCGGCCCGGCAGGTGACGAAGAACGCCGGCCGGGTCGGCATCGCCGCCGCCGTGCTCGCCCTCCTGCTCACGCGGTCGGCCACCACCCTGGTGTGCGCCGTGGCCGTGGCCCTGGTGCTCCTGCTGGTCACCAAGCTGCGAGTGACTCCCGTCGAGAGGCGTCCGCGGGTCTACGGCGCCGCCGCCGCGCTGGCGCTGCTCGCCGCGGGGCTGCTCGTGCTCGCGCGCGAGCCGCTGCTCGCCATCGCAGGCCGGAGCGGCGACCTGACCGGCCGCACCGACATCTGGGCTGCGGTGCTCGACCTCGGGGTGCAGCACCCCGTCGTCGGCTGGGGCTGGGTCAGCTACTGGATCCCCATCTCCGAGCCGTTCATCGACCTCGCCGAGCGCAACGGCGTCGTCTACCTGCAGGCGCACGACGCGTACCTCGACGTCTGGTTCCAGCTCGGCTGGGTCGGCCTCGTGCTGTTCCTGCTCGTGGTCGTCGGCGTGCTGCTGCGGGCGTGGTCGTGGGCGACCGACCGCCGCGTCCTCGGCGTGGGGCGCGAGGCCGCGTGGTCCGCGCTCGACCTGCTGCCCGTGCTGCTGCTGACCCTCCTGCTCGTCCACGGCCTGACCGAGTCGCGGCTCATCGTCGAGTGGGGCTGGGCGATCTTCGTGATCGTCATCGTCGTGACCCGGCGCGACGCCTACGGCTGGACGGATCGCGACCGGCCGCCCCCGCGTGTGGCGACCGGCGAGGGGCCAGACGCTCGATAAGGTCGAGCGGATGTCCTCCGCCACACCCTCGCCCGCCCGTCGCCGCCTCACCGACCTGGCCGCGGCGGCCGCGGCGGCGGTGATCAGCGTCGCCGTCGCGATCGTCGCCCTCAAGATCAGCCCGGCGGACCTCTCGCAGCGCTGGCAGGCCGGCGGTGACGACGCGATCCTGCACTACACGCTCTTCACCTCGGCGACCCAGTCGTTCTCCTTCGCCGACAACCCGGCACTCGGGTTCCCGGACGGCCTGAACGTCTTCTTCAGCAGCCAGGTGGACGTCGCCTCGGCGCTGGTCATGGCCGCCATGGCGACCGTGCTCGACGGCGGCCTGCTGATGCTGAACCTCTACTACCTCCTCACCTTCGCGGCGACCGCCGTGACCGGGTACGCGTTCCTCAGGGCGGTGCGCGTCCGGCCGGCGGTCGCGATCCTGTTCGCCGTGCTCTTCAGCGTGGCGCCGTACCACTTCTTCCGCGTGGCCGCCGGACACGCGTTCCTCGCCGCCTACTGGGCGATCCCGCTGGCCGGCATCCTCGTCCTGGTCGCGGCCGGTCCGTCGACGGATCCGTTCCGGCGATGGGGCGCGCGCTTCGCGTCGCCGCTGGCCCGCGGGCTGTCGCACGGCACGCCGATCGTGCTGCTGAGCCTCCTGATCGCCACCACGGGGGCCTACTACTTCGTCTTCGCCGCCATCGTGGTCGCAGGGACCTGGGCTGCCCGCGTCGTGGCCGTGCTGGTCCGGCGAGAGGGCGTCAGGCAGCTCGCGTGGCCCACCCTCGCGTTCGGGTCGCTCGCCGCGTCCGTCGGCGCGGCCCTGGTCGTCCTGGGGCTGGGCTTCGGCGAGCGGTACGCGCCGTACGTCAACGACCGGCTCGTCGGCGAGTCGGAGTACTACGCGGGCAAGCTCATCACCCTGCTCACGCCGTGGGCGGGCTCGGACCTGACCTTCTTCGACGAGTTCGCCGCCGAGTACGGCAAGGGGAACGCGATCTCGACGACCGAGCCACCCGGGGCGCCCCTGATCGCCTCGATCGGCATCGTCCTGCTCTTCGCCGTGGTGTTCGTCACCACCGCCACGTCGGGGCGCGGCCTCCAGGCCACCGCCGTGGGGCGCTTCGTCACCCGGCCGCAGGTCCGCGTGCTCGCCTTCGCGACGGCGTGGACCTTCGCGTTCTACATCGTGTCCGGGCTCGGGGTGTTCGTGGCGCTCGTCATCGGGCCGCAGATCCGCGCCTGGAGCAGGCTGAGCATCTTCCTGATCCTCTTCGGCCTGGCCGCGGTCGCCTTGCTCGTCGACGCCGTGCCGAAGAAGGCCGGCCTCAAGCTCGCCGCCGTGGTCGCGGTCGTCGCGGTCGCCGTGCCCGACCAGGTGACCGGGGTCGACCAGGCCTACCCGATCAGGCCCACCGACGGCACGCAGACCTCCGTCTTCGTCCAGGCGGCCGAGAAGGCGCTGCCCGACGGATGCGGCGTCGTGCAGCTGCCGCTGAAGAGCTTCCCCGACAGCGGCAAGATCGGCCAGCTGAACGACTACGACGAGGCCCTGCCGTACCTCTACTCGACGCCCGGCCAGCTCGAGTGGAGCTACGGGTCGGTCCGCGGCACCACGGGCTGGGACGTCTGGGCCGACGTGCGGGGCGCGCGCTCGTTCGCAGAGACCGTGGACGAGACGGGGGCCTGCGCCGTGCTGGTCGACACGGCTGGCTACAGCGACGCCCCTGACGGCTGGCGCCCCTTCGTCGAGGCAGCGACGGGCGACGCCGACGCGGAGGTGGCCTCGACCGACGGCCGGTACCTCCTGTTCGAGGTCGACGGCCCGTCGGCGTCGGCGTCGGACTAGCGGCCGAGGGCCCCTCGGAGCGCGGCGAGCCGGCGGCCGACGCCCCACTGCGTCACCCGGAGCATGGCCTCGACGACGATCGCCTGGCTCATCTTGGACTCGCCGCGCTCGCGCTCTCGGAACTCGATGGGCACCTCCACGACTCGCCTGCCCTGGTCGAGCACGCGCAGGGTCATGTCGACCTGGAAGCAGTAGCCCTTGGAGTCGATGTCGGTGAGGTCCATCGCCCGGACGGTCTCGGCACGGTACGCACGGAAGCCCGCGGTGACGTCCTTGAGGGAGAGGCCGAGGACGACGCGCGCGTAGGTGTTGCCCCCGCGGCTCAGGATCTGCCGGCTCAGCGGCCAGTTGACCACGCTGCCCCCCGGCACCCAGCGGGAGCCGATGGCCAGGGACGGTGCGTCCGGTGCCCGCAGGGCGACACGGGCGAGCATCGCGGGGAGCCGCTCTGGCGGGTGCGACCCGTCGGCGTCCATCTCGACGAGGAACTCGTAGTCGCGCTGCAGGCCCCAGCCGAAGCCGAACACGTACGCGGCGCCGAGGCCGAGCTTGCCGGTCCGGTGCTCGACGTGGACGCGCTCGTCGGCTGCGGCCATCCGCTCGACGATGTCGCCGGTGCCGTCCGGGCTCGCGTCGTCGACGACGAGCACGTGCGCCTCGGGCACGGCGGCCAGGAGACGACCGACGATGGTCTCGATGTTCTCGGCCTCGTCGTAGGTCGGGATGATGACGAGGGCTCCGCGGCCGGAGTGGTCTGGGTCGTTCGAGGGCAGCACGGCACGACTCTAGCCCAGGCGGCCCGGCCGGCCCGGGAGGTGCGGACTGCCATGATGGTCCGATGGGATCCCCGGGAGGCGCGCACGAGCCCCTGCGTCGCTACGTCTCGGCGTGGATCGGGTTCTCGGCGGGCGGGCACTTCAGCCAGGCCCTCACGGTCGCCGTCGTCGTGTACGCCTTCTCCGCCCACGCCGTCCGCGCGCTGATCGGCTGGCCAGGTTCCCTCGGCGTCCTGGTCTCGCTCGTCGCCCTCGCAGCCTGCTCCTTGTTCGGCCAGCGCCACCACATCGAGTGGCACGGCATCCTGCCCGTGTCGCTCATCGCGCTCTTCGGCTGGTGGGGCGTCTCCGTCCTCTGGAGCGACTACACCTGGGCGACCATCGGGGGTGTCGCCTACGCCGCCGCCTTCGGCGCCCTCGGCCTGTACCTGGCGCTCGGGCGCGACCTGGTGCAGGTCGTCCGCGCCTCCGGCGACGCCCTCCGCATCCTGCTGGTGACGTCGCTGGCCCTCGAGGTGCTCAGCGGTCTGCTGATCGACCAGCCCATCCGGTTCCTCGGCATCGCGGGCGACCTCGCCCTCGGCGGCCCCATCCAGGGGATCGCGGGCACGAGGAACTACCTCGGCTTCCTCGCCGCGCTGGGTCTCGTCACCTTCGTGGTCGAGTACCTCACGCGCTCGGTGGCCAAGGGCCTCGGGCTCGCCTCGTGCACGCTCGCCGCCCTCTGCGTCCTCTTCTCGCGTTCTCCGGTCACCGCCGCCGCGGTCCTCGCCCTCGTCGTGGCCGGTCTGGCGCTGCGGTCGTTGCGGAAGGCTCCCCCGGCCCGGCGCCCCGTCATCCAGGGCGTGCTGGCGGGGCTCGTGTCGCTCGGCGGCGTGGTCGCCTGGCTCAGCCGCGAGCGGATCTTCCCCGCTGTGGACGCGACGGGCGACGTCGACGTCCGCATCGCCCTCTGGGGTCGCCTCAGGCAGCTGATCGAGGTCAACTCGCTCCAGGGCTGGGGCTTCGTCGGGCAGTGGCCCACCGAGGTTTTCCCCTTCTCCACCTTGCTCACCCCGACGGGCCGCCCCTCGGCGACCGGTCTCGGAGCGCTCTTCGACACGTGGTTCCAGGTGGGGCTCGTGGGCGTGCTCCTGCTCGTCGCCGCCGGCGGCCTGGCCTTCGTCAGGGCGTGGGCGACCGCCTCCTCGCACCCGATCGTGGCCTACGTGTGGCCCGCGGTCGTCCTGGTGCTCATCGGCGTCGTCTCCATCGCCGAGAGCTACGCCCTCTTCGAGGGCACCCTCATGTTCGTCGTTGCGACGGCCACCATCGCCGCGCGGAAGCGTTCGTGGCGCTCACGGCTCGAGGCGCGCCCCGGGGCCGACCGGCGCTGACGCTGCCGCTGACGCCGCCGCTGCCGCGGCCGCCCGGCGGACGGACCACGCGGCCAGCGCCGCGGCGGCCACGGCGGTCGTCGCGGTGCCGGCCACCATGGAGGCCGCGACGGCCGTGCCCAGGTCGGCGGACGAGAGCAGGTACACCGCGAGGAGCACGGCGAGGCCGACGGGCCAGACGAGCGTGGCGAGCCGTTCGCGGTGGAGAGCCAGCAGGGCCTGGGTCACGACCATGGTCACGATCTGCAGGACGCACGACACGGCGAGCAGGACGAGGTCTCCCGTGGCGATCTCGTAGCCGTCGCCGAACCACGACACCACGAGCGCGCCCGTGAGCCAGACGAGCACGACCCAGACGACGCCGAGCCCGAGCACGGCGGCGTTCCACCCGGCCAGGGACCGGACGAGCGCGGAGAAGCGCGCCCGCTGCACGTCGACGGTGAAGCGCGTCAGCATGAGGGACTGGACCGCGTTGAACAGGAACAGCGGCACACGGGCGACGGCGAGCGCGGCCACGAGGCTCGCCGTGTAGGCGGTGGCCTCCCCGCTCACGGCGACCTGCGCCAGGATCACGCCGACGTTGACGAACAGCTGGAGCAGGAGCGACCCGGTGGTCAGCGCCGCGTAGGCCGCCAGGTCCGAGGACCGGGGCGTCGGCGGCACGCCGTGCGCCTCGGGCGCGGCCTCCCCCCGGCGCACCCCGACGAGCGCGACCACGGCCGCGACGATCGGCGCCACGACCAGTGCGGAGCCCAGGAGGCGCGGGTCCGTCGCCCCGCCCGCGGCCAGGGCCAGGACGCCCAGCACCTTGAGCACGCCCTCGAGCGACATCTCGAGCCCGTAGCGTCCGAACCGGCCAGTGCCGGCCAGCCAGCCGCGGACGGCGAACAGCGCCGTCGAGGCGACGAGGCCGACGGCGAAGAGGTACACGAACTCCGTCTGCCCGGAGAAGAGGAGGCGCCCGACGGGCTCGGCGAGGACGAGCAGCAGCACGAGCGCCGCCGCCAGCACGACGCCGGCGAGCGAGAGCGTCCGCACGACGATCGGCCTGGTCGACCCTCCCCCGTCCCGTGCACGGGCGATGCCCCGCGAGAGCATCTGCTCGACCGGCTGGAACAGCCCGACCGCGATGCCGGCCATCATGGTCCACAGCACCGAGACGGGCGCGCTCGCCACCCCGCCCACGATGTTGCCGACGAGGGCCAGGTAGAGGTAGTTGCACCCGCCCAGCAGGACGGTCCCGGTGCCCAGGGCGATCAGCGGGCTGCGCCCGCCGGGGCTCGAAGCGGCCCCGTCCGGCACCGTCACGCTACGAGAAATCCCGACGGAGGGCCGCGACGCCCTCGACGGGGTCGCCGTCGAAGATCACGGCGCCGTGCGACAGCACGACGGCCCGGTCGCACAGGTTCTCGACCGTCCCGAGGTCGTGGGTGACGATGACGATCGTCCGCCCCTCCCGCTGGAACTGGGCGATCTTGTCCAGGCACTTCCGCTGGAACGGCTCGTCGCCGACGGCCAGGACCTCGTCGACCAGCAGCACGTCGGGGTCGACGTGGATGGCGATGGCGAAGGCGAGCCGGACGTACATGCCCGACGAGTAGAACTTGACCTGCGTCTCGATGAACTCGCCGATCTCGCTGAACTCGACGATCGAGTCGAAGAAGCCGGTGATCTGCTGCTGCGTGAGGCCGAGGATCGAGCCGTTCAGGAACACGTTCTCGCGCCCGGTGAGGTCGGGGTGGAACCCGGCCCCGAGCTCGAGCAGCGCCGCGAGCTGGCCTCGGCGTCGCACCTCGCCCGTCGTGGGCTGGAGGATGCCCCCGATGACCTTCAGCAGCGTGCTCTTGCCCGAGCCGTTCGCCCCGATGAGCCCGACGGTCGTGCCGGCCTCGATGTCGAGCGACACGTCGCGGAGCGCCCAGAAGTCGTCCTTGTGCTTGTTCGACCTGGCGAGGTTGACGATCCGCTCCTTCAGCGACTTCTCCTTGCGGATGACGAAGCGCTTCGAGACGTCGGTCATCGTGACGACCGAGACGGGCGGGGTGGGTGCAGTGCTCACGGTTCAGATCTCCTGGGCGAAGTTGCCCTGCAGGCGGGCGAAGACCCGCTGGGCGAGGAGCAGCAGGACGAGGCCCACGACGCCGATGACGAGGAGGCGGAAGTCGAGGTCGGCAGGGAACGGCTGCGGCGGGATGACGGTGCCGTCGTCCAGCACGGAGGTCTCGCTGCCCGCGCGCCAGATCCCCTTCTGGAACGCGAGGATGATGTCGGTCATCGGGTTCAGCTGGTACAGGGTGACGATCCACTCCTGCCCGCGGGCGGCGGCCCGGTCGACGACCATGCCGAACGAGTAGACGATCGGCGAGGCCCAGAACAGGATGAGCAGCGCGACCTCGACGAGGTACTGCACGTCACGGAGGTACACGTTGACGGCCGACAGGAAGAGCGCGAAGGCGAGGCCGTAGATCACCGTGAGCACCACGGCCACCGGGATGTAGAGCAGATCCCACGAGACGGGGAACTGCCCGAGCACGAGCACCGCGGCGAGCAGCACCGCGAACTGGACGACGAAGTTGAAGAGCGCCGACCCGAGCGAGGCCAGCGGGAACAGCTCACGGGGGACGTAGACCTTCTTGATCAGCCCGGCGTTCGCGAGGATGGACGTCGTGCCGCCCGCGATGATCTCGTTGTAGAGGCCCCACAGCGTGAGGCCGGCGAAGACGTAGATGGCGAACTGCGGGACGGAGCGGGCGGCGCCGAGCACCTGGCCGACGGCGAAGTAGTAGATCGCGAGCATGGTGAGCGGCCGGATGAAGCTCCACACGAAGCCCAGCGCGCTGTCCTTGTAGCGGGCCTTCAGCTCGCGGCGGATCAGCAGGTCGAGCAGCGCCCGGTGCCCCCAGATGTCGCGCACCGCAGGGACGACGCCCGAGATGAGGCCGCCGCTCGCGGCGCCGGCCTTCTCGAAGGGAAGGGTCGCGATGCGCTGGACGCGCGCCTCGGATTCAGTACTCACGGATCTCCATGCCTCGCGCCTTCCGCGGCGACAGTCCCGTCGCCGGGGCGACGACGTCGCCCGGCAGGCGACGAATCATCATCACACATCGTCCCGACAGCCCGCGCGAGGCTGCCCGTCCCGCTCCGGAGCCGCCAGTACACTGACTCACTGATCGAGCCAGAGAGCAGCGTGCATGTCCCCCCGTCTCACCGTCGTCATCCCGTCCTTCAACAACGCCGACTTCATCGACGACACGGTGCGCTCCGTGCTCTCCCAGGACTACGACGACTTCGAGCTCGTCGTCGCCGACCACTCGTCGACCGACGACACCTGGCAGCGGCTGCAGGCGTACGCCGACGACCCGCGCGTCACGCTGCTGCAGACCCCCGCAGGAGGCGGCGCCCCCGCGAACTGGACGCGCGTGACCGACGCCGCCACCGGCGAGTACCTGCGACTCGTGCCCGGCGACGACGTGCTGCACCCCGGCACGCTGCGCGACCACGTCGAGGCCCTCGACGAGCAGCCGACCGCCGTCGTCGCGTCGTCGCCGCGCTCGCTGATCGACGCCTCGGGCGCCACGGTCCTGCGCCGCCGGGGCAAGGACTGGGGCCGTCGGCTCGTCCCCGGCGCCGAGGCCGTCCGCGCCACCGTGCGCGCGGGGACGAACGTCTTCGGCGAGCCCTTCTGCGTGACCTTCCGCCGATCGGCGCTCGTCGAGGCCGGCGGCTGGTACCCGGCGTTCCCGTACCTGATCGACCAGGCCAGCTACTGCCGCACGCTGCTGCGGGGCGACCTCGTCGCCGTCCCCGGGCTGGCCGGCGGCTTCCGCCTGAGCTCGACGCAGTGGAGCGTGGCGCTGTCGGCCGAGCAGTCCCGTCAGGCACGCGGCTACCACGCCGAGCTGCACCGCGAGCACCCCGAGGTCGTGAGCGCGGCCGACCGTCGCCTCGGCGACCTGCGGGCGCGCCTGGCCGCGCAGTCGCGTCGCCTCGTCTACCTGGTCCTCCGTCGCCGGATGCAGGCCGGCGAGCGCGCCTCGGGCCGGCGCTGATGGCGGCGCCCCGCGGATCGACGACGACGAGGGCCGGGCAGCGCCCGACCACCGAGGTCGAGCAGCGCGGCGCGGCGCGGCGGGCCGCCGACTGGTGGGGCACCGCCTACCTCGCTGCGGGCGTCCTCGCCGCGGCGGGCGTCGTCTTCGCGATGAAGCTGTGGCGCGCCGACTGGGCCGTGCCGTTCTTCGACCGCAACGACGCCCTCGCCGTCTCGGCCCACTTCAAGACGGTCTCCGAGACCGGCTGGTACGAGTCGCAGCCCCTCCTCGGCGCCCCGTTCGGGCAGCACTACCACGACTTCCCGACGGCCGACAACCTGCAGTTCATGGCCGCGCGGGTCTTCTCCGCGGTGCTCGGCGACTGGGCTGTCGCCCTGAACGTCTGGTACGTGCTGGGCTTCGTCCTCATCGCGCTGACCGCGACCTTCTTCTTCCTCCGGATCGGCATGTCCCGGGTCCTGTCGGTGGTGCTCGCGGTGCTCTTCGCCCTCGCGCCGTACCACTTCATCCGCAACGAGAACCACCTCGCGCTGTCGACCTACTTCACCCTGCCGCTGGCCTTCTGGGTCGTGCACCTGATCGCGACCGGGCAGCCGCTCTGGCTGCGTCGGGCCGGCGTGCGCAACCCGGTGCTCGCGGTCCTGACCGGGCGCGGGGCCGCGGTCGCCGCCTCCTTGGCCCTCGTCGTGACGGGCGCCACCTACTACGGCTTCTTCACCGTCGTGTTCATCGCGCTCGTGGGCGTGGCCTCGTGGTGGCGCGTGCGCGACTGGCGCCGCCTGGCGGGTGCGGTGGTCGCCGGCCTCGTGGTCGTCGTGACCGCGGTCGCCAACATGCTGCCCGACGTGCTCTGGTCGTGGCGCAACGGCTCGGACGGCGGCGCGCTGGTCCGGACGCCGGTCGAGACCGAGTACTACTCGCTCAAGCTGACCCAGCTGCTGTTGCCGATGCCGGGGCACCGCGTGCAGTTCCTCGCCAACCTCCGCGACTACTACGACGACTACTTCCCCTACCGCTCGGAGACCCCCGTGCTCGGCGCGGTCGCGGCGGCCGGGTTCGTGCTGCTCGTCGTGGTGGCCGTGTCCTCGCTGCTGGGGCGACGGCGCCCGGTGGCCGGCTCGACGCCGGCGAACGCGGAGCGGTTCAGGACGATCCGCCTCATGGCCGGGCTCGCGCTCGTGGCGTTCCTGTTCGGCACCTTCGGCGGGCTCTCCAGCCTCTTCTCCTTCGTGACGAGCTCGCTGCGCGGCGCGAACCGGATGTCGATCGTGATCGCCCTCCTCTCGCTCGCGGGCCTCGGCCTCGCGCTCGACGCCGCCGTGGCCCGCGTCGTCACGTGGCGGCCGCACCTGCGACTCGCGCCGGCCACCGCGACCCTCGCCGTCGGGGCCGTCCTCCTCGCCGGCGGCACCTGGGACCAGACCAGCGCCGAGGTCGTCCCCGACTACGCGGAGCTCGACGCGACCTGGGCTGCTCGCTCCGCCTTCTTCGCGCAGGTGCAGGACGAGGTGGGAGACGGGGGCCAGGTGCTCCAGCTGCCGTACTCGGACTTCCCGGAGGCGAGCCAGTCGACCGGCCACGACTTCAAGACGGGCCTCGACTACGCCGAGATCCTCATCCCCTACCTGCACACGACGACGGTCCGGTGGTCGGGCGCCGGCATCAAGGGGCGCACGGCCGCGGAATGGCCTGCGGCGGCACAGGACTACGACCCGGCGTCGGTCGCCGACCAGGTCGCCGTCCTCGGCTTCGACGGCGTGCTGGTCGACCGGGACGGGCTCCTCGACCGGGGCTCGGAGCTCGAGTCGGGCCTCGAGGACGCCCTCGGCGTGCCCGTGCTCACCTCGGACGACGGCCGGTGGGTCCTCTTCACCGTCCCGCAGGGCCTCCGTGACGCGGCGACCGACCTGCCCCGCGCCGAGCTCGACGATCTCCGCGAGGCGATCGAGCAGCCCCTGGTGGCGTCGCCCGGCAGCACCGACCCGACCGTCGGGGGCGACAACACCGTCAACAGCGTCGACGTGCAGAACGACCGCGACGAGACCGTCCGCGGCGCCCTCCGTCTCGAGCTGACGACGCAGGCCCAGGTGGACGCGGTCGTGCTGACCACGCCGGACGGCACCCGCACCGTCGTGCCCGTCTCGGACGCGAAGGTCGACGTCGACCTCCCCTGGGACTTCGCGCCGGGGACCACGCACGTCACGCTGGCGGGCTCGGACGACGGAGGCGCCACCACGCTGCCCACCTCGCTCGCGATCGGCATCGACCACGTCGCGGTCCTGCAGGACGACGTCGAGAGATTGGACCTGACCCCGTGACGACCGTCGCGCCTCCCCCGCCCGGGTCCCGGCCCTGGCTCACGACCGTGCGGGCACGCGTCGCGCGGGGCCCGGTCCGCGCCGCCCTGGCCGTCGCCGTCGCCATCGTGGCCGCCCTCGCGCACCTCTGGCTGCAGGCAGGCGTGCTCCTCACTCGGCCCGACTTCGCCTGGAGCTCGTTCCGCGACTACTTCCCGTACGACCAGCTGTCGTACATGTCCATGGTCGTCAACACGGCCGAGGGAAAGTCCGACGCCCTCGAGCCGTTCACCGAGACGGGCGTGAACAACTACCCGCACCTCTGGTACGTCACGCTGGGGCACATCTCACGCCTGACGGGGCTCGACCCGCTGCAGGCGTGGGCCGTCGCCGGCATCACGGTGCAGCTGGTCTTCGTCGCCGTCCTCGCCCTCGTCCTCGTCCTCCTGTCGGGGCGGCTCTGGGCGGGTCTCCTCGCCCCCCTGCCGTTCGTCGTCGGCACCTTCTCCTCGTTCATGGGCTCGCCCGACGGGTGGTTCCAGAGGCTGGACGCGCACGCCGTGCTCTGGGGAGCCTTCGGCACCCTCTTCACCATCAACGGCGAGACGGTCTCCCTGTGCCTGGGCGGGGCGGCGCTCCTGCTGCTCCTGGTCGCCTGGACGCATGTCCGCGCGACGGGAGCGCGGGTGGCCCTGTCCGTCGTCGCGGCCGGGATGATCGGCCTGATGGCGAACATTCAGACGTACTCGTTCCTCGTCACGATCTACCTCGTCGCCTTCGTCCTCGCGGCGTACTGGCTGGTCGTGATCGGCCGACGCTGGCTGTGGATCCTCTCTGGCGTGGCGATCGTCGCCGTCTTCGTCCTCGGCCCCGGCATCGCCGACTCCGCCGGTCCCCTCGTGACCCTCGTGTTCGGGCTCCTGCCGACGCTGCCAGGGCTCGTCGTCGCCCTCGTCCGCAGTCGCGGGCTCCTCGCGGTCTACGGCGTGGTGGCCCTCGCGGCCGCGGCTCCCCAGCTGACCGCGACCCTCGGAGGCGTCGCCTCGGGCGACCCGTTCCTCACGTACCGGGTCGCCTCGAGCGCGAACCTCGGCGTCGACTGGCACGGCGTCGTGGGCTCGGCCGCCCTCTGGCTGCCCCTGCTCGGCATCGCCGCCGCGGGCGTCGCCCGACGCCGGCCCTTCTGGGTCGCCTACCCCGTGGGCGTCCTGGCGGCCTGGTTCCTCGCGGCCTCGAACGACATCTGGGGCGCGAACCAGGAGCCCTACAGGTTCTGGCTCGACGTCTTCGTCCTCGTCTGCATGACGATCCTCCCGGTCGGGGCGCTGGTGCTGCGAGAGCTGCTGGTCGACGGCCCCTCGCTCGCTCCCCTCGCCCGGCGCGCGGTGGGCGGCGTCGTGACGGCGTGCGTCGTGCTCGCGGCCGTGTCCGCCGTCGACTTCGTCCGCTTCACCCAGGACGACGAGTACCACCAGCTCATCGACTACAACACGACCCGCGACCAGGCGATGACCGCGGCGACCAGGTCGATCGAGGACACGCCGGGCGGCTCGGGCGACGCCACGGGCCTGCTCGTCGGCGACCCCTGCATCGAGCCGATGCAGCTGAAGATCGCCGCGGGAGTGCCCGTCGTGAACTACAACCTGGGCATGGCGTGGCCCGCGGACCGCGCGTCGATCGACCAGGTGTCGGCGGACCGGACGGCCGGCGTGCTCGACCTCGAGCACCTGCGACAGGCGAACGTGCGCTGGGTGCTGACCGACAGCGCCTGCACCGTGAACTGGGAGTCCGCCTACGGCGCCCAGCTGGAGCGCGTCGAGTCGGCGGACTTCGAGCTGCCCGGCATCACGGGCACGATCACGCTGTGGCGGGTGCCCGCGTGAGCCCCCGCGACGTGCACGGGGACGGCCTCACCGGCACGTTCAGGGTGCCCGGATCGGCCGACCCCGCCGTGGTAGTGTCACGTCCCGTGTCGAGACCCGCCGAACCTCCTGTCTCGCCCGCGCACCGCATCTCGGTCGTCATCCCCGTCTACCAGGGCGAGACCACCCTGCCGGCGCTGGTCGACGAGATCCTGGCCCTGGCCTCCGAGCGACTGACGCCGGGCGGCCACCTGCGGCAGATCACCGAGGTGCTGCTCGTGCACGACAACGGGCCCGACGCCTCCGACCAGGTCATCCGCGACCTCGAGAGCCGGCACGCCCTCGTGCGCGGCGTCTGGCTGAGCCGCAACTTCGGCCAGCACGCGGCGACGCTCGCCGGCATGGCCTCCACCGGCGGCGACTGGATCGCCACCATCGACGAGGACGGCCAGCACGACCCGGCCTACCTCGACTCCATGCTCGACACGGCCATGCGCGAGCAGGCCGCCCTCGTCTACGCGAAGCCCACCAACGCGGCGCCGCACGGCCCCTTCCGCAACGCGGCCTCGAAGGGCGCGAAGGTGGTCCTGCGGACGGTCATGGGCGGGGGCGACGCGTCGCAGTTCCAGAGCTACCGGCTCGTCCTCGGCGACGTCGGGCGCAGCGTCTCCGCCTACGCCGGCTCTGGCGTCTACCTCGACGTCGCCATCGGCTGGATCACGCGACGCATCACCACGAGCCCCGTCGAGCTGCGCGAGGAGGGGGGCCGGGCGAGCGGGTACTCGCTGCGCAAGCTGCTCTCCCACTTCTGGAAGATGGTCCTCACCTCGGGCACCCGCGGGCTCCGCATCGTCAGCGTGCTCGGCATCGCCCTCGCGGTGATCGGCCTGCTCTTCGCCGTCTACGTGGTCATCTCCGCCATCGCCGGGACGCAGCTTGCTGCCGGCTGGTCGTCGACCATCGTCGTCGTGCTGCTGTCGACCGGCGCCATCCTCTTCTCCCTCGGGGTCGTCGCCGAGTACATCGGCGTCGCGGTCAACATGGCGATGGGCCGCCCCTCCTACCTGATCGTCAGCGACCCAGGACGCGGCCCCCTCGGTCGGCGTCGATCCACCGACTCCTGACGTGACCGCCCCAGTCGACCTGACCGCGAGGGCGCGGCGTCGCCACCTCGTCGTCGGGGCCGGCGGCCTCCTCGGAGGGGCCGTCGTCGCGGCTCTCGAGGCGGACGGCCGCGACGTGGCGCGAGCCCGGGTGCCGTGGCACGATCCCGCCGCCTCCGTCAGCGTGCTCTCGTCCCTCGTGCGCGACCTCCTGGTCGACGGCGCGCCCTGGTCGCTCGTCTGGGTCGCGGGCGCCGGCGTCGTCGCCAGCGGTGCCGACGCCCTCGCCGAGGAGCGCTCGGTGATCGCCAGGGTGCTGTCCGAGGTGGGCGCGGCGATCGCGGCCGACCCGGCCCGCGCCTCCCGCGGGTCGGTCTTCGTCGCCTCGTCCGCCGGCGGGACCTTCGCCGGCTCGACCGGCACGCCGTTCGACGAGACGACCGAGGCGCGTCCCCTCGCGCCCTACGGCTGGAGCAAGCTCGCCGTCGAGACCCTCTTCCGCGACTGGTCGGCGAAGACCGGCGTGCCCGTCGTGATCGGCCGCTACTCGAACCTCTACGGCCCCGGACAGGACCTGCGCAAGGCCCAGGGCCTCGTCTCGCAGCTGTGCCTCGCGCACCTGCAGGGCCGCCCCTCGTCCATCTACGTGCCGATCGACACCATCCGCGACTACCTCTTCGTCGACGACGCCGCCGCGATGACCGTCGAGGCGGTCGACCGGGCTGCCGCCCTGCCCGCGGGCACGGTCGTGCTCAAGGTGATGGCGTCGCAGCAGGGCGTGACCATCGGCTCGCTGATCAGCGAGCTGCAGCGCATCGTCAAGAGGAAGCCGCGCATCGTGATGGGCAGCCACTTCACGGCCTCGGTGCAGGCGCCCGACCTCCGCTTCGGCTCGGTCGTCTGGCCCGAGATCGACCGGAGGATGCTGACGCCCCTTCCCGCCGGCATCCACCGCACCCTCCTCTCGCTCCAGGCGGGCCTCCGATGACTGCCCCTCGCGTGTCGGTCGTCGTGCTGGCCTGGAAGCTCGTCGACGAGCTCGTGCTCTGCCTGGACGCCCTGGCCGCCCAGGTCGACGCCCCCGAGTTCGAGGTCGTCGTCGTCGAGAACGGCGCCCGGCCCGAGATCGGGCGGGCACTCGACGACGTCCCCGGGCTGGTGCGGGTCCGCCTGGCCGCGAACGCCGGCTTCGGCGCGGGCTGCGACGCGGGCGCCGCGGCCGCGTCGGGCTCGGCCCTGGTGTTCCTGAACGACGACGCGCTGCCGCGCCCCGCCTGGCTCGCCGCCCTCGCGACGCGTGCCGACCAGGCCGACTCCCCCGTGGCCGTCGGCAGCCTGCTCGTCGACCAGCACGAGGTCGTCCAGGAGGCCGGCAGCCGCCTCCGACGGGATGCCGGCACCGTCCAGCTGGGGGCGGGCGCCACGCTCGGCGACGCGCGACGGGACGGCCTGCTCGTCAGCCGCCCCGTCGACTACTGCTCGGCGGCGGCGCTCTGGGTCGACCGGGCCGCGTTCGACGCGGCCGACGGGTTCGACGACCTCTTCACCCCCGCCTACTACGAGGACGTGGACCTGCAGCTGCGACTGCGGCTCGCAGGCGGCCTGGTGGTCGTCGAGCCCGCGGCCGTCGTCCAGCACGAGTCGGGCACGTCGACGGGCAGCGTGCCCGACTACCGCGCCTTCCTCGGCCGGCGCAACGGCTCCCTCTTCGCCGAGCGCTGGGCCTCGACCCTCGCCGCGGCGCCCGAGCCGGACGCGCCGCTCGGCCAGCTGACCGAGGTCCGTCCTCCTGCCCCCGTCGTCCTGCCCGACGACGAGGCCGAGGCCCCCCACCCTGCCGTGGCCGCCTCCTACGTGGCGTGGCTGCTCGAGCGTGCCCGCCGGGCCGAGGAGGCGGAGGAGACGCTCGCACACCGCTTCGCCGACCTGCAGCACACCCACCACGAGTCGCTCCAGCTCACCCACGCGATGAAGCTGCGGATCGACGAGCTGGAGTCGACGACGCTCACGGACCAGGTCCGCTCGCGCGTGTCAGCGCGCTTCCGCCGTGGCTGACGCCTCGACCGCGGTCGCCCCGGCCACGAGGGCCCAGAGCCGCGCCGCGTAGTCGTCCCAGCTCGGTCGGGGCAGCGAGTCGCTGAGCGCGACCAGCTCGGCGTGCAGCTCGTCGTCGGTCAGGAGCCGCTCGATCGCGTCGGACATCGCCGTCGGGTCGTGAGGGTCGACGACCAGGGCGCCGTGGCCCTCGCCCAGCTCGCGCATGCTGCCGAAGTCGCTCGTGACGACGGGCACCGAGCTGACCAGCGACTCGACGACCGGGAGGCCGAAGCCCTCGTTCACGCTGCAGAAGACGGTGCACCGCGCTGACCGGTAGAGGCTCCACACGGTGTCGTCGTCGACGCCCGAGAGCATCGTGACCGGCCTGCCCTTGCGACGGAGCGTCGAGACCATCGCCTGGAACTCGCCGTCGCCCCACGCGTTGCCGCCGACGAGGACGAGGGCGAACTCGTGGCCCCGTCGCCAGTTCAGCTCGGCCGCGACCAGCAGGTTGAGGTGGTTCTTGCGAGGCTCGTGGCTGCCCACGGAGAGCACCACCGGGGTGCCCGTCAGGCCGAGCTGCGCCCGGACCCTGGCGACGGTCGCGTCGTCGACGCTGCCCACCTGGCTCGGCAGGCCGACGGTCTCGATGCGGGGCGGCGTGAGGCCGGCGCCCGGCAGCATGGCCGCCCAGCCGCCGTACTCCGTGGCGGCCGCGCTCGAGATCGGCGCGACGACGTCGACCAGCGACAGCATCGCGAGGTACTCGGAGAACGCGCCGGGCATGCCGGGCCCGCTCGTCTCGGACGTGGTCACGGGGATGCAGTCGAAGCCGATGGCCGCCGATCGCCGTGCCCCGAACCGGACGACCGAGCGGAGCGACGCCGTCCTGGCCGCCGCGACCGTGATCTCGGGGAGCACGAAAGTCGCATCGAAGGGGATCAGCACTGCGCCCGCCGGGACGGGAGCCACCGTGCCGGCGTCGGCGAGCAGGACGCGAGACGTCTCGTCGTCCGTGAGGCCGTGCAGCGTCCGGCCTGCCGGGTCCCAGGCCGCGAGCGTCAGCTCGGCGTCCCTCGTCCAGCGTGTGACCGTCTCCCGGGCGACGCGCTGGATGCCCGTCGTGAAGCGGCTGCGGCTGGTGTCCGTGACGTCGACGACGACGCCGCCGACGATCGCCAGCGGACGGGCGCGGCGGGGCAGCGAGCGCGAGAACTTCGCGTACTCCGCGGTCAGCGGCTGCACGAGGCCCTCGATGCGCCACTGCCGGGTGAAGTCGACGACCGCGGCCGCGAGCGGCACGCGCCGCTCGAGCACGGACAGCAGCAGGTACGAGAGCCGGTGGCTCGGCTCGCCCAGGTCGCGGGAGAGCGCCTCGATCAGCCGGGCACCCGAGAGGGCCTCCCAGTCGACCGACGCCGAGGAGGCGGTGCGGGCGGCGAGCCGGAGCCCCTGGTCGTGGACGGGTCGCGTGATCACGCCGCCACCCCCTGCCAGATCTCGTCGGCGTAGGCACGCCAGGTCTTCGGTCGTTGTCTCGCGATGTCCGCGACGAGGGACGCGTGCAGGGCGTCGTCGGTGAGGAGGCGGCGCATCGCGTCGACGATGGCGGTGTCGTCCCGAGGGTCGACCTGCAGGCAGCCGCCGACGCGGGCGATCTCGTCCAGGCTGCCGAAGTCGCTCGTCACGACCGGCGCCCCGAGCGCGAGGGACTCGGCCACCGGCAGGCCGAAGCCCTCGTGCAGCGAGACGAAGACGCTGAAGCGGGCCTGCCCGAACAGGGCCCAGAGGTCGTCGTCGCCCAGGCGGCGGTGGGACTCGACGCGCATGCCCAGCTTGGACAGCGCCGTGACCCGCTTGTCGAAGTGCAGGGTGGCGGTGCGGCTGCCGCCGCCGACGAAGACGATGCGGAACCGGTGGCCCTCGCGGTGCAGCAGCTCGGCGGCGAAGAGCACGGCGTCCTGGTTCTTGCGGGGCTCGTGGCTGCCCACGCACAGGACCACGGGATCGGCTGCCGGGTCGGGAGCCACGCGGCCGGCGGCGGCCCTGGCCACCGCCGAGACCTCGGTCGCGAGGCTCGTCGTGACGACCTCGGGACCGGTCAGCCCCTGGCTCGGCAGGGCGCTGACGAAGCCGCGGAACTCGTTCGAGGCCGACTCGCTGATGCCGTGCACCCGGCGGGAGTGCTTGACGAGCGTGAGGTAGTGGGCGAATCGCTCGGACTCGGCGTTCGGCAGGGTGTCGGCCATCACGAGCGGGATCGCGTCGTACCCGATCAGGTCGACCTGGTTGCCGGAGTACCGCGCGATCGACGTGAGCGTGTCGCAGACGTGGAACGCCGGCACCTCGGCGACGAGCAGCACGGAGTCCCAGGGCACGAGCACGTGCTCGACCGCGAGCTCGGCGTCGGTCAGCACGGGGTCGTCGGCCTTCGGCAGACGGCGGTCGTTCCAGTGCAGCACGCGGTCGCGCTGCAGGTCGGTGAGCTCGCGGTAGCCCGTGCTGTCCTGGTTCCAGGCGACGAGGCGGTGCGTGCGCGAGGGGTCGTCCTGCCACTCGGGCACCGTGTGCCGGACGACGCGCTGGATGCCCGTGTTGTGCTCGTACTTGGCGCAGAAGTCGACGTCGACCAGCACCGTGTCGCGCACGAGCTCGATGGTGCGGAGGCCCGAGTGGGTGCGCGACTGCACGTCGAGCGTCGACTGCAGCACCCCGATGAGGGCCGTGGCAGGGGTGGACAGCAGCAGGGCGCGCGTCAGCTTGCCCATCTCGGCGACCGACGGGAACGTCCCCGTCAGCCCGACGTAGAGCAGCCACCGGTCACGAGGCGACGAGGAGGCGCGGGCCGAGCGGGCGAGGGCGTCCAGCGTCGCCGAGGGGCTGAGTCCCCCGACCTCGACGCCGAGCGCGTCGGCGACGACGGCGAGGCGGCCGACGAGCGCGCTCCGCAGGCCGTCGACCTCGTCGCCGACGACGTCACGGTCGATCGGGACGATGCTGGTCATCGGCGAGCCAGTCGACGGGCCACCTCGACGGCCGCGAGCCGACCGGCGGGAACGACCCCCACCTCCTTGGCCTTCTTCGAGAAGAGCTTCGCGGTGCGTAGCGGGCGGGTGACCCGCCACGACACGGTCTGCTGGATCGCCTGCAGGGCGTCGGTGACGTTGGAGGTGACCGTCAGCCAGTCGTCGAGCACGGCGTCGCGCAGTTCGTCGAGGTCGCGTTCCGCGTCCGTCCGGTGTTGTTCCATGACTGCATCCTCCGAGGTCGTGCCTGCACGTCGCCTGCGTCGGCGGCACCGCGACGGCGTCCCCGTGACTGCTCTTGTCCCCCGAAAGGGACGAGGCGGATCGGCCGAGAACGCCCTGCCCGGCCTGACGCGCCGTTAGCATATCGTCTAACCCAAAGGCTCGGAGCAGGGTCCGCGCCGGAACGAGTGATCACATGAAGAGAGCCTCCATCATCACGTGGAGCATCGTCGGGGGCGTCGTCGTCGTGGGCGGGATCGTCACCGCCGTGGCCTTCGCGGCCTCCGACGGAGGCCCGGACGCGCCGCCGTCCGTGTCCCCCACCACGAGCGCCGCGGCCAGCCCGAGCAGCACGCCCGACAGCACGCCGACGGCCTCGGCCGAGCCGTCCGCGGACCCGTCGGAGGCGGACCCGTCAGAGCCTGCCCCTGGCGGATCCGCCGAGCCCACGCCCGCCGCGCCGGTGGGCCCCGGCCAGCCGACCACCGAGGCACCGGCGGCGCCGGCGCCGGGCACGACGCCCGTCTCGGCCACGCCGTTCGTCACCTTCGACCAGTGGACCGCGGCCAGCAGCACCCTGACGGTCGGGGCCACCGTCCCCGAGGTCGTCGAGCAGGGCGGCGCCTGCACCCTGACCGTCAGCAAGGGCGCGACGACGGTCTCCGGGTCGTTCACGGCCCTGCCCTCCGCGTCGAGCACCGACTGCGGCTCCATGGCTCTGTCGAGCCCCTCCTTCAGCGCCGGGACGTGGACGGTGAGCGTCGCGTACGCGTCGCCCACCGCGGCCGGCACCCTCTCCGACTACGAGGTCACCATCCCATGAGACGACACTCCCGCTTCATCGCCCTGGCCACCTCCGTGGCCGTCGCGGCCGGCCTCCTGACCGGGGTCACGAGCCTCGTGCAGGAGGCGCCCGCGCAGGCCGCCGAGTCCGCGGAGGCCGCCTCGACGGCGGACGCCCGCAACTTCAACGCCGGCAACATCATCAGCGACGCCGCCTTCTACAACGCGGCTGCCATGACGGCCGAGGGCGTGCAGGCGTTCCTCAACTCCCGGGTGGTCACCTGCAAGGGCAGCAACGGCCAGGCCTGCCTGAAGGACTACCGCTCGGCGACGCCCGCCCGCGCCGCCGACGCCTACTGCGCAGCGCTCGGCGGGAGCTCGAACGAGACCGCCGCCTCCGCGATCGTGCGCATCGGCCAGGCCTGCGGCATCAACCCGCAGGTGCTGCTGGTGATGCTGCAGAAGGAGCAGGGCCTCGTGAACTCGACGGCCCCCTCGGCGAGCGCCTACCGGATCGCGATGGGCTACGGCTGCCCCGACACGGCGGCGTGCGACACCCGCTACTACGGCTTCGCGAACCAGGTCTACAACGCGGCGCACCAGTTCCAGCGCTACACGAAGACCAGCTCGTCGTGGAGCTACCAGCCGGGCCGCACGAGCAACATCCTCTACCAGGCGAACAACCCGGGCTGCGGCACGAAGAGCGTGGCCATCGCCAACCAGGCGACGGCCAACCTCTACATCTACACCCCGTACACGCCCAACCAGGCGGCCCTGAACGCCGGGTACGGCACGGGAGACTCCTGCAGCGCCTACGGCAACCGCAACTTCTACCTGTACTTCACCGACTGGTTCGGCAGCCCCTCGAACTACCTGCAGTCCCCCTCCTTCGAGGGAGGCTCGGTGGCCGGCTGGCAGTGGAGCAACGGCTTCATCAACCGCGTCGCCGTCAACAACGCCGGCCAGGCACAGTCGGGCAACTACTTCCTCGCCACGAACACGAGCGTCGGCAGCCGGGCCGTCACCCAGGACGTCCAGCGGACCACCAACGTGGGCGAGCAGGCGACCGCGACGGTGTGGCTGCGCTCCGGGGCGGCGGCGGCGTTCAAGGGGAAGGTCGTGGTCTGGGGCCTCGGCGGCACCCAGGAGGTGGCCGAGAAGTCGTTCACCGTCGGCCAGACGTGGACCCAGGTGCAGGTCTCGCTGCCCGTCCGCGCGAGCTCGCACAGCACCATCCGCCTCGACGTCTACATGGGGACCACCGGCTCGGACCTCTGGATGGACACGACCTCGCTCGCGTTCGGCCGGGCGCCGGAGCAGCAGAACGTCATGATCGACCCGTCGTTCGAGCGCGGCTCGTTCGGGGCGTGGACGCCCGGCAACGGCTTCATCAACCGCCAGGTCTACAACGACCCCTCGCTCGCCCAGGCCGGGTCGTGGTTCGCGGCCGCGAACACGCCGGTCGCCGGTCGCAGCTTCGCCCAGGAGGTGGCGGTGCAGGCAGCGCCGGACCAGACCTGGACGGCTACGGTGTGGCTCAGATCGACGTCGAACACGCCCTACAAGGGCACGTTCGCCCTCTGGGGCCTCGGCGGGTCGCGCAACATCGTCGGGCAGTCCGACTTCACGGTCGGGTCGAGCTGGCAGAAGTTCCAGGTCGCCCTGGGGACGTCGAACGTCACGCCCAAGTCGCTGAAGCTCGAGGTCTACATGAAGACCGCGAACGGGCAGACGCTGTGGCTCGACAACGGCAGCATCAGCAAGCAGCTGCTCGCGAGCCCCGGGTTCGAGGGCGGCCAGACCGCCGGCTGGTCGACGAGCGGACGAGGGATGAACTTCGCCGCCTACACGAAGGCCACCAGCGGCGTGGACCCGGCGTCGGGAACGCACTTCGCGGCGACCAACACCACGACCGCAGGCACCTCGCTCTCGCAGACGGTGGCCCGGCAGACGGCACCCGGCGAGACCTACACGGCCGTCATCTACGTCCGCAGCGGCACGGCAACGCCCTTCTCGGGCCGACTGGCGCTGTGGGGCCTCGGCGGCACAGCCGAGGCGGCGAGCACGTCGTTCACGACGACAGGCTCGTGGACGCGCGTGGAGGTGGCGCTGCCGACGAAGTCGGCCCACAGCCAGCTCAAGTTCGAGATCTACGAGGACTCGGTGGGCAACACGATGTTCCTCGACGCGGGGTCGCTGTACTGATCCCCCCTCCGCCTCCCGTGCCGCGCCGGGGTCCCGCGACGCGGGTCCCCGGCGGGGCACCTGGCTAAGATGTCGTGTCGGCCGGAACGAACGTAAGGAACCTGAATGACCAAGCGCGCCCTCATCACCGGGATCACGGGACAGGACGGCATGTACCTCAGCCGCCTCCTCCTCTCGAAGGGATACGAGGTCTACGGCCTCGTCCGTGGCCAGAACAACCCCAAGATCCCCGTGATCCAGTCGTGGGCTCCCGAGGTCAAGATCCTCACGGGCGACCTGCTCGACCAGTCGAGCCTGCTGCGCGCGCTGAACAGCTCGAAGCCCGACGAGGTCTACAACCTCGGCGCCATCTCGTTCGTCGCGTACTCGTGGGAGAACGCCCAGCTCACCAGCCAGGTCACCGGCCTCGGCGTGCTGAACATGCTCGAGGCGATCCGCCTCTACGCGGGCGACGACATCTCGAAGGTGCGCTTCTACCAGGCCTCCTCCTCGGAGATGTTCGGCCGGGTGCAGGAGGTCCCCCAGAAGGAGACGACCCTCCTCTGGCCCCGCTCGCCCTACGGCGTCGCCAAGGTCTTCGGCCACTACATGACCATCAACTACCGCGAGTCGTACGGCATGCACGCGTCGTCCGGCGTGCTCTTCAACCACGAGTCGCCCCTCCGCGGCCCGGAGTTCGTCACCCGCAAGATCAGCATCGCCGTGGCGCGCATCGCCCTCGGCCTGCAGGACCAGCTCAGCCTCGGCAACATCGACGCGAAGCGCGACTGGGGCTTCGCGGGCGACTACGTCGAGGCCATGTGGCTGATGCTGCAGCAGGACGAGGCCGACGACTACGTCATCTCGACCGGCGAGACCTACTCGGTCCGCCAGTTCCTCGACATCGCCTTCAACCACGTCGGCATCTCCGACTGGGAGAAGCACGTCTTCCAGGACCCGCAGTTCTTCCGTCCCGCCGAGGTCGACCTCCTCATCGGCGACTCCGCCAAGGCACGCGAGGCGCTCGACTGGACGCCGGCCACCGACTTCGAGACGCTGGTCACGATGATGGTCGACGCCGACATGGAGCGCGAGAAGGCCGCGCAGGGCAAGTAAGGCATGTCCCGCGCGCTCGTCACCGGGATCGCCGGTCAGACCGGAAGCTACCTCGCCGAGCACCTCGTGGCCCTCGGCCACGAGGTGCACGGCGTCGTCCGTGACGCCGGGGGCGCCGACCACGCGCCCCTCGTCGAGAACGGCGTCCCGCCGGAGGCCGTCCTGCACGTCGGCGACCTCACCGACCACGCGGCGATGCGCGCCATCGTGCACGACGTGCGGCCCGACGTCGTCGTGAACCTGGCCGCGCTCAGCAGCGTGGCCGCCTCCTGGAAGAAGCCCGTCGAGACGAGCCTGCTCAACGGCACGGCCGTGGCGGCCCTGCTCGCGGCCGTCGCCGAGCTCAACGCCGACGGCGGCGACACGGGGTTCGTCCAGGCCTCGAGCGGCGAGATCTTCGGCCAGCCCGCCGAGTCGCCGCAGACCGAGTCGACCCGCGTCGCGCCGATCAACCCCTACGGGGCCTCGAAGGCCTACGCGCACCTGCTCGTCGGCGCCTACCGCGCCGCCGGGATGCGTGCCTCCGGCGTCGTGCTCTACAACCACGAGTCGCCCCGGCGCCCCGAGCAGTTCGTCACGCGCAAGATCACGGCGTCGGCCGCCCGCATCGCGCGAGGCGAGCAGCGTGAACTCGTGCTGGGCGACCTGACCGTGCGCCGCGACTGGGGCTGGGCCCCCGACTACGCCCGGGCACTCGCCCTCGTCGCGACGAACGACGTGGCCGACGACTTCGTCGTGGCCACCGGCGAGTCGCACAGCATCCAGGACTTCGTCGACGCCGCGTTCGCCCGGGTGGGGATCGACGACACGACCGGCCTCGTGCGGAGCGACGCCGAGTTCGTCCGACCGGCCGACGCCCAGGAGCTGCGCGGAGACTCGTCCAGGATCCGCGGGCGACTCGGCTGGGCGCCGACGCGCTCGTTCACCGAGATCGTCGAGGCCATGGTGGACGCCGACCGCTGAGGCGCCCTCCCCCTGACACCCGGCGCGCTGGTCGCGTGCCCGCCCTGACCACCGACCCGAGGAGCACCGCCGTGAGCACCACCGTCCTCCTCGACGCGACGTCGATCCCGGCCGACTCCGGCGGCGTCGGTCGCTACCTGCGCGAGCTGGTGCCCGAGCTGGCACGCCGGGACGACCTCGTCCTGCACGTCGCCTGCCAGCGACGAGACGTGCCGTGGCTGACGCGGGACGCGCCCGGCGCCGTCCTGCACCCGGCTCCCGCGGACACCACCTCCGTGGCACGCCGCCTGGTCTGGGAGCAGCTCGCGCTGCCCCGGCTCGCCCGACGGGTCGGTGCCGACGTGATCCACTCGCCGCACTACACGATGCCGCTCGTCACTCGGATCCCCCGGGTGGTGACCCTGCACGACGCGACGTTCTTCTCCCACCCCGAGCTGCACGGCCGCCTGAAGGGGCCGTTCTTCCGGCGCTGGATCCGCCTCGCCTCACAGCGCGCCACGCGCTGCATCGCGCCGAGCCAGGCGACGGCCGACGAGGTCGCACGCTGGGCAGGTGCTCCGGCACGGCCGATCGTGGTGTCGTTCCACGGCGTCGACACCGAGCGCTACAGCCCCGGGAGCCGCGCCCGCGAGGCCGAGATGCGCAGGTCGCTCGCGATCGGCGAGGCCCCCTACGTGGCCTTCGTCGGCACCGTCGAGCCGCGCAAGAACGTCGGCCCGCTGCTCGACGCGATCACCCGGCTGGCCGAGCGTCGACCGGAGCTCGCACCGCGCCTCCTGCTGGCCGGAGGCCGTGGCTGGGACGAGCCCGTCATCGAGCGCCTCGAGGCCGCGGCGCCCGGGGCGGCCTACCGGTGGCTCGGCTACGTCGACGAGCAGCTGCTGCCGTCGTTCGTGGCGTCGTCGACGCTCGTGGCCTACCCGAGCGTCGGGGAGGGCTTCGGCCTGCCGATCCTCGAGGCGCTGGCGAGCGGGGTGCCCGTCGTGACCACCGACCGGCTGGCGGCGCCCGAGGTGGGCGGCGACGTCGCCGTCTACTGCGAACCCGACGCCGCCTCCATCGAGAACGCCCTCGAGGCGCTGCTCGACGACGACGCCCGTCGGGACGAGCTCGGCCGCCGAGGGCGTGAGAGAGGGCTGACCTTCACCTGGCGCCGCACGGCCGACGAGCACGCCGCCGTCTACGCCGGGGCCGCGCGGAGGCGATCGTGAACAGCGTGCTCTGCGTGACCGTCACGTACAACCCCGGGGGCACCCTGGCCGAGTTCGTCGACTCGCTCGTGCCTGCCGGCTTCCCTCCCGGACGGCTGCTCGTCGTCGACAACGGGTCGACCGACGGCGCCCCGGAGGCGGTGGCCGAGGCCCACGAGCACGTCACCCTGGTCCGCTCCCCCGGCAACGTGGGCTACGGGAGCGCCGCGAACATCGGCGCCCGGCTGGCCGCTCCGGACGAGGAGTGGCTGATGGTCTGCAACCCGGACACGATCGCGACCCCGGAGACGGTGACTCGCCTCCTCGAGGCTGCTCGCGACGAGCCGCGTGCGGGAGTGCTCGGCCCGCGGATCCTCGATCCCGACGGCACCGTCTATCCCTCGGCGCGGGCGCTGCCGTCGATCAGGACCGGCATCGGGCACGCCCTGCTCTCGGGCGTCTGGCCGTCGAACCCCTGGACGCGGCGCTACCAGCAGCGGGACGTGTCGTCGTCGGCCGAGACGGCCACGGCCGTCGGCTGGCTGTCCGGGGCGTTCCTCCTCGTGAGGCGCGAGGCCTTCGAGCAGGTGGGCGGCTTCGACGACGACTTCTTCATGTACTTCGAGGACGTCGACCTGGGGCGTCGCATCGCGTCGGCCGGCTGGTCGAACCTGTACGTCCCGACCGCCGAGGTGATGCACATCGGCGGCGAGAGCACGGCCAGGGCCGCCGACGTGATGATCGAGGCGCACCACGCCTCGGCCCGCCGCTACATCGCGAAGACGCACCCCGGGCTGCTGTGGCGGCCCGTGGTCGCAGCGCTGGGCCTCGGCCTGTCGGCGCGGGCCCGGCTCAGCATCGCGGCCGGGCACCGCCGCGGCTGAGCCGGGGCGACAGCTGTCTGCGAGCCCGCAGGCTCGGGATCCGTCAGATCAGCGTCCGGACCAGTCGGCACCGGTCTTGAGGGCCGTGCGCGGGATCGAGAGCGAGCTCAGGGCGGCGTAGAAGCCTGAGGCGTTCAGGTTCTTGTACTGCACACCGACGGCCTGCATGGCGTTGACCATGTCCATCGAGGTCATGTGGCGCAGGCTGCGGACGCCCACCATGCAGACGTAGCCGCCGCCCACCTCGGGCAGGTTGTCAGTGCATCGGATGATCAGCATCGTCGTGTCTCCAGGGGGTTCGTGAGGTCGGGGACGGCGTCAGCGACGCCAGTAGTCGGCGTCCTGCGTGAGCGAGGCACGGGGCAGGCCGAGGGAGTTGATGACGGCGTAGAACTGGTTCCGGTTGATCTCGTAGTAGGGCACGCCGAGCACCCGCATCGAGTTGATCATGTCGATCGAGGTCAGGTGCCTGAGGCTGCGCACGCCCACGAGGGTGGTGTAGCCCGCCGGCTGCTCGTTGAGCGCCTGCGTCGTCCGGATGATCAGGACGTCGGAGTCCTTGTCCACGCCGCTCGTCGGCTGGCCGGCGTACGCGCCGACGTAGTCGAAGTGCCAGGGCTCCGGGCGGCTGAAGCCGTTGCCGGTGGGGCTCCAGCCGTAGGACGGGGCGTTCGCGTCCATCCAGCGCTTGGCCGTGCTGCCCGCCTGGTCGACGCTCGCGCCGAAGTCGCAGGAGATGCCCCAGCCGTGGTTCGAGGTGCCCGGGTAGGCGGCGAGGTTGCCCGTGCCGGCCTGGTACTTGTTCCAGTACTCGACTTGGCGGGCGTAGCTGCGGTAGCCCTCGGTGATGGCGAGCGGGCGCCCGATCGCATTCGAGAAGGCGAGGCTCATCGAGAGGTACTGCCGCGCTGCGTCGTCTCGGAGGTAGCCCGAACCGGACACCGAGGCGACCACGGGGATGAGGTACGACGAGGGGATCTGGCCGTTCGAGAGGCCGCCCCAGGCGTTCACCTTGGCGGCCTCGAGGGCCTCGGCGACGCTCGCCACCGTGCTCGTCGTCTCGGCGAGGGTGGTCGCCGCGCGGGCTGATTCGGGTCGAAGGGCGAGAGCGGCGCCGGCGGTCGCCGCGCCGACAGCCGCGAGCGACAACAGGCGCCGACGGCCGAAGCCGCTCACCGCCGTGTCCCCCGGCTCTGCCTGACCAACAGAGGAGTCCATCTTCTTAAGATCGCACGGACGGTCGAGGTCCACCACCCCCCGAGCGGGGACGGGCGTGGTGGTACTAGCCCAGCAGGCCCTGCAGGTACGTGCCGTAGCCGCTCTTGACGAGGGGGGCGGCGAGGGCGCGGAGCTGGTCGTCGTCGATCCAGCCACGACGCCAGGCGAGCTCCTCGACGCAGCCGATCTTGTACCCCTGACGGTGCTCGATGACCCTGACGTACTCCGAGGCCTGCATCATCGACTCGTGGGTGCCGGTGTCGAGCCAGGCGGTGCCGCGGTCGAGCACCTGCACCTGCAGCTTGCCTGCCTTCAGGTACTCCTCGTTGATCGTCGTGATCTCGAGCTCGCCCCGCGAGCTGGGCTCGATGCGCTTGGCGATCTCGACGACGGTGTTGTCGTAGAAGTACAGGCCGGGCACCGCGTAGTTGCTCTTGGGGTGCTCTGGCTTCTCCTCGATCGACTTCGCCGTGAACGTGTCGTCGAACTCGACGACGCCGTAGGCCCGGGGGTTCGACACGTGGTAGGCGAAGATCACGCCGCCGTCGGGGTCGGTGTTCGCCCGCAGGCTCGAGCCGAGGCCCACGCCGTGGAAGATGTTGTCGCCGAGCACGAGGGCGACCTTCTCGTCGCCGATGAACTCCTCGCCGATGACGAAGGCCTGCGCGAGGCCGTCGGGCGAGGGCTGGACCGCGTACGTCAGCTCGATGCCGAGGTCGCTGCCGTCGCCGAGGAGGCGCTTGAACTGCGCCTCGTCGTCGGGCGTGGTGATGATCAGGATCTCGCGGATGCCCGCCGACAGCAGCGTCGAGAGGGGGTAGTAGACCATCGGCTTGTCGTAGATGGGCATCAGCTGCTTCGAGATGCCCTTGGTGATCGGGTAGAGACGTGTGCCGGACCCGCCGGCGAGGATGATTCCGCGCATACCTGCCTAGTTCGCAGCTCGGAGCTGCTGGTAGAGGTCCTGGCATTCCTGCCAGGTGGGCAACAGCCCGAGTGACTCGGCCTCGGCCAGCGTCGGCGCCGACGTGTCCTTGGGCGAGAGGAGGATCTCCCCGATGTCGTCGGGGAACACGAGACCGACGTCGGGGTCGAGGACGCTCAGGCCCTTCTCGCGCTCGGGGTTGAAGGTCTCGGTGACGAGGTAGTTGACCGTGGCGCCCTCGGTGAGCGCGACGATCGCGTGCCCCAGTCCCTCGGAGAGGTAGACGGCGCGACGGTCGACGTCGTCGATCACGACGCTGTCCCACTGGCCGAAGGTCGGCGAGCCGACCCGGATGTCGATGATGAAGTCGATGAACGCGCCCTTGGGGGCCGACACGTACTTGGCCTGGCTCGGGGGCACCAGCGCGTAGTGGATGCCGCGGGCGACGCCGCGGGCCGACACCGACGTGTTGGTCTGCTTCAGGGCGAGCGGGTGGCCCACCGCCTCCTGCAGGACGTCGTGTCGGTACTGCTCGAAGAAGACGCCGCGGTCGTCACCGTGTTGCTTCGGGGTGAACTCCCAGGCGCCGGGGATGGCCAGTTCTCTCGTCTGCACCCCGAGAGTGTAGCAACGGGCCGGTCTCGCCCCGTCGGCCAGCGGGTGCGCCGCTAGGATCGGGGGGACCGAGCGTGCGGGAGCACGCACGACGAGCGATGGGGAGCACCCGCCCGAGCATGGACGCCGCGAAGATCCGCCACCTCCTGACCGACCTGGCACGGGTCAACGCCGGCTACCTCCGCGACGGGGAGTACCGCAACGCCGTCCGCGAGCGGCTCGTGACCGTCGACGCCTCTCCCACGGCCGACGCCGAGATCGCAGCGGCCGACGAGTCCGCTCGCCCTTACGCGCAGCTGGTCGAGACGAGCACGGCCCTGGCCGGCATCCGGCTCGACGCGTCTGCTGAGCGACACGTCGACCTGGTGATCGGCGAGATCAGGCCCGACGCGACCTTCGCGGGCATCTCCACGGCAGTGGTCGCGGGCAGGGCGCTGGCCGACGACCTGGGCCTGCGCCTCCGCATCGTCATGGTGGGCCACACGACGGGCGGCAACAGCGCCGCCGTCGCGGAGGCGTACGTCGAGTCCCGGTTCCCGGGGATCGATGCCCGCGTCCTCGCCCGCGAGGACATCCTCTCCGCCCGCTTCTCGCCCGACGACACGTGGCTGGCCACTCACTGGAAGACGGCGCACGCCGTCGACGTCGCCGTGCGCGGCGGCAGAGTGGACGCTCGTCGTGTCGCGTACCTGATGCAGGACTACGAACCGGGCTTCAGCCCGTGGTCGACCGAGTACGCCGTCGCCGCCTCCACCTACCAGCGCGGGTTCCAGCCCATCGTGAACTCAGCCCCTCTCCACGCCTACCTCAGGGCCCACCAGGGCCTTGACATCGATCCGGACCTCGTCTTCGCACCCGACCTCGATCTCGACCTGCTCCGCAGGGTCGCGGACCGGCGCCAGGTGAGCGACACCACGAAGGTCCTCTTCTACGGACGGCCGAGCAAGCACCGCAACCTCTACCGCCTCGGCGTCACCGCCTTGAAGATCGCCGCGCGCGAGCTCGCCGCGTCGGGCCGACGGGTCGAGTTCGTCTCGGCGGGCGAGCAGCACGGAGACACGGATCTCGGCTCAGGTCACACCCTCCGGAGCGTGGGCACGCTCCCGTGGGACGACTACTTCGACCTGCTGTCGTCGACGAACGTCGTCCTGTCGCTCCAGTACAGCCCGCACCCGAGCCACCCTCCCTTCGACGCCGCCATCTCGGGCGCCTACGCCGTCACCAACGAGTTCGGGGGGACCCGCGCCGGCCTGCACGAACGGATCGCCGCCGTGTCCGCCGAGCCGGAGGCCCTCGCGGGTGCCGTGGTCTCGGCGGTCATGCGCGACGCCTCCGACGGGCCGGGAGGGTTCCTCGACGTCGCCCCCGGCCTGCTCGGCGGAGAGCTCCGCGCCGCCGTCGCCGCGGCCGCCGCCCGGCTCCGGGCTGCCGCTCCCGAGAGGACTGCCGAACGATGACCACTCCCCCCTCCGAGCGTCCCGGCCTGGTCGTGGTCGTCCCGGTCTACGGCGACCTCCCCTCGCTCCTCGACTGCGTGGCCTCGCTGGTCCAGCACGTCGACGTGGACCGTCACTCGGTCCTGCTCGTCAACGACTGCGGGCCGGACGCCGACGCCATCGAGCGTGCCCTGCTCAGCGCGATCGACGGACGACGCGGCTTCCGGTACGAACGGAACGACCACAACCTCGGCTTCGTCGGCACCTGCAACCGCGCGGCCACCGAGCTCGACACGTCCGACGCCGACGTCCTCCTGCTGAACAGCGACACCGTCGTCACCGCAGGAGCCCTCGACGAGATGCACGAGGTGCTCCTGGCAGAAGACCACCACGGCGTCGTCTGCGCGCGTAGCAACAACGCCACCATCGCCAGCATGCCGTTCCGCCAGGTCCGGCCCGCCGAGCGGACGACGGAGCGGACCGTCGAGGTCTTCGAGCGGATCTCCCCGCTGCTCCCGCGGTGGTACGTCACACCCGTGGCGATGGGCTTCTGCTTCCTCACGCGGCGCAGCCTGATCCGCGAGTTCGGGCTCTTCGACGAGGCGTTCGCACCCGGCTACGGCGAGGAGAACGACTACTGCCTCCGGATCAACGGCCACGGCTGGTCGTCGGTGATGGCGAACCGGGCTCTCGTGCTGCACGCCGGGTCCAAGAGCTTCGTGGGCGCCCGACGGAACACCCTGCGGGACGCCCACCAGAAGAAGCTGGAGGCGCGCTACCCGTTCTACGGCCAGGCGACCGGCGCCTTCCTGCGCCACGACGTGCACCCCGCCGACCGTTTCGCGGACGCCCTGGTGCCGACCGCCGGACCCGCTTCGATCACGGTGGACCTGCGCGGCGCGGCCACGGCAGGTCTCGACGGCTCCACGCTGGACTCCGTCGTGGCGGCCCTCTCGTCAGCCGCGACCGACCGGGTCTCGCTCGAGTTCCTGGTGGACACGGCCGCCGTGCCCGCCGTGTCGGCCGGCGCCCCGATGGCGACCGTGCGCGACGATGCGCCCGACGACCAGATCGCCTCGCTCGGGGTGCTCGTCCCCGGGCTGGTCGACAGCCACCGCCTCCTCCAGGCGAACAGGCGCTACGCAGCCTGGGCGAGCCTCGACCTCGGTCTCGTCGCCCAGTCCGTCGCCTGGTCCGACGGACTCGCCGCCGTGGGCCGTCGACACGTCGCCTCGGTGGTCGCCGAGCACGCCGCCGTGCAGCTCACCCTCGACGGCCGTGAGGGCTCGACGGCCCTGTCCGACCTCCTCGCGGCGTCAGCAGGTCCCGTGCCGAGGGGGCAGCTGGCCGAGGAGGTCGAACAGCTCGTCCGCCGAACGCGATGGGTCGGCCTGGCGGACGTGGTCGCGCAGCTCACGTCCGGTCCCGACGCGAGCGCCGCGAACAGGTACCGTGACGAGCTCAACGCGCTCAAGTCCAGCCGCAGCTACGTCCTGGCCACGCGGGTCGCGCGACTGGCGCGTCGGGTTCCGGGGGTCACTCGATGAACGCGAGTCCGGCTCGGCGCATCCTGGGCGCAGCGGGGCGGGTGACGCGTCGCTTCCGAGGAGAGCCGAGGCTCCTGACCGTCGAGGACAGGCAGCTCCGGTGGGCACGCCGCATCGTCGAGTTCGAGATCGTCGATCGTGAATTCGTGGAGGTGCTCGTCTCGCAGTCGTTCTCGACGGACGACGAGGCCGTGCACTTCGTCGTGAGCAACGACGGCACACGGGGGCTCACCATCTCGCCGCTCGTCGAGCCCGAATGGCTCCGAGCGCAGCTCCCCGACGGCCGAACGAGCTGGTACGACTTCCTCCATCAGGAGCAGCCCGTCCTCGTCCAGACGTCGCCGGTCTTCGACGCAGCACGGTGGGCCGCAGCCGTCCCCGAGCCTGATCGGCCGGGGACGACCCTGGACGCGCTGCGTCACTTTCTCCAGCACGCCCGTCCCGACACTCCCATGCCCGTGCCCGAAGGGCGCCCTGGAACACCGCCGACGTGGTCCGAGTACCGGAAGACAGCACTCGATCGCGCTCGGTCGTTCGCCGGAGACCAAGTCCACATGCGACGTCGCTACCGATCCGAGTGGAACGGGCTCGACTATGCAGGCGCGCGCAAGCGCTTCGCGGCGGGCCTGGAGTCCGCCGCAGCGGACGCGCCCAGAGTCTCGATCATCCTGCCGACCCGTGACCGCAGGGAGGCCCTGGGCCGAGCGGTCGCCTCGGTCCAGGCGCAGACCTGGACCGCGTGGCAACTGGTGATCGTCGACGACGGCTCGACAGACGGCAGCAGTGAGCTGATCACGTCGATGGCTGCGTCCGACCACCGGATCACCGTCGTCCGCCAAGAGCCGTCCGGCGCCTCGGCGGCACGGAACACCGGGCTCCGTGCGGCCGACGGCGAGCTCGTGGCGTTCCTCGACTCTGACAACACCTGGTTCCCGACGTACCTCGAGATAGCCGTGGGTGCCCTGTACGACGGCGGTCACCCCGCTGTGCACTCGGGCATGCGCATGCTCGGCCTCAACAACGAACGCGACTCCGAGGGAACGGTGTCGGAGACCTATCGGGGCGAGGACGGCAGCTGGGACGACCTGCTCGCGGGCAACTTCGTCGACCTCAACGCCTTGCTCGTCACCCGCGCTGCTGCTGCAGCCACGGGCGACTTCGACGTGGCCCTGCGGCGCTGGATCGACTACGACTACGTGCTGCGACTCTCGCGAGCGACCGGGGTTCCCGCCTACGTGCCTCACCTCGGAGTCGACTACGACAACACGCGCGACGGCCGTCGCATCTCCTCGTCCCACGGGGCGTCGTGGCAGGACGTCGCCGTAGCCCCGTCGCTGATCGACTGGTCGGCCCTCGAAGCCGGCACCAGCGGGCGCAGGGAGGACCTCGTCTCCGTCGTCGTGCCCGTCTTCCGGGACTGGCAGCTCACACGGGCGGCCGTCGAGGCCGTCCTGAGAACCACGCCGGATGAGCTCGACGTCGAGATCGTCATCATCGACAACGCCTCACCCCGGGCGGTCTCGGCGATCCTCGACGCCTGGTTCTCCTCCGACTGCCGTGTCCGCCTGCACCGGGTCCCGCGCAACCTCAACTTCGGGCTGGGAAGCGACCTCGGACTGGCCATGAGTCGAGGCGCACGAGTGGTGATGCTGAACAACGACACCGAGGTCCAGCCTGGCTGGCTTCCACCTCTCGTCGGCGCCCTCGACGACGAGGGCGTCCTCGGCGCTCAGTCCCTCCTCCTCTACCCCGACGGCACGGTGCAGGCAGCAGGAACCGTCTTCGGCGGTGACAAGGTCCTGCCCTGGCACTTCCTCGCTCACCATCCGAGGGCCGACGCTGAGCGCGCGGGTCAGCGTCGCTTCCGCGCCGTGACCGCAGCCGCCGCCGCGTTCCGGGCCGGGGACCTCATCCGCTGGCGTGGTTTCGATCCCGTCTTCGCGAACGGACTGGAAGACGTCGATCTCTGCCTGCGCGCCCTGGACGACAGGCCTGGCGGACACTTCGCCGTCGTCCTCGAATCCCTCGTCGTCCACCACGAGAGCAAGGCTCCCGGACGCGATGACGCTCGCATCGAGAACCGTCGGATCTTCGACGAGCGCTGGCGTGGTCGGTATCCCTCGGCTGACTTCGGCCTCTTCGAGTCCGCCGGGCTCGAGATAGTCGCGTTCGAACCAGGTGAGCCCCGAGGGCACGCGACGATGGTCCGCTCCTCGCGACCGGTCGTCGTCCGCCGTCCGAGGCTCGTGGAGCACGGCTCGTGGGCAGGCCGGCCGTCCCTCCGCTGGGCACTGAAGGCCGACTCGACTGACGCACGTGCGATGGAGGACGTCTACTCCCTGAGGCGGCACCTCGTCGGTCTCGGCCAGGAGGTCGTGGTCGACGACCTGGCGTCTTTCTACCGTTCCTCTTGCGGACTCGATGACGTGACGCTGCTCGTCACGGGCGCTCGGGCGCCTCTCTTCGTGCCGCAGCCGGGAGCTGTGAACGTGCTCTGGCTCTCTCAGGACAGCGCGACCGACGAAGCATTCGCCGCGTCCTTCGCCCTGCAGGCGGGGCCCGGCGCACGGACCGATGCTGCGATGACCGGCTCGGACAGCGCGCTCACGCTCGCGCAGGACGCCATGGCGGGCGTGCTCGACCGCGCCGACAGGACTCAGACGGTCGCCGAGTAGGCCTTGATGACGTCGTCGGCCGCCCCGGCGACGACGAGCTCGCCGCTGTCCAGCCATGCCACCTGATCGCACATCTCCTTCACCGTGTTCATGGAGTGGGAGACCAGGATGACCGTCTGTCCATCGCGCTTCATGTCGGCGAACTTGTGCCGACATTTCTTCTGGAACGCTGCGTCACCAACGGCGAGGACCTCATCGACGACGAGGATGTCAGGCGTCACGCTCACCGCGACGGAGAAGCCGAGCCGCACGTACATGCCCGACGAGTAGTTCTTCACGGGCTGGTCGATGAACTTCTCCACTCCTGCGAAGCTCACGATCTCGTCGAACCGACGACTCACCTCTCGTTTCGTCATGCCGAGGATGGAACCGTTGAGGAAGACGTTCTCACGACCTGAGAGCTCCGGGTGGAAGCCACTGCCCACTTCGAGCAACGATGCCTGACGGCCTCTGGCAGTGATGGTGCCTTCGTCAGGGACGAGGATCTTCGCGAGGCACTTCAAGAGCGTGGACTTCCCGGAGCCGTTCCGGCCGATGAGCCCGAAGGTCGACCCCTGGGGCACCTCGAACGAGATGTTGTTGAGTGCCCAGAAATCCTCGTGCACAGACTTGCGACCACGCATCAACGCAGACTTCAGCGAGTTGTTCTGCTCGTGGTAGAGCCGGAACTTCTTGGAGATGTCGTCGACGACGACCGCGGGAGGGGTCACAGGAGCTCAGCCAGTTTCTTGTCGTTGCGCGAGAAGACGAGGTAGCCCGCGATGAAGGTGATGACCGCTGCGAGCACGACGAACGCGGCGTCACTCGGATCAGGCATCCGATTGTCGTAGAGGAAGTTCCGGAACACCTCGACGAACCGCTCCATCGGGTTGAGACGGTAGACGGTCAGTATCCAGGCCCCGTGCTCCGACGCCGCCCGCTCGACGAGAGTGATCGGGTAGATGATGGGCGTCAGGTACATCCACATCTGGAGCACGATGCCCATCAAGTGCTGCATGTCGCGGAAATGGACGTTGATGATCGCCAACAACATGGCGAGTCCGCCGGCGAAGAGCGCGAGGCACACCATCGTGAGCACGATCATGGGCAGATACAGGTAGAGAGCAGACCCGAACGCCACGAGGACGAGGGCGAGGACGCCCATCTCCAGCAACCAGGTGAACCCCACTGAGCCCACCGTCGACAGTGGCAGGTTCATCCTCGGGAACCAGACCTTCTTGATGAGGGATCCGTTGGCCGTGATGGAGGACATGCCTCCGTTCACGACCCGCGTGAAGAACATCCAGGGCAGCAGACCTGACATGAGCCACAAGGGATAGACCTGGATGCCACTGGGATCACCGGTCTGGATCCGAGCGCGGAAGATGAGCGAGAAGACGACCGTGTAGACCAGCATCGTCGCGATCGGGTTGATGAGCGACCAGAGCTGGCCGAAGACCGTTCGCCGGTACTTGCCCTTCACCTCCCTCATGGTGAGGTTGGCCAAGAGCTCACGCGACGACACGAGCTCACTGAGGTAGGTCATGCGCGCGTTCTCCTGGCTACGAGGCCTCGCCGGCTGCCGTTCTCGGATGGGTGACGGAACATTCTCCCACAGGCCTGCCTGCAACCCGTTCGGACGTGCTCGGATAGGCAGCACTTGTAGGATTCATGCATGCGCGTCTACTTCGCCAACCACAGCACCGCCCCGGTGAACCTGGGCGGCGCCGAACGGTCGCTCATCCGTCTCGTCGAGGACTGGAGGGCGCGACGCCCGGACCTCGAGATCTTGTTCCTGACGAAGGCTCCGGCGGGCCAGTTCATCGCAGCGCTCCGATCGCGCGGCTGGGATTTTCGCGCCTTCCGCTTCCGCGGCTGGGCAGTGCCGAGCGAGCAGCCTGCCCCCGCAGCAGAGCGCGCTGCCTTCGCGACCGTCGACTACGCGGCAGTTCGCTCCATGATCGCCGAGATGGAACGGGTCCGCCCCGATCTCGTGGTCACGAACACGCTCGTCGCGCCCTGGGCGGCCTTCGCCGCCGCAGCCCTCGACATCCCGCACGCGTGGTTCGTCCGCGAGTACGGCGACCTCGATCACGGACTGCAGTTCCAGTCGGGCCGCGCGTCGACCATCCACGACATCGGTCTGCTGTCCCAGGCCGTGTTCACGAACTCGTACGCGCTCAAGGCACATCTCTCGCAGCACCTCGACGGCGACGCGGTCACCGTCGTCTACCCTCGCGTGGACGCGGACACGGTGAGGCGTAGTGCTGCCCTCGTGCCCGCTTTACCGGTCTTCGCCGGGGACGCACCAGGCCTGAAGGTGACCGTCGTCGGTCGCGTCGAACCCGGCAAGGGCCAGTACCGGGTCATCGACGCCCTCGGCCTGCTGGAGACCCGAGGGATCCGAGCGTCCCTGTGCATCGTGGGGTCGTGGAAGGAACCCGGCTACGACGTGGAGCTGCGCGACCGCGCCAGAGCGCTCGGCGTCGCAGAGAGGGTCCACTTCGTCGGTGAACAGGACAACCCGTACCCGTTCATCGCGGCGGCTGACGTGTGCGTGACGCCCTCCACGCTCGAGGCCTTCGGGAGGACCACCCTCGAGTACATGATCGCCGGACGCGCCGTCGTGGCTTCCGACGCCGGTGGCAGCGCAGAGCTGGTCGTGCCCGGTGACACCGGTTCCCTGTTCGACCTCGACGATCCGAGGTCCCTCTCGGACGCGTTGGCCGAGTACGCGGCAGACCCGGACCTGGCTCTGCGACACGGGGCCGCAGCGGCACGGCGGGCGGACGAGATCCTGGGCGGGGCGAACGGGAACGATGCCGCGATCGATCGTCTCGAGTCGCTCGTGGGCGGCCCCGCCTACCGCTTGCCGGACATCGCCCGCTACTGGTTCGAGCTCCCGGACGCCTACTCGTCCCTGGGCGCCACGAGCGCTCGGATGGCCCTGGGCCTGCTGGCCTCGAGACTCCGGACGCGGACCGGGCTCGTCGGCCGGGCAGCGCGTCGACCTGGAGCCGTCCTGAAGCGGTTGGCCGGACGGTGAGCGGCGTGACCCCGCGCCGGCCCGTGACCGTCGTGGTCCCGGTCTACGACGACATGACGGGCCTGGAGAAGTGCGTGCGCTCCCTTCTCGAGACGGTCGACGTCACCGTCGACAGGGTTCTCCTGAGCAACGACGTCGGCCCCCAGGTCGACGCGATCGAGGACATGCTCCTCAGCCTCATCGAAGGACGCGAGGGTTTCGAGTACCACCGCAACGCCGTGAACCTCGGCTTCGTGGGCAACTGCAACCAGGCGGTGCTCGAGCTCGACAAGACCGGCAACGACGTCCTCCTGCTCAACAGCGACACGGTGACGACTACGGGCTTCATCGACGAGATGGCAGAGGTGCTGTACTCGTCTTCCCAGCACGGGGTAGTGGCTCCGAGGAGCAACAACGCGACGATCGCGAGCATGCCGCTCGAGCGCCGGGTGGTCTCAGGACAGCGGCCGTTCCCCCGGACGCAGGCGGTCCACGACTCGGTCGCCCCGTTGCTGCCCCGCTTCACCGTGGCGCCGGTCGCCATGGGGTTCTGCTATCTGGTGCGCCGCGAACTCATCGACCTCTACGGCTTCTTCGATGAGACCTTCGCGCCCGGCTACGGCGAGGAGAACGACTTCTGCCTCCGGGTGAACGAGCACGGCTGGCAGTCCGTCCTCGCCAATCGTGCACTCGTGTTCCACGCTGGTTCGACGAGCTTCGGCAGCGATGTGGGCCCCGCGCTGCGGTTCGCCCACGAGAAACTGCTCATCGAGAGGTATCCCTTCTACGTCGGAGCGCTTGCGCTCTGGGCGGCCGTCGATCGTGACCCCGTGGACTTGTTCGCCGACACGTTCCTGCCGTCCGACGATCTCGTCCGTGTGGCCGTCGACCTCCGGATGCCTTCGGCACGGCGCGAGCTGACGGGCCTCACCGACCTCGTCGGCGAACTCCACCGTCGGAGCGGCATCGAGGTGACCGTCCTCGCATCCCGCCGTCAGCGCGAGGCGATCGCGTCGACGGTTCCCGGGGTCCGCGTAGTCGACGAAGGGTCGCTGACCACCATCTTCGACGCAGTCGTGCTCCCTTCGCCCCTCACCGACCTGCGCCGCGTGGTCCGAGCCTGCACCGTGGCTCCCCGTCTCATCGTCCAGGCCCATCCAGCCCCGGATTCACGATGGTCGGTGCGAGTCGCTTCCGGGAAGGGCGACGCCGGCTTCCGCGGGCTGTCACTCTTGGCAGACGCCCACGTCGACCTGCGCGGAGAGGGTGCGGCTGACGCTGTGCGCGAGGCGGCCGGCAGACCCATCGACATCGAACGCCTCAGGGCCAGGTGGCAGCAGGTAGCCGACGCCGCCATCGCACTCGGGACGACCGTCATCCCTCGACGCGCGAGCCGCCAGCGCCGACTCGCGCTCTTGCTCGCCGCCAACCACCCGAGACTGAGCAACACCCTCCGGGCCCGCCTGAGGCGCTGACCCGGCGGCGCTCCGGGTTCCTCAAGGACGACGAGCAGACAAGACCGCCTCGAGGAGCTGAGCCGCCCGGGCGTCGAACGTGTGGTGGGCCAGCACGGCCTCCGCCGCCAGGACGCGCGCATCCTCGTCCAGGAACGTCGATTCGAGCCGGTCGTCGGCGATCCCCTGCAGGTCGCCGACCGATCGATACGTCACGACTGCAGGGCCGAAGATGTCGTCGATCCCCTCGACGTCGTCACTGACGACGCGCGCTCCACTGGCGACGGCGTCGAAGAGCCTGTTGTTCACGAACCCCCACTCCTTCATGTCCTCGAAGTGGTCGTTCAGCACGATCCGGGCTCCGCGGTAAGCGCGTGAGACGACGTCGTTGTCGAGGAACTGGCCGCCCACGTGCACGTCCTCGACGAAGGCGCCCCAGTTCTTGCCCCAGGCCTCGACGGGCAGCCCGGCTGCTATCGCATCGACCACGATCTGACGGCCGACGGGCGGCCGAGGACCACCGACGAACAAGACGGAGTCGGACGTGTCGGCGGTCCCCCGGCGGTGGTCGAACCGGCGACCGTTCGTCGCCTGCAACAGCGTCTCGATGTGGGTGCCGGAGCGCTCGGACATGTACTCGGCCCACTTGGCGGACGCGGCGAACACCAGGTCGAAGCCCTTGAGCTCGTCGGGCTCGACGAGATCGGGACGGCTGATCACCCACAAGACGTTGACCGCACCGGGCTGCGGGACGACAGGGTGCCGCCCACGGATGCCCAGCACGACGTCGTCGACGTAAGCCGTTCGTCGACGGAACGCCGGGTGCCTGTCCACCACGACGTCCTGGCCCAGTCGTCGAAGCGATTCGGCGAGATCCGCCGCGAAAGGCACATCCCCCCACTTGTCGCCGCCGGGAGTGAAGTCCGCTCCGATCTTGACGGCCCATCGAAGTGCCGGGCCGTTCCCGATGGCACTCGACCGCGGGTGCCGCACGACGATGGGTTCCGGACCGTGGTGGCTGTCGTCCTGCTGAGGTGCGACGTGAGCGATGTCGAGACCGACCTTGGCGTACTGGCCGGCCGCGTCTGGCCGGAAGTCTCCGGCCCAGCGTTCGAGCAGGAGCTGTGCGCTCTCCCTCTGGCGCGGAGCCGGGGGAAGGTGCGGCCGGGACGCCCTCACCGCGACGGCCTGCGCGGCTACTCGGAGTTCGCCCCCGGCCGCCGCGATGCGGCGGCACAGGTCGACGTCCTCGACGCAGTTGTAGAAGAGGCCGTCGAATCCACGGTGCTCGATGAAGGTCGCCGCCGACATCGCGAGGGCCTGCCGAGACAGGGCTACCAGACCGCGGCCGTCGTGTCGCTGCGCGTCCGTGAGCGGGAACCCTGCCAGTAGGTCCCACGGCCGCTCGCCCTCGGCCGTGACGACGTATCCCGCATGGGCCACCGTCCCGTCCTCCGCGGTGACGACACCCTGGACCGCAGCGACCCCCGTCTCGGCCAGTTCACCCATGACATGTCCGAGCCAACCGGTCCTCACCGTGAGGAGCGCGTCGAGGAACACCACTGTCTCGCCGTGCGTGGATGCGAAGGCCAGGTTGGCGTCGAGTCCGTCGCCGAGGTCTGCGGCGAGGGACAAGACCTGGACACGGTCCTCCCCGGCGAAGCTGCCGACGAGTGCTGCCGAGACGGGCCAGGTGCTGTTCACCTCCACGATCACGATCTCGACGGGCCGTCCGTTCGCATCCGCGTCCGCGAGCACCGACAGGGCCGCCGCGGTGGCAGGACCTTGTCCGCCCCGCGCGACGATGACCACGCTGGTGAGGTCAGGTTCCCGCAGGCCAGCAGCGACCTCCACCCAGTCCACCAGGTTCTTACCCAGCACGGAGAACTGCCAGTTGGCCGACTGGGTGGTCGAGATGCGCTGCACGCTGTCGTCGTTGAGGTAGTCACAGCCGATGAACGGCAGGTAGTCGATGGACGTCTTCCGGGCCACTCGGATGATGAGGTCGTGGTCGTTCCAGCGCTTGATCATCGGGTCGAAGCCACCGATCTCCCGGAGGAGCTCCGCCTCGACGACGAGGGTGTTCAGGTCGATGTAGTTGCGCAGCTTGAGCTGTTCGTAGGTGACGAAGGTGCCGAAGTACTCCACTCCCTGAACCGCGGACGTCATGCGGAGAGCAGCCGTGGCCGCACGTTCGGGCCCTCGTTCGAGGTGAGCCACAGTCCGACCCAGGAACTCAGGGCGCCACGTGTTGTCCGAGTCGAGGAAGGCGACGTAACGTCCTCGTGCTACGTCGATGCCGTGATTACGGGCAGCGCCCACGCCACTTCGCTCCTGGTGCACGACGCGGATGCGAGGATCCGTCATCGCAAGTCGAGCCAGGGCCTCGGGTGTGGCGTCATCGGACCCGTCGTCCACGATGACGAGTTCCCAGTCGTCGAGGGTCTGTGCCAAGACGGACCGAGCGGCGGTGCTGACGTACTCAGCTCGGTTCCACACGGGCATGACCACACTCACGATGGGCCCGTCATCCGACATCGCCGCCACGGGCAGAGCGGGAGCCGCATCCAACCAGGCTCGTTCCGTGTCGGTGTCCCACTCGGTGTACCGACTGCGGCCATGGAGGGTCGAGAAGGAGCCCTTCGTCGCCGCGAGGTCGGCGAGCGCTGCTCGCAGCTGGCCGTATCGAGCCGAAGGAACACCGTGGACGGAGGGCAAGACGCTGTCGTCTTCCAGAGCCGCGAGGAACCCGAGCAGATCGACATCCGCTGAGCCGGTCAGGGCAGCGATCTCCCGCGGGTCGAAGTGCGGCCCCCAAGGATGCTGGCGAGCCTCGGGTGACCGGAGGTAGCTGAGGAACGCCTGGATCCGCCCCTGGCGGTAGTGGGTGCGGGGCACGCTCGGGAAGTAGGCGAGGGACAGGGCTTCATGCGGAGTCCCGCCCGATGCCATGCCTGCCGCGATGAAATCCTGGGCCGCGGCGACCGCGTCGCGAAAGACACGGCCGGTCTGGGCAGCCCAGTGGTCCGCGCGGAAGAGACCTGAGTCGAGAAGCGCCTCGGCGGCCGCTGAGTCACTCAACCGCCTCGTGGACGGCTGCGGGCCGAGGACAGCATCCCGGACGCGGTCGTATCGCCGCCCGAGGCCGAGCCGAGCGGCTCGGACCCCCAACCGTCGCCAAGTGGGCTCGTGCTTGGGCAAACTCATCCTCATCTCACTTCACCGGACACACTCGCCACCGTCGGCTTCACCGCACCGGACACCGCCCGACAGTCTGTCAGACGGTGACGACCGTTTCCGCGTCGGCTCTGCTGGCCCGTCGGTCGTTCCATGCTTCCACCCGGGTCTTCAGGGTCATCGCCGGCGCTTCGACGAGATGCCAGGAGGCGAACGCCAGCACGAGCGTGACGCCGGTCACGACACCCACGTTCGCAGCGAGTGGCAAGACGCCCAGGTGCGCTATGACGACCTGCTGGACGGGGAACGCGAAGATGTAGAGACCGTAGGAGACATCGCCGAAGCGGGAGCTACGACGGAGGAACGGCGTCGCTGTCAGCCCGAACGACAGGATGGTGTAGGGAAGGGTGATCCAGAGCACGACGCGCCACTGGCCCGGAACGAGCGCCGTCGCGACGAGCGACACGACCAGCAGAACGAATGCGAGGTCCAGGCGGAAGGCGTCGCGAGGCACCAGGAGCGCACAGAGCATTCCTCCGAGGAAGAACACCCACGGTGTGGCGGACTGCAGCGCCGACGTTCCCCAGAAGATGCCGGGCGCCGTTCCCTCGAGCGCGTACCAAGCGACGCCGAGAGCCAGGATGACCGTCGCGGGGACTCGGGCAGCCTTCGGGAGCACCATGAGCAACGGGACGAGGAGATAGCAGGCGAACTCTGCGGGGAGCGTCCAGAGGGACCCGTTGACTGATCCCGGGTAGGGCAGATCCTCGAAGACGCCCGGGAGTCGGAACACGGGTCGCAGGAGGACGTTGAGCATGTACCGCCATGTGCCGGGCTCCCCGAGGTAACGCTCGACGGGCAGAGAGGTGAGAACGGTGCCGAGAACGAGCACGGTGCCCAGCGACACCACGCCGAGGGCCGGGAAGATGCGAAGACCGCGAGCCAGGAGGTACGACGGCAGATGCGGGCGTCGTACCCAGCTCTTCGTGATGAGGTACCCGCTGATGACGAAGAAGACGCAGACACCCATCTGGTGGATCGGCACGCCGAGGACCCTGGGCACGTCGCCCAGTCGCCCCACCAACACGAAGGCATGACCCACGATGACGGCAAGTGCGCCCATGAGCCGCAGGAAGTCGAGGTTGTTCTCCCGGCGTCGGAGCTCGGGGATAACGGCTGTCACGTCACGACTCTACGCGAGGCCGCAGATCAGCCTCGGCCGTGTCAGCTCAGGATCCCGTCCGCCAAGTCGGGTTCGGTGCTGCAGAACGGCTCCCCCCAAGTACGCTCGAACGCCCCGGCGGCCCCGGTCAGCGTCAGCATGGGATAGGAGGCCACTCCTCTCAGCTCGACGTAGTCCTCCACCAGCCCGCAACGACGGGCATCCCCGATGGCACTCCGGTCGCCCCTGACGGTCTCGTCGTGAACGAGCTCGGTCACCGTGAAGCTGGGGATAGCCGCGTCGAAACGCGCCGACGCCGCGTTCAGGTCGTAGGACGACGCGGCCACCGCGGTGACGGCGACGACCGCCAGCGCACCGATGACGCGTCGCGGTGCCCGCCCTACGGAACGCCCGACGATCACGCCGAGTGCCCCGATCGCCAGAGCGATGCACACCCACACCACGACGCCGACGCGGTAGGGCATCGCCCAGCCTTCCATGATGGACGGGGCGCGAGCAGACAGCCCCGTCGCCAGCGCTGCGGTCGCCGCGACCGAAGCCGCCACGACCACGACCACGAGGAGGACGGGGAGGTCGGTCTTGTCCTGGCGGGCGCCGTAGCCGGAGCCCTCGGTCCGCACGACGGTCATCCGCAGGAGCAGCGCGGCCAGGGCGACGGCCGCGAGAGCCAGCACGACCGAGCTCCAGCCCGGCAGCCCGCCGGTCCACGTTCCGCCTGAGGCAGCCGCTTCTCGTTCAACGAGGTCCCGATTGCCCAGCAAGGGAAAAGAACCCACCACGTTGTCGACAACATGTCGCACTGCCGCCGGCGTCAGCGAGAGATCGGTACCCGAGTAGCACGCCTGACCGTCCACGCAGGCTCGGCTTGCGACCATCGCCCTGTTGTACGCGAGGAGCGCGACGAACGTCGCGAAGAACGCGGCCGCGATGACCGTCGCACCTCGGGTCCAGGAGAACCGTCCCCTCCCGATCCCGACGACGGTCGTGACGAACACGACGCCGACCGCCGGGACCGCCGCCCAGAAGAGCTCGTAGCTGTTGTTGAGACCGATCGAGACGAGCGCAAGGACCACGACGGTGGGCACGGTCCAGAGCCGGGGCCTCGACTGCACGTTCCTGTACAGGCGCAGGACCAGGGCCGGCAGAGCGAAGGCGACGATGACGGGCTGATAGGTCTGCAGCGGGTAATAGGTCCACGCGTTGATCTGACTGAAGATCTGCGCCTTGGCCCCGAGCACGACGAGCAGAGGAAGGACCACGCTGATCACGTCGACGGTGCGGGGCGAGAGACGCAGCGTCCGCGCGCCCGTCGCCCGCCAACCGACCTCTCGGAGGAACCACGAGATGGCGGCGAGGATGGCCAGGAGGTGCGCCAGTTTGAGTACCGACCACAGCAGTGTCGGCGCTATCCCCAGGTGGGTGGCCGCCGCGAACAGCCAGACCATCGTCGCGCTGCGGACCCCGGCGGTGAGGGTCGCGAAGCGTGTCTGGGTGACTCCGAAGTCACCCGTCGCTCGGATGTCGGCAAGGAACGCTCCCACTGCGTCGTGTCCGAAGACGGCAGGCTGCGTGGTGAACCAGAACGCGTCGTCGCCGACGATGGGGAAGTCGAGGACCGGAGCCAACAGCACCAGGAGCACTGCGGCGTAGGCGCCTATGACGACGCGTCGAGCCCAGGGACTGGCCAGGATCCGCCCGCGACGCGCTCGATCTGGCACGGTCACTCGGACGCGCCCTCGCGGCGGCGTGCCTCGAAGCGACGGAGGGGCGCCGTCAGCTGATAGGCGAAGCTCCTCTCGATGGCCAGCAGCTCCTTCTCTGCCGCGCGAGCCCTCGAAGCTGCCGTATCACGCGCCTCTTCCAGGTGCTGTCGACGGTCCTCGGTCACGGCCGCCTCCTTCTTCACACGGGCGAGTTCCCCGGAAGCGCCCGACCCCGCATTCCGCAGATCCGCGTTCTCCTTCAGCACCGCTCGCAGGCGCTCGTCCCGAGCAGCGATCACAGACCGCAGCTCTGTGATCCGCGCGCGACTGGCTTCTCTCTCACTGGCCTGCATGGACACAGCACCCCCGGACTCGAACTTGGCGGGCCCGGTCCCGGCGGCTCCTGCGCCATGGAGCCGCTCATCCCTCTCCGCGACGGCACTTATCAGCTCACCGATGCGGTCTCGCGTGCGCTGCCGCTCCGTCTGCCAGCGCTGCGCGGCGATCGTGTTGCGCCGCTGCAACTCGAGCCGCCGGGCGTGCGTCTCGACCTGCCGCTGGGATACCCCTGATGCAGCGGGGGCAGCCTCCACCTGTCGCAGGAGCTTCGCGATGACAGGCCCCAGCATCAGCTCGGGACGCAAGGCGTCACCCATGAGCACAACGTCGTCGGGAACGGGCCTGCCGTGCTCGATCTCGGAACGGATCTCGTCTGCCGAACGACGTCTCGTCCCTCGGCCGGAGAAATTGACCTCTGCGGCCGCCTTCACGTTCGCTGCTGTGAGCCATCCCGGGCCGCCGTGGACGTCGTAGCAGTAGACGGGCACATTGCTCGCGAGCGCATACTGAACGGTCTTGCCGATGGTGACGACGGCGGACGCCTCAGCGAGCACGTCGGGAGTGATCCGTCGGGCTTCGTAGCCCTCCCCTCCGTCACCGACGCGGACCACCTTCATCGAGCCGAGCGACGAGAGGGCCTCATCCAGCTCGACGGGCGGGTGATTCGAGACGACCAGCACCGGCCCATCTGCGCTGGGCGCTCCTGCACGCGCGAAGGCATCGGGCGCCGGGTTGGCGAAGACTGAACGTCTCTCGTCCTCGGGCGGCACCAGACCAGCACTCTCCTGCACGAGCAGCGTCTCTGCGGCGTCGTAAGTGCTCACCGAGGAGAGAGCATCCTCGATGCCGTCCGTGAGGTCGAACTCGAGAGGGTGGGAAGCCGACATGTGGTTGAAGACGAAGCGGGTTCCTGCCGGGTCGGCCACCAGCGACGACGGCACGAGACCGTGGTGAACCCAGACGAGGTCCGGCCGCTCCGTGGACCCGGAGTCAGGCTCGCCGCGATCGTCGGTGAGCACCACGGTCACCCCGGCAGCCTCGAGCTCCGTCCGGATCTGGTCGCTGACGACGTGCGTCAGGACCGAGACCGAGACACCGTGGGAGGCGAAGTGCTCGGCGAGCTCGATCGTCACCATCTCGGAGCCCGCGTAGCGAGCCAGATGGGCCTGGGTGATGAGTACCGTCCTGGGCAGGGTGGAGGAGCCGTCGAGAGTCACCCGTCGATCCTGACATGCCCGCCGCCGAGAAGCGCACCCGCTACCATCGACTGACCCTCCCTCGATCGAGACTCAAGGAACCAGCGTGAAAATCCTCGTCACCGGCGGCGCCGGCTTCATCGGCTCCAACTTCGTCCGACGCACCCTCGAAGATGCGTACCCGGGGCTCGAGGGCGCCGAGGTCGTCGTGCTCGACGCGCTCACCTACTCGGGCAACCTCGCGAACCTGGCCAGCGTCGCTGACTCGCCCCGCTACCGCTTCGTCGAGGGCGACATCCGCGACGGCGCCCTGCTCGACACGCTCTTCCCCGAGGTCGACGCCGTCGTCCACTTCGCGGCCGAGTCGCACGTCGACCGGTCGGTCCGCGACGCCTCGATCTTCGTCGAGACCAACGTGCTCGGCACCCAGCAGCTGCTCGACGCCGCCCTGCGCAACGACCTGGAGCGCTTCGTGCACGTGTCGACCGACGAGGTCTACGGCTCCATCGCCGAGGGCTCGTGGGCCGAGGACCGCCCCCTCGAGCCGAACTCCCCCTACTCCGCGTCGAAGGCCGGCAGCGACCTGCTCGCCCGCAGCTACCACCGCACCCACGGGCTGAACATCTCGATCACGCGCTGCAGCAACAACTACGGCCCCTACCACTTCCCCGAGAAGGTCATCCCCCTCTTCGTCACGAACCTCATCGACGACGTGCACGTCCCCCTCTACGGCGAGGGCAACAACATCCGCGACTGGCTGCACGTCGACGACCACACCCGCGGCATCGCCATGGTGCTCGTCGGCGGCCGCGCCGGCGAGATCTACAACATCGGCGGCGGCACCGAGCTCACCAACAAGGAGCTCACCGGGATGCTGCTCGAGGCCACCGGCAAGGACTGGTCCTACGTCGACCGCGTGCAGGACCGCCTCGGTCACGACCTCCGCTACTCCGTCGACATCTCGAAGATCCGCGCCGAGCTCGGCTACGAGCCGCAGGTGCCCTTCGAGCAGGGCCTCGCCGACGTCGTCCAGTGGTACCGCGACAACCGTGAGTGGTGGCAGCCCCTCAAGGAGCGCGCGGCCCTCGCATGAGCGACGCCACGACCGTCGGCCGCCAGCGCTGGCTCGTCACCGGTGCCCGCGGCATGCTCGGCTCCGACCTGCTCGAGGCTCTCTTCGGCCGTGACGTCACCGTCCGCGGCCGGGCCGACCTCGACGTGACCGACCGGGACGCCGTCTTCGCGGCCGTCCAGGGCCACGACGTCGTCGTCAACGCCGCCGCGTACACCGCCGTCGACGCGGCCGAGACCGACGAGGAGGCGGCACTCGCCGTCAACGGGACCGCCGCCGGCCTGCTCGCCGAGGCCGCCGCCTCCGTCGGTGCGGTGCTCGTCCAGGTGTCGACCGACTACGTCTTCGACGGGACCGCCACGACGCCCTACGCCGAGGACGCCCCGCTGGCCCCGGTCAGCGCCTACGGCCGCACCAAGGCAGAGGGAGAACGGCTCGCGCTGCAGGCGAACCCCGACCGCACCTACGTCGTCCGCACCGCGTGGCTCTACGGCCAGCACGGCCCGAACTTCGCCAAGACGATGCTCAAGCTCGCCGCGACGCGCGACACCGTCAGCGTCGTGGACGACCAGGTGGGCCAGCCCACCTGGACCCTCGACCTCGCCCACCAGATCGTCGCCCTGGTCGATTCCGGGGCCCCCGCGGGCGTCTACCACGGCACCAACTCGGGCACCGCCAGCTGGTTCGACTTCGCCCGCGCGGTGTTCACGGCGGCCGGACTCGACGCTGCTAGGGTCGAGCCGACCGACAGCTCGACCTTCGTCCGACCCGCACCGCGACCGAGCTACAGCGTGCTCGGTCACGACGCATGGGCACGAGCTGGTCTCGCTCCCCTGCGTCCTTGGACCGAAGCCTTGACCGAGGCCGCCAGCAGGGGAGTCTTGGAGAACGATGACAACGCTTCGAGTGGTCGTTGACCAGATCCTCGCGCCCGTGCCGGGCGGCATCGGCCGCTACACGGAAGAGATCACCCGGGGCCTGATCGCCTCGGCGCCCCAGGGCTGTGACGTCGAGGCCGTCGTCGCCGCGCACCCGCAGGCCGGCTACGACGACCTCGTCGACCGCCTCCCCGGGCTGTCGCATGTGGCCAAGGCCCCGCTGGGCCGCCGCGAGCTGGCCCTGGCGTGGCAGCTCGGCCTGCTCGGCCTGCCGGGCGGCGGCATGGTGCACGCGACGAGCCTGATGGCTCCCCTGGGCCGGCACGACAGGCTCCACGACCCGGGCAACCAGACCGTCGCCACCATCCACGACACGGTGCCGTGGACGAACCCCGAGACCCTCACGCCCCGTGGGGTGCAGTGGCACAAGGCCATGACGAAGCGCGCCTACAAGTACGCCGACGCGGTCGTCGTCCCCACGCACGCCGTGGCCGCAGAGCTCGACGAGTGGTACCGATTCGGTGACCGCGTCCGTGTGATCGGCGGGGCCGTCAGCGACGCCCTGGTCGTCCCCGATGACTCGGACGCCGTCGCCGAGGCGCTCGACCTGCCCGAGCGATATGCGCTCAGCGTCGGCACCGTCGAGCCCCGCAAGGGCATCGAGCCGCTGATCAAGGCCCTCGCTCACCCCGACGCGCCCGACCTGCCCCTCCTCATCGTCGGGCCAGAGGGCTGGGGGGACGTCCGCGTCGCCGACATCGCGGAGCAGGCGGGGCTCCCGGCAGAACGGGTCCGCACCCTGGGCTTCGTCACCGACGCCCAGCTCGCCGTCCTGCTGCAGCGGGCCTCCGTCTTCGTCTTCCCCAGCCTCGCCGAGGGCTTCGGCCTGCCCGTCGTCGAGGCCCTCAGCCTCGGGACGCCGTCGGTCATCTCCGACGCTCCTGCCCTCGTCGAGGTGGCGGCAGACGCGGCCGTGATCGTGGCCCGCGAGCCCGCTGCGGAGTACCCCGAGCGCCTGGCACAGGCGATGTACCAGGTCGTCGCCGATCTCGAGCTGTCGTCGCGCCTCGGCATCGCCGGGCTCGACCGGGCGAGGGCCTTCAGCTGGCGCGACTCGGCCGACAAGGTCTGGCAGCTGCACGCCGACCTCTGATCCCCACGACGAAGGCCCCGACCGTGACGGTCGGGGCCTTCGTCGTTCGTACGGATCGCCGACCGGCTGACGACCGTCAGTCGGAGGGGGCGACGGTGCAGACGACGAAGCCGTCCTGGCTGTAGAGGAAGTCGACGCAGTCGTCGTTCAGGGCCTCGCGGTACTGGCCGGGGATGAGCTGTGCGTGCAGCGGCGAGAGGACGAGCGGCCGGCTGTCGTCCTCCGCGGGGAACGGCACGGAGTCGACCCCCGAGAGGAAGGTCAGCTCGGGGTTCTGCCAGTAGTCGAGGCTCTGGATGCCCTGCGGGAACTCGTCCTCGATGAACTGCGCCGCCGCGACCTGCTCTGCTCGCGTGTAGGTCTCGTCCGAGAACGACTTCTCCACGTGGCGGACGGCCTGCGTGACGGCCACGACGCCCCACGCGGCGATGAGCCCGACGGCGGCGATCCGCCCGATGAGGTGGCGGGTTCGCCATGCGACACCGGCTGCCACGCACACGAAGGCTGCCGTGATGGGACCCCCGAGCAGCATGCCGGGGAACGACTGGCGGGCGAACAGGCTGTTCGCGAGGAAGATCCACCAGATCATGTAGCCCAGGAAGATCGCGGCCACCGCGAACTCCGGAGCACCGACTCGGCCCGGCAACGATCCGCCGCGACGCCACGTCACGATCGCCAGCACCAGCAGGCCGACGACGATGACGGCCGTCGCCACGAAGATGAGGGTCGCGAGCCAGCTCGGGATGAACCACGAGAGCTGGTACTTGTCGATCCGCCCGCTGAAGTCCGTGACGCGGGTGCCGGTCACACCGGAGCCGCTGCGGCCGAAGAAGGCGAGGTTGCCCTTGAGGTTCTGCTTGTAGGCCGTCCAGCCGAGGCCGAGCAGCTTCACGACCTCCCACAGCCCGACGGGCACGACGACCCACAGCCCGAGGACGACCGCGCTGGCGAAGCGCCTGGCCAGCTCGGGGCCGCGTCGCACGCGGACCCACAGGACGCCCCAGGAGGCGCGCGGCACGAACAGCAGCGCGAGGGCGAGGACGGGCACGGCCAGCAGCGCGGCCAGCTTCGCCATGGCGGCAAGGCCCAGCGCGAGGCCGGCGAGCTGCGGGTGCCGGCGCAGGAGGAGAACCGCGAGCAGGATCAGGCTGACGGCGGGGATCTCCCCGAGCACCTCGGCCGGCCCGAAGATGACCGAGCTGGGGAAGTCGACCCGGGTGTTCAGCGCGAGGGTCGCGACGGCGACGGCCAGGCCCGCCCAGCGACCGGCCATCTTGTGGCCGAGCGTCCAGGCCCCCCCGACGAACAGCGCGTACCAGAGGAGCATCACCCAGCGCGCCTGCTCGATCCCGACGCCGAACAGGGCGAAGGAGGCGGCGACCGGCACGAGCGCGGTCGGGCCGGTCGAGGTGATCGGGTCGAAGAGGACGATCGGCCCGCCGGTCTGCCAGTCGTACGAGCCCCAGCCGAGGCCCTTGACGAAGTTGGCGGGCGACTGCAGCACGTACGCCTCGTCGAAGTTGACGGGCGAGACGTAGACGCCGGCGAGGAAGATCGCGAGGTGGACGGCCACGACGACGACGGCCGCTGCACAGAACAGAGCGCCTTGGCGAGCGAGGAAGGCCCGGATGTCGGGGAACCTGCGGCGTCCGTCGTGGGGCACGGTGGTCACGCAGGTCCTCCTCAAGGAACGGGGATGGTGCCCACGTCCGAGCACCGGTCGAGTCTACGGGGCCGCTGGCAGCCACGGGACCCGCTGCCTCCTCCTCCAGGATGAACCTCGGGTGTCGCCCTACGGGGCCGGGTCCGCCGTGGGCGCCGTGGCCGCGGCGACGGCCGCGTGGATCGCGTCGTAGTCGGGGTAGACGTTGTCGAACTGCGGGGGCACGATCTCGAGCGAGGTGATCGGCTGCCCCTTCGCCTCCAGGGCGAGCTGGACGAAGGCGGTGAGGGCCCCCTGCGGGATGTCGGTGTCGACGGTCTCGGCCCCGGCGTCGGCCACGGACTGGAACTTCGCGAGGACCGTCGCGGGCTGGAACTGCGACAGCAGCGCCGTCTGCACCTCGCGCTGCCGCGCCATCCGGTGGTAGTCGTCAGAACCGTGTCGGGCCCTCGCGTACCAGAGCGCGTGGTAGCCGTCGAGCCTCTGCTCACCCGGCTCGATCCAGCCGTCGACGTTGGTCGGCTGGCCGTTCGAGTCCACCCCGCCGTTGATCGGGAGCCGGCCCTCGGTGTTGTTCACCTCGATGCCGCCGAGCGCGTCGATCAGGTCGACGAAGCCCTGCATGTCGATGAGCACGTAGTACTGGATCGTCAGGCCCGTGACGCCCTCGACCGCGTCGCGCATGGCCTCGACGCCGGGGTTGCTGCTCGCCGCCTCGGCGTCCGGGTAGAGGTCGGGGTGCTCTTCGCCGTAGGTGTAGAGGTAGCTGACCAGGCAGTCGTCGCCGCAGTCGTAGCCGGTCGGGAACTCGCCGTACAGGGGCGATCCGCCGGCGAACGGGGCGTTGTAGAGGTTGCGCGGCACGCCGATGATCGTCGTCGCCCCGGTCTCGGCGTCGATGCTGGCGACCGAGATGCTGTCGGGGCGCAGGCCCGTCCGGTCCGAGCCGGCGTCGCCGCCCAGCAACAGGATGTTGTAGCGACCGTCGACCGGGTCGGCCGCCGCGGCCTGCGACGTGAAGAGGCTGTTCAGCAGGCCGTGCTGGACGGTGGTCAGGTAGGCGCCCCACGCGGCGGGGCCCACGGTCGCGACGAGCAGCAGCGCCATCACGCCGGCGATGAAGCCGCGAGCGGTCGGCAGCGCCCGCACGATGCGGAGGAGGCGCAGGGTGTCGACGGTGAGCACCAGCCAGAGCACGGCGTAGTAGACAAGGAACACCTGGACGACGGTGAGCGCGACGACGTTCGTGGCGACGGTCAGCAACGGCGTCTGCCAGAAGAGGGCGAGGGCGCCCGTGACGAGCGCGACCGCCCAGAAGACCAGCGTGGAGGCCAGCCCCCACCGGCCGAGGCGGCGGCTGCCTGCCAGCACCTGGGCCGAGCCCGGCACGAGCACGTTGAGCAGCACCAGGGTCCAGGCACGCCTCGTCATGAACGACGGCGAGCCGAGGTCAGGGTTCCGAACCGGCAGCGACGCGCTCACAGCGACCGCCGCAGAGCGTCGTTCTTCTCCTCGACGAGGTCGCCGAGGCTGGTCGCGTAGTCCGCCAGCTGCCGGGTGAGCGCAGGGTCGGACGACCCGAGGATGCGCGCGGCGAGCAGCCCCGCGTTGGCCGCGCCCCCGATGGAGACGGTCGCGACCGGGATGCCCGCGGGCATCTGCACGATCGAGAGGAGCGAGTCGAGGCCGTCGAGCTTCGCCAGCGCGACCGGCACGCCGATCACGGGCAGCGTGGTGACGGAGGCGAGCATGCCGGGCAGGTGGGCTGCTCCCCCGGCCCCGGCGATGATCACCTTGACGCCGCGACCCTGGGCCTGCTGGCCGAAGCGGATCATCTTCTCGGGGGTGCGGTGCGCCGACACGACCTCGACCTCGTGCGGGATCCCGAACTCGGCGAGGATCTCAGAGGCGCTGCGCAGGGTCGGCCAGTCGCTGTCCGAGCCCATCACGACGGACACCAGCGGGGGCACCGACGGGTCGTTGGGCCTCGTCGTGCTGGTGGGGGTGGTGCTCTTCGGGTCGGACACGGACTAGAGGATAGCGTCAGCCCTCGAAGAACGAGGCAGCGGCGCGCGCTCGCCAGACCGCGTCGTCGAGGTCGTCGCCCGACACGGTGACGTGGCCGACCTTGCGCCCGGGCCTCGGGTCCTTCCCGTAGTCGTGCACCTTCGCGGTCGGCTGGTCGGCCATCAGGGCCGGCAGGCGATCGGCGAGCGTGCCCTGCTCAGGGCCGCCGAGCACGTTCGCCATGACGCTCCAGTCGGCGTGCGGGGCGGTGGAGCCCAGCGGGAGGTCGAGCACGGCACGCAGGTGCTGCTCGAACTGGCCGGTGACGGCCCCGTCGATGCTCCAGTGCCCGGTGTTGTGCGGTCGCATGGCCAGTTCGTTGATCAGGAGGCGGTCGTCGGTGGTCTCGAACAGCTCGACCGCCAGCACGCCCGTGACCCCGACCTCGTCGGCGACCGTGCGGGCGATCTGCCCGGCGAGCTCGGCCACGCGGCCGGCGGCGCCCGGCGCCGGCGCGATCACCTCGGCGCAGACGCCGTCGCGCTGCACCGTCTCGACCAGTGGCCAGGCGACGACGTCGCCGCTCGGACGCCGGGCCACGAGCTGCGCGAGCTCTCGACGGAACTCGACGAGCTCCTCGACGAGGAGCGCGTCGCCCTGGTCGCCCTCGGCGAGCGCCGCGAACCAGTCGTCCGCCTCGTCCGCCGCGCGCACGACGCGGACGCCCTTGCCGTCGTAGCCGCCCCGGGGCGTCTTCACGACCGCCCGTCCGCCGTGGTCGGCGAGGAACGCCGCGAGCTCGCCGGAGTCGGCCACGGCCGCCCAGTCGGGCACGGGCAGGCCGAGCTCGGTGAGCCGCTGCCGCATCAGGATCTTGTCCTGGGCGACGGCGAGCGCCTCCGGTGCGGGGTGGACGCGCACGCCCGCCTCGACGAGGGCGCGCAGCACGTGCTGGGGGACGTGCTCGTGGTCGAACGTGACCACGTCGAGGTCGCGGGCGAACGCCAGCACCGTGTCGACGTCGCGGTAGTCGCCCACCTGCGTCGCCGCGAGCCTGGCCGACGAGCCCTCGGCCTCGGCGAGGACCCGGATGTCGAGGCCCAGGTGGACGGCGGGCGGCACCATCATGCGGGCCAGCTGCCCGCCTCCGATCACTCCGACACGGAAGGCCATCTCGTCTCCTGACTGTGTGCGGCGCACGTCCTGCTGCGATGATGCTCGGCTAGTGTTCGTCCGGCTCGTCGCGAGCCGAGCCACAGTCCATCTTGGCCGATCCCGGGGAGGTCCGCGTGCGCCGTCTGTTCCGCCAGCTCGTCCGGTACGGCCTCGTCGGCCTCTGCGGGCTCGTCGTCGACCTCGCCGTGTTCAACGCCCTCCGGCTGACCGTCTCCTCGCCCGACGACGTCGCCGCCGGCCCCCTGCTCGCGAAGCTGGCGTCGAGCCTCGTCTCGATCGTGGTCGTCTGGCTGGGCAACCGCCTCTGGACCTTCGGCGAGACGCGTCGGCCGCGAGCCGAGGCCGTGCGCGAGGCCCTCGAGTTCTTCGCCGTCGCGCTCGGCGGCATGGGCATCGGGCTGCTCTGCCTGTTCGTCTCGCACTACGTGCTCGGCTACACGTCGCCCCTGGCCGACAACGTCTCGTCGAACGTCGTCGGCCTGGCGCTCGGGACGGCGTTCCGCTTCACGCTCTACAAGCTCTGGGTCTTCCACCCCGCACGGACGGCGGCACGGGCGACCGGTCCCGCGGTCGGCCTCACCCGCGTCTGAGCCGGCCCGCGGCCTACGGGCGGCCGAGGCCCCGGTACTCGTAGCCGGCGGACCGCCACGCGGCAGGGTCGAGCACGTTGCGGCCGTCGACCACCCGGCGGTGCGCCACGAGCTCGCCGACGACGGCAGGGTCGAGCTGGCGGAACTCGGGCCACTCGGTCAGCACGAGGACGGCGTCGGCGCCGCGCAGCGCGGTGGCCGCGTCCGCGACGTAGTCGAGGTCGGGGACGAGGCGGGCGGCGGTGGCGTTCGCCTCCGGGTCGAAGACCGCCACGTGGGCGCCCGCGTCGTGCAGGCGGCGGGCCACGTCGAGGGCCGGCGAGTCGCGCACGTCGTCGCTGTCGGGCTTGAAGGCGACGCCGAGGACGGCGATGCGTGCACCCGAGACGGTGCCCACGAGCTCCTCGGCGAGGGCGACGACCCGGTCGCGGCGGCGCAGGTTGACCGCGTCGACGTCGGCGAGGAAAGCGAGCGACTCCAGGCCGAGCTCGTCGGCCCTGGCCTGGAACGCGCGGATGTCCTTGGGCAGGCAGCCGCCGCCGAAGCCGAGTCCGGCGTTGAGGAACCTGCGGCCGATGCGGGCGTCGTGACCGATCGCGTCCGCGAGCTGCGTGACGTCCGCGCCCGTCGCCTCCGCGATCTCGGCCATGGCGTTGATGAACGAGATCTTCGTGGCGAGGAACGCGTTCGCCGAGACCTTGACCAGCTCGGCCGTCGCGTAGTCGGTCACGATGCGGGGCGTCCCCGTCGCGAGCGCCGTGGCGTAGACCTCGTCGAGCAGCGCCGTGGCGCGCTCACCCGCCTGGCCCGCGGGCACGCCGTAGACGAAGCGGTCGGGCGAGACGGTGTCCTGCACAGCGAAGCCCTCGCGCAGGAACTCGGGGTTCCAGGCCAGCTCGGCCCCGGACGAGGAGGTGCGCACCAGCTGCGCGAGGCGGGCCGCGGTGCCGACCGGCACGGTCGACTTGCCGACGACGAGGTCGCCGTCCGCGAGGTGCGGCAGCAGCCCGGTGACGGCCGCGTCGACGTAGGTGAGGTCGGCCGCGTGGCTGCCCTTCGTCTGGGGCGTGCCCACGGCGACGAAGTGCACCTGCGCGCCCGCCGCCTCCGTCATGTCGGTGGTGAACCGGAGCCGTCCGCTGGCGGTGGCGCGCTCGAGCACCTCGGGGAGGCCGGGCTCGAAGAACGGCGCGCGGCCGGCCGAGAGCTCGGCCACCTTGCGCTCGTCGACGTCGATGCCGACGACGTCGTGGCCGAGTTCGGCCATGCACGCGGCGTGGACCGCTCCGAGATAACCACAGCCGATGACAGAGATGCGCATGCAGCCATCTTGGCGTCTCCGGGCCCCGGCCGGAAAATCGAGCCTCGGGCGCCAGCTCCGGTGTCAGCCCCGCGCGGGCGGCCAGGCGTCGGTCGCGCCGTGCTGGCCCGGTGACGACTGGTCGAGCCTGCGACGCTGGGCGACGAGCGTCGCGTCCGCCTCCATCAAGTCGTGCAGGGTCGCCTGCACGAGATCGGCCCCCGGCACGTCCCAGAGCACCACGGGGCGGTCGAGGCCCGTGTTCACCAGGACGTCGCCGCTGCGGAACAGGCTCTGCACGGCGTTCTTCCGCACCGTGAGGTCGTAGCCGCGGCTGTGCAGCAGCTCCTGCCGTGACCGCACGAAGAAGCCTCGCCGCAGGACGATGCGCCTCGTCGTGATGACGTAGCGGCGACCGAGCCAGACGAGCACGGGGACGACCCAGAGCAGCAGCGCCAGGAGGACGGCCGCCCCTCGGACGATCCAGTTCTGCCACTCGAGCTCGAACCAGCTGCCGAAGTAGCCGCCCGCCGCGCAGACGGCGATGAGCGCGACCGAGGGCCAGAACAACACCCGGGCGTGCGGGTGCAGGCGCGCGACGACCTCTTCTCGGGGCTGCTGCTCTGCCGTGCTCACGGGGTCATTCATACCGCAGGTGGGTGACGTCGCCGGAGGACACGGCGACGGCGCCCCCGGTCGGCGGCTCGACGACGAGACGCCCCTCGTGGTCGATCGACGACGCCGTGCCGGTGAGGACCTCGCCGGAGGGCAGCTCGACGCGCACCTCGCGGCCGAGGGTCGTGCAGTCGTCGAGGACGCGGGCACGCAGCCCGCTCGCGTCCGCGTCGCCGCCCGCGGCCGCGAGCGCCTCCACGAGCGCGACGACCTCGGCGAGCCAGGCCGACAGGACCAGGTCGGCCACCTCCCCCGTCGTCCCCTCGGCTCCGTGCAGGGACAGCGAGGTCGACACCGGCGTCGGCAGCTCGTCGCGCGTCAGGGCCAGGTTCACGCCCGCGCCGACGACCACGGCCGAGCCGTCGTCCCGCGCCTGGGCCAGGATCCCGCACGCCTTGAGACCGTCGACCTGGACGTCGTTCGGCCACTTCAGCCCGACCTCGCCGGCCGGGACGACGGCCGCGATCGAGGCCCGCATCGCGACGCCAGCGGCCAGTGGCAGCCACCCGAGCGACTCGACGGGCAGCCCCCGGCGCTCGACCAGGACGCTCGCGGCGAGGGTGCGGCCGGGCGGGGCCGTCCAGACCCGGCCGAGGCGGCCCCGCCCCGCGGTCTGCGACATCGTGGCGAGCACGGCGAGGTGCGGGGCCGACGCGTCGGCCAGCAGGTCGGCGTTCGTGGAGCCCGTCTCGGCGACGAGCTCGAGCCGCGGGCTGCGGGCCGCGCTCAGGGGGAAGGAGGGGCTCGTGCGGTCGGTCACGCCGCCAGCCTAGGCGTTGACGACTTCCACCACCCGGCGCGCGTCGCACGCGAGGGAACCTCCAACGGCCGCTGCGGACGCCCTCGGTAGAGTGACGGATGTGACTTCCGACACCGCGCCCCGCGACGACGCCTCGCAGCCCGATCTCCGCACGACGGCGGGCAAGCTCGCCGACCTCAAGACCCGCTACCACGAGGCCGTCACGGCCAGCGGCGAGGCCGCGATCGCGAAGCAGCACGCCAAGGGCAAGATGACCGCGCGCGAGCGCATCGACGGCCTGCTCGACCCCGGCTCGTTCGTCGAGCTGGACGAGTTCGTCCGGCACCGCACCCACGCCTTCGGCATGGAGTCGAAGCGCCCCTACGGCGACGCGGTCGTCACCGGCACCGGCACCGTGCACGGCCGTCAGGTCGCGGTCTACTCGCAGGACTTCACGATCTTCGGCGGCTCGCTCGGCGAGGTCGCCGGCGAGAAGATCATCAAGGTCATGGAGCTCGCCCTCAAGACGGGCGTGCCGATCATCGGCATCCTCGACTCCGGCGGAGCCCGCATCCAGGAGGGGGTGGTCGCGCTGGGCAAGTACGGCGAGATCTTCCGTCTCAACACCCGCGCCTCCGGCGTGATCCCCCAGATCTCGCTCATCATGGGGCCGGCCGCAGGAGGCGCGGTGTACTCCCCCGCGCTCACCGACTTCGTCATCATGGTCGACAAGACCAGCCACATGTTCGTCACCGGCCCTGACGTGATCAAGACCGTCACCGGCGAGGACGTCGGCTTCGAGGAGCTCGGCGGCGCCCTCACGCACAACAAGGTCAGCGGCGTCTCGCACTACCTCGCGAGCGACGAGGACGACGCGCTCGACTACGCGCGCTCGCTGCTGTCGTACCTGCCCGACAACAACCTGTCCGAGCCGCACGTCTTCGACACGGCCGTCGAGCTCGAGACGACCGATGACGACCGCCAGCTGAACACGCTGATCCCCGACAGCCCGAACCAGCCCTATGACGTGATGACCGTCATCGAGCACGTCGTCGACGACGGGGAGTTCCTCGAGGTGCAGCCGCTCTTCGCGCCCAACATCGTCATCGGCTTCGGCCGGGTCGAGGGCCGCTCGGTCGGCGTCATCGCCAACCAGCCGTCGGCCATGGCCGGCACCCTCAACATCGAGGCGGGCGAGAAGGCGAGCCGCTTCGTCCGCTTCTGCGACGCGTTCGGCATCCCGATCCTCACCCTGGTCGACGTGCCCGGGTACCTGCCGGGCACCGACCAGGAGTGGACGGGCGTCATCCGCCGCGGCGCGAAGCTGCTCTACGCCTACGCCGAGGCGACCGTGCCGCTCGTGACCGTCATCACCCGCAAGGCCTACGGCGGGGCCTACATCGTCATGGGCTCGAAGCAGCTGGGCGCCGACATCAACCTCGCCTGGCCGACCGCCGAGATCGCCGTCATGGGCGGCCAGGGCGCCGTCAACATCCTGTACCGCAACGAGATCAAGGCCGCGGAGGCCGCCGGCGAGGACGTCGCCGCCGTCCGCGCCCGTCTCGCCAGCGAGTACACCTACAACGTCGCCAGCCCGTTCCTGGCGGCAGAGCGCGGCGAGCTCGACGGCGTCATCGAGCCGGCCGCGACCCGCGTCGCGGTGGTCAAGGCGCTCAGGGCCCTTCGGACGAAGCGCGCCGACCTGCCGCCCAAGAAGCACGGGAACATCCCGCTGTGAGCGGCCGCCACGCAGCCGACGACGACCGCACCGCGCACGAGGGCGACGGGCCGCTGCTGCGGGTCGTCGCGGGCTCGCCGTCGCCCGAGGAGCTCGCTGCGGTCACCGCCGTGCTGGCGGCCCTCGAGGCAGAGACGGCCGAGGCGGCCAGGGCGACTCCCCGCGACGTCGCCGCGTCCCCCTCCGGCTGGTCCTCGCGGGCCGCTCGCCTGCGTCGCCCGATCGACCGTGGCCCCGGGCGCTGGCGCAGCTTCTCCGCCTGACCGGCTGGGCGAACGCCGCGCTGTACCCCTCCGCTCGTACCCCGGTCCCGAGCCGCCACGGCGACGTGCCCCGCAGGACGGGGCACCCGAACGGGGGTAGACGGGGCGGTGACCTGCGGTTGTCCCCCTAAATGACGACTTTGCGCTCAGGACACGGGGCGACATACTCGTTCTTGCTAGGTGCCTCTCCATGAGTCGCACCACCGATCGGGAGCTGACTAGGGTAAGCGAGTTCTCGATCGTTGGCGGATCAGGGCGACATTCGGGTTGTCGCCCTGGACCGGGATATCTCCCATGAGGGCCAGACGGGTGTCTGGCCCTCTTTCCCGTTCCCGGACCTAGCGGACGACGGGCCGGTCGTCGTCGAGCTCGTCGAGGACGTCCGTCCCCGCCACGCCGACGGAGTCCCCTGCTCGGCGCGGGATCTGCAGCCAGAGCAGCACCTCGTCGTCGTCGTCGTCCTCGTCGGCCTCCGCGGAGACCCCCCGGCCGAGCGCGCTCGAGCTGAGGTCGGGAGACCCGAGGCCGACGACGCTGACGGCGTGGTCGCCGCCGCCGACAGTCCGGATGATCAGCTTGTCGGCGCGTGAGCCGTGCAGCGCCGCGGCGAGGGCCGCGTGGATGCGGCGCAGCTCGTCGTCGGGCACGTCGTCGATGCCGCCCTCGTCGAGCAGGCTGACCTCGGCCCCCCGACGTCGGGCCGCCATCACCTCGCGACGGACCTCGTCGTCGAGGAGGCGCCTCCCGCGGATCTCGTCCCGGATGGCGCCCTCGAGGTGGAGGCTCTCCTGCCGTTGCTCCGGCGACAGGTCGCCCGACTGCGACACGATCGCCTGCAGCATCGGACGGGCGGTGCGGCCCGTCTGCAGGAGGCGGTACTGACGCTCGTTGACGTGCGCCTCCTGGGCCGCCTGCCAGTCCGCGGCCTCGTGCTCGGCAAGGATGAACTCGCGGGTCTCCCGACCCGCCCTCGTCAGCGTGGACGAGATCGCGTGCGAGAAGGCGACCCAGCTGACGCTGCCGACGATGCCGAGATCGGCGATCTGGGACACCCCGGCCCAGGCGACGCCCTGCACGGCCATGAAGCCCACGCCTAGCCACGCGAAGCCCTGGCGACGACGGGTCGAGATGATCACCATGAGCGTGCCCACGGCGGCGACGTACCAGGTCGCGTAGCCGTTCTCGGCGTCGGGGTCGAGGACGCTCGTCACGACCAGCGGCACCACGATGCTCACCGCGAGGGCGAAGGCGGCCGCCCAGACGGGCAGCACCGGCTGGCTGCTGGGCCAGAGCACCACGGCGGTGACGACCGCGTACGCGAGCATGCAGGCGACGACGGGCACGGGATCGGCGGCCTGGCCGAGCGAGACGGCCCCGAGCACCAGGTGGTAGCCGGAGAAGACGGCCGCCAGCGAGACGATGAGCCACCGCGGGACGGAGATCCTCACGAGGCGGCGCCCCTGGCGGGGCCGACGACGAGGCCAGTGGGCCACATCACGCGGACGACCGTGCCGGCGCCGGGCCGGGAGTCGATGCAGGCCCGTCCGCCGGCGTTGGCGACGCGCTCGATGATCGACACCCGGACGCCGAGGCGCTCCTCGGGCACGGCGCCGGGGTCGAAGCCCGCGCCGTCGTCCCCGACCTCGACGAGCACCCCGGCGTCGCCCGTGCGCTCGAGGGCGACCCAGCGCCGGACGGGGCCGGGGCCCGCGTGCTGCGAGCTGTTGACCAGCGCCTGGGCCGCCGCGCTGACGATCGCCTCGACGGCCGTCGTCGGGAGGACGCGGTCGTCAGCGTCGTCGGCGCGCAGCTCGACGACGACTCCCGACGCGTCCACCGCCTCGACCAGGCGCCTCCTGAGGCTGCCGAGGGTGGTGGTCGACTCGTCGAAGGGGGTCGTCGCGGCGGCCGAGGTGAGGTGCGCCATCGCGTTCCTCGCCATCGTCGTCGCGAGCACCCTCTGCTCAGGCGTGTACGCCCTGGCTGCCTGGATGAAGGTCGTCAGCACGCTGTCGTGGACGATGGCGTCGACCTGGACCCGCTCGAGCTCGGTGGCGTGCTCACGGATGGCCCCGGAGTAGCGGGCGACCGCCGTCGCCTGGGCAGCGTCGACCGCGGCGCTCGCCTGGCGGAGGATCAGCACGAGCACGAGGACGGCGCCGCCGAGCAGGATCGCGTAGGTCGAGTCGAGCGCGGCCCTGGTCAGCGACTCGCCGCCGCCCGAGGGGGTCAGCCGGATGAAGCCGTAGACGAGCGGGACGACCACCGAGTAGCCGATCGCGATCCACGCGGAGAAGGCGTACGCAGCCGCCGCCGTGGCGACCGTGCAGAGGTACCAGAGCCAGGGAACGCCCCCGAGGACCTGGTCGGGGTCGACGACGGCGAGCGGCCAGGTGACGATCGCCACCAGGTAGGAGACGGCGAGGATCGCGCAGGTCGTCTCGACGCCCCGCACGACGATGCTCGCCACGCCGACGGCCACGATCGCCCCGAGCATGCCCAGCCCGATCAACCAGGCCCAGGCCACCTGCATGACCTCGATCTGCGCCATGGTCGTCGGCAGCGCCTGGAGCCCGAAGATGATGCCGGCCAGGGCGATGACCCGGCCGAGCACCTTGTCGAACAGGGCTCGGCTGATCGGGTTGCGCGCGGAGCGCGTCGTCGGCGGTGTCAGCGCCGACGGGAGGGGTTCAGCGACCATCGCCGTCCGCGTCGAGGCCCGGCAGGATGCCGTCCTCGACGGCGCGGCGCAGCAGGTCGACCTTCGTCGGAGCCGGGCGGCCCACCTCGACGTACTTGACGCGGATGCGGTCGAGGTACTCCCGCGCGGTCGAGTAGCCGATGCCGAGCTGCTGGGCGGCGAGCTTGAGGGGCAGCCCCGAGGCGTAGAGGTGCAGGATCTCGCGCTCGCGACGGCCGAGCTGGGCCTTGGCGAAGTCGCGGTCGGCGTCGATCGCGCTGGCCCACTCGAGGTTGTTGAGCACGTCGCCCCGTGCGACGGTCGCGACGGCGGCCATCACGGTCTTCGTCGCGGAGGACTTCGGGATGACGCCGGCCGCGCCGGCGGCGAGCGCCTCGCGGACGCTCGCCACGCGGTCGGCGATGCTGTGCACGAGCACGGCCGAGCCGGTCGCCTGGACCCGCTTCACGTTCTCGGTGACCGTGGAGCCGTCGCCGAGCGAGAGGTCGAGGACGACGACGTCGACCTCGCGGCCCGCCAGCGACTCCACCAGTTCCTGCACGCCGGCCGCCGTCAGCACGACGTCGAAGCCCTCGGCCTGGCACGCCGCCTGGATGCCGAGCCGCACCGACTCGTGGTCGTCGACGATGGCGACGCGGACGGGGGCGGGGGTTGTCGGCGCCGGGGCGTCCGTCGAGGTGTCGGTCACGATGGTCCTTCGTTCGTGTGCGACCCGGTCCCTGAATCCCGGGTCGTCAACGTGGTCATCGTAACGCGGCAGGCGTCGGCGGCGGACCTCAGCGGCGGAGCAGCCGGACGACCGTCTCGACGTGGTGGGTGCTGGGGAACAGGTCGAAGGCCCTGATCGCGTCGACGTCGTACCCGTGGTCGCGGAACAGCGCGAGGTCGCGGGCGAGGGCGACCGGGTCGCAGGCGACGTAGACGACCTGCGCGGGGGCGAGCTCCGCGATGCCGTCGACCACCGGACGACCGGCTCCCGAGCGCGGCGGGTCGAGCACGACGGTCGCCTCGCGGAAGCGGCCTCGCTCGGCCGAGGTCGCCTGGGCGGCGGCCTGGCGCACCCAGCGGTCGACCCTGGCCGTGACGGCCGAGGCGCCGAGCCAGTCGGCGAGGTTCTCGGAGGCGTGGTCGGTCGCGCGCTCGTCGCTCTCGACGCTCGTGATCCGCACCGCGCTGCCGAACGCGTCGCCCACGGCCGCCGCGAGCAGCCCCACGCCGCCGTAGAGATCGAGGTTCGCGGCACCGGCGTCGAAACGAGCAGGGTCGATCATCTGCTGCACGGCGGTGGTCAGCGTGGCGGCGGCGTGGCGGTGCACCTGCCAGAAGCCGCCGTCGTCCAGCTGGAACGTGCGGTCGCCGACGACCTCCGTCACCGTGCTGGGCGCCTGCCCGCCGATGATCAGGCGCGCGCCTCCTGTGCTCGGGGCCAGCACGTCGACGTGCTCCTCGCCCGGGAACGCGTCGGCGAGCGGCGCGGCCTCGGCGACCTCGGGCGTCGCGAGGGGCAGGTCGGCGACGTGCACGACGCGGTGGGACCGCGCGGCGTACTGCCCGGGGCGCCCCTCGGCGTCGAGGTGCAGGCGCACGCGGGTGCGCCAGCCGGTGCCGCCGCGCTCGTCGTCGCCCGGCAGCGCCTCGACCCTGACGGTCGCCTGCTCGTCGGGGAGGCCGCCCGTCCTCGTGAGGGCGTCACGGATCACCTGCGACTTGAGCTCGCGCTGGTGGCCGAGCTCGATGTGCCCTAACTCGGCGCCGCCGGCACGGTCCTCCGGCGCCCGGTCGACGGACGCCGCCGACCAGACGTGCTCGCGGCGGTGCGGGCTGGCCTCGACGACCGAGACCGTCTCCGCCCGCCAGAACGACTTCTTGCGGTCGTCGGTGACCCGCGCGCGCACCTTCTCGCCCGGCAGCGTGTCCGACACGAACACGACCCGCCCGTCGAGGCGCGCCACCGAGATGCCCCCGTGTGCGATCCCCGTCACGTCCAGTTCGACCTCGCGGCCCAGCATGTCTCCCATGCTCCGAGTCTGCCAGGCTGGCGGACATGACCGTTCCCCTCTACCTGGCCAGCACCTCCCCCGCGCGCCTCGCCCTGCTGCGGGCCGCGGGCGTCGAGCCCGTGCTGATCAGCCCCGGCGTCGACGAGGAGGCGGCGGTCGCGTCGGCCGAGGAGGCGGCGGGCCGACCCCTCACGGCCTCCGAGACGGTGTCTCTGCTGGCCAGGGCGAAGGCGGAGGCCGTCCTCGACGTCACCGTCGACGGCTCGCCGATCGACGGCCTCGTCCTCGGCGGCGACAGCGCCTTCGAGTTCGACGGCGAGGTGCACGGCAAGCCGCACGAGCCCGCCCTGGCCCTCGACCGCTGGCGACGCATGGCCGAGATCGGACGCGGGACGCTCTGGTCGGGGCACTGGCTGATCGACCACCGCGGCGGCGCGCTCCGCTCTGACGAGGCGTTCCCCTCGGGCGGCGCCGGAGCCGTCGCCAGCGCCGACCTCACCTTCGCGGACGACCTCGACCCGGCCGAGCTCGCCGCGTACGTCGAGACCGGCGAGCCCCTCGAGGTCGCGGGCGCCTTCACCATCGACGGCCGTGCCTCCGCGTTCATCACCCACATCGAGGGCACGCCGAGCGCCGTCGTGGGCCTGTCGGTGCCCGTGCTGCGGTCGTTGGTGCGGGGGTTCGGCGTCCCGTGGCACGAGCTCTGGACGACGCCGACCGCCGGCTCCTTGTAGCAATCCTCACGCGCCTCCTGCGTGTTTTGGTGCACGTCATCCAAAGGCGGCTGCGGGCGGCGCAATAGGGTGGGGAACTATGCCGTCCATCAGCAAGGTCCTCATCGCCAACCGTGGAGAGATCGCGGTCCGGGTCGTCCGCGCAGCGCGCGACAGCGGGATCGGCAGCGTCGCCGTCTACGCCGACCAGGACAGGGACGCCCAGCACGCACGCCTCGCCGACGAGGCCTACGCGCTCGACGGCACCACCAGCGCCGAGACCTACCTCGTCATCGACAAGATCCTCTCGGTCGCGCGCCGCTCAGGTGCCGACGCCGTGCACCCCGGCTACGGCTTCCTCGCCGAGAACGCCGACTTCGCCCGCGCCGTCACGGCTGCGGGCCTCGTCTGGATCGGCCCCTCCCCCGAGGCGATCGAGCAGCTCGGCGACAAGGTCAGCGCCCGGCACATCGCCGAGCGCGTCGGCGCGCCCCTGGCGCCCGGCACCCTCAACCCCGTCTCAGGCGCCGACGAGGTGCTCGACTTCGTCGACCAGCACGGCCTGCCCGTCGCCATCAAGGCGGCCTTCGGCGGCGGCGGACGCGGCCTCAAGGTCGCCCGCACCCGCGACGAGGTGCCCGAGATGTTCGACTCGGCCGTCCGCGAGGCCGTCGCCGCCTTCGGCCGCGGCGAGTGCTTCGTCGAGAAGTACCTCGACCAGCCCCGCCACGTCGAGACCCAGTGCCTCGCCGACGCCCACGGCAACGTCGTCGTCGTGTCGACGCGCGACTGCTCGCTGCAGCGCCGTCACCAGAAGCTCGTCGAGGAGGCGCCCGCCCCGTTCCTGACGGAGGCGCAGACCACCGCGCTCTACGAGTCGTCGAAGGCGATCCTCCGCGAGGTCGGCTACGTCGGCGCCGGCACCTGCGAGTTCCTGATCGGCAAGGACGGCACCGTGTCGTTCCTCGAGGTCAACACCCGCCTGCAGGTCGAGCACCCCGTGTCGGAGGAGGTCACCGGCATCGACCTGGTCCGCGAGCAGTTCCGCCTCGCCGAGGGCGGCGTGCTCGAGTACGGCGACCCCGAGCCCCGCGGCCACTCGTTCGAGTTCCGCATCAACGGCGAGGACGCGGGCCGCGGATTCATGCCTGCCCCCGGCCCCGTGCACGTGTTCAAGGCGCCCGGCGGTCCCGGCGTCCGCGTCGACAGCGGCGTCCAGGCCGGCGACGAGATCAGCGGCTCGTTCGACTCGCTGCTCGCCAAGCTGATCGTCACCGGCTCGTCGCGCGAGGACGCGCTCGAGCGATCGCGCCGCGCGCTCGACGAGTTCGAGGTCGCGGGCCTGCCGACCGTGCTGCCGTTCCACCGCGCCATCGTGCGCGACCCTGCCTTCGCCCCCGACGGCGGCGAGCCGTTCTCGATCTACACCCGCTGGATCGAGACCGAGTTCGTCAACGACATCCCCGCGTGGAGCGGTGAGGCCGAGGCTCCCCGCCCCGACGACGAGCGCACGACCGTGGTCGTCGAGGTCGGCGGCAAGCGCGTCGAGGTCTCGCTGCCCGCCGGTCTCGGTGCTCGCACCGCGCCTCCTGCGGCTGCCCCCCGCCGCCGCGGAGCCGGCCGCGGCGCCGTCGTCACCGCCACGGGCGCCGAGGTCAAGTCGCCGATGCAGGCCACCGTCGTGAAGCTCGCCGTCGAGGAGGGGCAGCAGGTCGTGAAGGGCGACCTCGTGCTCGTGCTCGAGGCGATGAAGATGGAGCAGCCGGTCGCGGCGCACCGCGACGGGGTCGTCTCGGGCATCTCGGCCACGGTCGGCGAGACGGTCTCCTCCGGCCACGTCCTCCTCAGCATCGACTGACCGGCCCGGCCCCCGCCCCGCCCCTCCTCTCCCCTCCCCTCCTCATTCAGGAAGATCCGTCCTGATCCTCGCGAGGGAGGGCAGCGTCGTCCTGAATCGTGCACGCTTGAGGAACAGCGACTCGTCCATTCCTGCATCGTGCGCGTCGCGAACGCGGACGATCGTGTCGACGAGCCCTCCGAGGTCGCGCTCGACCTGGTCGGCGCTGAACCTCAGGGTCGTGTAGCCGGCCGATGCCGCCTCCGCGTCCTTCCGCCGGTCCCGGTCGAAGGCGTCCCGCCGCGAGTGGAAGGCGAAGCCGTCCAGTTCGACCAGCACGCGGAGCGCCTGCCCGCGACGCCCTCGGAGGCGCATGTCGCTCGGCCCGACCGACGTCACCGACACCTGCTGCTCGACCTCCACGCCCCGGGCAGCCAGGGCCTGTCGCACGATCGACTCGATTCCCGAGTCCGACCCGGGTCGGCACAGACGGAGGACGGACCGCACCCGAGGGCCGTGCCCCTCGAGGCCCGCCGTGAGCTCCTCCATGCTGATGAGAGAGGCCTGCAGCGCAGTGTCGACGCACGCGACGGCCGTCACCTCGTCGCACCACGCGACCATCTGTCGCAGGCAGAGGACGACGGGCGACCGCCAGCACGGCTCGTCCAGCTGCTGGGGCTCGGTGTCGGTCCAGTGGACGACCACGGAGGCGTCGGCCGACCCAGGTGCCCCCGTGAGCCCCTGAGCGACCTGGTGCGCCTGCCTGAGACGCGACGCGTTCCGGGCCACCGACACGTGAAGACGCCGGTCGTACCCGGTCCAGATCCCGTGCACGGAGGCGGCGGACGGGCCCGCGAGGCGGCCGCCGAGGCGCACGGCGGCGACCGCGTCCGTCGAGGCGTCGAGCCTCACGTAGAAGCCCTGGCGGACCCTGCGGACCGTGCCTCGCTGCACCGCGGTCGTCAGGTCGCCTCCGCTGTGTCCGTTCGCGAGGAGCTGGTGGCGGGTCGCGATGCCGCCGAACGCGGCCAGTGTCTGTAGGAGGTCCATCTCCGCATCGTCACCGGTGTCCGGGCCCCGACCAGCGCCTCCTCGGCTGCCCTGTGGAGGCGATGTGGAGGTCTGCCGCCGGTGCAGGGACGACTAGGACGCCCTGAGGACGTGCACGACGCAGGAACGAACGGTCCGAGGTTCCTGAAGCGTGCACGGAACAGGAACCTGGCTCCCCCCACCGCACGGTTCAGGCAGGAAGTTCCTGAATGAGGAGGGGCGATTAAGGAGGCGGGGCGCGGGATCTAGAGTGGACGGCATGTCCGAGACACCCACGCACCCCCTCGACGGCGCCGCCGACCCGTTCGAGGTCGCCCGCACCGCCGCCGCCCAGATCGCCGAGGCGACAGGCGTCGCCCACCACGACGTCGCCCTCACCCTGGGCAGCGGCTGGGCGAAGGCCGCCGACCTGATCGGCGAGACCACGGCCGAGATCCCCGCGACCGAGATCACGGGCTTCAGCGCCTCGGCGGTCGTCGGCCACACCGGGTCGATCCGCAGCATCGCGCTGCCGAGCGGCAAGCACGCCCTCGTCATCGGCGCCCGCACGCACTACTACGAGGGCCACGGCGTCCGCCGCGTCGTCCACAGCGTGCGCACCGCCGCCGCCACGGGCGCCCGCACGATGATCCTCACGAACGGCGCCGGCGGCATCAAGGAGACGTGGACGCCGGGCAGCCCCGTCCTCATCAGCGACCACATCAACCTCACGGCCGACAGCCCCCTCGAGGGCGCCACCTTCATCGACCTCACCGACCTCTACTCGGCACGTCTCCGCGCCCTGGCCAAGGGCATCGACCCGAGCCTCGACGAGGGCGTCTACACGCAGTTCCGCGGACCGCACTACGAGACGCCCGCCGAGGTGCAGATGGCCAAGGCCATGGGCGGGCACATCGTCGGCATGTCGACGGCGCTCGAGGCGATCGCCGCCCGCGAGGCCGGCATGGAGGTGCTCGGCATGTCGCTGATCACCAACCTCGCCGCCGGCATCCAGAAGACGCCCCTGAGCCACCAGGAGGTGCTCCAGGCCGGCAAGGACGCCGAGGCCGCCATCAGCCAGCTCCTGGCTCGCATCGTGGCGGCCCTGTGACCGACGACGCGGCCCAGACCGACGACGCCCTGGTCGCCACGGCTTGCTCGTGGCGCGACCAGGACCCGGACGACGAGACGCGCGACGAGCTCGACGCCGTCCTCGCGGCAGTCGAGTCCGGCGACGCCGCCGCCGTGGCCGACCTGCACGACCGCTTCGACACGCGCCTCGCCTTCGGCACGGCCGGGCTCCGCGGCGCCCTCGGGGCGGGCTCGGCCCGGATGAACCGCGTCCTCGTCGCCCAGGCCGCCGCCGGCTTCGCCGCGTTCCTCACCGGTCGCGAGACCGAGCCGAGCATCGTGATCGGGTACGACGGGCGCAAGAACAGCGCCGTCTTCGCCCGTGACACGGCCGAGATCATGGCCGCGGCCGGGGTCCGCACGACGATCCTGCCCCGCGCCCTGCCGACGCCGGTGCTCGCCTTCGCCGTGCGGCACCTCGACGTCAGCGCCGGCGTCATGGTGACCGCGAGCCACAACCCCGCTCGGGACAACGGCTACAAGGTGTACCTCGGCGGCGTCGACGCCGGCTCGCAGATCGTCGCGCCGGTCGACGCCGAGATCGCCGCGCACATCGACGACGCGGCCACCCGGCCGGTCAGCGAGCTGCCCCGGTCGGACGACTTCGCCGAGGCGGGCGACGACCTCGTCGGCGAGTACGTCCGCCGCACGGCGGCCCTCGCCGGCACCGCGGCCTCGGGCACGCAGCCGTGCGTCGTCTACACGGCCATGCACGGCGTCGGGTGGGAGGTCGCGCGCCGGGTCTTCGCCCAGGCCGGCTTCGTCGAGCCGATCCCCGTGGCCGAGCAGTCCGCGCCCGACCCGGACTTCCCCACCGTGGCGTTCCCCAACCCCGAGGAGCCCGGTGCGCTCGACCTCGCCTTCGCGACCGCTGACCGGGTGTCGGCCGACCTGGTGATCGCCAACGACCCCGACGCCGACCGGCTCGCCGTCGCCGTGCCCTCGGCCGACGGCTGGCGCCGCCTCTCGGGCAACGAGGTCGGCGCCCTGCTCGGCTGGCGCGCCGCCGAGCGAGCTCGGAGGGACGACGTCGACGGCACCCTGGCCGCGAGCATCGTCTCGTCACCGGCCCTCCGTGAGGTCGCCCGCCGCTACGACCTGGACTACGTCGACACCCTCACCGGCTTCAAGTGGGTCTCGCGCGTGGGCGGGCTGCTGTACGGCTACGAGGAGGCCCTCGGCTACCTCGTCGACCCGGAGAAGGTGCGCGACAAGGACGGCATCTCCGCCGCGGTCGACTTCCTCGCGCTGGCCGCCGAGCTGGCTGCCGCCGGGTCGTCGGTCGCCGAGCACCTCACCGCCTTCGACGAGGGCTTCGGGGCGTACGCCTCGTCGCAGATCTCGCTCCGCGTCGACGACCTCGCCGAGATCAGCAGGCTGACGAGCCGGCTGCGGGAGGCGCCCCCCGCGACCGTGGGATCGCACCGCGTCGACCACGTGGACGACTTCCGGGACGGCTTCGGCGGGTTCCCCGCCGGTGACGTGCTGCGCTACTGGTTCACCGACGGGTCGCGCGTGATCGTGCGCCCGAGCGGCACCGAGCCGAAGCTCAAGGTCTACATCGACGCCTCGAGCACCGAGGGCGACGCGCGGGCCCGCCGTGCCGCCGCCGAGGCTGCCGTCGCGGATCTCGACGCCGGCATGCGCGAGCTGCTGAGCTAGCTGCAGGCCCCCGAGCAGCGACGACGAGAGGGCCAGGCCGCACCTCGTGCGACCTGGCCCTCTCCCGCGTCCGGGGCCGTTCTCAGCCCAGGGACTTCTGCAGCTTCTCGGTCAGCTCCGCCTGGTCGAAGTGGTTCTGGATGACGATGACGTCGGCGAAGGTCGTGCCGATCGCGTCGACGAACTCCTGAGACGTGAGGATGACCTGCGCGTCGTCGGCCACGGTGGCGATGGAGGCGACGTCCGCGGCGACCACGTCGGCCTCGATGTCGAGCCGGGCCAGGACGCGCTCGGCGTTGACCTTGAGGATCCCGCTGCTGCCGATGCCGGCGCCGCAGATGGTCACGATCTTCATGCTCTCATCCCCATCAGCCGGCGGACCTCGTCAGCACTCGTCGCACCCGCCAGCGCCGGGATCACCGACGCGTCGTTGAAGACGTTCGCCAGGTCGGCGATCGACTCGAGGTGCCCGCCCACCGACTTCACCGCGAGGCCGAGCACGACGCTCACGGGGTCGTTGTGCGGGTGGCCGAACGGCACCGGCTCGGCGAGCGTCACGACGGCGAGGCCGTCCTGCAGGACGCTCTCGTCCGGCCTGGAGTGCGCGAGCACCAGGCCGGGGGCGATGACCACGTAGGGGCCGTGCTCCTCGATCATGCGGACCATCTCGTCGCCGTAGCCGTCACGCGTGGAGCCGGAGGCCACCAGGGCGTCGCCCGCGCGACGCACCGCGGCGCGCCAGTCGGGGGCGTCGGCCGCGATGACGACCGCCGAGTCGGGCAGGGACGGGAGCGCCACGGTCAGGCCTCCCCGTAGCCCGCCGTGATGCGGTCGGCCAGCGCCTCTCGGTCCTCGAGGGGCAGGAAGCTCGACGCCGCGGCGTTGAGCTGGAACGTCTCGAGGTCGGACAGGCCGTAGTCGAACGCCTGGGCGAGCAGCGCCAGTTCTTTCGTGAGGCTGGTGTCGCTCATCAGGCGGTTGTCCGTGTTGACCGTCACGCAGTAGCCGAGCTGGTACAGCAGGTCGAAGGGGTGGTCGTCGAGGTCGCGGCCCCACGCGGCGATCGCGCCGGTCTGCAGGTTGGACTGGGGCGAGAGCTCCAGCGCGATCTCACGATCGCGGACCCACGAGGCGATCGGGCCGAGCTCGACGGTCGTCTGCTCGCCCGCGGACCCGACGACGCGGATGTCCTCGGCGAGGCGGACCCCGTGCCCGAGCCGGAGGGCCCGACCGTCGAGGAGGGCGCTGCGGATGCTCTCGAGGCCGTCGGCCTCGCCCGCGTGGACGGTCACGGGCATGAACTCGCGGGCCAGCAGGTCGAAGGCCGGTCGCTGGTTCGACGCGGGGAAGCCCGCCTCGGCCCCGGCGATGTCGAAGCCGATCACGCCGGCCTCGCGGTGCTTGACGGCCAGCTGCGCGATCTCGAGACCGCGGTCGGCGTGCCGCATGGCCGTGACCAGCTGGCCGATCGAGATGACGTGGCCCTCGCCGTCGAGCTGGTCGATCGCCTGCTCGATCCCGCGCTGGACCGCCTCGACGGTCTGGTCGAGGCTGAGCCCGCCCTGGAGGTGCTGCTCGGGAGCCCAGCGGACCTCGCCGTGGACGACCCCGTCGCCCGCCAGGTCGAGGACGAACTCGCGCGCGACGCGCTCGAGACCGGCCTCGGTCTGCATGACGGCCGTCGTGACGTCGAAGGTCTTCAGGTAGTCGGGCAGGTTGCCCGAGTCGGCGCTGTCGACGAACCAGCGGCCCAGTTCGTCGGCCCCGCCCGTCACGGGCAGCTCGTAGCCGATCTCGTCGGCCAGCTCGACGATGGTCTGGGGCCGCAGCCCGCCGTCGAGGTGGTCGTGCAACGACACCTTCGGCAGGGGGGCGATGCGGGGTCCGCCGTCAGGCAGGCGGTAGTCCTTGTCCGGTGCGCTCATGGGACAAGGCTACCGCCGCCCGGCGTCTCGTCGCTGGGGGTCGGCGTCCGTCCGTCAGGAGACGCGGCCGGCGACCAGCGGGCCGCGCTCGACGCGCTCGTCGCCGATGGCCCACGCGCCCTCGACCGCCTCGAGCGCTCGCTCGAACCGCGCGGGCTCGTCGGCGTGCAGCGTGAAGAGCGGCTGCCCCTCGACGACGGCGTCGCCGAGCTTGGCGTGCAGCTCGATGCCCGCGGCCGCCTGCACAGGGTCCTGCTTGCGGGCACGACCGGCTCCGAGGCGCCAGGCCCCGATGCCGAAGGGCAGCGCCTGCTGCTCGGTCACGAAGCCGCTCCGACCTGCGGTCACGACGTGCGTCTCGCGGGCGGTGGGCAGGGCCGCGTCGGGGTCGCCTCCCTGGGCGCGGATCATGGTCTTCCAGGCGTCCATCGCCCGCCCGTCGTCGAGGGCGGCCTCGACGTCGGCGTCGGGCTGGCCAGCGAGGGTGAGCATCTCGCGGGCGAGCGCGACCGTCAGCTCGCGGATGTCGGACGGACCGCCTCCTGCCAGGGTCTCGATCGACTCGCGGACCTCGAGCGCGTTGCCGATGGTCAGGCCGAGCGGGACGTTCATGTCAGTGAGCAGCGCGGTCGTCGCGACGCCCGCGTCCTTGCCGAGGTCGACCATCGTCTGCGCCAGCAGGCGCGACTGCTCGATGTCCTGGATGAACGCGCCGGAGCCGAACTTCACGTCGAGCACGAGCGCCGCCGTGCCCTCCGCGATCTTCTTGCTCATGATCGACGACGCGATCAGCGGGATCGCCTCGACCGTGCCCGTGATGTCGCGGAGTGCGTAGAGCTTGCCGTCGGCGGGGGCGAGGCCCGAGCCGGCAGCGCAGACGACCGCGCCCGAGTCGGCCATGATCTCGCGCATCCGCTCGTTCGAGATCGACGCCTGCCAGCCGGGGATCGACTCGAGCTTGTCGAGCGTGCCGCCGGTGTGCCCGAGGCCACGGCCGGAGAGCTGCGGCACGGCGACCCCGAAGGAGGCGACCAAGGGCGCCAGGGGCAGGGTGATCTTGTCGCCCACTCCCCCGGTCGAGTGCTTGTCGACCGTCGTCTTGCCGAGGCCCGTGAAGTCCATCGTCTCGCCGCTGCGGATCATCGCCAGCGTCATGTCGCGGATCTCGCGGCGCTCCATGCCGTTCAGGAAGATCGCCATCGTGAGCGCGGCCATCTGCTCGTCCGCGACGTAGCCGCGGGTGTAGGCGTCGATCAGCCAGTCGATCTGGGGAGTCTCGAGCGCGTCGCCGCGTCGCTTCACGCGGATGAGGTCGACCGTGTCGAAGGGCTCGACAGACGTCGAGGAGGCGGTGGTGGCGGTGTCGCTGGTGGTCATGATGGTGCTCCTAGCTACGACTGCGAGTCGCGGTACTGCTCGAGTTGACGGGGCCCGAACGCGTCCGGGATCACCTCGTCGATGGACTTGAGGCCGGAGACGGTGTCGAGCACCATCGTCTCGTGGGAGTGCTCGTAGAGCAGCTGGCGGCAGCGGCCGCAGGGCATCAGGACCCCGCCGTTGCCGTCGACGCAGGCGAACGCGACGAGCTGGCCGCCGCCTCCCATGACGAGGTCGCTGACGAGCGAGCACTCGGCGCACAGGGTGATGCCGTACGAGGCGTTCTCGATGTTGCAGCCGGTGACGAGCCGGCCGTCGGCCGTCAGCGCGGCGGCGCCCACGGGGAACCGGGAGTACGGCACGTAGGCCTTGGTCATCGCCTCCCTGGCGGCCTCTCGGAGCGCCTCCCAGTCGGTGGTCTCGGCGACGCTCACGACTTGACGTAGGGCTTGCCGGACGCGGCCGGGCCCCGGGACTGGCCGACGAGGCCGGCGACGGCGAAGATCGTGACGACGTACGGCAGCATCAGCATGAACTCGCTGGGGACCGGCGACCCGATGGCGCCGAGCACGTTCTGGAGGTTCGACGCGAAGCCGAAGAGCAGCGCCGCGAGCGTCGCCCTGATCGGGTCCCACCGGCCGAAGATGACCGCGGCGAGGGCGATGAACCCGGCGCCCGCCGTCATCTCCTTCTGGAAGTTGCCGAGCGAGCCGAGCGTGAAGTACGCACCGCCGAGACCAGCGATGGCGCCTGCGAGCGAGACGTTCCAGAAGCGGGTCGCGTTGACCTTGATGCCCACGGTGTCGGCTGCCTGCGGGTGCTCGCCGACCGCGCGGAGGCGAAGGCCCCACCGCGTGCGGAAGAGCCCGTAGAAGACCACGGCGATCGCGATGTACATCAGGTACACGATGATCGTCTGGCGGAAGAACACCGGCCCGACGATCGGGATCTGGCTGAGCCCGGGGATCGGCAGCTGCGGGAACCGGACGCCCTGGTTGAGAGCCTCGGACTTCGTGAGGACCTGCGAGTACAGGAAGCTCGTGAGCCCCGTGACCAGCACGTTCAGCACGACGCCGACGATCACCTGGTCGACGATGTACCGGATGCTGAAGACGGCCAGGACCATCGACACGAGCACGCCGGCCACCATCGCGGAGGCGAGGCCCACGTACGCGGACCCGGTCGCCGACGCGACGACGGCCGACACGAAGGCGCCGGCGAGCAGCTGGCCCTCGATGGCCACGTTCACGACGCCGACCCGCTCGCTGATGACGCCGCCGAGGGCGCCGAAGATCAGCGGGGTGCTGAGCGCGAGGGCCCCGAGCAGCAGGCCGGGGACGGGGATCGTGGCGTCGGCGCTCGTCCAGGTGAGGAACGCGACGAGGAAGAGGACGCCGAAGACGGCCACGAGCCAGATCGGCACCCGCTGAGCCCGACGGGCGAGCAGGAACGCCACGACGGTCACGGCGGCGAGCACGACCGTGAGCGCGATGCCGGTGGCCGCCGAGGGCACCACGGCGTCGGGCAGCGCGAAGAAGTCGGTCGCGGTGGCGAGACGGAAGGTGCTCGATCCCTCGCGGGGGTTCACGACGAACAGGACCACGGCGATCACGGTGAAGACCGCGAACGCGATGGGCGCCTTGTAGCTGCGCGTGGTGGTGCGGCTGAGGCCGGGGGTCGGCGCGGCGGGGACCGCCGTGTCGGGGGTGAGGGTGCTCACTTGGTGACCACCGCCTCCTTCTTCGAGCCGCGGGGCACCCGAGGGGCACCCGGCGCGGGCAGACGGAAGATGCTGCGGACCAGCGGCGGGGCCGCCACGAACAGCACGATCAGGGACTGGACGACGAGGACGATGTCGATGGGGACCCCGTTCGCCGCCTGCATGGAGTAGCCGCCGGCCTTGAGCGCCCCGAAGAGGATGCCCGCGCCGAAGACGCCCCAGGGTCGCGAACGACCGAGGAGGGCGACGGTGATGGCGTCGAAGCCGATGCCGGCGTCGATGCCGGAGGTGAACCCGGTGGTGAGCGTGCCGAGCACCTGCGTGGAGCCGGCGACACCGGCGAGGGCGCCCGAGATGAGCATCGCGTAGAGGTAGATGTTCTTGACGTTCATGCCGGCGGTGCGTGCGGCGTGCGGGTTCTCGCCGACGGCCCTGAACCGGAAGCCGAGCGTCGACCGGTTGATGAGCCACCAGACGACCGCGGTGATCACGATGACGAGCAGGAAGCCCCAGTTAAGGTTGTACCGGGCCCCGAACAGGTCGGGCAGCACCGCGCTCGGCAGCGTCGCCGGGGACTTCGGGTTGGGGCTGCCGGGAGCCTGCAGCAGGCCGGGGGTGCGCAGGGCGTACGCGATCAGGTAGAACGCGACGTAGTTGAGCATGATCGTGAGGATCACCTCGTGGGCGCCGGTGCGCGCCTTGAGGAGGCCGACGATCCCGCCCCAGACGGCACCGCCCGCGATGCCCGCGAGCAGGGCGAGGGGCAGGTGCACGGCGAGGGGCAGGTCGAACGAGAAGCCGACCCAGCCCGCGGCGCCGGCCGCGATCAGCATCTGGCCCCTGGCGCCGATGTTGAAGAGGCCGACGCGGAAGGCGAGGGCCACGCCGAGGCCTGCGGCGATCAGGGGCACCGAGTAGTTGAGCGTCTCGGTCAGGGGGCGGATGCCGGCCGCGAAGCCGTCGACCCGGAAGTTGTAGACGGACCCCTGGAACAGCGAGGAGTACGAGCCGCCGACCGATGCCCAGAACGCCTGGAAGAAGTCGGAGGGGCGAGAGAAGAAGTAGCCGGTCGTCGCCTGGACGTCGGGATCGGTGAAGCCGATCAGCAGCCCGGAGACGACGAGGGCCAGCACGACGGCGAGCACGGAGATCGCCGCGTTGCCGGTGGTGACCTCACGCAGCAGGCGCGAGCCGCGCGAGTCGCCTGCCTCGAGGCCGCCTCCGGTCGGGGGGCCCTGGGGCGCCGGGGTGGTCGTGGTCGTCGCGTCGCTCACGCCGCGGTCTCCTTGGTCTGGGGGGCCTCGCCGGCCATCATGAGCCCGAGCACGTCGCGCGGGGTGTCGGCCGGGACGATGCCGATGATCGTGCCGCGGTACATCACCGCGATGCGGTCGGCGAGCGCGACGACCTCGTCGAGCTCGGTGGAGACGACGATGACGGGCACGCCGGAGTCGCGCGTCGCGATGATGCGCTTGTGCACGAACTCGATCGAGCCGACGTCGATGCCGCGCGTCGGCTGCGCCGCCACGAACAGCCGGAGGTCGCGGCTCAGCTCGCGCGCGAGGACGACCTTCTGCTGGTTGCCGCCGGAGAGGCGACCGGCCGGCGTGGTGATGCCCTGGGTCCTGATGTCGAACTCGCGCACCTTCTCGACGGCGAAGGCCGCGAGCTCGGCGAGCCGCAGCGAGCCGCGACGCACGAAGGGCCCGGACTGCGACCGGTCGAGCATGAGGTTCTCGGCCACGGTGAACTCGCCGACGAGGCCGTCCTCGTTGCGGTCTTCAGGGACGAACCCGACGCCCGCGTCGAGCACTCGCCGCACGCTGTGGCCCGTGATGTCGCGGCCGTCGAGCGAGACGCGGCCCTGGACGCGGGGCTGCAGGCCGAGGATCGCCTCGGTCAGCTCGGTCTGGCCGTTGCCCTGGACGCCCGCGATCGCGAGCACCTCGCCGCGGCGCACCTCGAACGAGACGTCGTCGACGACGACCTGGCCGATCGGGTCGACCACGCGGAGCGACTCGACGACGAGGGCGGCCTCGCCGGGGTCGGCGGGGCCCTTCTGCACGGTGAGCTCGACCGCGCGGCCGACCATGAGGGAGGCGAGCTCGGCGTTGCTGGCGGAGGGCTCGGCCTCGCCGACGACCTTGCCGAGGCGGATCACCGTGATGCGCGACGCGACCTCGCGCACCTCGCGCAGCTTGTGGGTGATGAACACGATGCCGGTGCCCGCGTCGCGGAGCTGGCGCATGATGCCCATCAGCTCGTCCGTCTCCTGCGGGGTGAGCACGGCGGTGGGCTCGTCGAACACGAGCACCTTCGCGTCGCGCGACAGCGCCTTGACGATCTCGACACGCTGCTGCACGCCGACCGGGAGCTCCTCGACGACGGCGTCGGGGTCGATGTCGAAGCCGAAGCGGCGGGAGATGTCACGGACCTTGGCCCGCGCCGCGGCCAGGTCGAGGCGGCCGCCGCCCTTCGTCTCCTCGTGGCCGAGCATGACGTTCTCGGCGACCGTGAAGACGGGCACGAGCATGAAGTGCTGGTGCACCATGCCGATGCCGGCGGCCATGGCGTCGCCGGGGCCCGCGAACTGCTGGACGACGTCGTCCAGCAGGATCTCGCCCTCGTCGGCCTGGTACAGGCCGTAGAGGACGTTCATCAGGGTCGACTTGCCGGCGCCGTTCTCGCCCAGGAGAGCGTGGATCTCTCCAGGCTCGACGGTGAGGCTGATGTGGTCGTTGGCGGTCAGTGCGCCGAATCGCTTGGTGATGCCCTTGAGCTCGAGCTTCATCTCGTCAATCTACCTCGGGTGTAGGCGTGGGAAGGGCCCGGGACTAACGGTGGAGACCGTCCGACCCGGGCCCTCGATCAGGCCATGCTAATCGATGCCTGACCTGCTGCCGACTGGTGTCAGTTCGTCAGCGAGGACGGCGACTCGACGGGGATCGAGCCGTCGATGATGCCTGCCTTGATGGTGTCCAGCTCGTCCGAGAGGCCGGCGTCGACCTTGTCCTCGAAGTCGTGGAACGGCGCGATGCCGACGCCGTCGTTCTCGAGCGTGCCGACGTAGGGCTCGTTCGAGAAGTCGCCCGACGAGGCCTGCGTGGTGACGTCGTCCGTCGCCTGCTTGATGCCCTTCAGCACCGAGGTGAGGAACAGGTCGCTGTTGGCGCTGTCCGTCTCGTAGGTGTCGGAGTCGGCGCCGACGAGGACGATGTCCGAGCCGGAGTCGCGGATCGCCTCGGCGGCGCTCTGGTAGATCGGGCCGCCGACCGGCAGGATCACGTCGGCGCCCTGGTCGATCAGGGTCTGCGCGCTCTGCTTGGCCGTGGTGCCGGCCTCGAAGCCGCCGGTGAAGGTGCCGGTCTGCGACGCGACGTCCCAGCCGACGACCTTGACGTCGCCGCTCTTCTGCTCGTTGTAGTACTCGACGCCGTCGACGAAGCCGTCCATGAAGATGGTCACGGTCGGGAACTGCATGCCGCCGAAGGTGCCGACGGTGCCGGTCTTCGAGTAGCTGGCCGCCGCGTAGCCGGCGAGGAACGCCGCCTCGGAGGTGTTGAAGGTGATCGGCTTGACGTTGTCGGCCGTGATGGACGCGTCGTCGATCGTGGCGTAGTCGATGTTCGAGTTCGCCTCGGCCGCCGTCTTGGTGGCGTCGGCGAGCGCGAAGCCCACCGTCACGATCAGGTTGCAGCCCTGGTCGGCCAGGTTCGACAGGTTGGCGTCGTAGACCGTCTCGTCGGCCGACTCGACCGTCTTGGCCTCGGCCCCCTCGGCCTCCGCGGCCTCGGTGAGGCCCTCGTAGCCGAGCTGGTTGAACGACTTGTCGTCGAAGCCGCCGGCGTCGGAGACCATGCAGGGCACGAAGTCGCTGGACGCGGACCCGCCAGAGGCGCCGTCGCCCTCGGGTGCCGAGGCACAGCCGGCCAGGATGGCGACGGAGCTCGCCAGGGCGAGGCCGCCGAGGGCGGCCCTACGCACAGTTGTAGTCAAGGTGTCCTCCAAGATGCAGCCCGACACGGGAAGCCGGGCACGTATGGCGACAGGTTACCCAGTGTGACGAGCGCCCCCGACCGCAGGGACGGACCGATGCGGAGGCGTTACACAAGTGCGACCGGCCCGAAACCGAGCCGTAACACGATGCGACCTCAGAGCACGTCGCTGCGGCCGCTGAGCTTGAGGGCGTCGACGACGCTCTTGACCCGCTGCGCGTTCGCCGTCGTCGTGACGAGCAGGGCGTCGGGGGTGTCGACCACGATGATGTCGTTCACGCCGATCAGCGAGATGAGCCGGCCGCTGTGGCCCACGACGATGCCGCTGGACGCGTCGGAGAGCACGCGCGCGTTCTCGCCGAGGATGGCGAGGTCGCTCTTGCGACCGCCCGAGTGCAGCTTGGCGATGGACGCGAAGTCCCCGACGTCGTCCCAGTCGAAGTCGCCCGGCACGACGGCGAGGCGCCCGGCGGCGGCCGCGGGCTCGGCGACCGTGTAGTCGATGGCGATCTTCTCGAGGCCCGGCCAGACGGCGTCGACGACGGCGCCGCGACGCGACGTGTCCCACGCCTCGGCCAGTTCCTCGATGCCCGCGAGGAGCTCGGGTCGCGTCTCGCCCAGCTGTTCGAGGAGGCGGTCGGCACGGGAGATGAACATGCCCCCGTTCCAGAGGTGGTCGCCCCCGGCGACGTAGCCCTCTGCCGTGGGGAGGTCGGGCTTCTCGACGAACGACCTGACCCGTCGCGCGCTGGGCGCGCCCTCGACGTCGAGGCCCTCGCCCACGTGGATGTAGCCGAAGCCGATCGCGGGCTCGGTCGGGGTGATGCCGATCGTGGCGATCCAGCCCGCGTCGGCCAGGGCGATCGCCTCGCGCACGGCACGTCCGAAGCCCCGGACGTCGGCGATCACGTGGTCCGCCGCGAACGAGCCGATGATGACGTCGGGCTCACGACGACGCAGGATGGCCGCGGCCAGGCCGATCGCGGCCGTCGAGTCCTTCGGCTCGCTCTCGAGCACGACGTTGTGGTCGGCGAGGGCGGGGAGCTGCGCCTCGACCGCCGCACGGTGCGAACGGCCGGTGACGACCATGATCCGCTGCTCGCCCGCCAGCGGCGCGAGCCGGTCCCAGGTGCCGCGGAGCAGGGTCGAGCCGCTGCCCGTGAGGTCGTGCAGGAACTTGGGGGCGTCCGCACGGCTGAGGGGCCAGAGGCGCGACCCGATGCCGCCCGCGGGGATGATGCTGTAGAAGCGGTCGAGGCCGTCGGTGCTGGTCATGACGGCCACCCTACCGAGCGGGATCCTGACCGTCGGGCAGGACCGGCTCGCGCCGGTCCCGGCAGTTCACGCACGCGACACCGCCGCGTCACGGCGACGGCTCCGTCCGGCCACGACGGCCGGGCAACCTGGTGGCACGCCGAGTCGAGGAGTGCCCATGCGGGTCGCCATCGTGACCGAGAGTTTCCTGCCCACCGTCAACGGCGTGACCACCAGCGTGCTGCGGGTGCTCGACCACCTCGAGCGGCGGGGCCACGAGGCCCTCGTGGTCGCCCCGGCGGGCCGGGGACACGACAGCTACGCCGGCGCCCGCGTCCACCGCGTGCCGTCCGTCGCGTACCGCCAGTTCCCCGTCGGGCTCCCCGGGCCGCACGTCGCCGGGGCGCTCGCGTCCTTCGCCCCCGACGTCGTGCACGTCGCCTCGCCCTTCCTCCTCGGCGCCCAGGCGATCTCGGCCGCCGCGCGGCTCGGCATGCCGAGCGTCGCGGTCTTCCAGACCGACGTCGCCCGCTACGCCGCCACGAGCGGCCTCGGGTCGGTGACCGAGGCGGTGGCCTGGAAGCTGGTGCGGCGCATCCACGACCAGGCGACCGTCACGCTCGTGCCGTCCACCGCCTCCCTCCGGGACCTGGAGCGCGCCGGCGTCGAGCGGCTGGCGACCTGGGGCCGCGGCGTCGACGCCCGCCGGTACCACCCGAACCGCCGCACGGGCCAGGGCGCGTCGCGGCTGCGGGCCGCCGCGGGCGCCGGTCCGGACGACGTGCTCGTCGGCTACGTCGGACGGCTCGCGGCCGAGAAGCAGGTCGAGCGCCTCGCGGCCCTGCGCCGACAGGACGGCGTCCGCCTGGTCGTCGTCGGCGGGGGGCCCTCGCTGCCCTCGCTGCGTCGCCGGCTGCGCCACCTCGACCCGCTCTTCACCGGCCCGCTGCACGGCGACGAGCTCGCGGACGCGTACGCGGCCCTCGACGTCTTCGTCCACACGGGCACCACCGAGACGTTCGGACAGACCGTGCAGGAGGCGCACGCCGCGGGCGTCCCGGTGGTCGCGCCCGCAGCGGGAGGGCCCCTCGACCTCGTGCGCCACGGCGTCGACGGGTACCTGTTCGACCCCCGCCACGACCACTCGCTGCGGCGCTCGGTCGGCACGCTCGTGGCGGACGGGGCCCTGAGGGCCCGCTTCGGCGAGGCCGGTCGCCGAGCCGTCGTGGGGCGCACCTGGGAGAGCGTCGGCGACGACCTGCTGGGCCACTACGCCCTCGCGCAGGCCAGCCTCCGGCAGGCGACGGCCGCCCGCGCCGCCACGACAGCCGACCTTCTCTCGACATCGAGGTAGATCGACCCTTCTTAGGCCCGCCTAAGCGGCGGGACCACGCACCCCGCTCGTATGCTGGGACAGTTCTATGAACGCACACGGCGGACGCGGCTGTCCTCCCCCGGATCGCAGCCGACCGCCTCGTCCGCGAGGAGGGCCGCTCATGGCTGAGCAGTCGACGGGAACACTGGCGTCACCGGCAGGCAGGTCGGGCGGCTCGTCGCCGCGCATGCCGGAGCCCCGCAGGGGCGGCCGCTTCGCCGGCACCCTCTACCGCGGCCGTGAGGGCATGTGGTCGTGGGTGCTGCACCGCATCACCGGCGTGAGCATCTACTTCTTCCTCCTCGTGCACATCCTCGACACGGCTCTCGTGCGGATCAGCCCCGAGGCGTACGACGCCGTGATCGGCACCTACAAGAACCCGATCATGGGCCTCGGCGAGACAGGCCTCGTGGCGGCGATCCTCTTCCACGCCCTCAACGGCCTGCGCATCATCCTCATCGACTTCTGGGCCCCGGCCACCAAGCACCAGCGACTCCTGTTCTGGATCGTCATCGGCGTCGCCGTGGTGCTGTTCGCCGGCTTCGCCCCCCGCCACCTGATGAACGTCTTCTCGGAGTAACGCGATGACCACTGAGACCGTCGAGGCCCCGCGCAGCGCGCGCACCGCCCGCCGCAGCACCAACTGGGAGAAGTGGGGCTGGATCTACATGCGCGCCAGCGGCGCCGTGCTGGTCGTGCTGATCTTCGGCCACCTGTTCGTCAACCTGCTCGCGGGCGAGGGCGGCGTCAAGGCGATCGACTGGGGCTTCGTCGCCGGCAAGTGGGCCAACCCCTTCTGGCAGGTCTACGACACGCTGCTCCTCTGGCTCGCGCTGATCCACGGCTCGAACGGCATGCGCACCATCGTCAACGACTACGTCGGCCGACCCGCGGTGCGCCGTGTGCTGCTCGGGACGCTCGTCGTCTCGGCTGCCGTCCTGCTCCTCCTCGGCACCCTCGTGGTCTGGACCTTCGACCCGTGCCCGGCCAACGCGCCGGCCGACATGCTGCCGTCCATCTGCTCGGCCTGACCACCTCGGCGTGACGACCTCCGCCTCCTCGACCCGTACCGCCGCCGGCACCACCGTCCCCCGGAAAGAACTGTGACCACTCCCTCCGCTCCCGCCTCGTCCGACCAGGACTCCGTCGTCGACGGCATCCACTACCACCAGCACGACGTCGTGATCGTCGGCGCCGGGGGCGCAGGGATGCGCGCCGCGATCGAGGCCGGCCCCAACGCCAGGACCGCCGTCATCTCGAAGCTGTACCCGACCCGGTCGCACACCGGCGCAGCGCAGGGCGGCATGGCCGCGGCGCTCGCCAACGTCGAGGACGACAACTGGGAGTGGCACACCTTCGACACGGTCAAGGGAGGCGACTACCTGGTCGACCAGGACGCCGCCGAGATCCTGGCGAAGGAGGCGATCGACGCCGTCCTCGACCTCGAGAACATGGGCCTGCCGTTCAACCGCACGCCCGAGGGCAAGATCGACCAGCGACGCTTCGGCGGCCACACGGCCGAGCACGGCAAGGCCCCCGTCCGACGGGCCTGCTACGCCGCCGACCGCACCGGCCACATGATCCTGCAGACGCTGTACCAGAACTGCGTCAAGCTCGGCATCGACTTCTACAACGAGTTCTACGTGCTCGACCTGATCATGGGCGAGGTCGACGGCGTCGCCCGACCGGCCGGCGTCGTGGCGCTCGAGCTCGCGACCGGCGAGCTGCACGTCTTCCAGGGCAAGTCCGTGGTCTTCGCCACGGGCGGCTTCGGCAAGATCTACAAGACGACGTCCAATGCCCACACCCTGACGGGCGATGGTGTCGGCATCATCTGGCGCAAGGGCCTGCCCCTCGAGGACATGGAGTTCTTCCAGTTCCACCCGACCGGCCTGGCCGGTCTCGGCATCCTCCTGTCGGAGGCGGCCCGCGGCGAGGGCGCCATCCTCCGCAACAGCGAGGGCGAGCGCTTCATGGAGCGCTACGCCCCCACCATCAAGGACCTCGCCCCGCGCGACATCGTCGCCCGCTGCATGGCCACAGAGATCCGCGAGGGTCGTGGCGGCGGCCCGCACAAGGAATACGTCTACCTCGACATCACGCACCTCGACCCCGCCGTGATCGACGCGAAGCTGCCCGACATCACCGAGTTCGCCCGCACCTACCTCGGCGTCGAGCCGTACACGGAGCCGGTGCCGGTGCTGCCGACGGCGCACTACGCCATGGGCGGCATCCCCACGAACGTCCACGCCGAGGTGCTCAGCGACAACACCACGGTCGTGCCCGGGCTCTACGCCGCCGGCGAGTGTGCCTGCGTCAGCGTGCACGGCTCGAACCGCCTCGGCACGAACTCGCTGCTCGACATCAACGTCTTCGGCAAGCGCGCCGGCAACAACGCCGTCGAGTTCGCCAGGACCGCCGAGTTCGTGCCGCTGCCCGAGGATCCTGCCGGCTTCGTCCGGGGGCTCGTCGCCGACGTCCGCAACGCCACCGGCACGGAGCGCATCGCGACGCTCCGCAAGGAGCTGCAGGACAGCATGGACCGCAACGCCCAGGTGTTCCGCACCGAGGAGACCCTCGACGAGGTGACCCACGTGATCGCCGACCTGCGCGACCGGTTCAAGAACATCTCGGTGCAGGACAAGGGCAAGCGCTTCAACACCGACCTGCTCGAGGCCATCGAGCTCGGGTTCCTGCTCGACCTCGCCGAGGTCGTCGTGTACTCGGCACGCTCGCGCCAGGAGAGCCGCGGAGGCCACTTCCGCGAGGACTACCCGACGCGCGACGACGAGAACTGGCTCGTCCACACGATGGCCTACCTGACGGGCGACCCCCACTCGTCGCTCGCGGGCGACCACATCCGACTCGACACGAAGCCCGTCGTGATCACGAACTACCAGCCGATGGAACGGAAGTACTGAGCATGAGCTCCGCAGTCCTCGAGAACGCCCCGACCGCCTCCGACGCCGTCCCCACCTTCACCGCGACGCTGATCATCCGTCGCTTCGACCCCGAGGTGGACGACGAGCCGCGCTGGCAGGACTTCGACGTGCAGGTGCTGCCCACCGACCGCGTGCTCGACGCCCTGCACCAGATCAAGTGGGAGCAGGACGGCTCGCTGACGTTCCGCCGCTCGTGCGCCCACGGCGTCTGCGGCTCGGACGCGATGCGGATCAACGGCCGCAACCGGCTCGCCTGCAAGACCCTCATCAAGGACCTCGACCTCAGCCAGCCCATCTACGTCGAGGCCATCAAGGGGCTGCCCCTCGAGAAGGACCTCGTCGTCGACATGGAGCCGTTCTTCCAGTCGTACCGCGAGATCCAGCCGTTCCTCATGGCCTCCTCGAAGCCCGAGAAGGAGCGCATCCAGAGCGCCACCCAGCGCGAGCGCTTCGACGACACCACCAAGTGCATCCTCTGCGCCGCGTGCACGTCGAGCTGCCCCGTGTTCTGGACCGACGGCCAGTACTTCGGCCCGGCCGCCATCGTCAACGCGCACCGCTTCATCTTCGACTCGCGCGACGAGGGCGCCCAGGTGCGCCTCGACATCCTCAACGACAAAGAAGGCGTGTGGCGCTGCCGCACCACCTTCAACTGCACCGAGGCCTGCCCCCGCGGCATCCAGGTGACCAAGGCGATCGCCGAGGTCAAGAACGCCGTGCTGCGCGGCAGCGTCGCCCCCGTCAGCTGAGCCGACGCCCCGCAGCCCCGGCGACGCACGGAAGGGCCCGGCACCACCTCGGTGGCGTCGGGCCCTCGTGCATGCCGGGACAGGTGCATCCAGGGACAGGTGCGTCCCGGGACAGCCGGTCGCGGAACGGTCAGTCGTCCTCGACGATGCAGACGGCCTCGAGGCCGAGCGCCAGCCGGAGGGCCACCGAGACTCCCTGCTCGCCCCCGTCGCCGTGGGGCGCGACCGCGTCGACCCACCAGACGGGGAGGCGGACGGCGGGCGGGTCGGGGAGCAGGCGCTCGATCTCCCCCGCGACCGTGACCTCGTCGGAGCTGAAGACGGTGAGGACGGCGTCGCCCGACCCCCCGAACACCTGCAGGGCGGCTCCGCCGTCGATCTCGCGGACGCCCAGGGAGTCGTCGACCGTCCTCGCGGCCGTGGCGAGGTCGAGGGCGTCGACGGCGTGCGGGCTCAGGATCGTGATCTCACGGGGCACCGGGGGGCGCCTCCTCGTCGGTGTCGGTGTCTGCATCGGTGTCTGTGTCTGCATCGGTGTCGGTGTCTGCATCGGCGCCGCCGTCCGCAGCGGGCCGCCCCTCGTGCAGGAGGTCGTGCTCGTCGAGGTCGTCCTCCCAGGCCTCGAGGAGCGGCGGCGACACCATCTCGGCCAGCCTCTCCGGGCCCACGGCGTCGAGGGTGTCGTGCAGGGCGTCCCAGCCGGAGGTCGCGGCGTCGCCGAGCGAGACCACGTAGGCAGGGAGGCGCGCGCGGCCGACCACGGTCACCGGCCGGGGCACGGGGATCGTCGAGACCGTCAGGCCCAGCCGCTGCACGGACGGTGCGCCGATCAGGAGGACGACGGGGTTGGGCGGCGGGTACGTGACGGCCCGGACGCTGCGGTCGGGCTCGCCCTCCCTCGCCACGACGAGGGCGAAGGTCGGGACGGAGGTGCGGGCGATCTCCGAGAGGGCCTCCGTGAGACGGCCGACGGCGGCGTCGACGGCGCCTGCGTCCGTGCGTGCGTCCGGCACGGCGATCGTGAGGGCGGTCGTCTCCTCGATCCCGTTCTCCGTGACGCGGGCCGTGAGCGTGCCCGACAAGCCGGGGCCCTCGACGACCACGCGGACGAGCTCGGGCGCAGCGTGCCGGGCGCTCTGCGTGAGCACCCAGCGGTCCCAAGGGCGCCGCAGCGGCTCCGTCTCGCCCCACCGGTCGGGCATCGACCCGGCCACAGCCTCGGAGAGGACCTCGACGGCACCGCCGAGGGTCGTGTCGTGGTCGACGCGGTGCAGCACCGTGAGGTCGACCGAGAGCTGCGCGGCCGTGTCGACCGCTTCCTCGAGAATCACCGCCTCGGGGACGACATCGTGGTCGTCCGGTCCGTCGGTGGCCGTCGGCGGCCAGCCAGCGTCATCGAGGTCTGCGTACGGGGATCCCGTCAGCCCGTCGCGGAGGCGTCCGCGCTCGTCGTGGACAGCCCAGGCGGCTCCGGCGTGGACGAGCGCGGCTCGCGTCCCCACGGTCAGGCGGGAGGACTCTCCCGTCACGAGCACGATGCGGCGACGGCCCCGGCGCCGGGCCAGGAGGTCGGCGAGCGGCGCGCTCAGCCTGACGACGCGGGCTCGGCTGTCGACACGGACGACGCGCGAGGTCACGGCGTCGATCAACGGGTGTCGGATAGGGGTGCCCACGACGACAAGTCTGCTCCCGGCCCCTGGACGGTGACCGGTCGACGACCTCGGTCGCCCCGAAGAGGGCAGGAGGCGGCCGGTGCGAATAGTCTGTCGGTGCCGTCCGCGACGCCCGCGACGTCGGCACCGCTCCCGATCCCCGATCACGACCGAGAGGCACCGACGTGGACGTCGCCCGACAGCAGGACCTGCAGAACCAGATCGCCGCTCGCGTCGCCGAGTCCCTGGTCGACGTCGACTGGGCGGAGGCGACCCTGTTCCTCCTGCAGGTCGGCGACGTCAGCCGCACCTGGGTCGACGCCCTCGACGCGGCCGGCAGCGTGAAGCAGGACCTCCCGACGCCGGATGTCGAGGCCCTCGGGCGGCAGCTCCGTGAGGCGATGGCCGATCCCGAGCGCGGCACGTGGTTCTCGCTCGTGCTCACGCTCTCGGCCGACGGCTCCTTCACCGCGCGCTTCAACGGCGAGCGACGCGTGTTCGACGACTCCGCGTCGCCGTTCGAGGCGACGAACGACGTGGTCGTCCCCACCGACGCGGACTACGCCGCGGACCTCGCGCGCTTCCCCCGTGCCGAGAAGTACCGGCCCGAGTGGCTGCCAGAGGGCGTCGCACCTGCCGCGGCGACCTCTCCCACCGCCTCCGGGTCGCCGGCCGCCCCTCCCTCGGCCACCGCACCCGCCGCGGTCCTCCCCGCCTCGCTCTCCGGTCTCGCGGGCCGCTGGGGCTGGCCGGGAGTGCTCGCGAGCGTCGCGCAGCAGACCGCGGCTTCACCGGTGGCGTCGTCGCCCGAGGCCACGCCCGCCGACGAGTCCGACGCGCCGGAGCTCTCGCTCGGCCAGCTCGCCCTCCGCGTGCGGGACGCCGTCGTGCTCGACGTGATCGCGCCCCACCGGGTCGCCACCCTGCTCCGGCTGCACGCCGAGGCCGTCGACGCCGGTGTGCTGCCCGCCGTCGACGCGGTCGAGTCGGTCGACCCCGAGCTGGGCCTCGAGGAGGCGCGCGTCGCCTCCCCCGAGGTCGTGCCGGCCGTCGAGGCGGCCGTCGCGAGCGTCGTCGACGCGGTCGTCGCCGAGCACCTCCGGGCCGTCGTGGCCTGATCCCCGGCCCGCCGCCGCGCGGTCCGGGTCAGGCCAGGCGCACGAGGACGGGCCGGTCGTCGGGTGCTCGCCACGACGGGTCGGCCACGGGGTCGGCGCCCCGCCGCACGTCGAGGACCTGGCTGCGTGCCGCCCGGTCGTGCCAGCCCCTCCGACGACCCGTCGGGTCGAGGGAGGTGGCCGAGAGCAGCAGGAGCAGCAGCCAGATCCACGCGAGGCCGAGCGGGAACACGACGAGCCCGCGCAGGAGCGCCCGCCCGACGCCCACGGTGCGGCGTGGATCGGAGTCGTGCACGACGCGGAGACCGAGCAGGGCCATGCCGGGGGTGCGACCGACGAGGCCGACGGCCACGCCCAGGCCGGCGAGCCAGGCGAGCTCGGCCGAGAAGAAGGCCGTCGGCACGGCCCAGGCCTCGACGGCGGGGTCGGGCACGACGAGGACGGCGGCGAACAGGGTGCCGTACAGCACCGCCACCGAGAGGACGACGTCGATGGCGAGCGCTGCGATGCGCCGCCCGACGCCGGCCACCACCAGGCCCGCCCAGCGTTCGCCGGGCCCGAGCTGGACCACCGGGACGGGGGCGACCACGGTGCCTGCCGCGCCGGGACCGATCGGACCGACCGGGCCTGCGGGAGCGACGGGGCGCACCGGGCCGCCGGCGCCTCCGGGGCTCGCGGGGCCGACGGGGCCGGGTTCGTCAGACGGCGCGTGGCCCCATCCGCCGTGGGAGGGCGGGGGCGTCGGGTCGGAGGGCGGTGACGAGCTCATCCGTCCAGGCTAGCGACCGTGCCGTCGCGCCGCGGCGAGGACGCCCCGACCGTCGCGGGCTCGGTCCGCCCTAGGATCGGAGCATGGGGACGACACGGACGAGGGACGCGCTCACCGCCGAGGGGATCCCGCCGGAGGCGGTCGTGCTGCCGGGCGACGAGCTCGCGTCACCCCCGCTCGAGGGCGCCCTCGTGGTGCGCGCCGACGAGCGCGACGGCTCTGGCCGTTGGCGACTCGAGACGGTCGACTACGGCCACGGGCATCTCCTCCGCCGCTTCCCCGGCCGGGACGCGGCGCTCGACGGCGTCGTCGAGTACGTCTCACGCCCCCTCCCTCCCTCCTCCGCGCTGGGGCCGGTCGACGTGGCGGCCGCCGCGCTCCGCGTCGAGCAGTTCGTCATGCCCCTGTCCGCGCGGGCACGGGCGGCCGGCGACGCCGGCGTCCTCGTCGAGGTGCCGCCCGGCGTGCCACTCGACCGGGTCGGCGCCCTCGACGGGGTCCACCTGTACGTCGCGGGGACCGACCTCGAGGCGCGCTCCCTCCCGCCGACGGCCGTGAGCGCGCCCGCCCGCGTCCACGTCGTGATGACGACGGGCGTCGTCCTCATGCGCGCCGTCGTCACCCCGCCGTGGTTCGGCCGCCCAGGAGGCGGCCTGCGCTTCACGGTGGCGGATGCCGGCACGGGCCTGCGGGACCTCCTGGTCGCCGGTCTCGTCGAGCTCGTCGAGGGCCCGTGACGCCGGGCCACGCGGGGGCCTCGGCGGGCCGCCCCCGGGACGCGGCCGAGCGGCAGCGTGCCGTGTCACGCCTCCTGCGCCCTCGGCTGGTGCTGCCGCCTGCCCTCGACCGACCGACGTCCCGTCGTCTGGCCGGCCTCGACGACGCCGTCGCGGCCGCCCTCGGGACGGGCGAGCACGACGACCTCCTCGACGACCGTGTGGTCGAGCGCTGGCCCGCCGTCCTCGTCGCCCTCGTGGCGGACGTCGTCGGCCGGCTGCCGTCGACCGGCACCCCTGACCCGACGGAGGCGGTGCGCCTCATCGTGCAGGAGGCCCTCAGCACGCGGCTGGGCTTCGGACCCGCCTCCTCCCCCGACTCCCCCCTCCTCGTCGCGGCAGCGCGCATCGGGCAGACGGCCGGGGCGCTGGAGTCGAAGGGCTGGACGCGCGTCGTGCCCGCGGCCCGGGACGCCGCGGCGGCGGAGCTGGTGTCCGCCCCTCGGGAGGCTCGTGCGGTCGTGACCCGTCACCTCCGGCGCGTCCACCTGGAGGTGCTGCCCCGCCACGGCGCGGCGGGCACGCCCGGCTCCACGCTCGTCGTGTTGCCGACAGCAGGGTCGCTCGTCGTCGTCGAGGTCGGACGACCGTTCCTCGAGGACGACGACCTCGCCGCCTTCGAGCCCTACCTCGCCGCGGTCGCGGACCTCGGGGCGCTGCAGGACCGGCACGACGCGGACGCCCGGCTGCACGACCAGCACTGAGGACGGCCAGGTCCGGGCCCCGCCGAAGGTCCGGGACCCGCTGAGGCCCTGGGCCCCGCCGAGGGTCTAGGCCCCGCCGAGGGTCCGGGGCGCGTCGGGGTCGAGCACGAGGTCGACGACGGCGCGGGCCCCGAGTTCGAGCACCCGGGAGAAGCCCACGGCGGAGCGGCGTGCGCCCGAGCCGGGGAACGCGACCCACTCGGCGCCTGCCGCGGAGCGCCAGGACAGGGTCACCGCCCGGGTGTCCGCCTCGACGTCGACCCCTGCGGGGATCGAGGCTAGGTCGTCGCTGACGGCGACGCGCTCGAGCCCGAGCTCGGCGCGGACCGGCACGCGAAGCTCCCAGAGGAGCACGCGCCAGGCGAGGTCGAGCGTGCTGGTCGTGGCCCGCACGCGGGCCCGGCCGCGCTCGGTGCTCTCGACGTCGAAGCCGAGGTCGGACGCCCTCACCTGGAAGCCCGTGTCGCCGTTGCCGACCGCCAGCTCCGTGCCGGGCTGCTCGACGATGCGCAGACGGCCGCGCTCGGCGAGGGCGACCACGAGGCCGCGCACGTCGACGTCGACCTCGGCGCCGACCTGCGCGTCGACCTCGGCCTCGGCCCCGGCGTCGACCTCGGCGATCCTGGCCTCGAGGGCGGCCTCGGTCAGCGTGTCGACGACGTCGGCGACGTCCTGGAGCACGAGGTCCAGCGGCGAGTTCGGGACGAGAGGAACGCCGACGTCGGCCCGGGGGTCGACCGCGCGGCCGAGCGCCAGGTCGCGTCCGGTCGCGCGGGCCCAGGGCTCCCAGAGCGCGACGACGCCCCCCGCGTCGAGGGACGTGACCCGATCGGCCCAGACGGCCTTCCACACGTCGTCTGCGGCGTCGTCGGTCTCCTGCACGCGCTCCTCGCGCGGCGAGCGCGCGAGCTCACGGACGACCTCAGGACGCAGCACGCGGTCCACGGTCCCCACGACGCTCTGCCACACGTCGGCCCAGCCCGGGATCGCGACCAGGTGGGCGACGGACGGGGGCGGCGCCAGCGGGGTCGTGGCACGCTCGGGCTCGACCTCGACCTCGACCGGCCGCTCGTCGGCCGCCGGTCGCGCGACCGGGTACCAGGCCGGAAGGGACTCAGGGCGTCGAGGATGCCGAGCCAGGTCCTCGAGGAGCGACTCGTCCGTGGGCGAGTCGTCGGCGTGGCCGGACAGGGGCTCGTCGGCGTTCGTCCAGGACGGGCGACGGTCGTAGTTGTACTCGTAGGAGTAGCGCCCCTCGGCCGTCACGGTGAGGAACGTGCTCAGCCAGGCACCTTCTCCCGGGCGCTCGGTCTGGCGGCGGAGCTCCTCGAGGGGCTCGTTGACCTCTCGCGGCACGCGGATGCTCGACCGCTCGTCGTGCTCGTCCCAGATGTCGAGGAAGGTGCTGACGTTGCCGGCGATCTCGGACCAGAAGACCCGGACCCGCGCCCACGGCGCCCCTGCCCGCGACACGGCCCGGAACACGGCGAGCGCCGCCTCCTTCTGCTTCTGCTCGACGACGCTGACGTCCATGGCCCTCCCCTTCCTGGTGCCTCAAGCGTAGGGGACGCCGAGGATCAAGGCCGCGCCGTGACGTTCTCGAGGTATGCGCTCCTGACCCTCCCCGCGGCGTCGACCCAGTTCACCTCGTAGCCGGAGGGACGGTGCGAGACGCCGTCGTAGTGGACGTCGACCGAGGCGTGGACCGGGGAGCCCGACGCGAGCTGCGCCTTCCAGATCCGCTCGATCTTGGCGTACTCGGCGACGCCCTTGCTGTTCAGCGTCTCGTGCATGGCGGTGAGGTTGACGGCCTCGCCCGGCCCGCCGAACATGCTCGCCCAGATGTGCCCGCCCTCGTCGCCGGGGACGCGGTCCCCGCGCCCGGCGGCCACCTGCTGATGCTTGTTGCGCTCGCTCGCGACGGAGCCGGGGTCGAGCTGGGCCTCGCTGTAGTCGACGCGTCCCCGGTGATCGGTCTCGAACACGAAGCGGTCGTCGACGACGTACCGGGCATCGGCCTCGGGGTGGTTGAGCTCGTAGCTCCAGCCGCCCTTCCCGCCGGACTGCACGATGCGGGTCGTCTTGTCGTCCACGCGGGGGTCGACAGGGAGGTCGTCGACGAGGAGGTCGTCGACGGGGATGTCGTCGGCGTCGGGCCCGAGGTCCGTCGGGTCGAGCACGGACGTGTCCTGCACGGTGGCGTCGTCCGCGACGGGCACCTGGTCGTGCGGGGCACGCGGCGCAGGGTCGGACAGGTCGTCGAGCGAGCCGCCGAGCCGGAAGTCCGTCGCGTCGTCGACGTGCGGCACCGGTGCCTGGTTCGCGGGCGGGACCACGTCGGGGGCCCCGCCGAGGGAGGTGTCCACGTAGCTGCCGTCGGCACCGTCGACGTCGGTGCGGGTGACGACGCCCTCGTCGATCATCTGGTCGACGGTCATCACCTCGTCGAACGCGTCGAGGACCCGGACCTGGATGCCGCCGCCCGGACGGCCGAACGCCGGCGCGATCTCGGACACCTCGATGCGAGCGCCTGCGGGCAGGTCTCCCGTGAGCACGTAAATCGAGTAGGGCGCCCGCAGGTTGCTCGGCGGCAACGAGCGCTGCTCGAAGGGCGTGTCGGGGAGCGACAGGAAGCCGCCCGACGGGTCTCCGAGACGGTCGATCTGGGAGCCGTAGTCGCGCGTGAAGGAGTCGGCGGAGGTGTACTCCACGTAGGTGCCGGACACCGCTCCGTCGTTTCCCGGGTACCGGGGCATGCCCGTGTCGCCGACGTAGCGGGCGTCGTACTCGGCCTGCGAGAACGGCGTGCCGTCGACGTCACGGCCCCAGGGCGCGCCCGCGTCGCTGATCAGGTGCTCGATGGCCGGGTCGACGACGCCCGGGTGGTCGTAGCCGGCCGGAGTCGTGCCCGATGTCGGCTGCACCTCGCCGTAGTTCGGGTCGACCGGGTCGCCCCGGTCGGGCTCCCTGGTCCAGTCGGGACCGAAGTCCGCGTCGGACAGGACGGGATCGCCCATGTCGGGCGTCCACTCGACGGGCGGGCGACCGGGCGTGCCCGGCGTGCCCGGCGGCTGGCCTCCGTCACCGGGGCCCGGCTGGCCTGCGTCGGCGGGAGAGCCGTCGGCAGGAGGGCCGTCGGCAGGAGGCGCGTCACCGGTGGGCGGATCGCCCGCAGAGCCCGGACCGGACCCTGCCGGACCGTCGCCGAGCCCCGAGCCGGGGGCCGGCGCGGACGGCGTGCCGCCGCCCGAGGGGGTCGAGGGATCCGTCCCCGGCCCGCCGCCGCCGGAGCCGGACGTCCCTCCGTCGTGGTGGCCGCCTCCGCCCACCTGGGCTGGCTCGGGGACGCGCACGGGCACGTCGGCGGTCGCCGGCGGGGCCGCCGGCGCCTCGGACCGGGGAGCCGGCACCTCGACGTCGGCGTGCACCCCGTCGAGCTCGAACCGGCCGCCCTGCATCGACGGCACGTCGACCCCGCGGAAGTCCGTGAGGTCGCCGAGGTGGGCGGGCGACAGCGCGGACGTCACGTTCTGGGCGATGTCGGAGAGGGTCGGCAGGACGAGCTTGCTGCCCTTGGACACCCAGGTGAAGGGGTCGGTGGTGAGGTCGACGAGCTTGACGACCTGCGCAGCCCGCGCTGCGAGGGAACCGGCCTCGGCGGCCTTCCCGGCCTTGCTGATCTTGCCGACCCAGCCGATCACCGGGACGACGGTGGTGACGATGTTGAAGGCCGCGGCGCCCAGGGCTCGCCCCGGGTCCTCCGACCACTCGTCGGCGGCGACCATCTCGAGGCCGAACGCCCCCCAGGCGTCCCCCGCCGTGTCGCCGGCGAACTCGCCTGTCTCCGGGTCGCGCCCGATGAGCGTGCCCATGCCGCCCCACATCGTGCCGAGGTTGTCGAGGCTCCAGAAACCGGGCCCGAAGCCGAGCAGCTGCAGCGTGCCCCAGCCGACGCCCATGATGAGGCCGTCGAAGACGATGCCCCCGATCAGGTCGGGGATGAACGTGACCGTGTTCTTGACGCACGACTCGCCGGTCTCGCTGTTCGACCGGCCCCACGGCAGCTCCGTCCCCTCCGGGAGGGCCTCGTAGCCGTAGCCCAGGGGGTCGTCCTCCCCCTGGATCGCGTGGAGCGGAGCGAGCCCCGACAGGGCCCTGATCGCGTTCGCGCAGGTGCGCTCCGCCGCCTGGTACGCGACGACCTTGTCGGCGACGCCGTTGACGATGCGCGTGTTCTCGTCGTTGAGGTCGCCGTCCTGGTCCCAGTTGTCGGACCAGGTGATGCCGAGGAACGACGATCCCTCGTAGGAGTCCGCCTTGCCCTTGAGGGTCGTCGCGTCCGCCTTCAGCGCCTTGAGCGCGTCGACGATCGGACGCGCCTCCTCGACGAAGGCGTCGAGGGCCCTGGCCATGGCCTCGAGGTCCGAGCCGAGGGAGTCGGTCGTCGTGCCGACGGGCGTCATGGACTCGAACAGGGTGCTGTCGCTCGGACCCGAGTAGCTCGTGGCCAGCCCGGCCCACGACGTGACGACGGCGGATCCGCCGTCGCGCACGCCGCCTCCGGCCGTCCGGAACTCGGATGCGGCCACGGACACGCCCTCGAGGTCGACGTCGGTGTAGGGGATGCCGCCGGGGACGACGAGACTCGCTGCAGCAGCCATCTGCTAGCCCTCCTGGAACGCGCTGAAGTCGCCCGTGGAGGCGGCGTGCACGGCGTTCGCCTGCGTGGTCGCCGCCATCTCCTCGTGGCCTTGCTGGATGGCGGTGACGGCCCCCGACGCGCCGAGGAGGCACGCCTGGATCCGGTCGCCGATGCTGCGGATGGTCGCCGACTGCTCCTCGAAGTAGCCGTTCAGGGCCTCGCCGATCACCGCCGACTCGGCCGCGGTCGCCGCGCTCATCGCGCTGGCGGCCACTCCGCCGCCCGTCGTGCCCTCGGCGCCGCCGAGGGCTGTGGAGATGTCGGCGCTCTTCGTGAGCACGTCGTTGAGGACGGCCTCGACCCCGCCGGGGTCGACCGCCCAGCCCTGGTCACCCACCGGCTAGCCGATGTTGCCGACGGCGGACTTCGCCTTGCTGATCGCACTCGTGGCGCTCTCGTCGTTCTGCTGGAGCGACGAGCGGAGCGTGCTGATGATCGTCCGGACCTCGCCGGCGACCTCGTTCCACTTCTGCTCCTTGGACGCGTAGTCCTCCGAGACGCCGTCGGCGGCGTAGTCGCTCATCGCGGCCTTGACGTCGCTGTCGCGCTGCGTGATGAGCGACTCCAGCTGCGAGGCGACGGCGTTGAAGTTGTCCTGCGCGTTCTGCGACGACGCGATGTCGTAGTCGCGGCGGTCGGCCGCGTTCCCACCACTGCTCATGATCGTTCTCCCCTGTGTCCGGTGGTTCGTGTTCGTTCGGGTCTGCGCGTGCGGTCGCGGAGCGGCGTCAGGCGCGCGAGCCGAAGCGGGCGGCGTCGTAGTTCGCGCTGCTGTCGGCGCTGCGGGTCTGGTCGGCCATCTCCTGGTCGCCCTCGGCGAACGAGCGGTCCATGCCGGCGATCCCGGTGAGGACGCTGCCGAGCGCGCGGTCGAGGTCGATCGCGATGCGGTCGGTCTCGGACTTGAACTTGTCGAAGGCGGCGCGGCCGGTGCCGTTGAACTTGCCCTGCAGCGGCTCCGCCGCGTCGGCGAGACGGCGGACGAGCGTGCCGAGGTCCTCGCTCGAGCCGGACGTCTGCTTGGTCAGGTTGGTCAGGACCTGGGCCCCCATGGCGAACTTCATGTCGTTACCTCTCCTCGATACCCCACGTCCGGGCGACAATGACCGGCTCAGTCAAGCAGATGTCTCCCGCCGAGTCACGCCCCGGACGAGAACTGCTCACGTCGGGGCCCGGCCGACGAGCCGCCGGGCCTCCCCGAGCAGCCATACTGGTGTCGTCCTGAGGGGAGGATCAGCATGACGTCGTCGATCGCCGACCCGGCCGTCCCGTCCGTCACCTGTGCCCGTTGCGGAGCAGGGACCGCGCCGCGGTCGCTCCGCTGTGCCGACTGCGGCTCCCCCGCCGGTCCGCCCCGGGCGAGGAACGACGACGACGCCCCCGCCGGCCTGCGCGGCACGCGACCGGCCTCCTCGGGCCGCGTCCTGCTCGGCAGGGCTCTCGACCTCCTCACCCTCGCGGCGGGCGCCGCGGCCGGCGCGGGCGTCCTCGCCCTGCTGGACGCGACCGTGTCCGGGGACGCATCGCCCCGAGGCGTCGTGGTCGGCGCCCTGCTGGGGGCCCTCGCCTCCGCCTGCGTCGTCGCCGCCTCCTGGTCGCGGCGCGGCCGAGCGCTCGGCGGGCTCGTCGCCCGCACGCGAGAGGTCGACGGCGCCGACGGCCTTCCCCTCCGGCTCCGCCTCGTCCCCGCCCGGCTCGTCGGCCGCGGGCCGGCGAGGGGCCACGACGACGTGCGGGGTCCCCTGTCCCGCCGGCTCGGCACCGTCGTCGCCGACCTGACGACCGGGCGCGACCCGTCTGCCGTGGTCCCGGCGTCCTCCCGCGGGACAGTCCGGACGTCGTCCGGCGATCGGCTCGACGACCGGCGCGACGCCGTCGCGGACGACCTGGGCGACCTCGAGCGGACAGTCTCGTCGGCAGGGACCGACACCCGTCGGCCGCGAGCCGACCAGGCACCTCGCCCTGTCGGCGACGGCACCGCAGCCGCCCCGTCCGACGAGGTCCGGCTGCGCTTCCGATCCGGGCTGGTCCACGTCTTCACGGGCGCGGCCGTGGTCGGTCGCGGCCCGGCCGCGCCCGACGGCGCGGTGCCGCTGGCCGTCCCCGACCTCTCGCGCACGCTCTCGAAGTCCCACGCCTCCCTCGTGCGGCGGGGCGACGTCGTCGTGCTGACCGATCTCGGCTCGACCAACGGGACGACGGTGCGGACGGCCGACGGCGGGGTCGTGCCCGTGTCGCCGGGCACCGAGGCGGAGCTGCGCCCGGGAGCGGTCGTGAGCATCGGCGACCACGAGTTCGCCCTCGAGTTCGCACCGGACGCCGACGTCCCGGCCGGCGGGGAGGGTCAGCGGTGACCGCCGTCGACGAGCCGTTCGTCCCGCACCCGCTCGCGGACAGCGAGGGAGAGGGGACGGTCAGGACCGAGACGCGGGCCCCCGTCGTGCACCTGAGCGAGGGGCGCCTCGACCTGCTGGCGAAGGTCGCCCGTGCCGGCGGCCGTGTCGTCCTCGTGTCGGACGGTCGTTCCGTGCTGACCGAGCCGATGAGGCACGCGCTGCAGCAGGTCGGCGGACGGTGGGTCGTCCGCGGCGCGGACGGCCAGCTGCGCGACGGCCGGTCGGGGCGGCGCCTCGACCGGTTCCAGGACGCGGTGACGGCAGGGCCGCCCCGGTCGCCCGACGACGTCTCGCTCGCTCACCTCGACCTGCGCACCCCGACGGCGACGCAGCTCGTCGTCTCGGCGTCGACGCGCCACCAGGCCCGCGCCGAGACCCTCCTGGGCGGCACCGTGGAGCGGATCGTCCGGCACCTGGACGGCGACGTCCCCTCCGGCTGGGGCACGCACGAGCCGGCGGCCCGGACCTGGGACCGGCCGGCCATGACGGCCCACGCGCGGTCCCGGATGCCGCGGGCCACGACGTACGTCGTCACGGGCTCGGCACGACTGCCCCTCGCGCTCGACGTCACCGCCCGGCGCACCGACCGCGGCGTCGAGGAGCTCGTCACCGGCCTGGTCGGGATCGGCGGGATCGACGACGACGACGTGACCCGTCGCCTGGCCGACGTGCCCCGGCTGCTCGCCGGGATCGCGGAGGTCGGCATGCCGCTCTTCGGGCTCGTCATGGCCCGGCGCGGCCGTGCGGACCTCACCTGGCCGCCGGTGCTCGAGTCGCCGCCGGTGCCCGTCGCGCTGTTGATCGGGCCCCCCGGGGTCCGCGGCCTCGGCCTCGACGTCGCCGACCTCGGTCGTCGCTTCGACGCCGCCGTCACGGGCCGGCCCCGCACCCCTGGTCTCGTCGTCCCCCTCGGCGACGGCGTGGACCCGGCGGGGATAGGCCGCCTGGCCGAGGTGCTGGACGCCGTCGGCGGAGCCGACGTCCTCCGGGCAGCCGGGGCAGACCCCCTCCAGGAAGAACAGGTCAGACGTGCCGCAGAACAGTGACTCCCTCCTCCTCGAGAGCGTCGCGACGCACCGGGCGCGCCTCCGTTCGGCGTTCCTCCTCGGCTGGCTCGTCGACCGGCGACAGGTGAACGACAACGTCAAGCGCTTCGTCGGCAGCGTCGTGCTCGCCGCGGTCGCCTGCGTGGGCTGCGTCGGCTACTCGTTCGTCGTGGACGCCCTCGCTCGACAGGCGGCCGAGCGGGCGGCGCAGTCGTCGTCGGCCCCTGCCGTGCCGACGAGCACGCCCCGGGCCTCGGACGCCCCGCCGACGACCGGTCGCCCCGGGTCGTCCGCCACGCCGACCGACGACCCGACCCGCATCCCGACCGACGGAGACGCCCGATGACCGACTTCACCCGGATCACCGTCGTCGGCGCCACCAGGCGTGCCGACGTGGTCGTCGCGACCACCGAGCCCTGGGCGGGGCTCCTGCCCCGCGTCGTCGACCTGCTCGGCGAGCGGGGCACCGACTCGGCCCAGCCCCTCGCCCTGGTGCGCGTGACGGGCGACGAGATCGACCTCTCCGGCGACTCGGCCACCCAGTCGGTGGCCGACGGCGAGGTGCTGCACCTCGTCCGCCGGAGCGACGCGCCGCCGCCGCCCGAGGTCTCCGACGTCACCGACGCGGTCTCGGAGGCCCTCACCCGGCGGGGCGACCTGTGGTCTCCCCGCGTCCGGCGTGCCGTCGCCGCGGCGGTCGCCGGCGCCGCGACCTTCCTCGCGGCGTCCGTCGTGGTCGACGCCGCGTCCGCCCCCGCGAACCGGCCCGCCACCGCTGCGGGCCTGGTGGCGGTGGCGGTGGCGGCCGCCGCCCTCTCGCTGGTCCTGGGGCGGACCGGCCGCCGCTGGTCCGCCTCCTCCCTCACGGCGGCGGGCGCGGGCCTGGCCCTCCCCCTCGGCGTCTCGGTCGCCCAGGTCGCACCGGCTCACGCCGGCCCCCTCGCCTGGACGCTGGCCGCCGCGTGGGCGTGGCTGGCCGTGGGAGCGGGACTCGGGCTCGGCTCCGGGCACCGCCCCGTCGTCCCCGCCGCCGGCCTCGGCGCGGGCCTGGCCCTCCTCGCCTCCGCCCTGTGGCTCACGGCGGTGCCGATCGAGGCCGCCTGGGGCGTCGTCGCGGTGGTCGCCCTGCTCGCCGCGGGGCTGCTGCCCTGGTACGCCATGTCGACCGCGGGGCTCACGGGCCTCGACGACCAGACGGCGTCGGGGTCCCTCCCCGCGCGCGACAGGGTCGTCGACACCCTCGCCGACGCCTACCGGTCGCTCGACTGGGCGACGGCAGCCGTGGCCGTGCCCCTCGGGGCGTCAGCCACCGCCCTGGTGCTGTCGGACGACCCGTGGGCTGTCGCCCTCGGCGTCGTCGTCACGCTCGTGACGGCCCTGAGGACGAGGTCGTTCCCCCTGGCGCTGCAGGGCGTTCTCCTGTGGGCGGCCGTCGCGGTCGCCGTCCTGGTCGGCCTGTCCTCGCACCTCTCCGGCTCCGCCGGGGTGCTCGTCGCCGCCCTCTCCGCCGTCGCGGTCGTGGCCGTCCTGACGGCGGGGGTGCAGCCGGCTGCGCACACGCGCGCCCGGCTCCGCTCGCTCGGCAACGTCCTCGAGACCCTGAGCGTGATCACGGCCCTCCCGCTCCTCCTCGGCGCGTTCGACCTCTACTCGCAGCTGCTGGGGACCTTCTGATGAGGGCGACCCCCGACCCCCGTGACGTCCTGTCCGCCCTCGCACGCAGCGCCTTCACGAGCACGGCAGGAGGCGCGCGGGACCTCGGCGAGGACGACCGGCACATCCGACAGAGCGTGTCGACGAGCCGGCGCATCGGCCTCACGGGCGTCGCGGGCGGCTCGGGGACCTCGGCGACCGCCGCCGCGGTGGCCTCGGTGCTCGCTCACCGCCGGGCAGGGCGCGTCCTCGCGGTGGACGGCGCCGCGGGCCTGCGCGGGACCGTCTGGCACCTCGGTCTCGACGACGAGGCCCGGAGCACGCCCGCCTCGGCGGTGCGACGCACGGCCCGGACCTCGTGGCAGGCCACGACGGACCTCCCGGTCGCGCCGTCCGGCGCGCTCGTGGTGGGCCTCGGCGACCGGGACGACCCCTCCCGCGTCCCCGTGCCGTCCCGGTGGGCCGACGAGGTCGAGCCGATCGCCCGGTTCCACGAGGTCGTCGTCTCGGACTGGGGCGTCCGCTCGCCGCACGTCGACCTGGGCGACGCCGCCAGGGACAGCCACGTGCTCGCCGTCGTGAGCCGGTCGGAACGGGCCGCCCTGGAGGAGGCGGTCGCGCTGGCCGGGACCGTCGCCCGCATCCCGTCGCCGCCCCGCGTCGTGGTCGTCGTCGTCGACGTCGGTGGGGTCGGCCACGCGGCCGCGCGGCTGCTCCGCCGGCGCGGAGACCACGACGTGCCCCTCGTCACGCTGCCCTGGGACGCCGCGAAGACGGCCGGCGTCCCGCCGACGAGCCGGTCCCTGCGGCCGGCGAGCCGCCGCGCGCACATCGAGCTGGCCGCGGCCCTCGTGCAGGCGTCGACGAGCACGTCCGACGTCGAGCACGCTGAGCACGTCGAGCACGTCGGCTCTCGGCAGGAGGCGGTCTCGTGACCCTGAGGATCGTCCACCGGCCCGCCCGCGTCACCCGCCCCGTGAGCACGGGTCAGCCGGAGTCGCTCGCGCCGCCTCCCCAGCTGCCGGAGGGACCGGCGGGAGGCGTCCCGCTGCAGAGCCTGCTGCCCGTCGTCGGCGCCGTCTCGTCGGTCGTGATGATGGTCGTCCTGCGCGGCAACAACCCCGTGCTCATGGTCGTCGCCGCGCTCATCTTCGTCGTCGCCCTCGTGGGCGGCCTCGGCATGGCGTTCACCCAGCGGGGCAACGCGGCCCGCAACAGGCGGACGCAGCGGGAGAGGTACCTCGACTACCTCGAGCGCGTCCGCGGCGACATGCGCCGCCGGGCCGGCGAGGTGCGGGCCAGGGCGGCCGAGGTCGACCCGGCGCCGGACGCCCTGCCCAGCCTCGTGCTCGACCCTGCCCGCCTCTGGGAGCGGCGCCGGGGCGACACCGACTTCCTGCGGGTGCGCGTCGGGCTCGGCGTGGTCCGGTGGTTCGACCTGGCCGTCCCGGACGACGCGAACCCCGTCCAGCCCCTCGACCCGCTCATGCTCAGCGAGCTCGAGCAGGTCTCGCAGCACTACGGCGTCGTCCGCGGCATGCCCGTCACGGTCGACCTCGACGGGGTCGGCCACGTGTCGGTCGTCGGCGGGCGAGAGCAGGTGCTCGCCGTGGCGAGGACCCTCGCCGTCCAGGTCGCGGCCCTGCACTCGCCCGACGACGTCCGTGTGGCGGTGGCGTTCCCCGAGCAGGTCGCCGGCGACTGGGCCGGCTGGGACCTGCTGCCGCACGTCGCGATGGACGAGACCCTCGACGGTCCCGTGGCCGCGCGTCGCGTGGCCCCCTCGCCGCGCGAGCTGTCACGCGTGCTCGCCGACGACCTCGGCGAGCGCAGCCAGCTCGCGGCCAGCGTCCGGCGCAGCGGATCGGGGTCGGCGAGGCCCGAGGTGACGAGGATGGTCGTGCTGGTCGACGACCACGGGCACGTGGCCTCCGGCCTGCCCCTGCCCGACCAGGACCTCGGCCTGGCCGACCTCCGGATCACGGTCGTCCACCTGCTGTCCGACCGCCTCCACGAGCCCTCTGACGTCGCCTCGCGCATCGTGGTGGACGACGACGGCGGACTCACGGTCACCGACCTGCTCGCGACCGAGGGCGACGAGGAGCCCGAGCAGCGCGGCGCAGTCGGCGACGCGGTCTCGGAGGCGGCCTTCACGGCCGTCGCCCGCGCCCTCTCCCCCTTGCGCCTCTCCCTCACCAGCCAGGAACGCACCGAGGCCCAGGAAGCCGTCGGCATCATCGACCTGCTCGGCGTCGACGACGTCAGGACCCTGGACACCACGTCGACGTGGCGGCCCCGGTCGCCCCGCGACTTCCTCCGGGTGCCGATCGGCGTCGACGACGTCGGGGCGCCCCTCCTCCTCGACCTCAAGGAGAGCGCGCAGCTGGGCATGGGCCCGCACGGCATCTGCATCGGGGCGACCGGCTCGGGCAAGAGCGAGATGCTCCGGACGCTCGTCCTCGGCCTGACGACGACGCACTCGCCCGACGACCTCGCGATGATCCTCGTCGACTACAAGGGAGGCGCCGCCTTCGCTCCCTTCGTCCGGCTGCCCCACGTGGCCGGGCTGATCGACAACCTGGCCGACGACCCGCAGCTGACGCAGCGCGCGAGGGCGAGCATCGCGGGCGAGGTCCGGCGTCGCCAGGAGCTGCTCAAGGAGGCGGACTCGTCGCCGAGCATCTCGCACTACCGCGAGATGCGCGCGTCGCGCCCCGAGCTGCCCCCGATGCCGCACCTCCTGCTCGTCATCGACGAGTTCGGCGAGCTGCTGACGGCGGAGCCCGACTTCGTGGACCTGCTGCTCACGATCGGCCGGATCGGCCGCTCGATCGGCGTCCACCTCCTGCTCTCGAGCCAGCGGATCGAGGGCGGCAAGCTGCGCGGCCTCGACACCTACCTGTCGTACCGGCTGGGCATGAGGACCTTCTCCGAGGCAGAGAGCCAGGTCGTCCTCGACACCCCCGATGCGTTCCACCTGCCGGCCGTGCCGGGCTACGGCTACCTCAAGGTCGACACGAGCGTCTACCGCCGCTTCCGTGCCGGCTACGTGTCCGGTCCCGTCCCCGTCTCCGGTGCGGACGCGGCGCGGCACGACGGCGTCGAGGCGGTCGCGCCCTTCCTGCTGCCGACGTACAACACCGTCGCCACCGCGGACGACGACCCGGGCGAGATCGAGCTGACCCGGCCGGAGGTGGGACGGGCCCTGATCGACGAGGCCGTCGACCGCATCGCCGTGGGAGGGCTCGCCACGACGCCCGTCTGGCTGCCGCCGCTGCCCACGAGGCTCGCCCTCGGAGCCGTCGTGGACGCACCGGGCCGGGCCCCCGCGGCTGCCATGTCCGTGCCGCTCGGCCTCCTCGACGAGCCGGCGCGACAGCGCCAGCGCGCGTGGACCGTCGACCTCACCAAGGGAGGCGGGCACGCGGCGGTCGTCGGCGCGCCGCAGTCCGGGCGCACGACCTTCCTCCGCACGGTGGCGGCGTCGCTCGCCCTGACGCACACCCCCCGCCAGGTCAGCATCTACGGGATGGACCTCGCCGGCGGCGGGCTGTCCAGGATCGAGCAGTTCCCGCACGTCGGCGGCGTCGCGACCCGCTCCGACCGCGCGCGCCTCCGCCGCCTCCTCGAGGAGCTGCAGGCCATGGTCCGCACCCGGGAGGCCGTGTTCCGCGACCACGACATCGACTCGCTCCCCATGCTGCGGGCGCGTCACGCCGAGGGAGCCGTGCCCGAGCTCGTGTCCGCCGACGTCGTCCTGCTCGTCGACGGCTACGGCGCGCTGCGCACCGACTTCGAGGAGCTCGAGGACCCGTTCGCCGACCTCCTGCAGCGCGGCGGCAGCTTCGGGATCCACGTCGTGGTCGGGCTGACCCGGTGGAACGAGCTGCGGATGGCGGTGCAGCCCCTGATCGGCCAGCGGTTCGAGCTGAGGCTGAACGACCCGCAGGACAGCACCATCGGCCGCAAGTTCTCGGCAACGCTGAAGAGCGGGCAGCCGGGGCGCGTCCTCACGGACGACACCCTCTTCGCGCAGGTCGCGCTGCCCGTCCTCGACGACACCGACGACGACAGGGTCTCGGAGGCGCTGCAGCAGCTGGCCCGCCGGTCGGCCGCCAGCTGGAGCGGCCCCCTGGCCTCGCCCATCCGGCTGCTGCCCGAGTCCTTCGACCCCGACGAGCTGCCCGACGAGCTCGAGGCCCCTGACGTGGTGCCCTTCGGGCTGCGCCAGGACACGATGGAGTGGGTCGGCTTCGACCCGGCCAGGGACCAGCACCTCCTCGTGCTCGGCGACACCCGCTGCGGCAAGACGACGCTGCTGCGCGGCCTGGCTCGCGGCTTCATGGACCGGGCGACGCCCGACGAGCTCGTGCTCGCCTTCATGGACGTCCGAGGAGGCGCGGTGGAGGGCACGCCGGACGCCTACCTGGGCGGCCACGCCAGCAACGGCCGGGACGCCAGGGGCCTCGCGACGGCCATCGCGGACGAGCTCGAGGCCCGGCTGACCGGTGCCGTGACCGGCCCGCGGCCCCGCATCGTCGTGCTGGTCGACGACTACGACATCCTCGCCTCCGCCGGCACGGAGCCCCTCCGGCCCCTGCTGCCGTATCTGCCGTCGTCCCGCGACCTGGGCCTGCACGTCGTCGCCACCCGTCCCGTCGCGGGTGCGTCGCGGGCCCTCTTCGACCCTGCCCTGCAGTCGATGCGCGACAGCGGCGGTGCCGGTCTCGTCATGAGCGGGGAACGCTCGGAGGGCCCCGTGTTCCCCAAGGTCTTCGCCGAGCAGTTCCCGCCGGGGCGAGGGCGCCTCGTCCGGCGCGGGACGGCACCGCGCATCGTCCAGGTGGCGGCGTTCCCCGCCGCCGAGACAGGAGCACCCCGTGCCTCGTGACATCGTCGTCGTGACGTCCCGCCCGCCCGACGCCACGGCCCTCGTGCAGGCCGGCCTCGCGGTCGACCCCGGGCTGGGGGTCCGCGCCGTCGAGGCGGGAGCCTACGTGCAGCTCGTCGCGGGGGACGGCTCGGCCGTCGTCTCGTTCGGGCACCCGAGTCGCGTGGAGTCCGCTGACGAGATCGCCCGTCTGGCGCCCGGCGCCGCCGAGCGCCTGGGCACGCCGGTCTTCTGGACGGAGGCGTGGGCGCCGTGGGGGGCCCGCGGCGACGCGGGGGTCGCCGTGGCGTTGGGGCTCGCCGCCTCCCTGGACGGCGTGTGCATCGTCGAGGACGCGTCGTGACCGGGCCGTCGCGGGACGACGTGGTGCGACCTGGCTCGGTGCCGGGCAGCATGCGCCTGCCGGGGACGACCAGGGCGACCGGGGACGGTTCTCCCGTCTCGTCGGAGTCCGTGCCCGGCACCCGCCGTCAGTCGGCGAGGGGCCGAGCCAGGACCGTGGTCGTGGCCGGGACGGCAGGAGGCGTCGGCACCACGACCGTCGCCGCTCTCGTCTGGGACGCCGTCGTCCGGCGCGGCGGCACGCCGAGCGCGAGCGACCACACCGAGGGCGCGCTGGCTGCCCGCCTGCCGGTCCACGCGCGGGGGGCGGCCTCGCACGACGCCGCCCTGACGGTGCACGACCTGGGTGCCCACGCGACCGGCCCCGGCGACGTGTTCCGGGTCCCGGAGAACTCCGCCGTGCTCGTGGCGCCGGCGAGCCCCGCAGGCCTCGAGGCGATCCGCCGGGCCCTGCACCGGCTCACCGCGCTCGGCGACGGCGGGGGCCCGACGTCCACGGTCGTGGTCGTGACGGAGCCCTTCGGACGCCCTCGCGCCGACGACGTCGTCCGCGCGGTCACCGGCGAGCACCCCGGGGTGAGCGTGGTGCGGCTGCCCGCCGACCCTGCCCTGGCCGGATCGGGAGCACTGCGCCCCGCCGACCTGCTGCCGTCGACGCTGCGGGCGGCCGAGGCGGTCGTCGACCGCCTCGGCCTCTGACGCGGCCTCGACGTCAGCCGGCGACGACGGCCTCGGCGGCCTCGCGCGCGCCGGAGGCGGTCGTCGCCGCGATCGCCGCGGTCGCCAGGGCGCGTGCCTGCTCGAGCGTGTGGTTCCCCAGCTCGAGGCGGACGTCCGCGAGCGCGGCCGGCGTCATCGACAGCGTGGTCGCGCCGAGGCCGACGAGCACGACGGCGAGCAGCGGGTCGGCCGCGGCCTCACCGCAGATGCCGACGGGCTTGCCCGCAGCCGCCCCCGCGTCGCCGAGCGCCTTGACGAGGCGGAGGACGGCAGGGTGCCACGGGTCCTGGTAGCGGGCGACCGAGCCGAGCATGCGGTCGGCGGCGAGGGTGTACTGCGTCAGGTCGTTCGTGCCGACGCTGACGAAGTCGGCCGACGAGAAGATCTGGTCGGCCAGCACGGCGAGCGACGGCACCTCGGCCATCACGCCGACGGTCTTGAGACCGAGCTCGCGGCCCAGGGCCACGAAGTACTCCGTCTCCTCCGCGTCGCTGACCATGGGCGCCATCACCCAGAGGTCGGCCGTCGTCGCGGCCTGGGCGGCGGCGAGCGCGCTGAGCTGGTCGCGCAGGATCTGCTCCTTGACCCGCAGGGCGCGGAGGCCGCGCAGCCCGAGTGCCGGGTTCTCCTCGTGCGCGTCGTTGAGGAAGCTGAGGGGCTTGTCGGCCCCGGCGTCGAGGGCGCGCACGACGACCTTGCGGCCGGGGAACGCCTCGAGCAGCGCGGTGTAGCTCGCGGTCTGGCTCTCGACGGTCGGGGCGGTGCTGTTGCCGAGGAACAGGAACTCGGTGCGGAACAGGCCGACGCCCTCGGCGCCGAGCGCGACGGCGCCGGCGGCCTCGTCGGGCGAGCCGAGGTTCGCGAGCAGCGGCACGGCGTGGCCGTCGGCGAGGGCGCCGTCGGTCAGGGGCGCGGCGGCCGCGGCGGCGCGGTCGGCGATGCGCTGCTCGGCCTCGGCGACCTCGTCGGCGGACGGGTCGACGGTGACGACTCCGGTCGCGGCGTCGGCGACGACGACGGTGCCGTCGGCGAGGTCGAGGGCCCCGGTGACGCCGACGATCGCGGGGATCGACTTCGAGCGCGCGAGGATCGCCGTGTGCGAGGTGGGGCCGCCGTCGCGGGTGATCAGCGCGAGGACCTTCTCGAGGTCGAGCAGGGCCGTGTCGGCGGGTGCGAGGTCGGGGGCGACCAGCACGAAGGGGGTGTCGCTCTCGGGCACGCCGGGAGCGGCGACGCCCCGCAGGGAGGCGATGACGCGCTGGGCGACGTCGCCCAGGTCGGTCGCGCGCTCGGCCATGTAGCCGCCCATGCCGACGAGCATCTCCTGGAACGCGGCGAAGGCCTCGAAGACCGCGCGCTCGCCCGTGGAGCCGTCGGCGATGCGCTGGTCGACGTCCTCGACGAGGGTCGGGTCCTGGGCCATCAGGGCCTGGGCGTCCAGGACGTCCTTCGCCTCGCCTCCTGCCTTCTCGCCTCGTGCGGTGAGGTCGGCGGCGACGGCGGCGAGCGCCTTCTCGACGGCGGCCGACTCGACGGCGGCGTCCGCGGTGCGCCCCCCGGTGCCGGGCTCGGGGAGCGGCTCGGGCATCCTCAGGACGGGGCCGACGGCCACTCCACGTCCGACGCCAACGCCCTGTAGTGCCACTGTGTACCTCTTCGTGCTCGCGGTGTCTGCGGCGGGCACGCTGGTCGGCGGCGCCGCGGGGTCAGCGACATCGTACGCGAGCGGTGGCGGACGACCCGTGCACGCGCCCGTACCCTGGGTGCATGCGCCGCCGCCCCGACGACACCGAGCAGGGCGGCGTCGCCCCCGACGCTGCCACCGCCGCCTCCGCCGCCCGTGCGGCCGGGTCGCGCCTCGCGTCGTCGAGGGCCGTGCGGGTGGTCGGCCGGCATGTCGTGCAGAAGGGCCCCCTGCTGGCCGCCGGCCTCACGTACCAGGCGCTCTTCGCCCTGTTCTCCGCCCTCTGGGTCGGCTTCAGCGTCGCGGGCTTCGTCATCGCCGGCAACGACGTCGTGCGCGACGAGCTGATCACCTTCATCCAGTCGGCCGTGCCGGGCGTGATCAAGGACGACTCCGGCGCCGGCGTCGTCGAGCCGGGCGCGCTGATGAACGCCTCGGTCTTCGGCTGGACCGGCACGGTCGCCCTCGTCGGGCTGCTCTTCTCGTCGATCAGGCTCTTCGGCAGCATGCGCGACTCGGTCCGGACCGTCTTCCGGGCCCCTCAGCCGGCGACGCCCCTCCTGCGGCTGATCGCCCGCGACCTGGTGCTCGCGCTGGCGTTCGGGGCGACGGTGCTCGTCTCGGCCTCGATCTCGCTGCTGAGCACGACGGCCGTGACCTGGGGGCTGCGCCTCGTCGGCCTCTCGACCGACTCCGACGCCTCCGTGGCCCTGCTGCGGCTCGTCGGGCTGGTGCTCGTCTTCGTCTTCGACACGGCCGTGCTCGCCGTGCTGTTCCGGGTGCTGGCAGGCCTGCACATCCCGGTCAGGCGCCTCCTCGCCGGCTCGGCGATCGGCGGTGCCGGGTTCGTGCTCATCACCTTCGTCGGCGGGACGCTGCTGCGCGCAGCCGGCTCGAACCCCCTGCTGGCGTCGTTCGCCGCGATCGTCGGCCTCCTGCTCGTCATCAACCTGCTCTGCCAGGTGCTGCTGCTCGCCGCGGGCTGGATCGCCGTCGGCATGGACGACATCGGGGTGCTCGCCGACCCTCACGCCGAGGCGGAACGACTGCGCCTGCTCGAGGAGGCGCGGCTGGCCGAGGAGGCGCAGCTCGGCTCCCGCAGGACGCAGGCGGCCGAGCGCCTCCGCGGCCTCGCCTCCCGGCTGCCGCGGGCCCTCCGGCACCCGGGCCGCCGCTAGTCCCTCCGCCGCTAGTCTCTCTGGCATGGGTTCTCGTCTTCGTCTCGCCTCGGTCAACGTCAACGGCATCCGTGCCGCGTACCGCAAGGGCATGGGCGAGTGGCTCGCCGACCGTGACGTCGACGTCCTGACCCTGCAGGAGGTGCGGGCCACGACAGAGGACCTCGAGGGCCTGCTCGGCCCCGAGTGGAACGTGCTGCACCACCCCGCCACGGCCAAGGGGCGCGCCGGCGTGGCCATCGCCTCCCGCGGCGCGGCCCAGATCCACCGCGTCGAGCTCGGCGCAGACGACTTCGACAGCGCCGGTCGCTGGATCGAGGCCGACTACGACGTCGACGGCACGATCGTCACGGTCGTCAGCACCTACGTGCACTCGGGCGAGGTCGGCACCGAGAAGCAGGACGAGAAGTGGAAGTTCCTCGACGCGATGACCGAGCGGCTGCCCCAGCTCGCCGCGCACTCCGAGCTCGCGGTCGTCACCGGCGACCTCAACGTCGGGCACCGCGAGCTCGACATCAAGAACTGGAAGGGCAACGTGAAGCGCGCCGGCTTCCTGCCCCGTGAGCGCGCCTACTTCGACCGCTTCTTCGGCCCCGAGGGCGAGCCCGTCGAGACCGCCGACGGCGAGGGCGGCACCGGCCTCGGCTGGGTCGACGTCGGCCGTCGCCTGGCCGGCGAGGTCGAGGGGCCGTACTCGTGGTGGTCGTGGCGAGGCCAGGCCTTCGACAACGACACCGGCTGGCGCATCGACTACCACGTCGCGACCCCTGCCCTCGCCGAGCGTGCCTCCGGCCTCGTCGTCGACCGCGCCGCCTCGTACGACAAGCGCTGGTCGGACCACGCCCCCGTCGTCGTCGACTACGACATCTGACCTGCACCGCCGACACCGAGCCTCCTCCCCCGAGCTCTCTCCCCCGAGGACACCATGACCAGCACCGCCAGCACTGCCACCAGCACGACCACCGGCGCCGACGGCGCCGCCCGGCCCCGTCTCTTCTCCGGCATGCAGCCGACCTCCGACTCCCTGCACGTCGGCAACTACGTCGGCGCCCTGCTGCAGTGGCGCGAGCTGCAGTCCAGCCACGACGCCCTGTTCTGCGTCGTCGACATGCACGCCATCACCGTGCCGCAGGACCCGGCGACGCTCCGCGAGCAGACCCGCCGCACCGCCGCCCAGTACATCGCCGCGGGCATCGACCCCGAGCGGTCGACCCTCTTCATCCAGTCGCACGTGCCGGCGCACGCGCAGCTGGCCTGGGTGCTCAACACGCTGACGGGCTTCGGCGAGGCGAGTCGGATGACCCAGTTCAAGGACAAGTCGGCCAAGCAGGGCGCGGACGCGGCGACCCTCGGCCTCTTCGCGTACCCGACGCTGATGGCCGCGGACATCCTGCTGTACCAGGCGGAGTCGGTGCCGGTCGGCGACGACCAGCGCCAGCACGTCGAGCTGACCCGCGACCTGGCCGGGCGCTTCAACTCCCGGTACGGGAACACCTTCGTCGTGCCCGAGGCGGCCATCCTCAAGGAGACCGCCCGCATCTACGACCTGCAGACGCCCGAGTCGAAGATGAGCAAGTCGGCCGCGACCGACTCCGGCATCGTCTGGATGCTGGACGAGCCGTCGCGCACCGCGAAGAAGATCAAGTCGGCCGTCACCGACACCGAGCGCGAGATCCGTTTCGACCGCGGGGCCAAGGCCGGGGTGTCGAACCTGCTGACGATCCTGTCGGCCTTCTCCGGCACGACCGTCGCCGCGCTCGAGGAGAAGTACGCGGGGCGCGGCTACGGCGACCTCAAGAAGGACGTCGCCGAGGTCGTGGTCGAGACCTTCACCCCGATCCGCGCCCGCACCCTCGAGCTGCTCGACGACCCGGCAGAGCTCGACCGCGTGCTCGCCGGCAACGCCGAGCGCGCCGACGCCATCGCCCAGGCGACGCTCGACACCGTGTACGACCGCATCGGGTTCGTCCGCAGGGCCTGACCGTGCAGCCGTTCGTGCTCGAGTCGCCCGCGGTCCGGCTCGAGGTGCCGGGACCGGCCGACGTCGATGCCATCGTCGAGGCCTGCCAGGACCCGGTGCTGCAGCGCTTCACGACCGTGCCGGCGCCCTACTCGCGGGCCGACGCGCAGTTCTTCCTCGAGCGCATCGTCGACCACGGCTGGGCCACGGGTCGCGAGGCGACCTGGGGCCTGCGCGGGCCCGGCTCGTCGCTGCTGCTCGGCGTCGTGAGCGTGCGGCTGGGCACCCGCGACATCGGCTTCTGGACGACGCCAGCGGCACGAGGCCGTGGCCTGATGACCGCGGCGGTCCGGCTCGTGGCCGACTGGGCGCTCGGCGACGCCGGCCTCGACCAGCTGCACTGGGAGGGCTACGTCGGGAACGACGCCTCCGCGGCGGTCGCTCGACGCTGCGGCTTCACCTACACGGGTGTCGGGCCGGGGATGCACCCCGGCCGCGACGGCGCTCGGCCGCTCTGCTGGAAGGCGCGGCTGCGCCCCGGCGACGAGCACTTCCCGAAGCAGGGCTGGCCCGACCTGACCGGCGGGGTCGGCGACCCCCCGCGGGAATGGCCGCGCGCCGACGGCGTTGACGACAGTGCCCGGCAACCGCAGGGCGCCCCGCGCCTCCCGGAGGACTCGTGACCGACCACCTCACCCCCGACGCCGCCGTCGTCGAGACGGCGATGCGGCGTGCGCTCGAGCTGGCGGCCAGGGGCCCGGCCCGCGGCGACAACCCCCAGGTGGGCTGCGTGCTGCTGCGACCCGACGGCAGCACGGCCGCCGAGGGCTGGCACCGCGGCGCGGGCACGCCGCACGCGGAGATCGACGCGCTGGCCCAGCTCGGCGAGACCGGGGCCTCTGGCCTCACGGCGGTCGTCACGCTCGAGCCGTGCGACCACACCGGCCGCACCGGGCCGTGCAGCACGGCCCTGATCGAGGCGGGCGTGGCCCGTGTCGTGTACGCGGTCGACGACCCGGGCGAGCGGTCCTCAGGAGGCGGTGCGCGCCTCCTCGAGGCCGGCGTCGCGGTCGAGCGGGGCCTCCTCGTCGACGAGGCGACCGAGCTGGTGCGCCGCTGGCTGGTGCCGGCGCGGCACGGCCGTCCGTTCGTGACCGTCAAGTGGGCCTCGAGCCTCGACGGCCGAGCCGCCGCGCCCGACGGTACGAGTCGCTGGATCACCGGCACCGCCGCCCGGCAGCACGTGCACGAGGTGCGTGCCGCCCACGACGCGATCCTCGTCGGCACGGGCACGGTCCTCGCCGACGACCCGAGCCTCACGGCACGGGGCGACGCGGGCGAGCTGCTCGCCGACCAGCCGGTCCCCGTCGTGGTCGGTGACCGGGCGGTGCCGGCCGACGCCCGCCTCCGGAGCCACCCGCGCGAGCTCGTGCAGGTCGCGGGGCACGACCCTGCCGCTGCGCTCGACGCACTCTGGCGACTCGGGGTCCGCAGCGTGCTCGTCGAGGGCGGCCCGACCGTGGCGAGTGCCTTCGTCCGGGCCGGCCTCGCCGACGACTACCTCGTCTACCTCGCCCCGACGCTGATCGGCGGCGCGCGCACCGCGCTCGACGACCTCGGCGTCGCCACGATCGACGACCAGCGGCGCCTCCGCGTCGCCGACGTCACCCTGCTCGGCACCGACCTCCTGGTCGTGGCCCGCGACGACACCCGGAGCACCTCATGACCGACGCCCGCACCCCCGACTCCTCCCGCGTCTCGCACGTGACCTTCGAGGTCGAGACGACCGTCCCGACCTCGCACGGCACGTTCCGGATGCGCGCCTACACCGACGTCGAGACCGGCGCCGACCACATCGCGATCGTCGCCTCGGGGCCCGACGGCACCGCGCCCTCGGACGGCGCGCTGGTCCGCGTGCACTCCGAGTGCCTGACCGGCGAGGCCTTCGGCTCGCTCAAGTGCGAGTGCGGGCCCCAGCTCGACGCCGCCCTCGACACGATCCGCGACCACGGCGGCGTCGTCGTCTACCTGCGCGGCCACGAGGGCCGCGGCATCGGCCTGATCAACAAGCTGCGCGCCTACCGGCTGCAGGAGGACGGCCTCGACACGCTCGACGCCAACCTCGCCCTCGGCCTGCCGGCGGACTCGCGCCAGTACGGCGCCGCCGCCGACATGCTGCGCGACCTCGGCGTCACGTCGGTCCGCCTGCTCAGCAACAACCCCGAGAAGCGACGCCAGCTCGTGCAGCACGGCATCGAGGTGCTCGAGTCCGTCCCCCTGGTCGTCGGGGTGGGAGCCTTCAACGAGGGCTACCTCGACACCAAGCGCGACCGCATGGGACACGAGCTGCCGGGGCAGCTTCACGGCGACGCCTGACGGACACGGACAGCGGCACCTCCCGCTGCGACGTAAGATGGACGACGGCTGTCACGAGCGGTCACCTGCACCACGCACCACGGCACCGCACGCCCCGCCGATCTCCCGGGGCCGGATCTCCGCCAGCGACCCCGTCGAGCCCACCTGGCTCCGGACGTCGCCCGGCCGCCGCCACTCGTCCGCTCCTCGCCGCACCGGAGTCCGCATGTCCCGCAGCACCGTCGCCTCGTCGACGCCCACCGCACAGCCCGTCAACAAGCGCTCGCGCGTCGTCCTCGCGAGCCTCGTCGGCACGTCCATCGAGTTCTACGACTTCTACGTCTACGCGACGGCGGCCGTGCTGGTGTTCCCGACCATCTTCTTCGCGAACGACGACCCGGCCGTCGCGAGGCTCGCCTCCTTCGCGGTCTTCGGGGTCGCGTTCATCGCGCGCCCCGTCGGCTCGATCGTGTTCGGTCACTTCGGCGACCGCATCGGCCGCAAGGGCACCCTGGTCGCCTCCCTGCTGACCATGGGGGTCGCGACGGTGCTGATCGGCTGCATCCCCGCCGGCACGACGCCGGGCTGGGCCGTCGCCGGGCCCGCGTGCCTGGTCGTGCTGCGCTTCTGCCAGGGCCTCGGCCTCGGCGGCGAGTGGAGCGGCGCCGCGCTGCTCGCGACGGAGAACGCCCCGGCCGGCCGTCGCGCGATCTGGGGCACGTTCCCGCAGCTCGGCGCCCCGATCGGCTTCATCATCGCCAACCTCGTCTTCATCGTCCTGAACGCGAACCTCACCGACGAGCAGTTCCTCAGCTGGGGCTGGCGCGTGCCGTTCCTCGCGAGCGCCCTGCTGGTGATCATCGGGCTCTACGTCCGCTTCAAGCTCATCGAGACTCCGGCGTTCCAGGCCGTGGTCGACTCGGGCAACGTCGCCAAGCTGCCGCTCGCCCGCGTCTTCACGACGAGCTGGCGCCCGCTCGTCCTCGGCACGTTCATCATGCTGGCGACGTACACGCTCTTCTACCTGATGACGACCTTCACCCTGACGTACGGCACCGCGGAGGCGTCGGGCGCGGCCCCGGGGCTCGGCATCGACCGCACGCAGTTCCTGCTGATGCTCATCTTCGGCTGCGTGTTCTTCGGGATCTTCACGCTCGTGTCGGGCCCGCTGGCCGAGCGCTTCGGCCGACGCGCCCTGCTCATCGTCGTGACGAGCGCGATCCTCGTCTTCGGGTTCCTGTTCGCGCCGTTCTTCGCGGCCGGGGCGCTCGGGGCCCAGGCCCTGCTGATCGTCGGGTTCACGCTGATGGGGCTCACCTTCGGCCCCATGGGCGCGGTGCTGCCCGAGCTGTTCCCGACCAGCGTGCGCTACACGGGCTCGGCCATCAGCTACAACGTCGCCAGCATCCTCGGCGCGGCCGTCGCCCCGTTCATCGCGGTCGCGCTCTGGCAGGCGGCCGGCGGCAGCACGTGGCTCGTGGGCCTGTACCTCTCGTCGATGGCGGTGCTCACGCTCGTCGCGCTGCTGCTCAGCCGGGAGACGAAGGACGTGGAGTACGACGCGGCGGGCTGACCGGGGCGGGCCGACCGGGCGGGCCGACCGGGCACGGTCCCAGCGCGAGCGCAGGTGGCTCGGGACGGGACGAAGTACTTTGGTCGAGGCGATCAGCCACGACCATCCCCGAGAGGCACCATGAGCTCCGACACGAGCCGCTCCGACCAGAGCACTCGATCCGCGTCGACATCAGCACCCGCACCGGCACGCGCGCGACGCGGCCGAACGGGCCGACGAGAGGCGGACGGCCCCAGGGCCACGTTCCGCCAGCTGCTCCCCTACCTGTTCGAGCACAAGAAGGTGATGGTCGTCATCATCGTGCTCAGCGTGCTGGGCGCCGCCGCCTCGCTCGGCCAGCCCCTCCTCGTCAGCCAGGTCATCACGCTCGTGCAGCAGGGCGAGACGCTCGGCCGGCTGGTCTGGGCCCTCGTCGCGCTGGTCGTCGTGGCCGGGCTGCTGAGCGGGTTCCAGCACTACCTGCTGCAGCGCACCGGTGAGGGAGTGGTGCTCTCCAGCCGCCGTCGGCTCGTGGCGAGCCTGCTGCACCTGCCGGTCAGCGAGTTCGACCGTCGCCGCACCGGCGACCTCGTGTCCCGCGTCGGCAGCGACACGACGCTGCTGCGGGCCGTCCTGACCCAGGGACTCGTCGAGGCGATCGGCGGCTCCCTGACCTTCGTCGGCGCCCTGGTCGGCATGTTCCTGATCGACCCCGTGCTGCTCGGCCTCACCGTGCTCGTGGTCGCGATCTCGGTCACCGTCGTCGTGCTGCTCTCGGGCCGCATCCGCGTCGCCAGCCGGCGTGCCCAGGAGAAGGTCGGCGACCTGACCGCCGCCGTCGAGCGGTCGATCGGCTCGGTGCGGACGATCCGCGCGAGCGGCGCCACGGAGCGCGAGATCACCGGCGTCCAGGCCGACGCCGAGGGCGCCTACCAGCGCGGCCTCGAGGTGGCGCGCATCTCGGCGCTCGTCGTGCCCATCGCCTCCGTCGCGCTGCAGGCGTCGTTCCTCGTGGTGCTGGGCGTCGGCGGCTTCCGCGTGGCCAGCGGCACCATCGACATCGCCTCGCTCGTGTCGTTCATCCTGTTCCTGTTCCTGATGATCATGCCGCTCGGCCAGGCCATGGGTGCCGTCCTCAGCGTGAACCAGGCGCTCGGCGCCCTCGGCCGCATCCAGGAGATCCTCGACCTGCCCCGCGAGACCGAGGGGGACGACGCCGTCGCCGCCGGCCTCGGCGGCGACGCCCGGGTCGAGACGGACGCCGCGATCCGCTTCGACGACGTCCACTTCCGCTACCCGGACTCACCTCCCGCCGCCGACGGCACGACCCCGGCGAAGGAGGCGCGCGAGGGTCGGGACGACGACCTCACGGTGCTGCGCGGCGTCTCGTTCTCGGCTCCGGTGGGCAAGCGCACCGCCCTGGTCGGCCCCTCCGGAGCAGGCAAGAGCACGATCCTCGCCCTGATCGAGCGCTTCTACGACCCGACCTCCGGCGTGGTCAGGCTCGGCGGCGTCGACGTGCGCGCGCTCGACCGCGTCGACCTGCGGGCGCAGATCGGCTACGTCGAGCAGGACGCCGCGGTGCTCGCGGGCACCATCCGCGACAACCTCACCCTGGGGTCGCCCGAGGCCACCGACGAGGACTGCCGCCGGGTGCTCGAGGCGGTCAACCTGACGGCGGTGCTCGAGCGCGGCGAACTGGGCCTCGACGCCCAGGTCGGCGAGGACGGCGTGCTGCTCTCGGGCGGCGAGCGCCAGCGACTCGCGATCGCGCGGACGCTGCTCTCGGCGCCCGCGCTGCTGCTGCTCGACGAGTCGACGTCGAGCCTCGACGGGCTCAACGAGCAGCGCCTCCGCGAGGCCATCGACGCCGTCGCCGAGGGACGCACCCTGATCGTGATCGCACACCGGCTCTCGACCGTCGTCGACAGCGACCAGATCGTCGTCGTCGACGACGGACGGGTCGTCGGCGTCGGCACCCACTCCGAGCTGGTCGAGAGCACGCCGCTCTACAAGGACCTCGCGAAGCACCAGCTGCTCGTCTGACCTCCGGTCGCCTGCCGGGTCGCCGGCTCGTCTGACCTCAGGGCGCAGGGACGCCGGGTCGCCGGGTCGCCTAGCCTGGCGGCATGAGCGACGACGCCCGCGAGCCCGAGGTCCTGTTCCACGTCGACCGGGGCGTGGGCGTGATCACGCTGAACCGGCCCGCCAAGATCAACGCGGTGACCGAGGGGATGCTCGGGCTGATCGAGCACGCCCTCGACGCCTGGCAGGACGACGCCGCGGTCGAGAGCCTGCTGCTGCGGGGCGCGGGCCCCCGCGGTTTCTGCGCCGGCGGCGACATCACGGCGATCCACCGGGATGCCACCGCCGCCCCTGCCCGCAGCGTCGCGATGTGGCGGCGCGAGTACCGCGGCGCGCTGCGGCTCGCCCGCTGGCACCGCCCGGTCGTCTCGTACCTCGACGGCATCGCCATGGGCGCGGGCGTCGGGCTCGGCGGCCACGTGTCGCTCCGGGTCGTCACGCCCCGCAGCCGCGTCGGCATGCCCGAGACCCTCATCGGCCTGACGCCCGACGCGGGCGGCAGCTACCTGCTCTCCCGGGCGCCCGGCGAGCTGGGCACCCACCTGGCGCTGACCGGGGCGGCCATGACCGCCTCCGACGCCCTGCTCACGGGCTTCGCCGACGTCCTCGTCGAGGAGGAGGGCGAGGGAGGCGGCGACCGCGTCCTCGACGCGCTGGCGACCGGGGGTCCGGACGCAGTCAGGGCCCTCGCCGTCGAGCCTCCCCCGGCGCCGCTCGCCGCCGAGCGCAGCTGGATCGACGACGCCTACCGGGGCGACGACGCCGCGCTGGTGCTCGCACGGCTCCGTGGGCTCGAGCGGGACGGGGTCGAGGCGGCTGGCCGGGCGGCCGACGACCTCGTGGCCGCCTCGCCCACCTCCGTCGTGCTCACGCTCGCCGCCCAGCGTCGCGCCCGCGGCCTGCCCGACCTCGAGGCGGTGCTCGGCCAGGAACTGGGGCTCGTCACCGCGCTGGCCGACTCCCCCGACCTCGTCGAGGGCATCCGCGCCAGGGTCGTGGACAAGGACAGGGCCCCGCACTGGTCGCCGGCCACGCTGGCCGAGGTGGACGTCGATGCCGTCCTCGCGAGCGTCGACTGGGGCACCCGGCTCTGACCCGTCTCCGGATGGTGGTCGGTCGCCGTCCGGGCGCCTGGTGTCAGGCGGGGCCCGCCGACTCGCGTGCCGCCTCGATCACCTCGAGCGCCACCAGCGCGTCCCGCGGGTCGACCGGCACCGGCCCGGCACCCCGCAGGGCACGGGCGAGCTGCTCGTAGAACAACGGGTACCGCCCCTGGTCGGTGGGCTCGCGCCGGGCATCGTCCCCGATGCCGACGAGGCCGTGGCGCCCGTCGGGGACGCGACCGTAGCCAGGATCGCGGGGCGACGTGCCCGACGCGAGCTGCGCCTCCTGCGGGTCGAGCCCGTCGACGACGTACGCCCCTGCCGTGCCCAGCACCCGGAGGCGCGGACCGGGCTGCGCGTCGACGTGGCTCATCCAGAGCCGCGACCGCACCCCGCTCTCGTGCCGCAAGGAGACGAACACGTCGTCGTCCGCGGCTCCCGACGGGCGCCGCCGGGCGATCTCCGCGTGGACGTCGGCCACGGGCCCGAACAGGTGCAGCGCCTGGTCGACCAGGTGCGGGCCGAGGTCGAACAGGATCCCCCCGCCCTCCGCAGCCGTCGCCTGCGACTTCCAGCCCGCGCGGTTCGCCGTCTTCCACGGCTCGAAGCGCGACTCGAAGGTGTGCACGTCGCCGAGTGCGCCGCTCTGCACCAGACGCGACGCCGTCAGGTAGTCGCCGTCCCAGCGACGGTTCTGGTACACGGTCAGCGTCCGCCCGAGCGACTCGGCGAGCTCGATCAGCTGGCGAGCCGAGGAGGCGGTGGTCGCGACGGGCTTGTCGACGACGACCGCGGACCCGGCGCGCAGGGCGTCCGCGGCCACGTCGGCGTGCGTCGCGTTGGGCGTCGCGACGATCACCAGGTCGAGGCCGAGGGCGTCGAGGTCGCTCGCCTGCGGGACGACCTCGACCCCGGGGTGCGAGGACCTGGCCTGCTCTGCCCGGTCGCCGTCACGGGTGACGACGGCGACGAGGTCGTACGCGTCGTCCGCGGCCACGAGGGGGGCGTGGAACACCCGGCCGGCGAGGCCGTAGCCGACGATCCCGACGCGGAGGCGCGGCGGCTGCTGCTGGTCGGCGGCGCTCATGCGGCGAAGGGGTCGGGGGTCATCAGGTACACGGTCTCCAGGTACTCCTGGATGCCCTCCAGGCCGCCCTCGCGGCCGAGGCCGGACGCCTTGACGCCGCCGAACGGCGCGGAGGCGTTCGACACCACGCCGACGTTGAGCCCGAGCATGCCGGTCTCGAGGGTCTCGGCCAGTCGCTGGCCGCGGGCGAGGTCACGGGTGAAGGCGTAGGCCACGAGGCCGAACTCGGTGTCGTTCGCCTTCCGCACCGCCTCCTCCTCGTCGGCGAAGGTCGAGACGGCGAGGACGGGGCCGAAGATCTCCGTGGTGAGCAGCTCGCTGCCGGGCCGCACGCCGTCGAGGACGGTCGGTTCGTAGAAGGTGCCCGTGCCGTCGACGCGGGCGCCGCCCGTCCGCACGACGGCGCCGCGGGCGACGGCGTCGTCGACGAGGCGCTCGGCCTTCTCGACGGCGCGGTCGTCGATCAGCGGGCCGACGTCGACGCCGTCGTCGGTGCCGCGGCCGAGCGTCATCGCCGCGACGCGCTCGGTCACCCGGCGGACGAACTCGTCCGCGACGGCCTCGTGGACGAGGAACCGGTTGGCGGCGGTGCAGGCCTGCCCGACGTTGCGGAACTTGGCGAGCAGGGCGCCCTCGACGGCGGCGTCGAGGTCGGCGTCGTCGAAGACCAGGAACGGTGCGTTGCCGCCGAGCTCCATCGAGGTGCGGAGCACGCGCTCGGACGCCTGGGCGAGCAGGGTCGACCCGACCGGCGTCGAGCCCGTGAAGCTGAGCTTCCGGAGGCGCGGGTCGCGGATCAGGGGCTCGCAGACGTCGCCTGCCGAGGTCGTCGTCACCACGTTCACGACGCCGCGCGGCACGCCGGCCTCGGTGAGGATCCCGACGAGGGCCAAGGTGGTGAGCGGGGTCAGGTCGGCGGGCTTGACCACGACCGTGCAGCCGGCCGCGAGGGCAGGCGCGATCTTGCGGGTCGCCATCGCGAGGGGGAAGTTCCACGGCGTGATGAGCAGGCACGGGCCGACGGGGCGCTTCAGCACGATCGTGCGACCGGTCCCCTCCGGGTTCGTGCCGTAGCGGCCCGAGATGCGCACCGCCTCCTCGCTGGCCCAGCGCACGAACTCGGAGCCGTAGGCCACCTCGCCGCGCGACTCGGCGAGCGGCTTGCCCATCTCGAGCGTCATCAGCAGCGCCAGGTCGTCGGCGCGCTCGCGCAGCAGGTCGAAGGCACGCCGCAGGATGTCGGAGCGGGTACGGGGAGCAGTGGCCGCCCAGGCCGCCTGCGCGGCGACGGCGGCGTCGAGGGCGCGGAGCCCGTCCGCCGCAGCGGCGTCGGCGACCGTCGCGATGACGTCGCCGGTCGACGGGTCGCGCACCTCGAACGTGCGGCCAGAGGCGGCCGGCACCCACTCGCCGTCGACGTGCAGGCCGGTCGGCACGGCTGCGAGGACGCGTGCCTCGTCGCCCGCGCTCACGAGCGCACCGTGTCGACGCCGGCCTCGCGCAGCTCGTCGAGGGCGGCCGCGCTCGGCCCCTCGGCGACCCCGGCGACGAGATCGGTCAGGACCCTGACGCGGAGCCCCGCCCGCGCGGCGTCGAGCGCTGACGCCCTGACGCAGTGGTCGGTGGCCAGGCCGACGACGTCGACGTCGGTGACGCCGCGCCGGGCCACGAGGTCGACGAGCGACTCGCCCGCCTCCGTCGCGGCCTCGAAGATCGAGTAGGCCGGGGTGCCCGCGCCCTTCCGCACGTGCTCGTCGACGAGCCCGGTGTCGAGGTCGGGGTGGTAGTCGGCGCCCGTCGTGCCCCGGACGCAGTGCGGCGGCCAGCTGTCGACGTAGTCCGGCTCGGCCGAGAAGTGGCCGCCGTTGTCGCCCTGGTCGTCGTGCCAGTCGCGGCTGGCGACGACGACGTCGTACCGGGCGCGGTCAGCGCGCAGGTGCTCCGTCACCCGGGCGGCGACGCTCGCGCCCCCGGTGACGGCGAGGGCGCCTCCCTCGGTGAAGTCGTTCTGGACGTCGATGACGAAGAGCGCGGTGGTCATGCTCCCATCCTCCCTCTGTGGTGTCTCAGCTGTCTGAACTGTCTATGCCGGTCAGGTGCGCCGGTCAGGTGCGCCGCTCAGCTGTTCGCGAGCGAGTTGCCGCAGCGCCAGACCGACGCCGTGAGGGTGTCGAGTGCGCTGCGGGCGTTGTCCCTCACCGGGCCGATCGCGTAGAACGCGAAGGTCAGGGGCGTGCCGTCGGCCGAGTCGATCGAGCCGGCGAGCGTGTAGGCGGTGTCGATCCAGCCGGTCTTGGCGTGGACGGCTCCGCGCGCGGCGGCGTTCGAGCCGGTGAAGCGCGACGCGAGGGTGCCGGTCTGGCCCGAGATCGGCAGGGCGTCGTAGACCGCGCCCAGCCCGTGGGCGCGGTCGCGCACCTGGATCATCAGGCGAGCCACGAAGGTCGAGGGCACGGCGTTGTTCTCGCTCAGCCCGGAACCGTCGACGATCGTGATCGCCGACGTGTCGAGCCCGTAGGTGCCGCCCAGGGCCGACCGGTACAGGGCCGTCAGGGAGGCGGCGGAGCCGTCCGCCCCGGACTCCCTCGACGAGGCCCGCGCCAGCATCTCCGCCAGCGTGTTGTCCGAGTTCGGCAGCATCTGGCCGATCAGCGTCGAGACGGGCTGCGACTGCACGGAGCCGAGCACCGTCGCGCTGCTCGCCGTGCCCTGGGAGATCGACGCCGACCCGGCGCCCGAGACGCCCGCCGCCACGAGCGCGGCGCGGAACGCCTCGCCCGCTCGTCCGACCGGGTCGGTGCTGCGCGGGCTCGTGTTCGCCGACGGGTCGGCACGGTCGCCGTCGACCATCAGCGCCGTCACCTCGCTGTGGTAGCCGATGGTCTGCTCGGTGCGCTTCCACGACGGGTCCCACTTGTCGGCCTGGCTCCACCAGGTCGCGTCGAGCGTGATCTGCGAGACCGGCTGACCGCCGAGGGAGGCGGCCACCTGCCCCGCGAGGTCGCTGAGCGTCGGCGCCCCCGAGTACACGCTGCGGCCCGTCGCGCTGAGGGTGGCGTCGCCGCCGCCGACGAGGGCGATCGTGCCGCTCGCGGGGTCGCCCGTGACCGTGGTCGTCAGGCGGTGGTCTGCGCCGAGGACGGAGAGCGCGACGGCGCTCGTCAGGGTCTTCAGGACGCTGCCGGTCCGGGCCGGGGTGGACCCGTTCCGGTCGAAGAGGACCTCGCCCGTCGCGGCGTTGACGACCGAGCCCTCGAACTGGGCGAGGCGCGGGTCGGCGGCGGCGGCGGCCACGGAGCAGGTGCGCAGCTTGGTCGCGGGCGGCACGGCGGCGGGGGCTGCCCGCTGAGGATCGGGCGCCGTCGTCGGGTCCGGCGTGACGGTGACGACCTCGGTCGGCTCTGCGGCGTCCGCGGTGGCGTCTCCGCCTGCCAGCGCACTCGAGGGAGCAGGGGCGTCGGGGGCCGTCGCGGCGCCGGCGGCGACCGCGCCGCCGCCGAGCAGGGCGAACGCGAGGACGCCGGCGGTCACGAGCGTGGTGCGAGGGTGCTCCCGCAGGAGGCGCGCGGCCGACGCGCGGACGTCGCGCGGCCGGGCCGCCTCCGCAGCCACGGCGGGGGTGCCGTCGTCGGAGGGGCGGTCGTCGGGGGTCGCGTCCTGCTCGCTCATCCAGGACATCCTACGAAACGCGTGCCTCCTCCGGGGGCCGAGCTCGCGCCTCCTCGGCCCGGGGCCCTGCTCTCGGGCTCAGCGCCCGGGAGCTCAGCGCTCGGGAGCTCAGCGCCCGGGAGCTCAGCGCTCGGGATACTCCACGCCGACCTGGCGGCGGACCTCGTCCATGGTGGTCATCACGGCCACGACGCCGGAGGAGGTGAGCGCCGGGCTCTCGAGCTCGCCCGAGTCGACGAGACGGGCCAGCTCGAGCGCCTGGTGGTGCATGCCGCGGAGGTCGCCCTCGGCCGAGTCGAACCTCTCGACGACCTCGCCGTCGGCGTCCCTGACGGTGAAGCCGCCGGGCGCGAAGAACGTGTGGTCGATCTCGATCCGGCCTCCGCTCCCGTGCAGGACGGCGTCGTTTCGTCCCGCGGTGTCGAGGGCGCAGAACAGGTTCGACGTCGCGCCGTTCGCGTGGCGGAGCGTGATGCCCGTGCGCGTGTCGACGCCCTGATCGCTCAGCACGGCTGTGGCGGCGACCGCGTCGACCGGGCCTAGGAGGTCGTGGGCGAACGAGACGGGGTAGACGCCGAGGTCGAGCAGGGCGCCGCCGCCGAGGGCAGGATCGTTGAGACGGTGCCGCGGATCGGTCGGCAGCGACTGCATGTGGGCAGCCGTCAGGAGGCGCGGCTCGCCGATCACCCCGCTGCGGACCACCTCGCGGAGGCGGACCTGCTGCGGCAGGTAGCGGGTCCACATCGCCTCGAGGGCCACGACGCCCGCCCCGCGGGCCGCGGTCAGCACCCGCTCGGCCTCGGCTGCCGTCACGGTGAAGGGCTTCTCGACGAGGACGTGCTTCCCGGCCCGGATCGCCAGGAGGGCGTTCTGCTCGTGGAACACGTGCGGGGTGGCGACGTAGACGGCGTCGACCTCGGGATCGGCCACGAGGTCGTCGTAGCTGCCGTGCGCGGTCGCGACGCCGTGGTCGTCGGCGAACCGGCGCGCCTTGTCGGCGTCACGCGAGCCGACGGCGGAGACCGTGATGCCCGCCCTGGTCAGGTCGTTCACGAAGGTGTCGGCGATGCCGCCGGCGCCGAGGATGCCCCATCGGATGCTCATGCGACCTGTCTACCAGCCGGGCTGGTCGGCGGGGCTGCGGAGGACCGGCGGGGCTGCGGACGAGGGGGCGCCGAGGACGCCGACAACGGCAGAAGGCCCGGTCCTCACGGACCGGGCCTTCGTGGGAGCCGCTTTGGGGAATCGAACCCCAGACCTTCTCATTACGAGTGAGACGCTCTGCCGACTGAGCTAAAGCGGCGGATCTCGATCAGATCGAGAACCAGTACCTCGCGGCACGATCACCAACTGTAGCGGATTCTCAGACCTGTCGCGTCACGACGCGGCCGAGCTCCGCGAACGACGCCTCCATGCGCGCGCGCAGCCCGTAGCGGTGGTCCGTCGCGTGGTCGGCGTCGTCGTCGTCGATCCACTCGCCCCAGGCGTGCCGGAGCGCAGCGATCGCCACCAGGGTGAGCAGGTGGGCGCTGCTCAGGTCGGACTCTTCCGTGGCGTCGTCGGCACGGCCGGGGGCCGTGGCCAGCCGGCGGGCGACGATGCCGGTGAGGCGGTCCTCGAGCACCCGGGTCGAGGCGATCCGGCGAGCGAGCAGGTCGGGGTGGCTGCGCAGCACCATGCGCCGACGCTGCACCAGGTCGCGGTCGAAGGTCGCGGTCACCACGGCCTCGTCGAGGAGGCGGATGAGACCGTCGATGATCGGCTCGTCGTGCGCGGCGAGGAACCGGTCGAGCGACTCGCCCTCCGGCAGGTCGGGCAGGTCGCCGACGACCGCCTCTTCTTTCGAGGTGAAGTAGTTGAAGAAGGTGCGGGGCGACACGTCGGCACGGCGGCTGATCATGTCGACGGTCACGGCCTCGAGTCCCTCCTCGCCGATCAGGTCGAGGACGGAGAGCTGGATGGCCCGTCGGGTGGCCAGGCGCTTGCGCTCACGCAGGCCCGGGGCGGCAGTCGGGTCGGTCATGCCGCCATCTTGCCTCACCTGACCGCGTGTCGGCTGACGGCCACCAGCATGGCCTCGAGCGCCAGCGCCGGGGCGACGTTCGACTCGATGCGCCGACGGGCCACGGCGATCGCGTCCATCACCGCGAGCGTGCTCGCCGGCGTCGAGGCAGCCGTGGCCTCGTCGAGCCGGCCTCGGACAGCCTGGTTGATCGGCTCCACGCCCACGCCCAGGTGGAGCAGGAGGACGTCGCGGTAGAGGGAGAGCAGGTCGACGAGGATCCGGTCGATGCCGTCGCGCAGGCTGCGGGTCGCCCGGCGCTTCTGGTCGTCCTCCAGCGCGCGGAGCTGGCTGCGGAGCACCGGGGGCACCGTCCCGCCCGGCTCGACGCCGAGCGAGCGGAGGGCGCTCGCGCGTTCTTGAGAGTCACGCTGCTCGGTGATGGCCTTGGCGTCGTCCCCGGCGACGGCGAGCATCGTCGTCGCCGCGTTCACCGCGTCGGAGACGCTGCGGATGGCGAGCGCGGCCTCGAGCGTCCGTCGACGACGCTCGCGCGCCTCCGGGTCCGTCGCCAGGCGGAGCGCCATGCCGATGTGGCTCTGCGCCTCTCGTGCCGCGGTGACCGCGGTCTCCCGGTCGATGCCGTCGCGACGCTCGAGCAGGTCCGCCACGTCGGCCACGCTCGGAGTCCGGAGGCGGACGCTGCGGACGCGGGAGCGGATCGTCGGGATGAGGTCGGCCTCGCTGGGGGCGCAGAGGATCCACACCGTGCGGGGCGGCGGCTCCTCGAGGGCCTTCAGCAGCAGGTTGCTGGTGCGCTCCGTCATGCGGTCGGCATCCTCGATGACGACGACGCGGTAGCGACCGACGGAGGGCGAGAACTGTGACGACGCGACCAGCGACCTGACCTCGTCGATGGTGATGATGATGCGCTCGGTGCTGAGGACGGCCAGGTCGGGGTGCGACCGGGCGTCGACCTGACGGCTCGTCGCCTCCTCGTCGTGGCCCCGCGACAGCAACGCGGTCGCGAAGGCGTACGCGAGGTTCGAGCGGCCGGAGCCGGGCGGGCCGGTGATGAGCCACGAGTGCGTCATCGCCGAGCGGGACGGATCGGCGGAGGCGGCCGCCTTCAGCAGCTCGACGGCGTCGGCCTGGCCGGTCAGGCCGTCCCAGCTGCTCATCGCCGGCCGCTCACTGCTCGGTCAGGAGGTCGGCCACCCGGGCACGCACCGCCGACGCCACCTCGGCGACGGGCAGCGTCGCGTCGAGGACGAGGAACCTGGCGGGCTCGGAGCGCGCGATCTCGAGGTAGGCGTCACGGACCCGGCCGTGGAACGCCGCAGCCTCCGACTCCAGGCGGTCGTAGGACTTCTCCGCGGCGTCAAGGCGGGCCCGGCCGACCTGTGGGTCGAGGTCGAGCAGCACGGTGAGGTCGGGCGTCAGCCCGCCGGTGGCCCAGGCGGAGAGCTCACGGACCTCGTCGCCGCCGAGCACGCGACCCGCGCCCTGGTAGGCCACGGACGAGTCGACGTACCTGTCCTGCAGGACGACGTCGCCGCGGTCGAGGGCCGGGCGCACGAGGGTCTCGACGTGGTGGGCCCGGTCGGCGGCGTAGAGCAGCGCCTCGGCCCGCGGGGCGATGTGGCCCCGGCGGTGCAGGACGATCTGCCGCAGCTCGAGGCCCAGGTCGGTGCCGCCGGGCTCGCGGGTGCGCACGACGACGCGCCCCTGCCCGCCGAGCCACTCCTCGAGCAGGGCCGCCTGCGTGGTCTTGCCCGATCCGTCGCCGCCCTCGAGGGTGATGAACAGACCGGCCACTACGAGGCCTCCGGCGCGACGCCGTCCGTGCTCGCCGCGGCGGTCACCCCCGACGCAGCCGGCTTCTTCGCAGCGGCGGGCTTCACGGCGGCCGACTTCTTCGCAGCGGCGGGCTTCTTGGCGGCCGCGGTCTTGGCAGCCGTCGACCCCGCCGCAGCAGGCTTGGCCGCAGCGGGCTTCTTGGCGGCCGGCTTCTTGGCGGCGGGCTTCTTCGCGGCCGGCTTCTTGGCCGGCCCCTTGGCGCGCTTGTCCGCGAGCAGCTGGATCGCCCGCTCGAAGTCGACCTCCTCGACGGTCTCGCCGCGTGGGATCGTCGCGTTCGTCTCGCCGTCCGTCACGTAGGCCCCGAACCGGCCGTCCTTGATCTTGATCGGCTTGCCGCTGACCGGGTCGGCCTCGAACTCCGCGAGGGCGCTGCTGGCGCGCTTGGCCCCGTACTTGGGCTGGGCGTAGAGCTCGAGCGCCCCTGGCAGGTCGATCTCGAAGATCTGGTCCTCGCTGGTGAGCGACCGGGTGTCGGTGCCCTTCTTGAGGTAGGGGCCGTACCGGCCGTTCTGGGCCTGGATCTCGTCGCCCGACTCCGGGTCGACGCCCACGGTCCGCGGCAGGTCGAGCAGCGCGAGGGCGGTCTCGAGGTCGATGGTGTCGACGCTCATGCTCTTGAAGAGCGACGCCGTCCGCTCCTTGGGGGCGGCCTTCTTGGCCGGCGCCTTCTTGGCCGGAGCCTTCTTCGCGGGCTCCTCCGTCGTCGCCGCAGCCGTGGCCGTGGCCGTGGCCGCCGCCGCCGCCTCGACGACCTCGCCCGTGGCGGGGTCCGCGGCGATCTCCTCCGGGGTGCGCTCCGTCACGTACGGGCCGAACCGGCCGTCCTTGGCGAGCACCTCCTTGCCGGACTCGGGGTTGACGCCGACGACGCGGTCGCCGATGACAGGAGCGTCGATGAGCTCGCGGGCCCGGGCCGGCGTCAGCTCGTCCGGAGCCATGTCCTCCGGCACGTTGACCCGGCGGGGGGTCTCGGGGTCGTCGCCAGGAGCCTCGAGGTAGGGGCCGTAGCGCCCGATGCGGAGGGTGAGGCCCTCGCCCAGGGGGATCGAGTTGATGTCCCGCGCGTCGATCTCGCCGAGGTTGTCGATCACCTTGCGGAGCCCGCGGTGCGTGTCGTTCCCGAAGTAGAAGCCGTTGAGCCAGTCGACCCGGTCGGCGTCGCCCCCGGCGATGAGGTCGAGGTCGTCCTCCATGCTGGCGGTGAAGTCGTACTGGACCAGGTCGCCGAAGTACTCCTCGAGCAGCCGGACGACCGAGAACGCGATCCAGTTCGGCACGAGCGCCGTGCCCCTGGGCGTGACGTAGCCGCGGTCGACGATCGTCGACATGATGGCGGCGTAGGTCGACGGGCGACCGATCCCCAGCTCTTCGAGGGTCTTGACGAGGCTCGCCTCGGTGTACCGCGGCGGCGCGCTCGTGTCGTGGCCCTTGGCCTCGATCTCGTCGAGCGTCAGCTGCTGGCCCTCGGTCAGCGGCGGCAGCTTGGCCTCGGCCGAGTCGGCCGCGCCGTGACGGTCTTCGTCGCGGCCCTCTTCGTAGGCGTTCAGGAAGCCGCGGAACGTGATGACCGTGCCGGTCGCGACGAACTCGGCCGCGGTGCGGGCGACGCCCTCGGCCGAGACGCCCGCCACGGCGTCGGCGGTCGTGGCGGTGACGACGACGGAGGCCGTCGAGCCCTTCGCGTCCGCCATCTGCGAGGCGACGGTGCGCTTCCAGATGAGGTCGTAGAGCTTCCAGTCGTTGCCGCGGAGGGTCGACTGCATGTCGCTCGGGGTGCGGAAGGTGTCGCCGGACGGGCGGATCGCCTCGTGCGCCTCCTGGGCGTTCTTGCTCTTCCCCGTGTACACGCGGGGCTTCTCGGGCACCGTGTCGGCACCGTAGAGCGACGCGGCCTGGGAGCGCGCGGCGTTCGTCGCCTGCTGCGAGAGCGAGGGCGAGTCGGTGCGCATGTAGGTGATGTGCCCGTTCTCGTACAGCGACTGGGCGACGCTCATCGTCTGGCGGGCGGAGAAGCGCAGCTTGCGCGCCGCCTCCTGCTGCAGGGTCGAGGTCGTGAAGGGGGCTGCGGGACGGCGCGTGTACGGCTTGGACTCGACCGACGAGACGACGATGTCGACGCCGCTCGCCTGGAGCGCACGGGAGAGCGCCCCGGCCGAGGCCTCGTCGAGCGCGACGGCCTGCCCCTTGGGCTGGCCCCGGTCGTCGAAGTCGCGACCGCTCGCGACCCTGGTGCCGTCGACCCGCACGAGGCGGGAGGAGAAGGGCACCGCGTCGGCGGCGGGCTCGAAGGTGGCGGTGAGGTCCCAGTAGGAGGCGGAGACGAACGCGAGGCGCTCGCGCTCACGGTCGACGACGAGACGGGTGGCCGCCGACTGCACGCGGCCGGCCGAGAGGCCGGGGCCGACCTTGCGCCACAGCACCGGCGAGACCTCGTAGCCGTACAGGCGGTCGAGGATGCGGCGGGTCTCCTGGGCGTCCACCAGGGCGGTGTCGAGCTCGCGGGTGTTCTCCTGGGCCTTCTGGATCGCGTCCTTGGTGATCTCGTGGAAGACCATCCGCTTGACGGGGACCTTGGGCTTCAGCTCCTGCAGCAGGTGCCACGCGATGGCCTCGCCCTCGCGGTCCTCATCAGTCGCGAGGTAGAGCTCGTCCGCGCCCTTGAGCGCGCGCTTCAGCTCGGAGACGGTCTTCTTCTTGGCGTCGGAGACGACGTAGTAGGGCTCGAAGCCGTTCTCGACGTCGACGGAGAACTTGCCGAGCGAGCCCTTCTTGAGCTCGGGGGGCAGGTTCTTCGGCTCGACGAGGTCACGGATGTGCCCGACGGAGGCGAGCACCTCGTAGCCGCTGCCGAGGTACTGCCCGATCGTCTTGGCCTTCGCGGGCGACTCGACGATGACCAGTTTCTTCGTGCCTGGCACGGGACTCCTTGCTTCGGGGAACGTCTGGACCCGGTCACGCGGACCGGTCAGGTGGTCGGAGGCGGGCGGTTCTCGAGGCGTCCCCGACGAGGGACCGACGGATCGTGCGCTGCCGACAGGCACACCATACACACACCCTCCGGCGCACCAGCTCACGGCCGGGGGCCCGTCCGGTCGGGCGCGGACGGGGGCGGGCCCGCCGTGGCGGCAGCCCGGACGGGGACCCCGAGGAGGGCAGCGGCCCCCGTCACGACGACCGTCACGACGAGTCCCTCGACCACGCAGGAGACGAGCTCGACGGTGTTCGCCGAGGCCAACGACGCCGCCAGCGAACAGGGCCCGCCGCCGCCCGTCACGAGACCGGCGGCGGCGTCGGCGGCGGCGAGGGCGGACGCGTCCGCCGCGCCCGCCACCCTGCTCCGCTCGGCGAGCGCCTGCGTCCCCGCGAGGGCGGCGACGGCGAGGACCGCGGTCGCGACGACGACCGAGACGGCGGCGACGGAGGCGCTGCCCGCGTCGTCGGGACGGGCCGGGCGCCCCCGGGCCGTCCCCTCTCTCTTGCTCGTTCTTTCTACCCTGCTCGTTCCTTCTCCCTGGCTCGTTCCTTCTCCCTTGCTCTTTCCTTCTCCCTTGCTCGTTCCTTCTCCCTGTGCCATCCCGCGCTCACCCGCCGGCGGTCGGCGCACAGCTGCGGGCCCGCAGCGTGACCACGCCGGACAGGGGGCCGAGGGAGACGGGCCTGGCCAGGGTGAGGCAGACGACCGCGCCCTCGACGGTCGAGCTCGACGCGGCACCGGGCGCCAGGGCTGCCAACGTCCCGGGGACGGACTCGGCGTCTCCCCTCGCCGTCTGCCGGGCAGTCACCGCGGCGGCGTCGGCGAGTCGCACGGACTGCGCCGAGGCCCCGACCGCACCGACGGCCAGCGCGACGACCGCGAGGACGGCGGGCAGGACGACGGCGAACTCTGCCGTGACGCTGCCGGCGTCGACGGTCGCCCCTCTCCTCACGGCTCAGCCGACCGACAGGGCCGAGCGCACGAGGTCGCTGAGGACCCCGCGGACCTCGTCCGACCGCATGATCACGACCAGGAGCCCCGCGAAGCCCACGGCGGCCATGATGACGATCGCGTACTCGGCCGTGGCGGCGCCGTCCTCCGCCAGCCACCACCTCCTGGTCGAGGCGGCACGAGGGACGGTGACGGCGGACGGGTTCGTGACGGTGGTGCTCATGTGCTGTTCCTTCTCGGTCGGCGGCGACCACTTGTCGTGGTCCGGAGCGAGTCTCGGTCAGCGGGGCGCGCCGCCGCTGCCCGCACCGCGCCTCCTGGGCACGGATCGTCAGAGGACGTCCGCTGTGGAGGAGACGAGCGCGATGACGAGGGGGACGACGCCGACCACGAGGAAGGCGGGCAGCACGCAGACGCCCAGCGGCAGCATCAGCGTCGATCCCAGCCGAGCCGCCGCGGACCGCGCCGCCGTCGTGGCGTCGAGACGGCGCTCGGCGGCCGCGGCGCGCAGCAGGGCTCCTGCCGGGGCCCCTGCCCTCCGGGAGAGGTCCAGGACGGACTCTCCCCCGCCGTCGTCCGCCCCGTCCTCCCCGAGGCGGTCGTGACAGGCCTCGTCGACGAGGTCGAGAGCGCCCTGCCAGGACCCTCCGCCGGACACCGCCACGGCGAGCAGCTCGAGACGGAGCCCCGGCACGGAGGCGCTCGGGACCGCGGAGCGGACCAGCCGGCCGTTCCAGGCGCGCGCGGCGAGCACGAGCGCGCTCCCCGCCGCCAGGCAGCACCACCCCGCCGGGCTGCCGAAGAGCACCGCGGCGGTGTCGAAGCCGAGCCCCAGGGAGAAGAGGAGCCCGACCGGCGGGAGCGCGAGGACGATGCGCCCCGTGGAGCGCGGGCCACTCAGTGCCACCTCCACCTCTCGGCGAGCGGCGTCGGCCTGGCGAAGGGCGGCGACGAAGCTGCCGAGGCACTCGGCGAGGGGCGCTCCGCTCCGCTCTGCGACGTGCCAGGCGCACGCGACCTGGGCCCACTCGGCCGCGTGCCGGCCGCCGTCGGGAACAGCGCCGAACGGACGGTGCTCGAGCGCCTGCCGCAACGACGCCGACACGGGCACGCCCTCGTCCGCACAGCGCCCCACGTGGCACGCCACCGCACGGACGGCGCCCTCGGGCTCGGCCTCGCCCACGTGCCGCCAGGCGGAGGCCGGTGCGACCCCGGCGGCGAGGAGGACGGCGAGACGATCGACCACCGTCGCCGCCGGGGTGGGCGGAGGTCGACGCCGGCCCCTCCCGGTCATCGGCCCCGTCGGCCGCCGTCAGCGACGCCGACGAGGCCCTCGCCAGCCGTGAGCTCGCCCGACGCCGACGTCCCGAGGGAGCCGATGACGGCCAGCCGGCGCCGTCCGCCGGCCCGGTCCAGGTGGAACACGGCGTCGAGTGCGCTGACGGCCTGTCGCGCGAGGGCCGTCGGCGTGAGACCGGCGACGGCACCCAGCGCCTCGAGACGAGCCGGCACGTCCGCCAGTCCGTTCGCGTGCAGCGTGCCGGCCCCGCCGTCGTGGCCGGTGTTCAGAGCGGAGAGGAGGTCGCGGACCTCGGCCCCGCGGCACTCGCCCACGACGAGGCGGTCGGGGCGCATGCGGAGCGCCTCCCGCAGCAGCCGGGCGAGGTCGACCCCGCCCACCCCCTCGAGGTTCGGCTGGCGGGCCTCGAGCGAGACCACGTGGGGATGGACCACGCGGAGCTCGGCCACGTCCTCGACGGTGACGATGCGGTCGCCCGGCGACGCCGCCGAGAGCATCGCCGCGAGGAACGTCGTCTTGCCCGTCCCGCCCGCCCCCGTGACGAGCACGTTGGCCCGCCTGTCCACGCACGACCGCACGGCGTCCTCGTCGACGTCCGCGAAGAAGCCCGCCCTGCTCAGGTCGTCGAGCGTCGGCGGCACAGCTCGGGGGAAACGGATGGACAGCGCCGTCCCCGTGGTCGAGATCGGCGGCAGCACCACGTGCACGCGCACGCCGCCCGGCAGCCGCACGTCGACGCACGGGCTCGCCTCGTCCACGTGCCTGCCGCCTCGCGCGACGAGCCTGACCGCGAGGTCGCGAACGGCCGCCTCGGAGAGGTGGACCCGCGGCTCAGGACGAGCGCCTCCTCCTCGGTCGACCCAGGTGCCCGTGCCGCCGGTGACGAAGACGTCGGTCACGTCAGGGTCGTCCAGGAGGGGGGCGAGAGGCCCCAGCCACGACCTGTCGACCGGCGCAGCCTGTACCCCGTCGAGCGTTCTTGTACCCCGGAGCGCGACGGACCCCGGCGGGGCCGTCGGCACGAATCGGCCGTGCGGCGGCACGGAGGTGACGGACGGGTGGTCGGGGGTGAGGCCCCGGGTGGGGTCGCGAGTCGCTCCGGTCATGTCCGGACCGTAGCGAGGTCTTCCCTCGTGCACAGACAGGGCTGTTCCCTCGGGGACGCCTGCTGGTCCGACTCGCCCCGGGGAGGAATCACCCGGGTGGCTCCAGTGGAGAGAGCAGGCAAAAAAGAGGGGCGGCACCAGTTGGGGGGAACTGGTGCCGCCACGGCAGCGCTGGATCGGGGGGAATCGCTCGCGCTGCACACCGGGGTTGAATCCGGATGCCTCGAGTGTACCCCAGACGAGCGTCCCGGTGCCAGCACGACGCCCGCGCCCTCCCCCCGTCCTTCGCTCTTCGGCCAGGCACCCTCGACCGGGCGCCGTCGTGGCCCGGAGTAGTCTCGCTCGGGGCGCAGGCGCCCGCATCCGCAACGACGCGAGAGGACGACGATGGTCGACCGCCAGGACATCCCCACCAGCCCCGCCACGAACGAGGAGGCCGTGCAGTCGTCGTCCACGGCTGCGTTCCCGCCGCCGTCCGAGTTCGCCGCGCGAGCCGTGGCCGGGCCGGACCTCGTCGAGGCGGCCGCCGCCGACCGCCTCCTCTTCTGGGGCGACCAGGCACGTCAGCGGCTCTCGTGGGCCGTCGAGCCCACCGAGACCCTCGACTGGTCCGGTGCGCCAGTGGCCCGCTGGTTCGCCGACGGCCGCCTCAACGTCGCCTACAACTGCCTCGACCGGCACGTCGAGGCAGGACACGGGGACCGCGTCGCGCTGCACTGGGAGGGCGAGCCCGGAGACAGCCGGTCGCTCACCTACGCCGAGCTCACCTCCGACGTGAGCCGGGCCGCGAACCTGCTCGCGTCGCTGGGCGTCGTGGCCGGCGACCGCGTCGTCATCTACCTGCCCCAGGTCCCGGAGGCGGTGGTCGCCATGCTCGCCGTGGCCCGGCTGGGCGCCGTCCACAGCGTGGTCTTCGGCGGCTTCAGCGCCGAGAGCCTGCGAGCGCGCATCGACGACGCTCAGGCCGTGCTGGTCATCACCGCGGACGGCGGCTGGCGGAAGGGCGCCGTGGCCCCCCTCAAGCCCGCCGTCGACGCCGCGCTCGCGGTCGGGGGCGAGTCGAGCGTCCGAGACGTCCTCGTCGTCCGTCGGGGCGGCAACGAGGTCGAGTGGACCGAGGGTCGTGACCGGTGGTGGCACGAGGCGCTCGAGGGGGTCCCTGACCAGCACGAGCCCGAGTCGTTCGAGGCCGAGCACCCCCTCTTCATCCTCTACACGAGCGGCACCACCGGCAAGCCCAAGGGCATCCTGCACACCTCCGGCGGCTACCTGACGCAGGTCGCGACCACCCACGCGACGGTCTTCGACCTCCGCCCGGAGAGCGACGTCTGGTGGTGCACCGCCGACGTCGGCTGGATCACCGGCCACAGCTACGTCGTCTACGGACCCCTCGCGAACGGTGCGACGCAGGTGCTCTACGAGGGCACGCCCGACTCGCCTGCCCCCGGCCGCTGGTGGGACATCGTCGAGAAGTACGGGGTCTCGCTCTTCTACACGGCCCCGACGGCCATCCGGGGCTTCATGAAGGCGGGCCGCGAGATACCCCAGGCACGCGACCTGTCGTCCCTGCGCCTGCTGGGCTCGGTCGGCGAGCCGATCAACCCCGAGGCCTGGCTCTGGTACCGGGAGGTCATCGGGGCGGACCGGACACCGATCGTCGACACGTGGTGGCAGACGGAGACGGGGGCGATCATGATCTCGCCGCTGCCGGGGCTCACGTCGACCAAGCCGGGCGCCGCGCAGACGCCGCTGCCGGGCATCAGCGTGGACGTCGTGGACGACCACGGCACGCCGGTCGCCGACGGCGAGAGCGGGCTGCTCGTCGTGACCGAGCCCTGGCCGTCGATGCTCCGCGGCATCTGGGGCGACCCCGACCGCTACGCGGAGACGTACTGGAGCCGCTTCGGCGACCGGTACTTCGCCGGCGACGGCGCCCGTCGCGACGAGGACGGCGACATCTGGCTGCTCGGCCGGGTGGACGACGTCATGAACGTCTCGGGCCACCGGCTCTCGACGGCCGAGATCGAGTCGGCGCTCGTCTCCCACCCGATCGTGGCCGAGTCCGCCGTCGTGGGCGCGGCCGACGAGACCACCGGCCAGGCCGTGGTGGCCTTCGTCGTGCTCCGCAACAAGAAGAGGAAGAGCGTGACGCCCGAGGAGGCGGCGGTCGCCCTCAAGGCGCACGTCGCGCAGCAGATCGGGGCGATCGCTCGTCCCCGGTCGATCGTGCTCGTGGACGAGCTGCCCAAGACGCGCTCCGGCAAGATCATGCGCCGGCTCCTGCGGGACGTCGCGGAGGGGCGCGAGATCGGGGACACGACCACCCTGGCCGACTCGGCCGTCATGACCGTGATCTCGGCGGAGATGCGCTGACGGACGAGGCCCCCGGGGCCGGCCGCCTGCTCGGCGGCGTCTCCGGGGGCCTCGAGCCCGTGGGCGATCAGGAGGTGGGGGCCACCTCGAGCAGGAGCTCGACCTCGACGGGCGAGTCGAGGGGCAGGACGGCGACGCCGACGGCGCTCCGGGCGTGGACCCCGAGGTCGCCGAAGATCTCGCCGAGCAGCTCGGACGCGCCGTTGAGCACGCCGGGCTGGCCGGAGAAGGCAGGGTCGGAGGCGACGAAGCCGGTGACCTTCACGACCCGGACCACCTCGTCGAGGGATCCGAGCACCGACGCGGCGGCGGCGAGGGCGTTGAGGACGCAGGTGGCAGCGAGGTCGCGTGCCTCGGCCGGGGCGACCAGCCCCGGGCCGTCGCCGACCTTGCCGGTCGCCGGCAGGGCACCGTCGACGAACGGGAGCTGGCCCGCCGTGTAGACGGCCGTCCCGGTCCGCACGGCCGGCACGTAGACGCCGGCGGGTGCCGCGACGGTCGGCAGGGCGAGGCCCAGCTCGGCCAGCCGGTCGTCGACGCGGCCCACTACGCGTCCTGCTTCTGTCGCTTCAGCCAGGCGACGGGGCCGCCCTCGGGCCCCTGTGTCACCTGGACCAGCTCCCAGCCGTCACTCCCCCAGTTGTTCAGGATCGCGGTGCTGTTGTGCACCATGAGCGGCGTGGTCATGTACTCCCAAAGGACCATTTGTGGTTCCTGTCAGCTCGGATGTCAGCGGTGTCACTTACCCTGATCCTATGTCTGCCCAAAAATCGAAGCCCACGTCCGTCATCGGGGCGCTCTTCGGGTTCATCGGCTTCAGCGTCCTGGCCGGGCTCCTGGTGACCATCGGGGTGACCCCCGCCATCGCGGTCGCCGGCATGACGGCCTCGAGCACGATCGGGGTCTTCGAGTCGATCCCCGAGTACATCGAGATCGGCAAGCTGCAGCAGCGGAACACGCTGTACGCCAAGCAGGGCGGACAGGACGTCCCCTTCGCGACGCTCTACAGCGAGAACCGCGTCGAGCTCAAGTGGGACCAGGTCTCGCAGTCCCTGAAGGACGCGGTCGTGGCAGGCGAAGACCGCCGGTTCTACGAGCACGGCGGCGTCGACGTCACCTCGCTCGTACGTGCCGGCGTCGGCTCCCTGGGCGGCGGCGAGCTCGGTGCCAGCGGCGGCGGCTCGACCCTGACCATGCAGCTGGTCCGCAACATCCGCATCGCCCAGTCGCAGCTCATCGCCGACCCGGCCGAGAAAGAGGCTGCGTACAAGGACGCGATCAAGACCACGATCGACCGCAAGCTCGAAGAGATGAAGTTCGCGATCGGCCTCGAGAAGAAGTACTCGAAGGACGACATCCTCCTCGCGTACCTGAACATCGCGTACTTCGGCGACCAGACCTACGGCGTGCAGGCCGCCGCCCAGCACTACTTCAACAAGAACGCCTCCGACCTCACCACTGAAGAGGCCGCGAGCCTCATCGCGATCGTCCAGTACCCGGACACGCGCAACCTCTCGACTCCGGAGAAGTACGAGGGCAACAAGGCCCGTCGCGACGTCATCCTGAAGTCGATGTACGCCGAGGGCTTCATCGACCAGGCGCAGGAGCAGGCCTCACTGGCGACGGACATCGCCGGGTACGTGCACCTGACGGCCCCCACGCAGGGCTGCGCCGCGGTCACCGCCGCCGGCGCCCAGTACTTCTGCGACTTCGTCAAGAAGAACATCAAGAACCTCGCCGTCCTCGGCTCGACGGAGGAAGAGCGTCTCGCGACCTGGAACACGGGCGGGCTGAACGTCTACACGACGCTCAACCTCGACCTGACCGCCAACGCGAAGGGCCAGCTCGACAAGTGGGCCCCCGCCTCCGAGACCCGCCTCAAGCTCGGCAGCGCCGTGGACTCCGTCGAGGCGGGCACGGGCCGGGTCGTCGTGATGACGCAGAACACCGCGTTCTCCGAGGTCGACACGGGCGACCGCACGCAGACGTCGATCAACTTCAGCACCGACAAGGACTACGGCGGGTCGGGCGGCTTCCAGCCCGGTTCGACCTACAAGCCGTTCACGCTCATCGACTGGATCGAGCAGGGCCACGGCATCTACGAGTCGGTGAACGCGACCCCTCGGACCTTCTACCTCACCGCAGGCGGGGACAGGACCGGCGGCTGGGCGCCCAAGAACGACGCCGGCGAGAAGCCGGGCAACATGCAGGTCACGACCGCCACGGCCAAGTCGATGAACACGGCGTACGCCGCGATGGCCTCGAAGCTCGACCTCAAGGACATCGCGAACGTCGCCCAGAAGCTCGGGTTCCACCGCGCCGACGGACGTGACGTCGAGTACACGAACCCGTCCTCCATCCTCGGCTCCAACGAGGTCGCCCCGCTGACCATGGCCACCGCCTACGCCGCGATCGCCGCCGGTGGCAAGTACTGCTCGCCCATCGTCGTGGACAACATCGTCGACGACGACGGCAACGCCCTCGGCGGTCAGCCGCAGGAGTGCACCCAGGCGCTCGACCCCCAGGTCGCTGCTGCGGCCAGCGTGGCCATGTCCGGTCTCTGGACCAACGGCACGGGCACCGGTGCCCTCCCCCGCGACGGCTACCCGGAGATCGGCAAGACGGGCACCACGGACGACAAGGACCAGATCTGGATCGTCGGGGCCACGACCAAGCTGGCGACGGCCGTCTGGCAGGGCAACTGGGACGGCAAGAAGATCAGCCTCCGCAGCTACGGCTCGCCGATCGCCGGCGGTCGCTACGCGACGACTCGTGCTGATCTGTTCCGAGCGGTCCAGACCGTCAACAACACGGTCTACCCCGGCACGGCCTTCCTCAAGCCCGACGCCTCGATCGTCCGCGGGTCCGGCGTGTCCGTCCCCGAGCTCGGCGGCAGCAGCGTCTCCGCGGCCCAGACGATGCTCAAGGGCCTGTCGCTCGTCTACAAGGACGGCGGCACGCAGGCGTCGGCACTGCCCGCCGGCCAGGTGGTGGGCACCAGCCCCGCCGCGGGGACGGTCCTCAGCAAGGGCGAGTCGGTGCAGGTCTTCACCAGCGACGGCTCCGGGGCGGCTGCCGTCCCCGACGTGACCGGTCAGACGATCGCCAACGCGAAGACGGCCATCGCCGCAGCCGGCTTCTCGGCCGACAAGGTCTCCGTGGCCGGGTTCGCCGCGGGCGACGGCAAGAACCAGTGCCGCGTCGCATCGACCGATCCTGCGGCCGCGTCCACCGTCGCGAAGGACTCGGCCGTGGGCCTGACCCTGTACGGCAACGCCGAGGGCGCCGACCCGGGCAACTGCAAGTGACGCCCCTCCCCCTCGGCAGGGCGACGGCCGCGACCGCGATCGCGGGCGCGGCCGTCGGCCTGGGTGCCCTCGCCTGGGGCAGCCTCGTCGAGCGCAACCGGTTCACGGTGCGACACGAGGTGCTCAGCATCCTCGAGGCGGGCTCCCGTCCGCTGACGATCCTGCACCTCAGCGACCTGCACCTGGCCCCTTGGCAGACCGAGAAGCAGGAGTGGATCCGCGGGCTCGCCGTCTACGAGCCCGACCTCATCGTCAACACGGGCGACAACATCGGTCACGTGGACGCCCACGGGGCGCTCGAGCACACCCTCGAGCCGTTCCGAGGGGTGGCCGGGGTCTTCGTCAACGGGTCCAACGACTACTACGGGCCCGTCGCCAAGAACCCGTTCGCGTACTTCGGCGGCCCCAGCGGCATCACCCGGACCCCGACACCGCTCGACATCGGCCGGATGGAGTCGTTCTTCGCCGACCTCGGCTGGCTCGACCTCAACAACGCCGCCCGGGCGATCGAGATCAGGGGCTCGCGTCTCGAGCTGTTCGGCGTCAACGACGCCCACCGGGGCTGGGACCGTCTCGACCGCCTCCCCGGGGCGCTGGACGACCTGCGCGAGAACGTCCGCTGGCACGACGACCGTCGCGGGCCCGACCCCATCAGCATCGGGGTGACCCACGCGCCCTACCAGCGTGTCCTCAACTCGTTCGTCAACAACGGGGCGGACGTCATCTTCGGGGGTCACACGCACGGCGGCCAGGTACGCGTGCCCGGCTACGGAGCACTCGTCACCAACTGCGACGTGCCGCGAGGCAAGGTCAGCGGACTCAGCACCTGGAGCCACGCCCGGAAGACCGCACACCTCGAGATCTCCGCCGGGCTCGGCACCTCGATCTACGCACCCGTCCGCTTCGACTGCCGACCCGAGGCCGTCGTGCTGACCCTGACCGCCTGAGCCTCGCACCACAGGTCGCAGGTGGTGCGAGCGGGCCGAAAGATCCGCTATCCTTGTCAGGTTGCTCCACTCGGCCCCTGGGCCGAGCGACACCTCGGGGTGTGGCGCAGCTTGGTAGCGCGCCTCGTTCGGGACGAGGAGGTCGTGGGTTCGAATCCCGCTACCCCGACGAGAAGAAGAAAAGGCCAGACCCTTCGGGTCTGGCCTTTTCTCGTGTGCCTCCTGATGGTGCGGTCCCCGCCCACCCCACACATGGTCGAGGGCGGGCCGCGCCTGCTCGCTTCGAAGTCGGTGGGTCGCCGCAGCGGTCGGCGGGTCACGGGCGCCGCCGGCGGGTGGGCGCGGACCCGCCGCGGGCTACGGGAACCCGCCGACTCGGCGAGCGGGACAGCCCCGCGGCCGGACCCGGCGGGTCAGGCCAGGCGGCCGTCGCTCTCGGCCAGGTAGCAAGCGCCGCAGAGGGACTCGTACGTCACCTCACGGCCGTCGATGGCCACCTGGTCGCCGTCGAAGACGAAGCGGTCACCGACCTTGCGCGCGTTGAAGACCGCCTTGCGGCCACACCGGCAGATCGTCTTGAGCTCCTCGAGCGAGTGAGCCACCTCCAGGAGCCTGCGGCTGCCGGGGAAAGCGATCGTCCGGAAATCCGTCCTGATGCCGTAGGCGAGCACCGGGACGCCCTCGAGCACCGCGATGCGGAGCAGGTCGTCGACCTGGGCCGGCGTGAGGAACTGCACCTCGTCGACCAGCAGGCACGAGAGGTCGGTCCCGGTCTCGCCCCTGACGCGCTCGCGAGAGCGGCAGAACACCTCGCGGACGTCGTCGTCGGGCGAGAACGTGACGTCGACGGGCCGGGTCACCCCCAGGCGCGAGACGATCGCGTCGTCGCCCTTGGTGTCGACCCGAGGCTTCGCGAGCAGCACGCGTTGCCCGCGCTCCTCGTAGTTGTACGCGGCCTGGAGCAGCGCCGTGCTCTTGCCGCTGTTCATCGCCCCGTAGCGGAAGTACAGCTTGGCCACTACTGCAGGTAGCCGTCCTCCGCCGCGCGACGGATCAGCTCGGACTTCTTGCTCGCCGGGCGGTTGGCCTTGGCGTACTTCTCGCGGACTCGTCGCAGGTAGGTCTTGGCCGTCTCGTACTGCACGTTCATCTGGGCTGCGACCTCGTTCGTGCTGAAGCCGGACACGTAGAGCCGGAACGCCTCCGACTCGCCTGCGCTCAGCTTCGGACGGCTCTGGTTCGCCGCCCCCACGGGCAGCGGACGCCAGTCGCGCTGCGGTGACGCGTCACGGGCCACTCCCATCACCTGGCGCGCGGCGTCCATCACCTCGCGCATGGGCAGCGCCTTCGACAGGAACGCCGATGCGCCCGCGTCGAGGGCGCGTTCACGGGACTCGCGGGTGTCGAGGCTGGAGAGGACGATCACCTTGGCACCGGCCGCCCGGCAGGTGCGGACGCGTGCCTCGATCGAGACCGGCTCCTTCAGCTGGAAGTCGAGGAACACGAGGTCGGTCGGGAAGTTGTCGCTGTGAACGAGCTGCAGCCAGGTGTGCGCCGTGAGGACGAGGTCGAAGTCGTAGGCGTTGACGTTGATCCAGCTCGAGAGGCTGTCGAGCAGCACCTCGTGGTCGTCGAGGATGGCGAGGCGGACGCGTCGCGTCCCGGGGCCCTCGGAGCCGGGCCCCACGGTGCTCCAGGACGGGGCGGCGGCGGGCCGGCCGTAGCCCGGACGGAGGGACGAGCGGCCGCTCGGCTCAGTGCTGGTCATAAGAAAACCTTAGTGTCAGGAGGGGCGGGGCAGGATCGACCTGCAGGTCGTCGAAGACGATCCGCACGACGGCGAAGTAGGGCGCGAGGCGGTGGCGCACGGCGGACTCGGACGAGGTGGTGGCGACGCTGATGCGGGCCTCGACCCGCTCCTCCTCGGCGTCCAGTCCGCGCTCGAGCTCGATGCGGACCGTGTCGGGCTGCACGGCGTCGCTCTCGCCGAAGGCGACGAGCAAGGCCCGCAGGGAGGTGCGGTGCGCGGCCGTCATCCGGGCGGCGGCACGGCCGACGTCCACGACGACCCCCGACACGCGGGTCGAGGGGTCGGCGAGCACCTGCTCGAGCCAGCTGCGGTCCGCCTCGGCGACCATGGTGCTGCGGAGGTCGGCGCTGATGCGGCGGGCCTGCTCGACGTCCGCCTCGGTGACCACGCCCGCGGCGACGACCTTGCCGAAGAACGGCGCGACGTCGCGGTTGAGGATGGTCACCCGGTCTTGCTGCACGCTCCGTGCGACGCTCGAGCGGAACTCGTCGGCACTGGCCTGACGAGCCGAGGAGGCGCCCGCGATCCAGCGCTCGACCAGCGTCGTGAAAGCGGCCGAGAACGACGCCCCCGCGAGCGAGAGCGCCAGCACCGGGGTGACGGCGACCACGACGAACACCAGGACAGGGACGTCGGTGAGGAACGACGCGCTCTCGACGAGCACGATCGCCGCGACGACCACTGCGGAGACGAGTCCCGCGACCACGAGGTCGAGCGGTGGCCGGTACGGGGCCAGGCCCACGAGCAGCAGGCCGACGGCGAGGGAGGCCCAGTCGTCGCGCACCATGGAGTTGTGGCCGGCCGAGCCGACGGCGGCGAGCACCGCCGCGAGCGCGCCCAGGACGACCACCGCCGCGACCGAGGAGCGCGTCAGCGGCGCCCGCAGGGGGCTCGACGCGAGCACGAGGACGGCACCCGCCGCTCCCAGCGCCGTGAGAGCCGCAGCGGAGGCGGCCGGCATCACGATCTCGTCGCGCGTGACGACCGTGGACACCGTCGCGAAGAGGACGGCCGCGATCGCGGCGAGCGCGGTGACGGGGCGGGAGCTGAGGGCGCCGAGGGGATCGACCTGCTGCGGGCTGCGGCGGCTCACGGTGCTCCCCCGCCGGCGACGCGGAGCGCGGCGTCGTCCGACACCGGGACGACCGGGACGACGGGCTCGACCGACGCGACCGGGACACGCAGCATGACCGACGTGCCGCTGCCGGGCGACGACCAGATCTGCGCCGAGCCGCCCACCCGCGCCGTCCTCGCCTCGACCGAGTTCTTGATGCCCAGCCTGTCGGGTGCGGTGGCCGCGGCGTCGAAGCCGACGCCGTCGTCGATGATCATGACCGTCAGGTCGACGCCGTCGCCGTACACGACGACCTCCGCCCGGTCGGTGCCGCTGTGCACTGCGACGTTCGTGAGGCACTGTGCCACGGCGAGCCCCAGGGCGCGACAGACCGCGGGCGCGAGCCGTGCCACGGCGCCGAGGTCGCCGGTGACGCCCACCTCGAGCCCGCCTTCTCTCGCTCGCGCCACGGCACGGCCGAGCTCCGTCGTGGTCCAGTCGCCAGACCGGCCGTCGCCGGGCGCGGGGACCGTGGCCTCGTCCACGAGCCATTCCTGCCCGACGAGCACCTCGAGGTCGGTCGCCATCGACGACGCGGTCGCCGGGTCGAGCGGGCCGGGGCCGCCGGCCGTGATGGAGGCGAGGTGGTTCAGGACGGTGTCGTGCAGCAGTGCGGAGGCCTGCTGTTCGACGTCGTGGCGGATGGCCTGCTTCTGCTGGTCGAACGCCGCGCGGTGCAGGCTCGGCTGCGCGCGACCGACCCGACCGCGGGCGAGCAGGGACGACGCCGCCGTCACGGACACGAGGAGCCACGCGAAGAGGACCACCACGTCGAGCCGAGGCGTCGCGCCCGTCTGCCACGTCGCCAGCTGGGTGACGACCTCGCCGAGAGCGAAGCCAGCGGTGGCCCAGAGCAGGCTGCCGCGCGACCGCAGCCCGCTGCCGCCGACCATGACGAGGGCGATCTTCGGCAGGGAGAGGGAGAACGCGTCGGACGCCTGGACCGCCGGGATCTGTGCGAAGAGGGTCACCACGTACCAGTAGAGGCACGCCGAGCCGATGGCGAGGTACGCGAGGACCGCGGTCGTGGTGCGGAACCGCTCGACCACGAAGAGCATGCCGAGCATCGGGAGGAGCGCCACGAGGGCAGGCCAGAGCAGGTACGACGGCTCGGCGACCTGGTTCACGATGAGGAGCAGGCCGGCGCTCGCGAGGACCACGCTCGCGATCACGTGGCAGGCCCGCGACAGGGCCCGGCCCACGGTCTGCGGGACGAGGTGCGCGGGGAGGCCGAGCAGCATGGCGGTCCCCTCTTGGTCGACGTGTCGGGCAGGACGATCATGCCAGAACGAGGACCCGTCCTGTACCCCGTTATCTAGGGCCACCCCCCGGGACGCAGCCGAGGCGTCGGCGCGCTTGTGCCCCGACCTCCGCGACGGGGGGACGACGAGCCCCGCAGCGGTCAGAAGAGGCGCGGCTGCGCGGAACGCGCCCCGCCCGGCAGCTCGTGCGCGATCAGCGACCGGGGCCGCCCGTCGGTGCCGAACCCCAGCGTGCCCCTGGCGGCTGCCGCATCGTCGAGGGCGCTCGAACGGGTCGAGCCCGTTGCCGGGTCGGCAGTGCCGTGCTCGAGACCGTGCTCGGCGAGGAGGGGCCGCATGCGGGCCGCCAGCCACTTGCGGTACCCGAGGGGAGCGTAGGTGCCCGTCGCGTACATGTCGCGGTACCTCGGCACGAGCTGGGGGTGCTCGCGCTCGAGCCAGGCGAACCACCACTCCTTGACGCCGGGCCTGAGGTGCAGGGCCGAGTACAGGACGCTCGTCGCCCCGGAGGCGCGCACGGCTGCCAGGGCCCGGTGGAGGTGGTCGAGGTCGTCCGTCAGCCACGGCAGGACGGGCATCATGAACACGGAGCAGCGGAGCCCCGCGTCGGTCGCGGCCCTGACGGTCGCCAGGCGGGCGGCCGTCGTCGGCGTGCCCGGCTCGACCGACTGCTGCAGGTCGTCGTCGTAGATGGCGATCGACATCGCGATGTCGACGGGCACGTGCTGCGCCGCCTCGACGAGCAGCGGCAGGTCACGCCTCAGCAGCGTGCCCTTCGTGAGGATGCTGAAGGGGGTGCCGGAGTCGGCCAGGGCGGCGATGACGCCCGGCATCAGCCGGTACTTGCCCTCGGCGCGCTGGTAGGGATCGGTGTTGGTGCCGAGAGCGACGGGGTGGTGCTGCCATGACGGGCGTCGCAGCTCGCGGGCCAGCACCTCGGCGACGTTCACCTTCACGACGATCTGGCGGTCGAAGTCGTCGCCGCCGTCGAGGTCGAGGTACTCGTGCGTCGGGCGGGCGAAGCAGTACACGCAGGCGTGGCTGCAGCCCCGGTACGGATTGATGGTCCAGCCGAAGGGCAGAGCCGAGTCGCTGCCGGGCACCCGGTTGAGCGCGCTCTTCGCGAGGATCTCGTGGAACGTCACCCCTGCGAACTCGGGGGTCGTGACCGACGCCACCAAGTTGGACAGCTTGGCCAGGCCGGGGAGCGCTGCCGAGTCAGTTGCCGTCGTCGCCTGCTCGCTCCACCTCATGGGCAGAGTCGAACACATGTTCGACCCGGCGTCAAGCCGGAGCCGTGTCGCTACGCGTGGATGCGCAGGGCCTCGGCCGTCGCGCCGAGCGTGGCGGCGGCCCGTGCCTCGTCGTCCGCGAGCTGGTCGCCGTAGGTCGGGACCATGCGACGGAGGGTCGGCGTCCACCCTGCGATGCGGTCGGGGAAGCAGCGCTCGAGCACCGAGAGCATGATCGGCACGGCGGTGGAGGCGCCCGGCGAGGCGCCGAGGAGACCCGCGATGGTGCCGTCGGCCGCCGAGACCACCTCGGTGCCGAACTGCAGCACGCCGCCCTTCTTCGCGTCCTTCTTGATCACCTGCACGCGCTGGCCCGCGGTGATGCGGTACCAGTCGGCAGGGTCGGCGTCGGGCATGAACTCGCGCAGCGCCTCGAACTTGCTGTCGCTGCTCGCCATCAGCTGCCCGACCAGGTACTTGACGAGCGACAGGTTCGCGAGCCCCGCCCGGATCATCGGGTAGAGGTTGTGAGGGCGGATCGAGGCGAAGAGGTCGAACCACGAGCCGTTCTTCAGGAACTTCGGGCTGAAGCCCGCGTACGGCCCGAACATCAGGCTCGCCTGGCCGTCCACGACCCGGGTGTCGAGGTGCGGCACCGACATCGGGGGCGAGCCGACCGCGGCCTTGCCGTAGACCTTCGCGGCGTGCTTCGCGACGACGGCGGGGTCGTCGGTCCGGAGGAACTCTCCGCTGACCGGGAACCCGCCGAACCCCTTGATCTCGTCGATGCCCGACTTCTGCAGCAGGTGCAGGGCGCCTCCCCCGGCCCCGACGAAGACGAAGCGGGCGTCGACGCTGGTGGGGGTGCCGCCGACCTGCCGACGCATCGCGACCCGCCACGTGCCGTCGGCGAGCTTGGTCAGCCCGGTGACGCGGTGGTCGAGCTCGATGCGCGCCTCGTTCTCCTCGAGGTAGGTGAGCAGGAGGCGCGTGAGGCTGCCGAAGTCGACGTCGGTGCCGGCCTCGATGCGGGTCGCGGCGATCGGCTGGTCCTTGGCGCGCCCCACGATGAGGGACGGGGCCCACGAACGGATCACGGAGGCGTCGGTGCTGAACTCGATGCCGGCGAACAGGGGGTGGTCACGCAGCGCCTCGTGCCGCTTGCGCAGGTACTCGACGTTGGCCTCGCCCCAGACGAAGCTCATGTGCGGCGTCGAGTTGATGAAGGCGGACGGTTCGGGCAGGGCCCCCTCGGCGACGAGGAACGACCAGAACTGCCGCGACACCTGGAACTGCTCGTTGACCTTGACGGCGCTGCTCGTGTCGATCGTGCCGTCGGCCCGCTCTGGCGTGTAGTTCAGCTCGCAGAGCGCGGAGTGGCCGGTGCCGGCGTTGTTCCAGGGGTTGCTCGACTCCTGTGCGACGTCCCCGAGCGCCTCGTAGACCTGGATCGTCCAGGTGGGCTCGAGCTGCTTGATCATGGCGCCCAGCGTGGCGCTCATGACGCCGGCCCCGATGAGGGCGACGTCGACGGGCTTCGTTGCCTTCGCTTCTTCGGTCACGAGGTGCAGTCTAGGCGCGGCGTCTGGGTACGGACCGGCGCTCGTCTCGACCACGAGCTCAGTGGTCGGGACCGACGGGCAGCAAGCGGCTCAGAGCCCGAGCGTCGTCAGCTCGGCGCCCATCCGCCTCGCCATCTCGGCGTACCCCTCGTCGTTCGGGTGCAGCCCGTCCGCGGCCATCCACTCGGGGTGCCCCTCGAGCCAGCGCGAGGCGCCCGGCACCCAGTCCGCACCGACCTCGTCGGCGGCGTCGTGGACCCAGCCCGTGATGACGTCGAGGCTCGCCGGTCGCTCGTCGGTGTACCAGAACGGCTCGACGACGACGAGGCGCGCGTCGGGCAGGGCGGACGCGATGCGGTCGAGGTCGTCGCTGATCTGGGCCTGGATCTCGTCGGCACGGGCGTCGTACGAGAAGTTGTCGTTCAGCCCCATGGTGACGAAGACGATGTCCGGGTCGACGTCGATCACGAGTCCGGGCAGGTCCCCGCCCTCGAACGACGTGCGGTGGTTGACGAAGCCGAGCCCGTTGACGCTCGGGTTGTACTCGCGCCAGCCGCGCTCCTCGCTGATCACGGTGGACCAGCGCAGGGACGCGTCGGACGCTCCCGTGCCGAGGGTGTACGAGTCGCCGTAGAACGCCACGACCGGGCCGTCTCCCTCGTGGACCGCCGACGAGGCGGCCGGCGCGTCCGCGACGGGGCCGGCGCAGCCCGTCAGGACGGCGGCGGCAGCGGCGAGCACGGCGACGAGGCCGGGGACGAGACGGGTCATGCCCGGTCTTCGGAGCGACGGAGGCGCGGGTTCGGTGCGCGGGACCTACGCCGTCGCGAGACGGCGCGCCGCGACGATCTCGGCGATCTGCACTGCGTTGAGGGCAGCGCCCTTGCGGAGGTTGTCGTTGCTGATGAAGAGGGCGATGCCGCGGTTGCCGGGCACGCCCTCGTCCTGCCGCACGCGACCGACGAACGACGGGTCCTTGCCGGCTGCCTCGAGGGGCGTGGGCACGTCGGTGAGGACGACGCCCGGGGCGTCCGCGAGCAGCTCGCGGGCGCGGGCAGCGGTGAGCTCGGTCGCGAACTCGGCGTTGATCGACAGCGAGTGGCCGGTGAAGACGGGCACGCGCACGCACGTGCCGCTGACGAGCAGGTCGGGACGCTCGAGGATCTTGCGGCTCTCGTTGCGGAGCTTCTTCTCCTCGTCGGTCTCGTCGAGGCCGTCGTCGACGATCGAGCCGGCGAGCGGGATGACGTCGAACGCGATGGGGCGCACGTAGACGGCGGGCTCCGGCATCTGCACCGCGCCTCCGTCGTGGACGAGCCCGGCAGCGTCGCCCTCGAGGGCCGCGCGCGCCTGGCCGAGCAGCTCGTCGGCGCCCACGAGGCCGCTGCCGCTGACCGCCTGGTACGTGCTGACGATCAGGCGCTCCAGCGTGGCCTCGGCGTCGAGGACCTTGAGCACGGGCATGGCGGCCATCGTGGTGCAGTTCGGGTTCGCGACGATGCCCTTGACCGCCTGGTCGATCGCGTGGGGGTTGACCTCGCTCACGACGAGCGGCACCTCGGGGTCCATCCGCCAGGCGCTCGAGTTGTCGATCACGAGCACGCCGGCCTCGGCGAAGCGCGGGGCGTGCGCCCGGCTGCCGGTCGCGCCGGCCGAGAAGAGCGCGATGTCGAGGCCGGCCGGGTCGGCCGTCTCCACGTCCTCGACGACGACGTCGACGCCGCGGAACGGCAGGGTCGTGCCCGCGGAGCGCGCGGTGGCGAAGAAGCGGATCTCGGCGATCGGGAAGTCGCGCTCGTCGAGCAGCTTCCGCATGACCTTGCCGACCTGGCCGGTGGCGCCGACCACGCCGACGCGCAGACCTTCAGTCATCTCGTGCTCCTGGGGGTGAGGGTGTTCGTGTGGTGATCGGGGTGGGTCGTCGCGCGGGTGCCGGTCAGCGACCGGTGCCGCCCCAGACGACGGCCTCGACGTCGGCGTCGAGCTCGAAGGCCGTGTGCACGACGCGCAGGGCCTCGGCGAGGGTGTCGGCGCGCGTGACGACCGAGATGCGGATCTCGCTGGTCGAGATCATCTCGATGTTGATGCCGGCCTCGAACAGGGCGGTGAAGAGCCGCGCCGAGACGCCGGCGTTCGTGCGCATGCCCGCGCCGACGAGGGCGAGCTTGCCGATCTGGTCGTCGTACTGGAGGGACTCGAAGCCGATCTCGGCACGGTCGGACTCGAGCGCGTTCAGCACGACGGAGCCCTCGGACTTCGGCAGCGTGAACGAGATGTCGGTGCGGCTGGTCGAGGCGGCCGAGACGTTCTGCACGATCATGTCGATGTTCGCGCTGGTCTTGGCGACCGTCCGGAAGATCTGCGCGGCCTTCCCGGGGACGTCAGGAACGCCGACGACCGTGACCTTCGCCTCGCTCAGGTCGCCCGCGACACCGCTGATGATGGGCTCTTCCACGTTCTCTCCCTCTTTCGGGTTGACGACCAACGTGCCCTCGCCGTTGTGGAACGACGAGCGGACGTGCAGGGTGACGCCGTGGCGTCTGGCGTACTCGACGGCACGGATGTAGAGCACCTTCGAGCCTGCCGCGGCGAGCTCCAGCATCTCCTCGCTGGTGATGCGGTCGAGCTTGCGGGCGCGGGGCACGACGCGCGGGTCGGCCGTGAAGATGCCGTCGACGTCGGTGTAGATCTCGCAGACGTCGGCGTCGAGGGCGGCGGCGAGGGCCACCGCCGTCGTGTCGGAGCCGCCGCGGCCGAGCGTCGTGATGTCGCCCGTCGTGCGGTTGAAGCCCTGGAACCCGGCGACGATCGCGACAGAGCCGGCGTCGAGCGCCTCGCGGATGCGCCCCGGCGTGACGTCGACGATGCGCGCCTTGCCGTGCTGGGCGTCGGTGATCATGCCGGCCTGGCTGCCCGTGTAAGAACGAGCCTCGACGCCCTGGCTGCGGATCGCCATGGCGAGCAGCGCCATGCTGATGCGCTCGCCGGCGGTGAGCAACATGTCGAGCTCGCGCCCGCCGGGCATCGGCGTCACCTCGGCGGCGAGGTCGAGCAGCTCGTCGGTGGTGTCGCCCATGGCGCTGACCGCGACGACGACGTCGTTGCCGGCCTTGCGGGTCTCGACGATGCGCTTGGCGACGCGCTTGATGCTCTCGGCGTCGGCGACCGAGGACCCGCCGAACTTCTGCACGATCAAGCTCACGGTGGCGACTCCAGGAGGTTGGTGGACGGAGGACGCTGGCGCGGTCGGGCCGGGGTACCTGCGTCCGACGATTCTAGGAGGTGCCCGGCCCGTGTGACGACCGGTCGCGGCGAGCACGTGACCACCGCCTCCTCGTCCCCAGGGCCGCCCGGGCCGACCGTCGTCGCGACCTCTAGCGTGGGGCCATGACCGATGCAGTCGCGGACGCCCGCGGATCCGCCAGCCGCCTCCAGGACAGCCGCGCCCTGCGCACCCTCGCCCGCGTGGGCTTCGCCATGAACGGGCTGCTCCACGTCCTCATCGGCGGCATCGCCCTCGGCGTCGCGACGGGCGGCGGCGGCGAGGCCGACCAGGGCGGGGCCCTCGGTCAGCTCGCCTCGCGCCCCGGCGGCGCGGCCGTGCTCTGGGTGGTCGTCGTCGGTCTCTGGGCGCTCGCCCTGTTCCAGCTGCTCGAGGCCGCCCTGGTGCGGGGCACCGACAAGGAGGCGTGGGCCGAGCGGGCGAAGGAGGGCGGGAAGGGCGTCGCCTACCTCGCCGTCGGCGTCACCGCGTTCACCTTCGCCCGCGGCGGGTCGTCGGACAGCTCGGACCAGACCCAGAGCCTGAGCTCGCGCCTGATCGCGACCCCGGGCGGCGTCGTGCTGCTCGTGGTGCTCGCCCTCGCCGTGGTCGCGATCGGCGTCTACTTCGTCGCCAAGGGCGTCCGGCAGAAGTTCCGCGAGGACCTGGTCGTGCCCCCGGGGTCCGCCGGTCGAGTGACCGTCGCGCTCGGCGTCGTCGGCTACGTCGCCAAGGGCATCGCGATCGCGGTCGTCGGCGTGCTCTTCGCGGTCGCCGCGCTCACGGCCGACCCGGAGGAGGCCACCGGGCTGGACGGGGCCCTCAAGACCCTCGCGGGCCTGCCTGCCGGTGTGGCGGTGCTGTCCGTCGTGGCGATCGGGTTGATCGCCTTCGGCCTCTACAGCGGCGTGCGGGCCCGTCGCGCGCGGCTCTGACCCTGGCGAGCCGGGCGTCGGCCGGCTCGCCTACTCGGAGACGAGCCGCCGGCCCTCGAACGCCCTGCCGAGGGTGACCTCGTCGGCGTACTCGAGATCGCCGCCGACCGGCAGGCCCGACGCGAGCCGCGTAACGCGCAGCCCGAAGGGTGCGAGCATCCGGGAGAGGTAGGTCGCCGTCGCCTCGCCCTCGAGGTTGGGGTCGGTCGCGATGATGACCTCCTGCACGGTGTCGTCGGCGAGGCGCTGGACGAGCTGGCGGATGCGCAGGTCGTCCGGCCCGACGCCGTCGATCGGGCTGATGGCGCCGCCCAGCACGTGGTAGAGCCCGCGGAACTCCCGGGTCCGCTCGATCGCCTGGACGTCCTTCGCCTCCTCGACCACGCAGATGGTGGCCGGTGACCGGCGCGGGTCGCGGCAGATGGAGCAGCGCTCCTGCTCGGTGACGTTGCCGCAGACCTCACAGAACCGCACCTTCGTGCGCACGTCGACCAGCAGCTCGGACAGCCGGGTGGTGTCGTACGTCTCGGTCTGCAGGATGTGGAACGCGATCCGCTGGGCCGACTTCGGCCCGATGCCCGGGAGGCGGCCGAACTCGTCGATCAGTTCTTGGACGATTCCCTCGTACACGGACTACTCGCTTCTCTGAGGCGTGACGCGGGGAGCGATCGTCTCTTCTTCGATGAACTGGGCGCCGAGGATCTCGCGGACGACGGCCTCGCCGTAGCGAGACCCGGCGGGGATGCCCCGGCGGGGGTCGCCTGCTGCCGCGCGGCGCTGACTGGCGCTGGGGCCCTGCGCCGGCGCGGGCGTCGTGGGGGCTGGCCCCGCGGCGGGTGCGGCGGACGACGGCGCAGCCGGGGCGACGTCGGCCGGCGGCGGGGTCGCGTCGACCGTGGGGGCGCCGCCAGGGGGCTCCTCCGTGATGAACTCGGGCTCGTCGGGCTCGGGCGGGGGCGTCTGCGGGATCGTCGCGACGTCCCACCCGGTGACGGGGCCCGCCGCCGGCCTCGCCTCGGCCCGGGCAGGCGCCGGTGCGAGAGGCATCTGCGGCTCTGCGGCCTGGGCGGGCGCGACGGGCGTCTCGACCGGGGCCGGCTCGTCGCGCGCCAGCGACTCGGTGGGAGCTGGCAACGGCTCGGCGGGGGCCGGCTCGGTGGGGGCCACGGCTGCGGCGGCCGCCGGAGCCGGCCCGTCGGCCGGGCCCTCGACGCGGGCGATGTACTTCACGCGGACGCCGAGCACCTGCTGGATGGCCCGGCGGAGGTACTCGCTCACGCCCTCGCCGGCACCCTGGGGCTTCTTGAACTCGTCGACGTCGTGCGCACTGGGGAAGGCCAGGGTGAGGACCTCGTCGGCGTAGCCCTGCACGGAGGCGGTGACGACCACCATCCAGGCGGTGCGACGGGCCTTCTCGACGGCCTCGACGATCTCGGGCCAGGCGTCACGCATCTGCTGCAGCGAGACCGGGCCGACAGGAGACGTCGAGCCTCCAGTGCCCGGGCCGGCGGCGGGCGGGACGGCGCCCTCGACCGCAGGCGTCTGCGCCCAGGCGGCCGAGTGGGCGGCAGTGGGCGGAGCAGGCTCGGTCGCCGCGGGCTCGGTCACAACGGGCTCGGACGCAGCGGGCTCAGGCGCAGCCGACGAGCTGGCGGCAGGCGCGACGGCACCCCACGCAGCCGACGCGGCGGCCGGGTCGGACGACGTCGACACGGCACTCGACGCCGCGGTCGCCTGCGCGGCGGTCGTCCCGCTGCCCCGGGCCGACGAGGCTCCGCCGGTCTGCTGACCAGCGGTGCCCGCCCCCTGGGCGGGAGCGGCGGACACGGCTGCCTGCGCGGGGCGCGCAGGGTGGACGGCGTCGCCCGCGGCACCGTCCACGCCGACGCGGCGCTCGAGCCGCTCGACGCGCGCGAGCGCGCCCCGCGTCGTCTCGTCGGCCTCGGGGACGAGCACGCGCGCGATCATCAGCTCGAGGTGGAGACGGGGCGACGTGGCGCCCGTCATGTCGGTGAGGGCTCGGTTGACCACGTCGGCCGAGCGGGACAGCTCCGCTGCGCCGAAGGCGTGGGACTGCTGCACGAGCCGGTCGAGCTCTTCGGGCGTGACGCCGCGCAGCACGGCGGAGGCGCCCTCGACGGTCGCGCCGACCACGATCAGGTCGCGGAGCCGCTCGAGCAGGTCCTCGACGAAGCGTCGCGGATCCTGACCCGTCTGGACGACGCGGTCGACGGCGGCGAAGGCCGCGGCGCCGTCGCGCTGCCCCAGGGCGACGACGACGTCGTCGAGGAGCGCGGCGTGCGTGTAGCCGAGCAGCGCGACCGCGCGCTCGTACTCGATGCCGCCGCTCTCGCTGCCGGCCATGAGCTGGTCCAGCAGCGACAGCGTGTCGCGCACCGAGCCGCCGCCCGCGCGGACCACCAGCGGCAGGACGCCCGGGGCCGCCGCGACGCTCTCGCTCTCGGTCAGCTGCTGCACGTACTCGAGCATCTGGGCGGGCGGCACGAGCCGGAACGGGTAGTGGTGGGTACGGGACCTGATCGTGCCGATCACCTTGTCGGGCTCGGTCGTCGCGAAGATGAACTTGACGTGCTCCGGCGGCTCTTCCACGACCTTGAGCAGCGCGTTGAAGCCCTGCGGCGTGACCATGTGGGCCTCGTCGAGGATGAAGATCTTGAACCGGTCGCGTGCGGGGGCGAACACGGCACGGTCGCGGATGTCGCGGGCGTCGTCGACGCCGTTGTGGCTGGCCGCGTCGATCTCGATGACGTCGAGCGAGCCGCCGCCGTCGCGTGCGAGCTCGACACACGAGTCGCACACGCCGCACGGGGTGTCGGTCGGGCCCTCGGCGCAGTTCAGGCAGCGCGCCAGGATGCGGGCCGACGTCGTCTTGCCGCAGCCCCGCGGGCCGCTGAACAGGTAGGCGTGGTTGACACGGTCGGCGCGCAGCGCCGTGCGGAGCGGATCGGTCACCTGCGACTGTCCGATCAGCTCGGCGAAGTTCTCTGGCCGGTAACGGCGATACAGGGCTGTGACCACGGGACAAGAGTAGTCGGGGCCACCGACGTCCGCGGCGGCGAGCGGTCGACCCGGCCCCCCATCGGGGGTGGGTCCGACTCTGGCGCAACCAGCGCCTCCTTGGTATCTTCGACCCACCGGACGAGCCTCACCAGCTCGTGCCGAGCCGCCTCACCAGCGGCGACGCACACGTCGCGACCCACCCTCGCGGCACACCGGTCAGGATCAGGATCAGGAGACACCCGCATGTCTGCAGCCACGGCGTCCTCGCGCGCCCACCGCCTCTCCGTCTCGGGCAAGGTCAGGGCAGTGCTCGCCCTCGGCACCGTGCTCGGGCTCGGGACCGTCGCGACGCTCGCGGCGTTCACCGACACCGTGACCGCGACCGGCAGCTTCAGCACGGGCACGCTCGACCTCAAGCTGAACGACCAGGACGTCACGACGGCCCTCACCGGCCTCACGATGACGGCGGCGAAGCCGGGCGACCAGACGTACGCGCTCCTCACGGTGCGGAACGCCGGCAACCTGCCCTTCAACTACGCGTACACGACGACGAGCACCACCGGCACCGACCCGCAGCTCCTCGCCGCGGCGCTGAACTACGGCGTCGCGAGCCTCGGCACGAGCGCGTTCGGCGTCGGCACCCCGCCGACGTGCAGCAGCGCCACGTTCACGGGCGCGACCACGGTCGTCACGCCCGCCACGACCAAGCTCAGCGCCGGCCCCGCGACCGCCGCTCCCCGCGCGCTGCCCGCCGGCCAGGTCGAGTACCTGTGCGTCCGTGCCGAGGTGCCCTCGACCGCGGACAACACGGTGCAGGGCAAGTCCGTGACGGCGACCATGACGGTGACCGCCACCCAGCAGTAACCGCCCGCAGCTCTCCCAGCTCCCGCCTCCCAGGGCGGGCGTCCCGAGGCCCCCGCCACCTGTGGCGGACGCGGCCCGGACACGGGAACGGCGGAGTCCGGCGTCGGGTGCCCGACTCCGCCGTTCCCCCCACGGACCACCTGCCCGACGCACGACGAGGGGAGCCACTCATGGCGTCCTCCCCCGGACGCGCGCGGCACGACCGGCCGCCGGTCGACCACGCCCGGCGCAACGCCCGGGCGCGCTTCCTCGCGCGCGAGGTCGTGCTCTGGGTCGGGGCGCTGACCGGTGTGGTCTGCCTGACGGCCGCCGCCCTGGCCGTCTTCGCGGGCGTCACTCCCCTGATCTTCCGCTCGGGCTCGATGTCGCCGGACATCCCCACGGGTGCGCTCGCGCTCGCGCAGACCGTGCCTGCGGCCGAGGTGGCCGTGGGCGACGTCGTGAGCGTGCCGCGTGCGGACGGCGTCCGCGTCACCCACCGCGTGGTCGAGACGGACGACGCGGGCGGCGCCTCCCGGTCGCTCGTCCTCAAGGGCGACGCGAACCCGGTGACCGACCCCGACCCGGTCGTCGTCGCGGAGGCCGACAGGGTCTTCTGGTCGACGCCGCGGCTCGGCGAGTGGGTCGACCAGGCGATGGCCCCCGGCTGGGTGTTCGTCGTCGGGACGCTCTTCGGCATGCTCGCCATGATCGGGTTCCGTCGCCCGCGCGCGGAGGAGCTGGCCGCGACCGCACACGACCCCGCGCACGCCGACGACAGCAGAGCCGAGGAGGCGCGCGTCCGCCGCGAGGACGGGCCGCGTCACGCGGCCGGCCGGCACCGCACCTCCGGCGCCGGCACCGCCGTCGTCTCGGGCGTCGTCGTGCTCGCCCTGGCCGCCGCGCTGGCCGCAGCGCCCCCCGAGCCCACCCTCGCCGCCTTCGCGGACCGCACGACGGCGACGGCCACGACGAGCACGGGGACCCTGGTGAGGGCGACGACGATCGGCTGCAGCGGCGGCGGCCTCCTCGCGGGCCCCGTGCTGACGTGGGACGTGCCGACGCCGCTCCCCACAGGCGGTGTCGCGCCGCCGTCGTGGAACGTCTACAGGACCGGAGTGGCGCAGCCCGTCGCCACGGTGACCACCAACAGCTATCAAGTGCCGCTGGAGATCCTCGGCGTGAGCACGACGACCTATCGCGTCCAGGGCACGGCCGGCACGGGCACGTCGCCGTGGGTGTCGCCGCTCTCGGGAGGCCGCACCGTCAACTACGGCCTGCTCGGGGCGATCTGCGGCGCCGCCTCCTGACCCCGCCCGCCACGCCTGTCGCGCGGCCCCGTCCCATCTCCCGGACCCGCGGAACCCGCGCGCACCCCGCCGCGCGCCCGAGGGTCCGCGCGACTCCCGAGGGTCTCGACGCTCGGCGCGATCCGCTGCAGCGGCGCACCATCTCGGGAACGCGACCGGCCAGTCCCGTCCGCACCCCAGGTCACGCGGCGCCGCAGCGCCGCGAGGGCAGCGCCGCGTTAAAAAGTGGAGACCCCTCACGCACCCGCCAGAGCCCGGTTGCCCTTGCTGCGTTTCCGCCCTGGGGGAGTTGGCCTGGATGGCGCCACGTGAGGAGCCTCGAGAAGTTTAGCGGCTCCTGAGCGACTCGCGCGACACGGGGTGTTCCCTGGGTGCATGAGAATCGTCATCGCCGGAGGACACGGCAAGATCGCCCAGCTCCTCGAACGCCGACTCGCCGACGCCGGGCACGACCCGGTGGGCATCGTCCGCAACCCCGACCACACGTCCGACCTGGAGGCGGCGGGTGCCCGCGCGCTCGTCCTCGACCTGGAGCAGACCGACGTCGAGACCCTCGCGGGCCACCTCGACGGTGCCGACGCCGTGGTCTTCGCGGCCGGCGGCGGAGGCGGCAGCGGCGCGGAGCGCAAGCTCACGATCGACCGTGACGGTGCGATCCTGCTCGCCGACGCGGCGGAGAAGGCGGGCGTCGCCCGCTACGTGATGGTCTCGGCCATCGGCACGGACGCCTTCGACCCCGAGAAGGCGCAGCTGCCCGCCGAGGACGACGACGCCGTCTACCAGGTGTACATGCGCGCGAAGAGCGAGGCCGACGCCGACCTGCGCGCCCGTGACGGCCTCGACTGGACCGTCGTGCGCCCCGGCGGCCTCACCGACGACCCCGGCACCGGCCAGGTCACCGTGGGCCAGACGGTCGAGCGGGGCACGGTCTCCCGCGCCGACGTGGCGGAGGTGATCGCCACCGCGATCATCGAGGGCACGGCCGTGAAGACGCAGTTCGAGCTGGTCTCGGGCGAGACGCCCGTGTCGGACGCGCTCGCCACCATCAAGTACTGAGGTCAGGGCAGGCGCTTGCCTGTCGCACACGAGAGAGGCCCCGGAGGCGCGACGTGCGCCTCCGGGGCCTCTCTCGCCTCGAGGGGGTCGGCGCGGGGCCGCCGCTCCCCCGGACGGGACTGTGCTCAGCGGAGCGCGGCGGCCTGCCGGGCGATCTCGAGCTCCTCGTTCGTGGGGACGACGAGCACCTCGACGGCCGCGCCCTCGGGCGAGATGCGACGGGCGTCGCGGGAGGCCAGCTCGTTGCGGTCGTCGTCGACCCGGATGCCGAGGAACTCGAGCCCGGCCAGGGTCCGGCGGCGGAGCAGTGCGTTGTTCTCGCCGACGCCGGCGGTGAACACGACGGCGTCCAGGCCGCCGAGCTGGGCGACGTACGCGCCGACGTAGTGACGGATGCGGTGGCGGTAGACGGCCAGCGCCGACTCGGACACGGCGTCGCCGCGGGAGGCGCTGTCCTGCACGTCGCGCATGTCGCCGCTGCCGGTGAGGCCGAGCAGGCCGCTGCCCTTGTTGAGCAGGGTCTCGAGCTCGTCGAAGTCGAGGCCCGCCTCACGGTGCAGGTGGAACACCGCCGCAGGGTCGATGTCGCCCGAGCGCGTGCCCATGACGAGCCCCTCGAGGGGCGTCATGCCCATGCTCGTCTCGATCGAGCGACCGCCGTCGATCGCCGCGGCGGAGGCGCCGTTGCCGAGGTGCAGGACGATGATCTTGAGCTCGGCGAGCGGCCGGCCGAGGAACTCGGCGGTCTTCTCGGAGACGTACTTGTGCGAGGTGCCGTGGAACCCGAACCGGCGCACGTGGTGCTTCTCGGCGAGCTCCGCGTCGATGGCGTAGGTGTAGGCGGCGGGAGCCAGCGTCTGGTGGAACGCCGTGTCGAACACCGCCACGTGGGGCACGTCGGCGAACGCCTCCTTCGCGGCCCTGATGCCCTGCAGGTTGGCCGGGTTGTGCAGCGGCGCCAGCGCGGAGAGACGGTCGATCGCCTTCTCGACCTCATCGGTGACGAGGGTGGCACGGTCGAAGTCCACTCCCCCGTGCACGACGCGGTGGCCGACAGCCGTGGGCGGGTGCTCGTCGAACGAGGGGCCCTGCGCGGCGAAGGCAGCCATCATCGCCTCGAAGCCGGCCGCGTGGTCGGCGATAGCCTGCGAGTCGTTGCTGCTCTCGTCGCCGGTGAGGTGGTTGCGGTGCCGGGTCTCGCCCACCGCCTCCCCGATCCGCTCGACGAGCCCCGACGCGAGCGTCGTCTCGTCGTCGAGCTCGATCAGCTGGTACTTGAACGACGACGAGCCGGAGTTGACGACGAGGACTGCGCTCACGGGGTGTTCCCTTCGATGGTGGTGGCGGCCTGCTCGGTGCCGGCCTGGATCGCCGTGATGGCCACCGTGTTGACGATGTCGCCGACGAGCGCGCCGCGCGAGAGGTCGTTGATCGGCTTGCGGAGCCCCTGGAGGATGGGCCCGATGGCGACCGCGCCGGCGCTCCGCTGGACGGCCTTGTACGTGTTGTTGCCCGTGTTCAGGTCGGGGAAGATGAACACCGTCGCGCGCCCCGCGACGTCCGAGTCGGGCATCTTCGCGGCGGCCACGACCGGGTCGGCCGCGGCGTCGTACTGGATCGGCCCCTCGACGAGCAGGTCGGGGCGGCGCTCGCGCACGAGCGCCGTCGCGGCCCGGACCTTCTCGACGTCGGCGCCGGAGCCGCTGTCGCCGGTGCTGTAGCTGAGCATGGCCACCCGCGGCTCGATGCCGAACTGCACGGCCGTCTCGGCGGACGAGATCGCGATGTCGGCGAGCTGCTCGGCGGTCGGGTCGGGGATGACGGCGCAGTCGCCGTAGACGAGCACGCGGTCGGCGAGCGCCATCAGGAACACGCTCGAGACGACGCCGACGCCCGGCACCGTCTTGATGACCTCGAACGCCGGACGGATCGTGTGGGCGGTCGTGTGCGCGGCCCCCGAGACCATCCCGTCGGCGAGCCCGAGCTTGACCATCATCGTGCCGAAGTACGAGACGTCGGTGACGGTGTCCATCGCCATGCTCGCGGAGATGCCCTTGTGGGCCCTGAGCTTCGCGTACTCGGCGGCGAACTGCACCTGCAGGCTGGCGTCGAAGGGGTCGAGGACGCGGGCGTCGGCGAGGTCGAGGCCGAGCTCGGCACCGCGCGCCCTGATCACGCCCTCGTCGCCGAGCAGGGTGAGGTCGGCGACGCCGCGCTGCAGCAGCGTCGACGCGGCACGGAGGATGCGGTCGTCCCCGCCCTCCGGCAGGACGATGTGCTTCTTGACGCTGCGGGCGCGCTCGAGCAGCTGGTGCTCGAACATCAGGGGCGTGACGACGCCGGAGGGGCTGACCTCGAGCAGGCGGAGCAGCTCGGCGCCGTCGACGTGCGTCTCGAACAGCGACAGCGCGAGGTCGTACTTGCGGGGCGAGTCGGCGGCGAGGCGCCCGCGGGTCTGGGTGATGGCGAGCGCGGTGTCGTAGGTGCCGAGCTCGCTCCTGGCGATCGGCAGCGTGCTGCCGAGGCCCTCGACCAGCCGGTCGACCTGCGGCGCGAGCTCGAAGCCGCCGTTCAGCACGACGGCCGCGAGCGACGGGAACGTCTCGGACGCGTGCGCGAGCACCGTCGCCACGAGCACGTCCGACCTGTCCCCCGGCACCACGACCACCGCGCCCTCGATCAGGCGGGGCAGCACGTTCTCCATCGACATGGCCGCGACGACGACGCCCTCCACCTCACGGTCGAGCAGGGCCTCGTCGCCGCGCACGAAGGCCGAGCCGGTCGCCTCGAGCACCGCGCGCACGGTGGGGGCCACGAGGAGGCGGTCCTCCGGCAGCGCCCAGACGGGCACGGCACCGGAGGGACTCGCGGCGAGCGCGTCGCCGATGCCGCGGACGACGTCGTCGAGGTGCTCGGGCTCGACCCGGTTCGCGACCACGGCGAGCAGGCTGGCGTGCTCGCTGCGCAGCTCGGCCGTCGTGACCTCGGCCACCTGGCGCATGTCGGCGCCGGTGCGCGGGGTGGTGCCGTCGGCGGCGCTGCGGCCGCCGAGCACGAGCAGCACGGGGGCGCCGAGGTTGGCGGCGACCCTGGCGTTGAACGAGAGCTCGGTGGGGCTGCCGACGTCGGTGTAGTCGGAGCCGATCACGACGACCGCGTCGCACTGCCGCTCGACGGCGGAGAACCGGCTGACCACGGCGGCGAGCGCCGCGTCCGGGTCGCGGTGCACGTCGTCGTAGGTGACGCCGACGCACTCGTCGTAGTCGAGGTCGACGCTGTCGTGGGCGAGCAGCAGCTCGAGCACGTAGTCGCGCTCGCGCGTCGACCGGGCCACGGGGCGGAACACCCCCACCCGGCCGACCTCGTGGCTCAGGGTGTCGAGCACGCCGAGGGCGATGGTCGACTTGCCGGTGTGGCCTTCTGCGGACGTGATGTAGATGCGGGTGGACACGTCGCCCAGCCTACGTCCGGCGGGCTCGGAGGCGCCGGGGAGGTCAGCGCGGCAGGCGCGGGCTGTCGGGGTTCAGCAGCGAGTGCCTGCGGCCGTAGCCGAAGTAGAGCGCGAGGCCGATCACCAGCCAGATCCCGAAGCGCAGCCAGGTCTCCCAGTGCAGCTGCGAGATCAGGAACCCGCTCGCGAGCACCCCGAACGCGGGCACAAAGGGCATGAACGGGAGGCGGAACGTGCGCGGCTCGTCGGGCTTGCGGTAGCGGAACACGATGACCGCGATGCAGACGACCACGAACGCGGCCAGGATGCCGATGTTCGTCAGGTCGGCGACGGCGCGGATCGGGAACACTCCGGCGAGCAGCGCGGACGCGACGCCCGCGATCCAGGTGACGCGCTGCGGGACGCCCTTGCGGTCGGTCCGTGCGAACCAGCCGGGCAGCAGGCCGTCGCGGCTCATCGAGAACCAGACGCGCGTGACGCCGAGCAGGAAGGTCAGCATGACGGTGAGGATCGAGATGACGGCGAACACCGAGATGATGGTCGCCACCACCGGCAGGCCCACGCTGCTGAAGGCCGAGGCGAAGCCCGCGGCCGGGTCGATCTCTCGGTAGTCCTGCATCCCGGTCAGCACGAGCGTCGCGGCGACGTAGAGGATCATCGCGATGATCAGCGACAGGATGATCGCCTTCGGCATGTGCTTCTTGCCGTCGACGCTCTCCTCGGCCGCGGTGCTCATCGCGTCGTAGCCGAAGACGGCGAAGAAGACGGTGGCCGCCCCGGTGAAGACCGGCCCGAAGCCGTTGGGCACGAACGGCGAGAAGTTCTCGACGCTCAGGTGGAACAGCCCGATGCCGATGATGAAGAGCACCAGCAGCACCTTGATGCCGACCGCGACGATCTCGAAGCGGCCGAAGGCCTTCGAGCCCCGGCTGAGGATGAACGTGACGACCAGGCAGACCACGATCGCGGGCAGGTTGACCACGCCGCCCTGCCCGGCGTCGGGCGTCGAGGCGATCGAGGCAGGGAGGTGCAGCCCGAGCCCCGAGAGGAACGCGTCGAAGTAGCCCGAGATGCCGATCGCGACGACGGCCACGATCGCGACGTACTCGAGCAGCAGGTCCCAGCCGATGAACCACCCGATGATCTCGCCGAGGGCGACGTAGCCGTAGGTGTAGGCGGAGCCGGCCCGCGGGATCATGCCCGCGAACTCGGCGTACGAGAGTGCCGCCGCGGCACTCGCGAGACCGGCGATCAAGAAGGAGAAGAGGACGGCCGGCCCGACGCCCGGGTTCGCGTCGTCGCCGTGGGCCACCAGCCCCGCCAGCGAGAAGATGCCGACGCCGATGATGCCGCCGACCCCGATGGCCGTGAGCTGCCAGAGGCCCAGGCTCTTGAAGAGGCCGCTGCCCCCGGCCTCGTCCTCGATCTGCTGCACGGGCTTCTTGCGGAGCAGCGAGCGGGATCCGTCACGTCGTGTGGTCACGAGTGCCTCCTGTGCGCACGCCGTCGTGCGCTGTCTGGCTGAGCGGCGCAGGCGCGCCGTGGCGATATGTTACCCCCGCGACGGCTCCCGGCGGGTCCCGATCATCCGGTCCCCGCGGCTGGACGGCTCAGGAGTAGTCGTGCTGCGCGACGCCGAGGGAGCGGTAGACGGCCTTGCCGTCTGCCGACGCGTCGGCGTCGAGCTCCCAGTTGACGTCGTCGCCGCCGTCGGCCGCGGGGCGGACGAGGCTCTTCTGCGGCTGGCCGCCGATCGACTCGAGCTGCTCGGTGCGGGCCTCCTGGCCGTCGTCGCCGAGGAAGGACGCGGTGTAGGTGTCGTCAGTCATGAGCCGAACCTACGCGGGCGTCCTCGGGTCGGACCGGCGCCTCCGACGGTTCACAGGGTCGGGCCCCTGGTGCGCCCGCGCCCCTCGTAGGATCGTCCCGTGATCATCCGCCCTGCTGCCGAGTCCGACCTGCCGGGGGTCCTCGAGATCCACGCCGATGCCGTCGCCCGCTCGACCGCGATCTGGACCGACGTCGAGCCCGACCTGCAGGGCCGCCGCGAGTGGCTCGCCGCCCACAGCCGCCCCGGCACGGCCGCGATCGTCGCCGTCGAGGGCGACGTCGTCGTCGGCTACGCGAGCTTCGGCCCGTTCCACGCCAAGGACGGCTACCGCCACACCGTCGAGAACAGCGTCTACGTGCGCGAGGGCCACCAGGGGGCCGGCATCGGCCGCAGCCTGCTGGAGGCGCTGGTCGCCGGGGCCACGGAGGCCGGCCACCACGTCATGGTCGCCCTCGTCGAGGCCGACAACGAGGGCTCGGTACGGCTGCACCGGTCGCTCGGCTTCGAGGACGCGGGGCTGCTGCGCGAGGTCGGCGTCAAGTTCGGCCGCTGGCTCGACCTGCGGTACATGACGCTGATGCTCGACGGGACCGCCGCCTCCTAGGCCCGCCCGGCTCCGCCACCGCCGCCGCCGCCGCCGCGCACGAGCTACCCCCCGAACCGGCACTACACCCCCGGAACCGAGGGTGTTCTGCCGGCCCAGGGGTGTAGCTCGCGGGCGCCGCGGTCAGTTGTCGAAACCGCGTCCTCTTCTCCGAACCTCCTTGACGAACTCGGCGCCGAGGCCCGCCCCGCAGATGAGGACAGGGGTGCCGACGACGAACACGCCGGAGGACAGCGCGGGGAGTGCGTTCGCGACGAGGAGCAGCGCCGCGAGGGCACAGACGACGGTCGCCACGTAGAGAGACCATGCGCGCATTAGAGAACTCCTATGTTCGTCGACGATCAGAACGGTGCTGAGGAGCGGCAACCAACTGTCGATCCCCAATTCTTGATCTCCCATTCCCGTTGGGACCCTCGGGACCCGCGTGCACCCTCGGGCGCGCGGGAGGGTGTCCGCGGGTTCGTGGGGTGCGGGCGGCGCCGCACGGGCGCTGACGCACGAACGGCCCTCCCGGAGGGAAGGGCCGTTCTCGTGCGGAGGATAGGGGATTCGAACCCCTGAGGGCTTGCACCCAACACGCTTTCCAAGCGTGCGCCATAGGCCACTAGGCGAATCCTCCAGGGCGGGCGACAGCATCACTGGCGCACGACCTCGTCCATGGTAGCGGACGGCACGGGGTCCCGTGGACGCACGCGGCACGCGACGCCCCCGACGTAGCATCGTCGGATGGACTCCCGCGCCTCCGCCCGCGTCGACAGCTGGCTGTGGGCCGTCCGCGTCTACAAGACGCGCTCCGCGGCGACGGCGGGCTGCCGTGCCGGGCACGTGCGGGTGAACGGCGAGCGGGTCAAGGCGTCGCAGTCGGTCCGGCCCGGCGACGAGGTCAGGGTGCGCGTGGCCGGGTTCGACCGGATCCTCGTGGTGCGCACGTGCCTCGTCAAGCGGGTGGGCGCCTCCGTCGCGGCCGAGGCGATGACCGACTTGACGCCGCCTTCTCCCCCGCGCGAGGAGACGGCCGTGGTGGCGGTCCGCGACCGGGGCGCCGGTCGGCCGACGAAGCGCGAGCGGCGCGACCTCGAGAAGCTCCGCGACCGCTGACGAGACCGTCGGGCCGAGGCCGGCTCGCCGCCCCTTTCGCGGACCGGACAGAGCGGTCCGACCCAGGTGCCGCCTCCCTTATGATCGGTGCCACGGCAGGCCGTCGGGACGACGGCCGTCCTCTCTGAGGGGGGAGGCAGCCGCGGGCCGAGGGGGCTGGGATGGTGACTGGCGTCGCGCGCGACGACTTCGAGGTGATCGCCGTGCCCCGGCGCACGATCGCCCGGACCGCCGTGCTCACCGCCGTCCTCAGCCTCGTGCCCGTCCTCGGGGCCCTCCTCTGGCTGACCTGGCCGACCGGCCGCTGGCCGGCCGTGCTGTGGGTCGCCGACGTCGCGGTCGTCGCGGGCCTGCTCATGTACTGGCGCTTCAGGGTCTCGTACGCCGGCGTCAGCAAGACCGAGTTCTTCAAGCGCGGGTGGCTGCCGGGCAGCGTGCGGCTCCCCCGCGACGCCGTCGCGACCGTGCTCGTCGCACGCACCTACCGAGGCGCCTCGACCGAGACGGTGCCCCAGCTGATCGCCCTCGGCCACGACGGCGAGGTGCTCTTCCGCATGCGGGGCGGCTACTGGCCCGACGAGGCGATCACGGCCGTCACCGACGCGCTCGGCAGCGCCGTCACGACAGTCTCACGGCCGATGTCCGGGCCCGAGTTCTACCGCACCTGGCCCGAGAGCCGCTCGTGGTACGAGGGTCGCCGGTGGCTGAGCACCGGGCTGGTGGTGGTCGCCTTCGCCGTCGCGACGGGCCTGCTCGCGCTCGTCTGGCACGCCTTCACGGGCTGATCCCTGCCCGGCCGCGCTGAGCCCTGCTGGCACCAGCGCCGCCGCGCTCAGCGCCGCCGCGCTCAGCGCCGCCGCAGCGTCCCGAAGATCCCCTTCACGACCTCGCGCACGATCGTCTTGCCGGCGCTCGAGCCGAGCACGTCCCCGAGCACGCCCCCAGCGCCGCCCGAGCCACCGCGTCCCGACGACGAGCGCGAGGAGGAGCGGGTCGCGCCGCCCGCCCGTCGCGCCCTCGTCGACGCCGCCGCCCGCTCGGCCTTCTCGAACTCGCGCTGCTGACGCTCGTACTCGGCCTGGGCGGCCTTCCGCTCCTTCTCGGCCGCCTTGACTGCCGCCGCGTCCTGCTTCTCCCTGGCCGCCGCCTCCTTCGCCTGCAGCACGAGGGCCTCGTCCCGCGCTGTCGCGTCGTCGAGCTCGCGCCGACGAAGGGCCGCCGCCTCGAGCTTGCGCGCCAGCATCTCGCGGGCGGAGTCGCGGTCGACGGGCGTGCCGTAGACCGGCCAGAGCGGCGACGCCGCGACCCTGGCCGCCATCTCGTCGGCGGGCAGCGGCGACATCGAGCCCTGCGGCGCCCGCACCCTGGTCCAGGCGACCGGGCTGGGCGCGCCCTTCTCGTTCATGACGGTGACGACCGCCTCCCCCGTGCCCAGGGTGGTCAGCACGGCGCCGAGGTCGTAGTCGCTGGTGGGGTAGGTCGAGACGGTGGCCCGCAGCGCCTTGGCGTCGTCGGGCGTGAAGGCGCGCAGCTGGTGCTGGATCCGCGAGCCGAGCTGCGCGAGGACGTCGCTCGGCACGTCCTTAGGGGTCTGCGTGACGAAGACGATGCCGACGCCCTTCGACCGGATCAGCCGGACGGTGCGCGTGACCTGGTCGAGGAACGCGTCCGAGGCGTCCGCGAAGAGCAGGTGGGCCTCGTCGAAGAAGAAGACCAGCTTGGGCTGGTCGAGGTCGCCCACCTCTGGCAGGTCGTTGTAAAGGTCGGCGAGCAGCCACATCAAGAACGTCGAGAACAGCGCCGGCTGGTCGTGGACGCCGGGCAGCTCGAGCAGGCTGACGACGCCACGACCGTCGGCGGCCGTGCGGAGGAACACTGCCGTGTCGATCTCGGGCTCGCCGAAGAAGCGGTCGGCACCCTGGTCGGCGAAGGTGATCAGCTCGCGCAGCACCACGCCGACGGTGGCCTTGCTGAGGCCGCCGAGCTCGGCCAGCTCGGCCTTGCCGTCGTCGCTCGTCAGGTACGTGAGCACGCTGCGGAGGTCGGCCAGGTCGAGCAGCGGCAGCCCCGCCTGCTCGGCGTAGTGGAAGACGAGCCCGAGGCTCGACTCCTGCGTGTCGTTGAGGCCGAGCACCTTGCTCAGGAGGATCGGCCCGAAGCCGCTGACCGTCGCCCTGACGGGGATGCCAGGGCCGCCGTCGCCCAGCGCGTAGAACTCGGCGGGCGCGGCGAGCGGCGTCCAGTCCTGTCCGATGCCGCGGGTGCGGGCGAGCAGCTTCTCGCTCGACTCGCCAGGGGCCGCGAGGCCGGAGAGGTTGCCCTTCACGTCCGCCGCGAAGACCGGCACGCCCGCCGCGGAGAGCTGCTCGGCGAGCACCTGCAGCGTCTTCGTCTTGCCCGTGCCCGTCGCGCCCGCGATCAGGCCGTGCCGGTTCAGCATGCCGAGCGGGATCCGCACCGGGACGTCGGCGAGCGCGTCGCCGTTGACGAGCGAGCCGATCTCGAGGGCGGGGCCCTCGGTGGCGTAGCCGGCCCGCACCGCGTCGACGGCGGCGGGCGAGAGCGGACCCGAGGAGGCGGCGGCCGCGTCGACGGGACCGGCCGCGTCGGCGACCGGCGCGGCCTGCGGGGCCGCAGCCGACGCCTCCTTCGCTGCGGCCTCTGCCTCTGCCTCTGCCGCGGCCGCGAGCTGCTCGGCACGCGCGAGCGCCGCCTCCGCGTCGCGCTTCGCCTGCTCGGCGACGGCGACCGCCGCGGCGGCCTCCGCCCTGGCCTGGTCGAGGGGGTCGGTCATGGGGTCAGCCTAGGCACCCGCACCGTCACGCGTCTGCCACGCCCAGCCACGACCCCTCACACGCTCCTGTTCGTCGAGGAGCCGGTGCGCGACCGGGGCCCAGAGGACGACCGCGACGCCGGCGCCGATCAGCAGCCCGCCGATCGTGTCGGTCAGCCAGTGCGCCCCGAGGTAGGTGCGGCTGAGCAGCATCAGCACGGTCCAGACGACACCGGCGGCCCACACCCACACGCGACGCAGGACGACGCCGAGCACGACGGCGAGCGTGGCGGCGTTCGCCGTGTGGCCGGACGGGAACGAGCCGTAGTCGCTCACCACGAGGATCTCGGTCGGCCGCGCCCGCCCGAAGGTGTGCTTGATCACCTGGACGACGCCGGCGCTCAGGGCACACGCGCAGATCCAGTAGAGAGCCGCCCACGGGCGCCGCCGGAGCAGGAAGACCACGGCGACGCCGATCGGTACGACGAAGACGCCGATCAGCCCCGCGCCGACCGTGTCGAAGACGAGGGCAGGGGCGATCCAGAAGTCGCTGCGGTGCTCGACGAGCTCGTTCATGAAGCGCTCGTCGATGCCGAGACGCCCCGCCCTCGCCGTCACGACCACGCCGATCAGCAGCACGACCCCGATCGCGCCGAGCGCGCTGAAGACCCACCACCGGCGCTGCACTCGCCGGGCGACGGTCGCCTCCCGCGGGGTGGCCGGCTTCGGTGCGAGGGGCGAGGTGTCCATCCGCCGACAGTACCGAGGGAGGTGCGGCGCGGCCCGCCCGGGTCGGGAGGCGCCTCCTCTGGTCTGGTCCGCGCCTCCTCGGGGCGGGCTGGTCGTACGGCTAGTGCGCGAGTGCGGGGACGCTGCGCGGCCGCACCAGCAGCCACAGGCTGAGGATGGCGACCGCCGAGGTGACCATCATCACGCTGCCCATCGGGACGGCGGTGTCGATGCCGAGGAACCCGACGACCGGCGAGATGATGCCGGCGAGGCCGAAGTTGAGGGCCCCGAGCAGGGACGCCGCCGTGCCGGCCTCGGCGCCGTGGTTCGCGAGGCCCAGCACCTGCACCTGCGGGAACGTGAAGCCGCACCCCGCGATGAAGAACCAGAGCGGCACGAGGATGCCGAGCAGCCCGACGTGCAGCGAGTCGAGCAGCACGATCAGCCCGGCGCTGATGATCAGCACCGTCGTCGACCCGGCGAGGATGTACGCCGGGGGCACGCGACGCGCGAGCCGTGAGCTGACCTGGACGCCGACCACGATGCCGAGCGAGTTGATCGCGAACAGGTAGCCGTACTGCTGGGCGTCGAGGCCGTAGACGTCCTGGAAGAGGAACGACGAGGCCGACAGGTACGTGAAGAGGCCCGAGAAGACCATCGCGCCGATCAGGGCGACGCCGACGAAGACGCGATCGCTGAAGAGCGCCTTGTAGCGCTGGCGGAGGGTCGTGTGGCCGGCTCCGTGGCGGGCCGACTCCGGCAGGGTCTCGACGATCAGGAAGATCGCCGCCAGCAGGATGAGGACGCCGTAGGCGACGAGGAACCAGAAGATGCCCCGCCAGTCGGTGAAGCGGAGCAGCTGCGACCCGACCACCGGCGCGAGCACGGGCGCGAGGCCGGTGACGAGTGCGAGGCGGGACAGCATGCGGACGAGCGGGAGGCCGCCGAAGAGGTCGCGCACGGTGGCCATGGCCACGACGCCGCCGGCCGCCGCGCCCATGCCCTGCAGCACGCGGAAGACCGCGAGCCAGGTGATGTCGGGCGCTGCCGCGGCGCCGATGCTGGCACCGATGTGCACCGCCGTGGCCACGATCAGGGGCAGCCGGCGGCCGACCTTGTCGCTCCAGGGGCCGACGAGCAGCTGGCCGACGCCGAAGCCGATCGTCGTCGCCGTCAGGGTGAGCTGCACGAGGCCCGCCGTGACGCCGAGGTCGTCCTCGAGGGAAGGGAAGGCAGGCAGGTAGAGGTCGATCGTGAGCGGCCCGAGCGCGGTGAGCGCGCCCAGGACGATCACGTAGACGAGGCGCTGACGTCGGGTCAGGGCGTCACCGGGGTGGACGACGATGCTCACGGGAGGGTCCTCACGAGGGGAGGCCCCGCTGCGCTCGAATCGGTTCGATCCGTCGTCGTGCAGCCGGGGCGAGGTGGTGGGTGGGAGGGGCGACACGACTCCAGGACGACAGGCGTGGTCGACAGGTGCGGTCGTCGTCGATGGTAGCGCCCGGCCGGCCCGGCCGACAGGCCGGGTGCCCGCGCCGGACGTCTCCCTGGACGACACCGCGTCGCCGAGACCGACGCCTGTCGAGCACCACTAGGCTCGGCTCAGCCGGGGCCCCCGCCGCGGCTCCGGCACGACATCCAGGAGGCCTCCATGGTCGACGCCCGCATCGTCCAGACGACCAAGGCGCTGCACGGCGCCATCGTCGAGCTCGCGTCGAAGCAGCCCGTGTCGACCATCACGGTGGCCGACGTCACCCGGGCCGCCGGCATCAACCGGGCGACCTTCTACAGCCACGCGACGTCGCCGGGCGGCCTGCTGACCGACGTCATCACGCCGGAGCTCGACCAGATCCGGCTCGACGACCAGGCGGCCCGTGCCGCCTCGACCGAGGCCGACGGCGCCGAGATCACCCGGCGCGGCGTCGAGCGCGTGGTCGACCACGTCGTCCGGTACCGCGAGATGTACAGGCTCGCGCTGCCGGACGCGCTCGACGCGTCCATCCACAAGGCACTCGCCAGCCACTTCGAGACCTCCTCCCTGCAGCACATCGAGCGCCTGCCAGAGGGCTCGCTGCCCGAGGGGCTGTCGGTCCACATCGCCGCCGGCTGGTTCGCGCACGCGCTCGTCGGGGCCATCGAGGCGTGGCTCCGCGGCAAGCGCACCAGCCGCAAGGCGCTGCTCGACACCATGACGGCGATGATGCCGACCTGGTGGCAGTGAGCTCCGCCTCCTCTCGCCCCTAGGCCTCGCCCCTAGGCGCCGCTCCTAGGCCCCGCTCGGCTCGAGCGGGTCGAGCTCGACCAGCGCGGGCCCCAGCCGCAGCACGCCGTCGGTCAGCGGCTCGCAGCGCATCCCGCCGAGCCCCCTCATCGCCCGGAACGCGCCGGGCGCGAGCACCTGGTCCATCCATGCGCACGGGTTCGCCGGCCGGTTCACGCGGAACAGGACCGGGCCGTCGCCGCTGTCGATGCTGATCGTGCGTCCGCGCAGCGCGTCGACGTCGAGCCCGCGCGTGACGACGTTGCGACGGGCCGCGACGGCGTCGAGCGACCCGTCGAGGCCGAGGAGGCGCGCGACAGTCTCGAGGGACTCCGCCGCGAACAGCGTCACCGACGCGCCGCGGTGCGCGGGCTTCGCGAAGTAGCGGTCGCCCATTATCCCGAGTCCCGCGCGGAGCTCGACGCTCTCGTGCAGCTCGGACGCGGCCGGAGGCGGCTCGGGGCCGTCGGCGGGGCGACCGACGTAGCGGGAGCGGGGCGACGCGAGCAGCAGCTCGATCGTGACCGGGAGCGCGGTCGCGGCCGCCGCCTCCTGGTCGCCTGCCGTCACGGCACCACCGTACTGGTCGGGAACGGCGAGAGCCGACCGCCCCGGTGCAGGGCGATCGGCTCTCGTGGTGGTGCAGGTGGTGCGGGGTGGTGCTACTTCGTCAGCGGGCCCAGGGTGGGGTCGTTGGCGTACGCCTCAGCGGCGTTCTCCTTGGTGACGATCTGCGGGGGCAGGAGGTAGGCCGGGACGATCTTCGAGCCGTTGTCGTACGACTCGTCGTCGTTCGTCTCGGCCTTGTCGCCCTCGGACAGCGAGGTCACCATGTCGATGGCCTGCGCGACGAGCGCACGGGTGTCCTTGTTGATGGTGGAGTACTGCACGCCCTCCATGATCGACTTGACCGACTCGACCTCGGAGTCCTGACCGGTGACGACCGGGACGTCCTTGCCTGCACCCTGCACCGACGTGATGATGGCGCGGGCCAGCGTGTCGTTGGGGCTCAGGACGCCGTCCAGCTCGGCGGTGCCGTAGGTGCTGGTCAGCAGCGAGTCCATGCGGCGCTGGGCGTTCTCGGCCTTCCAGCCGTCGGTCGCGGTCTGCTTGATGTCGGTCTGGCCCGAGGCGACGACGACGGTGCCGTCGTCGATCGCGGGCTGGAGGACGCTCATCGCGCCGTCGAAGAAGACAGCCGAGTTGGCGTCGTCGGACGAGCCGGAGAAGAGCTCGATGTTGTACGGGCCCTCCGCCTTCTTGGCCTTCATGCCGTCGAGCAGGGCCTGGCCCTGGAGCTCGCCGACGTTGAAGTTGTCATAGGCCACGTAGTAGTCGACGTCCTCGGTGTTGAGGATGAGACGGTCGTAGGCGATGACGACGGCGCCCGCGTCGTGGGCCGCCTTCACCTGGGTGCCGAGCTGGGCACCGTCGGCCGCGCCGATGATGATCACCTTCGCGCCCTTGGTGACCATGGACTGGATCTGCTCCTGCTGGTTCGCGACGGTCCCGGAGGCGGCCGCGTACTGCACGTCGGGCTCGAAGCCCGCCTCGGTGATGCCCTCCGTGAACAGGTCGCCCGCGAGGACCCAGTTCTCCGAGGTCTTGGCGGGCAGCGCCACGCCGATGGTCGAGCCCTGCTCGAAGCCGGAGGCCGCGTCGCCCGAGCCGGCGTCGGTGCGAGCCGAGTTCGAGCAGCCGCTCAGGATCAGCGTCGTTGCTGCGGCGACCGCCATGGTCGCCAGCGCGATTTTGCGCATGCTGTGTCTACTTTCTTGTAGGGGGGTTGCAGGTGTGGGAGCTGGTGCTCCCGGGGAATGCGTGCCCGGCCGTCGGTGGACGGGCCCGCGAGGGTGCTGGTCTAGTTGGGCGTCGTCGACGACGGGCGCTGCGCGTCGGTCAGGTCGCCGTTCGGGTGCACGGCGCCGGCAGGGGCGTCGGTCGTGGTGCCGACGCCGGACTGGCGACCGGCGGTCGTGGTCTCGACCGAGGCGGCGGGGGCGGCGATGCCGTCCTTGTCGCGGCGGAGTCCGCGAGTCAGGAACCCGGTGATCGACGGACGGCCCTGGCTCTTGTTGTAGACGTCGACGGCGACGGCGATCAGCAGGACGAGGCCCTTGATCATCTGCACCTTGTCGGAGCCGACGCCCATGAGCTGGAGGCCGTTGTTGAGGACCGCGATGACGAAGCCACCGACGATGGAGCCGGTGACGGTGCCGATGCCGCCGGCGACGGCTGCACCGCCGATGAAGACGGACGCGATCGCGTCGAGCTCCCAGTTGAGGCCGTCCTGGGGCCCGGAGGCACCGGCGCGGGCGACGTAGATCATGCCGGCCAGGGCGGCGAGCACGGACATGTTCATCATCACGAAGAAGTTGATGCGCTTCGCGTTGACGCCCGACAGCTCGGCAGCGTGCGAGTTGCCGCCGACCGCGTAGATGTGCCGGCCGAAGATCGTGTTCTGCGTGACGAAGCCGTAGACCAGCACGAGCACGCCGAGGATGATGCCCGACACGGGGAACGAGGTGCCGACCCGGCCGCCGCCGAACAGCGTGGCCGCGTAGAGGATGATCGCGACGAGCACGGCGATCTTGACGAAGCTGACCCAGAGCGGAGCCATCTCGGAGCCCATGGTGCGCTGCACCCGACGGAGGCGGAACTCACGCCAGACGACGACCGCGGCGAGCAGGAGGCCGAGCAGCAGGGTCGCGTTGTTGTAGCCGGTGTTCGGCCCGAACTCCGGCAGGTAGCCGGCGCCGATGACCGTGTAGGCCTCGGGGACGGGCAGCGTCGTCGCGTTGCCGACGAACTGGTTGGCGCCGCGGAACAGCAGCATGCCGGCCAGGGTCACGATGAACGCGGGGACGCCGACGTAGGCGACCCAGAAGCCCTGCCAGGCCCCGATCGCCGCGCCGACGACGAGGCCGAAGACGATCGCGACGGGCCACGGGAAGTTCCAGGTCGTCATCGAGGTGGCCACCATGATGCCGACGAAGGCGGCGACGGAGCCGACCGACAGGTCGATGTGCCCGGCGACGATGACCATGACCATGCCGATCGCGAGGATCAGGATGTACGAGTACTGGCTGACCAGGGCGATCAGGTTCGTCGGCTCGAGCGTGAGCCCGCCGGTGAGGAACTGGAAGATGACGATGGCCACGACGAGGGTCGCGATCATGCCGAACTGCCGGGCGTTCGACGTGTTGCCGCCGAAGACCTTCTTCAGGTCCTTGATTCCGCTCATGCGGCCTGCTCCTTCTTCTTCGACGTCATGGTGCGCATGAGCGTCTCGGCGTCGGCGTCCGCCGCGTCGATCTCGTTGGTGACGGTGCCCTCGAAGATCGTGTAGATCCGGTCGGAGAGCCCCAGCAGCTCGGGGAGCTCGGACGAGATCACGATCACGCCTTTCCCCTGGGCTGCGAGCTGGTTGATGATGTTGTAGATCTCGAACTTCGCGCCCACGTCGATGCCGCGGGTCGGCTCGTCGAGGATGAGCAGGTCGGGGTCGGTGAACATCCACTTCGCCAGCACGACCTTCTGCTGGTTGCCGCCGGAGAGCTTGGCGACGCCCTCGTCGACGGTGGGCGTCTTGACCCGGAGGCTCTTGCGGTACTCCTCGGCGATCGAGTGCTCTTCGTACGTGTTGACGACGGAGGCGCGGGAGATCTTCGAGAGCTTGGCCGCGACGGTCGAGCGCTTGATGTCGTCGAGGAGGTTCAGGCCGAGGACCTTCCTGTCCTCGGAGACGTAGGCGAGGCCGTTGTCGATCGCGTCACGGACGTTCTTGATCTCGATCCGCTGGCCGTCCTTGACGATCTCGCCCGAGACGAACTGCCCGTACGAGCGACCGAAGATGCTCATGGCGAGCTCGGTGCGGCCGGCGCCCATGAGGCCCGCGAGGCCGACGATCTCGCCCTTGCGGACGGTGATCGACGAGCCCTTGCAGACGAAGCGCTCGGCGGTCTGCGGGTGGCGGACCCACCAGTCCTTGACCTCGAAGAAGACCTCGCCGATCGACGGGGTCCGGTCGGGGAACCGGCTGGCCAGGTTGCGACCGACCATGCCGCGGATGATGCGATCCTCGTTGACGCCGTCGGCCTGGACGTCGAGCGTCTCGATCGTCCTGCCGTCGCGGATGATGGTGATCGAGTCGGCGATCGCCTCGATCTCGTTGAGCTTGTGGCTGATCATGATCGACGAGATGCCGCGGCCCTTGAGGCCCCGGATGAGGTCGAGCAGGTGCTGCGAGTCGGCCTCGTTCAGAGCCGCGGTGGGCTCGTCGAGGATGAGCAGCTTCACGTTCTTGTTGAGCGCCTTGGCGATCTCGACGAGCTGCTGCTTGCCGACGCCGAGGTTCTTGATGGCCGTGTCGGGGTCGTCCTTGAGCCCGACCCGCGCGAGCAGGTCGACGGCGCGGGTCTTGGCCGACTGCCAGTCGATGGCGCCGAAGCGCGTGGGCTCGTTGCCGAGGAAGATGTTCTCGGTGATCGACAGCTCGGGGATGAGCGCGAGTTCCTGGTGGATGATGACGATCCCGGCGGACTCGCTCGACTTGATGTCGCGGAACTTCTGGACCTCGCCCTGGTAGACGATGTCGCCGGCGTAGGTGCCGAAGGGGTAGACCCCCGAGAGCACCTTCATGAGCGTCGATTTGCCGGCGCCGTTCTCGCCGCAGATGGCGTGCACCTCGCCCGCGCGCACCTGCATGGACACGTCGTCGAGCGCCTTGACGCCGGGGAACTCCTTGGTGATGGAGCGCATCTCGAGGATGACGGGTGAGTCAACGCCCACGGGCGGCACCCCCGCGGTTCCCGCTCATCGTGATCTGTGCTGCGCGCACGCTGACCTCCATGTATCGACTTCGTCGTCGTCACCGTCGGCCAGGGCCGGCGGGAACCATCGTCTTCTGTAGTCGCCCCGGCCCCGGCCCCTCGAGGGGCTCCTGGGACGCGGGATGTGACCGTTCACACCGCGACTGGAGCAAAGCTAATCCCGGCGGGGGTCCCTGTCAAATGCCCCGATCCGCCGCGTGTCGGCTAGAGGAACCAGGGACGATCGGTCGAGCCCCGGACGACGAGCTCCGGCGCGATCAGGGTGCGCCCCTCGACCGCCTTGCCGTCCAGCTCGGCGACGACGAGCTCGACGGCACGGCGGCCGATCAGCTCGAAGTCCTGGCGCACGGTCGTCAGCGGCGGCCAGAGGTGCGGCGCGGTCGGCGAGTCGTCGAACCCGACCACGCTGACCTCGCGGGGCACGTCGACGCCGGCCTCGCGGAACGCGTGCAGCAGGCCGACCGCCATGAGGTCGTTCGCCGAGAAGACGGCGGTGAAGTCACGGCGCCGCAGCAGCTCGCGGCCGGCGAGGTAGCCGAAGTCGGCCGTCAGGTCGCCGAGGATCGGCGGCTCCACCGACAGGTCGGCCTCGCCCATCTCGAAGAGGAACCCCTGCATCCGCTCGTCGGCCTCGATCCAGTCCTGCGGGCCGGCGACGTGGACGATGTGCTTGTGGCCGAGGTCGATCAGGTGCCGCGTCGCCAGGCGAGCCCCGGCGTGCTGGTCGACTGCCAGGCTGTGCGCGTTCGTTCGCGGCGACGAGTCGAGCGCGACGATCGGCACCCGCAGCTCGAGCTCGTCGAGCACGGCGAAGAACTTGCGCTGGGGGGCGATGACGATGATCGCCTCCACCGCCTGGTTGCTCAGCAGGTCGATGCTCGCCCGCACGTCGTCCTCGGCGCGTGAGGTGCTGGCGATGCTGAGCCGGTAACCGGCGGCCCTCGCCTCCACCTCGATCGCGTTCACCATGGTCTGCGGGCCGAAGTGGACGTTCTGCAGGGTGAGGACGCCGATCGCCTTCGACCGGCTCGTCGACAGAGCCCGCGCCGCCTGGTTGGGTCGGTAGCCGATCTGGTCGATGACGTCGAGCACGCGCTGCCTCGTCGCGGGGCGGATGCTGGGGCTGTCGTTGAGCACCCGCGACACCGTCTGGTACGAGACGCCGGCGAGGGCCGCGACGTCGCGGATGTTCGGAGCGCGCACCTTCTCGACCTCGTGCTTCACGTCGCTCCATCGCTGATCGGCGATGTGACCGTACACATCGCGCGCTGCAGACCATTATGCAGACTCCGACGGCCGTCACCCGACCGGGGGCCGAGGAGGTGCGCTCAGCGACCGCGCGGAGCGCCGCGACCGCTGACCAGCAGTGCCGTGAGGGCGACGACCGCCGCCACCGCGAAGCAGGCGACGAAGGCCCGCGGCTCGTCGGCGCCGCCGAGCTGGAGGAAGGCGGCACCGGTCACGGCGAGGGCGATCGCCGAGCCCGACGAGTCGGCGATCGTCAGGGCCGAGCTGTTGAAGCCCTTCTCGTCGTCACGCGACCAGCGCAGCACGAGCACCGAGAAACGCGGGTACATGAACCCCATGCCGGCCCCGGCGAGCGCCCAGCCGGTGATGACGACGGCCGGGTGGAGGTGCCCCAGCGCCGATGCTCCTGCCGCGACGACGCCGACGAGCACCAGCACGATGCCGACACGGATGCCGGTGCGCTGGGCGACCCGGTCGCCGAGGCGGCCCTGCGCCCAGCTCGCCGCGGCCCAGGCCACTGCGCCGAGAGTCAGGGTGATCCCGGAGGCGGCGGGCGCGAAGCCGTACTGCGCCGAGAGCATGTAGGGCAGGTACACGTCGCTGCCGAGGAAGGCGGCGCCCACCAGGCCGCGGAGCAGGACCAGGGCGGGAACGCCGGCGGCCGCGACGAGGGCGCCTCGGGGCAGCAGGGGTCGGAGTGCCACGACGAGCACCACCACGGCTGCCACGAGGACGGCCGCGGCGGCCGCGAGCGGCAGCTCGGACAGCAGGTTCAGGGCCATCACGGCGAGAGCCGCGGCCACCGACCACGCGATGCGCCCGATGCTCCACGGCACGCGAGCGCCGTCGACGCCCGGCAGCGTGGGAGGGATCCGCCGCAGGCTCGGCAGGATCATCGCGAAGGCGGGCACCGCGATCACGAGGGCGCCGAGGAACACCCAGTGCCAGCTGGCCAGCTCGGCGACGGTGCCGGCCACCACGGGACCGACGAGGCCCGGCACGACCCAGGCCGCCGCGAAGCCGGCGAAGATCGACGGGTGCAGCACCGGCGGGTACAGCTTCGAGACCATCACGTACAGGCCGACGATGACGGCGCCGCTGCCGAGCCCCTGCACGAGGCGCCCGAGCAGCAGCACGACCATGTCGGGAGCGGTGCCGACGATGCCGAGGCCGATCGCGAAGAGCACCATGGAGGCGGTCACCACCACCCGGGGCCCCCTGCGGTCGGCCCAGTTGCCGGCCAGCACCATCCCCACGACGCCTGAGGCGAGCGGAGCGGCGAAGGCGACCGAGTACAGCGCCTCGCCGTCGAGCTCACGGGCGATGATCGGCATCACCGTGGTGATCGCCAGCGACTCGAACGCCGCGATGCCGATCAGCGCCACCATGCCGAGCGTGGCGAGGCGGTACGCCGGCGAGAGCACGCCGCCCGAGGGCAGGGTGCTCTCGCGGGCGGTCGTCATGCTCTCACCCTAGGTGCCGCCTCCGACGCCCGAGGGCTGCCGCGGGGACGGGACCGGGCAGCTCAGGCCTGCGCGCGGTCGAGCGCCTGCCGCACGTCGGCGAGGAGGTCGGCGACGTCCTCGATGCCGACCGACAGCCGGACGACGGTGTCGGGCACCTCGAGCTCGGTGCCGCGCACCGACGCGTGGGTCATCTCGGTCGGGTAGCCGATCAGCGACTCGACGCCGCCGAGCGACTCCGCCAGCTGGAACAGCTCGGTCGACTCGGCGAAGCGGCGGGCGGCCGCCGCCCCGGCGGTGAGCGACACGGAGAGCATGCCGCCGAAGGCGCTCATCTGGCGGGCGGCCAGCTCGTACCCCGGGTGCGACTCGAGGCCAGGGTAGAAGACCCGCTCGATCGCGGGGTGCGCCTCGAGCTCGCGCGCGATCGCGAGGGCGTTCGACGAGTGCCGCTCGACGCGCACGGCGAGCGTCTTGATGCCCCGCACGGTGAGCCAGGCCTCCATCGGGGCCGAGACCGCGCCCGCCCCGAACTGGACGAAGCCGATCTTCTCGGCGAGCTCGTCGTCGCGCACGACGACGGCGCCGCCCACGACGTCCGAGTGCCCGCCGATGTACTTCGTCGTCGAGTGCACGACGACGTCGGCGCCGAGGCTCAGCGGCTGCTGCAGCGCCGGCGAGGCGAAGGTGTTGTCGACGACGACGAGCGCGCCTGCGGCGTGCCCGATCTCGGCGAGCGCCGTCACGTCGCTGACCTTCATCAACGGGTTGCTCGGGGTCTCGACCCAGAGCACGTCGGTCTCGCCCGGCCGCACCGCGGCCCGGACGGCGTCGAGGTCGGTCATCTCGACGGTCTCGAGGGTGACGCCCCACGGCGTCCAGACCCGGTTCACCAGGCGGTGCGTGCCGCCGTAGACGTCGTTGCCCATGACGACCCGCGAGCCGGGACGGAGGACCGAGCGCAGCAGCGCGTCCTCGGCGGCGAGGCCCGACGCGAAGCTGAAGGCCGCGGTGCCGCCCTCGAGCGACGCCAATAGCTCCTGCAGCGAGTCGCGGGTCGGGTTCGCCGAGCGGGCGTACTCGTAGCCGTCGCGGAAGCCGCCGATGCCGTCCTGCACGAAGGTGGACGACTGGTAGATCGGCGGCACGACCGCGCCCGTGCGCGGGTCGGGCTCCTGGCCGGCGTGGATGGCCCTGGTCGAGAAGCCGTGGTCGGAGGTGCTCATGGGGTGTCCTTCGGTGCTGGGGAGATCTGACGCGGAGAGGCTGACGGGAAGCGGCCGCGCCGGGGCGCAGCGGTGGCCGGCCGTCAGGAGGAGAGGAAGGCCAGGACGTCGTGCCGCGTGACGACCCCGGCGGGCTTGCCGTCGTCGGTGACGAGCAGCGCGTCCGTCGTCTCGAGCGCGGCGCGGGCGCTCTCGACCGACTCGTTGATGCCGATGAGGGGCAAGGGGGCGCCGACCACGGTCGACAGCGCGTCGCCCATGCTCGCTCCCCCGGCGAAGACCGCCTCGAGCAGCGTCTTCTCCTCGACCGCGCCGACGACCTCGCCGATCACGACGGGGGGCTCGGCCGAGAGCACGGGCATCTGCGAGACGCCGTAGGTGGTCATGATGCCGATCACGTCGTGCAGGGTGTCCGACGGGTGCGCGTGCACGAGGGCCGGCAGCGAGCCGGTCTTCGAGGCGAGCAGGTCGCGCACCGTGCGCCCGTCGACGCTGTCGGCGAAGCCGTACGAGCGCATCCAGGCGTCGTTGAAGATCTTGCCGAGGTAGCCGCGGCCGCCGTCGGGCAGCAGCACGACGACGACGTCGTCAGGGCCGAGCTCTCGGGCCACGTCGAGCGCGGCTGCCACGGCCAGCCCGGACGAGCCGCCCACGAGCAGCCCCTCCTCGCGGGCGAGACGGCGGGTCAGCTCGAACGACCGCGCGTCGGAGGCGGCGATGATGCGGTCGACGACGCTCGGGTCGTACGCGGACGGCCAGAAGTCCTCGCCCACGCCCTCGACGAGGTACGGGCGCCCGGTGCCGCCGCTGTAGACGCTGCCCTCGGGGTCGGCGCCGATGATCTGCACCGCCCCTCCTGACACCTCCTTCAGGTAGCGACCGGTGCCGCTGATGGTGCCGCCGGTGCCGACGCCGGCCACGAAGTGCGTGACGCGCCCCTCGGTGTCGCGCCAGATCTCGGGCCCGGTCGTCTCGTAGTGGCTCTGCGGGCCGGCGGGGTTGGCGTACTGGTTCGGTTTGAATGCCCCGGGGATCTCGGAGACGAGCCGGTCGCTCACGCTGTAGTACGACTCGGGGCTCGACGGCTCGACCGCGGTCGGGGTGACGACGATCTCGGCGCCGTAGGCCTTCAGCACGTTCCGCTTGTCGTCGCCGACCTTGTCGGGCAGCACGAAGACGCAACGGTAGCCGCGCTGCTGGGCGACGAGCGCGAGGCCGACGCCGGTGTTGCCGCTCGTGGGCTCGACGATGGTGCCGCCGGGGAGCAGCAGGCCGTCGCGCTCGGCAGCGTCGATGATCCGGGTCGCGATCCTGTCTTTCGACGAGCCGCCGGGGTTGAGGTACTCGACCTTGACGAGCACCGTGGCCGTGATGCCCTCGGTGACCTTGTTCAGCTTCACCAGGGGGGTGTCGCCCACCAGGTCGAGGACGGTCTCGGCGTACTTCACGTGTGGCTCCTTCAGGGACGTCGCTCCGCGGTCGGCACTTCTCCCCCGCAGCTGCTCCCCGACTCTACCGGCGGCCCCCGGCGGATGACGGGGCGAGTCGACCCGGCTGTGACGGTCTTCCCAGACAGGTGTGGGACAAATCGGTGACGCATCCCCGAGACCAGAGGACCCCACTGTGGCCAGCAGCGACAAGAACACCCCCGGCGCGAAGCCCGACCCGAGCTCGATGACCGTCAAGCAGCAGCGGGACGCGCGCCGGCAGGAGAAGGTCGCCGCGCTGAAGCGCGAGCAGGCCAGGTCGAAGCGCAACAGGACCATCGGCATCGTGACCGCCTCCGTCGCGGGCGCCGCGGCCGTGGCCCTGATCGTCACCGTCGTCGTGACCAGCGGCACGCCCAGGGCAGACCGCAGCGAGATCGACGTCGCCGGCGTCCAGACCTGGGACGACCTGACGGCGAACCACGTCTCGGGCACCGTCGACTACGAGATGACTCCCCCGGCCGGCGGCGACCACGCCGCCGTGTGGATGAACTGCGGCGTCTACACCGAGCAGGTGCCGAACGAGAACGCGGTGCACGACCTCGAGCACGGCGCGATCTGGTTCACCTACGACCCGGCCCAGGTCACCGACGAGCAGATCGAGCAGATCACCGACCTCGCGCCCTCCACCTACTCGGTCGTCTCGCCGTACGAGGGCATGGAGACGCCGATGGCCGTCAGCGCCTGGGGCGCGCAGCTCGGCTTCGACGACCCGGAGGCCGACGCCGTCTCCGACTTCGTGACCAAGTACTGGAAGTCGGCCGACGCCCCGGAGCCCGGCGCCCCCTGCACCGGCGGGGTCGACGGCCCCGGAAAGGTGTCGTGACCGACGACCGCCGCGACGCGGACGGCCTCCGCCAGGCCGACGACCTCCGCCAGGCCGACCACCTCGACCACCTCGACCACCTCGACGACGTGACGACCGAGGCGGGCGCTGCCGGCGCCTCCTCTGGGCGTCGCCTGCGCCTCGTGATCGCGGCCGCGGTCGCGCTGCTGCTCGTGCTCGGCACGGGCGTGGCCGTGGGGCGCCTCACCTCGTCGGCGCCGGTCGTGCCCGGCACGAACAGCGTCGAGGCCGGGTTCGCCCGCGACATGCAGGTGCACCACGAGCAGGCCGTCGAGATGTCGTTCGCGATCCGCGACCGCTCGACCTCGGACGACGTCCGCACCATCGCGTACGACATCGCCGCGACCCAGTCGCAGCAGGCCGGCCAGATGTACGCCTGGCTCGAGGTCTGGGGCGTGCCGCAGGCGCCGTCGCAGCCGGTGATGACCTGGATGACGCAGCCGACCCTCGACGGGCAGCTCGCGGGCCACGACCACGGCGGCGAGGGCGTCTCCGGCTCCCCCGCGCCGAGCCACGTCCCCGGCGAGCCGATGCCCGGCCTGGCCACGCCGGAGCAGATGGCCGAGCTGCGGGCCGCCGACGGCGTCGACGCCGAGCGGCTGTTCCTGACCCTGATGATCGATCACCACCTGGGCGGCATCGAGATGGCCGAGGCCGTCCTGGCCCGCAGCGACGACCCCCAGGTCGACGCCTTCGCGAGCGGCATGATCATGACGCAGCAGAGCGACGTCGACGCGATGCGGGCGATGCTCGCCCTGCGGTCCTAGCCCGGCAGCTGCCCCCTGGCCCCCACCGCAGCGTCTCCCGACGCCTCGACGACCGCGCGCGCCGCGGCCCGGCGACGGTCGACGACCTCGCCCAGCTCGCGTGCCAGGCGCGGACGCGCCCGCACGAGCGCGTCCAGCGTGTCGCCGGGGACGACGAGCACCGCGACCTCCGACACGGCGACCGCCCGGGTGCTGGTCGGCTCGCGCGTGAGGACCGTCTGCCCGACGAAGTCGCCCTGCTCGACCCGGGAGACGGGCAGCAGCACCCCGCCGGGCTGCGGGACGCCGAGGGCCACGGCACCGCTCAGCACGAAGCGCAGCGCCTCGGGGACGACGCCGACCGGCAGGACGACCTCGCCGGCGGCGTACCGCTCGAGTCGCACCGACGGCACGAGGACGGGCACCTCCTCGGTCGTCACCTGGAGGGTCGGGGCGACGGCCGCGACGGCCTGCTCGATCCGCTCGGGCGTCACGAACGCGTCGGTCGTGTCGCCGTCGAGCCCGAGGCCGGCGCGGCGCGAGGCGTACCAGAGCCAGCTGCGCAGCGTGGCGAGCGACGATCCCTCGTGCGCCGGTCCGCGCACCTCGTACGAGACCTCGTAGGCCGCGCCGCCGAGCGGGACGGCGACCGGAGTGGTGCCGGGCCACAGCTCGGGCAGGCCGGCCGCGACCCTCTGCAGCACGGCGACGACCTCGGCGGGCGGGTCGTCCGTGGTGAAGGCCACCGGGGCGGTGACCGTGTAGCTGCCGTCGCCGCGGCTGAGGTTCGTGAACGACGAGCCGGCCAGCGACGCGTTGGGCGTGATCTGGATCCCGTTGCCCGTGTCGATGTGCACGGCGCGCCAGTTGACCTGGACGACGCGGCCGCGCACGCCGCCGGCGTCGAGCCAGTCGCCGAGCCGGAACGGCTGCTCGAACAGCAGCAGCAGCCCGGAGACGACGCTGCCGATGGCGCCCTGCAGCGCCAGGCCGAGGACGATCGAGGTGACGCCGAGCGCCGTGAACAGCCCGGCGACGTCCGTGCCCCAGACCGTGCTGAAGAGGACGGCGAGCCCGATCGCGATCAGCACGATGCGGCCGATGTCGACGAAGATCGAGGGGAGGCGGTCGCGCCAGCTGCCCTTCTCGGCGTTCGTGAAGAGCGCGAGGTTGACGGCGTTCAGCACGGCGAGGATCACCAGGAACCCGAAGGCCGTCGTCGCGACCTTCGTCCAGGTGAAGTCCCTCGAGTCGACCGCGATCGTGACCTGGGCGACCAGGATCGACACGGCGGCGGTGGGCACGACGTAGGTGCGGAGCAGCCGCACGACACGTGCGCCGGGGTTGCCCCGCCGCTGCAGGGTGCTGGCGATCTCGGTCAGCACGATGAGCAGCGCCGGCAGCCCGACCACCACGGCGAGCACCGGCCAGAACCAGGGCTGCTGCCAGAGTGACGTCATCAGGCGACCGGCCGCTCGAGGCGGAAGACGCGCTGCTCGCCCGACTGGGTCGTGACCGTGCCGGAGTCGACCGCCGGCACCCCGTCGCCGATCTTCTGCACGACCCGTTCCGTGGCGTAGACGCCCGCCTGCGACGAGACGTCCTGCACCCGGTGGGCCAGAGTGACAGCGTCGCCCCACATGTCGTAGACCATGCTCGTCCGGCCGACGAGGCCGCTGGTCACCTGGCCGGTGTCGATGCCCGCGCGCAGCGCGACGCGGGACGAGTTGGTCGCGTTGAAGCGCTCGATGATCCCCTGCAGCTCGAGGGTGAAGTCGACCACCCGGCGGGCGTTGTCGATGCGCGGCACCGTGAGCCCGCAGCTGGCGAGGTAGCCCTGCTGACTGCTCCGCACCTTCTCGACGCCGAGCCTCTCCGCCGCCTCGTCGAACGACCGCCACAGGCCGTTGAGCAGGGCGAGTCGCTCACCCGAGCGCATCCCCCGGCTGAAGTCGTCGAACCCGGCGACGTCGGCGTACACGACGGCGACGTCGGTGTGGTCCTCGGCGATCGTCTCCTCGCCCTCCTTGTAGCGCTTGGCCATCGCCTCCGGCATGAGGGTCAGCAGCAGGCGGTCGTTCTCCCGTCGCTGCTCGTCGATCAGATCTTGCTTGACCCTGAGGCTGCGGCTCATGTCGTTGAAGGCGCCGCCCAGCTCGCTGAACTCGTCGTGCCCCTTCACGGGCACCTCGACGCCGATCTCGCCCCCGCTGACGCGGTTGACGGCGTGCTGGAGGCGCCGCACCGGCCGGACGAACACCTGCGCCAGCAGCAGCGAGAGCAGCGACACCACGACGATGATCGCCGCCGTCGAGAGCAGCAGGTTGCGGGTGAACACGTCCACGGGCGCGAACGCCTCTGACGTGTCGACCTTCGCGACGATCACCCAGTTGAGGCCGTCGACGTCGATCGGCGCGTAGGCCGCCAGCACCTCGTGGCCGAGGTAGTCGGTGTTGACCGTCGTGGCGGTACGGCCCTGGAGGGCCGCGTCCACGGCGGTGGTCGCCACCGGCTGCAGCAGCACCGAGCTGCCGCTCGCCACCTGGCGCTCGGCGACGTCGGTCGGGGTGCCGTGGTCGACGACGTCGGCGGCGAACGTGTCGGGGTGCTCGATCAGCTCGCGCGAGGTCGAGCGCATCGTCTCGTCGGGCCCGGCGAGGTAGGCCTCGCCGGTGCGGCCGAGGCCCTGGTCGGCCCAGCCCTGGTCGCCCGTCATGACCGAGTCGATGGTCTCGGTGGGCACCTGCACGGCGAGCACGCCGGTGACGTCCGCGCCCGTGCCCACGGGCGACGCGATCCACGCGGTGGGCACGCCGAGCGACGGGGCGTAAGGCTGGAAGTCGGTCGTGAACGACGAGTCGACCGTGTTCGACTCGAGCGCGGTGGCCCAGACGTCGGCGAGCGCCGTGCGCGAGTACGGCCCGTCCTCGACGTTCGTGCCGAGGTCGACGCCCGAGTACGCCGAGTAGACGACGTTGCCGTCGAGGTCGAGGAGCAGGACGTCCTCGTAGCCCAGCTGGTCGACCATCTCGCGGAAGTAGTCGTGGTGGTCGGCCCTGGCCTGCGACCACTCGCTGCCGTCGTCGGCTGTGTCGAGCGCGAGCGAGGCGTCGAAGTCGTCGTCGAAGGGCGCCGTGTAGATCGACTGCAGGTACGCCTGGGCCGACGATGTCGGCTCGATCAGCGACGGGTCGGTCGTCGAGCCGGTGGCCTCGTCGAGCCTCGGCACGAACGTGCCCTCGTAGTAGGCGGTGACCGCCTGCTGCCGGGCGGGGTCGACAGGCTGCTCGTCGAGCGCGGCGAAGCCGGCGTTGAAGTCGAGCGACGCCTGCACGGCGCTGTCGTTGCGGCTGTCGAGCACGACGGCCTGCTGCACCCCCGCGAGGGTTCGCTCGACGTCGCGGGCGCGCGACTCGCGGATGCTCGTGACCTGGTCGAACGCCGCCGCGCGGAGCGAGTCACGGCCGTTCACGTAGCCGACGCTGCCGATCACGATCGCCGCGAGGAAGCTGACCGCGAGCAGCATGACGAGCAAGGTCGACTGGATGTCGAGCGAGCCGCGCCCGAAGAGGGCCCGCAGCGGCGAGCGACGCCGCGTCGGTCTGCCCGTCGCCTCGTCCGGGCTGACGGTGCTGTTGCTGTGGGTGGAGCTCGACACGCCTGGCCTCTTCCCCCGAGGACGTCCGCCCAGCATCGCTCGACATGACGCAGCCTCATCTGATCCGTCCCCCAGATGTACCACCGATCGAGGGCACCGCGCCAGAGCTGTCACACACTGGTGACACGCCGCGTACCCCGGCGACGTTCAGCCGTCGTTCCGCGACACCCGTCGAGGAGGCGCCGGTCACGTCGTCGACGCCACCTGCTGCCCGTAGAGGTCGGCGTACACGCCGCCGAGGGCGACGAGCTCGTCGTGCGTGCCGCGCTCGACGATGCGCCCGCCGTCGACGACGAAGACGACGTCCGCGTGGCGGACCGTGGAGAGGCGGTGCGCGATGGCGATCGTCGTGCGCCCTCTCGTGGCCGTGTCCAGCGCCTCCTGCACGACCCGCTCGGACACGGTGTCGAGCGCGCTCGTCGCCTCGTCGAGCACCAGCACCGCCGGGTCCTTGAGCAGCACGCGGGCGATGGCGATGCGCTGCTTCTCGCCGCCGGAGAGGCGGTAGCCGCGTTCGCCCACCACGGTGTCGTAGCCGTCGGGGAACGACGCGATCGTCTCGTGGATGTTCGCCTGCCGGGCGGCGTCGACGAGCTGCTCGTCGGTCGCGTCCGGCCGCGCGTAGCGGAGGTTGTCGCCGATCGTCGCGTGGAACAGGTAGGTCTCCTGGCTGACGATGCCGATGTTCTCGACGAGCGACTCCTGCCGCAGGTCGCGGACGTCGGTGCCGGCGAAGCGCACGCTGCCGCCGGTCGCCTCGTAGAAGCGCGGGATGAGGTACGACACCGTCGTCTTGCCCGCGCCGCTCGGCCCGACGAAGGCCGCGAACTGGCCCGGCTCGATGTCGAACGAGACGCCGCGGAGGGTCCGCTGCCCCGGCTCGGCGTCGGGGTAGGCGAACTCGACGTCGTCGAACTCGACGCGGCCGAGCTGGGCCTCGTCGACCGTCGCGGAGGCCCCGCCGTCGGTGATGGCGGGCCGCAGGTCGAGGTACTCGAAGATGCGCGCGAAGAGGGCGCCCGATGTCTGCAGGTCGAGGGCCACCCGGAGGAGCCCCATCAGCGGGAAGGTCAGCCGCGCCTGCACCGTCGTGAACGCGACGATCGTGCCGGCGGTCACCGGCACGTCGCGGAGGATGAGCCAGGCGGCGACCAGGTAGATCAGCGCCGGGATGACCGACAGGAAGATCTGCACGACGGCGAAGAACCACTGGCCGCTCATCTGCTGCCGCACCTGCAGGCCGATCTGCGTGCGGTTCTCGGCCGAGTAGCGTTCGACCTCGCTGCGCTGCTGGTTGAAGCTCTTCGCGAGCAGGATGCCGCTGACGCTCAGCGCCTCCTGCGTGATCGCGGTCATGTCCGAGAGCGACTCCTGCGTCTTGGTCGCGATGCGCGCCCGCACCTGTCCGACCCGGCGCTGGGCCACGACGAGCAGCGGCAGCAGGATGACGGTGACGACGGTCATCTGCCAGCTGAGCACGAGCATCGAGATGAACGCCGCGATCACCGTGACAGTGTTGCCGAGCACGCTCGAGATCGTGTTGCTCAGCACGTTCGCGACGCCGCCGACGTCGTTCTGCAGCCGGGACTGGATGACGCCGGTCTTCGTCCGGGTGAAGAACGCGAGCTCCATCCGCTGGAGGTGCCCGAACAGCCGGATGCGGAGGGCGCCCATCACGCTGTTGCCGACCGTGGCCGTGAGGTACGTCTGCCAGACGCCGATGCCGGCCGACAGCACCCACAGCCCGATCATCAGGCCGACGAGCTCCATCAGCACCGGGACGTCGGGGCCGCCCGCGGGGAACAGCCCGCGGTCGAACGCCTGCTTGGTGAGCAGAGGAGGCGCGACGCTGATCGCCGCGCCGACGAGCACCAGCACGACGGTGACGACGAGTGCGCGTCGGTGCGGGGAGAAGAGCCCGCGGATGCGCCGGAAGAGGTCGGGGATCTTCGGCGCGGCGGCGTTGGCCGCCTTCTGGGCCGCGGCGTCGCCGCTCGAGACCCGGCCGCCACGACCGCCGCCGCCTCCTCCTGCTCGACCGCCGCCTCCTCTGCCTGCCCCGCCCGCGCTGCTCATGGAGCGAGGCTACGCCCGCGGCGCGTCCCCCCACTCCTGGGGCAATCTGGCCGTGGGACGCGCAGATGGGAACATCGCTCATTTATGCTGGGAGCTCAGGGTGCCTGACCACGCCCTGACGCCGCATTCCCCGACCCGACCGGGGAACTACCCGATGCGGCAGAGGTAGGACCCGTGCGCACCCTTGACGATGCATCACCCGACCCGACAGGGGTCGAGCTCCAGCCCGCCGACGCGCGGGCCTCTCTCGACGCCATCGAGCAGGCCTGGACGCAGATAGCCCCGCTGCAGGGAGCCCGTCTGCGCGAGGCCGTCCGCTCGGCTCCCGAGGAGGAGTGGAGCGGTCGACCGCTCATCCTGCTCGCCCTCGCCGCCAGCTACCGATCGGTCGGCTCCCGCTCGCGCAGCGCGGCGCTGCCGTGGTTCCGCGGCGTGGCCAAGGCCATCGACGCCGACCCCGGCCTGCCCCTCGAGGTGCGCGCCGGCTACCACGTGCACCTCGGCGCCGCGCTGCGGACGCTCGGCAACCTCGTCGTCGCCCACGAGCACCTCGAGGTCGCCCGCACGATGATCGAGAGCGACCTCTCCGAGTCGATCACGGCCCGCATCAGCCTCAGCGCCTCCTTCTCGCTGCAGCTCGGCCTCATCCGCCTGCACTACGGCGAGTACGACCAGGCCCAGTTCGCGCTCGGGCTCGCCTCGGGCCTCGGCGAGGAGCACCTCAGCATCGCCGAGCGCGTCGAGTGCCTGTCCGCCCTCGCCTACGTCGCCGTGCTGCTCGGCGAGTTCGCGCTCGCCGACGAGCACCTCGAGCACGCCGCCGAGCTCGCCGAGGGCACCGACCTGCTCGCCAGCTCGTTCGGGGCCCTCGCCCAGATCGCCCGGCTGCACCTCGCTCTCGAGCGGGACGACTCCCCCGGCGGGCACGACGACCTCGTCGCCCGCGTGCACCTCGCGGCCCGCGGCAGCGACTGGGAGGCGCTCGGCTGGTTCGCCGAGGCGACCGTCTTGCTCGCCCAGGGCCGCTCGATCGAGGTGCTCGACCACCTCGGCCGCATCTCGCGCCTCGTGCAGGGCTTCACCGGCGCCGTCGTCCTCGGCCGGTCGGCCACGGCCCTCCGTGCCGAGACCATGCTCCAGCTCGGACAGGCGCAGGAGGCGCGGCGCCTGGCCCAGCCCCTCTCGCCCGGCGACCGCCACATCGAGTGCCCCGCCCGCGTGCTCGCCCTCATCCACCTCTCGACCGGCGAGCCGCAGGCCGCGCTCGACGACCTCGAGGCGTGCCTCGTGCTCGGCGACCTGCACTCGGAGCGCACCGTCGGGCACGTCCACGCCGTCGCCGCGGCCGCCCACCTGGCCCAGGGCGACACCGCCCAGGCCGACATCGCCTTCGACCGCGCCCTGCTCGAGGCAGGCCACTCGGGCGCCAGCTGGGTCTTCGGCACCCTGCCGGAGCCGCTGCTCGACCATCTCGTGGCCCGCGCCGTGCAGCGCGACCAGCCGCAGGCGACCCTCGGCGTGCTCGCCCGCCTGCACACGGCCGAGGGGCCGGACGTGCCTCCCCTCGCGGAGCCGCTGAGCGACCGCGAGCTCGTCATCGTGCGCCACCTGGCGACCGGCCAGACCCTCGGCCAGATCGGCAGCCAGCTGTTCATCTCGGTCAACACGGTCAAGAGCCACGTCCGGAGCATCTACCGGAAGCTGCAGGCGACGTCCCGCCGGGAGGCGATCGCCCGGGTGCGCCAGCTCGGGCTGCACGTCGACGAGGACTGATCCCGCCGAGCCGAGCACTGACCTGCCGGGCCGGGGGGCCGGGCCTGACGGGCCGGGGGCCGGGCCTGCCGGGCCGGGGGCCGGGCTGTTCCCTCGCCGTGCGGTAGCCTCTCGCGGTGCACGACGAGCCGACCCCCGCCTCCCCCGCCCCAGCCTCAGCCCGCCCCTCGCTCGGTGAGCAGCTGCTGCGTCGCAAGCCCCTCGAGGCCTTCGCCCGAGAGGCCGAGGCGTCCGACGCGCGGGGCCTCCGGCGCACCCTGGGCGTCTGGCACCTGACCGCCATCAGCATCGGGGCCACGCTCGGCACGGGCATCCTGGTCGTGCTCGGCACCGCGGTGCCGCTGGCCGGGCCCGCGGTCTGGCTGGCGTTCGTCCTGGCGGGCGTCGCCGCCCTGCTCTCGGCCCTGTCGTACGCCGAGATGGCGGGCAGCGTGCCCGTCTCGGGCTCGAGCTACAGCTACGCCTACGCGACCCTCGGCGAAGGCATCGCCTGGGTCTGCGGCTGGTGCCTCGTGCTCGAGTACGCCGTGTCGGTCGCGGCCGTCGCGGTGGGCGCCGGCCAGTACGTCGACGAGGCGCTGCGCGTCTTCGGCCTCGCACTGCCAGACGTCGTCGCCGGTCCGCCCGCCGAGGGAGGCCTGCTGAACCTCCCCGCCGCCGCCCTCGTCCTGCTCGCCACGCTCGTGCTCGTCCCGGGGGCCCGCGAGAGCGCCTGGGTCAACACCGTCCTGGTCGTCGTCAAGGTCGGCCTGCTCGTCTTCTTCGTCGCCGTCGCGTTCACCGCCTTCAGCGTCGGCAACTTCGAGCCCCTCGCCCCGATGGGGGCCGCCGGGGTCTCGGCCGCCGCCTCCCGCCTGTTCTTCTCGTACATCGGCTTCGACGCGGCGTCCACGGCCGGCGAGGAGGCGCGGGACGCCAGACGGGACCTGCCGCGGGCGATCGTCGCCTCGATCGTCATCATCACGGTGCTGTACATCCTGGTCGCGGTGGCCGCGGTCGGCGCCCGCCCGTGGCAGGACTTCACCGACGGCGAGGCGACCCTCGTGACCATCGTGGCCGACATCACGGGCCAGCCGTGGGTCGCGTTCCTGTTCGCCGTGACCGCGGTCGCGGCCATCGCCTCCGTCGTCCTCACCGTGCTCTACGGGCAGACGCGCATCTTCCTGTCGATGGCGCGCGACGGGCTCGTGCCGTCGATCCTCGGCCGGATCTCGCCGCGGACGCGCACGCCCGTCGCCGGCACCCTGATCGTCGGCGGCGCGGTCGCCGTCACCGCGGCGTTCATCCCCCTCGGCGCCCTCGCCGACGCGACGAGCATCGGCACGCTCTTCGCCTTCGCGCTCGTCAACCTGTCGGTGATCTGGCTGCGGCGCAACCGGCCGGAGCTCGAGCGGACCTTCCGCGTGCCGCTCTACCCCGTCGTCCCGCTGCTCGGCTTCGCGACCTGCGTGCTGCTCATGGTGACGCTCGGCGGGGTGACCTGGGCCGCGTTCGCCGTCTGGATGGCGGTCGGGGTCGCGGTGTACGCGCTCTACGGCCGACGCCACTCGGTCGTCGCCCGCGGCTGACGCCTCCTGCTTCCTCGGTGCCGTGGACCGGATCCGGGAACGACGAAGGCGCCGCTCCCCGTGGGGAGCGGCGCCTCCTGTGCTCGCGGACGAGCAGGCAGTGCTGTGCGACCGAGGTCGCGAGGGGCCGTGCGGCCCCCGGTGCTACTTGAGGGTGACGGTGGCGCCGGCAGCCTCGAGCTGAGCCTTGGCCTTCTCGGCCGTCTCCTTGTTCGCACCCTCGATGACGGTGTTGGGGGCACCGTCGACGACGGCCTTCGCCTCGCCGAGGCCGAGGCTCGTGAGCGCGCGGACCTCCTTGATGACCTGGATCTTCTTGTCGCCGGCAGCCTCGAGGACGACGTCGAAGCTGTCCTTCTCCTCGACCTCCTCGGCGGGGGCGGCGGGGCCGGCGGCACCGGCAGCGGCCACGGGGGCAGCAGCGGTGACCTCGAAGACCTCTTCGAACTTCTTCACGAAGTCGCTGAGCTCGATGAGCGTGAGCTCCTTGAAGGCCTCGATCAGTTCGTCCTGCGTGAGCTTCGCCATGGTGTTCTCCTTGTTGTGTTCTGTAAGTGGTGGTGGTTGCTGCGACAGCTGTTAGCTGTCGGCTTCCTGCTTCGCGCGCAGCGCCTCGACCGTGCGGACGGCCTGCGACAGCGGAGCGTTGAACAGGTAAGCAGCGCCGAACAGCGAGGCCTTGAAGGCGCCGGCCAGCTTGCCCAGCAGCACCTCCCGCGACTCGAGGTCGGCGAGCTTGGTGACCTCGGCTGCGGTCAGGGCGTTACCGTCGAAGTAACCGCCCTTCACGATCAGCGCGGGGTGTGCCTTGGCGAAGTCACGCATGCTCTTGGCGACGGCGACAGGGTCTCCGTGCACGAAGGCGATCGCAGACGGGCCGACGAGCTCGTCGTCGAACGAGCTGATGCCGGCGTTGTTCGCCGCGATCTTGCTGAGCGTGTTCTTCACCACGGCGTACGTCGCGTCTGCACTGATGGCGGTGCGGAGCTCCTTGAGCTCCGCCACAGTGAGACCGCGGTACTCGGTGAGCAGAACGGCGGTCGAGCTACGGAAGTTCTCCGTGAGCTCGGCGACCGATGCTTCCTTGTTCGCCATGGCTCTCCTAAAACGTGGGTGTGCCGGCAGCCCCCTGGCACTCGCTCACGTCTCGTCCGAGGACGGGGCATGGAAAAAGCTCCGGCGCTGGCGCACGGAGCTGGATCTCGCAGAAGCGAGGAACGACTTCACACACCTGCGCTGGTCGCTCTCTCTCGAGAACCTTCGGTCTCCGTCTGCGAGCAGACAGGGACAACCGGCGGTCTTGGGCTGGGTACACAGTAGACGCAGGAGGCGCGTCGACGCAAGTCGCGCCTCCTGCGGTCAGGTCGTGGCCCGTTCTGCAGCCCGTGGCGCGCTTGCCGCAGGGATCCCCGCGAGCGGCAGGCGGACCGTGAAGACGGCGCCGTCGGCGCTGCTCGCGACCGAGACGTCGCCGCCGTGGGCGTGCGCGACGGCCTCGACGATCGCGAGCCCGAGCCCGGTCGAGCCCGCCTTGCGCGAGCGCGAGCTGTCCGCCCGGGCGAAGCGCTCGAACAGCACCGGCAGCACGGCCGGGTCGATGCCCGGCCCCTCGTCCGACACGGTGACGACGGCGCAGCGGGCTGCCGCGTCGACGGCGAGGGCGACGTGGACCGGCGTGCCCTCGGGCGTGTGGGTCCGCGAGTTGGTGAGCAGGTTCGCGACGATCTGGTGCAGCCGCATGGCGTCGCCCGGCACGACGACCGGCTCGTCGGGCAGCACGACGTCGACGTCGTGGGCCGGGTCGGCCACAGCGGCGTCGTTGACGGCGTCGAGCACCACACGGGTCAGGTCGACGTCGGCCACGACGATGTCGCGGCCCTCGTCGAGGCGGGCGAGCAGCAGCAGGTCCTCGACGAGCGACGTCATCCGCAGCGACTCCGACTCGATCCGGCCCATCGCGTAGACGACGTCGTCCGGCAGCCCGGCGCCCATCCGCCGCGTCAGCTCGGCGTAGCCGCGCACCGACGCGAGGGGGGTGCGGAGCTCGTGCGAGGCGTCGGCGACGAACTGACGCACCTTGTTCTCGCTCTGCTGCCGCGCCTCCAGCGCCGCAGCGACGTGCCCGAGCATGTGGTTCAGCGACGCGCCCACCCGGCCGACCTCGGTGCGGGTGTCCGTGTCCTGCTCGTCGACGCGCTCGGCGAGGGCCACCTCGCCGCGGTCGAGGGGAAGCTCGGCGACGCGCAGCGCGGTGTCCGACAGCCGCTCGAGGGGCCGCAGGGCGCGCCGTACGACGGCGTAGGCGATGAGGATCGCGACGACGAGGCCGAGCAGGGTCACGAAGGCGATGGAGGCGATCATCCCGGCGACGGTCTGGGTCACGCTCTCGGTCGGCAGGCCCACGACGAGGTAGCCGGTCGAGACGGCGCCCGTCGACGACGAGCTGCCGCTCCGCGAGGTGAGGGTGACCGGGACGGCCTCGACGCGGTAGCCGCCGAGGTCGGAGCCGAGCGACACGGTGACCGGGCCGCCCGCGTCGGGCACGCTCGCCAGCGCCGCGGTGATCTCGTCGGTGAGGGGATCCACCAGCTCGCCGGTCTCGGTCACGGTGAAGGCCTGCTGCACGACGTCGCCGACGAGCACGGCGGTGAAGGTGCCCGGTGCCTGGCGAGGCTCGCTGAACGCGTCGCTGTCCGGGCTCAGGCTCGGCCGGCCGGCCGACCCGCCGATCGACGCGGCGGCCACCGCCCGGCTGGTCGCGCTGGCGAGGTCGTCGTCGAGCTGACGCATCAGCGACCCGCGGAGCGCGACGACGCTCACGGTGCCGATGACCACGGTGAGGAGCACCACGATGGCCACGATGCTGAGGATCAGGCGGTTGCGCAGCGTGAGGGGGGCGGAGGCGCGGGGCACGCGCCCGAGGAGCCCGGCGAGACGGGACCCTCCGGGTGCGGCCGAGCTCACGACGTGGGCTTGATGACGTAGCCCACGCCGCGCACGGTGTGGATCATCGCCTCTTCACCCGCGTCGATCTTCTTGCGGAGGTACGAGATGTAGATCTCGACGACGCTCGACTTGCCGCCGAAGTCGTAGCTCCAGACGCGGTCGAGGATCTGGGCCTTGCTGAGCACGCGGCGAGGGTTCCGCATCAGGAAGCGCAGCAGCTCGAACTCGGTCGCCGTCAGCTCGACCTCGCGCCCGCCGCGGTGCACCTCGTAGCTCTCCTCGTCGAGCACCAGGTCGCCGACCACGATGCGGCTGTCGCCCGCCTCGCTGACGGCCGAGGCCGAGCGGCGGATGAGTCCTCGCAGCCGGGCCACCACCTCCTCGAGGGAGAACGGCTTGGTGACGTAGTCGTCGCCGCCGGCCGTCAGGCCGGAGACGCGGTCCTCGACCGAGTCCTTCGCGGTGAGGAACAGGATCGGGGTGTCGTCGCCCCCTGCCCGCAGGCGGCCGAGCACCTGGATGCCGTCGATGTCGGGCAGCATCCAGTCGAGCACGATCGCGTCGGGCTGGAACTCGCGGGCGAGCGCGAGGGCGCCCTGACCGTCGGAGGCGGCCCTGACGTCCCAGCCCTCGTAGCGGAGAGCCATGGAGAGGAGGTCGGTGAGGCTGTTCTCGTCGTCGACGACGAGGACTCGGAGGGGCGAGCCGTCGGCCCTGGTGAGTCGGGGGGCCTGTGCGGAGGTGGGAGTCGTCGTGGTCACGCACTCAGCTTCGAGCCGGTTCCTATGAACCAACTGTGCTGCTCCGATGCGTTGCCTGCGCGTCTCTCATAGGGACCTCATGGTCGGCCCATCGGGTGCTGCGAGACCGCCTCCCTAGCGTCGCCTCCGACCTGATCCCCCGCGGATCCCCCTGCACCGAGGAGACCCACGATGTTCTTTACCTACCTGCTCAGAGAGCTCCGCAACAGACGCAAGCAGACCATGATCATCGCGGCGGGCACGGCCCTCGCCATCGCGCTCGTCATCGTCGTCAGCGGTGTGGCGACCGGCGTGCGGAACGCCCAGTCGTCCGTGCTCGAGTCCGTCTACGGCGTCGGCACCGACGTCACGATCACCCAGACCGCCGAGCCGGGCGCCGACGGCGGCGGCCCGGGCCAGCAGTTCGCGTTCGGCTCGGGCGACGGCACGACCACCGACGACGGCAGCACCGAGGTCGCGCAGAGCACGCTCTCGGCCGCCCGCGGCACGGCGACCTTCGACTCGTCCGCCCTGGCGACCGTCGAGGGCGTCGACGGCGTGTCCGCCGCGACGGCCACGCTGAGCCTGCAGAACTCGAGCTTCTCGGGCACGCTGCCCGACTTCTCGCAGGGCGCAGCAGGAGGCGCGGGCACCGACGGCGCGACCGGCTCCGGCACCGACACCGACACCGGCACCGGCACCGACGGGACCGACACGGGCACTCAGCCCGCGCCTCCCACGGGCGGAGCGGACGGAGCCGGCGGCAGCGCCTTCGACGTCGACCAGTTCTCGGTCACGGGCCTCGACCCGAGCGCGGCCGCGGTCGGCCCCCTGACCAGCGCCTCGCTCGTCGACGGCCGTGCCCTCGCCGCCGACGACGCGGGCACCGACGTCGTCGTGCTCGACCAGACGTACGCCACGAGCGCCGAGCTCGCGGTCGGCGACACGCTGGCCGTCGGCGGCACGGACTTCACGGTGGTGGGGATCGTCTCGTCCACGTCGTCCGACGCGGCCACCGCCTCCGACGCGTACGTCCCCCTCGACACGGCGCAGGCGCTCAGCGGGCTGACCGACCAGATCAGCGACGTCTACGTGACCGCGGCGAGCGCCAGCGGCGTCGACGCCCTGAAGACCGACCTGCAGGCCGCCCTGCCCGACGCCACCGTGAGCACGCAGTCCGACCTCGCGTCGAGCGTCTCCGGCTCGCTGTCGACCGCCTCCGACCTGATCGGGAAGCTCGGCACCTGGCTCTCCGTGATCGTGCTCGCCGCGGCGTTCCTCATCGCGATCCTGTTCACCGTCTCGGGCGTCAGCCGCCGCACCCGCGAGTTCGGCACCCTCAAGGCGATCGGCTGGAGCAACGCGCGCATCACCCGCCAGGTCGCAGGCGAGTCGATCGTGCAGGGCCTGGTCGGCGGCGTCGTCGGCGTCGCGGCAGGCCTCGTCGGGCTGCTCGTGGTGAACCTCGTCGCCCCGACCCTGTCGGCTGCGGCCACCACGGCGGCGGCCGGCCCCGGCGCGGGCGGTCCCGGCGCGGCCACCGACGCAGGAGGCGCGGCGGCGGCCGGCGGCGGCGGCCTCGGCCAGCAGGTGGCCGCGGCCACGACGGACGTCGTCCTGCACGCCCCCGTCACGATCTCGGTCGTGCTGCTCGCGGTCGGCCTGGCCGTCGTCGGCGGGCTGCTCGCCGGGGCCGCGGGCGGCTGGCGCGCGTCGCGGCTGCGCCCGGCCGAGGCGCTGAGGAGCGTCGCGTGACCGACATCAGCACCACCACCTCGTCGGCACCCGCCGGCCTCGTCGACCCGACCACCACCTCCGGAGGCACCCCGCCCATGTACACGCTCACCGCCGTCACCAAGACCTACTCGCAGGGCAAGAGAACCGTCACGGCTCTCGACGGGGTCGACCTCGAGATCCCCGCGGGCCAGCTGGTCGCGATCCAGGGCCCGACCGGAGGCGGCAAGTCGACGCTGCTGCAGATGCTCGGGGCGCTCGACCGGCCGACGAGCGGCACGGTGCGGCTGGGCGACTCCGACCTCTCGACGGCGGGCGACCGTGCGCTGGCGGCGGTGCGGGCCCGCGACGTCGGCTTCGTGTTCCAGGGCTTCAACCTGATCCCGACGCTGACGGCCGCGGAGAACGTCGAGACGGCGTTCGCGGACGACTCCGTGCCGCGCCCCGAGCGGCGAGCGCGGGCGAAGGAGGCGCTGGTCTCGGTCGGGCTCGCGGAGCGGGCCGACCACCTGCCAGGCGAGCTCAGCGGCGGCCAGCAGCAGCGGGTCGCCATCGCGCGTGCCCTGGTCAAGGAGCCGACCGTGCTGCTGGCCGACGAGCCGACCGGGTCGCTCGACGAGACCACCCGCGACGAGATCATGGACCTGCTCGAGGGCGTCTGGCGCGACCGCGGGCTGACCCTCGTCATCGTCACGCACGACTCGGCCGTCGCCCGGCGTGCCGAGCGGCGCCTGCGGATCGCGGGCGGGAAGGTCGCCGAGCTGCTGCCGACGGCCTGACGTCCGAGTCCGAGGGCGGGACCCGGCGCGGTGCCGGGTCCTGCCTCGTCCTCGTCCTCGTCCTCGTCCTCAGGTCAGCCGCGCGGGTAGTCCGCGCAGGCGAAGCGCGTCGAGTCGGGCGCCCAGCAGGGCACGTTGATCGTGCCCTGGCCGCCGAGCAGCCGCAGCACGTCGTGCGGCTGCTCCCCCGGCGTCGGCAGCCCGTCCGGGCCGAGCGGCAGGGTGCGGAGCACGACGTCGCGGTCCTCGGGGTGGCCGAGCGTGCCCGTCGGGTAGCCGAGCCAGAGCAGGGTCGCCCCGTCGAGCGAGACGTGCGGGAACCAGTTCACGAGCTCGTCGTCCGTGACCTGCACGAGCTCGCCGCCGTCGGGCCGGGCCCGGAACAGCTGGGCGTGGCCCGCCACGCCGCCCGACGCCCGCTCGGAGTTGAACCAGACGTGCTGCCCGTCGGGCGAGAACTCGGCGCCGTCGTCGGGGTGGACGTCCGAGGTGACGGGGGTCGGGGCGCCGTCGGCCACCGAGACCAGCACGACGTTCGTCTGCCAGCCGGCCCGCGCCTCCTCGTCGCCGGGGTCTGCTGCTGCCTCGGGCAGCGCCCCGACGATCACGCTGAGGGTCGCGCCGTCGGGCGAGACGCCGTGCAGGTAGTTCTTGTGGTTGCGGTCGGCAGGGTGCTCGCGCGTGACGCGGCGTGCCTCCCCGCCGGGCGCGACGCCGTCCCACGGGACCTCGTAGAGGTGGCCGTCGCGCGAGCTGACGAACACGCCGCCCTGGTCGGGCGCGATCACGTGGTCGTTGTTGATCTCGGGCACGTCGCCCAGCGGGACCGGCACGAGCGCCGACTCGTCGACGCCGCGGGCGTCCGCGGGCAGGCGCCAGAGCAGGCCGTCGGCGTTGACGACCAGCCAGTGGCCGTCGGGGCTCCAGTTGGGCGCCTCGACGAGCACGCTCGTGCTCTCGAGCACGACCTCGACGGCGCCGGTCGCGGGGTCGACGACGAGCACGCGGCTCGACTGTCCGGGCTGCAGGGTGCGGGGCACGGGGGTTCTCTTCTCTCGTCGTTCGGGTCTCGGCATTCAGGAACGCAGGCTTGCTTGATCCTGAACGGTGCACCGATCAGGACTCCGCCTCCCCCCGCCGCGCGGATCAGGACTGATGTTCCTGAATGAGGAGGGGCAGGGCAGGGCTACTGGTTGGAGAAGGCGGCGTCGAAGGAGGCGGTGGGCCGGGGCCAGAGCAGCGAGCGCACGTGGGCCAGCGCCTCGGGCGCCCCGTGCAGCCGGTCCATGCCGGCGTCCTCCCACTCGATCGAGATCGGCCCGGCGTAGCCGACGGCGTCGAGGGTGCGGAACGCCGACTCCCAGTCGACGTCGCCGTGCCCGGTCGAGACGAAGTCCCAGCCGCGACGAGGGTCGCCCCAGGGGAGGTGCGAGCCGAGCACCCCGGCACGGCCGCTGCTCGGCCTGACCCGCGTGTCCTTGCAGTCGACGTGGTAGATCCTGTCGGCGAAGTCGACGATGAAGCCGATCGTGTCGACGCCCTGCCACAGCATGTGCGACGGGTCCCAGTTGAAGCCGAAGGCCTCGCGGTGCTCGATCGCGTCGAGGGCGCGGACGCTCGTCCAGTGGTCGTACGCGATCTCGGACGGGTGCACTTCGTGGGCGAACCGCACGCCCTCGCCGTCGAAGACGTCGAGGATGGGGTTCCAGCGGGCGGCGAAGTCCTCGTAGCCGGCGTCGATGACGCTCTCGGGCACCGGAGGGAACATCGCGACGTACGGCCAGATCGACGAGCCCGTGAAGCCGACGACCGTGTCGACGCCCATCCGCCGGGCGACCCTGGCCGCCCGTTTCATGTCCTCGGCCGCGCGCTGGCGGACGCCCTCCGGCTCACCGTCGCCCCACGTGCTCGGGCGGACGATCGCCTGGTGCCGGAAGTCGATCGGGTCGTCGCAGACGGCCTGGCCCGTGAGGTGGTTCGAGATGGCCCAGACGCCGAGGCCGTGCCGCTCGAGCACGTCGAGCCGGCCGCGCAGGTACGCGTCGTCCTTGTCGGCGCGCTCGAGGTCGAGGTGGTCGCCCGACGCGGCGATCTCGAGGCCGTCGTAGCCCCAGCCCGCGGCGAGCGCCGCGACCTCCTCGAGCGGCAGGTCGGCCCACTGGCCGGTGAACAGCGTGACGGGGTGCGAGCTCTCGCCCATGTCGGCCTCTCTCGTCGTCGGTGCGTCGGCGCGTCGGCGCGTCGGTGCAGCTCCATCCTGGTCCACTCCGCGCCGGTCCACGAGGCGGCCCCCCACGGGTCGGTCGTTCACGAGGGCACGTCCACCCAGCGCCGCTCGGCGGCGGCGAGCAGGACGCTCTCGGTGACGACGACGGCGCGGCGGCCGTCCTCGAAGGTCGGCAGCCCGTCCGGCCGTCCGCCGCGCACGGCGTCGTGCACGTCGCGGACGAACGAGGCGAAGGCGTCGTGGTAGCCCATCGGGTGCCCGGCAGGCAGCGTCGAGAGGCGGGCGGCGTCCGGCACGAGCCGGGCCGCGTCGCGCACCACGACCTCGGACGCGGCGCGACGGCCGATCCAGAGCCGGTCGGGCTCCTCCTGCGAGAACTCGAGGCTCTCGGCCGTGCCGGCGACGTCGACGAGGAGGCGGTTCTTCCGCCCCGGCGCCACCTGCGACACGAAGAGGGTGCCGATGACGCCGGCGGCCGTCTCGAAGACGACCGCGGCCTCGTCCTCGGTGTCGACCGGGCGGCCGCCGCGTTCGTCGTGGACGCGGTCGACGACGGCGGAGAGGCTCGCGACGCGGTCGCCCAGGACGAACTCGACCAGGTCGACGAGGTGGCTGCCGATGTCGGCGAAGGCACGCGAGGGGCCGCCCGAGGCCGAGTCGACCCGCCAGTCGACGTCGTCGCGGTCGAGCAGCCAGTCCTGCAGGTAGCTGCCGCGGACGCTCAGCACGCGGCCCGTGACGCCCGAGGCCACCCTGGCCCGCGCCTCCCGCACCATCGGGTGGTACCGGTAGACGAACGGGACCGCGGCGGTCCTGCCTGCCGTCCGGGCTGCCCGCACGAGCTCGTCGGCCTCGGCCGTCGAGGTGGCCAGCGGCTTCTCGCAGACCACGTGCTTGCCGGCTGCCAGGGCCGCGAGGGCGAGCCGCGCGTGCAGGGTGTTCGGCGTGCAGAGGTGGACCACGTCGACGCCGGGGTCGTCGAGCAGGTCCTGCACGGTGTCGTGGGCGGTCTGGATGCCGAGTGCGGCGGCGGCCCAGGAGGCGCTGGCCGGGCTCGACGACGCGACCGCGACCACCTGCGCGCCGGCCGCCCTGGCCGCGGCCGTGTGGACCCGCCCCATGAAGCCGCCGCCGACCACCCCCACCCGGAGGGGCGCGACCGAGGTCACGCCCCTCCGGGTCGGGGCGACGTCCGCCAGGCGAGGCGCCGCCTCCCCCACGTCGGTCACCGCCCCTCCCCCGTGGTCAGGCCCGGCCGGTCGCCGTCACTTGACGGCACCGGACGACAGACCGGTGATGAGGTGCTTCTGCACGAGCATGAAGCCGATCAGCACGGGCAGCGAGACGACGACCGAGGCCGCCATCAGCTGGTTCCAGTAGACGTCCTGCTGCGAGGCGTACGCCCTGAGGCCGATCGACAGGGTCCTGGTGTCCTTGCTCGTGAGCACCGAGGCGAAGAGCACCTCGCCCCACGCCGTGATGAAGGCGTAGACCGCGACGGCGATGATGCCGGGCTTCGCGACGGGGATGATCACGCGGAACAGGGCGCCGAGGCGTCCGGTGCCGTCGATCATCGACGCCTCCTCGAGTTCTTTCGGGATGGAGGCGAAGTAGCCCGTCAGCATCCAGATCGAGAACGGCAGGCTGAACGTCATGTAGGTGATGATCAGCCCGAGGTAGCTGCCTGTCAGCTGCACCCCGACCGTGCGCTGGATCTGCACGAAGATCAGGAACAGCGGCAGGAGGAACAGGATGCCGGGGAACATCTGGGTCGAGAGCACCACGAGGCTGAAGCTGCGCTGGCCCTTGAAGCGGAGCCGGGCCAGAGCGTAGGCGGCCAGCACGGCCATGGCCACCGACAGGATCGTCGCCGAGATCGTCACGATCAGGCTGTTCTTGAAGTACGACGCCAGGGGCACCGTCTGCCAGATCTGGACGTACGGCTCGAGGGTGACGCGCGAGGGGATCCAGGTGAACAGGCCCTGCACGTCGGCCAGCGGCTTGATCGAGGTCGTGAGCACCACGTAGAGCGGGACGATCACGACCAGCGACAGGAACGCCAGGCCGAAGAAGCGGAAGATCTTGAAGCCGCGGGTCTCAATCATTGTCGTGCTGCCCCTTCGGGAGGACCATCCGGATGTAGAACGCCGACGCGATCAGCAGCACGACCAGGAGCATGACGCTCATGGCGCCGCCGAGGCCGAAGTTCCAGTTGTTGAAGCTCTGCTGGTAGATCAGCGGCGAGATGAGCGTCGCCTGCTCGGGCGAGGCCGGGCCGAAGAGCACGTACGGCACGTTGAACTGGTTGAAGATCCAGAGGCTCATGATGAGCAGCAGCACGGCGTTGGCGGGCTTCACCATCGGCAGCGTGATGTTCGTGAACTGCTTCCAGAGGCTGGCGCCGTCGAGGCTGGCGGCCTCGTAGACGTCGCCCGGGATGTTCTGCAGCGCCGCGAGCAGCATCAGGAACGCGAAGGGCCAGAACTGCCAGGCCGTCACGATGACGATCGCCCAGAACGAGTTCCCGCCGAGCAGCCAGAACGGCCTGTCCTGCAGGATCCCGAGGTCGTCGACCAGGAACCGGTTGATGGCCCCGTCGCGCTGGTTGAACATGAAGGCCCAGGCGATGGTGCCGACGTACGAGGGCAGCGCGTAGGGCACGAGGAACAGGGTGCGGAGCAGGCCCCGGCCCTTGAACGAGCTGGTCAGCAGCACGGCGCCGAGCATGCCCATGCTCCACGCGATCGCGACGACGATCACGGTGAAGAGCAGGGTGCGGCCGAGGGCCCCGTAGAGCTGGCCCGCGATGGGCGAGCTGGGGTCGAGGGCCGTGACGAAGTTCTGCAGGCCGACGAAGGGCGCGTTCACCCAGTTGGCGATGCTGAGCTGGTTCAGCGTGATGAACGCGATCCAGATGCCGAGCACCATGGGGACGATGTGGACGAGCAGCTCGGCCAGGGCCGCGGGGGCGACCAGGAAGTAGGCGAGCGGCGAGCGGTGCTTCTTGCGCTTCGCGGGCTCGATCGGAGCCAGCTGGTGCGGATCAGGGGCCGACTCTTTCTCGGCGGTGGCGGGGGGCAGAACGTTGACGGTCATGACGGTCCTCTCGGCGGGGCTGGGGGGCCCGTCCGGCCGACTGCGCTGACGCTGTCGGCCGGACGGGTCCCCGCACGGTGGGACGGGGCTACTGACCCGTGGTCATCTGGCTGTTCGCGTCCTCGAGGGCCGACTTCACGTCGGCCTCGCTGACGGAGCCGCCCTGGGCCGCGGTGGCGAGGAGGTCCTTGATCGCGGTGCCGACCAGGGTCTCCATCTGTCCCTCGGAGGGGTAGAGGGGCATGGGCTGGGCGTGGTCCGCGAGGATCGTCTGCTTCAGCTTGATGACGTCCGTCTGGAACGCCGGGTCGTCGTACGCGGTCGTGACCACGGGCAGCGAGCCGAACGACTCGTTGAGGTACTTCTGCTCGTCGTCGCTCGTGAGGTGCTTGACGAAGTCGATCGCCGCCTCCTTGTTGCCCGAGTTCTCGAAGACGCTGACGTTGATGCCGGCGACGTGGCTCTGGGTGCCCTCGAGGCCGGTGGCGTCGGCGGTCTCCATCGGCACGGGTGCCGCGGCGTAGTCCGTGAAGTTGCGCGACTTGAGGTTGTCACCGGGAGCCTGGTCGAAGAACATCGCGGCCTGGCCCTCGGCGAAGGTCGCCGCCATGTCGGAGCCGTTCACGCTCTCGGCGTCGGACGGCGAGACGACCTTGTCGACGGCCATCAGGTCGACCCACTCCTTCACGCCGGTCACGACGCCGTCGTTGCCGAAGTCGGGGTTGCCGTCGTCGTCGTAGAGCGAGCCGCCGTTCTGCAGGCCGCGGACGAACGCCTGGTGGGCGTTGTTCGCGATGCTCGAGCCGGCCATCGTGACGCCCCACTGGTCGATCTGGCCGTCCCCGTCCGTGTCGATCGTCAGCTTCTTGGCGTCCTCGACGAACTCGTCCCACGTGGCGGGCGGAGTGGTGATGCCGGCCGCCTCGAACATGGCCGTGTTGTAGTACAGCGAGTACGACAGGCCGTAGATCGGCACGGACGTCGGGGCCTGGCCCTCGGCGCCGCCCGTGGCGAAGCTCGACTGCACGAAGCGGTCCTGGCCGCCGATCGCGTCGAGGGCCTCGCCCTCCCACGGCACGAACGCGCCGCTCGACTGCAGCGACACCGCCCACGTGTTGCCGATGTTGAGCACGTCGGGGCCCTCGCCGCTCGAGACGGCGGTGAGGATGCGGTTGTAGAGGTCCGACCACGGGATGACCTCGAGGTCGACCTTCACCCCGGTCTCCTCGGTGTAGCGGTCGATGGACTCCTGCAGGATCTCGGCGTCGCGCTCGACCGTCGGGGCCTGGTTGCTGGCCCAGTAGGTGATCGTGTCGCTGTCGCCGCTGCCGCCGGAGGCGGAGCAGGCGGTCATCGAGCCTGCCGCGACGACGCCGACGGCGAGGGCGGCGACCCAGCGGAACTTCTTGGTGTTCATGTCTTCTCCTGGTTTCTCATCTTCGAGAGGTCTCTTCATCGAGCGGGGGAAGTGCTGTGTGGCTGTGGTGCTGAGCTGCTTCGGTGCAGTGGTGCTGTGGTGCTGTGGTGCTGTGGTGCTGTGGTGCTGTGGGAGGGAAAGTGGAGGGGCGGTGTCCCGGTGGCGGGCCGGCCTCGTCGTCGAGGTCGGCCCGCCCAGGGCTCAGCCGAGGGTCGGGACGGACGGGTCCCAGTCCTCTGGCAGCTCGGGCGTGGGCTCGAGCGACGACTCGACGACGACGCCCTCGCCGCGCTCGGCCGACTCGGCCAGCGAGACCATGACGTCGAGCACGTGGAACGCCAGCTCGCCGGGGACGCGCTCGCGACGGCCCTCGCGGATCGCCTGGGCGAGCTCGGCCACGCCGGTGCCGCGGGTGAAGGTCGAGCCGGAGGCCGGCACGACGGTCGGCTGCTCGCCGCCGGTGTGCACGACGGTGTCGCCCTCGAACTCGTTCGGGTCGGGGAACACGGCCGTGCCCTCGGTGCCCGCGATCTCGACGAAGCCGGCACGGGCCAGCTTCGAGTCGAAGCTGAAGACGGCCTGCGCGCTGGCGCCGTTCTCGAACTGGAGCAGGGCGCTGATGTGGGTCGGGACCTCGACCGGGAACTCGGTGCCCGCCTTGGGGCCGGAGCCGATGACGCGCGTCTCGCGGGCCTTCGAGGAGGTGGCGGTCACCTTCGCGACCGGGCCGAAGACCTGCACGAGGGTCGTGAGGTAGTACGGTCCGACGTCGAACATCGGTCCGGCACCGTGCGCGAACAGGAACTCGGGGCTCGGGTGCCACGACTCGGGGCCGGGCACCTGGAACAGCGTCAGGCCGGTGAGGGGCGTGCCGATGTCGCCGCGGCGGACGACGCGGAGCCCGGTCTGGATGCCCGACCCGAGGAACGTGTCGGGAGCGACGGCGACCCGCACCCCCGCCTCCTTCGCTGCCTGCAGCAGACGGGCGCCGCTCTCGCGGTCGAGGGCGTAGGGCTTCTCGCCCCAGACGTGCTTGCCGGCCGCGACGGCCTTGAGCGCGACCTCGACGTGGGCGGCGGGGATGGTGAGGTTGACGACGATCTCGACGCCGTCGTGGGCGAGCAGCTCGTCGACCGAGCCGCTGCCGGGCACGCCCCACTTCTCGGCCTGCGCGGCGGCGCGGGGCTCGTCGATGTCGGCGACGAAGAGCACCTCGAGGTCGGGGAACTTCGTCAGGTTGCCGAGGTACTGGTCGCTGATGACGCCGGCGCCGATGACGCCGACCCCGACGGGGCCGGTGCGGGCGTCGCGGGCGGCGACGCTGTCGGAGGTCGTGGCGGTGTCGGTCATGCGCGGACTCCCTGCAGGAACTCGTAGCTGTCGGTCAGCGCGGTGAACACGTCGCCGCGGGTGTCGTCGAGCTCGACGACGGCGAGGGCCTGGGGAGCGGCCCGGAGGATGTCGCGCACGGGCATGACGCCCTTGCCGACGGCTACCTGCTCGGAGTCGTCCTTGCTCTTCGGCCCGTCCTTGACGTGCAGGAACTGGACCTGGTCGCCGAGACGGGCCAGCAGCTCGGCCGCGTCCACGCCGCCGACCTCGACCCAGTAGGTGTCGATCTCGAGCACGACGCCGGCCGGCAGGGCCGCCGCGAAGATCTCGAGGGCAGGGGTGCCGTCGATGACGGCCTCGAGCTCGAACTCGTGGTTGTGGTAGCCGACCGAGAGGCCGTGGGCCGCCGCGGCGTCCGAGATCGCGACGAACTCGGCGGCGATCGCCTCGACGTCCTCTCGGGTGACCCAGCGCGTCTCGTCGATGTGGGGATCGATCACGGTGCCGACGCCGAGCCGGACGGCGGCGGCGAAGATCGGCTCGAGGTCCTGGCCGACGAGCTTGGCGTGGGCGCTCGGCGCGGTGAGGCCGGCGGCGGGCAGCGCCTCCGCGTACTCCTCGACGCGCTCGACGAAGCCCCACGGCTCGACCTGCGTGTAGCCGATGTCGGCGATGCGCTGGAGGGTGCCGGGCAGGTCGGCCGCGATGGCGTCCCTGACCGTGTAGAGCTGGACCGAGATCGGTGATGTCACCAGGGGTACTCCTCTTCGAGTGGGGCGAGTACGGCGTCGCTGCCCCTCGTGGGGAGTCGATCACCGCTGATCGAGACCGACCATAGGACCACTTCTGTCGGAGCGCAAGCAAAAGTCGTCACCGATCGGCGGTCTTGTCTCGGCCGTCGCCTCGGCCTGTGCTTTACTGCTCACCATGTCCGACACGACGCGGTCGTCCGCGCTCGGCAGCACGGGGGCCAGCGAGCTCTTCCAGCTGCTCCGCGACGGTCGCCCGCGCACCAGGGCCGAGCTCGCCGCCATGACCGGGCTCGCCCGCTCGACCGTCGGCCTGCGGCTCGACGCCCTCGTCGAGCTCGGGCTCGTCGGCCCCTTCGCGGACGCCGTCTCGACCGGCGGACGCCCGCCGTCCCGGGTCGCCCTCGTGCCGTCGGCCAGGGTCGTGCTCGGCGCCGACTTCGGGGCCGGCCACCTCAACCTCGTGCTCACCGACCTCGTCGGCGAGACGCTCATCGGGCGACGCTCGCTGCTCGACGTCGCCGACGGGCCGGAGCCGGTGCTCGCGACCATGGTCGCCGAGGCCGACGCCCTGCTCGCCCAGCTGGGGCGCACCCGCCGCGACCTGATCGGGGTGGGCATCGGCCTCCCCGGCCCCGTGCAGTTCAGCACGGGCAGGCCCGTCAACCCGCCGATCATGCCCGGCTGGGACGGCTTCGACGTGCCCGGCTGGGTGCGGGGCCACCTCGACGTGCCGGTGCTCGTCGACAACGACGTCAACATCATGGCCCTCGGCGAGCGCAGCTTCGCGTGGCCGGCCGTCGACCACTTCATGTTCGTCAAGGTGGCCACGGGCATCGGCTCCGGCATCATCTCGGGCGGCCGGCTGCAGCGGGGTGCCCAGGGCATCGCCGGCGACATCGGCCACGTGCAGGTGCCGCGCGGCGCCGGCATCGCGTGCCACTGCGGCAACGTCGGCTGCCTCGAGGCCGTCGCCTCGGGTCCGGCCATCGCCGCCGCCCTGCGCCGCGCGGGGCACGACGTGGCCGGCGGCGCCGAGGTGATCGACCTGGTGCGGGCGGGCGACATCGACGCCATCCAGGCCGTCCGCCAGGCCGGCCGCGACATCGGCGAGGTGCTGACCGCCTGCGTCAACATGATCAACCCGTCGACGATCGCGATCGGGGGCTCGATGGCCCAGGCCGGCGAGCACCTCATCGCCGGGGTGCGCGAGGTCGTCTACTCGCGGTCGATGCCCCTGGCCACCGAGCACCTGAGCATCGTCCAGTCGCGGTCGGGCGACAGGGCGGCCGTGATCGGCGCCAGCATGCTGGCCATCCACCACGCGCTCTCCCCCGCGGCCATCGACGAGCTGGCCGCCGCCGTCTGAGGCGCCGGCCCCGGCTGGTGCCCCGCGGTCGCTGACCGCCGGTCGCCCGCCGCCGATCGCCCGCCGCCGACACGAGGAGGCGCCCTGTCGCGACCTGCCCCGGTCACGAGCGACAATGGAGGCATGTCCGTCGTCCAGCCCATGCTCTCGCTCTGGGACGACGACGAGACCCTCGCCGCGCCTCCTGCGGCACCGCGCCGGCCGGCGCACGAGCTGCGCGTGCTCGCCGACTCGACCGACCGCATCGCGTGGCTCCGTGCCCGCAGCCGCGGCATCACGGCCACCGACGTGGCGCGGCTCTCGAGCCCCAGGGCCGTGCAGGCGGTCGTGCTCGACAAGCTCTACGGCAACGGCTTCGGCGGCAACGCCTACACCGACCACGGACGCGCCCGCGAGCCGGAGATCGCCCGCTGGGTGCTGTCCGAGCACCGCATCGCGCCGAGCTCGAAGTTGTTCCACGCCCACGAGCAGCAGCGCCACCTCGCGACGCCCGACGGCGTGGCCGTGCGCGACGACGGCACCGTCGAGCTCTGCGAGATCAAGACGACGAAGAAGGCCTGGACGAGCATCCCGCGCTCGTACCTGCGGCAAGTGTTCTGGCAGCAGTACGTGCTCGGGGCCGAGCGCACGCTCGTCGTGTGGGAGCAGCACCTCGACTTCGTGCCCGTCGACGCGGTGCCGCAGTGCCGCTGGGTCGATCGCGACGACGACGAGATCCACCGCCTCGTGGGCCTCGCCGACACCGTGCTCGACACGCTCGCGCGCCAGGCGCCGGTCGACCCGTTCGCCCCGGGAGTGCGTGCGTACGAGCCGCCGCCCTACGACCCGCTGCGCTGAGGCGCGCCCTGTCCTGACCCGCCGCGCGCTGGCTCGTGGTCGACCCCGAGCACGCGCCACCGGCTCAGCCAGATCACGGCAGCGCTCAGCCCCGCGATGACCACGGCGATGACGAGGCACCAGACCGCGACCCCGCCCGCGCCGAGGCGCTCGACGTCGAGGAACGGGTACGGCACGAACGACTGCCCGCGCAGCAGCACCACGACGACCCAGACCAGCGGGTACACCAGGAAGACCCAGAGCCGACGCCACGCGATGCGCCCCCGGTCGCCGACCAGCACCCAGTCGAGCAGCGCGAAGAGCGGGATCCACTTGTGCAGGGTGTCGTTCGACCACTGCACGTTGAACGAGTTGTCGAGGGCGACGTCCGTCAGCAACACGTTGTAGACGATGCCGGTCGTGACCATGTACGTCGCGGCGGCGCCGCGCAGCACGACGCTCCACTCGGGCGCCTCACGGCGGCGCAGCAGGAACACCGCCCCGACGACGAACGCCACCGCGGCGATCAGGTTCGACTGGATCGTGAAGTAGCCGAAGAAGTTGGCGAACTGGTACACGGGGCTCTCCACGCTCCGCACCCACTGGCCCACGACGGCCGCGAGCACGGCCAGCGCCGCGAGGAGGCGGAAGGCCGCGGGCACGACGGCGGGCACGGTGGTCACGGCGGGCGTCGACGGTGTCATCCCGTCACCGTAGCGAGGTTTCGCCAGACGGTGACACCCGCGAAACACGTCCGACTCATCTGCTGTCGACACTGGGGTGACGGGCGCCCCGGCGGGGCGCCGTGGACGGACAGAGGAGCCCGATGACGCACACGACGATGCGTGCCATGGTGATCGAGAAGACGGGCGGGCCCGAGGAGCTGATCGCGGCCGACCTGCCGTGGCCCTGCCGCGTCGGCTCGGACGTGCTGGTGAAGGTGCACGCCGCGGGCGTCAACCGGGTCGACGCCGAGGCCCGCGCCGGCCGCGCCGACAGCGGCGCCGTCCGGGCCTGGCCCGCGGTGCTCGGCCACGACTTCAGCGGCGTCGTCGTCGAGGCCCCCTACGCCGCCCACCCGCTGCGGCCGGGCGACGAGGTCTTCGGCATGGCCGCCTTCCCGCACACGAGCGGCACGTACGCGGAGTACATCAGCGTGCCTGCCACCTCCCTCGCCCGGAAGCCCGCGACGCTCTCGCACGTCGAGGCCGCCGGAGTGCCGCTCGCGGCCCTGACGGCCTGGGGCATGGTCGTCGAGGTCGCCAAGGCACACGAGGGCCAACGAGTGCTCGTGCAGGCCGGCGCAGGAGGCGTGGGCCACTTCGCCGTGCAGCTCGCGTCGTACTTCGGAGCACACGTGGTCGCCACCGGATCGCAGCGCAACAGCAGCTGGCTGCGCGAGCTCGGCGCCGACGAGGTCGTCGACTACGGCTCGGCCGAGCTGACCCGCAGCGTGCGCGACGTGGACGTGGTCATCGGGCTGGTCGACGACGACGACGTCGCCGAGCAGTCACTCGCGGTGCTGCGGCCGGGGGGCCTCGCCGTGCACGCACCGGTGCGCTCGTGGCGGACCTTCGCCGCCAAGGCCGAGGCGAAGGGCGTCCGGTCCACGGGCTTCGCCGTCTGCCCCGATGCGTCCACCCTCACGGTGCTCTCCCGCCTGATCGACTCGGGCGACCTGCGGGTGCACGTCGACGACATCTACGACCTGGCCGACGCCGCCGACGCCCACAGCCGGCTCGAGCAGAGCCACACGCGGGGCAAGCTCGTGCTGCGCGTGGCCGACGAGTGAGTCGCCGCCTGCCCGCCTGACGGGCGCGGGCCTGACGGGTGCACGCCTGTCGGGTGCCCGCCTGACGGGCGCGGGCCTGACGGGCGCCTGTCGGGCTAGAGGCCGCGGGCGAGCACGAAGTCGTCGTGGGTCTCGGTGCCCACGGTGAACCGCTTCGTGCCGACCCGCTCGAAGCCGTGCTTGGCGTAGAAGGCCTGCGCGCGGGAGTTCTGCTGGTTGACGCCCAGCCAGATCGAGGAGGCGCCGGTCGCGCGGGCCGTCGCCAGCGCCGCCTCCATGAGCACCCGCGCAGCCCCCTGCCCGTGGGCGTCGGGCGCGACGTAGAGCTTGCTCAGCTCGACGGTCGGGCGGACCTCGACCGCGGCGGCCACGTCGGCGTCGGCCGGGTCGCCCGTGACGAGCATCGCGTAGCCCCGCAGCGGTGCTCCGAGCAGCGGCGCACCGGGAAGCGCAGAGCCGGGCAGCGGGGCGCCGGGCGCGGGCGCGTCGTCCTCCAGGGCGAGCACGTGCCGCGTCGGGTCGGCCAGGTAGTCGTCGAAGCGCTCCTCGCTGAGCACCGTCGTGACGAACCGGGCCATGTCGACCAGGGCGGTGCCGGGCGGGCAGGCCAGGGGGAACGTGAGGGCCGCCACGGAGGCGAGGGCCGGGGCGTCGGAAGCGGTGGCAGGGCGTGCGGTGACGGTCACGCCTCCATGGTGCCGCACCCGCGCCTCCTCGTGCTCACCGTGCCCACCGGGCCCGTGCGCTCGTGCGCTCGCGCCGACACCCGCGGAACCCGCGCAGACCCTCGCGCGCGCCGAGGGGTGTGCGCGGGATCGGGGGGTGTGGACGCTGCGCACGGCCGCTCAGCGCTGCGCCCGTGCGCCGGGGACGACGAAGGCCGTCCCGCTCGAGAGCGGGACGGCCTGTCGTGACGATCAGGTGATCGAGGTGCGCTGCGTGAGCAGCTGCGGCCTAGAAGACGTTGATGTCGAGGGGGATGCCGGGACCGAAGGTCGTCGACAGCGTGCCCTTGGTGATGTAGCGGCCCTTGGAGGAGGACGGCTTCAGACGGACGACCTCGTCGAGGGCGGCGTCGAGGTTGGTGTTCAGCTGCTCTTCCGAGAAGCCGGCCTTGCCGATGACGAAGTGCACGTTGGCGTGCTTGTCGACACGGAACTCGATCTTTCCGCCCTTGATGTCGTTGACGGCCTGCGCGACGTTGGGTGTCACGGTGCCCGTCTTCGGGTTGGGCATGAGGCCACGGGGTCCGAGGACCTTTCCGAGGCGGCCGACCTTGCCCATGAGCTCGGGCGTCGAGACGGCCGAGTCGAACGACGTGTAGCCGCCGGCGACCTTCTCGATGAGCTCGTCGCCGCCGACCTCGTCCGCACCGGCGGCGATGGCGGCCTCGGCCGCAGCGCCCGTGGCGAAGACGATGACGCGGGCGGTCTTGCCCGTGCCGTGCGGGAGGATGACGGTGCCGCGCACCATCTGGTCCGCCTTGCGGGGGTCGACGCCGAGCTTCAGCGCGACCTCGACGGTGGAGTCGAACTTCTTGGAGCCGGTCTCACGAGCGACGGCGACGGCCTCGCTGGTGCTGTAGAACTTGCCGGCCTCGATCTTCTCGGCGGCGGCGCGGTACGCCTTGGACTTCTGAGCCATGTTGGACCTCTTCGTTACTGGGGACGTGGTAGCGAGCCTGGCCGGCTCTCCCACTGGTGTCTGGTGCGTGCAGGCGGGCCGCCTGCACGAGGGGGGTGTGGCTAGGCGTCGACCGTGATGCCCATGGAACGGGCGGTGCCGGCGATGATCTTCGCCGCGGCGTCGATGTCGTTGGCGTTCAGGTCGGCCTGCTTGGTGGTGGCGATCTCACGGACCTGGTCCATGGTGAGCTTGCCGACCTTGTCGGTGTGGGGAGTCGACGAGCCCTTGGCGACGCCGGCGGCCTTCTTGATGAGCTCCGCGGCGGGCGGGGTCTTGAGGACGAACGTGAACGAACGGTCCTCGTAGACGGTGATCTCTACGGGGACGACGTTGCCGCGCTGCGACTCGGTCGCGGCGTTGTACGCCTTGCAGAACTCCATGATGTTCACGCCGTGCTGACCCAGGGCCGGGCCGATGGGCGGGGCCGGGTTCGCGGCGCCGGCGTTGATCTGAAGCTTGATCAGACCCGTGACCTTCTTTTTCGGTGCCATGTTCTTTTCCTTCTCGTGGGGTTCGAGCTGGCCGCGGTCGCGGTCCGCTCTCCCGGTGGTCCGCGGTGCGGACTCCGGTGATCTAGGGGAGCTGTGGGGCTGTCGCCCTGGGGCTAGAGCTTGGTGACCTGGTCGAAGCTGAGCTCGACGGGAGTCTCGCGCTCGAACAGGGAGACCAGCACCGTGAGCTTGCCGCTCTCGGGCTTGATCTCGTTGATGGTACCGGGAAGACCGGCGAACGAGCCCTCCTTGATGGTGATCGTCTCGCCGATCTCGAAGTCGACCTCGGCGGGGATGACCCGCTGGGCCTGCTTGCCGCCCTTGGCCGAGCCCTTGGCGGCGGGGGCCGCCTCCTGCACCTGGACGAGGCTCTTCAGCATCTGGAAGGCCTCCTCGAAGCGGAGGGGCGTCGGGTTGTGGGCGTTGCCCACGAAGCCCGTGACGCCGGGGGTGTGGCGGACGACCGACCAGGAGTCTTCGTTGAGGTCCATGCGGACGAGCACGTAGCCGGGGATCCGCACGCGGGTGACCAGCTTGCGCTGCCCGTTCTTGATCTCGACGACGTCCTCCATCGGGACCTCGACCTGGTAGATGTAGTCCTCCATGGTCAGGGAGACCATGCGGTTCTCGATGTTCTGCTTCACGCGACGCTCGAAGCCGGCGTAGCTGTGGATGACGTACCACTTGCCGGGCTTGCCGCGCAGGTCGTAGCGGAAGGCCTCGTACGGGTCGACCTCGGCCTCGTCGTCGGCCTCGTCGCCGTCGGTCGCGACCTCGTCGGTCGGCTCGCTGACGACGTCGAGGTCGACGTCGTCCTGGGCGACCTGCGCGTCGGCGTCCTGCACGGACTGCTCGGCCTCGGCGATCACGGCGTTCGCGCCGGCCGCATCGCCCTCGTTCGCGAGCTCTTCCGCCTCGGAGTCGGCCTCGTCGTCGGTCGCCTCGACGGCGGCCTCCGCCTCGGCGGCGTCGTCGATGTCGAGCGCGTCGTCGACGACGGCGTCGGCCTCGGGGTCGCTGGCCTCGGCGAGCGTGTCGAGCAGGCCGTCGAGGTCGTCCGTGTCGGTGGTGCCCGCGTCGCCCTCGTCGACGACGGTGATCGCGGACTCCTCGGCCGAGCCCTGGTCGCCGTCGGAGTCGATGTCGGTGACGTCGCCCTCCTGCGTCTCGGCGACCTCGGAGGACTGCTCGGCGGCGGGGGCGAGATCGATGTCGTCGCGCTCGTTGTCAGGCACTGGATTTCAACTTCCGTTTGAAGAGTGGGGCCGTGTGGAGAGGGACCTGGCGGACCGGGTCGTCCTCGCCGACCCCACAGGGTCGAGGGGCACGGCGCGGACCGGGTGGTCCGTCAGCCGGCGGGCAGGGTCAGCTGCCGGTGGGACCGTTGCCGAAGACGTAGCCGACGACGAGGCCGAAGAGGGAGTCGAGGCCGGTGACCAGCGCCATCATGATGACGACGAAGACCAGCACGACGCCGGTGTAGCTCAGCAGCTCTTTGCGGGTCGGGGTGACGACCTTCTTGAGCTCGGCGATCACCTGGCGGATGAACAGGGCGATGCGGGCGAAGGGACTGCGACGCGCTGCGCTGTCGGACTTCGCCTTGTCGACGACGTCCTCACTGGGGACGTCGAGGTCTTTTCTCGCCACTGTCGTATCTACCTTCCGAGGGTCGACCCGAGGGCCTGGTCCGTGATCCGGGCCGCCCCGCTGGTCTCTGGTGGACCAGTCGGGGCGACCCGGCCGGGCTGCAGGGCGGACAGGACTCGAACCTGCAACCTGCGGTTTTGGAGACCGCTGCTCTACCAATTGAGCCACCGCCCTATGGGGCCTGAACCCCCGGGCCGGACTGCGACTCGTGCTCGCCCTGAGGCGCGCGCCGACTCCGCGGTGTCCGACCGCCTCGACAAGTGTAGGTGAGCGCCTGCGGTGTTGCAAAGCCGGGACGCGCCGACGGGCCCGGCCGGGGTGCCCTGTCGGGGCCGCGGGCCGCCGGATAGGGTGGCCGTCGTGACCCAGCCGACACGCCGCCTCTCGTCCCGCATCGCCTCCATCGCCGAGTCGGCCACCCTCAAGGTGGACGCCAAGGCCAAGTCGCTCCTGGCCGAGGGCCGGCCGATCATCAGCTACGGCCCCGGCGAGCCCGACTTCCCCACCCCCGACCACATCGTCGAGGCGGCTGTCGCGGCGGCCCGTGACCCGCGCAACCACCGCTACTCGGCCGGCGCGGGCCTGCCCGAGCTGCGCGAGGCGATCGCCGAGAAGACCCTCCGCGACAGCGGCACGTCGGTGCGCCCGACGCAGGTGGTCGTGACCAACGGCGGCAAGCAGGCCGTCTACCAGGCGTTCCAGGCGCTGCTCGACGAGGGCGACGAGGTCCTGCTGCCCGCGCCCTACTGGACCACCTACCCCGAGGCGATCTCGCTCGCGGGCGGCGTCTCGGTCGAGGTCTTCGCCGGCGCCGACCAGGGCTACAAGGTCACCGTCGAGCAGCTCGAGGCCGCTCGCACCCCCCGCACCAAGGTGCTGCTGTTCTGCTCGCCCTCGAACCCCACGGGCGCCGTCTACTCCCCCGCCGAGGTCGAGGCCATCGGCCGATGGGCGCTCGAGACAGGCACCTGGGTCATCAGCGACGAGATCTACCAGAGCCTCGTCTACGACGGCGTGCGCGCCGTCTCGATCACCGAGGCCGTGCCCGAGCTCGCCGACCAGACGATCCTCGTCAACGGCGTCGCCAAGACCTACGCGATGACCGGCTGGCGTGTCGGCTGGATGGTGGGCCCTGCCGACGTGATCGCCGGCGCCTCGAACCTGCAGTCGCACCTCACGTCGAACGTGTCGAACGTCTCGCAGCGCGCTGCCCTCGCGGCCCTCACCGGCCCGCAGGACGAGGTCGAGGCCATGCGCCGCGCCTTCGACGTCCGCCGCCGCCGCATCGTCGACGAGCTCAACGCGATCGACGGCGTCGTCGCCCCGACCCCCGAGGGCGCGTTCTACGTCTACCCCGACGTCAGCGGCCTGCTGGGTCGTGAGTGGGGCGGGGTCACGCCCACCACCTCCCTCGAGCTCGCCGACCTGATCCTCGACCAGGCCGACGTCGCCACCGTGCCCGGCGAGGCCTTCGGGCCGAGCGGCTACCTGCGCCTGTCGTACGCCCTCGGCGACGACCAGCTGCTCGAGGGCGTGCAGCGCCTCCAGCGCCTCTTCTCGTAGGAGGCGCCGGCCGGGTCCCCGGACCCGCTCGCCGGCCCGGTCCACCGGCGGCGTCCCCCTGCCGGGTCCACCGGTCGGGGGATGCGGGTAGCCCGGTCCGGGGTGCCGCGCCCGCGCCTCCTGCCCGAGGCTCGGAGCATGACCCCACAGCCCGTCGTGCGAGTGCGCGACCTCACCAAGACCTACGGGCGCGCCACCGCCCTGCACGGCGTCTCGTTCGACCTCCAGCCCGGCGAGACCCTCGGCCTGCTCGGCCCGAACGGCGCCGGCAAGTCGACGACGATCGAGATCCTCGAGGGGCACCGCGACCGCAGCGGCGGCGAGGCCCTCGTGCTCGGCACGGACCCGCGCCACGGCGGCCTCGACTGGAAGGCGCGCATCGGCATCGTGCTGCAGACCTCGGCCGAGCAGGGCACCTCGACCGTGCGGGAGCAGGTCGCGCACATGGCGGCCCTCTACCCCCGGTCGCGCGACGTGGACGAGGTCGTCGCCGCCGTCGGGCTCGAGGCGCAGGCGGGCACCCGCGTCCGCGCGCTCTCGGGCGGGCAGCGGCGTCGAGTCGACGTCGCGCTCGGCATCGTCGGCGACCCCGAGCTGCTGTTCCTCGACGAGCCGACGACGGGCTTCGACCCGGAGGCGCGGCGGCAGTTCTGGGGGCTGATCCGGTCGCTGTCCGACGACGGCACGAGCATCCTGCTGACCACCCACTACCTCGACGAGGCCGCTCAGCTGAGCGACCGCGTCGCGGTCATCACGGAGGGGCGGGTCGTCGCCGAGGGACGCCCCGACGAGATCGGCAGCGTCGCGGCCAGGACCCCGCTCGTGCGGTGGTCGGATGCGAGAGGCCGTCACGAGGAGAGGACGGCCGACCCGGGCGGGCTCGTCGCGCGCCTGCACGGCGCGGGCGCGGAGCTGCGCGACCTCGAGGTGGTCCGTCCGTCGCTCGAGGACGTCTACCTCGAGCTCGTCGCCGAGGCGGCAGCGTCGTGAGCCGCGTGCTGGCCCTCGCGGGCGTCCAGGTGCGCCACGAGGTGCGGACCTACTTCCGCGCCGGCGACACGGTGTTCTTCACGTTCCTCTTCCCCGTCGTGATGCTCGCGATCTTCTCGACGGCGTTCAGCGCCTCTGGCTCGTACGGGGTGCGGCCCGACGGCTCGGCCGTCGACGCCGCCGCGTACTACCTGCCGGGGATGATCGCCGCGGGCGTCCTGCTCTCGGGCGTCCAGGCCCTCGGGATCGACATCGCCGTGGAGCGCTCCGACGGCACCCTGAAGCGGCTCGCGGGCACCCCGCTGCCCGTCGCCTCCTGGTTCCTCGGGAAGCTGGGGCAGGTGGTCGTGACGAACCTGCTGCAGGTGGCGCTCCTCCTCGTCGTCGCCCGGGTGCTGTTCCGGGTGCCGCTGCCGACCGAGGCGTCGTCGTGGGCGACGTTCGGCTGGGTGTGGCTGCTCGGCCTCGCCGGCTCGGCGCTGATCGGGATCGCCCTGTCGCGGGTCCCCCGCACCGGGCGCAGCGCCACGGCCGTCATCGTGCCGATCACGCTCGTGCTGCAGTTCATCTCGGGCGTGTACCTGCCCTTCACGCAGCTGCCCACGTGGCTGCAGCAGGTCGCCTCGGCGTTCCCGCTGAAGTGGCTCGCCCAGGGGATGCGGAGCGTGTTCCTGCCCGAGTCGTCGGCGGCGGCCGAGGTGGGCGGCACCTGGGACCTGGCGGGCGTGGCCCTCTGGCTGGCCGTCTGGCTCGTGGCCGGCGCGGTCGCGGCCCGGCTGACGTTCCGCTGGGGCAGGAAGGACGCCTGACCGCGGCCGCGCGGGACGGTACGGTGACGGACATGACCGCCACGGCAGCCGAGGGCGCCCCCGCCGTGAGCCGCGGCGCGGGATCCGGCGCGGGCCGCGGCACGAGCCGCGTCGCGATGCGCTGGTGGGACGTCGGGGCCGGGGCGACGGCCGTGGTGCTGGTCGTGCTCGCACTGGCCTCCGAGGCCGGCAGCAGCGGCGACGGCGGGAGCGCCGTCGGCAGCCGCCCGCTCGCCCTGGCGGCGACCGGGCTCTTCGTCCTGACCTGGCTGCTGCTCGCCCGGCCGGTGGTGAGGCGGGACGACGACCGGGTGGGCCGGGCGGAGGTCGTGGTCGTCGCGGCGGTCGTGGTCGTCGGCGGGCTCGCCGTCGCCGGTGCCCCGCCGCTCGCCGTCGTCCAGGCGTTCCTGATGCCGCTGCTCTGGACCGTGCTGCCGACGCCCCGCTCGGCGATCGTCGCCAACGTCCTGCTCTGCCTGGCGATCTCGGCGGGCTTCGTCGTCAGCCTCGGCTGGTCGCCCGACACGCTCGCGACGGCAGCCACGAGCGAGGGGCTCTCGCTGCTGTTCAGCATCGCCCTCGGCTTCTGGATCACGTCGATCGCCCACACCGGCGTCGAGCGCGGCCGGCTGCTCGACGAGCTGCGCGCCGCCCAGGACGAGCTGGCCACCCGGCACCGCGAGGCCGGCACCGTGGCCGAGCGCGAGCGCCTCGCCCGCGAGATCCACGACACCGTCGCGCAGAGCCTGACCGGGCTGGTGATGCTCAGCCAGCAGGCACGGTCGTCGGTGGCCGCTGGCGACGCCGCCGCCGGCCTCGCCCAGCTCGAGCTGATCGAGTCGTCGGCCAGGGACGCGCTCACCGACGCCCGCACGCTCGTCGCGGCCACCGCCTCCTCGGGACTCGACAGCGGCGACCTCGCCGACGCCCTGCGCCGACTCGCCGCGCGGTTCTCGCGCGAGAGCGGCGTCGCCGTGACCGTCGACGTCGAGCCGGGGCTCGCCCTTCCTCGCGACCACCAGGTCGTGGTGATCCGGGCGGCGCAGGAGGCGCTGGCCAACGTCCGCAAGCACAGCGGGTCGCGCTCGGCGCACGTCGCGCTCGCCCGCGGGGACGACGTCGCCGAGGGCTCGGGCACCGTCGGCGCCGTGGTCCTGTCGGTGCGGGACGAGGGCCGCGGGTTCGACCCCGCCGCCGCTCGGGACGGCTTCGGGCTCGACGGCCTCGACGAGCGGCTGCGGCTGGCCGGCGGGCGGCTCGAGGTCGTCAGCGGCGCGGCCGGGACGACCGTGACGGCGCACCTGCCCGGCGGCGAGCGGTCGTGAGCGTCCGCACCCTGGTCGTCGACGACCACCCGATCATGCGGCAGGGCCTGACCGCGATGCTCACGGCCACGCCCGACTTCGAGGTCGTCGGCCAGGCCTCCGACGGCGTCGAGGCGGTTCAGCTCGCCGCCGAGCTGCGGCCGGACCTCGTGCTGATGGACCTCCGCATGCCACGGCTCGACGGCGTCGCCGCGACGGAGGCGGTGCTCCGGGACGTGCCGACGGCCCGCGTCGTCGTGCTGACCACCTACGAGTCGGACGACGCCATCCTCGGCGCCGTCGAGGCGGGCGCCAGCGGGTACCTGCTCAAGGCGGCGCCCGAGGAGGAGCTGCTCGCGGGGCTCCGCTCGGTGGTCGCCGGACAGGTCGCGCTCGCGCCGTCGATGGCGGCGCTGCTCGTGGGGCGTGCTCGCCGGACGGCGGCGCAGGCTGACGGCGCGGGCGTCGGGTCGCGTGACTCCGTGAGCTCGGGACCGACGCCGCTGAGCCCCCGTGAGACCCAGGTGCTCGTCCTGGTCGCCGAGGGCTGCTCGAACCGTGAGATCGGCCTGCGGCTCTTCGTGGGCGAGGCCACCGTCAAGACGCACCTGCAGCACGTCTTCGAGAAGCTCGGCGTGGGCGACCGCACCCGGGCGGTCACCCTCGCGATGGAGCGCGGCTGGCTGCCCTCCGCACGGGGCTGACGTCAGGTCAGAGGTCGAGGCCGAGCAGCACGGGCTCGGGGCGGAGCAGGACGCCGAACTCGGCGAGGACCCGCTGCTGCACGAAGCGGGCGAGCTCGACCACGTCGTCGGAGGAGGCGCTGCCCCGGTTGGTCAGGGCGAGCGTGTGCTTCGTCGAGATCGCGGCTCCCGAACCCGGCAGCCGGAAACCGCGCGCGACGCCCGCGCGCTCGATCAGCCATGCGGCGCTGAGCTTGACGGCCCCGCTCGTCGGCGGAGGCGGCGGTGCCGGAGCCTCGCCGAGCGGCACCACCTGATCTTCGGGCTCGGGGTCGATCGGCCAGCGCGGGGCGTCCGAGGGCAGCTCCGAGGACGCCTGACGGGACACCACGGGGTTCGTGAAGAACGAGCCGCTCGACCACGTGTCGCGGTCGTCGGCGTCGAGCACCATGCCCTTGGAGGCGCGGAGGGCCAGCACGCTCGACCGCACGTCGGCGACCGAGACCCGGGCCCCGAGGTCGACGCCGAGGGCCCCGGCGAGCTGCGGGTACGAGACCTGCTCGCTCGCGCCTCCTGCGTCGCGGAGCGCGAACTCGACGGCGGTCACGACGCCCGCCCGGCCCTGCTTGAACACGCTCGTGCGGTAGCCGAGGCCGAGGTTGGCCGCGGGCACGCGGACGAACTCGCCCGTGTCGGCGTCGAGGAAGTCGACCGAGACGACCGTCGACGACACCTCTTGTCCGTACGCGCCGATGTTCTGGATCGGGGAGGCGCCTGTCGAGCCGGGGATGCCGCTCAGCGCCTCGAGGCCGGACCAGCCCTCGTCGACCGTGCGCGCCACGAGGTCGTCCCAGGGCTCGCCCGCGGCGACCCGCAGGCGGACCCGGCCGTCGACGTCGTGCAGCCTCTCGACGCCACGGGTGCGCACGTGGACGACGGTGCCGTCGAAGGGCTCGTCGGAGGCGACCGTGTTCGAGCCGCCGCCGAGGACGAACCAGGGCTCGTCGTCGGCCCAGACGGCCCGGACGGCGTCGATCAGCTCGTCCGTGCCGTCGGCCGTGACGAACCGCGCGGGCTCGCCGCCGACGCGCATCGTCGTCAGCTCGGAGAAGGAGGTCACGCCAGGGTCACCACGACCTGGGCCTTGCCCAGCACGGTCTTCTCGTCGACCGTCACCGTGAGGTCGACCCGCGCCGTGCCGGCCTCGTCGTCGAGCGCCGCGACCTTGGCGGTGACGGACAGCTCGGCGCCGTCGGACGGGTGCACGACCACCGGACGGGTGAAGCGGACCTGGTAGTCGGAGACCCAGCCGATCACGCCGGCGTCGTCGCCCGAGCCGTCGAGCCACTCGACCACGGGCTGCACCGCGGTGCCCATGGTCAGCATGCCGTGGGCGAGCACGCCGGGCAGGCCGACCGACTCGGCGACGTCGTCGCGGTAGTGGATCGGGTTGAAGTCACCGGACGCGCCGGCGTAGCGGACGAGCGAGTCGCGCGTCAGCGGGTACGTCTTGTGGGCCACGACCTGGCCGACCTCGAGGGCGCTCACGCGTCGTCCCCCCGCACCACGAGGGTGGACACCGCGGTGACGACGTGCGCCCCGGCCTGGTCGACCATGTCGGAGGAGGCGGTCACCATGGAGTTGCCGCCGAGGGACTTGACGCTGGTCACCGTGAGCGTGGCCGTGAGCTCGTCGCCGGCCACGACGGGACGGCTGTAGCGGAAGCGCTGCTCGCCGTGCACCACCCGGGAGTAGTCGATGCCTGCGTCGGGCTCGGCGAGGAGCTGCGCGAGGGTCGCCTCCTGCACCACGACGGGGAAGGTCGGCGGGGCGACGACGTCGGCGTGGCCCGCGGCACGCGCGGCTTCGGGGTCGAGCGACAGGGCGCTGGTCGAGCCGGTGGCGCGGGCGAACTCGCGCACCTTCTCCCGGCCGACGAGGTAGGCGGGAGCCGGCGGGAGGACCCGCCCTTGCAGATCGGGGTTCACTGGCACGGCGTCGAGTCTAACCGGGGCCGATGTCGGGGGCGCGGCGTACGTTCTCCCCATGAGCGACTCGAACATCGACCCTGACATCACGCCCGTCGACCCCGCAGCACCCGAGGGCGGCGGGGCACCTGCCTCCGGCGCCGACGCCGGCTCCGGCTCCGGCTCCGGAGAGACCCTGGGCGGCAATCGTCCCGACCCCTCCACCACCGCCTCCAAGGACCCTGAGGACTGGGTGACCGGCGACGAGCCGATGACCGGCCCGCAGAAGAGCTACCTCGACACGCTCGCCCGCGAGGCAGGCGAAGAGCTGCCCGCCGACCTCAGCAAGGCCAAGGCGAGCGAGCACATCGACCGCCTCCAGGAGAAGACCGGTCGCGGCCAGTAGCCGAGTCTGCTCGATGGCTCTACCGCTGCGAGGGCTCGCGTCGTACACTTCCCCCACGTCTGGGATGGTAACTCGACGCGAGCCCTCGATCGACGGCCCGGGACAGGTCCTGATCCACCTGTCCCGACATGGGCCGCGAGCGGCTGACGGGCACGTCCGGGTCACCCCCGGCCCGGACGTGCTCACTCGATCGACCCTCCTTCTCCATCGGAGATCGCGCGCGTGACGACCTCACCCGTCTCGACCGTCGCGGCCCTGGCACGCTCCACGCACCCCGGCCCGACCGTCGCCGTCACGCTGCTCTCGGTCGTCCTCGCGACGGCAGTCGGCCTCGACGCGGGACGCACCCTGGTGCTCGGAGCGGCCGTGCTGGCCGGGCAGCTCTCGATCGGGCTCTCGAACGACCTCGTCGACGCCGCGCGCGACCGCCAGGTCGGGCGCCTCGACAAGCCGCTCGCCCTGGGCCTCGTCTCGACCAGGGCGGCCATGGTCGCCGTCACGGTCGTCACCGTCCTCGCGGTCGGCCTGACCTTCTTGCTCGGCTGGGCCGCCGGCGTCGCCCACCTCGTCTTCCTCGTCTCCGGCTGGGCCTACAACCTCGGGCTCAAGCGCACGGCATGGTCGGTCGTGCCGTTCGTCGTCGGCTTCGGGGCCCTGCCCGCCGTGGTCACCCTCGCCGCTGCGCCCCCGGCCGAGCCCGCCGCCTGGGCCCTGATCGTCGGAGCGGCCTTCGGCGTCGCGATCCACTTCACCAACGTCCTGCCCGACCTCGACGACGATGCCCGGACGGGCGTCGTCGGGCTCCCGCACCGGCTCGGACGCCTGCGCGCCGGGCTCGTGGCCTTCGCCGCCCTGGGGACGGCTGCGGTCGTGACGGCGGCGGGGCTCCTCCTCGACGAGTCCCTGACTCCTGTCCGGACCGGCGCAGGCCTCGTCGGGGCGGCCACCGCGCTGGTGCTGTCCGCGGTCGGGGCGAGGCTGGTCCGCCGGGGCGGGGCGACCAGGGGCCTGTTCCGGCTCGTCATCGCCGCCGCTCTCGTGCTCGTCGTGTCGCTGGCCCTCGCGGGCACGGCGCTCGTCGCCTGACCCGGGCCGTCCGCGCCGGCCGCGCCACCTGGACGGGCCACGTAAGGACGCCCTGATTCAGGAGTTCTCGGCTGCCGCCTCCTGAAGTGTGCACGATTCAGGACGCAGAGTCCTGCACAACGCCAACTCAGGACTCAGCGTCCTGAATGAGGCCAGCAGCTGGCCGGCTGCGCATGCCGGACCCCGTCCACCTCGTTCAAGAACTCGCCGCGGCCGCCGCCCGATCGATTCGGGCCGTATTCAGGAGTTTCGGCTGCCGCCTCCTGAACTGTGCACGATTCAGGACAGAGAGTCCTGCACAACGCCAACTCAGGACTCAGCGTCCTGAAAAGCGTGAGCAGGGCGATGGGCTCGTTCCTGGCCGCGAGAACGCGAGGCGGCGCGAGGCGGCGCGACGCGGGTCAGACGAAGCGCATCGAGTAGAGCGAGGCGAGGAGGCGGCGGGTCGGCAGGTGCAGCGCCGCCGACAGGCCGACCTGTCGTGCGACGCCGACCGCGGGCCCGACGGGGCGGCCGAGGGCCATGTTGATCTCCGCCTGCCGAGCCGAGCGGCCGACCGACCGGCGACGCGCCTCCTCGTAGGCCCGGAACACGGTCGGGTCGAGGCGCCGCCCTCCGGCAGAGCGCAGTGCCCTCGCGATGACGGGTGCCACGGCGTCGGCGTCGAGCCAGCCGAGGTTCATCCCCTGGCCGCCGATCGGGCTGATCTCGTGGGCGGCGTCGCCGATCAGGACGACCCGCCCGGCGACCGTGCGGCGGGCCAGCCGTCGCTGCACGCCGAACGCGCTCGTCATGGTCGCCGTGCCGGGATCGACCTCGATCCCGGTCCGCTCCGCGACGAGCCTCGCGATCATCTCGGGGTCGGGCACGGCCTCGGTCGGCCGGGTCCCGTCGGACGTGCGTGCGGCGTCGTCGTCGAGCAGCACCACGAAGCGGCGCACCCCGCCGGGCAGCGGGAACGACTCCACGACGCCGCGTCGCTCGAGGTGCACGACCGCGTCGGCGCCGAGCCCGGTGTCGTCGGCCACGTCGCACATCACGTAGCGGTCGGGGTAGCGGCGCAGGGGCGCGTCGATGCCCAGGGCGCCGCGCACGGGGCTGCGGGCGCCGTCGGCGGCGAGGACGAAGCGGGCTGCCGCCTCCACAGGTCCGTCGTCGGCCGTGCCGCGGAGCAGGACGCGGTCGGGCTCCTGCTCCAGCGTGTCGAGCGAGACTCCGCGCCGCAACGAGCCAGGGGCGAGTGCCTCCAGCCTGTCGCGCAGCAGCTGCTCGGTGCGGTGCTGCTGCAGGGCGGCGACGAACGGCCAGCGGGGGTGCGCCCGGTCGAAGTCGACCGTGCCGAGGGTGCGCCCGCCGCTGCGGGCGACGCCACGGCGGACGGGGACTGCCTCCGCGACGAGCGGCTCGGCCGCGCCCACCCGGTCCAGCACGTCGAGGGACGGGGGGTGGACGCCGATGGCCCGTGAGAGGCTCGGCGCCTCGGCGCGGCGTTCCCAGACCGCGACGTCGAGGCCGCGCGCCGCCAGCAGGGCCGCGGCGAGCACGCCCACCGGTCCCCCGCCGACGACGACGACGTCGTGCGTGATCACGAGCGCGGCCCCCGAACGCCCGTGTGCTCGTCGAGGTCGAGCACGGCCCAGACGCGGAACGGCGGTCGACGGACGACCGTCCAGCCGATCGGCAGCTCACGGGCCAGCTCCGTGTCGGTCCAGCTGCGGCGGATCGAGCGCAGCCCGTCCACCCGGACGAAGGAGGTGCGCGCCAGCGGCAGCGTCCCGACCCAGTACCCGGCGTAGGCCGCGGGCGACCGCCGGATGTCGCTGTGCAGCGCGAGGCGCCGGGCCAGCGCCCGGCTGTCGGCGAGCACGGCGGCCCTGGCGTCGTCGTCGAGGTGGTGCAGCACGTGGTTGGACACGACCACGTCGAACTGCTCGCCGGCGGCGACGAGGTCGCCGCTGGACGCGCAGCGGTGGACGACGCCCTCTGCCGGTCGCGCGCTCGCGAACTCGTGCGCGCGGCGGTCGGGGTCGACCGCCGTCACCGTCAGGCGCACGCCGTCGCGGCGCGCCCACCGGGCCAGGGACCGGGCGAGATCGCCCCCGCCGGATCCGAGGTCGAGGAGGCTCGTGGGCCGGTCCGCGGACAGGAGGGGCCGGATCCGCTCGCGGTACGCACGACGCCAGCCGGCGACGAGCCCGTTCACGACCGGGAAGACGGCGTAGGTGCGTCTCAGCTGGCCGAGGTCGCAGTCAGGATCGTCCATCAGCTCGCGGAGCCCGACGGCCCGCTGCCCGACGTCGACGAACGGGCCGCGCGGGTCTCGCGACCCGCGGGTCTCGGAGAGGACCACGGTCACGCGCCGACGCGACGGGTGAGCAGCGCGCTCTCGACGGTGAGGCCCGGCCCGAAGGCCATGGCGCAGACCCGACGGGCAGCCGGCGTGACCGGTGCGTCGGCCGCGCCCGCACCTCCTCGACCCTCGGCCCCACGCCCCTCGAGGTGCTCGCGCAGGATGAACAGCACCGTCGCGCTCGACATGTTGCCGTAGTCGCGGAGCACCCGGCGCGACGGCGCCAGCTGCGCCTCGCTGAGGCCGACCTGCGACTCGACCCGGTCGAGGATGCTGCGGCCGCCGGGGTGCACGGCCCAGTCGTCGATCTCGCCGACCGTCACGCCCCCGGCCTCCAGCAGCGGGGCGAGCGCCGCGTCGACGTGCTCCTCGACGATGTGGGGCACGTAGCTGCTCAGCACCATGTCGAAGCCCTGGTCTCCGATGCTCCAGGCCATGTCGTCCTCGCCGACGGGCGTCAGCACGGTCTCGAGCACGTCGAGGTCGAGCACCGGAGCGCCGACGGCGGCGGGCCGGGACGACACGACGGCCGCGGCGGCGCCGTCCGCGAAGACGGAGGAGGCGATGATCGCGTCGGGGTCGTCCGAGCTCCGCAGGTGCAGGGTGCAGAGCTCGGCGCAGACGACGAGCACGACGGCGTCCGGCTCCGCGAGGCAGGTGTCGCGGGCGGCCCGGAGGGCAGGGAAGGCGCCGTAGCAGCCCATGAAGCCGATGTGCAGGCGGCGGGTCGAGGGCGCGAGGCCGAGCCGGCGCACCAGCAGGTAGTCCGGTCCCGGCGCGAAGAAGCCGGTGCACGAGACGGTGACGACGTGGGTGACGTCGGCCGCGGTGATCCCCGGGGCACCGGCCAGCGCCTCCTCGGCGGCGCGGACGAAGAGGTCGGGGCTGCGCTCGACGTAGACGTCGTTGCGGGCTCCGGTGCCAGGGCGGAGGATGCGGCCCTCGGCACGGTCGAAGAAGACGGGGGCGGTGTCGGGCTGGCCGGGCTGGCCGGGCTGGCCGGGCTGGCCGGGCTGCTCCGGCTGATCTGCGGCGAGCTCGTCGATCACCGTGTGGCGGGTGTCGATCTGGGCACCGTCGAAGACCGCCCCGATCAGCCGGGGCGCGAGTCGGCCGAGCCCCGGCTGGCTGCGGAACACGTCACGGATGTGGTCCTGCCCGATGATCGTCGAGGGAACGGCCGTGCCGATGCTGTGGATGCTCGGGGACATCCCCTGAGCGTATGCGACTGCCGGCGCACGGCGATCAGGAAGAGCCGCACCGGCGAGCAGCGTCTCGGGAAGCAGCTCCAGAAAGTACAGTGGCCCCGGTCGTGCGATGCACGATCAGGGCCTGCGGTAGCGAGGGCGGGACTCGAACCCGCGACACCACGATTATGAGCCGTGTGCTCTAACCAACTGAGCTACCCCGCCGCAAGCTGTCTGCACGGTGTGACCGTGACCAGCCGGAGCCCCGAGTCAGGTTTGAACTGACGACCCCTTCCTTACCATGGAAGTGCTCTACCACTGAGCTATCGGGGCGTGACCGCGTTCAGTTTGACCCAGGAGGGCGACTGCCGTTCGGCACCACACAAGGGTAGCAGAGCCGAGACCCCTCTGAGGACACCGGGGCCGCGCCTCCCCGACGAGGCCATCATCGACGGGTGCACAGCATCGAACTCCTGCTCGACGAGCCGGCCGACGCCCGGATCCGCGCCCAGTGGGCCGCGCTCTCCGACGCCGGGCTCCCCTCGCAGGCCGACCACGCGAGCGGCTCGAACGCCCCGCACGTGACGCTGCTCGCCCGTCGCCGCATCGACGACAGCACCGATCCGGCGCTGGCCGAGCTGCTCGAGGCCCTGTTGCCGCTGCCGATCGCGCTGGGCGCACCGCTCGTCTTCGGACACGGTCGGGGTCACGTGCTCGTGAGGTCGATCATCGCGACCCGTGGCCTCCTCGAGCTCCAGGCAGAGGTCCACGCGATCGTGGGCGGCGAGGACGACGTGCCGCACTCCTCCCCCGGCCTCTGGGTGCCCCACGTGACGCTGGCGAGCAGGCTCGACGCCGAGGCCGTGGGCCGGGCCCTCGCCGCGGTCGAGGCCCTCGAGGACGAGGAGGCGCGCGAGGCACTCGAGGACGCTCCCGCCCCCACGCTCGCCGGGGCTCGGCGCTGGGACCCGAGCGTCCGCACGGTCGTCGTCCTCAGGAGCTGACGCGCCCCGCCCCCTCGGAGGGCTGCGGGACGGACGCCGCGTCGAGGGCCGCCAGGTCGCGCTCGTCGAGCTCGATCGACGCCGCGCCCAGCAGGTCGTCCAGCTGCTCGACGGTGCGCGCGCTGGCCAGTGCGCCCACGACGCCGGGCCTCGAGGCGAGCCAGGCCACGGCGACCGCCGCCGGCGCGACGCCGTGGCGATCGGCGACCTCGGCGACGACCTCGACCACCCCGAGGGCCTGCGGCGTCGAGTAGCTCGCCGCGCGGCCCTCACGGGGCGACGACCGAGGGGCGTCGCCGCCCCGGTACTTGCCCGTGAGCAGTCCGCTGGCGAGCGACGAGTGCGGCAGGACGGCGAGGCCGAAGTGGTCGACGACCGGGGCGGTCTCGGTCTCGTACTCGCCCCTCCTCACCAGGTTGTAGGCGTGCTGCACGACGGAGAACGGGTGCAGGCCGTCGCTGTCGGCGATGGCGAGGGCCTGGCGCAGCCGCGCGGGCGAGTAGTTGGAGGCGCCGGCGAAGCGGATCTTGCCCTCGTCGACGAGCTCGCTCAACGCCGTCACCGTCTCGCGGAGCGGCGTCTCGTCGTCGTCGAAGTGCGCCGAGTAGAGGTCGATGCGGTCGGTGCGGAGCCGGGTGAGCGAGGCCTCGACGGCGGTGCGGATGCTGGCTCGCGACAGGCCGGGCGCGGCCGGGTGCTGACCGCACTTGGTGCTCACGAGCACGCGGTCGCGGTTGCCGGGACGGGCGAGCCAGCGGCCGATGATCGCCTCGGACTCGCCGCCCGAGTTGCCCGGCAGCCAGGCCGAGTAGACGTCGGCCGTGTCGACGATGCGCCCGCCGTCGCCGACGAACAGGTCGAGCAGCTCGAGAGCCGTCGGGGCGCCGACCGTCCAGCCGAAGACGTTCGTGCCGAGGGCCAGGGGGAACGGGCGGGGGTCGTCGGACCAGTCGCCGTTCGCGAGGTCGCTGAAGGAGTCCAGGGGTCCTCCGATCCGTGTCGTGGGAGCCCCACGCTACCGGGCGGACGGGCCCCGCCGCTGCCGTATCGTGGCGGGATGTCCTCACACGAGACCACGGGCGACACGCTCGACTCCCCCTCCGAGACCGACACCACGACCATCGCCGACGTCGAGTCGGCCCCGTCGTCCGGCGCCGAGCGCGGCGGCGAGTGGTGGCGCACCGCCGTCATCTACCAGGTGTACCCGCGCTCGTTCGCCGACGCGGACGGCGACGGCGTCGGCGACCTGCCCGGCATCACCTCGCGGCTCGACGCCCTCGCCGACCTCGGCGTCGACGCCGTCTGGCTCTCGCCCTTCTACACGTCGCCCCAGCGCGACGCCGGCTACGACGTCGCCGACTACGTGGACGTCGACCCGCTCTTCGGCACGCTCGACGACTTCGACGCCCTGCGCGCCCGCGCGACCGAGCTCGGCCTCCGCCTGATCGTCGACCTCGTCCCCAACCACACGTCCTCCGAGCACGCGTGGTTCCGTGCCGCCGTGGCCGCGGCCCCCGGCTCGGCCGAGCGCGCGCGGTACATGTTCCGCGACGGCACGGGCCCCGACGGCGACCTGCCGCCGAACAACTGGCAGTCCGTCTTCGGCGGACCGGCCTGGACGCGCCTCGTGGAGCCCGACGGCCGGCCAGGCCAGTGGTACCTGCACCTCTTCGACACCTCCCAGCCCGACCTGGACTGGACCAACCCGGTCGTGCGCTCCGACTTCGTCGACGTGCTGCGCTTCTGGCTGGACCGAGGCGTCGACGGGTTCCGCGTCGACGTCGCCCACGGCATGATCAAGGCCGACGGGCTGCCCGACTACACGCCGCCCGCCGACGCCGGCAGCATGGGCGGCGGCGAGACCGCCGACGCCACCCCGCCCTACTGGGCCCAGGAGGGCGTGCACGAGATCTATCGCGAGTGGCACCAGGTGCTGGCCGAGTACCCGGGCGACCGCGTCATGGTGGCGGAGGCGTGGGTCGAGCCCCTGTCGAAGCTCGCCAAGTGGGTGCGTCCCGACGAGATGCAGCAGGCCTTCAACTTCGCCTACCTCGAGACCGGCTGGTCGGCGACGGCCATCCGTAGGGTCGTCGACCAGTCGATCGAGACCTTCTCGAGCGTCGGCGCACCGAGCACCTGGGTGCTGAGCAACCACGACGTCGTGCGCCACGCGAGCCGCCTCGCCCTCACGGCCGAGAACCCCCAGGGCCACGGCATCGGCCCGAAGAGCGCCGGCCTGCCGATCCCCGAGCTCGGCCTCGCCCGCGCCAGGGCGGCCTCGGCCGTCATGCTCGCGCTGCCCGGCAGCGCCTACCTCTACCAGGGCGAAGAACTCGGACTGCCGGAGGCGGTCGATCTTCCCGACGAGAGCCGACAGGACCCGACGTGGTTCCGCACCGACGGCGAGCGCTACGGGCGCGACGGCTGCCGCGTGCCCATCCCGTGGGAGTCGGGTGCTCCGGCCTTCGGGTTCAGCGCGACCGGCGCCTCCTGGCTGCCGCAGCCCGACGACTGGTCGACCTACGCCCGTGACGAGCAGCAGGGCGTGGCAGGCTCGACGCTCGAGCTCTACCGCTCGGCCCTCGCCCTACGCGCGGAGCACGAGCTCGGCGCCGCCCACCTGACCTGGGTCGACGGCTACGACCAGAGCGTCGTGGCCTTCCGCACCGGCGGCGTCACCGTCGTCGCCAACACCGGCGACGTGGCGGTCGAGCTGCCGGTCGGCGACGTGCTGCTCTCGACCATGCTCCTCGACGGGCCGGCGCTGCCGCCCAACGCCGCCGTGTGGCTCGCGTCGGTCGACGACCCGAGCTGACCGCCCGCGCACCTGCTGCGCCCACGACGAAGCCCCCGACCGAGGTCGGGGGCTTCGTCGTGTCGGCGGGGACGCACCGGCCTGCTCAGGCCGGCGGGCGCCTCCGACGGCTCAGTTCGTGTTGGCGGTGAGCCACGGGTACGGGTCGACCGGCACGCCGCCGAGGTGGATCTCGAAGTGCAGGTGGGCGCCGGTGCTGTTGCCGGTGCTGCCGACCTTGCCGACGAGCTGGCCGACGGTGACCGTCTGGCCGACGGAGACCTGCACGGAGCCCGTCTGCATGTGCGAGTACGTCGACGTGACCTTCTGGCCGTTGATGACGTGCTCGATCTCGACGTGGTTGCCGAAGGCGCCGCCCGGGCCGGTGACCGCGCTGACGGTGCCGTCGGCGATCGCCTGGATGGGCGAGCCCGCGCCGGGGATGAAGTCGAGGCCGTTGTGGAACGTGCTGCAGAAGCCGCAGTTCGAGACGTGACGGGCGCCGAAGCCGCTGCTGATCGGCACGCCGGTCGCGAACGGCCACTGGACGGTGCCGGCGACGTCGTTGGAGAAGGTGCTGGCGCTGGTCGACGCGTACTCGCTGACGGGCGCGACCTTCATCTCGGTGACCGAGTAGCCGTCGCGAGACGCGGCGGCCTCGGCCGTCGCGCCGGCGACGAAGGTCTGGCTGGCAGCGGCGTTCTTGGCGACCGTGCGCTCGTCGGTGTCGACGAAGAAGGCGTTCGCGGGCACGGAGGTGGAGACGAGCATCGCGCCGGCGAAGACCATGGCGCCCACGACCGTGACGCGCTTGCCGGCGCCGCGGAGCGAGCCCTTCCGACGAGCAGTCGCGGCCGGAGCCGGAGGACGAGCAGTCGCGGCCGGAGCCGGAGCCGGACTCGCGGCGGACGCGGGTGTCGCCGCGGCGCGCGAGGCGAGCGCCGCCACGGGGCGCTGAGCGGCACGCGCGGTCGAGCGGGTCGCCCGGGGCAGGGAGGCCGTCTCGGACACGGCCGGGCGACGGCCACGACGACGAGCGGCTTCTGCCTCGGCGGCGCGACGCTCTGCCCTGGTGGCGTGGGCCGGCGTCGCGGTCTGGGCGGCGGCTGGGGCCGGGGCCACGATCTGGGCCGGGGCCGCGTCGGCAGCCGACACGGCGGGGAGGGACACGGCCGGAAGGGACACAGCGGGGGCGGACTCGTCGGGTGCGGCGGACGCAGCGGGGGCGGCCACGGAGGCCGCAGCGCGACGCTCGGCCTCGCGGGCCTCACGGCGGGTCGTGAAGACCTGCTGCGCCGGGGCTCCGGCAGCGTCGTCCCGCTGATCGACGGGTGCACGACGCGACTGCTGGTCGCCTTCGGGCTCGGCGATGGTGTGGGACTTCGACACGGGTGATGGATCCTCGGGGTCAGGCGGGAAGAGGGCTCATCGGCTCTCGAGGTCGTAGTCGAGACGACGCCGGACAAATGTCACGGAGAAGTAACGAACTCGTCAAGGGTAGCCGGTCGTTCACCGGATGGCTACCCGAGTTCGGGTGTCACGACCGGATCTGCAGCCGATATCCAGGATACATGCCTGGTCAGGGGCCTGATGGCGGAGTCGAGGTCAGAACTGTGCGTCCTCGAGGAGCACGTCGACCGCCCCCGCGACGCTCGGCGCCGACGCGACCACGAGCCTGCCGCTCGGGGCCTGCCCCACCTCGCCGCGCACCACCGCACCCGCCTCCTCAGCGATGAGCACGCCGGCGGCGTGGTCCCACGGCTTGAGCCCCCGCTCGGCGTACGCGTCGAGGCGCCCCGCCGCCACGGCACACAGATCGAGGGAGGCGGCGCCCAGGCGGCGCAGGTCGCGCACCTGCCCGATCAGCCGGCCGAGCACGGCGGCCTGCTCGACCCTCCGGTCGGCCTCGTACGAGAACCCCGTCGCGAACAGCGACTCCGCGACCGAGGCCGGGGCGGACGGGACGAGACGTGCCTCGCCCAGCCAGGCGCCGCCTCCTCGACTCGCGGTGAACACCTCGCCGGAGAGCGGGTTCACGACGCAGGCGGCGAGGGCCGTCCAGGTCAGCGGGTCGGGTCCGCCCTCGACGAGGGCGACGCTGACCGCCCACTGCGGGATGCCGTAGAGGAAGTTGACGGTGCCGTCGATCGGGTCGACGACCCACGTGAGCCCGGTGGTCGAGTCGTCGGGGTCGCCCTCCTCGCCGAGGAACCCGTCGCCGGGTCGCAACTCGGCGAGGCGGCCGCGCAGGTGGTCCTCGACCTCGCGGTCGGTGTGCGTGACGACGTCCACCAGGCTGCTCTTCGTGTCGGCGACCTCGACCCCCTCGGCACGCCGGGCGGCGGCGAGCCTGGCCGCGGCGGTCGTCACCTCGACGGCGATGGCGAGGAGCTCGGCGACGTCCGGGACTGTGCTGGTGCTGGTGCTGGTGCTGGTGCTGGTGCGGGTGCTGTCGTCGCGGTCGGCGCTGTCGTCCATGGGCTCTCCTCGTGGGCGTGCTCGATGAGTCGCCGCCCAGCCGGGCCGCCGCGCGGACGACCCCCGAGACGACGAACGGACCCGATCTCTCGAGTCCGTCGTGGTGGAACACGTGTTCCGGATGACACTGTGGCAAGTGAGGGATTCGAACCCCCGAAGGCTACGCCAGCTGATTTACAGTCAGATCCCTTTGGCCGCTTGGGTAACTTGCCATGCACGCCCGGCCCATGTAATCACCGACCGGAGGCGCCCGACAAATATACAGCCTCCGGAGGGTCCCGCTGACCACCCCGCCCCTCCTCCCCCTCTCTCGCCCGCAAATGCCGACCGAGCGACCTCTCATGAGGGGATTTTCCGTCATGAACTTAGCGAAATGGCGTCAGCGGTCGGGATTTGCGGATGGAGAACTGCGGGCGCCTCGTGCACAGGAGAGTTCGCGCCGCTCCCCCACAAGGTGCCCCAGGTCCGGGAGTCGTCCACAGGCCAGGTTCCAGCGAAGACACGCACGTGACGACCGGGGCAGGGTCGGGCGACATGGAGCATCAGCGAGTCGCCACCATCATCCGTTCACGCCACCAGGGGCTGGCGCACAGACGGGAACTACTGAGGGCCGGGTGCACACGACAGGAACTGGCGACGCTTGGCGGCGCGGCGACGTAGAGCGTGTCCGGCACGGGCTCTACGCCCTGCCCGGCCTGCCCGTCGACGTCGTACGTGCAGCCAGGGTCGGAGGGGTGCTCGCCGGAGTCAGCGCCCTGACCCTTCGAGGTGCGTGGTCCCCGCCAGTAGACCGCCTCGTCGTGTCCGTGCCCCACAACGCCCGCGATCTGCGTGATCCTGACGACGCAGGTCGACGGCTCGGCAGCACCCACCCTCATGTCCTCGTCCTCCGCGACGCGACGGAGCTCACCGCGGGTGAGCGGCTGTCCGTCTCGCCTAGCCGGGCGGCGGCACAGACTCTGCTGCACGAGCCCGTCGACCGGGCCGTCGCGGTGATCGATTCCGCCCTGCGGCTGCCTCGAACGACACGCCCCTCCCTCGCAGCCGTCGAGCGTCATCTTCTCGGGCGGTCCGCTGGCGGCCTCCTCGTGCTGATGGACGCTCGATCCGAGTCGGGCACTGAGTCAGTTGCCAGAGTCCGCCTCGTCGGCCACGGGCTCCGTCCGGAGATCCAGGTCTGGCTGACGACCGAGATCCGCGTCGACCTGCTCCTGGACGGCTGGCTGGTCGTCGAGTGCACGAGCTACGAGTTCCACTCGTCGCCGAAGCAGTACAACGACGACCGAGTGAGGATCGCGACCCTCATCGCCCTGGGCTACGTCGTGATCGAGATCTCGTACCACCAGGTCTTCGACGACTGGGACTCTCTCTGGGCAGCCATCTCGCGCCTCCTTGATCGAGGACGCCTGCAGAACCCGACCGGGGGAGCCATAGAAGTGGCAGATCCCGTCAGATGAGGCCGCCCGCGGCCCGTGCGGTCGGCATTTGCGGGACGGATCTCGGGGCGCGGTGCCGAAGAGGGCGGAGCGGGCAGGGCGCGGGGCGGGCTGGGCGGGGCGGCCGGAGAGGGAGCGGCCGGGCGGCTGGGGGCTAGCGGAAGTTGACGAACTGGAGGTCGACGTCGAGGTCGGCCTTCTTGAGCAGCGCCATGGTGGCCTGCAGGTCGTCGCGGCTCTTCGACTGGACGCGCAGCTCGTCGCCCTGGATCTGGCTCTTGACGCTCTTGGGGCCCTCGTCGCGGATGATCTTGCCGATCTTCTTCGCGGCGTCCTGCTCGATCCCCTCCTTGAGGGCCGCCTCGATGCGGTACTCCTTGCCGCTGGCGAACGGCTCGCCGGCGTCGAGGTGCTTCAGGCTGATGCTGCGCTTGATGAACTTCGACTCCAGGACGTCGAGGACGGCCTTGACCCGCTCCTCCGTCGCTGCCTTGAGCAGCAGCTTCTCGCCGCTCCAGTCGACCGATGCGCCGACGCCCTTGAAGTCGTAGCGCTGCTCGATCTCCTTCTGCGCCTGGTGGAGGGCGTTGTCCGCCTCCATCTTGTCGACCTTGCTGACCACGTCGAAGGAGCTGTCTGCCATGTCGACCAGCTTAGCCACGCACGCACGGGCCGGTGCGCAGGAGGAGCGGGCCGGGCCCCCGAGAGGAGGCGCGGCCCGCCCTGTGCCTAGGCCGAGACGGACTCCGAGCCGGTGACGGGCTCCGAGCCGGACCGCGAGACGCGGACCATCTCGTCGCGGGGCACGACCTTGACGCGGACCCGCTCGTGCTCGTGCTGCGCGCCGAGCGACTGCTCGTGCTCGTCGAGGCGGTGCCACCCCTCGAGGTCGGTGTACTCCACGCCGCGCGCCTCGAGCAGGGCCGGGATCGCCTCGTCGGAGGTGTCGGCGGGCTGCCACCAGCTCGCCTGGTCGTTGATGACGTGCTTGACGGTCTCCATCGCGTCGGACTTCGTGTGCCCGATCAGGCCGACAGGGCCGCGCTTGATCCAGCCGGTGGCGTAGACGCCGGGCATGATCTGGTTGTCGTCGTCCATCACCTGGCCCTCGTGGTTCGGGATCACGCCACGGCGCTCGTCGAACGGGATGCCGTCGAGGGGCGAGCCGAAGTAGCCCACGGCACGGTAGATCGCCTGCACGGGGACCTCGCGGATCTCGCCCGTGCCCTCGACGCCGCCCTGGCCGTCGGGCCGGGTGCGCTCGTACCGGAAGGCCGCGACACGGCCCGCGTCGTCGCCGACGACCTCGAGCGGCTTCGCGTAGAAGTGCAGGTGCAGGCGTCGCGACGCCGTGCCGACCTCGCGCTGGCGCCACTGGTTCAGCACCTTGTCGATCACGAACACCTGCTTGTTCGTCGCGATCGCGGTCTTCGAGGCCTCGTCGTGGTCGAAGTCCTCGTCGTGCACGATCATGTCGACGTCGCGCACCTCGCCGAGCTCGCGCAGCTCGAGGGGCGTGAACTTGACCTGGGCGGGGCCGCGTCGGCCGAAGACGTGCACGTCCGTGATGGACGACTGCTTGAGCCCGGCGTAGACGTTGTCGGGGATCTCGGTCGGCAGCAGGTCGTCGGCGTGCTTGGCGAGGATGCGCGACACGTCGAGGGCGACGTTGCCGACGCCGACCACGGCCACCGACTGCGCGTCGAGGGGCCAGGTGCGGGGGAAGTCGGGGTGGCCGTCGAACCAGCTGACGAAGTCGGCGGCGCCGTAGCTGCCCTCGAGCTCGATGCCGGGGACGTCGAGGTCCGCGTCCTTGATGGCGCCGGTCGAGAAGATGACCGCGTTGTAGTGCGCCTTGAGGTCGTCGAGCGTGATGTCCTCGCCGTAGCGGACGTTGCCGAAGACGCGGATGTCGCCGCTGTCGAGCACGTCGCGCAGGGCGTTGACGATGCCCTTGATGCGCGGGTGGTCGGGCGCCACGCCGTAGCGGACGAGCCCGTAGGGGGCAGGCAGCTGCTCGAAGAGGTCGATCGACACGTCGAAGGCCTTCTCGGCCTTGAGCAGGATGTCGGCGGCGTAGATGCCGGCAGGGCCGGCTCCGACGATGGCCAGTCGAAGGGTGGTCACGAGTTGTCTCTCTCCTGGTGGGCGGCGCGGCGGTGCCGGCCGTGCTGACGGTGCTGTGTCTGGGGGGGGTGGTGCGGTGCCGAGGAGGCGCGTCGCCCGTCAGGCGGACCGCTCGACGACGCGGTCGGCGAAGCGGGTGAGGGCCTTCTTGACGGGGCCCGCCGGCAGCGCGTCGAGGGCGGCCAGCGCCTCCGACGCCCAGCGGTGCGCCTCGCGACGCGTGCGGTCGGTGACCTCGTGCTCGCGGAGCTGACGGACGATCCGCGCGAACTCGGCCTCGTCGACGGGGTCCGCGCCGTCCTCGGCCGCCCGGGTGGCGTCGACGACCTGGTCGATGACGCCCAGCAGGGCGGCCGCCTCCATGTCGGTCTGCGCCTCCTGGCGCAGGTAGAGGAGAGGCAGCGTGACGACGCCCGCACGCAGGTCGGTGCCCGCGCGCTTGCCCGTCTCCTCAGCCTGGTCGGAGAGGTCGATGACGTCGTCGATCAGCTGGAACGCGATGCCGATCTTCTCGCCGAACTCGGCGACGGGGGCGAGGTACTCGCGGGGCGCGCCCGAGAACATCACGCCGGCACGGGCGGCGGTCGAGATGAGCGAGCCGGTCTTGTCGCCGAGCACGTCGATGTAGTGCGCGATCGGGTCGTCGCCCTCGCGCGGGCCGACCGTCTCGTGCAGCTGGCCGAGGCACAGGCGCTCGAACGTCTCGGCCTGCAGCAGGATCGCCTCCTGACCGAGGCCGGAGACGATGGTGCTGGCGCGGGCGAAGAGCAGGTCGCCGGCGAGGATCGCGACGTTGTTGCCCCACACGGTCTGGGCGCTGGGCACCCCGCGGCGCATCTGCGCCTCGTCCATGACGTCGTCGTGGTATAGGGACGCCAGGTGCGTGATCTCGGTGGCCTGCGCCGACGCGACGATCCCCGGTGTGGCCCCGTCGCCGAGCTGCGCGATGAGCAGGGTCAGGGTCGGGCGCACGCGCTTGCCGCCCGCGGCGAGCAGGTAGCGCGTCGTCGCGTCGGCGATCTCGTCGGCGAACGCGATCTCGCGGAGCAGGCCCTGCTCGACGAGCTCGAGCCCGTCGTCGACCGACTGCACGAAACGGCGGTCGGAGGGCGAGGCGAAGAGCTTCTCGCCGAGGCCGAGCGACGAGCTCAGGGAGCTGCGGCGGGTGAGCGGCACACTCGGGTTCACAGGGGTCACCTTCGTCTGGTCTGGTCGACCGCCCGGGGGCGGCGGCTACTTCTTCTTCGCCGCGGAGGCGCGGGTCGACTGGTCGGCCGGCTTGCGGCCCCTGTGCAGGGCGACGATGCCCAGCGTCAGGTCGCGGTGAGCCACCCGGGTGAAACCGGCGCCGCGCAGCCACTGGCTCAGCACCTGCTGCTCTGGCCACGCGTCGATCGAGTCGGCGAGGTACGAGTAGGCGGGCGTGTTGCTGCTCACCGCCCGGGCGACGACCGGCATGACGTGCCGGAGGTAGGTGCGGTACGCGGCGCGCAGCGGACCGAAGGGCGGCGTCGAGAACTCGCAGACGACGAGACGGCCGCCGGGCTTGAGCACCCGGTACATCTCGGCGAGCGCCTGCTTCGGCCGGTTGACGTTGCGCAGGCCGAACGAGATGGTGACGGCGTCGAAGGTGGCATCGTCGAAGGGCAGCTGCTCGGCGTCGCCCTCGACGAACTCGATCTCGGGGTGACGCTCCCGACCGACCTCGACCATGCCGTGCGAGAAGTCGAGCGCGACCACCTCGGCGCCCCGCGCCGCGATCGCCACCGAGCTGGTGCCGGTGCCGGCGGCGATGTCGAGCACCCGGTCTGCCGGGCCCGCGCCGATCGCCTTGACGGTCGCGATGCGCCATAGGACGGCGTTGCCCGCGGAGAGCACGTCGTTCGTGCGGTCGTAGTGGCGGGCGACGCCGTCGAACATCGACGCGACCTCGTCAGGTTGCTTGTTCATGTCGGCCTTGGTCACGATGGTCGATCCTACCGGCATGCCCCGTGCGTGGCCCGAGTAGGGTCGAGGCGTGGTCCTCCCGTCGCTGCACGTTCCTCCCCTGTCCGTCCGCACCACGCAGATCGACCACATCAGTCCCCTCCTGGACGTCGTCGACCCGCGCAGCCCGCTCGTGTTCGTCCGGGGCGGCGCCGGCATGGCGGGCATCGGCGAGGCGCTCCGGCTCGAGTTCACCGGGCCGGACCGGATGCGCGACGCCGCAGACGCCTGGCGCGCGGTCGCGAGCCGCGCCTCGGTCGTGGACGAGGTCGGCGTGCCGGGCACGGGCCTGATGGCGTTCGGCTCGTTCGCGTTCGACGACGGGTCGGCCGACACGAGCGTCCTGATCGTGCCGCGCATCGTGCTCGGGCGGCGTGACGGCGTGGCCTGGATCACGAGGGTCGACGGGGCTGAGCTGCCCCCGGCCTCGCCGGTGGGCGCGGCCGCGAAGCTGCGCCTGGTCGACGGCGAGCTGTCAGGGCCGGGCTACGCGGCCGCCGTCGCGCAGGCCGTCCAGGCGATCCGGCGCGGCGAGGTGAACAAGGTCGTGCTCGCGCGCGACCTCGTGGGCCGGCTGCCCGCCGAGGCCGACCTGCGGCTCGTGGCCGCGACCCTCCTCACGGCCTACCCCGACTGCTACGCCTTCGCCGTGGGCGGCCTGATCGGGGCCAGCCCCGAGACCCTCGTCCGCACCGAGCGCGGCGAGGTGAGCGCGCGCGTCCTCGCGGGCAGCAGCGCCCGCGGCGTCGACGCCGTCACCGACGAGCAGGCCGCCCACGCACTCGCCACCTCGACCAAGGACCTCGACGAGCACGCCTTCGCGCTCCGCAGCCTGCTGCTGTCGCTCGCCCCGCACGCCGACGACGTCGTGAGCGGCGAGCAGCCGTTCACCCTCAAGCTGCCGAACCTGTGGCACCTCGCCAGCGATGTGCGCGGCCGGCTCACCGACGGGTCGTCGTCGCTCGACCTGATCGCCGCCCTGCACCCGACCGCCGCCGTGGCCGGCACTCCCACCCCGCGGGCGCTCGAGCTGATCCGTCGCCTCGAGCCGTTCGACCGCGGCCGCTACGCCGGCCCGGTGGGCTGGGTGGGCGCCGACGGCGACGGCGAGTGGGCGATCGCGCTCCGCTGCGCGCAGGTGCACGCCGACGGCACCGTCAGGGCCTTCGCCGGCGCCGGGATCGTCGCCGAGAGCGCCCCCGAGCGCGAGGTGGCCGAGACGACGATGAAGTTCCGGCCCGTCGTCGAGGCGTTCTCGCTGTGACGTCGACGCCCGGTCCCGAGGCCGGCCGGCCGGGCGGGGCGGGTGCCGCCGACTCCCAGGGCGGCACCGAGGAGGCGGCGGCAGCGCCGCGCTGGTCGCGACCGGTGGCGCTCGTGGTCGCGGCGGCCTTCTTCATGGAGAACCTCGACGCCACGATCCTGTCGACGGCCACCGCCTCCGTCGCCCAGGACTTCGGCGTGCAGCCGGCCCAGCTCGGGATCGCCGTCACCGGCTACCTGGTCGCGGTGGCCGCGTTCATCCCGCTGGGCGCCTGGCTCGCCGAGCGGTGGGGCGCACGTCGGGTGTTCCTCGCGGCCGTGGTGCTGTTCACGCTGGCGTCGCTCGCGTGCGCCCTCAGCCCCGACCTGGCGGCGCTCACGACGGCACGGGTCGTCCAGGGGGCCGCCGGCGCGATGATGGTGCCGATCGGGCGTCTCATCGTGCTGCGCAGCACCGAGAAGTCCGAGCTGATCAAGGCCATCGCCTACCTGACCTGGCCTGCCCTCGCGGCGCCCGTCGTGGCGCCGCTGATCGGCGGCCTCCTCACCGAGCACCTGGGCTGGGAGTGGGTGTTCCTCGTCAACGTGCCGATCGGCGCGCTGCTGCTCGTCGCGGCCTGGCGCGTCGTGCCGTCGCCCGAGCTCGGCGACCGGCACCCGCTCGACTGGCCGGGGCTGCTGCTCGTCGTCGGCGCGATCGTCGCGCTGGTGGTCGCCTTCGAGCTGCTCGGCGACCAGGCGACGGTGCTGTTCGGGGCTCTCCTCGCCGTCGTGGCGGTGGCCCTGGGGCTCGCGGCCGGCCGGTGGTTCCGTCGGGCCAGGCACCCCCTCCTCGATCTCGAGCCCTTCCGCGTCGCGACGTTCAGGGTCACGAACCTCAGCGGCTCGCTCTACAGGGCCGTCGTCAACGGCGTCCCGTTCGTCGTCCCGTTGCTGCTGCAGGACGGCTTCGGCTGGTCGCCCGTCGAGGCCGGCCTGATGCTGATGTGGGTCTTCGTCGGCAACCTCGGGGTCAAGCCCTTCACGACTCCGCTGATGCATCGGTTCCGGATCGTGCCGATCATCGTCGTCGCCACAGTCGGGCTGGCCGCGACCTTCGTCGCCGCCGCGTTCGTCGGGCCGGACACCTCGCCCGTGCTCGTGGCCGGGATCCTGCTCGTCAGCGGCGTCTTCCGCTCGGTGGGGTTCACGGCCTACAACACCCTGCAGTTCGCCGACGTGCCGGCCGCCCAGATCGCCCCGGCCAACGCCATCGCGTCGATCACGGGCCAGCTCGCCGTCGGCCTCGGCGTCGCGCTCACGGCCCTCACCGTGCGCGTCGCCGACACGGTCGCCACGGCCGAGGGCGTCGGAGGCGCCGCCACCGGCTACCAGGTCGCGCTCGTCGTGCTGGCGGCGCTGGCCCTGCTGAGCCTGCCAGAGGGGCTGCGACTGCCGCGAGGCGCGGGCGACTCGCTGCGGAGCCGCTCGGCCTAGGCGCCCCCGCCTAGGTCGAGGCGAGGCGGGTGCGCTCGAGCTCGACGTCGAAGTCGGCGGCGGGCCAGTCGAGTCCACGAGCAGCGAGGGCGTCGACGAGGAGGCGCTGGACGGCCACCCGTGCGTACCACTTGCGATCGGCCGGCACGACGAACCACGGCGCCGCGTCCGTCGACGTGCGACGCAGGGCGGTCTCGTAGGCGTCCTGGTAGTCGTCCCACACCAGGCGCTCCTCGATGTCGCCGGGGTTGAACTTCCAGTGCTTGTCGGGTCGGTCGAGCCGCTCCGTCAGGCGCTGCTTCTGCTCGTCGCGCGAGAGGTGCAGCATCACCTTGACGATGGTCGTCCCGGCCTCGACGAGCTCGCGCTCGAACTCGACGATCGCCTCGTAGCGGCGCTCGATCTCCTCGGGCGGGGCGAGCCGACGGACCTTGCCGATCAGGACGTCCTCGTAGTGGGAGCGGTCGAAGACCCCGATCATGCCGGGCCCCGGCAGCTCGCGCCGGACGCGCCAGAGGAAGTCGTGTGCAAGCTCCTCCTCCGTGGGGGCCTTGAAGGCGTGGTGCGCGACGCCCTGCGGGTCGACGGCGCCGACGACGTGGCGGACGATGCCGCCCTTGCCTGCGGTGTCGGTGCCCTGGAGGACGAGCAGGACGTTCCCCTGCGACCCTCCGGTACGGCTGCCGGCGAAGAGCTTCTCCTGCAGCTCGCCGAGCGTGTCACGGCCCGACTCGAGGACCTGCGCGGCGTAGCGCTTGTCGCCGGGGAAGCCGGGGGTCGAGGCCGGGTCGACGTCGGCGAGGCTCAGCTCGGGGCCGGCACGGAGGATCTCGGTGGGCAGGGTCGTCCAGGTCTTGGCCATGGGTGCGAGCCTACGGCCGGGGGCTGATCTCCGCGCGGTCGGCGCGGTGTGCGCGGTCGGCTCGGTCGACTCTGCCGACGAGACCAGGGCCGTCAGCGCGCGAGCGGCACCTCGATCAGCACGGGGCCGTCCCACGCGCGGGCGAGTGCCTGGTTGAGCTCGGCGCGCGTCGAGGCGAGCACGTGGTGCCAGCCGTAGGCGGCCGCCAACCCGGCGAGCTGGACGGAGTGCGGCGTGAACTGCACCCGACGCATCGCGTCGACGGGCGCCGTGGCGGCGACCTCGAGGCCGTCGAAGATCGTGCCGCCCCCGTCGTTGCCGACGACGACCTGCAGTCGCGGCCGCACCTCGCCGTCGCCGAGGAGGAGCGACCCGACGTCGTGCAGCAGGGTCAGGTCGCCGACGAGCACGCGGGTGACGCCGGGCGCGCCGTCGTCGACCTGGCTCGCGAGGGCGATGCCCGTTGCCGTGGCGACCGTGCCGTCGATGCCGGCGAGGCCGCGGTTCGCGTGCACGCGGATCGCCTTGCCGGGCACGACCTCGTCGACCTCGCGGATGAGGCGGGAGGCCCCGAGGACGAGACGGTCGTGCGGCCAGGTCACGCGCCACAGGGTCTCGGCCAGGGCGCGCCGCGTCACGGGGCGCCGCAACAGCGCGACCTCGCCCCGGAGGAACTCGGCTCGCGCGGAGCCGTCGTCGCTCGTGGCTGCCTCGAGGTCGGGCGGGGCCTCGTCGTCGCCGACCACCCGGCGTCCGGCGTGCACCCAGCGGCCCACCCAGGCGCGGTGAGCGCGGTCGTCGGGCGCGCCTCCTTCGCTCTGGACTACGTCGACGGCGTCGACGACCGTGGCCGACCGGCCCGGATCGTAGGCGTCGGCGGTGGCTCCGCGCACCACGAGCACCTCGACGCCCGCTCGCGTGAGGAGAGCAGGCACCTGCCGGGTCAGGGTCGGGTGCCCGAGCACGAAGGCACGACGCACGGCACCGCCGAACTCGGGCTCGCCGAGCAGAGTGCGGAAGCCGAGCGAGAGGTTCGGGCCGAAGTGGGCCCCGCTCGAGACCTCGGCGACGAGGGGGGCGCCGAGGGCGCGGGCCAGCCGCTCGGCCTCGGGGCCGGCCCCGTGGCCGGCGACGACGACCGTGGACGGCTCGACGTCGACCTCGACGCGCACGGCGGCGACGCGGGCGGCGTCCGACCAGGAGGCGGCGTCGACCGGTTCGGGACGGGCAGCGGGGAGGGAGTCGAGCGCCGCCGACAGCGGCTCGCGGAACGCGATGTTGAGGTGGACGGGCCCCGGGACGACCGGGGCGCCCTCGGCCCGGTCAGCGTCGGGGGCGCCGAGGGCCGTCGTGACGGCCGCACGGGCGACGTCGCGGACGGTCGCGGGCTCGACCGCGCCCGACCGCGGGGCCTCGAGATCGTGGACGATCCGGGCTGCGACGCCGAAGACGCCGGGCTGCTGGGTGGTCTGGTTGGCGCCGATGCCCCGCAGCTCGACGGGACGGTCGGCCGTCAGCACGATCATGGGGACGCCGGAGTGGTGGGCCTCGAGCACCGCCGGGTGCAGGTTGGCCACCGCCGTGCCGGAGGTGGTGACCACGACTGCGGGGAGACCGGACTCGACGGCGAGGCCGAGCGCGAGGAAGCCCGCCGAGCGCTCGTCGATGCGGACGCGGAGGCGCAGCCGACCGGCACGCTCGAACTCGGCGGCCGCGAGGGCGATCGCCTGCGAGCGTGACCCGGGGCTGAGGACGACCTCGCGGACGCCTGCGTCGACCAGCCCGGCCAGGAGGGCCACGGCGTAGTCGGTGGCGACGCTGCCCGACATCGACGGAGACCCGTCATCGTGGCTGACGGCATCCCGGCGGGACGGCAGCTCGGACTCGGCCGTGTCGGGCCGGTCGCCCTCAGGAGGTGTCACGGGGTGGGCCTCAGGCGTTGTTCTTGTCGTTCTTGTCGTCTCCGTCGAGCTCGGCCAGCTCTTCTTCGAGGCGACGGATGCGCTCGTCGGTCGTCTCCCGGTCGAGGTCGGTGACGGTCGAGCTGGACCGGCCCGAGAACTCGGGGTCGTCGTCGGGGGCGACGAACCGACGCGACTCGGCCTGGCCGGTCTTGCGCGCACGGCCGATGAGGAACCACAGGACGGCGCCGATGACGGGCAGCAGGACGATGACGAGCGCCCAGAGAGGCTTGTTGAGGGCCCGGAACTTCGACGACTCGGCGAAGAGGCAGTCGATCAGGGCGTAGATGACGAAGGCTGACGCTGCGACGATCGCCACGACCAAGAACTTCACCATGGACAGAGCATAGGCGGGCCGGCAGGACGTCGCCTGATGGTCGGCAGGGAGCCCTGCTCTCCGCCGATCAACCGCTTCGACGTCGAGTTTCCCCGAACTGCTGCCTCGTGCCGGTCGGGGCAGCGCTTCGGGGCAACTCGATGGGCGCACAGGGCGAGGGGGCGACCTGGGCGACGAGGAGGTGCGGGGGGCGCGCGTAGACTCGCCGCGTGAAACCCTGGGTCAAGTACACGATCGTCCGCCTCGGCGTGTTCCTCGTCGCGCTGGTCGTGCTGGTGCTCCTGCTGCCGAACCCGTACCTCGCGACGCTCATCGCCGCCGTGGTGGCGTTCTGCGTCTCGTACCTCTTCTTCGCGCCGCTGCGCCGACAGGTCGCGCTCGAGCTCGCCGAGCGTCGGTCGAAGCCGGAGCCGCTCGACGGCGACAGCCTCGCCGAGGACGCCGAGCTGGCCGAGCGCGACGCCCGCGAGGCCGATGCTGTTCGCGGCGCTCACGAGGGCGACGCTGCTGACGACGCTCGCGACGCGCACGACGCTGGACGCGCCTCCTAGGACCGACGCGGGACGCGCCTCCTGATCTAGAAGAAGAGGGCAGTTGTCTAGAAGAAGAGGGCGGCCCCGAGGCCGAGCCCGAACAGCAGCGCCGTGAGCGACGACAGCTGCAGGGCGAGGATCAGCTCGCGCGGCGTCTTGCCGGTGACGCCGATGACCGCTGCGGGCACCGCCGTGATCAGCACGAAGTAGACGTACGGCGCGTTGAAGTACAGGAAGCCGAAGTAGACCAGCAGCAGGAACGGCAGCAGCAGGAACAGCGCGTAGAGCGCCCGTGCCACGGTGTCGCCGACGACGACCGCGAGGGTGCGCTTGCCTGCCGCAGCGTCTTGCGGGATGTCGCGGATGTTGTTGACCATCAGCACGGCGCAGGCGAAGAGCCCGGCGGCGATGCCCGCGATCCAGGCGTCGGCGGGGAACCTGTGCAGCTGCACGAACGCGGTGCCGACGGTGGCCACCAGGCCGAAGAAGACGAAGACGAAGACCTCGCCGAGGGCGTTGTAGCCGTAGGGGCGCTTGCCGCCCGTGTAGTACCAGGCGGCGACGACGGCAGCCGCGCCGACCGCGAGCATCCACCAGTAGCCGGTGGTCACGACGACGACCACGCCGGCGAGCGCCGCGAGGCCGAAGAAGACGAGGGCGACCCGCAGCACCGTCTTCGGCCGGACGCTGCCCGAGCCCGTCAGACGTGCCGGGCCGACCCGATGCGCGTCGGTGCCGCGGATGCCGTCGGAGTAGTCGTTGGCGTAGTTGACGCCGATCTGCAGGAACACGGCGATCGCGAGGCAGAGCAGGGCCAGCGGGAGGTCCCAGCTGCCGTTCGCCCGGGCGACACCGGTGCCGAGCGCGACGGGCGCGACCCCGAGGGGCAGCGTGCGCAGCCGGGCGCCGCCGATCCAGTCGCCGGGCGTGACGCGGCGGGCTCGCTGGGCGCCCGGTCGGCCTCCCGGTCGGCCGCCGCGCTTCTTCTTCTGGGATGTCGTCGCTCGTGCCACGGGACCGATCCTAGTTCCGGGCGGGGTCGCCGCCCGCGACGAGGGCCTGCAGGGCGCGGCGGTCGGGCTTGCCGCTGGCGAGCAGGGGCAGCTCGGGGAGGACGACGAGCCGGTCGGGCGCCGCCGCTCGACCGAGGGCGGCAGCGACAGCGGCCCGCAGCTCGGGCAGGCCTGGCAGCGCTGGTAGGCCAGGCGACTCGGGCAGGCCCGGCGCCTCGGGCAGGCCGCGGCTGACCGGCTCCCCCACGACGACGACGGGCACCTCGCCCCACCGCTCGTGCGGCGCCCGCACGACGACCGCGGAGCCGAGCCCCGGCTGCTCGCGGACGACCCGCTCGACGAGCCCCAGCGAGACCTTCTCTCCCCCGGAGACGACGACGTCGTCGAGACGCCCGGCGACGGTCAGGACACCGACGTCGGACAGCTCGCCGGCGTCGCCCGTGCGGTACCAGCGCTCTCCGTCGCGTTCGACGAACGCTGCCGTGGTGCGGGCGTCGTCGCCCAGGTAGCCGAGGGCGAGCGACGGACCGGCCAGCTCGACCTGTCCGTCGACGATCTCCACGCGCGTGCGACCGACGGGCACGCCGTCGTAGACGCAGCCCCCGCTCGTCTCGCTCGACCCGTAGGTGCGGACGATCCTCACGCCGGAGGCGCGGGCCCTGTCGACGAGGGAGGCGGGCGTCGCCTGCCCGCCCACCAGCACCGCGGCGAAGCTCTGCGCCGCGTCGGCCACGCCGTCGTCGTGCTCGGCGGCGTCGAGCACCGCGGCGAGCTGCGCGGGCACGAGCGACGCGTAGCGGACGGGGTGCTCGAGGCGACGAGCGGCCTCGGCGAACGCGACCGGGTCGAAGTGCCCCGGGGCGAGGACCTCGGGCTCGGTGTCGGCGGCGATGCTGCGCACGAGCACGTTCGTCCCTGCGACGTAGTGCGCCGGCAGTGCGAGCAGCCACTGCCCGGGGCCGCTGAGCGCACCGTCGGCCGCGGCCGCGCCGGCGAGCAGGGCGTCGGCCGGCAGCATCACGCGCTTCGGCACGCCGCTCGACCCGCTCGTCTCGACGACGAGCGCCACGGGCTGCGGCACCGAGCCGGGCAGGTCGGCGGGGACGTGGTCGTCGGTGCGCGGAGCGACGGCGGGACCACCTGCCAGGGCCTCGCGGAGGGCCTCGAGCACGTCGAGCGGGCGTCGCGCGTCGACGGGGAGGAGGGGGCGGGTCACGCGCCGCGCCTCCTCGTGTCGTGCCCTGCTGCGCGCCCCGTCGGCGTCAGTACTGCCACGGGAACGGCGACCAGTCGGGCTCGCGCTTCTCGAGGAACGAGTCGCGCCCCTCGACGGCCTCGTCGGTGCCGTACGCGAGGCGCGTCGCCTCGCCGGCGAAGACCTGCTGGCCCACGATGCCGTCGTCCGTGGCGTTGAACGCGAACTTGAGCATGCGGATGGCGGTGGGCGACTTCGTGAGGACGACGCGGGCCATGGCCAGCGCCTCCTTCTCGAGGTCGGCGTGCGCGACGACGCGGTTGACGGCGCCCATCTCGTGGGCGCGGTCGGCGCTGTACTCCTCGGCGAGGAAGAACACCTCGCGGGCGAGCTTCTGGCCGATCTGCTTCGCGAAGTAGGCGCTGCCGTAGCCGGCGTCGAACGAGCCGACGTCGGCGTCCGTCTGCTTGAACTTGCCGTGCTCACGGCTGGCGATCGTGAGGTCGCAGACGACGTGGAGCGAGTGGCCGCCGCCCGCCGCCCAGCCGGGCACGACCGCGATGACGACCTTGGGCATGAACCGGATGAGGCGCTGCACCTCGAGGATGTGGAGGCGCCCCGCCGAGGCAGGATCGGCCACGTTGGCCTCGGCGCCCTCGGCCTTGTAGCCGTCACGGCCGCGGATGCGCTGGTCGCCGCCGCTGCAGAAGGCCCAGCCGCCGTCCTTCGGGCTCGGGCCGTTGCCCGTGAGCAGCACGACGCCGACCCTGCTCTGCTGGCGTGCGTGGTCGAGCACGCGGTACAGCTCGTCGACGGTGCGCGGCCGGAACGCGTTCCGCACCTCGGGCCGGTCGATCGCGACGCGGGCCACCCGGCCGTCGACGTCGAGGTGGTAGGTGACGTCGGTGAGGCCGTCGAAGCCCGGCACCTCTCGCCACTCGGCTGGATCGAACAGGTCGGACACTGCGGCGGACATGCCCACCAGCCTACGACCGGGCCGAGGAGGCGGCGCGTCAGAGGGAGGGGACGAGGGCGCCCAGCAGCCAGACGAACACGAACGGGTTGGCCAGGACGCTGAGCAGCACCGCGGCGACGGCCTGCCACCGGCCGCGGCGCGTGGCGACGGCCACGAGGGCGACGACACCGACGCCGATCGAGGCGAGCATCGTGACGAGGGCGATCGACGCCGCGGCGGTGACGGCGTCGCCCGCGAGCAGGGCGATCGCGACGCCGTCGAGGGCGAGCAGGACCACGGCGAGCACGAGCACGACGACGCCCAGCCGCGAGCTGCGCGCCGGGGCGGCGGACTCGTCGTGGGTCTGGTCGTCGAAGATCGCGAGCCCCTCGGCGGGCGACTCGGCGTCGTCGGACGGGGTCAGATCGGGCGCGGCCATGGTGGTCGACCCTAGCGGGCGCGGTGCGAGACTGGCGAGGTGACGACGCCCGCCGAGCCTGCCCAGCCGACCACGCCCCTCCTCCCCCGGACCGAGCTGCCGCCGCTCGACGACCTGCTGGCCCGTGCGCACGTGGTGCAGCTGCCGCTCCGCACGAGGTTCAGGGGCATCGAGGTGCGCGAGGCGCTCCTCGTCGAGGGGCCCCGCGGCTGGACCGAGTTCAGCCCCTTCGTCGAGTACGCGCCAGAGGAGGCGGCGGCCTGGCTGGCCGCGGCCGTCGAGTTCGGCTGGGGTCCTGCTCTCTCGCCCGGCGCCTCCCGCGTGGCCGTCAACGCGACCCTGCCCGCCGTCGGGCCCGACGAGGTCGCGGGTGTGCTGGCCCGGTTCCCCGGCTGCCGCACCGTGAAGGTCAAGGTCGCCGAGCGCGGCCAGACGCTCGCCGACGACGTCGCCCGGGTCGCCGCGGCCCGCGAGCACGTCGGCCCCGAGGGCCGCGTCCGGGTCGACGCCAACGGCGGCTGGAGCGTCGACCAGGCCGAGGAGGCGCTGCGAGCCCTGGCCCCGTTCGGTCTCGAGTACGCGGAGCAGCCCTGCGCCTCGGTGCCCGAGCTGGCCGAGCTGCGACGCCGCACGGCCGACCTCGGGGTGCCGGTCGCCGCGGACGAGAGCGTCCGCAAGGCTGCCGACCCGCTCGCCGTCGCCCGCGCCGGGGCGGCCGACCTGCTCGTCGTCAAGGCGCAGCCGCTCGGGGGGATCCGGTCGGCGCTCCGCATCGTGTCCGAGGCAGGGCTGCCCGTCGTCGTCTCGAGCGCCCTCGACACCTCGGTCGGGCTGAGCATGGGGGCGTACCTCGCGGCTGCCCTGCCCGACCTCCCCTACGACTGCGGCCTGGGGACGGCCGCCCTGCTGGCGGCCGACGTGACGCGCGAACCACTCGTCCCCGTGGACGGGTCGATCGACGTGCGCCGGGTCGACGTCGACGTCGACCTGCTGCGAGAGCACGCGGCACCCGACGACCGACGCGAGTGGTGGCTGGGTCGGGTGCGCGCCTCCTGGGGGCTGCTCGCCCGCTGAGGTCAGAAGTGCGTCAGAGGCCCGAGTAGGCGTGCAGGCCCTTGAAGAAGACGTTCACGACGCCGAAGTTGAACAGCACCGCGGCGAAGCCGATGATCGACAGCCACGACGACCGGGCACCGCGCCATCCGCGGGTCGCACGGGCGTGGATGTAGCCGGCGTAGAGGACCCAGATGATGAACGTCCAGACCTCCTTGGTGTCCCAGCCCCAGTAGCGACCCCAGGCACGCTCGGCCCAGACGGCACCGGCGATGAGGGTGAAGGTCCAGAGGACGAAGCCGACGAGGGCCACGCGGTAGGCCAGATCTTCGAGGCGGTCCGCGCCGGGGAGGGTGTCCATGAAGCGGAGCCCCGACAGCCGGGCCTGCTCGCGCTTCGTCTGGATCAGCTGCGCGATCGACAGACCGGCGGCTATGGCGAAGAAGCCGGTGCCGAGGATCGCCACGAGCACGTGGATGACCAGCCAGGCCGACTGCAGGGCGGGCTGGAGCGGCACGACCTCGACGTAGTAGTTCACGCTGCCGATGGCGAGCAGCACGAGGTTCAGGCCCATCACGTAGGCGCCGAGGAACGACAGGTCGACGAAGCGACCGGCGACCAGGTACACCGCGACGATGATCGCCGTGCCCGTGAGCGAGAACTCGAACATGTTGGCCCACGGCACCCGCTCGGCGGCGATGCCGCGAGTCACGACACTGGAGACGTGGACGAGCAGGCCGAGCACCATCATCGCCGTGGCGACGCGCTCGAAGCTCGACCCCCGGCGGCGGCGGCGGGACGAGCCGGGACCCGAGGGGCCGGCTGAGCCGGAGCCTCGTCCGTCGCCGGCCGTCACCGTGGTGGCGGCCTCGCGGTCGAGCACGATGGTGCTGCCGCCGGAGACCGCGGCTCGGGCGGAGCCGCGACCGGCCCCGCGGACGGACCCTGCCTCGGGCCCTGCGGTCGCGGTCGCGCTCGGAGCCGGGGCCTGCTGCGCGTCACCGGACCGCTTCGCCAGGTCGAGGGCGAAGGCCACGAACGAGATCGTGTAGATCGCCATCGCCGAGTACACGGCGACGAGCGAGAAGTTGGCGAGGTCTTCGGTCACGGTCGCATCCTACGTCCGGCGCGGCTGGGCGCCTCTGTCGAGCGGGCAGGGTCGTTCGAGGTCGAGCCGGACGCGGCGGCGCCTGCGCTGCTCGAGCCGTCGCCGGCGTCGTCGTTCGGGTCGTCGTCGCTCGTCGCGGCGCGGGCTGCGTCGGCGGGCACGCCGAGCCCGGCGAGGTGCGTCCGAGCGATGTCGCGGACGGCACGGGCCAGCGTCGGGTCCTCGCCGCGGGCGAGGCCGGCGTACTCGAGAAGCACTCCCCCGTCGGTGGCGCTGGCCTTGACCCACAAGCGTCGGCGAGGGACGAACAGGGCCGTCAGCAGACCGGCGAAGACGAGCCCGGCGAAGAGCAGCACCCAGAGCTGTGACGGGTCGTGGTGCACGTCGAGGGAGGCGAAGCGCTTGACGTCGGAGAGGGTCACCGTGCCGAGGCCGTCGGGCAGGTCCGCGGTGGTGCCGGGCGAGAGCTGCAGCGCGGACTGGTCGGCGGCGGCGCCGGCGATCTCCGTCATCCCGTCGGTGTCCAGGGAGTAGACCGACTGCGGCACCCCGGCGTCGAGGCCGAGGTCGCCCTGGTAGACGTTGAGGCTGAGCACCGGGTTCAGCAGGTCGGGGTAGCTCGACGCGAGGATCCCCGACCCGTCGCCCGTCTCGACGGCCGACGGGTAGAAGAAGCCGATCATGCCGATCTGGTCCGACAGGCCGTCGGGCACCTTGACGACGCCCTGCGAGGTGAGGTTGGCGTCCTGGGGCAGGAACGGGATCGTGTCGCGGAACGCGACCGAGCCGTCGGGCGCCTTCACCGTGACGTCGACCGCGTAGCCGTTGCCGAGCAGGTAGACGTTCGAGCCGCCGATCGACAGCGGGCTGTTGACCTTGATCTCGTGCTCGCTCGTGTCGCCCGACTGGGTCGTCGTCGTGACGTCCGCCGTGTAGTCGAGCGGCTGTCCGAGCGCGTCCGCGTTCGATTCTTCGTACGTGGTCGTGAACTCGTCGAGCGTGATGTTGAACGGCGAGAGCTGCGCGTCGCTGAACCAGCGACCCGGGTTGAACGAGTCGTACGACACGAGGGCGTTCGTGAACGTCTGGCCCTCGACGACCACGCGCTGGCCCGTGTAGCCGAAGCCGCCGCCGATCCCGACCGTCAGCAGCACGCCGACGAGCGCCGTGTGGAACACGAGGTTGCCGGTCTCGCGGAGGTAGCCGCGCTCGGCGCTGACCGAGTCGCCGAACACCTGCGTGCGGTACCCGGCGCGCCTCAGCTGCGCGCGGGCCTGCTCGACGACGGAGGCGGGGGCGAGCGCGTCGTCCGCCGCGCCTCCTGCGGTCTGCAGCGTCACGGAGCGGTAGCCCGCCAGCCGGGACAGGCGCGCGGGGGTCTTGGGCGGCTTCGAGCGGAGCGCCTCGAAGTGGTGCTTCGTGCGCGGCACGATGCAGCCGATCAGCGAGATGAAGAGCAGCAGGTAGACGGCCGAGAACCACGGTGACGAGTAGGTGTCGAAGACGCCGAGCTTGTCGAGCACCGGGAACAGGTCGGGGTGCTCGGCGCGGTACTGGACCACGCCGTTCGGGTCGGAGGTGCGCTGCGGCACGAGCGAGCCGGGGATCGCCGCCACGGCGAGCAGCATCAGGAGGAAGAGCGCCGTCTTCATGCTGGTCAGCTGCCGCCAGAAGAAGCGGAGGTAGCCGACGGGGCCGAGGCGCGGCTGCACGACGTCGGCGGCGCCCGCGCCCTGGTCGCCGGGGGTGCGCGCGGGGGCCGAGTCGTAGTGGTCGCTCGGGCGGAGCGGGTCGGACGAGACGTCCGTCTCGTCGGCGGGGCCGGTCGCGTCGACCGGGCCGATCGCGTCGGCGGGGCCGCGGCGCTCGGGGTCAGACGATCGTGCCATAGCTCGCGATCACCGCCCCGAGGTGCGACATGAGGGAGGACCAGAGTCCGGTGACCATGAGCAGGCCGATGGCGATCAGGATGGAGCCTCCGACGATGTTGACCGTGCGCATGTGGCGCTTGACGAACGAGATGGAGCGCGTCGCCCAGCCGAAGCCCAGGGCGACGAGCAGGAACGGGACGCCCAGCCCGACGCAGTACGCGAGCCCGAGCAGCACGCTCGACGTCGCCGATCCGCTCGTGAACGACAGGGCGTAGATGGCGGTGAGGGTGGGGCCGATGCACGGCGTCCAGCCGATGCCGAAGACGATGCCGAGCAGCGGGGCGCCGGCCAGGCCGGTCGCCGGGGCGAACCCGGGCTTGATCGTCCGCTGGAGGAACGTGAACTGGCCCACGAAGACGAGGCCGAGGGCGATCACGACCAGGCCCATCAGGCGCACGATCAGGTCGCGCCACTGGACCAGCCAGAAGCCCGCAGCCGAGAAGGCGAGGCTGCCGCCGACGAAGACCAGCGAGAAGCCAGCGATGAAGAGGAGGACGCCGATGACCATGCGGCGACGGTCGCGGGCGGCGGTGGTCGCGGCCGCGTCGGCTGCGGGGGCCGTCTTCACGGCGCGACGACCGCCTCCTGCGAGGCCCCCGACGTAGCCGAGGTAGCCGGGCACGAGCGGCAGCACGCACGGCGACAGGAACGAGATCAGGCCTGCGAGCAGCGCGACCGGCAGGGCGACGGCGAGCTGGCCGCCCGCGACCGCCTCGAAGAAGGGGTTGCCCTGGTACACCTCTAGTCCTGCTCGGCGACGGCGTCGCTGATCAGGGTCTTGAGCGTGCTGGGGCCGTCGAGGCCGCCGAGCACCCGAGCCGCGATGCGACCCTGCTTGTCGAGGACGATCGTCGTCGGCACCGCGTTCGGGGCGATGGTGCCCGCGAGGGCGAGCTGGACCGCGCCGTCGTTGGTGTCGACGATCGACGGGTAGGTGATGTCGAACTTCTCGGCGAAGGCGCGGGCCGTGTCGGCCTGGTCGCGCACGTTCACGCCGACGAACTGGACACCCTGGTCGGCGAAGTCGACGCTGAGCTGCTGCAGGTCGGGCGCCTCCTTGCGGCAGGGCGGGCAGCTGGCGTACCAGAAGTTGAGCACGACGACCTCGCCGTCGTGGTCTGCGCGCGAGAACTCGTCGCCCTCGTCGGTCGTGCCGGTGAACTCGACCGGATCGGTGCGCTCGGACATGGGACGCTCGGTGACCGTGCCGGCGCCGCTGATGTAGTTCTCGGTGCCGCCGGCGCGGTACTGCTCGGCGAGGGGGTCCGACTGGGCGGTGCAGCCGGTGAGGACCAGCGCGAGTGCGGAGGCCGCCGCGACGGCCCCCACGGCGAAGGAGGCGCGGCGCATCAGACGGCTCCGAGGTCGACGGCTCGCTCGAGCAGGTCGGCAGCCGGATCTTGGTAGCCGACCTCGACGAACCGGCCGCCGTGGCGCTCGAGGGTGGTGATGCTCGACAGCGAGCAGCGACGACGACGCGGGTCGTGGAAGAGACGGGCACCGGTCACGCTGCGGTGCACCATCCAGATCGGCAGCTGGTGGCTGACCAGGACGACGTCGCCCGAGTCGACGCTCGACCAGGCCTCGTCGACGGCCGCGAGCATGCGGGCGGCGATGCTGACGTAGGCCTCGCCCCAGCTCGGCTTGAGCGGGTTGACGATCCACGGCCACTCGGCCGGCACCGCGAGCTGCTTGGCGACGGTGAAGTCGGAGCGACGGCCCTCGTACTTGTTCGTCGGCTCGATCAGGCGCTCGTCGACCTGCACGTCGAGACCGTACGCGGCGGCCCACGGTGCGGCGCTCTCGCGGGTGCGCTGCAGGGGGCTGGCGACGACAGCAGCCACCGGGGCGCCCTGCGCCTGCAGCATCGCGGCCGAGGAGGCGGCCATCCGGTGACCGAGCTCGCTGAGCCCGAAGCCCTCGAGTCGGCCGTAGAGCACGTGGTCGGGGTTGTGCACCTCGCCGTGGCGCACGAGGTGGATCTGCTGGGCGGGCATGGCCACCAGTCTAGATCGGGCCTGCACTCCCACCTCCCTCACGGGAGGCCGAAAGCTCGACGTCGCGGTAAACTCTGGCCCCGTGATCGAACGCACCCTCATCAGCGACCTCTCGCCCCTCCCCGACGGCCCCGTGACGGTGTCCGGTTGGGTCGACACGGTCCGTGACCAGAAGAAGGTGCAGTTCGTCGTCCTCCGCGACGAGTCCGGCGCCGTCCAGCTCGTCCGTCCCCGCACGGCCGCCGACGTGCTCGCCGAGGCAGGCGAGACCGACGAGATCGCCGACGCGATCTCCGGCCTCTCGCAGGGCTCGTTCGTGACGGTCACGGGTCAGCTCAAGCACGACGAGCGCGTGAAGCTCGGCGGCATCGAGGTGAAGATCGACGGGCTCGCCGTCGACAGCCTCGCCGACCCCGAGACCCCGATCGCCGCCGACAGCGGCATCGACAAGCGGATGGACTGGCGGTTCCTCGACCTGCGCGTCCCCCGCAACGCGCTGATCTTCCGTGTCCAGACCACCTTCGAGCACGCCATGCGCACCTACTGGGTCGAGCGCGGCTACATCGAGGTGCACACCCCCAAGATCATGGCGTCGGCGAGCGAGTCGAACGCCGAGCTCTTCAAGGTCGAGTACTTCGAGGGCAGCGCGTTCCTGGCGCAGAGCCCGCAGTTCTTCAAGCAGATGGCGCAGTCGGCCGGCTTCGGCAAGATCTTCGAGATCGCCCCCGTGTTCCGCGCCGACCCGTCGTTCACCTCGCGCCACGCGACGGAGTACACGAGCGTCGACGCCGAGATCAGCTACGTCGACAGCCACGAGGACGTCATGCAGATGCAGGAGGAACTGCTCGTCGCCGCCTTCACGGCGGTCGTCGAGAAGCACGGCACGGAGATCAAGGAGCTCTTCGACGTCGACCTGACCGTCCCGACGACGCCGTTCCCCCGCATCCCCCTCGCCGAGGCCAAGCAGATCGTCGCCGACCGCGGCTACGTCGTGCCCCGTGCCGACGCCGACATGGACCCCGAGGGCGAGCGACAGATCGCGGCCTGGGTCAAGGAGACGCACGACCACGACTTCGTGTTCCTGACCGACTACGACGCCTCGATCCGGCCGTTCTACCACATGCGCCACGACGACGACCCCCAGCTCACCAAGAGCTACGACCTGATCTACAACGGCACCGAGATCACCACCGGCGCCCAGCGCGAGCACCGCGTCGACGTGCTCGAGGCCCAGATCCGCGAGAAGGGCATGAAGCCGGAGGAGCTCGGCGGCTACCTCGACTTCTTCCGCTACGGGGCGCCCTCGCACGGCGGCTTCGGCATGGGCCTGGCCCGCGTGCTGATGCTCATGCTGCACCAGCCGAACCTGCGCGAGGTGACGTTCCTGTTCCGCGGGCCGACGCGTCTCACGCCGTAGCTCTCCTCCTCATTCAGGAACTTGTTGCCTGATCCCTGCGGGGAGAGGACTCGTGTTCCTGATCCGTGCACCGATCAGGAACGCGGGAGGCGGTCGTCCTGAGTCACGGACCTACTCGCGCTGGGCGTCAGGCTTCGTAGTCGATGGCGCCGCGGCCGGTGACGAGCGTGCGGATCTCGGCCGCCGCCTCCTGGTGGGCCGGGTGCACGATGTACGCGTCGAGGCCGGCGGCGTCGTCGAACTCGGCGACGACCGCGACGTCGCCGTTCGTCTCGGGGTAGGCGACGTTGCGCACGACCTCGAGCGACCGGATCGACTCGACGGTGCCGACCAGGCCGGTCAGCAGCTCGTCGATGCGTGCGGCAGCGTGCTGGCGCGACGCGTCGTCGGTCGCGACGAGGTTCCAGATGACAATGTGCTTGACGGTCATGCGAGGGCCTTCCGGAGGGCGGTGCGGAGGCGGTCGGGCTCGACGCGCCAGATGGTGTGCACGCGGTCGTCGAGCAGGACGACCGGGATCTCCTCCGCGTACTCGGCGCGCAGGGCGTCGTCGCCGAGGATGTCCGTCTCGACGTAGGCGAGGTCGGCCGCCGCGAACTCTGGCTCGACCAGGACGGCGTCGAGGGCGGTGCGCGCCTCGTCGCAGAGGTGGCAGCCGGGCTTCGTCAGCAGGGAGATGCGGGGAACGGGCACGCCCTCGACCCTAGCGCGGCGGTCGGAGGAGGTGCTGGGTCGCGCCGCCGCCTCCTGCGCGGTGGGTGCCGGGGCCAGGTCAGGCGCTGCTGGGTCGCCCAAGCCGAGACAGATCCGCTCGGCAGGGGCACATCCGCCCCGGATCTGCGGTGCCCAGGGGACGGATGACTCTCAAGTTGCGGGCTGCGCGCGCCTGAGGAGCGACGGGAACAGGTCGCGCGAGGGCGGACGGCGGGCAAAGAGATGTGCCCCCGACCGGAACGGCCGAGGGCACATCTCACGCAACTTCTACTTCTTGTTGCGACGCTGGTGACGAGTCTTGCGAAGCAGCTTGCGGTGCTTCTTCTTCGCCATGCGCTTGCGACGCTTCTTGATGACAGAACCCATAGAGGACCTCACTGATTCATGGATCGGACGACCGGGTCCGAAACAGAACCGCGGAAAAATGCCTCGGGTCAGTGTACTAGGGCGACCCGTGATTGTCGAAAACGGGGTCAGCCGACGTCGGCGACGCCGTTCTGCAGGACGGCGGCGACGGCAGACTCGGGCACGCGGAACGACCGGCCGAACCGGATCGCGGGGAGCTCGCCCGAGTGCACCATCCGGTACACGGTCATCTTCGAGACGCGCATCATGCCGGCCACCTCGGCCACGGTGAGGAACCTCACGTCCGAGAGATCGTGGGTCACGTCGCCTCCTGGCGCTGGTGGGGAAGGCCCGACGTCGACGCCGGGACTGGAGCGGCAGGAGGTGCTCCTGTGACTCGTGGTCACTCTAGGGGCGCGCGTGCCGTGGGTGCAACGGTCGCGAGGACCACCTGTGGACAGGGGCGACCCTGGTGGCAGAGGTGGAGGGATCAGCGCCCGAGCCGCTTGCGCACCGGGTCGATCACGCGCTCGTCGAGGGCGCTCTGGGCGTCGTGCAGAGCCGAGGAGGCACGGTGCTGCGCGTCGGCCACGGCCCGTCCCAGCCCGCTCGCCACGTCGGTCGCGTCGGGCAGCGACTCGGCGGCCCGACGGATGGGCGCCGGCACGCTGGCGCCCGCCCAGGCGGCGAACGCCCCGGAGGCAGCGTCGAGGCCGTCGCCGAGGTCGGCCCCGAGGAAAGGCACGAGCCAGTCGTCGACCGCCTCGAGCGGGCCGGTCTCGATGCCGTAGTAGCGGTGCTGACCGTCTTCGCGCACGTGCACGAGCCCCGAGTCGCGGAGGACTCGGAGGTGCTTCGAGACGGTCGGCTGGCTCAGCCCGAGCGCCGACACCATCTCGCCGACGCTGACGTCACCGGTCCGCGAGTCGGCAGAGACGTGGGCGTCGAGCAGGACGGTGAGGATGTCCCGGCGCGTGCCGTCGGCGATCACGGCGAAGATGTCGGGCATGCAGCCACAGTAACGACGACGGGCCGGATGTACCATGACGGCTGTGACGCGCGCCTCCGTCGCGCCGCGGCGCGGACCCTCCCCCGGCCCTCGGAGCGTCTTCCACCGTCTCTCCGACTGGGTCGACGACATCGGCCGCAAGTCGCCGGCGCGCTTCGCCATCTTGATCTTCACCGGGTTGATCCTCGTCTTCACGGTGCTCTTCTCGTTGCCCGTCGCCTCCGCGGAGCGCACGGTCACCCCGCTCGCCGACTCCCTCTTCACGGCGGTGTCCGTCATCTGCGTCACGGGCCTCGCGACGGTCGACATGGCGACGCACTGGTCGCTCTTCGGCCACGTCGTGATCTTCGTCGGCGTGCAGATCGGCGCCATCGGGGTGCTGACCCTCGCGTCGATCATGGGCCTCGTCGTCTCGCGCAAGCTCGGACTGCGGGCCCGGTTGATGGCGGCGGGCGACAGCAACCCCCTCCGCGCCCACGCGGGCCCCGTGCCCGAGGGGCAGGCGGTGCGCCTCGGCGAGATCGGCGGCCTGCTGACCACGGTCGCCCTCAGCTCGTTCGTGATCCAGCTCGTCATCGCGCTGCTGATGATCCCGCGGATGGTCATCGACGGGATCGCCCTCGGCGACGCCGTGCTCGACAGCTTCTACTACTCGGCGATGGCCTTCACGAACACGGGCTTCACCCCGAACGCCGACGGGCTGGCCGCGTTCGAGAGCGACTACTGGTTCCTCAGCCTGATCATGGTCGGGGTGTTCCTCGGCAGCATCGGGTTCCCCGTGATCTACGCGCTCGCCCGCAACCCGCGGAACCCCCGCCGCTGGTCGGTGCACGTCAAGCTCACGCTCCTGACGACGGCGATCCTCATCGTCGTCGGCACCGCCCTGTACATCGTGCTCGAGTTCGACAACCCGAAGACGTTCGGCGACATCGAGGCAGGGCCCACGGTCTTCCAGTCGCTGTTCCTCAGCATGATGACGAGGTCGGGCGGCTTCTCGACGATCCAGATCTCCGACCTCAACGGCTCCTCCCTGCTCGTCACCGACATGCTCATGTTCATCGGCGGCGGCTCGGCCTCGACGGCGGGCGGCATCAAGGTCACGACCCTGGCCGTGCTGTTCCTGGCCGCCTTCGCCGAGGCTCGCGGCCAGCGCTCGATGGAGGCGTTCGGCCGCCGCATCCCCAGCGACGTGCTGCGCCTCGCGGTCAGCGTGGTGCTCTGGGGTGCGACGATCGTGGCCGTCTCGAGCATCCTGATCATGCACATCACGAAGGAGCCGCTCGACCACGTGCTCTTCGAGTGCATCTCGGCCTTCGCGACCTCAGGCCTCAGCACGGGGCTCACCGACCGGCTGCCCGACTCGGCGAAGTACATCCTGGCGGTCACCATGTGGATGGGCCGCGTTGGTACAGTGACGCTCTCCGTCGCCCTGGCCGCCAGCCAGCGACGCCAGCTGTTCACGAGAGCCGAGGAGCGACCGATCGTTGGTTGACAAGATCAAGCACGACGCGCCGGTGCTCGTCATCGGCCTCGGCCGCTTCGGCGCCGCGACCGCAGGCCAGCTCGAGCGACAGGACCGTGACGTGCTCGCCGTCGACACCGACGCCGGGCTCGTGCAGAAGTGGGCCGACCGCGTCACGCACGCCGTGCAGGCCGACGCGCGCAGCATCGACGCGCTGAAGCAGATCGGCGCCCAGGACTTCTCGATCGCGGTCGTCGCCGTCGGCTCGTCGATCGAGGCGAGCGTGCTCATCACCGCGAACCTCGTCGACCTCAAGGTGCCGCAGATCTGGGCGAAGGCGATCAGCCAGTCGCACGGCAAGATCCTCGCCCGCATCGGCGCGAACCACGTCATCTACCCCGAGCGCGAGGCCGGCGAGCGCGTCGCGCACCTCGTCTCGGGCCGCATGCTCGACTACATCGAGTTCGACGACGCCTTCGCGATCGTCAAGATGTACCCGCCGAAGCCGGTGCGGGGCGCCTCCTTGGCCGCCTCGAACATCCGCACCAAGTACGGCGTGACGGTCGTCGGCGTCAAGAGCCCGGGAGGCGCCTTCAAGGAGGCGACGCCCGAGACGGTCATCAGCAACCACGACCTCATCATCGTGTCGGGCGACAGCCGCACCATCGAGAAGTTCGCGGCGCTCGAGGGCTGACGCCCGCGGACGCGGCAGCAGCAGCAGCAGGACTCGGCGGCAGGCAGCGGCCCGGCGGCAGGCAGCGGCCGGCAGCGGGCCTCAGCGGCCCTCGGCGATCTCGCGGTTGCGGGCGAGGGCGGCCTGCGCGGCGCGGCCGAAGAGGTCGGCCAGGCCGCCCTGCTCGAGCACGGCGACGGCCCGCTCGGTCGTGCCGCCGGGGCTGGTGACGCGCCTGCGGAGCTCGGCGGGCGCCTCCTCGGCCGGGGTCAGATCGCTCGTGGCGAGCAGCTCGCTGGCTCCGCGGAAGGTGCCCTGGACCATCGTGGCCGCCTGGGCGGGCGTGAAGCCCAGGCCGACAGCCGCCTCCTGCAGGGCCTCGACCAGCAGGTAGACGTAGGCGGGCCCTGAGCCCGAGATGGTGCTGAGGGCGTCGATCTGCGACTCGGGCACGACGACCACGTCGCCGACCACCTCGAAGAGGCGGCGGGCGAGCGCGAGGTCGTCGTCGGACGAGCGCGAGCCGGCGCTCAGGCCGGTGACGCCGAGGCCGACGTGCGAGGGCGTGTTGGGCATCGAGCGGACGACGGCGACGGACGAGGGCACCGCTGCCTCCATCGTGGCCGTCGTGACGCCCGCGGCGAGGCTGACGACGACGGCGTCGGGCTCGAGCGCCGGTGCGATCTCGGTCAGCAGGTCGACGACCATGTGCGGCTTGACGCCGATCAGCACCAGGCGGGCGCCCCGCACCGCAGCCGCGTTGGCGTCGCGGTCGGTCTCGGTGGCCAGGGACGTGACGCCCGACTGACGGAGCGGACCCGCCTTGGCCTCGGTGCGGTTCGTGACCCGGATGCCTCCCTCGACGACGACGTCGGGGCCGAGCAGGCCCGCGAGGACGGCGCCGCCCATCGAGCCGGCTCCGAGAAGTGCGGTGGCGGGGAGAGTCGTGACCATCGGGCCATCCTAAGATCGACCCAGACACGAGGGGACCTCCACATGAGCACGTCCGGCGGCAACAAGGCGATCTTCGCGGCGCTCGGCGCCAACCTCGGGATCGCGGTGACGAAGTTCGTCGCCTGGTTCTTCTCGGGGTCGTCGTCGATGCTCGCCGAGGGCGTGCACTCCCTGGCCGACTCGGGCAACCAGCTGCTGCTGCTGCTCGGCGGCAAGCAGGCCCGCAAGGCCGCCGACGCCGAGCACCCCTTCGGCTACGGCCGCGAGCGCTACGTCTACGCCTTCGTCGTCTCGATCATCCTGTTCAGCGTCGGCGGCGTCTTCTCGCTGTACGAGGGCGTCGAGAAGCTGCGCGAGCCGCACCCCCTCGACGTGCCGTGGCTGCCCGTCCTCGTGCTCGCGATCTCGCTGGGCCTCGAGAGCTTCTCGCTGCGCACCGCGATCAAGGAGGCGCGCCCCGCCAAGGGCGCACAGAGCTGGCCCGCCTTCATCCGCCGGGCCAAGGCGCCCGAGCTGCCGGTGGTGCTGCTCGAGGACGCGGCGGCGCTGCTCGGCCTCAGCTTCGCCATGATCGGCGTCGTCCTCACCTGGATCACCGGGAACGGCGTCTTCGACGCGATCGGGACGCTCGCCATCGGCCTGCTGCTCGTCGCCGTCGCCGTCGTGCTGGGCATCGAGACGAAGAGCCTGCTGGTCGGCGAGGGCGCCTCCGCCGGCGACGTCGAGGCCATCCGCACCGCGATCACCGCCGGCCCGGAGGTCGAGCAGATCGTGCACATGAAGACCCTCTACCTCGGCCCCGACGAGCTGCTCGTCGCCGTGAAGGTCGCCATGGACGGTCGCACCGCGCTGCGCGACGTGTCGGCGACCATCGACGCGATCGAGGCACGCGTCCGCGAGGCCGTGCCGATCGCGCGGGTCATCTACGTCGAGCCCGACGTCTGGCACGAGCCGGACCGGGTCGACCCGCCCACCGACGCGATCGTGATCAAGGCCGCCGACTAGCGGCCGCAGTGGCTGCCGGGGGCCGCGCTCGTCAGCGACGCTCGGCGAAGAAGGCGTCCAGCTGGGCCCGGCACTCGGCCTCGCGCACGCCGGCGAACACCTCGGCGCGGTGCGGCAGCCTGCGGTCGCGGAGGATGTCGTAGACGCTGCCCGCGCCTCCTGCCTTCTCGTCCCAGGCGCCGTAGACGACCCTCGGCACGCGCGCGGCGAGGATCGCCCCGGCGCACATCGGGCACGGCTCGAGGGTGACGACCAGCGTCGTGCCGGTCAGGTGCCAGTCGCCCGTGTGCCGGGCCGCGGCCCGGAGGGCGAGGACCTCGGCGTGCGCCGTCGGGTCCTGCAGCAGCTCCCGCTCGTTGCGGCCGGTGCCGATCACCTCGCCGGAGGCGTCCAGCACGACGGCGCCGACGGGGACGTCCCCGGAGACGCGGCAGCCCTCGGCCTGGGCGAGCGCGTCGCCCATCCACGCCTCGAGCTGCGACGGGACGAGGGGCACGGCGACGCTCCTGGGACGGGACTCGCGGGCCGGTCGACTCCGCTACCGTGGAGCCTATGCGAGTGCACGTAGCGGACCACCCCCTCATCACCCACAAGCTGACCGTGCTCCGCGACAAGAACACGCCGTCGCCGACCTTCCGGGCCCTGACCGAGGAGCTCGTCACGCTGCTCGCCTACGAGGCGACCCGTGACGTGCGGACGACCCACGTCGACATCGAGACGCCGGTCGGCCCGGCCACCGGCCTCGAGATCAGCCAGCCGCGCCCGCTGGTCGTGCCGATCCTGCGCGCCGGCCTCGGGATGCTCGAGGGCATGACGAAGCTCGTCCCGACCGCCGAGGTCGGGTTCCTCGGCATGGTCCGCGACGAGGAGACGCTGCAGCCGACGACCTACGCCGAGCGCCTGCCCGACGACCTGTCGAACCGCCAGTGCTTCGTGCTCGACCCGATGCTCGCGACGGGCGGATCGCTCATCGCCGCGATCGACTACCTCCTCGACCGGGGGGCCGTCGACGTCACGGCCGTCTGCATCCTCGCCGCCCCCGAGGGCCTTGCCGCCGTCGAGGCCGCGATGGAGGGACGCGACGTGCACGTCGTCCTCGGCGCCGTCGACGAGAAGCTCGACGAGAACGGCTACATCGTGCCGGGGCTCGGCGACGCGGGCGACCGCCTCTACGGCCTCGCCTGAGCGACGCGGTCGCGACCAGCACCTCCTGAGCGCCCGAACCGGCCACGTCCTCGCGACGTGCGCACGGATCGGGCGCTCCGTCGTGTCGTCTTGACACGGACGACGGCACTGGCCGAGAATCGCCCCATGACTTCCCACGTGTTCGCTCCGACCTCCCTCGAGGCCTCCGGGAGCGCCGGCATGATGATGCCGATGCACGCGGTCATGTGTCGAATGTGTGCCTGACCCGGCCACACACCTCGCCGAGTCGCAGCTGCTGACACCGCCAGCTGAGCTCGCGTCCCCACCCGGACGTCGAGTCATCGACTCCCGGACGATCCGCGTCGTCACCCGACGCGCGTCCGGACGGTGCACTGCACCGACTGCTCGTGACGTACGGCACCATCGCCGGCGGGATCGAGCACCGTCACACATCGAGCACGACGCTCCAGTCCCCGGCCGACGCCGGGCGTGGAGTCGTCCTGCCGCCCTCCCGCAAGGACCCCGCCTGTCATGTCCCTCATCCTCGACCGCCCCGTCACCGCCGCCCGCACCGTCTCGCCGGCCCGCACCTCCTCGGCCGCTGCTGCTCCCCTGAGCCGCGCGTCCACGACAGCCGCGGCCGCGGCTGCCACGTCCGCCGCCCCTGCCTCGGCACCTGCCCCTGGCGAGCCGACCGCTCCCCGGACCCGCGCCCTCCCCGAGGGCACCGAGGCCCGCGGCTTCGCCCTCTACGTCGGCATCGACGAGGTCACGGCCGCGCAGACCGGCACCGAGCTCGGCGACATCGTGGCCCAGATCAAGGCGCTCGTCGCCCAGATCGCGCCCGCCGCCGAGACGCACGCCGCCGTCGCCATCGCCCCCACCGGCGCCGGCGGCCGGGACGTCGACGTCGTCCGCCTCGCCCTGCAGGACCCGTCGGCCGTCGCCGCCCGCCGCCAGGCCGCCGAGGTGGCCGAGGAGCCCGGCGCCCGCGGCGGCGTGGTCGTCGACATCTCGCGCAAGCGCGTCCTGCTCGACGGCGAGGCCGCGAACCTCACGTACAAGGAGTTCGAGCTGCTGCAGTACCTCGTGCTCCGCGAGGGCCGCACGATCGAGCGGTCGGAGCTCATCAGCGGGCTCTGGGCCGACGGCGACGGCGACGACGAGGTGCCGAACGAGCGCACCATCGACGTGCACGTGCGCCGCCTCCGCGCGAAGCTCGGAGCCTTCGAGGACGTCGTGCGCACCGTGCGCGGGGCCGGCTACCGCTTCGACCGCCACGCCGACGTCTCGATCCGGCACGCGTCGACGCCGTCGCCCGATCTCTTCTGAGGCGCCTGACCGGGTCGTCCGTTCGGGGTACGCGGCGGGGTACAGGAGTCCTCCCGGCGGCTCGCGGAGAGTTCCCAGGAAAATAACGTTTCGATAACTAGACGACCGTTACCTGGTCGTTATATCGTGAGCGGGTCGAGGTCGTTTGCTGTGGCGGCCGAGGCAGGATGTGATTGCAGGACAACTCTGGTGCAAGGGAATGAGGGCCGGTCGCTCAGCGACCGGCCCTCTGTCGTTCCCGCTCGCGAGAAGGGCTCCCTGCCCCCGTCGGCCCCGTGTCGGCGGTCTTCCCTAGACTCTCGAGAGGACCGAGAGCACGAGGAGCAGCATGAGCGAGACAGCGGTGGCCGTGGGCGCCTGGGAGTCGCTCTTCCGAGCGCAGGTCACGGTGATGCGTGAGCTGAACGCCCAGTTCCCCACGGACGAGATCTCGTTCAACGAGTACGACGTGCTGTTCAACCTCTCGAACCAGCCCGGCCGCAGCGCCCGCATCCGCGACCTCACCCGCCACCTCCTCCTGACGCAGCCGAGCATCAGCCGTCTCGTCGACCGTCTCGCGTCCCGTGGCATCGTCGTGAAGCACAGCGACCCCGGCGACGGCCGCGGCATCATCGTGTCGATGACCGACGAAGGGTCCGCCCTCTATCGCCGCACCGCCGTCAGCCACGCCGCGGCGATCGCCCGACGCGTCGGCGGCAGCCTCGACCACGACGAGCTCGTCACGCTCACCGACCTGTGCACCCGGCTGCGCGCCGGATCGACCGGCGACGAGCCCGCGCCTGACGACGAGGGTGCCGTCTCCGCACCCGGAACGGACGCCACCGCGTGAGCACCGCCTCCTCGACCACCGGCCCGGCGATCGTCTGGCTGCGCGACGACCTCCGGATCGCCGACAACCCGGCCCTCGACGCGGCAGTGCAGCACGGCGGCCCCGTCGTGGTGCTCTACCTGCTCGACGAGCGGTCGCCCGGCATCCGGGCCCTCGGCGGGGCCGCGCGCTGGTGGCTGCACCACAGCTTGGCCTCGCTCGACCACGACCTCCGCGAGCTGGGGGTCTCCTTGACGCTGCGCAGGGGCGCGGCCGCCGCAGAGGTGCCGGCACTCGTCTCCGAGGTCGGCGCCGACGCCGTGTTCTGGAACCGTCGCTACGGGCTCGCCGCCCGCGAGGTCGACGCGGCGCTCAAGACGGCGCTGCACGACGACGGCGTCGACGCCCACAGCTTCCAGGGCTCGCTGATGTTCGAGCCGTGGACGGTGCAGACGGGGTCGGGCGAGCCGTTCAAGGTGTTCACGCCGTTCTGGCGCGCCTGCCTCAGCCGGCCAGAGCCGCGCGAGCCGCTCGCCGCCCCCGAGCAGCTCACGCCGCCCGACGCCGCACCGGCCAGCGACGACCTCGACTCCTGGCAGCTGCTGCCCACGCAGCCCGACTGGGCCGCGGGCCTCCGCGAGACGTGGACGCCGGGCGAGTCCGCCGCCCTCGACGTCCTCGAGGAGTTCGCGACGGGTCACCTCGCCGACTACGACCAGCGGGACTTCCCCTCGCAGGAGGCGACCAGCCGTCTCTCGCCCCGCCTCCGCTGGGGCGAGGTCAGCCCGTTCCAGGTCTGGCACCGCATGCAGGCCGACCTGCCCGCCGCCTCCCGCGAGCAGGCGCAGGGGTTCCTCCGCGAGCTGGTCTGGCGCGAGTTCAACCACACCGTGCTGTTCGCGAACCCGCACCTCGCGACGAAGAACTACCGGCCCGAGTTCGACGCGTTCCCGTGGGAGGACCTGCCAGAGGCCGACCTCGAGCGCTGGCGGCACGGCACGACCGGCATCCCGTTGGTCGACGCCGGCATGCGCCAGCTCTGGACGACGGGCTGGATGCACAACCGCGTGCGGATGGTCACGGCGAGCTTCCTGGTCAAGAACCTCCTCGTCGACTGGCGTGTGGGCGAAGAGTGGTTCTGGGACACCCTGGTCGACGCCGACGAGGCCAACAACCCGGCGAACTGGCAGTGGACGGCCGGCTCGGGCGCCGACGCGGCACCGTACTTCCGCGTCTTCAACCCCGAGCTGCAGGCCAGCAAGTTCGACGGGCACCGCGGCTACGTGCGCGAGTGGGTCCCCGAGGTCGACGACGACGCCTACCCCGAGCCGATGGTCGACCTGAAGCAGTCCCGACGCGAGGCGCTCGACGCCTACGAGAAGATGCGGCGCACCCCGCCTGCCGCGTCGTGACCCGCCGCACCTCCTGACGCACGCCGCCGCCTGACGCACGCCGCCTCCCGACGAGAGACACCATGACCAGCTCGCCCCGCACCTCCGGCGTCGACGCCGTGTTCGACGCCCGCCAGTCCGACGAGAAGGCGCCGAGCTCGGTCTTCGCGACCTTCGACCACGACGGCGTCACCCACCACGGCAGCCGCGGCACGCTCGACGGCACCCCCTCGGGCCCCGTGCCCGGCCCGCACACGGCCTATCGCGTCGCCTCGTGCACCAAGAGCTTCACCGCCGTCGCGCTGCTGGCGCTCCGCGACGAGGGGCGGCTCGTGCTCGACGCACCGGTCACGGACTTCGTGCCCGCGTTCGCCGACGTCGTGCTGCCCGCCCCTGACTCCCCCGTGCCGACGGTACGGATGTTGATGACCATGTCGGGCGGACTCCCCACCGACGACCCGTGGGGCGACCGACAGGAGTCGATCACGGACGACGAGCTCGACGCCCTGCTCCGCGGCGGTCTCCGGTTCGACAGCGTGCCGGGCACGGCCTTCGCCTACTCGAACCTCGGCTGGGCCCTGCTGGGACGTGTCGTCTCCACGGTCACGGGCCGCCCGTACCGCGAGGTCGTCGAGCGCACGGTGCTCGAGCCGCTCGGCCTCACGTCGACGGGCTTCACCCGCGACGTCGACGCCTCGGGCGGCCTCGCCGTGGGGCACCGACGCGGTGACCACGGCTGGGAGCCGTTGCCCTTCTCGGGCCCGGGCGCCTTCTCGCCGATCGGCGGCCTGTTCAGCACGACCACCGACCTCGCCCGCTGGGCGCGCTGGCTCGCGTCCGCCTTCGACGACGAGGGGCGAGGCGACGTGGACGGCGTGCTGAGCCGCGCCTCCCGTCGCGAGATGCAGCAGCTCCAGCGCTTCGTGCCCGGCCTCGGGGCGCATCCCTCCGGCTACGGCTTCGGCCTCGTCGTCGAGCACTACCCCGATCTCGGCACGGTCGTCTCGCACAGCGGCGGCTACCCCGGGTTCTCGGCGCACATGCGCTGGCAGACCGCCACCGGGCTCGGAGTCGTCGGCTTCGAGAACGCGACCTACGCGCAGGTGTCCGTGCCCGTGGGCCTCGCCCTCGACGGCATGATGACCGACGCCGAGGAGGCGCGGGTCGTCGTGCGCCCCTGGCCCGAGACGCTCGCGGCGGCCGAGGCCGTCGAGGCCGTCGTGCGCGGCGGCGAGGTCCCGGGCGGACTGCTCAGCGAGAACGTCGAGCTCGACGTGCCGCTCGAACGACGACGCCGGCTCTGGGGCGAGGCGGTCGAGTCGCTGGGCGGGCTGACGGACCCGCAGGGTGCCCCGGCCGACGCCCCCTCGATCGTGCGCGACGAGCCCGACGTGCCCGCCGCCTCCTCGTCCGTGCCCTCGCACCGCGTCTGGCACCTGCCCGCACGGCGTGGATCGCTGCGGATCGAGATCCGGCTGACGCCAGAGGGCAGGCCGCGCGTGCAGACGATCGCGGTGCGGGCGGTCCCGGCGCGCTGACGGCGTCCGCCGGCCCTCGCTGGTGCCCCGGGGCCCTAGCCTGGTGAGGTGACCGTCCAGATCCGCATCTCCTCCGTCGCCCAGATCGACCCCCTGCGCCTCTACGACCTGCTGCGGCTGCGCGTCGACGTCTTCGTCGTCGAGCAGGAGTGCGCCTACCCGGAGCTCGACGGACGCGACGTCGAGCCCGACGCGGTGATGCTCTGGGCCGAGGAGGACGACGAGGTGCTCGCCACAGTGCGCCTGCTCGTGGACCACGCCGACGGCGGTGACGACGACAGTGTCGACGACGGCGGTGACGACGCCCTGCGGATCGGCCGGGTCGCCACCGCGCCTGCCGCCCGCGGACGCGGCCTCGCCGCCGACCTGATGCGCCTCGCGCTCGAGCGCGCCGACGGGCGCCTCGTGCGCCTCGACGCACAGGCGCACCTCGAGGGCTGGTACGCGCGCTTCGGCTTCGCCGTCGACGGCCCGGGGTTCCTCGAGGACGGCATCCCCCACGTGCCGATGTCGCGAGCGGCGACGTCGCGCTGAGAGCGGCCCTGGCCGTTCGGCGACCGGACCGTCGCGTCCGGTCGCGGCCGGCCCTACACTCGGGCCATGGAACGCCGTGCCACCCCGCCCCGAGAGCGCATCCTCGCCGCCGCGAGGGGAGAGTTCGCCGCCACCGGCCTGGCCGGGGCCCGCATCGACACCATCGCGCGTGAGGCCGAGGCGAGCAAGGAGCGTCTCTACGCGCACTTCTCGACGAAGCGCGACCTCTTCGACGCCGTCCTCGGCGAGAGCATCGACCGCTGGGTGCAGGCCATCCCGTTCGACGCGCACGACCTCCCCGGCTGGGCCCGGCGCCTCTACGACCACCTGGCCCTGCACCCCGACGACGCCCGCATGCTGCTCTGGGGCCAGATCGAGGGCGCCTCGCTGCCGAGCCCCGGCGTGGTCGACCACGCCCAGCTCGAGGCGCGACGCGCCGCGGTGCAGGAGGCGCAGGAGACCGGCCACATCGCGCCGGGCTGGAACGCCGACGAGCTCCTGACGATGGTGTTCGGCGTCGTCCTCGGCTGGTTCGTGACGCCGTCCGCGACGAACCTGCACGGCGGCCCGCACGAGCGACGCTGCGACGTCGTGGAGGAGGCCGTGAGGCGCCTGGTCGGCTGACCCGCGCCTCCTCGCGTCCCCTCGCCTCCTGGCGCCCCCTCCTCGGTGCGCCCTCGCCTCCCCGCCCGGAGTAGCGTCGCGCTCGTGACCACCACAGAGCTGCTGCCCGACCTCTCCCCCGAACTCCGCACCGTGCTCGACACGGTGCCCGACACCGGCACCGTCCAGGGCGGCGACGTCGTCTGGGACGACGACGGGACGGCCCTCGAGGGCTGGCTCGCGAGCCCGGACGCCGCCTCGTCCGCCGGCCCCGACGGGCTGCGCCCCACGGTGCTCGTGCTGCACGACTGGTTCGGCGTCGTCGACCACGTCAAGGTGCGGGCCGTGATGCTCGCCCGTCTCGGCTACGTCGCCCTCGCCGGCGACGTCTACGGCCAGGGCGTCCGCCCCGGGCCCGAGGAGGCGGCGGCGCAGGCAGGCGCCTGGTACGGGGACGTCCCCGCGTTCCGGGCACGACTCGCGGCCAACCTCGAGCGGCTGCGGTCCGAGCCCGGCGTCGACCCCGCGCGCATCGCCGTGATGGGCTACTGCTTCGGCGGGTCGGGCGCCCTCGAGCTCGCGCGCTCGGGCGCCGACGTCGCGGCGGTCGCGTCGTTCCACGGCGGCCTCGGCACGCAGCTGCCCGCCGAGGAGGGCGCCGTGCAGGCTCCGCTGCTCGTCATGACCGGCACAGCCGACCCCGTCGTGCCCGACGACGCCGTCGTCGCCTTCGAGGACGAGCTCCGCACCGCGGGCGCTCCCGACTGGCAGGTCGTCAGCTACAGCGACGCGATGCACGCCTTCGCGGTGCCCGGCACGGACTCCCCCGAGCACGGCGCCCAGTACCAGGCCGTCGCCGACCGGCGCTCGTGGGCGCAGATGCGCGCCTTCTTCGACGAGGTGCTCTAGGCGCGACCGGCCGCGTGCTCCCCGCAGGGGAGAAGGGACGGCGACGGGGTGGGCCCATGCAGACCCGGTCCCTCGACGCCGGGCTCGCCGAACTCGCCGACCGTGAGGCCAGGCAGGCCCCCTAGGCCACGTGGCCCGAGCCGCCCGCGGCGATCGCCCGCAGCTGGACGGCCGTCGCGACGGCGGCGTGGGCGGCCTCGGCGCCCTTGTCCTCCTTCGAGCCGGGCAGGCCGGCCCGGTCGAGGCCCTGCTGCTCGTCGTCGAGGGTGAGGACGCCGAAGCCGACGGGCTTGCCCGTGTCGAGCGAGACGCGCAGCAGCCCTGACGTCGCTGCGTCGGAGACGTACTCGAAGTGCGGCGTCCCGCCCCGGATGATGACGCCGAGCGCCACGGCGGCGTCGGCCCCGGCCTCGAGCGCCGCCTTCGCGACCACGGGCAGCTCGAAGCTGCCGGGCACGCGCAGCACCTCGGCCGTCGCGCCGAGCCGCTCCACGGTGGCGAGCGCACCGGCGAGCAGCCCGTCGGTGATGGTCTCGTGCCAGGTGCCGGCGACGATCGCGACGTGGACGCCGGTCCCGTCGACGTCGATCTCGGTGGGGGCGCCCTCGACGCTCATGTGTGTCTCCTCGGGTGGTGTGGTGCGGGTGGGTAGGTGGACGACGGCCCGGCGGTCGGCGTGGCCGCCGGCGGTGATCGGGCCGCGGTCGAGCTCAGGCCTGGCGGTCGCGCTCGTCGAGCCAGACGACGAGCTGGGCGATGGACACGACGGGCACGCCGTCGCGGGCGCCGAGCTCGACGAGGCCCGGCCAGCGCATCATCTCGCCGTCGTCCGCCACGATCTCGCTGATGGCCGCGACGGGGCGGAGGCCCGCGGCGCGCATCAGGTCGACCGCCGCCTCCGTGTGCCCGTTCCGCTCGCGCACGCCGCCGGGACGGGCGCGCAGGGGCAGCACGTGCCCGGGGCGGCGAAGGTCGTCGCGGACCGACGCCGGGTCGGCGAGCGTCCGGAGCGTCGTCGCCCGGTCGGAGGCGCTGATGCCCGTCGTGACGCCGGCCGACGCGTCGACGCTTACCGTGTAGGCGGTGCCGCGCGCGTCTTCGTTGTGGGCGACCATCGGCGGCAGGTCGAGGGCGTCCGCGATCTCCGCCGCCATCGGCGCGCAGACGAAGCCGGACGAGACACGGACCGTCCAGGCGAGCCACTCAGGGGTGGCGAGCTCGGCCGAGAGCACGACGTCGCCCTCGTTCTCTCGTGAGGCGTCGTCGGCCACGATCACGGGACGCCCCTGCCGCAGGTGATCCAGGGCGGCCTCGATCGAGGAGGCGCCCGTCGCCTCGGCCGCCTCGGCCGCGGCACCCGGGTCGGTGACGGGAGGAACGCCGGGCGCGCCTGCCTCGTCGGCCGCCGTGGGGGCGGCGGCGGCGGCACCGTGCTCGCCGGTCACGACGTCGCCCCCGCGCCGAGCGCGAGCATGCGGCGCACGTGCCGAGCGACCACGTCGGTCTCGACGTTGACCCTGCTGCCGACGACCGCCTGGCCGAGCGTCGTCGCCGCGAGCGTCTCGGGGATGAGGCTCACCTCGAACCAGCCGGGCTGCTCGTGCGGCTCGCTGATCGCGCTGACCGTGAGGCTGACCCCGTCGAGGGTGACCGAGCCCTTGTCGACGAGCAACGGCGACAGCTCGTCGTCGAGCGTCAGCCGGACACGGCGCCAGGCCTCGCCCGGCTCGATCTCGACGACGGACGCCGTGCCGTCGACGTGGCCCTGCACGATGTGCCCGCCGAGACGGTCGCCCACCCGGGCGGCGCGCTCGAGGTTGACCGACGACCCCTCGCCCAGCCCCGCGAGGGTGCTGACGGCGAGCGTCTGCTTCATGACGTCGGCGGTGAACGCGCCCTCGCTGCGGTCGACGACGGTGAGGCACACGCCGCTGACCGAGATCGAGTCGCCGTGCCCGGCGTCGTCCACGACGAGCGGTCCGCGCACGGTGAGGCGGACGCTGTCGCCGGCGTCGTCGATCCGGACGACCTCGCCGACCTCCTCCACGAGCCCGGTGAACATCAGCGGCCCGCCGTCGCGGTCGGGGCGGTGGCCGCGCGGGCCGTCGCGCGAGCGGTCGCCCGCAGGGCAGGGTCGAGGGCGCACGAGGTGCGGTGCAGCGAGGTCATGTCGGTCTCCGTCCGGAAGGGGGCTCCGGGGGACGACGCAGTGTCGCTCGGCTGGGCGCGCTCCGCGGAGACGACGCCCGGCCCGCGCTTCCTCTCATCCGGACTGTGACCGTCGGCACCGGAGTTCCACCGGTTCGGCCGGACGACTCCCCGAGGGGCGTCGTGCCGGTTCGCGGGCTGTGACCGCCGGTTCAGATTTGCACTGACCCCGGAGCGCGTTGCTCACGGCGACCCTAGCACCGCCGCCATGGCCACCGCGGGGCTGCCGCTCAGTCGACGACGACGCCGAGGTGCGCGGCGAACACGCCCGAGAGCGACGCGAGCTGGAGGTGGTCGATCGTCGCGCCCCGGAGGCCGTCGAGCCCGTCGAGCCGGTCGAGGTCGGTGGTGCGCAGGTCGGTGTGGGCCAGGGAGGCGCCCGTCAGGTCGAGCGTGCCCACACGGCAGTCGACGAGGGCGACGCGCAGCGCCTCTGCCCCCTGCAGGTCGAGCTCGCCGACCACGCAGCCCTCGAGCACGACGTCGGTCAGCCGGGCGCCGCGGAGGTTCAGGTAGTCGATCTTGCCGCCGACGATCCGCACCGACTGCCACGAGGCGTCGAACAGCTCGGCCGAGCCCCAGCGCGGCCGCTCGACCCGGACGTCGCGCCAGGTCGCCCTGGCAGACGAGAGCTCGGGGGCGAACGAGTCGGAGAGGACGGACTCGACGACGCGTGTGCCGCGGAGCCGCGCGCCGCCGAGCCGCGGCGACTCGAACACGCACTCGGAGAACGACGACCCCTCGAGGTCGCGGTCGACCAGGTCGGCGTCGACGAAGCGCTCGAGCTCGCGGTGGTCGCGCGGCCCCAGCAGGTCTGCCCCCATGTCGACGAGGCCCTGGGGGTCGAGCGGGTCGAGCCGCGGGGCTTCGGTGCCGCCGCTCGCGCTGGCGACGGAACGGGCGGAGGGGCGGCGCGGCGGGGTCATGCGACCACGCTATCGGCGGGGTCCGACAGAGCCCGCGCCTCCGTCAGCACCCGACGACGCTCAGCACCCGACGACGCTCAGCACTCGACGACGTTGACCGCGAGGCCCGCCCGGCTCGTCTCCTTGTAGCTGTCGGCCATGTCGCGCCCGGTCTGGCGCATCGTCTCGATCACGGTGTCGAGGCTGACGACGTGGCTCCCGTCGCCGAGCAGGGCCATGCGCGCGGCGGCCACGGCGGTGCCGGCCGCGATGGCGTTCCGCTCGATGCAGGGCACCTGGACGAAGCCGCCGACCGGGTCGCAGGTGAGGCCGAGGTGGTGCTCCATCGCGATCTCGGCCGCGTTCTCGACCTGGCGCGGCGTGCCGCCCAGCAGGCCGGTGAGCGCGCCCGCGGCCATCGACGAGGCCGAGCCGACCTCGCCCTGGCAGCCGGCCTCCGCACCCGAGATCGACGCGTTGCGCTTGTAGAGGGAGCCGATCGCGGCGGCGGTCAGCAGGTAGTCGCGAGCCAGGGAGGCGCGGGTCGCTCCGTGGAACCGCATCGCGTAGTAGCCGACGGCCGGCACGATGCCCGCGGCGCCGTTCGTCGGCGCGGTGACGACGCGTCCGCCGCCGGCGTTCTCCTCGTTGACGGCCATGGCGTAGGCCTGCAGCCACTGGGCGGGCAGGTCGGAGGTGAGCAGCGACGACGCCTGCCCCTGCTCGATCGCGGTGCCGGAGAGGGCGTACCGCTCTGCCCGCTCCTCCTGCAGGCGCAGCCGCTCGGCGACCTGGCGGGCGCGACGCGGCACCTTCATCCAGCCCGGCAGCACGCCGGAGGTGGCGAGGCCGGTGTCGATGCACGCCTCCATCGCGGCCCAGCGGGCGTCGAGGCCGGTCCGCGCCGCCTCCTCGCCGTGCAGGGCGACCTCGTTGCGCCAGGCCAGCTCGGCGATGCCGATCCCCTCGGCGTCGCAGAGCCGGAGCAGGTCGTCGGCGTCGCGGAACGCGAGCGGCGCCTCGCGGGCGGGCACGGCGTGCTCGTCGTCGCCGTCGCGAACGACGAAGCCGCCGCCGATCGAGAAGAACGTGTCGCGGGCGATGCTCTGCCCCGCTGCGTCGAGGGCCTCGAGGCCCATCGCGTTCGGGTGCCGCGGGATCCGGGTCAGCGGGGCCATCCGCAGGTCGCCGCGGGCGAAGGCGATCTGGTGGGTGCCGAGGAGGCGGATGCCGCCGCCCGCCTCGACCGCCTCCTGCATCCGCGAGATGGTCGCGGGGTCGCCCGTCTCAGGCGCCAGGCCCGCGAGGCCGGCGAGCACGGCCGAGGGGGTGCCGTGGCCGAGGCCCGTGGCGGCGAGGGAGCCGTAGAGCACCACCTCGACCCGGGCGACGTCGTCCAGCCGGCCGGCGTCGCGCACCGTCTCGAGGAACAGCCTGGCGGCGCGCATCGGGCCCACGGTGTGCGAGCTCGAGGGGCCGATGCCGATCGAGAAGAGGTCGAGGCCGGAGACGTAGTCGGTCATCGTGCTGCTCCTGGTGCTGTCGGGGAGGCTGGCGTCGGCTCGGACGTGCCGACGGCGGCCGCGGCGGCCGCGGCGGAGGCGCCCGCCGAGCGGTCGCCCGTGCCGCGGGCGTGCTCGGCCATGGCGAGGGACATGTCGGCGAGGAACCGCTGGACGGTGCGCAGCTCCGCGGCGTCGAACTGGTCCATCACCGTCGCGCTGAGCCGGCCCAGGGGTCCGAAGAACTGGCCGGCGACCGCACGGGCCGCCTCCGAGTAGTGCACCAGCACGCGGCGCCGATCGGCGTCGTCGCGGCTGCGGTTCACGTGGCCGGCGCGCTCGAGCCGGTCGATGACGCCGGTCGCGGCGCCCGAGGTGACCCCGAGCAGCTCGCCGAGTCGGCCCGACGTGACGGGGTCGCCGCGCTGCTCGGCCTGCATCACGTGCAGCAGCGCCTCGAGATCGATGTGGCCGAGGCCCTGCTGCCCCGCGAACGCCTGGGCGACGCGCTGCGACTCGGTCGTCAGGCGCTGCATCGACGTGACCACGTCACGGCGCACGACGTCGTCGTGGGCACCAACGTGGGCACCGGCGCGCACGCCGCCGTGCTCGCCGCCGGCTGCGGTGCCGTGCTCGCCGCCGGCTGCGGTGCCGCCGCCTCGAGGGCCGGGCGTCGTCGTCGTGTCGGTCATCGCGCCTCCTCGTCTGATTCTCGCGGACGCGGAGCGTCTCGTGTGCCATAGTCTCAGTTGCTAAGACTCTTTGTCGACGAACCATGTCATCCTGCTCGACCATCCTCGGAGGGCCCCGTGCGCGCACTCGCCCGACTCGTCAGCGGACACCGCACCGCCTGGGCGGTGCTCGGCGGCACGCTCGTCGTCGTCGCCCTGCTGCTCGCCCTGCTGCCCTCGGGCGACGACGAGGCGTTCCCGCCGTCGGGCCTGCCCGACTCGAGCGAGGCGGCGCAGGTGACCGCGCTGCTCGACGAGTTCCCGTCGGCCGACGCCACCGTGGGGATCCTGGTCTGGAGCCGGGGAGGCGCGCAGCTGTCGAGCGCCGACCTCGCCGCGGTCGACACGGCCGCGTCCGCACTCGCGGAGCAGTCGACCACGCCGCAGGCCGTCCGACCGCAGCTGAGCGACGACGGCTCTGCCGCGCTCGTCGCCGTGCCGCTGTCCGCCGCCGACGTCGAGGCCGACGTGAGCGGCACCGCGACGAGCCTCCGCGAGGCCGCCTCGGCCGGCCTGCCCGACGGTCTCAGCGCGTACCTGACGGGGCCGGTCGGGTTCCAGGACGACGTGTCGAACGCGTTCGCGGGGGCGGACTTCCGCCTCCTGCTCGTCACCGTGGTCGTCGTCGCCGTGCTGCTGATCGTCACCTACCGCAGCCCCGTCCTGTGGATCGTGCCGCTGGTCGTCGTCGGCGTCGCCGACTTCCTGGCGGGCCGGGTGGTCGCCGCGCTGGCCGAGCCGTTCGGCGTGACCGTCGACGCGTCGATCTCGGGAATCCTCTCCGTGCTCGTCTTCGGCGCCGGCACGAACTACGCGCTCTTGCTGGTCGCCCGCTACCGCGAGGAGCTGCTCTCACGGCCCGACCGGCACGAGGCGATGCGGACGGCCGTGCGCAGCGCCGGCCCGGCGATCGCCGCGAGCGGCGGGACCGTCGCGCTCAGCCTCGCGACGCTGCTGCTCGCCGAGCTGTCGGGCAACCGCGCACTCGGGTTCGCGTGTGCGATCGGTGTCGTCGTCGCGATCGCCTTCGCGCTCGTGGTGCTGCCGGCGGCGCTCGTGGTCTGCGGACGCGGGCTGTTCTGGCCGTTCGTGCCCCGCGCCTCCTCTTCCTCCTCCTCCTCTGCCTTCTCCTCTTCCTCCTCTGCCTCCTCTGCCTCTGCCTCTGCCTCCTCGAGCATCGGCACGGACACCGGGGACGCGGGCCACGCTCGTCCCCGCCAGGGCTTCTGGGAGCGCCTCGGCCGTGGCGTCCAACGCCGTCCCGGCCGCGTCGCCGTCGCCGCGGTCGCGGGCATCGGCGTGCTCTGCCTCGGCCTCGGCGGCTACGCCGTCGGCCTCTCGCAGACCGACCAGCTGCTCGGCGACCCCGACTCGGTGACGGCCCAGCGCATCGTCGACGACTCGTTCTCGGCCGGGCTCACCAGCCAGACGATCGTGCTCGCGCCGACCACCGCCGCCGCAGACGTCGTGCGGGTGGCGGAGGGTGTCGACGGCGTCGCCAGCGCCGCGGCCGGCGAGCAGGCGGACGGCCTGACCCGCGTCGACGTCCAGCTCGACGCCGAGCCCGAGAGCGACGAGGCGTCGACGACCGTGCAGGCCCTGCGCGACGCCCTGCACGACGACGGAGGCGCGGTGGCCGACGCCCTCGTCGGGGGCACCGACGCGACCGCCTACGACGAGCGCACCGCCGCCTCCCACGACCTCGGCCTGATCGCGCCGGTCATCCTCGCGATCGTGTTCGCGATCCTCGCCGTGCTGCTGCGCTCGCTCGTGGCGCCGGTGCTGCTCATCGCGTCGGTGCTCGCCACCTTCGCGGCGAGCCTCGGGGCGGCGACGTGGCTGTTCACGCACCTCCTCGGGTTCCCGGCCCTCGACACGAGCGTCACGCTCTACGCGTTCCTCTTCCTGGTGGCGCTGGGGGTCGACTACAACATCTTCCTGACGACGAGGGCGAAGGAGGAGCGGCTGCGGCACGGCACCCGCGAGGGCATGGTGCGCGCCCTGTCCTCGACCGGAGCGGTCATCACGAGCGCCGGCGTGCTGCTCGCCGCCGTCTTCGCGGTGCTCGGGGTGCTGCCCGTCGTCGCGCTCACGCAGGTCGGCGTCATCGTCTGCATCGGAGTGCTGCTCGACACGCTCGTCGTGCGGACGGTGCTGGTGCCGGCGCTGGTGTTCCTCACGGGCGACGCGTTCTGGTGGCCGAGCCGGCCAGCTCGCCGGGACCTGGCGAGAGGCCGCGGATCGACCTCCGAGCCCCTCCAGCGGAGGATCTGAGGCCTCTCGCCCGTCCCGGCCGGGACGAACCGGCAGGAAGTGCTCTTCCGACGGCCGGCGAGAGCACTTCGTGACGGTTCGGCGGCGGGCAGGTCAGCGGCAGGCGCCCCAGAGGCCGGCGGCCGAGTCGCGCGCGGCGGCCTCCGCGGCGACGAACGCGTCCCGGTAGCGGTACGGCTGGTCGTAGGTGTCCTCGGTGCCGAGGCCCGCGGCGACCAGCTGCTGGTTCAGCAGGCTGCCCCCCTCGGTCCAGACGTAGCGCAGCAGCCGGTCGTAGCGGTCGGCGTCGCCCTGCGAGGCGTCGTCCTCGAGCCAGACGGTCGAGCCGACGGGCAGCGCGTCGGTCGTGAACGCGCTCGCCTCGGGGCCGAAGCAGTCGACCGGGGCGTCGGGCTTCACGGTCTCGGGGGTGTCGACGCCGATCAGGCGGAGGCGCTCGCGAGCGCCGTCGGCTGCGGTGACCACGATGACCGTGTCGCCGTCGACGACCCGCTCGACGGTCGCGGCCACGGCTGCGGGCGGGACGCTCGAGGGGACGGACGCGGTCGCACCGGTCGACGCCGAGGTTCCCGCGCTGCCGGAGGAGCCGTCCGGCGATCCCCCGTCGAGCAGCTGCGGGAAAGCGATGACGACCACGGCGCCGACGGCGACGACGGCCAGGCCGAGCAGGGCACGGCGACCGCCGGCGCGTGAGCGGGACCGGTCCCGTGTGCGGCGGCGCGACGCCGCGGTCGAGCGGCTCACTCGGCCAGCCTCGTGCCGCGCAGCTCGGGCAGGGCGAGCGCGGCCACGGCCGCGACGACGAACACCCCGCCGAACACCGCGAAGAGCACCGGCGTGCCGCCGAGGACGAGGAGGGGCGGCACGGTCAGCGGGGCCGCGATCGACGCGATCCGCCCCACTCCCGCGGCCCAGCCCGCGCCCGTGCCGCGCAGCCGCGTCGGGTAGAGCTCGGGCGTGACGGCGTACAGCGCTCCCCACGCGCCGAGGTTGAAGAACGACAGGAACATGCCCGACACGACGATCTGCGTCGCGCTGCCGCTCACGGCGCCGAAGCCGAACGCGGTGGCCGCGACCGCGGACCCGAGGAGGAACACGGCGAGCGTGCCGCGACGGCCCCACTTCTCGATCAGCCAGGCCGAGGCGGCGTAGCCGGGCAGCTGCGCCAGCGTGATGAGCAGCGTGTACTCGAACGACTTCACGAGCGGGAAGCCCGCCTCGACCAGCAGCGTGGGCAGCCAGACGAAGGCCCCGTAGTACGAGAAGTTGGTCATGAACCAGACGACCCAGATCGCGACGGTGCGGCGGCGCAGGCCGTCCCGGAGCAGCGCGGCCGCGGAGGAGGCGCGAGGCGCGTCGGCGGGGCGGGCGTCGGCAGGGGCGGACGGCACTGCGGCCGCCGCTCGCGGTGCCGCGACCGGCTGGGTCACGCCCGCCGCCTCCTCGAACGCGCGCACCGTGCGCTCGGCTTCGTCGTGCCGACCCCTCGACTCGAGGAAACGCACCGACTCGGGCATCCGCAGACGCACGAACACTGCGTAGAGGGCCGGCAGCGCGCCGATCAGGAGCGCCCACCGCCAGCCGTCGTCGCTCGTCGGGATCACGAGGTAGCCCACCAGCGCGGCGGCGATGGAGCCGAGCGCCCAGAAGGCCTCGAGCAGGACGACGACGCGGCCCCGGATGCGGCGGGGCGAGAACTCCGAGACGAGGGTCGAGGCGACCGGCAGCTCGGCACCGAGGCCGAGGCCGACCACGAAGCGGAGCACCAGCAGGGCGCCGACCGACCAGCTGAGCGCGCTGACACCGGTCGCGAGCCCGTAGACGAGCAAGGTCAGGGCGAAGACCGTCTTGCGGCCGAGCCGGTCGGACAGCGAGCCGCCGACCGCGGCGCCGATCGCCATGCCCGCGAAGCCGGCCGACGCGACGAAGGCGAGGGCGCCCTTGTCGCTGCTCCAGACGACGGCGAGCTGCGCGATGACGAACGAGAGCAGCCCGACGTCGAGGGCGTCGAGGGCCCAGCCGAGGCCCGACCCGACGAGCAGGCGTCCGTGCTTGCGCGTGAAGGGCAGCTCGTCGAGCCGCTCGGTGCGGGTCGGGGCCGCGCCGGGCGGGTGCGGCGCACCGGGAGCGGGGGCCGTGCTGGCCGTGCCGGGCGTGGGGGGCGTGACGTCGTCGGTCATCGAGGTTCCTGGGCTGAGGACGGCACGACGCAGGGTCAGGGCGGCGTGGGCGTCGACGCGGAGCCCTCGGCGAGCGCGAGGCCGAGGTGCTGCGCGTACTGCTCGGCCCGGCGTCGCACCTGGGCGCGTCGACGTTCGGTCCACGCTACCCAGGGATCGACCTCGACCGCGACCGTGCCGCGCGCGACGGTGCGCCGCCAGGTCCCCACCACGCGACCGTCGACGGTGACGGCCGGCAGGAACAGGCCGTTCGAGGCAGGCACGAGACGGGAGGCGTCGGCCGGGTCGAGCGACGCCTCCCGTGCCCCGTAGCCCAGCAGCAGCTCGTCGAACGGCGGCAGGAGGCGGAGGTCGCCTCGTGCAGGACGCGCCTGCCGGGCATTCCCTCCTCCAGCCCCTTCGGCTCCTGCGTCCGCCCGCTCGATCCAGGTCGCGTCGCCCACGACGGTCGTCTCCACGTCGTCGACCAGGGACACCGCGTGCCGCGCCTCGGTGAGGGTCAGCCCGCCCCACCACGCGAGGTCGCGCACCGTCGCCGGGCCCCGCCGCGCCAGCCACCGGCGGACGTACTCGGCGAGCGCCTCCTCCCGGTCGTCGATGCGGCGGGAGGCGGGGATCCACTCCTCGAAGAGGGCGAAGCGCTGCTGCGTGCCCCGAGGCGCGGCGAAGACGATCACGCACCGGGCGCTCAGCCAGCGCAGCAGGTGGGAGCCCCGCTCGCCCGCGGTGTCGACGCCGTGACGGGCGACGGCCCCGAGCAGGTCGGGTCTCGAGAGCTGGCCGTGCTCGGCGAGGGCCGCGACCACCGCCTCCTCGGCCAGGGCGAAGTGCCGCGGCTCGAGGCCTGCCCGGCGCCAGAGGCCCGCGCTCGCGGCGAGCGAGCGCGGCGCCAGCAACTCGGTGAGCCAGCGCAGGTCGTCAGCCGCGACCAGGAAGAGCGTGCCTCGCGCAGGCCAGCCACGCACGACGCTGCGGTCGGCGAGCGCGGCCTGCACCGCTGCCGCGTCGGCGCCCGACGTGCGCAGCGCCAGGCTCCAGGTCGCCGCGGCGAGGTCCTGCGCCTGTGTGCCGAGCATCGCCCTGGCGGTCGCCGCGACCGTCGGCTCGCCCGGGACGCTGATGCGCTGGGCCGCGGTGCGGGCGACGGCGACGTCGCGCAGGTGCGCCGTCGAGGTGCGACCGCTCGATGCTGCGGTCGGCGGGCCGGTCGGCGGGCCGGTCGAGGAGGCGCGGGCCATGCCCGCAGTGTACGAGCCGTGAGAGTGCCCGGTGAGGGAGGCGCGGGGACGATGTGGCCGTAAGCTCCGCGCACCGGACCAGCTCGGTCCGACGACGGAGGCACCACCATGGCAGAGAAATCAGCGAAGAAGACCACCGCGAAGGTGGCCGTCCGCAGCCTCAAGGAGAAGCGCGCGGACAAGAAGGCCAAGAGCGGCTCCGCGTCGCACGCCGAGGACGCGGTCTCGAACGTCAAGAAGCGCTAGTCCGACGGTCGGGGGACGTCACGGCAGCGTGATCCCCCTGACCGCAGGGGCCGTGTCTCGTCGCGTTGCGGCCAGCGGGTGACAAGAGGGCCTTTCGTGAAATAACCTCAGGCCGGGGGCGCCACGGTCTCCCGTCTGTGAGGCCCGCATGCACGACCGCTCCGCCATCAGCTCCGCCGTTCGTCCCGCTCGGCCCTCGTGGCTGCCGCGTCGAGCGTCGCTCCGCGGCCTCGCCGCCGCGACGACCACCGGCGTCGTCGCCCTGGCCCTCGCCCTCGGGGGCGCGACCGGCGCCTCCGCAGCTCAGGGGTCGTCCTGGGGCGAGTTCCAGGTCTCCGGCTCGGCCCGCGCCTACACCGGGACGATGACCCTCGCCGGCGGGTTCCCCGCCACGACCTTCACCTCGACCTCGCGACAGGCGACCGTGCCGAGCGGCTCGAGCACCTGGCAGGCAGCCTCGACCCCGCCCGGCGCGCAGTACGGCACGAGCCGTGGGCTGCCCTACCTGAACCAGCGTCCGTCACAGGACTCGCCGACCGCGGCCGGTGCCGCCGTGACGACCTACGCCTTCGCGTCGGCAACGCCCTCGTCTGGCTGGTCGTTCGTGCTCGGCGACATCGACGCCGACCAGGCGACGATCACCGCCACGGGCGTCGGAGGCGCGCCCGTCTCTGCTGCGCAGCTCGGCTTCCAGGGCACGTACAACTACTGCGCCGGCACGGGCACACCGTCGTGCGACAGCGCCGGCACGGGCGACCAGCCCCGCTGGGACGCCGCCACGAGGACGCTGGTCGGCAACGCCGCCGCCGCCGACACCGAGGGCGCCGCCGGCTGGTTCAGCCCGAGCGTGCCGCTCGAGACGCTGACGATCACGTACCAGCAGCGCTCCGGGTTCCCCGTGTACCAGACCTGGTTCGCGACGAAGACGTTCAGCGCGTCGGGGACGGCGACAGTGGGGACGGGCGGGGCGGCGACGCCGTACGCAGGCGCCCGCGTGACGGTGACGAACGCCGCGGGCGACGTCGTCGGGACGACGGAGACCGGGCCGGACGGCTCGTACTCGTTCGGCGCCCTGGTCGCCGCGCCCGGCTACTCGGTGTCGATCGCAGAGCCGGACGGCTCTGCGCCGGCCACGCCGCTGCCGTTCTCCCTCGCGACCGGCGACCTCGGCGGGCTGGACTTCGCCTTCCCGACCGTCGTCGCGCCTCCTGTGACCGCGTCCCTGACGGGCGTCGTGACCGTCGACGGACAGCCTGCCCCCGGCAGGGTGCTCCAGCTGCTCGCGGACGGGGACACCGACCCCCTCGGCACGACGACGACCGGCGCCGACGGCCGCTTCGCGGTCCCCGGCCTCGACCCCGAGGGCCTCTACTCGGTGGTCGACGTGGCCTCGGGCACCGCGTACGTGGCCTACCAGCCGAGCGACCGTGTCTACGCGATCCCCGCGGCCCCGGAGACCGTCGAGGTCAGCGGCACGATCACGAACGCCGACGGCACGCCCGCGGCGAACGAGACCCTCGACTTCGTCCCCGTTCCCGACGACGCGACCGCACAGCCCACGGGCCCTGACGTGTCCGTGGTGACCGGTCCCGACGGCAGCTTCGAGGCCGAGGGGCTGACGCCGGGCGGCGACTACGTCATCGTCGTCGGCGACGACGCCGAGAACCCGATCCCCTTCACGGCGCCCGCGCTCGGCGAGACGCCCCCGCCGTTCGAGCTCGTCGTGCCTGCTCCCGAGGTGCTGATCGACGGGACCGTGCTCGACTCCGACGGAGCGGCGGCACCCGGCATCGTCGTCGTCGCCACGCCGGTGGACACCACCACCCCGGTCGACCCCGTGGTCACGGCGACGACCGACTCCCTCGGGCGCTTCGTGCTCGACGGCCTGGTGTTCGGCAGCGAGTACACGCTGACCGTCGACGGCGTGCTGCAGCCGGCCACCGTCGTCGCCGACGCGAGCCGGACGATCGGGCCGTTCACGCTGGCCGCCGCCGAGGTGCCTCCGGTCCAGCCGCCGGTCGAGCCGCCCGTGACCGACCCGGGTGCGGGGACGCCGAGCACACCTCCTGCGGGCGGTGCGGGCACCGGCGGCCCCGGGACCGGCGGCACGAGCACGAGCACCGGCGCGGCCGGCGGTCGCGGGCCGCTCGCCTTCACCGGCAGCGACGTCGACCAGCCGCTCCTCCTCGCCGGCGGGCTGCTGGCGGCGGGTCTCGGCCTGGTGGGCGCCAGCGCCGCGCTGCGGCGTCGTCGTATGGCGCCGGCCACGGTGGCGGAGGCGCGCTCCTCGCGGGGCTGACCCGCGCCTCCTGCGGACGGCGCACAGCGCACGGGTGTTGCCTGACGTCATGAAGAACACCACACTCGGCAGCGTCGACGGCGGACTCGACGTGGGCCGCATCGGCCTCGGCCTGATGGGCATGTCCGCCTTCTACACCGGCAGCGGCACCGACGACGACGAGTCGGTCCGCGTGATCCACGCCGCGCTCGGCCGCGGGGTCACCCTGCTCGACACGGCCGACATGTACGGCCCGCACACGAACGAGCAGCTGCTCGGCCGGGCGCTCAAGGGCCGTCGGGACGACGCAGTGGTCGCGACCAAGTTCGGCAACGTCACCGACCCGGAGGCGCGAGCCGAGCGGGCGATCGACGGTCGCCCCGAGTACGTGCGCAAGTCGATCGACGGCTCGCTGAAGCGGCTCGGGATCGACCACGTCGACCTCTACTACCAGCACCGAGTCGACCCCCTGGTGCCGATCGAGGACACCGTCGGCGCGATGGGCGAGCTGGTCGAGGCCGGCAAGGTGCGGTTCCTCGGGCTGTCGGAGGCATCACCCGAGACCATCCGTCGCGCCCACGCCACGCACCCGATCACGGCGCTGCAGACCGAGTGGTCGCTCTGGAGCCGCGACGCGGAGGCCGAGGTGCTGCCCACCGTGCGTGAGCTCGGCATCGGCTTCGTCCCCTACTCGCCGCTCGGACGCGGGTTCCTCACCGGCGCGCTCCGTTCGGTGGACGAGCTGGCCGACGACGACTTCCGTCGTTTCAACCCGCGGTTCGAGGGCGACAACCTCAAGGCCAACGTCCGCATCGTCGAGCAGGTCGACGAGGTCGCCCGCCAGGTCGGCGCGAAGCCCGGCCAGGTCGCTCTCGCGTGGCTGCTCGCCAAGGGCGAGGGCATCGTGCCGATCCCGGGCACGAAGCGCCGCACCTACCTCGACGAGAACGTGGCGGCCGACGCGATCGAGCTGAACGAGGAGCAGGTGCACCAGCTCGACGACGTGGCGGCGCCGAAGGGCGATCGCTACGCGGACATGTCGACGATCGACCGCTAGCTCGTAGCCGCTGCTTTAGTCGCTGCTGTAGCTGCTGCTGCAGTCGCTGCTGTAGCTGCTCCTGTAGCTGCTGCTGTAGCTGCTCCTGCTCGGTTTTCCGTCGAGGGCGGGTCGCTTGCATCGAGGGCGGGTCCGCGACGACCCGCCCTCGACGACGTCGACCCGCCCTCGAGCGCGCGACGTGCGAGAGCTGCAATTCGTCGCGCTGGAGTCGCCGGGCACGAGGCGCGGCGCGTGGCGGGGCGCGCGACGAGCCGAGCCGAGGAGGCGCGGGTACGGTCGAGCGATGGACGACGTGATCAGACGGCGCGCCCTGGTGCACGGCACCGTGCAGGGCGTCGGGTACCGCTTCTCGACCGAGGGCGAGGCGGACCGCCTCGGCGTCGACGGCTTCGTGCGCAACCGGCCGGACGGCACGGTCGAGGTGGAGGTCGAGGGCACGCCTGCGGCCGTCGGGCAGCTGCTGGCCTGGCTCGAGGAGGGCCCCGCCGGCGCGGACGTGTCGCGCGTCGACGTGGAGGAGATCGCCCCCACCGGCGAGGGCGGCTTCGAGACGCGGCACTGACCCGTGCCCACCGGCACCGGCTCGCGCCCACCGGCACCGACCTGCGCGGCCCCGGACGAGAGGACCCGGCCCGGGTGCTCGCACGCACCCGACAGCGTGGAGTCCCCGGACCGGGCCGGTGGCGCCCTCGAAGGGCGCGCCATCAGTAGTACCAGGCTGCGCCGGGGCGTCCGCTGAGACTCGCGGCTCATGTTCCGATCGGTGCAGCCCGCGCAGGTTCACCACCCGCACCTCACAAAGGAGGCGCGTCGTGCGTCTCCATGATGAGTACCATCAGCCGAGACAGGAGCCCCCATGAGCACGATCTCCGTCGTCCACACGACGATCGACAGCCCCGTGGGCACCCTCACCCTCGTCGGCGGTGACGACGGCCTGACCGGCCTCTGGTTCCCCGAGCACCGCCGCCTGCCCGATCCGGCCGGGTTCGGTCCGAGATCGGCGGTGGGCACGGGGCTTTCCGACTTCGTCGAGGTCGAGAGCCAACTCGCGTCGTGGTTCGCCGGCGAGCGTCGCGTCTTCGACCTGCCCCTCGCCCCGGTCGGCACCGAGTTCCGGCAGCGGGTGTGGCAGCAGCTCGCTGCCATCCCGTGGGGCGAGACGCGTACCTACGGCCAGCTCGCGCTCGGCCTCGGCGACGTCAGGCTGGCCCGGGCCGTGGGTACGGCCAACGGGGCCAACCCCCTGAGCATCGTCGTGCCGTGCCACCGGGTCGTCGGCTCGGCCGGCTCCCTCACCGGGTACGCCGGCGGGCTCGACCGCAAGCGGTTCCTGCTCGACCACGAGGCCCCGTCGGCGTCCGGCTCCGGTCGGCTCTTCTGACGTGCCTCCCTTCGATCGTGTCGTCGAGCTGCACGGCACCACCGTGCTCCGCGTCTGCCGGGCCCTGCTCGACGCGGCCGACGCCGACGATGCCTGGTCCGAGACGTTCCTGGCCGCCCTCGTCGCGTGGCCAGACCTGCCGGCAGACGTCAACGTCGAGGCGTGGCTCGTCACCGTCGCCCGTCGCAAGGCACTCGACGTCATCCGGGGCAAGAGCCGTCGACCCCAGCCCGTCGAGCTGGTGCCCGAGTCCGCGCCGCCGGTCTCCTTCGACGAGCTGCTGGCTCGCGATGACGCACTGCTCCGCGCAGTCCGGTCCCTGCCCGAGGGGCAACGCGACGCGGTGGTGCTGCACCACCTCACCGGGCTCAGCCACCTCGAGGTCGCCGAGCTGACGGGCCGGAGCCACGCCGCCTGTCGACGCGCCGCCGCCGACGGCGTCGCCGCGCTCCGCCGGGTGCTCGGCCCGGGCGACGAGACCGCCGCCGCCCCTGCCTCTGCCTCTGCCCCTGCCCCTGCCCCTGCCCCTGCCTGGGAGGAATTCTCCCTTCCGACATCCCCCCGACACGCGACGCCCCGAGAAGGAGCACGGCGATGACCGACACCGCACCCGACGTCGACACGGCGCTGCAGCGCCGTCTCGCCGAGGCGACCGGCACCGAGGCGGGCCCCCGCCTCGACGAGCACCTCGACCTGCTCCGCGACCGGCTCGCCGACGAGGCGGCCGCCGTCGGCACCGTCGACGTCTTCTGGCGGACCGTCCCGTCGCCCGTCGGGCCGTTGCTGCTCTGCGCCACGGACGTCGGCCTCCTCCGTGTCGCCTTCGAGGTCGAGGACCACGACGCGGTGCTCGACCGGGTCGCCGTCCAGGTCGGCTCCCGGGTGCTGCGGTCCGCCCGTCGTCTGGACGACGTCGCCGTCGAGATCGACCAGTACTTCGCCGGCCGTCGACGAGGCTTCGATCTCGTGCTCGATCGCCGGCTGTCGAGGGGCTTCCAGCGGACGGTGCTCGAGCACCTGCCCGAGATCCCCTACGGCGAGACGGCGAGCTACGCCAGGGTCGCCACGGCGAGCGGCAGCCCGCGTGCGGTCAGAGCCGTCGGCACAGCCTGCGCGACGAACCCGTTGCCCGTCGTCGTGCCTTGCCATCGCGTAGTGCGCAGCGACGGCACCCCCGGCCGGTACCGCGGCGGCGAGGCCGCGAAGGCGGTCCTGCTCGGGCTCGAGTCGCAGCTCGCGTCGGGAGCCCGCTCGTGAGCGGCGTGGTGGTCGGTGACGACGGCCTGGCCCGGCCCCCGTGGGCAGCCGTCGATCCGCTGATGCGCGAGTACTACGACACCGAGTGGGGCATGCCCGTCCGTGACGAGCGCGGGATCTTCGAGCGGCTGAGCCTCGAGGCCTTCCAGTCGGGGCTGTCGTGGGCCACCATCCTGCGCAAGCGCGAGGCCTTCCGCTCGGCGTTCCGCGACTTCGACCCCGACGTGGTGGCCAGCTTCGACGACGCCGACCGAGAACGCCTGCTCGCCGACGCGGGCATCGTGCGCAACCGGCTCAAGATCGACGCGACGATCACGAACGCCCGCGCGACCGTGGCCCTGCGCGAGCACGGCGGGCTCGTCGAGCTCGTGTGGTCGCACAGGCCGGCCGAGACTCCTCGCCCCGTCGAGCTCGCCGACGTGCCGACGACCTCGCCCGAGTCGGTGGCGCTCTCGAAGTCGCTCAAGGCCGTCGGCTTCGCGTTCGTCGGCCCGACGACCATGCACGCGCTGATGGAGGCCACCGGCATCGTCGACACCCACCTGGTCGACAGCCACCGACGGGGCTCGTCGGGCGTCTGGAGCACGACCCCGTGACCGACCTCGCGGCACGCCCCTTCGAGCTGCGGCTCGAGACCGACGGCCCGTACGACGCCGCTCACGCGATCGGCCTGCTCGCGGCGCACTCCGTCCCGGGCGCCGAGCTGACCGACGTCGCCGCGGGCACGCACTCGCGCCTCGTCGACGTGGCCACGGCCGACGAACCGAGCCGCGTGCTGCGGCTCGACCTGCGGCTCGAGCCGAGCGGTGTCGACGTCGTGGCCACCGCCTCCTCGGGTCTCGCCGCCTCGCCAGATGACCGCGACCGGGTCGAGCGGCTGGTCCGTCGGTGGCTGGACCTCGACGCGGACTCCGGCGCGGTGCTCGCCGGCCTGGGCGACGACCCCGTGCTCGGCCCGCTCGTCCGCGCACGACCGGGCATCCGCATCACGGGCAGCCCCGACGGCTGGGAGGCGGCGGTCACCACCGTGCTGGGGCAGCAGGTCTCGCTCGCGGCCGCCCGCACCTTCGCGGGACGGCTCGTCACGGCGCTCGGCAGCGACGTCGCAGGCACGGGCCTCCGCAGGTTCCCCCGGGCCGACGTCGTCGCGGCCCTGCCCGTCGACGAGCTCCGGGCCGCCGTCGGCGTCACCGGAGCGCGCGGCCGCACCCTGCACGCGGTCGCCGAGGCCGTGGCCGAGGGCCTCGTCATCTCCCCCGACGGCGATCGCGCGGCGACGCGGGCCTCCCTGCTGGCCCTGCCCGGCATCGGCCCCTGGACGGTCGACTACCTCTCCGTCCGCGCCCTGGGCGACCGCGACGCCTACCCGGCCGGAGACCTCGTGCTCAGGCGGGCGCTGGGCGGCGTCACGACGAAGCAGGCCGAGGTCGCGTCCGCGCCCTGGGCACCGTGGCGGGCCTACGCGCTCTTCCACCTGTGGTCGCACGCCCTGCCGACCGTCCCCTGACCCGCAGTCCGCGCGACGCCTACTGTCGGACTCGATCCGCCCCACGAGAGGACGAACCCCATGAGCGACACACACGACCACGACTCCGCCGACGACCACGCCACCGGGGGCAGCGCCCTGCAGGGGCGGGTCGAGGAGGCGGCCCTCGCCTCCCACGACGAGGCAGCCGCTGCCGGCACGGCCGGCCACCCCGCCGACGGCGCCACCGACACCCAGGGCCGTCCTGCCAGGGGCAGGGACGTCACGCCCGACGGCGACGTCACCGAGCGTCTCGGCGGTCCGATGTCGGGCGAGGACGGCTACGTCGCCGTCGACCCCGCGGGCGTCTCGGGCGACCGCACGGCCGGCCTCACGGCCGACGACGAGGACGGCCGCGGCGAGAGCGGCGCCGAGCCCGGGGCACAGGTCACCGGCAGCGGCGGGCGCTGAGGGCGCGATGCTGACTCGGGTGTGCCGTCGGCGGGATGGTGCAAGCTGGTGGGGATGACTTCCTCGCGCGCGCACCTCGACGACTTCGCCTCCTTCATCCAGGCGTCCCCCTCCTCCTTCCACGCCGCGGCCGAGGCCGCACGTCGGCTGGACGCGGCCGGGTTCACGGCCCTCGACGAGACGGCCGGGTGGCCCACCGGTCCCGGGCGACGCTACGTCGTCCGCGACGGTGCCGTGATCGCGTGGGTCGAGCCGGGCGGGGCCTCGTCGACCACGCCGTTCCGGGTCGTGGGGGCGCACACCGACTCCCCCGGCTTCAAGCTCAAGCCGAAGCCCACGACGGGCACGCGCGGCTGGGTGCAGGCGGGCGTCGAGGTCTACGGCGGTCCGCTCTTCAACTCCTGGCTCGACCGCGACCTGGAGTTCGCCGGTCGGCTCGTGACACGCTCTGGCGAGACGCACCTGGTGCGGACGGGTCCTCTGCTCCGCATCCCCCAGCTCGCCGTGCACCTCGACCGGGGCGTCAACTCCGAGGGGCTCAAGCTCGACCCCCAGCGCCACCTCGCTCCCGTGGTGGGAGCCGGCCCGCTCGACCAGGCCGACGTGCTGGGTCACCTCGCGGGCCTCGCCGGTCTCTCGGGCTCCGACGTGGTCGGCTACGACGTGGTCGTCGCCGACACCGCCGCCCCCGCCGTGCTCGGTCTCTCGGGCGAGCTGTTCGCGGCCGGCCGGATGGACAACCTGTCGTCCACCCACGCCGGTCTCGCGGCCCTCCTCGCGGTCGCCGACGCCGATGCCGACACCGACCTCGACCACGTGGCCGTGTTCGCCGCGTTCGACCACGAGGAAGTCGGGTCGGCCACCCCCTCCGGCGCCGCCGGGCCGTTCCTCGAGGACGTCCTCGCGCGGGTCTCGGCCGGGCTCGGCGCCGACGCGACCGACCACCGACGCGCACTCGCCGCCTCCTGGTGCCTCAGCGCCGACGCCGGCCACGCCGTGCACCCGAACTACCCCGAGCGCCACGACCCCGCGAACCAGCCCGTCGTCAACGGCGGGCCGCTGCTGAAGATCAACGCGAACCAGCGCTACGCCACCGACGGCCTCGGCGCCGCCGAGTGGGTGCGGGCGTGCGAGCAGGCCGGCGTGCCGTTCCAGGAGTTCGTCTCGAGCAACAGCGTGCCCTGCGGGTCGACCATCGGGCCGATCACCGCGACGCGCCTCGGCATCCGCACGATCGACGTCGGCGTGCCCCTGCTCGGCATGCACTCGGCACGCGAGCTCTGCGGCGTGGACGACCCGGCCTCGCTCTCGGCTGCCGCGGCCGCGTTCCTGGCCCCCGCCTCCTAGGGGCTCGTCCTCGCGGGGCGGGCGGGTCCGTCGTCAGCGGGCCGTCGGGTGCGCCCGTGCAGGACGAACCCGCCCGCCTTGCCGACGCAGCCATGCGGCCGCCAGCCGCCCTGCACGTCAGCCGAGCGCGACCTCGCCTCGCTGGCCCAGGGCCCAGGCGGTCATCGCCGGCCAGGGCCCGTAGCCCGAGTCGGGGGTGAGGTGTCCGCCGCCGCGGACGACGACCTGGCGGGCGTCCAGGCGGCCGCGCCACGTGTCGCCGAGGCCGAGCGGGAGCCACGGGTCGTCGTCGCCGGCCACGACCACGGCGTCGCCGACGGCACCCGTCCCCAGGAGGCGGCCGTCGAACAGCAGCGGCTCCGGCGAGTCCGCCGCCTCCGCACCCGCGGGCTCCGGCGAGTCCGCCGCCTCCGCACCCGCGGGCTCCGCGCTCGCGGTCTCCGCACCGACGGCGTCGCCACCGGCAGCCCGGCCCCCGTCGACGAACGCGTGCACGGCGTCCTGCCCGGCGATCAGCTCGGGCGAGGGAGGCGACACGAGCGCCACCCGGTCGGCCGCGAGCGGGCGGGCCCCGGCCTGGATCCGCAGCCAGAGCAGGGTCGACAGGCTGTGGCAGACGACCGTCACCGGGCCGGGACCGAGGGCGGCGTGCTCCGACCTGACCACCGCCTCCCACGCTGCCGGGTCGGGCTCGTCGGGCGAGGGCAGCTGCGGGTAGCGCACGGCGAGCCCCCGCCCGCGGAGCTCCTCGGCGAGCTGGTGCTGCCAGTGGTCGACGGGGCGCCTGTTCTGCCAGCCGTGCAGCAGCAGGAACCCGGGCGCGCTCGTCGTCATCCGCCGATCCTGCCCGAGGGGCGCCGTCGGACGTGCCAGGCTCGACCCATGTCGTCACAGAGCGTCCCGCCCGGCTTCGTCGACGCGTGGGCATTCGAGGGCGAGCCGACGCTGTCCGGCCCGGTACCGGAGGGCTTCCACGTGACGGCAGTCTCGCGCCTGGTCGGCCACGGCCAGGACGACGCACGGATCGCCGGGGACGCCGTCCTCGGCTGGCAGGTGCACAGGGGCTCGGGCTTCGTGCCGCTGCAGGTGCCCGACCGGGTCCAGGTCGGCGCGATCAGCACGTGGGCGATCCCGTTCGGGCCGCTGCGCCCCCGCGTGGCCTGTCGCGTCGTCCGGGTGCTCGAGGACGAGCCGGCAGACGAGCCGGTCGGCGAGCCCGAGGACGAGTCGCTCCCCCGCGCGACGGGCTTCCTGCACGCCGCCTTGGTCGGACACCCGCAGCGCGGCTGGGAGAGCTACGTCGTCACGCACCACCCCGACGACCGCGTCACCCTCGACATCCGCGTCGTCTGGCGACCGGGAGCCTGGTGGATGCGCCTGGCCGGCCCGGCCTCCGGGCTCGCGCTGCGCCTCCTGCTGCACCGCAACCTGCGCGCTCTCGATCCGGTCCTCGGCCGCTGAGCCCGAGCCTCGGCGAGGGTGCGAGACTGGTCGCCCACCCTCCCGCACCGCCTGCCCCGGCAGCGCTGCGGCCCGGACACCGACGAGGAGGCGCATGGCCGTCACACGCACACGCGGGCACACGAGCAAGCGAGGTCGCGACGAGTCCAGCACCCGTGTGCGCGTCAGCCGCGTCGAGCGCGGCGACCTGTGGGTGCGGGTCAGCACCATCGGCACGACCGGCGAGCGCCCGTTCGTGCTCGTGCCGGGCATCGGGGTCTCGTCCGACTACTTCGAGCGGCTCGCCCCTAACCTGAACTCGTTCGGCCCCGTGCACGCTCTCGACCTGCCGGGCTTCGCGGGCGTGAAGCACCCTCGCAAGGCCCTCTCGATCCGCCAGTTCGCCGACCTCGTCGGGGCCGCCATCGACGACCTCGGCCTGAAGGACCCGATCGTCGTCGGGCACTCCATGGGCACCCAGATCGTCACGGACCTCGCGGCCCGCCGTCCCGAGCTGTCGACGCTCGTGCTGATCGGCCCCGTCGTGAACCCCGCCGAGCGGCGTGTCACCGTGGCGGCGCGCAGGTTCTTGCAGGCCGCGTGGCACGAGCCAGGCAGGGTCAAGGTGCTCGCACTCCGGGCGTACGTCGTCTGCGGCGTGCACTGGTTCTCGCAGGTCCTGCCGAAGATGATGACCTACCCGATCGAGCAGCAGCTGCCGAAGGTGCGGGCGCACACGCTCGTCATCCGCGGCGAGCACGACGCCGTGGCGCCGCGCAGCTGGGTCGAGCAGATCGGGCGGCTCGTGCCGTCGTCGAGGCTCTGGGAGATGCCGGGCGCGGCCCACTCCGTCATGCACGCCCACGCCGAGGAGGTCGCCCGGCTCTGCGTCGAGCACGCCGAGCAGCCGCCGCGCCCGGGAGAGGGCGGCGAGCTGCAGCACTACGCGGACGCCGGCGACGGCACCGAGCGGGGCGAGTTCGACTTCACCCCCGAGGAGGCGGCCAAGGCGATGCTGGCGACCGTGCGCGAGGGGATCGCCATCGCACGCGGCGACGACGCCGCCATCGGCGAGGCCAAGTCGGAGCACGCGGAGGCGATGCTCGCGGCCCACGACCGCGCCGAGCGACAGCACGACGACGACGAGGGCAAGGCGTCGGGCACCTCCTAGGCCTCGCCCGACACCGTCAGGACGATCAGCGCGACGTTGAGCGCGATGACGACGGCGATCGCGGCCCACGCGGCGACACGGGTGCCGGTCGCGTTGCGGCCCGTGCCCATCAGGCGCGCGTCGCTCGTCACGACGACGAGCGGGACGAGCGCGAAGGCGATCCCGAAGCTCAGCACGACCTGGCTCAGCACCAGCAGCCAGGTCGGGCTGATGCCCGTCGCGAGCAGCACCAGGGCAGGCACGAGCGTCACGACTCGGCGTACGAACAAGGGCACCTCCACCTCGAGCAGCCCGTGCATGATCTCGGCGCCGGCCATCGAGCCGATCGAGGTCGAGGCGAGACCGGACGCGAGCAGCCCCACGGCGAAGAGCACGCCGACGACGGGCCCGAGGGCATCGCGGATGGCGTCGTGGGCGCCGGGGATGGTGTCGGTGCCGGTCCGGCCCGGCAGCGTCGAGGCAGCCAGCACGAGCATCGAGATGTTCACGCCGCCGGCGACGACGAGCGCGAGCACGACGTCCCACCGGGTGGCCCGCAGCACGCGCCGACGGTCGTCGCCCTCGGTGACGGTGCCGTGGTGGTCGCGGACGAGGGCCGAGTGCAGGTAGACGGCGTGCGGCATCACGGTCGCGCCCAGCATGGAGGCGGCGAGCAGCACCGACTGCGCGCCCTCGAAGCGGGGCACCAGGCCCTCGAGCATGCCTGGGCCCGACGGGGGCGAGAAGAAGAGGCCGGCGCAGAAGCCGACGGTGAGGATCGCCAGCATGCCGATTATCACCGACTGGAAGACGTGCCCGCCGCGGTACTGCGTGAGCATCAGCAGCCCGAGCGAGACCGCACCCGTGATCAGGCCGCCGACGACGAGCGGGACGCCGAAGAGCAGCTGCAGGGCGAGTGCGCCGCCGATGATCTCGGCGACGTCGGTGGCTGCCGCGACGACCTCGGCCTGGCCCCAGTAGGCCAGCCGGGCCGGGCGAGGGAGCCTGCGGCCCATCACCTCGGGCAGCGACTGCCCGGTGACGACGCCGAGCTTGGCCGACAGGTACTGGACGAGCACCGCGATCGCGTTCGCGGCGACTAGCACCCACAGCAGCAGGTACTGGAACTGCGCGCCGGCGGTGAGGTTCGCGGCGACGTTGCCCGGGTCGACGTACGCGATCGCCGCGATGAACGCGGGGCCGAGCAGGGTGCCTCGCGGCCTCGGGTGCGGGTGTCGTGCCGGGCGCCCGCCTGGCGCCTCCTGCACGGCGGAGCCTCGGGGTCGTGTCGTCGCCATGCCTCGACCCTACACAGGTTTCGGCGTGCCGAACTTTCACTTGCTGCACCGCGAAACCCCTGCCGTCGACAAGTTCGCACGACGGAGGAGGCGCGGGCCGGCGGACGTGGGAAGCCCCGTCCCGCAGCTGCGGGACGGGGCTTCCTGCGGGGACGCCGACGGACGTCGACGGCGTGCGCGGGCAGGCCTTACTGCGTGGCGACCGTGATCTTGGCGACGCCGACGAGCATCTGGTCCTGGACCGCGTCCGTGTCGAACGTGGCGTTCAGCAGGGCGGCGGCGTCGGGGCTGACGTGCACGGTCGTGCCCTCGAGGACGGCGTTCGTCCCCTCGGTCTTGAGGGGCTCGAGCGTTCCGCCCCAGAGGGTGAAGAGGTAGGCGTCCTGGGCCGCGACCGTCCCGTTCGCGGTGACCGTGCCGTAGAGCTTGCTCTCGCCCGGGTCGATGCGGAAGTCGCTCAGCTCGACGACCGTGCCGTCGGCGGCGGTCAGCGACAGGCCCGAGTCGTCGTGGTCGATGTTGCCCTGGACGTACGGGCGGACGTCGCCCTCGGGGTCGTAGTACGTGACGTTGCCGCCCGTGATCGGGAACGAGAACGTGCCGTCGGTGAACGTCGCGGTGCCGACGACCCCGGGGGTGAGGCCGAGGGTGCCGAGCGCGTCCACGAACGAGGCGTCGACGGCGACCTGGGTGTCCACGCCGCCGGTGAGCGCCGGGATCGTCGCGAGGGGCTCCTCCGTCGACTCCTCGGCGGGCTCGGTCGCGTTGACGGGGTGCGTCGGCGCGGTGTTGTTGCTCTCCGAGTCGGAGGTGGACGAGCAGGCCGCGAGGCCGAGCACGAGGGTGCCGGCGGCGACGACCGCGAGGGTGCTGCGGACGAGGGAGGAGCGGTCGAGGAGGTGCATGAGGGTCCTTTGCGTGTGGCTGTGTCTGTGGTTCGGTGTCGCGGATCCGGGGCGACCGGACGGTCCTGACGGCCGGACGACCGGCCGTCAGGACCTGGTGGATCAGACCTGGTGCTCGGGCACGAAGCGGTCGACCCTGCGGTGCCAGCGCTGGCCGAGGAGACCGCCGAGGACGGCCCCGCCGAAGCTCAGCACCACCAGGAGCCCGAGGAAGACGAACGACTCGACCGAGGTCGACGACATGTCGTCCATGGAGGGGATCATCGGGTTCGGCGCGGACTGGTCGCTGGCCTGCACGCCGACGACGGCGCCGATCACGCCGACGACGATCGTGATGACGAGGCCCCACAACCAGGTGGCCAGGCCCTGCTTGAAGCCGGAGAAGCGGGCGACGCGCGAGGCGGTGAAGCCACCGACGAAGTACCCGGCGAAGACGATCACCAGCACGACGATCCCGGTCGTGATCGAGAGGACCTCGGCATTGTCGCCCAGGAAGCCGCGGAAGCCGTCAGGGCTCGAGCCGGACGAGGCGGCGACGACGGCGGACGCGATCGCGGCGAAGACCACGAACACGGACACGCCGAAGCCCGTCGCGGCGAACCAGCCGAGGAGGCCGGCGCCGAAGCGCATGCCCGAGAACTCCTGCTTCTGCTCCGTGAGCAGCTCGCGGCGCAGGGCCACGGGGTCGGCGGTCTCGGCCACGAGCGGGTAGGCCTGCGACCCGGTGGCCGGACCGGCGCCCGGACGACCGGCCACGCGGCCGTCGTCGGTGCGCCAGGAGGTGGTGGGGGCGTCGTCGCCGCGGCCGGGCGACGCGACGGGGGCGACCACGGTCGGCGAGTCGTCGCGACGGTCGGCGTCGGTCGACGACCCGTCGGCGGCACGCGCGGCGTCGTCGCCCGGGGCTCGGTGCGCCTCGGCCGCACGGAGGGCGTCGTCGTCGTGCAGGGGCCGACCGGAGTCGTCCTGCGGCGCGGCGGACCAGGCGCGGGACGCCGGGGGCGTCGGCGCGACCACGGGCGGGACGACCCGGGCCTCGTCGTCACGGCGGTCGGCGTCAGCGTCAGCGTCGTCACGGCGGTCAGCGTCGTCACGGCGGTCAGCGTCGTCACGGCGGTCGGCGTCGTCACGGCGGTCGGCGTCGTCACGGCGGTCGTCGTCGGCGTCGTAGCGGGGAGCGGGCTCGACACGGTCGTGGAGCACCTCCGTGTCGGCGTGGTCAGAGGAGCCGCGCTCGTCGGCACCCGACGGGCGGTCGTCGGCCGTCGAGGAGTCAGGCGTCGTCGGCGCGGCCGGGGCCGCCCAGGCGCCGTCGGCGGCACGGCCGTCGTCGACACCTGAATCGTCGACACGGTCCTCGGGGGCGACCGCGGGCTCGGCAGGGCCCGCCGCGGGTGCGCCGAAGTCGACGGCGGGCCGGTCGGCGCCGGCGGGCGAGCCGAAGTCGACGGACGGGCCGTCGGCGGCGTCGCGGTCGGCGGCATCGCGGTCGACGGCGGTCTGCGACTCGTCGTCGAGGGGGTCGCGGGCGGGCTCGCGCGGGGCGCGGTCGCGGGCGTCGCCCTCGTCGGCGCGGTCTCTCGGGGTGTTCGCGTCGGTCATGGCAGCTCCTCGTGATCGTGGCCTCACGACGCCCAGGGGGCACGTCGACGGTGCTCCGTGACCCCGGGTGTCGCCTGTGGTCTTCCTGAACGGTACGCCCGACGACCGCCGCCGGGCGGGAGCCCTCGCCCGGCACGCGGAGACGCACAGCTGCGCGCCGCCGACCGCGCGCTCCGAGCGGGCCGGTAGCGTGGTGGGGCACGCCGCCCGCGACGAGCGGGACACGGCGACACGCGACGACGAGACAGACGAGGACGTCCCATGACCGACACGACCACCACCGCCGGCGCCCCCGACGCCGCCCCGTCCGCGGCGGGCACCGCGAGCAGCACCACGACCGGCCGCTCCAAGCCGCCGGCGGACATCGCCCGCTCCTGGCTCCTCGTGCCCGGCACGGCCCCCGAGCGCTTCGACCAGGCCGCGCGCTCGCGCGCCGACCAGATCGTGCTCGACATCGAGGACGCGGTCGACCCAGCCCGCAAGCCCGCGGCCCGCGACGACGTCGTCGCCTGGCTCACCGCCGGCGGCCGGGCCTGGGTCCGCATCAACGACCGCTCGACCGACTTCTGGTCCGACGACGTCGACGCCCTCCTCGGCCTGCCGGGCCTGCAGGGCGTGATGCTCGCCAAGACAGAGGCGCCAGAGCACGTGACCGAGACGTTCGACCGACTGGGAGGCGCGGTGCGCGTCCTGGCACTCGTCGAGTCCGCGCTCGGCATCGAGGAGAGCCCCTCGATCGCGAAGGCGCGCGGCGCCTTCCGCCTCGCGTTCGGCAGCGGCGACTACCGCCGCGACACCGGCACGAGCGCCGACGACCTCGCGATGGCCTACCCGCGCTCCCGCCTGGTCGTGGCGAGCCGCATCGGCGGCCTGCCCGGCCCGATCGACGGCCCGACCGTCGGCAGCAGCCACCCCGTGCTCCGCGAGCAGGCGGGCGTCGCCGTCGCGCTCGGCCTGACGGGCAAGCTCTGCCTCGACGTCGAGCAGCTGCCCGTCATCAACGAGGTCATCAGCCCGACGCCGTCCGACGTCGCCTGGGCCCAGGACTTCCTCGCCGACTTCGAGGGCCGCGGCCGCGTGATCCGCGACGGCAGCGACCTGCCGCGCCTCGGCCGCGCGCAGAAGATCGAGAAGCTCGCCAACGCGTTCGGCGTCGCCCCGGCCAGCTAGCCGACCTACAGCAGGGCCGAGGAGGCGCACCCCACCAGGGTGCGCCTCCTTTTTTGGCTCGCCTCTTGACAGACGATAGTCAGCGACATATCTTTGACACATCGCGACAACCACCGCGACACAGACATGAGATCGAGAGGACGTTCCCCATGGGCAACGCACACCACCACCAGAACCCCGACCACCCTGACCACTCCGACCGCCGCGACCAGCACGACCGCTTCGCCGGCGGGGGCCGCTTCGGCCGCCCCTTCGCCCGCGGCGGCCGGCCCGGCGGCCCCGGCTTCGGCCCCGGGGGCCCCGGCCCCTTCGGCGGCTTCCCCGGGTTCCCCGGCTTCGGCCCCGGCGGCCACCGCGGCGGTCGTGGCCGTGCCCGCAAGGGCGACGTCCGCCTCGCCGTGCTGTCACTGCTCGCCGACGCTCCCTCGAACGGCTACGGCCTGATCAAGGCGATCGCCGAGCGCACCGACGGCGTCTGGAAGCCGAGCCCCGGCTCGGTCTACCCCACGCTGCAGCAGCTCGTCGACGAAGAGCTCATCGTCGCCGGCGACGAGGCCGCCAAGGGCGAGTACTCGCTGACCGAGGCGGGCCGCACCTACGTGGCCGAGCACGCCGACGCCGTCGAGGCTGCCTGGGCCGCCACGACCGGCGACGAGGCCTCCGACGAGTTCCGCGAGAGCCTCGGCAAGCTCTTCGGGGTCGTGCAGCAGTTCCGCTCCGGCGTGACCGACGCGCAGCGCGCGGCCGCCACCGCCAAGCTCGACGAGACGCGGCGCGCGCTCTACGCGATCCTCGCCGACTGACGTCGGACGCCGGACGTCGCAGGGACACCGCCCGGGAGGCGCGGTGCAGGCACGCCTGCACCGCGCCTCCTTCGTGTGCCCGCCCTGCGCGTACCCCGACGTCACGGGCAGCTCTCGGCTGATCGCCGGTCGTTCTCCGACCGGGTCGCTAGCATCCCCCCGACGACAGGGGGCCGCATGACGACGTTCGGCATCGAGGAGGAGTTCATCCTGGTCGACCCGGTGGCCCTGACGCCCGCCGACGTCGCGGCCTCGGTGCACGCCGAGCTGCTCGGCTCGGCGCACGAGTCGAAGTTCGTCAGCCACGAGTTCCTGGCGTCGCAGATAGAGCGATCGAGCCCGGTGTTCACGCAGCTGGACCAGGCCGAGGCCGACCTCGTGACCTTCCGCACCCGCCTGGCCGCCCAGGCGCGACGCCGGGGCGTCGTGGCCGCGGCCGTCGGCACGCCGTTCATGTGCAGCGGCTGGCCCGCGGTGACCGACACCGAGCGGTACCACCGCGTCGAGGAGGAGTTCCGCGGCCTGGTGACCGACCACCTCATCAACGGGACGCACGTCCACGTCGGCGTGCCGTCGCGCGACGTCGGCGTGGCCGTGCTGAACCGGGTGCGCGCCTGGCTGCCGACGCTGCTCGCCCTGACCGGCAACTCGCCGTACTGGCACGGCGCCGACACCGGCTTCGCGAGCTGGCGCGCGATGCACATGCGACGCTGGTCGACCGGCGGCTGCCCGCCTCCCTTCGTGGACGCAGCGGACTACGACCGGCGGATCCGTCGGCTGGTGGGCGTCGCCGGCACCTACGACACGCGGACCATCTGGTGGAACGCCCGCCTCGCAGAGGACCACCCGACCGTCGAGGTCCGCGTCGCCGACGCCCAGCTCGACACGGGCGGCGCCCTCCTCGTCGCGACCCTCGTGCGCGCCCTCGTCGACACGGCCCGCGCGGAGGCCGAGGCGGACGTCGCCCCGCTCCGGGTCGAGCCCGAGCTGCTCGACGCCGGCCTCTGGCACGCCGCCCGCGACGGGCTCGGGGGCGAGCTGCTCGACCCGGTGGCCGGTGAGCTGCGCGGGTCCCGCGAGGTGCTGCACCGCCTCCTCGTGCACGTCGGCGACGCTCTCGACGCGTCGGGCGACCACGAGCGGACGCGCGCCCTGCTCGACCGCGTCACGACCGACGGGACCGGCGCCGAGCGCCAGCGCGCTGCGGTGCGGCGCGGCGGCCCCGCCGAGCTGCGGCGGCTCTGCGAGACCGCGCTCGTCGCCCGCTGCTGAGCTGCTGCGGTGCGGGGGCACGGGCGGGTGTCGGAGGTGCGGTGCACGATGGGCGCAGACCACCCACCGACCAGCAGGAGGCGCGGATGACGATCGCAGACGACCAGCCGGAGGCGGCTGCTGCCCTCGGGTACGACCCCGGGTTCCTCGCCGTGCAGGTGCCGCTGCCCGGCACCGGCCCCCGTGCCGTGCGCGAGCTGCCCTACGCGCACTTCACCGTGCTGCTCGACCCGCGGCGGCGCCTCGCCGCGGCGACCGCGGTCAACATCGACGGCGCCGCGCTGGTCGACCTCGAGCGGGGCGACGACTGGCACCTCGACGAGAGGGTCCCCGAGGGCGAGCAGTGCGGGCCAGAGGTCTACGCCCGCAACGACCTCGACCGCGGGCACCTCGTGCGGCGTCGCGACCCCGTGTGGGGCACACCGGCGATCGCCTCCCGCGCGAACCTCGACACGTTCACCTACACGAACGCCGCACCGCAGGTGGGCGACTTCAACCAGTCGTCCGAGCTCTGGCTCGGCCTCGAGGACCTCGTGCTCGAGTACGCGGCCGTGCACCAGCAGCGGCTCACCGTGCTGACCGGCCCTGTCCTGCACCCCGACGACCCGTCCTACCGGGGCGTCCAGCTGCCGCTGCGCTTCTGGAAGATCGCGGCGTGGGCGACGAGCGACGGGGCCGCGCTGCGGACGGCCGGCTACCTGCTCGACCAGTCGTCACAGCTCGACGACGCCGAGCTCGGACGCGCGACTCTGCGCGCCCGTGACCAGGGCGAGCTGCCCCCGCTCGGGCCGTACCGTACCTTCCAGGTGCCCGTGCGCGACATCGCCGCGCTGACCGGGCTCGAGCTCGCACAGCTGGCCGAGGCCGATTCCCTGCAGGTCGTGCCGACGGTCCGGCCGCCGTCGGGCCTGCCCGAGGGGTGGGTGCCGCTCGACTCGGCCGATCAGCTCACGTTCTGAGGAGCTCCCGCGCCGAGCGAACGCGTCCGCGGCCGCTCGGCGGGGCCGGAGGTGCGCGTGGCAAGATCCTTCCTCGTGCCCGACGCTCCCCTCTCCCCTGCACCCTGGCCCGACAGGGGCGACCAGGCCAGCGTCCTCACCGTGCGGCGTGAGCACGACGTCGCACCGGACCGCGCGACCCCGTGGCGCGACGTCGTGGCCGAGTTCGTGGTCCTGAGCTCCGCGCGCACGTCGGCCGACCTCGTGCGTCCTCTGCTCGACGCCCCCGAGCTGCACTGGACCCCCGGCCTGCGACGAGGCGTGCTCGCCCTGCTCCCCCGCAGCACCGCGATGGTGCGCGTCGTCCTCTCGTGGGAGTGGTCCGTCGAGGCCGCGGACTTCTCCGTGCACTCCCTCGAGCCCGATCCCTTCTCGTCCGACGAGCTGGTCGTGCTCGAGCACTGGCTGCGGGACGCTGCGAGACGACTCGCGGCGGAGGACGACGCCGTCGGGGCCGCCGTGACCCGGGTCGTCGACGACGTGGTGTCGGGGCTCGACCGGAGTGCGCCTCCTCGACGGGCAGGAGCGGACGAGACGCTCGTCTCGGCCGTCCTCGGCACGCGGGTGGCCGGGCCCGACCCGACGTCCGCGCACCGGCGGGTCGACGTCCGGCTGCCCGACCCGGGCGATCCCGGGCACGAGGTGCTCGTCGACGCCGAGACGGGTCGCCTGCTGGGGCACCGCACCACCCTCGCCGAGCACGGCGAGCCCTGGGCGTTCCGCTACGTGGTCGTCGACGACACGGCCGCTGACACGGACGGCGGCAGGTCAGGCGTCACCACGGACGACCTCGTGCACTGGCACGACCAGCACATCCAGCGTCAGATGCTCGCCGACGACGCACGACAGGCACTCGTGCACCTCGTCGCCGGGCTCGACGCCCCCGCGTCGGTCGGCTATCGCGACTGAGACGGCGGGCGCGCTGCCCGACGCCGAACGGGGCCCCGCTAGGGCCGTTCGTCGACGACCGCGACGAAGCGGCTGCCGACACCGGCGACCTCGCTGCGCGCCGTTCCCTGCTCGGGCTCGGGCAGCTCGTCGACGCCGTGGTCGTCGCAGCTGAGGTGCGTCCAGTCCGGCCACCACTTCTTGGGCCGGGCGGCCTCGTGGTAGCCGCACACGACGCACGCGAGGTCGACCCAGACCGGCTTGCCCGTGCGGTTCGCCCGGGACTGCAGCAGCCACGCGGGCGGCGACTTCTCGAGCTCGAGCAGCTCGTCGAGGGTGAGCTTCGCGGGGATGCCGTGCCGCACCGCCATCTCGAGCGGGATGTCGAGCTGCAGGGCAGCGTCTCGTCGCGTGATCATCGCGCCCAGCCTAGACGCCGATCAGCACCTTCTCGAAGCAGATCGAGTTCGGCAGCGCCTCGACGTACGGCTCGTAGGTCGGGATCGGTCGGTAGCCGACCCGCTCGTACAGGCGGACCGCCTCCGGCTGACGGTCGCCCGTCTGCAGGATCAGCCGCGGTGCCCCGCCTTCCCTGGCGACGGTCTCGAGCTCGGCCATCAGCAGCCGACCGAGGCCGCGACCGCGCTCCGTCGCGTCGACGATGACGCGCTTGACCTCCCACTCGCCGTCGAGGTCGCGCAGCGCCGCGTGCGCGACGGCACGGCCGGCGTCGTCCGTGACGAGCACGGTGGCGTGGACCCGCTCCGGGTCGACGCGGAGCGCGGCATCCCGGGCGGCGGTGACCGCCGGGTCCTCGACGACCCCGGGATCGGAGTAGCGCTCGTTCATCTCGGCGTCCATCCGCGCCCGCAGCTCGAGCGCCCGCGGGTCGTCCCACGCGACGTGCTGCACGTGCAGCGCCCCGGGGGCAGGAGGAGCGGCGGGGGCAGGAGGGGCGGCGTTCGTCACCGAGACATCCTGCCATCCCTGCCCGGACGCTCCCTGCACGCTGTGCACGTCGTGGCCTGACGCTCTCGCGCCCTGAGGCTCTCGCGCCCTGACGCCCTCGCGCCCTGGCAGGGGCCGCCGAGCTAGCGGAGGCTGACGCCCCGGGCCGACATGAAGGGCACCGGGTCGGTCGAGGCGCCGTTGACGCGCGTCTCGAAGTGCAGGTGGCAGCCGGTCGAGTTGCCCGTCGAGCCGACGAGGGCGATGAGCTGCCCGGCGACGACCGACTGGCCGTTGCGCACCTTGATGCCGCCGTTGACGATGTGGCCGTAGGCCGTGCTGAGGCCGCCGCCGTGGTTGATGCGCACGTAGTTGCCGTAGCCGCCGTAGGCACCGGCGTAGTTGACCGTGCCCGATGCCGCCGCGTAGATCGGCGTGGAGCAGCCGGGTGCCAGGTCGACTCCGTCGTGCAGCTTCCACTGCTTCGACACCGGGTTCACCCGGTAGCCGTAGCCGCTCGAGATGCCGCCGCCGCTGGGACGGACCCAGCCGGAGCCCGAGCCGGAGCCCCCGCCGGACGAGGCAGGAGGTGCCGCGGGTGCAGGAGCAGGGGCGCCGGCGCTCGGTGCCGGACGCGCGGCGGCGGCTGCGGCGGCCGCGGCACGCTGCTGACGCAGCTCCTCCGCCTGGCGGGCGGCCTCGGCGGCGCGGGCGGCCTGCTCGGCGGCGACGCGCTGGCGCTCGGCCTCCACGCCGGCCTCGTACTGCTGCTGGGTCTGTGCGGTCGTGTCCTGCAGCACGGCGAGCTGGGCCTGCAGGCGCGACTCGTTCTCCTGCTGCGCGGTCACCGCGGCGGTCGCGGCGTCGGCCGCGGCCTGAGCCTCGTCCATCGAGACCTGGGCCGTGTCGCGGAGGCCGACCAGCGCCTCCTTCGCGACTGCCGCCTGGTCGCCGAGCGACTGTGCGACGTTGCGGTCGGAGACGGCTTGCTGCCGGATGCCGTCGGCCTGCTCGGTGAGCTTGCTCATGGCGCCGAGACGGTAGAGCAGGTCGCCGGCGGCCTCGCCGTCGCCGACCAGCTGGGTCGAGACGTCGCCGCCGCCCGTGCGGGCGAGCTGTGCCGACACCTGGCCGGCGCGCTTCTCGCTCTCGTCGGCGATCGCGTTCTTCTCGTCGACCTGGGCCTGCAGCTCGGCGAGCTTCGCGGCGCCCTGGTCGGCCGCGTCCTGCGCGGCCTGGAAGGCGGCGCCCAGACGCTCGGCCTCGGCCTGTGCGTTCACGGCGTCGGACTGCAGCTGGTCGAGCAGGCCCTGCAGCTCGGAGATCTGCGCCTGCTTCGACGACTCGTTCGCCTGGGCGGCCACGACGTCGTCCCAGGACGGGTAGGAGACGGCTCGAGCCGGTGACCCGCCGACCACGACCCCGGCCACGACGAAGACGAGCGCGAGGAGCATCGTCGAGACGACGGCGAACGCGCTGCGCGAGCGCAGGACCGGCAGGAGCGGTGCAGGCAGAGGCGAACTCACGTGATCGTGTCCTGACTCGAGGGGGGCGACCCTGCGTCGGCTGCCTGTCGGCGACTCGTCACGGGGGTCGGATGCGTGACCACCCTACGGCGGAAGAGGGCGAGGGTAAACCCGAGGTAGAAGGTTCGCCTGTCACCCCGTGACCCCCAGAGCTGGGGTCACACTGCATGACAGGAGTCACACGAGTCACACGAGCCCCTGATCTTGTCCCCCGACGGGAGCTGCGGGACGGCCGCGCGTCAGACGGGCTCGCCGGTCGGGTCGCTCGCGGACGGATCGTCGAGGAGGGCGCCGCCGACGGGCTCGTCGGCCCACTCGACGAGCAGCCAGCCCCTGTCAGGGCTGCCCTCGAGGACGACCACGCCGGTGTTCGCGAGCTGGTGGTCGCGCACGAACGCGGCGTCGACGTTCGAGGCCCGTCGCCCGGCCCAGCCGCGGATGGCGGCACCGTGGCTGACGAGGGCGAGGACGTCGTGGCCGCTCGCCGAGGCCTCGTCGACGGCGGCGCCGACGGCACCGTCGAAGCGGGCGAAGAACGCGTGGCCGTCCTCTGCGCCGGGGACCCGCGCGTCGAGGTCGCCGTCGACCCAGCGCAGCACGGTGCCGAGGTAGGTCGCGACGGCCTCCCGGTCGGAACGCAGCTCGAGCTCGCCCGCCTCGACCTCGCGCAGGCCGTCACGGACGGTCGGCACGAGGCCGAGGGAGGCGGCGAGCGGGGCGGCGGTCAGCTGCGTCCTGATCATGGTGCTGGTCGAGAGCGTGCCGATGCCGGCCGCGGCGAGCGCCTCAGGCAGGGCGGCGGCCTGCTCGAGGCCGAGGTCGGTGAGGCCAGGGCCGGGCACCGTCGTGCCGAGCTCGCCCCTGACGTTGTCGGGGGTCTGACCGTGTCGGATGAGGTAGAGGCGCATGGCTCACCACCCTACGGTCGGCCGCCGACAGCGCCCCGGGCCCGGCCTCCGCCGCCGCACCCCTCGAACCCGCGCGCACCCTTCCGCGCGCAGCGGGGTCCGCGCGGGTTCCGCGGGTCTCGGCGGACGCGTGCCGGGTCAGCCGGCGAGCACGCCGTCGGCACGGGGGCGGGTGGCACGCACCAGCGCGGCCGAGCGCTCGTCGGGTCCGGTCGCCCAGGCGAGCGCCGCCTCCTCGGCCATGCCGTGCCGCACGTGCCTCGCGACGAGGCGTCGCAGCCGCTCGGCCTGGGGCACCTCCACCCACCAGGCGAGGTCGAGCTCGGCGCGGGCGCTCCGCCACGGCTCGTCGTCGACGAGCAGGTAGTTGCCCTCCACGACGACCACCTCGACGTCGGGGGCGACCTCGATCGAGCCGGCGACCGCCTCCTCGAGGCCCCGGACGTAGTCGGGCGCCCACACCGTCTCGTCCGGCTCGGCCCGGCGGACGCGGCGGAGGAGGGCGAGCCAGCCCGCGGCGTCGAACGTGTCGACGGCGCCCTTGCGGTCGAGCCTGCCCAGGCGGGCCAGGGTCGAGCCGGCGAGGTGGAAGCCGTCCATCGGCACGACGACGGCGGACGTGCCGGCCGCGACGAGCGCCTCCCTCAGCGCTGTGGCCGTCGTGCTCTTGCCGCTGCCCGGCTCGCCCGCCAGGCCGACCACGACGCGTCGGCCCGCGAGACGGAGGACGGCGACCTGCGCGACCGCGTCGTCGAGGCTCAGCGGCACGGCCGGGGCCTCAGGCGCCGGGCGTGGGCGTCGCGCGCCGCGACGAGATCGCCTTGCGCAGCACCGTGATGAGGATCGGCAGCACCGAGATCAACACGATCACGATCGCCCAGACGTCGATGTGGTCGGCGATGATCGGCACGCCGCCGAGCAGCGAGCCGAGCACCGTGAGGCCCACTGCCCACAGGAACGCGCCGATGACGTTGAACGCGAGGAAGGCCGGGTAGCGGTAGCCGGCCGTGCCCGCGGCGAGCGGCACGTAGGTGCGGACGATGGGCACGAAGCGGCCGAGGATAAGCGAGAGGCCGCCGTACTTCGCGAAGAAGGCCTCGGCCTTGGCGAGGTGGGCCGTCTTCAGCACGCGGGCGTCGGGCTTGAACCAGCGCCGGCCGAAGCGGTTGCCGAGGAAGTACCCCACCTGGTCGCCGAGGAAAGCGGCGGCGAAGGCGCAGAGCGCGATCAGCCACACCGGCAGCTCGAGCGCCTCGTGCAGCAGCCCGGCGGTGAAGAGCAGCGAGTCGCCGGGGAGGAAGGGGAACAGCACGCCCGACTCGATGAACACCATCAGCGAGATGCCCGCGAGCGCCCAGGGCCCGAGCGCCGGCAGCAGCGCCTCGGGATCGAAGAGCAGGAAGCCGCCGGAGGCGAGGGGCAGGGAGGCGAGGAGGGTGGCTGTCGTCACCGGGCGAGTGTAACGACAGCCTCGTCGGAGGTGCCTCCTCCCCCGGTGGTCGCAGGCCGCCGCCCGCGGGTGTCGTCCGGTCGGCGGATGTCGGCGGGGACGCCTCTCTCCTAGTCTCGACGCAGGTCGGCAGCCCCCGCACGCGACGGTGCGTGCCCGGGGCGACGACACCCGCACGACGACGAGAGGCACCACCCATGATCGAAGCTCGATCACTCACGAAGAGATACGGCTCGAAGGTGGCGCTCGACGACGTCAGCTTCACCGTGCGGCCCGGCGTCGTCACGGGGTTCCTCGGCCCGAACGGTGCCGGCAAGTCGACCACGATGCGCATGGTGGTCGGGCTCGACCGCCCCACCTCGGGCTCCGTGACGGTCAACGGCCGTCCCTACGCCGACCACCGCGCGCCGCTCCGCGAGGTCGGCGTGCTGCTCGACGCGAAGGCCGTGCACAGCGGCCGCAGCGCCCACGACCACCTCCTCGCCATGGCCGCCACCCACGGCATCGGCAAGGCCCGCGTTCGCGAGGTCATCGCCCTGACCGGGCTCGAGTCCGTGGCCAAGAAGCGCGTCGGCGGCTTCTCGCTCGGCATGGGCCAGCGCCTCGGCATCGCGGCCGCCCTGCTCGGCGACCCGGCGACCCTGATCTTCGACGAGCCCGTCAACGGCCTCGACCCCGAGGGCGTCGTCTGGGTCCGCACCCTGGCACGTCACCTCGCGAGCGAGGGCCGCACGGTCTTCCTCTCGTCGCACCTGATGAGCGAGATGGCCCAGACGGCCGACCACCTCATCGTCCTCGGCCGGGGCCGCGTCCTGGCCGACGCGCCCGTCAGCAGCGTGATCGCCCAGGCCTCCGGCGACGGCGTCCGCGTCCGCAGCCCGCACCTCGCCCAGCTGTCCGACCTGCTCCGCAGCCGCACCGAGGTCGTCGTCACGACGACGGAGGACGGCGCGCTCGACCTCCGGGGCGTCACCGCCGCCCAGGTCGGCGAGGCCGCCGCGGCGCAGGGCATCGTCCTGCACGAGCTCACCCCGTTGGTCCGCTCGCTGGAGGAGGCCTACATGACCCTGACCCAGGACTCGGTCGAATATCACGCAGGAGGCGCCCCTGCAGCCGCCGACTCCGCAGCCGCCACGACGTCGGGAGCGACGCGATGACCACGACCACCACGCCCCGCCCGACGACCCACGCCCACACGGCGGGCTCGGGGGTCTCGTTCGCCCACGTGCTCCGCTCGGAGTGGATCAAGCTCCGCAGCCTCCGCTCGACCGCCTGGTGCTTCGCCGTCATCGTCGTGCTGCTGATCGGCTTCGCCCTGCTGTTCGGCGCCTTCGCGTCCGGCTTCGAGGGTGCGCCGGCGACCGACGAGCAGCAGCAGTCGCTCGCCGTCAGCGTCGCCACGATCGGCGTGCCGTTCGCGCAGCTCGTCGCCGCCGTGCTCGGCGCCCTGGTCATCACGGGCGAGTACGGCACCGGCATGGTCCGCTCGACCTTCGCGGCCGTGCCGCGCCGCACGCCGGCGCTCGTCGCCAAGGTGCTCCTCATCGGCGTCTCGACCTTCGTCGTGTCGGCCCTCGCGCTGGCCGTCGCGCTGCTCGTGTCCACGCCGCTGCTCTCGAGCTCGGGCGTCGACACCGACCTCGCCGACGGCCGCATCTGGCTGTCGATGCTCGGCGGCGCCGCGACCATCGGGTTCATCGCCATGATCGCGTTCGGCCTCGGCGCGATCATCCGCAACGGGGCGGGCGCCATCGCCTCCGCGATCGGCATCGTCTTCGTGCTGCCGATCATCTTCTCGATCGGCCAGGCGCTGATCGCGAAGTCGTGGATCTACTCGCTCTACGAGTTCATCCCGCCGCAGGCCGCCAGCCGCGTCTACGACTACCCCGTCGGCGGCCAGTCGCTCACCGCGATGCCGAGCTTCGACGGCTCGCTCGTGCTCGAGCCGTGGCAGGCGCTGCTCGTGCTGGTCGGCTGGGTCGTGGTGCTGTTCGCGATCGCGCTCGCCCTTGTGAAGCGACGCGACGTCTGAGTCCGCAGCCGCGCCTCCTCGACGGCAGGGGCCGACGCGACCACCTGGTCGCGTCGGCCCTTGCCGTTCACCTCGGATCGGGAATGAACGACGCCTCCCGGGCGCTGCACCGGTGTCTCGACGGCGAGACACCGCCACCGCCACCCGCCAGCCCCTCCAGGGAGATCACATGACGAGCGACACCGCCGCGTCCACCGCCGCCGACACCGGCTCCGTCCGCGCCGCCGACGGCGACGACGACACCGCCCTCGCGGCCCGCAACAAGCTCGTCATCGGCCTGCTGCTCGTCAGCGCCTTCGTCGTCATCCTCAACGAGACGATCATGGGCGTGGCCCTGCCGAGCCTGACCCGCGACCTCGACATCACCGTGACCGCCGGCCAGTGGCTGACGACCGGCTTCATGCTGACCATGGCGGTCGTCATCCCGATCACCGGGTTCCTGCTGCAGCGCTTCAACACGCGCCCCGTCTTCATCACGGCGATGAGCCTGTTCAGCCTCGGCACCGCCATCTCGGCGATCGCGCCCGGCTTCGGCGTGCTGCTGCTCGGCCGCGTGGTGCAGGCGTCCGGCACGGCGATCATGATGCCGCTGCTGATGACCACCGTGCTCACGCTCGTGCCCGCGGCGACCCGCGGACGCACGATGGGCAACATCTCGATCGTCATCTCGGTCGCTCCCGCCATCGGGCCCACCATCTCGGGCATCATCCTCAGCGTCTTCGAGTGGCGCTTCATGTTCATCCTCGTGCTGCCGATCGCACTGGGCGCCCTGGCCCTCGGCGCCGCGCGCGTCAAGAACGTGACCACCCCCCGCAAGGTGCCGCTCGACGTGTTCTCGGTGATCCTGTCCGCGTTCGCGTTCGGCGGCATCGTGTTCGGGCTCAGCTCGATCGGCGAGGGCGCCGAGGCGGCCGTGCCGGCCTGGCTGCCCATCGGTGTCGGCGTCGTCGCCCTGCTCGCCTTCGTGCTGCGTCAGCGCGCCCTGCAGCGTGACGACAAGGCGCTGCTCGATCTCCGCACCTTCCTCTCGCGCACCTTCACCACCTCGGTGCTCGTGCTCGGCGTGGGCATGATCGCCCTCTTCGGCACCCTGATCGTGCTGCCGATCTACCTGCAGAACGTCCACGGCCTCGACCCGCTCGCCACCGGCCTGCTCCTGCTGCCCGGCGGCCTGCTGCAGGGCGTGCTCTCTCCGTTCGTCGGCCGGATCTTCGACAAGCACGGCCCCACCGTGCTGCTCGTCCCCGGCACGATCCTGGTCAGCGCCGTGCTCTGGTTCCTGTCCACCGTGTCCGAGGCCACGCCCATCCCGATGGTCCTCGGCGCGCACGTCGCCCTCAGCGTCGGCCTGGCCCTGATGTTCACCCCGCTGTTCACGTCGGGCCTCGGCTCGCTGCCCGGCCGCCTGTACTCGCACGGCTCGGCGATCGTCGGCACGGTGCAGCAGGTCGCGGGGGCGGCCGGCACCGCCGTGTTCGTGACCGTCATGACGCTGGCCACCGTGTCCGCGGCGAACGGCGGGGCAGGCGACATCGCGGCTGCGAGCGCCGGCGTCCGCTCCGCCTTCTTGGTGGGCGCGATCATCTCGCTGTTCGCCGTGGTCGGGGCGTTCTTCGTCCGCCGGCCCCCGGTGACCGAGGGCGCCGAGCCGATCGTCGCGCACTAGCTGCACCGGGCGAGCCGGCTCGGCCGCCCACCCGCGCGAGCCTCACAGCCGGCCGTCACCGCACCTCCCCCACGACCGCCCTCCCCGACCACCGGGGAGGGCGGTCGTGCGTCCGGCACCGGGAGTACCGTCGCCGTTGTTCGTGCATCCTCTGCACGAATGCAGACCGCGCACAGGGGAGATCGCCATGAGCAGCTCGTCGTCGACCACGGCCCGAGGAGGCGGCGGCACAGTCCGCAGCCTGGTCCCGGCCCGCATGGACCGCCTCCCCTGGACGAAGTTCCACTGGACGATCGTCGTCGGGCTCGGCTTCTCGTGGGTGCTGGACGGCCTCGAGATCCAGATCGTCGCCTCCGCCGGGTTCCAGGCCGACCTCGGCCTGACCGCCGCGCAGGTCGGCTACCTCGGCACCATCTACCTGCTGGGCCAGGTGGCCGGGGCCCTGATCTTCGGCCGGCTGAGCGACACGCTCGGCCGCAAGAAGCTCTTCATCCTCACGCTCGCGATCTACCTGGTCGCCAGCGGCCTGGCCGGGCTGTCGCCGAACTTCGCTTTCCTGGCCGTGTTCCGGTTCATCGCCGGCATGGGCATCGGCGGCGAGTACGCCGCGATCAACTCGGCCATCGACGAGATCATCCCGTCGCGTTACCGCGGCCGGGTCGACATCGCGATCAACGGCACGTACTGGGGCGGCGCCGCGCTCGGCTCTGCCGCCAACCTCTTCCTGCTGAACACCGACTACTTCGCCGAGAACGTCGGCTGGCGCATCGGCTTCTTCATCGGCCCGGTGCTCGGCCTGATCATCATCTACCTGCGCCGGCACATCCCCGAGAGCCCCCGCTGGCTGATGACCCACGGCCGCGAGGAAGAGGCGGAGGCGACGGTCACCGACATCGAGCACCGCGTCGAGGCGGAGGGGCGCACCCTCGAGCCGGTCAGCGACGACCAGGCGCTCGAGGTGACCGACCAGGGTCGCATCCCCTTCAGCGTCATCTTCCGCACCTTGGTCAAGGACTACCCGAAGCGCACCCTCGTCGCCGCGACGATGATGATCACCCAGTCGTTCCTCTACAACGCGATCTTCTTCACCTACGCGCTGGTGCTGCAGAACTTCTACGGCACGGACCCGGCGTCGACGCAGTACTTCTTCTTCCCGTTCGCGATCGGCAACCTGCTCGGCCCGTTGCTGCTCGGCCACCTCTTCGACACGTGGGGCCGCCGCCAGATGATCTTGCTGACCTACGGGGTCTCCGCGGTCGTCCTCGCCGTGTCGGCCGTGCTGTTCCACATGGACGTGCTGAGCGCGACGACCCAGACCGTCTTCTGGTGCGTGTCGTTCTTCTTCGCGTCGGCAGGCGCCTCCTCGGCTTACCTCACGGTGAGCGAGATCTTCCCGCTCGAGCTGCGCGGCCAGGTGATCGGCTACTTCTTCGCCCTCGGCCAGATCGCCGGCGCGGTCGCCCCGACGCTCTACGGCTCGCTGATCGGCGACGGCACGGACCGCGGACCGCTCACGGCGGGGTACTTCCTCGGCGCGGGGATCATGCTCGTCGGAGGCGTCATCGCGTTCGTCTTCGGGGTGTCGGCCGAGCGGAAGTCGCTCGAGTCGATCACGAGCCCGCTGTCGGTCGTGACGCCGGGGAAGGGCGGCGGGTCGGGGAAGTCGTAGGTCCGGCCGAGCGGGCCCGGAGAGCGCTGAGCGCGCCTCGCGAGCTCAGGGCCTGGCCCTCAGGAGGCGCGGTCGGGGACGCTGACCGCCGGCGGCACCGCGGCCAGGTCGGGCAGCAGGCCGATGTCGACGAGCACCACCTCCCCGGCCAGCCCTGCAGCCGGCTCGATCAGGAGCCCGGCCTTGTGCGCACCGAACGTGACCGTGAGGGTCGCGGGCAGCACGGTCGGGTCGGGGACGGCACCGTCGTCAGGCCCGATGCCGCTCGGCACGTCGACCGCGACGACCAGCGGGCCAGTGTGAGCCGTGGCAGCCGCGTGAGCCGTGGCAGCCGCGTGAGCCGTGGGAGCCGTGGGAGCCGTGACCCAGGGCAGCAGGGCCGCGACGACGTCACGGGCCCGCCCGCGCAGGGCCGGGCAGGCGCTCGTGCCCGTGCCGAGCACGCCGTCGAGGAGGACGGCCGCGCCCGTCTCCCGGAGCCGGACGCCCGCCTCCCCGACGGTCGACCACCGTGCCGCGTCGTCGACGACGGCGCCCGAGGCGCGTGCCGCGGCCAGCGCCTCCTCGTGCAGCCTGCTGCCGGTCGGGACGACCGTGACCGCGCAGCCCGCCTCGGCGAGCAGGGCCCCGGCGAAGAGCGCGTCGCCGCCGTTGCTGCCGCTGCCGACGACCAGCACGACCGGTGCGGGCCAGCGGCCCGCGTCGCGGAGCAGTCGCTCGACCTCGCGTGCCAGGCCCGCGCTCGCCCGATGCATCAGCGGCTCGCCCGCGTCGAGGTGCGGCTGCTCGGCCGCCTTCACCTGCGCGGCAGTCCACCCGTCGATCATCGCCCCATCGTGCCCGCCGCCAGCCGGCCCCGCCCACAGCCCCGACCGCCCGCGCGCGACTCGTACGTGTCGAGGGCGGGTCGCCTGCGTCGAGGGCGGGTCGTGAGCTACCCGCCCTCGACGCAGCTGACCCGCCCTCGACGGATGCAGCGGCGGGTCGGGGGTCGCGGCGCTGCCAGACTGGACGGATGCGCGACCACGTCCAGAACCCCGTCGACGGCACCGAGATCGCGTACGAGGTCGCGGGCGAGGGCCCGCCCCTGCTGCTCGTGCACGGCTCCGGCCTGTCGCGCGGGGCGTGGCGCGGCCTCGGCTACCTGCGCGACCTCGAGCGCGACTTCACCGTCGTGGCCCTCGACCTGCGGGGCCACGGGCGGAGCGGCGCCCCGCACGACCCGGCCTCCTACGACATGGCCCTGCACCGCGGAGACGTCGCGGCCGTCCTCGCGGCGACCGGCCTCGCGCCCGTCCACTACGTCGGCTACTCGTTCGGCGCCCGCGTCGGGCTGTCGATCGCGGCCCACGAGCCCGAGCTGCTCCGCACCCTGACGACGATCGGCGGCAGCTGGGCTCCGATGAACGGCAACATCGGCGCCACCTTCGCCCCGGACTGGGAGGAGGCGCTCCTGACCGGGGGCATGACCGCCTTCATCGAGCGCTGGGAGGAGACCATGGGACGCCGGCTCGACCCGGCGACGCGCCTGGCCTTCATGAGCGACGACCCGCTGGCCCTGGCGGCGTTCTTCCGGGCGGCCGAGACCGGCGGCGGGCTGACGGCGCAGCAGCTCGACGACGTGTCGGTGCCCACCCTGCTGATCGCCGGCACCCGGGACGAGGCGCGGCACCGCGAGTCGCAGGACGCCGCCCGCCGCATGCCGACGGCCGCGTTCTTCGAGCTCGTCGGGCAGGACCACGCGTCGTCGCTGATGCCCGTCGACCAGGTGACCGACCTGCTCCGCACCTGGCTCGAGGCCGTCGACGCCTGAGGCGCCCCGTCGGCGGGCGGGGCGCGCCCACGTCGCCGTCCGGCCCCCCGCCCTGCGATGATGGACGCACCATGGGCATCAGTCGTCGAGCGTTCCTGACGGGGTCGGCCTCCGGGGCCGCCGTGCTGCTGCTCGCGGCCTGCACGACCGACGGCCCCTCCCCCGCGCCGACGACCCCCCGCAGCACGCCGACGCCCACGCCGACCCCGGCCGCGACCCCCTCTGCCGGGCCGACGCCCTCGGCGTTCCGCCGCAGCGGCTGGGCCGACGACCCGTTCGCGCGCGGCTCGGGCAGCTACCTCACCACCTCGTCGTCCGACGCCGACCGCGCGGCGCTCCGCAGGCCGGTCGACGACCGTCTCTTCTTCGCCGGCGAGGCCGTGGCGAGCACGGCTCCCGGCACCCTGGGCGGCGCGCGGGCCAGCGGCTTCGACGTCGCGCAGGCGGTCGCCGCGGTGGCTGAGCGAGGCGAGCGCATCGCCGTCGTCGGCGCGGGCATGGCCGGCGCCACCGCGGCCCGCAGCCTCGCCGACCTCGGCTACGACGTGGTCGTGGTCGAGGCCCGCGACCGGGTCGGAGGTCGGGTCGCCAGCTACACCGGCGGCGACTGGCCGTTCCCGCTCCAGATGGGCGCCGCCTCCCTCGACGGCGAGGCGGCCACGGCCCTCGTCGCGGCGCTCGCCCTCGGCCGGGTCGACACCGTGCGCCTCGGGGACGCGCTCGAGGTGCGGTCGTCCGGCGGGCAGGCGACGACGCTCGGCGGAGTTCCCGAGCGCTCGTTCGCGTCCGCCGCCGGGTGGGCCGACGACCAGGCCGCGTCCGTCACGGTGGCCCAGGCCGTCACCGGCGCGGGCGCGGGGCCCGAGCAGCAGTCGCTCGAGCCCGACGCCTCTGGCGTGTCCGACGCCGCGCGTCTGCAGTTCGTGATCGACGAGGCACTGCCCGTGCGCTGGGGAGCCGGGCCCGACGACCTCGCCGAGCGCCAGGACCCGGGCGACGTCGCCGAGCTCGTCGCCGCCGACCCCGGCAGCCTGTTCCCGCTCGGCGAGCCGTTCGTCACCGGCGACCTGTCCGCGTTCGTCGAGGCCCAGCTCGACGACCTCGACGTGCTGCCCGGCAGCACCGTCGCGCGGATCCAGTACGGCGACCAGGGCGTCGGCCTCCGCCTCGCCACCGGCGAGAGCCTGTCGGTCGACCGCGTCGTGGTCACCCTGCCGCTGGGAGTCCTCAAGGAGGGGACGACCGAGTTCGCGCCCGAGCTCCCGACCGCGCACGCCGCGGCGATCGAGACGCTGGGCGTCGCCCAGCAGGAGGTGCTCTGGCTGCGCTTCGACGAGCGGGCCTGGAGCACGGAGGCGACGGTGCTGACCACTCTGGACGGGTCGTCGGGCTACCGCGTCTTCGTCAACCTGATGCCCTCGACGGGCGAGCCGGTGCTGGTCGCGCTGGCGGGCGGGGACGACGCGGTCGCCAGCCTCGAGCTCGGCGACGACGAGGCCGTCGCCGACGCGCTGGCAGGCCTCGCGCCCTACTTCGACCTCGTGCCGGAGGCCGTGCCGGAGGGCACGTCAGCGCCCGACACGGGCGCGGACCCGTCGCAGGCCCCCGCAGGCTGATCACCCCCGGCGCCGCCTGCGCCGCCGGCCTCCGTCCCCACGACCTCCGCACGCCGGCCGCGCCGCAGCAACACGCTCGGCCGTGGCCCCGGCCGGAGGTGGCTGAGCGCGATCAGGGCCGACATCACCCCGACGATGACGGCCAGGGCGATCGCGTTGTACATCACGAACTCGTCGGGCCAGCGCACCTGCGCCGGGTCGAGGAAGAAGTACGGGTACCAGCCGACGTCGGCCCCGCGCACGATCGTCGCGATCCCCCACACGACCGGGAAGACGAGCACGACGGAGAGCATCGCCCAGCTGACGCGGGTCCGCCCCGGGGCGAGCACCCAGTCGACGACGAGGAACCCCGGGATCCAGAAGTGCAGCACCTGGGTCGACCAGGGCACACCGATGGCGAAGTCGTTGCTCAGCGACTCGATCAGGATGATCCCGTAGACGATGCCGGAGACGACGACGTAGGTGGTGACGAGCGCGTGCACGGCGGCGAAGCCGCGGCCCTCCGGTCGCCCCCGGAGCGACAGCACGCCCGAGACGCCGAGGACGAGCACGTTCGCCATGTTGCTCTGCTGCGTGAAGTAGGCGAAGTAGTTGACCGTCGAGAAGGTCGAGAAGCCGAGCGTGTAGAAGAAGTACGACACGAGGGCCGCGGTGCCCAGGGCGGCGACGACGAGGCGCAGCACGCCGACGACTGTTCGCACCCTGTTCACTCGCTCCTGGTAGCGCGGGGACGCCTCGGGTAGGCCTCCCGTGCAGACGACGACCCTACTAGGACGGGCCGGTCTCCCCCTGAGGGGAGACCGGCCCGTCGGCACAGCTGGGATCAGCTGCGACCGTCTCAGCTGGGGATGTAGTCGAACGTGTCGGGGTCGGGGCCCGTGCGCTCGCCCTTGTCGAGGTCGGTGATGGCCGCGACGTCGGCGTCGGACAGCTCGAAGTCGAAGAGCGCGAAGTTCTCCTCGACGCGCGAGCGCGTGACCGACTTGGGGAACACGATGTCGCCGCGCTGCACGTGCCAGCGCAGGGTCACCTGGGCGGTCGACTTGCCGACGTGCTCCGCGATCTCGACGAGGGTCGGGTCCTCGAGGACCTTGCCCTGGGCGATGGGCGACCACGCCTCGGTGTGGATGCCGTGCTCGACGCCGAAGAGGCGCAGCGAGTCGTTGGTGAGGTAGGGGTGGACCTCGATCTGGTTGACAGCGGGCACGACGTCGGCCTCGTCCAGCAGGCGCTGCAGGTGCGGCTGGTGGAAGTTCGAGACGCCGATGGCCTTGGCCCGGCCCGTGGCGTAGATCTCCTCGAGCGCCTTCCAGGTCTCGAGGTAGTCGACGTCCGTGGTCGGCAGAGGCCAGTGGATGAGGAACAGGTCGACGTAGTCGGCGTTCAACGCCTCGAGCGTGCCGTCGAACGCCTTCAGGGCGTCGTCGCGACGGTGGAAGCCGTTGTTGAGCTTGGAGGTGACGAAGATCTCGGAGCGGTCGATGCCCGACTCGCGCAGCGCCTCGCCGACGCCTGCCTCGTTGCCGTACATCTGCGCCGTGTCGATGTGGCGGTAGCCCACCTCGAGGGCGGTGAGCGTCGCGTCCTTCGTCTGGTCGGGCTCGACCTGGTAGACGCCGAAGCCGAGCTGGGGGATCTCGACGCCGTTGTTCAGGGTGATGGTGGGGATCGATGTCATGCACCCATCGAACCACCGCCTCCTGCGGCGTTCTCAGCGACGTCACGGATCAGCCCTGGTGCATCCGGCCCGACCGTGTTATCGTTGCAGGTCGCTTGGCAACGATCCTCTCAGATCGTTCCCGACTCACGGCCCTGTCGTCCACACGCAGGCCGAGTCGAACAGCCTGCAGATCCTGTCTGCGCATCTCGAGAACCCCGGTCCGAGCCTCACCCGCTCGCCTACTCACCGGTCGTCGCCCGAGACGAGGCCCGACCAGGCTCCCCGAGCCTGAGGACATCCGTCCGCCCCACCGCCGAGAACGGCGGTCCACGCATGCCCCGCGCTGCGTGCCACGACGCTGAGCAACACAGCACACATCGAAGAAGAGAACACGCATGAACGAGAACATCACCACCCTGAGCGGCACGGTCACCACTGAGCCCGTCCTGTCCACCGCCCGCCTCGCCGAGTTCGTCGTCGTCGACGCCTCCGGCGCCGAGTTCGTCGTCCGCGCCTGGAGCGACGTCGTCACCGACGACGTCCGCGTCGGCGCCTCCGTCACGGTCGAGGGCGCCCAGGGCTGGGTCATCCCCGGCCGCAGCTGGCGCCGTGAGCCCAGCCGCACCATCGTGCAGGCCTACGCCGTGAGCGCCCACGCGCTCGCGCTCGCCGCCTAGGCAGGTCCCGAGGAGGCGCGACCCGCCTCCTCGACGCCCGTCGCGCCCTGCGCGTCGACGGCACGACAACACGACACACGAGAGGCCCCGGTGCACACGCACCGGGGCCTCTCCTCGTGGGCTCGCCGTCGGCAGCGCCGCTAGGCCGTGGCGAGCCCCGTCGCGCGGACGAGGATCGGCCGGTGGTCGCTGATGCCGGCGGGCAACGTGACGACGTCCTCGATGGTGAGGTCGTAGCTCGTCGCGAAGTCGAAGTGTCCCTTGACGTACTTGTAGCCGAGGTAGGTCGGCGTGCTGCTGCGCGTCAGGACGAAGCCGTCGCGCTCGATGCGCTTCTTGAGCCCGCCGTGGAACCACGGGTAGTTGAAGTCGCCGACCATCAGCATCGGCACGCCGGGCGCGAGCGCACGCATCAGCTGGTGGGCCGACTCGACCTGCTTCTTGCGAAGGCCGTTCGTCGCGGTGAGCGGCGCGGCGTGGAACGAGCCGATCAGCACGTCGGCGCCCGAGATGCGGTCGTGCAGGTGCATCGCCAGCAGACGCTCGTGGGCCGGCGACATCACACGGTCGTGCATGCTCTTCTTCAGCGCGTAGACGTTCGTGCCCAGCAGCTCGAAGCGGGAGCGCCGGTAGTACGCCGCGAGCCCGAGCCGGTTGTTCCGGGTCGACGCCGCGAGCGAGAACTCGCCGAACTCGTCGGGGATGTCCTTCGTGTCGGCCTCCTGCAGGCAGAGCACGTCGGCGTGGTGGTCCTCCGCCAGCGCCCTGATCTCGCCCTTGGCCGTGTGCTCGCGCAGGTTGTAGCTCACCACGCGCATGGTGTTGCCGTTCTGTCCAGTCACGAGTGACGAACCTAGTCCCTTCGTGTTTCGCGGAGGCGCAGGGTCGCGCTCAGCGGCCACGCGGCGCGCCGCGGTCGACGGACGAGGAGGCGGTCCGCACCCTCCGTGGGGAAGGTGCGGACCGCCTCCTGCGCGATCAGCCCGTCGCGGCGTCGGCCGCCCGGCTGCCGCGGGTCAGCTCGGGGCCAGCTGCGGCTCAGCGCCAGGGCAGCCCAGGGAACCAGTGGTGGAACAGGTCGCCGATGGCGTTCCAGATCCAGCCGATCAGGCCGGGCAGGTCGAAGCCGCCGTGGCCGGGTCCGCCGTGGCCTGGCCCGCCGGGCTCCCCCGGGCCGGGACCCGGGTCGACCGGCGTCTCGGGCTCCTCGCCCGTCGTCACGGTGAGGTAGCTCGCCGTGCCCGTGTCGCCGTAGACGACACGGCCGAGGTAGCTGCTCTCGTACGCGAGGTCCGACCAGGAGGCGGTGACCGTCGTGGTCTCGCCGAGCCCGGCCTCGAGCACGGCCGGGTCGACGGCGAGGCCGCCCTGGGCCGCGGCCGGGTCGAGCAGGTACGACGTCAGCGTGAAGCCGAGGTCGCCCGCGCCCGAGTAGAAGTCGACGAGCAGCACGTACTGGCCTGCCGCCGGCGTCTCCACGTCGAGCTGCTCGTCCGCCGAGCCCGTGGCGGCGGCCCCGACCAGCTCGTCGGGCTGGCCCGACGCGTCGGCCGTGTAGAGCAGCAGGTCGAGGTCGGCCGTGTCCTCGGCCGAGTCGAGCACGAAGCGGGCGTGCGTCGTGCCCTCGGCGACCGTGAGCGGCACCTGGGCGGCGTCGGCACCGGCGGTGCCGGAGCCGGTCGCGACCTGGCCGAGGGCGAGGCCCTCGGCGGCGAGCGGCAGCGACAGGGCGTCGCCGGCGGTCACGTCGACCGTCGCCTGGCCCGTCACGCCCTCGCCCGCGAACTCGGCGGCGACGTCCAGCTGCACTGGCCGCACCGCGAGCGGGCTCCGAGCGTCACGGGTGCCGTCGGTCCACGTCAGGTAGCCGGTGGCGAACTCGTCGAGCGCGGCGGTGGTGCGGGTGAAGGTGACCGTGTAGTCCTGCGTCTCGCCTGCCTCCGAGAAGGTCAGCGTCGAGGGCGAGACCGCGGCGGTGACACCGGCCATGGCGACCGGCTCGGCCGTCCAGGTGCCGGGTGCCGTCGCCGTGACCGAGCGAGTCACCGTGGTCGTGCCGGCGAGCGAGCCGACGCTGATCGAGGGGAGGTTCAGCGACGAGTCGGTGCCCTCGATCGTGTCGATCGAGTCGACGTAGGCCTGCCAGTCGGCAGTCCCGGTGCGGTACAGCAGGCCCGGGTCGAGGAACGCGGTGGGGTCGACGTGCCCGGCGCCCTGGGCGAAGACGTCCTGGGTGGGCGCGCCGTCGGCTCCGACGAGGTCGTAGGCGGTGGTCATCATCGCCGACTTCACCTCGGCCGGGGTCCAGTCGGGGTGCACGGTGCGCGACAGGTAGAGCGCCGCGAGGCCGGCGACGTGCGGGGACGACATCGACGTGCCCGAGAGGAACTCGTAGCTGCCGGGCTCGCCTGCGGCGTTGGCGCCGTCGGCGAGGATCGCCACGCCGGGTGCCGAGATGTCCGGCTTCAGCAGGTTGCCGCCGTCGGCCGTCACCGGGCCGCGCGACGAGAAGCCGGCGATCTGGGGAGTGGCGGGCTCGGGCAGGCCGGCCGGGTTGCCGTCGACGAGGGTGACCGTCGCGCCCTCGGTGGCCGCGTAGGCGTGCAGGGCGTCGTGCGACGCCGCGTCGACGTGGACCGTGGGGACGACGTGCTCGTCGAGGTCGACCGAGCTGGGCGTGGGGTTCACGAGCAGCATGCCGATGCCCCCGATGCGCTCGACCTCGGCGCTCTTGGCCGTGCGGTCGTAGACGCCACGGTCGCAGAGCACGATCGCGCCGGAGGCGGCGGCCGCGTCGGCGTCGAGGGAGTCGGGTCGGCAGAGGGCCGCGTCGGCCGCCGTCGCCCCGTCGACCGCGAGGGTCGCCGCGTCGACGAGGGGGCCGCTGACGCCCTCGGTGCCGGTCGGCACCGTGATCGAGCCGCCGAGGTACGAGGCGCCGTCGCCGGTCAGCGCGGTGGCCGCGTAGCTCGGGACGGTGCTCGCGGCGACGGTGGTGATCCAGGGTGCCGCGTTGTCCGCCGTGGTCGGCGTGGGGCCGTCGTTGCCGGCCGAGGCCGCGACGAAGACGCCCGCCGATGCCGCGCCGAGGAACGCCTGGTCGGTGGCCGAGAAGGTGCTCGTCGCGCCGCCTCCGCCGATCGAGTAGTTGATGACGTCGACGCCGTCGGTCACCGCGGCCTCGATGGCCGCGACCAGGTCGCGCGTCGCGCAGCCGTCGTCGTCGGTGGCGACCCGGTCGGGACCGTCCCAGCAGACCTTGTAGGCCGCGATCTTCGCGGCCGGTGCGACGCCCGAGATGGTGCCGAAGTCGCGGTCGCCGATCGTCACCTCGACGTCGGCGTTGCCCGCCGCGGTCGAGGCCGTGTGCGAGCCGTGGCCGTTGCCGTCACGGGGCGAGAGGTACTCGCCCTGCTCCTCCGTGCCGATGTTGTCGACGCCGAAGCCGTCGACGAAGTAGCGCGCGCCGACGAGCTTCGTGTTGCAGTCGGAGGCGGTGAACTGGACGCCGGTCTGGCAGACGCCGGTGAAGGTGCCGCCGTCGCCCTTGTCGAAGACGATCGAGTCGCCCTCGAGGTGTGGCTCGGCGCTGTCCTGCTGGCCGAGCGAGTCGCCCGAGAACGAGGCATTCCCCGCGGCGATGCCCGAGTCGATGATGCCGACGACCACGCCGTCGCCCGCGGCGTCGCGACCGCCGATCTCGTCCCAGACGCCGCCGTTCCCCTCGGCGTCGCCGAGCCCGAGGAAGTCGGTCGACGGCGTCGCCTGCAGCTTGAGCAGCTCGTTCTTGGACACCGCCGCGACCGACGGGTCGGCGGCGAGCGCCCGCGCCTGTTCGGCGCTGAGGTCGGCGGCGAACGCGTTCGTCGTCACCGAGAAGTGCGCGTCGACGGTGGCGCCGACCGCCTCGGCCACGTCGGCCTGGGTCTGCTCGAGGTGCTCCGACCACTCCTGCACCGGCGCGGCCTGCGCGTCGAGGCGCGCGCCCTCCGGCGCGGCCGTGGCGGCGAAGCCGGCCTTGCCGCCCTCGTAGGTCGCGGCCGCGGGCTCACGCAGCGTGACGATGTACGACCCGCTCGCGAACTGGGAGTCGCCGACCACGGCAGGCCCGTCGGCCGCCAGGGCCGAGGTGGCCGGCAGCGCGACGACGCCGGCGGCGACGAGTCCCGAGATGAGCAGTGCGGAGAGTGGAGCCTTCGGCCGTCGTCGGCCGGACGATGTGATCACAGGGTGCCTTCCGGGTGCCGCACCCGGTCGGGCACGGTCGATCCGTAAGAGTTACCTGAGAATGTGACGACCCTCAACCGGGGGGCATGGCCGAACCCGGCCACTGTCCTCGACCGGCCACGGAATTTACACGGGAGCACCCGGACGGGGTACGCCAGGTCCCCCACGATGCCCACTGGACAAGGGCGCGTGTCGACCCGCGCCTCCTCGACGGGGTACGAGCCGAGGAGGCGCCGGCCGGCCGGGCAGGGCGCCCGTCAGACCCAGCCGCGTCGCGCCGCCTCGACGCCCGCGTGGAACCGGTTGCTCGCCCCGAGCTCGTCGAACAGGTCGTGCAGCCGACGGCGCAGGGTGCGCGGCGAGATCCCCAGCTGGCGGGCGATCACGTCGTCGGTCGCGCCCGCGGCCACGAAGGCGAGCAGGTCACGCTCGTCGACGGTCGGGGCGCGGAGGCCGGTGGTGGCGTCGGGCGGGCCGTCGGCGCCGACCCGGCCGGCAGCCGCACCGGCACCGGGCGAGCTCGACGCGGCGGACGCGACGTCGAGCCCCGCGCCCTGGGTCGCCGCCGCGAGCCGGGCAGCGACCTCGGACCAGTCGACGGAGGCACCCGCACCCGCGCCGGCGCCCGTGCCCGTGCCCGTCTCGGCCAGGGCAGGCACGGGGACGGCAGTGCGCCAGCGCGACTCGAAGAGGTCGCAGAGGGCGGCGATCAGCGCGGGCGACTCGGTGAGCAGCGCCTCGGGAGCAGCCGTCGGGTCGTCGAGTGGCCCGACCGAGACGAGGGCGACCTGGCGGTCGGCGATCGCGAGCTTGACCGGCAGGTCGTGGGTGACCCGCGCCTCCTCGCCGTCGGCCCCGAGGCGGTGGACGCCCTGCAGGCTCCCGTCGACGGTGAAGCTGGCCACGGTGTAGATCGCCCGCCAGTGCACGCCGCGGTTGAGGGCGCCGCGCTCGACGGACTCGTTCGTGGCGACGACGTACGGCGGGCGGTCGAAGGCGAGGAACTCGCCCCTGGCCCGGTGCTGCAGGCGCGAGTACCAGTCGCCCACCGCCGCGTGGCCGGTGAGCACGGTGGTCGTGCCCGACGGGTCGGCGACCCGACGACCGTCGTCGAACAGTGCGCCGAGGCCCGAGACCGCGGTGCGTGCGTCGGCGAGCTGCTCGTCGTGGGCGGCGACCAGCGCGGACACCGCGACGCGGGGGTCGACGGCGCCGTAGCCCGGGGCCTGGCGGCCGTGGCCCTCGGCCGTCCGGTGCACGAGGCCGATGTTGCGGAGCTGCTCGAGGGCGGTGACGACGACGGCGTCGTCCAGCTCGCGGGCGGAGGCGATCGCGGCGACGTCGACGGTGTCGCCGCAGGTGAGGACGAACTCGTAGACCGCGGCGGTGACCGGGTCGATGCCGAGCGCGGCGAGGGAGGGCAGGGTCATCTGGACATCGTGCCCTGCCGGGACGCCCCGTGGCGACCCGGCGTGCCATCGCGGGGTAACGTCTTCCGGATGACCAGTTCCGGGGACGCACCGTGAGCGACGGGGCGACCACCGCCTCCTCGCTGCGTCCTGCCGTCCGTCGGCGCTGGTCGCCCGACCTGGCGTCGTGGCTGCCTGCCCGCTGGTCGACGGTGCTGACCGTCTACCTGGCGTCGCGGGTCTGGTCGCTGGCGCTGCTCGCCGTCGTCTGGGAGGTCGCCCACCTGGCCGGCTTCGAGTTCCGCACGCCGGGCGCCCAGCTGTCGCTGCTCGACTTCACCACGTCGTGGGACGCCGACCGCTACCGGACGATCGCCCTGCAGGGCTACCCGTCCGTGCTGCCCACCGACTCGGCGGGGAACGTGCTGCCGAACGAGTGGGCTTTCCTGCCGGTGTTCCCGACGCTCTGCCACCTGCTGATGGTCGCGACGGGCATGCCGTTCAGCGGTGCCGCCCTGCTGCTCTCGACGGCCTTCGGCGCCGGCGCAGCCCTCGTGCTGTACCGGCTCGTCGACTCGGCCGTCGGGCACCGCGGCGCCATCTGGGCCGTGCTGCTGCTCTGCTTCGGGCCGCTCGGGTTCCTCTTCTCCGTCGGGTACGCGGAGGGGCTCATGCTCTTCCTCTTGTTCGGTGGTGTGCTGGCGATGCGGCAGCGGCGGTACGGGCTCGTGCTGGCGTGCGGAGTGGCCGCGGCGTTCACGCGACCGGGAGCGCTGGCGCTGGCGCTGGCACTGGCCGTGCACCTCGTGGTGCGGTGGCGGACGGAGCGTGACCCTGATGCGTCCGGCCCCGGCTCCTCCTCGTCCGCCTCCTGGCCGTGGCAGGTGCTCCCCCGGCGCGACCTCGGCCAGATCCTGACGGCGGGGGCGGCCATCGCCGCCGCCGGGCTCGCCTGGCCCGTCGTCGCTCACCTCGCGACGGGCCAGCACGACGCCTACCTGCAGACGGAGATGGCCTGGTGGGTCGACTACGTCGGACGGCCCCCGTTCGTGCCGCTGACGCCGTGGTTCCTGCTCGCCGGGCGGTGGCTCGGCATCGGCGGCATCGCCCTGGTGCTCGCCCTGCTCGTGCTCGCCGCCGTCTGGTTCACGCGCCGGTCGACCCTGCGCCTCGGCCACGAGACCGTCGCGTTCACGGCGAGCTTCGCGCTCTACCTCGTGGCGGTGTTCCTGCCGCAGCAGAGCCTGTTCCGGCTGCTGCTGCCGCTCACTCCGCTGCTCGGGGCCCCGGCCGTGTCCGAGCGGCCCGTCGTGCGGCGGACGCTGCTCGTGGGCGGGATCGCCCTGCAGCCCGTGGCGGTCGTGCTGCTCTGGCTGTTCGTCGCGCCGTAGCCCGGAGCCCGTGGCCCTTCGCCCGTCGCCCGTGATCGCGGGGCCGCCGCCCTGCGTGCCCCCCGTGCCCCGTCCGGGGGTGTTCACCAGCCGCACCGCCCCCGTTCACCGGGAGGACACGGGCGCGGGTTCTCCTGGGACAGGACGTGCAGGGAGTGCACGCCCACCCGCGACCACGATCACTGGAGCAGACACGTGACCCCCACGAACACCCGCCGCCGCCGCGCGGCACTGGCCACGGGGGCGGCGGCGACCCTCGCCTCCTTCGCCCTCGTCCTCAGCCCGGCCGTCGCCCTCGCTGCGACGCCGGCCGACGTCGCCGAGAACGGCGGCGCAGCGCGCAGCGCCGACGACAGCACCGCCGCCCTGCTCGAGTCGGTCGAGGCGGGGCCGGCGAAGAACGTCATCCTGCTGATCGGCGACGGCATGGGCGACAGCGAGATCACGTCGGCCCGCAACTACGCGTACGGAGCCGGCGGGACCCTGCCCGGCATCGACGCCCTGCCCCTGACCGGCCAGTACACGACGTACTCGCTCGGCAAGGACGGCAAGCCCGACTACGTCCCCGACTCGGCCGCGACCGGCTCGGCCTGGGCCACCGGCACGAAGACCTACGACAACGCCATCTCGGTCGACATCGCGGGCACCCCTCAGGACACCCTCGTCGAGATCGCCAAGGCCAACGGCCTGAAGACGGGCAACGTGTCGACCGCCGAGCTGCAGGACGCCACGCCGGCCGTGCAGGCCGCCCACGTCGCGGCGCGCAGCTGCTACGGCCCCGACTCGGTCACGCAGTGCGGCGCCGATGCCCTCGACCAGGGCGGACTCGGCTCGATCAGCGAGCAGATCATCGGCACCCGTGCCGACCTCACCCTCGGCGGAGGCGCGGCGTCGTTCCGCCAGACCGCCCGCGCCGGTCAGTGGAACGGCCAGACCCTCGACGCCCAGGCGACCGACCGCGGCTACCAGCGCGTCACCGACCAGGCGGGCCTCGACGCCCTGACCGCTGCCGACCAGACCGCCCCGGTGCTCGGCACCTTCGCTGACGGCAACTTCCCGACGCGGTTCGCGTCGACGACCGCTACCGTCGGAGGCGCCGACCTCGCCCCGCAGACCTGCCAGCCGAACCCGGCACGCCTCAGCACCGACCTGTCGCTGGCCTCGCTGACCGAGAAGTCGATCGACCTGCTCGACGGCGACGACGGCTTCTTCCTGCAGGTGGAGGGCGCCTCGATCGACAAGCGCGACCACAGCGCCGACGCGTGCGGCCAGATCGGCGAGGTGCTCGACCTCGACGAGGCAGTCCGCTCGGCCCTCGACTTCGCCGAGGCCGACGGCGAGACCCTCGTCATCGTCACCGCCGACCACGCCCACACCAGCCAGATCGTCGACTCGACTCCCCCGGCGACGCTCAGCACCGCGCTGACCACGGTCGACGGCAGCACGATGAAGATCGCCTACGGCACGGCCGCGGCCGGCGGGTCGCAGCAGCACACCGGCACGCAGCTGCGCGTCGCCGGCTACGGCCCCGGGGCCGCGAACGTCGTCGGCCTGATCGACCAGACCGACAACTTCTTCACCATCGCGAACGCGCTGCAGCTCGACCGCGACCTGGTGTCGCTCAGCGCGGACGCGACGATCGCGGCACCGACCCAGGTCGCGCCGGGCGCGACGTTCGACGTGACCGTCTCCGGCCTCGACGGCGACCGTCAGGCGTCGGGCACCCTCGACGGCGTCAGCCTCGGCACGGTCGACGTCATCGACGGTGTCGCGACCTTCTCGGTCACGGCACCCGCCGGGCTCGGCGACCGCACGGTCACCGTGACCGGCGTGCAGACGCGCACCGCGCTCAGCGCCGCCGTCGCGGTCGTGGCCGACCCCGTCGCCTCGCCGTCGCCTTCTGCTCCTGCCACCGGCGGCGCCGGCGGAACCGGCGGCACCGGGACCGGCGTGGGCGGCTCGGGCACCGGCACGGCGGCGGGCTCCGGCCCGCTCGCCTTCACCGGCTCGGACGCGCTGCCCGCGCTCGTGCTCGCGCTGCTGCTCGCGGGCGCCGGCACGGTGCTCGTGGCCCGACGTCGCCGCCGCACCCTGATCGACCACTCGGGGCTGTAGCCCCGGCGGGAGATCGACCGGAGGCGCGGGTCCGACAGGGCCCGCGCCTCCTTCGTGTCTGCACCACCGCGCCTGCGTGGCCGCGCCGGTGCGCTCGCCTCGCGGCGTCTCGCATCGAGCGGGGGCGGCCTCGGCCGTGTCGAGGATCCAGGTGGCGTCGTCGCGACCCCGTCCCCGCGACCACCGGCCGGAGCGTTCGTGACGTCGTCTCCTGAGAGCTCGACGCAGGCCGACGGCAGCCGGCCGCGTCGAGGACTCAGGTCACGTCGTCGTGACCGGCACTCTGAGACCGTCGGCCGAGGGGTCGACGACGTCGTCTCCTGAGACCTCGACACGACGGGGACGGCCCGAGCCGCGTCGACCATCCAGGTGGTGGCCACGCGCTGCGTGCGCGATCACCGCCGCCGAGGTCGCGCACGACGTGGTCTCCTGAATGCTCGACACCCCCGCGAGAACGGGCCAGGCCCGAGCCCTCTGGCTAGGCGGCGACGCGGGCGTGCGCGTCGGCGAGCAGCTCGACCGAGCGGAGTCGGGCCGACGTGGCGAGCGACGAGTGCGCGACGATGACCTCGTCCGCGTCGGCACTGCGGGCGAACTCGGCGACGTAGTCGGCCACCTCCTCGCCGGTGCCGACGCCGGTGAAGGTCGTCATGCTCGCGACGTGCGCTCCGACCGGGGTGCGGAGCAGGTGGTCGAGCTCGTCGTCGCCGAAGGTGCGGTCGACCGTGATCTGGCCGCTCTGGCGCAGCAGCATCAGCAGGCGGGCCCGCTTGACGTCCGCCAGCTGCTGGTGCGCCTCGTCGGAGTCGTCCGACGCGATGGCGTTGACCCCGGCGATCACGTACGGGGCGTCGAGCTGGGTGGACGGCTGGAACTCGCGGCGGTAGATCGCGACGGCGTCGTGCAGCATGTCGGGGGCGAAGTGCGACGCGAAGGCGAAGGGCAGGCCGAGGGCCGCGGCGAGCTGGGCGCCGAAGGTGGACGAGCCGAGGATGTACAGGGGCACGTTCGTGCCGGCACCGGGTGTCGCGCTGACGCCGGGGATGCGCGACTGGCCGGCGAGGAACGCCTGCAGCTCGACGACGTCCTGCGGGAACCGCTCCGACGAAGCCGGGTCACGCCGCAGGGCGCGGAACGTCGCCTGGTCGCTGCCGGGGGCACGGCCGAGACCCAGGTCGATGCGCCCCGGGTGCAGGGTCTCGAGGGTGCCGAACTGCTCGGCGATCGTCAGCGGCGAGTGGTTCGGCAGCATCACGCCGCCCGAGCCGAGCCGGATGGTGGACGTCTGGCTCGCCACGTGGGCGATCAGCACCGACGTGGCGCTCGACGCGATCGTCGCCATGTTGTGGTGCTCGGCGTACCAGACGCGTCGGTACCCGCTCTTCTCGGCCTGCTGCGCGAGGGCGACCGACGCCGCGAAGCTGTCGCGCGCCGTCTCTCCGGGTGCGATGGGGGCGAGGTCCAGGATCGAGAGGGGAACGGTCATGGGGACTGCAACCACGGAGGCGCGGGTGGTGTTCCCGGAGCTACGCCAGGCCCCGGATCGCCGAGAGCGGGTGGACCGACATCGCGCGCCTCGTCGGGACGACGGAGGAGGCGGCCCCGCCGTCCCTCGGGACCGCACGGACCGCCTCCTCGGCTGGCTCTGCTGGCTGCTACAGGCCGCGCGCCAGGCGGTGGTAGGCCGCGTTCCAGCGCACCTCGCGCGTGAACTCGCGCATCGTCGTGTGCTCGTCGATGATCAGCAGCTCGGTCTCGAGGATGCGCGCGAGGTCCTCGAAGGCCTCGAGGCCCACAGAGGTCGACATCACGGTGTGGTGGGCGGCACCTGCCGTGAGCCACGCCTCGGCCGAGACGGCGAACGAGGGGCGGGGCTCCCACACGGCACGGCCGACGGGCAGGTTCGGCAGGTCGGCGTCCGGCTCGACCACGTCGACGACGTTGACCGTGAGGCGGAACCGGTCGCGCACGTCGCTCATCGCGACGACGACTGCCTCGCCGGGGTCGGCCGTGAAGACCAGGCGCACCGGGTCGTCCTTGCCGCCGATGCCGAGCTCGTGCACCTCGAGGGAGGCGCGGGCCGAGCTCAGCGACGGGCTGACCTCGAGCATGTGGGCGCCGAGGATCTTCTCGGCGCCGGGCACGAGGTGGTAGGTGTAGTCCTCCATCAAGGAGGCGCCTCCCGGCAGGCCTGCGCCCATCACGGCGGCGGCGCGCACCAGCACCGCGGTCTTCCAGTCGCCCTCGGCTCCGAAGCCGTAGCCCTCGGCCATCAGGCGCTGCACTGCGAGCCCCGGGAGCTGCTTCAGCGCGCCCAGGTCCTCGAAGTTGGTGGTGAAGGCGCCGAAGCCGCCCGCCTCGAGGAACGAGCGCAGGCCGATCTCGATCGCGGCGCCGTCGCGCAGCGACTGGTGGCGCTCGCCCCCGGCGCGCAGCTCGGGGACGACGTCGTAGTCGCGCTCGTACAGGGCGACGAGGTCGTCGACCGCGGTCTCGGGGGCCGCGGCCACCGCCTCCGCCAGCTCGTTGACGCCCCACGTGTTGACCTGCACGCCGAACGCGAGCTCGGCCTCGGTCTTGTCGCCCTCGGTGACGGCGACGAAGCGCATGTTGTCACCGAAGCGGGCGAGCTTCAGCGAGCGCATGGCGGCGGCGCCGGCAGCGGCACGCATCCAGGTGCCGACCTGCTGCTGCACGCGAGGGTCGCTGACGTGTCCGACGACGGTCTTGCGCGGGGCGCCGAGGCGCGTCTGGACGTAGCCGAACTCGCGGTCGCCGTGCGCGGCCTGGTTCAGGTTCATGAAGTCGAAGTCGATCTCGGCCCAGGGCAGCTCGACGTTCGCCTGCGTGTGCAGGTGCAGCAGCGGCTTGCGGAGGGCGTCGATGCCGCCGATCCACATCTTGGCCGGGCTGAACGTGTGCATCCAGGCGGTGACGCCGATGACGGAGTCGTCGAGGTTGGCCTCGAGCATCGTGCGCTTGATCGTCTCGGCGTCGGTGAGCACGGGCTTCCAGACCAGCTCGACGGGCACGCCCGAGGCTTCGGCCAGCTCGTCGGCGATCGCCTTCGACTGCTCGGCGACCTGACGCAGGGTCTCCTCGCCGTAGAGGCCCTGGCTGCCGGTGAGGAACCAGACCTGCTTCGACGCGAGGAACGCCTGGGGGTCGACGAGGTGCGAGGGGGCAGAGGAGGTGCTGGTGGTGTCGTTGCTCATGCGAGTGCTCCTGAGGGCTTCTGGCCGTAGACGTTCTGGTAGCGGTCGAAGAGAGCGTCGATGCTCTCCTGCGGGATGGGGAGGGGCTCGCCGAGCTGGCGGCTGAGGTGGATCGTGCGCGCGACGTCCTCCGTCATGACGGCGGCCTTGACGGCGTCGCGGGCGTCCTTGCCGATCGTGAAGACGCCGTGGTTCTGCATCAGCACGGCACGGCTGCGGTGGCCCTCGAGGGTGCCGACGATGCCCTCGCCGATCGACTCGTCGCCGATGATGGCGAACGGGCCGATCGGGATCTCGCCGCCGAACTCGTCGGCCATCGCCGTGATGACGCAGGGGATCGACTCGCCGCGGGCCGCCCAGGCTGTCGCGTAGGTGGAGTGCGTGTGCACGACTCCCCCGACCTTCGGCATGTGGCGGTAGACGTAGGCGTGCGCTGCAGTGTCGCTCGACGGGCTGCGCTCGCTGCCGGGGCTGCCCTCGACGACGCTGCCGTCGAGGTGGCACAAGATCTGGTTCTCGGGCGTCAGGTCGTCGTAGTCGACGCCGCTCGGCTTGATCACGAACAGGTTCGTACCGGGCACGCGCTGCGAGACGTTGCCGCCGGTCCAGACCACGAGGCCGTAGCGGGTCAGCTCGGCGTGCAGGTCGCAGACGGCGCGGCGCGTCTCGTCGATGGCGGTCTCGGTGGCGCGGTCGATGAAGCTCACGCGGTCACCTCCGAGGCGACGCCGGAGGCGGCAGCCGCGTCGGCAGCAGACGAGCCGCCGGAGGCGGCGGGCGCCTCGGGCTCGGCGACCGGTGCGTGCGAGCCGCCCCGCGCCTCCCTGCTGATCGCCTTGAGGCGGTGCATCACGTCGTTGCCGCCGCGGCCGAACCAGTCGTGCAGCAGCAGGTACTCGGCGTAGAGGGCGTCGTACGCGTCGGCGGCGGCCGGGTCCGGCGTGTAGGAGGCGCGGTCCAGGCTGCCCATCGCGTCGCTGGCCACGCGGGTGTCCGGGTAGGCACCTGCGGCGACGGCGGCGTGGATCGCGGAGCCGAGGGCCGGGCCCTGCTCGCTGCGGATCGTCGAGATCGGCATGCGCAGCACGTCGCTGTAGGTCTGCATCAGGTGTCGGTTCTTGAGCAGGCCGCCGGCGGCGATGAACTCGGTGACGGGGACGCCGGAGTCGTTGAAGGCCTCGACGATGCGTCGCGTGCCGAAGGCCGTGGCCTCGAGCAGCGCTCGGTAGCCGTCCTCGGGGGCCGTGCCGAGCGTCTGCCCGACGATCACGCCGCTCAGCTCGTGGTCGACGAGCACCGAGCGGTTGCCGCTGTGCCAGTCGAGCGCGACGAGGCCGTGGGCGCCGACCGGCTGCTCGTAGGCGAGGTCGGTCAGGTGCTGGTGGACGCTCTTGCCGGCAGCCTCCGCCGCGTCGACCGCCGACTGCGGCACCTGGTTGCGGACGTACCAGGCGAAGATGTCGCCGACGCCCGACTGGCCGGCCTCGTAGCCGTAGAAGCCCTCGGTGATGCCGCCGTCGACGACGCCGCACATGCCGGGGACCTCGGCCAGCTCGGCGCCGTTCATGACGTGGCAGGTGCTCGTGCCCATGATCGCGACCATCTGGCCGGGCTGCGTGGCCTTGGCGGCCGGGGCAGTGACGTGCGCGTCGACGTTGCCGACCGCGACGGCGATGCCCTCGGGCAGGCCGGTCCAGCCGGCCGCCTCCGCTGTCAGCGTGCCGGCGGCGTCGCCGAGCGCGCCGATCTCGTGCACGACCTTCGTCTCGGCGAAGTCGGCGAAGTCGGGGTTGAGCGCGGCGAGGAAGTCGCTGCTCGGGTACTCGCCGTCCTGCAGGATGCCCTTGTAGCCGGCCGTGCAGGCGTTGCGGACGTAGCGCCCGCTGAGCTGCCAGACGATCCAGTCGGCGGCCTCGACCCAGTGCTCGGTGGCCGCGTAGACCTCGGGGTCCTCCTCGAGCAGCTGCAGCCCCTTCGCGAACTCCCACTCGCTCGAGATGAGCCCGCCGTAGCGGGGCAGCCAGGTCTCGCCGCGCTCGCGAGCCAGCTCGTTGATGCGGTCGGCCTGGCCCTGCGCGGCGTGGTGACGCCACAGCTTGACGTAGGCGTGGGGGCGGTCGGCGAACTGCTCGAGCTCGTTGAGGGGGGTGCCGTCGGCGGTCGTCGGAACCATCGTGCAGGCGGTGAAGTCGGTGCCGATGCCGATCACCGAGGCCGGGTCGACGCCGGACGCGGCCAGGGCCTCCGGCACGGCGTTCTTCAGCACGTCGACGTAGTCGCTGGGCACCTGCAGGGCCCAGTCGGCCGGCAGTCGCGCCCCGCCGACGGGCAGCGTGCGGTCGACGACGGCGTGCGAGTAGTCGTGGGTGGCGGTGCCGAGCTCGGCCCCGTCGGACACGCGGACGACGACCGCCCGCCCGCTCAGGGTGCCGAAGTCGACGCCGACGACGTGTGCGTCGGGCGCGGCGGTGGTGTCTGCCATGGAACGTCCTTGTCCTGGTGGTGCGAGCCCCGGAGGGGCGGGTCTGGTGGTCTGCCCACGCGAAAGTGAGCGCTCACATTCTCACACGCCGCGGGTGGTGCGTGCAACGCGGCCGGTGCCGGGAGAGCAGCGCGACGAGGCCGGCGCAGAGCCGGCAGACGGCCGGTGGAGGATCAGGTCAGCCCCGGCTCAGGACCGGGGCGCCGCCGTCGAGCGCCGCACGACGAGCTCGGGCAGCACCGCGTCGACGGGCTCGTCGTCCCCGGCGAGCACTGCCTCGACCGTGTCCATGATGCGGCGGCCGAGCGCCTCGAAGTCCTGGCGCACGGTCGTCAGCGGAGGCAGGAAGTGCGCCGCCTCCGGCACGTCGTCGAAGCCGACGATGCTCACGTCCCGGGGCACCTCGAGGCCGGCGTCGCAGAACGCGTGCACCGCGCCGAGCGCCATCTGGTCGTTCGCGCAGAAGACCGCCGTGACGTCGCGCCGTCCGGCCAGCTCGAGGCCGAGGCGGTGCCCGGAGGCGGGGGTCCAGTCGCCCCGCAGCAGCGGCCCCGTCTCGAGGCCGAGCCGCTCGCAGGCGTCGCGCCAGCCCCGCTCGCGATCACGACCGTCCATCCACGCCTCGGGCCCGGCCACGTGGGCGACGGATCGGTGCCCCAGGGAGGCGAGGTGCTCGACGGCGAGCTCGGCACCCGCTGCCTGGTCGATCGAGACGGCGTGGTGGCCGTCCTCGGCGACGCTGTCGGCGGTGACCAGCGGCACCGCCACCCGGGACGAGCGCAGCACGTCCAGGGCCTGCGCGTCGGGCGCGATGAGCACGATGGCCGCGACGGCCTGGCCGACGAACGCGTCGACGGCCTGCTGGACGGCGCGGGTGTCGTCGCCGTCGAGGGTGGCCATCGACACCTGGTAGCCGGCTCGGCGCGCAGCACCGTTGAAGCCGTGCATCGTGCTCGACGGCCCGTAGAAGGGGAACCCGGTGCTGATCAGCCCGATCGACCGGGTCTTGCGGCTGGCGAGGGCCCGCGCGGTCAGGCTCGGGCGGTAGCTCAGCTTCTCGACGGCCGCGTCGACCTTGGCCTTCGTCACCGGGCGCACGGTGGGGTCGCCGTTGACGACGCGCGACACCGTCTGGTGCGAGACGCCGGCCTCGGCCGCGACGTCGAAGAGGGTTGCCACTGTCTGATCCTAAAGGTCGTTCGGTTTCCGATCCCGGGCCGGCTGGCTCGCCGGCCGGCTCCGGGCCTCGTCGAGGACTCAGGCACGAGCGTCGGCGACGCCCCGGGACGACGGAGGCGCGGCCCCCCTCGGACCGCGCCTCCTGGATCGTCGACCGACCGACCGGCCGACGAGTCTCGTCGAGCTGAGCTGCTGCTGCCGTTGCTGCTGCCAGCTCGCTCGCTCCCTGCTACTTGCCGCTGGAGCCGGCGCGACGCTTGTTGAAGACGTCGAACGCGACCGCGGCGAGCAGCACGAGCCCCTTGATGAGGGACTGGTACTCGCTGCCGACGCCGAGGATCGACATGCCGTTGTTCAGGATCCCGATGATCAGGCCTCCGACGATGGCGCCGGTGACCGTGCCGATGCCGCCCGTGACTGCCGCGCCGCCGATGAAGACGGCGGCGATGGCGTCGAGCTCGAACCCGTTGCCGGCGCTGCCGCTGGCGAGGTTCAGCTGGCCGGTGAAGACCAGGCCGGCGAGGGCGGAGATGACGCCCATGTTGACGAACAGCAGGAAGGTGACGCGCTTCGTCTTGATGCCCGACAGCTCGGCGGCGTGCAGGTTGCCGCCGATGGCGTAGACGTGGCGGCCGAAGACCGAGTTCTTCATGACCGTCGAGTACACGACCACTAGCACGGCGAGGACGACGAGGACGATCGGGGTGCCCGAGTAGCTGGCGAGGAGGAACCCGATGTACATGACGAGGCCGACGGTGAAGACCATCTTCGTGACGAACCACAGGAACGGCTCGTCCTCGAGCTGGTACTTGCGACGGGTGGCGCGGCCGCGGAGGCCCGTGCCGATCAGGGCCACCGCGGCGATCGCGCCGAGCACGAGCGTCAGCGGCTCGTAGCCGGTCGAGCCGAACGCCGGGAGGAAGCCGGAGCCGATGTCACGGAAGCCCTGCGGGAACGGCGAGATCTGCTGCGTCTGCAGGGCGATCTGAGCCGCGCCGCGGAAGGCGAGCATGCCCGCCAGGGTGACGATGAAGGCCGGGATGCCGAAGTAGGCGATCCAGAAGCCCTGCCAGGCGCCGACCAGGCCGCCGAGCACGAGGCAGAGGACGACCGCGACGGGCCAGGGCAGGCCCCACTGGGTGATCATGACGCCGGCCATGGCGCCCGTGAAGGCGACGATCGAGCCGACCGAGAGGTCGATGTGGCCCGCGATGATGACCATCACCATGCCGATGGCGAGGATCAGGATGTAGCTGTTCTGCACCACCAGGTTCGACACGTTGATCGGCGCCAGCGTGATGCCGTTCGTCGTGATCTGGAAGAACAGCACGATGACGATCAGCGCGATGAAGAGGCCGATCTGGCGCAGCTGCCCGCCGAGGTACGAGACCGCACCGACGAGGGGGTTGCCGCCGGAGCCGCTCTGCGGCTGACGGGAGGTGGGCGACCCGCCCGTGGGCTTCGGGTCGGTGGCCTGGGTGGGGCTAGGCGCGCTCATTGACGGGGCTCTCTCGTTCGAGGGTCATGTACTTCAGGAGGAACTCGGGGGTCGCCTCGGCCACCGGCACGTCGGCCGTGATGCGCCCCTCCGAGAGGGTGTAGATGCGGTCGCAGATGCCGAGCAGCTCAGGCAGCTCGCTCGAGATGACGATCACGCCCTTGCCCGCGTCTGCGAGCTGGTTGATGATCGTGTAGATCTCGTACTTCGCGCCGACGTCGATGCCGCGGGTCGGCTCGTCGAGGATCAGCACGTCGGGGTCGGTGTACATCCACTTCGACAGCACGACCTTCTGCTGGTTGCCGCCGGAGAGCTTGCCCGTCAGGGCCGACACGTTCGGCGCCTTGATGTTCATGCTCTTGCGGTAGCCCTCGGCGACCGTGCTCTCTTCCGAGCTGTTCACGAAGCCGGCCTTCGCCAGCTTGCGGAGCGCGGAGCCGGACACGTTGCGGGTGATGTCGTCGATCAGGTTGAGGCCGTACTTCTTGCGATCTTCAGTGGCGTACGCGATGCCGGCGTCGATGGCCTTGCTGACCGTGCCGGTGTCGATCTTCTCGCCGCGCTTGTAGACGGTGCCCGAGATGCCCGTGCCGTAGCTCTTGCCGAAGACGCTCATCGCGAGCTCGGTGCGGCCGGCGCCCATCAGGCCCGCGATGCCGACGATCTCGCCGGCTGCCACGCTGAGGTTCGCCTGGTGGATGATCTCGCGGCTCGAGTCGAGGGGGTGGTGGACGGTCCAGTCCTCGATGCGGAGCAGCTCCTCGCCGATCGTCGACTCGTGCGACGGGTACCGGCTCTCGAGGTCGCGGCCGACCATGCCCTTGATGATCCGGTCTTCCGTGACCTCGCCCGCGTGCATGTCGAGCGTCTCGATCGTCTTGCCGTCACGGATGATCGTGACCTTGTCGGCGATCGACTTGATCTCGTTCAGCTTGTGGCTGATGATGATCGACGTGATCCCCTGCCCCTGCAGGCTCTTGATCAGGTCGAGCAGGTGGGCGGAGTCGTCGTCGTTCAGGGCGGCGGTCGGCTCGTCGAGGATGAGCAGCTTCACGCGCTTCGACAGCGCCTTCGCGATCTCGACCAGCTGCTGCTTGCCGACCCCGATGTCGGTCACCTTGGTGACGGGGTTGTCGCGCAGGCCGACGCGGGCCAGCAGGCCGGCGGCGTCGAGGTTCGTCTTGTTCCAGTCGATGAAGCCGCCCTTGGACTGCTCGTTGCCGAGGAAGATGTTCTCGGCGATCGACAGGAACGGGCTGAGCGCCAGTTCCTGGTGGATGATGACGACGCCTGCGGCCTCGGAGTCGTTGATGTTCTTGAAGTCGACGGGCTGGCCGTCGAGCAGGATCTGGCCGTCGAACGAGCCCGACGGGTAGACCCCCGACAGCACCTTCATCAGCGTCGACTTGCCGGCGCCGTTCTCGCCGCAGATCGCGTGGACCTGGCCGCGCTCGACCTCCAGCGTGACGTCCTGCAGGGCCTTGACGCCGGGGAACGTCTTCGTGATGTCGCGCATCTCGAGGATCGTGTTCGCCACGTGTTCCTTCTTTCGTGCATGGGGTGGGGCGGAGCTGTGGGGCGCAGGAGGTGCGGAGCGGGTGCACCGCACCTCCTGCGCCCCGGGGAGGGGGGACCTACTTGAGGTCGGCCTCGGTGTAGTAGCCGCTGTCGATCAGGACCTCTTTGTAGTTGTCCTTGGTGACGGTGACGGGCTGGAACAGGTAGGTCGGGACGACCTTGACCTTGTTGTCGTACGTCTTGTCGTCGTTCGTCTCGGGCGTCTTGCCGTTGAGGATGTCGTCGGCCATCACGACGGACTGGTCAGCGAGCTGACGGGTGTCCTTGTAGATGGTCGAGTACTGCTGGCCGGCGATGATCGACTTGACCGAGGCGGCCTCGGCGTCCTGGCCGGTGACGATCGGGAGAGCGTCGTCCGAGTAGCCGGCACCCTCGAGCGCCGAGATGATGCCGATCGAGATGCCGTCGTAGGGCGAGAGCACGCCGTCGAGATTGGTGCCGCCCGAGTAGGTCGACGCGACCAGGTTCTGCATGCGGGCCTTGGCGGTCGCGGGGTCCCACTGCTGCGTGGCGGCCTGCGTGAACTGGTCCTGGCCGGAGCCGATCGTCAGCGAGCCGTCCTCGATGTAGGGCTTGAGGGTGTCCATCGCGCCGTTGAAGAAGAACTGCGCGTTGTTGTCGTCGGGGCTGCCGGCGAAGACCTCGATGGTCTTGGGGTCGGCGCCGTCGACCTTCTTGCCGTCGGCGTCGGCGAGGCCGAGGCCCGTCAGCAGGCTGGTGCCCTGGTCGACGCCCACCTTGTAGTTGTCGAACGAGACGTAGTAGTCGACGTTCTCGTTGCCGGTGAGGAGGCGGTCGTACGAGATGACCTTGATGCCGGCCTTGGCAGCCGAGTCGAGCTGGTCGCTGAGCGAGCCGCCGTCGATCGAGGCGACGATCAGGACCTTGGCGCCCTTGGTGATCATGTTGCTGACCTGCTGGACCTGCTGCGGGATCTTGTTGTCGGCGTACTCGAGGTCGACCTTGTAGCCCTTCTTCTCGAGGGCGCTCTTGACGGCGTCGCCGTCCTTGATCCAGCGCTCGGAGACCTTGGTGGGCATCGCGACGCCGACGAGGGCGCCCGAGTTGTCTCCACCGCTGTCGCCGCTGCCGCTGTCGGCGCCGCGGCCGCCGCCGCCGGCGCAGCCGGCGAGGGAGATGGCGAGACCGGCGGCGACGATGCCGACGATGAGCTTCTTGTTCTTCACGGGGATTCCTTCGTGTCCGTGTCATCTGGACGGCGTCGTCGATGACGGATGGTGTGCTGCGTGGGTGGTGCAGGGATCGGCGGGGCCGGGCGGCGGGACGTCGCGGGACCGGGCCGGGAGCGGCGGGTCGCGACCGGGGTCGCGTCGAGCCGGCCGGCGCACGGGGAGGTGCGCCGGAGCAGAGGGGCCTAGGCGGGTGCGGAGCCGCGGAGGGCCGAGGAGGCGGGGGCGGCCTGGCAGGGAGCCGAGGCGGCAGGTGCGGTGCGAGCGGTGCGGTTCACAGGTGACCTCTTCGTCAGGTGGTGTGTCGCTGGTGCGCGGGAAGGTGCGAGGGGGTGTGGCTGGCGGAGCTGGCGGGGGATCATGCCCCGCCGGTACGTCGTCGGTGCGGCTGCTGTGCCGACCCTGTGACGCGGATGTGACCGTTTCATGTGAGCGCTCACATCTGTGGTCCGGGGCAACTATGAGGCAGGCCGAGACCGATGTCAAGTCGCGCACTCGGGGGCCAGGGTTCACACGCCGGATACACGCCGTTCACGGGCCTGAGCGGAACGCGGGGCACTATGTGCGCATGATCACCGTCACGGCCACCGTCCACACCGCGCACGACAGCGCCGGGTTGTTCTGGTTGTCGCGGCGGCTCCTGGCCGAGCACACGACGGCACGGGTCGACGAGGGCCAGTACCTCGTGCAGCTCGCCGACGCGGGGACGGTGCTGCTGACCGAGCTGCCCGAGATGCTGCGCTTCGACGTCGTGGTGCGCGACGAGCTCGCCGCACGCCGCACTCGCCGCGCGCTCGACGGCGTCCTCGCCCGCTGGTCGCTCGGCGCCGTCTCGGCGGTCACCTGGCAGGCCGAGCGCCTCGGCGCGGAGCCGATCGGCGCGTAGCGCTGCCCAGGCGGGGCAGGGCATGGCGGGACCCGGCCTGCTCGGCCGGGGCGCGCCTCCTGCGGGGTCGGGGTCAGGCGGTCGAGGTCAGGCGGTCGGGGCGATCGCGGCGATGGTCCACGACGCGGTGTGCGACTCCCCCGGTGCGAGGCGGACGAGGTCGACGCCGCTCGTGAAGGCGTCGGGCGGGCAGGTCATCGGCTCGACGGCGAGGCCGAGGCGGTCGAGCTCGGGCTCGGGCCGGTCGCCCGTGTGCACCTGCACCCAGGGCAGCTCGGAGACGGCCCACGACATCGCGACGCCGCCGCCGCCGGGCGCGACGACCTCGACCGTGGCGCGTCCCTCGGCGTCGGCACCGATCTCGGTGAAGGCGTGGTCGACGAACAGGTCGCCGACGGCACGGGCCTCGCGGAAGTCGAAGCCGTCACGCTCGGTGACGCCGTGCACGCCGGTCGGCACGAGGCGATCGTCGGTGACCTCGAGGTAGCTCGCCGCGGGGAGCAGCAGCGACCAGTCGTCGACGCGGCCCTCGCCGGCGACGAGGTACGGGTGCGGGGCGACGCCGTAGGGAGCCGTGCCCTGCCCGACGTTCGTCGCCGTGACGGTGGTGACGAGGCCGGCGTCGCCGAGCTCGTAGGTCGCGCGGAGCTCGAGCCGGTAGGGGTAGCCGTCGCTCGGGGCGAGCTGGGTCACGAAGGAGGCGCGGTGCGAGTCGGTCTCGTCGGCCGCGTCGACCGTCCAGTCCGCCCACTGCACCAGCCCGTGCAGGGCGTGGCCCCGCTCGACCTCGTTGACGGGCAGCTGACGCTCGACCCCGTCGTCGTCCCACGAGCCGTCGACGACGCGGTTCGGCCACGGGGCGAGCAGCGCGCCGCGGTAGAGCGGACGGACCTCGTCGAGGCCGAAGGGGACGACGAGGTGACGACCGTCGTGCGTGAGCGAGCGGAGCGTCGCCCCGACGCCGGCGATGTCGGCCCGGTAGGGGCCGTGCTCGAGCACGGTCGGGACTCCGCTGACGGGGACCGAGCTGACGGGGACGGAGCCGACCGGGACGGACGTGGCGGCTGGCGTGGTGGTGGTCTCAGGCACGGGCTGTTCCTCCGAAGACGAGGTGGTCGAGGTGGGCGTTGCGGAAGCGCCCGTCGGGGTCGACTGCCGTGGCGTGGGCCGCGAAGTCGTCCAGTCGAGGGTAGCGACGACGCAGCACCCCGTGGTCGAGGCCGGCCACCTTGCCCCAGTGAGGGCGCGCGTCGAACGGTGCCAGCGCCTCCTCGACGCTCGGCAGGACCGCGAGCACCGCCTCCGTGTCGCGGCGCCAGGTGAAGTGGAACGCGATGCTGTCGCGGCCGCCGCTCGGGCTGAGCCAGGCGTCGTCGGCGGCGATGCTGCGGATCTCGCTGACGAAGATCACGTCGGCCAGGCTCTCGCCGAGGGCACGGAGCGCCTCGACGGCGGCGGGCGCGTGCTCGGCGGGGACGAGGTACTCGCTCTGGATCTCCTCGCCCGCGCTCGGGGTGAACTCGGCGCGGAAGTGCGGCAGCCGGTCGAGCCACGGGCCGGGCACGCCGAGCTGCGGGGTGACCGCGTCCGCCGCCGTGTCCGGCAGCATGTGCACGGCCTCGGAGGCGGGGCGGGCCCCCAGCGCGACGAGGTCGAGCGGCGTCGCGAGGGGTGCGTCGCCGACGCGCGCCTTCGCCCAGACCTGCCCCACGACGTCGCCGGTGTACCGCGTGAAGAGGCTGACGCTGTAGGCGTGCGCCATCAGCGCGCCGAGGTTCTCGAGGGCCGCAGCCCAGGGCAGGTCGTGGTGCACGGTCTGCACGACGTCGAAGGTCGGCACCGTGTCGAGCACCAGCGCGGTGACGACGCCGAGGGCGCCGAGGCCGACGACGGAGGCGCCGAACGCGTCGTCCCCACGACGGACGACGTCGAGCGACCCGTCGGCCCGCACGATCTCGACCGCGGCGACGCTCGCGGAGAGCGCGGGGTTGCGCACGCCCGACCCGTGGGTGCCGGTCTGCACGGCGCCGGCCACGCTGATGTGCGGCAGCGAGGCGAGGTTCGGCAGGGCGCGGCCATGGGCCTGCAGCTCGCGGGCGAGGACGGCGTGCGTCGTGCCGGCCCCGACGCGGACGGTGCCTGCGGCCTGGTCGAGCTCGATCGGCAGCCCGAGGCCCTCCGTCGAGACGAGCACCCCGTCGGTGTCGGCCACCCTGTTGAACGAGTGCCGCGAGCCGATCGCCTTCACCCGACGGCTGGACGCGACCACGTCGCGCAGCTCGTCGACCGAGGCGGGGGTGCGGAGGTCGGTCGTCGTGTACTCGACGTTCTCGGCCCAGTTGTGCATGAGACTCCTTCGACTCGGTGGCGGCGTCCAGTCTAGTGAGCGCTCACTCCGCGGGGCCGCGTCGGGCGGGCGCGGCGCTGCGTCGACGATTCAGGTGGCGGCGGCGTCGGGCGACAGGCGGCAGGACAGCGCGGCCCGGCGTCGACGACAGCACCTGATCCGTCGACGCGACTCCACCTCGGCGGCCCGTGTCCCCCTCACTGGGGACCGACGACCCCCCGGACCGGGGCCGCGTCCCCCGTTGTCCCCCGGGCCAGGACGCGGTTCGCTGGGTACAGGCCCCGGGAGACCGCCGCCGACCGACCACGACCAGGGGAACACCACGATGGACTCGACCGCACACGGCACCGACGCCGTCCGCGCCTCCGCTCCGCAGCAGCTCCGCGACGACCGCGGCGTCCGCCCCGAGCGGGTCGTCCGACTGCGCCGCGCCCCCTCGTTCTTCCTCACCTGGCTCGACGTGCCGAACGACGGCAGCGACCCTGCCCTGCCGCTCGGCGCCTGCCTCGTGCTCCGCCGCGTCGGCGGCCAGACGCCGCGCGACGTCGTCGTCGAGCTGCCCGGCGGAGTCGCCCGCCGCACCGACGCGCTCCGTCTCCGCTCGGCGATGGGCGTCGCGACGCCGACCGAGATCGGCGCCCTCGCCGCCCTCGGCACCGTCTTCGTCGAGTGGACCTCGTCCGACGGCGTCCGCCGCACCACCTGGCTGCGCGTGCCGTCCGTGCCGGCGCGTTACCGCGTCCGCCGCGCCGCGTAGCTCCCGGCCGACCCGGTCCGCGCGGCCTGACCTCAGCGCCGGTACGCCGCAGCCGGGTGCGTCGACGGGAGCCGCGGCCCGCCGCCCGTGTACCGCTCGCGCAGCGTCTCGCCCGGCACGTACGCCTCGCGCACGCGCCCGCGGCGCCGCAGCTCGGGCACGACCAGCTCGACGAAGTCGCGCAGCGTGTCGTACGAGTGGTACTGCCGCAGGTTGATCCCGTCGATGCCCTCCTCGTCGAGCCAGCGCTCGATCTCGTCGGCGACGACCGTCGGCGTCCCGGCGACGAAGAACGCGCCGCCCCAGGCCTCGTCCACGCTCGCGATCAGCTCGCCGACCGTGATGTCCAGAGGCAAGGAGGCGGCACCGGGGTGGTCGAGGCGCCCCTCGGCCACGAGGGCCTCGCGGACGGTCGTCGCGGGGTCGTGCGACGGCGCGTCGAACGGGACGCTGCGGTGCACGAGCGCGCCCTGCTCGCTGGCGAACGACCGGTAGAGGGCCAGCTTCTCGGCCACCGCCTCCTCGGTCTCTGCCGTGATCACGCCGGCCTGGACGATGAAGCGGACGTCGTCCGCGGCTCGGCCCGCCTCGACCGCGGCGGCGCGGGTGGCCTCGGCGACGCGAGCCACCGCGCGCCCGCCGGTGAAGACGACCTCGGCGTTGCGGGCGGCCTGCTCGACGCCCGTCGGGGACGCCGTCGCGAGGAACAGCACGGGGGTGCGCTGCGGGGACGGCTCGCTGAGGTGCGGGCCGACGACCTTGTAGAAGCGGCCGTCGTGGTCGATCGTGTGCACCTTCGACGGGTCGGTGTACACGCCGGAGCCTGGCGCGAGACCGTCGGCGGTCGGGTCGGCGACGACGGCGTCGTCCTCCCACGAGCCTTCCCAGAGCTTGTAGAGCACGTCCAGGTACTCGGCCGCCCTGGCGTAGCGCTCCTCCTTCGGGATCTGGTCGTCGAGCCCGAAGTTGCGCGCGGCCGAGGGCAGGTACGAGGTCACGACGTTCCAGCCGACACGGCCGCCGGTCAGGTGGTCGAGGGTCGACATGCGGCGCGCGAAGGCGAACGGCGGCTCGTAGCTCGTCGACGCCGTGACGCCGAAGCCGAGGTGCTCGGTCACCGCGGCCATCGCGGGCACGACGAGCATCGGGTCGTTCGCGGGCGCCTGGATGCCCTCGAGCAGGGCCGGCGCCGGGCTGTCGCGGTAGACGTCGTAGGTGCCGAGCACGTCGGCCAGGAACACTGCGTCGAAACCGCCCTGCTCGGCGAGGCGCGCGAGCTCGGTCCAGTACCGGATGTCCGTGTACTCACGGCGGTGGTTGCCGGGCAGCCGCCAGAGGCCGTGCGTGATGTGGCCGACGCAGTTCATCTCGAAGAGGTTGAGGATCAGCTTCTTCTTGTGGGCCGTCTCGGCGGCGGCGGTCTCGGGCGTCGGGGCGGTCTCGTCGGTCACCGGGTCGACCCTGCCACAGGCGGGAGGCGCCGGCCGAGCCCGATGACTCCCCGCGTCGCGTGGTACCGCGGTACCAGCACGACGGCACCGTGCTCCGACGACGGGGGCCGAGGCGCTCCTTAGCGTCGTGGACATGATCGAAGCCAGCCACCTCACCAAGCGCCACGGCGCCTCCCTCGCCGTCGACGACGTCTCGTTCACGATCGCGCCGGGCACCGTCACCGGGTTCCTCGGGCCGAACGGCGCCGGCAAGTCGACGACTATGCGCATGATCGTCGGCCTCGACCGGCCGACCTCCGGCACGGTCACCGTCGACGGCCGTCGCTACGCCGACAGCCCTGCACCGCTGCAGGAGGTGGGGGTCCTCCTCGACGCCGGGGCCGTCCACCCGGGACGCACGGCCCGCGACCACCTCCGCACCGTCGCCCGGACGCACGGGATCCCCGACCGACGGGTCGACGAGGTCATCGGCCTGACCGGCCTCGAGTCGGTCGCCCGTCGCCGCGCCGGCACGTTCTCGCTCGGCATGGGACAGCGTCTCGGCATCGCCACCGCCCTGCTCGGCGACCCCCACACGCTCGTGCTCGACGAGCCCGTCAACGGGCTCGACCCCGAGGGCGTCATCTGGGTGCGGCAGCTCTGCCGGTCGCTCGCCGCCGAGGGCCGCGCCGTGCTGCTCTCGAGCCACCTGATGAGCGAGATGGCACAGACCGCCGACCGCCTCGTCGTCCTCGGCCGCGGCCGCGTGATCGCCGACGCGTCGGTGGCCGACGTGCTCGCCGGCCAGGGAGGCGGCAAGGTCGCCGTCAGGACCGACTCTGCCGAGCATCTCGAGACCCTGCTGCGCCCGCTCGGAGGCACGGTGACGCACCTCACGGCCGACCGGCTCGAGGTCGCCGGGCTCACCGCCGAGCAGATCGCCAGGGCCGCCGCGCCCGCTGGCGTGCTGCTGTTCGAGCTGACGCCCGCGCAGACGTCGCTCGAGGACGCGTTCTTCGGCCTGACCGACGACTCGGTCGAGTACCGGTCCGGGTCGAGGTCTCAGGTGTGATCGGCGGGGGCGCCTGCTGGATATGCGTCGCCCCGTCCTCGTGACCGGCGCCTCCTGAGTCGTCGACCGGCGCCCGGCCCGCTGCTCCCGACCGCCGCCGCACGGGCCTGCTCCTCCTCCTCCTGCTCCCCTTCCTCCCCTTCCTCCCCTTCCTCCTCGTGTTCGTCCTCCCCCTCCTTCCTCGACCATCCCTCCCGATCGGAGACACCTCGTGACCACCACTGCCGCACCCCTGCTCAGCCCGCTCGACCGGGCACCGCGCCTGACCTTCGCCCGCGTCGCCTGGTCGGAGCGGACCAAGCTGACGAGCGTGCGCTCGACCTGGCTGATCGCCGCCCTGACGGTGGTCCTCTCCGCCGCGGCGAGCGCCGCCGTCGCCCTCACCGACGCCTCCGACCCCGCCGGAGCGCTGGCCGGCGGGGCCGCGACCACCCTCCGCACGATGGCGCCGGCGACGACCGTCGGCGAGCTGTTCGTCGCCGTGCTGGTGGTGCTCTTCGTCACCCAGGAGTTCGCCACGGGCCAGAAGCGGACCACCTACTCGGCCGTGCCGCGGCGGCTGCCCGTGCTCGCGGCGAAGACCCTCGTGGCGGCAGGGGCCGCCGTCGTGCTCTCGGTGGCATCGTCGGTCGCGGCGTGGGCCGCGTCGAGCGCGGTGCTGGCGAGCACGGGCCTGCGGACCTCGCTCGTGGACCCTGCCGTGCTCCAGGCCGTCGGCGCGGCGGCGGCGTGGCTGGCCGTGCTCAGCGTCTTCACGGTGATGGTCGCGACCCTCGTCCGGAGCTCGGCCGGCGCGATCGCCATCGTCCTCGGGGTGCTGCTCGTGCTGCCCGTCGCGGTGATCCTGCTGACCACCGGCCAGGGCGTCGACTGGTCCGTGCTGCTCCTCACGTACGCTGAGACGACCATGAGCCAGCTCTTCTCGGGCACCGAGCCCGTCGCCGACCTGGGCCGCGACCTGGGCGCGCTCGCCGCCTGGCTCGTCGTGCCGGCCGCGGCCGCGGCGTGGGCGACCGCACGACGCGACGTCTGAGATGGCCGCGCGACGCGCCTCGACGTCCGGGTCGGCCCCGAGGCCGCCCCGCGCCGGGGTCGGAGGAGCCCCCGCCGGCGGCGTGCCGGACGGGGACTCCGACGCGGGTCCGCCGCGGCCTCCGGGCGTGATCCGACGACGCATCGCGGAGCACCCGGTGGCCGCCGACGTCGTGCTCGCCCTCACGGCGGCCGCCGTGGCGTTCATCAGCGGCACCGCCAAGATCGACACGTGGGTCGTCGTGCTGCCTGCCCCGTGGCCCTGGTACGCGCTCTGGGCGGTCTCCTACGCGAGCCTCCTGCTGCGCCGAAGGGCGCCCGTCGTCGTGACGGCCGTCGCTCTGGTCTGCCTCGTCGCGCAGAACGCCCTCGACACGGTCAGCCTCCCGTGGGCGCTGCTGATCGGGCTCTACTCGGTGGCGGTCCGACGCGGGGCGCGGTGGGCCTGGGTCTGTTCGGCAGCCGTCGTGGGGTCGCTCGCCCTCGCGGGGACGGTCGTCCCGAACGTCGAGTCGCCGCTGGTGGCGGGCTTCGGCATCGTCGTGGTCGTGCTCGTCGGGCTCAACGTGCGCAGCCGGCGTCAGTACCTCGCCGCGCTCATCGACCGGGCCGCGCAGCTCGAACGCGACCGGGACCAGGAGGCGCGCCTCGCCGCCGGCGCGGAGCGCGCGCGGATCGCCCGCGAGCTGCACGACGTCGTCGCCCACGGCATGTCCGTGATGATCAGCCTCTCCGACGGGGCCGACGCCGTCGCCGAGGTCGACCCGGCGCGCAGCCGCGACGCCGTGAGGCAGATCGGCGTCGTCGGACGGGAGGCCCTGGCCGACATGCGTCGCCTGCTCGGCGTGCTGCACGACGGCGACGACGACGCGGCGCTCGCACCGCAGCCGGGGCTCGACGGGCTCGACGACCTCGTCGAGACCTACCGCTCGGCCGGCCTCCCCGTCTCGCTCACCCGGGTGGGCGAGCTCCCCGCGGCTCCGGCACTGCAGGTGGTCCTGTACCGGACCGTGCAGGAGGGGCTGACGAACGCCCTGCGGTACGCCGAGCGTCCCGCGCGGGTCGCGGTCGTCCTGCAGGGCGCCGACGGTCGCGGCAGGGTCGCCGTCGAGATCGTCGACGACGGCGCCGGCACCGTGCCCGCCGCCTCGGTCGGGACGGAGCGCGGGCTCGTGGGCCTCAGGGAGCGCGCCGCACTGTACGGGGGCAGCCTCGAGGCCGGGCCGCGCGCCGAGCTGGGCGGGCGGGGCTGGCGCCTCCGGCTCGTCCTGCAGGGCCACGGAGACGCAGACCAGACGCCGGAGGAGGCATCGTGACCGACATCACCGTCATGCTCGTCGACGACCAGGACCTGCTGCGCGCCGGCATGGCGATGGTGCTCGGCGCACAGCCCGACCTCCGGATCGTGGGCGAGGCCGCCGACGGACTGGCCGCGGTCGAGCGCGACGCGGAGCTGCGGCCCGACGTCGTCCTGATGGACGTGCGGATGCCGGGGCTCGACGGCATCGGGGCCACGCACCGCATCGTCGCGGCTCGCCCGGAGGCGCGCGTGCTCGTGCTGACGACGTTCGACCTCGACGAGTACGCCTTCGGCGGCCTCAACGCCGGCGCCAGCGGGTTCCTGCTCAAGGACGCTCCTCCCGCCGAGCTCGTCGCCGCGATCCGGACCGTGGCCGCGGGCGACGCCATCGTCTCGCCTCGGGTGACCCGCGCGATGCTCGACCTCTACCGGGGGCGGCTGCCCGACCGTGCTGGCGTGCACCGCGCCTCCTCGCTCGACCTGCTGTCCGAGCGCGAGCACGAGGTGCTCGTCGCGATCGGACGCGGCCTCAGCAACTCGGAGATCGCCGGGGAGCTGTTCCTCTCGGAGTCGACCGTCAAGACGCACGTCGGACGAGTGCTGGCGAAGCTCGACGTGCGCGACAGGGTGCACGCGGTGATCTTCGCCTACGAGAACGGGCTCGCCGGGGGCTGACACCGGAGCGGCACCGTGGCGGAGGCGGCCGGGCCGCGTCCCGGCGCCGGGCCACGTCCCGGCGCTGGGCCACGTCGCGGGGCCGGGCCACGTCGAGCACTCAGGTGGCGACGCTGCAGGCGCCGCCCTGCCGCGGGTGAGCGACGTCGCTGCTGCCGGGCGCCTGAGTCCTCGACGCGGCAGTCGCTGCGCGGTCCCGCAGAGCGCGGAGAGGTACCGCTCAGCAGCTGCCGGCCAGCGGCAGCGGCGGCCAGCGGCAGCCGTCCGCCAGCGGCTACCTGCCCTGACGCCCGCCGCGCCCGCCCCGCACCGCTGGCCCGGCATTTACCGAGCCCGTGCGGACGCCCTGCACGGTGGCGATCGACGCCGTCACGACGGACACGGACGACGTGATGGTGCGGAGGCTCGACGTCGACAGGGTCGACTGCGCGTGCCCCGAGACCGGGAAGCCGCGGCGGCCGAGGACGACGACCACGAGGCTCGCCCCGACGACGACGGCAGCGACGAACGGCAGCGCGCCGAGGCCCAGCCCGGCCGTGCCGAACACCTGCGCGCCGAGGGCGGCCCCGCCGGCGATGCCGACGTTCGAGCCTGCGTTGACGAGGGCTCCGGCGATGTCGGGGCTGACGCCTCCTGTGCGGATCGCCGCGGCCATGAAGAGGGTGCCGGTGGTGCCGTTGGCCGCGACCCAGAGGCCGGCGACCACGAAGGTGCCCACGAGGGAGCCGTGCACGAGGGGCAGCGCGGCGAGCGCCAGCGCCATGACGGCCACGGCCGCGATCAGCGTCTGCCGCGGCGCCCGGTCGACGAAGGCCCCTGCGGTCAGCAGCCCCACGATGCCCGTCACCCCGAGCACGAGGAGCGCCGGCGCGACCGCGTCGTCGCCGAGGCCTGCGGTGACGAGGTAGGGGCCGACGTAGGTGTACACGACGTAGTGACCGGCGAAGAGGAGGAGGTCGGCGACGACGACCGCGAGCAGGCCGGAGCGGGCCCAGGCCGCGACGGATCCGAGGTGCGGGTACGACTCGCCGCGGACGGCCGGCAGGAACGCCAGCGCCACGACGGCGAGCACGGCGGAGGCGACGGCCACCGCGAAGACCGCCGAGCGCCAGCCGAGGTGGTCGCCGACCGTCGTCGCGACGGGCACCCCCAGCACGAAGCCGAGCGAGCTGCCCGAGTAGACGAACGCGATCGCGCGACCTGCGAGGCGGGGCGGCACGATGCGGGTGGCGTACGCGGAGGCGACGGAGAAGAACAGCGCGTGCGCGATGCCGCCGACGACGCGTCCGACGCAGACCATCTCGAAGTTCGGCGCGAGCGCGACGATCAGGTTCGACGCGGTGTAGCCGCCCAGGGTCGCGACGAGGACGGCCTTCCGCGGCACACGCGCCGTGGCCCACGTCAGCGGCAGCGCCAGCAGGGCGACCGCGAGGGCGTAGACCGTGATGACGACGCCCATGCGGGACTCGGTGACCCCGAGGTCCTCGCTCATCGTGGACAGCAGGCCGACGGGCATCAGCTCGGTGGTGATCGCGAAGAACGTGGCCAGCCCGAGCACCGCGATCCCGACGATCGCCGAGGGCGTGAGCACGTGCGGCGTGCCGTCGTGGCCGTGCGTCGGACGGGGGCCAGGGGTGTCGATGCCGCTGACCCGCATCGAGCCCGTGTAGGTGGAGGTCGGGGTCGGGTCGGGGCGCTCGGGGGCGAGGACGACGCTGCCGGTGCGGGTGTCGGTGTTGTCGCTGCGGGTGCTGGTGCTGCTGCTCATGCGGGTGTCGTCGTCGGGACGCGAGGAGTTCTGGGGCACGGTCGGGCCTTCCGGGACGGGCCGGCCGAGCGCGCACGACGAGCTGCTCGTCGAGGGGCCGCCCTGCCGACAGGACCCGGGTCGATGACGCGGGCTGTGTCGGGAGGCGGAGCGCGCTCGTCGCGGCGGAGGGGCGGGCGTTCGGGGATGGGCCACTCCACGACGAGGGCGTCCTCCCAGTGTGACACGGCCCCCCGCCCTCTCCGCAAGATCCAGAACGACATTCGGTTTTGCAGCCGGTGCGGCCGTGTGGGCGCCCTTCGGTCTCGCCGTCGCGCGGCGGCGCCGTCAGGAGGGGCGGCGTGCGGCCAGCGCCGCCTCCAGCAGATCGGTGAGCACGGTGCCGCGCGACCCCGCGTCCTCCGGGTGCCACTGCACGCACCAGACGGGCGCCTCCTCGTGCTCGACCGCCTCGATCGTGCCGTCGTCGGCGCGGGCGACGACCCGGAGGCCCGTGCCGACGCGTCCGACGGCCTGGTGGTGGGAGCTGCGCACGTCGAGCTCCGTCGCGCCGAGCGCCTTCGCCAGCTCGCTGCCGGGCTCGACGAGCACGCGGTGGTCGACCATGCTGTCGGCCGTGTCGCCGCCGACGTGTCCGCCGTCGTGGAGGTGCTGCACGAGGTCGCCGCCGAGGGCGACGTTCACGAGCTGCATGCCTCGGCAGATGCCCACGAGCGGCGTGCGGTCGTCGACGGCTCGGCGGACGATCGCGACCTGGGCCCGGTCTGCTGCCGGGAACGTCTGGCCGAGGTGCGGCTCGCTCAGGTCGCCGCCGTAGAAGGACGGGTCGACGTCCTCTCCCCCGGTGACGACGACCGCGTCGGCTGCCGCCAGCCGCTCGTCGAGCTCGGCCCGGGGCGTCTGCGCCGCGGGCACCCGGTCGACGACGAAGCCGACGGCCGTCGCCGCCGCGACGACGCTGGCCGTGAGGCGCTGCAGCTCGGCCTCGAAGGCAGGATCGTCGCGACCGCCGTCGGCGACGTCGACGACGAGCAGGACGGGGCGCGGGGCAGGTTCACGTCGAGGACTCAGGTCGGACATGTCGCCATCGTGCCAGCAGCCTGCCGACGGGGACGCGCGCGACGCGCACGCCTGAGTCCTCGACGGGTCGATCGAGCCCGGCCCGCGCACACGCCGGGCTACTACCGTCGAGGGCACGCGTGCCGGCCCTGATCCGTGCCGCAGAGAGGGATGTCATGTTCGAAGCGGAGAACCTGCGCGACTGGATCGGCCTGCCGGTCGTCGACCCGGCCGGCGACAAGATCGGGCAGCTCGAGAGCGTCTACTTCGACACGTCGTCGGACAGCCCGTCCTTCGCGACGGTCCAGGCCGGCCTCGTCGGCAAGAAGCTGCTCTTCGTGCCGCTCGACGGCGCGGTCGTCGCGCCGAAGCACGTCAAGGTCCAGTTCGACAAGAAGCTCGTCAAGGACGCCCCGTCCATCGACACCGACGGCGAGCTCGAGGCCTCGCAGGAGGCGGACGTCTTCGCCCACTACGGCCTCCCCTACGCGCTGGGCGCCGGCGGAGAGCGCCGACTCGGCCGCCGCTGACGCGGAGCTGCGAGACACGAGGAGGCGCGGTGCGACAGGCACCGCGCCTCCTGTCGTCGTCGCCTAGGCCAGGACCCCGAGGTGCTCGAGCAGGATGCTCGTGCCGATGACGATCAGGACGACGCCGCCTGCGATCTCGGCCGGCTTGCCGAAGCGGGCCCCGACCCGGTGGCCGACGAGCACGCCGGCGAAGGTGAGCACGGTCGTCGTCACGCCGATCAGCAGCACGGCCCAGCCGATCGAGACCGGCAGGAACGCCAGGGTCACGCCGACTGCTAGCGCGTCGATGCTCGTCGCGACGGCGAGGAGGAGCAGCTCACGGGTCGAGATCCGGTCGACGTCGTCCTCGTCGTCGTCGCCCTTCGTGAACGCCTCCCAGAGCATCTTCGCGCCGATGAGGCTCAGCAGGCCGAAGGCGATCCAGTGGTCGAAGTCGGCGATGTAGCCGGCGAAGGCAGTGCCGAGCAGCCAGCCCGCGAGGGGCATGGCCGCCTGGAAGAGACCGAAGGTCACGGCGATGACCGCTGCCCCGCGCACCGAGAACTGGCGCATGTGCAGGCCCTTGCCGAGGGCGACGGCGAAGGCGTCGGCGGAGACGCCGAGGGCGATGAAGAGGAGGGCCCAGAAGCTCACGACTGGTCCTTTCGGTGGCGGCGACGGCGGGCGTCGTCGCCCCGGAACCTGTCGATCTTGGCATGCCCGAAGCGACTGCCACACCGAGAAAGCCCTGATGAGACAACTTCGGGACGCCGAATTCGGGGTGTCGGGCGACCGCGCGCAGAAGCGGGCGAGACCCAGATGGTCTCGCCCGCCTCCCTGCTGGCCGGTCGCGCCCGTGACGGCGTCCGCACGAGTCGCCTACGCGGCGTCGCTGCGCGTCGCGCCTACGCGGCGTCGCTGCGCGTCGACTCCACGACGGCGGACACGACCTCGGCGAGCTGCGCGACGACCTCGGCGTCGTCCTTGGGGTGCACCTCGGCGAAGCGGACGACCGAGCCGGGGATGGCCAGGGTGACGTCCTCGAGGACCTTCGCGCCGGCGATGCCGAACGACTTCCGGGTCTCGTCCTGCGCCCACACGCCGCCGAACTGGCCGAACGCGCTGCCGATCACGGCGAGGGGCTTGCCCGAGATCTGGCTCTCGCCGTAGGGACGCGACGCCCAGTCGATGGCGTTCTTGAGCACGGCGGGGATGGTGCCGTTGTGCTCGGGCGTGACGACGAGCACGGCGTCGGCAGCGCTGAGCGCGTTGCGGAAGGCGACCGCCGCCTCCGGACGGGCCCCGTCGACGTCGATGTCCTCGTTGTAGAACGGCAGGTGGGCGATGCCGTCGTAGACGCTCAGCGTGACGCCGTCGGGTGCGTTCAGCACCGCCGCCTCGGCGAGCTGCTTGTTGGTGGATCCGCCGCGGAGGCTGCCGACGAGGACGAGGACGGTGGTCATGGGGATCTCCTTGGTGAAGTGGTGCGGGCTGAGCGGGTCAGGTCTGCTGCGGTCTGGTCCGGTGCGGACCGGTTCGGTGCCACACAGATCGGTGACGCGTCATGTACGTGCACGGAGGCAGACCGACAGGAGGCGCGGGATATTCCCGGGACGGCTGCGCGACGCGTCGTGGGCCTGGCAGCGCGCGTCCTGATGGGGCGGCCGCGCGCCTCCTCGGCTCAGGCCGGTCGGCGGATCGTGCTGACGACGTCGACGAGGCTGGGGCGGGCGGGTGCCGAGCCGAAGCCGAAGCGGACAGGCGGCGTGAGCGGGGCGAGCGCACCGAGGTCGACGCCGCCGCGGGTGGCCGTGACGCCGGCGAGGTCGCGGACCAGTGTGACGCCGTAGTACTCGCGGCGGCCTCCGCCGGCGGTGCCGGCCGTGCGGGCGCCGCGGACGAGCACGCGCGCGACGGGGTCGACGACGGTCAGCCAGGCCGGCCTCGTGGCGATGCTCCGGGGCACGAGCCGCAGCAGCACGCCGAGCCACGAGATCTGCCCGACGACGAGTGTCACCTCGAGGTCGCCGGCCGTCACGGCGATGCCGCCGTCGACCCGGCGCCGGCTCACGGGGACGACCTGCACCTCGTCGAACGAGTAGGTCGCCGAGACGTACGCGGCGACCTCGGGCGAGGGCGCCAGCAGGAGGCGGTGGCCGGCAGCGTCCTCGAGCATCACGTCGGCGAAGCGGCCGAGGGGCGACTCGTCCCACATGCCGATGACGACACGCGTGCCCGAGGCCGTGCCGAAGCCCGCGATGCGGCCGCTGAACCGGTCGTCGGGGGCGCGCGACGGGCGCGACGGGCTCGACGCGCTCGACGGGCTCGACGGAGTGCGGGCGGGACGGGACCGGGGCATGGCAGCGACGCTACGCGGGCCGACCCGTCGAGGACTCAGGCGGCGGGACGCTCAGCGCCCGTCAGCCCCGCGCGCTGAGGGTCTCGACGCGGGCGCCTCCTGAGTCCTCGACACGGGTGGTCGACGGGCGCGCGTCGACGAGGCGTGCTGCCGGTCGTCCACGCAGCGGTCAGTACCCGGCGTCGACGTCCACGACGCCGACGAGGTCACCGTCGTCGGCGAGGGCCCGGATGTTCTCCTCGACGCGAGCCTGGAACAGCGGCTCGGTCATCGCGTTCGTGTTCGCCTGGTGCGGTGTGATGAGCGCGAGGGGCTCGTCCCACAGGGGGTGCCCGTCGGGCAGGGGCTCGGGATCGACCACGTCGAGGCCGGCGCCTCCGATCTCACCCGCGGCGAGCGCCGCCACGAGCGCGTCGGTGTCGACGAGCGGGCCGCGGGCGATGTTGACCAGCACCGCCGTGCGCTTCATCGCCTCGAGCTCGGCCTGGCCCACGATCTTCGCGGTGCCGTCGGTGAGGGCGGCCGCGACCACGACGACGTCCATGTCGGGCAGCACCTCGGCGAGGTGCTCGGAGGTGATCGTGCGGACCGCGCCCGGTACGTCGCGGGGCGTGCGGACGACCATCGTGACCTCGACGTCGAACGGGCCGAGGAGCCGCATCAGCTCGGTGCCGATGCCGCCCGCCCCGATGATCAGCACACGCGACCCGTTCAGCGAGATGCCGCGCTGCTCGTGTTCCCACGAGGTCGCCCTGGCACGCAGCTGCAGCGCGCGCAGGGTCGCCAGGGTCAGCGCGAGCGCGTGCTCCGCCACCGGCGCGCTGTACGCCCCCTTCGCGCTCGTGAAGACGAGGCCGTCGCGGCGGGTGGCCCGCATCGTGTCGACGTACGAGTCGACGCCCGCACTCGGCAGCTGCACGACCGCGACGTCGGGGTGCTCGTCGATCGCCCGGCGCAGCTCGCTCTGGTCGACACGGCCGCCGACCACGATCATGCGCGTCTCGTCGCCGAGCTCGACGGCTCTGGCCCCGGCCGCCTCGACGGCACGTTCAGCAGGCCCCACGCCCCAGACGTCGCCGCCACCTCCCCGCTGGTCGGCGGAGGGGAGGACGGTCACGGCGATGTCGGTCATCAGCCCAACCTACCGATGCGGTCGCGACGTGGCCGGGGCGGCTGGGCGGCGGAGCCGTCGAGGACTCAGGCGACGACGACCGCGCCCCGGCCGGCGGACCGGCCGCGCGGTGCCGGCCGCCCCGGGTGCCTGAGTCCTCGACGCAGCCCGGCCCACGCCTCCTCGGCTCAGCCCTTGACCGCCCCAGAGGTCAGCCCGGACACGATCGAGCGACGGAAGATGAGCACGAGGATCACGATCGGCACGGTCGCCGAGACCGAGGCCGCGAAGATCGCGCCGTACGGCACGGTGAACTGCGTGCCGAAGAGCGCGATGCCCACCGGGATCGTGCGGAACGACGTCTCGCTGTTGAAGGTGAGCGCCATGAGGAACTCGCTCCACGAGGCGGTGAACGTGAAGACGCCGACCGTGAACAGGCCCGGCTTCGACATCGGGAGGATGACCGAGAACACCGTCGGAGGGGCGAGGCGCCGTCGATCTCGCTCGCCTCCTCGAAGGTGGCGGGGATGCCGGCGAGGTAGTTGCGCATGATCCAGATGGCGAACGGCAGGTTGAACGCGACGTAGGGGATGATCAGGCCCGGGTAGCTGTTGAGCAGGCCGAGCTGCCGTTCGATCAGGTAGATCGGCGTCAGGACGGCGATCGCGGGGAACACCGAGAGCATCAGCAGGGTCGTCATGATCGTGGTGCCGCCCTTGAGCTTGCGGCCGGTGAGCGCGTAGCCCGCGAACAGCGCGAGCCCGAGCACCAGCACCGTGGTGCTGACCGCCACGATCACGCTGTTCATCATGTAGACGGCGAGGTCGTTCGAGACGAACGCGGTGACGTAGTTCTCGAGCGTCCAGGTCTGGGGAACGACCGTAGGAGGCGACGCAGCGACCTCGGGCGCCGTCTTGAAGGATGTCCTGCCGGTAGACCAGGAAGGAGTTGTCGATGTAGACGGGGAACATGTAGTACTCGCCGTCGACGCTCGCGGCGGAGCGGAGGCCCTCGGGGTACTGGTCCCAGAAGTCGTCGGGAACGAGGGTGCTGAGGGGCGTGGCGAGGGAGTTCTCGGCGAACTGGCCGGGCCAGGCGATGTCGCCGTGGATGACGTCGGGGCTCTGGGAGCCGGCCGCGATCTGGGTCGTCAGGGTCGTGCGGTTCGTATCGGTGTCGGCGGGCGCCGCGACGAGGTTGATCCGGACGTTCGGGTACTCCTCGTTGAACTCCTCGATGAGGCGGGGGCGGAGGTCGCCGCCCTCGTTGGTGGCGATGTTGGCGCTCCACCAGTCGATGGTGACGGGCTCGTCGCCCATCTCGGTCGGCCAGTCGCCGATCTCGGTCCGCTGCGCGCGTGGTGCGCAGCCCGCGAGCGCCGCGACGCCTGCCAGTCCCGCTGCTCCGGCGAACAGCCCCCTCCGGTCGATCTACATGCGTCCTCCTCGACGTGTGGATCGTTCGCGGCGACCGCTGATCGTCGGTGACCGCGCTCGTCCACCCTACGAACGGGCTCGACGGGGCGTCAAGGGCGGCAGGGGCGGCAGGGGCTCGCGGGGGTGGGCCCGCGGTCGACGGATCAGGAGACGACGGTTGCCGCCGGGTGCCGTGCGCCGGGGCTGCCGGGTGCGGACGTCCCCACCTGAACCGTCGACGGCGCCGCCCCGATGTGACGCCGGGGGAACAGACCACGGCGCGCTCCTCCCCCGCGCGTCAGTCGTCCACCGTCGTCCACAACAGCCCCCTCCGGCTCGGCGGCGGAGGCCGCTCTCACGCGACAGTGTCGGCATGCACACCGCCGACCTCATCGACCTCGTCACCGACGCAGGAGGATTCGCCACCCGACGGCAGCTCCGCCGAGCCGGCGCCGACGATCGCGACCTCACCCGTGCGGTGCGCTCAGGCGACCTGCACCGTCCGCGGCTCGGCTGGTACAGCAACCTGCCCCTCGACGACGACCGCGTCACGGCCGTCCGGGTCGGCGGGCGGCTCACGGGTTCGTCCGCCCTGTTCCACCTCGGCGGCTGGATGTGGGCGCGGCCTCGAACGGTCTGCGTCTCCGTCCCGCCCCACGCCGCGAGACTCCGCCAGTGTCGACGCGCACGGGTCGTGTGGGATCCGGTCGCTGTCCGCGAGCGGGGCGGCGTGGCCGTCGTCTCCGTCGTCGACGCTCTCGTCAGGGCGGTCCTCGACGAGGACTTCGAGATCGCCGTCGCGCTCTGCGACTGGGCCCTTCACCAGGGGCGCATCTCGGCTGACGAGTTCGCGGGGGTCGTCGCCCGTCTGCCCGCGGACGCCCGAGGCGTCGCCGACTGGGTCGACGCCGACAGCGAGAGCATCCTCGAGAGCGTCGTGCGGACCAGGCTCCGAAGGGCGGGTTTCCACGTCACGTCGCAGGTGCCCGTCGGCTTCGGCCGACACACGGACCTGGTCGTCAACGGTGTTCTCGGCGTCGAGACCGACGGACGGAAGTGGCACGCCGACCGCTTCGACGCGGACGTCAGCAAGGACATGGAGACGTTCATCCGCCGACGAATCCCCGTCCACCTGAGCTACGAGCTGATCACGGAGCACTGGGACACGGTCTCGGCCGCGATCGAGGCGGCGGTCTTGATGCACCGTGACGGGACCGCGGCGGGGCCGGTGCAGCCTGCGCGCATCCGGGAACGCGACGGCGGCTCCGCGGGTGGGGCCCGGAGCCGCACCCGAGCACCCGCGGGCTCGGCCGAGCGCCGATCTGCGTACGGACGCTCGCGGCCCGGTCGCCGTTGGCGGCTCCCGATGCGCCGACCCGACGAGGTGGGGCACAGCTGGCCACACCAGCACGTGCTGGCAGCGACGCCGCGTCCGCCGAGCCGGTCCAGGCGCAGGACCGCCTCCGGTCATACTGGTCATGACCACCGCACCGTCGCGAAGGGCTCACGATGACCGCCAGCAGCACGTCCGCAGCTTCCCCTCCCGAGACCGCGCTCGCGGCCGGGGCCTGCCTCGAGGCCCGGACACCCGCCTCATCTGCCCTCCGGGAGTCGCGCGTCGTCGCTGTGCTCCGGGCGCCGAGCGCTGCCGAGCTCGAACCCGTGATCGAGGCGCTCGTCCGCGGAGGCATCCGCAGCGTCGAGCTGACGCTCACAACGCCAGGCGTCCTCGCCGTGCTGCCCGAGTTGGTCGCTCGATTCGCCGACGCCGCCGAGATCGGCCTAGGGACCGTCACCACGGTCGACCAGGCCCTCGCGGGCGTCGACCGGGGAGCCGCCTACGTCGTCACGCCGATCACGTCGACGGCCATCGCCGACGCAGTCACGAGCCGTCGGGTGCCCTTCTACCCCGGCGGCCTCACACCCACCGAGCTCTGGTCGAGCTGGGCGTCGGGCGCCACGGCGGTCAAGCTCTTCCCCGCCTCGACGGTCGGTCCCGGCTACGTGGGCCAGCTGCGCGGCCCGTTCCCCGACATGGAGGTCGTGCCGTCAGGCGGCATCGAGCTCGACGACGTCCCGGCGTGGATCCGCGAGGGCTCGCTCGCCGTCAGCCTCGGCAGTCCGCTCCTGCGCGACGCGTTCGCAGGAGGCGCCCCGAGCGCCCTCGAGGAACGCGCACGCCGTGTCGTCGGGTTGGCCCTCGAGGCCGGGGAGGCGCGATGACGGACGCGACGACCACCTCCTCGGCCTCGAGCCCGAGCCGGCGACCCCGGGTCGTCACCCTGGGCGAGACCATGGGGATGATCTCGAGCACGCAGCCGGGGCCGCTCGCGCACGCGAGCACGATGCAGCTGGGCATCGGCGGCTCGGAGTCCAACGTCGCGATCGGCCTGAGCCGGCTCGGGGTCGACGCGATCTGGTTCGGGCGGGTCGGCGACGACTCCGTCGGACGTCTCGTCGCTCGGGAGGTACGAGCCGAGGGCGTCGACGCCCGGATCACGATCGACGACGGCGCCACGACCGGCCTGATGATCAAGGAGCGTCGGACCGCCACGTCGCAGAACGTCACTTACTACCGGGCGGGGAGTGCCGGATCGCGCCTGTCGGCCGACGATCTCGACGAGTCCGCCATCGCCTCGGCGGACGTGCTGCACGTGACCGGCATCACGCCGGCGCTCTCCGGCTCGGCTGCGCAGGCGGTCCGACGAGCCGCCGACGTCGCCCGCGCGGCGGGGGTCCTGGTGTCCTTCGACGTCAACTACCGGCGTGCCCTGTGGTCGACGGACGACGCCGCGGCGTTCTGCCGGGAGTTCGCAGCCGGCTGCGACGTCCTGTTCGCCGGCGAGGACGAGGCCGCGATGCTGCTCGGACCGGCCGCGACAGCGTCGTTCCCGACCGGCGCCGCGGCAGGCGGCGCGGCCGATGCAGCCTCCGACGCCACTGCCGCACTGGCGCGCGGCCTCGCTGAGCTCGGTCCGCGGCAGGCCGTCGTCAAGTGCGGTGCGGCCGGTGCCGTGGCGATGGTCGACGGCCAGCTCCTCGAACAGCGAGCTGTGCCGATCGTCGCCCACGACACGGTCGGGGCGGGAGACGCGTTCGTCGCGGGCTACCTCGCCGAGCTCGCGGCCGGGAACGACGCACCGACCCGCCTGCAGACCGCGGCGACGGTCGGGGCGTTCGTGTGCCTCGCCGCCGGCGACTGGGAGGGGCTGCCCCGACGGTCCGAACTGGGGCTGCTGCACGCCCGGGAGGCAGTCACGCGCTGACGAGCGCTGGCACGCCCGAACGCTGACACGCTCACAGCCTCGGGGCGCGCCGTCGTCGTGCCGTCTCTCGACCGCGTGCTGGTCCCCGTCCGCCTTGTCGAGGCCCGTGCTCTCGGGCACGATGGGCCCATGCCCCTCGTCACCGCGGTCTGCCGCGTCCACGCCCTGCTCGACGACTCAGGCAGCGTCGGGGTCACGGCCATCGACAAGCGCCCTGTGGACGGCCCGGTGCCCGTCCGCAAGCTCGGCGTGCGAGGTGACGTCCAGGCCAGCCGTGCCCACCACGGCGGCGAGGACAAGGCCGTGTACGCCTTCGCCGACGAGGACGCCACCCACTTCGCCGAGCTCCTCGGCCGCCAGGTCCTGCCGGGCTCGTTCGGGGAGAACCTCCGCACCGCTGGCCTCGACGTCACCGGTGCCGTGATCGGCGAGAGGTGGGCCGTCGGCGAGCGCCTCGTCCTCCAGGTGACCATGCCGCGGACGCCGTGCGCCACGTTCGCGCGTCGTCTCGGCGAGCGCGGCTGGGTTCGGCGGTTCCAGGAGGAGGGCAGGCCCGGCGCCTACCTGAAGGTGGTCGTCGGCGGCGAGGTCTCGGCCGGCGACGAGCTCAGGGTCGTGCATCGCCCCGAGCACGGCGTCTCCATCGGCGAGTGCTTCGCCGGTCTCGCTCCCGAGCGCGCCGCGCTGCTGTTGAGCGATCAGGAGGCGTCGCCGCTGGCCCCCGTCATGCGCGGCGTAGCGGAGCTCGCCGCCTCGCGCCCCTGAGTCCTCGACCGCGGAGAAGCATCTCGGCGTCGGAGGACGGGTGCACCACCTGCCCGGCCGACCGACGCGTCTCCAAGGCGGTCCACTTGCGCTCACTGCACGATATTTGACTCGGACGACTACTCGTGCGAGAGTACCTCGGTGTCCTCCATCCGCCTCTTCGTGCTCGACTCGTTCGCGCGCCACGGCGAGATGCACGGACACCAGCTGAAGCTCCAGGCTGAGCAGGAGCACGTCCACCAGTGGACCGACATCTCCGTGGGCGGTCTCTACGGCGCCCTCAAGCGCCTCGCCGCCGAGGGCCTGCTCGCCCCCGTCCGCACCGAGCGCGAGGGCAACTTCCCCGAGCGTCAGGTCTGGGCGATCACCGACGACGGCCGCACGGCCCTCGCCGACTCACGCCGGCACGCCCTCGAGACCGTCGTGCTGCGACCCGATCCCTTCGACCTCGCGCTGACCCGTGTCGACCCCGACGCCATCGACGACCTCGTCGGCACCGTCCACGAACGCCGAGGAGCGGTCAGCCGCCTCCTCGACGACGAGATCGAGCACCACCGTCGCGCGAGCCCCTGGCTCTCCGTCGCCGAGAAGCACGCGATGGCGCACCGAGAGCACCGGCTCCGCGCCGAGCTCGCCTGGCACGACACGCTGATCGACGCGCTCCCCGAGATCGTCGCCGACGAGGAGGCGGGGGCCAGGCACGCGCTGACTCCCGGCTCCTCCGGTCGGTAGCGACCGCCTCCTCGACTCCGCTCTTCCCTTCCGGCCACCCGCCGGGCACCCGACCCTGCCCCACGAAAGGCACCCCCATGACCGACGCCACCGCCCGGGCAGCCGCCCCGGCGCCCGCCATCCCCCGCCAGTCGTGGCTCGCCCTGTCGGCGCTGCTGCTCGGCATGTTCATCGCGCTGCTCGACACGACGATCGTCAACGTCGCGCTGCCGACCATCCGGACGAACCTCGACGCCTCGGAGTCGACACTCTCGTGGATCATCTCGGGCTACGCGCTCGCCTTCGGCCTGACGCTCATCCCCGCCGGCCGCATCGGCGACCGCATCGGGCACAAGTGGGTCTACTTCTCGGGCGTGCTGCTCTTCACCCTCGCCAGCCTCGCCTGCGGCGTGGCGACGAGCGACCACCAGCTCGTCGTGTTCCGCGTCGTGCAGGGCCTCGCGGGCGGCATCTTCGTGCCGGCCGTGACCGCGTTCATCCAGCTGCTGTTCCCCGGGCGGGCCCGCGGCAAGGCGTTCGCGATCATGGGCGCCGTCATCGGCGTCTCGTCCGCCCTCGGGCCCATCATCGGCGGACTGCTCATCCAGGCGTTCGGCGACGAGCACGGCTGGCGTCTCGTGTTCTTCGTGAACCTGCCCTTCGGCATCATCACGCTGGTCGCGGCGGCCGTGCTGCTGCCTCGTCGCGACGAGTCCGTGCCGCGCCCCGACCGCGGACTCGACTGGTTCGGCCTCCTGCTCGTCTCGGCCGCGTTCGTCGCGCTGCTCGTCCCGCTGATCCAGGGCCAGGACGAGGGGTGGCCTCTCTGGACCTACCTGAGCATCGCCGGCGGCCTCGTGCTGCTCGCGCTCTTCGGCCTATGGGAGGTGGCGTACACCCGGCGTGGACGCACCCCCCTCGTGCCCCCCAAGCTCTTCTCCCACCCGCAGTTCACGGGCGGCGTCGTCCTGGCGCTGGTCTACTTCGCGGCCTTCACCAGCATCTTCTTCACGATCTCGCTGCTCTGGCAATCGGGTCTCGGCAACAGCGCGCTCGCCTCCGGCGCCGTCGCCATCCCCTTCGCGGTCGGCAGCATCATCTCGTCGTCGCAGAGCAACCAGCTCGCTCAGAAGCTCGGGCGCAACGTGCTCGTGCTGGGCACGGCACTCGTCACGGTCGGGCTCGGGGCGATGTGGATCATCCTGCTGGTCGTCGAGCCCGCCGACCTCACGAACTGGATCCTGCTGGTCCCGCTGCTCGTCGCCGGTCTCGGCAACGGCTTCTTCATCGCCCCGAACGTCCAGTTCATCGTCGCGACGGTCGACCCTCAGGACGCCGGCTCGGCCAGCGCCGTCATCTCGGCGATCCAGCGCATCGGCTCGGCCGTGGGCATCGCGATCATCGGCAGCGTCCTGTTCGGGTCGCTGCCGGCCGGTCGCGAGCTGGCGACGGCGGCCGGCCGTGCCACGGGCTTCACCGACGCCTCGGCCGCGGCCATGGGCGTCAGCGCGGCGTTCGCGCTCGTCGCCTTCGCGCTGGTGTTCGCGCTGCCGCGGCGTGTCGGCCACGGCCGCCCCGCCGGGGCTGGTGCCGACTCGGGCACGCGCGCCGAGGCCCCCTCGGCCTGACGCCGCGCACCGCGCACCCCGCACCCCGCACCGCGGCACCACGCACCACGCACCGTTCGGGGCGTCGACGACTCAGGAGTCGTCGACGCCCCGTCGTCATCTCGCGAGGCGCCCCGGCCGGGCCAGCCGCCGTAACCTGAGTCCTCGACGCGGCCACCCACGAACACGGCCGGGGAGGCCGCCGACGCTGTCCCCTCGACGCACCCGCGACCGACCACGCGACCGCACCCGGGCAGATCGAAGGTCCGCCAGGCACACTGGTCCGATGCCCCTAGCCCCTCCGACGACTTCGACGCGCCGCGACCGCGTGCTGCCGCTCGACGGCCTGCGCACGATCGCCATCGCCTTCGTGGTGCTCTACCACCTGCACGTGCCCGGGTTCGGCAGCGGATTCGTCGGGGTCAACGTCTTCTTCGTGCTCTCCGGCTACCTCATCACGACGCTGCTCCTGGGCGAGCACGCGCGGACCGGCCGCATCCGCCTGGGCCGCTTCTGGGTGCGCCGCATCCTGCGCCTTTACCCGACCCTGCTCGCCGTGGTCGTCGTGGGCGTCGCCCTCTGGTGGCTGATCGGCGACTACCAGGGCTCGACCATGAGCGCCCTCGGCGCTGCGGCCGTCGCCCTCACCTACACGGGCAACGTCGCGCGCTCGTTCTTCGGCGAGTCCCAGGGCGTCTTCTCGCCGATGTGGAGCCTCTCGATGGAGGAGCAGTTCTACATCGTCTGGCCGCCCCTCCTCATGCTCCTCATCGCGGTCGTCGCCACGCGCCGGGTCATGGTGGCCGTGCTCGGCGCGCTCGTCGTGGCCTCCGTCGTCGCCTCGGGCTTCCTGTTCGAGGCGCCCGGAGGCGGGTCCACCCCCGACATCTACTTCAGCCCGGTGCTGAACGTGGCGCCCCTGCTGCTCGGCTGCGGGCTGGCACTCGTCATGGGCTCCGATAAGGGGCAGGCGATCTTCCGCGGCCGTCTAGGCACGGCGGCCACGTGGGTCGGCCTCGTCGGGGTCGTCGGCTCGCTCGCGGCGATCGGCAGCGGCTGGCAGCAGAGCGTCACGACCTTCACGGTCATGCTGCCGGGCGTCGCCGTCGCGTCGGCACTCCTGATCGGCGGCCTGGTCTCGCGGGCGTCGCTGCCCGCCCGCGTGCTGTCGCTCGGTCCCGTGGCCTGGTTCGGCCGGGCTCTCTCGTACCCGATCTACCTCTGGCACGTCGTCTTCATCGCGCTCATCACACCGGTCGTCCCCGGTGCGCTCGGCATCGCCGCCGTGATCGCCGCGTCGATCGTGACGGCGTACCTCTCGCACCGCTTCGTCGAGGGCCCGGCACTCCGCCTCAAGGACCGCCTCGGCAGCCCCGCCAAGGGGGCGCGGAGCACGACACCCGCGGACCGCGAGCTCACCAACGCCTGACGGCCGCGCCTGCCGCCCCGGGCCCTGCTCCCTGCGACCTCCGGCATCCCGCATCCGGTCTGCGGCCTGCGACGACCTGCGATCCTGGTGGCATGGCCATGACGACCGAACAGGTGCAGGCGCTCTGCGCCGAGCAGCCCTCTGCCGAGCTGACGTTCCCGTTCGGGCTCGAGATCGCCGTGTACAAGGTGCGCGGCAAGATCTTCGCCCTGGTGCCCGTCGACGCCGAGACGCCGTCCGTCTCGCTCAAGGCCGTTCCCGAGCACGCCGAGCAGCTGCGCGCCGAGCACCGCGAGATCACGCCGGGCTGGCACCTGAACAAGCGGCACTGGATCACGATCGACCTGTCGGGCGACCTCCCCGCCACCATGGTCGAGGACCTCGTGGGCAACTCGTACGACCGGGTGATCGCGGGCATGCCGAAGTCACGACGCCCGCTCGCGTAGTCGGCAGCTCGCGGCGGCGCTAGCGGTGCCGCGGCCGCGCCACGGCGGGCACGCCCACCGCGACCGACCCGGGCGGCACGTCGTGCGTGACGACCGCCCCCGCGCCGACGATGCTGTCCGCCCCGACCACGACCCCGCCGAGCACCGCCGCGCCCGCGCCGACCGTGACGCCGCGCTCGAGCGTCGGGTGTCGACGTCCGGCGACGCCGCGGCCGCCCTTGCCCCCGAGCGTGACGCCGTGGAACAGCGTGCAGTCGTCCCCGACGACCGCCGTCTCGCCGACGACCGTCCCCATCCCGTGGTCGATGAACAACCGCCGCCCGAGCACGGCCCCCGGGTGGATCTCGACGCCCGTCGCGGTCCGGGCGACCTGCGAGAGCACCCGGGCGACGAACCGCGAGCCGAGGAGGCGCGGCACCCCTTCCGCACGCCACAGTCTGCTGGTGAGGCGGTGCGCCCACACCGCGTGCAGCCCCGAGTACACCAGGGCGGTCTCGAGTCGTCCGCGGGCGGCGGGGTCGCGTCGCTGCACGGTGGCGAGGTCCTCGCGCAGCCGCGCGACCAGCCGCACGCTAGGCGTCCGCGAGGTCCTGGAACAGGACGGTCGAGAGGTAGCGCTCCCCCGTGTCGCAGACGATGGCGACGATGCGCTTGCCCGCGTTCTCGGGGCGGGCGGCGATCTCGAGGGCGGCGTGCACGATGGCCCCCGACGAGATGCCGGAGAGGATGCCCTCCTTCGTGCCGAGGTCCCGCGCGACGCGCAGGGCGTCGTCGAGCTGCACGGGGAACACCTCGTCGATCTGTGAGCGGTCGAGCACCTCCGGCACGAAGTTGGCGCCGATGCCCTGGATCTTGTGCGGCCCGGCCTTGCCCTCGCTGAGCAGGGGCGAGTCGGCGGGTTCGACAGCAACGACCTTAACCCCGGGGACCTCGTCGTGCAGCACCTGGCCGACGCCCGTGATGGTGCCGCCGGTGCCGACGCCCGCGACGAAGAAGTCGACGGCGCCGTCCGTGTCGCGGATGATCTCGCGCGCCGTCGTGCGGCGGTGGATCTCGGCGTTCGCCAGCGTCTCGAACTGCTGGGCCCAGACGGCGCCCTCGGTCTCGTCCACGATCTGCTTCGCGCGCTCGACGGCGCCGCGCATCCCCTCGCCGCCGGGGGTGAGCACGACCTCGGCGCCGTACGCCTTGATCAAGGTGCGGCGCTCGACGCTCATCGTCTCGGGCATCGTGATGACGACGCGGTAGCCGCGGGCGGCGCCCACGAGCGCGAGCGCGATGCCGGTGTTGCCGCTCGACCCCTCGACGATCGTGCCGCCGGGCTGCAGCTGACCTGAGGCCTCGGCAGCGTCGACGATGGCGACGCCCAGCCGGTCCTTCACGCTGGCGCCCGGGTTGTAGAACTCGAGCTTCACGACGACCTCGGCGCCGCCGGGCACCGCCAGCCGGTTGAGGCGCACGAGGGGCGTGTCGCCGAAGGCGGAGGTGATGTCGTCGTGGATGCCGGTCATGCGCGTCTCTTCCGTGAGGTGGGTCGGTACGTACGAACAGACCTGAGTCTAGGCAGCGGGCCTGCGACCGTGCCGCAGATGACGTCCGGCAGCGGGCGGGCGGTCGACGCGTCGACGATTCAGGGAACGAAGGAGGCGCCGCCCCGTTCGCCGAGGACGGAGCGCCGCCCCCGACATCAGCACCTGAGTCCTCGACGGGGGCCGAGGCCACGAGGCGACAGAGCGGCGCCCCGCCGCACGCGAGGTGCGACGGGGCGCCGAGGCCGGGTACCGAGGCCGGGCGGCGGAGCTACGCGCCGGTGACCTTGCCCGGGTTGAACACGCGTCCGGGGTCGGCCGAGTCGAACAGCCCCTGCATGACGGCGACGCCCTCGGCCGAGACGTCCTGGGCGAGCCACGGCTGGTGCTCGAGGCCGACGCCGTGGTGGTGCGACACGGTCGCGCCGGTGTCGATGAACGCCTGCTGGATCGCGTGCTTCACGACGTCGTACTCCGCCTCGGCCTGCTCGCCGTGCTCGAACGCGAAGGTGAAGTAGAGGCACGCGCCCGAGTGGTACGAGTGCGACAGGTGGCCCATGATCCAGCCCTGGACGCCGATCTGGTCGAACGCCTGGTTGGCGGCGGCGTAGACGCGCGACGACACGGCGCGCAGCTTCGACCAGGGGGCCGCGGTCTCGGAGACGTCGGCCGCGCCGCCGTGGTCCATGAAGAAGTCGCGCAGGTAGGGCGTGTCGAACTTCTTCTGGTCGTAGAGCTTGCCGGGGCCCTTGCCGACGCCCATGCCCTTGTTCGCCTTGACGATCTTGGCGACGGCCTTCTGGGTCTGGGCGACGTGCTCGGGGCTGCCCTCGTAGCCGATGAAGGACAGGCACATGACGTCGACGTCCCAGCCCTTGGCCTTCAGGACCTTCGGCAGCGCGTCGTTGACGACCTTCGAGATGCCCGTGCTGGCCTTCGACGTGGCGAACGAGAACGCCGTCTCGTGCGCGTCCGAGACGCGGGTCACCGACGGGCGGGCGTCGCTCTCGGCTATGGCCTGCATGGCGGCCAGGCCGTCGTGCCACGACGGGAACAGGTAGGCGAGGATCTCGCGCTTCTCGGGCAGGCGGTGCACCTGGGCGGTGACCTCGGTGATGACGCCGAGGCGCCCCTCCGAGCCGATGATCATCTCGCGGAGCGACGGCCCGGTGGAGGCGCTCGGCACGGCGCGGATCGCGAGCACGCCCCCGGGGCGCACGACGCGCAGCCCCTTGGTGATGTCGGCGATGTCGCCGTACTTGTCGCTCTGCATCCCGGAGGAGCGGGTCGCGACCCAGCCCCCCATCGTCGAGTGCGTGAAGCTGTCGGGGAAGTGGCCGAGGGTCCAGCCGCGGGCGTTCAGCTGCTCCTCGAGGTCGGGGCCCTGGCCGCCGGCCTGGATGCGGGCGAGACCGCCGTCCTCGTCGATGTCGAGCACCTTCGAGAGGCGGCCCATGTCGAGCGAGACGACGGTGCGCTCCTCGGTCGGCATCGGCTCGAGGCTGCCGACGATGTTGCTGCCGCCGCCGAAGGGGATCAGCACGACGTCGCTCGCGACCGCGAGGTCGACGATCTGCTGCACCTCGGCCTCGTCGGCGGGATAGACGACGAGGTCCGGCACGCGCTCGAGGATGCCGGCGCGGATGCGGATCAGGTCGCGGATGCTCTTGCCGTAGGTGTGCACCACGCGGTCGTGGTCGCCCTGGTCGACGTGCTCCGGACCGACGATCTGCACCAGCGAGTCGACGACCTCGGTGGAGGCACGCGACGCCGGGACGGTCAGCTGCGAGAAGTCGAGGCCGGTGTCGTGCTGGCCCTGGGTCAGCTCGACGCCGACGATCTTCTTGACGAACGGGGCGAAGCCCGGCTTGTCCTCGTGGTGGAACGCGACGCCCTCGACGCCCCAGCCCCACCACTTCATGTGCGCGACGCCGTGGTCGGCGGCCGTGGTCTGGGGCTTGTTCTGGACGTCGGTCACGGTCGTGCTCCTTCAGAGGGGTGTTCGGGGCCCAGGATGCGGGCGGTGTTCGCGTCCTTCAGACGCAGGATCTCGGCGCGGAGCCGAGCGGAGAAGTCGAGGGGCGTCTCGCCGGGCTCTGGGCGCATCGGGTCGCCGAACGCGACGCCGACGGGCAGCCGGCCGGGGCGCGGCCAGCTCGAGCCGCGCGGGTGCGCGATGTGGGCGCCGATCAGCGCGAGCGGGATGATCGGCACGTCGCAGGCGGCGGCGAGCGCCGCGGCACCGGGCTTGAAGGAGGCGACGGTGCCGTCCTTGGACCGCGTGCCCTCCGGGAACACCAGCACCGGGTAGCCGCGCTCGAGCAGCGAGCGCGCGCTGACGGTCGGCTGACCGGCGCGGCGACGGGCCGCGACCTTGGCGGCGGCCTTGCGGCGGGCCGCGGACGGGATCGCCGTGGCGCCCGTCGAGGGGTGAGCGGCAGCGGCGGCTGCGGCCGCGGCGACGGCCCCCGGCGCCTGCGGGGTCGACGAGCCCGGCGTGCCGGCGGGGGTCGCGGTCGACGACCCTCGCTGCACGGGGAACGCGTTGAAGAAGAGCTCGGTCAGCTTGCGGCGCCACGGCACGTCGAAGAAGTAGTCGGCGGCGGCGCCGGTCGCGAGGTAGCGGGCCAGGCGGCGCGGCAGCGCGCCGAGGATGAGGGGCGCGTCGAGGTGGCTGGAGTGGTTGGCGACCACGATGAAGCCGCCCTCGACGCCCTTCAGCCGGTCGCGGTCGATCACCGTGACGCTCGTGATCGACCAGATCGTGGGCTTGAGGACGACGCGCTGGGCGACGTAGCGGGCCATGGCGTGGCCGCGAGAGCTGAAGCGGTCCTTGACGTCGACGGCGGCACGAGCCACGGCGTCGCGACGCGGCCGGGCGGCAGGAGCAGCAGGCGAGGCAGCGGCAGACCCCGACCCGGCGGGCTGCTCGGTCTCGTCGGGTCGCTCGTCGCGGGCCACCGTCACCGCTCCACCGGAGCGTCCGTGCCGGCAGCACCGCCGGTGACAGCGTCCGCAGGCGTCCGGCGGCTCGACGAGATCGCGCCCGACACGGCGCGCACGGCGCTGCCGGGGGCGTGCTTGACCAAGCCGATCAGCACCTTGTACCGAAGCGTGGGCATGGACACCACCTTCCCTCTCTCGACGTCGCGCAGGCACGCGGACACCAGTCGTTCGGCGCTGAGCCACATCGAGTTGGGTATGGACGACGACCGGATGCCGGCGCGCTGATGGAACTCCGTCCGCACCCACCCCGGCTGCAGCACCGTGACGCCCACGCCGGTGCCCTTGAGCTCGACCGCGAGGCCCTCGCTGAACGAGTTGACCCACGCCTTGATCGACGAGTAGCTGCCCATCGCCATGAAGCCCGCGACGCTGCCGACGTTCACGATGTGCCCGGAGCCACGGAGGCGCATCGCGCGCCCCGCGGACGCGGACAGCACCAGCACGCTCCGCACCATCACCTCGAAGGCCCGGTCGTGCACGGCCGTGTCGGTGCTGGTGAGCGGCTCGTGCACGCCGAAGCCGGCGTTGTTGACGAGCAGGTCGACGGGACGGTGGGCCTCGGCGAGCCGGGCGGCCACCCGCTCGACGTCGGCACGGTCGCCGAGGTCGGCGGAGAGCACCTCGACGTCGCGTCCGAGGGCCCTCAGCTCGAGGGCGGTCAGGTCGAGTCGGGCGGGGTCGCGGGCGACCAGGACGAGGTCCCAGCCGCGGGCGGCGAGTTGACGGGCGAATTCGGCTCCGATGCCGGACGTGCCCCCGGTGACGAGCGCTGTTGCCATGCCGCTTACGATACGGTCTTGTCGGGAAACTGCGTGCATCGTGTCCCGTTCACCACCGCGATGAGGTCCCCCGGAGGAACACAGCCATGACGACCGATCGCGACCCCTACGACTCGAGCACCTTCGACATCCGCGAGTTCACCCTGACCGCCCAGGGCACCCTCCGCGCCGAGCTCGACCTGGCCCCCTTCGAGGCCGCGCCGCTCGGCCCGGACGAGCTCCGCCTCCTGCGCCACCTCGGCCGCCTCGAGAGCGCGACGATGGAGCACCTCCGCAACCTGCTCGTCACCGCGACGCACAAAGACGCTCGGGTCACCGCGTTCCTCGTGACCTGGGCGTTCGAGAAGTACTGGATCGCCGACGCGGTCGACGCGGTGCTCGAGGCGAACGGCGAGCCGCGCCTCAAGGACGTCGAGGAGGGGCCCCGCCGACACAGCCCCGCCGAGGCCGTCGAGCGGCGCGGCCCGATCACCCGCGCGATCGAGGCGATCGGCCGCGGCGTGCCCATCGTGGCCGTGCACATGACCACCGGCCTCGTCGACGAGTGGGTGATGCGGCACGCGTACGACGTCGTCGTCGAGCGTGCCGACAGCCCCGCGCTGACCGCCGTCGTCGAGCGCCTCCGCACCGTCAAGGCGCGGCACGAGGAGTTCTTCGACGTCGAGGCCCGCTGGCGCCTCGAGGACTCGGCGCGCGCCGTCAAGCAGACCCGCGCCTCCTTGTCGACGGCCGTCTGGCCGCTGGGCGCCGTCGAGCGCTCCGACGCCGAGCGCACCTTCTTCGACACCGCGGTGTGGGGCGGCGCCGCCGGCCACCTGCGGGCGGACGCCGTCGGCGAGCGCGTCGCCTCCCTGCCAGGACTCGACGCCTCCGTGGGCGCCGCCGTGACACGAAAGCTCACCGCATGACCGTCCCTGCTCCCTCATCCGTGCCCGGTTCGACCGTGACCAGCCTCGGCTCGTCGCACGTGCTGCTGACCGGCGGCACCGGCTTCGTCGGCCAGGCGATCCTCGAGCGGCTGCTGTCGTCGCACCCCGACACGACCATCACGCTGCTGATCCGGCCCAAGGCCGGCACCTCGGCCCTCGCGCGCCTGCGGCACCTGCTCAAGAAGCCCGTGTTCGCGTCGTGGCGCGAGCGCGTCGGCGCCGACGAGGTCGAGCGCGCGCTGACCGAGCGGCTGCGCGTCGTCGAGAGCTCGCTCGGCACGCTGCCCGAGCTGCCCCGCGACCTCGACGTCGTCATCCACAGCGCGTCGACCGTGTCGTTCGACCCGCCGATCGACCAGGCGTTCGACACGAACGTGGGCGGCGCCGTCGGCCTGTACGAGGCGCTGGTCGCGGCGGGCGGCGACCCGCACGTCGTGCACGTGTCGACGGCGTACGTCGGCGGCATCCGCAAGGGCGTCTTCCCCGAGGCGGCGCTCCGCCACGACGTCGACTGGCGTGCCGAGCACGCCGCGGCCCGCGACGCCCGCGCCCGGGTCGAGGCGGCGTCGCGCCAGCCCGAGACCCTCCGCAAGTTCCTGGCCGAGGGCCGCGCCGGCCACGGCAAGACCGGTCCGCAGGCCGTCGCGGCCGCAGCCGAGGAGGCGCGGGTCGCCTGGGTGGCCGCCCGTCTCGTCGACTACGGGCGCACCCGTGCGGAGACCCTCGGCTGGACCGACGTCTACACGCTGACGAAGGCCTTCGCCGAGCGCGCCGCCGAGCAGATCTGGGCGGCCGAGGGCCACCGCCTGTCCGTCGTCCGTCCCGCGATCGTCGAGAGCGCGCTGCGCCACCCCTACCCCGGCTGGATCGACGGCTTCAAGGTCGCCGACCCGCTGATCATGTCGTACGCCCGCGGCCTGCTGCCCGAGTTCCCCGGCGTGCCCGACAGCGTGCTCGACATCGTGCCGGTCGACTACGTGGTGAACGTGATCCTGGCCGTCGCGGCGAACCCGGCCGGCGCCTCCTCGGCTGCTGCCTCGGCACCGGCCTCGGCACCGGCCTCGGCCCCCGAGCCGCAGTACTTCCACGTCGCGTCGGGCAACAGCAACCCGTTCCCCATCCTGCGGATGTTCGACAACCTCAAGACGTTCTTCACGGCGAACCCGTTGCCGCGCGACGAGCACACGAGCATCCCCGTGCCGACCTGGAACTTCCCCGGCGTCCGCAAGGTCGAGGGCGCGATCCGCACCGCGCAGCGCGCGAACGACTGGCGCGAGCGCGTGCTCGTCCGCCTGCCGTCGACGACCCGCACCCGCTCGAGCCTGACCGACGTGCAGACGCGACGCGGCGACCTCGAGTCGCTGCAGAGCCTCACCGACCTTTACCGGCACTACGTGCAGTCCGAGATCATCTTCGACGACCGTCGCACGCGTGCCCTGCACGACGGCCTGCCTGAGGAGGCGCCCGCCGACATCGGCTTCGACGTCACCGACATCGACTGGGAGGACTACTTCCAGACCGTGCACTTCCCGTCGATCACCGCGATGACGCGGGCGTTCTCGGTGCGGCCCGCCGCGGCCGGCGCCGTGCTCGACACCCGGGCGCTGCCCCAGCGCACCGACGTCGTCGCCGTCTTCGACCTCGAGGGCACCGTGCTCGACTCGAACATCGTCGAGCAGTACCTCTGGGTGCGCTCGAACGGGTTCCGCAAGGCGGCCTGGCCCGCCGAGGTGGCGTCGCTGCTGACCGGGCTGCCTGCCTACCTGCGCGCCGAGGGACGTGACCGGGGCGAGTTCATCCGGGCGTTCCTCCGGCGCTACGCCGGCATGCCCGTCTCGCGGCTCAAGGGCGTCGTCCGCTCGGCCGGCTACGCCGAGACGGTGCGACGGCACACCCTGCCCGAGGCGCTCGCGCGCATCGCGGAGCACCGCGCCGCCGGGCACCGCACCGTCCTCGTGACGGGCTCGATCGGCACCCTCGCCACCCCCATCGCGCACCTCTTCGACGAGGTCGTCGCGAGCACGATGCACGAGCGCGACGGCGTCCTGACGGGCTACCTCGCCCAGCCGCCGCTCGTCGACGAGGCCCGCGCGGCGTGGCTCGCCCAGTGGGCCCTCGAAGAGGGAATCGACCTCACGGGCTCGTACGGCTACGGTGACAGCCACGCGGACCTCGCGTGGCTCGAGATGCTCGGCAACCCGTCAGCCGTCAACCCCGACGCCAATCTCGCACGCGAGGCGCTCCGAAGAAGATGGAGCATCCGAGATTGGTCGCGTGCCCGCGGTTCGTCCGCGTCCGGAACATCGACGGCCCCCGCCGTCGGCACCACCTCGAAAGGAGAAGGAGACAGGGTCTGACGACCCGCGCCTCCTGACGCCACATGGCATTCGACATCGACAAGTTCGCCGCCACCAGCGAGCGCATCACCTGGGACGACCTCGACCTGGACCACTTCAAGGAGAACCCGCTCAGCCCGGACTCCCTCCGCACCCTGCGCTACATGGCCGACGTCGAGTACCACACGGTCTGCTACACCCGTGACCTGCTCACGACGCCCTCGCACAAAGAAGGCGACGTCTCGACCTTCATGACCATGTGGAACCGCGAGGAGTTCTGGCACGGCGAGGCCCTCGCCGCGATCCTCGAGGTGCACGGCGAGAAGGTCGACTACGACCAGCTGCGCGCGAACCGCCTCAAGCTCGGCTGGCGCGACAAGCTCGACCCGGTGAAGCAGGGCCTGCTCGGCAAGTTCGTCGGCTCCGACTTCGTCGCCGTCCACATGTCGTGGGGCGCCGCGAACGAGTACTCGGCCGTCGCCGCCTACAAGCGCATGGCCGCCCTCGAGAAGGACCCGGTCCTCGCCGAGCTGCTGGTGCGCATCGCCCGCCAGGAGTCGCGCCACGTCGCGTTCTACGTCTCGCAGGCCCGCGAGCGCCTGCTCAAGAGCAAGAAGGCGCAGAAGCTGACGCGCTTCCTGCTGCAGAAGGTCTGGGCACCCGTCGGCTCGTCGATCATGGAGCTCGACGACGTCAAGTTCGTCTTCGGCCAGCTGATGAGCGGCGAGGAGGGCCGCAAGGCCGCCGAGAAGCTCGACGCGAACATCTCGAACCTGCCCGGCATGTCCGGCCTGACGATCTTCCAGAAGGCGCTCGACGGGCTCGGCGTCACGCACGGGCCCGCCGCGGGCGGCTCCGTCAGCGTCGCCTGACGCCTCGTCCGTCCGGCACTGCTCGTCCCGTCGGCCGCAGGTCGTCCCGTCTCGACGGGGCGACCTGCGGCTCCGTTAGTCTGGGGCGGTCGGGCACCCGGCCGACCAGCGAGAGGCGACACCACGTGAAGACGAGCCACCTGAGGCACTTCCTCGTCGCGGCCGAGGTGCTGCACTTCCCCGTCGCGGCCGACAAGCTCGGCATCTCGCGGCAGAAGCTCGAGTCGTCGATCGAGGCGCTCGAGCTGGAGTTCGGCCAGAAGCTGTTCGACCGCGACGCCTCGCCGTACCGCCTGACCAAGGCGGGCCGCGCGGCTGTGGTCGTCGCCGAGGAGGAGCTGGCCAGCCCCTCGACACCGCCAGCGCCTCCTGCTCCCCCGGCCGGCGGCAAGGCCAAGGCGTCGAAGGGCAAGGGGCGCACCCCGGCGGTCAAGGGGCAGCCCAAGCCGTTCAAGAAGCGCCAGGGGCGCTAGGGGCTACAGGGCGCCTGGGGCTGCGGGGAGCCAGGGGCGCTAGGAGCGCTGGCCGTCCTGGCCGCTGCTCGCCTCCGCGAACCACTCCGCGTACCGGGGGTTCTCGGCCATGCGACGGGTCTCGTCGGGCGCGTCGTCGTCCCACCAGACCGGGCCCCTCTCGCCGAGCGCCGTCTTCGCGGCGTCCACCCGCGCGCGGGCGGCCTCGCGGGCCCCGGCGTCGTCGTCGGCGAGCGCGGTCTTCTTCGCGCGCCGCGCCTCCATCAGCTCGTGCACCAGCTCGGCTCGGCGCTGCTCGGGGATCGACGGGTCCGTGCGGCGCCAGAGCCGCCCCCGGACGACGAGGTAGCGGCCGTCGGGCGTGACGAGGGGTGCGGGTGCGTCGGCCATCCGGCCAGTCTGCCGCGCACGCCCCGCGGCGGCCCGCCCCCGCAGCGCGGCGCTGCCGCTGCCACTGCCGCTGCCGCTGCCGCTGCCGCTGCCGCATCGTGTTCCGAGCGTCACGTCGCGGTGGGACGCGACGCGACGCTCGGGACGTGATGCGACACGACCCGCCCCGCCCTGCACCGGGCCGCGTCGAGGACTCAGGCGATGCTGCCGCCGGCACCCCGGGGTGCCGGCGTGCCGCCCGTCCGCGGACGGCGTCTCCTGAGTCCTCGACGTTGCTGCACGGCGCTCGACGCGGCTAGACCGCGTACCGCGTCGCGCCCGGCTCCTCCGTGCCGAGCACCCAGCGCCAGGTGTCGCGGAGCCCGTCCTCGAGGCTCGTCAGCGGCTCCCAGCCGAGACTCCGCGCGAGCCCGTTGTCGGACAGCAGCCGGTCGACCTCGCTCGCCTCGGGCCGGAGCCGGGCCTCGTCGACCACGACGCGGGCGTCCCGACCGCTGACCTGGAGCAGCAGCTCGGCGAGCGCGCCGATGCTGATCTCTTGGCCGGTGCCGAGGTTGACGGCCCGGCCGAGCGCCGCGTCCGACGAGCCGACCGTGAGGAACCCGGCGACCGTGTCCGAGACGTGGGTGAAGTCGCGGGTCGGCGTGGTCGACCCGAGCCGGATCTCGTCGGCTCCGGCCGCGAGCTGCCGCAGGATCGTCGGGATGACGGCTCGCGCGCTCTGCCGCGGGCCGTAGGTGTTGAACGGGCGGCAGACGGCGACCTCGGTGCCGAACGACGCGTGGTACGAGAGCACCATCGCGTCGGCGGCGATCTTCGAGGCGGCGTAGGGCGACTGGGGCTGCGCGGGGTGGGTCTCGTCCATCGGCACGCGCAGGGCGCTGCCGTACGTCTCGGAGGTCGACGTGTGCACCATGCGCGCACCGTGCCGGCGGCAGGCCGCGACGACGGCGTGCGACCCGACGACGTTGGTCTGCACGTACGACTCGGGCGCCGCGTACGAGTACGGGATGCCGATCAGCGCCGCGAGGTGGAAGACGACCTCGACCCCGGCCACGGCCTCGTCGACCACGAACGGGTCGCGCACGTCGCCCGCGAGCAGCTCGACGCGGTGGTCAGACTCGTACCGGGCGAGGGCGCCCGCGGCGCCGTAGGGCTTGTAGTGGCAGAGGGCGCGCACGCGGGCGCCCAGGACGACGAGCTCGTCGACGAGCGCGGAGCCGATGAAGCCCTCCGCTCCGGTCACGAGGACGGTGCGGCCCTGCCAGGTGGTGTCGTCGTTCATCGGGTGGTCCCTTCGGTGGTGCCTGTCGAGGTGGAGGTGGAGGTGGAGGTCGAGGTGCCTGTCGTGATGGAGGAGGCAGCCGACGAGGAGGAGGATGAGGCGGCGGAGCCGGACACGAGCTCGACGACCCACCCGGCGACCGCGTCGGCGGCGCCGGCGTGAGGCGAGGCGCCCGACGACGAGGCGAGGGGCGAGGCCCGCGCAGCCTCGACGAGCTCGAGCACCCTGGTCAGCGCCGCAGCCAGCGTCCCGCCGTCGAGGTCGCCGTCGCGGACGACGACCACAGGTGCGTGACCCGACGCGGCCAGCGCCTCCGCGTTGGCGGTCTGGTGGTCGTCCGTGGCGCCCGGCAGGGGAACGACGACCGCCGGGACGCCGAGGTGCTCGATCTCGGCTACCGTGCACGCGCCGCCCCGCACGACGACGACGTCCGCGGCCGAGTAGGCGGCCGCCATGTCGTCGAGGTGCGTGACGACGTCGGCGACGCGGTCCCCGCCGCCCCGGACGAGCGCAGCACGCATGCTCGCGAGGTGGGTCGGGCTCGCCTTGACGACGAGCCTCAGCCGACCGCCCGCGGTGCCCGCCGTGCCCGCGGTGCCCGGTGTGCCGCTGGCTCCGTCCGGGGTGCCGGCCGCGCAGGCGAGCTCGACCGCTGCCCGGTCCAGCGACGCCGCCCCCAGGCTGCCGCCGGAGACGACGACGAGCAGCTCGTCGGGTCCGACGCCCCAGGAGGCGCGGGCCGGCCCCCGCAGCGACGCCCGCTCGCACGACGCGAGGGCAGGCAGGATCGGGATGCCGACCCGGCGCACCTCCGTCCCGGCGCCGAGCCCCGTCCCGGCGGGGTCGAAGGCGCAGGCGACGCGACCCGACAACCGCGCCGCGAGGCGGTTCGCGAGCCCGGGCGTCGCGTTCGACTCGTGCACGACCACGGGCAGGCCGAGGGTCCAGCCCGCGACGACGGCCGGCACGCTGGGGTAGCCGCCGACCCCGACGACTACCTGTGCCCGCCGGTGCCGCAGCTGTCGACGCGCGGCGAGGACGCACCGGACGAACCGGGCGGGGAACAGCAGGGCCGCGAGGCCCGGCCGCCGGGGGAAGGCGACCATCGGCGTCGTGTCGAGCTCGTAGCCGGCGGCGGGGACGAGGGTCGCCTCGAGGCGGTCGGCGGTGCCGGCGAAGGTGATGACCGCCTCCGGCACCCGTCGTCGCAGGGCCGCGGCGACGGCGATGCCGGGGAACACGTGGCCGCCGGTTCCCCCGGCGGCCACGACGACGCGGAGGGGCTCGACCGGCGGGGTCGAGCGGGTGCGTCTCGAGGAGGTGGATGACATGCCGCAAGGGTCGGTCCGCTGCGTGAGGCGAACGTGAGGTGCGGCGCCCGAGGAGCTCGGCCGCAGAGCGGCTCAGCCCGCGCGGAGCACCACCCGGATCGTCGTGCCGGGCTCGCCGTCCGCCCGTCCCTCGGCCGCGATCGTGCCACCGGCCCGAGCGACGACCTGCGCCGCGATGGCGAGCCCGAGCCCCGAGCCCGGCAGCCCGCGCGCGGCCGGTGCTCGATGGAACCTGTCGAAGACGCGGTCCCGCTCGTCCGCGGGGATGCCCACGCCCCGGTCGGACACCGTCACGACGACGCCGTCGCCCGGCGGCCCGCTGACGACGCGCAGCTCGACGGCTCCCCCGGCCCCGTACTTGACGGCGTTGTCGAGCACGACGTCGAGGAGGCGCCCCAGCCTGCCCGCGGGCACGCGCACCTCCGCCGGCGCGTCCGGCAGGTCAGTCAGCACCTGCACGCCCGGCGCACGGCGGGACGTGGCGGCGGCAGCCGCCCGCGCGGCGGCCACGACGTCCTCGAGGACCAGCTCGGCGGCGCGCGGCCGGTCGTCGCCCGCGAGCTCCACGAGGTCGTCCACGGTGCGCGTCATCGCCGCCAGCTCCTCGCCGAGGGCCGCCGACAGGGCGGCCCTCGTCCCGGGCCGGAGCGGCCGGTCGGCCGTGAGCAGCTGCACGTTCGTGCGGAGCGTCGTGAGCGGCGTCCGGAGCTCGTGGGAGGCGTCCGCCACGAACGCGCGCTGCGCGTCGTCGGCGGCCGCGAGCTCGACGAGCATCGAGTCGACGGCGACGGCGAGCCGGCCGAGCTCGTCGTCCCGCGAGGTCGAGGCGAGGTCGACGTGGTCGTGCGGGTCGGCGCTGTCGCGCACCCGGCGGACGGCCTCGTCGAGGCGCCGGACCGGACGCAGCCCGACGGTAGCGGCCGCCCACCCGAGGAGGCCCGCGAGGACGACTCCGACGCCGCCGGTCGCCGTGAGGGCGACTGCCGTCCGGGCGAGGGCCAGGTCGGCCTGGCGCGTCGGGACGCCGACGAGGGCGGCCTCGCCCGGCCGGGTCGGGACGGCCACCACCCGCACCGGCCCCGCCGTCCAGCGCGCGCGCGGCTGGTTCCCGCTGGCGACCGCGAGGGCCGCCTCCGTCGTCTGCAGGGGCCCCGTGCCGCTGCCGACCTCGTCGGCAGTCTCGACCAGCCGGACGCACGCGGGCTCGGCCGCGTAGCGACACTCCTCGCTGCCCTCGCCGGTCCAGTCGGCGTCGACCCGGACCAGGCGCTGCACGCGGGTCGCCTCGCGGTCGAGCGCCGTGTCGAGGGAGGCGCGGACCTGGCTCGAGACGACGAGCCAGGTCAGGACGGCGACGAGCACGACCGCGACGGCCACCGACCCGGCGACCAGGACGGCGACCCGGCGCCGGAGCGAACCGCGTCGCGCGGTCACGGCTCGAGCCGGTAGCCGAGGCCGCGCACGGCGCGGACGACGGATCGCGCGGCTGAGCCGCCGGCGGAGCCGTCAGCGGTGCCGTCCGGCAGGCCGTCGGCCGAGCCGCGCACGAGCTCGGCGAGCTTGCGGCGGAGCGAGCTGACGGCGACGTCGAGGGCGTTCGACGCGGGCGGCGGCCGGTCGGCCCAGACGACGTCCACGAGCTCGTCGCGCGTGCGGACCCGCCCGGGGTCGCGGAAGAGCAGCCCGGCCAGGCCGGCCTCGATCCGGGTCAGCTCGACGGAGGCCGACGTGCCTGCCGGGGTGCCGGTCGCGTCCTCCCGGACGAGCCGCTGCCCCTTCTCGTCGAGCCCGACCCCGCGCCACCGGGGCCAGGCACCGGCTCTCGTCCCGGCGCCGGACGCCGCTCCTCCTCCGGCCTGCTCCGGCGGGCCGCCCCAGCCGCCGGGCGCCCGCCGCAGCAGGGCCCGGACCCTGGCGCGCAGCTCGTCGACGTCGAACGGCTTGCCGAGGTAGTCGTCCGCGCCGGCGTCCAGCCCGGCGACGCGCTCGGCGGGCCGGTGGTGGGCCGTGAGCACCAGGACGGGCACGCCGTCGCCGGCCGCTCGCAGGGTGCGGCAGACCGCCGCCCCGTCGAGGAGCGGCATGGCCAGGTCGAGCACGACGGCGTCGGGGTCGTGCTCAGCGACGGCGAGCAGCGCCGACCGCCCGTCCGCGGCCGACACGACGCGGTGCCCGTCGGTCTCGAGCGCCACGCGCACCCCCAGCAGCACGTTCGGGTCGTCGTCCACGACCAGCACCGTCGCCTGCCGCGCCGTGTCGCCGTCTCCTCGTGCCACCCGGCGCCTCCTGACCGTCCCGGTCGCCGCCGGACCGGCGGGCGAAGGGCACAGCATCGCACGGGACATGTCGGGGACCGCTGGGCGTCCGGCTGCCCGGCCGTCCGGTCGTGTCGAGGACTCAGGCGGCGACGTCGTCGACGCCCGCGCTGCCCGGCAGCGCGAGCGGGCGCGGTCGAAGCCTCCTGAGACCTCGACGCGGGTCGGGGACTCGAGCCCGCGGACGCCTAGCCGCCGACCGGCACGACCCGCAGCTCGCGCTGCACCTGCAGGGCGAGCTCGCGCAGCAGCACGAGATCGACGCTCTCCGCGCTCCGCGGCTCGGCGTCGACGACGCAGAGCGCGCCGATCCGCACGCCGTCGGGGCTCTCGACCGGGTGGCCCGCGTAGAAGCGCACGCTCGGGTGCGAGACGAAGCGGTCGTCGCGCCAGGCGTCGGGCACGACCATCGCGGTGCCGCTCCGCACGGTCTGCGAGCAGAAGGACGACGCGATCGGCACCTCCACCTGCGACGACCCGGCGATCGACTTGTTCCAGTGCCGGCCGTCCCCGATGAGCGAGAACGAGGCGCCCTGCGCTCCGAGCAGCACGCGCGCCCGCTCGACGATGTCGTCGAACCGCTTCTCGGCGGGCGTGTCGAGCAGGCCGAGGGCGCGGACGGCCGCGATGCGCGTCTCGTCGGTCTGGGGTGCCTCGCGGGCGGTCCGCGCCGTGCTGCCCGCGGCGAGCGCGGCGTCGACGAGCGGTGCGACGACGGCGGCCAGGGCGGCGGCCCAGGCCGGGTAGGGCACGGAGGAGCGGGGCGGCTCCCCGAGGCCCTGCGGCGCGGCGACGGGACCGGGCGGCGACACGACGCGCACCCGCGCACGTGCCGAGCAGAGCTCGTCGGTGACGCGGTTGAGCGACTCGGCGTGCGCGTCGACCACGCCCCCGCAGCGCAGGGCGAACTTCGGCACCGAGCTCGGCGGCTGGATGCCCGTCACGACGATCTCGCACGACGGGTCGACCGCCTCCTCGAGGGCGTCGAGCAGCGCCCCGAGGCCGGCCGCCCACCGCGACGTCGGGACGAGCCGCAACGCGTCGCTCATCCCCAGCACGACGACGACGGCGTCGTACCGGTCGAGGTCGCGACCGGCCACGAAGGAGGCGGCGCTCGCGACGGACACGTCGGCGTCGGCCAGCGCGTCGACGTCGGCTCCGCGGCCGGTCAGCGCCGACAGCGCACGGGCCAGCGTGCCCGGCAGGGCGAGGTCGTGGCTGCGGACGCCCCAGCCGACGGCGGGCCCGTTGCCGAGGACGAGGACGCGATCAGGGTCGATGCCGGGTGCGTGGCCGCTCGGGTGGTCGTCCGGGCACGGCGTCGAGAGGAGCTCGTCGACGACGCGGTAGCGAGTGCGGACCCAGGCCCGGACGAGCGGGAGGGGAAGACGGCGCATTCGGCTACTCCGACCCGGACGACGGGCGTGATCGAGGGGAGCCCGGGCGGTGTGGCCCGGACGAGGCGGGTGGGTCAGGGTGCGGCGGGCGAGGCGGGTGGGTCAGGGAGGGCGAGGACGGGTGACTCGATGATGCTCGTGCGGCCGGGCACGGGCAAGCCCCCGCACGGGGGCGAGACGAGAGAAGCTCAGCCGCGAGACGTGGCGTCCCCGTCGTCGGACGCCGATACGGCACGGGACGCCGCCTGGGCCCGCAGCTCGGCCAGGTCGTCGCCCAGCCCGGCGAGCCGTTCGGCCCGCGCCTCGCCGTAGGCGGCGTCGACGACGACGGAGGCGGCGCGCACGCGGGTGACGACGGCCGCGCCGACGTCCCCCCATGCCCGCGCCACCGCCGTCTGGACGATGTCGTCGATGTACTCGGAGTCGTCGCGCAGGGCGTCGAGCCGGTCGGCGACGGCGGTGTAGGTCTTCTCACGGAACCAGAGCGTCTCGTCGTCGCCCTTGCGGTAGTCGTGCTGGTGACGCGAGCGGCCCTTCGAGCGGAGCGCCTTCTGGCGAGCCTCCCCGATTCGGCGGTTCTGGTAGCGCTGTTCCTCGGCCAGACGGTGCAGGGTGCGGCGGACGGAGGCGGCCGTCTCGTCGTGGTCGAAGACGTCGTCGTCACGCAGCGCACGGACCACGATGCGGTTCGCGACCGACACGATCGCGGCGGCGCGTGCGATGAGCAGCCCCTCGACGACCGACCGCTCGAGTGCCTCGGGGTCGACGGGCGCGGGGTCGGGGCTCGCGGGGCCGGCGCTGCCGCGCGTGCTCCGCCACCTCACGACGCCTCCCCCGCTGCTGCCGCCCGTGCTGCTGCCGCTGCCATGCCTGCTCCTCGTCGACCGGGCCGTCCTGACACGGCGCCTTCCTGATTAAAGACCCGCTGCCGGGACCGCGACGAATCGTCGGTCCCGGCAGCGGGTCGAGGTCACCGCGACGGGCGCGGCGAGGCCGTCAGCCCCGGAGCCGTCAGCCCTGGCTGCCGCCCGCGGCCACCAGGGCGTCCTGCACCGCGCCGACGAAGTCGTCGAGGTCGTCAGGCGTGCGCGAGGTGACGAGGGTGAAGCCGCCCTCGACGTCGGTGACGACAGAGCGGTCGACCCACGCACCTCCGGCGTTCGTCGCGTCGGTCCGCAGGGAGGCGAACGAGGTGAGCTCCTTGCCCTTCAGCAGGTCCGCCTCCACCAGCAGCCAGGGGCCGTGGCAGATGGCGGCGACGGGGCTGCCGGCCGACGCGAACGCCTTGACCAACGCGACGGCGCCCGAGTCCTGGCGGATCGTGTCGGCGTTGATGGTGCCGCCGGGCACGAGGAGCAGGTCGAAGTCGGCCGCGTCGACCTCGTCGATGGTGGTGTCGGGACGGACGGTCTCGCCCGGGTCCTTGTCGCCGACCAGGGTCTGGATCGGCTCGGTCGACTGCGCGGCGACGACCACGGTCGCACCGGCCTCGCGCAGGGCACGGGCGGGGACGACGAGCTCGTCCTGCTCGACGCCGTAGTTGGTGACGACCGCGAGCACGCGTCGTCCGGTCAGATCGGTGGTGGCCATGGGGCTCTCCTCCTCCGGGCCCGCGGGGCGGGCCGATCGATGTCGAGCACAGGTCTACGCCGCCGGGCTGGAGGCACTCTCGGGAGGGTGTCCCCCGGCGGGCACGCGCCTCAGCTCGCCAGCAGCGCCCGCGCCGTGCCCTCGTCGAGGATGAGGTCGGTCGCGAGCCCGGCGGCCAGGGCACCGCGCACGCCGGCGACCTTGGCCTCGCCGGCGACGATGCAGACCCGTCGCGGCGCCCGCCGGATGGTCTCCAGGTCGGGGCCGGTGCCGCGGGCGTTCATCGCGATGTCGGCCGACGAGCCGTCCTCGCGGTAGAACACCGTGGCCACGTCGCCGACGACGCCGTCGCGGTCGAGGCTCAGCTGGTCGCTCTTCTCCAGGTAGCCGCCCGACCAGACGTGGCTGGGCACCCTGGCGTCCCGCGAGCCGACGCCGAAGACGACGAGGTCCATCGAGGCCTGGAGCTCGAGCACGCGCTTGGTGCTGCTCTCACGCCAGAGCGCGCGCTTGGTGGCGGGGTCGTCGAAGAACGCGGGCACGGGGAACTGCTGCACCGCGGCCGAGTACGCCGCCCCGAAGCGCCGCAGGATCTCGCTCGCGTACTCGATGCCGGTCGTCCGCGTGTTCGCTGCGCCGTTGAGCTGCACGACGACGGAGTTGTGCGTCGCACGGGGCACCAACGAGCGGCTGACGGCGCTGAGGGTGGCTCCCCACGCGACCCCGACCACCATGTTCGAGTCGACGTAGGGCGTGATGGTGCGTGCCGCCGACAGCGCGACGCGCTCGAGCCGGTCGATCTCGCTGATCTGGTCGGGCACGGGCACGACGTGGGCGACGACCCCGAACCGGTCGTGCAGCGCGGCGGCCGACCGGGTCGCCTGGTCGAGCGGCGACTTGATCTGGATCTCGACGAGCCCCGTCTCGCGAGCGGCCTTGAGGAGGCGCGAGACCGACGAGCGGGACGTGTTCAGCTCCGAGGCGATCGCCTCCATCGTCAGGTCCTGCATGTAGTACAGGTGCGCCGCACGGAGCGCGTCGTGGGTCTTCTCGGACGTCGTCGCCTCGGCCATCGGCACCTCCGTGCACATCTGTGCAGATACGTTGCACCCTCGTCAGGAGGGGTCGATCATGGACACTACCGGCCAGAGCAGCCGGCGCACGACCCCACCGCTCACCGAACGCAACGGGAAAGAAGCTCCACTGTGACCGAGTCGAAGAAGACAGGGACGATGCGCGCCAACGTGTCGCGCATCGCCGACCGCCCCCACGCCCAGGTGCTGATCGTCGGAGGGGGCATCAACGGCATCGCCACGTTCCGCGACCTCGCCCTCCAGGGCGTCGACGTCGTCCTCGTGGAGCGCGCCGACTACGCGTCGGGCGCCTCCGCGGCCTCGTCGCACATGATCCACGGCGGCATCCGCTACCTCGAGAACGGCGAGTTCCGCCTCGTCCGCGAGAGCGTCGAGGAGCGCAACGGCCTCCTCAAGATCGCCCCGCACTACGTCAAGCCCCTGCAGACGACGATGCCGATCTTCTCGACGTTCTCCGGCCTGCTCAACGCGCCTCTCCGCATGCTGACGCACAAGCAGCGCAGCACGAAGGAGCGCGGCGCGCTGCTCATCAAGGTCGGCATGACCATGTACGACTCGTTCTCGCGTGACGGCGGCTCGGTGCCGCGTCACAAGTTCCTCGGCCGCAAGGCCGCGCTGGCCGAGATGCCGCACCTGAACAAGGACCTGAAGTACACGGGCACCTACTACGACGCCTCCGTGCACGAGCCCGAGCGCCTCGCTCTCGACGTGCTCAAGGACGGCCTGGCCGCCGGCGACCACGCCCGCAGCGCCAACTACCTCGAGGCCGCCGGCACGGCCGACGGCGGCGTCGTCCTCCGCGACGTCGTCTCGGGCACCGAGTTCACCGTCACGGCCGACGTCGTCGTCAACGCCTCGGGCCCCTGGACCGACCTGACGAACGCCGCGCTCGGCGCGGAGTCGCAGTACATGGGCGGCACCAAGGGCTCGCACATCGTCGTCGACAGCCCCGAGCTGCTCGAGGCCACGAACGGCCGCGAGATCTTCTTCGAGAACAACGACGGCCGCATCGTGCTGATCTACCCGCTGAAGGGCCGCGTGCTGATCGGCACCACCGACCTCGAGGCCGACATGGCCGAGCCGGCGGTCTGCACCGAGGAGGAGGTGGACTACTTCTTCGACCTGGTCAAGCACGTCTACCCCGCGATCGAGATCACGCGCGAGAACATCGTCTACCGCTACTCGGGAGTGCGTCCGCTGCCGAAGCACGACGACCTCGCCGCCGGCTTCGTGTCGCGCGACTACCGCATCGTCGAGACCGAGGTCGCCGAGCTGCCGACCAGCAAGGTCCTCAGCCTCGTCGGCGGCAAGTGGACCACCTTCCGTGCCCTCTCGGCCCACCTCTCGACCGAGGCGACGACCCGCCTCGGCGTGACCCGCAAGGTCGACACGACGGGCATGGCGATCGGCGGCGGCAAGGACTTCCCGACCACCGACGCGGCGCGCACGACCTGGGTCGCGGCGCACGCCGACGGCCTCAGCCGCGAGCACGTCGACCGCCTCCTGACCCGCTACGGCACGCGTGCCGAGAGCGTGATCGAGGTGCTGCTCGACCAGCCGTCCGAGCCGCTGGCGAGCGACCCGAGCCTCACCACGGCCGAGATCGCCTACTTCGCCGAGCACGAGGACGCGGTGCACCTCGCCGACGTCGTCCTGCGCCGTACCAACCTCGCCTTCGTCGGCGGCGTCACGATCGAGCTGCTCAGCGAGATCGCCGACGTGCTGGCGTCGAGCCTCGGCTGGACCGCCGACGAGCGCGAGGCCGAGATCGAGGCCACCCTCGACGTGCTGCGCACCTCGCACGGCGTCGAGGTGTCGTCGCAGCACGTGCCGAGCGGCACGCCCGTCGCGAGCACGCCTGCCTCGTAGGAGGCGCCTCCCGCGACCACGAGACCCGCCCGCCCCTCGGGGCCGGGCGGGTCTCGTGCGTCCGGGGTCGGGCGGCTAGTGGCCGAGCTCGATGAGGACGACGCCCGCGACGATGAGGGCGATGCCGACGCCCATGGTCCACGTCAGCGGGTCCTTGAACAAGAGGCGCCCCAGCACCGCAGTCAGCGCGACGCCGGTCGCCGCCCAGACCCCGTAGGCGACGCCGATGGGCAGGCCGAGCGCGAGGGCACCGGCGAGCAACGAGAACGCGGCGACGTACCCGACTGCCACGGGCACGTACCAGCGCTTCCGGCCGTCGGTGGCGAGCTTCAGGCTGATGGTCGCGCCGACCTCGCAGACGATCGCGATCGCGAGCAGGACCCAGCCCATCAGGCGGCGTCCCCGGTGCGCTCCGCGGACGTCGACCCCGACGTCGACGCGGCGGCGGCAGCGGCGGCGGCGGCCCTGGCGGCGTGCGCGCGCTGAGACCCGAGCTCGACGAGCAGCACCCCGGCCACGACGAGCACGAGCCCGACGACCATGACGCCGGTGAGCGCCTGGCCGAAGAGGACGGCCGCGAGGACCGCGGTCAGCGCGACCCCGGTCGCGCCCCAGATGCCGTAGGCGACGCCGATCGCCATGCCGCCGGCGAGCACCCTCGACAGGCAGACGAACGCCGACAGGTAGCCGATCACGACGAGGGCGTACCAGCCGGGCTCGTCGACGGCGGCCTGCAGCGCCAAGGAGGCGGTGACCTCGACGAGGATCGCGCCCGCCAGCCAGAGCCACGTCACGGGCCTCACCGCCCGGGGCCGTCGAGTGAGGTCACCTCTCGAGGGTAGCCGCACGCGTCGCCCGCCTGACGTCGCCGCAACATCGTCCCTGACGTACTGGGCCCCTGGAGACCCCGAGGAGACGAGGACGACCGATGAACAGACGAGAGACCCCCCGCAGGACGAGGACGACGCTCGTCACGCTGATCGTGGCCGGCGTCGTGCTGACGCCGACGCTGCCGGCGGCCGCGACCACCGCGCAGAGCCCCGTGCCGGACGGCCGGTACCCGTTCGTGGTGCAGGTGGAGCGGGACCGAGGGGACGGCTGGCAGCACTCCTGCGGGGCCGCCCTGGTCGGCGAGCGCCTGGTCGTGACCGCTGCCCACTGCCTGCCGCCGGACGACGGCCTCGACTCGCTGCGGCTGGTCTTCGACCGGGTCGACCTGACCAGCCCGGCGGAGGAGGTGGTCGGCGCCGACGGCATCGCGGAGATCGTCTCCCTCGACTGGGAGGACGAGACGGTCGGGTACCACGACATCGGCGTGATCGTCCTCGACGAGCCACGTCCGGAGGCACCGGTCGGCCTCGCCCCGGAGGGAGCGGCGCCACCTGCCTCCCCGGGCACGGCAGCCACGCTGACCGGCTGGGGTCGGGAGCCCGGCGGGCTGCCGACCCTGGTGCTGGAGGAGTCGGTGCTGGCCGTCAGGCCGACCAGCGACTGCGACCACGACGCCGACACCCCGGCCCAGGAGGGCATCTGCGCCGGGGAGGTCGACTCCGTCCGATCCGGCGACAGCGGCGGACCCCTCTTCGTGGTCGACGACGCCGGGGCCGCGACCCAGGTCGGCGTCGTGTCGGGCGGCTTCGTGGACCGACCCACGTCGTTCACCGACGTCGCCGACCACGTCATGTGGCGTTCGCTCCGAGGTGCTGCGGCGACGGAGGAGACGCGTCGGCTCATCTCGGACGCGGCCGGGCTCGCTCCTGCCGCAGCGCCCGCCGCGGGGCCACGCGATCCGAGAGTTCATCGGATGGACACCTCGGACGACGCACAATGATGTCCATGATATTCCATGTACACAAAACGCATGAAGACCGCGAGCGCGTTCCTGAGCGTCCTGTTCGCCGCCACGACCATCGTCTCCAGCACGCCCGCCGCCGCCGTGGACAGCGCCCCGCCTCCCGGACCCGAGCACGAGGCCGCGTCAGCAGCAGCCGTCCTCGACGCCCCGGTGGTGCTGCAGACGGCCGATGACGGCACCCGCCCCCTGTCGGTCCAGTTCGCCGATCGCGAGTTCTCGATCAGACCGGGGGCGGAGGGCATCCGGATCCTGGCGACCTACACCTGGTGGGAGGACTTCGCCGAGCCTGTCGAGGTCGATCTCGACACGTACCACGCGGGCGGCCGGACGCTCGTCGACGGCCAGCCGGGCCCGGCCGTGTTCGCACCGGGCCAGTCGAGGCAGATCGACATGACCATCCCCGGGACGTTCGACGAGATCCCCGACCTGCACGTGTACATCAAGGGACACGGCATCGCGCAGCTCGCTCCCGACCGCCTCCGCGCACCGACCATCGACTCGGTCGGTCGCGGCGTCACGTGCGGAGAGCGACCAGGCGACGCCGACGGGGACCTGATCCCCGACGAGCTGGAGCGAGAAGGCTTCGCGATCGTCGGCAACAGCCTGGTCCCGTGGGACGACGCCCTCGGCGACGAGGGCAGGAAACGCCTGACCTCCGACCCCGCAGCCTGCCGCACGGCCCATGATCCCTACACCGACTTCGAGAAGGCGACGGGAGCGATCCCGGCCAGCGGGCCCACCGCCTCCCGCGACCCGATGGTCGCGTCTGCGCCGGTCGTGACGGTGGGCATGGAGAAGATGATGGTGACGCCCACGACGGTGTCGTCCGAGGGGACCACGACGACGCGGTCGTTCACGACCTCCAAGTCGACGTCGCTGACGCTCGGCGGCAAGGGCGGCTGGGAGGGCGGCGGCGAGATGAGCGAGACCGGCGGGAAGGTGTCCGGCAAGAGCTCAGCCGAGTTCAGCGGCTCGTTCTCCCGGTCGCACTCGATCACGGACGGCTCGTCGACGACGTGGAGCACATTGATCACCGACACGTACAACCGGGCGGCCGAGCTCAACGGCAACGTGCGGTACCACAACGTCGGAACGGCACCGATCTACGACGCCCACCCGACCACGAACTGGGTCGTGGACGACGAGTCCATCGCGACGTTCCGTGCCGGCCCGAACTTCCAGGCCGACGCGTTGAACGCCGGCGACACCTACCCTCGGGCAGGTTCCACGGCGCTCTCCCTGGAGACGATCAACGACGCGGGCACCGTGGCGCTGACGATCAGCACGGACGAGCTGACCCGGATCCGCAACGGGACCCAGGTGACGCTGGAGACGCTGCAGACCTCGGGCAACTACGGCGCGTACCGTCCCGACGGGTCCCTCGACACTGCAGCCGGCGCCTGGGGCGGCGTCCTGGCCGCGGTGCGGGCGACCTCGGGAACCCTGGTGCTCGACGCGTCGGAGGAGACCGCCGAGCGGTACGTCGCGGCTGCCGACCCTCGCGATCCCGACTCCTCGACGCCCGCCCTCAGCATCGGCGAGTCGATCAAGAGGGCCTTCGACGTCTCGGTCCACGGGAACGAGTGGACCTACCGCAGCCACGTCCCCGGCGATCCGTCCTCGTCGAGGCCGATCAGGGTCGACAGCGACGCGGTGATGCTGACCACCGACGAGCCGACCCGCGCGATCATCGACGCCTACCGGGCCGAGCACCCCGGCGCCGGCATCTACGACGTCCCCCTCCGCCCGGGGATGAACATCGGCATCAAGCCCGCGACCGAGCACCACGACTTCGACAGCTCCTCTGACGGATGGCAGGGCGAGCACATGGACGCCGGTTACGTCCGCAGCACCATCCAGACCATCTCCGGTCTCGTCACGGGCCGTCTCTACGGCGTCCGGACCCGCATGTCCGGCCGAGCCGACGAGGCGGGCGCGGGCCATCGCAGGATCATGTCGGTCGTCGGAGACGGCCTGGTCCTGACACAGGCCGACATGGACCTCCCCGAGGAGGAGACGTGGGAGGACACGTACGTGGAGTTCACGGCCGCTGGCGACGAGGTGGACATCTACGGCAGCTACTCGATCGACGAGTTCTCGTTGTTCGACTACGGGACGGCAGACCAGGCCGACGTCGAGTGGACGAGCCGGCCCGACGACGACGTCCGCGTGACGGATTCTCGGACACCGTTCGAGGTGCCCGTCAGCTGGCTGGACACGGAGGGTTCCGGGGACCTCACGCTCGCGCTGTCTCGGAACGGGGGCGATCTCGACTTGTCGAACCCCCGGAACATCGTGTTCACGACCGGGGGCTCACTCGGGAGCTGGACGTCCACGACCGCTGAACGTGGCCGGGGTCTCGTCCGCCGAGAGCTGCTGGAGGAGGGGGACTCCACGATGTTCGTCTTCACCGAGACCGCAGACGAGATGGGGTACGACCTCGTGGCCATCGTGCCCGTCACGGTCGGACCGGAGAAGAGGGCCGAGATCGCGTTCTGGGGCAGCGGCGGGACGCGCTACTGCACGGTGCGGTTCCCCGCACTCGAGACACCGGCGTTCTCGGGCGAGCTCCTCCGAACGATCACCATGCCCGAGACCGGCACCACCGGCAGATGCCCGAACGACGAGATCTACGACGCAGAGTTCACGAACATGCCGGTCGGCACGGAGCTCAGCGTCTTCGACCCGCCGAGCGGCGACCGCAAGGACGACTTTGTGGTCTGGCAGAACACCCGCGAGACGACCGGCAGGCTGCGACTCGATCCGAGATCCACGGCGGTCGACGGCGTGAAGGTGATCGAGCGCAACGACCACAACGGCCTGCTGGGCAAGGTGTCTCGAGCCGTCGTCCAGTACCCGGGGGCACCGACGGCCGGCCCCTGACGCCGGTAGCTCAGGCCTCGGCGAGGCCCGCCGGCTCGACGAGGCGCCGCAGGGCGATGAGCCCGTCGCGCAGGCGGGTCTTCATGGTGCCGAGCGGCACACCTGCCCTGTCGGCCGCCTCCGACTGGGTGAGGCCGCCCCAGTAGGTCAGCTCGAGAGCCTGGCGCTGCACGGGAGAGAGGCCTCCGAGCGCCCGGCTCACGCGGGCGTGCTCGATCCTCACCGCAGCCGTCTCCGCGACGTCGTCCCGGACGGGGTCCAGGTCGCGGACGCCGGCGGCGACGTCCCTGGCGCGGCTCGCCTGCGACGACCGCACCCGGTCGATCGCACGACGACGCGCCTGGACGAGCAGCCAGGACAGGGCCGTGCCCCTGGCCGGGTCGAAGCGGGAGGCGGTCTGCCAGACCGCGAGGAACACCTCCTGCACGACCTCCTCCGACTGCGCGGGGTCGACGAGCACCCGGCGGACGAGGCCGTGCACGCGAGACGCCGTGCGGTCGTAGAACACGGCGAAGGCGCGTTCGTCGCCGCCGGCGGTCGCGACCACGAGGTCGTCGTCCGAGGGCGAGGCCTCGAGGGGATGCGCTGATGCGAGTGTCACGGTGCCGTCCGGTCAGGGTGGGGTACGAGTGGGAGCGAGGACGCTCCCCCGAGCGCTGCGGCCACTGTATGCGCCCGCATGATCCCCGGGTCCCCCACTTCGGGGGACGCAGAGCCCACTGGTACATCAGCTTCGACGCATCACCTGCCACACGGGACATTTCCCCGGTATCCTGTCCGCGGAGCGCCCGCCCGAGACCCCCACGATCGGAGACACCAGTGCCCGTCCCCACCTCCGCCCCGACGACCGAGCGGCAGCTGCTGCGCGACACGGTCCGCAGCCGACTGCGCGAAGCCATCCTCGACGGCACCCTCGAGCCGGGCGAGCGCCTGCACGACGACGAGCTGGTGGCCTGGCTGCAGGTGTCGCGCACCCCGATCCGCGAGGCGCTCAGCGACCTCGTCCGCGCCGGCCTCGTCGAGATGGCCCCGAACCGCTGGACGCGGGTGGCGACGCCCGACGCCGGCCAGGCCGTCGAGGCCGTCCAGACGCTCGGCGTGCTGTTCGGCGGGGCGGTCCGCCTGGCCGTGCCGCGCCTCCCCGAGACAGTCGTCAAGCAGATCAGCGCGGCGGTCGCGGTCTGCGTCGGCGACATCGAGCGCGATGACGGCCCGGCGCTCAACGCGCACGCCGTCGCCCTCTTCGACACCTACGTCGAGCACTGCGGCAACAGCGCCCTCAAGAAGGTCTGCCGCGACGTCACGGACGGCCTCGCCTACTCGCTGCGCGTGCCGAACATCGTCGAGGTGCTGAACTGGGCCGCGATGAGCGGCTCGCTCGTCGCCCTCGAGCAGGCGACCCGAGACCGCGACCCGATCCGGGCCGAGCTCGCCGCCGAGGCGATGCACGAGCTGCCGGGCGAGAGGCCGCTCTCGCCCGACCGCGCCGGCAGCTGACGACGGCAGCTAGACCGTCGTCGCGTCGTCGACCTCGCCCACCAGCTCCTCGATGATGTCCTCCAGGAAGAGCACGCCGGTCGTCTCGCCCATCACCGAGACGGCGCGGGCGACGTGGGCTCCGCTGCGGCGCATGGACGCCAGCGCGTCCTCGAGGTCGGCGTCGTGCGGCACCGCCCCGAGCCGACGGACCCGCTTCGCGGGCACGGGCGCATCGAGGGCCTCGAGCGAGGTCAGGTCCATCACGTCCTTGAGGTGCAGGTAGCCCGTGGGCTGCCCGTCGTCGTCCGTCAGTACGTAGCGCGAGTAGCCGTGCTCGGCGACGGCGAGCTGCACGTCGCGAGGGGTCGCGCCCGGCACGAGCCGCACCATCTCGGCCACGGGCACCTCGACGTCGCGCACCTTGCGGGTGGTGAACTCGAACGCCGCCGACAGGGTGCCCGAGGCGTCGGACAGCACGCCCTCGCGGGTCGACTGCTGCACGATGTTCGCGACCTCGTCGAGCGTGTAGGTGCTCGTCGCCTCGTCCTTCGGCTCGACCCTGAACAGTCGCAGCACCGCGTTGGCGACGCCGTTCAGCGACCAGATGACGGGCTTGAACACGGTCGCGACGAAGACCAGAGGAGGCGCGAGCAGCAGCGCCGCCCGGTCCGGCACCGAGAACGACAGGTTCTTCGGGATCATCTCGCCGACCACCACGTGCAGGAAGGTGACGAGCACCAGGGCGATCACGAACGCGACGACACCGATGGCCTCGGGCGTCAGGGGCGTCGCGGCCAGCGGGATCTCGAGCAGGTGGTGGATGGCCGGCTCGGACACGTTGAGGATCACGAGCGAGCAGACGGTGATGCCGAGCTGGCTCGTCGCGAGCATGAGCGTGGCGTGCTCCATCGCCCACAGCGTCTTCTTCGCGGCCTTGCTGCCGGCCTCGGCGCGGGGCTCGATCTGCGAGCGGCGGGCGGAGATGACGGCGAACTCGGCGCCGACGAAGAAGCCGTTGACGATCAGCAGCACGAACAGCCAGATGATGCCGGGCAGGTACTCGTTCATCGGTCCAGGTCCTCTCTCAGTCCGGCGACGACCCGGTCGTGGTCGGTGGGGGCAGGCACGGTGCCGTGCACCGCGTCGACCTCGTCCACCGTGCGGGCAGGGGCGCCGGAGGCGGTCGGCAGCTCGGCCGGCGAGGGCACGAACCGCAGGCGCTCGAGCCGCTGCCCGACCACGCGCTCGACGCGCAGCGTGCCGCTCTCGAGCTCGACCTCGTCGCCCACCTCTGGCAGCCGGTCGAGCTGCTCGGTGACGAAGCCGCCGACGGTCTCGTAGTCGCCGTCGTCGGGCACCCGCACCGTGGCGCGGTCCCAGAGCTCGTCGGGGCGCAGCGCGGCGTCGAAGACGACGGTGCCCGACGACCGGACGATGCCGGCCTTGGCGCGGTCGTGCTCGTCCTCGAGCTCGCCGACCAGCTCCTCCACCAGGTCCTCGAGCGTGACGAGGCCCGCCGTGCCGCCGAACTCGTCGGCGACGACGGCGATCTGGAAGCCCTCGCGACGCAGCAGGCCGAGCAGGGTGTCGACGCCCATCGACTCGGGCACGAAGCGCGCGTCCGAGACGAGGCTGGCCACCGGGACGGAGGCCCGCTCCTCTGCGGGCAGCGCGAAGGCCTGCTTGACGTGCACGACGCCGACGATGTCGTCGCTGTCGTCGCCGATCACGGGGAACCGCGAGAAGCCGCTCGCGAGCGCCGTCTCGACGACGTCGGCCGCGGTGTCGGTGGACCGGACGGTGGTCATGCGGACCCTGGGGGTCATGACGTCGACCGCCGCGTGCTCGGAGAACCGCAGGGTGCGGCCCAGGAGGGTCGCGTGGTCGTCGTCGAGCATGCCCTCGAGCGCGGAGCGACGCACCAGCGAGCTGAGCTCCTCCGCGGACCGGGAGCCGGACAGCTCCTCCTTCGGCTCGATGCCCATCTTGCGGATCGCGGCGTTCGCGGTGTTGTTGAAGAGCAGGATGACCGGCTTGAACACGGTCGTGAATGTCGCCATGAACGGCACGACGAACTTGGCCGTCGCGAGCGGCAGGGCGAGGGCGAAGTTCTTGGGGACGAGCTCGCCGACGACCATGGAGAAGAGCGTCGCGATCACGATGCCGACCACGGCGCCGATGCCGGGGATGACGGCCGCGGGCACGCCGAGGTCGCCGAGCGGGGCGCTGAGCAGCGAGCTGATCGCGGGCTCGAAGGTGTAGCCGGTGAGGAGCGTCGTCAGCGTGATGCCGAGCTGGGCTCCGGAGAGGTGCGTCGACGTGATGCGCAGCGCCTTGATCGTCGGCGCGAGGCGCTTCTCGCCACGGGCCTGGCGGGCCTCGAGGTCGTTGCGGTCGAGGTTCACGAGCGAGAACTCGGACGCCACGAAGAAGCCGGTGCCGACGGTCAGGAAAAGACCTACGGCGAGCATGGCCCACTCGTTCACTGAGCCCCTCCCCGCTCGTCAGCGACACCGTGGGGTGTCAGGGCGCGGAAGGGCGTCGGCATGTGAGAGGGAGGGTCGTCCATGCGGTGATGGTAGGGAGCGACGCCGCGACGATGCTGTGAACCTGCAGCGGGTGCAGGTCGCCGGTGGGCGTCGTCTCCAGCCCGTACGCTGGGAGCCGATCGATCGGAGACACCCTGTGACTGACATGAGCCTCCGGCTGCCGACCAGGCGCTTCCGCGCCGTGTTCGCGCTGGGCACGCGCCACGCGGCGACGCTGCCGCTGCCCACCTCGCTCGGCAAGCCCAACCTCTTCGGCGAGTGGGACGACGAGACCGAGCTCAGCAGCCTGTACGTCGGCTTCGGCACGGGCCAGGTGCACCTCGACGCCGTCGACGGCGGGGCCGAGCACCACTTCCACGACGCCGCGGGCGACGACACCGACACCAGCCCGTGGGGCCCCGGCGACACCGCCCAGGTCGTCGCCTGGGCGACGGCGCTGCTGACCGACCTGCAGGCCCTGATGCCCGACCTGATCGACGACGTCGACGACGCGGCCGCCTGGCACGACGCAGGACTCGACCTCTGGGTCTGCGAGGTCGAGGAGCCGACGCACCTCGACCTGATCGAGGTCGACATCGAGGGCGAGCTGCTCACGCTGCCGTGGCTCGGCGCCGGGCACGTCGAGCACGACCACGTCGACGAGGCCCCCGACGACAGCCGTGAGCACCCGATCGCCCTGCTCTGGGCAGCCGACGAGCACCGCACGCCCGACCTGCCGATCGCCGAGGCGTGGCTCACGCCGGGCACCGAGCAGACCGTCACGCGGGCTCTGCCCGGCGTCGACTGGGCCGCGGTCGGCATGCCCGCCGACGAGGTGCTGCCGTGGCTCGAGGGCATCTACCTCAACCACCACGTGCTGCCCGACCCGGCCGGCACCATCCTCACCGGCGTGCTCGAGCGCCTCGGCGGGATCGACGGCAACGACTAGCCCGGCCTGCAGGTCAGCCAGGTCAGGTCACGTCAGGTCAGCTCAGGTCAGACCAGGTCGCCGGACTCCGACAGCGAGGGCTCCTCTGGGCCGGTGAGCTGGTAGTCGTGCACGTCGCTGTGCCGGATCTCCGCCTCCTGCTCGTCGGTCGGGCCCGAGCCGCGGAAGTCGTCGAGGGCGTTCCGCGACACCCAGCGCTCGGCGACGTTGATGCGGCCAGGGTCGACGATGTCGGGCGACAGCGCGAAGTCGAGGCAGCCGGGGGCGTCACGGCCCGCCTCGACGAGGCTCACGCAGGAGGCGAGGTAGTCGTCGCGCAGCTCAGGGTCGACGAGCAGGTGGCCGGTCACGATGATCATGGCTCGCAGTCAACACCGGACGACCGACAGCGGGACGAGCGTCAGGCCCGCCACCACTCGTCGGCCGGGCTCGCCGGCACGCGGCGCTTGTGCTCGGTCGCGAGGTAGCGGGCCTCGATGAGGTCGGCGATCGCGTCGTCGACCTCTCCGCCCTCGAGGTACTCGTCGATGTCGGCGTAGGTGAGGCCGAGGTTGGCCTCGTCGGTCTGGCCGGGGGTCTCGTCGAGCAGGTCGGCCGTCGGTGCCTTCTCGTACAGCCGGGCCGGCGCGCCGAGGTGGGAGAGGAGGGCCTTGCCCTGGCGCTTGCTCAGCCCGGTGAGCGGCACGAGGTCGACGCCGCCGTCGCCGTACTTGGTGAAGAAGCCCGTCAGCGCCTCGGCGGCGTGGTCGGTCCCGACGACGAGCAGGCCCCGCTCGCTCGCGATCGCGTACTGCGCCACCATGCGGGTGCGCGCTTTGACGTTGCCCTTGGCGAAGTCGCTCAGCGGGGCGCCGGTCGCCTCGGCGACGTCCTGTGCTGTCCCGTCGACGCCGTGCTGGATGTTGACCACGAGGCCCTCGGCACCGTCGATGAACCGCAGGGCGAGCTGGGCGTCCTCCTCGTCGGCCTGCACCTTGTAGGGCATCCGCACGGTGACGAGCTCAGCGGTGCCGCCGTCGCGGCGGACGCCCTCGACCGCGAGCTGGCAGAGGCGGCCCGCGAGGGTGCTGTCCTGGCCGCCGCTGACGGCGAGCACGAAGCCCCCGGCGCCGGTCGTCTCGAGGTAGTCGCGGAGGAAAGCGACCCGTCGCTCGACCTCGGCGGCCGGGTCGATGTCGGGGCGGACGGCGAGCTCGGAGATGATGGTGGCCTGCAGCGCTCTCATGCGACGACTCTAGCCACGCGTCGCCCGGCCGGCACCCGTCAGGGCGTGCCGCGTGGGCGCCGGGGCAGGACTACTTCGACGTCGAGAGGGCCACGAAGGCCGCGACGGTCAGCACGAGGCCGACGAGGGTGATCGCGCTGACGAGTCCGATGAAGAATTCGGCCATGGGAGGCTCCTGCCTGGTCGAGGTGACGGTGGCCCCATCCTCTCAGACGGCGGCTGATCAGTCGGCGATCGGGCCGGAGACGTCGGGGCCGGGCGCGGGCCGACCTGCGACGGCCAGCACCGTCGCGATGGTGCGCGGATGCGCCAGCACCCTGAAGTGGCCGCCGGTCGGCAGCAGCACGTTGTCGGCGCCGACCAGCACGCTGCTCTCGGGGATGTGCGGGTCGAACTCGCCGTAGATCGACGTGATGCGCTCGTTGACGGCCTGGTCGCGCGACAGCATCACGGTCGTCGCGTCGCGCGGCGAGAAGGCCCTGAGGCTCGGCAGCAGCAGCCAGGCCGCGTACCGGGAGCCGCTGAACGGCGTGCACACGGCCACCATCCGGTCGACCCGACGGGTGTCGTCGAGCAGGGCCATCAGGTACTTGCCGACCAGCCCGCCCTTGCTGTGCGCGACGACGACCACGTCGCGCAGGTCGTGCTCGAGCACGTAGGCGGCCACGTCGCGGGCGGTCGCCTCCACGGGCCGGCCGTTGCGCCCGAGCGACGCGATCACGTGCACCGGGTGCCCCTCGTCGTGCACCCGCTCGATCAGCGGACGGAGGAACGCCCAGGTCTCCCAGATGCCGGGCAGCACGAGCACCGGTCGCCCGTCGCCCGAGAGGTAGTCGTCGGCGCCGCGCGGCGAGAGCACCGCACGCAGCTGCCACCAGGCCGCGAACGCGTAGTCCTGCAGCCACCAGACGCCGTGCCGCAGCGCACGACGGAGGGCCGGGCGGGGCGGCCGAGGAGGCGCGGCGGAGGCGGACGGCATGGTCCCTGCACAGTAGGGGGCCGGGAGGCGGCTGTCCGGTCGCCGAGCCAGGGGCGCGACCCGCGCCTCCTGCGTGTGAGGATGTCGACGATGGACGAGCACGACGGCACCGGGGCGACACCGCCGCCGTTCCGCCGCGCCGTGCACGGCGACGACCTGGACGCGGCCCGCGACCTCTACGAGACGCAGTACCCGGGCGAGGGCTTCCGGCTCGACCAGCTCGACCGTCCGTTCGAGTACCGGTACGCAGCCGTCGGCGACGACGACGTGTCGCTCCGCACCTCCGAGTTCCACGGGTCGGCCCGCGGCACGGCCGACGCCGTGCCCGAGTACGTCGTGTCGTGGCTGGTCGACGGCTGCGGCACCGTCGACGTCGGCCGCGACGAGGTGGGGCTGCGGCCGCTCGTGCCGCGGATCGCGCCGACCCGGGCCTACTCGTTCGACTTCGCCGACTACCGGCAACGACTCGTGCACGTCGGCGCCGCGCACCTCGAGCGGCTGGCCGTCGAGCGCGGGGACGTGGCCTCGGGGCACGTGACGTTCTTCCACGCCGCGCCGATCGGGGAGGCGGGGCTGCGGCGGTGGCGGGCCGTGATCTCGGAGACGACACCGGTGCTGCTCGACCTCGCCGCACCTCCTCTGCTGCGGGCCGAGGCGAACAGACGACTCGCCCTCGCCGTGCTCGAGACGTTCCCGCACGAGGTGGGGGCCGCACCCGCCGTGCTCGCTCCGGGTGCTCCGGGGGCGCCGGGCGCACCCGCGGCTCCGGGCTCGCGACGCCTCGCCCTCGCCGTCGAGTACCTGCACGAGCACGCCCACGAGCCGATCGGCGTCGCCGACGTCGCGCAGGCGGCCGACCTCAGCGTGCGGGGGCTCCAGGTCGCCCTGCAGCGGGCGCTGGACGTCAGCCCGACCGTGCTGCTGCGGCAGATCCGGCTCGACCGGGTGCACGCCGACCTCGCCGTCGCCACCCCCGAGACGACCACGGTCGGGGCCGTCGCGCGCCACTGGGGGTTCAGCCACCTCGGACGCTTCTCGGCGGTCTACCACGAGCGGTTCGGCGAGCACCCGAGCACGACGCTGCGGGGCTGAGGGCGCCGAGCGCACGCGGCCCCGGCAGGGATGCACACCGCCGCGAGCGAATTGAAGACGCGCGATCCCCGCCCCGTGGGAACGACTCTGCCGGGGAAATCAACGTAGGACGTCGAATTGCGGGCCCAGTTCACTCTGCACCGCGTCTCGAAGCAGCATGCCTGCAGTCAGGAAGAGTGTCTCGTTCTCAGGCGTGTCCCAGCCAGTGAACGGGTCTGCGTGGTCGCGCCACAGCTGATGCCAGGCGTCCAACTCCTCCGTGAGGCGAGGAGAGAGACCGAGGTCGGAGGGCGGCGGATTCGACTCAGGCCCCGCGGCCTCCCAGAGCACCGAAGGACTACCCACATCAGGGAACAGCCGAATGATGCGCACCTGCGACGAACACCTCTCTGACCTCACCGACACACTTGACTCGAAGTGGGGTGAGACGTGATAACACGACCGTTCGAAGTGTTCCACACGGTCTTCGAGTTGATTATCTGGACGATGACCCCATTGCTAACAAAGGCAGTTTGACCCACTGTGCACTTCGTATTCCCGCCGCCGCCTGTGTAGCTGGGAAACGCGATGTTGACGTCGTTGGCCATGCTCATCAGGTCGTCCCACGAGGCGTTCGGAACGAGCCCCCAGTGGGCCAACTCGTCCAATTTCGCCTGCCAGTCTGATTCGTGCCCATCCCGGATGTGCTTGTAACCCCAGCCGTTGTCTTTGTTCCCCTCGCCACAGGTCAGTTGAACTTCACGCAAGCCCCCCCAATCGAAATAGGCAGCAAAGACATCGCCGCTGTTGTTGCCGATGAAACAGCGAGTCCATTGTCCGAAGTCGATCAAGAACGGCGAGGCCTCGCCGTCTTCTCTCGGAGGAAGGGCTGTGACTTCAGAGGTCGAGTCACGCGTTGGCAGCGAAGCGAGCCGGTCTCCCGCGACGGCATACATGCCGTCGCCCACTTCTACGCCATCGCCTATCCCGGGCGGCACCGAGGCTGCACCTGCGCTGTCGAGCTGGAGCACTAGCGGTGCAGAAAACGCAAGGGTCAGGAGTATCTTGCGTGCAGTATTTTCCATGCTCGGAGACTAGATCGCTGAAGATGCACGGTCAACCGTTTCCCACATGCGTGGGCGCCCCCGGGACCGATCAACCTTCCGTCAGGGACGAGATCGGAGCACCCCCGAGCGCACGGGACGGACATCGGCGGGCGGCCGGGGCCGAGTGGTGGCAACGTGGCAGGGTGACCGACTACCAGAGCACCCCAGACACCGCTGCACGACCCGGACGCGGACGGACGGGCACCGTCGACGACGCCTCGCACGCCCCCCAGCCGGACGGACGCGACCTGATGGGCCCGGTCGAGAACCTCACCCGCATCATGTGGACCGGCACGCTCTGGTTCGCCGCCGCCGTCGTGGCCGTGGCGCTTGCCCTCGGCGCCGTGCTCGTGTCGGGGTGGCGGCCCGACGTCCTCTCGACGCCGGTCGAGACGCTCTTCTGGATCGGTGCCTCCGTCGTCGCCCTCAGCCTCGGCCTGATCGGCTGGTCGGGCTGCCCCATCCTCGAGGTGAGCGTGCCGGTCGCCGACCGCAACAAGACACGGACGATGCAGCTCGGCACGTTCAGCTTCCTGGTCGGGTCGGCGGCGGCGATGCTCGCCGTGCTGCTCGGGCCGGCGAGCTGAGAACGGCGCACGGGACCGGGCCACCATCCGGGCGCGGCGTTGCTCCCCGGCCTCGGCCCCACTAGCATCGTCGTGCGATCGAATCGATTCGATCGCGCCTCCTCCCCCACAGCAGAGAGACCCGATCGATGGCGACGACGTCCACCCGGCCCAGCACGCCCGCAGCACCCGACGACGAGACCCGTCGCGCGCGCCTGGCCGTCGCGCTGCTGTTCCTCACGAACGGCGCGCTCTTCTCGAACCTGCTGCCGCGCTACCCCGCCATCAAAGATGCGCTCGACCTGACGAACGCCTCCTTCGGTCTCGCCGTCGCCGCCGGCCCGGTCGGCGCCATCGTCGCCGGACTCGCGGCGAGCTGGCTGATCCGGCGGTTCCGCTCGTCGCGCGTCGCCGTCGTCGGCACGGTGGTGACCGCCGCCGTCGTGCTGCTGGCCGGCCTCTCCCCCGTCGGCGCGCTGTTCGCCGCCGCGCTCTTCGTGGCCGGGGCGCTCGACGCGATCGTCGACGTCGCGCAGAACTCGCACGGGCTGCGGGTGCAGCGTCGGTACGGACGCTCGATCCTCAACTCGTTCCACGCGATCTGGAGCGTCGGCGCCGTCGTCGGCGGCCTGATGGGCGGCGCGGCCGCGGGCCTCGGCGTGCCGATCGGCGTGCACCTCGCGATCTCGGGCGTCGTCTTCGGCGTGGTCGCGATCGTCTCGTACCGGCTGATGCTCCAGGGTCCCGAGCCTGCCTCCGAGCTCGAGGAGGCGCCCGCCACGCCGACCGAGGGCGTCGCGTCGTCGTCGACGTCGGCCCCGGTGCCCGTGGTCGGTGGCGACTCGGGGAACGGTGCACGCGTGCGCCGCTCTGCCGTGAAGCTCGGCACCTGGGGCGTCTTGATCGCGCTCGTGCTGATCGCCGCCTCCGGCACTGTCGTCGAGGACGCAGGCAACACCTGGGCCGCCCTGTACCTCTCTGGCTCGCTCGACGCCGGCGTGACCGTCGCCGCGCTCGGCTTCGTCGCGTTGCAGAGCGCGCAGTTCGTCGGGCGGATCCTCGGCGACGGGCTCGTCGACCGCTTCGGCCAGCGCGCCGTCGCCCGGGTCGGCGGTGCCCTGGTGTTCGTCGGGATGGGGCAGGCGCTGGCGTTCCCGTCGATCGGGACGACCATCCTCGGCTTCGCCCTCGCCGGGTTCGGCGTCGCGACGCTCATCCCCGCCGCCATGCACGCCGCCGACATGCTGCCGGGGTTCCGGCCGGGCACGGGGCTCACGCTCGTCAGCTGGCTGATGCGGCTCGGGTTCCTCGCGGCGCCGCCGCTGATCGGCGCCGTCGCCGACGCGAGCTCGCTGAGGGTGGGGCTGCTGCTGATCCCCGCCGTCGGGCTCGTGGTGCTCGCGCTGTCGGGCGTGCTCGCGGGGCGCCAGCGGGGGCAGCTGCAGTAGCACGGCTGACGCTCAGCCCTGTCGGCAGATGCCGACCGGCGACCGTGCACGCGCTCCGCAACAGGGAGAAAAGCACGTGTTGCGCGTGCCCAGGTCGGCATTTGCCGAAGGGAGCCTGCAGGGGCAGCGGGGCCGCACCTCCTTCGGCCTCTCGCCCTGGGGCCACCAGCTGGCGACGCGAGCTGTCCACGACGCGAAACAGGGGGACGACCCCTCGGGCAAAACGCCAGGAGGCGCGGGTACGAACGAGAGGACAGGCCGCAGATGCGGCCGAGGAAGGCAGGAACCATGACCGAGATCACCGCCCACCACGGGCTCTTCAAGGACACGAACCTCCACGTCGACGACTTCGGCGGCACCGGGCGCACCGTCGTGCTCATCCACGGCTGGCCCCTCTCGGGCGAGTCGTGGAGCAAGCAGGTCCCCGCGTTCGTCGAGGCCGGCTACCGCGTCGTCACGTACGACCGCCGCGGCTTCGGACGCAGCGACAAGCCGAAGACCGGCTACGACTACGACCACCTCACCGAGGACCTGCACACCGTCCTCACCGAGCTCGACCTGAACGACGTCACGCTCGTCGGCTTCTCGATGGGCGGCGGCGAGGTCGCGCGCTACTTCAGCAAGTACGGCACCGAGCGCCTGCACAGCGTCGTCTTCGCGTCGGCCGTGCCCCCGTACCTGATGAAGACCGACGACAACCCCGACGGCCCCCTCACCAAGGAGGCGGCTGCCGAGATGACCGCCGGCCTCACCAAGGACGAGGACTCGTTCTACGACGACTTCACCACCGGCTTCTTCTCGGTCGACGGCGAGCTCAAGGTGTCGGAGGCGGACCGCCAGGACGCACTCCGCCTCGCCAAGCAGGCGGACAAGGCCGCGGCCCTCGAGGCGATGAACTCGTTCGCCACGACCGACTTCCGCGAGGACCTGACCAAGGTCACCGTGCCGACGCTGGTCATCCACGGCGACGGCGACGCGACCGTTCCCTACGAGGGCTCTGGCGCGCGCACGCACGCCGCGATCGCCGGCTCGGAGCTGCACGTGATCGAGGGCGCCCCGCACGGCGCGAACGTCAGCGACGCGGACGAGTTCAACCGCGTGGTGCTGGAGTTCCTCGCGCGCTGAGGCCGCTCGCGCTGAGCGTGCTCGCGCGCTGAGCTTGCTCGTGCGCTGAGCTTGCTCGTGCGCTGAGCTTGCTCGTGCGCTGAGCGCTGATCTCGCTCCAACTGCACCCCCTGTCCGGCACTACGCCCCTCGTTCTGAGGGTGCAGCGCCGGATGGGGGGTGTAGTTCGTGACGGCGGCGTCCGCACCCCGGGAATCCGCGCAGACCCGTCCTCGCGAGCGCGGGTGTGCGCGGGTTCCGCGGGTGCGGGCGCTCGCGCGGCTAGAAGTCGACCGGCGGTCGGTCCATGGTGGCGACACCCGACGAGATGCCGATGATGATCGCCACGGCCCCGCCGAGCACCGACAGCCCGAGGAACAGCCAGAGCGGCGCGGCGCTCCCTCCCACGCGGCGTCGCAGCACGACGCTGCGGCCGATCAGGTAGATCAGCACGCTGAGGATCGACCAGGCCCAGTGGAACGGCCGCTCGACGCCGCGTGCCCGCAGCGTCCGCCGGTCGAGCCAGGAGAGCACGACGAGGCCGATGCCGACGACGAGGCTGACGACCATCGCGAGCGTGTAGTCGCCCTGCTGCACGCCGGTGCTGCCCGGCGCGAGGAGCTCGACCGACCGCCGGATCTCGACCGCGGCCACGACGAGCGTGACGATCGGCGAGAGCGCGATGGCGGCCACGTACGGGGTCGCACCGATCTGCTGCCCCGTCACGGGCGGCCGGGGCTCGGCCGGCTCAGTGATCGGCGCGGCGGGCGGTGCGGCGGGCGGTGCGGCCGGCGACATCGCAGGTCGCGACGAGGAGGCGTCAGCCGCGCCCCCGAGGAGTCGGTTGTCTCGCTGCGGATCGGTCACGGTGTCCCCCTCGTGGTCGTCGCCGCCGGGGAGCCCTGCTCCGCGACGGCCGCCCGGACGTCTGCGTGCCGGGCTCGTCCCGTCAGCCTACGACCGCCTCCTCGATCGTCTGCCCACGCGCCGCACTGTGCCGTCGCGGGTGCCTGCACCCCTCGGACCCGCGCACACCCGTCAGCGCGAGCGCGGGTGCGCGCGGGTCCCGCGGGTGCGGACGAGGGGTGGGGCAGGTCCCGCGGGCATGGGCGCAGGTGCGGCGGGGGCAGCAGGCTCAGGGACGGTACTCGGGGCGTTGGTCGGGGCCGGGCACGGGGCCGGGGTGCGGCTTCTGCGCACCGTCGCTCCCGAGCACGCCGACCGCCGAGAGCGCCGTCTGGACGCCGACCAGCAGCACTCCTCCGACAACGCCGAGCACGCGCAGGAGGCGGCGGCCACGACCCACGGGGGCCGTCACGACGCTCCCTGCCCAGCTCGGCCGCTCGGGGGCCGGACCGAGGTCGGCGACGCTCGCCGCGCCTCCGGTGCCTGGCTGGTCGTGCGAGCTGCACGCGACGCGCGGCGCTGCTGTTGCTCGTCGCGGAGCACGACGCACAGCCCCACGAACCCCGCCGCCGCGGCGAGCGGCGCCACCCACCAGATCATGTGCCGACCTTGGCACGTCGCGTGTGTCACGTCCAGGGCTGGGCTCGCAGCATTCAGGAAGGCTCGGTCCGCGCCTCCTGAACCGTGCACGGATCAGGACGATCCGGACCTGAGTTGCGCAAGTCAGGACGCATCTTCCTGAATGAGGAGAGACGAGCGGAGGCGGGGGGGGGGGGGGGGAGCGCGCGGGGAGGGGGGAGAGGGCGGCGAGCTAGCGGAGGACGAGGCGCGGGGCGAGCAGGCGGTGACGCGGGTCGGCGGCCGAGCCGGGCGACGCGACGCGGGCCGCGGGGCCCTGGTGCAGCAGCAGGTCCAGGGTGGCGTGCGCCACCTCCTCGACGGGCTGGTGCACGCTCGAGAGGCCGAGCGCCGCGGCCACGGGGGTGTCGTCGTAGCCGACCACCGGCACCGAGCGGCCGAGCACCATGAACGCTCCGAGCGCGAGCGAGTCGCTGGCGCAGACGACCGCGTCGATCGTGCGGCCGGTCTCGGCGAGGTGCGCTGCGAGCTGCCGGATCCGGTCGGAGGCGAGGGAGACCTGGTCGTCGACGGTCAGGTCGAGCTCGTCGAGCTCCGCAGGGCTGAGCGCACCCGCACCCGCACCGTGGGCGAGCATCGTGTCGCGCCAGCCCTGCCGTCGCTCCGTGCCGATGCCCGACGTCGACGGCCAGCCGAGGAACACCACGCGGCGGGCTCCCCCGTCGAGCAGGGCGCGGGTCGCCTCGGCGACGCCGTGGTGCCCGTCGACGTCGACCCAGCGTCGGGCCGGGTCGGCCACGTCGCTGCCCCAGGGCCGGCCGAACGACACGAAGTCGGCCTCCGCGCGCAGCAGCCAGTCGGTGCGGGGGTCGTCGTACGAGGTGGACGTCAGCACGAACGAGTCGACGTCGGCACCGTCGAGGAGGCGGCGGAACTGGGCGACCTCGTCGAGGGGGTCCTTCGCCGTGAAGAGCAGCACGCGGAGGCCGTGCTCGTCGGCCCGCTCGGTCAGGGCGTGCAGGAAACGGTCGAGCACCGCCCCCGAGATGCCGTTCGCGACCGGGTCGAGGCGGACGCCGATCGTCGAGCTCTTGCGGGTGCGCAGCCTCCGCGCCGAGGCGTGGGGGCGATACGCGAGCGACGCGATCGCCTGCTCGACCCTGGAGCGCGTGGCGGGAGCGACGATGTCGGGCGTGTTCAGCACGTTGGAGACGGTCTGGCGGGAGACGCCCGCCTCCTTGGCGACGTCGACGACCGTGGGCAGGCGCGGCGACTCGGCACCCGGCACGGCCCACCTCGTCTCGTTCGTCGTCGTCGTCGTCATCATCGTGGCAGTCCGCGGAGCGCACCCCGCCGCAGCCTCGATTGACAGCCGCGCGAGCAGGTGCCTACTCTAGCGACCACCCGGTTTTGATCGTTCAAACCCGTAACGACACGACCACCGGGACGACCGTTCTCGACGAGGAGACACCGTGCAACGACGCATCCGCCGCCTGATGGCCTTCGGCGCCATCGCCACCGTGACCGGGCTCGCGCTCACCGCGTGCGGCTCCGGCTTCAGCGAGGGAGGCGGCGACGGCGCGAGCTCCGACGGCGCCCTCACCTCGAGCGACGACTCGCTCACCGTGCTGATCGCCTCGAGCGGCGACGCCGAGGCCGCCGCCGTCCGCGACGCCGTGGCGAGCTGGTCGGGCGACAGCGGCACCGACGCCGAGGTGGGCGTCGCCAGCGACCTGCCGCAGCAGCTCAGCCAGGGCTTCGCCTCCGGCTCGCCCGCCGACGTCTTCTACCTCTCGACCGACGCCCTCGCGGGCTTCGCCGAGAACGGCAGCCTGCTCGCCTACGGCGACCAGCTGAGCGAGACGGACGACTTCTTCCCCACGCTCGTCGACAGCTTCACCTACGACGACCAGTTCTGGTGTGCTCCGAAGGACTTCTCGACCCTCGGCCTCGTCATCAACGAGCAGATGTGGCAGGAGGCGGGCCTCACCGACGCAGACGTGCCCACCGACTGGGACGGCCTGTCCGACGTCGCCGCGAAGCTCACCACTCCCGACCACGTCGGCCTCGCCTTCGGGGCCGAGTACGCCAGGGTCGGCGCCTTCATGGCCGAGGCCGGCGGCTCGCTGACGAACGAGGACGGCACGGAGGCGACCGTCGACTCCGACGAGAACGTCGAGGGCCTGACCTACGTCAAGGACCTGGTGACGAGCGGGAACGCCGCGTTCGCCGCCGACCTCGGCGCCGGCTGGGGCGGCGAGGCCTTCGGCACCGGCAAGGCCGCGATGACCGTCGAGGGCAACTGGATCGCCGGCGCGATGAACGCCGACTACCCCGACGTCGACTACCGCGTCGCCGAGATGCCCGCAGGCCCCGGCGGCCAGGGCACGCTGCAGTTCACCAACTGCTGGGGCATCGCCGCGGACAGCCCCAACCAGCAGGCCGCGCTCGAGCTCGTCGAGCAGCTCGTCAGCACCGACCAGCAGCTCGCCTTCGCCGACGCGTTCGGCGTGATGCCGAGCGTGCAGTCGGCCGCCGACCAGTGGAAGACGGACAACCCCGACTCCGCCGCCTTCCTCGACTCGGCCGACTTCGCCGTCGGCGTGCCGACGCAGCAGGGCGCGGCCGACGTGATCGCCGACTTCAACTCGCAGCTCGAGGGCCTCAGCTCCGCCGAGCCGGCCGACCTGCTCGAGTCGTTCCAGTCGAACTACGCGGCGATCCTGCCGTGAGCACCGCCTCGCCCCGCGTCGGCCGACGGGTCGGCGCCGGCAGCGCCGGCGGCCCGGTCCGTCCGGGCCGCACCCGCCGCCCCGGCACCGCCTCGCGGGGCGAGGCCACCTCGGGCTGGCTCTTCGTCACCCCGACGATCGTGATCCTCGGGCTGTTCCTGCTCGTGCCGATGGTGATGGCCCTGTGGGTGAGCGTCTCGGACTGGAGCGGTCGCGGCTCGCCCTTCAGCTCCTCCGTGGGCTTCGTCGGCCTGCAGAACTACGACGACCTCGTCAACGGAGGCGGGCTGGCGGCCCGTGACTTCGGCATCTCCCTGCGCAACAACGCCTGGTACGTCGTCTTCGTCGTGCCGATCCAGACGGCGGTCTCGCTGTTCCTGGCGGTGCTGGTCAACCGGCAGGTGCTGCGTGGTCGCGGCTTCTTCCGCACGGCGTTCTACTTCCCCTCCGTGACGAGCTCGGTCGCGATCACCGTCGTCTGGCTGTTCCTCTTCACGCAGACCGGTGCCGTGAACCGCGCACTGTCGTGGCTCGGCATCGAGGGGCCGGCCTGGTTCCAGGACCCGAGCGGCGTCGTCCACAACGCCCTCGGAGCGATCGGCATCACCGGCCCGGCTCTCCTCACAGACCACGACCTGCTCGGCGTGAGCTGGTGGGACTGGTTCGCCGGCCCCTCCGTCGCCATGAGCGCCTTCGTGCTGATGGCCGTCTTCACGACCAGCGGCACCTTCATGCTGCTGTTCATCGCGGCGCTGCAGAACCTCGGCGGCGACGTGCAGGAGGCGGCGATGATGGACGGCGCGAACGCCTGGCAGCGCTTCTGGCGCGTCACGCTGCCGCAGCTGCGGCCGACGCTCTTCACCGTGCTGACGCTCGGCCTGATCGGCACCTGGCAGGTCTTCGACCAGATCTACACGGGCACGCAGGGCGGACCCGCCAAGACGACGCTGACGCCCTCGTACCTCTCGTACACCTCGGCCTTCGCCGGCCAGGACTGGGGCCGCGGCGCAGCCATCGCCTTCGTCCTCTTCGCGATCATCGTCGTGCTCACGATCGTGCAGCGCGCGGTGCTGCGCGAGCGCCCCGTCTCGCGACGACGGATGTCGCTCTACGAACCGACGGCCACGGGGCAGAAGGAGGCACGCCGATGACCGCCACGGCTCCCGTCACCGACCTGGTCGGCACCGGCCGACCTGTCGGCCCTCCCCCGTCGTCCGCGTCTGCGGACCGGAAGGGCCCTCGCCCGCCGCGGCGCACCTCCTCGCTGGTGTCGTCGTCGGTGCTCTACGCGGCTCTGGTCGCGCTGGCGCTCGTGTACATCGTGCCTTTCCTGGTGAGCGTCGCGACGTCGTTCAAGACCGACGCGGACGCCGCGGCCGACCCGCTCTCGCTGGTGCCGGCCACCTGGACCACGGCGGCGTTCCAGACCCTGTTCGTCAACAGCGACTTCCCGACCTGGGCGACGAACAGCGCGATCGTCGCGGTGTTCGTGACCGCCGGCCGGGTGTTCTTCGACTCGCTGGCGGGCTACGCGCTGGCCCGGCTGCGGTTCCGCGGGCGGGGCGTCGTCTTCGCCGCGTTGATAGGCGTGATGGCGGTGCCGAGCGTGGTGCTGCTGATCCCGAAGTTCCTGGTGATCAACCAGCTCGGCATCTACGACTCGTACGCCGGCATGATCATCCCGCTGCTCGTCGACGCGGCCGGGGTGTTCATCATGAAGAACTTCTTCGAGTCGATCCCGCCGAGCGTCGAGGAACAGGCCAGGATCGACGGCGCCGGGACGTTCCGCGTGTTCTGGTCGATCGTGCTGCCGATGGCCCGGCCCGCGTTGATCACGATCATCATCCTGTCGTTCCAGGGGTCGTGGAACGAGCTCTCGCACTTCATCATCTCGACCCAGTCGCCCGAGCTGACGACCCTGACGAAGGGCGTCGCGGGGCTCGCCTCCGGCCAGCTCAGCCAGGGCAGCCAGTACCCGGTGAAGCTCGCCGCGGCGGTCGTGATGACCATCCCCGTGGCCGTGATCTTCTTCGTGTTCCAGCGCCAGATCATGAACAGCAGCGACGGGGCCGTGAAGGAGTGAGGGCGGGGCCGGCCTTCCCTCGAGGCCGGCATCGCCCTGCTCACGACCCGCTCACGCCCGCAGCACCTCCCCCGCACGCCCCTCAGCGCAAGGACCCCTCCCGTCATGACCGACACCACGTCACGACCCACGACCACCGTCGACGTCGGCACCGCCGCCAGCACGTCTGCCGCGGCCCTCGCGGCCGAGCCGCTCCAGCCGCTCCAGCCGTTCCTCGCCGCCGAGACGGTGGTGCTCAAGGCGCCCGCCCAGGCCTGGTCCGACGCGACCGGCGCGATGGGCGCCGCCGCGATCCACGGCGTCTGGGCCGGCGACACCCGCGTGCTGCGCGGGCACCGGGTCGAGGTCGCGGGCAGCAGGGTCGAGACGATCGCGTCGGTGCCGCTGGGCGCCTCCTCGATCCGGTTCGAGTCGCTGCTGCGCGGCCTCGACGACCACGGGGCCGACCCGGACGTGCGGCTGTCGCTGCTGCGCGAGGTCGGCACCGGCGGGGTCAGCGAGACGCTCACGGTGACGTCGCGCCTGGCTCGCGAGCTCGACGTCGTGCTGACCGTCACGGTGCGGCCCGACGCGTCGTCGATGGACGAGGTGAAGGCGGGGCTGCCGGCCGTGCCGCCGCGTGAGCTGCAGGTCGACGGGGGGCGCGCCTCCTGGTCCGGTGGTGACGCGGTGACGACGCTGACGACGACGGGCGCGGGAGGCGCGGTGCAGGTCGCCAGGGCCGGCGAGGGCGCCCGCGACGGTGAGGGCTCCGATGACGGCGGCGAGGTCGCCGCGGGCAACGACGGTGACGAGCTGCGGCTGACCTGGCGGCTGCGCGTGCCGGCCAGGGGCTCCGCGTCGGCCGGGCTCGCCCTCTCGACCGTGCTCGACGGTGCGGTCGTGGCGGGCGTCGAGGAGGTCCAGCGCTGGCGAGCGCTCGACCCCGCACCGCAGGACGACAGGCTGGCCCGCTGGCTCGACCAGGCCCTCGGCGACCTGTCGGCGCTGCGCATGACGACGACCGACCGGCCCGACGACGTGTTCTTCGCGGCGGGCGCCCCCTGGTTCTTCACCCTCTTCGGCCGCGACTCGCTCTGGGCCGCCCGCCTGGCCATGCCGCTCGACCCTGACCTCCGCGTCGGCCTGGGCGTCGCGGCCGGCACCCTGCGCGTGCTCGCCGGTCTGCAGGGCACGACGGAGGTCGCGGCGAGCGCCGAGCAGCCCGGCAAGATCATGCACGAGCTGCGGCAGCGTCCGCTCGAGATCCACGGCGAGGGAGTGACGCTCGCTCCCCTCTACTACGGCACGGTCGACGCGACGGCGCTCTGGGTCTGCCTGCTGCACGACGCGTGGCGGGCAGGCCTGCCGGACGACGGGGTGCGTGCGCTGCTGCCGCACCTCGAGGCGGCGCTCGCCTGGATGCGCGACCACGGCGACAGCGACGGCGACGGGCTGCTCGAGTACGTCGACGAGACCGGCCACGGCCTGTCCAACCAGGGCTGGAAGGACTCAGGCGACAGCGTGCAGTGGAGCGACGGCCACCTCGCCGAGGGCCCGATCGCGCTCTGCGAGGTGCAGGCGTACGCCCACGAGGCGGCGGTGCACGGCGCCGACCTGCTCGACGCGTTCGACCGGCCGGGCGCCGACGAGTGGCGCGGCTGGGCCGACCGGCTGCGGACGGCGTTCCGCGAGCGCTTCTGGGTCACGGACGCCCGAGGCCGGTTCCCCGCCGTCGCACTCGACGCCGACAAGAGAGCCGTCGACACGGTCACGAGCAACATCGGGCACCTGCTCGGCACCGGCCTGCTCGACGCCGACGAGGAGGCGCTGGTCGCCGCGCGCCTCGTCGACCCCTCGCTCGCGAGCGGCTTCGGCCTGCGCACCCTCAGCTCGGACGCGGCCGGCTTCTGGCCGCTCGGCTACCACCTCGGCACCGTCTGGACCCACGACACCGCCGTCGCGATCGGCGGCCTCGCCGCGACCCACCACCACGAGGAGGCGCGGCTGCTGTCCGAGGGACTCCTCGCTGCGGCACCGTGGTTCGGCTACCGCATGCCCGAGCTGCACGGGGGCGACGCCGCGGCCGACGTGCCCGCGCCGGTGCCGTACCCGGCGTCGTGCCGGCCGCAGGCGTGGGCCGCGGCAGCGGCCGTCGCCGTGTGGGCCGCGACGTCGCGCGAGTGCGCGTGCGGCGCCGCCGCCGGCGGCGGCGACTCCTAGGCACGCGACCCCCGCCTCCTTCGCTGTGCAGTTCCGCTCTGTGCGGCGAGTTCGGCGGGTTCCCGTCGTCCGCGGCGGGTCAGCGCCCACCCACCGCGGGCCACGGGAACCCGCCGACTTCGCACGACGGCCCGCCGCGGGCTACGGCGACCCGCCGACTCCAGCTGCCGGCCAGCTCAGCTCGCGGTGATCCGCGGTGCGCTCCCGAGGGCGAGCTCCCAGACGAGCCGGACGTGGGCGGCCATGTCGGTCGACGGGTCGAGCATCCACTGCAGCTGCATGCCGTCGCTGACCGCCATCATCACGGCGGCGAGCTTCTCGACGTCGACGTCGTCGGGCAGCTCGCCGCGGGCCTGGCGCTCGCGCATGGTCTCGGTCAGCAGGGTGCGGAAGCGGACGTAGCGCTCGGCGAACCAGGCGTGCGCCGGGTGCGCCGGATCGCTGGTAGCGGCCGCGGACAGGCTCGTGAACAGCTGCACCATGCCCGGTGTCCGCGCGTTGCGCCGGATGACCAGCAGGAACTGGTCGATGACGTCGAGCCCCGTCGCGCGCTCGGCGTCCTCGTCGTCACGCACCGTGAGGATGGCGAGGAACAACGCCTCCTTGCTGCCGAAGTGGTGCAGCAGGCCCGCCTGGGTCAGGTCGACGGCGTCGGCGAGCTCGCGCACCGAGGTGCCCCGCATCCCGTTCCGGTCGACGACCTCGAGGGCCGTCCGGAGGATCTCCTCACGCTTGGCCACGCCCTTCGCGTACGGACCCCGACGTGCCATGCGGCCAAGGCTATCCGGTGCGGTCCGCCGGACACGGGAGAGCCCCCGTCGACCGTCGTCTCGCGGCGGTCGGCGGGGGCTCCGTGCGTCGGGGCCGGCGGGGCTAGTGCGCGACGACCGGCTCGGGGGCCGGCGAGCCCGCACGCACGCCCGCGGCCGCCTCGGCCCGGGCACGCGTGTCGGCCTGGGTGCGGAACAACGTGACGGCGAGCACGGCGCCGAGCAGGAAGAAGCCCGCGCCCCACGAGTACGCCGTCGAGTAGCCGTGCACGGCGGCCTCGGCCGCCGTGCGGGCGTCGGTCGGCAGGTGCGCCGCGAGGTAGCCCGTCGTGGCCGTGGCCGCGAGGGTGTTGAGCAGCGCGGTGCCGATCGAGCCGCCTACCTGCTGGCCCGTGTTGACCATCGCGGAGGCGACTCCTGCGTGCCCTCGGTCGACGCCGAGGGTCGCCGTCTGGATCGACGCCGGCATGATCGAGCCCATGCCGAAGCCCAGCACCATCAGCGCGGGCAGCACGTCGCGGGCGTAGGTGCTGTCGAGCCCGAGACGGGTCAGGTACAACATCCCCGCCGCGCCGAGGAGCATGCCGAACGGCACCATGGCCTTCGGCCCGAACCGCGGCACGAATATGTTCGTCGACAGCTGCGCGGCCAGGATCAGCATGCCGATCATGGGCAGGAACGAGACGCCCGTCTGGATCGGCGTGTAGGCGAGCGACGTCTGCAGGTAGTACGTGACGAAGAGGAAGATGCCGAACATGCCGGCCCCCGCGATCGTCACCGACAGGTAGGCGGCGCCGCGGTTGCGGTCGAGGACGACGCTGAGCGGCAGCAGGGCGTGCGCCGCGCGGCGCTGCCACAGGACGAACGCGACGAGCAGGACGCCGGAGGCGGCGAGGAAACCCCAGGTGAGCGGCGAGCCCCAGCCCTCGGACTCGGCGTTCGAGAAGCCGTAGACGAGCGAGAAGAGCGCCGCCGAGACGAGGACCGTCCCGGGCACGTCGAGCTTCGGACGCGGGCCCTGACGCGGCACGGTGTGCAGGAACAGCACGGCCCCCACGACGGCGACGATCGCGATGACGACGTTGATGTAGAGGTTCCAGCGCCAGTCGGCGTTCTCGGTGAGGACGCCTCCGAGCAGCAGGCCGAGCGCGCCTCCTGCCCCGGCGATCGCGCCGAAGACGCCGAAGGCGCGCGCACGCTCCTTCGGGATCGTGAAGGTGGTCGTGAGGACGGCGAGCGCCGTCGGGGCGAGCAGCGCGCCGAACGCGCCCTGCAGGGCCCTGGCGGCGACGAGCGTGCCGAAGCTGCCCGCGGCGCCGCCGAGCGCCGAGGCGACGGCGAAGCCGATCAGGCCGATCACGAAGGTGCGCTTGCGGCCCATGAGGTCGGAGAGACGGCCGCCGAGCAGGAGGAGGCTGCCGAAGGCGAGGGAGTAGGCGGTGACGACCCACTGCCGGTCGCCGTCCGAGAAGCCGAGGTCGGCCTGCGCGCTGGGCAGGGCGATGTTCACGACGGTCGAGTCGAGCACCACCATCAGCTGGGCCAGGGCGACCGTGGTGAGGGTCCACCAGCGGTGCGACGCCACGGCGGGAGGGCCGCTCGTGACAGGTGAGGTCTGGGTCATGCGGGGACTCTATACGGTCCGCGCCAGTTTCGGAACTACCTAGTTTCGGAACTGTCGGCCTAGGATGGGTCAGCCGACGAAGGAGGCGCGGAGCGATGACGCAGGACGACACGGCAGTCGAGGTCGAGACGTCCGCCGAGCCCGAGACGGGCGCCCCCAAGCTGGGCCGCCGGCGCGACCCCTCCCGCGACGCCGACATCCTCCAGGCCGCGATCGACGTGCTCGCCGAGACCGGCTACGACGGCATGACGATCGAGATGGTGGCCACGAGGGCGAAGGCCGGCAAGGCCACGGTCTACCGCCGGTGGGCGTCGAAGAGCGACCTCGTCATCGACGCGGTCGCCTGCATGAAGGCGGCCCCAGGCCCCGGCAGCGTGGCGGAGCTCCCCGACACGGGCACGCTGCGTGGCGACCTCGTCGCGATGATCAGGCCGCACTCGATGCAGGACAACGAGAAGAAGCTCAGGGTCATGGCCGGCATCGTCTCGCTGCTCGCCGACAACCCGGAGCTCGCGGCGGCCGTGAACACGGCGATCGTCCGGCCCCGGGTCGAGGTCAACCGACGGCTGCTGCAGCGGGCCATCGACCGGGGCGAGATCCCGGCCGACGTCGACGTCGACAACCTCGCGCTCCTGTCGCCGTCGATGGTGGCCTACCGCACCATCATCATGAAGCAGCCGGTCGACCGGGCTTTCCTGCTCGGGCTGATCGACGGCGTGGTGCTGCCCGCCGTCGGGCTGCGGCCGCCCGCCGACCCCGCGCCGTAAGCCGGTACGCCGGCCTGCGCTCCGCGGTCAGCGGTCAGCGGGAGGCGCCGAGCTGGCGCTCGATCGGGACCGTCCCCTCGACGACGACGTCGCCGGTGTGCGCGGTCGTGACCGTCTCGACCAGGACGATTTCCACCTCCTCGTCGGCGATCGGGTTGTGCTGCACCCCCCGCGGGACGACGTGGAACTGTCCGGGGCCGAGCACCACCTCCTGGTCGTCCGGCAGCTGGATGCGGAGGCGGCCCGAGACGACGAGGAACATCTCGTCCTCGGCGTCGTGGGCGTGCCAGACGAGCTCGCCGAGCAGCTTCGCGACCTTCACGTACTGGTCGTTCACCTGCCCCACGACCCGCGGGGTCCAGTGCGCCTCGACCTGGCTCAGCTCGTGGGCGAGGTCGATGCCGGCGATGTTCGTCATGGGGACATCCTGCCGTGCGGGCCCAGCCCGGTCGCCCGTACCCGCAGCCGCAGCCGTGCACGCACCCGGTCAACAGCTCGAGGGCGGGTGATCCGGGTCGAGGGCGGGTGATCCGGGTCGAGGGCGGGTGATCCGGGTCGAGGGCGGGTGATCCGGGTCGAGGGCGGGTGATCCGGGTCGAGGGCGGGTCCGCGGCGACCCGCCCTCGACGAGATCTCGGCGAGTGCGGATCGGGGTAGCGGGGGGCGGGCTAGGCGTCCTCGTCGAGGAGGCGCGCGAGCTCGGGCGCGAGGGCCGCGGCCCAGAGCTGGTGCACCCGCGCCCACGACCAGAGGCGGCCGCGCACCTGCGCGGCTCCCGCGTCGAGGTCGGGGAAGCGCACGAAGACGCAGTCGCCGCGGCGGCGCACGAGCTTGGCGGTCGCCGCGTCCAGCCGCGCGGCCTGGGCACGGATGAGCTCCCGGCCCATCCACGCGGTCTCGGTGAACCGGTCCATCGGCGGGACGCCGCCCACGATCACGGGGCTGAGCACGCGTCCGGGCCGGCGTGCGCGGTCGAGGAGGCGGTCGAGATCACGTGTCCAGGCCGCGGTCGAGGTCATCAGGAGGACGTCGCTGAATCCGAGGGCGACGATCGTCACGTCGACGTCGGCGAGCGCCGTCGACTCGTCGTCCGCCGCGTCGCGGACGGTCAGCAGACCGGACCCGGCCTCGATCCAGACCAGGGGCCGGGCACGGTGCGCCTCGACCAGTGCGGCGACGCGAGCGAGGGTGCTGAGGTCCTCGTGCAGCACCCCGAAGCGGGCCGCGGCCGGGCTGCCGAGCCAGCCGACCCGGTCGGCCGACGGGTCCGCTCGTGCGTCGGCCGCCGCCTGCCGATCCGCTGCCGACGGGGCGGGCGGGAAGATCCCGCCGCGGACGAGGTGCCGGAACCAGGCCAGCCGGAGGCGCAGCAGAGGGCGCAGGACCCACCGCCCCAGCTCCGTCGCCACCATGTCCGCGACCGTACCCGGTCGGCCGCCTGTGTCGACGCGAGTGGTCCGCAGAGCGCACCCGCGCCTCCTGCGCTGTCCGCAGAACGAGTGACGAACTCGTCCTGACCGCGTCGGGGTACCCCACTTGACGGCACATATGAGGACCGGCGACCGATCTCGGGGATCGGGGGCGCTTGACTCTGACGGCTCGGTGATCCCCCCGTCGCCTCGCACCCCACCCGACGAAAGGCTCCGCCGTGCCCACCAAGCACCGCGCTCGATCAGCGCGCCCCCACCTCAGACTGCTGGCAGGCGGCTGCGTCGTCGCGCTCGTCGCCGGCGGCTCCGCCCTGCTCGCGCCCCAGATGGCCTCTGCGGCCGAGAAGTTCTCGACCGCGGCGATCTACGGGACCGTGTCCGGCTCCTCCTCGGTCGTGTCGATCGACCGGACGACCGGCACGGCGACCACGGTCCTCACCGAGCCGACCGGCGCGACCGGCCTCAACCAGCTCGGCTTCACGAACGACGGCGACAAGCTGCTGATGACCAACGGGACGAACGTGTACGAGTACACGGCGTCGGCGACGGCGCCGGGCACCGCCTGGGAGACCACCGCCCGCTCGACCGGCGCCACGGTGGCCAACCAGATGGGCGGCGTCGACCCCCGGACGGACAAGTACTGGTTCGGCGGGTTCGTGACGGGCTCGGGCGACAAGTTCTCGTTCACCAGCTACGACCCGGACGGGAACAAGATCGCCGCGACGGCGATCACGGTGACGGCGCTGACGCCTCCCGGCGGCAACGGCGACCTCGCCTTCGACCGCCTCGGCAACATGTACTTCATCTCGAGCAGCGCCGGCAACGCACAGATCTACCGCGTCGACGCGGCCGACCTCAGCGGGACGACGACCACCGCCACCGCGATCCCCGTGGGCCCGGTCATCACCCCGCCCGCCGCGCTCACGTCGCTCGCCTTCGCCGACGACGGCTACCTCTACATCTCGGGGAGCAGCGGCGCCAGCTTCCTCAAGGTCAACCCCGTCACGGGGGCGATCCTCGACCGTCGCACCCCCTCGGTCACGCTGACCGACATGGGCACGCGCCAGTACCCCTCCACCGGCCAGGCGTCGACGACGCTCTCCGAGGGGCGCCACGACGCGGACGACCAGTTCACCGTCGCCGTCGGCGGCGGGGACATCCCGAAGCCGGCCACCGCGAGCACGGTCGACAAGGACACGTCGGCGACCGCCGGCCCCGTCATCCTGCTGCCGGGCCAGTCGTACACGGCGACGCAGACGCCCGCCAACGACAAGACGAAGACGGCGGACTACGCGACGGAGTACCGGTGCACGGACATCGGGACCGGCGCCGTCGTGTCGGAGGGCAAGGGCAGCACCGCCGCCTTCACCGTGCCGTCGGCCAACGGCAGCAACGTGAAGTGCGAGTTCACCAACCCGCTCGCGGGCCCGACCGCCCAGGACGACACGTCGCGCGGCAACGCCGAGGGCCGCCCGGTCACCGTCGACGTGCTCGCGAACGACTCCGGCGACCTCGACGCCACGACCGTGCGCCTGCTCGCGCCCGGCGTCACCGGCGCACAGCTCTCGAGCGACGGCCGCCCCCTCGTCGTCCCCGGAGAGGGCACCTGGACGGTCGACGCGACCACGGGGCGCGTGACCTTCACCCCCGCCGACGGCCTCGTCGGGGACCCGACCAAGGTGGGCTACACCGTCGACGACGTCCGCGGCAAGCGCGGCTCGGCCGCGATCACCGTCGCCTTCGCCGGCACCGCCGTCGCGGACGCCGCGACGACCAGCCAGGGCGCCGCCGTCGAGATCGACGTGCTCGACAACGACCGAGGCCGCATCGACCGCACCTCCCTGACCTTCCCCGCGGCCGACCAGCCGGCCGGCGCGGTCATCTCGGACGACGGACGCACGCTGACCGTGCCCGGCGAGGGCACCTGGACCGCGTCGGCCACCACCGGCGGGGTCACCTTCACGCCCGACCCGGCGTTCCGCGGGGATGCCGCCCCGGTGACGTACCGCGCCCTCGACACCGACGGCACCGCCTCCTCGGCTCCGATCTCCGTCTCGGTCACCGCCGTCGCCCCCCGCGCCACGGACGACATCGCGACGACCGGCCAGAACGCTCCCGTCACGGTCGACGTGACCGCCAACGACGCCCCCGGCGTGACCGGCGGCACCCCGATCGACCCGACGACCGTCGTGTTCCCCGCAGCGGGCCAGCCCGCCGGGGTCACGATCTCGAGCGACGGCCGCACCGCGACCGTCGCCGGCCAGGGCACCTACCGGGCCGACCCCGCCACCGGCGTCGTGACCTTCACCCCGGCGCCCGCCTACGCCGGCCCCGTGGAGGTCGTCACCTACCAGGTGTCGGACACCAGCGGCCTGACGGACACCGCCACCGTCGAAGTGACCGTGAACACGGTCGCCCCGACGGCCGTGCCCGACCGCCCGACCACCACGCAGGGCCGCCCCGTCGTCGTCGACGTGCTCGACAACGACGAGGCCGGCAACTCGCAGACCCCGATCGACCCGACCACCGTGTCGTTCACGACCCCCGGGCAGCCCGCCGACGCCACCGTGTCGGAGGACGGCCGCACGCTGACCGTCCCCGACCAGGGCGTCTACGAGATCGACGCGAAGACGGGCGAGGTCACGTTCACGCCCGAGCCCGCGTTCCGCGGCGAGGCCACCCCGATCAGCTACTGGGTCGCGGACAGCGACGGCGCCCAGTCGGTGACGACCATCACGGTCACCGTGACCCCGGTGGGCCCTGCGCCCGCCGACGACAAGGACGCGACGAGCCAGAACACGCCCGTCCTGATCGACGTGACCTCGAACGACGCCCCCGGCGTCGAGGGCGGCACCCCGCTCGACCCGACCACCGTGGTCTTCCCGACCGCCGGCCAGCCCACCGGCGCGACGGTCTCGGACGACGGCCGCACCCTGACCGTCCCCGGCCAGGGCACCTGGACGGCCGACCCGGCCACCGGGAAGGTCACCTACACGCCTGCCCAGGGCGCCACCGGCACGACGAGCCCCGTCGTCTACCAGGTCGCCGACACGGGCGGCGCCCAGGGCACCGGCAGCATCACGGTGACCGTGGCGCCCGTCACGCCGACCGCGACCGACGACACGGCCGAGACCCGTCAGGGCACCCCGGTGACGGTCGACGTGGTCGGGAACGACCGCGGCGGCAACGGCCGGACGCCGATCGAGCCGACCTCGGTCGTGTTCCCCTCCAAGGGCCAGCCCGCAGGGGCCGTCGTCTCGACCGACGGCCGCACCCTCACGGTCGCCGACCAGGGCACCTACACGATCGACCCGGCCACCGGGGCGATCACCTTCACCCCCGTCGCGGGCCTCCGCGGCACGGCGTCGCCGGTCGACTACGGCGTCTCCGACGTCGACGGCAGCACGACCACGGCGACCCTCACCGTCACGGTGAGCGAGGTCGGGCCGAAGGCCAAGGACGACACGGCCAGCACGCCGCAGAACACCGCGGTGGCCCTCGACCTGCCGCAGAACGACGCCCCCGGCGTCGCGGGCGGCACGGCGATCGACCCCAGCAAGGTGGTCTTCACCTCCGCGGGCCAGCCGAAGGACTCCGTCGTCTCCGACGGGGGCCGGAAGCTGACCGTCCCGTCCGAGGGCGTCTGGGCCGTCGACCGCACGTCGGGCGTCGCCACCTTCACACCGGTCGACGGCTTCGCCGGGACCACGACTCCGGTCACCTACCGGATCGCCGACGCCGGAGGAGCCACGAGCACCGCCGTCGCGACGGTCACGGTGACCCCGGTCGCCCCTCGTGCCGCCGACGACCAGGCGAGCACGCCGCAGAACACGCCGGTCACGATCGACCTCCTCGCCAACGACGCCGCAGGCGTCCGCGGCGGCGCGGCCCTCGACCCGACCTCGGTCGTGTTCACGACGACCGGCCAGCCGGCCGGAGCCGTGCTGGCCGACGGCGGGAAGACCCTCACCCTGCCGGGTGTCGGAGTGCTGCGGATCGGCGCCGCGAAGGGCTCGGTCGTCTTGACGCCGGCCCAGGCCTTCGTCGGCACCACGGCACCGGTCACCTACCAGGTCGCCGACGCACGCGGGCTGACCGCGACGGCCACCGTCGTGGTCACCGTCACCTCGGTCGTCCCGACGGCCGCCCCGGACAGCGCGCAGACGCCCGCCCAGACCCCCGTGACGATCGACCCCGCGGGGAACGACGCGCCCGGCAACGCCGGCACCCCGCTGGCCCCGACGTCCGTCCGGCTGCTCGACGGGACCGGCTCGCCGGTCACGGTCGTGACGATCGCCGGCACCGGGACCTTCACCGTGGACACCACGACGGGAAGGATCACCTTCGCCCCCGAGGCCGCCTACACCGGCACGGTGACCGTGCCCTACGTCATCAGCGACGTCGACGGCGGCACCGCCCGCTCGACTATCACCGTGACGGTGGGCACTCCCCCGACGGCGCTGGACGACCGCCGCTCGACCACCCCGGGCACCCCCGTGACCGTCACGGTGACGGGCAACGACAGCTCCGGCTCGACCGCGCTCGACCCGCGCTCGGTGCAGCTCGTCGACCCGGCCACCGGTGAGCTCGTCTCGTCGGTGACGGTCCCCGGCACCGGCACCTTCGAGGTGGGCACCGACGGCACGATCACCTTCACCCCCGAGGCGACGTTCTCCGGCACGGCGACCGTCACCTACTCGGTCGCCGACGAGGACGGCAGCCGCTCGACCGCCGAGCTGGCCGTGACGGTGCCCGCCGCACCGGTGCCCGCCACGCCCGGCATCGCCGTGACCCCGGCAGCCGAGGGAGGCGGCGTGGTCGTCACCGCACCCGGCGGCGGCAGCCTCGCCTTCACCGGCACGGAGCTGGCGGTGCCCGCCAGCATCGCGGTGCTGCTGCTGGTCGCGGGTGGCAGCCTGCTGGTGGTCCGCCGCCGGAAGCCTGCACGCCGGCACTGAGCTGCGGGGCACTGAGCTGCCCGACCCGGTGAGCTGAGGAGGCGCACGGCACATGCCGTGCGCCTCCTTCGTCGTCTGCGGGTGCTGCCGTGCGCACGGGCTCGGCGGGTCGCTGCTGCGTGCGGCGGGTTCCCGTCGCCCGCGGCGGGTTCCTGTCCCTGTCGGCGGGTTGCTGGTGCGTGCGGCGGGTTCGCGTAGGCCACGGCGGGTGAGCGCTGACCCGCCGGCGGCCACGGGAACCCGCCGGACCGAGAACACGAGTGCGGCGTCGACGGGTGAAGGGACCGGGCAGGAGGCGTGGCTCCCCTCGATCGTGGGGGCGCGGTGCCGAGACGATCGGCCCTAGCGTCAGCGGCATGTCCTACGAAGAACCGATGGTCGCCTACGACTACGGACCCAGCTTCATGTCGATCCTCACGACGCTCGCCGCGGTGGCGCTGCTCGGGCTGGGGATCGTGCTCGCGGTGCTGCTGGTGCGACTGCTGCTCGTGGCCACGCGGGCCCTCACCGTGTTCAGCCGGGAGCGCGAGCTGCACCTCGAGACACTCCTCGCCGAGGGGGGCACCGGTACGGCTGCCGCGGCACCGGCTGCACCCGCACCTCCTGCGCCCCCCGCATCGACTGCAGCTGCAGCTGCAGCTGCCTCGGCGGACGGTGGCCGATCGGACGAGACGCCTCCTGTCGACGGCGACACACCCGACGGCCCCGACGCCTCGCGCCGCTGAGCCCACCCGCTCGCGCTCGAACCGAGCATGCGGCGGGTTCCCGTCGCCGGCGGCGGGCGGGCGCTGACCCGCCGCCGGCGACGGGAACCCGCCGGCATCGAACGACGACCCGCCGGAGACCACTGTGACCCGCCGACTCCGCAGCGCGGACACGCGGAGGAGGCGCTCGGGCCGGTCGTGCCGCCGGTGCTCAGGCTCAGCCGCTGCGCTGACACGGGCCAGTCGTGCCGCCGGTGCTCAGGCTCAGCCGCTGAGCTGACACGGGCCGGTCGGCCTGCCGGTGGTCGGGCTGTGCGGCTCAGCCGGTGACGGGCCTCAGCCGCTGAGGGGGGTCAGTTCGCCTTGACTGTGGCGAGCTCGTCCCAGTGGGTGGTCGCCCGGGGCGAGACCATGTCGCGCTTCATCGACCAGCCTCGGCGGTGACGGAGCCCGGCGACGCCGAGCCCCAGCGTGTCTTCTCCGAACTTGCCGGCGATGCGGTCGATGACCGCGCCGTAGGCCGGAGGCGCCGCGCCCTCGAGGTCGAAGACGTCGAGGCTCGCGTGCTCGTCACGCGGGGTGAGCTCCATCAGGGTGACACCGGCCCGGACGTAGCGCTTGCCGGCCTCGAGCTGCGGGCCGAGCGCGGCGATCGCCGCCCGGGACAGGGTCGCCGCGTCGTCGGTGGGCTCGGGGAACGCCACCGACACCGAGTGGTTCGTGTGCGCGGCGCTGTCGGAGAACGGGGAGGTCGCGGCGAAGCAGCGCATCATCCGCGTGAGCGAGCCCTGTCTCCGCAGCCGGGCCGCAGCACGCTGCGTGTAGACGGACAGGACCTCCTCGAGCTCGGTCACCGTGGTGACGGGCACGGCGAACGACCGCGAGTGGTAGATCTGCTCCCGCTCGGGCTGGACCTCCTCGATGGGGAGGCAGTCGACCCCGCGCAGCTCGTGCACGACCCGCGCCTGCACGACGCCGAACCGCGCACGGATCCGCGCCGCGTCGGCGTCGCGGAGGTCGGCCGCGGTGTGCACCCCGAGCGGCGCGAGCTTCTTCGCCGTGCGACGTCCGATGCCCCAGACGTCGCCCACGTCGACGCTCGCGAGGATGGCGGTCTGCCGGTCGGGGGCGTAGCTGCCCAGGTGACAGACGCCTCCCAGTGCGGGTGCCCGCTTCGAGCCGCGGTTGGCGAGCTTCGCCAGGGTCTTCGTCGGGGCGATGCCGATGCTGACGGGCAGCCCGATCAGCTTGCGGACGGCCCGGCGGATCTCGCGTGCCTGCCGGATCGTCTCGTCGAGCGTGCCGGTCAGCTCGATGAACGACTCGTCGATCGAGTAGACCTCCTGGCTGCTCGTGTAGCGGCTGAGGACCTCGGCCGACCGGGCGGACATGTCGCCGTAGAGCTCGTAGTTGCTCGAGACGGCCACGACGCCCTGCATCTCGGCGATCGGGGCGATGCTGTGCCACGGAGCGGCCATGTCGACGTTCAGGGCCTTCGCCTCTTCTGACCGGGCGATGACGCAACCGTCGTTGTTCGACAGGACGACCACGGGCCGCCCCTCGAGGGCCGGGTTGAAGACGCGCTCGCACGAGACGTAGAAGTTGTTGGCGTCGACGATCGCGATGCTGCGGCCCGACGCACCAGCTGCAGCGGCGACAGGCTCAGACACGGTGCAGGCACCTCGTCACGACGCCCCAGATCGTCGCCTCGTCGAGCTCGGACAGCACGATCTCGGGGTAGGCCGGGTTCTCGGGGCTGAGCACCATCTGCCCGTCACGCCACGACAGGCGCTTGACGGTCAGCTCGGCGTTGACGACCGCGACGACGACGTGGCCGTCGTGCGCGTCGAGGCCGCGGTCGACCACGAGCTCGTCGCCGTCGAAGATGCCGGCCCCCGTCATGCTGTCGCCGCTGACGCGCACGAGGAACGTCGCCGTCGGGTCGCGCATCAGGTGCCGGTTGAGGTCGACGGGACCGTTGTAGTACCCCTGCGCGGGCGAGGGGAACCCAGCGTGCACGGCCTCGGCAGCCTGCTGAGGGAGGAGGTGGTCGGGCCGTGCTTCGCCGCCCACCGCGCCGATGACCTCGGTCACGGTCGCTCCTCCCACGTCATGCCCGGACGGTAGCACCGGCCGCCGACACTGCCACGACGGCGGTTTCGCGGACCGCCGGTCGCTCACGCCTTGGCTCGTGCTCAGGCCACCCTGGCGCGCGAGCATCTGCTCGTTGTTTCAGGAACTGGCAGGGACACGGTCCTGAACCGTGCACGATTCAGGACCAGGCGTCCCCCTCTCGCGCAGATCAGGACTCGTGTTCCTGAATGAGGAGACTCCGAGGAGGCGTCACGACGAGTGCCGGGCGGTCCAGTCCGCGAACGGCGCCGTCGCCCCCTCGACATGACCCTGCTCGGCCGCCAGCGCGCGCTCCTCGGGGGCCTTCGCGTACTCGTCGTAGAAGGTCGCGAGGCTCATCAGACGGTTGCCGTCCTCGTAGTGCTCCGCCTCCTCCTCGCGGCTCACCGCGTAGATCACGCGGTCGGGCTGCGCGTAGTAGAGCGCGCCGAGGCACATGGGGCAGGGGTACGCCGTCACGTAGGCGTCGAACCCGCGCAGGTCGGTGATGCCCTGCTCGGCGGCCTGGCGGATGGCGAGGATCTCCGCGTGCGCGGTCGGGTCGCCGGTCTGGGCGACGTGGTTGCTCGCCTCGACGACGACCTCGCCGTCACGGACGAGGAGGCACGCGAAGGGCTTGCCCCCGGCGTCCACGTTCTCCTGGGCGCGCTGGACGGTGAGGGCGGTGAAGGTGTCGTCTCGTTCGGTCATGCCCCGAGAGTGCACCCCGTGGGCTCGGAGGTGCCCAGACAGACCCCGGCCAGCAGGCCACGCCCCTAGGAGGCGGTGGGTAGCTACGCAGGAACGGTCGCGTCCGCCTCGGCGTCGGGCTTCATCCAGAACGGCGAATAGTGGTACCCGTCGAGGTCGTCGAACTGGCGCTGGTACATGAAGGGATAGTCGTCGGTGTCGCCGACGCGACCGCCTGCGGCCGCGGCGCGCTCGACCAGCTCGTCCACCGCCTCCTTGCTGGGCAGGTCGTACGAGACCGTGACCTTCGAGGGGGTGTCGGGCCCGCCGATCAGCTCCTCGACGCCGCCGACGCTCTCGTACATCGCACGGCTCGTCAGCATGACGTTCTGCTCGGGCGCGATCGCGAAGCACGACGACTGGGGGCCCGACATCGCCGCCTGCAGCTCCCAGCCGAGCGCGGCGTAGAAGGCGGTCGCGCGCTCGACGTCCGCGACGGGGCAGCTGATGAAGAGGGTCATGCGCACACACTCGTCCCGGGCAGACCTGCCGTCAAGGGGCCAACGTCCCGGACGCGCCAGGCGCGCGTCAGGCACGCGTCAGGCGTGCGTCAGGCGTGCTCGGGCCGCTGCCGGATGAACAGCGCGGCCCCGGCGGCCACCACGACGACGCCGGCCGCGACGACGAAGCTGACCTGCAGCCCCGGCACGAACGACGACGCCCCGGCCAGCAGGCCGCCCAGCACGGCGATCGCCACGGCCCCGCCGACCTGCCGGAACGTGTTGAAGACCGCGCTCGCCGTGCTCGCGCGCTCGGCCGGCGCCGAGGCCAGCACGACCGACGTCACGGGCGGCATCGCGACCGAGCCGCCCAGGCCCGTCAAGACGAGCAGCCCGGCGAACAGCCAGGGCGAGCCGAGGGAGGCGGTGGCCGCCATGGCGAGGAGGCCGACGGCCATCGAGGTCAGACCCGCCGCCACCGGCACCCTCGGCCCGAAGCGGTTCGAGAGGCCGCCGCTGACGATGTTCCCGGCCACGGCGAACGCCGCGGACGGCAGGAAGACCAGCCCGGCGAGCAGCGGCGACAGCCCCAGGTGCTGTTGCAGGTACAGGCTGACCACGTAGACCGAGCCGAAGTTGCCGACCATGAACGCGAAGCCGACCCCGAGCGAGATCCGCATCTCGCGGCTGCGGAACAGCACCGGCGGCATCATCGGGTGCGCGACGCGCGACTGCACGACGAGGAACGCGGCCACCCCGACGACGCCGACGGCGAGCGCCGCGACGACCACCGGCTCGGCGAAGCCCGCCGCGCCTCCTTCGATCAGCCCGTACATCAGGGCGACGAGGGCGACCAGCGACAGCACCTGGCCTGCGCCGTCGAACGGCGTCGACACCGTCGACGACGGCGCGACCGCTCGGAGGAGCACGAGCATCAGGACGCAGACGGGCAGGTTAATCAAGAAGACGAGCCGCCAGTCGACCGTCGTGAGCAGCCCGCCGAGGAGCGGGCCGACCGCGGTCGCGACGGCGCCGCCCACGGCCCAGATCCCCAGGGCGCGGGCCCGCTGGCGGGCGTCGGGGAACGCCTCGCGGATCAGGGCCATCGACGCGGGCAGCATCGCCGCCGCAGCGACGCCCTGGACGAACCGGGCCGCGATCAGCGCGCCGACCGTCGGCGCGGCCGCACACGCGATCGACGACAGCAGGAAGAGCAGGATGCCGACGCCGAGGGTGCGCTTCGCGCCGATCCGGTCGGACAGGTTGCCGGCCGACAGCAGCAGCGCCGCGAACATCAGCGTGTAGCCGTCGATCACCCACTGCTGTGCCGTGGGGCCGCCGCCCAGCTCGTCGCCGATCCGGGTGAGCGCGACGTTGACGATGAGGATGTCGAGGGTGGTCAGGAAGAACGCGAGCGACGCCAGGAAGAGAGCACGTCGCGCCGCGGCCGGGGCAGACCCGGCCGGCCGCTGACCGCCGTCGCTCGGGGTCCCCTCCCCTGTCACCACCAGAAGGGCGCCTGCGGCACGTAGTGCTCCTCGAGGCGGCGGACGTCGTCGTCGGTGAGCTCGACCTCGAGCGCGCCCACGGCGTCGGCGAGGTGGTGCGGCTTGGTCGCGCCGACGATCGGGGCCGAGACCACCGGGTTCCGCAGCACCCAGGCCACCGCGACCTGCGCCATCGACACCTCGTGCTCGGCGGCGACCTGCTCGACGGCGTCGATGATCGGGCCGTCGTCGTCGGTGTCGAACGCCTTGGCGACCTCGTCGACGGCCGAGCGGTCGGTCGTCACCTCGCGCGGCCTCGTCAGCCGCCCCTTGCCCTGCGGCGAGTACGGGACGAGCCCGACGCCGAGGTCGGCGCAGAGCGGGATCATCTCCCGCTCCTCCTCGCGCTTCAGGAGGTTGTACTGGTCCTGCATCGACGCGAACGGTGTCCAGCCGTGCACGGCGGCAGCCGTCTGCAGCTTCGCGAACTGCCACGCGAACATGCTCGACGCACCCGTGTACCGGACCTTGCCGGCACGCACGAGGTCGTGAAGCGCCTCCATCGTCTCCTCGACCGGCGTCTCGTCGTCGAAACGGTGGATCTGGTACAGGTCGACGTAGTCCGTGCCGAGGCGCCGCAGCGACGCGTCGACCTGCTCGAGGATCGCCGCCCGCGACAGCCCCGAGCCGCCGGGCCCGTCGTGCACCCTGCCGCTGACCTTGGTGGCGAGCACGATCTCCTCGCGCCGCGAGTACTCGCGCACGGCGCGCCCGACGAACTCCTCGCCGGTGCCCTGCTGGTAGACGTTCGCGGTGTCCCAGAACGTCACGCCGAGCTCGACCGCCTGGCGGAAGAAGGGCGCGGAGGCCTCCTCGTCGAGGGTCCAGGTGTGCAGGCCCCTCGTGGGGTCGCCGTAGCTCATGCAGCCGAGGCCGATCCTGCTGACGCGCAGGCCCGTGGTGCCGAGTCGTCCGTACTTCATCGGGGGGTGTCCTCTCGTCGTGCGTCGTCGTTCCTCGGGTGCCGGCCGGCGGTCTGCCTGGTCTCCCGCGCCTCCCGGGTGGCGGGGGTCGCGCCCCAGCTGGCGAGGAGGCGGAGGCGCTCCTCGGTCGGCGAGCCCGGCTCGGCGCTGTAGATCAAGAAGTTGAGCCCCCGCTGCCCCATCGGCTCCATGGCCTCGTAGACGAGCTCGAGGTCGCCGACGACCGGGTGCCGGAACGACTTGTTGCCCGACGCGTGGTGCCGGACCTCGTGCGCGCCCCAGCGGGCGCGGAACTCGTCGCTGCGCGTCGAGAGCTCGCCGACGAGGTCGTGCAGCGCCTTGTCGTGGGGATCGCGCCCTGCCTCGGTGCGGAGGATGGCCACGTTGATGTCGGCGGCGATCGACCAGGACGGGTAGAAGGCCTCCGCCAGCTCACGGTGCAGGAACACGAAGCGGGCCAGGTTGACGGGGCGGTCGGGGAGCGCGTAGAGGTCGGAGTAGAGGGCGCGGAACAGCGCGTTCTCGCCGAGCACGTCCATCCGTCCGTTCCGGACGAAGGCCGGGCCGGCCGTCACCGAGTCGAGGGCGAGCTGCAGGGCACGCGAGATGCCCGACGGCCGCGAGCGTGCCCGCGAGCGGCTGCGGACGGGCGACTCGTTGGCTGCACCGGCGAGGTCGCCCAGGTGCGACCGCTCGGCGTCGTCGAGCAGCAGCGCGCTGCCGATCGCCTCGAGCACCGCCTCCGAGACGCCCCCGAGGTCGCCGCGTTCGAGCCGCGAGTAGTACTCGACGCTGACGCCGGCGAGCATCGCCACCTCGGTCCGTCGCAGGCCCGGCACCCGGCGGCCGGGGCCGCCGGGCAGCTCGACCTTCTCGGGCGTCACACGGGCTCGCCTCGTGGTGAGGAAGTCCCGCACCTCGCTCTTGTTGTCCATGGCATCGACCGTACGACGCCGGGGCGGCCGGATGGGTGCTCCGGTGGGGCACCCCGGCCCAGGCGTACCCTGCCGCCATGACCATCCACCTGCGACAGACCGTCCTCGACGCCGAGGACGCGCGCGCCCTGGCGAGCTTCTACTTCGGGCTGGTCGGCGGCCAGTATCGCCCCGGCGACGAGCCTGCCGCGGACGGGACCGACGACGACGCCGAGTGGGTGGCGTTCCGGACTCCTGCCGGGGTGCGGCTCGCTTTCCAGCGGGTGGCCCAGCTGCCCCGGTCGACCTGGCCCGACGGGCCGGTGCCGCAGCAGCTGCACCTCGACTTCATGGTCGCCGCGCCGCCGAGCTCGAGGAGCACCGCGCCCGCGCCGTCTCGCGGGGCGCGACCGTCGTGGACGACCAGAGCGCGGACCCCGAGGAGGCGCTGTACGTGTTCACCGACCCTGCGGGGCACCCGTTCTGCATCTTCGTCGCCGAGGGGGCGGACGACCCGACGGCCTGGTGACCTGCTGCCCGGTGGGCTGCGGGACTCGGGGGCGCGGCCGGCCTCAGCCGGCAGCGGCCAGGGCCAGCGCCTCCTGCGCGAGGCGCGCCTTCACCTGGCGCTCGACCAGGACGGGGACGTAGCTGCGGACGGGGCTCCCGAGGAACCCGGCGTGCACCTGGCTGACCATGCCCTGGATGTGGCTGCGAGCCATCAGCGGGTACTTCGTGCTCATCCGGTCGACGACCTGGTCGACCGCCTGATCTTCGCTCGGTGTCTTCATGGCCGCAGCTTGTGCCCTGGCGAGCTGCGCCGCAAGTGAACTCTCCGCGTCGCCGTGCTGGCGAGAGGCCTCGGATCGACCTCCCCGCACCTCCTGGGGTCGATCTGAGGCCTCTCACCCCGGACGACCTGGTGAACCGGCGGAGAACGCTCTGCTCCGCCCCTGCTGGAGCACTTCGTGCCGGTTCACCGGCCTTGGTGCTCAGGCGACGGCGACCACGCCGACCCAGGGCCGGCGGCCTCGGCGAGGCGACCGGTGAGCTGGCCCAGGCGGGGTGCTGCCGACGACGCTGTGAGCCGACCCGGGAGGCGCCCGTCGCGTACCGGCGGGTGCTTGCGCGAACGGAGAGGTCAGGAAGACGCGCCCGCGCGTGCCTTCGCACTCGCGCTCGACTCGTCGGCGGCGCCGGCCAGGGACAGCTCGAGGGAGAGCTCCAGGCAGCGGGCCCTGGCCGGGGAGAAGTCGTAGGGCACCATGCCGACGGCGTCCGCGAGGCTTCGTGACCTCCGTCGGCCACCGGACCCGGACGCGGAGCCGGACCCGCCGTCGGCCCCGGCGTCCGGCTCGGCCCCCTCCGGGTGCAGCTCGTCCCAGGCCGCGAAGAGCGCGTCGTCCTCCGCGTCCTGGCCGGACTCCTCGATGACCGCGAGCAGCGCCTCCTCGAAGGCGTGCCGCTGGGCGGCCACCTCGGCCACGCGAGGGTCGTCGACCGCGACCGTGTCGTCGAGAGCCTGCTCGGCCGCGTCGACGCGATCGGACTCGGCCCGCAGCCCAGGGCTCGTGGCGAGCGCGACGAACCGGCCGGCCTGCACGGCGGCGCCGAGCGGGCCGAAGATCCGCTCGGTGACGAGCAGGGTGTCGAGGTCGTCCTGCCGGAGCGAGCCCTCGGGCAGGCGCGTGAGCCGACGGGAGACGAACGCGTCGAGCAGGCCGGTCCGGCTGCCCAGGGCTCGCATGCGGCCGACCGCAGCTCGTTGGCGCTGCAGCTCCGCCTCCTTCGCCTCGAGCGTCGCCTCCAGCTGCTCGAGCACGGCGGCGACGTCGGGCTCACCCGCGGCGGCGCCGTCCGGCGAGCCGGAGCCAGCAGCACCGGAGGCGTCAGCACCGGAGGCGGCCGGACCCGCGAAGGCGTCGCGGATGTCCCCGAGAGCGATCCCCGCGTCGGTCATCTTGCGGATCCAGAGCAGCCGGATCATGTCGTCGTAGTCGTAGCGGCGACGCCCGCCGCCGTCACGCTCGGGCTCGGGCAGCAGCCCCAGCGAGTGGTAGTGCCGGATGGCGCGGGGCGTCGTGCCGGCAAAGGTCGCGGCGTCGCCGATGGCGACCTGACGAGGCGGGACGAAGGACGAGGACACGGCGGGGCCTTCCTGTGGGGCTGGAGGTGAGTTGATGAACTCCACCCGACCACATGACGTCGCGTCAGGAGCAAGTCGCCGGCCGGGTCACGTCGTGAAAGCGACAAGACGACGCGGAACATCACGTCGGTTCGTCGCTTTCGCGGGGGGACCCGCGCTCACCAGGGGCCGAGGTCGCCGCCGTTGATCCCGTAGAGGGCGATGCCGACGACAGCGACGATCGCGAGCACCCCCACGGCGAGGGGAGCCCAGTCCATGAACACCTCGGAGCGGGCCCGGGGAGGCTTCGCGGGAGCGAGCACCGGCCGGTCCCCTCGAGGCTCGTCGAGCTCGGCGGCGGCGGACCCCTCGCCCTGGCTCTCACGCTCGGCGGCCGCGAGGCCCTCGCGGAGCGCTTCGCGGAAGCGGCGATCCGCGGCAGAGCCAGCGGGCTCGTCGGGGTCGGTCATGGTGCTCCTGTCGCTGTTCGGGGACTCCTGTCTACCGTCTCCGCGGCCGACGGGCACTCGGCTCGCCGCCTCCTCAGCTCTCGGGGTGCAGGCTCGCGTCGGCCGCGCCCGTCGTCCACGAGGTGAAGTGGACGGTCAGGTCGCCGCGCGACGGGGCACAGCACATCGGCCCCGCCGAGACGCGGGCGTCCGGGTCGAGCGGCGCCACCCGCACGAGCCGCCACGGCTCGTCGTCCACGCGGGCGCGGACGGTGAGCGCGTCGCCCGAGCGGCTGGCGCGGATCGTCACGTCCCGTCCGTGCCAGCCGGGCACCGGCGAGAGCGACCAGTCGGACACGCCCCGCGTGACGACCGCGCCCAGGCTCTCCTCGCCGTCGCTCCGCTCGACCCCGGCCTTGGTCCAGGTCTCGTCGTCGACCTTGACGAAGATGCCCGCCTGGTCGAACTGGGCGGTGAAGTCCAGCCGGAACGTCACCTCCTGGGCCGTGTCCTGCCCGAACGGGACGAGCAGAGCGTGCTCGGTGTCGTGCACGAAGCCGTAGGAGGTGGTGCGCCAGGCGTCGCTCCCCTCGACGGCCGTCACGTGCATGCCGTCGGACGCGACGTGCACCTGTGCAGGGGCCGTCGTCCAGGTGCCGGAGTTCCAGTCGATGTCGGTCATGGTGCGGATCCTCCCACGACCGGGGTGCCGCGCGACTCGTGCTCGCCGGGCGCCCCGCAGCCCCTACGCTGTCCCTGGATCGACGACGGGGGCGGACGGATGGCATCTCTCAGGCGACGGGGCACGCCCCTCCTGCTGGCGGTCGCGTGCGTGACCGCGCTGGTCGGGTGCACGACCCCCGAGGACGGCAGCGCACCTCCTCCGCCGGTCGCGACCAGCGACGAGGCCGTGACGGGCGAGACCGGCGCGGTGGGCGAGACCGGCGCGCCGGGCGTGACCGACGCCGCGGGCGACCCGTTCCCCGACCCCGACGTCAGCGCGTCGAGCACGTGCGGTCAGGTGTCCGCGTACGTCACCGTCATCTCGAACGCGCTGATCGACCGGGACGTCGGAGTCCTGGACGAGCGCGGGTACCAGGCCCGGCTGCAGGGCGCGACCGAGCCCCTCGGCAACCTCGACTCGAGCGATCGCGACGTCTCGGCGGCCCTCGATCAGCTGTCCGCCCTCGCACGCTCGACGGACGCCCTCGACCCGACGTCGGCGAGCTACGACGATGCGCGCCGCGCCGTCAGCGACGCCTGCGCGGCGGCAGGATCGCCGATCGTGATCAGCGCGTCCCGCGCTGCCGGCGGCTAGGGAACGTCGACCGGACCGCCCCGTGGCGTCAGGCGACCGGCGCGCTCCTGACGCGGTCGGCAGCCGTGGCCATGTGCTCCCGCATGGCCGCGAGGGCCGCGTCCGGGTCGTGTGCCTCGATGGCCTCGAAGACCGCTCGGTGCTCCCGGTAGGCAGCCTCAGCCTGGCTCCGCTCGCTCAGCCCGCGCTCCACCCAGAGGCGGAGCAGCGACCTGGTGCTCTGCAGGAGGTCCTTGAGCACCATGTTGTCGGCGCTCACGGCGATCTGCAGGTGGAAGCGGATGTCGGCCTGCAGGAACCCGTCCAGGTCGTCGAGCGAGTCGGCCATGACGGCGATGTAGCCCCGCATCGCGTCGATGTCCGCGTCGCTGGCCCGCTCCGCGGCGTACGCGGCCGCCTGGATCTCGAGGCCGCCCCGCACCTCGATGAGCTCTCGCGTCCGAGCCGCGTTGAGCATGAGGCCCCAGCTGAGGGTGGTCGGGAGCAGCTCTGACGCCTGGTCACGAAGGTAGGTGCCGGACCCGGGGCGGACCGTGACCACGCCGAGGATCTCGAGGGCGGCCAGGGCCTCGCGGACGGCCGACCGCCCCACGCCGATCCGCTCCGCGAGCTGGCGCTCGGGCGGGAGGCGCGAGCCGGGGGCCAGCTCGCCCGCCGTCAGCAGCCCGACGAGCTGCTTCACGACCTCGCTGACCGCTGTTCCGCGCGGGACCATCTCGAGCTCGAGATCGAGGCTCGTGGGGTCGCTCTCTGGATATGCCGGCACGGGGGGAGCTTACCGAGCGGCACCACGATCACGAGCCTCCTGCTCGTTCGACTGGGCTCAATTGGTCAACCGGTTGACAAGTTGGGCCCTACGGAGGCACGATGATCTCCGCACGTCGTCGACATCGGTCGCGGACGTCATCCGACAACGTCGTTAGATCCCTAGGAGTCACTGTGGACACCCCCGCCCAGACGACCGCGCCCCAGAGCGCCGTCGAGAAGTCCGCGATCCGCAAGGTCGCCATCCGCCTGGTGCCGTTCGTCGCGCTGATGTTCTTCATCAACTACCTCGACCGCACCGCGATCGGCTTCGCGGCGCCGAACGGCATGGAGTCCGACCTCGCGCTGTCGGCCGCCCAGTTCGGCTTCGCCTCCGGCGTCTTCTTCATCGGCTACATCCTGTTGGAGGTGCCGTCGAACCTCGCCCTGCACAAGTTCGGCGCTCGCAAGTGGCTCGCCCGCATCATGGTGACCTGGGGCATCGTGGCGCTGCTCTTCACCTGGGTGCAGAACTTCGAGCAGCTCGTCGCGCTGCGGTTCCTGCTCGGCGTGATGGAGGCGGGCTTCTTCCCCGGCGCCATCCTCTTCCTGAGCCTCTGGGTGCCCGCGGCGCACCGCAGCAAGATCCTCGCGCTCTTCTACCTGGCGCAGCCCCTGACCACCGTGATCGGCGCCCCGCTCGCGGGCTGGCTCATCAGCCACGACGGCGTCTTCTTCGGGCTCGAGGGCTGGCGCTTCATGTTCATGGGCGTCGCGATCCCCGCGATCGTCATCGGGATCGTCGCCTGGTTCTACCTCAAGGACAAGCCCGCCGACGCCAAGTGGCTGACGAAGGAGGAGCAGGTCTGGCTCACCCAGGCACTCGTCAAGGAGGCCTCGACGAAGACCGGCGCCGTCTCGACCTCGGGCAAGCACCCCGGCCTCGGCGTCGTCTTCAAGAACGGCCGCGTCTGGATGCTCTCGTTCATCTACTTCGGTTTCATCTACGGCCTCTACGCACTCGCGTTCTTCCTGCCCACGATCATCGGCGGCTTCCAGGAGCAGTTCGGCACGGAGTTCACCGTGACCCAGCGCGGCTTCATCACGGCCATCCCCTACGTGCCCGCCGCCCTCGCCCTGTACTTCTGGTCGCGTGACGCCTCTCGCCGTGGTCTCAGGACCTGGCACATCGTCATCCCGGCCGTCGTCGGCGGCCTGAGCATCCCGCTCGCCCTCTACGCCCAGTCCCCCGCGCTCACGATCGCCGTCATCGCGATCACGGCGATGGCCATCTTCGCCGCGCTGCCGAACTTCTGGACCCTGCCCACCCAGTTCCTGACGGGCGTCGCTGCGGCTGCCGGCATCGCGCTGATCAACACCGTCGGCAACCTCGCCGGGTTCAGCGCCCCGTACATCACGGGCCTGGTCACGGACGTGACCGGCGACTACCGCGCCCCGATGTTCATCGTCGGGTTCTTCATGCTCCTCTCGGCCGCGCTGATGATCGTCCTCAGCCGGATGAAGAAGCCAGAGGGCACCCTCAGCCCCCGCGAGCAGGCCGACCTGGCCGCGACCGCCGGACTCGACTGATCATGACCCGCCTCTACAACGAACCGAGCGACTTCGCCGACGAGATGATCGACGGCTTCGTCGCCGCGAACCAGCGCTGGGTGCGCCGGGTCCACGGCGGCGTGGTCCGCGCGACGCGGTCGACGCCCGGCTCCGTCGCCCTCGTGGTCGGCGGCGGCTCCGGCCACTACCCGGCCTTCGGCGGCCTCGTCGGCCAGGGGCTCGCCCACGGCGCGGCCCTCGGCAACCTCTTCGCCTCGCCCTCGTGGCAGCAGGTGCGGTCGGTGGCGAAGTCGGCACAGAGCGGCGGCGGCGTGCTGCTGAGCTACGGAAACTACGCCGGCGACGTCCTCAACTTCGACAAGGCCCAGCAGAAGCTCGTCGCCGAGGGAGTCGAGACGCGCACCGTCGTCGTCACCGACGACATCTCGAGCGCCTCGGTCGACGAGAAGCACAAGCGCCGCGGCATCGCCGGCGACCTCACCGTCTTCAAGTCGGCTGCCGCCGCCGCCGAGGAGGGCGCCTCCCTCGACGAGGTCGTCCGCGTCGCCGCCAAGGCGAACGAGCGCACCCGCAGCTTCGGCGTCGCCTTCTCCGGCTGCTCGCTGCCCGGCGCGGAGCAGCCGCTCTTCACCGTGCCGGAGGGCCGCATGGCCGTCGGCATGGGCATCCACGGCGAGCCGGGCATCGGGGAGGCGGACGTCCCGACCGCGAACGGCCTCGCCGAGCTGCTGGTCGGGTCGCTGCTCGCCGACGCCGAGCTGCCCGACGGTGTCGAGCAGGCGCGCGGCGGCCGCGTCGCGGTGCTGCTCAACGGCCTCGGCTCGGTGAAGTACGAAGAGCTCTTCGTCGTCTACGCCAAGGTCGACGCGCTGCTGCGCGACGCCGGGGTCGAGGTCGTCGAGCCCGAGGTCGGCGAGCTCGTCACGAGCTTCGACATGGCCGGGGTCTCGCTGACCCTCTTCTGGCTCGACGACGAGCTCGAGCGCCTCTGGGCGGCTCCCGTCGACGCGCCCGCCTACAAGAAGGGCTCGGTCGTCACGGCCGACCGCTCGGACGACGACGAGCAGGAGGCGCTGGTCGCCTCGGCCGTCCCCCCGTCCAGCCCCGTGTCGCAGCACGCTGCGCAGCTCGTGCTGGCGGCCCTGGTCGCCACGCAGGAGACAGTCGACGAGCACGCCGACGAGCTCGGGCGCATCGACGCCGTCGCCGGGGACGGCGACCACGGCATCGGGATGCAGCGCGGGGTGCACGCCGCCGTCGCGGCGGCGCGCGACGCCGTCCTCGCGGGCGCCGGTGCCGGCACCGTGCTCGACGTCGCCGGCGACGCGTGGTCCGACCGGGCCGGCGGCACCTCCGGCGCCCTCTGGGGCGCGGCACTCGCCGCCGTCGGGGCCGCGGTCGGCGACGACGACGCCCCGCACCGCGCGAGCGTCACGCGCGGCGTCGAGGACGCGACGGAGGCGATCCTCGAGTTCGGCGCGGTCGTGGGCGACAAGACGATGGTCGACGCGCTCGTCCCCTTCCGGGACGCGCTCGCGCAGTCGGTCGACGACGGGGCCGACCTCGCCACGGCGTGGGCGGAGGCGGCGGAGACCGCCGTCGTGCAGGCGGCCGCGACCGCGGATCTCCTCCCGAAGATGGGCCGCGCCCGCCCCCATGCCGAGAAGAGCCTCGGCACGCCCGACGCGGGCGCCACCTCCCTCGGCCTCATCGCCCGAGCCGTCGGACGCGTCCTCGAGCCGACCTCAGTGGCCTGACCGGCCGCCGTTCCCCCTCTTCACGAAAGGCACCACCATGACTGACCAGCTGCGCATCGTCGTCGGATCGGACGACGCCGGGTTCGACTACAAGGAGATCCTGAAGAAGGACCTCGCCGCGAACGACGGCGTCGCGAGCGTCGTCGACGTCGGCGTCTCGGCCGACGGCCACACGGCCTACCCGCACGTCGCCGTCGACGCCGCGCGGATGGTCGCCGAGGGGAAGGCCGACCGGGCGATCCTGCTCTGCGGCACCGGCCTCGGCGTGGCCATCGCCGCCAACAAGGTCCCCGGCGTCCGCGCCGTCACGGCGCACGACACCTTCTCGGTCGAGCGCTCCGTCCTGTCGAACGACGCGCAGGTGCTCTGCATGGGCCAGCGCGTCATCGGGGTCGAGCTGATGCGGCGCCTGGCGAAGGAGTTCCTCACCTACCGCTTCGACACCTCCAGCGCCTCGGCCGAGAAGGTCGCGGCGATCTGCGGCTACGACGGCTCGGGCGAGCCCGTCGGCATCGACGCCCGGGCGTGAGCGACGCCGTGAGCTCCGCCTCGTCGGCCCCCTTCACGATCGGGGTGAGCCTGAAGATGTACTTCTCGCACGCTCGGTCGGTCGCGTGGGCCGCCGAGGTCGCGGACGTCGCGCGCCGTCACCCCGCCGTCCGTGACGGCGTGGTCGACCTCTTCGTCGTCCCGTCGTTCCCGGCCCTCGTCCCCGTCAGGGAGGCGCTGGCCGGCACGGGCGTGCGGCTCGGCGCCCAGGACATCGCGACCCACGACGCCGGTGCCTTCACCGGCGAGGTCAGCGGTGCCGAGCTGGCCGAGATCGGCTGCACGCTGGCCGAGATCGGCCATGCCGAGCGGCGCACCCTGTTCCACGAGGACGACGCGGTCGTGGCCGCCAAGACGGCGGCCGCGCTGCGGAACGGCATCACCCCGCTGCTGTGCGTGGGCGAGTCGGAGGAGGCGCCGCCCGCGATCGCCGCGCTCGAGGTGGCCGCGCAGATCGACGCCGCCCTGGCCGCGGCCGACGACGCAGGACTCGACGGGCCCCTCCTGGTCGCCTACGAGCCGGTCTGGGCCATCGGGGCCCCGACGCCGGCGTCGGCCGACCACATCGCGACCGTCGTGGCCGCAGTGGAGGAACGTCTCGCGGAGCTCCCCCGACGGTCGGGCAGCCGCGTCATCTACGGCGGCAGCGCCGGGCCGGGGCTGCTCACCGACCTCGGCGGCGACGTGCGGGGTCTGTTCCTCGGGCGCTTCGCCCACGACCCGTCCGCGGTCGAGCGCATCCTCGACGAGGCGCTCGCGCTCGACGCGGCAGCGTCGACACCAGCGTCGGCGTCGACGACCGCGTCGAGAACTCAGGTGACGTCGTGATCGGCCTCAGCACCTACGCCTACTTCTGGCGCGGCAGCGACCTCGTTCCTGAACCGTCGACGCTCGACGACATGCTGCGCGACACTGCTGCACAGGGCGTGCGGCTGTTCCAGATCTGCGACCACGCCCCGCTCGCCGGGTACGACGACGACCAGCTCGCGGCCCTCAGGCGCCTCGCCGACGAGCTCGGGCTGACCCTCGAGCTCGGCACCCGCGGCACGCAGCCGGCCGTGCTGCGGACCTGGCTGCGTCTCGCGGTCGCGCTCCGCGCCTCCTTGGTGCGCAGCATGTGGACCGCCGGCGACGACCGGCCCGACGCGGTCGAGACCGAGCGCCGCCTGCGCGAGGTGCTGCCCGAGTTCGAGGAGGCGGGGGTCACCCTCGCCCTGGAGACCTACGAGCAGGTCGGCTCGGCCGAGCTCGTCGACGTGGTGAGCCGCGTCGGCAGCCCTCGGCTCGGCATCGTGCTCGACCCGGCGAACACGGTCGCGAACCTGGAGCACCCGGCCGACGTGACCGCCCGCTGCCTGCCCTTCGTCGCCAACTGGCACGTCAAGGACTTCGCCTTCTCGCGGAAGGACGGCTGGGTCGGCTTCGCCCTCACCAGCACCCCGCTCGGCGAGGGCCGCCTCGACTACGACGGGATCCGCGCGGCGCTCGACGAACGCGACGGCGGCGCCAGCCACGTCAACCAGGTCGTCGAGCACTGGCTGCCCTGGCAGGGCGACCCCGAGACCACCACGCGGCTCGAAGCCGAGTGGACGACACGAACCATCTCTCAGCTAAGGAGCAAGAACAATGACTGACACCCTCGACACCACCAGCCCGAGCATCACGTACGCCGACGGCCAGGGCTCGCCCGACGTGACGGTCGCCGTCATCGGCGCCGGCGGCAAGATGGGCCAGCGCGTCTCGAACAACCTCGCCAAGAGCGCCTACACGACCCTCTACAGCGAGGCGTCGCCCGCCGGCGTCGAGCTGATCGAGTCGCTCGGCCGCACGGTCACCCCCACGGACGCCGCAGTCGCCGACGCCGACGTCGTCATCCTCGCCGTGCCCGACGTGGTGCTCGGCAAGGTCTCCGAGCAGGTCGTGCCGGCCATGAAGAGCGGCGCGGTCATCCTCACCCTCGACCCGGCCGCCGCCTACGCCGGCCTCCTCGCCGTGCGCGAGGACATCCACTACGCGGTCGCGCACCCGTGCCACCCGTCGGTGTTCCTCGAGCGCACCACGAAGGAGGAGTGGGCCGACACGTTCGGCGGCGTCGCGGCACCGCAGGAGGTCGTCGCGGCCCTCGAGGGAGTGGACGAGGACTCGCCCGTCCGCGAGCTCGCCACCCAGGTCATCTCGACGATCTACGCCCCCGTCATCGCCGTGCACTACGTCACGGTGAAGCAGCTCGCCGTCCTCGAGCCGACCCTCGTCGAGACGATGGCCTGCATGATCGGCGCGTTCCTGAAGGAGGCCCTCGAGGAGACCGTCGACGGCGTCGGCGTCCCCTACGAGGCTGCCCGAGCGATGCTCTACGGCCACACCTGGATCGCGCTGACCAACGGCCTTCGCGGCTCGAACCCGTTCAGCGACGCCTGCCACATCGCCATGGACTACGGCCGCGAGTCGATCATCAAGGACGACTGGAAGAAGATCTTCGACGACAGCCAGCTCGACAGCGTCATCGCGCGCATGCTGAAGATCGACGCCGTCCGCCGCTAGGCCGTCGTGCGCGGGCCGGTCACGCCTCGGCGGCGGCCCGCCCGCGCACCGCGTCGACGTGGGCCTGCATGGCCGTCCCCGCTGCGTCCGGGTCGCCCGAGTCGAGCGCGTCGCGCACTGCCCGGTGCTCGCGGATCGCGTGGTCGGCGTCGCTGACGCCCAGCCCGCCGAACATCCGGAACCGCTGCGCCTGCCCGCCGAGCGACTCGAACGCGCGGTGCAGGAACGGGTTCGCGGCCTGCTGCGCGATCAGCTCGTGGAAGGTCTCGTCGGCCTCCCAGTAGGCGTGGTACTCGGCGAAGGTCGGCCCCTTCGGCGCCTCGGCGAGACGGGTCACGGTCTCGTCGAGGGCCGAGATGAAGGCGTCAGTGCGCCGGGGAGCGGCGAGCCGTGCGACCGCGGGCTCGATGACGCCGCGCGCGTGCATGAGATCGTCGAGCTCGGCGCCGGTCAGCAGCGGAGCCGCCCGGTAGCCCCGCAGGGCAGCTCGGGTGACGAGACCGGTCGACTCGAGTCGCGCCAGCGCCTCCCGGATCGGCGTCTGCGACACGTCGAGGTCGCGAGCCAGGGCGTCGATGTTGAGCGGCGTCCCCGGGGGCAGCGTGTCGTCGAAGAGCCTGCGGAGCAGCTCGTCGTAGACACCGTCCGACAAGGACACCCGCTTCGGTCGGCGCTGTCCGTCGGTGGCTGGCATCCGCCCAGTGTTCCACACGCCGGGAACGGTCGTCTTTCCTATAGGCAAGCTCATGACGCCCGCTGTCCCGTGATGCGTGAGGAACGAAGGGAGGCGGCGAGCGCCTCGTCGAGGACGCTCGCCACCCCGGCGACGTCGTGGGCACGCCTCCCGAGGAAGAGCCCGTCGACAGCCGGCGCCGTCGCCGCCAGCAGTCCCGGCCCGGCGCTGCCCCCGTAGACGAGCCGCGCACCGGCGACTCCCTCGGGCAGTCCCGCCCTGAGCGTCTTCGCGACTCCCACGACGTGGTCGGCGGGTGCCGGCTTCGCCGCCCCGATGGCCCAGACGGGCTCGTGGGCCACGACGAGCGGCCCGTCGCCCGCGGCGGCGGCGACCTGGGCCAGGCACGACGCCGCGGCCTCCACGGGGCCGACCCGTGTCTCCTCCCCCACGCAGAGCCACGGCACGAGCCCCGCCTCCCGGCTGCGCAGGACCTTCTCCGCGACCACCGCGTCCGTCTCGCCGAGCAGCCTGCGACGCTCGGCATGGCCGACCTCGACGTACGTGACGCCCAGGTCTGCGAGGAGCGACGCGACGTCCTCGCCGGTCACCGCGCCTCCGGCGAAGCGGCTGACGTCCTGCGCCATGATCGCGACGCCCGTCCCGTCCAGCAGCCGGACCGCCGCCTCGAGCAGCGGCGTCGAGGGGGCCACGACGAGCTCGACCGCACCGCTGCGCACCGCCACGTGGTCCCTGGCCAGGTCGGCCAGCTCCGCCAACCACCCGAGGGTGCGCGCCCTCGAGAGGTACGCCTTGGTGCTGATCCCGACGAGCACGGTCAGGGCTGGCGGACGGCGCGACGGCCGGCCACCGCGATGGCGACGTCGAGCGCACGCTGGCTCGACGTGACACTGGCGACTCCCGTCCCGGCGATGTCGAACGCCGTGCCGTGCGCGGGCGTCGCGATGACGACGGGCAGGCCGCCCTGCACGGTGACCCCGCCGTCGAAGCCGAGCAGCTTGATGGCGATCTGGCCCTGGTCGTGGTACATCGTGACGATGCCGTCGTAGCGCTCGCGGGCACCGACGAAGATCGTGTCCGAGGGGAACGGACCGACCACGTCGATCCCGCCTGCGGCAGCATGGGCCACGCCGGGGGCGATCACGTCGATCTCCTCCCGGCCGAAGATGCCGTTCTCGCCGTTGTGCGGGTTGAGACCGCAGACGCCGAGCCTGGGGTGCGCGACGCCCGAGTCCCGCAGCAGCTCGTCGAGCAGCCGCACCGCGTCGACGACGCCCTGGGTCGTGATGCGGTCGGCCACGTCGCGGATCCCGATGTGCGAGGTGACCCGCGCCGTCCAGAGGCCGGGGATGATGTTGATCTCGCTCGTGACGCCCTCGCTGCGCAGCTCCTTGGCGAACCAGCGCAGCTCGTCCTCCTCGGTCATGCCGCCGAGGTGGAGGCTCGTCTTGTTCAAGGGCGTGAACACGATGGCGCCGACCTCGCCCGCGTTGGCCAGGTCGATGGCCCGCCGCAGCTGGTGCAGGGCGCGCTCCCCCGCCTCCTTGCTGACCTGGCGCGGGGGGATGGGATCCGCCGGCGCCGACCCGTCGTCGAGCAGCATGGCGAAGCCGGGCCGGGGCACGTCGCTGAGCGGGATCGTCACGCCGATCACGGCGGCCGCGGCGTCGAGCTCGGCGCGGTCGGCGAGCACCAGGATGTCGGCGGCCTCGAGGTTGGCGGGATCGGCGAGGAGGCGGGCGGCGAGCTCGGGCCCGACGCCGGCGGGGTCCCCGAGGGTCAGGGCGATGCGGGGACGTGGCGCGACGCCGTCTGCGGCCTCGTCGCGGTGGTGGCTGGCGGAGGCAGGTGTGCTGACGGTCATGCTGCGGATCCTTCCGGGGATTCCTCGTACGAGCTGATGGCGTCGACCTTGGCGGCCGACGCGCTGGTGGGGTCGAAGCGGTGGTCGAGCCACTCCGAGGCGAGACGGCGCGCGAGCTCGATGCCGACGACGCGCTGCCCGAAGCAGAGCACCTGGGCGTCGTTCGAGAGCACGGCTCGTTCTACCGAGAAGCCGTCGTGCGCTGTCACGGCACGGACCCCTGGCACCTTGTTCGCGGCGATCGCCACCCCGAGCCCGGTGCCGCAGACCAGCAGGGCACGGTCGGCACGGCCGTCGGCGACCATCCGGGCGGCCTCGACCGCGACGTGCGGGTACGCGGTGTGCCCGTCGGGGCCGACGCCGACGTCGACCACGCTCGCGACGCGGTCGTCGCCCTCGAGGTCGGCGCGCAGCCTCTCCTTGTACTCGAAGCCGGCGTCGTCGCAGCCGACGACGATGCGCAGTGGTTCTCTCACGGGTCAGGCCTCCTGGCTGGTCTGGATCAGGGTCGGGGTCGGTGTCGGTGTCGGTGTCGGGGCGTCGGGTGCCGCGATCGGGATCGCCGTCTCACGAGCGACGACGCCGGCGATGCGCGAGAACGAGACGGCGCCCGCGTCCGGGTGGCCGACGCTCTTCTCGGCGAGGGGCCGGGCACGGCCGAGGCGGGGGCGGAGGTGCGCGGTCGCGTCGGCCGCCTCGTCGGCTGCCTCTGCGGCACGCGCCCACGCGTCCGGCAGGTCCAGGCCGTCCGCCGCCGCCCGGTGCAGGGCATCGACCAGGGGGACGAACGCGTCGACCAGGGTCTTGTCGCCGACCTCGGCGCCGCCGAGACGCTGTATCGCCGCGAGTCCCGCCGCGGCGGCGCGTGCCGAGGCCCGCGGATCACGGAGATCGGCCTCGGCGGCCAGGGCGGCCCCGGCGCTGGTGAGGCAGACGCCCCAGAGCGCGCCCGAGGTGCCCCCGGCGTGCTCCGCCCAGCCCTCGCCGGCCTCGGCCAGCACCGTGGAGACACCGGCCCCGCGCTCGACGGCCGCACGAGCCGAGGCCAGAGCCGCGGTGATGCCGCGCGCCATGCCGATCCCGTGGTCGCCGTCGCCGGCCACCGCGTCGAGGCGCCCGAACTCGTCCTCGGACGCCACCACCATCTCCGCGACGCGTTCGAGCCCCGCCAGCAGGGGGCCGCCGACGCGGGCGTGACGCAGGTCGTCGACCGGGAGCACGGCAGGCACCTCGTCGGGCGCGCGGTCGTCCCCGGTGCGGTCGTCGTGCGTCTCGACGGCACCCTTGCGGAAGGCGGGGCTCGAGGCGGGGCTCCCCCAGAGCTGCTCGAGCTCGGCGTCGACCCAGAAGAAGGTCGCTGACACGCCCGACATGTCGAGGCTCGTGACGAGCTCGCCGACCTCGGGCTGCACGATGGTCACGCCCGCCTCGTCGAGCAGGCGCGCGACGTGGCCGTAGAGCACGAAGAGCTCCTCGTACTTGTAGGTGCCGAGGCCGTTCAGCAGGACGACGACCCGGTCTCCAGCGTCCTCGGGCGCCTCCGCGAGCAACGAGCCCACCAGCAGCTCGGCCAGCTCGCGAGCCGACGGCAGGTCCGCCTCGCCGACGCCGGGCTCGCCGTGGATGCCGAGGCCGATGGACATGCGCCCCTCCGGCACGGTGAAGAGCGGCTCGGTCGCTCCCGGCAGGGTGCAGCCCGAGAACGCGACCCCGAAGGAACGGGTGCGGTCGTTCGCGCGGCGCCCGAGCTGCTCGACGCGGTCGAGGTCGTGGCCCGCCTCGGCCGCGGCGCCGAGCACCTTGAACACCGTGAGGTCTCCGGCGATGCCCCGGCGCTTCGCGATCTCGTCACGACCGCCGCTGGCGATGTCGTCGGTCACGGCGACGACGCGCACGTCGACGCCCTCCGCCCGGAGGCGCTCGGCGGCCTGGCCGAAGTTCAGCACGTCCCCGGCGTAGTTGCCGAACGACAGCACCACCCCTCCGCCGCGCTGGACGGCCCGCGAGACGCGGCAGACCTGGCCGGCCGACGGGGAGGCGAAGATGTTGCCGTAGGCCACGCCGGCGGCCAGGCCGGGACCGACGAGCCCGGCGAAGGCCGGGTAGTGGCCGGAGCCGCCGCCGACGACGACCGCGACCTGGCCGTCGGCCAGGCGGTCGCGTCGCACGACGCCGCCGTCCACGCGGCGGAGCGACCCGTGGGCGGCCGCGAAGCCGTCGAGGGCCTCGTCGGCGAACGTCGTCGCGTCGTACTCGAGGATGGTCATGACACCATCTCCTCTCTCTGGTCGGTGACGGAGGAGGCGACCAGCGCCTCCTGCTCGTCGAGGACGGCCATCCGCGCGGCACTGGGCAGCACCCGGCGGAGGTAGTCCCTGTTCAGGGCGGCGACGGAGAGCCCGTCCCCGCCGTAGTGCTCACAGACGAAGGTGCCGCGGAAGCCCGCCTCGACGGCGTCGCGCACGGCGTGCCGGTAGTTGATGAGGCCGAGCTCGAGCGGAGCCGGCAGGGCCGTGTAGGTGCCGGTGGCCGGGTCCTCGTCACGGTGGTAGTTCTTCACGTGCCAGTAGTTGGCGTGGGGCAGGGTCGCCGCGAGCGTCTCGCGCCAGTCGTCGATCGGGCGGTGCAGGCGCACGAGGTTGCCGACGTCGGGGTTGAGCCCGACGTTGTCGAGTCCCACCTCGGCCACGAGGCGCACCGAGCTCGCAGCGGTCCCGAGGTAGGTGTCCTCGTACATCTCGAGGGTCAGGTCGAGTCCGAGCTGGGCCGCGTGCCGTCCGAGCTCCGAGACTCGCTGCACGGCGAGCCGCCAGTTCTCGGGGTCGTCGGGCGCGTCGACCTCGCCCTGGGCCGTCCAGAACCAGAGCCGTTCGCGTTGCTCGGGCGTGAGGGGCCGGTGGAAGCCGATCGACACGACGCCTGCTCCCAGCCGGGCCGCGGCCTCGAGGGTGCGGTGGCTGTACGCGAGGTTCTCGGAGCCGGTCGCCGGGTCGATGACGCTCGACCGGACGACGCACACGCTGGTGAGGTCGACCCCCGCGGCCCGGCCGGCGGCGGCGAGCTCGTCGAGCCGACGGCCCGGAAGGTCGCCGACGCGCAGCCAGTTGTCGTTGATCTCGACGAGGTCGAACCCGGCCTCCGCGATCTCCTCGAACGAGGCCTGCCACACCTCGGGCTCGGCGTCGAGGGTGCTCGTGCCGTCGCGGCCGACGGCGGGGAACTGGAGCATCGCCGCGGCGATGGGCCAGTCCGCACGGGAGGGGCTCATCGTCCCGCCTCGTCCCGCGCGTGCTCGCGAGCCTCGGCCGCGTCGGGGTCGACGGCGGCAGCTCCGCGAGGGCCTCGACGGACCGCGAACCGGGCGGCCAGCTTGGGGCCGACCATGAGCAGCAAGGCGAAGAGCAGGATGCCGACGCTGATGGGGCTCTGCAGCAGCACCAGGAAGCTGCCCTGGCCGATCGCCGACGTCTGCACGAGGGCCTTCTCGAACAGCGGGCCGAGCACGAGGCCCAGCACGAGCGGCGCCATCGGCAGGTCCAGCTCCTTCATGACCCAGCCGACGACTCCGAAGATCAGCACGAGCACCACGCTGAACATGTTGTTGCTGACCGAGTACGCGCCGACGAAGCTCGTCAGCAGGATGATCGGGTACAGGTAGCCGTAGGGGATGCGGAGCATCTGCGCGAAGACCGGCGCGAGCGGCAGGTTCAGCACGAGCAGCATGACGTTGCCGATGAAGAACGAGACGAGCAGGCCCCAGATCAGCGTGGACTGAGTCTCGAACAGGCGCGGGCCGGGCTGCAGCCCGTAGACCGTGAAGGCGCCGAGCAGGACTGCGGTGGTGCCGCCGCCCGGGATGCCCAGGGCGAGGGTCGGCACGAAGTTGGCGTTCGCGGCGGCGTTGTTGGCGCTCTCGGGGGCCGCGACACCCTCGATGGCGCCCTTGCCGAACATCGCCTTGCGGGGCGACACCCGCTTCTCGATGCCGTAGGCCATGAACGAGGCGAGGGTCGAGCCCGCGCCGGGCAGGATGCCGAGCACGAACCCGATGCCGCTGCCGCGGAGGATCGGACCGGCGCTGCGCTTCAGTTCGCTGCGGCTGATGACCATGTCGCGGAAGCGGGTGCGGATCGGGGCGTCGGCTCCGCGACGGATCTGGTGCAGCACCTCGCCCACTGCGAACAGGCCGATCATCACCTCGATGAAGGGGATGCCGCTCAGCAGGTTGATGCTGCCGAACGTGAAGCGGGCGTCGCTGAACCCGGTCGCGACGCCGACCGTCGAGATGAGCAGGCCGGCGGCCGCCATCATGAGGCCGCGGGACAGCGAGCCGCCCGCGAAGCTCACGACGATGACGAGGCCCAGGATCATGATCGCCAGGTTCTGGACCGGGCCGAAGTTCAGGGCCAGGTCCGCCAGCGGCGGTGCGAGCCACATCAGCAGGGCCAGCGAGATGATCGCGGCGACGAACGAGCCGATGGCGCTGATGGCGAGGGCCGAGCCGGCCTTGCCGTTCTTGGCCATCTGGTAGCCGTCGAGCGTGGTGACCACGCTGGCGGCTTCCCCCGGCGTCGAGATGAGGACGCTGGTGATCGTGCCGCCGTACTGCGCGCCGTAGTAGATCCCTGCGAGCATGATCAGCGCGGTGACCGGTTCGAGGGTGAGGGTCAGGGGGATGAGGATGGCGACGCCGGTGGTCGAGCCGAGGCCGGGCATGAGCCCGATCACGGTGCCGAGCAGGACGCCGATGAAGCACCACAGCAGGTTCTCGGGCGTGAACGCCGTCGAGAAGCCGAGGACGAGGTTGTCGATCATGAGGGCCAGTCCCTAGATGAGGCCCAGCAGGCCCTGGGGCAGGGGCACGCTGAGGAGGGCGACGAAGACGGCGTAGGTGACCGCGCCGGCGGCGAGCGCCACGAGGGCGGAGGGGAGCACGCGGCGGCGCTCCACGAAGACGGCGACCACGAAGAGCAGCAGCACGAAGGCGAGCAGGAACCCGACGACCTGCACCATGACCAGCGTCACGACCACGAGGCCGAGCACGACGGCGAGCATGCGGTTGCGCTGGCGCTGCGTGCGGCCGAGGATGTCGACGCCGGCGGCGTCGTCGGCGCCGGCGAGGGGCGAGTGGATCGACTGCGTGCTCGTGGTGGGGGCGCCCGGGTCGAGGGGGTCGCCGAGAACGACGCCGTCCGCGGGGCGCGACGCGGTGTCGAGGATGAGCTCGGCCTGCGTGGGCCGGTCGGACCGGCGACGGAGGCGCCCCACCAGGTCGAGGACCGCGAAGACCGCGACCAGGCCGCCGGCCATCGCGGGCAGGAAGCCCGGGCCGATCTCGCCGCCCTCGACGGTCACGCCGTAGCCGAGGCCCCCGAGGAGGGCCGCGACGCCCACGGCCGCGAGGACGGCGCTGGCGGCGAGGCCGCCGCGCTGCGCCGCGGTCACTCGCCGAACACCTTCTCGAGGTCGGCGGTGTTCTCGCCGAGGTACGTGGTGAACTCGTCGCCGTACTGTGCGTTGGGCTGCAGGTAGTTGCTCTCGACGTACTCGGTGTAGGCGTCGCTGTCGGCGTAGGCCTGGCCGGCGTCGATCCAGAACTGCTCGGCCTCCTCGCTGATGCCGCCCGGCGCGATGAAGCCCCGGAACTGGGCGAAGGCGACGTCGATGCCCTGCTCGGCGGCCGTGGGGATGTCGGCCAGCTCGTCGTACTCGTAGCGGTCCTCCGCCACGGCGCAGAGCGCCTTGAGGTCACCGGCCTCGAGCTGGGCGATGACCTCGGCCGGGTTGAGCGACGCGACGTCGACCTGCCCGCCGAGCAGGCCCGTGAGCACCTCGCTGCCCGACTCGAAGGGCACGCGGTCGAACTCGACGCCCTCCTCCTGCTCGATGAGCGTGAAGACGATCTCGTCGAGAGACGTCGAGCCCGAGACTGCGGCGACGACGCGCTCGTCGGCGGCGGCGTCGACGACGTCGGTGCAGGTGTCGTAGTCGCTGTCGGCGGGCACGACGATGAGCGTGAAGTCGTCGCCGACCTTCATGATCGGCGTGAAGTCCTCGTAGGTGAACTGCACGTCCTGGGTCACGGGCAGCGCGAGCATCGCGGTCTCCGCGGCGAGGAGCAGGTCGTTCCGGCCCTCCTGCCCCAGGAAGTACGAGTAGCCGATGGCACCGGAGCCGCCCTCGCGGTTCTCGACGCTGACGTTCAGGCCGGTGCCGCCCTCGAGGCCGGAGGCGATGGCCCGCCCGGAGAGGTCGCTGCCGCCGCCCGCGCCCATGGGCACGAGCATGGTGACGTTGCCCTCGGGCACGCCGTCGGAGGATCCTGCGCCCGCGGCGGAGCCGCAGGCCGTAAGGCAGAGCAGGGACGCCGCGGCCAGGCCGGCGACGAGGGGGGTACGTGACTTCATCGTCTTGATCTCCAGTGATCGGTTCCACCCGGGTGCAGACCACCCGCTTCGGCAACTATCGCATATCCTATCGGATCTACGCCAGTCCGATCTCGAGATGCAAGTGGAGGCAGCCTGCACTTGACGTCGTCGACCAGCCCTCGTCATCATGCAGGGAGGATCGACGGCGACCGGCCGCCGGCAGCCTCGAGAGAGTCGGCCCCGATGCCCACCACGATCTTCGTCAACCTGGCCGTCAGCGACCCGTCCCGCTCACGCGCGTTCTTCGAGTCGCTCGGCTGGTCCGTCAACGAGGGCTTCAGCGACGAGAACGCCGTGAGCATCGTCATCAGCGACACGATCACCGCCATGTTGCTCACCCGCGAGTTCTTCGCCGAGTTCACGAGCAAGTCGATCATCGACGCCACCACCTCGACCGAGGTGCAGCTCGCCCTCAGCGCCGAGAGCAAGGAGGAGGTCGACGCGATCCACGAGAAGGCCCTCGCCGCGGGCGCGACGCCCGCGGGCGAGCAGGACCACGGCTTCATGTACTCGAAGAGCTTCGACGACCTCGACGGCCACCACTGGGACTTCGTCTGGATGGACCAGGAGGCGGCAGCCGGCGGCGCCCCGGAGATGACCGTCGACGAGATGCGTGCGAACACGACCCACAGCTGAGCTGCGCCCGGCTCGCTGCCGGCACGACGACGACGACGGGCAGGTCAGGGGGCGACGTCCGACACCGACGACGCACCCGAGCCGAGCGCGCCGGTCACGAGGGCCTGCACGAGGCGGTCGGCGTCGTACCCCGGGTCGGTCGCAGCCCCGATGCAGAGGTTGCCGACACCCCTGAGGAGGCTGTACCCGTCCAGGGGCGCGTCGCCGTCGAGCCCGTGATGCAGGCGGGCCGCCTCCAGCAAGGAGGCGCAGACCGGGACGAGGCGGCCGACGAAGTAGGTGTGAAGCGCGTCCGACCCCGCGTCGTCGCCGTGGAGCGCGCCGGGCAGGCCGTGCTTCGTCACGAGGAAGTCCACGAACAGCGCCACCCACTCCCGCAGCGCCGCCTCCGGGGACGCGCGCTCGGCGAGGAGGCGCGGGCCGGCCTCGGCACACGCCTCGACCTGGTGCCGGTAGACGGCGACGACCAGCGCCGGACGGGTCGGGAAGTGGCGGTAGACCGTGCCCACCCCGACACCGGCCCGGGCGGCGATCTCCCGCACGGGCGCGTCGACGCCGGACTCGACGAACACCGCGGCCGCGGCGTCCAGCAGGGCCTGAGAGTCCTGCCGCGGGCGGCCTGGCGGCCTCGTGCGCACGGCGGATCCATCGTCGTCCTGCGGGTCGGTCATGCCGCCTCCTTCGCATCACGGGTCGCGCCCTTGCTTAACGGAACAATGTTCCGTAACGTTGCGGAGCATCGCTCCGATACCCAGTGTCGCAGAGCACGCTCCCAGGAAGGAAGCACCATGCCCTCATCCACCACCACTGCTCTCGACAGCGTCGTCGGGGCGGCGAGCCCCGTCGTGTCCGTCGCCCCCGTCGCGCTGTCGGCCCCCGGCCGCCCCGTCCCGCTGGAGGTGCGCGTGTCCGCGCCCGCGACCGGGACGGACCTGCCCGTGATCGTGTTCTCGCACGGCAACGGGTGGGACCTCGACGGCTACGCACCCCTGACGGCGTTCTGGGCGTCGCACGGCTTCGTCGTCGTCCAGCCCACGCACCTGGACTCCCGCCGGAACGGGTTCGGCCCCGACCACCCCGTCTTCCCCACGATCTGGACCGAGCGGATCTCGGACCTGACGCGCGTCCTCGACCAGCTCGACACCGTCGAGGCTGCCGTCCCGGGCCTCGCCGGCCGCGTCGACCGCAGCCGCGTCGCTGTGGCCGGTCACTCCTGGGGCGGGCAGACGGCACAGTCGCTGCTCGGCGCGCGCATCCTGGACGACGAAGGAGGCGTCGGCCCGGACAGGTCCGACGCTCGCGTCACCGCGGGCGTCCTGCTGGCCGCCACCGGTCTCGCCGGCGACGACCTGGCCCCGTTCGCCCAGGCGAACTTCCCCTTCATGCGCCCCTCCTTCGCCGAGCTGACGACACCGACGTTGGTCGTGGCCGGCGACCACGACCAGTCGAGGATGTCCCGTCGCGGGCCCGACTGGTTCACGGACGCCTACGTGCAGAGCCCCGGCACGAGCGACCTGCTGACGCTGCACGGCGCGGAGCACTCCCTGGGCGGGATCGTCGGCCACGAGGTCGCCGAGACCACCGACGAGAGCCCCGAGCGGGTCGCCGTCGTCCAGCGCCTCACCACCGCGTGGCTCCGCACCGCGCTGCACGTCGACGACGGCAGCTGGGCGGCAGCCCGCGACGCCTTCGGGGCCGGTGCCGAGCCGATCGGCCGCGTCGACAGCAAGTGACGGCGATCCCCGGCGCCAGGGGTTGCGTGCCGGGCGCGTGCCGCATCACGTTCCGAGCGTCCCGTCGCGCGACGGCAAGACGGGACGCTTGGAACACGACGCGACACCGCCGCGAAGGAGGCGCGGTGCGCGTACCCGTCCGCGGGGCCCGCGTTCGTCAGCCGACGACGTCCGCGAGGGGCAGCGTCAGCTCGAGCGTCGTCCCTGCTGCCGAGGACGAGGCCACGCGGACGCTGCCGCCGTGCCGCAGGGCGATCTCGCGGACGAGCGCGAGGCCGATGCCGAAGCTGGGGCGGCTGGTCTGCCCTCCGCCAGCCGGAGCAGTCGGGACAGACGACGAAGTCGGACCAGTCGGCGCCGACTCCGACCGCGCGAACCTGTCGAAGACGCGCGTCGGGTCGATGCCGGTGATCCCCGGTCCCTGATCGGTGACCGTCAGCACGACCGAGCCGGCCCGCACCTGGGTCGACACGGTGATCGTGGATCCCCGCGGCGCGTGGCCGAGGGCGTTGTCGACGAGGGCCAGCACGACCCGGCGGAGGCTCGCGGGCGGCACGCGCACCCGAGCAGCGACCCCGGCGACCGCGTCCTGCACGAGCGCGACCCCGCCCTCCTCCGCGAGCACCGACATCGACCGCAGGACGTCAGCGACCGTGTCGTCGAGCGGTGCGGACCCCTGCTCGGTCGCTCCCCCGGCAGGGTCGCTCCCCGCCGCCTCGAGCAGGTCGCCGACGATGTCGACCAGGGCCCTGGAGTCGTCGCGGAGCCTCGCGAGATCGGCGGTGACGTTCTCGTCGGCGGTCGCCGCGCCTCCGGCGATCTTGCGCTGCAGCGCCTGGAGGCGGGCGTCCAGCACGGCCAGGGGCGTCCGCAGCTCGTGGCTCGCGTCCGCGACGAACTGGCGCTGCAGCCGCAGGGCCTCGCCGAGCGGCCGGACGGCACGCCGGGCGATGACGACCGTCACGAGCCCGGCGAAGACGACGCCCGCCACGCCGAGCACGACAAGGCCGGCGACGACGTCCGTGGCCGAGACGAAGACCTCGCCCTGGCCGGCGGCGGCGACCTGCTCGAGACGCTCCTGCGGGACGGTCTGGTGCAGCACCCACGCGATCGTCAGCGCGAGGGCGCCGACGACGACGAGGCCGGAGACGAGCACGATCTGCCGGCCGATCGACCGGGCGGCGGCCTGCAGCGCCGCAGCCTCGGGGTCGGCCGCACGAACGGGATCGGGAAGGGCCTGGGCCGCAGCGCGACCTCGCCCGTGACCTCGCCCGCGACCTCGCAGCCCGCTCACAGCGCCCCCACCCGGTACCCGCGCCCGCGCACGGTCAGCACGACGTCGCGGTCGATCTTGCGGCGCAGGTAGCTGACGTAGGTGTCGACGGTGCCGAGCTGCTCGCCGTGCGGGAACACGCGGGAGAGCAGGTCCGCCCGGTCGAAGGTGTGGTCGGGGCGCCGCGCGAGCTCGGCGAGCAGTGCGCTCTCGCGTTCGCTCAGCACGACGCGACTCGACCAGGGCGTGACGACGATGCGGCTCTCGGGGTAGAGGCGTGCCTCGCCCACGTCGAGCCAGCGCTCCTCGGCGGCGAACGACCGCGTCAGGGCCCGCAGCCGGGCGAACAGCTCGTCGAACTCGAACGGCTTGACGAGATAGTCGTCGGCCCCGCCGTCCAGCCCCGCGACGCGGTCGGCGGTCGTGCCGAGCGCGGTCAGCATCAGCACCGGGGTCGTCACGTGCTCACGACGGAGAGTCGCGACGAGCTCGGTGCCCTCGAGCCCCGGGAGGCGCCGGTCGACGACGAGCACGGCGTGCCCACCAGCTCGGGCGGCGTCGAGCCCGCGTCGGCCGTCCACCACGAGGTCGACCTGCCAGGCCTCGCCGAGCACGTCGGCCACGATGGGCCCGAGTCCAGGGTCGTCCTCGACCAGCAGGAGGCGCGGGCGCGTGTCAGGACCGGTCACCCACCGCCTCCTCGTCTCTGGTCGTCGTCGCCTCGGCGTCGTTCGAGGCCCGGGCGGCGTGCGCACGCCGCAGGGCCGCGACCACGATCGGCAGCACCGACACGACGACGAGCCCGACGGCGAGCAGGTCGATGTGGTCTGCCACGAACGGTAGGCCACCGAGCAGCGATCCGAGCACCGTCATGCCGACGGCCCAGAAGAACGCGCCGGTGAGGTTCCAGACGACGAACCTGCGGTACGGGTAGCCGCTGGTGCCGGCGGCGAGGGGCACGAAGGTGCGGACGACGGGCACGAACCGGCCGAGCACGAGCGCCTTGCCGCCGTGCCGCTCGAAGAACGCCTCGGCCTGCTCGAGGTGCGCCGTCTTGAGCACGCGGGCGTCGGGGCGGAACCAGCGACGCCCGAACCGGTGGCCGAGGAAGAACCCGACCTGGTCGCCGGCCGCCGCCGCGAGGAAAGCACAGAGGGCGATCACGGCGACGCTGAGCCCGAGGCTCTGGTGCAGGAGGCCCGCGGTGACGAGCAACGAGTCGCCGGGAAGGAAGGGGAACAGCAGGCCCGACTCGACGAAGATCATCAGCGAGAGGCCGCCGAGGGCCCACGGGCCCATGCCGGCGAGGAGCGTCTGGGGGTCGAGGATGCTCATGAGCGGGTCCGTCCTGGGTCGGTGGTCGGGGAGGAGTTCGGCGCCGAGGGCTCGACGGGGTGGGCCGGCCGGGACCGCTTCTCGACCTGGTCGACCAGACGCAGCCACGGCGGCAGCAGCATCGCCACCACCGAGCAGCCGAGCACGACCGAGGCGACCGTGTCGCTCGGCCAGTGCACGCCGACCCACACGCGCGACAGCCCGACGCCGGCCACGGCGAGCGCCGCCGCCACGATCACGACGGGTGCCCCGCGCCGCCCCCGGGCGAGCAGGACGACCGCCAGCGCGAGGCCGGTCGCGAGGGCAGTGTGCCCGCTCGGGAACGAGAACGAGTGCGGCTCGATGATGAGGGGGTCGACGAGCAGCCCGGGGTCGGGCCGGTCGCGCTGCACGACGAGCTTGACCAGCTCGGCTGCGGCCCACGGCCCGACCGCGACGCCGAGGACCGTCAGGGCCGCCGCCGCGCGACGGCTCACGACCCACACCGCCACGACCAGCAGCAGCACGAGGGCCGCGCCGAGCTGGGGGCCGAGCAGCCGGTCGACGAGCAGCGCCGCCCCGTCGAGCACCGGTGCGTGCGCGCGGCTCGCGTGCTGCACGAGGTCGAGGTCGACCTCGCTCACGCCGCCGGCGCCCGAGGTGATCAGCAGCCCCGCGACGACGACGCCGACGATGCCGGTCGCGCCCCACGCCGCCCACGCCCGGTCGTGGACGACCGCTCGGACGGCGGGGAACAGAGGAGGCGCGGTGCGGCCACGAGGGAGCGCCGACGAGGGCGGACGGCGCAGGACGGTCATGCGCCGAGGCTCCGCCCGGCCGTCCCAGAAACCGCCCAGACGAGCTGGCCGGCCGACCCGCGCCTCCTCGGCTGGGCGTCTGGGCGGTTTCTGGGAGGCGACCCGTGACGGTCGTGGCATGACGACACGCGCTGTCCCCGCCGAGGCCACGGCCTCCGGACGCCGGGCCCTGCTCAGCAAGGTCCCCGAGATCACCCTCGCGTTCTGGGTGATCAAGGTGCTCTGCACCACCGTCGGCGAGACGTTCGCCGACTTCCTCGCCGACGGCCTCGGACTCGGGCTGACCGTGACGAGCGTCGTGATGGCGGCCCTGCTCGTGGGGGCGCTCGTCGTGCAGTTCCGGTCGCGGGCCTACGTGCCCATCATCTACTGGCTCGCCGTCGTGCTGATCAGCGTCGTCGGCACCCTCCTCACCGACACGCTGACCGACTCGCTCGGGGTCAGCCTGTGGGTCTCGACAGCCGTCTTCGCGGTCGCGCTGGCCGTCGTGTTCGTCGTCTGGCACCGCGTCGACGGCACCCTGTCGATCCACGAGGTGACGACCCCGCGTCGCGAGTCGTTCTACTGGGCCGCCGTGCTGATGACGTTCGCGCTCGGCACCGCGGTCGGCGACCTGCTCGGCGAGCAGCTCGCGCTCGGCTACCTGCAGTCGGCCCTGCTGTTCGCGGCGGCCATCGCCGTCGTCGCCCTGGCCCACAGGTTCGCCGGCGTCGGGTCGGTGCTCGCCTTCTGGGCGGCGTACGTCCTCACCCGGCCGCTCGGCGCCTCCGTCGGGGACTTCCTGTCGCAGCCGGTCGCCGACGGCGGGCTCGGCCTCGGGTCGACGGTCACGAGCGTGGTGTTCCTGGCCGCGATCGCGGCCCTCGTCGTCGTGCTCACGGCGCGACGACCGGCGCGACCCGCGCTGCGCGTCTGACCGCCCCCTCTCCCCTCTTCCCCCCGAACTCCCGCCCCCTCGAGAAAGAAGACCCCGTGGACTGGCAGATCAACGGCCTCCCCGTGCACCCCCTCATCGTCCACGTCGTGGTCGTCGCGTTCCCCACGGCGGCGCTGCTGCTGCTCGTCGGCGCGTTCTGGCCAGCGCTCCGTCGACGGCTGGGCCTCATCACCCCGCTCGTCGCGCTCGTCTCGCTGATCGCCGTGCCGCTCGCGACGTCGTCGGGCGAGTCGCTGGAGGAGCGGGTCGGCCACAGCGCCCTGCTCGAGACCCACACGCAGCTGGGCGACACCCTGCTGCCCTGGGCCATCGCGGTGTTCGTCGTCGCCGGCGGGCAGTGGGCGTGGCAGCGCTGGGTGCTGACGCCGGAGGCGCAGCGCCCGCGGCCGGCCCTGCGGCACGACATGCGCCTGATCGTCGGTGCCGTGCTGACGGTGCTGGTCGTGGGCACCAGCATCGGCGGGATCGTCACGACCGTCCGGATCGGTGACTCGGGCGCGAAGGCCGTCTGGTCCAACTCCTCGGGCGGGTGACCCCAGGTCGCGCGCGCGCGGGGTGAGCCCGTGCCCTGGGAGAAACTGGTCAGCGCTCGCTGTATAGTCAGCGCATGCTGACCCTTCCGTCGCGTGTCGACGTCATGAACCGCCTGGGACGCGCCATGGCCGACCCGACCAGGTCGCGCATCCTGCTGCAGCTCCTCGACGAGCCCGGCTACCCCGGCGCCCTGGCCGACCAGCTCGGGCTCACGCGCTCGAACGTCTCGAACCACCTCGCCTGCCTGCGGGGCTGCGGCATCGTCGTGGCCGTGCCGGAGGGCCGGTCGACGCGGTACGAGATCGCCGACGCGCACCTCACGAAGGCGCTGACGGCCCTGGTCGACGTCGTGCTCGCCGTCGACGACGGAGAGCCGTGCGCCGACGACGCCTGCGACGTCCCGTTCTGCTGCGGGACCGGCGCGTGACCGCCACGGCGGGCACGTCCGCGCCAGCCGCGCCGCGCCTCCTCGGGTCGGCCCGTCGGCCGGTGCTGCAGCGACGCATCAGGATCATCGTCGCCGTCACGATCACCTACAACGTGATCGAGGCGATCGTCGCGATCGCCGCCGGCACCGTCGCCTCCTCGACCGCCCTGGTCGGCTTCGGCCTGGACTCGATCGTGGAGGTGCTGTCGGCCGCCGCGATCGCGTGGCAGTTCGCCGCCCCCGACCCGGAGAAGCGCGAACGGGTCGCGCTGCGCGTCATAGCCGTGTCATTCTTCGGCCTGGCCGCGTACGTGTCGGTCGACGCGGTCCTGGCCCTGACCGGCGTCCGCGAGCCCGACCACTCCCCCGTCGGGATCGTGCTGGCCGCGGCGAGCCTGGCGATCATGCCGTTCCTCAGCCTGGCCGAGCGCCGCACCGGCACCGAGCTGGGCTCGGCCTCGGCGGTGGCCGACTCCAAGCAGACCCTGATCTGCTCGTACCTGTCGGCGGCCGTCCTCGTCGGCCTCGTCCTCAACCTCGCGTTCGGCTGGACCTGGGCCGACCCCGTGGCCGGGCTCGTCATCGTCGTCTTCGCCGTGCGCGAGGGCCTCGAGGCCTGGCGTGGCGACTCCTGCACGACCCCCGTCTCGGCCCTGACGGGCGAGCGCCAGGTCGAGGCCTGCGACTGCTGCTGAGCCGCGGGGCCCATGGTCCCGTGTGGCGCCTCCCGGGTCGCGTCTCCCGTGCCGCGTCTCCCGGGCCGCGCCTCCCGTGTCACATCACGTTCCGAGCGTCGCGTCCCGCCGTGACGCGACGTGATGCCCGGAACGTGATGCGGCACCGCCGTCCCGCTCAGGAGCCGAAGGCGCGAGCTCCGGCGAGGAGCCGCTCGAAGGCCGCCTCCGTCGCCGGGTCGACCTCGCGACGCGAGGCGTCGCCGTCGTACCACTCGACGAGCTCGCGCGCGCCCGTGGCCCACGACGTCGTCGCCTGCCAGCCGGGGACGAACGCCTTGACCTTCGCGTTGTCGAACACGACCGAGTGCGCCTTGTCGCCCAGGAGCCCTGGGCCCCACTCCGGCTCGACGGCGGCGACGCTCTCGCTCGCCACGTGGACGAGCGCCGGGTCGTCGACGCCCGCCGCGGCGGCGAGGGTCGTGTAGATCTGGTTCCAGGGCAGGGCCTCGTCGGAGGTGATGTGGAAGACGTCGCCGACGGCGGCCGGCAGGCCGAGCAGCCCGACGAACGCGCGGGCGAAGTCGGTGTGGTGGGTCAGCGTCCAGAGCGACGTCCCGTCGCCGGGGACGACCACCTCGCGGCCGCGTCGCATCCGGTCGACGACGGTCCAGCCGCCGGTCACGGGGATCGAGGTGCGGTCGTAGGTGTGCGACGGCCGGACGATCGTGACGGGGAAGCCGGTCTCCCGGTAGGCGCCGACGAGCAGGTCCTCGCAGGCGATCTTGTCCCGGGAGTACTGCCAGAACGGGTTGCGGAGCGGAGACGACTCACGGATCGGCAACGCCGCGACGGGCTTCTGGTACGCCGACGCCGAGCTGATGAAGACGTACTGACCGGCCCGACCGGTGAAGAGGTCGATGTCGGCCTGGACCTGGTCGGGGGTGAACGCGACGAAGTCGACGACGACGTCGAACGACCGGTCGCCGAGGGCCCGGCGGATCGACGCGGGATCGGACACGTCCCCCGTCAGCACCTCGACCCCAGGAGGCGTGGGCCGGGTCGACGACGACCCGCGGTTGAGGACGGTGAGGTCGTGGCCGAGCTCGACGGCTCGGGCCGCGGCTGCCGAGCTGATGATGCCGGTGCCGCCGATGAACAGGACTGTCAACGCTGACATGAGGGAGTCTTCTTTCTTCGTGGAGGACTGCCCCAGTCTGCTCGTTCCGCCGCGGGCCGGGACGACCGGTCAGTTGCGGGCGCGGCTGGCGTGCGACCGTGCCTTCATCCTGTTGCCGCAGGTCGCCATGGAGCACCACTTGGCGGTGCCGGGGCGGCTGTGGTCGACGAGGAACAGGTTGCACTCGTCGTTCGCGCAGGCTCGGAGCCGCCCCGGGAAGTCGGCGAGCACGGACGACCACGCGAGCACGGCGGCCGTCGCGAGACGATCGTCGTCCGCCGCCTGCAGCTCCCAGCGCACGCCGTCGTGCGTCACCTGGGGGGTGCGCACGGCGCCCTCGACGACGGCCGCGAGCTCGTCGACGGCCGGGGACCCGGTCTCGGCCTCGGCCCCAGCCCCAGCCCTTGTCCCGCGGATCACGGCCTGCAGAGCCCCACGGGCGCGGCGGAGCTGGGCGACCTCGTCGGCCGTGCCGACGCCGCCCCAGCTCACGGCGAGCTCCCGACCGGAGGCGCCCGCGAGGTCGTCCGTCGGGCGGCCGTCCACCACCGGGGCGCTGTTGAGCACGGCCAGCAGCAGCTCCTCGTCCGTGAGCATCGTCCCCGTCCTCTCCGCACCGTTCGGCACGTGGACTCATGCTACCGTCGCCTAACCAGTAAAACAAACCAAAGGGGTTAGACATGGTCGCCGTCCACCACCGCACCGTCTCCGTCGACGGGCTCGACGTGTTCTACCGGGAGGCAGGGCCCGTCGACGCACCCGTGCTGCTCCTCCTGCACGGGTACCCGTCGAGCTCCCACATGTTCCGTCACCTCATCCCGGCTCTGGCCGACCGCTACCGCGTCGTGGCGCCCGACCACATCGGCTTCGGCCGCTCGTCCGCGCCGTCGGCCGACGAGTTCGAGTACACGTTCGCCGCGCTCGCCGAGGTGACCGCGCGGTTCCTCGCCACGCTCGGCATCGAGCGGTACACGGTCTACGTGCAGGACTACGGCGCCCCGATCGGCTGGCGCCTCGCCCTCGCCGACCCGTCCGCCGTCACGGGCGTCATCTCGCAGAACGGCAACGCCTACGAGGAGGGCTTCGTGCCGAGCTTCTGGGACGGCATCTGGGCCGACGCCGCCGAGCGGACGGACGAGACCCGCGACGCGCTCCGCCCAGCCCTCGGTCGAGAGGCCGTCGAGTGGCAGTACACCCACGGGGTGCCCGCCCCGTCGACGGTCGACCCCGACGCGTGGGAGCACGACCTCGCACTCCTCGCCCGCCCCGGGCAGGGCGACGTGCAGCTCGACCTGTTCCGCGACTACGCGACCAACCGCGAGCTGTACCCGGCTGTGCACGACTGGCTCCGCACCTCCGGCGTCCCCGTCCTGGCCGTCTGGGGACGCAACGACGAGATCTTCGCCGCCGCCGGTGCGCGCGCGTTCGAGCGCGACGCCCCGGGCGCCCGTGTCGAGCTGGTCGACGGCGGGCACTTCCTGCTCGAGTCGCACCTCGACGAGGTGGTCGACACGATCAGGGCCTGGCTCGCTGACCAGCGCTGACCAGCGCTGACCCGCCGAGACTGCCCGCACGTCACGTGCCCGACGGAGAATGGACCATGATCAGCGATCTGAGCCTGCCCGTCGTCCTGTCCGCCCGCGGAGCAGACGTGCTCGTCCGGCGTGCTGAGCCCGGCGACCTCCATGCCGTCATGCGACTGCTCGCCGACGACCCTGTCAGCGCCGGCCGGGGCGACGTCGCCAGCGGGGAGGACGAGGGCGCGTACTCGTCGGCGCTGAGCCGCATCCTCGACGACGCGGGCAACGACCTCGTCGTCGCGGTGGACGCGGACCGGGAGGTGGTGGGCACGCTGCAGCTCACGGTCATCCCCGGCATGGCGAGGCGAGGGAGCACCCGGCTGCTGGTCGAGGCGGTCAGGGTCGACAGCACGCGGCGCTCCTCCGGCATCGGCGGCGCGCTCATGAGATGGGTCGTGGAGGAGGCGGCTCCCGAGCTCCGCGCGCCGCTCGTGCAGCTCACGTCGGACGCCGCTCGCACAGACGCCCACCGGTTCTACCTCAGGCTCGGCTTCGTCGACTCCCACGTCGGCTTCAAGTACGCCGTCACGCTGCCCGGCTCCTGAGCCCGCAGCGCCGCGACGGCGCTGCGGCGAAGCCAGGTGAACTGCGGCCGACGACACCTCGTACGGTTGATCCATGGACCCGTTGACCAGCGCCGCCCTCTTCGCCGTCATCACGAGCGCCCTTCTCTACGCGCTCTACTGGGTCATCCGGCGTGCCGTCGCAGCCGGCATCAAGGATGCCGAGGAGCGCTCGTAGGCCGATCCCCGCGGTGGACACCGAGACCTGCGCGTGAGTACGACGTCGCTGGGCAGCTCCCCGAAGAGGCGGTGTCCCTGCCCGATCTGGACGGGGGCGACCGCTGCCGTGTCCCGATCGTGCCACGCTCCGGGACCTTGACGATCCCGCGTCCGTGATCGGGTCGGCACCTCCGGGAAGATCCTGGCGCGCATCGGATGGCGATCGTTCCGCGGACGCCGCCTGGACGACGACGGCTGCCTACGCTGGCGTCTCGAAGATGATCTCCAAGCCGTCTTCCTCGTCCCACTGCTCGCCGTTCTCGACGAACCCGTAGCTGTCGACGAGCTCGAGTGACGCCGCGTTGTCCGGGCTGATGGTGGCACGGACAGTCCGCACGTCCGGGTGCCGCCGCGCGACTGCGAGAAGGGTCTCGAGCGACTCTCGTGCATAGCCTCGACGCCGGAACCCCGGGTCCACACGGTAGCCGACCTCCACCATGCCGGCCGCGTCCGGGGCCCCGTGGAATCCGGCCAGTCCGACGGGAACCGTGACGCGGGGATCGACGATCAGACGAGTGATCCAGGCTGCGTCGCCGGGGCGTTCTCTGATCTGCTGGCTCCTCATGCGCCACAACCCGACGCAGTCTGGCCCTGCGAGATAGGGCGAGACGTGCTGCACGGGGAGCGACGCCGACTCGCCCGTAGCCAGCCCGTGCAGGACACCTTCGGGCACGACGTCCAAGTGGATCTGCGACCGCTCAGGCTGGGGGTGACCCCACGGGGAGCTCGTGATCGTCATCGACGGCAGCCTGACACATCCCCGGTGCGCCCGGCCGCCGATCGGGTGTCGGGATCCTCTTCCGTCAGGCAGACGTGTGGGAGCTCGATACTGATGTCATGGCATCACCACTCGTCTCCGACATCGCTCACTCCGGTCTCACCGTGGCCGACCTCGACGACGCGTTGGTGATGTGGTGCTCCGGTCTCGGGTTCGTGCTCGAGCGCACCTTCACGCTCGACGGGGAAGTCACGGCGGCGACGACCGGCGTCCGCGGTTCCGTCATCCGCGCAGCGACGGTGACACTCGGCCCCCACCGGGTAGAGCTGCTGCAGTACGACCCGCCCCGACTGCTCGAGTCTGCCGGCTCGCCCGCACACGTCGGCACCGTGCACATCGCGCTCACGGTCTCCGACCTCGATCGTGTGCTCGAGCTCTGCGCTGGACACGGCTGGAGACCAGTCGGGACACCTCACCTGATGACTGGTGGCGCCCGAGCCGGCACACGCATCATCTACCTCGAAGGCGCCCGTGGTGGATTCCTCGAGCTGATCGCGCCCCCACAGCTCCCGTAGTCCGCGTCGGCTGTCGGATCTCGTCCGGTTCGCCCACCCGGCGAGGCAGGTCGTGGCCGTCAGGCGAGGCCGAGCACGATGCCGCCGAGGGCCGCGACGGCGACGACCGCCCACGCAGGTGCCCGCCACGCCTGCAGGAGCCCGAAGCACACCAGCGCCAGGCAGAACGGCCCGGGATCGAGGACGCCCGTCGTGCCGACGAGGTCGAGGAGCGCGGCCACGAGCAGCCCGACCACGGCGGCGTTCGCCCCGCGCATCCCGGCCCGCACGCCCACGTGCGACCCGATGCTGTTCCAGAACGGCGCGACGCCTATCACCAGCAGGAACCCCGGCGTGAAGATCGCGAGCGTGGCCAGAAGCGACCCTGGTGCGCCTCCGGGGCCGAGGTCGGCGACGGCACCGAGGTAGCTCGCGACCGTGAAGAGCGGGCCGGGCACGGCCTGCGCGAGGCTGTACCCGGTGAGGAAGACCTCGTCGCTGACCCAGCCGGGCTCGACGAGGCCTGTGTGCAGCAGCGGCAGCACGACGTGGCCGCCGCCGAGCACGAGGGCGCCGGCGCGGTAGAAGACGTCGACGAGCGCCACCGCCTCCGAACCCGTGATCCTGGCCAGCGCCGGGAGCCCGACGAGCAGCGCGGCGAAGACCGCGAGGCACGTCACCCCCGTGCGACGCCGGACAGGGAAGCGCAGGGGCTCGTGATCCGAGCCTGGCGCGGGGCGGGAGAACGCCAGCCCCGTGAGCACGCCGACGGCGATGGCCGAGAGCTGCCCGACCGCGCCCGGCAGCCCGAGCGTCAGGGCGACGGCGATGACCGCGACGGAGGCGCGGACCGCGTCGGGCGCCAGCGACCGTGCCAGCCCGGTCACGGCGTGCGCGACGACCGCCACGGCTCCGATGCCGAGGCCGGCGACGAGGGCGCGGCCGATCGGCCCGTCGACCCTGCCCACCTCGACGGCGAGGAAGAACAACAGCAGGGCAGACGGCAGCGTGAAGGCGACGAACGCGGCCAGGGCCCCGAGCGGCCCGGCGCGAACGAGGCCGAGCGCGAAGCCGACCTGGCTCGACGCCGGCCCCGGCAGGAACTGTGCGAGGGCGACGAGGTCGCCGTAGGCACGGTCGGTCAGCCACCCGCGGCGCTCGACGACTGCGGAGCGGAAGAACCCGAGGTGCGCCACGGGTCCGCCGAACGACGTGAGCCCGAGGACGCCGAAGACCCGGGCCACCTCTCCGGCTGGCCCACGGCGGCCGGGGGCGACGCCGGTCGAGCTCACGCGTCGACCTCGTCCAGCGCGGACCACGGGGTCACGTCCCAGGATCGGCCACAGAGTGAGCAGAGGGCCTCGTGAGGCGCGTCGGGGTCGTGCGCGTCACGGACAGCGGGTCGCCCCGCGCTGAGTCCGACTCCCCCGCACTCGTCGTCGACGCACGCCAGCAGGACCATCAGGCCATGCTGCGCCTTCGGCCAGCCTCAGACCGTGACGATCAGATGAATTCTCCTGTGCCAGCCCCTACCGGACCTGGTGACCCAGGGCAGCGTGCCTCCGGTGACCTCGCGCTGACAGCTCAGGTCGACGTGCGCCTGCGCGCCGAGCGCGGCGGGGCGGCGCGGAGGTGCGTGCTCACGAGGCCGAGGATCCGGGCGAGGTGTTCGGCGTCGTCGTTCGTCACCGGAGCGAAGAGGAGACCGCGGACGGTCTCGATGTGTCCAGGGAAGACCTCGGCGAGGACGTCACGGCCTGCCCTCGTGAGGGCGACCACGGTGCTGCGCTCGTCGTCGGGCGAGGGAGAACGGACGACGAGGCCGCGCTGCTCGAGCAGCTGCGCCTGGTAGGTCAGTCCGCTCCGGCTGTGGACCACCCCGTCCGCAAGATCCGTCATTCGCTGACGCCCCTCCGGGTCATCGCCCAGGCGCGCGAGGAGCTGGAACTGCACGTAGCTCAGCCCGCCTGCTTCCCGCAGCTGCTTCTCGACCGAGGGCCGGAGGAGCGCGCTGACCTCGGTGAAGGCGAGGTAGGCGGCGAGCTGGGCCGGCGTGAGGGCGGGCGAGGGTTCGGACATGTCCCGAGCTTACCTGTTGCTTCCAGTTCGAAGTAGTGCTACGTTCACGGTATTGCTTCGAACTCGAAGCACATGACGAAGTAGATCATCATGAAGGCAGTGCGTTTCGAGCAGATCGGTGGACCCGAGGTCCTCCAGCACGTCGAGGTCGAGCAGCCCGCTCCCGGGGCGGGTGAGGTGCTCGTCCGGGTGGCAGCATCCGCCTACAACGCGGCCGATGCGGGCATGCGGGGCGGCTTCCTGCCCATCCCGGTGGCGCTCCCCCATGTGCCCGGCTACGACGTGTCGGGGACGATCGAGGCGCTCGGCGACGGCGTAGAGAGCCTGAGCGTCGGCGACGAGGTCGTCGGCTTCCTGCCGATGGAACGCGACGGAGGCGCCGCCGAGTTCGTCGTCGCACCGGCCGACGCCCTCGTCACCGCCCCGACGAGCATCCCCCTGGCCGACGCGGCGGCCCTGCCGTCCGTGGCCCTTACGGCGTGGCAGGCCCTCGTCGACGACGGCGGTCTCCAGGCCGGCCAGCGCCTCCTCGTCGTCGGGGCCGGCGGTGTCGTCGGCAAGTACGCGATCCAGCTCGCCAAGCGTCTCGGCGCCCACGTCATCGCGACGGCGAGCCCCCGCAGCGCCGACGCAGTCCGGGCCGCCGGTGCCGACCAGGTCGTCGACCACACGGAGACCGACGTCATCGGCGCCCTCGACGGCCAGGTCGACGTGCTGCTCAACCTGGCACCGCTCGACCCGGCGCAGTTCGAGGCCGACGTCGCCGCCGTGCGCGACGGCGGCGTCGTCGTCAGCACGACCGCCTTCATCGCCACCCCCGGCGACGAATCGCGCGGCGTCCGCGCCGCGACGGTGTTCGTGCGGCCGAACCACGACCGCCTCGAGCAGCTCGGCGCCCTCGTCGACGCCGGCGATCTGACGGTCGAGGTGACCAGGCGCATCTCCCTGGCCGAGCTGCCGGCGCTGCACGCCGAGGCGGCAGCAGGCCGCATCGCCGGCAAGGTGATCGTGCTCCCTTGACAGCCACGAGGATGGGAATTGCCATGGATCACATCAGGTGATTCGGGTGCCTTGATGAAACCGCAGGACTGGCTGAGGCGCACTCGTGTCCCAGAGTGAAGTGTGCCTGCTTTGTGGCTCCCCAGCACCGCCAAGCCGGTAGGTCAACAGCGTGAGAGTCGACGAAAGACGCGTGCTCTCCCACTCATCGACAACGAGATCGGCAGAACCAACCTCCTGGAGCAGCGCATCGATGATCTCAGCTTTCGACCACTTCCGGCCCGATCTTCCGATCTCGACAAAATCGTCATGAAGAACCGCCGCAAGATGCCTGTCGTCACGTCGAGCCGGCCCCTCGAGAAGGTCGAGTTCTGCCTGCTGGAGACGGGCATGAAAGGTCATCCCTCGACGGTACGTGCGCCGACGTGAACTTTCGAGCAGTACTGAACTCTGAAGACGAACCGGACGAGCATCGGCTAGCGGGACGCAGCAGGGAGGGCTCTGCAGTGATCGACCTTCGGAGCTTTTGGGTGCTTTGGTCGATTCGGCTAAAGCGCCCAAGAGCAGCAATTGGTGCCGCTTCGCGGGTAGATGCACGCTCGCTTCCCGCGAGCACTGACCGCTCCCCTGAGCCGTGTGAGCTCATCGGCTTTGACTGATCAATCTGAAACCCAGCTCGGGGAGGGATCCCCTCTCGGGATACGCGCCTGACACACTCGGGGTTGGAAGTCGTCTCGCAATTTCTGGCATTGGAGCGAACCATCGACGCACACGACCCACCCGCGTCACCCGATTGGTCCTTCACCTTCGGATTCTGACAAGCGCGTTGCGCTAGCTACTTCCCCCCATGTAGCTGACGAATATGCTCACGCGTGTGAGCAGAAGGATTCGACCCGGTCGTGTGCCGAAGAGAGGCAATGAGGCGCCCCCAGAATCTCCAGACGCAGAAACACGCTTCAGGGAAATGCCTGTGATCGAGCTACTTGAGGCTCTTGAGTGGGTGCGGTCCATTCGGGGCGACCACACGCCAGGGATCGACCGCAAACAGGACCAGCTCATCAATGACATCGCCTCCGTCGGTTTCGAGACGCTACGAGATCGAGAACCTGACCTTCGAGCTGCCGGGTTGACGCACCGCGCCGATCGTTGGCTGCACTACGAGAACTACCTGTAGCCCAAGAGCTGGCGGGGCGCGTACGGACGACGATCGTTCCCCGGACACATAAGGCCAGTCGCCCTCCCCTATACCTAAGGCGTTTTGGGTGTCTCGCAAGGTCGGTCCGATTTTGATCTCGGTGAGGGGAGGTCAGGCGGACGCCTCAACGAGTAGCAGCGTGCTCCTCAGGGGCAGCTCAAGCGTCGCCGACACCCGTTCTACTGCGAGCGACAGGCCCGGGATCCGGGTTGCGTCGTTGCCTCAGCGCACGCAGAACGACGACGCTTTGGGGGCCTAAGAAGTAGGACTGCGAGGGCCCTTACGCACCCTGTTGTCGGTCTTCGGCATCCGGCGCGGGTGAGGACAGCTCTGAGGAGAACGTGGCCCAAATGGGTCGAATATCTCAGTCAGGTAACGCACCAAACCCATCCAGCGACCGTGGCGAACCCCTGTCAACTCCCCACCGGGAACCACAGACAAGGAGAACCATCGTGAACATCTCACGCAAGACCATCACCAAGTCCGCCTTCGGCATCGTCGCCTCCGGCGCCCTCATCTTCAGCCTCGCCGCCTGCTCCTCCAGCGACGCCGGCTCGACCTCGTCGTCGTCCGCCGCCCCCTCGTCGTCCTCGTCGGCCGCCAGCACCGAGCCCCTGGCCTCGCTCCCCGACCTCAGCAAGGGAGTCGACACCCAGGTCGCCGTCGACGCGTCCTTCGTCGACGCCCTCGGCACCCTCGGCCTCACCCCCGGAGTCGTCGGCACCGCCGGCTTCACCGACGGCACCTTCTCCTTCCCCATCACCGGCGGCAACGTCGACTACTACGACCCCGCCAGCGACGTCCGCCCCTACGTCCAGGGCGAGATCGACCACGACGGCTCCGGCCTGTCGCTGACCGCTGCCGACGGCACCGTCGTCGAGCTCACCGACTTCCGCATCGACCCGGGCGAGAGCAAGCTCTACGGCACCGTCACCGCCAACGGCACCGTCGCAGCAGAAGACGCCTACCTCTTCAACCTCTACGGCGGCACCCTGAAGCCCCTCCAGATGGAAGGCACCAACGCCGTCCTCGAGGGCACCACCGTCCACATCAGCCCCGACGCCGCAGCCCTGCTGAACCAGACCTTCAACACCGACGCCGTCCAGGACGAGATGCTCGTCGGCGTCGCGAAGATCACCGTCGCCACCGAGTAACTCTCTCCCGCACGGTGTCGACCGCGCCGGTGCTGCGCCGTACCTCGTAGGGCCGGCATCCCGGTGGAACCCCATCCCGCTACGCGAGCGGGATGGGGTTTTCCGTGCGCCCGCAACGTCCGGCACCAATCAGACAACACCGAGGGTGAGATCAAAGAGGACGGGGCGCACAGTTCCCCGCCGCCGCGGACACCCGAAGTCGACGCGACGGCGGGGGCTGGGCCTTCCCGAGCCCTGAACCGTCTCGGGGCATGTCGATCGTAGGAGCATTCCTCACGAAAGGACAGTGCTCCTCGACTGGGATGTCCGTGGACCTCCACACGCCCCCGCTCGGGCGGGGGCGTGTGTGGGCTGCCGGTCGCCTGCGGATCAGGAGCAGACAAGCGGTGCCGTCCCCGGGGTACCACCGCCGGGCACGCTCAGAGTAGGACCGCTGCCCCTGATCCGCTAGGCGCCCGCGAAAGTCGTTCGCGAAAGTGCGTCAGCTTCACGCGGCGCGGGGTTCGGCGGTGAGCTTCCTCAGCGCGATCAGGGCGTCCCGAATGCGGGTCTTCATCGTCCCGATCGGGACACCCGCTTTCGCTGCCGCTTCGGATTGGGTGTACCCGCCGAAGTACGTCAGCTCGAGCGCTTCCCGTTGAGGGGCCGCGAGGGCTTTCATGCTGGTCGTGACACGGTGGTGCTCGATCAGAGTTTCTGCTCTTTCCGCGACGTCGTCCCGGCTGACTTCGAGATCGCGCAGCCCGGCGAGGGTGTCGCGGTCACGGGCGGCCTGCGAGGACCGGACACGGTCGATCGCGCGGCGCCTGGCCCGGACGAGCAACCACGCCAGAGCTGTGCCCCGGGCCGGGTCGAAAGACGTCGCTTCTTGCCATGTGGCGAGGAACACCTCTTGAGCGACCTCCTCGGACTGCGCCGGGTCCACCAAGATCCTCCGAATCAAGCCCAAGACCCGAGAAGACGTCCGGTCATAGAACACCGTGAAAGCGCGATCGTTGCCCTCTGCGACGAGAGCGAGGAGGTCCTCGTTCGTTCGTTCAGCGGTGACAGACAGCACAGAAGCAAGCGACACGAGAAGGTCCGATCAGAGAGGCCACGGGGATGAGAGACACTCCCCCGAGCGCTGCTGTCACTGTATGCACCTGCATCGTGACCGCGTCCCCCAGTTCGGGGAAGGCACCGCCGCCCTGGGTCAGCAGGAACCGACTGCTTGACGGGAGCCAGAGACACTTCAACGCGGCTTCGGAGATCAGCTGGTCAGCCGTGATTGTCCCCCAAAGTCGGGACTATCTCGACAGTCAAGATTAATTGATACTGAGATGAACATACTTCGAGAAGCTTGAGCGAAAAGGGATATGTGTCTACGGCATCAGCGGCATCGTTTGACCAGGACGCCTGGACGGGAGAAGACGCTCTAGACGCGTACCAACGCCTCCTCGGGCGCAATGCCGACGCAACCGCAGTCCTTGCAGCCCATCATTCCGTGACGCCCATCCATCTCCGCGCTCTGCTCGTGCTCGCCTCTCGCGGACCGCTTCCGGCGAGTCGTCTCGGCGGTGCCGTGGGCTTGTCGAGTGGAGCCGTCACACCGCTCGTCGACCGGCTTGAGCGTCACGGACACGCCGAGCGACGGCCCGTGCTAGCGGACCGGCGCAGCGTCGTCGTGAGCGCGCTGCCAGCCGGTCTGGCCGTCGCCGCGCACCTCCGCGCGTCCTTCGCCGCTGTCTTCGCCCGCGCCTTCGGCGACGACCTCGGCCGGGTCGTGGACACGCTGACCGCCCTCGACGGCGCCCTCGAGGCCGAGGTGGCGTCGTGGTGACCCTCACCGACGAGCGGGTGGCCTCGCTGCGGCGCCGCAGGGCCGAGGAGGCGGCGGCCGCCGTGCCCGGACGCGCAGCCCGCGCCCGTGCGCGGATCGACCCCTTCCCGCTGTTGGCCTGGCGCCGCTGGCTGCTGCGGCTCGTCCTCGCGTTCCCGTACCTGGTGATCGGCGTCGTCGGGGCCCCCGCGGCCACGCTGATGTCGACCACCACCCCGAACCTCGACCACCTCGCCGGCGTCGCGGGTCTGAGCTGGTCGAACCTCGACCTGACCCGCCTCGGCGAGGTGTGGCCGCCCCTCGGCGCCCTGATCGTCGCCGTCGTGCCGGGCGGTGAGATGGGCCTTGCCGTCGTCGGGGCCCTGGCCGCGGGCGTGTTCCTGCAAAAGATGATCGAAGTCATGCACCAGCGCCGGTTCCACCCGGTCAAGACCCTGGCATTCGGCCTCGCCCTCGGCGCAAACCCGCTATTCGTCTACACAGTGACCCAAAACCTCCAGGGCTTCCTTGGTATCGCACTCTTCGGGCTCGGCGCCGCCGACATGCTGCGGTTCCTCGCCGGACGAGACACACAAGCCGGTTTCCGTGCCGGTCTGCTCTTCATGGCCACATCCCTGGTCCAGGCCAGCGGGCTGCTTTATGTCACCGTCGCCGCCCTCGCCGCGCCTCTAATCAGTCTTGCCCGTCGCGGTGAGCGCGGCGCCCGCGCTTCAACGATCCTCGTCGTTCTGTTCCCCACGTTCTCGGTCCTTGCCTCCCTGGCCTTCCTGGAGCTGGTATTCCTGCACAGCGCGTCGCCGCTGCTTGTCAGCCGTATCTCCTACGACCCGGAGAAGTGGGCGATTGTGCCCCACCTGGTCACAACGCTCGACGGCTTCCTGCTGCTCGCCTCGATGGTCAGCGGCTGGCTGCTGGCCCTCCTCGTCCGGCGCCCCGGCGCGATCTTGATCTCGACCACCTTGTTCGCGGCACTCATCGTCGGTTTCGTCCTCGGGCTCATCCCCGCCAACGCCGGCGGCAACATCTACCTGACGATGATCGTGATGGGTGTCGCCATCTTGCCCGCCGCCTCCACCACGAGGGCTAGCGTCCTCATCACCACCATCGCGCTCGTCCAGGTGATCATCGCCTGGGCGGCGGCGTTCAACCGGCCCGTCGTCCTCGACTGGATGCACGCGCTCGGCACCCTCTGGGGAGGACTCCGATGACCGTCACCGCACGCACCACGCCCGCGCTGCCCGAGTCGCGTCACCGCAGCACCGGCCGCGACGTCCTCCGCGCTGACGACGTCGACGTCGCCCTCACCGTGCACGGCCCTGCCCGGTACGTCGCCGAGGACTGGATGCCGGTCCGCCGCCTCCCCGACGGCGCCCTGCTCGTCGCCACCGCCCACCGCGCCTCCGACGCCTCGCTCCGCGACGGGCTCGAGGAGGAGCTGGACAGCCCGGTCGAGCTGCTGGCCGTCCCCGAGTGGGAGCTCAAGGGCGTTCTCGTCGAGCTCTTCAGCGCCCACGTGGCCGACCGGGCCGCGAACGCGCTCTTCGACCGCAGCCCTGAGCTCTCGGCGAAGGTCGTGTTCTCGCGCGGGCAGGCGGTCGGCGGCATCGCGACGCTCCTCGTGCTCGCCGGGCTGGCCGTCGTGTGGCCCTGGCAGGTCGTGACGGGCCTGGTCGCGGCGATCAGCGTCGTGTTCCTCGCGGGCACCGCGTTCAAGTTCGTGGTCGCGATGCAGGGCGCCCGGTACGACGTCGTCGAGCGCGTGACGGACAGCGAGGTCGCCCGCCTGGACGACGACGACCTACCCGTCTACACGGTGCTGGTGCCCGTGTTCCGCGAGGCCAACATCGTCGCGCAGCTGATCGACAACCTCGGCGACATCGACTACCCGGTCGAGAAGCTCGAGGTGCTGATCCTGATCGAGGAGGAGGACCTCGAGACCCGGCACGCGATCGAGTCGGCCTCGCCGCCGGCCCACTTCCACGTCGTGACGGTGCCGCGGGGCCACCCGCAGACGAAGCCCCGGGCCTGCAACGTGGGGCTCGCCCTCGCCTCGGGCGACTTCCTCGTGATCTACGACGCCGAGGACACCCCCGACCCCGACCAGCTGAAGAAGGCCCTGATCGCGTTCGAGCGAGGAGGCGCCGAGACGGTCTGCGTGCAGGCCGCCCTGAACTACTTCAACGCCGACGAGAACGCGCTCACCCGCATGTTCACGCTCGAGTACAGCTACTGGTTCGACTACATGCTCGCCGGCCTCGACCACGCCGACCTGCCCATCCCGCTCGGCGGCACCTCGAACCACTTCCGGGTCGAGGCGCTCCGCGAGCTGGGCGGCTGGGACCCGTACAACGTCACCGAGGACGCCGACCTCGGCATCCGTGCCAGCGCCATCGGCTACCGGGTCGGGGTGATCAACTCGACCACGATGGAGGAGGCCAACACCTCGATGCCCAACTTCGTCCGGCAGCGCAGCCGCTGGATCAAGGGCTACATGCAGACGACGCTCGTGCATGCGCGTCGTCCCTTGGCGCTGATCCGCGAGATCGGGATCGTCCGCTTTGCCGCTTTCACCCTGCTGATCGGCGGGACGCCCGCGATCTTCCTCGGCGTGCTGCCCTTCTACCTGCTCTCGGCCGTCACCCTGTTCGTGCCGGCCAGCGTGCTCTCGGCGGTGTTTCCGCCCTGGCTGCTGGTGATCTGCCTGCTGAACTTCCTCATGGGGAACAGCATCATGGTCTACCTGACGATGATGGGCCCGTTCAAGCGGGGAACGTTCCACCTGATGGCCTGGACGCTGCTGAACCCTGTCTACTGGATCCTGCATTCCCTCGCCGCCTACAAGGGCCTCTGGCAGCTGCTCACCCGCCCGCACTACTGGGAGAAGACGGAGCACGGGCTGACGCAACAAAGCCATTCCGCGTGAGCTTGACTTTCACCTCGGCGCACCTCAACACCATCCGGCTCGGCTCCACTGAGCCGTGGTCCACCCCTGTGCAAATATCTACCCAAAGAGGGGCTGTTTAAGCTGTCGGTCTGCTCTTCCCTGCCTCTAGCCACGGCGTCGCCGGCCCCTTCTCAGGCCCCTCGGATGCAAGCACTCGGCCGTGCTCTGACATATCCATGGGAGAAGCAGCCCCGTCTGCACCGATGGCCGATCGTCTATCGGGACACCGCAACGGAGTCAGGTCGCGCAACGGGTCGAGTCATCGCCCACGAAGCTCAGTCGACGCGCGCGATGCGGACGTCGATCCTCTCGACCGTGATGGCTGCCTGGTTCAGGCGTGCCAGCAGGGCGTCGTGGACTCGGTGGGCAACGTCGGGCGAGATGCTGTCTGCGTCGGTCGCGATGGTGAGGGCGACTACGCCGTCGTCACCGATCTCGATCCGAGGAGGCGGTGGCGGGGTGCTCGGGTCGGGCGTCTGCCGGGCAGCGAGAAGGGCGGGCAGGGTCGCCCGCGGCTGATAGATGTGGGCCACGCCTGGGATGCCGTCGACGAGCTCCTCGAGTTCGAGGGCGAGTGCGTCACGGTCGGTGTCGTCGAGGTTATGGCTGGTCATCGTTCTTCTTCCCGGACGGGGGCGGCTCCGTCTGACCGGATCGTGACGTCGATGCTCTCGACGTTCATCTCCGTGTGCGCCTGGAGAGCCTCCTCGACGGCTGAGCACACCGCATCGGTCACGGCGTCCGTCGTCGCACCGTGGTCACGGACGATGCGTGCCCACACGCGGACGACGACCGGGGCGCCGGGTGTGGTGACGTCGCCCTCGAGGGTGCACCTGCCGATGAGGACGCCGGCGACGGTGTCGCCGGCGCGGCGGACGATGCTGCGGACGGCTCCCTCGGTGATGACGGAGTTCTCGGTCTTCTTCAGCGGCGGGAGGGGGATGTCCCGGCCGGCGTGGGCCTCGAGGCTGATGTTGGTGATGATCTCGGTGATCCAGTCGTCCTCGCGGACGTCCTCGTCGAGCGCGTCGGCCTCGAGTGCTCCGTGGGAGAGCATGCGGACTCTCGTGAGGGCGTCGAGGGCGTTCTTGCAGGCGGGTGAGTCGTCGATCGTCGGGTCTGCCGGGGTCATCCCGGCGTCGAGGTAGTCGGCGAGTTCGTCGATGGTGTGCCCGTCGAGCCGGTCGGGTTCGAGCGACAGTGTCTCCACGTCGTCGCCGCTGACGCCGGCGGCTTCGAGGTCATCGGGAAGGTCCGCGCTCATCGCCATGCCTCCATCTCGGTGATCATGTTCTTCCGCGCCCGGGAGAGGAGCCCCCGGACGGTCGACAACGGCAGTCGCAGGTCGTCCGCGATCTCGTCGTACGAATGCCCGACCATCTCCTTCAAGATCCACGCTCGCCGTTGGGGGTCCGGCATCGCCTCCAACGCCAGCGTCAGGGCGTGCTCCCGCGACCGGGCCTCGACGACACGGTGCGGCGTCTCGTGCTCGGGACCTTCGGAGTCGTGGTCGGCGATGTCGTCATGGTCACGTCTGGCCCTGATCCTGTCCACGCACCGCCTGCTGACGATGCGCATCAACCAGCTCTTCACCTTCGCCGGGTCCTCGATCGACGGCAGCTGCTTCCACGCCGCGACGAAGGCCTCCTGGACGACGTCGTCGACGTCGTCGGAACGACCGAGGACCCGCCGCGCGTAGGAGCGCATCAACGGCCCGTACCGGCGAACCAGGACCTCGAACGCCCGGACGTCACCGTGCCCGGCACGTTCGACGAGGGTGTGGTCGTCAGCGTCCGCGAGGTCGACACGGCGCGGCTGATCGGACACCCGTCAGTTCTACCCGGTCCACGGCTCCCCGTGCCGGCAGACAAGCGTCCCTGAGCGGAGCGAATCGCTCCCCATCACGACTCGGCCGAAATTCGTCGACAACCGGTGTGACGAATCGCACACTCGTTGCGACCTAGTAGTGACGCGCTCCTGCTGCCCCTCGACCCGACGAGAAGCACGCGTGCTCCCCACCCGACTTGATGAGGAACAACACCCGTGACCCTGCTCGCGCCCGCACCCATCACCCGCCCCGCCGCCATGACCCTCACCGAGGCCGAGCCCGGCTTCTGGGTCGCCAGCACCAGCGGCGCCTTCGCGGGAACCGTAGACCACCACGGCGACCACTTCTACGTCCGCGACTGCTTCAGCCAGTACCTCGGCGACTACAACGACCTCGCCACAGCAGCCGCCCGCCTCCGCACGGACGCCAGCGTGCGAAACGCCGCGTGACGACCACACTCCCCCCGAGGACGGCGGACGCCAGCACCTCCCCGGTGACGTGGCACGAGACGGCCCCCGGCATGTGGACGAGCCGCACCGGCAAGGACATCGCCGGCGCCGTGCAGCTCGTCGGGACCTTCATCACCACCAATGCCCGCGGCGACGTCGTCGGAACGTTCGACACCCTCCCCCCGGCACAAGCCGCCCTCGTCGCACCGCCCGCCCCCTCAGGTCGGCCTCGCCCTCACAGTCGACACCGGCTCCCGCCGTGGTCTCACCGCCGGTGACCACAACGCACCTCGTGACGGACACCGCACGCGAGCCGCGGCGCTCACCTGGTCGCCAGGCCCGCACGTACGACTCGATGCCCGACGTTCCGCCGGCACTGATCGTCACCTACGCCCGCCGAGAACAACGCCGCCGCCTCTACCCCGTCCCGATGGGGCCCACCTACGCCGACTTCTTCCTCGAGGACACCACCCACCATGCAACTGCCTGACCCGAACATCGCTCTCACCGCACCCATCACCCCCTCCACCCGGCCGCCCCTGCCCGCAACGGAGCAAGTGGACATGGAGCCCCTGCTCGCCGACCGTGACCACCCCTGACCCCCACCCGCCCGGAACACGCCCGGCCCCGACCTCGCTGCAACGCCTCCCCCACCACGAACTCGTTTCCTACCTCAAGCGGTACCTCGCCGTCCCGCTCCTCGGCGAGACCTGCGATTCGCCGATCATGATTCCAGGGGTCATGGGCAATGGAGAGGGCACCGTCGCAAGCTCGTGAGCTACCGCGGATGGGTGGCTGCGCAGCTCGACATACCGGGCGCTGCCGCCGCGCCTGCTGCCTAAACCTTCTTTGAATCGAGGATTGGCGCCTCTAGTTGTCTTCACCCGTGCACGACGCACCCGCAGTCCCTAGCTGCGGCCGAGGTGAAGACCCCGCGAAGCAACGCTGCTTCGCCCCGCTGGGGTGTTGTGGCCCGAACCACGACGCCCCAGCGATACCCCAACTCGAACGGCAAGAAGAACCGAACGGCGCGAGCGAGACAATCAACGGGGCCAGCAAATCAAAGGCGGGAATGTCCGACTCGTGCCAGACGAGCATTCAGGATTGCGCCGGTGAACGATCTCCTATCGGGCGCGAGGCAGGCGCTCTTCGAGCAGCGCCGCGAGTCGATCGAGATCTTTGCGGACAGCGTCAGCGTCGGAGTGGAAGTCCGCCTCGGACATCCCGTCACGGCGGAAGAGGGTGAAGACGGCCTCACTGCCTTGGTCGTTGGCCACGACGCGGAAGGCGTTCCGCACTACAGATCCGTTGGGAAGGGTCACGTCGTGGTCGAGGATCCCCAGCTCCACCGGCCCCGTGAAGGCCACCTCGACGACGCCCATGGGCGAGTCGGTGATCCACCGCCCGTCCTCCTGGCGGATCCCGGCGCTCAGACCAGCCGCCCACGCGGGTAGGTTCTCTGGATTCCCGGCGACACGGGAGACTGCGGCGACGTCGTGGTCGAGCGAGCGTGAGATGTGGACGACAGGCCAGGTCATGCCCGGAAGCTAGCAGCCCACTGAATCGAGCGCACCGGCTCAGGATCCCTATCCGGCGCTGTCACGGCGCCGGATAGAACGGAACGTCTCAACCTTCTTCGTGCGAAGCGCAGCGATGTGGCCGGCAGCCAGGCCAGCGCCGACGAGGAGCAGCGCGATCAAGGACGTCACTCCGGAGCCTGGCCCTCCACTGTTCACGGTAAGACCGATGAGGCTCACCCCGATCGAGAGTGCCGCGAGGGGAGTCAGGGCCCAGGTGGCGGCGCGACGTGACGCCTCGCTGTCGACGGCCTCCAACCTGAACAGGCGCAGCGCCTCGAGGGAGCTCGTTCGAGCGTGCGGCGCCAGCAGCGCCAGCGCCGCGGCAGCGACAGCGGCGAATGCGATGACAGTCCAAACGGTCATGGAATCTACCTCCGACATCCCACGCTAGTCACGAGCTCGCAGGCTGTCGCGGCAGGCTCCCGCGCACCCCGCACCTACTGGCCCTCGAGAGTCCGGGGCTGGGTCGTCGTGCGTCCTGCGGGCACTGAAACCATGGCCAAGTCATACGCCGAGGCGGCGCCTCACCAGTAGCGGCCGACCACGTGAACGGTCAGCCCATTGAGCGTGGCTCTGGAGTAAACGAAACGTGGGTCGGAGAAGAAACCCAGGATGGGGCCCACGCCCGCGCCCTCGATCTCAGCCGTAAGCTCCGTCGCGGTCATCCCTGGGGGCGGAGCTACGTAGAACGTCGACCAGCAGCGGTCGGCGCGGCAGTGCTTCTCCGTGTCGACTACGACGGAGCCGGCTGGGAAACGCATGGCCGCGGCCGCGGGAACGTCACCGCTGGTCTTGCTGAACTCGAATAGGAAGCAGAGACCCCAAAAGACCAGGAGGGCAACGACACCGAGCCCGATGGCGGCGCGCTTGACCACCGGAACAACCCCCGGCCCCGCCGGAGACGCCTTGGCAAGGATCATTCTGGTCCGCCCTCCGCACTGTTCTGCAGCCAGCCTCGACCAGTCGCCTCATCAGCACCCTCGGGCGATCGCTGACTCAGTAAGTGGTCGAGGTCCGCTGACCTCATGTGGCCGTTGTTGCCGCCGTCGACGTCAGTTTGGATCAGGACGACCTCCCGGACTAGAGGTGATCCAGAAGAACTTGCCAGATGCGCAGGACGTTGCGGTGTCTGATTGTCTGTCGGGCCCTAGGAGCAACGCCAGCACGCGGCTACATTGCGGGGGCAGCCAAGACCTCGCTGCCGATGGCGGGGTTCCTGACCCTACTCAGGTTCCCCGTCAGGCCCTCCCCCACCGGAGACCCACACCCCGTGGAGGCCCATCCAGTTGAGCCCTCCGGCAACGGCCTCTAGATTCTTCCCGTGAAGATGCGGAACTGTATGAAGTGGTCCTACCTCGGAGAGTCGTTCGAGGTGTGCGACTTCACGGCGTTCTTCCGGGTCCACCGACACGGGACAGCCACCTCAACGGCCGTCGTCCAGGACGTCCACCCGTCCGACCAGTGGACGACCGTCGCGAGAGACGGCAGCGAAGTATTCACCTTCGCCGCCCGCAGCGGATCACCGATAACAGTCGTCGCCCCCGCCGCAGTCGGAGCGATCTTCCGCCGATGGTTAGACGGCCTGACCGCTGTCGAGGTGTGATCCGGACACCCGGATCAAACGCGTCACGGTTGGGGGCGTCACACCGAACCGTGTCGCCAACGCGCCAACGGAAGTTCCCTCAGCCGCCCGGCGCCGCAGATCGGTGATGTCATCGTCGGTCAGCTTCTGCGGAGAACGATGGGTGATCGGACCTCCCGCATCGACACGAGCGCGCCCCACGACAAGGCTCGAGACCGTGCTCTGGCTAACGCCAAACTGCGCAGCCAACTCCACTTGAGTCGTCCCGTTCCTGTATCTCTGCCGAAGAGCCACCACTTGGGAATCACTCAGGCGCACAGGCATAGACCCATTCTCGCCTCCGACGCATCGCTTCCTACCCGTCCGATGATCGGCATCTGGACGCTGTGTCTACCTGCTCGCCACCTCGTCCGTCGCGGCACGGGAGAGTGGATAGGCGCGGTCCAGGCGCGGGCTGAGGACGACGAGGAACAGGAACATCGACAGCAGCCACCCGGCGACCCAGTACGCGGGGATCGAGAAGATGGCGGCGTTCGGCACGACGTCGGTGGCGACTGCGACGACGACGGCGATCGTGAACAGCACGCCCACACCGTAGTACAGGGCTCGGAAGCCCTCCTCGACCCGGCCCCGCCGTTCCCGCTGGCGACTCGCCCGCTCGTCCAGGGCAGTGACCGAGCGGCCGTAGTCGTCCTCGGCCACGGTGACGAAGAGCTCGCGGACCGGTACACCGAACGCCTTCGCCACCCGCGACAGCGTGTCGAGGCTCCCCTCGTTGCCCGCCTCGAGCCTCTGGACGGTGCGGACGGTCACGCCGCTCTCGTCTGCGAGGCGTTCCTGGGTCCAACCCATCTGGGTCCGGAGATCGACGATCCGTGTCTCGTTCATGAACCTCACACTAAGAACGACCAGCCCCAAGGTCCACGACACCGACCCGACACGCACCCGACACCTTCACGACACAGCACCTCGATGTACCCCGTCCCGATCATGACCTCCACCACGGCCGCAGTCGGTGGCCCCAGAGCGGGTCCGATCAGCGATCCCCTAGCGGGCGTCGTTCACGAGTCCGTTCAACCGATCGATCAGCTGCGCCATTCGAAGCGGTCCAAGTCGAAGAACAAGGGACTCCGAGAACCAGCGCATCCAGACAGCCTCCACATCGTGGGTCGTGACGGCGCCAGCCTTGAGAAGAATGCGAACCAGGTCGACCGCCTCCATCTCGTACTCATTCGACGGAGCACCCTCCGGCGAACCAGGCTCGAGACCATACGGGTCGACATCGCTGAGAACAGCCAAGACACCAGCGAGGGTCTGCCTGTAGGTGACTGTCCCCGCTCTCATGCCCCAATGATGCCTGGGCCGCCTCGACCGGTGACCGATCGTCTATCGGGCGCCCACCGATGCGGCGATCACGGATGCGACCAGCTCACCGATCGGGAGCCCTCGCTGCCGGTGGTCGTCGACCAGTAGCGCCTGCATTCCTGCTGCTCTGGCTCCGTCAGCGTCCTTTGCCGGGTCGTCACCGACGAACAGGCACGCCGCCGGCTCGACTCCGAGTTCAGAGGCGAGAGCGACAAAGGCCCGTGCGTCGGGTTTTGAGAAGCCGATCCGCTCGGACGTGCAGACGACGTCGAATTCGTCGAGGAGACCGGTGTGCCGGAGCTTCGCCAGCTGCTGAGTCTCCGTCCCGTTCGTCAGCAGCCCGACGCGGTGACTGGCCGTACGAAGGCTCTGAAGAAGCGGCAGCGCATCAGGGAATGCCTGCCATGACGACTCGTACGCCTGGAGGTAACGGCCGAACAACTTATCGACATCGGCGTCACCGGCCGGCACATCGATCCCGAGCGGTGGGAGGACCGAGCGCAGTCGCTCACGGCGCTGCTGCGAGAAGCTGATCTCTCCCGACCGCCAGCGCTCGAAGTGCTCCTCCTCGGCGTCGAACCATCTAGCAAGGGTCGACTCCGATGCGACCACCCCTAGCGAGCCGAGGAACTCGACGGCGGCGGATCGGGCCGAACCGTGGTGATCGAACAGCGTCCCATCGAGGTCGAAGCTCACTGCACGCACCGCCGTCACCTCGCCAGTGTAGGAGCGGCCCGGTGCCCGATCGTCTATCGGGAATCGTCACCGCTCTGCTCTGAGCCGTCCTGCTCGAGTCGCGATCGAAGAAACCTGATCGTGAGGACGAGGGCGTACGCGCCCAACGCCAAGACGATGACCACGAGAAACGAGGTCAGGATTGAGAGACCAGCGGCTAGACCGGCGAGCTGACTGAGCTGCGACATCATCAATCAAGGCTAGCCATCCCGACCTAGGGTGCCGGTCGAGGATCGTCTATCGAGACACTCTGAAGCTAGAGGTCGCGTTCCTTGGCCCCCTAGCGGGCGGCCGCTATGACGACTAGCCAAACCGCTCGCAGAGCTGCACTACGGTTCGAGCATGGAGACCGTTCCGCTCGTCATGACCGTAATCGGCGCTCTCATCGTCGCGGCAGGCTTCGCCTACACGTTCAACCTCAGGAAGCGAGGCGGGGTGCGATCGGGAAGTCGCCCCTTCTTAGCCATGACCATCACGATCGGACTCGGAACCGGAATCCTCGTAGCAGGCGTCATCGCCGCCCTGAGCTGACTCGCGAACCCCTAGCTAATGGCCGATCGCCTATCAGGCATCGGTGGTGCCAATGACACGCCCGCGGAATGCGCCGGGCACGTCACGCGGGCCCTTGTCGGCAAGTTGATCGTGGAGGACCTTCCGGGCTCGGGAAAGGCGGGCACGAACTGACGTGGCCCGCTTTCCAAGGATTAAAGCCACTTCTTCCTGGGTGAAACCGTCCCAGTAGACGAGGCGCACGATCTCCCGAACTACCACCGGAAGCTGCTCAATTGCCGCTCGTACGTAGGCGACTCTTTCCATGTTCTCGGTTGAGGCATGTTGCTCGAGGGCATCGGCAGACACAGTGAGCCGAAGGCGTGCGCTCAAGGCGGTCCGCCGGGTTCGACCTCGTAGGTGTTGCGAGAGTTTTTTGCGAGCGATGCCAAACAGCCAGGCACGAAGCATGTCCGGTTCGATTGTGCGGGTCGTGCTCGATTGCCAGGCTGCGAGGAACGTTTCACTGACGAGATCCGCTGCGTCCTCGGCTGGTACGTCACGTCGTATGAAGAACCCGAGCAGCCCTCTAGCCTCGTTGCGGAACAAGTCAGCGAGATCTGCGCCTACTTCTCTGTGAGGGTGAGGCTTCGTCGTTCCCGTCAATGGAGTTGTCCGTCGCAGTCCGAATCGATCTCTGCCCAGCCACTCACGGTGCCGGCGGGCAGGCCGAGTTCGTCGGATACATCCATGACGATGAACTCGAGCATGGACACGGACAGTGCCGATTCGTCTTCGAGGGGCTGCTGATCTCCGATTCCCGGGATTTGCGCTGTTGACTGCACTGACTGGGGGAGATCGCCGGGGGTGCCTGCCTTGTCGCCAGCCAGAACAAGGGCGTATTCGTAAATGCGCTGACCGAGACCGCTCGTGGTGAAGTCGGCATTTCGGTAGTAAGTGGAGACCTCGGTGAACCTGGGCGAGAAGTACGAGCTTTCGATGGTGGCAGTGCACGAGACTGTGACCCCAGTGTCGGTGACGTACTCGACGGGGATCGGGGTCTCGATTCGTGTCAGCCCGTCGACGGCGACTGCGCCGGCCGTGAGTGCTCCGACGGCAAGAATGCTGCCGGGCACGAGCCAGAGTGCTTTTCGGCGCCGGGGAAGCCGCCGGCTCCCAGTGGCAACGCGAGTCTCTGCCACAAGAGCATCGAGTGCCGCCTCCGTAGCGACTGAGGTGGTAAACGCCGGGCGGCTCCCAGCGAGGAGTTCGTCAACATTGTGCTTGGGCAAGGTGATCCGATCCAACCGATGACCGCGGGCTCTCCGCTGTCACAGAAGTAATGTCCAGTGAGCACCAAAGTGTGACGTCGTGAATCGACTTTTCCTCTTTCGTAATTCCTCGAAGTGCAGGCCGTGGCCCAGCAACACTCGGTCACCGAAGATAGATCGTCTATTGGAGGTCATGTCGGCAGGAGTGAAAGTGTGACGAGCAGCTTGGGAGGGTCGCCGCATCAGACGAAGTAGAGGACTCCGGCCACGGCCACCACAAAGCACAGCGGAACGGCTCCAAACACTGTGACTCGCCGACTGGCGGGCATCGACCGCGGTTCTTGAGCGCTCAGCCATGCCATCACCAGAACTGTCACGCCCGCAAGGGTGGTAATCGCCGAAACCATGAGAACGGATGCGTCGGCAGGGAGCATGGCGCAGGCCGACGGACGGTCGTCGTAGGAGCAGGACCGCCAGGGCTGCAACAAGAAAAGAGTCAAGACGAGAGCGCCCGTAACACCGGTGACCGCACCCAGCGCCATGAAAGTTCGTCGCGTCCTCATGGCTTAACCGTAGAGCTGGCAGCCAATCGCTCTCCTTGGATGACGGAACAGCTTGCAGAAGGGCAGGCTCACGGAGCACCAGATCCGGCCTAACGACATTGACCTGCCACCAACTCAGCCCATCGACATCAGTCACTGGCTAACGCATGGCGATGCGGCAGATCGGTAACGGAGATCGCTAGAGCGAGGTTACAAACGGTGCCCGATAGACGATCCCCTATCGGGACGCCGTGGCGCTTGGGGCGACTGTGCTCAGCCAGTGACGACGCTGCGGAGCGCATCGAGCCATTGATCGAAGGCGTCGAGGTGCGCGTCGTGAGATGCGGCCGTGAGATCGACGCGTCGAACCGCGTGGCCCCGACGCACGAACTCCGTTTTTTGCTCCTCCGAGAACATGCCGCCGTCCGCGTATAGCACGAGGGCTGGCACGGTGACACTCTCCCACTCGGCCCAGCGCGACTCACCGACGGCTTCGATCGTGGCCTGCATGACGTCGGCGTCGAAGCGGGGATACAAGCCATCCGCCCGTTCTTCGAGGTCCTCGACCCATGCACGCTCGAGGGGCCCATCACCGAGAGCCGCCGCGGCTTCTGCGCGATCAGTGAAGGGGACTGCCCATGAACGGAAGAAGTCGCCAAGGGCTCGGTGCTCATCAGTCGTTCCACCACCCTGGTTCCCTTCGAGCAGGACGAGCCGCCGGATGAGGTCCGGGCGCGCCGCGGCGACGAGCATCGCCGTGTGAGCTCCCATCGACTGGCCGGCGAGAGTCACCGGCCCCGACGTTTCCTTGCTGATGACAGTCACGACATCGAACACGTACGCCTCGCGAGAGGTGTCTGCCGGCTTGGTCGTGCTGTGTCCATGGCCTCGCTGATCGATGAGGATGACCCGCCGCCCGGCCAGACCCTCTGCGGTGCGGACGAACTCGCGGCTGCTCCCTGCGAGCCCGTGAAGGAGGACGACTGCTGGCTCGACGCCGTCGAAGACCGTGTAGGCGATCGTCACCCCGTCGTCGACTGTCGTCTGCTTCATCGCTGAAACCATGACGTGAGCCTACGGGCACCGCTCTATCGAGCATCAGCGCCGTGCGCACAACGATCCTCTATCGGCACAGCTCGTGAGATCGACTCCCGAACTACGGCCCACGACACCTCGTACGGTTGGGGCATGGACGCGTTGTCTAGCGCCGCCCTTTTCGTTGTAATCACAAGCGCGATTCTTTACGCGCTCTACTGGGTGATTCGACGTGCCGTTGCAGCCGGCATCAAAGACGCAGAGGATCGTCCGTAGCCGGATCCCCTATCGGGCACTGCTTCGTGGGCTGGCTCCGTGGAGCAACGCAACGTGAAGCAGACGGTCCCTCCTGGGGTTGACCGATGCTCGAAGCCGGTACGTGCATCGCGGTATGGCACGCTGACCTGGTGCCTCCACTGCGCCCCGCCCGACCACGTGGACCCTTCTTCTTCCGACTACAGCGCTGGGGTCAACTGGCCGCGTATGTCTCTTGCATTGCCTTGGCGGCGTTCTTCATCGTCATCTCCGCATTCGCCGCGCATGATCGAGGTGAGCCCAAGATCTGGGGCACGTTCACGGAGGAGAGACGGGAATTGGCCGGCCGCCGTGGCGGTGACGTCATCATCGGCCGGTGGATTTCCGCTGACGCGCACGTAACGCTTGACGACGTCGTCTTGACAGGTTCCACCGGGCCGGACGGACACGCCTATGCCTACGCCCAGCCCACCGCCTACCTCGGCCCCAACGAAACAGTCAACGATGGCCAGTCCGAATGGGTGGGTTACGTCCTTCCACCGGTGTTCGCAGTGCTGTCGATCGCATTCCTTGTCCTTTTGCTCTGGGCCTGGGGCGACCTCGCTGCCGTGGTGTCTTGGCTCCGAGGGCTTCGACGGACTTAGCCTGCGTCACGGCGGTTGAGGACCCCACGGTTCGTCCTAGATGTCGATCGTCTATCGGGCATGCGACGGCCCGTGCCCGCTTGTCAAGGCAATCAAGACTGCGCGAACCAAGCGACCATGCAAACCAGCCCCACAACAGCAATAGAGACCGTAAGCACAGCGAGGCGGAGGCGACGCTCTTTCGACACCGCCTTGCCACCACTGAAGCGAGCGGCCGTGACTACGTTCATCCCAACGGCGACGACGACGCACACAAGCCCGATCACTAGGAGAAGATCTGCGGGTGCCATGGCACTCATCTTGCTCTACCACCTCGCCTGGCCTCGCGTGCCCGGCCTCGTTCCACCTGCTTTTAGCTCACCTCATCGGCGCATAGCCCGGCAGGCGATCCCCTATCGGGCGCTCCAAGCACGCGCTTCTACAGGGCTGAACGTCGGCGCATGCTCGTGGTTGCATCAGGTTCGCGACCGCTTCGTGCAGCCGCATCAGTCGGCGGCCGCCGACTCCCTTTTCCGTTTCGACGAACGAGTGAGCAGGAGAAAGCATCATGAGCAACACCGTCATCCATGACTTGGTTTCCGAGATGCTGAGTCAGCTTCCGTCCGGTGGAGGCATCGTGGCTGTGGATGGCGATGCTGGCGAGCATCTCTCGGACATGGGCAGTCAGTTAGCTCGGGAGATCAGCGCGAGAGGCCTCACGTCGTCGGTCCGATCATTCACGGGCGCAGACTTCGAGTCTTCACCCGCCGGCACGGACGTGCTGTTGGTCGTCGGCGAAGGCGCGTTGCAGCCTGGCGTCCGGACGCGGTGGAACTGGACTCTGTGGGTCGAAGCCTCCGGGGTGCGTGATCCGGCGAGCAACGACCGCAGTGCGGTGGCGTTCGAGAGCTACCGGTCGCGTGACGAGCCCAAGGGCGCCGCCTCGGCCATCGTCGACGTCAGTGACCCCGAGGCCTATCGCCGTGACTGGAACGACGCCTGTTCGATCTGAGCCACTCCCCCACGCACCCTCATCGTCCGCGGTCAGGGCAGGGGACGGGGAGGCGCGAGGAGCGTTCCGCGTATGACGCTGCCGTGGAAGGTGCGCACGGCGACCGTGATCCAGGCCCCGACGAGCCCGATGTAGAACACGACCGCCAGTACCTGCAGCGCGACGAGTCCCGTGTGCAGGGCCAGACCGTTCAGGCCTGTCACGCAGGTGCCGACGGGGAAGGTGAACGACCACCAGGTGAGTGAGAACGGGAGCCCCTGGCGCATGGTGCGGAGGGTGATGGCCGATGCCAGTGCCGCCCACATCAGGGCGAAGCCCAGAGTGGGCACACCGTAGACGAGCCCGAAGACGAACAGGGCGTGCGAGGTTCCCTGGTCGACGGCGAGGTGGGCGTTGCCACCGAGCAGGTTGACTGCGGTGATCGACTGCCCCAGGGGGCCGAGGACGATCCAGAGGGTCGGGACCATGCCGACCGGGCCGATCTTGTGCTGGGCCAGGCGTGACCAGATCAGCGTGATGATCACGATCGACGCCAGCAACGACAAGCCGAACATCGCGTAGCACCCCCAGAGCATGTTCTGCCTTGCCTGCCCCGCGGGCAGGAAGGGCAGCAGCAGCGCACCGGTAGAGGCAGACACCATCGGGGGGACCACGGGCATGAGCCAGCCGCCGAACGCACTGTCGGGGGCCGTGTCGTGCCGGGTGAACGTCAGGTACGGGACCGCGATCGCGCTGACGAGGCCGAGCACCGTGCCGATGGTCCACAACACCCAGTCGATGCCGACCGCCAGGGGCGTACCGAGGACGTCTTTGCCCAAGAGCAGGGTTCCCGCGCCGACGGTCAGCAGCGCCATGGGCGGTGCCCCGTAGAAGTGCGCCATCACCGGATTGAGTCGATGCCCCCGCGCGGTGGCCCGGTAACGCACCCAGTGCAGGACGGTCGCCGCGCTGAGAGCGACCAACAACACGCTGGCCAGCGCCCAGACGATGGTCGCGGCGGGGCGCAGCCCCGGGAACTGCAACGGCAGGGTCGCCGCGGCGTTGGCGACGATGCCGGTCCCCATGATCGACGCGAACCAGTTCGGGGTCAGGTTCGACACGATCTGCCCGCGGTGCTCGAGCTGGCGGAACAGACCGCGTGTGCGGGGTGGGGCGACATGCGGTGTGATCGTGGCAGGCATGCCTCAATCTTCGTGCGTGCGACCGGCTGCCGATACGGGCGGATGCTTGTGGTGTCACAATCGATCTTTGTGACCGGACTCCCTGTTGACCTCGAGACGCTCCGACTGCTGGAGGCGATCTCGAGGTCGGGCAGTCTGGGCCGTGCCGCGACATCGGAGGGCATCAGCCAGCAGGCGGCGTCGTCTCGCATCTCGGGCGCCGAGCGGCGGTTGGGTCGGACGTTGCTCGTCCGCTCTCGGGCCGGCTCGGCGCTCACCGAGCACGGACTCCTGGTGTGCGAGTGGGGCCGACCCCTGCTCGAGGCGGCGACCACCTTCGAACGATCGCTGCACACCCTGATGACCGGCGCCTCCGACGCTCTCCTCGTCGCGGCGAGTCAGACGGTGTCAGAGGCGCTGATGCCACGCTGGATGACAGCGGCAGCGGATCGTGTCCGGGTGCGCCTGGAATCGGGCAACAGCGACTGGGTCGTCGACGAGGTCCGTTCGGGGCGCGCGCACCTCGGGTTCACGGAGACCCCTGATGAGACCGACGGGCTCGCCACCACCGTCCTGGGTGTCGACGAACTGCTCATCGTCGTCTCGCCCAGGCACGCATGGGCATCGAAGTCCGAACCCGTGACGGCAGCGGATCTCGCATCCACACCGCTCGTGTCTCGGGAGTCGGGCTCGGGCACCCGCCGGACCCTCGAGCTCGCCCTGGGGATCGCCCCTGCCCTGATGGCAGAACCCGCTGCGCAGTTGTCGTCGACGGGCGCCATCCGGGCGGCCATCGCCGGCGGTGTGGGTCCGGGAGTCATCAGCTCGTTGCTGGTCGAGGACGACCTCCGCGCCGGGCGCCTCGTCACCGTCCCGGCAGCCGTCGACCTGAGACGACCGTTTCGCGCTGTGTGGTCGGCCGGTCTGAGCGCCGGGGCGCAGGAGCTCCTGGCCGTGATCGCCGCGTTGCAGCACAGCCCCCACTCCTCGCGGAGATGATCAGAGGAGCGAAGCGTGCCGTAGGGCCGTGACGGCCCGCAGGTGCTTCTCGCCGGCGCGGGTGGCGTTCGCCGGCGACAGATGGGGTGCTGCGAGCACGGGCACGACCCTCGCACGCGGTTCCAGGGTGAAGTACCTCATCACGCCCGTCAGGGCCGGAGTTCCGAAGGTCACGATCGCCCGCAGCTGCGGCAGAGAATCGAGCAGCTGAGCGAGGGCGGGGCGGGCGTCGTCGAGATCGGTGACGGTCGGCGCCCGGCCCAGGGCCCACGGGACGATGTTCCATCGCAGGTAGACGTGCCTGCCCAGCCCCGACTCGATTCGTGCTCGCTTGAACGCAGACGCCGTCGGCCCCGGGTTGTCCTCACTGCTGATCGCGTCCTCGCCCTGCCTGATCGTGGCAGGACCGGGTGATTCCATCAGCACGAGGACTTTCGCCGCTGCTCCTCCACCTGATGGGTCGAAGCCCGGCACGAAGCGCGCACGTCCTGGTCCGGAGCTCCGCCATTCCGACACGAGCTGATCGAGGCCCCTCGGCTGCTGCATCCCTAGACGCTACGACGTCGAGGACCATTTCCGCCCACGCTCACCGACGACGCGGAACGACCAAGACGGCGTCCGCTCCGAGTGCACTCGCCCCACAGCAAGTGATCCAGTGGGCGATCCTCTATCGGGCACCGTCCACGCGTGCGTTCAAGCGATCAACCAGTTGCGCCATTCGGGGCGGTCCGAGTCGAAGGACGAGCGACTCCGAGAACCAGCGCATCCACACCGCCTCGACATCAAGGATCGTGACGGCATCGGCCCTGAGGAGAATGCGAACCAGGTCGACCGCCTCCATCTCGCACTCATCTGACGGAGCACCGTCCGGCTGACCAGGCTCGAGACCATACGGATCGACATCGCTGAGAACAGCCAAGACACCAGCGAGGGTCTTCCCGTAAGTCACTGTCCCCGCTCTCATGCCCCTCATGATGCCTGGGGCTGCCTCAACCGGTGACCGATTGCTAGGCGGACGTTTTCAGCACGGGTCACATCCTCACCAGCAGGACTGCGGGAGCGACGTCGACCACGAGGCCGGCGACCGGTATCGCTGCCACCCCAGGTGGCGACCAAAATTCCGCTGCTTGTGGCTCCCCGAGCCATCCCGGGACTGCATTACCAAGACCGAGATTCTGGTGACCGTCTTGGGGCACGCTGGCCTGCGACGAGGACGGCTACTTGATTACCGCGAGGAGGTCTTCCATCGTGTCGATCTGGTCAGTCTGAGAGGAGACGATCGCTGTCGCCAGCTGGACCGCGTCAGGGTTCTGCCCACCCTCGATCTCGGTCTGCGCCATCTCGACAGCCCCCTCGTGGTGTGTCGTCATCTGTTCCAGGAACAGCCGCGCCGCGTCGGTTCCGTCAGCATTCTCGAGGGCGTCCATGTCGGAGTCGCTCATCATGCCGTCCATGGAGTGATCCATGGACGCCTCAGTGTCCTGCCCCCAAGCCTTGAGCCATGTCGTGAGCTGATCAATCTCCGGGGCCTGCTCGGCCTTGATCGTCTCGGCAAGGGTGATCACGTCCCCGTCGATACCGTCTTTCGCGAGGAGCATGTCGCTCATCTCGACGGCCTGGGTGTGGTGCGGGAGCATCATCTGGGCGAACATGACGTCTTGATCGTTGAAGGCAGCAGCCTGGGACGACGACGCGGACGACGTGTCGCCTGCGGACGACGACGCCTCGGCGCACCCCGCGAGGGCGAGGGCAGCAATGGTCGCAGTTGCGCTGATGAAGATGGTGGCGGTGCGGTTCATGGTCGTTCTTCCAGGATCAGAATCGAAAAAAAGATACCCCCCGGAGGTATCGTGCCGCGTACGGCTGATGAGAGCCTCTGAGCCGGCACCGGTGGTATCGGTGTAACGGTGAACGCGTCGAGGTTGCCGAGCGCAGCGCGCAGATGCGCCTCGGCCTGGTCGGCGGTCTGGGACGCCGTCAGGAGGTCTTCGGCGTCGACCTCGATGGTTGCGGAGCCGGTGAGACGGTGCCCGATCCACCGGAGATAAAGATCGTGGACGCCCCGCACGCCCAGGGCGTGTTCCAGGGCGTGTTCGGCTCGCTTGTGGAGGTCGGGGTCGATGCCGTCCATCAGCCGTCGGCCGATGGATTTCACCGTCCCCCAGGGCAGGACCATGATCGAGGCTGCGATGAGCAGGCCGATGATGGGGTCCGCGAGCGGGAACCCGGCGAGGACCCCGATGGCGCCCAGCACCACAGACAGGGACGTGAAGCCGTCCAGGCGGGCGTGGACCCCGTCAGCGACAAGGGCTGCCGATCCGATCCGTCGCCCGACGCGGATGCGGTAGATCGCGACGAGTTCGTTGTCTGCAAAGCCGATGAGCCCAGCGACGACCAGCAGCCAGGGATTCGCGATCGGCCTGGGGTCGATGAGGCGGTTGATCGATTCCCAGCCCGCGACGGCTGCCGACGAGTGCAAGGCGCCTGGACCGGCCGGGGGCCGCCGGCATCCGTCTCGACGATCGCCCCGCGTCGAGAGGCGCACCCCGAGGAGTTGCATAGCACGCATGGACACCCTTCCCCTCTGGCTGTTAGCCGCCATCTTCGTCGCCGGCGCCGCCGTCATCTGGGTCGCCGGCATCCAGCTGTCGAAAACGACCGACGTCCTCGACTCCCGACTCCACCTCGGTAGCGCGCTCGGCGGACTCATCGTCCTCGCGGTGGCGACCAACCTGCCCGAGATCGCCATCACGGTCAGCGCCGCCCTCTCGGGCTCGCTCGAGGTGGCCGCGGGCAACATCCTCGGCGGCATCGCCCTTCAGACGGTCGTCCTCGTCGTCCTGGACGCCCTCGGGAAACGCGGCAAGGGTGTCCACCCCCTCACCTATCGCGCGGCCTCCCTAGGGCTGCTGCTCGAGGCACTGGTCGTGGTGGCGGTCCTCGCCGTCGTCATCGCCGGAACCCAGCTGCCGTCCTCGCTCACAGTGGCGCGCCTGACGCCGGACGTCGTCCTCATCGCCGTCATCTGGCTCGTGGGCCTGTTCCTCGTCCGGCGTGCCGGCAAGGGCCTGCCGTGGCACGAGGCCGGAGCGGCACCTGACACGTCGACGCCGCGACCGCGCGGACACCGGACGCGCTCGAACCCGTCGCCGACGACCATGAGCACGAAGAAGGCCGCGGTCGTCTTCGGCCTGTCGGCCCTCGCCACGCTCGTCGCCGGCGTCGTGCTCGAACGCGCGGGCGACGCGGCCGCGTCGCAGATCGGCTTGTCGGGTGTGCTGTTCGGCGCGACAGTCCTGGCCCTGGCGACGAGCCTGCCCGAGATCTCGACCGGGTTGCAGGCCGTCAAGCAGGGCGACGACAACCTGGCCATGAGCGATATCTTCGGCGGCAACGCCTTCCTGCCCGTGCTCTTCCTCGTCGCCACGGTCATCTCCGGGCAGGCGATCCTGCCCCAGTCGAACACCAGCGACGTCTACCTGACCGCCCTCGCCGCGCTCCTCACGCTCGTCTACGCCGTCGGCCTGCTCTTTCGGCCGCGACGACGCATCGCGGGCATGGGCGTGGACTCGTTCGTCGTGCTCGTGCTCTACGCGGTCGGCATCGGTGGCCTCGTCGCCATCACGCTCGGCTGACAGGACCAGCCCGGCGACACTGGCGACCGTCAAGCCCAATGAGCCGTGGAAGTTGACCAAGGCGCCCATGCTGCTGTAGCCGCGGGCGTCCTTGTACTCGACCTGGCCGACGTCTGAGATCGCCGTAATCCGGTCCCGGGGGATGTTTCGAGACCAGATCACGTCGTGAACATGGATAGTCACGTCGTCCAGCAGGGCGTGACGCCGCAGCTGCGAACAGTGGCCCAGAGTGATGATGTGTGACAGCGGTGCCCTCGGTGCAGGGTTGCCACTCGCGTCTGCCACCCGTTTCGCCGGGAGTGAGGACGGCTGCCTGCGACCGCCAATCTTTTTCGGCCACGGATGAACTTCTGGATGAGCTGCATCGTGTTCGTAGTAAGCGGGCTACCTGGGCCGGCGTACCAGCAGGAGGAATCATGCACAAGCGAATGACCATCACCCTCACGACGGCCGTTTTGGCGGCGGCCGCTCTCTCCGGGTGCACCACATCTGCCGAATCATCCACGACGACCGACTCCACCGAGCCGGCCCCCGCCGAGACCACCGCGGCAGCGGCAGTCCTCGGCACCGCAACGTCTCCCCTGGGCGAGATCATCACCGACGACGCCGGGTACACGATCTACACGTTCAAGATGGACGAGCAGGACTCGGGCACCAGCAACTGCTACGACGAATGCGCCACGACCTGGCCGGCAGTTGAAGCCTCCGACACGTCCTCCCCAGAAGGCATCACGGGCGAGATCGGTTCCCTCACCCGCACGGACGGGACAACCCAGCTGACCGTCGACGGCTGGCCGGTGTACCGGTTCGCGAAGGACACCGAACCTGGACAGGTCAATGGACAGGGCGTGAAGGATGCCTGGTACGTCCTCCAGCCGGACGGCACGATCAACATGGAAGCAGCCACTGAGGGCGCAGCGACCCCAGCCTCCTGATCGCGCGCGTGCCTGCCGGACAGAACTCTCCGGGTTGCAGGCCCTCGCAGCTCCACAACCCCACCCGAGCAAAGGAGCCACAAGGCAGTGCTCATCGACATCAAGGCAGAGACAGTGGGTGCGAATACGTCGACTGCTTCCGCTCAGACGGTGAACCCATGTCCTGGCCTGGTCGATGGCATGAGGTTCGATCACTGGTGCGCATCGGCGTTCCTCGGTGCGCTCGATACAGGCACGACAAGAGGCGGTCCTGGATCAGGCACTAGCCGGACTTCACTGGCGCGAGGCGGTGAAGGTCATGGCCCGAGCCAGTGACGAGCTTTTGTCGACATTGTTCGAGTGCCACGGCGGGGCGCTTCGCCGTTACACACACAGCCTCACTCGGAACGCGGCGCTGACCGAGGACATCGTTCAAGAGACGATGCTGAGAGCATGGCAGCGTCCTAAGGTGCTGGAGCTCGACAAGGATGCGGCTCAAGCGTGGCTGTTCACGGTCGCTCGGCGCCTCGTCATCGACGACGCACGATCTGCCCGGAGTCGACGAGAAGTGGCAGCCCTTGGCGAGGTAGAAGGCACTGCTCTCGATCGCACTGATGCCGTCCTGGACAGCATCATCGTTGCGGACGCGCTGGCGTCGCTCTCAGACCACCACCGTCAGATCGTCATCGATGCGTACTTCGCTGGTCAGAGCATTCCTGAAATTTCGAGACGGCTTGGCATCCCAGAAGGAACCGCGAAATCGCGGCTCCACTATGGGTTACGCGGGCTGAGGCTAGCCCTCCAAGAAAGGGGCGTCACACGATGACTGAGCATCCCGATCTTCAAGCTAACGAGGACCGTTACCAAGACTGGGACGCGTCCTACGTCCTCGGAGCGCTCCCCACCGATGAACGTCGCGAATACGAGCAGCACCTCAGTACCTGCGCCAACTGCCGTGAAGCGGTGACGGAACTTGCGGGTCTCCCAGGCATCCTGAGCCGAATCTCGCCGGAAGAGGCCCTTGCCATCCATTCACCTCTGGGTATGGATGAAACTCAGGCGCCATCAGAAACGTTGTCGCTGATGGCCCACCGCTTCCGCAAGAGTCAACGCCGCCGCCGAGGAGTCATGGCTCTCGCAGTTGCCGCTGCTGTTGCTGCCGCCGTCTTCGGGGGGCTCGCCGTGGGCGCAAGAAACGACGTCGCCCCAGCGACGGCCCAAATGACGTTCCAGCCCATGGACCCCGGAACTGACTCCACCACCCTTACTGCCGGTCTGCAGATCGAGGAGAAATCTTGGGGCACGAGGCTCGATTGGAACTGCGACTACGGCGCGGATGCGCCAGACAACTCCCGATACGAGCTCGTGGTCACACAAACGGACAACACCACGCTTACCGTCGCGACGTGGGACGCAGCTGGCTCGCGTGCCGCAGATCTGTCTGCGTCGACGGCTATTCCCAGCCTGAAGATCACGAGTGTAGAAATCCGCTTGCAGGGATCCACGGTCGCGTTGGCTCGGCTAGACACCTGAGCACCTCCGAACGAGACGCCCGTTAGACGGTCGTCTACCGGGCATGCAGAAACGATCGTTTTGTGGTCAATCGCAGTCTGCGGAAACCGCACACTAGCCTCGTCACATGACGACGCGGGACGATCACGGACGCTCCATCGACCAAGCCCAAGATGCTCTTCACCAAGCCATGCGCGGTGGCGACGTAAGCCATCTTCGTGAGTTGTTTTACGAGCGCCTGACCTTCGAGTTGCCGGGCGGGTCAGTGATCGGCCGTGCAGCTGATCTCGATGCTCATGCCTCGGGAGCAACACGATTCGACAAGCTGTCCGAGCTTCATCGGTCAACTCTGGAACAAGATGGTCATGGCCGGACATCGTCGCTCGTGGACATCGTCGTATTCGATAAAGGCCACCGCATGGAGGCTCGCATGATGTACCGCCGCTTTTGGTCGATCATCGAGGGTCGTTGGCAAGTAGTGGCGGGCAGCGCCGAACCGTCCGCATAGACCCCTGGGCTCGAGTTCTACGCCAGCACCCAACCGGCAGGCTGGGTGCTGTCGCTCGGAAACGATCGTTTTTGACTGCCCGAGGGGCGATCGGTTATCGAGACGCGTGGAGTCTGCGGCGTGGCTAGGGTGTTTGGGTGCTGATAGTTCTTCGCGGGAACTCGGGTTCTGGGAAATCGACCGTGGCACAGCTGCTTCAGGCGAAGCTCGCTGGCCCCACCGCAGTCTTGCACCAGGACTACTTTCACCGGGTCATCTTCCGCGAGCAGGGGACGTCGGGCATGGCACACGCCGATCTGCTCGAAGCCGCTGCCGCCCATTGTCTCGGCGCGGGCCAGCACGTGGTGATGGATGGCATCTTCAACGCACGTCAGTACGAGGACGTCCTCGCTCGGATCGCAGGTCGAGCCGATGACGCTCGCTTCTATGCCTTCGATCTCACCTTTGAAGAGACGGTTCAGCGGCATGCGTCTCGGCCCAAGGCGCTCGAGTTCGGTGTCGAAGAGATGCGTGGCTGGTACCACGGGTGGCAGCCACTGTCCTTCCTGCGAGAGCGTCCAATTGGCGGGGACGAGTCCGCCGACCAGATAGCGGAGCGAATACTGTCGGACGGTCCGAACGAGCTGTAGGTCGTAACCGCCGCCCGGTGGGGGATCCCCTATCGGACACCCGCGAACTGCCGACAAATCAGCCCGGCAGCGTCAGCAGCCAAACAGCGAGTGCTGCGCCAGCAAGAACCATGAGTGACATGCCGGCCAGGCCCCACTTTCTATAGGGAGGCGTGAAGAGAAAGGGGTCGCCCGCTCGGCCATCTCGGACACCCTTGAATGCTCCGACCAGGACGAAGGCACCCCCGAGGAAAAGTGCCGGCAGCATCATGAACCAAAACACCACCCAATGCGTCGTCATGGAACAAGCATCTCAGGGTGTGGTCGTTAAGCCATCGGCTATCAGGCGCGTTCTCCGACATCTGAGATGCGGTCCGAGCGTGGACAGCGACGATCTAGGAAGCTTTTGCAGGATCGGGCAGGGCCGGTTTGTCGGTCGGCCGCGCGTAGTAAGCCCACGGGATCCACATGGTCCCGATCCTCTGCCACCCTTCCGCTTCGAGGGCACTGCGGGAGCCGAACACGCTCACCCGCCGGTGCTCCCACTGCCGGTCCGTGTGCACGAGGTCGTGGTACAGCGTCCCGAACCCGACCGAGTGCCAGCCGTGCTTGCCCACTTCGTCGAGTCGTTCCATCTCGTCGAACGCCGTGACAGGGTGCATGCGCAACACCCGGCCGTCCGCCGGCAAGGCGGGTGTGCCGAATCGCTGCTGCGCAGCCTGGCGAGAGATGTCGAGAACGTCGCCGACGTTCTCCCAGCTCAGCCCGGCCGCCCTGGCGGAAAGCACCGAATCCCGCAGGGTCCCCCCCGCTTCCGCGTCGATCTCGGCGGCCACTGCGATCAATCGCAGGTACGCATCGCGGTCATTGTCCAACGCTTGCCGAATGCCTGGCTCGATCTCAGAGATGATCGTGGCGATTCCATCTCGGATCGTTGCTTGATTCTCAGTCATGATGTCAAGTTATGCTTGACACGGCACCTTGTCAAGATTTTCTTGACGGGAGGAGGCGCCCTTTCGGCCGCCGATCGACCACGGGCACGGCCGGTCGACCACGTTGCATGCACGGCCACGCCGCATATCCTGCATCACTCAGCATCGAGAGGAACACCATGTCTGCACCACGACCGTCACAAAAGAACTGGTATGCCGTCCTGTTCTTCAAAGTTGCAGCTGCCGTCGGCACCATCATCGACATTGTCTGTAACCTCTGGGGACCGGCACGCGTGCACGGCAGCGCGACTCCTCCCCGCCGCAAGCCCCGCCGCGCCCCCGACACGGACACACCAAACCCGACGAGAAGCACCGGGAACAACGACGCTCGCTGACAAGTGAGCTCTTGAGACGCCAACCTTGGGGACGACAAACACATGACGCCGGCAGGCCGGGCTAGACCACACGCTGCAAGCGGGCCCGAACGAGGCGCTGCAGCAACGCCGGATACAGCTGGAAGATGGTCGTCGACAGTAACAACCAGCCGGCTCCGGTCGGGGTACCGGCTACGAGCGCGGCCCCCGCGAGGGCGAACCCGACTGCCGCACACAGCAGATGCGCGACCTCGGAACGTCGGGTGTGCTGCTCGAGGTGCCGCATGCCCTCTCGAGTGACCTGATAGTCACGCTCCTGGGCGATGACCCGGTTCCAGCCGACGACGCCGAGCAACCGTCCGAAAAAACCGACGCCCGCCCTGCGGTAGAGGCTCGTTTCCCGCTCTGAGACCCGGAACCAGTCAGCGTCGAGCACCGGGAAGCGATCAGTGACCACGAACGCCGCCCAAGCCATGAGAAGGAACTGGACCACGATCGCGAACACGGGCTGATCAGGACCGATGGAGTGCCACCCTGCGACGACGAATCCGCCTGCGAGGAGAGTCGAGACCGAGAAACGCAGCATCACGTGTTTTTCGTCGTCCGAGCACTGCCGCCGAGCATCCGCCCCGCGCCCCGCGAACGGCCCGAGGTCGACCGATCGCCGGTCACGCTTGTTCCCCTCGCTGAATCGCTCGGTAGACCGTCGAGCGGGCGACGCCGAAGAGCTCTGCGATCTCGCTGGTGGTGTGGGCGCCGGTGCGGTGCAGCTGCACCAGGTGCTTCTCCTGCGACGGGGTGAGCTTCGGTTTGCGGCCGCGGAGCTTGCCTGCAGCTTTGGCGATCGCCATGCCCTCCCGGGTGCGCGCTCGGATGAGGTCGGCTTCGAATTCGGCGACCATGCCGAGGACGTTGAACAGGAGCCGGCCGACGGGGTCGGTGGGGTCGTAGACCGCTCCCCCGAGATTCAGGGCGACGCCCTTCCTCGTCAGCTCGTCCGCGATGTCGGTAGCGTCGCGCAGCGACCGCGCGAGGCGGTCGAGCTTCGTGACAACCAGGACATCGCCGGCGCGGCACGCTGCCAGAGCTTCGCGGAGACCGGGCCGTGCTCGAGTCGTCCCCGACAAGCCGTGGTCGACATGCACGTGTTGATCGTCAACACCGAGCGCTGCAAGACCATCACGCTGTGCTGCTAGATCTTGTCCCGAGGTCGAGACGCGCGCGTATCCGATGAGCATCCGACGACTGTAGCGTTTAGACCCCCATCACCGGGCATTTTTGCGGGACAGGCATACGCGAATCCGCAGGCCAGGCGCCACTTGGCCTCAGCCGGCCCAGGACAGCGCGAGAAGGTGTCCCGATGAACGACCGACACCCGGGCGCTCCGCAGAGGCTCAGGCCCCGGCGGGCCAGCGCACCGGGACGGGGAGGCGGCGCTGCGCATGTTCCGCACCCGCGCCTCCTCGGCCGTCGACCAGGTCGAGCAGCAGGCCCGTCGCGACGCGGCCCAGCTCGTCGCCGTCGACGTCGATCGCCGGGACCCCGACGAGGCCGAGCGAGTCGACGACCATCCGCTCCGAGCTCACGACGACCCGGGAGGAGGCGGGCCGGTCGCCCAGCGCGAACATCAGCCCCAGCCCGATCGCGGTCGCGTACGGCACGACGGCCGTGGCCCGCGCCTCGAGCACCGCGGGCAGCACCGAGACCCCCGCTGCGAAGGTGGAGGGGAACGGCCCGAGCCGCACGAGCGACGCTCGCCCGTGGGCGGCACGGGTGACGGCCTCGGTGCGCTGGGCGTCCTGCCACGAGCCCTCCGGTCCGCCGACGTAGACGACGCGCTCGTGGCCGTCGTCGACCAGGCGCGAGACCAGGGAGCCGAACGCCGCGGCGGTGTCGGCCACGACCGACGACAGCCCGGCGACCTCACGGTCGACGAGCACGGTCGGCTTCGAGGAGGCGGCGGCCGTGACGACCTCGTCGGGCCCGCGGGGCGCCACCACGATGAACCCGTCGACCTGGGCCGAGAGCCGCTCGAACGCGACGAGCTCGTCGGGGTGCGCCAGCGGGTGCACGGCGACGGTCAGCTGCACGTCGTGCTCGCCGGCCAGCGCCTGCGCGCCCGCGATCACGGGCGTGAAGTACGAGTTCTCGAGCGTCGGGACGACCAGGGCGACGAGCCCGCTCCGGCCCCGGGCGAGCTGCCGCGCGGCGCGGTTCGCGACGAAGCCGAGCTGCTCGGCGGCGGCGAGCACGCGGGCCGAGGTCTCGGGCAGCACCAGCTCCGGGCGGCTGAGGGCGCGGGAGGCGGTCGCCTTGGAGACCCCCGCGAGCGCGGCGACGTCGGCCAGAGTCGACATGCGCGGTGTCGACATGCGCGTCCCCTCCGTCGTCGTGCCTGCAACGAGCCTAGGGGCACGGTCCGGCCACGTTTCACATGATCGTTACACGCGGTGGTCGTGCTGCCCCCAGGGGGACCCTATGGTTGATGAGACCGGTTGCACAACCGGTTGCACCGCCTCCTCGACTCCCCTGGCGCCGCCCCCTCGGCGACGAGGGCGTCGACGAGGCGGCCCCGTACGAACGTCGTACCCCGACCGCCACGAAAGGCTCGTCGTGACCACTCGCAAGACCGCCCTGCTGCTGTTGCTGCCCGGGCTCGCCTTCCTGCTCGTCGGGTTCCTCGTCCCGTCGCTGGCGATGCTCGTCGCCCCTCCCGGCGTGGGCACGGGCGAGGTGCTGGGCCGTGTCGGCCAGATGCTCACCGACCCGTACGACCTGAGGATCATCGGCCGCACCGTCGGCCTCGGGCTGATCGTCACCGTCGTCTGCGTCGTGCTCGGGTTCCCGATCGCGTACCTGCTGGCCCGCTCGACGTCGCGCTGGTCGAGCGTGCTGCTCGCCCTCGCGATCTTCCCGCTGCTGCTCAGCAACGTCGTCCGCACCTTCGGCTGGCTCGTCGTGCTCGGCTCCCAGGGCGCCATCGGACAGCTGCTCGTCGGGCTCGGGCTCGTCGACCGCGCCCCTCAGCTGCTCTACACCGAGCTCGCGATCGTCCTCGGCCTCACGCAGCTGTTCCTGCCGCTCGCGATCATCTCGTGCTACTCGGCCGTCGCCCAGGTCGACGCCGGCCTCGACGACGCCGCCCGCGGCCTCGGCGCCAGCCGGTCGCGCACCTTCTGGGGCATCGTCGTCCCGCTCTCGAGCCCCGGCATCGTGGTCGCCGCGACTCTGGTCTTCGCCGGCTCGGTCACGGCGTACACGACCCCCTACCTGCTCGGCGGGTCGAGCCAGCGCATGCTCAGCACCCAGCTCTTCTCCTACTCGAGCGTCACGATCGACTGGGCCGGCGCCTCCGCCACGGCCCTGATCATGACCGTGCTCGTCTTCGTCGTCTCGGGCCTCTCGTCGCTCGTCGCCCGCAAGGGAGCCACCCAGTGACCCGCACCAGCACGCCCCGCAGCAGCACGACCGCCGGCAGCAGCACGACCGCCGGCAGCAGCAAGCCGGCCCGCAGCAGCAAGACCCCCGGCACCGGGCGCCCCGTCGCCGGCACTCTCGCCGTCGCGGGCTACGTCGTGATGATCGTGCCGATCCTGTTCGTCGTCGCGACGGCGTTCACGGGCGGCCGCACCCTGACCTTCCCGCCGCAGGGCTTCTCGCTGCAGTGGTTCGAGAAGGCCGTCACCTACGCGCCCTTCACCGGCGCCCTCGTCTCGAGCCTGCAGCTCGCCGTGCTCGCCACCGTCATAGCGCTGGCGGTCGGCGTGCCGGTGACCCTCGCGATCCACCGCGGGCGCCTGCCCGGCAAGGGCCTGATCGAGGGCATGTTCCTGTCGCCCCTCATCGTGCCCGAGCTCGTCGTCGGCCTCGCGCTCTACCAGCAGCTGATGATCGGCTTCGGGCTCGCGAACTTCCCGACGCTGCTGATCGGCCACACCGCGCTGATGATGCCGTACGCGGTCAGGGTGACGGGCGCCTCCCTCGCCCTCGCCGACCCGTCGCTCGAGGAGGCGGCCCGCGGGCTCGGCGCCGGCCCCGTCCGCGCCTTCTTCACCGTGACGCTGCCGCTGCTGCGGCCCGGGATCTTCTCGGCCGCGCTGCTCAGCTTCGTCACCTCGTTCAACAACGTCCCCCTGTCGCTGCTGCTGCAGAGCCGCGACTTCCGCACCCTGCCGGTCACGATGCTCGACTACGTGCAGCAGAGCTACGACCCCATGGTCGCCGCGATGGCCACGCTGATCCTCGCGGCCACCGTCGTCGTCGCCGTGGTCGCCGAGCGCACCGTCGGCTTCGCCAAGATCTTCGGAGGCATCAACAAGTGAGCACCCCAGACCCCACCGGCACCGAGCACGCCAGCGCTGCCGAACGCCCCGCCGCCGAACTGCGTGGCGTGAGCCAGGTCTTCGGCGACTTCACGGCCGTCGACGGCATCGACCTGTCGATCCGCCGCGGAGCCCTGACGACCCTGCTCGGCCCCTCTGGCTGCGGCAAGACGACGACGCTGCGCATGCTCGCCGGCTACTCGGCACCGACGAGCGGCACGATCCTCATCGACGGCGACGACATGACGCGCACGCCGCCCGAGAAGCGCGGGCTCGGCATGGTGTTCCAGTCGTACGCGCTGTTCCCGCACCTCTCGGTCGCCGAGAACGTGGGCTACGGCCTGAAGCTGCGCCGGGTGCCGGCCGACGAGCGCGCCCGTCGCGTCGCCGAGACCCTCGACCTCGTCGGGCTCGGGCACCTCGCGGCGAGCAAGCCGAAGAAGCTCTCCGGCGGTCAGCAGCAGCGCGTCGCCCTCGCCAGGGCGATCGCGATCCGACCCAAGCTGCTGCTGCTCGACGAGCCGCTCTCGAACCTCGACGCCCGCCTCCGGGTCCAGATGCGCGCCGAGATCCGCCGCATCCAGGGCGAGACCGGGCTCACCGTCGTGCTCGTCACCCACGACCAGGACGAAGCGCTCGAGATGAGCGACGACATGGTCCTCATGCGCGCCGGACGCATCATGCAGCAGGGCGCCCCGCAGAGAGTGTTCCCCGCCCCCGCGAACCGCTTCGTCGCCGACTTCCTCGGCTACGAGAACTTCATCTCCGCCGCCGACGGCACCTCGCTGACGGTGCGGCCCGAGCACCTGGTGGTCGAGCCGACCGCAGGAGGCGCGGGCCGGGCAGCAGGACCGGCCGCGGCCGGCCTGCACCTCCCCGGCACCGTCACCGACGTCGCGTACCGCGGCGTCGACCTGCTCGTCACGGTCGCCGCCGTCGACGCCTCGGGCGCCCGCGTGCGGATCGTCTCCGACGTGCGCGCCACGGGCACGTCGTCGCTCGCGCCCGGCGACGACGTCGTCGTGACCGCGCCGCAGTCGCGGCTCGTCGCGCTGGCCGGCTGAGCCGGCCCGCGCCTCCTTCCCGTCTGCCTGCCCGCACCTCCTTGACCCCTCTGCCCTTCGCCGAAAGGACCCACCCATGACCCGCTCCGCCCGCACCTCCCGTACGCGACCGCTGGCCCTCGCCGCCGGCTTCGCCGTCTCCGCCGTCGTGCTCGCCGGCTGCTCGTCCGGCGACGCGTCGTCGTCCGACGCCGAGAGCATCGTCGTCAGCACGTTCCCGTTCGGCGTCGAGGAGTTCCAGGAGGCGGTGGTCGACCCGTTCACCGAGGCCACCGGCATCGAGGTCGAGATCGAGACCGGCTCGAACGCCGACCGGCTGTCGAAGCTGCAGCTCGCCGACGGCGACCCCGGCATCGACGTCATGCTGATCAGCGACTACTACGCGGCCCTCGGCCAGGAGGACGACCTGTTCCAGCAGGTCGACGCGGCCGACGTGCCGAACCTGGAGACCATCGCCGACTTCGCGACCGAGGACGCCTACGTCGGCCCCGCCTACAGCTACCAGCTCAACGGCACGCTCTACTCGACCGACGAGCTCGACGCCGACGAGGCCGCCGACTGGTCGCTCTACGGCGACTCCGACCTCGAGGGCCGCGTGGCACTGCCCGACATCTCGGTGACCGCCGGCCAGCTGATGGTCTCGGGCGTCGCCGCCGAGTTCGGCGACGGCCCCTACGACATCGACGCCGCGCTCGAGCAGCTCGGCGAGTGGTCGCCGAACGTGCTGCAGTTCTACAGCTCGTCGACCGAGGTCACCAACCTGCTCACGCAGGGCGAGATCGTCGCCGCCGACGCTCTGAGCGGCTTCGCCACCGACCTCGTCGCCTCGGGCGAGCCCGTGGCCTGGACCCCGCCCGCGACCGGCAAGTACATGGCGACCAACCGCGCGATGATCCCGACGGGAGCCGAGAACGTCGACGGCGCCTCGCAGTTCATCGACTACCTGCTGTCGGCCGAGGCCCAGTCGTCGTCTGCCGAGATCGTCGGCGACCTGCCCGTGAACCCCGACGCGACGATCCCCTCGACCATCCTGGACGTCGTCGGCGACATCGCCGCCGACCCGATCGCGGCCGGCTACGCCACGCTCGACCCGACCGAGCTCGTCCCGACGCGCGCCGAGTGGGTCGACCGCTTCGCCCGTGAGGTGACGTCGCGCTGATGGGCTCCGACGCGCTGCCCCTGACAGCCGAGCCGCTGCCCGGCTGGTACCTCGACCGGATGCCCAAGACCGACCTGCACTGCCACCTGATCGGCACCGTGCGGGCGTCGACCTTCGCCGAGCTGGCCCGGCGCGAGGGCCTCGCCCTGCCCGCCGAGCCCGAGCGGATCTTCGCCGACATCAACTCGCTGCCGCCCGACCCCGCGCTCTACCGCGACACGCGGATCCCCGTGCCGCAGGGGCGCAGCGAGGGCGAGCCCGAGGTGTCGTACTCGTTGTTCCAGGCCTCGAACTGGGTCGTCGAGGTGCTCCGCGACGCGGACGACCTCACCCGCATCACCTACGAGGCCTTCGAGGAGGCGCACCGCAGCAGCGGGACCCGTCACCTCGAGCTGTTCTTCGACGCGGTGCCGCCGCACCTCGAGTCGCTCGGCTACGCCGGGTCCGTCGAGGCGTACGCCGAGGGCATCCGCATGGCGGAGCGCGACTTCGGCATGACCGGTCGGATGATCCAGGGCATCGACCGCAGCAAGTCGGGCGAGCACGCGCTCGCCCTCGTGCAGCAGGTCGTCGACCACCCGCACGAGTACGTCGCCGGCATCGGGCTCGACAACCTCGAGACGTCCGGGCCCCCCGAGCGCTTCGTGGACGCCTACCGGCTCGCCGGCGAGGCCGGCCTCGGCCGCACCGCCCACTCGTCAGAGCACGCGCCGACCGCCGTCAACACGATCACCTGCCTCGACCAGCTCGGCTGCGACCGCATCGACCACGGGTACTACGTGCTCGAGGACGACGACGTCGTGGCGCGGATGCGCGACGAGCAGGTCGCCTTCACCGTCGTGTCGACCACGTCGCGCCGCTCGTGGCGGCCGTGGCGCCGGGCGTCGATCGCCGCGATGCTCGACGCGGGGCTGAACGTCGTCCCGGCGTCGGACGACCCTGGCATGTTCCCCACGTCGCTCGCCCAGGAGTACCGCATCGTGTCCGAGCAGATCGGCGCGACCGCCGACCAGGTGCGCGGCATGGCCCTCGCCGGGGTCGACGCGTCGTGGCTGCCGGCCGCCGAGAAGGCGGCGCTGCGCGAGCGGTTCGTCGCCGAGCTCGCGGCGCTCGACTCGCAGCTGGGGTCGGAGCTCGGGCCCGTCGCTGGCTGAGCGTCCGGCTCGGCCGCCTCGGTAGCGTCGGGGGATGTTCCTGCTCTTCGGCACCTCCGTCCGCCAGGCCCTGCTGACCGTCGTCGTCTTCGCCTGCCGGTTCTGCGGACAGACGGTCCAGCAGCAGGTCGCGCGGCGCTCGACGCGCTTCACCCTGTTCTTCGTGCCGCTCTTCACCGTGTCGAAGCGGTACCACGTGCAGTGCACCAACTGCGGCGGGGTCACGGACCTCACCCGGGAGCAGGCCGAGCACTCGCAGGAGTGGGCGGCGAGGCAGGGCTGACGCGCGCCTCCTCGGGGCTCGCGCCGCGCCTCCTCGGGGGCTCGCGCCGCGCCTCCTCGGGGGCTCGCGCCGCGCCTCCCGCGGGTGGTCCGCAGCGGCGGCGTGGCACCCGTGTTGGGGGCGCGGAGGGGGTGGTCGGGGCGCGCTCGCTGCTCCAAGCTGGGGGACACGGACGACAGACGGGGACTCACCCACCCGCTGCGGACGCCAGCCACCGAGGAGACCGCGTGAGCACGATCACCGCGCACCACGAACCCAGCGCCTTCGAGACCAGCGTCGCGGACCGGAAGCGCATCGTCGCCGCCACCGTCGAGACGCTCGACCTGCTCGGCTGGGACGCGACCGACGTCTCCGCCGTCGCCCGCCGCGCCGGCATGTCGCCCGCCTGCGTCGAGCGGCACTTCCCGGCGTGGGAGGGGCTCGTGCTCGCCGCCGTCGACCGCTGGAACCTCGACCGGTTCGAGCAGGTCGCCCGCGAGACGGCCGGGGGGGCGACGCTCGGCTTCGTCCGCGGACTCGTCGCGCACAGCAACGTGCACCGCGGGCTGTCGCGCACCCTCATGACGCTCTCGATCGGCTCGGCCGACGCGGGCGACCTCTCCGGGCGGTTCGTCCGCGACAGCTACCGCGACTTCCACGCGATGGTGTTCCAGGGGCTGGCCTTCGACCTCAGCCAGGGCGAGGTGCCCGCGGGCACGGACGTCGCCGCGCTCTCCACGAGCGTCGTCGCGCTGTACATGGGGCTGCAGCTGCAGATGCTGCTCCAGCCGGAGGTCGACGTCGTCGTCGCGTTCGACCTCGGACTCGAGGGCCTCACCCGCGGCTGGTGACCGCCGCCCGCCCCGTCGCCGCCGTTCTCTCCTCATTCAGGAACATGAGTCCTGAGTCGTGCGGGCGCAGGAGCCTGGGTCCTGAGTCGTGCACGGATCAGGAGTCCGCGACCGCCGCCTCCTGAATTCCGGCACGGACGAGCGCCGACAGCCCAGGACGTGTCAGGCTCGGAGCATGCGCATCGACGAATGGTGGTCCGAGCTCGTCCCCTCGACCCGACAGTGGCTGATCGACAACGCGGGCGACGTCGTCCCCGCCTGGGTGCTCGAGCAGATCACCGCGGTCACGGGCGAGCCGACGGCCGACGACGACTGGGCCGCCGACGTGGACGCCGACGAGTTCTACCTCTCGGACGACGCGACCGACTGGATCGAGGCCGCGGGCAACGACGAGCTCGACGACCGGGACGAGAGCGAGATCGTCACGGACGACGAGGAGGCGGCGGGCACGCCCGCGAGCTGACTCACGGCGACCGCTGACTCCCGGTCAGAGGACGGGCAGCTGCGCTTCGTCGTCCGCCGAGTCGAGCAGCATCCGCGGAGCGGCGGCGACGCCGAGCGCCTCGCCGAGGTGGTCAGCCGTGCGACGGGCGAACGAGCGTCGGGCCGAGGCGGCGAGGGCACGTCGCTCGATAGCCGCCTCCCACACGCTGGGGTCGGTCACGTCGTCGACGAACAGCGGTCGGCGTCGTTCGTGCTCAGTCATCGTGGCCTCCTCGGGGTCGCGTCGGGTCTGCACGATGTTCGCAGCCCGAGGCCCCGGAGAGGGAATCGAGGACGCCCCCAGTTCTGGTCATTCGTTCGACGGCCAGGCAGCCCGAGGAGGCGCGGCGCCAGACGGGCGGGCAGAAGTGGTCGGTCAGGGGGCCGTGCGCGCCGCCTCCTGCGCGATGACCTCGTCGAGATCGGCGAGGCGACGCAGCCCCTGGAGGGGACGCATCATGCGCGGGTTGCCCTGCAGGGCAGGCTCGACCCGGTCGAGGAAAGCCCAGTAGCCCGCCGTGAACGGGCAGGCCTTCGGCCCGACCCGGACGGTCGGCGAGAACGGGCACGACCCGCAGTGGTCGCTCATCGAGTGGATGTAGCGGCCCCCGGCGGCGTAGGGCTTGGTAGCCACGACTCCCCCGTCGGCGTGCTGCGACATCCCGACGATGTTCGCCGGCATCACCCACTCGGTGCCGTCGACGAAGACGTCGGTGAACCAGTCCGTGAGCTCGGCAGGCCGGTAGCCGCGCTGCAGCGCCCAGTTGCCGAGGATCATCAGCCGCTGGATGTGGTGCGTCCAGCCGTGCTGGTGCACCGTCTCGAGCGTGCTGCGGAGGCACTCGGCCTGCACCTCGGTCGCGTCGACCTCGGACCACCAGCGCGGCAGCGGCTCGGTCGCGTCGAGGGCGTTGTTGTCGGTCGTGTACGACTCGCCCAGGTGCCAGTACAGGTGCCACACGTAGTCGCGCCAGCCGGCGATCTGGCGGACGAAGCCCTCGACGCTCGCCAGGGGCGCGCCTCCTGAGGCGTGGGCCTCGAGCACGCGCTCGACCACCCGGCGAGGGTCGAGCACGCCGAGGTTCATCGGGACGCTGAGCAGCGAGTGCGACATCGTCCAGTCGTTCGAGAGCATCGCGTCCTCGAAGGGGCCGAAGTCGTCGAGGCGGGTCTCGACGAAGTCGTCGAGGGCGGCCTCGGCCTCGACCGGGGTGACCGCGAACCGTCGCCGGTCGTCGGCGCCGACGAAGACGACGCTCCCGTCGGCGGCCCACGCGTCGAGGTCTGCACGGACCGCGTCGTCGATCGCGTCCTCGTCGGGCCAGACCGGGTCGGGCAGGCCGAGCGTCGTCGCGCCCTTCGGCGGCGGGTTGCGGTTCTGCTCGTCGAGGCTGAACTTGCCGCCTGCGGGCCCGTCGCCCTCGATCAGCCAGTCTTCTCGACGACGCACGGTCTCGTAGTGGTTCTCCATCAGGAGGCGCCCCTTGCGCGAGGCCGCCCACGTCGCGAACTCCTCCTCGCTCGTCACGAACCCTCGGCTCGGCAGGATGCGCACGTCGCGGCCCTCGCGGCGGACGGCCGCCCGGAGCTGGCGGTCGGGCGGGTCGACGACCTCGAACGGGCCGAGGCCTGCCTCGTCGTCGAGCACCTCGTCCAGGGTCTCGACCTGCACGTGGGTGGCCCGGTCGCCGAGCGCGGCGACCCGGTGCCGCAGCGCCGAGAGCCAGAGGTGCGCCTTGGCGCGGTGCATCGGCCGACGGGTGAAGGCGTCGCGCGCCTCGACGATGACGACGGGGCCGCCGTCGTCGAACTCGTCGCCGTACTGCCCCGGCAGGATCAGCCGCGCACGGGCGGGGCCGGCGTCGGGGCCGTCTGCGGGGCCGTCTGCGGGGCCGACGCCGCCGCGCGCAGCGTCGGCAGGGGCGTCGGCGGAGGCGGAGGCGGTCGGCGTCTCGGACATGCTCGGAACCTACGCCCCGCCGCCGACAACGCCGGCGGCACGGACGCTGCCGAGCGGCACGAGAGGCCGCAGATCGACCCGGCCGACGCCTCCCTGGTCGATTCGAGGCCTCTCGTCGGGTGAGACGGCACGAAGTGTCGTCCGGGCACGCCAGGAGAGCACGTCGTGCCGGTTCACCCACCCACGCAGGAGGCGGAGGGAGGGAAAGCGGGCCAGCGCTAGCGGGCGGCGCGGCCGCGCCAGAGCAGCCAGACGAAGTACGGCGTCCCGATCAGCGCGGTGAGCAGCCCCGCGCCGAGCTGTGCCGGGGCGATGACAGTGCGGCCGAGCACGTCCGCGAGGCCGACGAGCGCCGCGCCGAGCACGACGGCGACGGGCAGCACGCGGGCGTGCCGTGCTCCGACCAGCGAACGGGCGGCGTGCGGTGCGACGAGCCCGACGAACCCGACCACGCCGACGGCGGCGACCGCGGCGGCGGTGAGCAGCACGGCGAGCGACAGGAAGAGGAGGCGCGAGCGCGACAGCGAGACGCCGAGCAGCCGAGGGGTGTCGTCGTCCAGGGCGACGAGGTCGAGGCGCCGGTGGCTCGGCCCCGCGACGACGAGCCCGGCGACGAGCACGAGAGCGACCGGGACCGAGTCGGCGAACGACCGGCCGTAGGTCGACCCCGACAGCCAGGTCAGGGCCTTCGCGCCGTTGAACGGGTCGGTGAGGACGATCAGCAGGCTGATGGCCGCGGCGGTCGCGGCGGCCACGCCGACGCCGATCAGCACGAGCCTGTTCTGCGGGAACCCCCCGCGTGCGGCCAGGCCGAAGACGACCACCGCCGCGACGACGGCCCCGGCGAACGCGGCTCCGGCGACGCCCCAGCCCGAGATCGCGGGCACGCTCGTCACCGCGACGACGGCGCCGAGCCCGGCTCCCCCGGAGACGCCGAGGATGCTCGGCTCCGCCAGCGGGTTGCGCGTCACCGACTGCACCAGCGCCCCGGCGAGGGCGAGCGCCGCCCCGGCCAGCAGCGCGGCGACGACCCGCGGCATCCGGGTGTCGAGCACGTAGCTGACGACGGGCCCTGCGCGCCTGGTCGCCCAGTTCGCGACGTCGCCGAGCAGCAGCACGGCGTCGCCGAGCAGCACGCCGGCGACGGCCACGCCGACGAGCACGACGCCGAGCAGCACGAGCACGAGCCCGAAGCGGCGGCGCGACACGACCCGGTGCCGCTCGGTCGGCGTCGACCCGCCGTGGTCCGCGGCCCGGAAGGCCAGCACGACCAGCACGAGCGCTCCGACGATCGACGTGACGATGCCGGTCGGCACCTGGACCGACGCCTCCGCCCCCACCACGGCCCGCAGCAGCACGTCCGACGCGAGCACCACGGCGGCGCCAGCCAGCCCGGCGAGCGACACGAAGACCCAGGTGCGGCGGACGCTCGGCACCAGCCGTCGGAGCGGCCGCACGAACGCGGGCGCGCAGAGCCCGACGAAGCCGATCGGCCCGGCCACGGTCACCGCGCCTGCCGAGAGCAGCACCGACGCGACGACGGCGACCACGCGGGTGGTCCGCACGTCGACCCCGACGCTGCGGGCCGCGTCGTCGCCGAGGCCCAGCGCGTCGAGCCGTCGCGTCATGAGCAGCACGACGGTGAGGCCGACGAGCACGACGGGGGCCATCTGGGCGACCGACGAGAAGCCGTTCTGCCCGACGCTGCCCTGCCCCCACTGGTAGAGCCCCGCGGTCTCGCGGGGGAACAGCAGCAGCAGGGCGCTGGTCACGCTGGCCAGCCCGAGCGCCAGGGCGCTGCCCGCCAGCACGAGCCGCACCGATCCCGAGCCGAGGCCCGACAGGGCGAGCACGACGCCGGCGGCGAGCAGCCCTCCGACGAAGGCGACCCCCGAGGAGGCGACCAGCGGCAGCGAGAGACCGGTCACCGACGCGAGCGCGAGGGCCGCGTACGCGCCGGCGTTCACCGCGAGGGTGTCGGGCGACGCAAGGACGTTGCGGCTCACCGTCTGCAACGCCGCCCCGGCGGCGCCGAGGGCCACGCCGACGAGGATCGCCGCCGCCATCCGGGGCAGGCGCGACGCCACGACGACGGACGCGTCGCCCGCCGTGGCGGAGCCGGTCAGGGCCCGCCACACCTCGCGCGGCCCGACGGCCGCGGTGCCCTGCGTGACGTCGACGAGGGCGAGGAGCACGACGACCGCCGCCAGCGCGACGACGACCGCCACGGCTCCGAGACCGGCACGGGGCGGGGCCGCGACCCGCGCCTCCTGCCGGTCTGCGGTGACGGGTGACGCGTCGGTGACGGTCACCGGCTCCGTGACGGTCACCGGGTCAGGCCGTGAGCGTCTCGACGAGCGCGTCCACGTAGGCCGTCATCGAGGCAGGCCCGCCGAAGACCCAGACCCCGTCGGGCAGGCGGTGGACGTCGCCCGACTGCACGAACGGCAGCGACTGCCACACGGCGTTCGACGACAGCGTGTCGGCGAACGGGTCGCCGTCGACGGCGTTCGAGAAGTACAGGAACTGCGTGTCGGCGGGCAGCTGCGTCAGGCCCTCGACGTCGGTCGAGGCGAGGCCGTAGGCCGGGTCGCCCTCGAGCGTCCAGGCGTTCACCATGCCGAGCGACGTCGTGACCTCGCTGATCAGCGAGCCCGTCACGTAGGGGCGGATGCTCACCTGGCCGGCGTCGACGTAGCCGTCGGCGAACGCGAACTGCGTGCCCGCGAGACCCGCGTCGGCGAGCGCCTGCTTGCCGTCCGCGAGGGCCTGCTCGTAGTCGGCGAGCACCTGGTCGGCGGCGTCCTCGGTGCCGGTGGCCTGGGCGATCAGCTCGAAGTTCGCCTGCATCTGCCCGAGCTGGTCGGACGCGTCGGCCGAGACGACCTGCAGCACCGGCGCGATGTCGCGCAGCTGCTCGACTGCGTCCGCCGGCAGGTCGGTGGTCGCGACGATCAGGTCGGGAGCCAAGGAGGCGACGGTCTCCACGCTGGGCTCGCCACGGGTCCCGATGTCGGTCGGGTCACCCGTCAGCGGCACGGCCGACGACCACGCGTCGTAGCCCTCGACGTCGGCGACGCCCACCGGCTCCACGCCGAGCGAGACGAGGTCGCCGACGACGTTCCACTCGGTGCCGACGACCTTCGTCGCCGGGCCGTCGAGGGTGATCTCGGTGCCGGTGCCGTCGGTGAGCGTGATCTGCCCGCCAGAGCCCGAGCCCGAGCCGGCGGTCGAGCCGCCGGCCGCCTCCTCGGTGGTGCCGCAGCCCGCGAGCGCGAGTGCGGCCGAGGCGGCGAGGGCGGTGACGGCGAGGACGCGTCGTCTGCTGGTCATGGGTGGAGCCTCTCGGTTCTGGTGTGGTGACGGGCGACCGCACGGGTGCGGAGCCGGCCGGTGGAGGGATCGGTGTCGACCTCGATGTCGATGCCCCAGACCTCGGAGAGGAGGTCGGGGGTCAGCACCTCGGCGGGCGTGCCCGTCGCGCGGACCCGGCCCTCGTGCAGCAGCACGACCGTGTCGGCGAGCGCCGCGGCCTGGTCGAGGTCGTGCAGCACGACTCCGACGGCGATCTGCGACTCGTCGGCGAGATCGCGCACGAGGTCGAGCAGCTCGACCTGGTAGCGGAGGTCGAGGTAGGTGGTGGGCTCGTCGAGCAGCAGCACCCCCGTCTGCTGCGCGAGGCAGCTGGCGAGCCAGACGCGCTGCAGCTGCCCGCCCGAGAGCTGGTCGACGCCACGCTCGGCGAGGCCGTCCACGCCGGTGAGCTGCAGGGCCCGGTCGACCGCCTCCGCTCCTCCTGGGTCGGCCCTGCCCCAGCGGCCCCGGTGCGGGTAGCGACCGAACTGGACGACGTCGCGCACGCTGAGGCCGCTCGGCACCGGGCGGCCCTGCGTGAGGAGGGCGACGTGGCGGGCGAAGTCGCGCACCGAGAGGGCGAGGCCGTCGGTCGACACGTCCGCGTCGGGCTGCTGGCCCCGTTGCTGCTGCTCGAGCGACAGCGTCCCCGTGCGACCCCGCTGCAGCCGGGCGGCGGTCCGCAGCAGGGTCGACTTGCCGCTGCCGTTGGGGCCGACGAGGGCCGTGACCCGGCCGGGCCGCAGCTCGAGCCGCGCGTCGTGCACCACGTCGGAGGCGCCGTACGAGACCGAGACCCCGTCGGCCACGAGCGCGGTCGGCTCAGCCTGTGCACCCGGCAGCGCCGAGGCGGCCCGTGCGTCGGCAGGCAGGGCCGAGGAGGCGGGCGGCACGAGGGCCACATCGGTCGAGGTCACGAGAATTGAGGTTAGCCTACCCTTAGCAGCAGACCGCAACCCGATGGCTCGACACCGAGACACGTCCCCCGCAGCCGCAGGGACGGGGGACGTTCCTGCAACGATCTGGTCACGGCGACCGCTCCGGCTCGTTCGGGGGCCCGTGCCGACGGGTCGGTGCACCCTACGGTCAGCGAGACGGCGCCCGCCCGAGGCGTCCTGCTCCCTGGGGAAGACCACATGACCACGTCCCACCGCCTCCGCACGTCCGCGGGCGCCGCAGCCCTCACCGCCGCGCTCGTCCTCGTGCCCGCAGCCGCCTTCGCCGACGACGCCCCCGCCGCCCCCGCCGCCTCCGCGCCGACCGTGGCAGCCGACACCACGGCCCCGGTCGTCGGCGCCGACCCGACGCCCGCCGCCGACCCGTCCGGCACGGACGCGGCTGCGACGCCGGCCGATCCCGCCACCCCGGCTCCTGCATCGCCCCTGAGCCCGACCTCCGGCACCGCGACGGGCAACACGGCGGTCGGCCAGCGTCCCGCCCCGACGGCCGCCGCCGCCCCGATCGCCGCCGCCCAGCCCGGCTCCGCCGCCGCCGCCCCCGACGCCTCCGCCCCGACGACCCAGGGAGCCGGCACCGTCGTGGTCGTCGCCCCCGAGGTCGAGCCGAGCGTCGAGGTCTACCCCGGCGCCGCCCACCCCGGCTCGGCGTTCTCCGTCTTCACGCAGGGCTTCACGGCCGGAGACGCCGTCTCGGCGCGCGTCGACGGCGACGCGGTCTCGACCGACGACGTCTTCACCGTCTACCCGAGCCAGCTGCCGTTCGTCTTCGACACCAGCGGCACGGCGTACTTCGACGTCGAGGTCCCGGCCGACCTCCCCCTCGGCACCCTGACGGTGACGGTGACCGACGCGCACGGCAACGCCAGCAGCACGGAGGTGGCCGTCACGGACCCGATCCCGGCCCCGGTCGTCGTCGCTCCCGTCGGCGCCACCGCCGGCATCGTGACCGTCACGGGCTCCGGCGGGGTGCCCGGGCAGGCAGCCGTCGTGGTCGTCGGCGCACCGGACGACGTCGAGGTCGGCTTCGGCTTCGCGTTCGGCACCGGCCAGTCGTCGTCCGACGCGCCTGCCGACGCACCTGCCGAGGAGGCGGCAGCCGACCTGACCTCGCTCGTCACGACGGCCGAGCAGGCCGAGGCCGCCCCCGACGAGGACTTCTTCGACCGGGAGCCGGTCGAGTACACGGCCGCGGAGGGGCCTGCCTCGGCGCTCGTGCCGATCGCCGCCGACGGCACCTTCTCGGCCCGGTTCGTGCTGCCCGCCGGCGACTTCGGCACCACGGCCGTCGTGATCGACACCGAGACGTCCGACACCTCCGTGCCCGCCGACGTCGCGCCCTTCACCGTCTCGGCCGCCGCGGCCGCAGCGCCGGTCGTGACGCCCGCCGGGCCGACCGGGGTCCCGGTCAACACCGTGGTCGCGACCCGGGGCGGTTCCCTCGCCTACACGGGCACGGACTCCGCGCTGCCCGCCGGGATCGCCGCCCTCGCGCTGCTGCTCGGCGGGGTGCTCGCGACGACCGCGCGCCTCCGACGCCGGGTCTGACCCTCGGCACGAGCCTCACCGACGCGAGAGCGACGAACCTCCCCGGGACATCACGGAGGTTCGTCGCTCTCGCGTCGCTTCTGCGGCAGGTCGGCGCCGCGAGCGCGGACGGGCCCTGGTCAGCCCTCGGCCGAGACAGCGCGCAGCGACTCCACCATGCTGCGCAGCAGGCGGCGGGCCTCCGGCCGGTCGGCCTCGCTCATCCCCGAGAGCATGCGCAGCTCGACGCCGCGCACCGCCGTGGTCGCCGCCGCCAGTCGACGCCGTCCGGCCGGGGTCAGGCGGGTCGGCAGCGCCTTGCCGACGGGCGCCTCGGCCGGCCGGGTCACCGATCCGTCGCGCTCGAGCGCCTGCAGCAGCACGTTCATCGACTGCCGGGTGACGAAGGCCCCACGCGCCAGCTCGGAGTTCGACAGGCCCGGTCGCTGCGCCAGCAGCTCGAGGCACGAGTAGTGCGTGATGGTCATGCCGAGCGGCCGGAGCACCTCCTCCATCGCCGTCCGCAGCGCACTCGCCGCCTCCTTGAGCAGGTAGCCGAGCGACGTCTCGAGGTCGATGCCTTGACTCATGTCAGCATTCTGACATAGGTTGATCTGTGTCAGCAGACTGACACGCATTCGACCCCGCGATCCACATCCACCAGGAGCACCCATGCCCGTCACCGGCCCCGACTTCATCTCACTCCAGGTCCGCGACCTCGACGCCTCCCAGGCGTTCTACGAGACGCACCTCGGCCTCGTCCGCTCCCCCGCGGGCCCGCCGCACGCCGTCGTCTTCACGACCACCCCGATCGCGTTCGCGCTCCGCGGCCTCCTGCCCGGCACCGACCTCGACGCCGTCGCCCAGCCCGGCGTCGGCGTCGCGCTCTGGCTGCACGCCACCGACGTGCAGGCGATCCACGCCGGCCTCGTCGAGGCCGGCGTCACCGTCGTCGCCGAGCCGATCGACGGCCCGTTCGGCCGCACCTTCACCTTCGCCGACCCCGACGGGTACCACGTGACCCTGCACGACCGGGCCTGACGCACCTCCTCGATCGCGCCTCCTGCGATGTGCAGACCGTGCACCTCGCGCACGTTCGAGGTGATCTCCCGGCCTGCGCCGACAGACTCTGGCGCATGGACACGGACACCCTGCTCAACATCGGCCTCGTCGTGCTCTTCGTGCTGATCGGCGGGGTGTTCGCAGGCACCGAGATGGCGATCGTGACCCTGCGCGACAGCCAGGTGCGCGCGATCGAGGCCAGCGGCGAGCGCGGGCGCAAGATCGGGCAGCTCGTCCGCAACCCGAACACGTTCCTCTCAGCCGTGCAGATCGGCGTCACCCTGGCGGGCTTCTTCTCGTCGGCCTACGGCGCCTCGACGATCGCGCCCGACCTCGTGCCCGGGCTGATGGCGCTCGGCCTCGCCGAGAGCACGGCGTCGACCGTCGCCCTGATCGGCATGACGCTCGTGGTGGCCTACCTCTCGCTCGTGTTCGGCGAGCTCGTGCCCAAGCGGCTCGCGATGCAGAAGTCGGTCGCGTTCACGAAGACGCTCGCGCCGCCGCTGAACGCCCTCGCCCGGCTGATGCGGCCGGTCATCTGGCTGCTGTCGGTGTCGACGAACGCCGTGGGGCGCCTCCTCGGCCTCGATCCCGACCAGAAGGAGGACGAGGTCTCGGCCGACGAGGTGCGCGACATCATCTCGAACACGAGCGAGATCGACCGGGACAGCCGCAGCATCCTCGCCGACGTGCTCGACGCCGACGACCGCCGGGTCGCCGAGGTGATGCAGCCGCGACCGGACGTGTCGTTCCTCAGCGGCGACTCGTCCGTCAGCGACGGCTACCGCACAGTGCTGGCCCTGCCGCACTCGCGCTACCCCGTGGTCGGCGTCAGCCGGGACGACGTGCTCGGCTTCGTGCACGTGCGCGACCTCATGGCCTCGGTGCCCGCGGCGGGCGGCGACCAGGCCTCGACCGTCGCCGACATCACGCGGCCGATCCTGGCCCTGCCGGGCACCACCAAGGTGCTGGCGGCGCTCAGCACCATGCGCGACGACGGCCACCAGATCGCCGTCGTCATCGACGAGTACGGCGGGACCGACGGCATCGTCACCCTGGAGGACCTGCTCGAGGAGCTCGTCGGCGAGATCTACGACGAGTACGACACCGGCGACCGCGGCGAGGGCACGCTGGAGGCGGGAGAGACCCGCGAGGTCGAGGGCGGCCTGATCGTCGAGGAGCTCGAGGAGGAGACCGGCGTCTCGCTGCCCGACGGCCCGTACGAGACGGTCGGCGGCTATGTCTTCGACGCGCTCGGCAGGCTCGCGGTCGTCGGCGACACCCTCGCCGTCGACGGCGCCACGCTGGAGGTGGTCCGCATGGAGGGCTACCGGATCGCGACGGTGCGCGTCACGCCCCTGGAGCACCACGCCGAGCCGCCAGCGGAGGCGTCCGCGACGGCGGGGCCCGCCGCTCCGACAGCCCTGTAGACCCCCGGCACCTGCTCGTCACGGTCTCTCGTCGTCGAGCCATGTCCGTTCTGCGAACTCTCTCTGCCATCTAGTTAGAGCGACTAGCGAGTCTGTGTAACCATTCGTGTGTACCGATTCACGGCGGTACGAGGCAGAGCAACAGGCCTCACGAACACATGCACCTCGAGGTCAGCGCAGGGCTGACAGGAACGGGCAGGACATGACCACCACGCAGCACACCACCTTCTCCGAGATCCGCGACGCCGACCGCCAGCTGACGCTGTTCGTCGTCGCCACCTCGGCACTCGCCGCCTGCGGCACCCTCATCGCCGGCATGCTGTTCGCGATGGGCGCCGGCGCATGAGCGCCTCGACCTCCGCGACGGCACCGCTGTCGGACGCCGGCCACCACCTCCTCGCCGAGACCCAGCCGCTCGACCTGGCCGAGCTCTTCGAGTCGGAGTCGCTCCGATGAGCACCGATCTGCGTCGCCTCACGCACGAGGGCCTCGTCGCCGCGATCAGCGGCCGCGTCGGCGGTGCCGTGCGGCCCACGGCTGCCGAGCTCGACAGCTTCTACGTCCGCGAGCGCTCCGTGCCCGCGGCCCGCATCGAGACGTACCCGCGTCGCCGCCGCGTGCGCGACGTCGTGTCGTCGATGGCCGAGTCGATCGAGAGCACCACGAGGTCCGTCGACGCGGCCCGGCCGGTCGAGGTCACCTACGGCAGCTTCTTCGTCGAGCCCGAGTCCGTGTCGGCCCGCGGCGACCGCGAGATGGCGGTGGCGTCGTGAGCTTCGCCGACCGCCTCCTCGACGCTGCGCCGGTCGACCACGTCGCCTACTTCGACACCTCGATCGACGACGACGACCTCGACTGAGCGTCGCTGCTCCTCCTGATCCGCCGCCCTGCCCGACACGCCCCGACACCACCGCACCAGCACTCGCCTCACCCGACGACCTGACCACTCAGAGGACACCCGACCGCATGCCCCAGAAGATCCAGGCAGCCAAGCTGCACGCCGCGCTCGAGGCGTGGCGCATCACCGAGCAGCGACTCGATCGACGCAGCTCGGCGGGAACGCTGCCGAGGACCGAGCGTGACGCGCTCGCACTCGTGCTGGCCGCCGAGCAGACCGACGAGCCGATGACGCCGAGCACGCTCGCTGCGACCCTCGGCTTCTCGACTCCTGCGGTCTCGAACCTGCTGCACCGCCTCCAGGACGCGGGGCTGATCACCTGTACCCCCGACCCTGCCGACGGCCGACGCAAGATCGTCACGACCACCGAGTCAGGGCGCGACGCCTGCGACACGGTCACGAGCGCTCCGCACGTGCGGAAGTTCCTGATGGGCGTGCCCGCAGAACAGGCGGAGGCGGTCAGCGCGTTCCTGGACGAGCTCAGCTCGGTGATCGCCGCGCAGCAGACCGCCGCGCCCGTCTCGGCGCGCTAGCCGCGTCAGGCCGGCCGGGCGCGCATGTCGTCGCGGGCGCGCAAGTCGTTGCGGGCGCGCAGGTCGTCGCGGGCGCGCAGGTCGTCGCGGGCGGCCGGAGAACCGACCCCGCAGCCGCCCGGTAACCTCGGGGACATGGACGACCGGGACGACGACGCGACCGTGGACGACCGGGACGCACCGCGCCTCCTCGCCGGCCGCTACCTCCTCGGCGACGTCCTCGGGCGCGGCGGCATGTCGACGGTGCACCGCGCCGACGACCAGCTGCTCGGCCGGACGATCGCCGTCAAGCTGCTGAGCGCCCAGGGCTCCGACCCCGGCGACGCCCAGCGGGCCCAGAACGAGGTCGCCGTGCTGGCCTCGCTCAGCCACCACGCCCTGGTGACCCTGTACGACGCCGACGTCGCGCCGAGCCGCGGGCCCGGCTGGCTGGCGATGGAGCTCGTCGACGGGCCGTCGCTCTCGTCGCGCCTGGCCGAGGGGCCGCTCGACACCACCGAGGCAGCCCAGCTGCTCGCCGACCTCGCGGGGGCCCTGCACGTCGTGCAGGCGGCCGGGATCGTGCACCGCGACGTCAAGCCGAGCAACGTGCTGCTCGCCCCCTCGCCGGTGCCGGGGCGCCGCTGGACGCCCAAGCTCGCCGACTTCGGCATCGCCTCGCTCGTCGACTCGACCCGCGTCACCGCGACGGGCGCCGTCCTCGGCACGGCCGCCTACCTGAGCCCCGAGCAGGCGCTCGGCACGCGGGTGGGGCCTGCCTCCGACGTCTACTCGCTCGGGCTCGTCGTGCTCGAGGCGCTGACCGGCGAGCGCGCCTTCCCCGGATCCATGATGGAGTCGCTGACCGGGCGCCTGCACCGCGACCCCGTCGTGCCCGACGCGCTCGGCCCGGAGTGGGCGTCGCTGCTGCGCGCCATGACCGCGCGCGAGGCCGACGCCCGGCCGACCGCCCTCGAGGTGCACACCCGGGCGGAGGCGCTGGTCGCGGGAGGCGGACGCGCCGACGATGCGCGCACGGGCGCGGCCACGGCGCTGATGCCGAGCGCCGACGGCGCCGGCGCCGGCGATGCAGCGACGCGACGCCTGCCGGCAGGTGCTGCCGCCGGGCTGGGAGCTGCTGCCGGGCTCGGGGCCGCCGGTGCGCTCGCGGGACCCGGGGCCGCCGACGCGGCGACCGAGCGCTTCAGCGCCGTGGGCGACGGGACCGGTGCCGGTGCGGGCTCTGGGGCTGGTGCTGGTGCCGGTTCCCCCGGGGGCCGGGGCGGCGCCTCCTCCGCACCTGCTGAGCGGCGCAGCCGTCGCGGCGTCGTGATCGCCGGGCTGGTCGCGCTCGCCCTGGGCGCCGCGGCCCTGATCGGCTTCGCCGTGACCCAGGGCGGCGACGAGCCGGTCGCACCGGCGACCAGCGACACCCCGGCACCGGCCGAGTCGACCCCGGCCGAGACGGAGCCGGAGCCCGCGGACACGCCCTCGCCCTCCACGGAGGTCGAGGAGCCCGCCCCCGAGCCGTCGACGTCCGAGCCGACCGACGAGCAGACCTCGGAGGCTCCCGCGCCGGAGCCGAGCACACCCGTCGAGGAGGTGCCGGCACCGACCCAGCCGAGCGAGCCTGCCGCACCGGGCAACGGGAACGGGAACGGCGGCAACAGCGGCGGGAACGGCAACGGCAACGGCGCGGGCGCGGGGGTCAGCAACGGCAACGGCAAGGGAGTCGGCGGCACCGGGGTCGACCTGGGCGGCGTCGGAGCACCAGCGGCTCCCTGACCTCCCGATCGCAGGCGCTCCTGTCCGCTGAGCGACGTGCCCCGGACTGGTGGGTGCGCTCCGGCCGAGGGAGGGCCATGCTGGGCGCGCCCGGCTGATCCGGGACCGACCTGAGGGAGGCACCCGTGACGTACCCCGAACCACATCGTGCCTCCTCCGCCCGGTCCGTCGGCGACCGGGAGCGCCGGGTGACCCTCCTCGTGATCGTCGGCTCCGCCCTCGCCGCGACCGCGACGGCCACGGCGGGCGTGTTCACGGCACTGGGCCTCTTCTAGCCGCACTCCGCTGCGACACGTCGTCGGACGGGGCGAGTACGCTCCCCGCCCGCACCGGGAGCCGGGGGACGCCGCGTCACCCGGCACCTGACCATCGCCTCTGCACGTGGACGCCGCCGCTCCGCGCCTCCTACCGTTCACGTCGGCAGGCAAGAGCCCCTCGAGGGCTCGTCCGCCTGCCCCACGACATCACGACAAGAGGAGAACACCATGGCACAGGCCATCGAGACGATCGACGTCGAGGTCCCCGTCCGCACCGCGTACGACCAGTGGACCCAGTTCGAGGAGTTCCCGAAGTTCCTCGACGAGGTCGAGTCGATCACGCAGACCACCCCCACCCTCACGGTGTGGAAGGTCAAGGTCGGACCGGTCGAGAAGACCTTCGAGGCGGAGATCACCGAGCAGCACCCCGACGAGCGCGTCGCCTGGACGAGCACCGGCGGCGAGGTCGACCACGCCGGCGTCGTGACGTTCCACAAGCTGAGCGACTCCGAGACGCGCGTCACCGTGCAGATCGACTGGACGACCGACGGCCTGCTCGAGAAGCTCGGCGCGGCGATCGGCTCCGACGGACGCGCCATCAAGAAGGACCTCGCGAACTTCAAGCAGTACATCGAGTCGAAGGGCCAGGCCGACGGCGCCTGGCGCGGCGACGTGCAGGCGTAGCCCGCACCGGCGGGCTCCGGCCCGCAGACGACGACGGCCCCGTTCCTCCTTCCCGGAGGAGCGGGGCCGTCGTCGTGCGCGGTCGCGCTGCGGCCGCTGCTGGTGCCGCCGCTGCCGCTGCTGCTGCTGCTGCTGCTACTTCTCGTTCTTCTCCGGGTCGTTGCCCCAGTTCATCAGCGAGAAGCGCCACTTCGAGTCGTGCGCGTCGCCCTCGGGCCCCTGCGCGGCGTGCCGGTGCACGTAGCCCGTGACCTTCTTCATGTGCGCGTAGTCGTCGTCGCCCAGGTCGGCCACCTTCGTGCGCAGGATGCCCACGATCTTGCGGCCGCTGTCGTGCCCGACCGACTCCGCGCCGTCGGAGGACTTCTGCCCCACCTCCTTCGCCTCATCGGTCTCGAGCCACTGCTCGAGCTCGTGCGGCGTCATGTTCACTGCGTCGTGGAAGTCGTCGCGGATGCTCTTCTTCTCGTCGTCGTCCATCGGCCCAGCATGCCCCCGCCCCTCGCGCCATGCCCTCCTCTCCCCTCTCCCCTCCTCTCCCCCTCCTCTCTTCTCCTCATTCAGGAAGATCGCTCCTGATCCTCGCGGCGGGGGGAGCCTCGGTCCTGAACCGTGCACGGATCAGGAGCCGTGGGCCACGAATTCCTGAATGCTGAAGATGGAACCCGACCACTCGACAAAGTAAGGGTCGCCTAAGTACGATCGAGCAGGAGGCGGCCCCGCCGTCTCGAGCACCACCCCCGCCAGCAGCACCGTCCGACCGAGCGGAGTCCATCGTGACCGACGTCGTCCCCTTCTCGGAGTTCCTGCGGGCCCGGACGACCAGTCGTCACGGCACCAGCGGCGGCGCCGACTTCATGACCGACCTGCTGCGCGGCACCTGCGGCGTCGACGACTACGCCCAGCTGGTGGCGCAGTACTGGTTCGTGTACCGCGCGCTCGAGGGCGCCTCCTCGTCCATGGCCGGACACCCGGTCGCCGCACCGTTCGTGACGACCGGCATGAGCCGGCTGCCTGCTCTCGAGTCGGACCTCGAGTTCCTTCTCGGCGACGCCTGGAGCGACCGTGTCGTCGCTCTGCCGGCCACTCGCGAGTACGTCGAGAGGCTCGAGACCGTCGCCGCGACCTCGGCCGGGGCGTTCGTCGCCCACCACTACACGCGCTACCTCGGCGACCTGTCGTGCGGTCGCTTCATCAGCACGCTGCTGCAGAAGCACTACGGCTTCGACGTCAACGGGGTCGGCTTCTACGTCTTCGCCGAGGTCGCGGACCCTGCGCTGTTCCGCGCCACCTACCACGAACAGCTCGACGCTGCCCCGTGGACCGACGCCGACAAGGAGGCGGTGGTCGCCGAGGTCGCGCTGGCCCACTCGCTGGACACCCGCCTCCTGGACGGCCTCGAGGCCGACCGCCGGTCGCGCCGCGCCGCCGCCTGACGCCGCCGCGCCGCCGCTGCTGCTCGGGCGGAGCGACGCGAAAGCGACAAGACGACGTGGAAGATCACGTCGCCTTGTCGCTTTCGCGTAGGTTCGCGCCGCGGGCCCGCCCCCGGCGTCGCGCGGTCAGGGCAGGATCGAGTCGACGTACCCGCCGTCGACCCGCACCGCGGCCCCGGTCGTCGCGGACGCGAAGGTCGACGAGAGGTAGACCACCATCGACGCGATCTCGTCCGGCTCGATGAGACGCTGGATGAGGGACTGCGGCCGGTGCTGCTTCATGAACTCGCGCTGCGCCTCCTCCCAGGGCAGGTCCCGTGAGACGAGCTCGTAGACGAAGTCCTCGACGCCGCCGGTGTGGGTGGGGCCCGCGATGACGGAGTTCACGGTGACGCCGGTGCCCGCGGCGGCCTTGGCGAAGCCGCGCGAGACCGCGAGCAACGACGTCTTCGACATGCCGTAGTGGATCATCTCGGCCGGGATCACGACCGCCGAGTCGCTCGCGATGTTCTGCACCCGGCCCCAGCCGCGCTCGGTCATGCCCGGCAGGTACGCGCGGATCAGGCGGACCGCCGAGAGCACGTTGACCTCGAAGTAGCGGCGCCACTCGTCGTCGTCGATCGAGAGCGGGTCGGCCGAGGCGAAGATGCCGAGGTTGTTCGTCAGCACGTCGACGTGCGGCACGGCGGCGAGCACCTGCTGCGCACCCTCGTCGGTCGAGACGTCGCCGGGGGCTGCGACGAAGGAGGCGCCCGGCGCGTCCTCGAGGAGGCCCACGATCGCCTCGTCCACGCGGGAGGCCGTGCGTCCGTTCACCGCGACGGTCGCGCCCGAGCGGGCCAGGCCGAGCGCGATCGCGCGGCCGATGCCCTGGGTAGAGCCGGTCACGAGGGCGGTCTTGCCGGTGAGGTCGATCTGCACGAGAGGTCCTTCCGTCGAGGCGGGCGGGATTGCTGCGCCGGGGCTGCCCCCAGCATGCTCCTGGCCGGACGGCGGCCGGGCGAACCGTCGCGATGACGACAAGACGACGTGGGAGAACGCGTCGTCTTGTCGCTCCCGTGTCGGTCCGGGGCCGCGGGCCAGAAGTGTCGGCGGCCCGGCGTAGGGTCGCGGCAACGAGCGAGAGGGACCACGTGACGACACGCGACATCAGCACCTTCGGGGCGAGGACGACTGCGGCCGAGACACTCGAGGGCGTCGACCTGGGCGGGCGGACGGCCCTGGTGACGGGCGCCTCCTCGGGCATCGGGGTCGAGACGGCCCGCGCCCTGGCCGGGGCCGGCGCCCGGGTGACGCTCGCCGTGCGCGACGTCGCAGCGGGGCGTGCGGTCGCCGACGACATCGCCCGCTCCACCGGCGGGCCTGTGCCCGACGTGGTCGAGCTGCACCTCGACCGACCTGCCTCGGTCGAAGCCGTCGCGGCCGAGTTCACCGGCCCGCTCGACATCTTGATCGCGAACGCGGGGGTGATGGACTCCCCCGAGACGTACACGCCGGCGGGCTGGGAACTCCAGTTCGCGACGAACCACCTCGGCCACTTCGCCCTCGCGCTCGGACTGCACGGCGCCCTCGCCGCGGCCGGCGGCGCCCGCGTGGTCTCCGTCTCGTCGAGCGGCCACGGCGGGTCGCCCGTCGTCTTCGACGACCTGTTCTTCCGGCGGCGCCGCTACGAGCCCGGGCTCGCCTACGCCCAGTCGAAGACGGCGAACGCGCTGTTCGCGGTCGGCGCGAGTGCCCGCTGGGCCGACGACGGCATCGTGGCGAACTCGTGCATGCCCGGCGGCATCTGGACGGGCCTGCAGAAGCACTGGGACCCTGACGTGCTCGCCGCCCGCTGCGGCCGACGCGGTCAAGACGCCAGAGCAGGGTGCGGCGACCTCCGTGCTGCTCGCCACCGCGCCCGAGCTGGCGGAGGTGCGGGGCCGTTACTTCGACGACTGTCACGAGGCGGAGGTCGTCGACCAGATCGTCGACGGGCTGCACGGCGTCCGCGCCTGGGCGCTCGACCCCGCGGCGGCCGACCGTCTCTGGGACGTGTCTCTCGCGCTCGTCGACGCGGAGGCGCGCTCGCGCGCCTGATACGCGCCCTGGCAGGGCGCCTCACGAGCGGGCCTCCCTGGGCCACTCTCGTGCGTCTTGACTGGGAACAGTCCCGCGGCGGCGACCTGCCGCCCGCCTCTCACGAAGGAGCACCTCATGACCGACAGCCACGTCTGGTTCGTCACCGGAGCGAGCCGGGGGCTCGGCACCGACATCGTCCGTTCCGCCCTGGCCGCCGGCCACTCGGTGGTCGCCACCGGCCGTGACGTCGCGGCGGTCGAGTCGGCCGTGGGAGCCCACGACCGCCTCCTCGTCGTCGCCCTCGACATCACCGACCCGGCCGCGTCCGAGCGCGCGGTGGCCCAGGCCGTCGACCGGTTCGGCCGAGTCGACGTGCTCGTCAACAACGCCGGCAACTTCTTCGCGGGGTACTTCGAGACGCTCAGCCCCGAGCAGTTCCGCTCGCAGCTGGAGACGAACTTCTTCGGGCCGCTCGCGGTGACCCGCGCCGTGCTGCCGGTGATGCGCGAGCAGCGCTCGGGGCAGGTGATCACCGTCACCTCGACCGCCGGGTTCGTCGGCGCCGAGTTCACCTCGGCCTACGCCGCGTCGAAGTTCGCGCTCGAGGGCTGGTCGGACTCGCTCGCCGCCGAGGTCGCCCGCTTCGGCATCTCGGTGATGGCCGTCGAGCCCGGCTTCTTCCGCACCGAGCTGCTCGTCGAGGGCTCGTCGACCACCTGGCCCGAGCTGCACGTCGACGACTACGCCGAGGGCACGGCAAGCACGATCGAGAGCTGGAAGGGCATGAACGGCAAGCAAGGAGGCGATCCCGCGAAGCTGGCGGACGCGCTCGTCACGCTGTCGGACGGTCCCGAGCTGCCCGCGCGCTTCGTCGCCGGCGCCGACGCGATGCGCGCCGTCGAGACCAAGCAGGCGACGGTGCAGCGGCAGATCGACGCCCTTCGCGACCTCTCGGCGTCGCTCGACCACGACGACTGACCGCCATCAGGTCGGGCGTCGGCGGTGTGTGGCACGATGCACCTCGTTCTGCCCAGTCCCCGCAGAGACAAGAGGAGCCCGTGATGCCGGACGAGTCCGAGCGCCTCGACGTGCCTGCCTACAGCCGCACGGTCGTCCAGGGCACCGACCTGCACGAGGTGCTCCGCAGCAGGTCCGACCACCACGGGGGGCGCCGTTTCGACGCCCGCCCCTCCGGGGCGCCGTTCTCGTACCGGTACGTCACCGCGGGCGACGAACGGGTCACCCTGCAGACGTCGCACTTCACGGGTCACATGGAGGGCGAGGTCCCCTTCCCGGACACGCACTTCGTGATGTGGTTCCGCAGCGGCTCGGCGACGGTGCACCGGGGATCCGACGCTTACCACACCGACGGCTCGACGCCGTTCCTCATCCCCGCCGAGGACTCGTTCGAGTTCGAGTTCGAGCCACGGCAGAGCCACCTCGTGCGGCTCGGCACCGAGTTCCTCGAGCAGACGGCGACCGAGCTGCACGGCGGTCCGTCGCAGCGCGTCGCCTTCGACGTGTCGAGCACGCCCCGCGCCGAGTCGATCGCGGACTGGCGGTCGACGATGGCAGGGGCCACCGAGGCCGTCGTCGGCGAGGTCGTCCCTCCCCTGCTCCGTCTGGAGGCCCAGCTGAGCACCGCGAGGGCGGTGCTCCGCACCTGGCGCTGGCAGGTCGTCGACGTGCCCCGCTCGCTCCGCACGCCCGGCACGGTCCGGGTGCGGCACGCCCTCGAGTACCTGCACGCGCACGCGGCCGAGCCGATCAGCCCGTCCGACGTCGCGGCCGCCGTCGGCCTGCACACCCGCAGCCTGCAGCTCGCGATGAGCGAGCACCTCGGCACGTCGCCGTCGGCGTACCTCCGTCAGGTCCGGCTCGACCGCGTGCGCGCCGACCTGCTCGCCGCGTCGCCGCACGAGACGACGATCGCCGCCGTCGCCCGCCGCTGGGGCTTCGGCAACCTCGGCCGCTTCTCGGCCAGCTACGCCGACCACGTCGGCGAGTACCCCCGCGACACGCTCGCGCGCTAGCCGGCTGCGGCCGCAGCCGCGCCAGCCAAGCCGGCCCCCGGCCCGCCCGCCGCTGCGGGGTGCGACAGCTCGTGGACGGGGTGACGGCTCGCGGCGTCGGCACCCGCCGAACCCGCGCGGACCCTCGCGCGCGCCGACGGGTGTGCGCGGTTCGCGCGGGTGCGGACGGTGCGGCGGCACGCGGACGGTGCGGCGGCTTGCGGACGGTGCGGCGGCTTGCGGCGTCGGCACCCGCAGAACCCGCGCGCACCCTGCCGCGCGCCGACGGGTGTGCGCGGTTCGCGCGGGTGCGGGCACTCAGCAGCCACCTCGCGGGTGGGAGGCGGCTAGCGTGGAGACGTGCCCTTGACTGCGAGCTCGGCGTGACCGGGAGGTCCGCTCGCGCGGTCCCCGTCAGCCGCGTGTTCCCGTGGTGGTACGTCGCCGGGGCGGTGGCCTCGATCGTCGTGATCGTCGCGTCCCAGGTGGGCCAGCCCGCAGTCGTCGCCTTCTGGGGCCCCGTCATCGGCCTCACGATCCGCGACCGCCTGGACGACGCCCGGAGCCGTGCCGACGAGGGACGCGACACCTCCCGAGCCGCACTGCTCGGCCCGGCGTGGCTGGAGCCGGTCCTCTCACTGCTGCTCACCTCCTTCGCGGTCGGCCTGTCGTTCGTGCTCGGCGCCGTCTTCGACCACGGCCCGGCAGCGGTGGCCTGGACCGGCAGCGCCTTGTGCGGCGCCAGCGCCCTCGCGTACCTGGCCATCCTGCTGCGCGGCCGTCGCCGGTCACGGCGCACGGTCGACACCCGCTGAACCCGCGTGGACCCTCGCGCGCGCTGACGGGTGTGCGCGGGTTCAGCGGGTGCGGGCGCGGGCGCGGGCGGGATGTGCGGCAGCCACGGGTGCGGGTCGCGGGTGCGGGCAGGGGCGCACCCGCGCCGCCCCCTGACTGGGGCGTGACGACTCGCGGCACGACGGGCAAGCTCGAGGGATCCCCCGAAAGGCCCCCATGCTCTCGATCGTCTACACCAGCGCCTCGCGCGTCCCCTACACCGACGGCGACCTCGCCACCCTGCTCATGAACAGCCGCGCGAACAACCGCCGGCTCGGGCTGTCGGGATTCCTGATGCACAAGCAGGGGCGCTTCGTCCAGGTGCTCGAGGGGCCCGACGACGTCGTGCAGGCCCGCTACGAGCTCATCGCCGCCGATCCGCGGCACACCGACGTGGTCGAGCTGCTGCGCGAGTCGATCGACGAGCCCCGCTTCGGCGACTGGTCGATGGGCTACCGCCCCACGACCGACGAGCTCGCCGGGGCGATCCCGGGCTACGCGGACGTCACCGGCGCTGCTCTCGACGGCTCACGTCGCCGGCCCGACCTCGACCCTGCGGTGCGCGCGCTGCTCGACTGGTTCCGCGCGCCGGTGCCCGCGGGCGCCTGACGTCCCAGGCTCTGCCGGACGCACGACACCGCACCTCGTTTCGTACACTGCACCGGGTCTGGAACCGGTGCAGTGCACGAAGCGCGATGCGGTGCGGTGCGGTGCGGTGCGGCTCAGCCTGCGGCTAGACGTCCGACTGCGCGTCGTGCTGCGCGGCGCGCTCGCGCACGTCGTCCTCGCGGCTGCCGGTGCCGCCTCCGTCGCGGTGGTCGGCCTCGGCCTGCTCGGACAGGCCGTCCGTCTTCTCCTCGGCCGTCGCCTCCTCGGCGCCGTCCATCATCGGGCTGGTCATCGTCTCGGCGGACTTGTCGTCTGTGCTCATGTCGCGGACCGTACGCCCGCCTGCCGCAAGGGCGCCCCGAGCCCGCTGTGAACCTCGCCCCGAGGAGGCGCGGGCAGGGCACCACAGGACACCCGAGGATGCGCGTGCCGGCCACCACAGGGCACCCGAGGAGGCGCGGGCCGGCCGCCGCAGGACGCCCCGCGACGCGACGCGGTCAGCGCGCGAGCGTGTCGCGCGGGTACTCGCCGAACCGCGCCGAGTACGACGCGGAGAAGCGCCCGAGGTTGCCGAAGCCCCACCTGCGGGCGACGTCCGACACGAGCACCGAGCCGGGCTCGGACGACAGCAGGTCCTGCCGGGCACGGTCGAGGCGGACGTGCCGCACGTAGTTCGTCGGGCTCGAGCCGAGGTGCTCGCTCATGAGCAGCTGCAGGGTGCGGGTGTGCATGCCCGCCGCGGTCGCGATGTCGGCGGAGGTGATGGCCCGGTCGGCGTAGGCGTGCACGTACTCGGCAGCCTGGCGGAGGCGTCGGGTGCGTTCGGTCCGCAGGGTGTCGGGGACGTCCACCGCCCGCCAGGGGAACAGGTCGAGCATGCCCCGGACGAGCGCCTGCTGGGCGGCGTGGCGGGCCAGCGCGGGCGTCTCCTCGCCGACGATCAACGGGGTCACCTCGCCGAGGGTCGTCCGCCACGCGTCGAGCGCCTCGTCCGTCGGCACGGCGGCGTAGTCGAAGACGATCCGCTGCGGCGGCCCCGCGTGCCGCTCGGTGGCGACCGCCTCGAGGAACGCCGCGTCGACGTGGACGATGCCGTGCCGGTGCGGCGTCATCGAGAACGCGAACGACGTCTCGCTCGGCGTGAGGAACGGTCGCGAGCCCTGGCTCGTCAGCTGTCCGACCGGGTAGTCGACGGTCACCGACCCGGAGCGGAACCACGACATGACGTAGTCGCGCGACCACGGGATCACGCCCTGGAGATGCGCGGTGAAGGTGCCGGTCTGCAGGCTCAGGCGTGAGTCGCCCGCGGAGGCGAAGCGGGAGACGAACGGCTCCCCCGCGAGGCGTGCCCGGAACTGACGGCCGTCGAGCACGCTCTCGAGGCTGCGGCGCGCCTCCTCGAGGTCGTCGGTCGCGAACTGGACCTTCTCGAAGGTCGGCTCCGCGTCGGGGCCGACGGCGACGACGTGATCCGTGTCGAAGTCGGCGGCGGCGGCCGCGGCGGTCCGAGCGTCGCTCATCCCGGTGACGTCGCTCATCTCGGTGACGTCGGTGGTCTCGGTGCTGGTCATGAGTGGTTCTCCTGGTCCGTTCCCGGCCGGCGCCGCCCGCTGGTGAGGCGGACCCGCCTCTCTCAGGACGTCGCGGCGAGCCGGTTCGTCACGGAGGTGCGGGCACGTAGGTGCAGGCACGGGGATGTCGCGACGTCATCTTCTCGCACCGACGACCCCACGTCACCACCCCAGAGCACGGGCCTGCCCGGCGGTGCCCGCACCGCGGCCCGTGTCGCATCGGGTTCCGAGCATCGCGTCCCGCCGCGACGCGACGTGATGCTCGGGACGTGATGCGGCAGCCGCGGCCCGGGCCGGTCAGCTCGCAGGCAGCAGCACGTCGGGCGCGGCCCCTCCGGCGTAGCCCGACGTGACCCCCGCCAGCAAGGCGACGAGCCGGCGTGACTCGACGTCGCCCAGGCCGGCGACCGCCGTCAGGGCCCCGAGGCTGCCGCCGCCGGCAGCCGCCAACACGGCGGCGTGCACCGCCGGGGTCAGCGCGAGCCGGATCCCGCGGCCGTCGGCCGGGTCGGGCCGCCGGATGACGTAGCCGCGCCCCTCGAGCCGGACGACCACCGGCGAGATCGCACTCGTCGAGATCCCGAGGTGGGCGGCCACGTCGACGGGCCGGGCGTCGGCACCGCGCAGCTCGAGCCGCGCCAGGAACTGGACGGCGGCGAGCTCGCTCGCGCCGATCCCCAGCTTCTTGCGGAGCCTGGCGCGGAAGAGCGCCTCGGCGTCCTGCATGGCGTAGATGGCGGCGAGGACGCCGCTGTCGCCCTCGGTCCGCACCTCGTGCCCGACTGGAGGAGGCGCCCCCTCGTCAGCGTCGGAGGTCACGGTCGTCTCGTCGCTCATCAGGGCCTCTCGATCGGTCCGCGAGCATCCGGGTCGGGAGTCGACATCCGCAGGCGCCCATGCAAGCACAGGTGCGGCTCGGCCACGACCGCGGCGCGACCAGCCGACCGGTCAGCCGGCCGGGCCGACCGGTCAGCCGGCCGGGCCGACCTCGGGCCGACCTACCGACCAGCCGATCGACCGACCGGCCGGACGGATCAGCGGGCGACGTGCGCGCCGCGACGTCGGCGCACCGACGCGGTGACGACGAGGGCGACGCCCGACAGCAGCGCCAGCCCGGCAACGAGGGCGGGCGCCGTGCTCTCGGCGCCCGTGTTCGCGAGGCGCCCTGCGGACAGCTGTCCGCGCGTGCGGTCGGCGACGGGCGTGACGGGCACGGCAGGCGTGACCGGCGGCGTCGTGACCGGCGGCGTCGTCACGGGCGGCGTCACCGGCGGCACGACGACCGGCGGCACGACGGCTGCCGCGTCGACCGTGACGACGTACGTCTCGCTGTCGACGGGCGCCTCGCCGTTGGACGCGGTGATCGTCACGGTCGTCGAGCCGGGCGTGGTGGGCGTGCCCGAGATGACTCCGGTGGTCGAGTCGAGGCTCAGCCCGGCAGGCAGGGTGCCCGCGGTCACGGTGAAGGTCGGCGAGGGGGCGCCGGAGGCCGTCACGGGGAACGTGTACGGCGTGCCCGCCGTGGCGGTCGTGGGGGCGCCGGAGGTGATGGTCGGGTTGCTGGTCACGTCGCCGGCCGCGCAGTCCTGCGGCACGGTGATCGCGTCGTTGATGAGCGTGACGGCTCCGGTGCGGGCGAGGAGGCGGCCGATGACGGTCGTGCCGTCGTTCACGCTGACGGAGGTCTGCGCGAGGACGGTGCCTCGGAACTGCGATCCGCTGCCGATGGTGGCCGAGCTGCCGACCTGCCAGAAGACGTTGCAGGCACTCGCGCCGGGAGGCAGGATCATCGACGTCGCCGAGCCGATCGTGAGGCTGCTCGCCGCCTGGATCACCCAGACCGACTCCGCTGTGCCGGCGAAGGTCAGGGTGCCGTTCTCGGACAGCGCGACCTCGCCGCCCGAGTACACGCCTGGGGTCAGCGACCGGTTCGCCAGCTCGGTGATGCCGGACTCCTGCGGGGTCAGCGACCGTGCGACGTCGTAGGCGGTCGTGAGGTCGGCCTGCGCCTGGGCCGAGGCGGCGTCGTTGACGTGCACGACGCCTCCTGGCGCGATCACGCCGGGGCCCGTCGCGGGGTCGAACCCGGTGATCGCGCCCTCGGCGCTCACGCCGATGTCGCCCTCGACGACGCTGGGGCCGGTGTTGGTGATCGCCGAGCTCGCGAGCACGCCGTAGGTCGCGGCGGTGCCGAGCCCCACCGGGCCGCCGATGACCGTGTCTGCCTGGGCCGGCAGCGCGGCCGTGAGCGTGAGGGCGGCGGCGACGCCGATCACGACGGCCGTCCGCGCGAAGGGGAGGGTGGACGTCGTGCGGGCCATGGCGGCACCTGACTGCGGAGAGGAGGCACCAGACCACACGTGTCGGACGTGCTGGTGTTCCCCGTTACCTGAGATATACGCGCTTCTCGTAACTAGCACAATGATCGCGCCGGTTCTCTCGGCGGGCACGCGGCAGCACGTACCCCGGCCGGTGGCGTCGCGGCGTACCCGGGCTGGCCCCCGGTCGAGGGCCAGCCCGGCCGGCGGCAGGGCGAGCGAGCCTAGGAGGCGCGCACCACGACCGCAGGCAGGGTCGCGCCCTCCGGCCCGGTCACCTCCACCGCGCCTCCTCGTCGCTCGACGCGGAAGACGGTCGGCGACGCCGTCGCCTGGTCGGTCACCGTGACCTCGCGCACGCCGTCGGGGCCAGGGAACACGTGCAGCGTGAGCCCGTCGAGGTAGTCGTAGTCGGGTCGGTCGTCCCGGGCGCCGACGGGCACGACGGCGCCCTCGCGGACGTACAGCGGCAGGGTGTCGAAGCCGTGCCGCTCGGTGCGCCACGACCCGCCCTCGACGACCTCGCCGGTGAACCAGCTCGTCCAACGGCCGTGCGGCAGGTACACCTCGACGCTGCCGTCGGCCGAGAAGACAGGCGCGACGAGCAGGTCGGGGCCGAGCATGTACTGCGTGTCGACGTGCACCACGGCGCGGTCGCGGTCGAACTCGAGCACCATCGGCCGCATCACCGGGATGCCCCTCTCATGGGCCTCGACGCCCGCCTGGAACAGGTACGGCATCAGCGACAGCTTGAGCTTCGTGAACGACCGCGTGACGTCGACGGCCTCGTCGTCGAACAGCCACGGCACCCGGTACGAGCTCGAGCCGTGCAGGCGCGAGTGCGACGAGAGCAGGCCGAACGCGAGCCAGCGCTTGAAGACGCCCGCGTCGGGCAGCCCCTCGAAGCCGCCCATGTCGTGCGCCCAGAAGCCGAAGCCGCCCATCGACAGCGACAGGCCGCCGCGCAGCGTCTCGGCCATCGACACGTGGCTCGACGAGTTGTCGCCGCCCCAGTGCACGGGCATCGTCTGGCCGCCGACTGTCGCCGAGCGGGCGAACACGACCGCGTCGCGCTCGCCCCGCTCGTCGACGAGCACCTCGTGCACCGCGCGGTTGTAGAGCTGCGCGTAGAGGTTGTGCATCGCCTCCGGGTGGCTGCCGTCGTGCCACACCACGTCGGTGGGGATCCGCTCGCCGAAGTCGGTCTTGAACGAGTCGACGCCCTGCGCGGTCAGCTGCCGCAGGTGGCCCTGGTACCAGGCCACCGCCTCCGGGTTCGTGAAGTCGACCAGCGCCATGCCGGCCTGCCACATGTCCCACTGCCAGACGTCGCCGTTCGCCTTCTTCACCAGGTACCCGGCCGCCGCGCCCTCGGCGAAGAGCCGCGAGCGCTGCGCGATGTAGGGGTTGATCCAGACGCAGGTGTGCAGGCCCCTGTCGTGCAGGCGGGCGAGCATCGCGTCGGGGTCGGGGAACGCCCGGTCGTCCCAGACGAAGTCGGTCCACTGGAACTCGCGCATCCAGAACGAGTCGAAGTGGAACGCCGACAGCGGCAGGTCGCGCTCGGCGAACCCGTCGATGAACGAGGTCACCGTGGCCTCGTCGTAGCTGGTCGTGAAGCTCGTCGTCAGCCACAGGCCGTAGCTCCAGGCCGGGACGAGGGCTGGGCGGCCGGCGAGCGCCGTGTAGCGCTCGAGCACGTCCTTGCCCGTGGGGCCGGCGATCACGAGGTACTCGAGCGACTCGCCCTCGACCGAGAACTGCACGCGCTCGACCGACTCGGTGCCGACCTCGAACGAGACCGCGCCGGGGTCGTCGACGAGCACCCCGTAGCCCTTGTTCGTCAGGTAGAAGGGCACGTTCTTGTACGACTGCTCGCTCGACGTGCCGCCGTCGGCGTTCCAGATCTCGACCGTCTGGCCGTTCTTGACGAGCGGTCCGAAGCGCTCCCCCAGCCCGTAGACGTGCTCGCCGACGCCCAGGTCGAGCTGCTCGTGCACGAACGACCGGCCGGAGGCGTCGGTCACGTACCCGACGGAGCGGTGCCCCGAGCCCGTCAGCCGTTCACCGCCCGAGCTGAACTCGAGCGACCAGGGCGCGCCCTCGGAGACGGTCGCGGTGAGCGCCCCCGAGGTGAGCGTGCCGACGCCGTCGACGACGCTCACCTCGCCGACCCGCGAGCCGTCGTCGCCCGGCAGGTCGAAGCCGCCGCGGCCGCGCGTGCCCTGGTGGTGGTCGATGCGGACGCGGATGACGCCCTCGGCCGGCGACGACAGCGACACGGTGAGCATCGGCCGGTTGAGCGTGTCGCCGCGCCCCGCGATGCGCCTCGTCGGGGCGTAGGCGACCAGGCCGCCGTCCTGCTCCCAGACGTCGTGCGCCTCCTGGGCGTAGAGGGCGGTGACGCCGGGCAGGATCTCCCAGTAGCCGTCGGTGAACTTCATGCGGTGCTGCCTTCCGGGCGCGCGCGGGACGCGGGGGTCGAGGAGGTGGTGGCCGGCGAGCTGACGGCCGAGGAGGTGCGGTTCGGCTCGGTCATCAGCCCTTCAGCCCTCCCGAGATCAGGTCGAGCCGCCAGAAGCGCTGCAGGAACAGCACGAGCAGCGTGAGCGGGATGATCGACACGGCTGCCCCGGTGATGGCGAGCGAGTACAGCGCGGGCGCGCCGGAGCCCTTCGACAGCAGCGTGTAGAGGCCGACGGTGAGCGGGTAGTCGGCCTGGTCGCTGAGCATCACGAACGGCAGCAGGAAGTTGTTCCAGATGCCGACGAACTGCAGCAGGAACACGGTCACCATGCCGGGCACCATGATCGGCAGCACGATGTGCCGGAAGATCCGCCACTCGCCCGCGCCGTCGATGCGCGACGCCTCGAGGATCTCCTGCGGCACCGCCGACTGCGCGAACACCCGCGAGAGGTAGATGCCGAACGGGCTGATGATGATCGGCAGCAGCACCGAGATCGGCCCGCCCGCCAGCCCGATCTCGCTGAGCAGGATGTACTGCGGGATCGCCAGGGTGATGCCCGGGATCAGCACGCCCGCGAGGATCATGAAGAAGATCAGGTTCCGCCCGCGGAACGCGAACTTGGCCAGGGCGTAGCCCGCCATCGTCGAGACGAGCGTCGAGAGCACGCCGCCGACACCCGCGTAGAGCAGCGAGTTCGCGGCCCACAGCCCGTACTGGCCGCCCTCGTAGGCGAACAGGTCGCCGAGGTTGCCGAGCAAGCCGGTGCCGGGGGCGAACGAGAACGACGTGAACAGCTCGCCCGGCGACTTCGACGAGGCGATGAACACCCAGCCGACCGGCACGAGGCAGTAGAACGCGCCGATCAGCAGCACGATCGTGGGCAGCAGCTTCCCCACGCGCGAGGCACGCGCGGCGCCGGGGCGGGGCGTCCTGCGGTCGCGGTCCGCGCCTCCTCGTCGGGAGCCCGCACCGGGGCGCGTGTCGAGGGCGGTCACGAGACGCCCTCCTTGCGGCGGCGGTTCGCGACGCCGAGCACGATCGCCGAGAGGGCGACCGTCCCGAGAGCGAGGATGGTCGAGGAGGCGGCTGCCGACGGGAGGTCGTCGGTCAGGAACGCGTCGCGGTAGATGGTCATCAGCGGGGCCCAGCTCTGCGTGATCTCGGTGGTCAGGGGACGGAGGGTGTTCGGCTCGCCGTACAGCTGCAGCGTGCCGATCAGCGCGAAGACGCCGGTGAGGACGAGCGCGGGCACGACGAGCGGCACCTTGATGCGCAGGGCGACCTGGAACTCGCTCGCGCCGTCGAGGCGGGCCGACTCGTAGATCTCGGCCGGGATGCCGCGGAGCGACGTGTAGATGATGATCATGTTGAAGCCGACGCCGCCCCAGATGGCGATGTTGGCGAGCGACCCGAACAGGCCGCCGGCCTCGAGGAACGGGATCGGGCCCCAGCCGAGGGCGTTGGTCACGTACGAGAACGGGCTCGTGCTCGGCAGGTACATGAAGCCCCAGAGCAGCGCCGCGGTGATGCCGGGCACGGCGTAGGGGATGAAGATCGCCGTGCGCGCGAAGCGCTTGGCCCGGACGGCGGGGACGTCGAGCAGCAGCGCGAAGAGCAGCGCGAGCCCGAGCGTCAGCGGCACGGCGATCACGCCGTAGATGCCGAGCCGGCCGAAGCTGGCGAGCAGCTCGGCGTCCTGCAGCACGGCGACGTAGTTGTCGAGGCCGACGAAGCGGTCGACGCGGACGCCGAGCACGGAGGCGCCCTCCTCGATCCGGTAGGCCCGGAGGCTCGACCAGATCGTGTAGCCGAGCGGGATCAACATGAACACCACGAACAGCACGACGGCCGGCGCGACGAACAGGTAGGGAGCCAGCGGGCCCCGGCGACGGCCGCGTGCCGGGCGCGGGGCCGGGCTCGCGGTCACGGGGTGCGTCATCTCGGGGCGCAGCGCGGTGTCAGCCATTCGTGGTCACCTGGTATCCCACATCCTCCATGTCGGCCACGACGACGGCCTGGGTCGCGACGAAGGCGTCGCGCCACGGGGTGCCGGCCGCGATCGCCGCGTTGAGCTCGTCGGTGAGCGTGGTCGTCGCGAGCGCGACGTTCGGGCCCCACGTGGTGGGGAGGACGTCCTCCGAGACCTCGGCGGCCACGTCGTAGAAGTCGGTCTGCTGCGGCATCAGCGAGGGCGGGGCGTTGCCGATCGCGAGCTCCTGCCCCTCGATCGACGCGGGGTAGACGCCGCGCACGTCGAGCAACGACTGGTTGCCCTCGGTGCTGGCGTTCATCCACTTGGCGAACGCCGCCGCCTCCTCGGGGTGCTCGCTGTCCTTCGTGACGATCAACGCCGATCCGCCCTGGAACGGCACCGCGGCGTCGCCGGGCGTCCACTCGGGCAGCGGTGTGATCTCCCACGAGCCGGAGGTGTCGGGGGCGACGCCGCCGAGCACGCTCGGCGCCCAGATGCCCGCGGCCCAGCCGCCGATCGTGCCGTCGTTGACGCGCTTGTTGTACTCGGGCGACAGCACCGGGTCGGTGTCGATCGAGCCGTCGGCGGCGAGCTGCTCGAAGAAGTCGGCCACCTCGAGCATCCGCTCGTCGGCGATGCCGACGGTCCAGCCGTCCTCGTCGACCGACCACCAGTCGGCGCCGGCCTGGGCCGAGACGCCGGCCCAGAAGCCGAGCTCGCCGGCGGGGACCGCCGCCAGCACGGTGTCGGGGCGCTGCTCGTGCACGGCACGGGCGACGTCGCCGAACTCCTGCCACGTCGTCGGCACGGCCTGGCCCGTCTCGGCGAGCAGGTCGGCGCGGTACGTGAGCACCATCGGCCCGGCGTCCTGCGGCAGCGCGTAGACCTGGCCGCCGAAGGTCGTCTGGGCCCAGGTGCCCTCGGTGAAGGCGTCGTCGACGTCGGCCACGAGGTCGGTGATGTCGCGCGGCACGTCGGCGATCACCAGCGACGGGATCGTCGTGTACTCGGCGAGCGCCACGTCGGGGGCGTTGCCGGCCCGGCTCGAGGTCAGGAGCTTCGCGGCCGAGTCCGTGCCGCCTCCTGCGTCGGTGTGCCGCACCTGGACATCGGGGTTCGCGGCGTTCCAGAGGGCGACCTGCTCGCTCTGGCCCACCCCCCAGCCCCAGTACTCGAGGCGGACGACGTCGTCGCCGCCCACGGCGGAGCAGCCGCTCAGCGCGGCTCCCCCGATCAACAGGGTCGCGAGGGCGGCGGCCCTCGCGGTCTTCGGGTGTCTCATCGGCATCTCCTTCGACGCGGGTTGAGCGGTGCTGGTGCTGGTGCGGTGCTTCGTGTGCTGCTGCGGCGCGGTTGCCGGTGCCGTCCCGGCCCGGCCCGGACCGGGTCAGCGGGTCAGGGACTCCTCGATCACGGCGACCGCGCCGGCGGGCACGGTGAACGAGCCGTCGGCCCGCTCGCCCGACACGAGGTCGACCCCGGTCGCCTCGACCTGCTGGTCGACGTCGCCGTGGTTGATCGCGAAGAGCCACGACCCGGTCGAGGAGGTGCGGCGCACCCTCTCGAGGCCGTCGTCGCCGGCCGCGGTGGGCGCGATCCCCTGCTCGGCGACGAGGTCGTCGACGAGGGCGGCGAGCGAGGCGTCGTCGAGGTGGGTGGTGAGGTAGAGCGCGGCACCGCCTCCCGGGGCGTCGCGGCGGAAGGTCGCCGGGTGCCCGGCGAGCTGACCGGTGGCGTAGGTGCTCGTCACCGTGGCGGCCGCGTCGTCTGCGGCGCCGGCCCAGGCGCGGGGCTCGGCGAGCTCGCTCCAGACGGTGCCGAGGCGGCCGTCGGACAGCTCGACCTCGACGCCCTCGAGCAGCGGGTAGAACTCCTCCGAGCGCACGCCGAGCAGCTCACGCAGCACGCCGGGGTAGCCGCCCTCGACCACGCGGTTGTGCCGGTCGACGATGCCGGAGAACGGGGTGACGACGACGGTGCCGCCTCGGGCGACGACCTGCTCGAGGCCGGCCACCGCCTCCTCTGGGCACAGGTAGAGCGTCGCCACGACGACGAGGTCGTAGCCCGAGAGGTCGCTCGTCGGCGCGACCACGTCGACGGCCACGCCCCTGCGCGTAAGCGCCCGGTGGAACGCGAGCGGCTGGTCGAGGGCCCTGAGGTCGACGCTGGGGTTGTTGCCCGAGCGGAGCGCGTTCGGGCTGATCTCGTCGAAGAGGATCGCGACGCGGGCCTGCTCGACGGTCGACCCGCGCACGGCGCCGATGCGGCGCAGGGTCGCGCCGAGCGCCTCCACCTCTCGGTAGACGCGGCTGTCGGCACCGGCGTGCGGGACGACGGACGAGTGGTGCTGCTCGCTGCCCGCGGTCGACTGGCGCCACTGGAAGAACAGGGTGCCGTCGGCCCCGCGCGCGACGTGGGCCAGGCTGTTGCGCGCGAGCTCGCCGGGCGACTTGGCGCGGTTGCGCGGCTGCCAGTTGACGGCCGAGGTCGAGTGCTCGATCAGCAGCCAGGGCTCGCCCTGCGACATGCCGCGCGTGCGGTCTGCGCTGAAGGCCAGCTCGCCCCAGCGCTCGGGGTCGACGCCGATCGTGTAGTGGTCGTTGGCGACGAGGTCGACCTCGCGCGCCCAGCCGGAGTAGTCGTGCACGCCCGGGTGGTTCTGGATCATGAAGTTCGTCGTGATCGGCACGTCGGGCGTCACGCGCCGCAGCACCTCGCGCTCGGCCAGGTAGTGGCCGAGCAGGGCGTCGCTGCTGAAGCGCTCGAAGTCGAGGAGCAGGCCGGGGTTGTGGCTCGTGCCGGTGAAACGGGGTGCCTCGACCTGGTCGAACGACGTGTACCGGTGGCCCCAGAAGGCCGAGCCCCAGTGCTCGTTCAGCGCCTCGACCGTGCCGTGCCGCGCCTCCAGCCAGGTCGCGAAGGCGGCGGAGGTCTCGTCGCTGAAGCAGTGCGAGTTCTCGTTGCCGAGCTCGTTGCTCACGTGCCAGAGGCGGAGGGCCGGGTGGTCGGCGTAGCGCGCGGCCATGGTCTCGACGAGCCGCAGCGCGTAGCGGCGGAACACCGCCGAGCTCGGCGACCAGCCGAGCCGCCCGCCCTGCGAGACCCGCACGCCGCGGTCGGTGACGAGGCCGATCTCGGGGTGCGCCCGGAACAGCCAGATCGGCGGCGCCGCGGTCGGCGTCGCGAGGTTCACGCCGATGCCGGCGTCGGCGAGCAGGTCCATCGCCCGGTCGAGCCAGCCGAAGTCGAACTCGCCGTCGGCGACCTCGAGCAGGCCCCACGAGAAGACGGCGAGGTTGATGCTGTTCACCCCGGCGCGCTGCATGAGGGCGACGTCGTCGGCCCAGAGCTCCTCGGGCCACTGCTCGGGCGACCAGTCGCCGCCGAGGGCGAGGCCGTCGGTGATCCAGGGGAAGGTGCGGGGCTCGGGCAGGTCGCGGGAGCGGGACGTCAGCGTCGGCATCGGGGGCCTCTCGGTGGTGGGTGGGTGCGGCGGGTCGTGGTGGTGGGCGGCGGGTCGTTGTGGTGCTGGCTGGCTGGTGGGTCGTGGTCGGTGCGGGCGGGTCGTCGGAGTCGAAGCGCTTCGACGATGGCCCGTCGACTGTCAGGTGCGTCGAGGAGTCAGGAGACGACGACCTCCGCCGTCGAGCGTCCGGCGATCCAGGTCGGCGCGATCAGCTGCACCTGATCCGTCGACCGCCTGTCGAGCTGGGCCATCGTGAGCTCGACCGCGCGGCGGCCCGACTCCTCGGCGGGCAGCGGCACGACGTCGAGCGCCGGGACGAACTCGCTCGTGTCGAAGCTCGAGCAGGCCGAGACGACGGAGACGTCCTCGGGGACGCGCAGACCGAGGTCGGCGAGCGACCGGAGCACGGCGCGGTGGGCGCCCTCGTTGCAGTTCAGGACGAGCGCGGTCAGGTCGGGCAGCGCCTCCTGCAGCACCTCGACCGCGCCGCGCGGATCGCCGGGCGCCGGGGCGTGAGCGACCACGCCGCGGAGCCCGCGGGGATCGGCCTCGATCGCGGCGACGAAGGCGTCACGGAAGCGGGGCGCGAAGTTCGAGCCGTGCTCGTAGAGCGCGGCGGCGTGGCCGACCATGCCGATCGACCGGTGCCCCTGGTCGGCGAGCCGACGGACCGACGTGCGCGCCGCCTCCTCGAAGTCGAAGTCGACGCAGACGAGCCCGGTCGTGTCACGGGGCACGCCGACGACCGTCGCGGGCAGGTCGAGTTCGCGGAGCAGCGGCAGGCGGGCGTCGTCGGTGTCGACGTCCATCAGCACCACGCCGTCGACCAGCTGGCTCGACGCCACCCGACGCAGGCCCTCGAGCGGATCGGCCTCGGTCAGCAGCAGGATGTCGTAGTCGTGACGCCGCGCCGCCGTGGCGATGGCCACGACGAACGACATGAACGCGGGCGGGTGCGTCTCGGCGTGCATCGGGGCGCTGAGGGCGAGGATGTTCGTCCGCGTGCCGGCCAGCATCCGGGCGCCCGCGTTGGCGCGGTAGCCGAGGTCGCGGACGGCGGCGTCGATCCGGAGGCGGGTGTCGGCCCGGATGGACCGCTTGCCGCTGAGCGCGTACGAGACGGTGCTGATCGAGACGCCGGCGGCCTTCGCCACGTCGTGGATCGTCGTCATCTCGGCCTCCTCGTCGAGTCGTCGTGCGTGCGGTGCGGTGTCGTGCGGTGCGCCTGAGCGAAGCGCTTCGACTGCCCTGTCGGACCTGAGACTAAGTCACCGTGAACGTTCACGCAAGGCCGCGCAGCCGACCGCGTCCCCGGTGGCGCGCCCTCGGTGCCGCCGCCCTGAACCGTGTTCCGAACCATGAACCGCGTTTTGTCGCGGTTCATGGTTCGGTTCGCGGTTCATCGCCCACGGAGCGCCCGAGGGGGCGCACGGCGAGAGCGAAGCCGGGCCCCTTGCCTCTGCGCCACCTGTGTGAATACGATGAGCCGATCCGCCCCTGGCCCCCGTTCGCGGGGCCGACGAGGGCGGTCCTGCCTCGCGACAGCTCGTGGCCACGACGACGTGGTCACGCGACCCGTCTCGCGTCAGCTCGTGATTACAAGGGAGTAATCGTGGCCGTCCGCCCTGTCCGCACTCGTTCACCTCGCACCCCCGGCTCGGCCTCGCAGCGCGCGCCCGGCACCCGGCACCGCGGCCGCGGCCTGCTCGGTCCCGCCGCGCTGACCGCCGTCTCGGCCCTGCTGCTGAGCGGCCTGCCCGCCGTCGCCGCCTCGGCCGCGCCGATCGACCTCGCGCGCTACGGCACGGTGGTGGCCTCGGCGACGCAGTCGGACAAGGACGGCACCTTCCCGGCGGACGCCCTGATCGACGGCGACGCGACCACGCGCTGGGCCAGCGGCAACGGGCCCGACGAGGACGTCCCCTTCACCGCGTCGGTCACCGTCGACCTCGGCGGAGTCGCCCGCGTCGACTCGATCGGCATCGACTGGGAGTCGTCGTACGCCTCCAGCTACCGGATCGAGACCACGCAGGGCGATCCTGCCCTCGAGGCGAGCTGGACCGTCGCGAAGACCGTCGCGAGCGACGGCGCGCGAGACGAGGAAGCGGTCGGCACGACCGACGCACCCGTCGAGGCCCGCTACGTCCGGCTGAGCATGCTGCAGCGCGCCGCCGCGACCTGGGACCTGCCGCGCCAGCACTGGTACGGCTACTCGGCCTTCGGCCTGCAGGTGTTCGGGGAGTCGCAGACCCGAGCGGTCACGCTCGACCGGTCGACCGCCACGGTCGCCGCCGGTCAGCCCCTCGCCGTCGGGCTCAGCCTGACGGGCACGAGCACCGAGCCGGTCACCGCGCGCGTCCGGTCGACCGACGGCACCGCCGTCGCCGGCACCGACTTCGAGGCCGTCGACCAGGAGGTGACCTTCGCGCCCGGCGAGACCACCGCCTCCGTCGAGGTCACGACCCTGTCGACGGGCGGCCTCAGCCCCCGTCGGGCCTTCACGCTGACGCTGTCCGAGCCGAGCGAGCCCGTGACGCTCGGGGCGCGGTCGACGCTGGCCGTCACCGTCACGCCGACCGGCGCGGTGCCGAACGCAGGGGCCACGACGGTGATCGACGACTTCGAGGGCGACGTGCCCGCCGGGTACTTCCCCTGGGGCGCGAACGCGACCGTGACGCCGGCCCTCAGCACCGTCGCGGCGGATCGCGCGGACTCGTCGGGCGCGGGCGCGAAGGTGCTGAGCGCCGTCGTCGGCGGCCCGGCCACGCAGGCCGACTGGTTCGGCTTCGCGCACGACACCGCGGCCACCGACTGGAGCGACCACGACGGCTTCTCGTTCTGGTTCAAGGGGAACGCCACCGGCCTGCCCCTGCGGTACGAGCTGAAGAACGGCAACGACGCCCTCTTCGAGCAGACCGTGATCGACGACAGCACCGAGTGGAAGCAGGTCAGCGTGCTGTTCGCCGACCTCCGCTCGAAGACGGCCCCGACCAGCGACGCCCGCTTCGACCCCTCCGCCTCGACCGGCTTCGCCGTCACCCTGACGGCCCTCGGCGCGGGCACCTGGCTGTTCGACGACGTCGCCGTGTTCGACCGCGCGACGATGATCGAGGACTTCGAGGGCGACGTGGAGCTCACCACCGGGGCCGACCCCGTCGGCTTCTTCACGTGGGGCTCCCCCGCGCCGCTCGAGCCGACCATCAGCCGCGAGGTCACGACCCAGGAGCGCGGCGGCGTCGCCGACAACCACGTGCTGAGCGGCGCGTACTCGATCCCCGAGGGCGGCTACGGCGGGCTCAGCCACGACCTGGCCGACTCGCAGGACTGGTCGAGCTACCAGGGCCTGCGCTTCTGGTGGTACGCGTCGCAGGCGAACAACCCCGCCTCGCCCACAGCCGGCGCCGACCTCAAGGTCGAGATCAAGGACGGCGACCCCGCGGGCGGCGGCGACACCGCCGAGACAAGCGAGCTGTGGGCCGCCACCTTCAAGGACAACTGGGGCAGCAGCACCAGCCGCTGGAAGCTCGTCGAGCTGCCCTTCTCGTCGTTCACGCCGTCGGGCTACCAGCCCGGCGACGACGCGACGAAGAACGGCACCCTCGACCTGACGAGCGCGTTCGGCTACTCGATCACCTTCGCCCCCGGCACCCCGGCGGCGGTCGGCTGGGCGATCGACGACACGCAGATCTGGGGGACGCCGGCGACCGCCGCCTCGGTGACGGTCGACTCGACGCAGGACGTCTGGCTCGTCGACGCGGGCGACACCGCCGAGGTGCCGCTCACCCTCTCGACCGCGGGCGACGAGCCCCTCGCCTCCGACGTCGTCGTCGACTGGGCGACCGCCGACGGCAGCGCGGTCGAGGGCGTCGACTACGACGCGGCCTCGGGCACGGCGACGTTCCCGGCCGGCTCGCCCTCGGGGACGGTGCAGACGATCAGCGTGACGACCCGCGCCTCCTCGGGGCCGGCCGAGTCGAAGGAGCTGCAGCTGACGCTCGCGTCGACCACGGCGAAGGTCGGCGAGGGCCCGCGCATCGTGATCGGGGCGCACGACCTGCCCTACCTCGACGCGTCGCTGCCGACCGCGGAGCGCGTCGCCGACCTGCTCGGGCGGATGACAATCGAGGAGAAGGTCGGCCAGATGGCCCAGGCCGAGCGCCTCGGGCTGTCGTCGCCGAGCGACATCAGCGGACGCGCGCTCGGCTCGCTGCTGAGCGGCGGCGGCTCGGTGCCGCAGGGCAACACCGCGGTCGCCTGGGCCGACATGGTCGACGGCTACCAGCGCGAGGCCCTCTCGACCCGCCTGCAGATCCCGATGATCTACGGCGTCGACGCCGTGCACGGCCACAGCAACGTGGTCGGGGCGACGATCTTCCCGCACAACACCGGCCTCGGCGCGACCCGCGACCCGGCCCTCGTCGAGCAGATCGCCCGCGTCACGGCGCAGGAGGTGCGCGCGACCGGCGTGCCGTGGACCTTCGCTCCCTGCCTCTGCGTCTCGCGTGACGAGCGCTGGGGCCGCAGCTACGAGTCGTTCGGCGAGGACCCCGACCTGGTCCGCACCTTCGCCGCCCCCTCGGTGATCGGCCTGCAGGGCGACGACCCGACCGACATCGGCGGGGCCGACGAGGTCCTGGCCACCGCCAAGCACTGGGCCGGCGACGGAGGCACCACGTACGACGAGTCCGTCGTCGGCACCGGCGCGTACCCGATCGACCAGGGAATCACCGAGGCCGAGTCGCTCGAGGACTTCACCCGGCTGCACGTCGACCCGTACCTGCCTGCCCTCGAGGCCGGCGTCGGCACGATCATGCCGTCGTACTCGGCGGTCGACCTCGGCGACGGGCCCGTGCGGATGCACGAGAACGCCGCCCTCAACAACGACCTGCTGAAGGGCGACCTGGGGTTCCAGGGGTTCCTCATCAGCGACTGGGAGGGCATCGACAAGCTCCCGGGCGGCAGCTACGCCGACAAGGCCGTCCGCTCGGTGAACGCCGGGCTCGACATGGCGATGGCGCCCTACAACTACGGCGCGTTCATCGACAGCATCGTCGCGGCCGTCGGGTCGGGCACCGTGTCGCAGTCGCGGGTCGACGACGCCGTGCGGAGGATCCTCACCCAGAAGTTCGACCTGAACCTGTTCGAGCAGCCCTTCGCCGACCGCACCAACGTCGACGGCGTCGGCAGCGCGGCGAACAGGGCGGTGGCCCGTCAGGCCGCGGCCGAGTCACAGGTGCTGCTGAAGAACGAAGGAGGCGCCCTGCCGCTGGCAGCGGACGCCGACCTCTACGTGGCAGGCTCCACCGCAGACGACCTCGGTCGCCAGATGGGCGGCTGGACGATCAGCTGGCAGGGCGGGTCGGGCGACACGACGACCGGCACGAGCATCGCCGAGGGCATCCGCGAGGTCGCGCCCGGTGCGACCGTCACGGTGAGCCCGGGCGCCACCGAGCCGATCCGTGCCGACCAGACCGGCGTCGTGGTCGTCGGCGAACGGCCCTACGCGGAGGGACAGGGCGACGTCGGCAACAACGGCTCGAGCCTGTCGCTCACGCCGGCCGACCAGGCCGTCGTCGAGAAGGTCTGCGCCGCGACCTCGTCGTGCGTCGTGCTCGTCGTGTCGGGCCGGCCGCAGCTGCTCGGCGACGTCGTCGGGCTCGCCGACGCGGTGGTCGCGTCGTCGCTGCCGGGCTCCGAGGGCGCCGGCGTGGCCGACGTGCTCTTCGGCGACCGGCCCTTCGCCGGCCGCCTGCCCGTGACCTGGGCGGCCAGCGCCGACCAGGTGCCGATCAACGTCGGCGACGCCGACTACACGCCGCTGTACCCGTACGGCTGGGGCCTGCGCACCGACGGCGCGCGCGACCGGCTGGAGGCGCTGGTCGCGTCGCTGCCCGTGGGCGCGGCTCGCGACGGAGTGCAGGGCGTGCTGGACGGGGACGTCTGGGGCGCGGACGGGACCGCGGCGGGCGGCGAGGCCGGTGCCGATGCGGCCGCCGTCGCGCGCCTCCTCCGGTTGCTGCTGGAGGCGGTCGGACCGTTCTCGGGCACGGACCTCGACGCGATGACCGCGGCCGACGACCTGGTGTCCGTCGCCCGCGACCTCGCGCAGGACGCGATGGTCGACGGCACGGCCGCGGCCGGCTCGGCGGCCCTCACCGCGGAGGCGGAGAACGCGCTGCAGCGCGGGCTGCCCGACGTGGCGCTCGCCCGCCTCGCGACGGTGCTGGGCGTCGACCTCGGAGTCGTCGAGCCGACGAAGTCGGTCGTGCCGGGCACGCTCTCGCCGGCCACGGCACGGCCGGGCGACACGGTGTCGATCACCGCGACCGGGTTCGTCGCGGGCGAGGAGCTCGCCGGGACCGTCTTCTCCGAGCCTCAGTCGATCGGCTACACGACCGCGACTGCCGCCGGGGTCGGCGTGCTGCGGTTCGTCGTGCCTGCCGACCTCGAGCCGGGGGCGCACGTCGTCGAGCTCGAGGGCGGCGCGCAACTCGCCAGGGCGACGCTGACGGTGCTCGCCGCGGCGGGGCCGGACGACCCGGGCGACCCGGGCACGCCTGGTACGCCTGGCGGAGGCACTCCGGGTGCGGGCACTCCGGGTGCGGGTGCGCCGGGTGCCAGCGCGCCGGGCTCGGGTGCGGGCGGCGCGGTCGCCGTGGCGGGCCGGGACGGCCTCGCCTTCACCGGCTCGGACGCGTGGGTCGGCATCGCCGGCACGGCGTTCCTGCTCATCGCGGTCGGCGCGTGGCTGACGCTGCGCCGCCGCCGCCTCCTCGGCGAGGAGTAGCCGGGCCGCAGCGTCTCCTCGAACCGCGAACCGAACCATGAACCGCGTTTTGTCGCGGTTCATGGTTCGGTTCGCGGTTCATCGCCCACGGAGCGCCCGAGGGTGGCGAGGGGGCGAGAGGCGAGGAGGGCTACGCGGACTCGCGGAGGAGCAGCGTGCGCACGACTCGGCGTCGCGGCGGCTCGGCACCGGCGAGCATGTCGGCCACGACCTCGACGGCGACGCGGGCCAGCTCGGCCTTGTCGATCGAGAGCGTGGTCAGCTCCGGGGTGACGAGGGAGCCGAGGTCGAGGCCGTCCATGCCGACCACGGCCACGTCGTCCGGCACGGAGACACCGAGGCGGGCGAGGCCCTTGAGCGCCCCGATCGCGAGCACGTCGTTGAAGGCGAGCAGGGCGTCGGCGTCCGGGTAGGTGCTGAGCAACTCCGAGACCGCCCGTACCCCGTCGGCGTGCGTCTGCTCGACGCGCACCTCTGAGGCGGGGCTCCACGCCATGCCGTGCTCCGCGAGGTACTCGCGGTAGGCGAGGGCCCGGCCGGAGCCCTCCACGCCGGAGTCGATCATCGCGACCCGGCTGCGGCCCGCCGCCCTGAGGTGGTCGAGGGCGCTGCGGACGGCCGACCGCGTCTCGATCTCGATGACGCCCTGGGCGCCTCCGTCGGGATCGGTGTCGACCTCCACGGTCGGGACGCCCGCGACCTGCTCGCGCAGGTCGCCGAGCGGCATCAGCGAGACCAGCACGTCGACGCGCGGCACCAGGGACGCGAGGCTCTCCCGAGCGACGGAGGCGTCGTGCCCGAGGTCGCACAGCAGGACTCCCCAGCCGCGTGCGGTCGCGGCCCGGCTGAACTCCGACGCGACCTCCGGGTAGTACGGGTTGCGGAGGTCGTCGAGCACGAGCCCGACCGTCATCTGCCGGCCCCTGACCAGGCCCTGCGCCGCACGGTTCGGCCGGTAGTTCAGGTCGCGGGCCGCCTGCACGACGCGCTCGCGGGTCGCGGCGCTCACGTCGGGCAGGCCGTTGAGCGAACGGGTCACGGTCTGGCGCGAGACCCCGGCGACCCTGGCCACGTCGAGGATCGTGGCAGGGCGAGGGAGGCGGGGGTCGGCAGTCGTCACCCCCTGAGGTTACTGGTAGCGTCGACCCTGGCCGTGAACGTTCACGGTCGCTCGCCAGACCAGTGAAGGACACCGATGTCTCCCCTGACCACTCCCGCCGACGCGACCGCCGCCTCCTCGACACCTGGCACCTCCTCGGCACCTGCGTCCTCGGTGTCCGACCGTCTGGCCGAGCCCGGCGCGGCCGCCCGCTGGGCCGTGCTCGGCGCCGGCTCCATCGCCCGGAAGTTCGTCTCGCAGCTGCCGTCGTCGGGCGGGGTGCTCGCCGCCGTGGGCAGCACGGACGCGGGGCGGGCCGCCGAGCTCGCCGCCTTCGCCGTCGAGCAGGGCGCAGCGCCCGCCGGGGGCACGACGGGCACCGACGACGCCAGCACCGGCACCGCCGCCGGCACCGGCGCCGCCGCCGCGGGCGCGACCGTCCGCACCGGGACCTACGCCGAGATCCTCGCCGACCCCACGATCGACGCCGTCTACGTCGCGACCGTGCACACGACCCACGCGCGCCTCGTGCTCGACGCCGTCGCGGCCGGCAAGGCCGTGCTCTGCGAGAAGCCGCTGACGCCGAACGCCGGCACGACCATGGCGGTGGCCGACGAGGCACGCCAGGCGGGCGCGACGCTCGTCGAGGCCGTCATGTACCGGTTCCACCCGCAGACGCGGGCGCTGCTCGAGCTCGTCCGCGACGGCGCGATCGGCGAGCTCGTGCACGTCGACGCCGCCTTCTCGTTCGCCGCAGCCACCCGTGAGGGCCGCCTGTTCGACGTCGACACGGCCGGCGGAGGGATCCTCGACGTGGGCGGCTACCCCGTCTCGCTGGCCCGGGCCGTCGTCGGGGCGGCACGCGGTCGTGCGTTCGCCGAGCCCCTCGCCGTGACGGCCAAGGGCACGCTCGGCCCGACGGGCGTCGACGAGTGGACCCTGGCCCAGCTCGACTTCGGCGACGGCGTGACCGCCGCCGTCCGCTGCGGCGTGCGCGTCGACGACGCCAACTCGGCCACCATCACCGGTTCGCGCGGCAGCATCCTGCTCACCGACCCGTGGTTCGGCGACGACGCGCAGCTGACCGTCCGCACGGTCGACGGCGAGACCCGCACCCTGTCGTTCCCTGGGGCACAGCCGTACGGGCTCGAGGCCGCCGCGACGATCGCCGCCCTGCGCGACGGCACCGGCGAGGCCCCAGAGATCAGCCTCGACGACAGCGTCGGCACCGCCCGCGTGCTCGACCAGTGGCGTGCCGCGATCGACCTGCGCTACCCGTTCGAGCGCGAGGACGTCGACATCCCCACCGTCACCGGCCGCCCGCTCGCCGTCTCCCCCGACGCCCCCATGGTCTACGGCGAGATCGCCGGGGTCGGCAAGAAGGTGTCGCGACTGGTGATGGGAGTCGACAACCAGCAGGACCTGGCGCACGCCTCCTCGATCTTCGACCACTTCGTCAGCCAGGGCGGCAACACGTTCGACACCGGCTGGCTGTACGGCGACGGCGAGATGGAGGCGCGGCTCGGCCGGTGGATCGCCAACCGCGGCATCCGCGACGACGTCGTCGTCATCACCAAGGGCGCGCACACGCCGCACTGCGACCCCGAGTCGCTGACCCGCCAGCTGCTCGAGAGCCTCGACCGCCAGGGCACCGACCACGCCGACATCTACATGATGCACAGGGACAACACCGACGTGCCCGTGGGCGAGTTCGTCGACGTGCTCGACGAGCACCGCCGGGCCGGACGCATCCGCGTCTACGGCGGCTCGAACTGGACCCCCGCCCGCGTCGACGAGGCGAACGAGTACGCCCGCGCCAACGGCCGGGCCGAGTTCTCGGTGCTGTCGAACCACTTCGGGCTGGCCGAGGCCTACGACGTGCCGTGGGCCGGGTGCGAGCACGTGACCGACCCCGAGTCGAAGAAGTGGCTCGAGCAGCGCCAGATCCCGCTGCTGCCCTGGTCGTCACAGGCCCGCGGCTTCTTCACGGGCCGGGCCCGACCTGACGACCTCACCGACGCCGAACTCGTGCGTTGCTACTACAGCGACGACAACTTCGAGCGTCTGCGCCGTGCGGAGCAGCTGGGAGCCGAGCACGGGGTCGCCGCGACGGCGATCGCGCTGGCGTTCGTGCTGCACCAGCCGTTCCCGACGTTCCCGCTGTTCGGGCCGCGCACCATCTCGGAGGCGCGGTCGTCGATGCGCGGCCTCAGCGTCTCCCTGTCGGACGAGCAGGTCGCCTGGCTCGACCTCCGCTAACCCGCCCGCGCCCTGTTCGCGCTCTCCTCATTCAGGAACATGGGTCCTGAGTCGCGCAACTCAGGACCCATCTGTCCTGATCTGTGCACGACTCAGGACTCGCGCACGCCCGGTTCCTGAACCCCGAGGTCGTGAACCCCGACCCCCGCGAGCCGAGGAGGCGGTGGCCCGGTCCCCGGGACCTGCCCACCGCCTCCTCGGCACTGGCTGGTCAGCTCGAGGTAACAGTCAGGTAACGCACCAAACCCATCCAGCGACCGTGGCGAACCCCTGTCAACTCCCCACCGGGAACCACAGACAAGGAGAACCATCGTGAACATCTCACGCAAGACCATCACCAAGTCCGCCTTCGGCATCGTCGCCTCCGGCGCCCTCATCTTCAGCCTCGCCGCGTGCTCCTCCAGCGACGCCGGCTCGACCTCGTCGTCGTCCGCCGCCCCGTCGTCCTCCTCGTCGGCCGCGTCCACCGAGCCCCTGGCCTCGCTCCCCGACCTCAGCAAGGGAGTCGACACCCAGGTCGCCGTCGACGCGTCCTTCGTCGACGCCCTAGGCACCCTCGGCCTCACCCCCGGAGTCGTCGGCACCGCCGGCTTCACCGACGGCACCTTCTCCTTCCCCATCACCGGCGGCAACGTCGACTACTACGACCCCGCCAGCGACGTCCGCCCCTACGTCCAGGGCGAGATCGACCACGACGGCTCCGGCCTGTCGCTGACCGCTGCCGACGGCACCGTCGTCGAGCTCACCGACTTCCGCATCGACCCGGGCGAGAGCAAGCTCTACGGCACCGTCACCGCCAACGGCACCGTCGCAGCAGAAGACGCCTACCTCTTCAACCTCTACGGCGGCACCCTGAAGCCCCTCCAGATGGAAGGCACCAACGCCGTCCTCGAGGGCACCACCGTCCACATCAGCCCCGACGCCGCAGCCCTGCTGAACCAGACCTTCAACACCGACGCCGTCCAGGACGAGATGCTCGTCGGCGTCGCGAAGATCACCGTCGCCACCGAGTAGGGTCCGCCCTCACCCGAGTGACGACGACACCGGCCCCGACCCTGCACGTGGGCCGGTGTTCCCGGTGGGGCCCCGCTCCGCGCCTCGGCGCGGGGCGGGGTTCTCCCATCACCCGGTCGTGAACCGTCAGAAAAGGTCCTTCCCCTCTCGGGAAAGGGCCTTTTCTGTCGTCTCGCCGCCCCGCGACGGGACGGGGACGGGACGGGGACGGGACGGGCCGGCCACCTCGGGTCGGCAGCATTCAGGAGGTGCGGGCCGGCGCCTCCTGAACTGTGCACGAATCAGGACGATCCGAACCTGAGTTGCGCAACTCAGGACTGAAGCTCCTGAATGAGGAGAGACAGAGCTAGCCGGTGACGACCGCGATCTCGTTCGCCGCGACGCCGAGCTCGCCCGTGGCCGTGACCTCGCCGGTGGCGACGTCGACCGCGTGGATCGAGCCCGACGCCGGGTCGGTCACGTACGCGGTGTCGCCCACGACCGAGAGGCTCGGGTGCGAGTCCTGCCACTCGGCGGGTCCCTCCCACGCCTCGATCACGGGGTACGAGGAGACGAACGAGCCGGAGCCGGAGCCGGAGCCGGTCGCGACGTCGAGCAGGTGCAGCGCTCCGTCGGTGCCGAGCACGAGCGCGTCGTCGTCGGCGGTGCGTCCGACGCCCTTCCAGGTGTACGCGACGCCGTCGGGCAGGTCGAGCACCTGCGAGGTCGCCGCGGCCGTGTCGACCGCGGTGAGCTGGGTCAGCTCGTAGCCCTCGGCGTCGGGGTCGCTGTTGTAGTCCCCGAGCATGACGGGCGACGAGTCGGTGACGTAGGCGTTGCCGGTGCGGCCGTAGTCGTCTGCGGCGGCGATCTTCGTGAAGGCGCCGTCGTCGTACAGCAGCACTCCGTCGCTGCAGCCGAACACGGCGACCTCGTCGGCCGTGGTTCCCTCGCCGTGCACGGAGGGGCAGTCCTCGCTGCGGGCGGTCTCCTCGCCGTCGGCGTCGAGCGCCCGCACGCCGACCCGCGACTCGGAGTCGCCGATCGTGGTGAGCAGCGTGCCGTCCTCGAGCTCGATCGAGACGCCGTGGTGGGCCTCGGGCGACGAGATCGTCTCGGTCGCGGGCAGCTCGCCGGTCGACGAGACGTCGAGCAGGTCCGCCGTGTCGAAGACGGTGGTGTCGCCGGTCCCGTCCGAGAACAGGATGGTCTTGTCGCCGTGGCGCACGACGTGGCCGGGCGTCGGCGCCTCGAACACGAGGTCCGTGAGCTCGGGCTCGGCGACGTGGTGCGTCCCGCCCTCGGTCCAGGTGCCGGTGTCGAGCACCTGGAACCCCTCCTCGGTCGAGACCAGCACGTGCCGTCCGTCGCCGGCGGGGTTGACCCGGGTGAAGCCGGCCAGCTCGATGTCGGCCACGGTCTCGAGGGTGGTCGCGTCGAGCACGAGCACCCCGCCGTCGTAGGTGGCCGCGATGCGGGGCTGCGCCGAGGAGGCGGTGGTCGCGCCGCCCTCGGAGGCCGCGCCGGTCGCAGCGTCGCCGCCCGCGCCTGCTGCGTTCGAGCCTGCCGTTCCGCTGCACGCCGTGAGGGCGAGCGCGGCCGAGGCGGCGAGGGCGAGGCCTGCAAGGGCCCTTGTCGTGTGTCGCTGGGTCATGTGATCCGTTTCCGTGTTCGGGGATGGGGGGTGGTGCGGGCCGGTCAGGGCGACAGGCCGGTCGCGATGAGCTGCTCGTTCGAGCGCATCATCTCGAGGTAGGTCTCGGCTCCCCCGCCGGGGGCGCTGAGCGACTCGGTGTGCAGGGCGACGACGTCGACCTCGACGTCGGCCTCGTCGGCGAGGACCTGCACGAGGCGGTCCGGCTGGGAGGCGTCGGCGAAGATCGTGCCGACCCCCGCCTCCTCGATCGCGTCGGTCAGCCCCGCGAGGTCGGACGCGCTCGGCGCCGCCAGCGTCGTCCCGCTCGGCAGCACCGCCCCGACGACGCGGAACCCGTACCGCTCGGCGAGGTAGCCGAAGACGTGGTGGTTCGTGACGAGAGCGCGCCTCTCGGCCGGGATCGCGCCGAAGCTCGCCTCGAGGTCGGCGTCCAGCTGCTCGAGCTGGTCCCGGTAGGAGGCGGTCGCCGACTCGAGCGCATCGGCGTCGAGGCCGTCGACCTGCGTCGCCAGCTCGCGCTCGAGCCCGTCGACGACGTCGAGCATCCGCTGCGGGTCGGTCCAGAAGTGCGGGTCGAGCTCGCCCTCGGCGTCGCCCTCGGCGTAGGCCAGGGGCTCGATCAGGTCGCCGGCCTCGACGACGGGCACGCCCGCGGCGGCGGCTGAGTCGACGTGCTGCTGCAGGCCCTCCTCGAGGCCGAGGCCGTTCGAGACGACCAGGTCGGCGTCGCGCAGGTCGGCGGCCTCGCGGGCGGAGATCTCGACGCTGTGCGGGTCGGCTCCCGGGGGCATCAGGGTGACGACGTCGGCCTGGTCGCCGACCAGCTCGCCGACGACGTCGCCGAGGATGTTCGTCGTGACGACGACGCGCGGGGCGCCGGCGGCTGCTCCTGCGCTGACGCTGGGACCGTCGGCGAGCGCGGAGCAGCCGCTCGTGACGAGCAGGACGGCGAGGGCGGCTGCAGCAGCAGCAGCAGATGTTGCTCGCGCGGGTCGCCCGGGTCGTCGCGCTCCGACACCCCGGACTGGACCATGCACCCCGGAACGACGGGGTGTCCCGTCCACTCCGGGGTGCCGGAGGAGGTCGGGCGCGGGCGCGGGCGCGGCGGCGGAGCCGGCGAGGAGGCGCGTGCGGCTCATCGACCCGTCTCCACGAACAGACGGCCGGGGAGCGACAATGTGCGGGCGACCCGCGCCGAGTCGGCGTGGTCGATCTCGTGGACGACTCCGGCCGACGGCGAGGCGAGGTAGCTGCGTGAGGCATCGACCTCGAGCACGACTCCGGCGGGCAGCTCGGGGCCGTCGGCTCCCGCGACGAGGTCGGCCGCGACGAGCGGCTCGGTCTGCGCGAGGACGCCCCCGGGCGAGAGGACCAGCACGCGTCCGGAGGCGCCCACCGCCACGACCGTGTCGTCCGAGTCGCCGACGGCCGTCGCTCGCAGCAGGGGCTCGGGGGTCTCGATCAGCGTCCAGCTGCGGGCGCGCGTGTCGAGCAGCCAGGCGCCGCGGGTGCCGGCGACGGAGGCGACGGCCGGCCGTCCGGGACGCGCCTGGAACGAGGTCGCCACGTCCGAAGCGGCCGTGCCTGCCGGGTACGGGATGCGCTCGAGCGTCACGTCGCCTGCGGTGTCCGCGCTGGCGAGCACGGCGCCGTCGGCACAGCCGACGACGACTCCGACGCGCGTGACGGCCGAGCCGCGAAGGTCGACGCAGGGCTCCTGGAGCCCGTCGACGGGCTCGCCCTCGGCAGTCGTGACGACGACGGTGTCGGCGAGCACTGGCGCGGCCGGCGCGGCTCCGTCGCCGGACGCAGCCCCTGATGTGTCGGAGGCGTCGGCCGTGTCGGCCGCGCCGGAGGCACCGCCCGCGCCGGAGGCACCGACCGCGTCGCTGACGACGCTCGCCACGACCTTGTCGCCGAGCGGCACGAGCACGCCTTCGTGCGGCACGCCCTCGACCCGCCCGACCTCGTCGAGCTCGCCGTCGGCCAGCGCGTCCCCGTCGAGCACGAGCCCCGTGCCGGTGGCGGACCAGAACGCGGTGGTGAGGGACGCGCTGGAGGCGGCCCGCACCTCCTGCGCACCGCCGTCGTCGGACGACGACCCGGGCGTGCCGGTGATGCCGGTGCTGCTGTGGCTGCCGGTCTCGACGCCGAGGTCGCTCAGGTCATCCGGCTCGGCGACGATCCGCGGCTCGGCCAGGTAGTAGTGCGAGTGGTCGCCGTGGGGCACCGTCCAGGCGCCGCCGTCGACGACGGTGAGCCGCCCGTCCGGGGTCGCGGCGAACAGATGGCGGCCGTCGGTCGTGAGCGAGGAGGCGTCACCGAGCGAGCCTCCGGACGCCAGCTCGACGATCTCGCCCGAGGCAGGGTCGAGGGCGCTCAGCACGTCGCCGTCGAGGGCGACGAGGCGGAGCTGCGGCTCCTGGAGCTCGCGGGCTCCCTCGACGTAGCCGTGCGGGACGGCGGTCTCGTCGGTGCCGGCCGCGTCGGAGCCGTTCGTGTCGGTGCCGTCGGCGGCGTCCGAGCCGGGGCTGCAGGCCGAGAGGGCGAGCAGCGCGACGAGGGCGGCGGGGAGGAGGGCGGTGGTTCGTCTGGTCACGGGTGCGGGGTCGCTTCCTGTCGCGCCGGGAGCGCGAGGTCGAGGGTCGGGCGGTCAGGTGCGGGGTGGGCGGCGGAGGGTGCGGCGGGGGTGGCCCTCGAGGTCGGGACCGAGGAGGCGCGGTCGCCGACCACGGCACGCGTCGCTGCCGACAGCCCGGCCAGCGCCACGGCGCACGCGGCGATGCTCGCGCCTGCCGCAGTCGAGGCGTGCCACGAGACGAGCAGGCCGACGAGCACGGCCAGGGCTCCGACGAGTGCGGCGGCAGCCATCGTGGTCGGGATGCGGCGGGTCCACTGGGCGGCGGCCACGGCCGGGGCGATCAGGAGGCCGACGACGAGGAGGCTGCCGACCGCCTGGTAGGAGGCGACGACGACGAGGGTGACGAGCCCCACGAGCACGACGTGGGCGAGCGCCGGGCGGAGGCCGGACGTGCTCGCGACCCGGGGGTCGAAGGCCAGGGCCACGAAGGGGCGGTGGAACGCGGCCGTGACCACGACCCCGACGACGACCGCGACGGCGATGAACACGAGGTCGCCCTGGTCGACGGCGAGCACGTCGCCGAACAGGACTGCAGTGAGGTCGGTCGCGAACGACCGGGACCGCGAGACGACCACGACGCCCACGCTCAGCATCGCGACGTAGAGCAGGCCGACGGCGGTGTCGGGCGCGACCCGCGAGCGGCGTGTGACGAGGCCGACGCCGGCCGTCATGACGGCGGCGCTCACGGCGGCGCCGAGCACCACGGGCAGCCCGAGGAGCGCCGCGAGGGCCACGCCGGGCAGGACCCCGTGGGCCATCGCCTCGCCGAGGAAGGCCATCCCGCGGACGACGACCCAGGTGCCGACGACGCCGCAGAGCACGGCGACGAGCACGCCGCCGACGAGGGCCCTGAGCATGAACGCCGTGCTGAACGGGTCGAGGAGGAAGGTCACGAGGCACGACCCTACATGAAAATGATTATCAGTATGATCGAGGCATGGACATCGCACCGGGATCCCTCGCGCCGCCCTCCGACCTTCCCTCGCGCCTTCCCTCCCGCCTCGCGGAGCCGACCTCGGGGACGGTCGCGCGCCTCCTCGGCGTCAGCGCCCACCACGACGGCCGCACGGCGCTGCAGGGAGTCGACGTCGACGTGCTCGGCGGCCGGCTCACCGTGCTCGTGGGCCCGAACGGCTCGGGCAAGTCGACGCTGCTGGGCGTGCTCGCCGGGACGCACCGAGACGTGGAGGGGCGGGTCGAGCTCCCGACACCGGGCACGACGGCGTTCGTGGTGCAGCGGAGCGCGGTCACCGACCGGCTCCCGATCACCGTGCGGGAGACCGTCGCGATGGGACGGTGGGCGTCGCTCGGGCCGTGGCGGCCCCTCGGGCGGCGGGACCGTGCTGTCGTGGACGAGTCCCTCGAGGCTCTCGACGTCGCCGACCTGGCAAGGCGTCCGCTGGCGGCGCTGTCGGGCGGGCAGCGGCAGCGCGTGCTCGTGGCACAGGGGCTCGCCCGACAGGCCGACCTGCTTCTGCTCGACGAGCCGACGGCCGGGGTCGACGCCGCCGCCACGGCGCTGATCCGCCGGGCCGTCGACGCCGAGCTCGCCCGCGGAGCGACCGTCGTCGAGGCGACGCACGACCACTCCCTGCGCGGGCCGGGCATCGACGTCGTGCACCTCGTGGACGGGCGCCGAGTGGCGTGAGCGCGACCGCGGCCGCCGCGGACCCGTGCCGGCGCCAGCCAGCGCGTGCCGCCGCGCCGCGGCGTCCGGACCCCACGAACCCGCGCGCACCCTCGCGCGCGCCGAGGGGTGTGCGCGGGTTCGCGGGGTCCGGGCAGCGCGCGATGATGGTGGGCGTGCAGCGACCCCCGAGCGAACCCGGATCCGACGCCGAACTGGACGTCGACGCGGGCGCGGGCGCGGGCGCGGACGCAGGCGCCGGCGCCGGCGTGGATGCCGTCGCGGTCCGCGCGGCCTACTCGTCTCGGGCGACGGAGTACGCGGCAGCACTCGGCTCGATGAGCGCGGTCCACCCCGCCGACCTCGGCCTCGTGTCTCGCTGGGCTGACGAGCTCGACGGACCGGTGCTCGACCTCGGCTGCGGACCAGGCCACTGGACGGCGTTCCTTGCCAAGCACAGCTGGCGCGATGGACACAGCGAGCCCGGCGCCCACAGCGAGCGCGGCGGGCACAGCGGGCTCGCCGAGCACGATGGGGCGCACGGCAGGCTCGACGTCACGGGCGTCGACCCGGTCCCCGCGTTCGTGGAGCACGCAAGCCGCATGAACCCGGGCGTCCGCTACGAGACCGGCTCCGCGGAGGACCTGCGGGCGGACGACGCCAGCCTGGGCGGGGTGCTCGCGTGGTACTCGCTCATCCACCACTCTCCGGACGCGATCGACGGGCCGCTGCGGGAGGTCGCGCGCGTCCTGCGTCCGGGCGGGCGCCTCCTCGTCGGGTTCTTCGAGGCTGAGGCGCTCGGGCCGTTCGACCACGCGGTGGTGACGGCCTGGCGCTGGCCGGTCGACGAGCTGGCGGCACGGCTCGAGGCTGCCGGGCTCACCGTGCTCGAGACGACGACCCGCATCGACCCCGGCTCACGCCCGCACGGGGCGCTGATCGCCGAGCACCGCGTCGCCCGCTGACCGGGCAGCTCCAGCGGCCAGCATCGCCAGGCCTCGGACACCGCCGAGTGAACGCGACACCGGCCGATGACGCGGTGTTCCGTTCACTCGGCGGCGTCAGGGGGGCAGGCGGCACGCGGCAGGCAGCACGCCACAGGCGGTAGGCGGCACGCGGCAGGCGGCAGGCGCTAGGCGGCACGGAAGAACGCTCTCGGAACGACGGACGCCCCGCAGCCGGTGGGCAGCGGGGCGTCCGGGCTACGCAGTGCGCCTAGTACGAACCGGCCCCCGAGGAGGCGGCAGCCGAGTCCGCGAGGAGAGCCCGCGACCCCGAGACGCCCAGCCGCGTGGCACCGGCGGCGACGTACTTCTGCGCGTCGGCCAGCGTGCGCACGCCGCCAGAGGCCTTGACGCCGAGACGCCCGCCGACGGTCTCGGCCATCAGCCGGACCGCGTGCTCGGAGGCACCGCCGGCCGGGTGGAAGCCGGTGGAGGTCTTGACGAAGTCGGCACCGGCAGACTCGGCGGCCTTGCACGCGCCGACGATCGCGTCGTCGCTCAGCGCCGCCGACTCGATGATGACCTTGAGCACTGTCGGGGCCGGCACGGCCTGGCGCACGGCGGCGATGTCCTCCTCGAGGGAGGCGTAGTCGCCGGCGACCGCGGCGCCGACGTCGATGACCATGTCGACCTCGTCAGCCCCGGCACGCACGGCCTCGGCGGCCTCGGCCGCCTTGACGGCGGAGGTGTGCTTGCCGCTGGGGAACCCGGCGACCACGGCGACCTTGAGGTCGGTGCCTTCAGGGAGCACGAGGGGCAGCATCGACGGCGAGACGCAGACCGAGTACGTGCCGAGCTCGACGGCCTCGGCGATCAGTGCGTCGACGTCGGCACGTGTCGCCTCGGGCTTGAGCAGGGTGTGGTCGATCAGGCGCGCCGCGTCGGCGCTGGTGAGGGTCTTCTCGGTCATGAGACCAGGGTACGGCGGTCGGCCGCGTCGTCCTGCGCCGCGTCGCCGTCGGCCCCGCTGTCGGCCCCGCCGTCGCGCACCTCGACGATCGAGGCGGTCGGGTGCTGCGCCAGGAACCGGTCGGCCGTGCGGAGCGACATCGCCATCTGCAACAGCGCCGGGTTCGCGACGACGGCGCTGGGGAACGTCGAGTTGTCGCAGACCCACAGGTTCGCGACGTCGAAGCTGCGGCCGTCGGGGTCGACCACGGCGTCTGCCGCGTCGTCGCCCATCCGGCAGGTGCCGAGGGTGTGCGCGGTGCGCGCCAGGACCCGGATGTCGGTGCCGCCCGCGGCCTCGACGATCGACGTCATCGTGCGGATGGCGTGCTCGTCGATGGCCTGCTCGTTCGGGCCCGCCGTGAACGAGATGCGCGCCTTGGGCACGCCGACCTCGTCGAGCTCGTCGGAGAGGACGAGGCGGTTGTCGTCGCTCGGCAGGCACTCGGCGTTGATGCCGATGCCCGACAGGTGGCGGTAGCCGCCGATGACGTCGGCCAGCTCGTCGCCCCAGAGCCCGCCGCCGCGCACCAACGTGGTGGCGAGGGTGAGCGGCGGGACGCCGAGGCTCTGGATCAGGTAGCCCCCGACGAAGTCGGCGTCGGCAGGCGCCCGCAGGTCTTCGGTGATGATCGACGACGGGTAGCCGCGGTGCCCGCGCATCTCGCCCTCGAAGGTGCCCCAGACCTGGGTGGCACCGTGGCACATGAAGTTGCGACCGACCTGGTCGCTGCTGTTCGCGAGCCCCGTGTGCAGCAACAGCCGTGGGGTCTCGACGCCGCCGGCGCAGAGGAACAGGGCAGCGGTGCGCTGCCGGTGCTCGACGCCGTCGTGCACGTAGACGACGGCCGTGACCTCGCCGTGCTCGTCGGTCTCGATCCCCGTCACCGTCGAGTCGGGACGGATCTCGGCGCCGTGGGCGACCGCGCTCGGCAGGTACGTGACGTCCATGCTGACCTTGGCGCCGTTGCGGCAGCCCTGGTGGCAGCTGCCGCAGCTGACGCAGGCATGGCGGAGGCCCGCGTGCTCCTGGTGGTGGTCGTGGGTGATGAGCGCCTCGGGGGCGTCGGCAGTGCGGATGCCGACGGCGTCGCAGCCGCGCACCATCATGTCGGCCGCCGCGTTGCGCCCGGCGGGCGGGTACGCATAGTGCCGCGAGGGATCCCACGGGTAGTCGCTCGGCCCCGAGACGCCGACGAACGCCTCGACCTGCTCGATGTAGCGCGTCACCTCGGCGGAGTCGACGGGCCAGTCGACGCCCGAGCCCGTGACGGACTTCAGGTGCAGGTCGCGCTCGTCGGGCCGGGGCACGAAGGCGCCCCAGTGCAGGGTCGAGCCGCCGACGCCGCGACCGGAGTTGTTCGGGCCGAACGCGTTCGGGTCGTCACCGTCGCTGAGGCGCTCGTCCATCCAGTTGATGGCCGTGCCCGCGTCCTCGTCGTTCGTGTACTGCTCGGGCTCGAAGTTCGGCCCTGCCTCGATCGCGACGACTCGCAGGCCGGCCGCGGCCAGCTTCGCCAGCAGGGGCGCGCCTCCGGCTCCGGTGCCCACGACGACGGCGTCGACGACCTCGTCGTGCCCGTAGGTGGTCATGTCGTCGAGCTTCATCGTGCTGCCTCCGTCGGTGCTGCTTGCGTCGATGCTGCCTGCGTGGGTGCTGCTTGCGTGGGTGCTGCCCCCATGGTCGGTTCCCACGCTTCTCGGGCGTCGGCGGCCAGCAGCTGGAAGCCCTGGAACCGCGGCCCGTCGCCACCGTTCGCGTAGCCGTCGTAGCCGATGCGCGACATCGTCGCCGGGTGGGAGAGCCACGTGCGGACGAGGTCGACCCGGCAGTCCTCGAACCAGAGGGTCATCTGCTCGGCGGTGAAGTCGTCGGCACGGGGCTCGTGCTCGCCTGCGATGATCGCCGTGACGAGGGCGTCCTGCTCGGCCCGCGGCAGGTCGCCGAACCCTGCCAGCTCGTCGAGCCCGCGGCGGTAGGCCTCAGGGTCGGGCGGCAGCGCGGCGTTGCGCCAGCCGTCGCCGCGGCCGGAGCCGACCTGCGCGTCGACCCGTGCGGCCAGGTCGATCGCCTGGTGCGGCTCGGGAGCCCGCTGCGGCACGATGCGGTCGCTCAGCTCGCGCAGGGTGCGCAGCTGCACCTCGTCGAGCACGGTGGGGGCGTACCGGGGGTCGTCGGCCAGGACCCGCCGCGCGTGCAGCGCCCGCGTCTGCGTGCTGACCCGTGAGGAGGCGAGGGTGCGGACCACGTCGACGGGCACGACCGGGCCGGTGCCCGCCTCGTCGCGCCAGAAGTCGAGGATCGCGGCTGCGACCTCCTCGGGACGCTCGAGGGGCAGCAGGTGCCCGGCGCCCTCGAGCACGTGCACCTGGGCCCGCGGGTAGACCCGGCTGTTGAGCTCTCGCTGTGCCGCCTCGCCGAGGTCGCCGTCGCTGCCGCCCGCGAGGATGACGGCGGGCACGTCGAGCACGCCGACCGCCTCTGACCAGTCTTCTCGGCTGCCGCGGTCGAACCAGGCCGTCCAGGCCTCGGCGGAGGCGCGCTGCACGTCGCCGACCGCCGTCGCGTCGGACGTCGGGTCGAGCGGCGCGCCCACGTTCGCGTCGACGAACGCACGCGCCGACGCGGCGTCGAGCGCGCCTCCGTCGGCCATCGCCCGCTTCTCGGCACGGTCGGCGTCGCTCATCGGCTCGGGGGTCGGCGGCGAGGCCGCGAGCAGCACGACGCCGCTCAGGCCGAAGAGCCCGTGTTCGCCGGCGAGGGCACGCGAGGCCACCACCGACGCGATCTTGCCGCCCATGCTGTGGCCGACCAGCACCCACCGGCCGGGCGCGTGACGCCGCACCTTGCGGACGACGAGCGCGACCATGTCGTCGACCGTGACGCCGGAGGCGGCGCTCGCGTCGCCGAAGCCGGGCAGGTCGAGCGCGACCACGTCGGCCGTGTCGGCGAGCCGGGCGGCGACGCCGTCGAACTCGCGCGCGCTCATGCCGAGCGCGTGCAGGAAGAAGATGGTCGGACGGGACGCGTCGACGGGTGTGTTCACGGTTGCTCCTCGGGGCCTCGGCGCGGTGCCCCCGGACAGCGGGGCCACGACGGACACTACGAGGCACCGCCGACATTACGAACGAGCGGCTGACCGGCCTCCCAGCCAGCCGCCTCCTGCCGGGGTACGCCCGCCTGCCCGAACTGGATGTCGGCGGGTTCCCGTGCCCCGCGGCGGGTCAGCGCGGACCCGCCGCGAGCGCCGGGAACCCGCCGACACCCGCTGTGACCCGCCGGGCACGCCAGCAACCCGCCGAGCACGACAGCGACCCGCCGACACCTGCTCTGACCCGCCGAGCACGACGGGGACCCGCCGAGATGTCGAGGGCGGGTCATCGGGGTCGAGGGCGGGTCCGCGGTGACCCGCCCTCGACCCTCGGGTCACGAGGGCAGAGGAGGCGCGGGAGCGACGGGAGGACATGCCCCACACTGTGCCCGGTCGCGCCCCCGACGGCCCGGCCCGGCACGGCACGACGCACGCAGACGAGGAGGCGCGGCGCGGCTGGGTGCCGCACCGCGCCTCCTCGACGCTGGTCGGGCCGGAGCCCGGGGTGGGGTCAGGCCCGGTGGGCGCCGTCCCCGTGGTGCCGGGTCGACGTCTCGGCGTCGAGGGGAGCCTCGGCCGCGACGTGCGACACGGCGTCCGCCGAGCCGGAGCTCGAGCCGGAGCCCGAACCCGCGCCCTGACCCGAGCCATCAGCACCGGCGCCCGGGTGCGAGCGCTCGAGCGACGCGCCCTCCACGTCGACGTCGGGCAGGATGCGGTCGAGCCACTTCGGGATCCACCAGGCGGCGTCGCCGAGCAGGTGCATCACCGCGGGGATGAGCAGCAGGCGGACGACGAACGCGTCGACGAGCACGCCGAGGGCGAGCCCCAGCCCGATGGACTGGATCATCACGGAGTTCGAGAACACGAAGCCCGAGAAGACCGCCGCCATGATCAGCGCCGCGGCGACGACCACGGTGCGTCCCGCGTGCACGCCGCGCTGGACGGCGAGCCGTGCCGGCGACCCGTGGGCGTACGACTCCCGCATGCCGCTCACCAGGAACAGCTGGTAGTCCATCGCGAGCCCGAACAGCACGCCGACCATCAGGATCGGCAGGAAGCTCAGGATCGGCCCGGGGTCGTGCACCCCGAACACCGGCCCCAGCCAGCCCCACTGGAACACCGCGGTCACGCCGCCGAACGCGGCGAACAGCGAGAGCACGAACCCGAGCGTCGCCGTCACCGGCACGAGGATCGACCGGAACACGAAGATCAGGATGATCAGCGACAGCCCGACGACGACGAGCAGGTACAGCGGCAGGGCCGCGGCGAGCTTCTCGCTGACGTCGATGTTGCCTGAGGCGTTCCCGGCGACGCCGAGCGACGAGACGCCCTCGACGTCGAGCGCGCGCAGGTCGCGGACGAGCTGCTCGGTCGACTCGGCCGTCGGCCCGCCCTCCGGCACGACCTGGAACGCGAGCAGGGTGTCGTCGTCCGAGGCGCCGATGGGGGCGATCGCGGCGACGTCGTCCTGGGCGGCCAGCTCGGTGCCGACGCGCACCTGCTCGGCGACGAGGTCGTCCTCCGAGACTGCCTCGTCGAGGTCGGCGACGACGAGCAGGGGCCCGTTGACGCCGGCCCCGAACTTGTCCTCGACGATCTTGTACGCCTTGTAGGCGCTCGAGTCGACGGGCTCGGACGAGCCGGCGGGCAGCCCGAGGCGCATCGAGAGCGCCGGGATCGCGATGATCAGCAGCACGGCGACGCCGGCGACCAGCGTCAGCACGGCACGACCGGTGCCCATGGGCTTCGACGGCACCTTCACGGCACCGGTGCGGCCGACCGCGGCACGCGCCTTCTTGGTGAGGATGCGCGGGCCGACGAGGCGCAGCAGCGCCGGGGTCAGCGTGATCGCGATGAGGATGGCGACGAACACGCAGACCGCGCCGACGGTGCCCATCAGGCCGAGGAAGGGGATCCCCGTCAGGTTGAGGGCGAGCAGGGCGATGAGCACGGTCGAGCCGGCGAACACGACGGCGTTGCCCGAGGTGCCGTTGGCGAGCCCGATCGACTCGTCGAGCGGCACGCCGGCCTTGAGCTGCGTCCGGTGCCTGTTGAGGATGAAGAGCGAGTAGTCGATGCCGACCGCGAGGCCCAGCATCACGCCCAGCACGGGCGTGACCGACAGCATCTCGACGGCGCCCGACAGCGACAGCGACGCGAGCACGCCGACGCCGACGCCGATCAGGGCGTTGAGCAGGGGCAGGCCTGCGCCGATCAGGGTGCCGAGCATGACGAACAGGACGATCGCGGCGATGATCACGCCGCCCACCTCGCCAGGGCCGAGGATCTCGGGGATCGTGGCGGCGATGTCGTTCGAGACCTCGACGTCGACGCCGGCGATGTCGGCGTCCTCCAGGTGCGAGACGACCGCCTCCTTCGCCTCGGAGGGCACCAGGTTGAGCGCCTTGTCGAACTGGACGGTCGCGACGGCCGTGGTGCCGTCCTCGGACACCTGGCGGATGCCGGACGAGAGGTCGAGCAGCGAGGCGCCGTCCTCGAGGGTCGTCTCCTGCGTCTCGAGCTCGGAGAGGCTCGAGTCGAGGGTGGACTGCTGCGTGTCGATCTGCTGCTGACCAGCCGTGAGCTGTGCCTGCTGCGCGTCGAGCTGCGCCTGCGCGGCGTCGAGCTGGCCGGCGGCCTCCGCCTGGGCCCGAGCGGCGTCGAGCTGCTGCTGGCCCGCGGTCAGCTGCGCCTGCGCGGCGTCGATCTGCGCCTGGCCGGACTCGATCTGGGTGCGGCCGTCCGCGATCTGCTGACGACCGGAGTCGATCTGCGACTGCGAGTCGGCGAGCTGCGCCTGCGTGGCGAACGGGTCGACCGTGCCCTTGACGTCGTCGAGGTCGGTCATGCTGCCGAGCAGCGAGACGATGTCGGCCTGCTGGTCGGCGGTGAAGGCGCTGTCGTCGCTGGTCGTGAAGACGACCGAGCCCGTGCCTCCGCTCGCCTGCGGGAACTCGTCCGCCAGCTGGTCCGACACCTCCTGCGTCTTCGTCCCGGGGATGCTCACGGCGGTGGTGAGGGTGCCGCCGAAGAGGGCGAACGAGCCGCCGGCGAGGCCGAGCACGACGATCCACGCGGCGATCACCACCCAGGCGCGTCGGGCCGAGAGCCGGCCGAGTCGGTAGAGCAGGGATGCCATGGGCGGTCGTCCTCCTGGTGGTGCGGTGGGCCGGTGGTCGGTCCGTGGGGTGGTGGAGCCTCGCGTCGCGTCGTCGGGAAGGAGGTGGGGGTCGGGCAGGGGGTGGGGGTCGGGCTGGGCGGGTCAGTCGGGAGGCGCGTAGCCGGTGCGCACGCTGGTCACGAGGCGGTCGAGCAGCTCGGCCCAGACGGCCCGGCCCTCGTCGTCGAGGGCGCCGTCGGTACGGCGCACCCAGTGCTCGGCGATCACGGCGATGCCGTGCAGCAGCGAGCTCACGAGGAGCTCGACGTCGAGCTGGTCGACCGCGATGCTGCGCCGGGCGGCGTCGGCGGCGAGGTGCTCGGTCGCGCGGGAGAAGACGTCCTGCACGCCCTTGTTCGCCCCGTTCGCCTCGGCATCGCCGTCGAGCACGCGCCAGAGGTACGCGACCACGGCGGGCAGGTCGATGCTGCGCAGGGCGAGCACCACCTCGTCGAACAAGGAGGAGCGGGTCCCGGCGACCTCGGAGGTCGCCACGGCCGCCGTGGCCGTCTGGAACTCGTCGATGGCGTCGGTCAGCGCCGCCGTGCAGAGCGTCATCACGACCTCGTCGAGGCTCGCGAAGTGGTTGAAGATCGTGCGGCGCGACACGTCGGCCCGGTCGGCCAGCTCGTCGACGCTGAAGCGCGGGGCGCCCTGCTCGGCGATCAGGGCGTCGGCCGCGTCGAGGATCGCCTGACGGTGCCGCGCCTTGAGGGCGGCACGTCGGTCGAGGGCGGGGGCGGTCGAGGGCACCTGCCTACACTAAGTGCAGCGACGCACTCGGTGCACGGCGCCAGGGTGGGGAATCGCTGGGAAGTTCGGCCGGCCTCCTCAGCGGGCGAGGGCTCGCGCCAGGTACGGCGCCGTGCGGCTGGCACGCGACGCGGCGACCTCGCGCGGCGTGCCCGTCGCGACGACCTGCCCGCCCGCGTCTCCCCCGCCGGGCCCGAGGTCGATCACGTGGTCGGCGGCCGCGACGACGTCCATCGCGTGCTCGACAACGACGACCGTGCTGCCCGCGTCGACGAGGCGCTGCAGCTGCGCGACGAGCAGCTCCACGTCGGCCGGGTGCAGGCCGGTGGTCGGCTCGTCGAGCAGGTACAGGGTGTTGCCGCCTCGCATCCGCTGCAGCTCGGTCGCGAGCTTGATCCGCTGCGCCTCGCCGCCCGACAGCTCCGGCGCCGGCTGCCCCAGCCGCAGGTAGCCGAGGCCCACCTGCCGCAGGGTCGAGAGCGCGCGGGAGGCGGCCGGCACGTCGCCGAGGAACCCCTCGGCCTCGTCGACGGTCATCCCGAGCACGTCCGCGATCGTCGCTCCGTGCCAGGTCACCTCGAGGGTCTCGGCGGTGTAGCGCGCACCGTGGCACTCCGGGCACGGCGCCCAGCTGCCCGGCAGGAACAACAGCTCGACCGTGACCGAGCCCTCGCCCTGGCAGACCTCACAGCGGCCGCCGACCACGTTGAACGAGAACCGCCCGGCGCCCCAGCCCCTGGCCCTCGCCTCGTCGGTGGCCGCGAAGGAGGCGCGCACCGCGTCGAACAGGCCGGTGTAGGTCGCGAGGTTCGACCGCGGGGTGCGCCCGATCGGCGCCTGGTCGACCTGCACCACGCGGTCGACCAGCGGGTGGTCGGTCGCGCGCTCGGCGAGGACGCCGCCGACGAGGCTCGACTTGCCCGAGCCGGACACGCCCGTGACGGCGGTGAGCACCCCGAGCGGCACGTCGACGTCGAGGGCGCGGAGGTTGTGCCGGGCGACGTCGCGCAGCTCGAGCCACGCGGTCGGGACGCGGGGGGCACGCTCGGTCGGTGCGTCCTCGGGGGTGCCGCGCGCCTCCTCGGCTGCGTCGCCCCGGCCCTGACGCACGACACCTGCGTCACGGCGCGGTGCGAGGAACCGTCGCGTGACCGACGCCTCGACGTCGGCGAGGCCGTCGACGGGGCCGCTGTAGAGCACCTCTCCTCCCCCGGTGCCGGCGCCGGGCCCGACGTCGACGACCCAGTCGGCGCGACGGACGATCTCCATGTCGTGCTCGACGACGAACACGCTGTTGCCCCCGGCGCGGAGGGCCTCGAGCACCTCGACCAGCGACTCCGCGTCGGCCGGGTGCAGGCCGGCGCTCGGCTCGTCGAGCACGTAGACCACGCCGAACAGGCCGGAGCGCAGCTGCGTCGCGATGCGCAGCCGCTGCATCTCGCCCGGCGACAGCGTCGGCGTCGCGCGGTCGAGGCTGAGGTAGCCGAGCCCGAGCCCCGTGAGCACCTCGACCCTCGACAGCAGGTCCCGAGCGATGGTCACGGCGACCTCGGTGCCCTCGCCCGAGGAGGCGCGCGAGGTCGCCGCGGTCGCGTGCGCCAACGAGGCGGTCGGCCGCAGCACCTCGGCGACCTCGGACAGGGGCAGCCCGTTCAGCTCGGCGATCGTGCGGCCGGCGAAGGTCACGGCGAGCGCCGCCCTCGTCAGGCCGGTGCCGCCGCAGAGCGAGCACGGGCCCGACTCGACGAACTGGAGCACCTTGGCGCGCTGCGTCTCGCTCTGGGAGTCGGCGAGGGTGTGCAGCACGAAGGCGCGGGCGCTCCAGAACCGGCCCTTGTAGGGCTTCGCGACGCGGTCGCGCTGGGGCACCACCTCGACGACGGGCTGCTCCTCGGTGAAGAGGAGCCAGTCGCGGTCGGCCCTCGGCAGCTCGCGCCACGGCCGGTCGATGTCGTAGCCGAGCACCGCGGTGACGTCGCGGAGGTTCTTGCCCTGCCAGGCGCCGGGCCAGGCGGCGATGGCTCCGTCGCGGATGCTCAGCGAGTCGTCGTGCACGGCCGAGGCCTCGGTGACCTCGTGCGCGATGCCGAGCCCGTGGCAGCGCGGACAGGCGCCGGCGACGGTGTTCGGCGAGAAGGAATCGGACTCGAGCCGCTCGGCGCCCGCGGGGTAGCTGCCTGCCCGCGACCAGAGCATGCGGGTGGAGTTCGAGAGGGTCGTGAGCGTGCCGACGGTCGAGCGGGAGCTCGGCGCCCCACGGCGCTGCTGCAGGGCGACGGCCGGCGGCAGGCCCGTGATCGACGCGACGTGCGGGGTGCTGCCCTGCGCGATGAGGCGACGGGCGTAGGGCGCGACCGACTCCAGGAACCGGCGCTGCGCCTCCGCGAAGATCGTGCCGAACGCGAGCGACGACTTGCCCGATCCCGAGACTCCCGTGAACGCGACGATGCGGTCTCGGGGCACGTCGACGTCGACGTCGCGCAGGTTGTTCTCGCGGGCGCCGCGGACGCGGACGAAGCCGTCGGCGAGCGCGCCGGTCCCGGGCGCGGGCGCGCCGGCGGGCACGGGCGCGCCGGGTGCGTCGGCCGGTACGGGGGCGGGGGCGTTCGCGGACGCGTCGGCAGGTGCGTCGGCGGGTGCGTCAGCAGGTGCGTCGGCAGGTGTCGAGGAGGCGCGCGAGCGTGAGGAGGGCATCCGGGCGATCGTAGGCGGTGCGGCCGCGCGATGCCGAGGGCGGGTCGACTGCGTCGAGGGCGGGTCGCTGCGCACCCGCCCTCGACGCAAGCGACCCGCCCTCGACGGAGACGGCGTCGAGCCGGGGGACGCCGTGGCCGACAGCTGGCTGCGAGAGGGGCGGACAGCCTTGTCCGTCCGCACCCCCGTGGCTACCGTTGAGGCACGGCACCGGGGGGGTGCCGCACGCGAGGCAGCCCTGCTGCTCACCGACTCGCGGGCACGAGATCAGGGAGACGGACCATGTCGACGACGACGAACACGGGCAACGAGAGCGGCAGCGACGGCAACGGCGGCGGCGGCGGCGGCGACCCTGCCAGCCCGCGCACGGCCAGCGCGACCGGCCCGACCAGCGCGACCGGCCCGACCGGGCCGACCGCCGGCAGACCGGACCGGTTCGCGACGGCCGCCGGCCGCCTCCTTCGTGCCCCTGCCTCGGCCGCACGGTACGCGAGGCTCCGCGCCAGGGCGACCTCGACGCCGCGTCCGAGCGACGTGCCCTTCGGCGCCGGTGCCGGCGTCGACCCCGACCGGGTGCTCGTCGTCGGAGCCGGGCCGGCCGTCGGCTGGGGCACCAGCTCGCACGACCTCGCCCTGCCGGGACGCGTCTCCCGGCGGCTCGCGCGCCGCACGGGTCGCGGCTCGCACGTGGCGGCGCTCTCGGAGCCGACCCACCGGCTGCCGGCGATCCGGGCAGCCCTCGACGACGTCTTCCTCGAGAACTGGGACGTCGTCGTCGTCACCCTCGGAGCAGCTGACGCCCTCACCCTGCGATCGCCGCGCGCCTGGGCCCGCGAGCTCGACGCTCTCGTCGTCTCGCTGCTCGGACGGCTCCGGCCCTGTGCGCGGGTGGTGGTCGTCTCCGCTCCGCTCCCCGACGCGCTCTCGACCTTCGGGCTGCATCCCTCGGCCACGTCCGAGCGTCACTCGCAGCTGCTGCGCGACGTCGCCGACGACGTCTGTTCCGCCCACGCGCGCGTGACGCACCTCGCGCTTCCGGCCGTGCTCCTCGCACCCGTGCCGGCCGCGACGCCGCAGGGGCCCAGGTCCGAGGAGGCGCCCCCCGCCGTCGACGACCCGACCGGGCGTCTCTACGAGCAGTGGGCCGAGGCCCTCAGCGAGCACGTTGCGCCGCTGCTGCACGCCCAGCGCGCCCGGACCGACTCGCCGCAGCGAGCACGCAGCCGCCCCCAGCCCGAGCGCGCGCGACTCGCCGCGATCAGCGCCGCGGGGCTCGAGCAGGCCGCGCCGACCGCCGCGCTGCACGACATCACGGACAGGGCCCGGGAGGCCTTCTCGACCGACGGAGCCGCGTTCGACCTCATCCTCGACGACCACCAGTGGGCCGTCGTCAGCACGCTCGGGTCCGCTCGGGCCATGCCCCTGAGCGAGTCATTCTGCGTCACGACGATCCGCTCGGAGGAGCCGTTCGTCGTCGCCGACGCCTGGCAGGAGGGGCTCGACCTGCCCCGGAACGACATCCGGTTCTACGCCGGCTGGCCCGTCCACACGGCGGACGGCACGCGCATCGGCGCCGTCTGCGTCTTCGATCCGCGACCCCGCGACGTCTCCGGCGTGCAGGTCGAGAGGCTGCGCGCGTTCGCGCTCGACATCGAGCGCGAGCTGTTCCGCCGCGCGGCCGCCTGACGACGCGCCACGACGACGCGGGAGCGACAAGACGACGCGATGTTCCCCGTCGTCTTGTCGCTCCCGCGTCGCCCAGCGCGCGAGACGCGGGCGGCGCCTCCTGCGGCCTGGGCTGTTCACGCGGGTCACGCGGCTCACGCGGCTCACGCCGGTCACGCCGGTCACACTGATCACGCGGGTCACGCGGGTCACGCGGAGTGGTCCGCAAATGCCGACCGTTCGCGCCCCGACGACCCTGCAACACGTGGATTTCACCGTATTGCAGCTTCCCCGGTCGGCATTTGCGGTGCAGAGGCACGGGTCAGCCCGCAAAGCGAGAGAGATCGGTGCCCGCGGCGCCACGGGAAGCTGATCTCGCGGGGCCGACGGGGCAGATCACGCTCAAATTACGGGCCGGGCCGCAGGGGGTCGGACGCGAGAGGGCGGGGTGGCGGTGTCGCGCTCAGAGGGCGGGGTGCCGGCGTCGCGCTCAGAGGGCGGGGTGGCGGTGTCAGGCTCAGAGGACGACGAGCACGACCACGACCGCAGCGGCGACGACGACCTCGAGCACGACGTTCGCGACGACCCGCCAGCGCGCACGGTCGGGCCGCCGCCACGGCAGGCCCGGCCAGCGCAGCACGGCGCCCGTCACACCGCCCGCGACGAGCAGCACCGGCAGCAGCCAGAGCGCCACGGGGACCGAGCTCCAGGGCAGCAGCTGGTGCAGCACCACCAGGACGACGGCGGAGTTCAGCGCGGCGATCAGCAGGTCGACGCGGCTGCGGGCCCGCCGCGCCTCCTTGTCGGACCAGGCGGAGAGCGCGAACGCACCCGTCACGAACAGGGCCAGCAGGCCGATGACGACGGCGGGGATCCAGGTCACTTCTCCTCCTCCAGCAGCTCGAAGGCGAGGTCGTCGAGGCTGACGGCCGAGCTGCTCAGCACCACGACCGCCCGGTCGGAGTCACGGTCGAAGCCGACGAAGCTCGCGTAGCCGCCCGTCATCCCGTCGTGCCAGGTCACGGTGCCGCCGCCGTCGCCGTCGCCGCCGCCGTCGCCCTCGCGCGGCGTGGTCTGCCACGCCCAGCCGATCTCGCCCCCGCCGTCGCCCGCCTCGACGAGCGGCTCCGTCGCGATCACTCCAGGAGCCCGGTCGTCCCGCTGCGCCACCGTGTACGCGACCATGTCGTCGAGGGTCGAGCGCACGCTGCCGGCGGGCCCGAAGGCGCGCATCGTCCAGGCGTCCGCATGTCGGCCGCTCGACGTGAAGCCCGTCGGCGCGTCCGGACGGAGCCCCTCCGGATCGCCCGGCGCGTACGTGTCCGCGAGCCCGAGCGGCTCCGCGACGCGCTCGGCGACGAGCTGCTCCCAGGGGGTGTCGGCCGCTGTGGCGAGCGCCTGCCCGAGCAGCGCCATCCCGAAGTTGGAGTAGCCGTAGGGCTTGTCGTCGTCGACCTCGGCCCGCGAGGCCTGCCCGACGAGGGCGGCGACGTCGTCCGTGTAGGGGTCGGCGCCCGAGAGGTTCGCGAGCAGCACCCGCCCCGTGAACCGCAGGTCGGCGGGCAGCCGCGGCAGGCCGCTGTGCTGCGTCGCCAGCTCCTCGAGGGTGATCGAGGAGGCGGCGCCCGTCACCCCGAGGACGTCGCCGAGCGTGCTCTCGCGCTGCACCTCGCCGCGCTGCAGGGCCACCGCGTACAAGGAGGCGGTGATCGTCTTCGTCACCGACCCGATCTCGAACTCGTCGGCCCCCGGCCCCGTGGCCGTGCCGAACTCGGCACGCGTGACCTCGTCGCCGTCGACGACCGCGACGGCGAGCCGGTCGAAGGCGCCGGCGGGCAGCTCGTCACGGACCTGCCCGATCAGGGCCTCGTCGCCGGTCACCTCGGGCGAGAGCGACGGCGGACGCGGGATCGCCGCGGCACCGAGGGCGAGCGTCACCACGCCCGCGACCACGGCGGCGGCGACGCGACGCCCGCTGCGCTCGTTGCCGCCACGGCCGCTGCGCCCGGTGCCGCCGGTGCGCCCGCTCACGAGGCCCTCCCCACGGCGCCGAGCACGACGAGCAGCGGCACGACCCGCTCGGGAGGCACGGCGTACCGCCCCCGCCCGGCGGCCACGAGCCACCCCGTCGCGACGAGCTGGCCGAGGTGGTGGTACAGCTGCCCGGTCGACCCGAGGCCCCCTTCAGCCGAGATCTGCGCGACCGTGTCCGCGCCTCCCACGACCGCGTGCAGCAGGCCGAGCCGCGTCGCGTTGCCGAGCGCCGCGAGCGACGGTGCAGCCTGCGACCAGTCCGCGGCGAGCAGCCCGTCGGTCGTCAGCGTGATCTGCCAGTCGACGGGACCAGCGGGCACCGCGACGGAACCGGCGAACACGATCCCTCCCGGCGGGTCGAGGCGCTGCTTGACGCCGTCGAGCGCCCAGAAGACATCACCCGACGACGCGGCGACGGCAGCGGCAGCGCCATCGGCAGCAGCAGCGGCGCCAGCGCCGACGCCATCGGAGGAGGCTCGCGCCGGCTCGCCGGGACCGGCGTCGGCAGCCCGCTGCTCGAGCAGGTCGAGCCGCGCGAGCGCACCGGCCAGGGTCGTGCGGAGCTCGTCGAGCTCGGCTCGGACGGGATCGCGAGGAGTCATGCCTCCACCATAACGACAATTCCGGAACAAGTCAGCCGATCTGGAGAACTCGGCGGACTCGGTCACACGAAGCAACACGGAAGCGACAAAGCGACGCGGTGTTCCACGGAGGTTCGTCGCTCTCGCGTCGCTTCAGACCGCAGGCCGCGCCGGCCGCGCCGAGCAGCCTGCGATCAGCGCTCAACGCTCAGCGATCGACGACGAACGCCTCGACCGCCGCGACGGCCGCGCCCCGCGCCCACCGCGTGAACCCCGTCGCCTGCAGGTCGACCGTCACCGGCTCCGCGTCGGCGGCGCGACGGGCACGCATCGCGGAGTCGACGACGTCGCGACCCGCCAGGCCGACACCGATGCCGTCGCCGGTGACGACGATCGCCCGGGGCCAGGCCAGGTCGGCGACCAGCGCGAGCAGGGCGCCCAGCGCCTCCGCCGCCTCCTCGACGACAGCCGTCGCCCCCGGGTGCCCGGACGCGTGCGCGGCCAGCAGCTCGTCGAGCGAGGCGCCCTCGCGCCCGAGCGCCCGCGCGGCTCGGCCGAGCACCGCCGACAGGGCGAGCACCGAGGAGGCGCACCCCCGGTGGCCCTCGTCGCAGACGCCGTCGCCGATGCCGAGCGGCACGTGGGCGATCGGGCTCCGCGCGCTCGACGGCAGCTCGAGGATCGCCCCGCCCACGACGAGCGCGTAGCCGAGGCCGGCGCCGACGGTGACCAGCGCGAAGCGGTCGAGGTCGCGTGCGGCCCCGAGCCAGCGCTCCGCGCGGACGAGCGAGACGACGTCGTTGTCGACGACGACCGGCAGGTCGAGGCGCTGTCGCAGGGCGGCGCCGAGGTCGACGTCGACCCAGTCGAGCAGCGGAGCGACCGACACGTGACCGACGTCGTCCACCTGCCCGCCGACGCTCACCCCGACTCCGTGGACGGCCCGGTCCGAGCACCGGGAGAGCAGCCGACGCACGATGTCGGCGACCGCGTCGACGACGACGGCCGGATCTGTCGAGGAGAGCTCGGTCGACGCCTCGTGCAGCACCTCCGCGCGCAGGCCCGCGACGACGCCCCAGACCCGCCCCGCGGTGATCTTGACGCCGACGACCACGTCGCGGTCGAGGACGAGGTCGAGCGGGGTCACGGGTCGGCCGAGCCCTGGGCCGAGCACCACGTCGAGTTCGTGCACCAGTCCGGCGTCGAGCAGGGGCCTGACCGCCCGCGTCACCGAGCCCGGCGTGAGGCCGAGCGCCAGCCCCAGCTCGCCGCGGGTCAGGGGGCCGTGCAGCAGCAGCTCGACGACCACCTGGTGGCCGGTGCCGCGCCGCGGCAGCGCAGGCTCGGGCCCCAAGGCCGCAGCAGGAACCGGGGCAGCGGCAGCGGCAGAGGCAGAGGCAGAGGCAGAGGCAGGGGCAGGGACCCTCCCGGTCTGCTCGTCCACGGCGCCTCCTCCGACGATCAGCAGTGTAGTGACGGCCCACCGCCTTGACCGATCACATCGTTGCGCACTACAAATAAGCGTCGAGGTCGACCCCCTCGGCAGCACGCGACCCCGCCGGAGGAGCACCATGACGACGACGTCCGATCCCACGCCCGCGCCGACGAACGGACCCACGAGCGCAGCCGCGGCTCCCCCCGTCGTCCACCTCTCGTCCGGCGGGGTCAGCCTGGTGCTCGACCTCACCGCGGGCCGCCTCCCGGTCGTCGCCTGGTGGGGCGCGGCCCTCGGCGACCTGTCGGCGGGCGAGCTCGACGCCGTCGTCCGCAGCGGCCTCGCCGGGGTCGTGCCGAACGAGCTCGACGAGCCCGAGATCGTCGAGCTGCTGCCGCTCGCCTCGGGCGGCTGGCGAGGCCAGCCGGGGCTCGAGGGGCACAGCGCCGGCACCTCCTGGACGCCCCTGTTCCGGGCCGAGCGCACCACGCTCGAGGGGCGCGTGCTCACCGTGCACGGTGTCGACGAGCAGTCGGGCCTCGCAGTCGACGTCGTCGTCGAGCTGCTCGAGTCGGGCCTGCTGCGCAGCCGGGCCGCGGTCACCCGCACGGCAGGCGACGAGTTCGTCGTCGACTCGCTGCAGCTCGCGCTGCCGGTGCCCCGCCGGGCCCAGGAAGTGCTCGACCTCGCCGGCCGGTGGGGACGCGAGCGCGCCCCGCAGCGGCTGCCGTTCGTGGTGGGCGCGCACCTGCGCGACTCGAGGCGCGGTCGCACCGGGGCCGACGCCTCCTTGGTGCTGGCCGCCGGCACGCCCGGCTTCGGCTTCTCGTCGGGTGAGGTCTGGACGCTGCACGTCGCCTGGAGCGGCGACCACCGCGAGTACGCCGAGCGCATGGCGAGCGGCGCGAGCGTGATCGGCGGCGGCGAGCTGTTGCTGCCCGGCGAGGTGCGGCTCGCGGCCGGCGAGTCGTACGAGGGCCCGTGGGTCTACGCCTCGTGGGGGCGCGGCCTCGACGCCGCGGCGGCACGGTTCCACGAGCACCTGCGGTCGCGCCCCGGGCACCCGTCGTCGCCCCGACCCGTCGTCCTCAACACCTGGGAGGCCGTCTACTTCGACCACGACCTCGACCGTCTGCTCGAGCTCGCCCGTGCGGCCGCCGAGGTCGGCGCGGAGCGGTTCGTGCTCGACGACGGCTGGTTCCGCGGACGCCGCGACGACACGGCGGGTCTCGGCGACTGGTTCGTCGACGAGACGGTCTGGCCCGACGGCCTCGAGCCGCTGATCAGCGCCGTCCGCGAGCTCGGCCTCGACTTCGGCATCTGGGTCGAGCCCGAGATGGTCAACCCCGACAGCGACCTGGCCCGCGCCCACCCCGAGTGGATGCTCGCGCCGGCCGGCCGCCTCCCGATGACCGGCCGCAGCCAGCAGGTGCTCGACCTCGGGCACCCCGAGGCGTACGACTACCTGCTCGAGCGCCTGACCGACCTGCTCGGCTCGCACGACGTCGCCTACGTCAAGTGGGACCACAACCGCGACCTGCTCGAGGCGGGCCACTCGCCGACCGGGACGCCGGGCGTGCACGACCAGACCCTCGCGCTCTACCGCCTGCTCGACGAGCTGCGCGCGCGGTTCCCGGCCGTCGAGATCGAGTCGTGCTCGTCGGGCGGCGCCCGTGCCGACCTCGGCGTGCTCGAGCGCACCGACCGGGTCTGGGCCAGCGACAACATCGACCCGCTCGAGCGCCAGCAGATCCAGCGCTGGACGTCGCAGCTGCTGCCCGGCGAGATCACGGGCTCGCACGTCGGCTCGCCGCACTCGCACTCGACCGGCCGCACGCACAACCTGGCCTTCCGTGCCGGCACCGCGCTGTTCAGCCACTTCGGCATCGAGTGGGACGTCTCCCGCGCCTCCGCCGACGAGCGCGCCGAGCTCGCCCGCTGGGTGGACCTGTACAGGGAGGTGCGCCCGCTCGTGCACACCGGTCGCGTCGTGCGCGCCGACCACGTCGACGAGTCGTCGCTGCTGCACGGCGTCGTCTCGCAGGACGGCTCGGAGGCCCTCTTCGCCTTCGTCCAGCTGACGACGCCGCTCACCTCGGCGACGGGGTCCGTCCCGCTGCCCGGGCTCGACCCTGCCCGCCGCTACCGAGTCGAGCTGCAGGCGCCCGGCGACGCGCCCCGCACGCGGTCCGACTCGCCGCCGCCGTGGATGACCGACGGGGGCGTCGTGCTGTCGGGCGGCGTGCTCGCCGAGCAGGGGCTGCAGCTGCCCGCGCTGCACCCGGAGCAGCTGCTGCTGCTGCGCGCGCGGGCCCTGTAGGAGGCGGCGGCCGGCCCCGCAGGAGGCGGCGGCCCACCCTCGGGACGCGCGCGCCGCCTCCCGCGACCTGGGTGTCGGCTCCTGGGCCCGGCGTACGCTCGCGCCCATGACCAACGACGATCACACCACTCGCCCCTCCGAGGCGAAGCACGAGACCGACGACCCCACCACCTCGACCGCGACCAGCGAGGAGACCGTCGAGGAGATGCAGTCGACGCCCGTGTCGGACTCCCCCGCGATCGACGACGACATCGACCAGGACGCCGTCAAGACGCTGCCCGGCTCCGGCGGTCCCGACGACGTCGGCACGATCGACGTGGACCCTGCCGACCTGAACCTCTCGGGCGACTCGATCCCCGGGCACCCGAAGCCGGGCCCGCCCAAGCACTAGCCCGCGCGTCCAGGCCCGCTCGCTCAGGCCAACTCGCTCAGGCCCGCTCGCTCAGGCCCCGACGCCGTCCCGGAGGAGCCGCACGACTCCGTCGATCGACTGCTCCGTCAGGTCGCGGCGCGTGACGATGTGGTAGCTCAGCAGCCCCACCAACGCCTCGACCGCCGTCGCGGTCGGGGCGTCGGCACGCACCTGGCCGGACGCGACGGCTCGGCCGAACCGCGCCTCCAGGGCGACCCTCGTCACCGTCGTGAGCTGCTCGTCGTAGCGGGCGGCCACCTCGTCGTCCTCAGCTGTCGCCGCCGACGTCGCCCTCAGCAGGGCGGCGGTCGACGGCGACGCGAGCGCCCGACCGAAGTCGCGCAGCCACCCGGCGACGTCGGCCCACACGTCGTCGCTGTCGGTCTCGGGAGTCGGCACGGCGAGCCCTGGCATCAGGTGCCCCTCGAGGACGCCCTCGGCCACCAGCGCCGCCTTCGACGACCACCAGCGGTAGATCGTCTGCTTGCCGACGCCGGCGGCGGCCGCGACCCGGTCGAGCGAGAGCTTGTCGTAGCCGCGCTCGGCGAGCTCGTCGCGGGCCGCGAGCAGGATCGCCCGGCGCGCGTCTTCGCTGCGGACCCGGCCGGGTCGTGTCGTCACCATGCCTCCAGCTTCGCCCATCCGCGACTCGTGTCTCTCTCTCTCCTCATTCAGGACGTTGAGTCCTGAGTTGGCGTCGTGCAGGACTCGCGGTCCTGGATCGTGCACAGATCAGGAGGCGGCACGCGCGTATTCCTGAATCCTGCGCACACGCGCACACGCGCACACGCACGGATCCGCAGCCCCGCGAGCGCGGACCCGCGTCGCGCTACTGCACGGACCAGCCGCCGTCGCTCGCGAGGATCGCGCCGTTGATGTTGACGGCGTCGTCGCTCAGCAGGAACGTGATCGACGCGGCGAGCTCCTCGGCGGTCGCGACGCTCGGGATCGCCGCCTGGAACGGTCGCAGCCGCGCCGAGCCGACCTCGGACACGTTCGCCGGGAACGGGATCCCCGTCGCGACGCCGCCGGGCGCCACCGCGTTCACCCGGATGCCCTGGCCCGCGTACATGAACGCCGCCGACTTCGTCAGGCCCACCACGCCGTGCTTCGACACCGTGTAGGCGTTGCCCGAGGCGTTGCCGCGCAGCCCCGCCTCGGACGCGACGTTCACGATCGAGCCGCGGCCCGCCTCCTGCATGACCGGCAGCACGGCCCGCGAGAGCTTGAAGGCGCCGGTGAGGTTGACGGCGATGACCCTGTCCCACATGGCGTCGGTCGTCTCGTGCAGCGGCGAGAAGTCGTCGTTGATGCCGGCGATGTTGGCCAGGGCGTCGATGCGCCCGTCGGCGGCGGCGACGATGCGGTCGACGTCGTCCTGCGCCGTGATGTCGCCCGCGACGGTGACGAGGGCGACGTCGACGTCCGCCAGGTCGGCGACGAGCGCCTCCAGCTTGTCGGCGAACAGGTCGACAGCGACCACGCGGCCGCCCTCGCGAGCCACGCGGGAGGCGGTGGCACGGCCGATCCCGGAGGCCGCGCCGGTGACGACGACGGTCTTCCCCGCGAAGCGGCCAGGGGTGGTCTTCTCGCGCCAGGGACCGGTCGCGTCGTCGGCCCCGACCGCCGCCTCCTCGGGGAAGACGCCGTCGTTGGCCCTGAGCACCAGGTCGTCGACCACCGCCTGGGGCAGCTGGCCCTGGCTCAGCGCGACGAGCTGCTGCAGCGGCAGGCCGCGGACGGGAGCGAGCGACGACTCGTCGAACGCGCCTCCCTGCCCGAGGACCTCACGGACGAGGGCGCCGCCCTCGGGGTGGTCGAGCCAGTCGCCGATGGTGGTGGAGCCGGTCAGCGGGCGGTCGTTCGTGGTCATGGTGTCTCGCTCCCTCGCGTGTTACGAGACTGATTGTCTCGTTTTGGCGAGGGTAGGGGCGAAGGCTGAGCGTCCGCCGCGCGGAGCCTCGGCGCGGAGGGTCAGCCGCGCGAGTAGCGGACGACGACGCCGGGCGACCACGTCGCGACGTCGGGCTCGCGGTCGACGAGGCCGGGCAGGCCGGCCGCCGCGAGCAGCTCGTCGTCGACGCGGGTCACGGTCGCGGTGCGGAGCGGCCACGGCTCGTGTGCCCTCCGCCACCAGCGGGTCGAGCCGAAGGAGGCGGCGTGCACGCCCCAGCGCTCCGTCAGGAACTCGAGGGCCGGGTCGGGCGCGACCGCCTCGTCGCCCGGGGCGACCCGGACGAAGCTGCCCGCGCCTCCTCGGTGCCGCCGGGTGCGGTGCGCGACGTCGTCCGGCCGCACTCGTGAGCCTGCTCGGGCCCAGACGTAGGGCAGGCCGATCGTGCGGGCGGCAAGCACGGCCGGGAGGTGCTGCGTGTCGATCGAGCGGTACGCGACGCCCCGTCGGCCCCGGTCGTCGACCGTCGCGAGCTGCACGACGATCTCGGTCATCGTGCCGAGCCGCCCGAGCCTCGGCAGGGGCGGCACCGTGCTGTCGACGAAGCGGTAGGCGACGAGGCTGGCCCAGGCGGCGCCGTCGTGCTCGTCGGGGCGCGTGCCGGGCGGCACGAGAGGGGCGACTCGGTCGGGCTCGACACGCCAGTGCAGGCCGACCACCTCGCGCCAGTCGTGCTGCGTGACGGGTCGGTGCGGGAGCGGCGGGGCGGCGGACACGGCTCCGTTCTACGCCGTGCCGCGCACGGTGTGCCGCAGACGGGCGGGTCCATCGCGGCCGGGCGACCACGACGGCCCGCGACCGACGAACTCGCCCGCTCCCCTGCCCGCTCCCGGGACGATGACGGCGACGGGCCTCGGCAGGCGGCGTCAGTACGCGGAGGACTGCCCGCCGTCGATCGGCACGACGGCGGCGTTCACGTAGGAGGAGTCGTCCGAGAGGAGGAACGCGACGACGGACGCGATCTCGGTCGCCTCGCCGTAGCGCTTGGTGGGGTTGCCCTGGATGAACTGCTCCGCCGCGCCACGCGGGTCGTCCGCGCTGATCTGCTTCATGGAGGCCTCGACCATCGGCGTCCAGATGGCGCCGGGCGCGATCGCGTTGATGCGGATGCCGAACCGGCCGTACTCGACGGCCGAGTTGCGGGTCAGGCCGACGACGCCGTGCTTGGCCGCCGCGTAGCCCGACTGGTTGCCGACGCCGCGGATCCCGCCGACGCTCGCCGTGTTGACGACCATGCCGGAGCCCTGGCGACGCATCACCGCGAGCACCTTCTCGAGCCCGAGGAACACGCCGCGCAGGTTGATCGCGACGACCTTGTCGAACTCGTCGGCGGTGAAGTCCTCGGTGAGGTTCTGTCGGCCCTCGATGCCGGCGTTGTTGAAGAAGCCGTCGACGCGCGAGAAGCGCTCGAGGGTGGCGGCGACGTAGGAGTCGACCTCCGCCTCCTTCGACACGTCGGCGACGACGGTCAGCACCTCGGCGTCGGGCGTGGACGAACGGATCGCCTCGACGCTGTCGACGAGGCCCTTCTCGCTGACGTCGACGAGGGCGAGCGAGGCGCCCTCCGCGGCGAGACGGACGGCGGCGGCACGGCCGAGGCCGGAGCCCCCGCCGGTGATGAGGACGACCTTGCCGGCGAAGCGGTCGACGGCGGGCGTGGGCGCGGGCGCGGGCGTGGTGGTCATGGTGGTCTCCTGACTTCGACGATGAAGGGCTCGGAGCTCGGCGGTGCGGCGAGTCCTGACCGCGTGCTCACGCACGAGATCGGCTCATACGCTACACCTGTCGGCATTGGCATCACCTGTCGTCCTGCGGCAGCGGCAGGAGGCGCGGCGCTGGCCTCGGCAGCGGCACCGGCACCGGCACCGGCAGGAGCAGCAGCAGCAGCAGCCACAGGTGCAGCCGCAGCCGCAGCCGCGGCGCCAGGTCAGCGCTCGGGCAGCTCCACCCCGGTCGCCGCGGCGAGCGCCGCGAGCAGCTCGTCCTGGAAGGACTCGTCGAGCGCCGCCGCCTCAGGCTGCTGCTGCCGGTCGTGGTGCCAGTAGGCGCCGCTGACGTCGGCGTCGGCGCCTTCGCCGACCACCAGCCGGTCTTGCGTGCGGTGACCCAGCTCGAAGTCGTCGGGGGCCGAGGGGCCGCCCATCTTGGTCGCCACCCAGCCGGGGTCGACGGAGGCGGTGAACAGGCCGGGCGACCGGCGCGCGACCGCGGCCGAGAGGGCCGTCACCATCAGCTTGCTGTCAGAGTAGCTGCCCGTCGCGCGGGCGCCGCTCCAGTCGATCCCGTCGAGTGAGTCGGTGCCGCTGCGGTGCATGCCGCTGCTGAGGTACACGTGCCGGGTCGGGTGCTCGAGCAGCGTGGTGAGCAGGTACGGCGCCACGACGTTGACCGGGATCAGCGGTGCGCCCGAGTAGACGCCCGCGTTGTGCACGACGCCGTCGAGGGCCGGGCCGTCGTTCAGCTCGCCGACGGCGCGCAGCACGTCGTCGCGCACCCCGAAGTCGGCGACGAGCAGGCGCGCGCCCCGCTCGAGGAGGCCGGCCACCGCCTCCTTCCGCTGCTCGCCCCGCACGTGCACGACGACGTCGTGCCCCTGCTCGAGGAGGGCGGCGGCCGAGCCGTGCCCGAGGCCGTCGGAGGAACCGGTGACGAGGAGATGTGCCATGCGCCCCATCCTGCACCCGGCCCCCGACACCACGGCCCGCTCACCCCTCGTCCACGAAGAACCAACGCGGAAGCGACAAGACGGCGCGGAACATCACGTCGTCTTGTCGCTTCCGGGTCGTCTTTCACGCAGGAGGCGGCGGCGCGGCCTCGGCCCCGCGCTCGGCTACCGTGGGACGAGACCCCCAGGAGGCCCCCGTGGACGCACGCCGGCAGCGCATGCTGCGCGCCGCGCTGTCCGCGGGCGTCAGCACCCTCGTCACGGCCGCCGCGCACGCGCTCGGCGGCGGCACGTTCCCGCCCGCGCTGCTGCTCGGCACCGCCGTCGTCGTGAGCGTGCTCCTCTGCTTCGCCCTCGGCGGGCGTCGCGTGACGCTGCCCCGGCTGGTCGTCGCCGTCGCGGCGACCCAGGGCCTGCTGCACGCCGTCTTCACGCTCGCGGGCGGCATGGCCCCGATGGCCGACGACCAGCCCGCAGGAGGCGCGGGCGGCGCGCACGCCGGCCACCACCTCCCCGGAGCGACCGCCGTGCTGCCCGAGCTCGCCGCCGGAGCCCACGACGGCAGCATGGTCGGCGCGCACGTCGTGGCCGGTCTCGTCACGATCGCGTCGCTCCGTGCGGGGACCTCGGCCGTGCGGCAGCTCGTGCGGGCGCTCAGGCTGGTGCTCGTGCGGCTCGTGGCCCGCGTGGTCGCGCTCGTGGTGCCGCACCGTCCGCGCGGGGCTGTCCGCGTCGAGCGCGCGCCTCGGCCGCTCGTGACGCTGCTGCTCGCGACCACGCGTGCCCTGAGGGGCCCGCCGGCCCCGGCGACGACCTAGAGCCGCGCTCGCCTCCTGACGGCGGGCGCGGCGTCGTCCGTGCCCGACCGCTCACGCCGGTCCGGCACGGCACGGCCTCCCCCGTCGCCGCGGGGTCCGCCCCGCCTGCCCGAAGGACACCTCCATGCGCCCACGCGCCCGCACCTCCTCCCCTGCCCGTTCCTCCTCCGCCCGCTCCTCCTCCGCCGCCCGCACCTCCCCTGCCCGCATCCGCCTCCTCGGCACGGCCGTCGCGACCGCCACCGGGCTCGGGCTCGCACTCGCCGCACCGCTGGCCGCCCGGGCCCACGTCGAGCTCGAGGCCTCGTCGACCGCCCCTGCGGCGCTCAGCGTGCTGACCTTCGCGGTCGGCCACGGCTGCGAGGGATCCCCCACCACCTCCCTCGCCGTCACGTTCCCCGCCGAGGTGCAGGCAGTCACGCCGACGATCAAGCCCGGCTGGTCGATCACCGAGGCACCGGCAGCCGGCACCGCCGGCACCACAGGCACCACAGGCACCACGGTCACCTGGACCGCCGACCCGGGATCGGCCCTCCCCGAGGGCTTCCGCGACACGGTCGCCGTCTCGGCCCTGCTCCCGGTCCAGGGCAGGCCCGGTGACGTCGTCGCGTTCCCCACCGTGCAGTCCTGCGAGGTCGGCTCGTACGACTGGGTCGAGGTCGCGGAGCCGGGCTCCGACGCCGAGCCCGCCTCGCCTGCACCGGTCCTCACCCTCACCGACCCCAGCAGCGCCGGCACCAGCACCGGCACCGGCACCGGAACCGGAACCGGAACCGACACCACAGCGACAGGCACGCAGGAGGCGGTCGCCGCCTCCTCCGCACCGACCCCCGTCGACGAGACGGCCAGGGCCCTCGCCGTCGGGGCGCTCGTCGTCGGAGTCGTCGGGCTCGTCCTGCTCACGACGACCCTCCGTCGCCGCGGCACGGAGGCCGGCCGATGAGCGCGACCACCCCTCCTGTCGCCGCTCCGGCTGATCCGTCACGAGACGGATCACCGGGCACGTCCCCCACGCCTAAGGCTGATCCGTCACGAGACGGATCAGCGGGCACGTCCCCCACGCCTCCGGCTGATCCGTCACGAGACGGATCAGCGGGCACGTCCCCCACGCCTAAGGCTGATCCGTCACGAGACGGATCAGCGGGCACGTCCCCCACGCCTCCGGCTGATCCGTCACGAGACGGATCAGCGGGCACGTCCCCCACGCCTCCGGCTGATTCGTCACGAGACGGATCAGCGGGCACGTCCCCCACGCCTCCGGCTGATCCGTCACGTGACGGATCAGCGCCTGAGCGGGACAGCACCCCCGTCCGCGAGCCCGGCGTCCCGAGCGCGCCCCGCCCGGGCGGGGCGACGGGCGGCGGCATCGGCAGCTGGCTCGGCCCGCTGCTGCTCCGGCTGCACTTCTGGGCCGCGATCGTGGTGGGGCCGTTCATCCTCGCCGCAGCGCTGACCGGGGCGGCGTACGCGCTCGCGCCGACGCTCGAGGAGGTCGTCTACGCCGACGAGCTGACGGCGCCGGTGACGGCGCCGGGCACGCGCGCCGCGCTCCCCCTCGCCGACCAGGTCGCGGCCGCTGAACGGGTCGTCGGAGACGGCGGCGAGCTCGTCGCCGTGCGTCCCGCGCCCGAGCCGGGCGACACCACGCGCGTGCTCTTCACCGGTGACGACCTGATCGAGAGCCAGACCCGGGCGATCTTCGTGGACCCGGCCACGGCCGAGATCCGCGGCGACCTGCCCGTCTACGGCACGAGCGGCTCGCTGCCGCTGCGGACGACGATCTCCGACCTGCACCGCAGCCTCGGGCTCGGCGACGCCGGCCGCCTCTACAGCGAGCTCGCCGCCAGCTGGCTCGGCGTCGTGGTGCTGGCGGGCCTCGGCCTGTGGATCGCCCGCCGCCTGCGGGCACGTGGGCCGGGGACGGCGAGGGAGCGTGCACGCCGCGACCTCGTGCGGCCCGACCTCCGCGCGACCGGCCTGCGTCGGTACTTCTCGTGGCACGCGTCGATCGGCATCGGGCTGACGATCGGGGCGCTGTTCCTCTCGGCGACGGGCATCACCTGGTCGCAGCACGCGGGCGACAACGTCACCGCGCTGAGGGCCGCGCTCAGCTGGACCGCTCCGGCGCTCGACACCGCCCTGCCCGCCGAGGGCACGAGCGCAGGAGGCGAGGGCACGAGCGCAGGAGGCGCGGCACCCGACGCCGAGGACGTCGCGGTCGACCCCCACGCCGGCCACCACGGAGCCGCCGCCCCCGGCGTCTCCGAGGTCGACCCTGACCTGTTCGACGACGTGCTCGCCGTCGCGCAGACGGTGAACGTCGACACGGGTCTCGTCGAGATCAAGCCGCCCGCCGACGCCGACAGCGCCTGGACCGTCACCGAGATCGAGCGGAGCTGGCCGACCCAGGTCGACTCCACGGCGGTCGACGGCACGACGCTCGCCGTCGTCGACCGCACCGACTTCGCGGACTACCCGGTCATGGCGAAGCTCGCGCGGTGGGGCGTCGACACGCACATGGGCACCATGTTCGGGCTGCCGAACCAGCTCCTCCTGGTGGTCACGGCCATCGGCGTCGCCACGATGGTCGTGTTCGGCTACCTGATGTGGTGGCGACGAGGCCCTGCAGGAGGCGCGGGCCGCCTCCGTGCCGGACGCCCTGCTGCCGCAGGCGCCCTCGTCCGCGCCCCGTGGCAGGGCCTCGTCGCGGTGGTCGCCGTCGGCCTCGTCGTCGGGCTGTTCCTGCCGATGGTCGGCCTCGGGCTCGTGCTGTTCGTCGTGGTCGACGCCCTCGTCACGGTGGCCCGCACGCGGGCGTAGCGGGGACTGATGCCGGCTGCCGGGGCTCAGCGGCACCCGAGCACGAAGCGCAGCGTCCGGACCTCGAAGCCGCCGAGGGCGATCTCGACGGAGCCGTCGGGGCCCAGGCCTGCCTGGGCCCCGACGTCCGGCAGGGCCTCCTCGAGCAGCGAGACGGCCCGGACGGCCGCGGCGGGCGCATCGACCCGGACAGTCGCCCGCACCCGGCGGCCGACCGGTTCCCAGAGCCTGACGACGAGGTCGCCCGACCGGTCGTCTGCCAGCTTGACGCTCGACACGAGGACGCCGTCCGACGCCGTCACGAGAGGCAGCGCGCCCCTGGCACCCGTCGTCGTCGTCGGGTCGACGTTCATCCAGAGCCCCTCGGCCGTCGCGCCGGCGAGGTCGGTGCCGATCACCAGGCCGAAGCGGTGCGTCTGCGTGCCCTGGTCGGTCGCCGGGTCGGGGAACCTCGGCGCCCGCAGCAGCGACAGGCGCACCGTCGTGCTGACGGCGCCGTCGGCGCTGTCGCGGGTGGTGTCGAAGCCGTAGACCGAGTCGTTGACGAGCGCGACGCCGAAGCCGGGCTCGTCGACCAGCACGAACCGGTGCATCGAGGTCTCGAACTTCGCCGCCTCCCACGAGGTGTTCACGTGGGTGGGCCGTCGGACGGCGCCGAACTGCGTCTCGGCCATCGTGTGCTCGGCCCGGACGTCGAGCGGGAACGCGACCTTGAGGAACTTCTCGGTCTCGTGCCACTCGGTCTGCTGGGCCCACTCGAGGGTGCGCCGGCCCGGCGCGAGGGTGAGGGTCTGCACCACCGACGACGCCGAGAACGAGCGCCGGACGACGATCCGCGCCGTGCCGGTCCCGTCGACGTGCGCCTCGATGTCGTCGAGGTCGCGCAGGTCCGTGACCTTGTTGCGGTAGTACCGGTCGACGTCCCACGCGTCCCACATGTTCGGGAAGTCCTGGTGCAGCTGGAGCAGCCCGGCGACCTGGCCGGGGGCGACGGCGTCGCGTCCGGTCGTGAGGTCGACCGCGGAGACGACGAGGCCCTGCGCGTCCACCACGACGCGGACCAGGTCGTTGGTCAGCACGAAGCCGCCGTCCCGGGCGACGAGGTCGACCGGGCGCACCTCGCGCGGCTCGACGACGCGGGCCGAGAACGCGGGCACCCCGTCGCGGGCGACCGGCGACGAGTTGACCTCGACCTCGAGGTCGCCCTCGCCGACGACGGCGGCCTGCGACCGCTCGACGATCGCCCTGGCCGCGGCCTCGACGCGCGCGTACTCGGCGACGGCCTCGCGGTGCACCCAGGCGATGGACGTGCCCGGCAGGATGTCGTGGAACTGGTGCAGCAGCACGGTCTGCCAGAGCGAGTCCAGCTCGTCGTACGGGTAGTCGGCACCGACGCGCACCGCCGCGGTGGTCGCCCACAGCTCGGCCTCGACGAGGAGGTGCTCGGTGCGCCGGTTGCCCTGCTTGGTCTGGTGCTGCGAGGTCAGGGTCGCCCGGTGCAGCTCGAGGTAGAGCTCGCCCACCCAGACGGGCGGGTCGACCAGCTCGCCCCGCGCCCGCTCGAAGAACGCGTCCGGGTGCTCCCAGGCCACCCGCGCACTGCCCTCGAGATCGGCCAGCCGGGCGGCCTTGCCCGTCATCTCGCGCGTCGTGCCGCCGCCGCCGTCGCCCCAGCCCACCGGGGCGATCGAGCCGCTGGCGAGCCGGTTCTCGCGGAACTGCACCGACGCCTTCGCGACCTCGGCTCCGGACAGCTGCGAGTTGTACGTGTCCATCGACGGGAAGTGCGAGAACGTGCGCGACCCGTCGATCCCCTCCCACTCGAAGGTGTGGTGCGGGAACTTGTTGACCTGGTTCCACGAGATCTTCTGCGTGAAGAACCAGCGGAACCCCGCGCGGTTCATCAGCTGCGGCAGGGCCGGCGAGTACCCGAAGCTGTCGGGCAGCCAGACGCCGGCGGGCCGGATGCCGAACTCGCGCTCGAAGAACCGCTGGCCCTGCGAGAACTGGCGCACGATCGACTCGCCGGAGGGCATCACCGTGTCGGACTCGACCCACATGCCGCCGAGCGGCAGGAAGCGGCCGGCCTCGACGGCCGCCACGACGCGTGCCCACACCTCGGGGCGGTGCTCCTTGATCCAGGCGTACTGCTGGGCGCTCGACATGCCGTAGACGAAGTCGTCGGTCTGGTCGATCAGCTCGGTGACCGACGACGCGGTGCGAGCCACCTTGCGGATCGTCTCACGTACCGGCCAGAGCCAGGCCGAGTCGATGTGCGCGTGCCCGACCGCCGAGATCCGGTGCGCCGACGCCTCGGCGGGCGACGCGAGCGCCGGCGCCAGGGCCGCCCGCGCGGCGGGGGCCGTCTGGGCGAGGTGCTGCAGGTCGAGCGCGTCGAGGGCGTCGTCGAGGGCCTGGAGCACCCGCATGCGCCGCGGGCCCTGCGGCAGCTCGGCCTGCAGCTCGAGCAGCACCTCGACGTCGAGCGCCAGCTCGTGCAGCTCGGACTCGAACAGGGCGAGGTCCATGCGACGGCTCGTGTAGAGCGGTCGGGGCGACGACGTCCGCACGTCGCCCTCGTCGGTCGGCAGGAAGGGGTGGTGGTCGAGCAGCACCGGGTTCGACGCGCACTCGACGAACCACTCGACCTCGTCGCCGGCCCCCGCCTCCTCGCTGACGAGCACCCACTGGTTGCGCGGGGCGATCGACTTCACCGGCGTGCCGTCGGCGCGGTAGACGAGGCCCTCGCACTGGAACCCGGTCATGTCGACGTCGAACCCGAGGTCGACGACGGCCTCGACCCGGCGTCCGGCCCACCCGGCGGGGACCGTGCCCCGCAGCCGGAACCAGGTCGTGCCCCAGGCCGCGCCCCACGGGGTGCCGACCTCGTAGGGCTCGTAGTCGAGTGCGAGCCCCTCCGTCGGCGGCACCGGCTCGCCCGGCAGCACGTGCCAGGCGACCTCGAGCGGCACCGACGTCGCGTGCACGGCCGGCACGATGCGCTCGTCCAGCACCCGGCGGGCGCGTCCGATGGTCAGGGGGATGTCGTCGTGCATGCACCCCAGCATGGACGCCCCGTGCGGTCGACGACACCCCGGACCGCTCAGCGGCGCTCGACCTCGACGGCGACGACGCGGGCGTCGTCGAGCCCGACGAGGTGCACGGGGCCGGTGATCGCGAGCGCCGCCTCCGTCTCGCGCTCGGCGCACGAGGGGCCCACCCAGAGCTCGACGGCTCCGGGCTCGACCACGCGGCGCATCCGGCGGTCGCTGAACGCGAGGCGCTGCGTCGGCACGCGGAACGTCACCTGCGCCTCCTGCCCCGGCTCTAGCTCGACCCTGGCGTAGCCGAGCAGCTGCGCGACCGGGCGGGTCACCGAGGCGACGACGTCGTGCGCGTAGAGCTGCACCACGTCGGCGCCGGCCCGGCCGCCCGTGTTCCGCACCGTCACGGTCGCGCTGAACGCGCCTCCTGCGGGCACCTCGGCCGCACCCGAGCCCGCGCCTGCGCCCGAGTCGGAGCCCCCGACGACGAGCCCCGACCGCTCGAACGTCGTGTACGAGAGGCCGTGGCCGAACGGCAGCACGGGCGTGCTGTCGGCACTCGTCACCTCGCTCGGGCCGCCGAGCGGCGGGTGCAGGTACGAGAAGGGCTGTGCGCCTGCCGATCGTGGCAGCGACACGGGCAGCCGGCCCGACGGCACGACGCTGCCCGAGAGCACGCCGGCGATCGCGGGCCCGCCCTGCTCCCCCGGGAAGAACGCCTGGACGACCGCCGCCGGGGCGCTCGGCCCCGAGACGGCCCAGCCGATGGCGTAGGGACGACCGGACAGCACGACCAGCACGACCGGGGTGCCGGAGGCGACGACCGCCTCCACGAGGTCGCGCTGCGGCCCCGGCAGCTCGAGGCTCTCGACATCGTTGCCCTCGCCGACGGTGCCGCGGCCGAAGAGCCCTGCGCGGTCGCCGACCACCACGACGGCCACGTCGGAGGCGGCTGCCTCGCGGACCGCCTCGGCGATGCCCGCGAGGTCGTCGCCGTCGTCGGAGCCCTCGACCTCGCAGCCGCGCACGACGACGAGCTCGGCGGCGGGCAGCTCGTCACGGAGCGCCTCGGCGACCGTCGGCACGGCGATGCCCGTGGGCACCCCCGGGTGGTGCGCCAGCACGTGGTTGACGAACGAGTAGCAGCCCATCAGCGCCTCGGTGCTGTCCGCGTTCGGGCCGATCAGCGCGACGCGCGCCGGCGCGGCCAGCGGCAGCACACCGTCGTTGGTCAGCAGCACGACCGACTCGTCGGCCAGGCGGCGGGCGACCGCACGGTGCGCCGGGCTGTCGAGGTCGATCTCGGTCGGCGGCCCCGCTGCCTCCGCGGCGTCGAGGGCGGCCTCGTCGAGCAGGCCGAGCTCATCCTTCTGCGCGAGCACGCGGGCGACCGCGAGGTCGACCAGCGTCTCGTCGACCAGCCCGGCCCGCACGCGCTCGGCGAGCGGGGCGAGGTAGGCGTCTCCGGTGGGCAGCTCGACGTCGATGCCGGCCTCGAGCGCGAGCGCGGCGGCCTCGCCGCGATCGGCGGCGACGGCGTGCATCACCTCGAGGAAGGCGACGGCGAAGTAGTCGGAGACGACGACGCCGTCGAAGCCCCACTCACCGCGCAGCAGGTCGGTCAGGTACTCGGGCGTCGACCCGACGGGCACGCCGTCGACCTCGGCGTACGAGTTCATCACCGAGCGCACCCCGCCGTCGCGCACGGCCATCTCGAACGGCGGCAGCAGCACGTCGGCGAGGTAGCGCGGCCCGATGTTGGCGGGGGCGTGGTTGCGGCCCGCGTCCGAGAGCGAGTAGCCGACGAAGTGCTTGAGCGTGGCGTGCACGCCCGCCGACTGGAGGCCGCGCACGTAGGCGGTGCCGATGGTCCCCACGACGTACGGGTCCTCGGCGATGCACTCGTCGACGCGTCCCCACCGCGGGTCACGGATCACGTCGAGCACCGGCGCGAGGCCCTGGTGCACGCCGAGCTCGCGCATCGAGCCGCCGATCAGCGCCGCCATCCGCTCGACCAGGTCGGGATCGAAGGAGGCGCCCCACGCGAGAGGCGTCGGGAACGTCGCGGCCTGCCAGGCGGCCAGCCCGGTCAGGCACTCCTCGTGCACGATCGCCGGGATGCCGAGACGCGTCTCGGCACGCAGCCGGCGCTGCTCCTCCCAGAGCCAGGAGGCGCGCTGGACGGGGTCGACCGGCCGCGTCCCGTAGACCCGGGTCAGGTGGCCCAGGCCGTGCTCGGTCGCGGCGCCGTAGTCGTCGCTCGGGGTCATCGCGCCCTGCATCGGCGCGACGGCTCCGCCGCCCTGGTCGACCCACCAGCCGACCAGCTGGGCCAGCTTCTCGTCGAGTGACATGTCCTCGAGGAGACGACGGACGCGGTCGCTGAGGACGAGACCGGTCGCGCTCGTCGCGGCCCGCGCCTCCTCGGCTCGGCCCTCGGCTCGGCCCTCGTCGCCGGGGCGGCCCGTCGTGTGCTGCATCTCGATGGTCATCCCTTCACCGCCCCCGTCAGGCCGCCGACGATGCGGCGCTCGAACAGGCTGAAGAAGATCAGCGCAGGCAGCATCGACAGCGCCGTGAAGGCGAGCACGCGTGCCGTGTCTACCGAGTACTGCGACGAGAACGCCTGCACGCCGAGCGGCAGGGTGAACGTCGACGGGTCGTTGAGGATGAACAGCGGCAGCAGGTACGAGTTCCACGCGCCGATGAAGGCGAGGATGCCGACCGTGATCACGCCGGGCAGCGACAGGCGCACGACCATGCGGAAGAAGAAGCCGAGGCGGCTGCAGCCGTCGATGAACGCGGCCTCCTCGATCTCGTCGGGGATCGCGCGGAGGAACGGCACGAGGATGATGATCGTCGTCGGCAGCGCGAACGCGATCTGCGGCAGGATCACGCCGGCCAGCGAGTTCGTCAGCCCGAGGTCGCGGATCACGAGGTAGAGGGGCGTGATGGCGACGGTCATCGGGAACATCAGCCCGGCAGCGAACAGCGCGTAGAGCACACCTCGCCCGGCGAACCGGTAGCGCGCCAGCACGTAGCTCGCGGCGAGGCCGAGCGCGACCGTGCCGATCGTCGTGGCGCCGGCCGAGATCAGCGAGTTGCCGACCTGCCGCCAGAAGGTGCCGCCGGTCAGCACGTCGAGGTAGTTGCCGACCTGCCAGGGGCTCGGGAAGCCGGAGGGGTCGGTCGTGATCTGCGCGTTGGTGCGGAAGCCGCCGATCACGATGAACGCGACGGGCGCGAGCATGGCCACGATGACGACCGCCGCGACCACGTACGCGACGCCGCGTCCGGGGTCGGCGATGCCGCGCCTCCTGCGGGTCGGTGCTGGCCGGGTCGGGGTCGGCCGGGTCGGGGCAGGCCCGGCCGGGGCAGGCAGGGTGCTGGCGGTCATGACTCGTCTCCTGACGTGGTGAGGGCCCCGGCCGTGTCGCGCCGCAGCACGAAGCGCTGGTAGACGAGGGCGACGACGAGCGAGATGAGGAACAGCACGACCGCGACGGCGTTGCCGTAGCCGTAGCTGCCCGAGGTGCGGCCGTTGGCGACCATGTACGTCGCCATGGTCGAGGTGCCGGCGGTGGCCGCGATGTACTGGCCCCAGATGATGTAGACGAGGTCGAACAGCTGCAGCGAGCCGATGATCGACAGGAATGCCCAGATGCGGAGGGTCGGCCCGAGCAGCGGCAGCGTGATGCGGCGCTGGATCTGCCACCAGCTCGCGCCGTCGATGGCCGCTGCCTCGCTGAGCTCCTCGGGCACGCCCTGCAGGCCGGCGAGGAAGAGGATGACGGCGAAGCCGACGTACTTCCAGGTGATGATGACGAGCAGCGTCCAGATGGCGATGCTCGGGTCGGCGAGCCAGTCCTGCGTGAAGGCGCCGAGGCCGACCTTCGTCAGCACGTCGTTGACGGCGCCGCTGCCCTGGAGCATCAGGCTCCAGCCGGTGCCGACGACGACCTCGCTGATCACGTAGGGAACGAAGATCAGCACCCGGATCAGCGACTGCCCGCGCAGCTTGCGGTTGAGCAGCAGCGCGAGGCCGATCGCGACCGGACCCTGCAGCACGAGCGAGAGCACCACGATCGTGGCGTTGTGGCGGAGCGCGTCGAGGAACGTCGTGTCCTGGAAGATCGTCAGGTAGTTGCGGAACCCGACGAAGTCGGTCGGCGGGCCGAAGCCCTGCCAGCTGAAGAAGCCGTAGTAGGCGGCCATCACGATCGGGAAGACCACGAAGGCCAGGAAGACCACGAGGGCCGGGCCGACCAGCAGCGCGATCTCGAGGCCGCGGGCGCCACGCCCCTGCCGGGACACGGCCCGGGAGGCCGCCGGGGGCGAGGCGACTGCCTCGCCCCCGGCGGTGGCGTGAGCCCCGGCTGGTGCGGCGGGCCGCACGGGAGGTTCGCGGAGGCTCACGAGGGGCCTACGCCTTCTTGGCGGCCGCGTCGACGGCGTCCACGAACTCCTGCGGCGTGCCGTCGCCCGAGAGCAGGTCGACCACGGCGACGTTCATCGCGTTGCCGACGTTCAGGCCGTAGACGGTGTCGAGCCACTGCGAGACGAACGGGGCGTCGTTGTAGGCGGCCAGCACCTCCTGCAGGTAGGGCTCGGTGACGGCCTGCTGGGCCACCGTGTTCACCGGAGGCGCGTTGAAGGCCTTGTAGTACGCCTCCTGCACGTCAGGGGTCGCGAGGTAGTTCAGGAAGTCGACGCACGAGTCGGGTGCACCGGCCGAGCACGAGTAGCCGTCGACGCCGCCCATGATGGCGCCGGGCTCGCCGTCGCCGCCGTCGATCGCGGGGAACGGGAACCAGCCGAGGTCGGGCAGCGGCTTCGCGTCGGGGGTGAGCGAGGCGATGACGCCCGGGTCCCAGGCGCCCATCAGCTCCATGCCGGCCTGCTTGTTGGCGATCAGGCCGGCCGAGCTGCCGGCGCCCTGCTGGGCGGCCGTGGTGAGGAAGCCGTCGTTGAAGGGCTCGGTGTCGCGGAAGTCGGCGAGGTCCTGCGCCGCGTCGACCCAGCACGGGTCGCTGAAGTCGCGGTCGGTCGCGGCCTGCTCGAGCACGTCGCTGCTGCACGAGCGCAGGGCGAAGAAGAAGTACCAGTGCGCGGCGGGCCAGGCGTCCTTGGCGCCGAGGGCGACGGGCTGCCTGCCCGAGTCCTTCAGCGCGGTGACGGCGTCGTCGAGCTCGTCGATCGTCGTCGGGGGCGTCGTGATGCCCGCCGCGTCGAACACGTCCTGGCTGTACCAGAAGCCGCCGGGCAGCACCGCGATCGGCATCGAGTAGACCTTGCCGTCGATCGAGCCGGCGCCGAAGGTGCCCTCGCTGATGTCGGCACGGGCGTCGTCGGAGATGCCGTCGGTGATGTCCTTGACCTGGCCGGCCTGGACCATCGCCTGCAGCTTGCCGCCGCCACGCTGAAGGAAGACGTCGGGGGCGTCGCCCGAGTTGAGGGCGGTCTGCAGCTTGCTGTCGAAGTCCTCGTTCTGGACGGTCTGGACGTCGATCGCGACGTCCGGATTCGCCTTCGTGAAGTCGGCCGCCGCCTTCGTCCAGAAGTCCTGGCCCGGGCCCGTGGTGCTGTTCTGCCACAGGGTGAGGGTGCCGTCGTCGGCGCCGCCTCCGCCGCCTCCTGCGCTGCAGCCGGTCAGGAGGCCTGCTCCCATCAGCAAGGCTGCGGACCCTGCCAGGAGGCGCCTGGTCGTTCTCGTCGTGGTCGTCATCGTTGACACCTGTCCCTCGTCGTTGAGCGGCCGTGGTCGGCCCGTGACGCAGCGCTCCGGCGTGCTGCGTCGGACCAGTGTCAGAAACGCGCCGCAGGGTGTCAAACGTTTTCGAAAACCATTTCGACGGGGCTAGGCTCGCGCTCGTGAACGCCCGTCCGACCATCCACGACGTCGCCGCGGCGGCGGGCGTCTCGCTCGCGACCGTGTCGAAGGCGGTCAACGGCCGCTACGGGGTGTCGCCCGAGACGACGGCGAAGGTGATGGCCGTGGTCGACGCCCTCGGCTACGAGTCGAGCCTCGTCGCCAGCAGCATGCGCGCCAGGCGCACCGGGGTCATCGGCGTGCTCGTGGCCGACTTCGAGCCGTTCAGCTCGGAGGTGCTCAAGGGCGTCGGCACCGCCGTGCGCCAGCTCGGCGCCGAGTACGACCTGCTCGCCTACAGCGGGGCGCACCAGGGCGGGGCCGACGGCTGGGAGCGTCGCTCGCTCAGCCGCCTGAGCGGCACGCTGATCGACGGGGCGATCCTCGTCACCCCGTCGGTCCTCACGACGACCACGAGCGTGCCGGTCGTCGCGGTCGACCCGCACAAGGGGCGCGCCGACCTGCCGAGCGTCGAGGCCGACAGCCGAGGAGGCGCGGTGCAGGCGGTCGAGCACCTCGTGTCCCTGGGGCACCGGCGCATCGGGTTCCTCGCCGGGCGGCCCGACCTGCGCTCGGCGTCGCTGCGCGAGGCCGGCTACGCGGACGCCTTGAGGGCGGCAGCCATCGTGCGCGACCCCGCGCTGACGCGCGACGGCGACTTCGAGATGGGCGCGGCACGCCGCGCGGCGCGGGAGCTGCTCGACGTGCGGCCCGCCGATCGCCCGACGGCTGTCTTCGCCGCCAACGACCTGTCGGCGATCGCCGTGCTGCGCACCGCCCACGAGCTCGGGCTGCGCGTGCCCGACGACCTCAGCCTCGTCGGCTTCGACGACATCCCCGAGGCCTCGCGCGAGCAGCCGGCGCTGACGACCGTGCGGCAGCCGATGCACCGCCTCGGGACCGTCGCCACGACCATGCTCTTCACGCTGCTCGAGGGCGGCGTGATCGACCGGCCGGAGGTGCAGCTGCCGACGAAGCTCGTCGTGCGCGGCACGACGGGACCGGTGCCTGCACGCGAGCGTGGGCGCGGGTAGCCGAGCGCTCTCGTGATTCAGGAACTGGCTGACCCGTTTGCCTGAATCGTGCACAACTCAGGCGCGAGACTCCTGCTGCTGCGCAACTCAGGACTCGCGTTCCTGAATTGCGAGACCGACCCGCGCAACGCGACCCGCGCCTCCTCGACTCGTGCTCTCGTGATTCAGGAACTCGCTGACCCGTTCTCCTGAAACGTGCACGAATCAGGACTGAGACTCCTGCCGCCGCGAAATTCAGGACTCAGGTTCCTGAATTGCGAGACCAACCCGCGCGACGCGACCCGCGCCTCCCCGACTTCTCGGCCCCTCGACTTCTCGGCCCCTCGCCTTCTAGGCCCCTCGCCTTCTCGGCTCGGGACTTGCGTGATTCAGGAACTGGCTGACCCGTTCTCCTGAGTCGTGCACGAATCAGGCGCGAGAGTCCCCCCGCCGCGAAACTCAGGACTCATGTTCCTGAATGAGGAGAGCAGCGGGGCGGGCAGGGACGGCGAAGGCCCCCGCCGCAGAGCGACGGGGGCCTTCGGGTGCTGCGGGTCGAGTCAGCGCTTGGCGCCGCGACGACCGGTGATGAGGCCCCAGATGAGCAGGACGACGATGGCGCCGACGATGGCGATGAGCCAGCTCTGGATGGAGAAGAAGCCGTCGTAGCCGACGCCGAACACGGCGCCGCCGATCCAGCCGCCGATGAGGGCGCCGATGACGCCGAGGACGAGGGTGGCGAGCCATCCGCCGCCCTGACGGCCGGGGAGGATGAGCTTGGCGATGGCGCCGGCGATGAGGCCGAGGAGGATGAAGGCGAGGAAGCCCATGATGAGCCCTTTCTTAAGATGATGAGGGGCCGCTTCGGGGCAGGCGACCGTGTGCAGATTCCTAGCTTGCACTCAGTTTGGGCTCTTGTCCGGAACTGGTCCCCGTGCAAGGGTCCAGATCGCCCTCGCGGCAGGGCTCGACGCCGCTGACTACCCCCTGGCAGGCCCGTGCGTCGCCCTTGACGCAGGAGCCCGTGCCGAGAGTCGGGTCTCTCGGCGTCCGCCGGGAGTTCGGGCTCCCGGAGGTGCGCAGCCAGGAACTGCGCCGGGTGCCTAGGGAACACCCGGGCATGTCTTCGGAGCCGAGGCACCCCCCGATTGGGTGACTTTCCCGCTGTCCCCCAGGAGGCGCCTCCCACGGGCGCGCACACGCGCCACAGAGCATGCTGGAGACCTACCGAGGGGGCACATGAAGTACATCGTCTACGGCGAGAACCGCGTGATGACGGGCGACGCCATCGCCGAGGCCGTCATCGCCTACGCCGCGGCGCTCGGGCAGAACGGCACGACGGACATCGTCGACGTGCCCACGAGCGACGAGCACGGGTCTGCGACCACCGCCGAGCTGCTGCTCGGCCCCGCCAGCCAGCTGATGATCGAGACGGCCCCCGACGACGAGCTCGAGCCCGAGGACGACGCCCTCGTCGCCGAGCTCGTGCGTCGCGCGGCCGCCGTGGGAGGCGCCCGCTTCGTCGACGCCGCCTCCGGCAGCTCGGTCGACGAGGAGGAGCACGCGGCGGAGCCCGGCGAGGACGCACCGCTCCGCACCCTCCCGCCCGAGCCCCGCGGGGGCCAGGGCGGCGCCCAGCCGGCGCCCGCCTTCCGGCCGGCTCGCCCTGCCCGTCCTGCGGGCTGGGCCGACGACGCTCCCTCGACCTGAGCCGCCGCCGCCACCACCGCCGCCGCCGGACCTAGACCTTCTGCTGGCGCGGCACCACGACACGCTCGAACACGACGACCCCGGCCGTCGCGATCGGGATGGCCACGAGCGCGCCCAGCACGCCGCCGAGCGCGCCTCCGCCGAACGCCGCCACGATCACCAGCGCGCCCGGCACCGCGACCGCCTTGGACATGACCCGCGGGGTCAGCACGTACGCCTCGACCTGCGCGTAGACGAGCAGCACCACTCCGACGACGATCGCCGTCACCGGTGAGACGCTGAGCGTCGCGGCGATGATGATCGCGTACGCCACCACGGTGCCGACGACGGGGATGAGCGCCCCGAGGAACGCCAGGGCCGCGAACAGCACGGGCACCGGCCCGCCCGCGATCGTCAGCACCAGGAACACGAACACGGCGTTTATCGCCGCCAGCGCCACCTGCCCGGCGACGTAGCGGCCGACCGACAGGAAGATCTCGTCCGAGATGTCCATCACGCGCTCACGGTGGCTGCGCGGCACGGCCCGGCTGAGCGAGCGGAGCATCTGCGGCAGCGTGACGGCGAAGTAGATGGTGAGGATCGCGACGATGATCACCGCGGTGATGCCGTTCGTGATGCCCTGGCCGACGGCGAGCACTCCGCCGCCGAGGGCGAGCAGGCGGTCGGGATCGAGCAGGTACGAGCTCACGGCGGCGACCGCGTCGTCGACGTCGACCTCGAGGCCCAGGGTCTCGACGGCCTGCTGCACCCAGGGCTGGCGCGAGATGTCCTGCAGGGCGGCGGGCGCGGTGCGGATCACGTGCCCGACCTGCTCGACGAGCGCAGGCACGACGGCGGCGAGGATGCCCACGACCGCGCCGAGCACGAGCACGACGGAGACCACCACTCCGACCCAGCGCGGGGCGCCCGCGCGAGCCAGGCGGCGCACGACGGGCTCGAAGGCCAGGGCGAGGAAGAACGCGAGGCCGATGTAGACGAGGATCGTCGACAGCGCCATCAGGGCGACGATGATGCCGACGCCGAGCCCGCCGCCGAGCGTCGCGATCAGGCCGAAGCGGAACGCCCCGGGCCGCCGCAGCGGGCTGGACGACTGGTCACGGGTCGCGGACGAGCCCGCGGACGACGTCGAGCCGGACGACGTCGAGGAGGCGTCGGAGGTCGCCGTCGAGCGGCGCACGGAGCGAGCACGGTGGGAGAGGGCCATCCGCCCATCCTGGCGGTCGCCGCCGACGGAGGGCCGCCGCGGCCGGGCCGAGGCCGCGCCGCCCCTCCGGTCAGAGCGGCTTCTCGACCATCCCCCAGGGCGAGTCGTGCCCCTCCGGCGAGGCGAGCAGGTCGAGGAACGGCCCGGCCGGGAACGCCTCCGGCCCGAGGATCCCGACGCCCGACCAGACGCCGGTCGCGAGCAGCTCGAGCGCGGTCACGGGCCCGAGCGCCGTCTGCCAGACGACGGCCTGCGAGCCGTACTCGCGCATCGAGGTCTCGTTGTCGGCCACGTGGTAGAGGTACGTCGACCGCGGCTTGCCGTCCTTGCCCGTGCCCCGCACCCAGACGCCGGCGCAGGTCTTGCCCGACATCACGTCGCCCAGCGTCGCCGGGTCGGGCAGCACCGCCGCGACCACGTCGCGCGGCGAGACCTGCACGCCCTTGACGTCGACCGGGGCCGTCTTGTCGAGCCCGAGCTTGTTCAGCGTCCGCAGCACGTCGATGAACTCCTGGCCGAGGCCGTACTTGAAGGTGACGCGCTTCGCGGCCGTCCAGCGGGGCATGAGCAGCACCTCCTCGTGCTCGACGTTGACGCACTCGACCGGGCCGATGCCCTCGGGGAACTCGAAGACCTCGGGCTCGCTGAACGGCGCGGTGGTGTACCAGCCGCGCCCCTCCTCCCAGACGACCGGGGGGTTCAGGCACTCCTCGATGGTCGTCCAGATCGAGAACGAGGGGGCGAAGTCGTAGCCCTCGACCACGAGGTTCGCCCCGTCGCGCACGCCGAGCTCGTCGATCTCGCTGAACAGCTCGTCCTCGGCCCAGCGCGCGAAGACGTCGGACATGCCCGGCTCGACGCCCATGCCCACGAGGGCGAGGCGTCCTGCGTCCCGCCACCGCGCCTCCTGCGCGAACTGCTCGTCGCCGAGCATGACCCCGGTCAGCTCGTGCGGCTTCTCGGGGTGCGGGCTCGACAGGCTCATCGCCATGTCGAGGTAGACGGCGCCGCCCGCGAAGGCGCCCTCGAAGATCGGCATCACGAAGCGCGGGTCGACGGCGTTCAGCACGTGCGTGATGCCGTGCTCGCGGATCAGGGCCGTGACCGAGTCGGCGTTCGACGCGTCGACCGAGGCGCCCAGGAGGCGCGGGTCGGCCAACGAGTCCACCAGCGCCTGCGGGCGGGCCGGGTCGTGGTCCGCGACGACAAGCAGCTCGAAGAACGCGCGCCGCACGGCGATGCGGACGGCGGCCGAGCCGACGCCCCCCGCGCCGACGATCAGGATGCGGGCGGGGGTGGTCGGTGCGGGTGCGTCCGCCGGGGCAGCGCTGCCTGGTGCGGGCGGGGTCGGTGCGGGGGTCATGCCAGTCCTCCATCGATGGAACGCGTGTAGATCTCGGGCTCGTCGGGCACGAGCACCTCCGTGTCGCGGTTGAGGCTCTCGCCGCGGAAGAACGGCCGGGACTCGGCGAAGGCCGACCGGACCACCATCAGCACGGCGCCGAGCAGCAGCGAGCCGATGCCGATCACGAAGGTGCCGCCGATGCCGAGCAGCACCGTGTAGCCGTAGTCGGGCGCGAGCATGTCGACCACCGACTGCACGAACGCGTACGTGAGCATCAGCGCGCCGAGCAGCGGCAGCAGCCCCTTGAAGAGGAACGCCTGCCACGACGACGTCAGCTCGCGGCGGAAGTACCAGACGCACGCGTAGCCGGTCAGCCCGTAGTAGAAGGCGATGGCGAGGCCGAGCGAGAGGATCGAGTCCTGCAGCACGTTCGCGCTGACCAGGGTCATGACGACGTAGAACACGATCGCGACGACGCCCATCACGAAGGTCGAGAAGGACGGGGTGCGGAACCTCGGGTGCACCCGGCCGAACCGGGCGGGCAGGGCGCCGTAGACGGCCATGGCGAGGGTGCCGCGGGCCGTCGGCAGGATGGTGGTCTGCGTCGACGACACCGCCGAGACGAGCACCGAGATCACGAGCACGACCGAGAGCGGGCCGAGCACCGGGTCCTTCAGGGCGAGGAACACGTCGTCGGCGTTCGCCTCGTTCGCGAGGCCGATGCCCGTGCTGCCGAGGCCCGCGAACGACATCGCGACGACGGTGACGCCGACGTAGGTGACGAGCAGGATCGCCGTCGACAGGACGGCGGCGCGGCCGGGGGTGCGCTGCGGGTCCTTCGTCTCCTCGGTGAGGGCGAGGCACGCGTCCCAGCCCCAGTAGATGAAGAGGGCGAGCAGCACGGCCTCGACGAAGCCCGACCAGTCGGTGAACGCGGTCGGGTCGAACCAGCTCCACTCGACCGGGGTCGCGTTCGGGGCGTCGCCTGTGGCGATCTTGTAGAGCGCGACGACGACGAACAGCGCGAGGGCCACGTACTGGACGGCGAGCAGGACGTTCTGCACGCGCTCGCCGAGCTCGAGCCCGCGGTAGCTGATCCAGGTCATCAGCGCGATGAACACGACGCCGGTGGCGGTGACCAGCGGCACGTTCTCGGCCAGCGAGCCGTCGCCGACCATCAGCCAGGTGTACTGCCCGGCGATCTGCGAGAGGTTCGCCAGCACGACGATGCCGGCGATGGCGACTCCCCAGCCGCCCATCCAGCCGACCCGCGGGCCGAAGGCCTTCGTCACCCAGGTGAACGTCGTGCCGCAGTCGGGCACTGCCCTGTTCAGCTCGCGGTAGGCGAAGGCGATGAACAGCATCGGGATGAACGCCACGATGAACGCGATCGGCGCCTGCGCCCCGATGGCGGCGACGACGAAGCCGAGGGTCGCGACGAGCGAGTAGACGGGCGCGGTGCTCGCGAGGCCGATGACGGTCGAGCCCCAGAGGCCGAGGGTGCCGGCCGCGAGGCCCTTGCCTGCGGACGGGGTGTCGGCGCCGTCAGGGCGCGAGGAGGAGGTCGGCACGCGGCCGGGCTGGGCGTCGGGACCGCTCATGGCCAGAACGTAGTCCCGCCGCCCGGGCGTGTCAACGAACCCGCCTCTCGGAGGATCGAGTTGCCCCGATCTGCTGCTCGCAGCGGGCCGAGACAGCAGATCGGGGCAACTCGCCGTAGAGCGAGTCGTGGGCGGGCGGGCGGACGCGGACGAGGAGGTGCCCGTCCGGCATGGCCGGACGGGCACCTCCTCGGGGCCGAGCGGAGCTCAGCTGCGGTGCGACCTCCTCCGCAGGGTGAGGAACCCGCCGGCGACCATCAGCAGCAGCGCGGCCAGCAGGACCGGCGCGGTGTCGCTGCCCGTGAAGGCCAGGGGGCCGTTGCCGGCGGTGCCGCCGGAGTAGCCGCCAGAGCCCGAGCCCGAGCCGCCGTTGCCGCCTGCACCAGGCGTCCCAGGCGTGCCGGGCGTCCCAGGCGTCCCAGGCGTGCCGGGCGTACCAGGCGTGCCGCCGTCGCCGGGGCCGCCGTCGACCGGCAGGTCGACCACGAACTCGACGGGCTCCGACGCGGCCGACTCGACCCCGTCAGGACCGGTCTGCGTCGCGGTCAGCGTGTACTCGCCGTCGGGCAGCCCGCCGAGCGGCGCGCAGGCCCAGGTGCCGTCGACCGCCACGACCGTGGTGCAGAGCACCCGGCCGGGGATGGTCACGGTGACCGTGTAGCCGGGCGTGCCCGTTCCCGTGACGACCGGGTTCGCCGTCGTGACGACCTGGCCCTGCACGGGCGAGGTGATCACGGGCACGGCGTCCGCGTCGGCGTAGACGAAGGGCAGCGGAGCGCTGGTGCCCGCGCCGTTCGTCACGGTGACGGTCGTGCTGCCCGCCGTGCCGGCCGGGGTCGTGAACGTCAGCGTCGTGCCGTCGGGCGAGATGCTGTCCGGCGTGATCGGGGCGGAGCCGCCGACCGAGACGGTCGAGCCGGGCGTGAACCCGGTGCCCGTCACGGTGACGACGGTCCCGCCGACGGTCGGTCCCGAGGGAGGCGTCAGCGACGTCAGCGACGGAGCCAGCGCGGCTGCGGCCTGGTACGAGAACGTCAGCGGGGCGCTCGTCCCCGTGGCGTTCGTCACGGTCACTCCCACGAGACCGGCAGCGTGCGCCGGGGTCGTGAAGGTGAGCGACGTGCCGTCCGCGCTGATGGTCGTCGGCGTGATCGGCGCGGAGCCGTCGACCGAGACCGTCGAGCCGGCCGTGAAGCCGGTGCCCGTGATCGTCACCGAGGTGCCGCCCCCGACCGGGCCGGAGCTCGGCGTCAGCGAGGCCAGCACAGGCGCCCCGGCGGGAGCCGCGACGTAGGTGAAGGGCAGCGGGGCGCTGGTGCCGCCCGCGGTCGTCACCGTGACCGGCACCCCGCCGGCGACGTGCGCCGTCGTGGTGAAGGTCAGCGACGTGCCGTCGAGGGCGACGGACGAGGGCGTCAGGGGGGCGCCTCCGTCGATCGAGACCGTCGTCGCGCCGACCACGAAGCCCGAGCCGGTGATCGTCACCACGGTGCCTCCGCCGACCGGGCCCGACGCGGGCGTCAGGCCGAGCAGCAGGGGCGCCGTCGAGGCAGGTGCGAGGTAGCGGAAGGGCAGCGGCGCGGAGGTGCCCGCGTCGTTGGTCACCGTGACCTGCACGGGGCCCGCGGCGTGGGCCGGGGTCGTGAAGGTCAGCGACGTGCCGTCGGGGCTGATGACGGTCGGCGTGATCGGCGCGGAGCCGTCGACGGAGACCGTCGACCCGGCGGTGAAGCCGGTGCCGGTGATCGTCACCGGGGTGCCGCCTCCTGCAGGGCCGCTCGTCGGTGCCAGCGTCGTCAGCACGGGCGCACCCGCCGGGGCCGGCTGGTAGGTGAACGGCAGGGTGCCGCTCGTGCCTGCCGGGTTCGTCACCGAGACGTCCGCCGTGCCCGGGGCGCCGGCCGGCGTCTCGAAGACCAGCGTGGTGCCGTCGGTCGAGACCGAGACGGGCACGATGCCCGTCGTGGTGCCGACCGTGACCGTCGAGTCGCCCGTGAAGCCGGTGCCCACGATCGTGACCTGGGTGCCGCCTCCTGCAGGGCCCTCGTCGGGCGTCAGGCTCGTCAGCACCGGTGCGGCGACGGGCGCTGCCTGGTAGGTGAACGTCAGGGGCGCGCTGGTGCCCGTCCCGTTCGTCACCGTCACGGGCACGCCGCCGGCGGTGCCGCCGGGGGTCGTGAACGTGAGCTGCGTGCCGTCGGGCGAGAGGGTGCCGACGATGCCCGTCGTGTCGCCGATCGTGATGATCGACCCGGCGGTGAAGCCGGTGCCCGTGAGCGTCACCGAGGTGCCGCCCGCGGCCGGTCCGGCGTCGGGCTCGATGGCCGTCAGCACGGGCGAGCCCGCAGGAGGCGCCACGTACGTGAACGTGAGCGGAGCGCTGGTGCCCGCCTGGTTCGTGACCGTGACCGGCACGTCGCCCGCGACGCCGGGGGGCGTCGTGAACGTCAGCGTCGTGCCGCCGACGCCGATGGCGTCGGGGACGATGCCGTCGGTGCCGCCCACCGTGACCGTCGAGCCGGGCAGGAAGCCGGAGCCCGTGATCGTGACGGAGGTGCCGCCGCCGGCCGGACCGGTCTCCGGCGTCAGCGACGCCAGGACAGGTGCGCCGACCGGTGCCGCCTCATAGGTGAAGGTCAGCGGCGCGGAGGTGCCGCCGTCGGTCGTCACCGTGACCGGCACGTCGCCCGCGACGCCGGGCGGCGTCGTGAAGGTGAGCTCGGTGCCGTCGTCCGAGACGCCGTCCGGCACGATGCCGGCCGTGCCGCCGATCGTCACCGTGGCCTCGGAGGTGAAGCCGGTGCCGGTGATCGTCACCGAGGTGCCGCCGCCGACCGGGCCCGAGTCGGGCGTCAGCGTCGTCAGCACGGGTGCGGTGGCGGGGGCAGGCAGGTAGGCGAAGGGCAGCGGGGCACTCGTGCCCGCGCCGTTCGTCACCGTGACGCTGACGGGGCCCACGGCGTTCGGCGGGGTCGTGAAGGTCAGGCTCGTCCCCGCGGGGTCGATCGAGTCGGGCACGACGCCCGTCGTGTCGCCGATGGTGACGGTCGACCCGGCGGTGAAGCCGGTGCCGGTGACGGTCACCGTGGTGCCGCCTCCTGCCGGTCCCTCGACGGGGTCGATCGCCGTGAGCACGGGTGCGCCGGCCGGGGCCGCCACGTAGGTGAAGGGCAGCGGGGCACTGGTGCCCGCGTCGTTCGTCACCGTGACGCTCACGGGGCCCGCGACGTTCGGCGGGGTCGTGAAGGTCAGCTCCGTGCCGTCCGTCGAGATCGAGTCGGGCTCGATGCCCGCCGTGTCGCCGATCGAGACCGTCGACCCGTCCGTGAAGCCGGTGCCGGTGATGGTCACGACGGTCCCGCCGCCGACCGGGCCCGAGGTCGGGTCGATCGTGGTGAGCACGGGAGCGTCAGCCGGAGCGGGCAGGTAGGTGAAGGACAGCGGGGCACTCGTGCCCGCGCCGTTCGTCACCGTGATGCTCACGTCGCCCGCCGCGTTCGGCGGGGTGGTGAACGTCAGCGACGTCCCTGCCGGGTCGATCGAGTCGGGCACGATGCCGGTCGTGTCGCCGATCGAGACCGTCGAGCCTGGCGTGAAGCCCGAGCCGGCGACGGTGACGACCGTGCCGCCGCCGACCGGTCCCTCGGCCGGGGTGGCCGAGGTCAGCACGGGTGCGCCGGCCGGGGCAGGCAGGTACGTGAAGCCGAGCGGCGCGCTCGTGCCCGCCAGGCTCGTCACCGTGACGGTCACGTCGCCCGCGACGTTCGGCGGGGTCGTGAAGGTGAGCGACGTGCCTGCGGGGTCGATCGAGTCGGGCACGATGCCCGTGGTGTCGCCGATCGAGACCGTCGAGCCGGGCAGGAAGCCCGAGCCGGTGACCGTCACCACGGTGCCGCCGCCGACCGGTCCCGAGGTGGGATCGATCGCCGTGAGCACCGGGGCACCCGCAGGAGGCGCGGTGTAGGTGAACGGCAGCGGTGCGGACGTGCCCGCGCCGTTGGTCACCGTCACGCTCACGGGACCGACCGCGTTCGGCGGGGTGGTGAACGTCAGCGACGTCCCCGCCGGGTCGATCGAGTCGGGCACGATGCCCGCCGTGTCGCCGATGGACACGGTCGAGTCGTCGGTGAAGCCGGTGCCCGTCACGGTGACGACGGTGCCGCCTCCGGCCGGGCCCTCAGCAGGGTCGATCGTCGTCAGCACCGGAGCGTCAGCCGGGGCAGGCAGGTAGGTGAAGGTCAGCGGAGCACTCGTGCCCGCGCCGTTCGTCACCGTGACCGTCACTGGACCGACGGCGTTCGGCGGGGTGGTGAACGTGAGGCTCGTGCCGGCCGGGTCGATCGAGTCGGGCACGAGACCCGTGGTGTCGCCGATCGAGACCGTCGAGCCGGCCGTGAAGCCGGTGCCGGTGATCGTCACGGCGGTGCCGCCGCCGACCGGTCCCTCGTCGGGGACGATCGTCGTCAGCACCGGCGCGCCCGCGGGGGCAGGCAGGTACGTGAAGCCGAGCGGCGCGCTCGTGCCGGCCAGGTTCGACACCGTGACGCTCACGGGGCCGACGGGGTTCGGCGGCGTGGTGAACGTCAGGGTCGTGCCGGCCGGGTCGATCGAGTCGGGCACGACGCCCGTGGTGTCGCCGATCGAGACCGTCGAGCCGGGCAGGAAGCCCGAGCCGGTGATCGTCACCTCGGTGCCGCCGCCCGCCGGTCCCTCGACGGGATCGATGGCCGTGAGCACCGGGGCACCCGCAGGAGGAGCGGTGTACGTGAACGGCAGCGGTGCGGACGTGCCCCCCGCGGTGGTGACCGTGACGGTCACGTCGCCGGCGGCGTTCGGCGGCGTGGTGAACGTCAGCGACGTCCCCGCCGGGTCGATCGAGTCGGGCACGACGCCCGTCGTGTCGCCGATGGTGACGGTCGAGTCGGCGGTGAAGCCGGTGCCGGTCACGGTGACGGTGGTGCCGCCTCCTGCCGGTCCCTGGGCGGGGTCGATGGTCTCGAGCACGGGCGCCGTCGGCGGGGCCGGCTGGTAGGTGAAGTCGAGCGGGGCGGACGTGCCGCCCGTGCTCGTCACCGTGACGGGGACGGTGCCCTCGACGTGCGCGGGCGTCGTGAACGTCAGCGACGTGCCTGCGGGGTCGATCGTGTCGGGCGTGATCGGGCCGGAGCCGTCGACCGAGACCGTCGAGCCGGCCGTGAAGCCGGTGCCGGTGATCGTGACGGAGGTGCCACCTCCTGCCGGGCCCTGGGCGGGGTCGATGGTCTCGAGCACGGGCGCGGCGGCGGGTGCGGGCTGGTAGGTGAAGTCGAGCGGGGCGGAGGTGCCGCCTGCGTTCGTCACCGTGACGGGGACGGTGCCCTCGACGTGCGCGGGCGTCGTGAACGTCAGCGAGGTGCCGTCGGGGTCGATCGTGTCGGGCGTGATCGCGGCCGAGCCGTCGACCGAGACCGTCGAGCCCGCCGTGAAGCCGGTGCCGGTGATCGTGACGGAGGTGCCGCCTCCTGCCGGACCGACCTCGGGATCGATGTCGGTCAGCACCGGCGCTGCGGCCGGGGCGGGCGTGTAGGTGAAGTCCAGCGGGGCGGACGTGCCCCCGGCGTTCGTCACCGTCACCGGGACGGTGCCCTCGACGTGCGCGGGCGTCGTGAAGGTCAGCGACGTGCCTGCGGGGTCGATCGTGTCGGGCGTGATCGGGTCGGACCCGTCCACCGAGACCGTCGAGCCGGCGGTGAAGCCGGTGCCGGTGATCGTGACGGAGGTGCCGCCTCCTACCGGGCCCTCGTCAGGGACGATCGTGGCCAGGACGGGAGCGGCGAGCGGAGGCGCGAGGTAGGTGAACGTCTGGGGCGCGGAGGTGCCCGTGCCGTTCGTGACGGTCACCGGCACGGGGCCGGCGACGTGGGCGGGCGTCGTGAAGGTCAGCGTCGTGCCGCCGACGATCGTGTCGGGCGTGATCGGGTCGGAGCCGTCGACCGAGACCGTGGAGCCTGCGGTGAAGCCGGTGCCGGTGAGGGTGACGACGGTGCCGCCTCCTGCCGGGCCCTCGACCGGCGTGATGCCGGTCAGGACGGGTGCGCCGGCGGGTGCGGGCTGGTAGGTGAAGGTCTGCGGGGCGCTGGTGCCGCCGCGCGTGGTGACGGTGACGGGCGCGCCGCCGACCGCGTGCGCCGGCGTCGTGAACGTCAGCGAGGTGCCGTCGGCCGCGACGGCGTCGGGCGTGATCGGCGCGGAGCCGTCGACCGAGACCGTCGAGCCCGCGATGAAGCCGGAGCCGGCGACGGTCACCGAGGTGCCGCCTCCGACGGGGCCCTGCGCGGGCGTGAGGCCCGTGATCGCGGGGACCGCGAGGTACGTGAAGGTCTGCGGTCCGGAGGTGCCGACCGCGGTGGTGACGGTGACGGGCACCGGTCCTGCGGCGTGGGCCGGCGTGGCGAAGGTGAGCGAGGTGCCGTCGTCCGAGACCGCCGTGGGCGTGATCGGCGCGCCGCCGTCGACGCTCACGCGCGAGTCGGCGGTGAAGGTCGTGCCGGTGAGCGTGACGGAGGTGCCGCCCGCGACCGGACCCTCGACGGGCGTGATGCCGGTGAGCGTCGGCGCGGCGAGCGGGCCGGCGTTCGGGCCGACGGAGGCGGAGGCGAGCTCGACGGCGGTGCCGGCCTGGAGACCGCCCAGCAGGCCCACGCGGAGCGCGCCCTGCGTGAAGACCCCGCCGGCGCGGGCCTGCGTGTTGGCCCGCAGTGAGACGACGGCGGTGAGCGCGCTCGCCAGAGGCGTGACGACGGTCGCTCCGAGGGTGCTGATCACCGCGTTGACCGGGGCGACGACCTGGGCGATGACCGGGTTGAGCACGGGGGCGAGGACGGCGAGTGCGACGGGGACCCCGAGGACGCTCACCGAGATGCCGTTGATGCCGTTCGTGAGCTGGGTCACGACGTTCTGCAGCGCGACCGTGATCGCGGGCAGCAGCTGGTTCGTCAGCGCCTGCGTGATGAGCGGCAGCAGCTCGGTGTTCGGGTCGAGGGAGTTCAGGTCGAGCCCCTCGGCCTGCAGCGCGAGCGGCACGTCGATCGTGATCGCGCCGGTCCGCAGGTCGGCGGTGATGCCGCCGTTCGGGGTGGTCACGGTCGTGAGCGAGTTGGTGATCGTGGTGAGGTTGGGGAGACCGGTGACCGTCGCGAGCGGACCGACCCCCGGCAGCGCCCTGATCAGGGCCGGCAGCCCGTTCACCACGGGCTGGAGTCCGTTGACGGTCGTGCGGAGTCCGTTGACCGTCGTCCCGAGCACGGGGCTCGTGAGGGCGATGTCGAGGTCGGCGATGGCGTAATCGCCGGTCTGGGCGCCGTTCGCCCCCGCTGCCTGCGCCGCCGTGGCCGAGAGCGCGCCCGTCGTGAGCTGGAGGTTCGTCAGGGCGTTGCCCTGCCCGCCGGTCAACGAGCCGAGGTTCAGGCTCGCGTTCGCCTGGGGCACGCCGCCCTGTCCGCCGACGCCGATCGCGCCCGCGTTCGTGACGGCACCGGTGGCGGCGAGCGAGCTGCCGTTCGGGTTCGCCTGGGCGTACTGGTTGATCGCGCCCACCGTGAGCAGGCCGTTCGGCCCGAGCAGCTGGAGCCCGTTGCCGAGATCGGCACGCGCCGCGTTCAGCACGGTCACGTCGAGCGGCGTGGCCTGGGTGACCGTCGCGCCTCCCGCGTTGACGGCGGCCGCCGGCGCCAGGGCGAGGACCGCGTCCAGGTCGAGCCCGAGGGCCGTGCCGCCGAGGAATCTCCCCTCCGCGATCGATGCCGTCGGGGCGGCCGTGGCCGGGGCCGCGGCGAGCACGCTGCCGCCGATGCCCAGCAGGGCAGCCGTGAGCACGGCAACGCCCTGCTTCGCCCTGGAGTGGTGACGGTGCGCGGTCGGTCGCCCTTTTTCGGCGCGCGCGAGTGCTTCAGTCCTCATGGACTCGCTCCTGATCCTCATGGCAGCGGTGGTTGGCGTCCGCGCCGTCGGTTGGTGAGACCGAGGCAGCAGACTCGCTACCTGGCCGACGATAGGGCACGTCGGCGAGGATCGCTCGTCCTATTTCGCCGCATGTCCCCCGATCCGAGCGGTCGACCCCCGGAATGGGGGTGCGCGAGCGGGTGCTCCTCGGGGGCTCGGCGGGCTGCGCGACGGGCCTCGCGGAGCACGGCCGTAGCGTGGACCCGTGCACCCACTCCACGACCTGCGGCACGCGACGGTCACCGTCGTGGGGGCCGGGCAGGCGGGGCTGTCGGCGGCGCACCACCTGCGCCTGCGCGGTTTCGTGCCCGCTGTGGACCGTGTCGACGCGGGCTCGGGCTCGGGCGACGTCGACGTCGACGGTCCGCCGACGTTCGTCGTCGTCGACGCCGGCGAGGCACCAGGAGGCGCGTGGCAGCACCGCTGGGAGTCGCTGCGGATGGCCACCGTCAACGGCATCTTCGACCTGCCGGGCATGGCTCTGCCGCCCGTCGACGAGGCCGAGCCGAGCCGGGTCGCCGTGCCGCGGTACTTCGCCGCCTACGAGGAGGCGGAGCAGCTGCGAGTGCACCGCCCCGTGCACGTCACGAGGGTCGAGCCCGTGGACGACCACCCCGCCGGGCTGCTGCGGGTCGCGAGCGACGCCGGGACGTGGACGACGTCTGCGCTGGTGAACGCGACCGGCACCTGGGACGAGCCGGTGCTGCCGGACGTGCCCGGCGCCTCCTCGTTCACGGGTCGCCAGCTGCACACGCGCGAGTACGTGTCCGCGGCCGAGTTCGCGGGGCAGCGGGTCGCCGTGGTCGGCGGCGGGATCTCTGCGGTGCAGCTGCTCGACGAGATCAGCCGCGTCGCGACGACGCTCTGGTACACGCGGCGCGAGCCGGTGTTCCTCGACCACGACTTCACGTCGGGCTCGGACGGCGTCGACGTCGAGCGACGGGTCGCCGAGGACGCAGCCGCGGGGCGCCTCCCCGGCAGCATCGTGTCGTACACGGGGCTGATCTGGACCGGGTACGCCCGCGACGCCGAGCGCCGGGGAGCCCTCGCCCGCCGACCGATGTTCACCGCGATGGGTCCGCGGCACGTCGTCGAGGCCGACGGCTCGACGACGAGCGTCGACGCCGTGCTGTGGGCGACGGGGTTCCGGCCGAGCGTCGGGCACCTCGACGGGCTAGACCTGCGCGGGCCGCTCGGCGGCGTGCCGATCGTCGGCACCCGGGCGGCGCGGGACCGGCGGGTGCACCTGATCGGCTTCGGGCCGTCGCAGTCGACCGTGGGCGCGAACCGCGCGGGTCGCGCCGCCGTGCGCGAGCTCGCGCGCGACCTGCTCGGCCCCGCCGGCTGACGCGCCGCCGCCCGCCGCCGTCCGCAGCCGCGCGAACCTCCGCGATAGCGACAAGACTCCGCGGAACATCACGTCGCCTTGTCGCTATCGCGGAGGGACTCCCCCGCCCGACCTCCGCGGCCGCGCTCCGCCGCTCCCGCTGCCCGCCGCCCGCGCCGGCAGTCGCCGCGCGAACCTCCGCGAAAGCGACGAACCTCCGCGGAAGATCGCGTCGCCTTGTCGCCATCGCGGAGGGACGCGGCGCGACCGCGGAGGCGGTCGGGACGACCTCCTCCTCGTCGGGTCCGTCGGGAGGGGGAGGATCGGACGCGAGCGCCTGCCTAGCCTGGAGCGATGGACGACGAGCGACCCGAGACCGAGGCGAGTGCGAAGGCCGCCGCGGAGGAGAAGAAGCGCAGCGACGCCGTCGGGATCGGGGTGGTGTCCGGCGTGCTCGGCCTCACGCTGTTCCTCGCACTCGACACGCCGTGGGCGGGGCTGCCGATGCTCGTCGTCGGCATCGTGTTCGTCGCCCAGGGGCTCAAGGGCAGCAGGCGGAGGCCCACGGACGACTGACGAGGCACGAGCGGCGCGAGGCCCAGGCCCCGACCGGGTTCAGCCGCGCCGCAGCCGGAACCGCTCGGGTGCGGGAGTCCCTGTCGCGACCCCCGCCAGCAGCTCGCCGAAGACGGCGCCGAACTTGAAGCCGTGCCCCGAGAACCCCGTCGCGACCGTGACGGAGCCGACTCGGTCGAGCACCGGGTCCTCCGTCGGGGTCGTGTCGTAGAGGCAGCTGATCGGCGCGAGCGTGTCGACGTCGACCCCGGGCACCCACTGGGAGACGTAGTCGCGGAGCACGGCCTGGCCGTCCGCGCCGGGCGACGGCAGGCGGGCGTCGGGGTGCACCTCGCGACCGGTGCCGTGGGTCCCGACCTTGACGCCCTCGCCCGGGGTGAGCAGCCCGTAGATCGTGCTGACCCTGGCCCGCAGCGCCGGGTCGGTCGGGTGGTGCACGAAGCTCGGCCAGGCGTCGTCGGGCAGCTCCGTCGCGAAGTGGGCGGGCTCCTCCTGCGTGACCCTGACCTCGGGCAGCGACGCTCCCCCGCGCCTCACGAGATCGCCGGCGAGGTAGTGCGCCCAGGAGCCGACCGCCAGCACGACGCTGGTCGACACGACCGTCGAGGAGGCGCCTCCTGCGCCCTCGAGACGGAGCACGACGTCGCCGCCTTCGGTCTCGATCCCCGCGAGGGCGGTCTCGAAGCGGAGCTCGGCGCCCGCGGCGGCGGCGCTGTCGAGCAGCGCCTCGACCGCGTCGGCCGAGCGGACCCGGCCCGCCTGCGCGTGGAACAACACGCTCGTGTCGAAGCGGAGGCCCGGCCAGCGCGCGCCGGCTTCGTCGGGGGTGAGGCGTTCGTGGGCGACGCCGCCGCGCTCGAGCGCCGCCTGGATCTCGTCGAGCACGACAGGGTCGCCGTGGTCGAGGGCGCCGGTGAAGTCGAGCAGGGTGCGGCCCGTCTCGGCCTCGAGCTGCTGCCAGGCCGCGATCGCGTCGCCGGTGAGCCCGACCCAGTCGTCGGCGGTGTAGCCGCGACGGAAGATCCGGCTGGCGCCGTGCGACGAGCCGCGGTCGTGGCCGCGGCCGAACTGCTCGACGAGCAGCACGCGGGCGCCGCCGTCGCTGCCGCCGCCGCTGCTGCCGCCGAGTCGGGCGAGGGCCCGCGCGGTCGCCGCGCCGATCACGCCGGCGCCGACGACGACGTGGTCCCAGCGCTCGCGTGTGCTCTCCGGCACGGGTGCGTCGGCTGGTGCGGGCGTGCTCATGGGCCTCCTCGGGTCTCCGTCGACAGTATCGGCGCGCGCGACGGCCGAGCTACACCCCCTGCCCCGCGCTACACCCTCGGAACAGGGGGTGTACTGCGGGTCCGGGGGTGTAGCTCGCGCGACCCGCCGTGCACGCGCACCGGCACGACGAGCGGCGCCCCGGTCGACGGGTCGGGCACGATCGTCACCGGGTGGCCGTACACCTGCGACACCCGCTCGGCAGTGAGCACCTCGGCCGGTGTCCCCGCCGCGACCACGCGGCCCCGCTCGAGCAGCACGAGCCGGTCGGCCCAGGCCGCAGCGAGGCTGAGGTCGTGCAGCACCACGACGACGGAGGCGCCCGCCGAGGCGAGGTCGCAGAGCGTGGCGAGCAGCTGCTCCTGGTGGCCGAGGTCGAGGGCGGCGGTGGGCTCGTCGAGCAGCAGCACGGGCGTCCGTTGTGCCAGCAGCCGTGCGAACGAGGCCCGGGCGCGCTCGCCCCCCGACAGCGACGGGAACCGCCGGTCGCGCAACGCCGTCGTGTCCGTCGCGGCGAGCACCTCGTCGACGACGGCGTCGTCGCGGTCCGCCTCCGGGCTGCGCGACCACGGGGCACGGCCGAGCGCGACGACCTCCGCGACCGTGAAGGGGAACGCGACGTGCGCCTCCTGCGTCATGACGCCGCGACGACGGGCCCGCTCACCGGAGCTGAACGAGCCGAGGAGGCGCCCGTCCAGCTCCACGGTGCCGCGAGCGGCCGCGACATCGCCGGCCACGCAGCCGAGCAGGGTCGACTTGCCCGCGCCGTTCGGGCCGAGCAGGGCCACGACCTCGCCGGGGGCGACGTCGAGGTCGACGCCGTCGAGGATCGTCGTGCCCTCGAGCTCGACCCCGAGGCCGCGGACGCGCAGGGCGGCGGCGGGGATCTCGCGCTCGGCGGCCACGGCCGCCGAGCTCCCGGCCCTCACGCCCAGCCCCCGGCCCGGCGCCGCGTGCGCCGCAGCAGCCAGAAGAAGAACGGCCCGCCGACGAGCGAGGTCAGCAGCCCGAGCGGCAGGTCGGCGTTCGGCACGACGACGCGGGCCGCGGTGTCGGCCACGAGCACGAGCAGCGCCCCCGCGACCGTGCTGGTCGCGAGCAGCCCGCCGTGCGACGGGCCGACGATCATGCGCAGCAGGTGCGGCACCACGAGCCCGACGAACGCGATGATGCCGGTGAACGCGACCCCGGCCCCGACGAGCAGGGCGACGAGCACGATGGCGACGATCCGCAGGCGCTCGACGTCGACGCCGAGGTGCGCGGCGCTCCGCTCCCCGAGGGCCAGCAGGTCGAGCTTCCGCACCAGCAGGGCGGCGCCTCCCACGCCGACGACGACGATCGGCAGGGCCACCGCGACGTCGGACCAGAGCGCCCCGTTGATGCTGCCCATCTGCCAGAAGACGATCTGCTCGCGCGCCTGGGTGTCGGCGAGGAACGTCAGCAGCGCGATCCCGGCCCCCGCGACCGCGTTGACGGCGATGCCCGTGAGGACGAGCGTGACGACCTCGGTCCTGCCGCCAGAGCGCGAGAGGCCGTAGACCAGCAGGGTCGTGACGAGCCCGCACGCGAAGGCCGCCGTCGGCGTCACCCAGAGACCGGCCGACACCCAGCCGAACACCACCGTCGAGGAGGCACCGAGTGCGGCCCCGGAGCTGACCCCGATCACCGCGGGCTCGGCCAGCGGGTTCGCGAACACGGCCTGCATCAGCGTGCCGGCGGCGGCGAGCGCGGCGCCCACCACGAGGGCGAGGGCCACCCGCGGCAGCCGGATGCCGGTGACCACCTGGTCGACGAAGCGGGCGTCGGGGTCGCTGGGGGCGCCTCCTGCGCCCCAGGCCCTCAGCACCGCGCCGACGACGTCGCGTGGGGCGACCGGGTACTGCCCGATGCCGGCCGAGAGCACCGCCACGACGACCACGAGGACCACCAGCACGACGAGGGTGAGCGAGACCAGCCGGCGGTGCCGGGTGCGGTGGTCGAGACGGCGGGCCGTGCGCGGGTCGACGTGGTCGTCGGTGCGATGGTCGATGCGGAGGGACACTCGGTAAGGATAGCCTTACCTACATGTCGTCCCCCACCTCCTCTCGCTCGACGCCCGCCGCCGCCCGCTCACGACGACGACGGACGGGTGTCGCGACGGGGCTGGCCCTGGGCGTCGCACTCGTCGTGACGGGTTGCACCGGCGCGGGAGGCGCGGCGAGCGGCGACGGGACGAGCGGCACCGGCACCGGAACCGGCTCCGGCACCGCAGCCGCAGCCGCAGCCGCGACGCCGCTCGACGAGCTCGAGCTGCCCGACGACCTGCGCGCGCTCGAGGGCCCGTCGACCGCGGTGCTCGCCTCGGACGAGGTGCTGCCCCTCGTCGAGCCGGGCGTCGCGAGCCTCCCCGTCGAGGTGACCTCGCGCGACCTCACCGGCGACACGGCGCAGGTCGTCACCGACACGTCGCGGCTGCTCGCGCTCGACATCTCGGGCGCGCTCGCCGCCACGGTCACGGGTCTCGGCCTCGGCGACCTGCTCGTCGGGCGCGACGTCTCGACGACCTTCGACAGCGCCGCCGACCTGCCCGTCGTCACCAAGGAGGGCCACTCGATCAACGCCGAGGCCGTGCTCTCGCTCGAGCCGACGCTGGTGATCACCGACGGCAGCATCGGGCCGACCGACGTCGTGCAGCAGCTCCGGCAGTCGGGCGTGACCGTCGTCTACGTCGAGAACGAGCCGTCGCCGGCCGGGGCAGGCGACCTGGCGCGGTCGGTCGGGGCGGCCCTCGGCGTGCCCTCCGCCGGGGAGGCACTGGCCGACGCCGTGGGCACCAGGACGAAGGAGGTGCGGGCCCAGATCGCCGGGCTCGCCCCGGCCGCCGAGGCGGACCGGCTGCGCATCGCGTTCCTCTACCTGCGCGGGAGCGCGGGCATCTACTACCTCCTCGGCGAGGGGACGGGTGCCGACGCGCTCGTCGAGGGCCTCGGCGGCGTCGACGTCGCCGCGGACATCGGCTGGGTCGGCGCCCGGCCGATGACCGACGAGGCGCTCGTCGCGGCCGACCCCGACGTGTTCCTCGTGATGACCGGCGGGCTCGAGAGCGCCGGGGGCGTCGACGGCCTGCTCGCGGCGAAGCCCGCCGTGGCGATGACCGCGGCGGGCGAGCACCGGCGGTTCGTCGACATGGCCGACGGACAGGTGCTCAGCTTCGGCCCCCGCACCCCGGAGGTGCTCGAGGCGCTGGCCCGCGCGGTCTACGCCCCTGGGCAGTGACACGTGCAATTCGGGAGTTCGCGACCCGCACCTCCTGAATCGTGCACGACTCAGGACCGCGACTCCTGCACGACGCGGACTCAGGACTCAGCATCCTGAATGAGGAGACAGCCGGACGGCACCGAACGTCACGGTCCGGTAACAGGCGGAGGCAATAGTTAGGCAAGCCTTGCCTTAATGAGGCTTACCTAAATACGGTGCAGGTGTCCCCGGCGGTCGAGATCGACCTGCCCCTCCGACACTTCTGGAGCTCTTCTGTGACACCACTCCCGCGCGCCTCGGCGCGCCGCCACCTGTCCCTCCTCGTCGCCGCGTCGCTCGTCGCCGGCGCCGGCCTCGTCGGCCTCGCGAGCCCCGTCGAACCCGCGTCCGCGGCACCCGTCGACGCGACCGCCGGCTCCCTCAGCTGGGGGATCGACGCCGACTACCGCGCGACCTTCGCGAACTACCGCACGGCCACGGCACCGGCCTCGTTCGTCGACGACCGCGCGACCTTCCCCCTCACGAGCGGCTCGTGGGACGACGCCTCGCAGCAGGGCGAGCTCGCCTTCGGCGGCACGGCGCGCATCGGCTACGTGCTCGGCAGCGACGCCCAGGTCGGCACGGCCCAGGGCAACTACGTGCACCTCGGCTCCCCCACGGTCTCGATCTCCGGAGGTGTCGCCACGATCTCCGGCACCACCGCCGGCTCGTCGCACGACCTGAACCCGGCACTGCCGACGGCGGCCAAGGCGACGCGCACCTTCGCGACGGTCGACCTCTCGGCCGTGCAGGCCGTCAGCACGCCGACCTCGATCACCTGGACCGCCGCCCCCGCCGCGATCACCGCCCAGGGCGCCCAGGTGCTCGCGCTGCTCGCGGGCTCCGACGCGTCGCAGACGCCGCAGGTGCGCGCGACCGGGTCGTCGCTCGACCCCGTCACGATCACGGTCGACCGCACGCTCGCGGCCGAGCCCGAGCCCACGCCCGAGCCGAGCACTCCGACCGAGCCCGAGCCGACGCCCGAGCCGAGCACGCCCGACCCGACGACCCCGGCCGAGCCGACCACCACGCTCGACACGACGACGAAGGTGGCGGCGGTCACCCCCGCCCCGGTCGTCGCGCCTGCCCACTCGACCTTCACCGCGACGGTCGCCGCCGACGGCACGTCGACGCCCACCGGCACCGTCGCCTTCAGCGCGACCCCGGCAGGATCCACGACGCCGGTCGACCTCGGCAGCGCGCCCCTCGTCGACGGAACGGCGACGCTCACGACGCCCCTCGCCCCCGGCGGCCACGCGATCTCGGCCGCCTACGCGGGCGGCACCTCGGGCAGCACCGCGTTCCGCGCCTCCTCGGCTCAGCTGACGGGCACCGGCCAGGGCGCGACCTCCGCGGCCAACTGGTCCGTCGTCGACGCGTCGCAGCCCACGGCGTGCACGCCGGGCAGCTCGGCCGTCAGCACCTCCGACGACGTCACGGCCCGCTGGGGCTGGTCGGCCTACAGCTCCGGCTGGACCAAGACCGCAGGAGGCGGCATCTCGCTCGCCGAGGACGGCCAGACCTTCGCCCTCACCGGCGGCACCGCGACGGGCGACGCGGACTGCGTCGTCGTCGACTTCACCGGCACCATGAAGGTCGCGGCCTACGCGAGCTTCTTCCCGCCCGCCGGCCAGTGGGTCGAGCTCGTCGACCCGTCGCTGACGATCGCGTCCGACGGCACCGGCACCTGGAGCGCCGGCGTCCGCACCGGCGTCGGCGCGGAGAACTCCTCCGCGCCCGTCGAGACCGTCGTCGCGGCCGCGACCGGAGCCTCGTTCCCCGACCTCGCCGCCGACGGAGAGCTGACCGCTCCCCTGGCCTACGAGGGCACCACCGCGCAGGGCACCTGGAGCCGCGACTTCGACGACGCCTGGTCGAACGCCTTCGTGCTGCAGGTCCCGAGCGCCGTCCGCGCCTTCTACTACACGTCGGGCACCACGGCCGCGAACGCGACCAAGCCGCCGTCGCCCGTCATGCTCGCCTGGGGCGCCGCGCCCGTCACGACCCCCGAGCCCGAGACGCCCGGCGGCGAGACCCCCGACCCCGGCACCGTGCCCGAGATCGGGCAGGGCAACCTCGCCTGGGGCTTCAAGGACTCGTGGCGCGGCTACCTCGCGACCATCGCGGCCGGCACCACGGCGGTCTCCGGAGGCGCCACCATCGCCCCCGACGGACGCTTCGTCTTCGACCAGGTCGACGGTGGCGACTTCGACCCCGCCACGGGCCTCGGCACCATCCGCTACACGGGCGCCGTGCTCTTCACGAGCGCCTCGCACGGCTTCAGCATCGGCTTCGCCGACCCCTGGGTCACGACGACCGCCGACGGCGGCTCGGTGCTGACCGCGCGCACCTCGACCAGCGACACGGCCGGCCTCGACTCGACCGAGCGGATCGAGCTCGTCCGCCTGGCGACGAGCACGGCGGTCCCGGGCGCGGCGGCCGCGGCCTCGGCCGGCGGCGCTCCCGCCGTGAGCCTGCTCGCCGCCCTCGACGCCGCCGCAGCGCCGACCGACCGCTGGGACGCGGTCGCCGGCACCTTCAGCGACTCCCTCTCGCCCGCAGGCTGGGAGCTCTACCGCGGCCAGGCCGCCGACCCCGTGTCGTTCGGCTTCCGCACCGCGGTCGCCGAGCCCGGCGGCGAGACCCCGATCGTCGCCCCGCTGCCCGGCGGAGGCGTGGGTGCAGGATCCGGGAACGGCACGGGCACCGGAGTCGCCCCGGCCGGCACCGGCACCGCGACCGGCACCGCCGCCGGGCAGGACCGCTGCGTGGCCCGCGCGGTCAGCGGCGCGACCCTGAGCTGGGGCGTCAAGGAGAGCTACCGCTCGTACATCACGGGGCCGATCGCCAAGGGCGCCGTGTCCCTCGACGGCGTGACCACCACCTCCGGCGGGGCCTATGCCTGGTCGGGAGGCTCGGGCTCCGTGAACACCGAGGCCGGCCGTGGGTCGGTCGCCTGGGGCGGCGGGGTGCACTTCACCGGCCACGGAGGCACGCTCGACATGACGATCTCGGCACCGCGCGTGCAGCTCGTCTCGGGCAGCCAGGCGAGACTCGTCGTCGACATGACCAGCAAGCCGATGGCCGGCGGGGCAGCAGTCACGACGAAGGGGCTCGCCCTCGCGAACCTCGCCCTCGGCCAGGGCTCGCGCACGGCCACGGACGGCACGCTCGGCTGGTCGGGCGTCCCCGCGACGCTGACCGCGGCGGGCGCCGTCGCGTTCGGCGAGTTCTACGACGCGGGCGAGGCGCTCGACCCCGTGTCGTTCTCGCTGCCGCTCGGCGCGACCGTCGCCTGCGACGGCAGCACCGCGGCATCCGGGTCCGACCTGGCCTTCACGGGCGGCGGCCTGGGCCTCGGCGGCCTGCTGCTCGGCTCGCTGCTGCTGCTCACCGGGCTCGGGGCGGTGGCCGTGCGCCGTCGTCGCGCCGGTGTGCTCCAGGCCGCACCCGCGGCCTCGTTCCAGGCCGCAGCTGCGCCCGAGGTCGCCCGTGCCTGAGGCTCGTGCTGCTCGTGCTGCAGGCGCCGCCCGGCGCCGCACCGCCGCGGTGGTCGTCGGGGCTCTCGCCCTGGCGGCCGCCGCGGCGGTGCTGCCGGCCCCCTCGGGAGCCGTGCCCGGTGCTGCCGCCGCGACCGGCGCCTCCTCGTGCACCGTCTCGGGGGCGACCCTGAGCTGGGGCGTCAAGGAGTCGTTCCGGTCGTACATCAGCGGCTCGATCGCGAAGGGTGCCTGGACGCCCGAGGGAGGCGCGACCTACGCGACGCCGGCGTTCGGCTGGTCGTCCGGGGCCGGCGAGCTCGGCGACGACGCGGCTGGCGACGTCGCCACCGGCGACGTCGCGTTCACCGGCAGCGTCCGCTTCACCGGCCACCAGGGCGTGCTCGACACGACGATCGCCGACCCGGTGCTGCGCTTCACGTCGCCCACCACGGCGCAGCTGCTGCTCGACGTGGCCGGGACGACGCAGGAGGGGGTGGCCGTCAGCTCGCCGGACGTCCCGTTCGCCGACGTCGACCTCACCGCCTCGCCCGTCGACCCGGCCACGGGGGCGCTCTCGTTCGCGGGCGCGCCGGCGACGCTGACCGCCGAGGGAGCCGCCGCGTTCGGCAGCTACGAGCCGGGCACCGCCCTCGACCCGTTGACCGCCGACGTGCCGGTGGCCTGCACCGCGCCGGTCGACGTCGAGGAGGCGGCGGTCGCCTCCGACGCGGACCCCGGAGCGTCGCAGACGGCCACGTCCGCGCCCGCGGCGGCGTCGGGCTCAGAGGGCGCGAGCGCGAGCGCCGACGCGGGTCCGACGACCGCGGCCCTGGCCTGGTCGGCGGTCGCCGCCGGGGCCCTGCTCGGGGCGCTGGCGTGGCTCCTCGTGCGCCGTCGACGACTGGCCGTCAGCGCATCCCCCACCGCACACGACGACGAGGAGACACCGTGACGATCACGACCACCGCCGCTGCACCTCCCACCGAGGCCGACCTCGCCGTGCCCCCGGCGCCCGTACCGTTCTCCGAGCTGCTGCGCACCCGCACGCGCAGCGGCCACGGGACGAGCAGCCGGGCGAGCTTCATGTCCGACCTGATGCGCGGCACCTGCAGCAGGGACGACCTCGTCCGCCTCCTCGCCCAGTACTGGCACGTGTACGGAGCGCTCGAACAGGCGGCGGTCATCGCGGCCGCACACCCGGTCGCGGGCGCGTTCGTCACCGACCGGCTGACGCGGCTGCCGTCGCTCGAGGCCGACCTCGGGCACCTCGTCGGGCCCGCCTGGCGCGACCACCTCGCCGCCGTGCCCGCGACGGTCGAGTACGTCGACCGCCTGCAGAAGGCTGCCGGCTCGTCGTCGCCGACCGCGTTCGTCGCGCACCACTACACGCGCTACCTCGGCGACCTGTCGGGCGGGCAGCACATCGGGCGCGCCCTGCGGCTGCGCTACGGGCTGCCCGACGAGGCGACCTCGTTCTTCACGTTCGACGCGATCGCCGACCCGACCGCCTTCAAGGACGAGTACCGCGCCCGGCTCGACTCCCTCCCCTGGGGAGAGGCGGACCAGGAGGCGGTGGTCACGGAGGTGCTGCACGCCTACGACCTGAACGCCCGCCTCCTGGCCGAGCTCGACGCCGAACGCGGCCTCGGGCCCTCGCCGGACCCTGGTGCCGCGGTGCGCCCGGTCGCCGTGGCGGGAGCAGCCTCGTGAGCCGCGCCGACGCCGACGCCCGGCGGCTGCCCTTCGGCGACGACGTCGTGGAGGCGGTCCTCGCGCACATGCGCGACGACCACGCCTCGGACGGGGTCGTGATCGTGCGGCGGCACGGGGCCCCGGGGGCGACGGCCGCGCTGATGCTCGGCTTCGACGCGCTCGAGACGACCTGGTCGGTCACGGACGCCGACGGCGCCGAGGGCGTGCTCACCGTGCCGTGGCCCGCGCCGATCACCGACCGCGCCTCGGTGCGGCGCCAGGTCGTCGAGCTGTTCGACGGCCGCTGACGCGCTGGCGGCCGCGCCCCCGGGCTGTCCCGACGCGAATGCGACAAACCTCCGCGGGGCCCCGCGTCGCTTTGTCGCCTTCGCGGCGCGACCCGCGCGGCGCGACCCGCGCGGCGCGACCCGCGCGGCGCGACCCGCGCGGCGCGACCCGCGCGGCGGCCTCGGCGGCGCTACGCCGCGGCCGCCAGCGCGCCCCCGAGGAACGCGGCGAGCGCCGCCGTCGCCGAGAGCGACGACTCGCGCTCGACGTCGGGGTTGTAGTTCGTGTTCGTGTTGACGTCGTAGGGCACGACGCGGCCGTCGACGGTCTCGATGAACTCGACGCCGGCGACCTCGATGCCCTGGGCGGCGAGGAACTCCTCGAGCCGGACCACGAGCGGGTGCTCCGCCGTCACCGACGGGCGCACCGCGAAGGGGGCCCAGGTCGCCGGGTCGGCACCCGCCGGGACGACGCACGCGTCCGCCGGGCACAGCTCGAAGCTGCCGGCGGACGTGTCGACCCTGACCGCGTAGACAAAGCGGCCGCCCACGAACTCGGCGCGGGTGACGAACGGCTCCTCGGCCTGCAGGTACTCCTGCAGCAACATCACGCCGTCGGCGGGCTGCTCGGGGTCGGGGCCGTCGACCCAGGCGTCGAACGACTCGAGGTCGTCGAACCGGCGGACCCCGATGCCCTTGCCGCCCTGGTTGTGCTTCGTGATGAACGGCGTCGGCAGCTCGCGCGCCCGCGCCTTCAGGTCGTCGGTGCCGAAGACCGCGACCGTCCGCGGGACGTCGAAGCCGTGCGCCGACAGGGCCAGGTACTGCGCGACCTTGCTCACCTCGAGCTCGACCACGCCGCTGCCGTTCACGACCCGGCGACCGTGCCGCTCGGCCCAGCGCAGGGTCGCGCGCGCCACCTCCTTCGCGGTCGCCCTGCCGCGGGTCGCGGCCGACGCGCTCAGGCGCGACCAGAACACCCCCGCAGGAGGCGCGGACGAGAGGTCGAACGAGCTCCCGTCGAGCAGGTGCTCGGCGTGCGGCACCCCCGCGTCGTCGAGCGCGGCGAGCAGCGGCGGCAGCCACTCCTCGTTGTCGTGCAGCACGTGGACCACGGGCGTCTGGTCGAGGGGCTGCGGGGTGACGGCGTTCGGCACGGCGGAGCTCATCCCCCCACCCTGCCCGCCGCCGCCGACACCCGCACGCCGGTGACGGCTCGTGACGCGACCCGCTCGCTCGCCGCCGGTCATGTCGTGGGCCAGGCGAGTTGCCCCGATCTGCTGCCCCCACGTCCTCCCGCCAGCAGTTCGGGGCAACTCGTCGGCCTCGACGTCAGCTGCGGGCGCGCGGCCCGAGGCGCTCGAGCTGGGTCACGTGCCGCGGCTCCAGCTCCTCGAGCGAGTGCGCGCCGAGCAGCTTCATCGTCCGGACGACCTGGTCCGAGAGGATCTCGATCGTGCGGTCGACGCCCTGCCGCCCGCCGGCCATGAGCCCGTAGAGGTACGCCCGCCCGATCAGCGTCGTCTTGGCCCCGAGCGCGACGGACGCGACGATGTCGGCGCCGTTCATGATGCCGGTGTCGACGAGGACGTCGGTGTCAGCGCCCACCTCGCGCACCACCTCCGGGAGGAGGTGGAAGGGGATCGGCGCCCGGTCGAGCTGCCGCCCGCCGTGGTTCGACAGCACGATCCCGTCGACTCCCGCGTCCACGAACTTCTTCGCGTCGTCGACGCTCTGCACGCCCTTCACCGCCAGCTTGCCCGGCCACATCTCGCGGATGATCCGCAGGTCGTCGAAGCTGATCGTGGGGTCCATCGCCAGGTCGAGCAGATCGCCGACCGTCCCGCCGGTGGCGCTCAGCGACGCGAACTCCAGCTTGTCCGTCGTGAGGAAGTCGTACCACCACCACGGTCGGGGCAACGCGTCGAGCACCGTCCCCAGCGTCAGCTGCGGCGGGATCGAGAACCCGTTCCGCTTGTCCCGGAGGCGCGCCCCCGCGACCGGGGTGTCCACCGTGAAGAAGAGGGTCTCGTACCCGGCGGCCGCCGCCCGCTCCACGAGGCCGTACGAGATGTCGCGCTGCCGCATGACGTAGAGCTGGAACCAGTTCCGCCCGTGCGGGTTGGCTGCCTTCACGTCCTCGATCGACGTCGTCCCCAGCGTCGACAGGGTGAACGGGATGCCCGCCGCCGCCGCAGCCGAGGCGCCGGCCGTCTCTCCTTCGGTCTGCATGAGACGGGTGAACCCGGTCGGCGCGATCGCGAAAGGCATCGCCGACGGCGCCCCGAACACCGTCGCCGTCGTGTCGATCTCGGCCACGTCCCGCAGCACCTCGGGATGGAACTCGACGTCCTCGAACGCCTGCCGGGCCCGCGTGATCGAGATCTCCGCCTCCGCGCTGCCGTCCGTGTAGTCGAACGCGGCCTTCGGCGTGCGGCGCTTCGCGATCGCCCGCAGGTCCTCGATCGTCAGGGCGGCCTCGAGGCGACGCTTGCGCCCGTCGAGCTCGGGCTTCTTGAAGCTCAGGTACTCGAGCAGCTCGACGGGCTTGGGGAACTGACGCTGGACCACGGTCTCAGCCTTTCTTCGGGGTGGCGGCCGCGGTGGTCCGCGGCTCGTACCGGACTGGGGAGGAACTGCGACGCACCAGGGCACGCAGGGACTCGAGGCTCCCGTGCACGAGACCGGCTGCACGGGCCTGGACGAGCACGTTGCCGAGCGCCGTGGCCTCGACCGGCCCGGCCAGCACGGCGCATCCCGTGCGGTCGGCGGTCAGCTGGCAGAGCAGCTCGTTCTGCGAGCCGCCCCCGACGACGTGCACGGTCCTGATCGTGCGGCCCGAGAGTCGTTCGGCGTCGCGCAGCGTCGCGGCGTACGCCGCCGCGAGCGACTCGAGGATGCTGCGCACAGTCTCGGCGCGACCGCGCGGCGGCTCGACGTCGTGCTCGACGCACCACGCCTCGATCCGTGCCGGCATGTCGCCCGGCGGCGTGAAGCGCTCGTCGGTGGCGTCGAAGACGGCGACGGGCCGGGTCACGGCCGCCGCCTCGGCGATCAGGGCCGCCAGGTCGCTGCTGCGCTCGGCGGCCGAGACGGCGGCGGCGCCCGAGATGCCCGAGGTGCCCGAGCGGCTCCACGCGCGCATCGACTCGCTCAGCAGCCACAGGCCCGACACGTTCTTGAGGAACCGCACCCGCCCGTCGACGCCGCCCTCGTTCGTGAAGCCGGCCGCGCGCACGTCCTCGCCGAGCAGGGGCGAGGGGAGCTCGAGGCCGACGAGCGACCACGTGCCGCTCGACACGTACGCGGCGTCGTCGCCCGTCAGCGGCACGGCGACCACTGCCGACGCGGTGTCGTGCGAGCCGACCGCCGTGACCCCGAGCGACGCCGGTGCCCCGATCGCCGCGGCGACCGACGGCAGCAGCGGCCCGAGCGAGGCACCAGGGTCGACGAGCGGCGCGAACAGGTCGGGGGCGAGCCCGAGCCGGCCCATCAGCTCGACGTCCCACTCCCCCGTCACCGGCGACAGCAGACCGGTCGTCGAGGCGTTCGTCCGCTCGGTCGCGGCCGTGCCGGTGAGCCACCAGGAGAAGAGGTCAGGCACGAGCAGGGCACGATCGGCCGGGGCGAGCACTCCCGACGCGTGGTCGGCGGCGAGCTGGAAGACGGTGTTGAAGGGGAGGTGCTGCAGGCCGGTGCGGGCGAAGAGCTCCGCGGGCGGGACGACGGCGTGCACCACCTCGACCCCCGCCGCCGACCGCTCGTCGCGGTAGTGGGACGGAGCACCGAGGAGGCGGCCGTCACGCAGCAGCCCGTAGTCCACGGCCCAGGAGTCCACCCCGATCGACGCCACGCCCGGCTCGTCGCGGAGGGCCTGCGTCAGTCCCGCGGCGACCGACCGCCAGAGCCCCAGGACGTCCCAGTGCAGGCCGACGCGGCCCGCGCCTCCTGCGCCCTGGCCGTCGCCCCGGCCCAGGGGCACCGTGACCGGCTCGTTCGCGAACCGGGCGACGTGCTGCAGCCGGACGCCGTCGCGGTCGACGTGGCCGAGCACGACCCGACCGCTCGTCGCACCGAGGTCGACCGCCACGACGACGCCGCCCGACCTGCCCGACGGCACCGGGCCGGTCTCGCTCATCGCGCGTCCCTCGTCGCGGACTGCCCCATCGCAGCTGCCCTCATCGCAAGAACGCCGCGGCGACCCCCGCGTCGACCGGCACGTGCAGCCCGGTCGTGTGCGAGAAGTCGCTGGTGCAGATGGCGTAGACGGCGGCGGCGACGTTCTCGGGCACGACCTCGCGCTTGAGGATGGTGCGCTGGGCGTAGAAGGCGCCTAGGTCCTTCTCGTCGACGCCGTAGGTCGCGGCGCGGTTGGCGCCCCATCCGCTCGCGAAGATGCCCGAGCCGCGCACGACGCCGTCGGGGTTGATGCCGTTCACGCGGATGCCGTGCTCGCCGAGCTCGGCCGCGAGCAGCCGCACCTGGTGGGCCTGGTCGGCCTTCGTCGCGCTGTAGGCGATGTTGTTCGGGCCGGCGAAGACGGAGTTCTTCGACGAGATGTAGACGATGTCGCCGCCGAGGCCCTGGTCGACGAGCACGCGGGCGGCGTTCTTCGCGACGAGGAAAGAGCCCTTGGCCATCACGTCGTGCTGCAGGTCCCAGTCGGCCTCGGTGGTGTCGAAGAGCGACTTCGAGAGGCTCAGCCCGGCGTTGTTGACGACGAGGTCGAGCCCGCCGAACGCGAGCAGCACCTCCGCGATCGAGGCCTTCACCGCGGCCTCGTCGCTGACGTCGGCGGCGACGCCGCGCGCCACGTCGGGCCCGCCGATCTCGGCCGCCGCGGCCTGCGCCTTCGCGAGGTCGAGGTCGGCGATCACGACGCAGGCCCCCTCGGCGGCGAGCCGGGTGGCGATGGCCTTGCCGATGCCCGACGCGGCTCCGGTGACGAGCGCGACCCGGGTGGCGAGCGGCTTCGGCGCGGGCCGCCGCTGCAGCTTCGCCTCCTCGAGGGCCCAGTACTCGATGCGGAACTTCTCGGCCTCGTCGATCGGCGCGTAGCTCGAGACGCCCTCGGCGCCGCGCATCACGGCGATCGCGTTGACGTAGAACTCGCCGGCGACGCGGGCCGTCTGGGCGTCGCCGCCGTACGAGAACATGCCGACGCCCGGCACGAGCACGATCAGCGGGTCGGCCCCGCGGATCGCCGGGCTGTCGGGCGTCGCGTGCCTGTCGTAGTACGCCTGGTAGTCGAGGCGGTACTGCTCGTGCAGCTCCCGGAGGCGCGCGACCGACTCCTCGACGGTCGCGTCGGCCGGCAGGTCGAGCACCAACGGCCGCACCTTCGTCCGGAGGAAGTGGTCGGGGCAGCTCGTGCCGAGCGCCGCGAGACGGGGGTGCTCGGTGCTGGCGAGGAAGTCGAGGACGACGTCGCTGTCGGTGAACGAGCCGACCTGCGGGCGGTCGTGCGACGCGATGCCGCGGATGACGGGCGCCAGGGCGGCGGCCTTCGCGCGGCGCTCGTCGACGGGCAGGGCCGCGTAGCCGCCGAGCACCGGGCCGAACGGCTCGGGCCGCGAGTGCTCGTCGAGCCAGGCCTGCGCGGTCTCGATGATCCAGCGCGAGGCCGCCTCCGCCTCCTCGCTGGTGTCGCCCCAGGCGGTGATGCCGTGCCCGCCCAGGATCGTGCCGCGCGCCTCCGGGTGCTCCGCCTTGATCGCGGCGATGTCGAGGCCGAGCTGCCAGCCCGGTCGGCGCCACGGCACCCAGACCACGGCGCCGCCGAAGATCTCGGCCGTCAGCCGCTCGCCGTCGGCCGCCGTCGCGATCGCGATGCCCGCGTCGGGGTGCAGGTGGTCGACGTGCGCCGCGTCGACGAGGCCGTGCATCGCGGTGTCGATCGACGGCGCCGCGCCTCCCTTGCCGTGCAGGGCGTAGTCGAAGGCGGCGACCATCTCGTCCTCGTGCTCGACGCCGCGGTAGACGCCCGCGAGGCCGCGCAGACGGTCGAGGCGCAGCACCGCGAGGCCCTGCTCGGTGAGGGTGCCGAGGTCTCCCCCGCTGCCCTTGACCCAGAGCAGCTCGACCGGCTCGCCCGTCGCCGGGTCGGTCGCGGTGCCCTTCGCCGACGTGTTGCCGCCGGCGTAGTTCGTGTTCGCCGGGTCGGCGCCGAGGCGGTTGCTGCGCGCGACGAGGTCGGCTGCGGTGGTGGAGCTGCTGGTCACGAGGGAGATCCGTTCGAGGTCAGGAGGGTCGGGTCGAGGAGGCGCGGGTCAGGGAGGCGCGGGAGGCGCGGGTCATGCGCCGGGTCGGAGGCGCAGGAGGCGCGGGTCAGGTCCAGCTGAGCTGCTTGCCGCCCACGCGCTCGGCGGCCAGGCGCTCGGGCGTGCCGCTCGTGAGGTACGCGGCCATCGGGTCGCGCGGCAGGCCGCGGCCCTCGCGCCAGTCGGCCAGGGCCGGGCGGACGTCGGTGTAGAACGCGTCCATCAGCACGGCGTTCGCGCCGAGGACGTCGTGGGAGGCGCGGGCCGAGTCGAGCGCCGGACGGTCGACGAGCAGGGCACGCGCCGTCATCTCCTGCACGTTGAGCACGCTGCGGATCTGGCCGGGGATCTTGTCCTCGACGTTGTGGCACTGGTCGAGCATGAACTGCACGGGCGAGCCCTCGTCGAGCCCGCCGCCGTCGACGACCTCGAACAGGATGCGGAACAGCTGGAACGGGTCGGCCGCCCCGACGATCAGGTCGTCGTCGGCGTAGAAGCGCGAGTTGAAGTCGAACGAGCCGAGCTTGCCGAGGCGCAGCAGCTGCATGACGATGAACTCGATGTTCGTGCCGGGGGCGTGGTGGCCGGTGTCGAGGCAGGTCAGCGCGCGGTCGCCGAGGGCGCTCACCTGCGCGTAGCTGGTGCCCCAGTCGGGGACGTCGGTGTGGTAGAACGCCGGCTCGAAGAACTTGTACTCGAGCACGAGGCGCTGCTCGTCGCCGAGGCCGGCGTAGATCTCGGCGAGCGACTCGGCCAGGTGGTCCTGACGTTGGCGGAGCGAGTCCTGCCCGGGGTAGTTGGTGCCGTCGGCGAGCCAGATCTTGAGGTCGCGCGAGCCGGTCTCGTGCATGATCTCGAGGCAGCGGAGGTGGTGGTCGACCGCCTTGCGCCGGACGGCCGCGTCGCTGTGAGCGAGGCTGCCGAACTTGTAGGCGTCGTCCTGGAACGTGTTCGAGTTCACGGTGCCGAGCGCGACTCCGAGGCCCTCGGCGTACGAGCGCAGGGCGCCGAAGTCGTCGACCTCGTCCCACGGGATGTGCAGGGCGACGCTCGGCGCGAGGCCGGTGTGCTCGTGGACGCGAGCGGCGTCGGCGATCTTCTCCTCGGGCGTGCGGGGCGTGCCCGGCGTGCCGAACACCTTGAAGCGCGTGCCCGAGTTGCCGAACGCCCAGCTGGGCAGCTCGATGGCCTGGCGCGTCAGCGTCGGCGCGATGTCGTCGAAGGTGGTCATGGTGCTTCTCCAGGGGTCGTGGTGCCGGTCGTCGTCGATGACGCCGTGGTCGTGGGGGCAGCCGTCGTGGCGGCAGCCGTCGTGGCGGCCGTGGTCGCGGGGGCCGGAGGTGCCGGCTGTCGGCCTCCGCCCGGGAGGCCGAGCTGCGCCTCCAGGTTGAAGACCTGCGTGAGGAGCTCGAAGCCCTCGTCGGGGGGCGTGCCGTCGAGCGACGTGAAGAACTCGGCCATCGAGGACTGCCAGCGGGCGTTGACCTCGGTCCGGGCCATCGCGGCCTGGGCGGCCTCGAGCGAGATGGCCTCGACGTAGCCGACGAGCAGGCCGTCCGGGGCGGCGAAGAGCGAGTAGCCGTGCCAGCCGCTGTCGTGGAGCGCCTGCAGCATCTCTGGCCAGACCTCGGCGTGCCGACGCGCGTACTCGTCGAGGCGGTCGGGCGCGACCTGCAGCCGGAACGCGTGGCGCTCGTGGTCGTCGGCGGTCATGCGGTGGTCTCCGGTTCGTCGTTGAATCGTTTCAATGAGTCGAGCGTAGCGTGCGTCCGGGCCCTCGGCAAGACGGACCGGCGACCGGGCGCGCGCCCGCTCACGACGGCACGCGGCCCATGCTCCGCTCGAACCCGTCGGCGTCGTCGAACGGCGCCGCGACGTGCCGGTGCTCGATGCCGAGCAGCGACGCGGCCGCCGCGACGTCGCGCGCGACGTGGCCGACGCAGAGCCCCCAGTGGTGCCCGATGCCGCTGCGCGACCACTCGTCGACCCACTCGCCGGGGTCGCCGCCGAAGTCGACGCGCGAGGTCGTGTTGCCGATGGCGAGCAGCGGCCCCGGCACCACGGTGCCCTCGCTGGTGACGAACGACAGTGCGCCGTCGCGGTCCTGACCGAGGCCGAAGGTCGTGACGGGGCCCGGCTGCACGTCGAACTCGACGCTGACGCCGTGGCCGCGCTTGCCGTGGAAGACGCCGAGCCCCCGCAGCACCGGTCGTGACGACGAGATCGCGAGGTGCGCCGGCCCGTCGTGGCCCATCTCGACCACGTCGTCGTCGAAGTTGATCGCCTGGATCTCGGTGAACGACCCTCCGACCCCGAGCGCCTGGGCCGCGAGCATCGCGACGGAGGTGCGCAGCTCGTACTCCCCCACCGCCGGCACCCCGCGGGCGTTGAGCAGGGACGCCCCGAGGATGAGCCCGGCCCCGAGCCGCTCGTGCTGCTCGCCCTCGAGCCCGCGGTGGTAGTAGGCGAGCGAGTCGAGGTCGAAGTCGTCGACGAGACGATCGAGGCCGACGGAGACGCGCGCGGCCCAGTCGAGGTCGTCCTCGCCGACCGAGGCGTCGACGTCGAACACCTGGCGGGCGAGCGCCGTCCGCTCACGCACCTCGGCGTCCGACACCGCGTCGACCCGTACGCGCAGGTCGTCGAGCTCGAGCACCTCGACGTGCGAGCCGAAGTGCGTCGAGAGCAGGGTGAGGTCGGTCGACACGTCGAGCATGCCCGGGTAGAGGTGGCCCATCAGCCCGTGTCGGGCCTCGCGCAGCCGTGCGCGGACGCCGGCGGCGTGCACCCAGCGCTCGATGCGCCTCCAGGCCCGGTCGCTGCGGAGGTGGCCGGTGACGGAGCGGAACTCGATGCCCGCCCTGGTGAACACGTTGGCGACCTCCGGCACCGGGCACTGCCCGCAGTAGGCGAGCCAGAGCCCGGTGTCGAAGCGGTCGTGGTCCATCGCCGGGGTGGGCTGCAGGTCGATCACGAGCACGGGGACCCCGGCCCGCTGGGCGATCGGCAGCACCATCGACGAGGTCAGGTACGTCGTCAGGAACACGACGACCAGGTCGCAGTCGGCCCGGCGCAGTGTGTCGGCCGCGACCCGCGCCTCCTGTGCGTCGGAGATGAAGCCGGTGTCGACCACGTCGGCGTCGAGGGCGCCGAAGCGCTCGACGACGTAGCGGGTCGACTCCTGCAGCTGGGGCAGCAGGCCGGGGAACTGGGGCCAGTAGGTGCCCAGCCCGCCGGCCACGAGGCCGACGCGGGTGCGGCGACGCCGGGACGGCGGCAACAGGTCGCCGACCGACGAGGAGGTGGTGGTGCTCACGAGGACCGCGCGACGACTAGAAGTCGAAGTCGTCGATGTTGTCGGCGGTGAACTCGGTCGGCGGGCCGACGATGACGACGCCGTCGGCACCGACGGTGCGGTCGCCGAGGTCGCCGGCCGTGAAGGTGTCGCCCTCCTCGCCGGTGATCGTGCCGTCGACGAGCGCCTGGCCGGCGTAGGCCGCGACCTCGCCGAGCTCGGCCGGGTCCCACAGGGCGAAGGCCGTGACGGTCCCGTCCTTGACGAACTCGCGCATCTCGTTCGGCAGGCCGAGCCCGGTCAGCGCGACCTTGCCCTTGTACTCGGAGGTCGAGAGGTAACGGGCGGTGGCGGCGATGCCGACCGTGGTGGGCGAGATGATGCCCTTGAGGTCGGGGTTGGCCTGCAGCAGGCCCTGCGCCTCCTGGAACGACTTCGCGTCGTCGTCGTCGCCGTAGACGGTCGAGACGATCGTGATGCCGGCGTAGTCGGGGTTCGTGTCGACCTCCTCCTTGATGAAGTCGATCCACTCGTTCTGGTTCGTGGCGTTCGCGGTCGCCGAGAGGATGGCGATGTCGCCCTGCCCGCCGATCTGCTCGCTCATCTGGCGGATCTGGATCTGCGCGACGGCCTGGGCGTCGGTCTGGCTGACGAAGACGTCACGGGAGCCGGGGTCGGTGTCCGAGTCGAACGCGACGATCTTCGCGCCGCCGTCACGCGCCTCCTTCAGGGCCGGCCCGACCGCGTCGGGGTCGTTCGCGGCGATGACGATCACGTTCGTGCCCTGCTGGGTGAGCGTGTTCAGGAACGTGACCTGGGAGGAGGCGCTGGCCTCGAGCGGGCCCACGACGCTGTAGTCGTAGCCGATCGCCTTCGAGGCGGCCTCGCCACCACCGAGCACGACGTCGGTGTACGGGTTGTTCAGCTGCTTCGGCACGAAGGCGATCGACTCGGTGCCGCCCGAGCCGGAGCCCGAGCTGGCGTCGTCGCTGGCCGCCGTGAGGGCGCAGCCGGAGGCGACGAGGGTGACGGTCGCGAGGGCGGCGACCGCGGCGGCGGCACGCCGGAGGGCGCGGCCGCGGGTGTAGGTGGGGAACTCCATCGTTCTGTCCTTTGCTGTGGGTGGGACGGTGCGGGTGAGGGGTGGTGGTGCGGGTGGGTTCGAGGGGTCGGGGCGGGGCGGGTCGGGCGCGGCTCAGGCGTGCTCGGCGGAGCGGGCCAGCACGGCCCTCGCCGCCCGTCTGGCTCGGGTCTTCTCGCGGACGACCGAGATCAGGCTCGGCGTCACCACGCTCCCGACGAGCAGCAGGCCGGTGACGACGTTGAGCACGACGTCGCTGATGCCACCGAGCCGCAGCGCGTAGCTGATGCTCGAGATGATCAGCACGCCGGCGACGACACCCGGGATCGAGCCCCGGCCGCCGAAGATCGAGACGCCGCCGAGCAGCACCGCGGCGATGACGGCCAGCTCGATGCCGGTCGCGTTGTCGCTGCGGGCGCTCGAGTAGCGGAGGGTCCAGTAGATGCCGACCAGCGCCGAGACGACGCCGGTCGAGACGAACATCCAGAACTTGGCGCGGCCGACGTGGACGCCGACGAAGCTCGCGGCCTCCTTGCTGAAGCCGATGGCGGGCAGGGCCCGGCCGAACGAGCTGAAGTGCAGCAGCACGCCGAAGAAGAGGATCACGACGACGACGCCGATCATCACCGTGGGGATGCCCGTGCCGCCGATCTTCGAGGTGAAGAACGAGGTGAGCCCCGGCGGGAAGTTCGCGACCGCGTTGTCCCCGATCACAACGAGGGCGAGCCCGCGGTAGAGGGCGAGGGTGCCGATCGTGACCGCGAGGCTCGGCAGCCCGACCGTCGTCACGAGTGCGCCGTTGAGGGCGCCGCAGACGACGCCGATCAGCACGCAGACGACGAAGATCTCGGGGATCCCCCAGCCCGCCGCCCACAGCACGCCCATCGTGGCGCTCGTGAGGCCGGCGGTGCTGGCGACCGACAGGTCGATCTCGCCGGTGATGACGACGAGCGCCATCGGCATGGCGATCATGAGGATGGGGATCGCGTCGAGCAGCAGGAACCCGGTGGTCTGCACGCTCGCGAACCGCGGCACGGTGAGGGCACAGACGAGCAGGGTCGCGAGCAGGGCCCAGACCATGATCGCCCCACGACCGGTGAGGAGGCGACGGCGGCGCAGCGCTCGTTCGGCGCGCGCCGAGGGGTCGCGGTCGCGTGCCCCGGCGCGGGGAGAGGACGGGGAGGCGGCGGACGCCTCAGGAGCGGAGGTGACGGTCTGGTCAGGCATTGGTGGCCTCGCTCGTGCGCAGTCGTCGGGCCTTGCGGATCGAGGCGATCCGCTCGACGAGGATGGCGGTCAGGATGAGGACGCCGACGATGGCCTGCTGCCAGAACTTGTCGACGCCGAGGGCGGTGAGGCTGCTGGTGATGGTGGTCAGCAGCACGGCGCCGATCGCCGCGCCGACGACGCTGCCCGAGCCGCCGAAGATCGCGATGCCGCCGACGACGGCCGCGGCCACGATGTCGAGCTCGAGCCCGGTGCCCGTCGTCGCGCCGACCGAGTTGAAGCGGCTGGCGTAGAGCACGCCCGCCAGTCCGGTCAGCGTGCCGTTGAGGACGAACGCCGTCACGACCCGCCTGCTCACCGCGATGCCGAACAGGCGCGCCGCCTCCTCGTCCGAGCCGACGGCGTACAGGTCGCGACCGGGCCGGGTCCGCGCCAGGAACACGGCGACGAGCACGACGACGACCACGGCGATGACCGTGATGATCGGGATGCCGAGCACCGTGTCGACCGACAGGCGCCCGAAGGCGGCGGGGCGGTCGCCGGCGAAGTACTGCTGGCCACCGGCCCAGGCGTTGTTGAGGCCGCGGTAGATGTAGAGCATCCCGAGGGTGATCACGAGGGACGGCACCCTGGCGACGGTGACCAGGAACCCGTTCACGGCCCCGAGCACCGCCCCGATCGCGAGCCCGATCAGGAACACGAACACGATCGGGATGTCCGGGGCGGCGGCGAACACCGTGCCCGTCGCGAAGGCGACGAGCCCGAGGATCGAGCCCACCGAGAGGTCGATGTTGTTCGTGATGATGACGGTGCCGAGGCCCACGGCCATGATCACCGTGATCGTCGCGTTGAGCATCAGGTCCTTGACGCCCTGCGGCGAGACGAACAGCGGGTTGGCGATCGTCGTGACGATCACCAGCACGACGAGGGCCGACGCTACGGGCACCTCGCGCTGCCTGAGGACCGAGGCGAACGGGGAGCGCCCCGACGTCGGCGCGGGGGCGAGGGCGTGGGAGGTGGTCATCGGCTGGCCTCTGCGGTCGCTGTCGGGGGCGTGGTCGGGCTGGCCGACGGCGTGGTCGGCGTAGTTGGCTCCGCCTCGGTCGGGTCCGCGGCGTCCGAGCCGGTCGCCGCGTGCATGACGCGCTCGGCGGTGGCGTCGGCGCGGTCGAGGGTCGCGGTGAGCCGCCCCTCGTGCATGACGAGCACGCGGTCGGCCATGCCGAGGACCTCGGGCAGCTCGGACGAGATCATCAGCACGGCGATGCCGCGTCCGGCGAGGTCGCTGATCAGCCGGTGCACCTCGCTCTTCGTGCCGACGTCGATGCCGCGGGTCGGCTCGTCGACGATGAGGAACGTCGGGTCGGTCGCCAGCCACTTGGCCAGCACGACCTTCTGCTGGTTGCCGCCCGACAGGGTCGCGACGGGCAGCTCCTGGCTGCCGGTCTTGACCTGGAGGCGCCGCGACCAGTCGGCCGCCGCCTCCCGTTCGCGTCGGGCGCTGACCAGGCCGAACCGGCTCAGCGTCCTGCGCAGCGTCAGCGTCGTGTTGCGGCTGACCGACATGTCCATCACGAGGCCCTGCTTGCGCCTGTCCTCCGGCACGAAGCCGATGCCCGCGGTGATGGCGGCCATCGGGTCGCGGCGGGCGAGCGGCCTGCCGTTCACCGTGACGCTGCCGGCGTCGTAGCGGTCGATGCCGAAGAGCGCCCTGGCGACCTCGGTGCGGCCCGCGCCGACGAGGCCAGCCAGGCCGACGATCTCGCCGGCCCGCACCTCGAACGACACGTCGTGGAAGACGCCCTGCCGCGTCAGGCCCTCGACGGTGACGACGGGCTCGCCGATCCGCGCCTCCTGCTTGGGGAACAGCTGGTCGACGTCGCGGCCGACCATCGCACGGACGATCTCGGCCGTGGTGACGTCGCCCGTCGTGTGCTCGGAGATGAAGGCGCCGTCGCGCATGACGGTGATGCGGTCGCTGAGGCCGAAGACCTCGTCGAAGCGGTGCGAGATGAACATGATGGCGCTGCCGCGGTCGCGCAGGGCGCGGGCGACGCCGAACAGGCGCTCGACCTCGACGCCGCTGAGGGCGGCCGTCGGCTCGTCCATGATCAGGACCTTGGCGTCGAGCGAGATGGCCTTCGCGATCTCGATGATCTGCTGGTCGGCGATCGACAGCCCCTCGGCGACGCGGTCGGGATCGATGGGGACGCCGAGCCGCTCGAAGAGGGCGCGGGCGTCGGACCGCATCTTCGCGCGGTCGATGAAGCCGAGGCGCGAGGTGGGCTGCCGCCCGACGAAGATGTTCTCGGCGACGGTGAGGTCGGGGAACAGCGTGGGCTCCTGGTAGATGACGCTCACGCCGGCGGCCTTGCTCTCCGCGGGCGTGCGGAACACGATCGGGTGCCCGTCGAACAGGAACTCACCACTGTCGGGCTGGTGCACCCCGGCGAGGATCTTGACCATCGTCGACTTGCCGGCGCCGTTCTCGCCGACGAGGGCGTTGATCTCGCCGGCGCGCAGCTGGACGCTGCCGCTGGCCAGCGCGACCACGGCGCCGAACGTCTTGCGGGCCCCCCTCAGCTCGAGCACGGGGGCCGTCGGCGAGAGGTCGGCAGGCGTGGGGTCGATCGACATCGATCGTTCTCCTCATCGAGAAATGAATCGTTTCAAAAGGTGTTGGGGAAGACAGTAGGGGCGAGCCGGGGCGGCGTCAAGCACCAGTTGCGCCACGGCAGCGTCCGGTCGTGGCGCGCCGCCTCGGCGGGGGCCCGGCCTAGACTCGGCCCGTCGACACCAGGTGTCGGTCAGCGGGTCGACCGGCCGGTCGACCAGCGGGTCAGGACGGTCCAGGGGCAGGAGGCGCGGGTGGAGTCGGTCAGCATCCGCCACGTCGCGACGACGGCGGGCGTCTCGGTCGGCACGGTCTCCAACGTGCTCAACCGGCCCGACAAGGTCAGCCCCGCCACGGTCGAGCGCGTGCACGCGGCGATCGACGAGCTCGGCTTCGTCCGGAACGACGCCGCCCGTCAGCTCCGCGCGGGGGCGAGCAGGGCCATCGGCCTCGTGATCCTCGACGGGGGCAACCCGTTCTTCTCCGACGTCGCGCGAGGCGCCGAGACGGCCGCCGAGAAGGCGGGCCGCGTCGTCCTGCTCGGCAACAGCGACCAACAGGTCGAGCGCGAGGCCCACTACCTCGACCTCTTCGAGGAGAACCGCGTCCTCGGCATCCTCATCTCCCCCGTCGGGGACGTGACGGCGCGACTCGCTCGGCTGCGCCGACGGGGCACGCCCGCGGTGCTCGTCGACCGGCAGGCCGAGCTCACCGACTTCTCGTCGGTGTCGGTCGACGACGTGCGCGGGGGCCAGCTGGCTGCCGAGCACCTCCTGTCGGTCGGTCGCCGTCGTCTCGCGTTCGTCGGCGGACCCCTCGACCTGCAGCAGGTCGCCGACCGCCTGCAGGGCGCGCAGGAGGCGGTGCGCGCCGCGAACGCGGAGGGCGCGAACGCGGAGGGCGCGGACGCTGACGGTCCGGCGGTCACGCTCGAGGTCGTCGAGGTCCCGGCCCTCACGGTCGAGCACGGCCGCTCAGCCGCAGCCGAGCTCATGTCCCGCCCGGCCGACGAGCGCCCCGACGCGGTCTTCGCGGCGAACGACCTCGTCGCGATGGGGGTGCTGCAGTCGCTGGTGATGCTCGGCGACCTGCGCGTGCCCGAGGACGTCGCCCTGATCGGCTACGACGACATCGACTTCGCGCGCGCGGCCGTGGTGCCGCTCAGCTCGATCCGCCAGCCCAGCGCGCTGATCGGCCAGACCGCGATGGACATCCTCCAGGACGAGATCGACGACCCCGGCCGCTCGCCCCGCCGGGTCGTCTTCGCCCCTGAGCTCGTGGTGCGCGCGAGCACGACCCCCGCCGCCTGACGCCTGCCGCTCCCGCCTGATCCGCCCGCACCGACGCTCGTTCTCCGCAAATGCCGACCGGCAGCCTCATGGGGGCGCTGCAACACGCGGGAATCCCGTTGTTGCAGGCGACGCGGTCGGCATTTGCGGAACGGTGCGCCTCGGGCGGCACGGGTGCTGATCAGCCCGCGGCGGCAGCGGCGCCGACGCCCGCGGTCGCGACCGCCGAGCAGGTGAACTCGTGGCGACCGTGCGTCACCTCGACGGTCGTGCCGTCGGGCAGGGAGACCTCGCCCGTCGTTCCGACGGGCAGCTCGACCGTGAGCACGAACACGTCGCCCTCGATCCGCCACTCCGACGAGACCTCGCCGTAGGGCGACAGGTGTCGCCCCGAGGCCCACGTCAGCCCGCCGCCGGGGCGCGGGGCGAAGCGCACCCGGCGCCAGCCGGGCGCCGCGGGAGCGAGCCCCGCCACGGTCGCGTGCATCCAGTCCGCCACGGCGCCGAGCGCGTAGTGGTTGAAGCTCGTCATCTCGCCCGGGTTGACCGTGCCATCGGGCAGCATGCTGTCCCAGCGCTCCCAGATCGTCGTCCCGCCCATGTCGACGGTGTAGAGCCACGAGGGGCACGAGCGCTCGAGGACCAGGTCGTACGCCCGCTCGACGTGTCCCGTCCTCGTCAGGGCGGGCGCGACGACGGGAGTCCCCGCGAAGCCCGTCGCGATGCGGTTGCCGGCCTCGGCGACGAGCTCGGCGAGCCGCTCGCCGGCGGCCTGCGCGTCCTCTCCCCCGACCAGCCCGAACTCGACGGCGAGCCCGTAGGCGGTCTGCGCGTCGCTCGTGGTCCGGCCACGGCCGTCGGTGAAGCGGCCCACGAAGGCCTCGCGCACCTCCTCGGCGATCGCGTCGTAGCGGGCCGACTCGGCAGCCTTGCCGAGCACGCCGGCGGTGGCGGCCAGGTGCCGGGTCGACCAGTACAGGTAGGCCGTCGCGACGAGGTAGCGGTCGGTCGACGCGTCGGCCGGGTCGTCCGGCGGGGCGGCCGGGTCGAGCCAGTCGCCGAGCTGGAAGCCCTCGTCCCAGACGCGGTCGTCACCGGCCCTCGACAGGATGAGATCGACCCAGGCCCTGGCCGAGTCCCACTGGCGCGCCAGCACGCCGGCGTCGCCGAACCGCTCCCAGAGGGTCCAGGGGGTCAGCACCGCGGCGTCGCCCCAGACCGCGCCCGGCTCGATCGGCTCCCACGACGGGCCGCCGGGGATCCGCGGCACGAACCACGGCACCGTGCCGTCCGGCAGCTGGTCGACGGCGAGGTCCTGCAGCCACGAGCCGAGCATGCCCGAGCAGTCGTACAGGTAGGAGGCGGTCGGCGCGAACACCTGGATGTCGCCCGTCCAGCCCAGCCGCTCGTCGCGCTGCGGGCAGTCGGTCGGGATGTCGACGAAGTTGCCGCGGGTGCTCCACAGCACGTTCTCGTGCAGGCGCTCGAGGCCGGGGTCGGAGCAGGCGAACCAGCCCGTGCGCTCCATGTCGGTGTGCAGCACGCGCGCCACGACCGCGGCAGGGTCGAACTCCCCCGGCCAGCCCTCGACCTCGGCGTAGCGGAAGCCGTGGATCGTGAAGCGGGGCTCCCAGGTGACCGGGCCGCCGCCTCCCAGGGTCACGACGTCCTCCGCCGCGGCCAGGCGGAGCGTGCGCCGGTAGAGCTCGCCCTCCTGCAGCACCTCGGCGTGGCGCAGCGTCACCTCGTGGCCTGCCTCGCCGTCGACCGTGATGCGCAGTCGGCCGACCAGGTTCTGGCCGAAGTCGAGCACGACGGTGCCGTGCGCGGTCGTCCAGTGGTCGACGGGGGCGATCTCCTCGGTGCAGCGCACCGGCGGCTGCTCGGGCGCGACCAGCGTGCGCGGGTCGCGCTCGCCCACGGCCACGGGAGTCCAGTAGCCGCCACCTGCCGCTGCCCCTGCCCTCGACCAGCCGTCACCGTCGAGCCGCAGGTCGTGGCGTTCGCCGTCGTAGAGGCCGCTGAACGAGATCGGGCTGGGCGCCGCCTCCCACGTCTCGTCGGTGGCGACGACGACGCGCGTCCCGTCGACGAGCTCGACCTCGAGCTGGGCCAGGAACGACAGATCCGTCCCGTAGAGGTCGTGGTACCCGCCGTTGAAGCCGAGGCGCCCCCGGTACCAGCCGTCGCCGAGCCAGGCGCCGACCACGTTCTCGCCGGCCGTGAGCAGGTGGGCGACGTCGTAGGTGCGGTAGCGCAGACGGGTGTCGTACGAGGTCCAGCCCGGCGAGAGCTCTTCGTCGCCGACGCGGGCGCCGTTGAGCTCGGCCTCGAAGAGGCCGTGGGCCGTCGCGTAGAGACGCGCGGAGGCCACCTCGCCGTCGAGGCGGAAGGCACGTCGGACGCGGGACGGGCGGCGGTCCGTGCCTGCCTCCTCCGCCCAGGACCCGCCGACCGGCCGCGCCTGCCAGTCCGACGGTGCGAGGAGCCCTGCCTCGACGGTCGTCGGGGTGCTCCACGACGACGTCGAGCCGTCGTCGCCCGTCACGCGGACGCGCACCTCGACCCGCTGCCGCGACGCGAGGTCGGCTAAGGGCCAGGGCACGAGCACCTGGTCGCGGGTCGCGACCACGGCGGTGGCCACCTGTCGCCCAGCCGCCTCGAGGGAGATCTCGACGGACTCCTGCCGCCAGTCGGACGGGCCGTCGAGCTGCCAGCTGAGGCGGGGACGGGGGGTGCCGAGGCCCAGCGCCTCGCGGCCCTGCTCGATCCTGAGCTGGGTGACTGTCGCGGTCATGGTCACCCCTTGACCGCGCCGGCGGTCAGTCCCTTCTGGACTTGCTTGTTGAGGAACAGGTAGATCACGAGGATCGCCACGACGTTCAGGCAGATCGCCGCGAACAACGGGCCGTACTGCACGGAGCCGAACTGGCCGGTGAAGTTCAGCAGGCCCACCTGCAACGTGCGGAGCGACCCGGAGTTCGTGAACGTCAGCGCGATGAGCAGGTCGTTCCAGAGCATGAAGAACTGCACCAGCCCGACGGTGAAGAGCGCGTTGCGCACCATCGGCAGGCCGACCAGGAAGAACGACCGGATCAGCCCGGCGCCGTCGAGCATCGCCGCCTCGAAGATCTCGCGCGGGACGGCCCTGAAGAAGGTGGCCATCAGGAAGACCGCCAGCGGCAGGCTCGTCGCGGTGTACGTGATGAGCAACGGCCAGAGCGTCCCGGTGAGCCCGAGCCTGAAGTACGCGGCGAACAGGGGCAGCAGGATCATCTGCGTCGGCACCATGATGCCGGCGAGGAACGTGATGAGGATCGCGCCGCGGCCCTTCCAGACGAGCACCTCGAGCGCGAAGCCCGCCATGGAGCCGAACAGGAGCACCAGGAGGAGAGACGGGAAGACGGTCAGGACGGAGTTCGACGCGTACTGCGCGAAGTTGCCCTGGGTCCACGCGAAGACGTAGTTGTCGAAGTTCCACTGCTGGGGCAGGGCCCAGACGGGCTGCTCGAGGAACTCGGTCTGCGTCTTGAACGACCCGAGGAGCATCCAGACGAGCGGCCCCACCACGATGACGAGGAGGAGCGCGACGAGAGCGCCGCTGACGATCTGCCCGACGCGGCGACGAGACGAGCCGCGGCGCCGCGGCGCAGGACGGCGGAGGGGCGTGGCCGACCCGGGGACGGCGGGGACTGCGGGGACGGCGGTGTCGACGGAGGTCATCGGTCAGTCCTTCGTGAGGTCGCGGCGGTTCGCGCGGAAGATGAAGACGGTCACCAGCAGGGACACGACCGTGAGCAGGAACGCGACGGTGCTGCCGTAGCCGTACTGGCCGAAGCGGAACGACGTGTCGAACATGTAGATCGTCAGGGGGCTGGTGGACGTGCCGGGGCCGCCGTTCGTGAGCGCGAGGATGCTGTCGAAGACCTTGAGCGTCCCGTTGACGGAGAAGATCAACGAGGAGACCAGCACGGGCAGCGAGAGCGGCAGGACGATGCGGCGGACGAGCCCGAAGCCCGAGGCGCCGTCGATGCGGGCCGACTCGAACACCTCCTCGGGGATGTCCAGCAGTCCGGCGTAGAGCAGGACCCCGTAGAAGCCCATCGAGCGCCACACGTCCATGATGATGATCACGAGGAAGGCCGTGCCGCCGTCGCCGAACCAGTCGACGGACGACAGGCCCACGGCCTCGAGGGCCGTGTTGACGAGCCCGTTCTGCGGCGCGATCGCGAACATCTGCTGGAACAGCAGCGCGACCGCGACGGTCGGCAGGACCACGGGGAAGAACACGAGCGTGCGGACGGCGCTCGACCACTTCCGCAGCACGAAGACGTACAGGAGCGACAGCAGGTAGCCGAAGCCGACCTGCAGGATCGTCATCAGCACGGCGTAGCGGACCGTGAGCAGCAGCGCGTCGCGCACCCTGGTGTCGGTGAGGAGGCGCTGGTAGTTCTCGAGTCCCGAGAACGTGAAGCCCGTGATCGCGTTGCCGCTCGTCAGGGTGTACCCGAACGAGACGATGATCGGGACGAGCATCACGACGGAGTAGATGAGCAGCGCGGGCCCGATGAGGATCAGGGTCGCGCGCCGGTCGCCGAGCAGGGGGTTCATGAGGTGCCTTCGGTCCGAGCTGTGGTCGAGGAGGGGCCGGCGGGGGCAGGGACGCGCTCGGCGCGCCCCTGCCCCCGTCGAGGAGGCGTCAGCCCAGGTCGCCCTGGACCAGCATCATGAACTCCTCGGCCGAGATGGCGCCGGTGACGAGCTGGGCGGCGTTCTGCTGCGAGGTCGTGGTCGCCTGCGTGCTGAAGTACGCCTCGAACCAGGGGATGGTGGTGTCGGTGTCCGCGATGCGGTCACGCACCTCCGTCGTCAGCGCCGTGCCGGCGGCGTCGCCCGACACCGTGAAGCCGGAGATGCGGCTGCTGTCCTCGAGAGCGACCTGGCCGTAGTTCTCGGCGATGCACTTGACCCAGGCCTTGCTGTCGTCGTTGAGCACGCTCGGGTTGATGGTGAAGGGAAGGCCGACGTTGGCCACGAGCTGGCTGCTGTCGCCCTCGCCGCCGTCGACGGCGGGGAACGGCAGGTAGCCGATGGCGTCCTCGCCGATCTGGTTCGCCGTGTCGTCGGCGAAGTTGCTCAGCACCCAGCTGCCCATGTAGAGCATCGGCGAGCTGCCGTTGAGGAACTGGTTGATCGACGTGTCGTAGTCGATCGAGCCGACTCCCTCGCCGAAGTAGCCGGCCGCGCCGAGGTCGGCGACCTGCTGGGCCGCGGCGACGTACTCGGGGTCGGTCAGCTCGGCGTCGCCGTCGGCGACCGCCTGGAGGGCGTCGGGACCGAGCTCCCGCTCGATGAGGTTGCCGACGAGACGAGTCAGGGGCCAGCCCTGCTCGCCGCTCGCCGCGAAGGGGGTGAGCCCGGCGTCCTGGAACGTGCCGGCCGCGGCGACGACGTCGTCCCAGCTCTCGGGCACGTCGACCCCGTTGTCGGCGAAGAGCGTCTTGTTGTACCAGATGCCCTCGATGTTGTACTCGGTCGGCAGCACGAGGAACTCGCCGTCGTAGAGCGACTCGACGGTCGACCGCGCGGCGGGCTCGATCGAGTCGGCGGCGCCGACCTCGTCGAGCAGCTCGTCGAAGTGCGCGACGAAGCCGGCGTCGTCGAGCTGCTGCACGAGCTCGTTCGTGTCGACGGCGTACATGACGGGGAGGCCGCCCTGGCCGGCGAGCAACTGGACCTGCTGGTTGAGGTTCGTCTGCGGGACGGTCTCGACCTTGAGCGGCATGGCCTCGTTCTCCGTGGCGCACGCACCGTCAGCCAGAGTCTGAAGCGTTGCAGGGACGACCTCGTTCTCGACGTTGCCGAGGACGGAGAACTCGGTAGCTGCCTGGCCCGATCCGCCGCCCGAGCACGCGGTGAGACCCGCGATGGTCAGGCCGGTGACGGCGAAGGCAGCGACACGGCGTGCGGTGCGGGACATCATTCCTCCTTGAATGGTGGGCGCCTCAAAAACTTGAAGCGCTTCATAATTGACTGGGCGACATGGGCTTGTCAACACCCGATCTCGACCGGACGCGAGCTAGGCTCGGCTGCACGATGAGCATCTCGACCCCTTCCTCTCCGCACCGCGCGCCGGTCATGGCCGACGTGGCGAGGCTGGCCGGGGTCTCGCTGGGCACCGTCTCGAACGTGGTGAACGCTCCCGACCGGGTGCGGCCTGCGACGCGGCTCAAGGTCGAGTCGGCCATCGCCTCCCTGGGCTTCGTGCCGAACACGTCCGCCCGCACGCTCGCGGCGGGCCGCGGCACCCTGGTCGGCTTCGTCGCCGTCGACCTCGGCAACTCGTACTTCCTCGACATCGCGCGGGGCGTCGAGCGTGAGGCCGACCTGGGCCAGCAGTCGGTGCTGCTCGGCAACTCCGACGTCGACCTCGACAAGCAGACCGGGTACCTCAACCTGTTCGAGCAGGCCCAGGCCGCGGGCATCGTCCTCGCCCCCTTCGACGGGCCGATGGACGAGGCGCGTCGACTGCGGCGTCGCGGGCTGCGCGTCGTCTACGTCAACTGGCCGGGCGACGGCGACGAGAGCTGCGGGGTCGTCGTCGACGAAGTGCTCGGCGGACGCCTGGCCGCGCAGCACCTCCTCGAGCAGGGCCGGCGTGAGCTGGTCTTCGTCGGCGGCCCGCTCGACCTCACGGCCGTGCGGCACCGCTTCGAGGGCGCCTCGGCGGCCGCTCGCGACGCAGGCGTGCCGCTCCGCCTGCTGACGACCTCGGCGCTGACCGTGCGCGCCGGCCTCACCGTGGGCAGCGAACTCCTCGCCCAGGAGGTGGCGGACAGGCCCGACGGGATCGTGGCCGCCTCCGACGCCCTCGCGTCGGGCATCGTCCAGTCGCTGCTGCTCGGCGGCGTGGACATCCCTCACGACCTGTCGATCACCGGCTACGACGACAACCACTTCGCCCAGGGCACGACGCTCCCCCTCACGACCGTGGGGCAGCCGGGCGTGGAGATGGGCGGTCAGGCCATGCGCCTCCTGAGGGACGAGCTCGACCACCCGTCGACCCACCGACACGAGACGGTCGTCCTGCCGCCCCGCCTGATCGTCCGCGGGAGCAGCGTCAGACCAGGCTGAGCAGGGCGCCGCCGATCGCGGCGCCGATCAGGAAGATCGCTGCGAGAGAGGCGAGATGACGAGCTCGTCGATGCGCACGTGGGAGGGAGCGTCGATCGCGAAGAGCGCGGCGCCTGCGACGTCGGCGGGCGAGAGCATCGCCGAGCGGGCGGCTGCGCCGGGGACCACGGGCCGCTGTCGCAGGAAGTCGCTGTCGATGTCCCCTGGACAGAGAAGCGTGGCCCTGACGCCCGCCTCCGCCTCCTGGTCGTTGATGGTGCGGACGACGGGAGCCAGCGCCGCCTTGCTGGCGCTGTAGGCGACCCCGGCACCCGGCGAGGGGCGCCAGCCCGCGATCGAGGACACGACGACCAGCACGCCCGACGCGGAGCGCAGCCCGGGGAGCGCGGCGTCGGCACTCCGGACGACGCCGAGGAGGTTCGTCTGCACGATCGTCGCGAACTCCGTCGTCGACTGATCCGCCCACGACCGCCGCGGGGTGTTCGCGCCGGCGGAGAGGACCACCGCGTCCAGGCCGGCGCCGCCGGTCGCGGCGGAGATCGCGTCGACGCGTTCGCGAGCGTCGTCGACGGTGACGTCGAACGGCAACTCGAGCGGAGTGCCCCCGGCGGCACGGACGAGATCGGCCGTCTCGGCCAGCTCGGGTGCCCTGCGGCCGGAGAGCGCCACGGTCCATCCCCGCTGAGCCAGGGCCTCAGCGCACGCGCGCCCCACTCCGCTCCCGGCTCCCGTCACCCAGGCCACTCGCATCGTCGCCCTCATGAACTCTATGATAAGCAGACTATTACCGATGGTGGGAGTGGCGCATGCTGGTGGACCTGACTGACCGAGTCGTCCTGGTGACAGGCGGAGGACGGGGCATCGGGCGGGCCCTGGTGGAGCGCTTCGTGCACGAGGGCGCACGCGTGGCGGCATTCGACGTCGCCTTCCCGGAGGACCCCGTGGAGGGCGTCCTCGAGATCGAGGGCGACGTGACCGATCCCGCGTCCGTGCAGCTCGGGGTCGATCGCGTCGCTGAGGCGTTCGGGGGCATCGACGTCCTGGTCAACAACGCGGGGATCAACGTCGAGGGCCGGGTGGATGATCTCGACCTGGCTGACTGGCGCCGGTGCTTCGACGTCAACGTCGCGGGTGTCTTCCTCATGTCGCAGGCCGTGCTGCCGCACGTGAAGGCCTCCGGTCAGGGCCGCATCCTTAACGCGGCCTCGTTCGCGGCCATCGTGCCGTCGGTGGGAGCAGCCGCGTACGGGGCGTCCAAGGCGGCCGTCGTGCAGTTCACGCGAGTGCTCGCCGGCGAGCTCGGGCCCTGGGGCGTCACGGTCAACGCCTATGCTCCCGGCATGGTGCCGAGCGCGATGAACGGCTTCGAGACGATGCCCCAGGCGACGCAGGACCGGCTGCTCGACACCCTCACCCTCCGCCGCTGGGGCACGGCGGACAGCATCGCGGACCTGCTCGTGTTCCTCGCCAGCGACGCCGCCGGCTACATCACGGGCACGCTGGTCGACGTGAGCGGGGGCAAGCTCGCGACGCAGCTGCCGCAGCGCGCGTACGAAGGCGTCGTCCCCTCCGTCTCGTGACCCGCCGACGCTCCCTCGACGAGGTCCTCGGCACCGCCGTCGTGAGCGGTGAGCTGCCGACGGGGACGGTGCTGAAGATCCAGGCGCTGTCCGTCGAGCACGGTGTCTCCCGTTCCGTCATCCGAGAGGCCCTGCGCATCCTCGAGACGCTCGGGATGGTCGTCGCCCGACAGCGAGTGGGGATCACCGTCCTGGGTCGCGAGCACTGGCGACTCCTGGATCCGCAGGTCATCGCCTGGCGGTCCCAGGCCGACGACGCGCACACGCAGCTCCACGAGCTCATGCAGCTGCGCGCGATCATCGAGCCCGCCGCCGCGGAGTTCGCTGCCCGACAGGGCACCGAGGAGCAGCTGGCAGCGATCGCCCGCGCGGCGGAGGAGATGGCGACGACCTACCGGGATCGACGCCCCGCCGCGTTCGCCCAGGCCGACCTCGACTTCCACTCGGCGATCGTCGCCGCAGCGTCGAGCTCCGTCCTCGCCCAGCTCTCGGACACCGTCCTCGCGGCCCTGCGCCTCCGCTACTCCGGGAGCGTGCCGGTCTTCGACGACGAAGGCGAGCGGGCCGTGGGCATCCACGTCCGGCTCGCGGACGCTCTGGCCTCTCGCGACGCCGCCGCGGCAGCAGACCTCACCCGCACGCTCGTCGACCAGACGCGCGGCCGTCTCGACGAGACCCCCGAGACCCCCGAGCACACCGGCGACGCGGTCACGGCGACGTCGGGTCACGACTCGTGACGCCCGCCGGCGTCGCGCACTGGGAAGCGACCATGTGCATCCCGCCCGTGTCGCACCACGCCGAGGGGCCCCTCTGGGACACGCGCAGCGGCTCGTTGCTGTGGGTCGACCAGTACGCGGGCCTCGTTCGCTCGGCCGCTCCTGATCGGGACGGCTTCTCGCTGCGTCCGTCGATCGGCTTCGACGGCCCGGTGGGCGCGGTCGTCGGCGACGTCCGCGGAGGCTGGGTCGTCACGGCCGCCGACGGCCTCTGGTCCCTCTCGACCGCCGGCGACGTCTCCCCCGTCGTCGACGCCCTGCCCCGGGACGGCGTGGATCGGCGGATGAACGACGGGAAGGTCGATCCGTCCGGCCGGTTCTGGTTCGGCACGATGGCCGTGGACAAGCGGCAGGGCGCCGGGTCGCTCTACGTCCTCGACCAGGGCGTGGTCACGGAGGCGATTGCCGGGGTCACGATCTCCAACGGGCTGGCCTGGTCTCCTGACGGGCGCACGATGCACTACATCGACACCCCGACCCGCCGCGTCGACCGGTACCTCACGCGGAGCACGACCCTCCGGCTCGACGGCTCGCTCGACCTCTCGGCCCAGCCGGGGAGCCCGGACGGCATGACGATCGACGACGAGGGCGCCCTGTGGGTGGCCATGTGGGGAGCCTCCGCCGTGCACCGCTAGGACCCCGCCGGCGAGCTGATCGGCATCGTCCACGTCGACGCCCCGCAGGTCTCCAGCGTGGCCTTCGGCGGGCCCGACGGGGACACGCTCTTCATCACGACGTCCCGCGAGGACTACTCCGCCCGCGACTGCGACGCGCACCCGCTGGCCGGCGCGATCTTCGCGGTCCGGCCGGGAGCTCGGGGGGCCGTGGCGACGCTCTACCAGCCCTGATCCCCTCCGTCCGCCTTCAGAGCAGGCTGAACAGGGCGACGAAGGCCGCCGCCCCGACGCCCGCGAGCCCGACGGCGAGCGCGCGTTCCCTCCACCGGTCGAGTTGACGGACGACGACCCGCCCGAGCGCCACCACGCCCACCGCGATGCTGATCAGCCACCAGGTCGTCCCGGTCGTCTCCGCGACGCGGACGAGCCCCGAGACGCCGTCGCCGATCATCACCGCGGCCAGGATCGCGACGCCCACCGCGCGGAGGACGGGACGCGGCGACCACCACCACAGCCCGGCGAGCCCGATGACGGGCCCGGCCAGGGTCGCCGCCGTGAACCAGAAGTCGCCAGGGCCGTACGAGTCGGGGAACCCGCGCAGGGTGGACGCGACGACGTAGCCCTGGACCGCAGCGTGGAAGACGACGAGACCGAGCCCGGCTGCCGTCCACCACCTCCGGGCGCTCGGCCTGCGGGTGACCAGCACGACCGTCGCGAAGGTGATGACCGTCCACCCGCCGCTCGAGTTCGCGAAGGGTCGCAGCCCGTCGGGCAGGTGCTGCTGCCCGAAGGAGGTGGCGCCCCCGAGCACGAGACCGGCTGAGGCGCCCAGCAGCCACCAGCCGAGGGTCGTCACGAGAGAGCGCGTCATCCCGCGAGCATCACAGGTCGACCGCCCCGTGCCGACCCTCTGGCGGACGATGCTCGCCATCCTGGAGGAGGACCCACTCGCGGCCCGGCCCTTGAGCCGGCGAGGGGGCCCGACGTACGGTGGAGAGGTCGACGACGACGAGGGGGCCACGACGATGGACGACGAGACGAACCGCGACCAGGGGCGACTCCGGCTGCAGAAGCCGACGTTCCGCGGCTCCTCTGTGGGCTGGGGCATCGCCGCATTCGTGTGGCTCACCTGCGTCGTGAGCGTCGTCGTCAGGATGGCGACCGCCTCCGGAGGCACCGCCCTCGTGGACGTGCTGATCCTCGTCGCGCTCGTCGTCGCCACGGCCGTCTGCGTGACGGGCACCGTCGCGACGATCCGTCACCCTCGCCCCGCACCTCCGGTCGTCGACGACTAGCGCAGCCCACGCCCGCCGCCGCCACGCCCGCGTCCGCAGGACGCCGGCCACACGCCGCCCTGCAGGCTCGCGTCCGCAGGACGCCGGCCGCCGGCAGGCGGCCGGACAGGCACCAAAACGAAGAAAAGCCCTACCGAGTAGGGCAGGGCTTTTCTAATTCGTGTGCGCCTGGAGGGACTCGAACCCCCAACCTTCTGATCCGTAGTCAGATGCTCTATCCGTTGAGCTACAGGCGCATTTCTCCGGCCGAATGGCCGGGGGAAACACTACACGACCGAGGGCGTCCTCGCGAATCGAGGGCGCCTCCTCGTGTTCGTGCTCTCGCCCACCTGGACGAGTTGCCGCGTTCGGTCGCTTCCGGAGCCCGGAGGCAGCCGTTCGGGGCAACTCGAGGCGAGAACGCGAGCTCGCGAGCTACGGGGCGCGCGGGCCCTCGTGGTCGTCGTCGCGGTCCTCGCGGCGGCCGAGCAGGTCGTCGACGTCCGAGGAGTCGACCGAGCCCGTGCGGTCGAGCACGTCGCCCGTGGCCTCGCGGCCGGTCAGGTGGTCGGGCTCGTCGTCGGTGCCGGGCGCGACGGGCTGCTCGACGTCGCCGTGGTTCTCGGTGCTGCCCGCGACGGGCACCTGCGACCGGTCGCCGAACTCGGCGGTCTCGTCGGTGACCCCGCCCTGCTGCGGCTCGTTGCTGTTCGTGGTGCTCATCGAGCGCCTCCTCGTGTCGAGCCGACCGTGTCGGCTGATGTGGGTCGATCATGCTCCGACGACCTCCGCGGCTCCCAGGCGCGCAGGCGCAAGGCGCGAGGCCGCGATGCCGCGATGCGCGCAGGCGCAGGGCGAGGGCGAAGGAGGCGGCCTGCCGCCCCAGGGGCCGGCCCGCTGCCCGGCACGGCACGACCGCCGCCTGTGAGTCGCGCCCTTCTCGACGCATCACCAGGCGGGTGTGAGGCGGCGTCCAGGAGGGGTGCTGTTCTATGGGGAAGTGACTGCTGCCCCCGTTCTCCCGACCCCGAGCGCCGTCCGGCGACACGGGTCGGCCCGGTGGATCGTCGCGGCGAGCGCGTCCGTCGTCGTCTTCGGCGGCGTGTACGTCCTGGCAGTGCTGACCGAGACGGGCCAGTCCGTCGAGGACAGCATCCTCAGCTCGGTCGACGACGACCGCCTGCTCGGCTCCGGCTCCGCGCTCGACGCGATCTCGCCCGCGGCGCTGATGCTGCTCGTCGGGCTGACGATGCTGGTCGCGTTCCTCCGCCGCCGACCGGGAGCCGCGCTGCAGTCGGGCGTGCTCATCATCGGCGCGACGGTCACGACCCAGGTGCTCAAGCAGGTCGTGCCGCGCCCCGACCTCACCGGCGAGCTGTACGGCAACAGCTTCCCGAGCGGGCACACCACGATCGCCGTCGCCGCTCTCTTCGCCGTGATGACCGCGTTCGGCCGGCACGTGCGCCCCCTGGTGTTCCTGATCGGGACCGCGTTCGCCGCCATCGTGGCCGAGCAGACCGTCGCCTTCGGCTGGCACCGCTCGAGCGACATCGTCGGCGCGTGCGCCGTCGCCCTCTTCTGGCTCGCTGCCGTGCGGTTCACGGCCTCGCGCCTCGCCGGCCGGGCCCGCGGACGGCTGCGCAGCCCCGCCGCCGTCGACGCGGTCGGCCCGAAGGCGTTCGCCCTGACTTCCGGACTGCTGGGGCTCGCGCTCGTCGCCTGCCTCACGATCTCGGGCCTCGTCTGGGGCATCGGGATCGGCAGCGACATGAGCGTGACCACCTCGACCGGCAGCGGGGTGCTGACCGGTGCCCGGCTCGCCGCGGCGGGGGTCGTGCTCGTGACCGCCTGGGTCGGCTGGAAGCTCGACCGCCGCTCGTGAGCGGCGCTGCTGCCCACGGCGACGTCGAGCACCATTCGATCAGTGCCCCGCGCTACCTCGGAATCGACCTCGCCTGGCGCGACTCGACCCCGACGAAGCCCGCCAACGAGACCGGCCTCGCGGTCGTCGACGCCGACGGCACCGTGCTCGACGCCGGCTGGGCCCGCGGCGTCGACGAGGTGACCGAGTGGGCGCTGCGCTGGGCGACCCCCGGCTCGCACGTCGCGATCGACGCTCCCGTGCTGGTGCCGAACGCGACCGGCATGCGGCCGAGCGAACGGCTCGTGGGACGGGCGTACGGTCGGTGGCACGTGTCGGCGAACGCCTCCAGCGCCTCCTTGCCCTGGCTCGGCGGACGCACCCTCGGCGAGCGCCTCGCCGCCGCCGGGGCCGTGTACGACGACGGGGTCGCGCCCGTCGCCGCCGACGCCGTCTCGTACTTCGAGTGCTACCCGTACACGACGCTCGTCGGCGCCCCGGAGCTCGGCTACGACGACCGCCGGCCGCGCTACAAGCGTCCCGACACGACCCTCGCCAAGGAGGAGCGGCGCGGCGCCCGCGCGCTCGCCTGCGACGACCTGATCTCGCGCCTGGCCGCCCTCGACTCGGCCGACCCGCCGCTGCGGCTGCTCTCGCACCCGGTGTCGCGCCTCCTGGTCGACGAGCCGTCGCCGCTCGTCGACCGCGCGTACAAGCACCGCGAGGACCTGCTCGACGCCCTCGTCTGCGCGTGGACGGCGTCGCTGCGGGCACGGCGCCCCGAGCGGATGCAGGTGCTCGGGGCGGCCGCCGAGCCCGACGCCCTCGGCCGGCGCGCGACGCTGATCTCGCCCGCGCGCGACTCGCAGCGGCTCGCCGCGCCCGAGGGCACCGTGCCCGTCGGGCGCACCCCGCGCCGAGCCGCGCGCGGCAGTCGCGCAGCGCGTGGCACGCTGGGCGCATGAGCCCGCGCATGCCGAGCACCGTCACGATCCGCCGCACGACCGCCGACGACTGGCAGCAGGTGCGCGACCTGCGGCTCGAGATGCTCGAGGACACCCCGCTCGCCTACGGCGAGTCCCTCAGCACCGGGCTGACGCACGGCGAGGCAGAGTGGCGCGCACGCGGCGCCCGCGGACAGGCGCCGCACAGCGTGATGCTGGCGGCGATCGACGACACGACCGGCGAGTGGGTCGGCACGATGGGCGGCTACCTCGACGCGCCGGGCACGCCGATGCTCGTCGGCGTCTACGTCCGCCCGACGAGCCGAGGCAGGGAGGCGGGGGTCGCCGATGCCCTGCTCGACACGGTGATCGAGTGGGCGCGCACCGAGGGCACGGCGCTGACGCTGCACGTCCACGAGGACAACCCGCGCGCGGTGGCGTACTACCGCCGCCGGGGCTTCGAGCCGACCGGCGTCACCGTGCCGTACGTCCTCGACCCCGAGAGCCGCGAGCTCGAGCTCGAGCTCAGGCTGCCGCTCGCCTGACGCCGGGCGCGACGCTCGCCTCCTCGACAGGTCGACCGGCGCCTCCTCCCCAGGTGATCCGCAGGTGGGTCACGGGGTACAAATGAGGGATCTTCGTGGACATCTCCGGCCCGCAGGCGTAGAAAAGGGGCACAGCGGGTCCAACCACCCCGCTCGCCGGGCCCAACCACCCCGGCGGCAGCTCAGCGACCGAAGAAGGTGCGCCGTGGATCAGACGGCCGAGGGGACGATGCGGCGACCGGCCGCGCTCTCCTTCGTGCGCCTCCTCGTGGTCTCCGGCCTGGCCGCTCTCGCGGCCGTGGTGCTGAGCCTGTTCTTCTCGTCGACGTCCGCGTCGGCAGCACCGGCCGCTCCCCCGGCCGACTCGTCGCTGCTCGGCGGCGTCACGTCCGCGGTGGGGGGCGTCGTGCAGTCGCTCGACGCTCCCGTCGCCGCAGTCGGGACGACCGCAGGAGGCGCGGTGTCGACGGTCACCCAGGTCGCGACCCAGGCCACGGCGGTGGCTCCCCCGGTGCAGCAGGTCGTCCAGGCCGTGGCGCCGGTGGTGCCGCAGGTCGTCCAGCACGTCGCCGTGGCCGCGCCCGTCTCGAGCGTCGTCGCCCCCGTCGCGCAGGTCGTCGACACGGTCGTCGCAGCCACGCCGGTGGTCCCCGCAGTCTTGGGCCAGGCACCGGTCGCCACCGTCACGGCGCCCGTCGCCGCGGTCGTGGACACGGCTGTCGGCAGCCTCGGCGACGCCGCTGCGGCACCGGCACCGGGTCTGCCTGTCCCGCCCGTCACGACGCCCCTTCCTGACCTGCCCGGCACGCCCGGTGCGCCTGGCGCGTCCGCCGGCGTCTCGCTCGACGGCACGACGACCCCGGCCGCCGGGATCGCCGCGGGCGACGACACGGCCGCGGCGGCCCTGGCCGACGAGGCCACCGCCGGCTCCGCCGACGTCGTGGCGGCCGACCCCGCGAGCGTGCTGCGCGACCGCATCGCGACCCAGGCGTCGAGCTCCTCCGCTGGCTCCCCCTCCGCGGCGAACGCCGCTGCGCCCGTCTCGCCGCTGCCCGCCGACGACCGCTCGCCGATCGGCGACGACGGCCTCCCGGGCCTGCCCTCGGGCAGCACGGGGTCGACCGGCTCGGGTTCCGCGGGCGCAGGTGCCGGCTCGGCGGGAGCCGTCGTCGGCGACGCAGCCCGCCCCTCCTCACTTCCCGGCCTGGCCGTCTCGGCGGGCTCCGCGGACGGCGACGACGACCTCCCGTCGACGCCCACGTACGACACCGACAGCTCCCCCGACTGAGGTCGGTCGCGTCGTCAGGGCCCCGCTGCACCCGCAGCCGGCCCGACAGCAGGCACCTGCCTGCCGACGACACACGCGACCACGCCGCGAGACCGCGGCACCACACCTCATCTCGTCTTGGAGTTCGTCATGAACAAGTACATCTCGAGAGGGCTCACCGGAGCGCTCTTCGTCGGAGGCCTCTGGGCCCTCGGAACCACCGCCGCCAACGCGGCACCCACCACCACCGGAGACGACGGGCTGCTCTCGGGCACCCAGATCGGGGCCGTCGTCGACGCGCCCCTGTCGGCGCTCGGCAACGCGATCTCCGTCGTCGGCGACAGCACCGCGACGGCGGCTGCGGCACCTGCTCCTGCTCCTGCACCTGCACCCGCTCCGGCTCCGGCTCCGGCCCCCGCTTCGGCGCCCGCTCCGGCACCGGCGCCCGCTCCGGTAACGACGACCAGCGGTGACTCCGGCCTGCTCTCCGGCACGCAGGGCATCGTGTCGGTCGACGTGCCGATCACCGTCACCGACAACGCGATCTCGGTCGTCGGCGACGCGGCGAGCACGGCGCCGGCCGCACCGGCCGCACCTGCCGCCCCGGCCCCGGCTCCGGCCGCGCCCGTCGAGGCGCCCGCGGCCACCACCTCCGGCACCGACTCGATCGGCGGAGGCACGCAGGCCCTCGTCGACGTCGCCCTCCCGGTGACGATCTCGGGCAACGGGCTGTCGCTCCTCGGCGACAGCTCGAGCACGGGCACCGCCGCACCGGCGACGACGACCCCGACCACGTCGACCCCGGCGACTTCCGGAGCGACGACGAGCGGTGAGGACTCCGTCCTCGGCGGCACGCAGATCGTCCCCGGCGTCTCGGTGCCGGTCACGATCGGCGGCAACGCGGTCAGCGTCCTGGGCGACAGCAGCTCGACCGGCAGCACGCCGGTCGTCGGCACGACGCCTGCGACGGGCTCCGGCTCGGCCGGGACGGGCTCGACGGGCACCACCTCGGGCGACGACTCGATCGCCGGGGGCACCCAGATCGCCCCCGTGGTGACGGCTCCTGTCACCGTCGGCGGCAACGCCGTCAGCATCATCGGCGACAGCAGCAGCACCGGCAGCAGCATCGGCACGGGCACCACGCCCGCCACCGGCACCGGCAGCACCACCTCGGGCGACGACGGAATCGCCGGCGGCACCCAGATCGTCCCCGTCGTCACCGCTCCCGTCGACGCCGGCGGCAACACCGTCAGCGTCATCGGCGACAGCAGCACCACCGGCACGGGCACGGGCACGGGCACCAGCACCACGCCCGCCACCGGCACCGGCAGCACCACCTCGGGCGACGACGGCATCCTCGGCGGCACCCAGATCGTCCCCGTCGTCACCGCTCCCGTCGACGCCGGCGGCAACGCCGTCAGCATCATCGGCGACAGCAGCACCACCGGCACGGGCACGGGCACGGGCACCAGCACCACGCCCGCCACCGGCACCGGCAGCACCACCTCGGGCGACGACGGCATCCTCGGCGGCACCCAGATCGTCCCGGTCATCACGATCCCGATCGACCTGGGCGGCAACGCGGTGAGCGTCGTCGGCGACAGCAGCACCGACACGACGGGCACCACCGGCACGACGCCCGTCGACCCCGGCACCCCGGTCGACCCCACGGACCCGGTCGACCCGACGGACCCCACCGTCCCGGTGATCCCCGTGACGCCCGCCTTCCCCTTCGACCCGTCGGACCCCACCACCCCGACGACCGAGGGTGACGGCGACGTCCCGACGACCGGCGGCGGCGAGGTCGTCGTGACGACCGACTCCGGCGAGGGAGTCGTGACCGCCTCGACCGCCGAACGCACCGTGTCCTTCTCGACCGCCTCCTCGGCTGGTCAGCCCTTCACGGCGGCAGCCGACAGCTCCACCCTCGCGTTCACCGGCGGCGAGTCGACGGGCGGCCTCGCGGCCGGCCTGCTGGCCCTGCTCGCCGGGCTCGGACTGCTGCTCGCGGCTCGCCGCCGGGCACGCGCCTGAGCATCGAGGCAGCCGCACGGCGGCGCTCGGCGACGCACCGCAGACCGGATCAGGGCCTGCGGTGCGTCGCCGTGCCCGCGGGCGTCCGAGTGCCGGCACTCGCGCTAAGTTGTGGCTCGGAGCCCGCTCGGGCGCCAGGGGAACTACACGGGGGACGCATGGCCGACAGCAGCTACGACTACTTCTTCACAGGCCCGCACGACGACTCGCGCAGGCTCGTCGACCACGTGGCCCAGGCGCAGGGCTTCCGGCTCGAGCAGATGCCGAACGGCAGCACCAAGGCCGTGCGCGGCGATCTCACCAAGACGCTGTTCCTGGGGGTCTTCGCCGGCAAGGCCTTCCACGTCGTGCTCTGGCTGCAGTACTTCGTCGACGACTCCGGCCGGCTCGTCGTGCGCCTCAGCCGGGACCTCGGCACCGGCCTCGTCAAGGGCGGCGCGCTCGGCGCGGCTCGGTCGCAGGAGGCGTTCGCCGAGCTCGCCCACGCCCTCGGCCGAGCGTCGACGGGCGGGCAGCTCGACCCCGACGCCCACTCGCAGGGCACCCCGCAGCCCTAGCTGCAGCTGCAACCGCCTCCTCGTCGCCGCATCCGCACCTCCTGCGCGCGCTCGCCTGGGCCCCAGACGCCGGGCCACTGCCGAAGTCGGCGGGCTCCCGCAGCTCCCGGCGGGTCAGCGCCCACCCGCCACCGACGACGGGAACCCGCCGCATGCCGAACACACCCGCCGCGGGCGACGGCAACCCGCCGGCTAGCCGGGCACGCCGTCGACGTAGAGCCACCGACGCGAGCGGTCGCGCACGAAGCGGCTGACCTCGCGCTGCACCTCGGCGACGCCGTCGACCCGGTGGTGCGCGGCGAACTCGACCACGCCGCGGTCGTCGAGCGGTCCGCCGCGGTCGGTCCGCAGCACGTCGAGCCGGAACCAGCGCACCGTGGGGTCGAGCTCGAGCTCGTCCGGGCGCGTCGACGGGTGCCACGTCTCGAGCAGCCACCCGGCGTCGCCCACCACGAACGCCGAGTATCGCGAGCGCATCAGCCGTTCGGCAGTCGGAGCCGGCACGACGTGCGCGTGCAGGGGCCCGCAGCAGGCGCCGTACGTCTCGCCGCTCAGGCAGGGGCAGCGCGCGGAGTCGTCCATCCGTCCATCATCGCGGACCCTCAGGCGGCCGTGCCGCCGATGTTCACCATCCAGTGGATGCCGAACCGGTCGTCGAGCTGGCCGAAGCTGTCACCCCACGGCGCCTTCGCGAGCTGCTCGTGGACCGTGCCGCCCTCGGCGAGCGCGGCGAACCAGCCGGTCAGCCGGTCCTCGTCCTCGGCTGCTCCGAAGAGCGAGAGCGAGATCGCGTTCTCGCTCTCGAGGGGGACCGAGTCGGGCCGGTCGGCCGCCATGAGGAGGAGCCCGTGCGGGGTCGCGAGCTGCCCGTGCATGATCTTGTCGCCCTCCCCCTGGCCGCCCATGCCGTACTCGCTGTACGAGCTGTAGGTGGGGACGCCACCGAACACGGAGGCGTAGAAGTCGAGCGCCTCGCGGGTCTGGGTGCGGAACGCGAGATACGGCGTGAGCTGGACGGACATCGAGTGCTCCCTCGGTCGTGTCGCCGGCACGTCGGGAGGGCGGCGTGGGCCGGCGACCGCGCTGCCTCCCGGCATGATGACAGCGTCGAGGAGGCGCCACCACCCCTGACCGGGTCGGCCCCGAACTGGGCCTGACCGCGCGACGCAGGCCCTGCCACAGTGGACACATGGCCACCCCTCCGCCCCCGGGCACCCACCCCGTGCTCGAGCCGGAGCTCGTGTTCGCGCACGTGCGGGCGCGCCTCGAGGCGAGCACGATCCACGGCGACCCCCAGGGTGGTCGGCAGCGGCTGCCCAGGCTGTCGCGCTCGGCCACCGCGAAGGCGCTCACGGCGAACGGATTCCGCACCTTGACCGGCCTGAACGTCTCGCCCTCCGACCTGAACAAGGACGGCACGCAGTTCCTCGACGACACCGAGACGGTCCTGCTGGAGACCCTCGCGCTCGGCCGTCGTTTCTACGGCCTCTACGTCGAGCCGCAGAACCCCTCGCACGAGCAGTGGGAGGCGGTCACCGCGATGTTCGCCGAGCTCGGAGCCAAGCTCGACGCCCGCCTCGGCCCCGTCGAGCAGTTCCTGGCCTAGGCAGCACCTGAGGCGCGGCGACGGCCAGTAGGGTCGGCGCATGTTCGCCCTGCCGTCCGGAGCCCTGCGCGTCGTCCACCTCAGCGACTCCCACCTGAGCGGCGACGGGAGCCTGCACCAGGGCTCGGTCGACACGCTGGCCGCGCTCGACCGCGTCCTCGCCGAGGCGGCCAGGGTCGAGGGCGCCCGGCTGCTGGTCGGCTCGGGCGACCTGTCGGACGACGGGAGCACCGCCTCCTACGAGCTGCTGCGTGATCGCCTCGCGGGCTGGGCCGCGCGCCGGGACGAGCAGGTCGACGTCGTGCTCGTGCCCGGCAACCACGACCTGCGTGCCGGCTTCACGGAGGTGCTCGGCGACGGCCACCTCGGGCGCGACGCGCTCCGGCACGACCCCGCGCACCCGGGGCCCGCACAGCACGACCCCGCGCAGCACGACCCCGCGCACCCGGTCGACGGCGTCTCGCTCGTCGACGGCTGGCGCGTCGTGACCCTCGACACCTCGGTGCCGCGGGCGGGCTACGGCCTGCTCCGCCCGGAGCAGCTCGACCTCCTCCGCGACCTGCTCGCCGAGCCCGCGCCGCGCGGCACGGTGCTCGTGCTGCACCACCCGCCGCTCCCGGCGCCCACGACCCTGCACCAGTCGCTGGCGCTGCAGGCCCCGGAGGCGCTGGCCGCGGTCGTCGAGGAGACCGACGTCCGCGTCGTCCTCGCCGGCCACTACCACCGCCACGTGGTCGGCTCCCTGGCGGGGGTGCCCGTGCTCGTGGCGCCCGCCGTCGCCAACGAGACCGACGTCTGCGCACCGCACGGCACCGAGCGGGCCGTGCGCGGCTCGGGGTTCCTCGTCGTCGACCTGCTGCCCGACGGCACGGTGCGCTCGACGCCCGTGCGGGCCCACGACGAGCACGACGGCGACGAGGTGTTCGTCCTCGACGAGGAGGCGGTGCGCACCATCGCCGCAGCGGCCGGCGTCCCTGCCTCCTCCTGACCACCTCCTGCAATCCCGCCCTTTCGCTCCCTCGCTCCCTCGCGCCCTCGCTCCCTCGCGCCGGTGAGAGACGAGTTGCCCCGAAATGTCGCCTCGCCGGCCGCGAGGCAGCGTTCCGGGGCAACTCGACTGACGCGCCCGCCGCGCGACGGGCGGTGCCGCGCGGCGAGCGGCGCCGGGCGGCGGCCCAGGCGCTCCGCGTAGGGTCGAGGGGACGTCAGGCCAGCGTGAGCAGGTCAGGGCGTCCACATCTTTCCGAGAGCGAAGCGAGGGAGACCGCAGCATGCGCGTGGTCGTCGTCGGAGCCACCGGCAACCTGGGCACGGCCCTGTTGACGCGGCTCCAGTCCGAAGCCGACGTCACCGAGCTGGTCGGCATCGCCCGCCGTGCACCCCGCACGGCCTCGCCGCCCTACGGCGACGTCCAGTGGTTCACGATCGACGTCGGCGACGACGCCTCGCCCGACCGGCTGGCACGGGCGTTCGTCGGAGCCGACGCCGTCGTGCACCTCGGCTGGGCGCTCCAGCCGAGCCACGACCGCGACGCGATGTGGCGCACCAACGTCGTCGGCACCCGGCACGTGCTCGACGCCGTCGCGCTGGCCGGGGTGCCGCACGTGCTCGTCGCGTCGTCCGTCGGCGCCTACAGCCGCGGCCCCAAGTCGCGTCGCGTCTCGGAGTCCTACAAGACCAAGGGCGTCCGCCGCTCCAGCTACTCGAAGCACAAGGCGGTCAACGAACGACTGATGGACGCGTGGGCCGTGAAGCACCCCGACGTCGTCCTGACCCGGATGCGTCCCGGGCTCGTGTTCCAGCCTGCCGCCGCGCGCGAGATCATCGGCCTGTTCCTCGGCCGCTGGGTCCCCACCCGGTGGATGCAGCACCACCGCCTCCCCTTCCTCCCCCTCGCGCCGCGCTTCGTGTCGCAGGTCGTGCACGCCGACGACGTCGCCGACGCCTTCTGGCGCGCGATCGACCGCCGGGTCGGCGGGGCCTTCAACCTCGCGGCCGAGCCGATCGTCGATCCCCAGATGGTGGCGGAGGCGTTCGGCACGCGGCTGCTGCCGGTGCCCTACCGCGTGATGCGCGCTGCGGCGCTCGTGACGTGGCTGCTGCGCCTGCAGCCGACGGAGCCCGGCTGGCTCGACATCGCCGCCAAGGTCCCCGTCATGTCGACGGACGCCGCGCGTGAGCAGCTCGGCTGGACCCCGCGGCACTCCTCCGGCGACACGCTGCGCGCCTTCGCCCGCGCGATCGGCCGGCGCGACTCGCACGCCGGCTCGCACCCGCTCAGCGGCTGACGGCCGCGCGGGCGCTGCCGTCCTGGCTCAGAGCGTGATCGTGAGCAGCCCGTCGTCGCCGAGCTCGACCACGGCGCCGCGGTAGTCCGTGATGCGCGTCAGCCCCTCGGCGGCCGGCCCGCCGTGGTCGCCCACGACCACGACCTGGGCCCCAGAGGCGCGTGCGGCCTGCAGCCCCGCCTCCGCGTCCTCGAAGACGACGACGTCGCCCGGCTCGACGCCCAGCAGCTCGGCCGCCCGCAGGTACCCGTCGGGAGCGGGCTTGCCGGCCGGCACGTCCTCGGAGGCGAGCACGACCGCGGGCAGCCCGACCCCCGCGACGGCGGTGCGGCTCCGCGCGATGTCCCCCGGGGCGCTCGTCACCAGCGCGACGAGCTGCCCGGGCAGCGCGGCGACGAACGCGGCGGCGCCGGGGATCTCCACCACGCCGTCGGGGGCCTCGCCCTCGACCGACAGCAGCGCGTCGACGTGCCGCAGCACCGCCTCCTCGTCCAGCTCGGGCAGGAACCGCCTGACCGTGTCCGCGGTCTGCCGACCGTGCGCGAAGGCGAGCACCTCGCCCGGGTGCAGGCCGAGCGGGCCGCACCACTCGGTCCAGATGCGCTCGACCAGGGCGGTCGAGTCGACGAGCGTCCCGTCCATGTCGAAGACGACCGCCCGGGCGGTCAGGGTCGTGCGGGGCTGCTCGGTGCTCATGGCGCCAGTCTGTCGCACGGTCGTGGGCAGGACGGGGGACCTCGCCGGGGTACGGGCCGCGGCCGGGCTGCTCCGCGCAGCCTGTGCATGCCGTGCGCGTCCGCTGGCCCCCTTCCGGGGGACTCGACGGAACGCGTAGCCTTGTCGGGTCGGGACCTCACCGGTCCCACAGGATGTCGCTCCCCGCGAGCGTTCCCTGCCCGTGAAGCTCACGCTCGCGGAACGGCATCCGGGTCGCGCTCCTCGCTCGGGGAGCGCGGCCCCTCCCTGGAGGGGCGCATGGCCCTGCACGACCGAGGCGGCCCCTCGTGACCCTCCGCAGAGATCGTCCCTGCGTGAAGCTCCGACGGTGCGGAGAGCCACGTGCCTGCGCGAGGCGGGCTCCGCCAGCCTACGGCCGCGCGCGACACCGCGACAGGGGTTGACTCCGCGAGAAAAGCCTGGTCAACATCCATTTCCGCTAGATCGTCTGACTAGTTCGTCTAGTGACCGTCGAGCGGCCTGCCCTCCGCCCGCGGCCCGCTGCTAGCGTCGCCCCCATGACCGCCTCCGCTCCTCCCGTGCTCGTGATGATCGACCGAGCCGCTGCGGGCGGGCCGCCGCTCGCTCCCGGCGAGACGGGCTGGCGGGTCGTCGACCCGTCCGAGCACACGATCCACGTCACCGACCTCGGCGTCACGCGCGGCGACGGGATCTTCGAGGGGCTCGGCGTCTCGCACGGCTCGATCCAGGCCCTCGAGCCGCACCTCGCCCGGCTCGCACGCTCGGCGGCGCTGCTCGACCTGCCCGAGCTCGACCTCGACGTGATCCGGGCCGCCTGCCTCGAGTCGGCGAGGCTGCACGAGCCTGCGCCGCTCCTCCTGCAGAAGCTGGTCGTGACGCGAGGCGTCGAAGGAGGCGACGGATCGCCGACCGCGTGGGTGCGGACCGAGCTGATGCCCGACCACGACGACGAGCGCGTGCACGGCATCCGTGTCGTGTCGCTCGACCGCGGCTACCGCCACGACGTCGCGCAGACGTCGCCGTGGCTGCTGCAGGGCGCCAAGACGCTCTCGTACGCCGTCAACAAGAGCGTGCTGCGCGAGGCAGCGCGCCGGGGTGCCGACGACGTGCTCTTCGTGAGCAGCGACGGCTACGCGCTCGAGGGGCCGTCGGCGTCGCTGATCGCCCGCCTCGACGGCGTGTACGTGACGCCCCGCACCGACCAGGGGATCCTCGAGGGGACGACCCAGGCCGCCGCCTTCGAGATCCTCCGCTCGCTCGGGCACGAGGTCGCCGAGGTGCTGCTGACGATGGACGAGGTGCGCCGTGCCGACGCGCTCTGGCTCGTGTCGAGCGGCCGGCTCGTGGCTCCGCTCTCGTCGCTGGACGGCGAGCCGGTCGCGATCGACGCCGAGGTCACACGGCAGCTGGCCGACGCCCTGGTCGACCGCCGCTCCTGACCCGGCAGGTCCGACCCGACTCGACTCGACCCGGCGCAACCCGGCGCGACCCGGCGCGACTCGGCTCGACGCCAGGACGGGTATCCGCGACGCGAACAATAGTTAGGTGAGCTAGACACTTTCGGGGTCGACTGCGACAGTGGGAACGTGCCGGTTCACGGCGGCACGATCATCATCCGCAGTTCGATCAGGCGTTCGCAGGGCGCCGGGAATGAGCCGAACATGTCCGCAGCAACACCCCGCTCCCCCGTCCGCTCCCTGTCGGCCCGCGACCTCGCGGCCCTCGCCCCGGAGCGGCTCGTCCGGCACGTCCGCTCCCGGGTCGACGTCACGAGCGACAGCTCCTACCGACGCGAGTCCAGCGTCGCCCCGGTGCGCATCGCCGCGTACCCGAAGCGCCGCAGCACCTCGCGAGCTCCCCGCGCGGCCGTCGTCTCCGCCGGCCCGTCCTACGCCGACTTCTTCGTCGAGCCGGCTCGTCAGCTCGCGACGGCCTGACGCCGCCGCCCGCACCACACGCCGGAGGGCGGGCACCGCAGGGTGCCCGCCCTCCGGCGTTCTCGTTCCAGTTCTCGAGACCGACGTGACCTGACCCGAGGAGGCGACGCGCGCCTCCTCGGGTCGGCCCCGGCCCTGCCTAGGAGGCGCGGCTGCGGAGCAGCGTGAAACTCGCGTCGCGGACGAGAAGCGTCGTCACCGGCCCCTCGACCTGCTGGTCGGGATCGCTGGAGCTCGCGAGCTCCCACTCGCCGTGCGGCGCCTCGGGCACCTGGAACTCGACGACGCTGGTCGAGCCGTTGGTGAGGTAGGCGAAGGCGTCAGCGTTCTTGTGGGTCAGCACGAACGTGATCGCCTTGTTCTCGCCCTGCTGCCAGTCGCCCGTCGAGAACGAGTGGTCGTCGGCGCGTCGCACCTGCACGTGGTCGTCGCTCTCGACCTCGGGCGCGTAGCGGAACCAGTCGGGACGCAGCGCCGGGTTCTCACGACGCAGCGTGATGAGCTCGGTCGTGAAGGCGAGCAGGTCGCGGTCGGCGCGCTCCCAGTCGAACCACGAGATCTCGCTGTCCTGGCAGTACGCGTTGTTGTTGCCGCCCTGGCTGCGAGCGATCTCGTCGCCGCCGAGGATCATCGGCACGCCGGCGCTGATCAGCAGCGTCCCGAGGAAGTTGCGGCGCTGGCGGTCGCGGTACTCGTTGACGGCACCGTCGTCGGTCGGCCCCTCGACGCCGCCGTTGAACGACTTGTTGTCGCTCTCGCCGTCGTTGTTGTCCTCGCCGTTCGCGTCGTTGTGCTTCTCCGCGTACATCGTGAGGTCGGCGAGCGTGAAGCCGTCGTGCGCCGTGACGAAGTTGACGCTCGACAGGGGCGAGCGGCGCGAGTCCTCGTAGACGTCGGGGCTGCCGAGCACGCGGTCGGAGAAGGTCGACAGGACGCCGGGCTCGCCGTTCCAGAACTCACGGACGTCGTCGCGGAACTTGCCGTTCCACTCCGACCAGTCGGCGGGGAAGCCGCCCACCTGGTAGCCGGCGGTGTCCCACGGCTCGGCGATCATCTTGACGCTCTGCAGCACCGGGTCCTGGTGGATCAGCGTGAGGAACGCGCTGTGCTCGCTGGCCTCGCCGCCCTGACGGGTCAGCGTCGTCGCGAGGTCGAAGCGGAAGCCGTCGACGTGCATCTCGGTGACCCAGTAGCGGAGGCTGTCCATGATCAGGCCGAGCGCCGCCGGGTGGCTGACGTTCAGGCTGTTGCCGGTGCCGGTGGTGTCGAAGTACGCCGACTCCTCGCCCTCGACCAGGCGGTAGTAGGCGGCGTTGTCGATGCCCTTGAACGAGATCGTCGGGCCCATGTGGTTGCCCTCCGCCGTGTGGTTGTAGACGACGTCCATCCACACCTCGAGGCCGGCCTCGTGGAACGCCTTGACCATCGCCTTGAACTCCGCGACCTGGCCGCCCCGCGTGCCTGCCGCCTCCGACGCGTACTCGTCGTGCGGCGCGAAGAAGCCGATGGAGTTGTAGCCCCAGTAGTTGCGGAGGCCCTTCTCCTCGAGGTGGCTGTCCTGCACGAACTGGTGCGTCGGCAGCAGCTCGACGGCGGTGACGCCGAGGTCGGTGAAGTACTTGATCGCGGCCGGGTGCGCGAGGCCCGCGTAGGTGCCGCGGATCTCCTCGGGCACGTCCGGGTGCGCCTGCGTGAAGCCCTTGACGTGGACCTCGTAGACGACCGTCTCCTCGAGGGTGGTCAGCGGGCGCTCGTCGGAGCCCCAGTCGAAGTCGCGGTCGGCGATCACGTTGCGCGGCATGGCCGACGCGGAGTCGGTCGTGTCCATGGTCTCGGGCTCGTCCATGTCGTGCCCGAAGACGGCCTGGCCCCAGTCGAAGCGGCCGTCGAGGGCCGTGGCGTACGGGTCGAGCAGCAGCTTGTTGACGTTGTGGCGGAGGCCGGCGGCCGGGTCCCAGGGGCCTGCGACACGCAGGCCGTAGCGGGAGCCGACGCGCGCCTCCTCGACGACGGTGTGGAACACGTGGCCGGTGCGCTCGGTGAGCTCGAAGCGGGTCTCGGTGCCGGCGGTGCCGTCCTCCGCGTCGTCGAACAGGCAGAACCAGATCTGGTCGGCGGTCTCGGAGTACACGGCGACGTGGGCGCCGCCGCCCTCGAGGGGCGTGACGCCGAGGGGGTAGGGCAGGGAGCGAGAAGCGGTCATGCACCAGACATACAGGCTGAGCGGCCCGCGGGGCCAACCTGAGCGCGCGGCCCTCTGTACCCCGCGCCCGCCCGCCTCCCGCCCGCCCCGAACCGCGTTCCGAACCATGAACCGGGTTTTGTCGCGGTTCATGGTTCGGAACGCGGTTCATGGTGACCACCCGTCCCTCCTCCACACCTGCCGACCGCAACCCGGTACCCACATCGAGGAGGCGCGGTGCCAGCACCTGACGCTGGACTCCGTGAACCTGAGGCCGTGGACGACACGACCGACCCCTTTCGCTGCGAGCTGCTCTTCGCCGCCACGCACGGGGACGGCAGCCGTGAGACGGCCGCCCTCCGTCGACGCGTCCGGCGGGGTCAGCTCGTCAGGATCCACCAGGGCACCTACGCAGCGGCGGACGGCCTGCGCAGGCTCGATGCGCGTGGTCGACACGTGGTCCTCGTGAGAGCGGTGACGCTCGGCCTCGCAGACGTGTGCGTCGTCTCCCACGCCTCGGCGGCAGTCCTGCACGACCTCCCGAGGGTGGGCCCGACCATCCCGGACGTCGTCACCGTGGTCGATCCGCGCCGCTCGACGACCTCTCGGTCGACGCACCTCTTCCGGCGTCCGGGCCAGGTCACCGCCAGCGAGACCGCGGTCGTGTCCGGGCTCAGCGCCACGGACTTCTCCAGGACGGCCGTGGACGTGGCGCGCACCTCGCCCTTCGCCGACGCCGTTCTCTGCGTCGACGCGGTGCTGCGTCGCCTCGTCCTCCCTAGCGGCCACGAGACGGGCCCTGACGTCGTCGATCGTCTCACCATGCACCGGGCGGAGCTCTTCCGGCTCATCGGCTCCGGTTCACGACCAGGTGACCGTGCCGCCCGCCGCGTCGTCCAGTTCGCGTCGCCCTGGGCGGAGAACGGGGGTGAGTCCTTGCTCCGCCTCCTTCTCTTCGAGCTAGGGCTCTCGGACGTCCACCTGCAGCGCTCGTTCGAGAGCCGGGGTCGATTCGCCGGGCGGTGTGACGCCTTCCTCGCGAAGTACGACGTCGCCCTCGAGTTCAACGGCCTGATCAAGCTGATCGACCCCACGATGCTCGCGAGACGCACCCCTGCCGAGGCCGTGCGCGACCGTGGGCGACGCGACAGGCGCCTCCTCGAGTCGGACGAGATCGAGCACGTGGTCCACTGCGAGTACCTGGACGTCGTTCAGCCCCGGAGGCTGGCCGGGCTGCTGCAGGGCGTGGGCGTGGCGCTCGACCCGCGGCGGGTCGACGCCGCGGCCCGCATCGCCCTCAGGCGCTTCGTCGGATGAGCGGAATGAACGGCGTTCCGAACCACGAACCGCGTTTTATCGCGGTTCATGGTTCGGAACGCGGTTCGAGACGGTGACCCGCGCGCGGGCGGGCGGGGCGGCGGGCGGGCGCTGGCTAGCTGACGTGCACGTCGGGGCGGCGCGAGCGGTGCGGCTCCGCCTGCCGCAGCACCTCGCGCGTCACGGGCGCCACCTCGCCGGCCCCCGTCACCAGGAACCGCCCCATGTTCGACAGCGGGCTGCCCTCGGTCCACTCGAAGTAGACGTCGGGCACGACCCCGGTCTCGTCGCGCACGGCGAGCAGCACGGACGCGATCGTGTTGGGCACGGCGCCGCTCGTCACGCGCAGCACGCGGTAGCCGTGCACGACGCAGCCGGTGACCTCGAGGTCCTCCTCGAAGTCGGACGAGTCGCCGGGGTGCACCTCGAGGAATATCACGGGCGAGCGTTGCGGGATGCCGCTGTACTTGCGCTCCGCGCTGAGCTTCTTCTTGTAGATCTCGGCGACCTCGCGGCCCGGCTCGTGCGCGATGATGCGGATCGAGCCGTACTCGTCGGCGTCCTCGCGGACGTAGCCGAGCGACGTGTCGTCGAACGAGATCGACGTCGCGCGCAGCTGGAACGACCGCCGCACCCGCGAGATCAGCGACACGGCCATGATGCCCACGATGAAGATCGCGGCGATCCGGACGCCGTCCGGCCGCTCGACCACGTTGACCACCGTCGTGTAGACGAAGACGACGGCGATGACGCCGAAGGCGATCGTCCGCTTGCGCTGACGGGCCCGGCGGGCCGAGAGAGTGACCGCGACGGAGGCGCTGGTGATGAGCACGAGCACTCCCGTCGCGTACGCCCCGCCCTGGGCGTCCACGTCGGCGTCGAACACGATGGTGATGACGAAGGCGATCGCAGTGAAGACGAGCACCAGCGGGCGGACGGCCCGCGCCCACTGCGGCGCCATGCCGTAGCGCGGCAGGTAGCGCGGCACGATGTTGAGCAGGCCCGCCATCGCGGAGGCGCCGGCGAACCAGAGGATGCAGATCGTGGCGACGTCGTAGAGGGTGCCGAAGCCGTTGCCGAGGTAGGCGTGCGCGAGGTAGGCGAGGGCGCGGCCGTTCGCCTCGCCTCCTGACTGGAACTCCTCCTGCGGGATCAGCAGCGTGGTCACGAAGCTCGACAGGATGAGGAACGAGCTCATGATGATCGCAGCCGACGTGAGCAGGCGGCGCGCGCCGCGGATCCGGCCGACGGGCTGCTGCGGGGTGTCGCTCGCGTCGCCGGTGATCTGCGGCATGACGGCGACGCCGGTCTCGAAGCCCGAGAGACCGAGCGCCAGCTTCGGGAACACGATCAGCGCGATGCCCACCATCACGAGCGGGTTGCCGTGCTGCAAGGTCAGCGCCTGCCACCAGTTGCCGATGACGACCGGGTTCTCGGCGACGTGGGCGAGCGCCACGGCGATCACGACGAGGTTGAGCGCCAGGAACACGCCGACGAGGACGACGGCGATGCCGATCGCCTCCTTGAACCCCCGGAGGAACACCGCGGCCAGCAGCGCCACCAGGAACAGCGTGATCGGCACCTCGGCGCCGTGGAACCACGTCGGCGCGAAGGGGTTCTCGACCGCGTGCGCGGTGGCGTCGGCTGCCGAGAGGGTGATGGTGATCATGAAGTCGGTGGCGGCGAAGCCGAGCAGCACGAGCACGAAGACCTTGCCGCCCCACCAGGGCAGCAGCCGCTCGAGCATGGCGATCGAGCCCTCGCCGCGGGGGCTCTCGCGGGCCACGCGGCGGTAGACGGGCAGCGCGCCGAAGAGGGTCAGCAGCACGAGCACGATCGTCGCCAGCGGCGAGAGCAGGCCCGCCGCGACGGCGGCGATCGCCGGCTGGTAGCCGAGGGTCGAGAAGTAGTCGACCCCGGTGAGGCACATGACGCGCCACCACGAGTGCGTCTTCTCGACGGTCGTGGCGTGCGGGCCCTGGTGGGCGCCGCTGTTCTCGGAGAGGCCGCCCAGCAGCCAGCCACGGAGGCGCGACCCCGACGTACGGGAGAGCGCCGGTTCCAGCGCGTCGGCGTCGCGCTGCTCAGACGTCGTGGACACGGTGACCTCTCGTCGTTCGTCGACCGGGAGGGCACGACGGAGCCACGCTACGCCCGCCGTGACCCAGCGCAGGGCGATCGGCCGTAAGGATGTCGTGAGGACTTCACGACCGCCTGCCGGTCAAGGCGGTCGTGCCGGTCAAGGCGCTCAGGACTTCTCCGCGCCTCCGTCCGGCACGAAGCGGTAGCCCATGCCCAGCTCGGTGACGAGGTAGCGCGGCTCGGCCGGCACGGGCTCGAGCTTCTTGCGCAGCTGGGCGAAGTAGAGGCGGAGGTAGCCCGTGTCCTTCGCGTGGAACGCGCCCCACACCTGCGTCAGCAGGGTCTCGCGGGTGACGAGCTTGCCGGGGCTCTGCAGCAGCAGCTCGAGCACGCGCCACTCGGTCGGCGTCAGCCGCACCAGCTCGCCGCCGCGCGTCACGGTCGTGGCCGACAGGTCGACCCGCACGTCGCCGAACTCGACCACGGGGGCGTCGTCGTCGCCGGGAGCGAGGCGGCGGGTGAGCGCGCGGATCCGCGCGAGCAGCTCCTCCATCGCGAACGGCTTCGTCACGTAGTCGTCCGCGCCGGCGTCGAGCGCCTCGACCTTGTCGGCGGCGTCGGTGCGGCCCGAGACGACGAGCACGGGCGCCGTCGACCAGCCGCGCAGGCCGGCGATCACCTCGACGCCGTCGAGCCTCGGCATGCCGAGGTCGAGCATGATCAGGTCGGGGTGCTGCGTCATCGCGACGTCGAGTGCCTCACGACCGTCCGACGCGGTGTGGATCTCGTAGCCGTGGGCGCCGAGGGTGACCTTGAGCGCCCGCAGGATCTGCGGGTCATCGTCGGCGATCAGGATCTTCACGGGCCCTCCTCGACGACGATACCGCCCGCAGGAGGCGCCGATCGCGCTCCCGACGTAGGGATCCCGTGAGGATCAGCACCGGCTGCGGGGGCCGGGGCCTCGGGCAGGGAGACGACGGCGGTGAGGCCGCCGCCAGGGGTGTCGTCCATCGTGAGGGTGCCGCCCATCGCCTCGGTGAAGCCCTTGCTCAGCGCCAGGCCGAGTCCGAGGCCGGTGGAGTTGTCGGTGTCGCCGAGCCGCTGGAACGCGACGGTGATCTCGTCGCGGCGCTCCGGCGGGACACCGGGCCCGCGGTCGACGACCCGTACCTCCACCCGGCCGGCGAAGCCGCTGGTCGAGATGCGCACGAGCGTGCCGTCGGGCGAGTGGCGGAGCGCGTTGTCGAGCAGGTTGACCAGCACGCGCTGCAGCAGGACGGCGTCCGCGACGACGGCCGGCACCGAGGCGCGCAGCGCCAGCTCGACGTCGGCAGGCCCCAGCCCGAGCTCGTCGAGCGCGCCGAGCACGACGTCGTCGACGTCGACCACGGCAGTCCGGACGGCGAGCGCGCCAGCCTGCACCCGGCTGACGTCGAGCAGGTTCGTGACGAGGGCCGACAGCGACTCGAGGCTCTCCCACGCGGTGGCGAGCAGCTCGTCGCGGTCGGCGTCGCTCCACTCGACGCCGGGCTGGCGCAGGCCGCTGACGGAGGCGGTCGCCGCGGCGAGCGGGCGCCGCAGGTCGTGCCCGACCGCGGCGAGCAGCGCGCTGCGCATCCGGTCGACCTCGGCGAGCGGCGCGACCTGGCCGGCCGTGCGGGTCAGGGCCGAGTGCTCGAGCGCCGCCTCGACCTGGGCGGCGACCACGGCGAGGAGGCGTCGGTCGCCTGCCTGCAGCGGCTCGCCCGTCAGCTCGAGCACGCCGTGCTCCCCCGCGGGCAGCGTCGAGACGCTGCCCCGACCAGCACGGGCACCTGCGCCTGCGCCGTCGCCCGCACCAGCACCAGCACCAGCACCAGAACCAGAACCAGCAGCACCGTCGCCCGCCCCGTCGCTGTCGCCCAGCACCTCGTCGCCCGACAGCACCCGCACGCGGGTCAGCCCGAACGCTTCGCGGGTACGGGCGACGAGCGCCTCCAGTGCGTCCTGTCCCCGCAGCACGCTGCCCGACACGGTCGCGAGCAGCTCGGTCTCGGCGAGCGCCCTCGCTGCGGAGCGGCTGCGCCGTGCCGCCTGGTCGACGACCCAGCTGACGATGGCGGCGTTCAGCACGTAGAGCACGAGCGCCAGCAGGTGCAGCGGCTCGGCGATGGTCAGCTCGTAGATCGGCGCGATGAAGTAGAGGTCGAGGGTGACGCCCGACAGCAGCGCGGCGAACAACGCCGGCCAGACGCCGCCGGTCACCGCGACCACGACGACGAGCAGCTGGAACAGCAGCACCGTGCCCGCGATGCCGTCTTCGCTGCGGTGCCCCGCGAGCAGCCAGGTGAGCAGCGGGCCGACGACAGCTGCGAGCACGAAGCCCGCGACGACCCGCGAGCGCGAGAGCGCCCCGCCGAGCTTGGGCAGCGACCAGCCCCGGCCCGCCGCCGAGTGGGTGACCATGTGCACGTCGAGCTGGCCCGACTCCCGGATGACCGTCGCACCGATGCCCGGGCCGGTGACGAGCGACGCGAGTCGGCTGCGTCGGCTCACGCCGATCACCAGCTGGGAGGCGTCGGCCCCCTTGGCGAAGTCGACCAGCGCCCTCGGCACGTCTGAGCCGACCACCTGGTGGTAGCTGCCGCCGAGCTTCTCGACGAGGGCGCGCTGGGCGGCGAGCGCGCCGGGCGCGCCCTGCCGCAGGCCGTCGGGGGTGCTGACGTGCACGGCGATCAGCTCGCCCCCCGCGCTGCGGGCCGCGATGCGCGCGGCGCGACGGATCAGCGTCTCGCCCTCCGCGCCTCCGGTGAGGGCGACGACCACGCGCTCGCGCGCCTCCCACGCCGCGTCGATGCCGTGCTCGACGCGGTAGGCGCGCAGGGCGCTGTCGACCTCGTCCGCGAGCCAGAGCAGGGCGAGCTCCCTCAGCGCGGTGAGGTTGCCCAGCCGGAAGTAGTTCGAGAGCGCCGCGTCGACCCGGGCGGCCGGGTAGACGTCGCCCGCCGCGAGCCGGTCGCGGAGCGCCTGCGGCGCCAGGTCGACGACCTCGATCTGGTCGGCGGACCGCAGCACCGCGTCGGGCACGGTCTCGTGCTGTGCCGCACCGGTGATCTGCTCGACGACGTCGGCCAGCGACTCGACGTGCTGCACGTTGACGGTCGAGACGACGGAGATGCCGGCGTCGAGCAGGGCCTGCACGTCGCGCCAGCGCTTGTCGTGCCGGGAGCCAGGGGCGTTGCTGTGCGCGAGCTCGTCGACGAGCGCGACCTGCGGGGCCCTGGCGAGCACCGCCTCCAGGTCCATCTCGTCGAGCTCGACGCCGCGGTGCACGTGCCGCTCGCGCGGCACCACCTCGAGGTCGCCGAGCCGGGCCGCGGTGGCCGCGCGCCCGTGGGTCTCGACGACGGCCACGACGACGTCCTTGCCCTCGTCGCGCAGCCTCGCGCCCTCTTCGAGCATCGTGAAGGTCTTGCCGACACCGGGAGCGGCGCCGAGCAGCACCCGCAGCCGACCTCGTGTCATGCGCTCAGCTTCGCACGAGCCGCCGACACGGCCCGCGCCGCGCTCACGGCTCCCGCCGCGCGCACGAACCCAGCTCCGCTCACGACCCCAGCCGCGCTCACGACCCCAGCCCCGCCAGCGCGGCGTTCAGCTCGAGCACGTCGACCGTCGGCTCCCCCAGGTAGCCGAGCTCGCGTCCCCGGACGTGCTGCTCGACCAGGTCGCGCACCTCGTCGACGGGCAACGACCGGGCGGCGGCGACCCGCTCGACCTGGTGGCGGGCCCACTCGGGGGAGATGTCCGGGTCGAGGCCCGAGGCCGAGGCGGTCAGCGCGTCGACGGGCACCGACGCGGGGCCCACCCCGTCGAGCGAGGCGACGGCGGCGCGGCGCTCCTCGATCGCGGCGATCAGGTCGGCGTTCTCCGGCCCGAGGTTGCTGCCGCTCGAGGCGCCGGCGTCCCAGCCGTCGCCCGCCGCGGAGGGACGCGACTGGAACCACTCGGGCAGGGCCGCGCCGTCGGCGTCGACGAACGACTGGCCGAGCAGCGACGAGCCGACGACCTGGCCGTCGACCGTGAGGCGGGAGCCGTCGGCCTGGTGCGGCAGCACCAGCTGTCCGACGCCGGTGACGAGCAGGGTGTAGCCGAGGCCGAGCACGACGGTCGCGACGACCATCGCGCGGAGGGCCGTGCCGTACTGGCGAAGCGTCGAGCGGGTGTCCATGGGGTTCCTTCTTCTGGTGACGTGGTGCAGGAGGCGGTGCAGGAGGCGGTGCGTCAGTACCCGGGGATCAGCGCGACCACGAGGTCGATCAGCTTGATCCCGACGAACGGCGCGACGACCCCGCCGACGCCGTAGACGAGCAGGTTGCGGCTGAGCACCTGCGAGGCCGAGGCAGCGCGGTACGCGACTCCCCGCAGCGCGAGCGGGATGAGCACGACGATGACGAGCGCGTTGAAGACGATCGCCGAGAGGATCGCCGAGGCCGGCGAGCTCAGCTGCATCACGTTCAGCACCCCGAGCCCCGGGAACACCCCGGCGAACATGGCGGGGATGATCGCGAAGTACTTCGCCACGTCGTTCGCGATCGAGAACGTCGTCAGGGCGCCGCGGGTGATCAGCAGCTGCTTGCCGATGCGGACGATGTCGATCAGCTTCGTCGGGTCGCTGTCGAGGTCGACCATGTTGCCGGCCTCCTTGGCGGCCGACGTGCCGGTGTTCATCGCGACGCCGACGTCGGCCTGGGCGAGGGCCGGGGCGTCGTTGGTGCCGTCGCCGGTCATGGCGACGAGCGCCCCGCCCTCCTGCTCGCGACGGATCAGAGCGAGCTTGTCCTCAGGGGTGGCCTCGGCGAGGTAGTCGTCGACGCCGGCCTCGGCCGCGATGGCCTTCGCCGTGAGCGGGTTGTCGCCCGTGATCATCACGGTGCGGATCCCCATCGTGCGCAGCTCGGCGAAGCGCTCTCGCAGGCCGTCCTTGACGACGTCCTTGAGCTGCACGACGCCCAGCACGCGGCGCTCGCCCGAGGCGTCCGCGACGGCGACGACCAGCGGCGTGCCGCCCGCCTCCGAGACGGCGTCGACCAGGCCCCGCAGCTGCTCGCGCCGGTCTGCGGGCAGGGCGCGCGCCTCCTCGGCCCAGGCGACGACGGAGGCGGCGGCCCCCTTGCGCACGACGCTCCCGTCGGGCAGGTCCAGGCCGCTCATGCGGGTCTGCGCAGTGAACGGCACGACGACGCTGCCGGCGGAGCCTGCGACGCCGGACGCGCCCTCCTCGTGCCAGCCCGTCGTGAGGGCGAGGTCGACGATCGAGCGCCCCTCGGGGGTCGGGTCGCTGAGCGAGGCGGTGGCCGCGGCGTCGACGAGCTCGGCCGGGGCGACGCCGTCGAGCGGCACGAACTCCGACGCGCGTCGGTTGCCGTAGGTGATGGTGCCGGTCTTGTCGAGCAGCAGGGTCGTGACGTCGCCCGCAGCCTCGACGGCGCGGCCCGACATCGCGAGCACGTTCCGCTGCACGAGACGGTCCATGCCGGCGATGCCGATGGCGCTGAGCAGCGCGCCGATCGTCGTGGGGATGAGGCAGACCAGCAGGGCGATCAGCACCGGGATGCTCACCGACGCGTCGCTGTAGGCGGCGATGGGGTTCAGCGTCAGCGTCACGACGACGAACACGACCGACAGGCTCGCGAGCAGGATGTTGAGCGCGATCTCGTTCGGCGTCTTCTGCCGCGAGGCGCCTTCGACGAGGCGGATCATCCGGTCGACGAAGGTCTCGCCGGGCTTGCTCGTGATGCGCACGACGACGCGGTCGGACAGCACGCGGGTGCCGCCGGTGACGGCGCTGCGGTCGCCGCCCGACTCGCGGATCACCGGGGCGGACTCGCCCGTGATGGCCGACTCGTCGACGCTCGCGATGCCCCAGACGACGTCGCCGTCGCCCGGCACGACCTCGCCGGCCACGACCACGACGACGTCGCCGAGCACGAGGTCGGCCGACGACACCTGCTCCGTGGAGGCGCGCTCGGCCGAGGGGTCGCCGGTCTCGTCCCACGAGTTCACGCGTCGCGCCGTCGTGCTGGTCCTGGTGGCCCGGAGCGTCTCGGCCTGCGCCTTGCCGCGTCCCTCGGCCACGGACTCGGCGAGGTTCGCGAAGACGACGGTCGCCCAGAGCCAGAGCGCGATGGCCCAGGTGAACGAGCCGGGCACGGCCGAGCCGCCCGAGGTCTGCGGGCCGGTGAAGGGGCCCGCGACGGCGAGCACCGTCGTGTAGGCGGCGCCGACCTCGACGATGAACATGACGGGGTTCCGCCACATCAGGCGGGGGTCGAGCTTGCGCAGGGCGCCGGGCAGGGCCGCGGCGAGCTGGGCGGCGCTGAAGGCGCTGCCGCCGTCGCCGCCGTTGCCGCCGCGCGAGGACCCGGAGCCCGAGCCGGTCGTGCCGTCCGCCTCCTGAGGGGTGTCGGTGGGTGTGTCGGCCGGTGAGCCGGTCGGTGTCTCGGTGGAGGTGGTCATGGTCAGTTCAGCCCTTCGGCGAGCGGCCCCAGCGCGAGCACGGGGAAGTAGGTCAGCGCCGTGACGATCACGGAGACGCCGGTGAGGAGGCCCACGAACTGCGGGCGGTGGGTCGGCAGGGTGCCCGCGGTCGCGGGCGCCTTGCCCTGGGCGGCGAACGAGCCGGCGAGGGCGAGCACGAGCACTATCGGCACGAACCGGCCGAGCAGCATCGCGACGCCGAGGGCCGTGTTGAACCAGGGCGTGTTCGCCGTGAGGCCCGCGAAGGCCGAGCCGTTGTTGTTCGCGGCCGAGGTGAAGGCGTAGAGCACCTCGCTGAAGCCGTGCAGGCCGGGGTTCCAGATCGACGTGCCCTCGACGTCGGCGCGCACCGCGGGGATCGCGAAGCTCAGCGCCGTGCCCGTCAGCACGAGCGTCGGCGTGACGAGGATGTACAGGCTGGCGAGCTTGATCTCGCGAGGCCCGATCGCCTTGCCGAGGTACTCGGGCGTCCGGCCGACGAGCAGCCCCGCGATGAACACGGTGATGACGGCGAGCACGAGGATCCCGTAGAGCCCCGAGCCGACGCCGCCGGGGGCGATCTCGCCGAGCATCATGTTGATCATCGCGACCATGCCGCCGAGCGCCGTGTACGAGTCGTGCATCGAGTCGACGGCGCCCGTCGAGGTGAGGGTCGAGGTCGAGCCGAACAGGGTCGATCCCCAGACGCCGAACCGCACCTCCTTGCCCTCGAGGGCGCCGCCGGCGAGCTCCGGAGCGGTGCCCGCGCCGCGGACCTCTGCCCAGGTCATCGCGGTGAGCGAGACGACCGCGATGGTCGTCATGACGGCCGCGATCGCCCGGCCCTCTCGGGTCGAGCCGACCATGCGGCCGAGGGTGCGCGGCAGCGAGAACGGGATGACGAGCATCAGCACGACCTGGAACAGGTTCGTCCAGGCGCTCGGGTTCTCGAACGGGTGCGCGCTGTTGGCGTTGAAGAAGCCGCCGCCGTTCGTGCCCAGCAGCTTGATCGCCTCCTGGGAGGCCACCGGCCCGCCCGGGATCACGGCCGAGCCGCCGGTCAGCGTGCCGACCGTCTCGGGCGCGGCGAACGTCTGCACGACGCCGCCGGCGAGCAGCACGAAGGCCGCGACGACCGCGAGCGGCAGCAGGATGCGCGTCACCGACCGGGTCAGGTCGACCCAGAAGTTGCCGAGGGTGCCGCTGCGGGCGCGGGCGAGGCCGCGGATCAGCGCGACGGCGACGGCGATCCCGACGGCGGCCGAGACGAAGTTCTGCACGGCGAGCCCGGCGAGCTGGACGGCGTAGCCCATCGTCAGCTCGGGCGAGTACGACTGCCAGTTCGTGTTGGCGACGAAGCTCGCGGCGGTGTTGAACGCGAGGTCGGGCGGCACGGCGGGCAGGCCGAGGGAGGCAGGCAGCAGCGCCTGCGTGCGCTGCAGCAGGTAGAGGAAGAGCAGGCCGACGACCGAGAAGGCGAGGACGCCGCGGAGGTACGCCCGCCAGGTCTGCTCGGACGAGCTGTCGACGCCGATGACCCGATAGAGCAACCGCTCGGCCGCGAGGTCGCGGGTGCTCGTGAAGGTGCGCGCCATGTGGTCGCCGAGCGGCCGGTGCAGCACCACGAGCACCAGCACGACGGTGGCGATCTGGAGGAGGCCCGCGAGGGTGTCGTTCACACCGGCCGCCTAGAACTTCTCGGGCGCGACGAGCGCGACCACGAGGTAGACGAGGGCGGCGACGGCGAGGACGACCGCGACGATGCCGAGGACGGTCACAGGCGCTCCACCCCCTTCGCCACGAGGGCGACGACCGCCATGACGGCGACGATGGCGAGCAGGTAGACGAGGTCGAGCACGGTGGTGACTCCGAGTCCAGGAGGAGCGGGTGCGGCCGGCGGCGCCGGTCGCGTGCCCGACTGGGGCACGGTCACCCAGCAGACACCGCGGGACGGCCCCGGACGGCGTTCCTCACGGGTTCCCTACGGCGGCGAGCGGCATCCTCGCGGTTCGCTGACGCGGAGCGGCTGGCTCGCACGCGTCTGACCCGGGACCTGGCCGAGCCGGGCCGGCGGCCGGCCGAGAAAGCACCAGGGCAAAGAAAAAGGCCCCGTGCATCGATCTGGCGAGATCACAACGCGACGGGGCCCCGCGGAGCCGGTGGGATTTGAACCCACGGTTCCCACAAAGGGAACTCCACCTTAGCAGGGTGGTGCACTAGGCCGAACTATGCGACGGCTCCATGCGCAGTCTCGTGCGGGACGTGACGGCGCACCCACGATCATAGCGGGCCGGACGCGATCTGCCGAACTGCGCCTCCTGGAGGGGCCGAGCCGCGCCTCCTCGGCACCTGCCGGAGCCCTGGTCACCCGTGTTTCACCCGGTGATCCCCCGTTCGGGGGGCACTGCGGCCTTGTCCACCTATATGCCGACTCATAGAGTACCCCTGGCGCCGGAGACGGCGGAGTCGTGCACCACCCGGCAGCACGGGGCGTCCCCGGACGCAGCGACTCTCCCCCGCCGGCACCGACACAGACCTCCGACGCACTTCCCGACGGAGTGCCGCATCCGACGCGGCACCGGCCGGAGGCATCTCTGTCGACGACGACGTCGACGTCACACCCCCTGCGGTGCCGAACCCCTGATCCCGGCACCGCAGGGCCCCCGCGGCGCGTTCGGGCGCCCGCGCGGGATCCCCGGTCGTCCCGGCGAGCTGGTTACTCGCCGGGGCGCCCTCCCCCTCCCGGTGCGCACCCCGACGCGCGGGCAGGCACGCAGGGCACGCGAGGTGCAGCGGAGGAAGCGGCGCTACTTCTGCAGGAAGCCGACCGAGCAGGTCTGCTCCGCAGCCGACTGGCCCGTCAGGCCGGAGATGACCTCGGGGCCCGAGGGAGCCGCCGCAGGGTCGGTCGGGGTGCCGGCGGCCGGGGCCGTGGGGGCAGGCGTACCGGACACGGAGGCGGCGGGCGCCTCGGGAGCCGCCGACGCGCCTCCCGCAGCAGCACCGGCCGCAGCGTCGCCAGCAGCAGCGTCGCCGGCCGCAGCATCGCCAGCAGCAGCGTCGCCGGCGGCGGACGCGGCGCCGAGCCCCTCGCTGCCGGCCTCGAGCGTGAACGGCTGGTCGGCCCGGACGGCGTCGAACAGCCGCTCCGCGACCGACGTGATCGGCTGGACCTTGCCCTCGTAGACGCCGCTGCCGCCGGTCGTGCCGGGGTACTGGACGAAGTTGACCTGGTCGAGGGGGAGGTCGCGCAGCGCCGAGCCGATCTGCACCATGGTGTTGACGTCGGTGAGCCCCTCGGAGAGCGTCATGTTGCTCGCCGCCGCACGGGCGAGCGAGTACAGCTTCGTCGGGTTCGTGAGCGTGTCGGCACTCTTGACCGTGCGCAGCAGCGACGACAGGTAGACCTGCTGGCTGCTGATCCGGCCGAGGTCCGAGCCGTCGCCGACGCCGTGGCGGGTACGGAGGAACTGCAGCGCCTGCTCGCCCTGCAGCACCGTCTCGCCGGCCTGGATGTCGAGGCCGGTGTAGCGGTCCTTGATGGGGGTCGCCGCGCAGACGGGCACCCCGCCGACGGCGTTCGACATCTCGATGACGCCGTTGAAGGAGATCATCCCGGCGAAGGGGATCTCGAGCCCGGTGAGCTCGGAGACCGTCGAGACGACGCAGCTGAGGCCGCCGTACGAGTAGGCCTCGTTCATGGGGCGGGCCGACATCGCCGAGTAGTAGCCGCTGCCGTCCTCGCGGGCGCAGGCGGGGATGGGCACGACCATGTCGCGGGGGATGCTCACGGCCGTCGCGTTCGAGTGGTCGGCCGAGACGTGCAGCAGGATGTTGACGTCGTTCAGGGTCGCGTCGCGCTTGCCGAACTCGCCCTCGTCCTGTGCGGCGTCGTTGTCCGTGCCGACGATCAGCACGTTGAAGCCGCCGGGGAACGCGTCGATCGTGGGCGGCGACGCGACGACGGGCGACTGGCCCTTCGCCGCGGGCAGGGCGACGCCCGTGCCGAGGTCGGAGCGCACCTGGTAGGCCGCGATGGCCCCCACGGAGGCCCCGCTCACGAGGACGACGGCGAGCGCACCGGCGACGACCTTGCCGATCGTGCCCAGCGGGCCGGTGGCGCGGAGGCGGCCGTGACGGGCGACTCCTCGGCTGGAGGCCTCGGCGGCGCGGCGGCCCGTGCGGCTGCCCGACCGGCTCCCCGCGAGCGCCTCGGCTCGGGTGCGGGGGGCCCTCTCGGTGCGGCTGGCGGTGCGGTCGCGGTCGTCGGTCACGCGGAGTCCTCTCGGTCGACGCGGGCACGGCGCAGACCCGGTGACGGTCGGCGGGGTTCGTGCCTGCGCGATGGGCGGGCAGAACGGCATCGTAACCGCTGGAACTCCACGGGACGGTGGGTCGCCCTGAACGGGGGGCCTGACGACGGTCAGGGGTAGCCGACGAACCAGAGCAGCACGACCGCGACCGGCTGCAGCGCGACGCCTGCCCAGAGCAGGACCCACCGGAGGCGCGGCACGGCCACGACCGCGGGGTGGCCGAGCAGCGGCGCGACGGGCAGCAGCAGCCTCGGCAGGCTCTGCTGCGGCAGGAACACGGCGACGAGGTAGAGCAGGTAGCTCGCGGCGTACGAGACGACCTCGACGCCCATCGCCTGCGTCGAGCGGCGGGTGAACGCCCAGGTCACGGCGCCGAGCAGCACCCCGACGAGCACGATCCCCGCGACGCCGAGGAACGTGCCGGCCATCACGAACCAGGGAGTCAGCGGCGCGAAGTGCTGGCGGCCGACGAAGCCGACCCACCACGAGAGCTCGGTGTCGAGGTACGCGCCCGACCGCCCGGTGACGTGGTCAGCGATCACGGGCCAGGCGAGGCCCGCCGCCGAGATCAGCAGCCCTGCCACGACGACCGAGACCCGTTCGCGCCTCCTGAACGCCTTCCCCTCGCGACGCAGCCGCATGATCGCCGTCACGGCGAGCGCCAACGCGAGGGCGAGCACGCCCGGTCGGGTGAACGCGGCGACGACGCCGAGCGGCACCATCAGCAGGTACCGCTGCCGGATCATCGCGAGCAGCGCCCCGAAGGTGAGCAGCAGCAGCAAGCTCTCGGCGTAGGCGACCTGCAGCACGAACGAGAGCGGGCCGAAGCAGAAGAGGGCCGCGGCCCAGAGGGCGCTCTGCGGGCCGACCGTCTCGAGGACGACACGGTGCAGCAGCACCGCGGCGCCGCCTCCTGCGATCACGGCCACGACGAGGCCGATCGCGAAGAACGCGTTCCCGGCGAGGTCGACGCCGAGCACGGCAGCCACGCCGCGCACCAGCCAGGGGAACGCCGGCAGGAACGCCCAGGGGTTCGGCAGCACGTGCCCGTCGTCGTCGACGGGCAGCTCGGTCGGGTAGCCCTGCTGCGCGATGGTGCGGTAGAAGCTGGCGTCCCACGAGCCCGAGAAGGAGGCGAAGCTCGGGTCGGCGCGGTGGCTCGCGAACGCCCAGCCCTGCGAGGTCGCGAGCGAGAAGAGACCGCCGAGCCACGCGCTCGAGACGAGTCGCGAGACGGCGTAGAGCACGAGCACGACGACCACGGGAGGGGCGTCCCGCAGCCGGGTGCTGAGTCGCTGGCGCACCCCGTCAGCCTAGGAGGCGCCTCCTCGATCCCGAGACCGATCCTGTCGATCTTCGTAGACCTTTTGTCATCGCTCGACAGAAGTGACAGAGTTGGCGTGCACGCCCTCGACCGTCACCGCGCCGGCCGCCGTCGGCGCCACGCCCACGAGATCCACCACGACAAAGGAGTTCGCCATGACCTCGTCACCCTCCGTCCAGCTCTACACGGTCAGGGACGCCATCTCGGCCGACCTGCAGGGCGCCGTCGCCCGCGTCGCCGAGATCGGCTTCACCAAGGTCGAGCCCTACGACTTCGTGGCTCGCGCCGACGAGCTCGAGAAGGCCTTCGCCGCCTCGGGCGTCACCGCGCCGTCCGCGCACGCGCCGGTCATCGACTCGACGGAGCCCGAGCGTGCCTTCGCCGCCGCCGCCCAGCTCGGCGTCGGAACCGTGATCGACCCCTTCATCCCGAGCGACCGCTGGCAGACCGCCGACGACGCCCGCGCGATCGCCGACCGCGTCAACGAGCTGCAGGTGCAGGCCGCGGCCGCAGGGCTGGCGTTCGGCTATCACAACCACCAGTGGGAGTTCGCGAACAAGGTCGACGGGCGCCCCGTCTACGAGTTCTTCCTCGAGCGCCTGAACGACGACGTCGTCCTCGAGATCGACACCTTCTGGTCGACCGTCGGCGGCATGGACACCCCTGCCCTGCTGCGCTCGCTGGGCGACCGCGTGCAGTTCCTGCACATCAAGGACGGTCTGATCTCGGGCGACATCGCCACCGCGCTGCCGAGCAGCGAGAGCGCCCTGGAGGTGCCGGAGGCCCTCGCCGCCGCGTTCAAGAACCAGAAGCCGGCCGGCCAGGGCGACGTCGACGTGGCGGCCGTGCTCGCCGCCGCGCCGCACGCGCTGCGCGTGGTCGAGTTCGACGACTACGGCAAGGACGTGTTCGACGGCATCGCCGAGTCGCTCGCGTGGCTCGCGGAGAACGACAAGTGACCGGCGCCGGCCGCACGGGTCGCGTCGGCGTCGGCGTCATCGGCGCGGGCGTCATCAGCGGCACGTACCTCGAGAACATGACGAGGTTCCCCGACCTCGAGGTCCTCTTCGTCGCCGACCTGATCGCCGACCGCGCCCGCTCGCGCGCCGAGGAGTACGGCGTGCCCGGCCACGGCACTGTCGAGGAGCTGCTCGCGATCGACGAGATCGAGATCGTCGTCAACCTGACGATCCCCGCCGTGCACGCCGAGGTCGGTCGTCAGGTCGTCGCCGCCGGCAAGAGCGTCTGGAGCGAGAAGCCGCTCGCCCTCGACCACACGTCGGGCAGCGACCTGCTGGCCGCGGCCGACGCCGCAGGGGTCAGGGTCGCCTGCGCGCCCGACACCGTGCTCGGCGCCGGCATCCAGTCGGCGATGCGCGCCATCGCTCGCGGCGACATCGGCGAGCCGCTGACCGCGACGACGCTGTTCCACGTGCCGGGGCCGGACGCGTGGCACCCGGACCCCGAGTTCCTCTTCGCGAAGGGCGCGGGCCCGCTGTTCGACATGGGCCCCTACTACGTGACGACGCTCGTGCACGCGTTCGGCGCCGCCAGCTCGGTCAGCGCCGTCTCGTCGACGTCGCGCACGACCCGCTCGATCGGCAGCGGCCCCCGCGCCGGCACCGAGTTCCCCGTCGAGGTGCCGACGCACCACGCGGCGCTCATCTCGTTCGAGGGCGGGCAGTCGGCGCAGTCGACCTTCTCGTTCCAGAACGCGCTGCCCCGCATGGGCTTCGTCGAGATCAGCGGCACCGAGGGCACCATCGTGCTCCCAGACCCGAACACCTTCGAGGGCGACTCGACGATCTGGCGCTTCGGCCAGGACGAGCCGAGCACCCTCGCGGCAGCCGGCTCGACGTACGGACGCGGCTCGGGCGTGCTCGACCTCGCCCGTGCGCTGCGCGGCGGCGACGCCGAGCGTGCCAGCGGCGCGGTCGCGTCGCACGTGCTCGACGTGCTGCTCGCCGTCAGCGAGGCCGCGGAGTCGCGCTCGGTCGTCGAGGTCGCCTCGACGGTCGCGAAGCCGGAGCCGCTCGCCGAGGCCTGGGACCCGTCGGAGCCGACCCTCTAGGTCGGCCCCGCCGGGACGACCCGGCCGCCTGCAGGAGGCGCGGTGCGAGCGAGGCTCGCACCGCGCCTCCTGCGCGTCTGCGGCCCCTGCACGCTGCCCACTGCCCGCGTCCTTTGAGAGCGATCCGCGAGCACGGCGGCCTGTCTTCCGCAAATGCCGACCGCGCGCGCTGCAACAGCGGCTTTTCCCGTCAGGATCCGAACTGCATGACGCCTGCGGTCGGCATTTGTGGCCCCGGCAGCGCACACGGGCAGGAAGTCGACCAGCGCGCGACGGGCCAGCGGGCGCTCAGCGCCGGTTCGCGACCAACGCCGTCGCGTACGACGGGAACCACGTGCCCGCCGCCGGCCCGCCGCCGCAGGTGCCGTCGCTCGCGCCGGGCGTCTTGACCCAGAGCAGGGCGTCGAGCCGGGTCGTCCCGGACGTCGCCACGCGCGGCGTCTGTCCGAGCCCCGCGCCGGGAGCGTTGCACCAGGTGCCCTTCCAGCCGCGCCCGTTCCGCCCGACGTCGATCACGTACCTGGCCCCGCCCGTCGCGGCGGAGACCTTCTCGGCGTAGGCCCTCTCCTGGTCGACCGTGTAGTAGTTCGCGACGTTCGTGTAGAAGCCCCTCGCCTTCCCGATCCCCGCCGCCCTCAGCCGCGCGGCCATGTCGGCGGGCTTCACCCAGTTCGAGTTGCCCCCGTCGAGGTACGCGGGAACCCCGGCGCGCGAGAACGCGGCGACGGCGCTCGCGATGGTCGCGGTCCGGGTCGTGGTCATCGCCGGGCACGAGCTGAGGTGCCCCAGCGAGTCGGGCTCGACCAGCACGACGGCACGGTGCCCCGCGAGTGCCGTCGCGACCTTCTGGTTCCAGGCCAGGTAGGCGGCGTCGTTCGCCGCGCCTCCTGAAGAGTGCCCGCCGCAGTCGCGGCCGGGGATGTCGTAGGTGACGAAGACCGGCGTCGTGCCCTTCTTCTCGGCGGCCGCCAGGTTGCGCTGGATCACCTTCACCAGCATCGCGTCGTCGTACCAGGAGCCGAGCCAGATCGCGATCGGCTGCGCCGCGATCGTGCGGGCAGCGGCGGCGTCGGCGGTGCGCCCCTGGGCGGCGAGCTGGGTCGCGGCGATGGCCGCCGGGCCTTGCTGCTCGACGTGCAGCCCGCCCTTGAAGACGGTCGCGGCCGACGCGGTGCGGATCGTCGAGGAGGTGGTGGTCGCGGTCGTGCGGGGAGCCGCGGCCTCCGCAGCCTCCGCGGTCGAGACACGGGACGAGGAGGCGGGGGGCGCGACGACGAGACCGGCCGCGAGCGCGACGACGGCCCCGGCGACGACGCCCGCGCGGGCGAGGTCGATCACGGGAGGGTCCTTCGGTGTGAGGAGGGAGCGAGCGAGCGTGCGAGGAGGTGCTGCGCCGTGGGCTGGACCTCGGCGCCGGCCTGCGGCCCGGAACGGCGAGCCTGGCGACGACGTCAGTGCACCACGACGGCGGGGCCGCTCACACCCCCCGTCCGGAGGCGGTCGTCGCCCGTCTTCGGGGGTGGGGGTACGTCGCGCGTCCTCGGTGAGGCGGACCGTCGGGAGCGATCCTGCGCGTCGCCTCCGCGCCTCCTCGATGCTCGCGGCACGCATGCTGCCTGCGCGCGGTCTGCGCGCTGGGCGACGAGAGCTGGGCGACGGCGAACACCTCGGAGTGGACGATGCACCCCGTGATGACGGGGTTCATGGTCCACTCCGGGGTGCGACGGGCAACGGCGCAGATCAGGCGCGGTGCGCGGCGGCGGCCTCGACGGCGGCGACCGCGGCGGCGACTCCTCCGCCCCAGGGCGCGCCGTGTCCGGGCAGCACCCACGTCGCCCCGGTGTCGACCAGGGCCCGCAGCGACGCGACGGCGCGCTCGGGCTCGTCCGTGAAGGGCGCCGGCTGGGGCCCCTCGGCACCGGTGAGCACGTGGCGGGTCGTGAGGGCGTCGCCCACGAAGAGCGCGTCGGCGAGGGGCACGTGCACGGCGACGCTGCCCTCCGAGTGTCCGGGCACGCTGATCACGCGCGGCGAGCCGGGCAGGTCGAGCACGTCGCCGTCGTGCACCTCGACCACCTCGGTGAGCCACGCGGACCGCGCGCCGCCCTTGCGGACGAAGTAGGTGAGGAACCCGAGCATCGCCCCGATCTTCATCTGCTGCTTGAGGCCAGCCGGCTTGCCGCCGCCCTTCGCGCGGGAGGCGTCGGCCGGGTGGACGTACACCGGCACGCCGTGCTCGCGGCGCAGCCACTCGGCGAAGCCCACGTGGTCGGAGTCGCCGTGCGTCAGCACGACCCCGGCGACGTCGGCCGGGCCGAGGCCGAGCAGGGCGAGCTCGGCGAGCAGCTCGCGGCGGTGGCCGGGCAGGCCGGCGTCGACCGCCGTGACGCCCTCGGGCGTGACGACGAGGTAGGAGGCGACGATGTCGTTGCCGAGGCGGTGGACGTGCTCGCTGATCTTCATGATGGCTACGATACATAGCCATCATGGCTATGGTCAATAGGTATGGTGGACGGATGCCGACTCCCGACCGCACCTCCTTGGAGGCCATCGTCACCGCCGCCCGCGACCTGCTCGAGACGGAGGGGCTGGCCGGCCTCACCATGCAGGCCGTGGCCCAGCGGGTCGGCGTGCGCGCCCCCTCCTTGTACAAGCGCGTGCAGGGCAGGGACCAGCTCGTGCAGCTGGTGGCGGAGGCGACCCTCGAGGAGGTGGGCGTCCGGCTCGAGCAGAGCGCCGACCTGGGCGACCTGGTCGACCGGTTCCGCGCCTTCGGGCACGAGCGGCCGGCGGCGTTCCAGCTGGTGATGACGCCGGGGCCGGGCGTCCCGACCGCGCGGCCCGAGTTCGGGGCGGCTACGAGCCGGCCGATCCTGCGTCACGCGGGTGCGCTCGCGGGCGAGGACAGGGCGCTGGAGGCGGCGCGCACGGTGACCGCGTGGGCCGCCGGCTTCGTGAGCATGGAGCTCGCCGGCGGCTTCGGCCTCGGCGGCGACGTCGACGCCGCCTGGCGGTTCGGGGCCGAGCGGATCGTGGCGGCGGTGTCGACGGCGGCGTGACGGATGCGCGACGGATGCGTGACGGGTGGCACTTGTGGCGCCGGGAGCACGCCGCCAGGATGAGCGCGACCCGCCTGCCTCGTGGCTGCGGCCGGCGCCGCATCGACTGCGACGGCGACTGCTGCACCGACGGCGACTGCTGCAGCAGCACGGACGGCGGCGACGGGTCCACGACGAGAGGAACGCATCATGGCGTCAAGCGACCAGGGCTTCAGCAAGGAGGAGCGCGCGGCCATGAAGGAGCGCGCGGCCGAGCTGCGCGCCGAGGCCAAGCGACAGAAGTCCGCCGACAAGGCGGCTGCCGAGCTGCAGGCGGTCCTCGACGCGCACGCCGCGATGACCGAGGAGGAGCGGGCCGTGGCCGAGGGGCTCCACGCCCTGGTCCTCGAGCACGCTCCGATGCTCGCCCCCAAGACCTGGTACGGGTTCCCGTCGTACGCCGACGCGGACGGCAAGATCGTCGTGTTCTTCCAGCCCGGCTCGAAGTTCGGCGGCCGCTACTCGACGATGGGGTTCCAGGACGCGGCTCAGCTCGACGACGGCGACATGTGGCCGACGTCGTACGCGCTCGCGAGCGTCGACGAGACGACGAGTCCCGTGATCGCGGCGCTGCTGCGGAAGGCGACCGGGCAGGGCGCGTAGCCGTGAGCAGCCGCGCCTGGCTGCGCTGCTGCCGTCCTGCCCGCGCCTCCCGCGTGCGAAGCTGACCGCATGGACCTCGTCGTGTCGCGCGCGCTCACCGTGCCCGCGGCAGAGCTCGTCTGGCGTTTCTCGCGCTCGTCAGGACCGGGAGGCCAGCACGTGAACACGTCCGACAGCCGGGTGCAGCTCTCGTGGGACGTCGCCTCCTCCGCGGCCCTCAGCGACGATCAGCGCGATCTGCTGCTGGCGCGGCTCGGCGGCCGGCTCGTCGGCGGGGTGCTGACGGTCACGTCGTCCGAGCAGCGGTCGCAGCTGCGCAACCGCGAGACCGCGCTGGCGAAGCTCGCCGAGGTCGTCGCTGCGGGACTCGCTCCCGACGCGGCGCCTCGGCGTCCGACCCGGCGCACCCGCGGCTCGGACCGCCGCCGGCTCACTGCGAAGAACGAGCGCTCGGCCACGAAGCAGCAGCGCCGCCGCCCGTCGGACGACTAGCGCGTCGCGGCGCCCGTGCTGCTGTCGGCATCGGTGTCGGCGTCGGTGTCGGTGTCGGTGCTGAGTCTCTGGCGGAGGGCGTGGGATTCGAACCCACGAGACATCTCTGCCCACTTGTTTTCAAGACAAGCTCCATCGGCCGCTCGGACAGCCCTCCCGGCGCACCTGCCGGAGCCGGTGCAGCCGCGCCGAGTCTAGCCGAGGAGGCGCCCCACCAGCCGGGCAGGATCGTCGCGCCGCCTGCCCCGCACGTCGGGCACCATGGGGCTGGTGCGTCCGCACCCGCCGAACCCGCGCGCACCCCTCTGCGCGAGCGAGGTTCCGCGCGGGTTCGACGGGTCTCGGCACGATCAGCGCCAGCAGCAGCTCAGAGCTGCGCGAGCGCCTCCGCGAGGCCGTCGTCGAGGTCGGTGCGGGTGCGCTCGTTGGCGACCTCGTGCACGTCGTCGGGCGCCTGGCCCATCGAGACGCCGCGGCCCTCGGCGGAGGCCCACTGCAGCATGGCGATGTCGTTGCGGCCGTCGCCGACGGCGAGCACGCGCTCGCGCGGGATGCCGAGCTCGGCACGCACGCGCTCGAGAGCGGTGGCCTTCGTCACGCCGTCGGGCGCGATGTCGAGCCACGCCGTCCAGCCGACGTTGTAGTTCACCTTCTGCAGCCCCATCCGCTCGACCACCTCGAGGAAGTCGTCAGTGTCGTGCGACGGCGACACCACGACGACGCGCGTCGCCGCGATCTCGAAGAGCTGCTCGAACTCGACCTTCTCGGCACCGCCGGTGTGCTCCACTTGCGGGAAAGAGCCGCAGTAGCGCATCACGCCGTCGCGATCCTCGACGGCGTAGGCCGCCTCGTTCAGCCCCTCGCGGATGGTGGTCAGCACGTCGGTCGGGTCGAACTCCTCGACGTGGAACTGCGAGTACCCGGTCGGGGCCTTCTCGACACGGCCGAGCGTGATCGCCCCGTTCGCACAGACCACGTACTCGGACACGAGGCCGAGGCGGTCCATCACGGGCAGCGTCATCGAGACGGACCGCCCGGTCGCGATCATGACCGAGTGCCCCTGGGAGGCGAGGCGGGTGATCTCGCCGGCCACCGCCTCCGAGATGGTGCCGCCCTCTTGCATGATCGTGCCGTCGACGTCGAGCGCGACGAGCCAGCGCTCGTCGGCCGAGACGGTCGCCGCCACGGGGGCCGACCGGTGGCGGGTGTCGTCGTCCCAGCTCGAGCTCTCGCCCGCCGCCGTCATGTCGTCGGCGCTCACGCGACCGGCTCGATGACCTCGAGGCCGCCGAGCCACGGACGCAGCGCCTCGGGCACGACGACCGACCCGTCGGCCTGCTGGTGCGTCTCGAGGATCGCCACCAGCCAGCGAGTCGTCGCCAGCGTTCCGTTCAGCGTCGCGACGGGAGCGGTCTTGCCGCTCTCGGTGCGGTAGCGGGTGTCGAGGCGGCGGGCCTGGAACGTGGTGCAGTTCGAGGTGCTGCTGAGCTCGCGGTAGGTGCCCTGCGTCGGGACCCACGCCTCGATGTCGAACTTGCGTGCGGCGCTCGAGCCGAGGTCGCCCGCGGCGACGTCGATCACGCGGTAGTTGAGGCCGAGCGCCTGCATCATCGATTCCTGCAGGGCGACGAGCGCGTCGTGCTCCTGCTCGGCCTGGTCGGGGTGCACGTAGCTGAACATCTCGAGCTTGTTGAACTGGTGCACGCGGAGGATGCCGCGGTTGTCCTTGCCGGCGGCGCCCGCCTCGCGGCGGTAGCAGGTCGACCAGCCGGCGTAGCGGATCGGCCCGGCCGTCACGTCGAGGATCTCGTCGGAGTGGTACCCCGCGAGCGCGACCTCGCTCGTGCCGGTCAGGTAGAGGTCGTCGGCGGGCAGGTGGTAGACCTCGTCGGAGTGCGAGCCGAGGAACCCGGTGCCGGCCATGATCTCGGGCCGCACCAGGGTCGGCGTGATCAGCGGTGTGAAGTCGTTCGCGATCGCCTTGTCGAGCGCCATGTTCATCAGGGCCAGCTCGAGCCGCGCACCGATGCCGCGGAGGAAGTAGAAGCGCGAGCCCGACACCTTCGTGCCGCGCTTGATGTCGATCGCGCCCAGCTTCTCGCCGAGATCGGCGTGGTCGAGGGGCTCGAAGTCGAAGGAGGGGCGGGTGCCGACCTCGCGGAGGGTCGCGAAGTTCTCCTCCCCGCCGGCAGGCACGCCGTCGACGATCACGTTGCCGAGCGAGCGGACGGCCTTGTCGAAGACGGTGTCGGCCTCGGTGGACGCGGCCTGCGCCTCCTTCACCTTCGCGGCCAGCTGCTGGGCCTGGGCGACGAGAGCGGCCTTCTCGTCTCTCGGGGCCTTCGCGACGGTCTTGCCGAACGCGTTCTGCTCGGCCCGCAGCTCCTCGAACGAGGCGATGGCCGCGCGGCGGGCGGTGTCGGCGGCGACCGCGTCGTCGACCAGCGACTCCGACTCACCCCGGGCACGCTGGCTCGTCTTGATCACGTCGGGGGCATCGCGCAGCAGCTGGGGATCGATCACGGGTCCATCTTATGGAGACCCCCTGACGTTCTGTGGAGACGGCACCGACCTTCTGGCGACCGACCTCCTGCAGACCGCCCTGGCGGTTACGGTGGGCGGATGACGACCTCCCCCGCCGCCTCGCCCGCCGAGCACCCCTCGACGCCCGACGCCGCGACGGCCACGAAGACGGCAGCTGTCGTCTACAACCCGATCAAGGTCGACGTCGCCAAGATCCGCGCGGCGGTGCAGCGCCACGAGGCCGAGGCCGGCTGGGGGCCGACCCGCTTCTACGAGACCAGCGTCGAGGATCCCGGCGGCGGCATCACCGCGACGGCCGTGGCCGAGGGCGCTGACGTCGTCATCGCGGCAGGAGGCGACGGCACGGTCCGCGCCGTCGCCGAGGCGCTGCGGGGCTCGCACGCCGCCATCGCCCTGCTGCCGAGCGGCACGGGCAACCTGCTCGCCCGCAACCTGGACCTCGATCTCGACCACCTCGACGGCTCGGTCGCGACGGCCTTCACGGGCCGCGACCGCGCGATCGACCTCGGCCTCGTCGACGTCGAGCGCGAGAACGGCGAGCGCGAGCGCTTCGCCTTCGTGGTGATGGCCGGCATCGGCCTCGACGCCAAGATGCTCGCCAACACGAACCCGAAGCTCAAGGCCCGCGTCGGCTGGCTCGCCTACGTCGACGCCATCGCCCGGTCGCTCCGCGACGACAACAGCATGGTGATCCGCTACGACCTCGACGGCCAGGGCCGCAAGACCATGCGCGCCCACACGGTGCTCGTCGGCAACTGCGGCCTGCTGCCCGGCAACATCATGCTGCTGCCCGACGCCGCGGTCGACGACGGCGTCTTCGACATCGTCGCCCTGCGCCCCGACGGCTTCTTCGGCTGGGTGCAGATCTGGGTCAAGATCGTGTGGGAGAACGGAGTGCTGCGTCGCAGCTCCGTCGGACGCAAGATCATGGCGCACAGCCGCGAGGTGCGCACGGTCCGCTACTCCAAGGGGCGCGAGATCGTCGTGCGCCTCGACGAGCCGCAGGACTTCGAGATGGACGGCGACTCGGTCGGCAAGGCCGTCGCCATCAAGACGTGGGTCGACCCCGGGGCGCTGACGGTGCGCGTCCCGGCCTGACGACCGGCGCCTCCTCCGCTCCCCGGTCGAGCACGCCGGACCAAGGGACGCGCGCGACCCGAGGAGGCGGGGCTCAGGCTCCCGAGACCAGCCCGCGCAGCCAGTCGCGCGCGTCGACGAACGCGTCGTCGTCGTAGCGCGGCACGACGACCACCGGGCGGCCGTCGGCCCGGGGGTACGACCCGAGGAACATCACGTTCGGGCTGAACCTCTTGAGCCCGAGCAGCGCGTCGGCCACGCGCTCGTCGAGCACGTGGCCGTCGAGGTCGATCACGAACCGGTAGCGGCCGAGGGCGTCGCCGATCGGCCGCGACTGGATCAGGCTCAGGTTGATGCCACGGGTCGCGAACTGCTCGAGCATGTCGACGAGCGCTCCGGCGCCGTCCTCCGGCAGCTCGACGATGATGCTCGTCTTGTCGGCGCCGGTGGCGGGCGGCACCGGCACGGTGCGGCTGACGAGCACGAAGCGCGTCACGGCGTTGCGGTTGTCGCCGATCTCGCGGGCCAGCACCTCGACGTCGTGGTGCTCGGTGATCGTCGGCGGGGCCACGGCGGCGTCGGCCCGGCCGGCACCCGCAGGGGTCGACAGCAGGTCGGCGGCCGCGGCGACGTTCGAGGTCGCCGGCAGGTGCCCGTGGCCTGGCAGGTTCGCCTCGAGCCACAGGTGCGTCTGCGCGTAGGCCACGGGGTGCGCGTTGACGACCCGCACCTCCTCGAGGCGGGTGCCCGGTCGTGCGACCAGCACGAAGTCGACCGCGACCAGGTACTCGCCGACGATTCGGAGGCCGGGCACGGTCGCCAGCGCGTCCTGCGTGGCCGAGACGCCGCCCTCGACGCTGTTCTCGATCGCGATCATCGCGGCGGCGCTGCGGCCGGACACGACGTCGGCGAGCGCCTCGCCCACGTTGTTGACGCTGCGCCACTCGGCGCCCGCGGCCTCGGGCACCTGCTTGAGGGCCGCCTCCGTGAAGGTGCCGGCCGGGCCGAGGTAGCTGTAGGTCGACGAGGAGGCGGGGGTCGGCATGACGGAGAGCCTACTGACGACCCGGAGCCTGCTGATGTCCGAGAGGCTGCTGAGCGCCCTGGCCGGGCAGCGACGGAGGTCGGCGGCTGGTGCCAGGATGAGCCCATGACCGATCGCGCAGGCACCCCCGCACTCGACAGCGACCTCATCGACACCGGTGAGCTCGTCGACGCCTACTACTCGCTCGTCCCCGACGTGTCGGTGCCCGAGCAGAAGGTCGTCTTCGGCACCTCCGGCCACCGAGGCTCGTCGCTCGACACCGCCTTCAACGAGACGCACATCGCCGCGATCACGCAGGCGATCGTCGAGTACCGCGCCGGCCAGGGCATCACCGGGCCGCTCTTCATCGGGCGCGACACCCACATGCTGAGCGCCCCCGCCGAGCGCACCGCGATCGAGGTGCTCGTCGGCAACGGCGTGCACGTGCTCGCCGACGCCGACGGCGGCTACGTGCCGACGCCCGCGCTGAGCCACGCGATCCTGGTGCACAACGCCGACCCGGCCAACACCGAGAAGGCCGACGGCATCGTCGTCACCCCCAGCCACAACCCGCCCCGCGACGGCGGCTTCAAGTACAACCCCCCGCACGGCGGCCCGGCCGACGGCGACGCCACGAAGTGGATCGCCGACCGCGCGAACGAGATCATCGCCGCGGGCAACGTCGACGTCGTCAAGGCCGACGGCAGCGCCGGCCGCCACGACTTCCTGCGCGGCTACGTGGGCGACCTGATCAACGTCATCGACATCGACGCCATCAAGGCGGCCGGGGTCAAGATCGGCGCCGACCCGCTGGGCGGCGCCAGCGTCGAGTACTGGGGCGCCATCCGCGACGTCTACGGCCTCGACCTGACCGTCACGAACCCCGGCGTCGACCCGACCTGGCGCTTCATGACGCTCGACTGGGACGGCAAGATCCGGATGGACCCGTCCAGCGCGTCCGCGATGGCCAGCGTCGTGCACCGCAAGGACGAGTTCGACGTGCTCACGGGCAACGACGCCGACGCGGACCGTCACGGCATCGTCACGCCCGACGGCGGCCTGATGAACCCGAACCACTACCTCGCGGTCGCCATCGACTACCTCTACACGCACCGCCCGCAGTGGCGCGACGACGCCGCGATCGGCAAGACCCTCGTCTCGTCGAGCATCATCGACAAGGTCGCCGAGAAGCACGGCCGCCGCCTCTGGGAGGTGCCGGTCGGCTTCAAGTGGTTCGTGCCCGGCCTGGTCGACGGCTCGGTCGCCTTCGGCGGAGAAGAGAGCGCGGGGGCGTCGTTCCTCCGCAAGGACGGCACGGTCTGGACGACCGACAAGGACGGCATCCTGCTCGCGCTGCTCGCCAGCGAGATCATCGCCGTCACGGGCAAGACCCCGTCGCAGCTGTACGCCGAGCTGACCGAGGAGTTCGGCGACCCCGTCTACGAGCGGGTCGACGCCGCCGCCAGCAAGGAGCAGAAGGCACGCCTGGGCAAGCTCAGCGGCGACGACATCACCGCGACCGAGCTCGCCGGCGACCCCATCACGGCCAAGCTGGCGGAGGCGCCCGGCAACGGGGCTGCCGTGGGCGGCCTCAAGGTGGTCACCGACAAGGCCTGGTTCGCGGCCCGCCCGAGCGGCACCGAGGACGTCTACAAGATCTACGCCGAGTCGTTCGAGGGCCCCGAGCACCTCGCGCGGGTCCAGGCCGAGGCGAAGCAGATCGTCGACGCGGCGCTCGGCGCCTAGCCCGCGCGCCGTCGGCCGAAGCGGCCGCCGCCGCCCGCCGCCGAGCGGCTTCCCGACGCGGGAGCGACGAACCGACGCGATCTTCCGCGTCGGTTCGTCGCTCCCGCGTCGGTTCGGCGGAGGTTCCGCCGAGGTTCGGCGGCTCACCGTCCGGCCTCGAGGCCGGCGGCGAGCAAGATCCGCCGCAGACGCTCCGGCGAGCGGAGGTCGGCGGTCCCCCAGCGGGCGAAGCCCCGCACCTCGGGCAGCGCGCGCAGCCTGTCCTCGCGGTCCTTCTCGTCCTTGACGACCTGCTCAGGCGTCCGCCCGCGGCGCCACCGGTCGCTGAGGTACTTGACGTCGCCGTCGTACTCGCCGATCACGCCGAGCTCGGGCCACCACATGTCCGTCACGCCGATCAGCCCGAAGGTGTCGCGCCACGGCTGCTGCAGCACGGGAGCGGGGAAGCCGAACCCGAGGACGAGCACCCGGCTGACCGACTCGCCGGCCGAGTCGGCGCCGGGCCGGCAGAGCTCGAGCGTCCGTCGGGCTCGCGCGTGGGCCCTCGGGGCGGGACGCTGCTCGAGGAGGTCCGCGATCCCCGCCGATCCCGTCGCCCCGCCGTGCAGGGCGCCGTCGACGACCACGGTCGCGTCCAGGCTCGGGTGGTCGAGCAGGACGTCGGCGCAGGTGCGGGCGAGGCCGGTCGCCCGGACGCCGAGGTGCTCGACGACGTCGACGTCCGTCAGCGGCTGAGCGTGCACCCGGGTCAGCCGGTGGGCCCGTGACGTGCGAGCCGTCGGGTCGGTGACCTCGACCAGGCCGGGCGGTGCGCCCCACCACGGCAGCCCCCACAATGCGGCCGCGGCCGCGTGGGAGAAGACGAGCGGCCGGACGGCCGTCCGCTGTGCCGCGGCGATCCGATAGACGAAGCGCTGGCTGGGCAGCAGCGACGACCATCGCCCGGCCTCCACGTACGCGCCGTGGGCGATGCGGACGAGGCGTCCGGCGGCGGCGTCGCGCTGGAGGGCACGTGAGTCGCCGACGCCGACCCACGCCTCCTTCGCGGTGAGGAGGTCGGACGTCAGGTCGGCGAGGTCGATCATGCGCCCACCCTGACGGCCGGTCGACCGCGGGCGCTCCGACGTCGCACGTCGCTGGGGACACCCCGTCGAGGAGGCGCGGCTGGGGAGGAGGGACCGCCGTCGGCCTGCCAGACCCCCGCGTGGGAGAGAAGCGACGCGGCAGCGACGAGACGACGCGGAACATCGCGGAGGGTTGTCGCTTTCGCGAAGGTTCACGGCGGTGGCGGCCGCGGCCTCAGCGACGGGGGCTCAGCCGGCGTAGGTCGGCGCGGCCGGCAGCCCGAAGAACTCCTCGAGGGTGGTGACGCCCGTGGTGTGCATCTCGGTCGCGAGCGGCACCCCGACGTAGCGGAAGTGCCACGGCTCGTAGGTGAAGCCGGTGACCGCCGTCTTGTCGGCCGGGTAGCGCAGCAGCCACCCGTAGCGCCACGCGTTGGCCGCGAGCCACTGCCCCTGGGCCGTGTCGCCGAAGCACGCCTGCAGCGCGCAGCTCAGCGGGATCGGGCTGATGTCGGCGACGAGCCCGGTCTGGTGCTCGCTGTGCCCGGGGCGTGCGCTCTGGATGTCGGCCTGCGCCTGTCCGAGCCGGTCGACCCAGCCCTGGTAGACGCTCACCTGCGTGGCGTACGACCGGTACGCGCTCTGCACCTGGAACTGACCGGCCCCCTCCGCCTCCCCCGCGGCGAACAACGCGAGCAGGGCGTCGCCGGCCTCACGCCGGAACACCGGAGGGTTCTGCGACGCCACGTCGACCGTGACGAGGTCGCTCGGCACGTAGTCGATCGGGTTCACCGTCCGCAGCTTGTCCGTCACGACCCAGAGGCTCGCGGGGTCGTCGATCGACAACGCCGACTTGTCGAAGGCGGGAGCGGCGGGCGTCGGGGGCTCGGCGGGGCTGGTCACGGGGGCAGGCTCCTCGGAGGGCTCGGCGGTCGCGGCGGGAGCAGACGACGAAGGAGGCGCGCTCGGCCTCGCGCTCGTGCTCATGTCAGGGGCGGCACCCGAGGTGCACCCCGCGAGCGCAGCCGTCACCAGGGCCAGCGCGAGCGCGGCCACGGCCGTGCGATGCGACGGTCGGCGACGGAGGGGGAACGGCATCGCACAAGGCTACGGCCCCTCCCCCGGTGCCAGCGCGGCCCGACCCGTCCACAGGCTCGCCGCCACGTCTGGTGGAAGCCCTGCGCGTGCAGTACTTTTGCGGTCTGCGCACGTTCGGTGCGCCTCCCGAAGGACGCCGCACCATGTCGAGAACCACCGCCTCCTCCTCCGCCGCGACCGCCGCCTCCTCGGCGTCGTCGGCCGCGCCCGCGGAGCGACAGGGGCTGATGACCCACCGCCAGATCCTGTTCGTGATCTTCGGGCTGATGGCAGGCATGTTCCTGTCGGCGCTCGACCAGACGATCGTCGGCACGTCGATGCGCACCATCGCCGACGACCTCGACGGACTGAGCCTGCAGGCGTGGGTGACCACCGCGTACCTGATCGTCTCGACGATCTCGACGCCGATCTACGGCAAGTTGTCCGACATCTTCGGGCGGCGGCCGCTGTTCCTGATCGCGATCTCGATCTTCCTGCTGGGCTCGGTGCTGGCCGGCTTCTCGACGAGCATGTACCAGCTCGCGATCTTCCGCGCCGTGCAGGGCATGGGCGCCGGCGGCCTGATGGCGCTGCCGCTGACGATCATGGGCGACATCCTCGCCCCGCGCGAGCGTGCCAAGTACCAGGGCTACTTCCTCGCCGTGTTCGGCATCTCGAGCGTGATCGGCCCGCTGGTCGGCGGGCTCTTCGCGGGTGCCGACCAGATCCTGTTCATCACCGGCTGGCGCTGGGTGTTCCTCGTCAACCTGCCGATCGGCGTCGTGGCCCTGGCGATCGTCGTGAAGTTCCTGCACATCCCCGGCCAGGTGCGCCGCCAGAACGTCCGGATCGACTGGTGGGGCGCCGCCTCGGTCATCGTCGCAGCCGTGCCCCTGCTGCTCGTCGCCGAGCAGGGCCGCGAGTGGGGCTGGTCGTCGCCCGGCGCCTTCGCCTGCTACGTGATCGGTGCCGTCGGGATCGTGTCGTTCGTCATGGTCGAGCGCGCGATGGGCGACGACGCGCTCATCCCGCTGAAGCTGTTCCGCAACGCCACCTTCTCGATGGCGACCGTGCTCGGCGTTCTGGTCGGCTTCGGCATGTTCGGCGCGCTGCTTACCGTGCCGCTCTACCTGCAGCTCGTGCTCGGCTCGACGCCGACCGAGAGCGGGTTCCAGATGCTGCCGATGATCGCCGGGCTGATGATCTCGTCGATCGTGTCGGGCCAGCTCATCTCGCGGACGGGCCGCTACCGCATCTTCCCCATCACCGGCACCGCGTTCATGTCGCTGGGCTTCTTCTGGTTCACGAACCTGTCGTACGACAAGCCCTACTGGTTCATGATGATCGGCATGCTGCTGATCGGCCTGGGCCTCGGCCAGCTGATGCAGACGCTGACCATCGCGTCGCAGAACTCGGTGGGCCCGCGCGACATCGGCGTGGCCACGTCGGCCTCGACGTTCTTCCGTCAGATCGGCGGCACGCTCGGCACGGCCGTGCTGTTCTCGGTGCTCTTCTCACGCATCCCGCAGACGATCGCCGCGGCGTTCGCCGACCCGGCCCTGCAGCGCGACGCCCAGGCCGCGCTGGCCGACCCGAGCGTCACCGCCGACAGCGCGAACGCGAGCATCCTCGGCCTCTACCAGGCGGCACAGAACGGCGACACGTCGCAGGTCGGCGGGGCGCTGAACGGCAACACGTCGTTCCTCAACACGGCCGACAGCCGGCTCGCGGCGCCGTTCCTCGACGGCTTCGCGCAGGCGACCGTCACCGTGTTCTGGGTGGCGCTCGGCATCGTGCTGGTCGCCTTCGTGCTCAGCTTCTTCCTCAAGGCGTCGCCGTTGCGACAGAAGTCGGCCATCGACGAGGCGAACGACGACCGGCTCGCGGCAGAGCTGGCCGCGCAGGAGGCGGCGGCCGGGTCGGGCGCTCTGGTCGCGCCGACCACGGGGAGCGTCCCGGTCGTCGAGGGCGACGGGCCGTCGTCGGAGCGACCCGCGTCGAGCGCGCCGTCCTCGGATCGACCGACGTCGAGCGCGCCGTCTTCGGACCGGCCCGCCTCGAGCTGACCGGGGCTGGTCGCACCCGCCATGAACTGGCTGGGAACGCCTCGCGACGCCTGCCTCAACCTGGAACTCCCTGAACGGCTTAGCTACACTCTCTAGCATGCCTCCCGAGCCGACCCGGCGTAACTACGACGCGACGGGGTACTGGTACGGCTCCAGCGCCAGCGAGCGCGGAGTCGCCGTGCTGAACGCCCTCCGTCGTTACCGCGCCGCCGAGTCGGACATGCGCCGTCGCACCCGCGACAGCATGAAGATGAACGAGACCGACCTCGCCGCGCTCAGGTTCCTCGTGCGGGCCGGCCGCAAGCACGAGCCCGTCAGCGCCAAGGTGCTCGCCGAGCACCTCGCCATCACCTCCGCGTCCACGTCCGTGCTGATCAACCGGCTCGTCGCCAGCGGCCACGTCGAGCGCCTGCCCCACCCCACCGACAAGCGCGGCGTCCTGCTGCGGGCGACCGAGGGCACGCACGCCGAGGTCACCGACACGCTCTCCGGCATGCACGGCCGCATGATCACGGCGGCGCAGGGCCTCTCGCCCGACGAGACCGCAGCCGTCGTCTCGTTCCTCGAGGCCATGACGGCCGCCGTCGACGTCGACGACCACGCCCTCGCCGAGATCGCCCTCGCCGAGGCCCGCGCCGAGGCTGAGGCGGAGGCCGTCGCCGAGCTCGAGGGCCGCAGCGCCGCCCCCGCCCACACCGCCTAGCTGGCTGTCGAGGCCCGGGGCGGGTCGGCCACGACGAACGTCGCGTCCGGGAGGCGTCTGCGCATGACGGCCACCGCCTCCTCGTTGCTGTCGACCAGGACGTAGCGGCGGCCCAACGCCGACGCGACCGCGCCGAGCGTGCCGCTGCCGGCGAAGAAGTCGAGCACCCAGTCGCCCTCCCGCGACGAGGCCTGCACCATGCGCCGCAGCACCCCCTCTGGCTTCTGCGTCGGGTAGCCGGTCTTCTCGCGCCCCGTCGGCGACACGATCGTGTGCCACCAGACGTCGGTCGGCAGCTTGCCGCGCGCGACCTTCTCGGGCGTGACCAGGCCGGGCGCCATGTACGGCTCCCGGTCGACCGTCTCCGAGTCGAAGAAGTACCCCTTCGGGCTCTTCACGTAGACGAGGATCGTGTCGTGCTTCGTCGGCCACCGGTTGCGGCTCTTGGCGCCGTAGTCGTAGGCCCAGATGATCTCGTTGAGGAACGAGTCACGGCCGAAGAGCGCGTCCAGCAGCACCTTCGCGTAGTGCGCCTCGCGGTAGTCGAGGTGCAGGTAGAGCGTGCCGTCGTCGGCGAGCAGCCGCCACGCCTCGGCCAGCCGCGGCTCGAGGAACGACCAGTAGTCGTCGAACCGGTCGTCGTAGCGCATCAGGTCGCCGCGGATGCGCTCGTAGCCGAGGCCCTTGAAGCCGGTCACGGCGGTCACGGACGCGGGCACGCTGCGCACCGACGTCGTCGAGCGACGGGTCTGTGGCCGGCCCGTGTTGAACGGCGGGTCGAGGTAGACGACCGTGAACGCCCCGTCGGGCAGCGTCGAGGTCGCGTCGAGGTTGTCGCCGTGGACCACGAGACTCGAGGAGGCGCGGGTCCAGTCGACGGGCATGGTCGCCATCCTCTCGCACCGGGGGACACCCCCAGAGCCACCCGGCGTACCGTGTCGGGATGAGCACCGCAGTCGAGAACCGTCCCGAGCAGGCCCAGTACGTCCTCCTCGAGGACGGCCGCACCATCGGGCTCGCCGCCTACGAGATCGTCGGCGACGAGATCCGCTTCACGCACACCGAGATCGAGCCTGCCCGCCGCGGCGCAGGCCTCGGAGCCCAGCTCGTGCAGGGCGCGCTCGACGACGTCCGCTCGGAGACGTCGCTGCGCGTGGTGCCGATGTGCCCGTTCGTCGTCGACTGGGTCGACGACCACGTCGACTACCAGGAGCTGCTGACGCGCTGATCAGGGGACGCGGCGGAGCCACTCCGGCGTCGCGAACTTGGTCGTGACGAGCTGCTCGGCCTTCTCGAGCTCGTCGTCGGTGACGTGCCCGACCTCGGCGCCGTAGAGGCCGGTGAAGGTCTGCTTCATGCGCTCGATGATCTCGGCGCGCGCCAGGCCCGTCTGGCTGCGCAGCGGGTCGACGCGCTTGGCGGCGCTGGTCGTGCCCTTGTCGCTCATCTTCTCGCGGCCGATGCGGAGCACCTTCACCATCTTCTCGCCGTCCATGTCGTACGACATCGTGGCGTGGTGCAGCAGGGCCCCGTTGCCGAGGCGCTTCTGGGCGGCCCCGCCGATCTTGCCCTTGGCGCTCGTGATGTCGTTGAGCGGCTGGTAGAACGCGTCGATCCCGAGCGACTTGAGGGCCGTGATGACCCACTCGTCGAGGTACGCGTAGCTGTCGGCGAAGCTCATGCCCTGCACGAGCTCGCCCGGCGCGTAGAGCGAGTAGGTGACGATCGACTGCGCGTCCATGAACATGGCGCCGCCGCCGCTGATGCGCCGCACGACCTCGAAGCCGTGCTCGGCGGCCGCGTCGAGGTCGACCTCGTTGCGGAGCGACTGGAAGCTGCCGATGACGACGGCGGGCTGGTCCCACTCCCAGAAGCGCAGGGTGGGCTGGCGGCGGCCGGCCCCCACCTCCTCGGTCAGGACCTGGTCGAGAGCGAGGTGCATGTTCGGCGAGACGGGCGCGTCGTGGATGATCTGCCAGTCGTGGTCGCGCCAGTCGGTCGCCTTCGACAGGCTGCGGCGGATCGCCGTGGCGACCGCGTCGGGCGAGAAGCCCAGCAGGACTGCGTCGTCGGGGAGGCCCGTCTTGATCGCGGCAGCGATCGTCGCCGCGTCGGACTCGACCGGCAGGCCGTTCACCGCACGGTCGATGGCGTCGAGCGCCGTGTCGGGCTCGAGGAAGAAGTCGCCCGCGAGCCGGAACTCGGCGATGCGGCCCTCGCGCACCTCCAGGTCGACCACCACGAGCTTGCCGCCAGGGACCTTGTACTCACCGTGCATGGCTGCAGCCTATGCCTGCCGTGTCCGCAGCTGCGGGTGCAGGCAGGTCAGGGGCGGGGGCGCGGGAGGCGGGCGTCGAGCCACGCGACGAGGTCGGCGAAGACCTGGGCCCGGTTCGTCTCCTTGAACACCTCGTGCCGGGCGCCGTCGTAGACGACGAGCTCGACGTCGGTGAGGCCCGAGCGCGTCGCGTACGCCGTGGCGAGCTTGCGGGCGCTCACCTCGCCGCCGAGCGGGTCGTCGCTCCCGACTTGGATCAGCAGCGGCACGTCGGCGTCGAGGTGCCTCGCCGGACGCCCGAGCAGCCTCAGCGCGTCCCGCCAGCCGAACAGGGTCGCGACCTTGGCGTCGACGGCGAGCGGGTCGGCGGCCATCTCGGCGGCGACGGCCGGGTCGCGGCTCAGCCACTCGAAGCCGGTCGTGCCGAGGTGCGCGTGCCGGGCGTTGAGGTCGCCGCCGTTCATGCTGCCGGGCACCCGGTACGCGGTCCCGCTGAGCACGACGGCGTCGTAGAGCGAGGCGCGCTCGTCGACGATCTTCTGCAGCATCAAGGACCCCCACGAGTGGCCGAGCGCCACGAGGGGCAGGCCGGGGGCGTCGTCGCGGATGATGCCGGTGAACTGGACGACCGCCTCCACCGCCCCCCGCAGCCCCGACGGGCCGAGCCGGCCGAGCTTCGTGTGGTCGCCTCCGTACTGGCCGAGACCGGTCGCGCCGTGGCCGAGGTGGTCGTCGGCGTAGACCGTCCAGCCGGCGCGGACGAGCTCCTGCGCCAGCTCCTCGTAGCGGAGCGCGTGCTCGCCGACGCCGTGCATCAGCTGCACGGAGCCGCGCGGGTCGGCCGCCCGCCAGACGTACCAGTGGACGGTGACGCCGTGCGCGTCGACGAACGTGTGGTCGCCTCGGGCGGCGGAGAAGGTGGGCACGGTGTCATCCTCGCATCGTCGGGCGGCGCTGGTCGTCGTCGAGACCCGCGGGAACCGCGCGCACCCTCCGGCGCGCACGGGGGTGTGCGCGGGTCCGGAGGGTGCGGAGGAGGCGGGGGGCGCGCCGGGCAGGTCAGCGGCGGTCGTCGACGTCGGTGCGCAGCACCCCGAAGGAGGCGTCGAGGTCGACGTCGACCTCGGTCCCGTCGTCGAGGCGCACGTCGACCTCGTACGCCGTGGTGCCGTCGTCGCTGCGGTCGGCGTCGGTCACGGTGCCTCCGCCGGCAGCGGCGATCGCGGCGGCGGCCGCCTGGTCGAAGTCGGCTCCGACGAGGTCGTCGTCGTCGGCGCCGGAGGTGCTGGCCGAGCCGGGCGTGCTCGAGGCGCCCGGCGTCGACGTCGAGTCGTCGGAGAGGTCGTCGTCGTCACGGCTGTAGCGGCTGTCGCGGTCGTCGCTGCCCGAGCGGTCGCTGCGGTCGTCGCGGTCGTCGTCGATCCGCGACGACGAGACGCTGAAGTCGTCGCCCAGCAGCACCGTGCTCTCGCGGCCGTCGGGCAGCACGACGTCGACCTCGTAGCCGGGCAGGCCGTCGTCGAGACGGTCGACGTCGGTGACGGTGCCTCCGCCGGTCTCGGCGAGCGCCGCCTCCTGCGCACGGTCGTTCGCCGCGCCGCCGACCCGGTCGTCGAGGGTCGACGCGACGGCCACGCCTCCGCCGCCGAGCACGAGGACCCCGACGACGCCGCCGGCGATGAGGAGGGACTTCTTGCTCTTCAGGACGTTCTTCACGGTGTCTCCGATCGTGGGGCCGCGGTGCGGCGGGTGGTGCTCTCTCGAGCGATGACCCCACTGTCTCGAGCGGGCGCTGAACCGACCCTGAAGCGACCTGAAGGAACGTTCAGCGCGCATCCCGGAGCCGCACGCCTGCTGTCGGCCGCCGCACGCCGGCCCCGCGCCTCGGCCCCGCACCCCGGAGTGGACTATGCACCCCGTCGTTTCGCGATGCATCGTCCACTGCGGGGTGTCCGGGCGACGAGGAGGCGCGGGCACGGCAGGCAGGTCGGGCCGGGCCGGGTCGGCGCGGCTCGGGCCGGGTCGGCGCGGGTCAGGCCGGGTCGGCGGGCAGGTCGACGACGAAGCGCGCACCACCGAGCGGCGACGTCTCGACCTGCACCGCGCCTCCGTGCACGCGGACGATCTCGGCGACGATGGCGAGCCCGAGGCCGCTGCCGCCCCCGTCGCGGTCGCGGGCCTCGTCGAGCCGGACGAAGCGCTCGAAGATGCGCGCGCGGTCCTCCGGCGCGACTCCGGCGCCGTCGTCGTCGACGGTCAGCACGGCGCGCCCCTCGGCGGTGTCGACGAGCCCGACGGCCACGGTCGAGCGGGCGTGCCGGGACGCGTTCACCACGAGGTTGCGGACGACCTGGCCGAGCAGTCCCTCGTCGCCGCGCACTCGCGCCGGGCCGACCGCAGTCGCGTCGACGGAGACGCCCGCGCGGGCGCCGGCGCCTTCGCCCGGGCCCCCACTCGCACCGGCACCCGAACCCGCGCCCGATCGCAGCCGCGCCGCCTCCGTCAGGACGAGGTCGTCGAGGTCGACGGGCCGGCGAGCGACGCCGAGCGCGCCCTCGTCGGCTCGCGCCAGGACCAGCAGGCCCTGCACCAGGGAGGTGAGACGCGCCTCCTCGCCGAGCACGGTGCCGGCGAGCGCGCGTCCGTCGATGCTCTCGGGGTGCAGCAGGGCCACCTCCGCGTGCTGTCGGATCGTCGCGAGCGGCGTCTTGAGCTCGTGCGAGGCGTCGCCGACGAAGCGCCGCTGCGCCGTCGCGGAGGCGTCGAGCCGGTCGAGCATGCCGTTCAGGGTCGAGGCGAGCCGCGAGATCTCGTCTCCCCCACCCGGGTCGGCCAGGCGGTGCGACAGGTTCGCCGCCGTCACGTCGGCGACCTCGCGACGCATCGACTCGACCGGGCGCAGCGCCCGCCCGACCACGAACCAGGTCGTCACGCCCAACACGAGCAGCGCCACGGGGACGGCCACGCCGAGCGTGAGCAGGCTGGCCGAGGAGGCGGCCTGCGCCTCGTCGAGGGAGCGCGCGGCCACGACGTCCCACCGTGTCGTGACGGTCTGGACGTCGAGGTCGTCGTCGTTCTGGGAGGAGGCGTCGGCGTCGGCAGCGGCGGCGCTCGCCTCGTCGGCGGCCTCGCGGGCGTCGTCGGCAGCGTCGCGGGCCGCCTCGGCGGCGTCGTCCTCGTCGAGCGCGTCGTCGTCGTCGCCGGTCGAGGACTCCGACGGCGCGGGCTCGGCCGACGGGCTCGGGCTCGGGCTCGACGACGGCGAGGGAGTCGACGTGGTCGTGCTCACCGACTCCGCACCGTCGGTCTCGACGACGAAGTCGTCCCCGTCGAGCGAGACCCGGCTGCCCGAGGCGGCCCCCGCGAGCTGTCGCGCGTACCCGGCGAGGTCGTCGTCGCCGCCCGTCGCGACGAGCTGCCCCGCGGAGTCGAAGACGGCTACCAGGGCTCCGTCCGCGTCGCCGGAGACGGCGACGGCCGGGCTCGACCCGCCCGCGAGCGCGGCCACGGCACGGTCGACGTCGGCGGACGCGGCCGAGCGCGGGGCGTCCGCGAGCACCGCCTGCTGCACCAGAGCGAAGACGAGCGCGAACGCGCCGAGCGTGAGCGCGACGGCGAGCACGGCGGCCGCGGTGATGCGCAGGCGCAGCGAGCCGCGGCGACCGCCAGGACCGCGACGGCCACCAGGACCGCGACGGCCACGGCGGCCGACGCGACCCGCCCCGTCAGCCACCCCGCGCCTCCAGCCGGTAGCCGGCACCGCGCAGGGTGACGATCGACTCCCGGCCGAACGGCCGGTCGACCTTGTTGCGGAGGTGCCGGACGTACACCTCGACGATGTTGGGGTCGCCCTCGAAGTCGTCGTTCCAGACGCCGTCGAGCACCTCGCGCTTCGTGACGACGCTGCCCGCCCGCCGCATCAGGAACTCGAGCACGGCGAACTCGCGGCTCGTCAGCTCGATCTGCTCGTCGCCGCGCCGGACGTCGCGCGACGCCGGGTCGAGCCTGAGGTCGCCCGCCTCGAGCACGACCGGCCGCTCCCGGGCCCCGCGGCGGACGAGCGCACGGAGGCGCGCCAGCAGCACCGCGAACGAGAACGGCTTCGTGAGGTAGTCGTCGGCACCGGTGTCGAGGGCCTCGACCTGGTCCCACTCGCCGTCCTTGGCCGTGAGCATGATGACCGGCGTCCAGTCGCCTCCTTCGCGCATCGCCCGGCAGACGGCGTAGCCGCTCATGCCGGGCAGCATGATGTCGAGGACGACCACGTCGTAGCTGCCCTCGCGGGTGCGCCAGAGAGCGTCGGTGCCGTTGCCGGCCACGTCGACGGCCATGCCCTCGGCCTCGAGCCCGACGCGGAGCCCCTCGGCCAGGGTCGGCTGGTCCTCGACGACGAGCACGCGCACGGCAGCCCCTTCCTCGCGCGCACCCTGCCCGCGTGCCCATCCTGGCGCGGGCGCGCTGAAGCGGCGCTGAAGCGGCGCCGCCGTCGCCGACGCCGCAACGCCGACGCGGCCGCGCGAGCTGCCGAGACACGTCGAGGGCGGGTCTTCTGGGTCGAGGGCGGGTTGTTCGGAACCCGCCCTCGGCCCGGAAGACCCGCCCTCGAGCTGCTCCGGGGTCGTGCACGTGCGAAGGAGGTGCGGGGCGGCCTCGCGGGGCCGGCCAGCGCCTCCTTCACGCTCGACTACCGCCTCCTGCACGCTTGGCTACCGCCTCCTGCACGCTCGGAAGGAGGTGCGGCGGGTTCCCGTCGCCGCCGGCGGGTCAGCGCGGACCCGCCGGCGGCGACGGGAACCCGCCGCACCCCATCCACGCGGCCGCGCGGACGCGAGCACGGGAGGCGCGGGCTAGTGGGCCGAGTAGCCGCCGTCGACGAGGTGGTAGCTGCCCGAGATGAACGAGGCCTCGGGGCTGAGGAGGAACAGCACGAGCGCCGCGACCTCCGAGTCGGTGCCGAGGCGGCCCGACGCGTGCTGGCCCTCGAGGGCATGCAGCTCGTCCGTCGACATCGACGAGCGGACGAGCGGCGTGTCGATGAAGCCGGGCCCGACGGCGTTGGTGCGGACGCCCTGCGCGGTGTACTCGAGCGCCGCGACCTTGGTCAGGCCGATCAGGGCGTGCTTCGACGTGACGTAGGCCGCGTTCTTCGCGATGCCGACCGAGCCGAGCACCGAGGCCATGTTGACGACGGCTCCGCCGCCGGCCTCCACCATCGCGGGCAGCTGGAACTTCAGGCCGTAGAAGACGCCGTCGAGGTCGACCGAGCGGACCCTGTCCCAGGCGGCGATGTCGTAGTCGCCGATGGTCTGCGGCGCGGCGCCGATGCCGGCGTTGTTGACGGCGAGGTGCAGGGCTCCGTAGGTCGCCTTGGCGAACTCGACGGCCGCCTCCGACTGCTCCCACTTCGCGGTGTTCTGCTCGAACGCGGCGGCGGTGCCGCCGGCCGAGGTGATCTCGTCGACGATCGACTTCGCCGCGTCGAGGTTGATGTCGGTCACCACGACCGACGCGCCCTCCGCCGCGAGCTGGCGCGAGACTTCGGCGCCGATGCCGCTCCCGCCGCCCGTGACGATCGCCGTCTTGCCGCTGAACTTGCCCATGCTGTCGCTTCTTCCTCGTGTCGTGTGGGGCTCCTCGATGAGCCGCCCTCGACGATACGCCTGCATGGACCTGGGAGCAACAGGTGTCGGACATCGGGGCAGATCGTTTACTTAGGCGAGCTAAATGATTAGGCTGGCGGCGATGACCGAGACTGCAGCCCCCACACCCGCAGCACCCGCACGCCGCACCGTCCCGCACGCCCAGCTCGCGAGCGACGTGCGCGGCTCCGTGCTGCGCCTCGCCCGCCGGATGCGTCAGCAGAAGGCCGACGTCGACGTCTCCGACGCGCAGATGGCCGCGCTCGGCTACGTGTTCCAGGAGCAGCCCCTCACCATCGGCGCCCTGACCGAGCACGAGGGCGTCACTCCCCCGTCGATGAACCGCACGGTCGGCAAGCTCGTGGACGCCGGCCTGCTCAGCCGCCGGGTCGACGACGACGACCGTCGCCGGGTGGTGCTCGAGACGACGGAGGCGGGTGCCGCGTTCGTGTTCGAGACCCGACGCCGCCGCGACGAGTGGCTGGTGCCGCGGCTGGCCGCGCTGACCGCCGACGAGCGCCGCACCCTGGCCGACGCGACCGAGATCCTCCGGAAGCTGAACCGCTCGTGAGCGCCATGTTCCGCTCGCTCGGCCTCTACAACTACCGGCTCTGGTTCGGCGGCGCGCTCGTCTCGAACACGGGCACGTGGATGCAGGCCACCGCGCAGGACTGGCTGGTGCTCACCCACCTCACCGACCACGACGCGACCGCCGTCGGCATCACGATGGCGCTGCAGTTCGCGCCGCCGATCCTGCTCGTGCCCGTCACGGGCCTCATCGCCGACCGGTTCGACCGCCGCCGCATGCTCATGCTCACGCAGGGCACGATGGCGCTGCTCGGCCTGGCCCTCGGCCTGCTGGTGCTCACCGACGTCGCGCAGCTCTGGATGGTCTGGGTCTTCGCCCTGCTGCTCGGCACGGTGAACGCGATCGACGCGCCGATCCGACAGAGCTTCGTCTCCGAGCTCGTCCCCCCTGGGCACCTCTCGAACGCCGTCTCGCTGAACTCGGCCTCGTTCAACGGCGCGCGCCTCCTCGGCCCGGCCGTCGCCGGCGTGCTGATCGCGAGCGTCGGCACCGGCTGGGTGTTCCTGATCAACGCGGCGTCGTTCGCCGCGGTGCTGCTCTCGCTGCGGTTCATCAGGGTGTCGCAGCTCGAGCACAAGCCGCCGGTCTCGCGGGCGAAGGGCCAGATCCGCGAGGGGTTCCGGTACGTGAAGGAGCGCCCCGACCTGCTCGTCGTGTTCACGATGATCTTCGTGATCGGCACCTTCGGCCTCAACTTCCCGATCTTCACCTCGACGATGGCGAGCGTCGAGTTCGGCGTCGACGCGAGCGGGTTCGGCCTGCTGTCGTCGTGCATCGCCGTGGGGTCGCTGACCGGTGCACTGCTCTCGGCGCGACGGGAGCGCCCGCGGATGCGGGTGCTGGTGCTGGCCGCCGCCTCCTTCGGGGTGACCTGCACGGTCGCCGCGCTGATGCCCAGCTACTGGACGTTCGCCGCCGTGCTCGTCGCCGTCGGGCTGTCGTCGATCACGCTGATGACCACCGCCAACAGCACGGTGCAGCTGTCGACCGCCCCCGAGATGCGCGGCCGCGTGATGGCGCTGTACATGGCGATCTTCACGGGCGGCACGCCGCTCGGCGCCCCGATCGTGGGCTGGGTGGCCGACACGGCCGGGCCCCGCTGGGCCATCGGCGTGGGCGCCGCGGCTGGCTTCGTCGCCGCCGGGATCGCCGTCGTGTGGCTCGTGCGACGCCAGCACCTGCGGGTGCGCCGCGTGGCGCCGGTCGCCGCGGCTGCGGACGCCGGCGTCGTGCGACGGATCGCGCCGCGGCTCGTGCCGCACTTCACCGTCGAGCACGACGGCGACGGGGGCCGGCCCGCGCGCGAGCGCCGGGACGAGGCGGCCGCGGTGCTCGCCGCCGACGAGGTCGCCGCGCGCACGTCGTGAGCTGAGCCCGCGGCTGCGGCTGCGGGTGCTGCGGCGGCGGCGGCTGCGGCGGCGGCACGGGCGGCCGCGCCCCTCGAACCCGCGCACACACCTCGGCGCGCGCGAGGGTGCGCGCGGGTTCGAGGGGTGCCGACGCCCGGCGCCCGAGGGCTGGCCCGTGTCCGCTGAGCGCAGGGGGCTACCGCGGCCCGGCCGCCCGGCGTACAGTCCGCCCATGACGAGTCCTCGGGTCTGAGCCGGCCTGCGGCGGACCGTCGTGGAGGGTCCCGACATGGGCAGGACAGCGCGGTGCGCGGTGGCGGCCCTCGGCGCCGTGGTCGCAGGAGGCGCACTCGGCCTGGCAGCGGAGGCCCGTGCCGCAGACGGCCCGTACGACTACGTCGCCGTCGCGTTCCTGCTGTTGGCGTCCGCGCTGGTCGTCGGGGGCGTCGTCGTGCTGCTCGTCGCGCTGGCCGACCGCCTGCTCGGGCGGATGCCCGCGTCGCCCGTTCCCGCCTCGTCGGTGCGGTCGGCCCCCGAGGAGGCGGTCGGCACGATGGCCTCGGAGGCGGACCTGGCCCGCGCGATGACCTCCGAGGCGGATCCGACCCGCGCGCCCGCATCCGTGCCGGAGCCCGCTGCTCTCGCGGCGGCGTGGACCACCACGCGTCGTCACGCCGCGAGGGCGGGGCAGGCGGCGGGGCGGACAGCGACTACGGCGACCCACCGTGCGGCGGCGGCACGACGATCAGCGACGACGTCCCTCACGGACACGGTCACGCGGTCGGTGGCCGCTGCACGTGCCGCCGGCCTCGCGCGGTCCGCGGCCGCGCACGCTTCCCCGCTCGCCCAGCCGCCTGTCGACGAGTCCGAGCAGACCGACAGCCCGGAGCCTCAGCGCTTGCTGTAGTCGAACGAGAGCCGCATCCGGTCGCCCCGGAACACGATCGTCGAGTACTCGAAGGCGCCGCCCTCGGCGTCCGAGATGACGTCGGTCAGCTGCAGGACCGGGTCGCGCGGCTGCAGGTGCAGCAGCTCGGCATCGGTCGAGGTCACGGCCACCGCCTCGAGCGACTCGGCGACGTCGTGCATGGCCAGGTCGAACGCCGACTCGAGCACGACGCAGAGCTGCTCGCCCACGACGTCGAGCCGGTCGAGGGTCGGCGCGAGGTCGGCGGGAACGAACGAGCGGTGGACGCTCAGCGGCTGCCCGTCGACGGAGCGCAGCCGGACGATCGCGAAGACGAGGGCGCCCGGCGGCAGCCTCAGCCGCTCGCGGACGCGCGTCGGCGCCGGCTCGCAGACCAGCGAGACGAGCTCGGTCGAGATGTCGTAGCCGAGCACCTCGAGCTGCTCGCGGATGCCCTGGTACGCCGGCGAGACGGCCGTGATCTTGTCCGGGGCGACGTAGGTGCCCTTGCCTTGGACCCGCACCAGCAGCCCGTCGGCGGTGAGCTTCGTGAGGACCCCCCTGACCGTCATCCGGCTGAGGCCGAACAGCCGGTTGAGCTCGTTCTCGGACGGGATGCGCTGGCTCGGGGCCCACTCGCCGCTCGCGATTCGCGCGCGGAAGATCTCCTCGAGCTGCTGGTAGAGGGGGACGAGCGAGTCCCGGTCGACGACGTCGGACACGAGCACCACCCTCTCAGATCACTCACGGCGAATTCTGGCGGAGTCTACTTGTCTAGTCCTGTATGGACATGTACATTCCGAGCAGGTGCCGGAGGCGGCACCACCCCACGAGGAAGTGAGGACGAACACGTGGTCGCATCGACGCTGTCCATGACCCGAGCCGCCCGAGAAGGCGGCTGGGCCGTCCCGGCCGTCAACGTCTTCGACGAGATCAGCATGCGCGCCGTCCTGGCCGCGGCCGAGCGCACCTCGTCTCCCCTCATCGTCCAGATCTCGACCAAGACCGTCCGCACCGCCGGTTGCGCGTTCATCACCGACCTCTTCGCCGCCCTCGCGCGCGACGTGACGGTGCCGGTGGCGCTGCACCTCGACCACTGCCCCGACCGGGCGGTCCTCACCGAGGTCATCGGCGCCGGCTGGTCCTCGGTGCTCTTCGACGCCTCCGACCGCGACCTCGACGACGCCGTGCGCGAGACGCACGAGGTCACCGCCGAGGCGCACGCTGCCGGGGTGGACGTCGAGTCAGAGATCGAGAACATCCTCGGCGTCGAGGACGGCGTCGGCAGTGACGAGTCGCAGCACGCCTACTCGGTCGAGCAGCTCGCCGAGATCGCGGAGAGCACCGGCAGCGACCTGCTCGCCCCGCAGCTCGGCACGAGCCACGGGCTCTACAAGGCGCATCCGCAGCTGCTGCCCGAGCGCGCGGCCGAGCTGGCCGCGCTGACCGACCGGCCGATCGTGCTGCACGGCGGGACCGGCCTCTCGGAGGCGGACTTCCGGTCGTTCATCGACGCGGGGGTCTCGAAGATCAACATCTCCACGGCGGTCAAGCACGCCTACATGCAGGCCTCACTGGCGCACCTCGAGATGGCCCGCGCGAAGGACCGCTGGGACCCGCCCCGGCTGATCGCCGACATCTCCGCAGCGGTGACCGACGTCATCGCCGAGCACGTGGCCTGGTTCGGGGCCGACGGCAGGGCCGCCTCCGCCGGGGGCACCCGGTGACCAGGGCGCTCGTGTTCGACTGCGACGGGGTGCTCGCCGACACCGAGCGCGACGGCCACCTCCCCGCGTTCAACGAGACGTTCGAGCACTTCGGCCTGCCCGTCCGGTGGAGCGTCGACGACTACGCCCGCGTGCTGCGCATCGGCGGCGGCAAGGAGCGCCTCGCCTCGCTGCTGACGCCCGAGTTCGTCGAGCGTGCAGGACTGCCTGAGGACGAGGAGGCGCAGCGCACGACGATCGCGGAGTGGCACGCCGAGAAGACCCGCCGGTACACCGCGAAGGTGCGGGCAGGCGAGCTGCCCGGCCGTCCGGGCGTCGCCCGCATCGTCGACGAGGCATACGCCGCGGGCTGGCTGCTCGCTGTCGCGTCGACCTCGGCCGAGGAGTCCGTCCGTGCCGTGCTGGAGCACGTGGTGGGGCCGGACGCCGCGTCCCGGTTCGCCGTGTTCGCGGGGGACGTCGTCCCCCGCAAGAAGCCGGCCCCGGACATCTACGAGCTCGCGCTCCGCGAGCTGGGGGTGTCCGCCGACGACGCCGTCGTCGTCGAGGACAGCGCCAACGGCCTGCGTGCCGCGGTCGCCGCCGGACTCGCGACCGTCGTGACGACGAGCAGCTTCACCGTCGACGAGGACTTCTCGGGCGCCGCGCTCGTCGTCGACAGCCTGGGCGACCTGCCCGATGCCCCGAGCCGGGTGCTCGCGGACCCGCACGGCGTCGGTCCCCTCGACCTCGTGGACCTCGGCACCCTCGTCGCGCTGACGCACTGACCCGAACCCCGAACCCCGAACCCCGAACACAGGAGACCGAGGAACACATGAGCAACGACGCTCCCCCCGCCGACACGAACTCGTCCCGTCTCGTCGACGTCGTCCGGCTGATCGCCCAGACCTGCGTCGACAACGAGGCGTACTTCTGCGACCTCGACGCGGTCGCGGGCGACGGCGACTTCGGCTACTCCCTGGCGCGCGGCTTCGAGACCGTCCTCGCCGACGTCGACCAGTTCGACCACGACGACCTCGGGGCCTTCTTGCAGAAGGTGGCCACGACGATGAGCAGCCGGATGGGCGGCACCTCGGGCCCGATCTGGGGCACTGCCTTCCTCCGGGCCGCGATCACGATGAAGGGCAAGGGCGAGACCTCGCCCGACGACACGGTCGCGATGCTCCGGGCCGCGATCGAGGGCATCAGGAAGCGCGGCGGCGCCGACGTCGGCGACAAGACCCTGCTCGACGCGCTGGTGCCGCTCGCCGACGCCGTGGAGGCCGACGTGGCCGCGGGCAGCGACGCGGCCGGGGCGGCACGGCACGCCGCCGAGGTCGCCCGAGCCGCCGCCGAGGCCACCGCGAGCCTCCAGGCACGACGCGGCCGCGCCTCCTACACGGGCGAGCGGAGCATCGGGTCGCCCGACCCCGGGGCGATCGCCGTCGCCGTGCTCGCCGAGCGCGTCGCGGACGCGTGGTGACCCGCGCGGCCGACCGACTTCCCCTTCCACCACTGCGACACACGACGAAGTGAGGCACCCGCAATGAAGAAGTTCATCAACGACCCGAAGTCGTTCGTCCCGGACATGCTCAAGGGCCTCGCCCTGGCCAACCCCGACACGCTCACCTACGACCCGAAGTACAACCTGATCGTCCGCGCGGACGCGCCGAGGCAGGACAAGGTCTCGATCGTGCAGGGCTCCGGCTCCGGGCACGAGCCCGCCCACGTGATGGTCGTCGGCAAAGGGATGCTCGACGCCGCCTGCCCCGGCGACGTGTTCGCGGCCCCGCCGACCGACTACGTGGTCGAGGCGGCACGTCGGGTCCAGAGCGAGAAGGGCGTGCTGCTGCTGGTCAACAACTACACCGGCGACAAGATGGCCTTCGAGATGGCCGAGGAGCTCGCCGACGCCGAGGGCATCAAGGTCAAGACCCTGTTCATCGACGACGACGTCGCCGTCAAGGACTCCACCTACACGATCGGCCGCCGCGGGGTCGCCGGCAACTTCTTCGTGATCAAGGCGGTCGGGGCGGCCGCCGAGGAGGGCGCCGACCTCGACGAGGTCGTCCGAGTCGGCGAGAAGGTCAACTCGGTCACGCGCACGATGGGCGTGGCCCTGACGGCCTGCACTCCCCCGTCGAAGGGCTCGCCCCTGTTCGAGCTGGGCGACGACGAGATCGAGGTCGGCGTGGGCATCCACGGCGAGCCGGGCCGCGCCCGTCAGAAGATCGTGCCCGCCGACGAGATCGTCGACTTGCTGCTCGACCCGATCGTCTCCGACCTGCCGTTCTCGGACGGCGACGAGGTCGCGCTGATGGTGAACGGCCTCGGCGGCACGCCGATCAGCGAGCTGTACCTGCTCTACGGCATCGCCCACGAGAAGCTCGTCGCCCAGGGCATCACCCCGGTCCGCAGCTACGTCGGCGAGTACTGCACGTCGCTCGACATGGCCGGAGCGTCCATCACGCTCGTCAAGCTCGACGACGAGGTGAAGCACCTGCTGGCGGCGCCGGCGGAGATCCCGCTGCGCACGTTCTAGGGAGTCGGTCCGGGCTGCGGCCGCGGCCGTCCGGGGACCTATGCTCGCCTGATGCGAGCCCCCAGGACAGCCACGGCCACGGCCGTCGCCCTCTCCGTCGTCCTCTCCCTGGTGCTCGTCGGCTGCGGGGACGGCCCCGACGCGGATCTCGACGGAGGCGCGGCACCCGCGGCCACGCCCGCCGCGGCACCCGAGGCGGCCCCGGTGGCCACCCCCGACGCCGACGGCTTCCCCGTCGGCGCGGCACTCGACTACCAGCTGGGCGGCGCGTACGACCCGCCGAGCGGCACCGGCATCGTTGTGCGCGACAGCACCGAGCAGCCTGGCTCCGGTGTGTGGGACGTCTGCTACGTGAACGGGTTCCAGACCCAGCCCGGCGTGGAGTGGCCGGAGTCCCTGCTGCTGCACGACGCCTCCGGCGGGCTGCTGGTCGACCCCGGCTGGCCCGACGAGCACCTCTTCGACCTCGCCGACGCGACCGCGCGCGAGGCGGTCGCCGAGCGGATGCACACGACGATCCAGGGCTGCGCGGACGACGGCTTCGACGCCGTCGAGTTCGACAACCTCGACTCGTACACGCGCTCGGACGGCGCCTTCGACCTCGACGACGCGACAGCGTTCGCGACCCTGCTGGTCGGGCAGGCCCACGACGCGGGACTGCTCGCCGGCCAGAAGAACACCGCCGAGCTGGAGGCGCGGGGCCGCGACGAGATCGGCTTCGACTTCGCCGTCGTCGAGGAGTGCGACCGCTACTCCGAGTGCGACGTCTACACGTCGGTCTACGGGCAGCGCGTGCTCGCGATCGAGTACACGGACGACCTGCGCGACACCGTCGAGGGGCTGTGCTCACGCGGGTCGACGCCGCGCAGCACGGTCGTTCGCGATCGCGACCTCGTCACCCCCGACGACGCCGCGTACTCGTTCGCCCGCTGCTGACGGCGCTACGCCTCGCGCGTGATCTCCACGGTCACGAACAGCGACGACGCGCCCGACCCCGCGTACACCCCGCGCAGCGGCGGCACGTCGCGGTAGTCGCGCCCGTGGCCGACGACCACGTGCCGTTCGCCGATGTCGATCAGGTTGGTGGGGTCGTAGCCGTGCCACGCGCCGCAGAACCACTCGATCCAGGCGTGCGACTCGCCCGTGACGGTCTCGCGGAGCTCCGCCGACGGCCTCGGGTGCAGGTACCCGCTGACGTACCGCGCCGGGATCCCCGCCGCGCGGAGCGCCCCCACGGTGACGTGCGCGATGTCCTGGCAGACCCCGGCCCGTGCGGCCCAGCTCTCGGCGGCCGTCGTCTTCACGTTGGTGACGCCGGGCAGGTACTGCACCGCGCCTCCTACGCGCTGGCAGATCTCCATCGCGGTCGAGCAGGGCGACGTCGTGGCCCCCTTCGCCTCGAGCGCGAGGTCGACGAGGTCGGGCGGCGGCGCGGTCAGCGGCGTCTGCTCGAGGTGCTCGACGAACTGGGCCGTGGCGCCGGCGACGCGGGCGAGGTCGTCCCAGCCCGTGGCCGTCTCGGGGTGCAGCACCGGCCGCAGCTCGACGGTCGAGGTCGCCGTGAGCGACAGCTGACGGTGCGGCAGCAGCACCTCGAACGCCGACACCCTGGTGCCCCAGTAGTCGACGTACTCGTGCGTGCCCGCGGCCGGGTCGATCCGCAGGTGCGACGACAGCACGAACTGCCCCTCGGCGTGCGCCGGCAGCATGCGCGCCTCGTTGTAGCTCGCGACGGCCTCGCCGGCGTACGAGAAGCCGGTGTGGTGGCGGATCCGCAGCCGGCTCACGATCGCTCACCGACCCAGGTCGGCGCCGCGCTGGTCGGGAAGTACCGCTGCCTGATGGCCTCGGAGGCGGCACTCGTCGCCGCCTGGACGGCGTCCATCTGGGCAGGCAGGTCGTCGAGTATGTCGCCGATCGGCCGGAACTCGAGCTCGCTGCGCATCTGCCCGAGGATCCGCACTCCGCCGTCGGTGGCGATGACGCGTCCGTTCGACGGCTCGACCTCGCGGAGGCACGCCTCGGCACGGCTGACCGCGAACATCACGCTGCGCGGGAACAGCCGGTCGAGCAGCAGGAACTCCGCCGCGTTGCGGGCGCTCGGCACGCCCCGGTAGGTGCGCAGGTACGCCTCGTAGGCGCCGCACGAACGCAGGATCGTCGTCCACGACGGCCCGGATGCCTCGGTCAGGGTGCGCGTCGCGAGCAGCCGCGCCGTCATGTCCGCACGCTCGATCGACCGGCCGAGCGTGAAGAACTGCCACACCTCGTCGCGGCTCGTGGCGCTCTCGATGATCCCCACGGCGAGCGCGCTCCGCTCCCGCACCCAGGCGAAGAACTCGTGCACCTTGTCGTCCGCGACCTTGCGCGGCATGCGGGCGCGGGTCGTGTTGAGGCACTCCCACAGCTCGGTCGAGACGATCTCGCGGGCCCGTCGGGCGTTCTCCCTGGCGGCGCCGAGCGAGTAGGCGATGGAGGCCGGGTCGTGCCGGTCGACGGCCAGCCGGGCGAGCACGTCTCCCCTCGTCAGCGCTTCGTCCGAGGCGGCGTCGCTGCCCATGACCGCGAGCAGGCTGCGGCAGGCGGTGTCCTCGTCGATCCACGGGTCCTCGAGCAGCAGCTGCAGGTGCACGTCGAGGATTCGCGCCGTCCCGTCGGACCGCTCGATGTACCGGCCGATCCAGAAGAGGCTCTCGGCGATGCGGCTCAGCATGGTCGTCCTTCGGTCGTGATCGTGGGTCTCTGCTGCTCGGCTTGCTGGTGCTGTTGCTGCTGCTGCTGCTGTTGTTGCTGTTGCTGCTGGGCCTGCTGGTCGTTGCGGGGGTCGTCCTGCGGGGCGTGGTCGGGCGTGTGGTCCGCGGCCGCCGCTGCCGCCGCGGCCGCCGCCTCCGGCGTGATCACCGGGATCGACTGCGTCGGCGTCGTCTGCTCGGCGATCAGGGCGCTCACGTCGTGCCCTGCCCAGGCCGCCACGTCGCCGCCGACGATCCAGGTGTCCTTCGACCCGCCTCCCTGGCTGCTGTTCACGACGAGCTGGCCCGCGGGCAGGGCCACCCGAGTCAGTCCGCCGGGCAGGACCCAGACGTCGTCGCCGTCGTGCACGGCGAAGGGGCGCAGGTCGGCGTGCCGGGGCTGCAGGCCGTCGTCGACGAGGGTCGGGATGGTGCTCAGCTGCACGACGGGCTGGGCGATCCAGCCGCGCGGGTCCTGCTGCAGGCGGGTGCGGAGCTCGTCGAGCTCGCGCCGGCTCGCGGCCGGCCCCACGACGAGGCCCTTGCCGCCAGAGCCGTCGACGGGCTTGACGACCAGCTCGTCGAGGCGGTCGAGCACCTCCTCGAGGGCGCCGGGGTCTTCGAGGCGCCAGGTGCGCACGTTCGGAAGCAGCGCCTCCTCGCCCAGGTAGTAGCGGATCAGCTCGGGCAGGTACGTGTAGACGAGCTTGTCGTCGGCGACGCCGTTGCCGACCGCGTTGGCGATGGTGACCGTGCCGAGGCGCGCGGCCATCAGGAGGCCGGGCGAGCCGAGCACGGAGTCGGCCCTGAACTGCAGCGGGTCGAGGAACTCGTCGTCGACCCGGCGGTAGATCACGTCGACCCGCTCGGGACCGCCCGTGGTGCGCATGAACACCCGCCCGCCCGAGCAGTAGAGGTCGCGGCCCTCGACGAGCTCGACGCCCATCAGCCGGGCCAGCAGGGTGTGCTCGTAGTACGCCGAGTTGAAGACCCCGGGGGTCAGCACGACCACGGTCGGCTCGTCGACCCCCGACGGCGCGCTCTTCTTCAGGGCCGCCAGGAGGCGCGCGGGATAGTCGCCCACGGGGCGGACCTTCATCGAGACGAAGAGCTCGGGCAGCGTCTGTGCCATCACCCGCCGGTTCGAGATCACGTAGCTGACGCCGCTGGGCACGCGGACGTTGTCCTCGAGGACGCACCAGGCGCCGGCCTCGTCACGGATCAGGTCGATGCCGCTGACCTGGATGCGCACGCCGTTCGCCGGGTCGATGCCCGCGGCCTGGCGGTGGAAGTGGCTCGAGCTCGTGATGAGGCCGGCCGGGATGACCCCGTCGGCCACGGCGCGCTGCGGCCCGTAGACGTCGGCGAGGAACGCCTCGAGCGCCTTGACGCGCTGCTTCACGCCCTTCTCGACGTCCAGCCACTCGTCGTGCTCGATCACCCGCGGCACCGCGTCGAGAGGGAACGGCCGCTCCTCGCCGGCGAAGTCGAAGGTGACGCCCTGCGCGAGGTACGAGTCGGCGAGGGCGGCGGTGCGGCCGCGCAGGTCGTCCTGCGTCATCCCCTCGAGGGTCGCGTGGATCTCCTGGTAGGCCCGGCGCACCTCCCGTTCGGAGGCGAACATCTCGTCCCAGGGAGGCGCTGGCTGGCCGGGCTGGCCGGGCCCCGCGGGCTGGCCCTCGGAGACGCCCCGGGCGGCGGTGCCGGCGGCGTAGCGATCGAAGAGGTCTGCCATGGCACGACGCTAGCGACGGGGTGTTGCGAGGGTGTTTCCGGGTGGTTGCGGGCGAGGGACGGGGGCGGGCCGGGTGCCGGTGAGGCCGGGGGCCGGGGGCCGGGGCCCTGTCGCTGGCCGCTGGCCGCGGTCTCATCCGCACGGACGAGACGCCGTACAGGCGCGGGGACTAGCGTCGGGACCACACGTCAACGTTCCCTGGGAGGACCCATGAGTTTCCGCTTCTTGCTCATCGCCATCATCGCGTTCATCGCCTACACCTTCGGCGCGAAGGCCGGGCACGGTCGCTACAAGCAGATCTCGGGCTACGTCGGCTCGTTCTGGAACGACCCCCAGGTGAAGAAGGCGCGCAAGAGCGCCAAGAAGAACGTCGCGACGGCCCGCAAGGCCGCGATCAAGAAGGCCAAGAAGGCCTCGCGCTGACCTGAGCGCACGCACGTCGACGAGGCCCGTCCCGCTGAGCGGGGCGGGCCTCGTCGTGTGCGCGGGGGCTGGCGGTGGCGCTGCCGCTGCCGCTGCCGCCCACGGGCGTCCGGACCCGTCGAACCCGCCCGCACCCTCGTGCGCGCCGAGGGGTGCGCGCGGGTTCGACGGGTGCGGGCGCGGGCGCCGCGGGCGGCCGGCACCCGCTGCGGGCGCTGCGGGCGCGGCAGGTGCGGCGCGCGCAGCGGGCGCTGCCGTAGCGTGGGCGGATGATCCCCGACGCGTCCTCGGCCGGTGACGGCCGCCTCCTCGTGGTGCCGGAGCCCGTGCTCGCCGCGGCCGACGGCGACACCGTCACGCCGGTGTGGCTGAACGAGGCAGGAGGCGTGACGTACCGCCTCGGGGACGGCCCCGACCGGCGCTTCGCCAAGTGGGCGCCGCACGGCAGCGGCCTCGACCTGCACGCCGAGGAGATGCGCCTGCGCTGGGCCGTCGACTTCGCCACGGTGCCTCGCGTGCTCGAGATCGGCAGCGACGACGAGGGCGAGCACCTCGTGACGGCCGGCCTGCCCGGGCGCAGCGCCGTCGACCTGCGGTGGGTGCGCGACCCGGAGCGGGCCGTGCGGGCGGCGGGGCACGGGCTCCGGGTGCTGCACGACACCTTGCCGGTGGACGATTGCCCGTTCAGCTGGTCGGTGGAGGACCGGATCGCGACGAGTGCGCGTGCGCGCACCGCGCCTCCGGCCTCGCATCCCGACTCGCTCGGGCTGGCTCCCGACGTGGACCTGCTCGTCGTCTGCCACGGGGATGCCTGCGTGCCCAACACGCTGCTGCTCGACGACGGGACGTGGTCGGGGCACGTCGACCTCGACGCGCTCGGGGTCGCCGACCGCTGGGCCGACATCGCCGTCGCGACGATGAGCCTGGAGTGGAACTACGGACCCGGCTGGGAGGCGGCCTGGCTCGACGCCTACGGGATCGACCCCGACCCCGTGCGGACCGCCTTCTACCGCGGGCTCTGGAACGCGACCTGAGGCGCTGCTGCCCGTCCCGCGGGCCACGTCCCGCGAGCGGGCCGGGTCCCTCCGCGAAAGCGACAAGACGACGTGATCTTCCACGTCGTTTCGTCGCTTTCACGTCGGCTTGGAGGCGGACGACCCACGACACGCAGCCCCCGGGGCACGGCGTCCGGCCCCGTCGGAGCCGGCGGGTTGCCGTCGCCCACGGCGGGTCCTGGTGGCGTGCGGCGGGTTCACGTCGCCCACGGCGGGTCAGCGCTGACCCGCCGGGAGCGACGTGAACCCGCCGACTAGCTCTCGACGCGCGCGGCCCAGGCGTCGAGGCGCTCGAAGAGGTCGGACTGGGCCGCGAGCGAGGCGCGCCAGTCGTCGCCGAGCGCGAGTCCGTGATCAGCCCCGGGGACGGTGACGACGCGTGCTCGGGTGACCAGCCCGGCGGGCTGCCAGAACGAGTCGACGTCGCCGGCCACGACGAGGTGCTCCGGCCCGGCGTCGCCGAGCGCAGCACGGACCGCGGCGTCGGTGCTGAGCGGCGTCAGCCAGGCACCCGGCACGCCCTCGCGGAGCGCCCACGGCAGGGCGAGGGTCCCGAGCGACTTCGCCACGACGACGCACGGGCCGCGCGCCCCGACGGCGCGGGCGGACTCGCGGGCCGCGACCGCCTCCTCCTCGATCAGCGGGACGGGGTCGCCCTCACCGGACCGGGCGTCGAACGACCACGTGACCGCCTCCACGTGCCAGCCGCGGGCGGCGAGCACGGCCCCCGACCAGGCGAGCAACGGCGCCGTGACCGGGTAGCCGGCTCCGGGCAGCAGCAGGGCGACGGGCGAGCCGGGCTCGCGGGCGGCGGCGAGGGTGCGCGACGACATGGCCCGAGCCTAGGAGGCGCGGTGTCCGTCGGCCAGGACGCGCGCTGCCGCGCTCTCCCTCCCCGAGAGCGACAAGACGACGCGGAAGACCACGTCGCCTCGTCGCCATCGCGTCGGTCTGCAGCGGGTCAGGCGGCTGCGCGGCCGCGCGCTCGCCAGCGGCGGGCGAGGTCGCGGCCGTAGAGCACCGCGGCGACGTAGTGCCCGACGAGCCCGAGCAGCAGCACGAAGCTGCTCACGACGACGAGCAGCTGGCCGAGCACCTCGAGGCCGTCGCCGCCGTCGGCACCGCGCCACTGGTCGACGACGGCGACGCCGACGAGCAGCATCAGCAGCCCGACGAAGATCAGCGCCGTGCGGACCTTGCCCACCCACGTCACGGGGAAGGAGGCGCCCCCGAACGCGATCAGCGCCACGAGGCTCAGCACCACGTCGGGCAGAAGGATCAGCACGAACACCGGCCAGCTGAGCAGCCCGCCCAGCCAGAAGGCCAGCACCACGACGATGACGGTGAGCCGGTCGGCCACCGGGTCGAGCCAGGCGCCGAGCTCGGAGGTGGTGTGGGTGCGGCGCGCCACGAAGCCGTCGACGAAGTCGGTGAGGAACACGATCGCGATGACGACCATCGACGACCAGTAGTGCTCTCCGACGATCAGCACGACGAAGACCGGCAGCAGCAGGAGGCGGAGGGCCGTGATCGCGTTCGGCACGGTGCGCCACTCGTCGGTGCGGAAGAGGCGGTCGACGAGCTGCACGGGGGCTCCTGGGGTCACGGGGCGATTCGGCGACGATCGGGGTCGGGCGTCCTGACGATCCTAGGCGGCGGCTCGCGGCGCGCGGTCGGAGGCCCGGCGGCGGTCGTCAGTACCCGTAGCCCTTGAGGGTGCCGGGTGACGTGTCGCCCTCGATCCACGCGTAGCAGAGGACCTCGCGGTCGCCGGCGGCCCAGCTCTGCTCGGTGGGCGTCAGGTAGGCGTAGTCGGCCACCGAGTCGTCCCACGGGATGCCGACGAACTCCTCGAAGCCCTCGTAGCAGCCCTTGTCGGCGAGGTCCCACAGGGCTCGCTCGCCCGGCCAGCTCGCCGGCGTCGCGTCGAAGACCAGGTACGCCTCGTTGTCGTGCCGGTCGTCGCACGACTGGAGCTCGACACCGTCGATCTCGCCGGACCCCGTCGCGTCGCCCTCCCCCAGGGCGAAGCAGTCGCCCACCACGAGGTCGAACGCGGAGGTGTCGGGGACGCCCCCGGTCGTGCCGGGGTCGCCGCCCGTGTCACCGGGGTCGCCCCCTGACTCGTCGGGGTCGCCGCCCGTCTGGCCGGACCAGCCGTCCGTCTCGCCGGACCCGCCGCCGGGCGACGACGACGCGGACGCGAGCTCGGCCGCGGTGTGCGCGACGGCCACGGCGGCGACCGTGCCGCCCGTGAGGACGAGCAGGCCCGCGGCGACGAGGCCGCCGATCAGGAGGCCCTTGCGACGGCGTGCAGGCCGAGCGGTCGGAGCCGACCAGGCCTTCGCGGGCCCCGCCGTCTCGTATGGCGCGTACTGAGGGGCCGTCGCGTACGGCGCCGGAGCGGGCGCGCCGAAGACGGCCGGGCCGGGGATCGCGGGAGGCGCGGAACGGGACGTGCGCGTGAACGGGGCGTCGGCCTCCTGGGCGCCGATCGCCTCGACCCAGCGCCAGACGGAGGCGACGGCCGCGGTCGCGACGACGGGGACGTCAGCCTGGAGCGGCACGGCCAGGAGCTCGCGACGACGCTCGGCCTGAGGGGTCTCGCCGCCCTGGTCGGCCCACAGGCCGGCGACGAACCAGGAGGACCCGTCGTCGGCGAGGTCGAGGAAGGCGCGGTGGCCGAGGCGGACCCGGACTGCTCCCCGCGGGTCGGCCGAGTACGCGGACGGGACGACGACGACCTCGGCGCCCGTCAGCTCGTGGCGCAGCAGGCCGGCGAGGCGCTCGAGGTCGGCGGGCGAGGGAGGGATCGACGGCGACACGGGCTGCTCCTGACGGGCGGGGCCGGGTGCGACGGCTCCTGGGCGGCGGCCGGGTGCGTCCGCCGGGAGGATCGTATCCCGAGCCGCCGACGTCGGACAGGCCTCGATCGGGGGCGGACGCACGACGGCGTGCGCCCTGCTGGTGCAGGGCGCACGCCGTGGCGTGTCCGGGGGTGCCGGGGCAGCATGCCAGCTCGCGTCCGGCGAGCGAGCACAGGAGGCGCGGAGGGCGCCCCGAGGTCAGCGCGAGACGGACTCGAGCGTCGGGTAGTCGGTGTAGCCGGTCGCTCCGTCGGCGTAGAACGTGGCCGGGTTCGGCTCGTTCAGCTCGGTCTCGCGCTCCCAGCGGGCGACGAGGTCGGGGTTCGCGATCGCCATGCGGCCCACGGCGACGGCGTCGGCGTGGCCGTTCTCGACCAGGTCCTTCGCCTCGGCCAGGTCGGTGACCGTGCCGAAGCCGCTGTTGAGGACGACCGCCTGGCCGAAGCGGCGGCGCAGGCGCTGGACGAGCTCGCCGCGCGGGTCGGAGTGCAGGACGCTCATGTACGCGAGGCCGAGGGGGGCGAGGCCGTCCATCAGCGCGTCGTAGGTCGCGGTGACGTCGTCGAGGTCGGTCTCGACGACGTCCTGGATGTTGTGCATCGGCGAGATGCGGATGCCGACGCGGCCGGCGCCGATCGCCGCGGAGACGGCCTCGGCGACCTCGATGCCGAGACGGGCGCGCGCGGCAGGGCTGCCGCCGTACTCGTCGGTGCGGACGTTCGACACGGGCGAGAGGAACTCGTGCAGCAGGTAGCCGTTGGCGCTGTGCAGCTCGACGCCGTCGAGGCCGGCCTCGAGGACGGCGCGCTTCGAGGCGGTGACGAAGTCCTGCACGGTCTGGCGCACCTCCTCGGTCGTGAGGGCGTGCGGCTCGGGGAACTCGGCCTTGCCGGAGGGGACGTGCACCTGGCCGTCGATGGCCACGGCACTCGGGGCGACGATGCGGTCGGTGCCGGTGACCTCGGGGTGCGAGACACGGCCAGCGTGCATCACCTGCATGACGATGGTGCCGCCCTTGGCGTGCACCTCATCGGCGACGCGCTTCCAGCCGGCGACCTGCTCGTCGGTGACGATGCCGGGCTGGCCGGTGTAGCCCTTGCCCTCCTGGGTCGGGTAGGTGCCCTCGGTGACGATCATGCCGAGGGTGGCGCGCTGGCCGTAGTGCTCGACGACGACGTCGCCGGGCACGTCGCCGGCGTCGGCGCGGGTGCGGGTCAGCGGCGCCATCGTGACGCGGTTCGAGAGGACGAGGTCGCCGAGGACGGCGGAGGAGAAGAGATCCACGAAGGGGTCCTTTCCGGTGGGGAGGGAGGGAACGGAGGAGCGGACAGGAAGACACGCGTCGACAGGCCCACCGGTCCAAGACGACCATGACGAGGAACATTCCGGAGACAGACCCGCGATCAGGAACCCCTCGGGAATGAGACATCCGTGTGTGATGTACCATCAGGCGATCCGGCCCCGCCCCCGTCGAGGAGACCCGTGCAGCCTGTCCCACCAGCCGACCCGCGTCGGCCCGACCCGCGTCGGCCCGCGCGTCGGCTCGCGCCCCGGCCCGACCCCTCGCCCGGCGGCTCCCGGCCCGCGGGCGGAGTCGTGCGCCACGACGTCCAGGCCCTGCGCGCCGTGGCGGTCGTCGCCGTCGTCCTCGAGCACGTGCTCCACGTGCCGACGGGCGGCTTCGTCGGGGTCGACGTCTTCTTCGTCATCTCCGGGTTCCTCATCACGGGGCAGCTGCTCGGCGAGGCTGAGCGACCGGGGCGCATCGCGCTCGGCGCGTTCTCCCGACGACGCGTACGCCGCCTGGGCCCCTCGGCCGCGGTCGTGCTCGTCAGCACCGTCGCCGTCGGCTGGGCGGTCCTGCCGCCCGGACGGTTCACGTCCCTCCTGGTCGACGCAGGCTGGGCGGCCGGGCTCGTCTCGAACTTCCGCTCGATGCAGGGAGCCGGCTACTTCGACGCCGACGAGCCGGCCTCTGCCCTGCAGCACTTCTGGTCGCTCGCCGTCGAGGAGCAGTTCTACCTCGTCTGGCCGGCGGTGCTCGCCGTCCTCGTGCTCGTGCTCACGTCGCTCGGTCGGCGAGACGACCTCCGACGTCAGGTGGTCGCGCTCCTGTCCGTGGTGGTGGCCGCCTCGTTCGCCTGGGGCGTCGTCGCCACCGCGACCACACCCGACGAGGCCTGGTTCTCGCCGCTGACCCGGGCGTGGGAGCTGGCCGTCGGCGCGGTCCTCGCCGCCGCGCTGCCGACGGTGCCTCGCCTGCCCGAGCTGGCGCGGCGCCTCCTCGGCTGGGTCGGCCTGGCGCTGATCGTGGCGTCAGCGGTCGCGCTCACGCCGTCGACGCCCTTCCCCGCGCCGGGCGCCGCCCTGCCTGTCGTCGGCGCGGCCCTCGTGATCGCGACGAGCGTGCCGGGGTCGCGGACCGGCGTCGCCCGCCTCGGCCTCGGCCCCGGCGCCGGGCTGGCCGCCGCCTCGTACTCCCTCTACCTCTGGCACTTCCCCGTGCTCGTGCTCGCCTCCGCCGCGATGCCCTCGCTCGACGGGCTGGCCCTCGTCGCGGTCGTGCTCGGCCTCACCGCCGCCGCCTCGACGGGCTCGTACCTGCTCGTCGAGCAGCCCGTGCTGCTGTCCCCGTGGCTCGACGGCCGCCCCGCCACGACGCGCGAGCCACGGTCGGAACGGTGGCGGAGGTGGCGCCGGCAGCACGCCGCCCGCTACCGCAACGGCGGCCTCGCGGTCGTCGCCGCCGTGACCCTGGGACTGCTGCCCTTCGCCCTGGCCCAGCGAGCAACGGGTCCGCTCCCCCCGACGGTCGTCGCGAACGACGCCGACGCCGCGGACGCCCCGGGCTCCGATCCGGACACGGCGACGCCGGCGCGCGCCGCCCGGCAGGCCGAGGTCGAGTCGGCACTCGCGGCCACGACCTGGCCGACGCTGGTCCCCAGCCTCGACGACCTGCTCGCCGCGGGCACCGCCTTCGACTCGACGGTCGACCCGGCCGAGAAGCAGCTGCTCGCGTGCGCCAGCTACAGCGCCGACAAGCCCGACCGTGCGTCGTGCACCGTCGGGGCGGCGGAGCCGGCTCGACGAGCAGTGCTCGTGGGCGACTCGATGGCGGGCTTCGCGTTCCCGACCTGGGCCGCCGTCCTCGACGGGTCGACGACCTGGTCGCTCGAGAACGCAGCCCGTCACGCGTGCCCCTTCGTCGACGTCGAGGTCGACCTCGGAGAGCCGATCGCCCCCTGCCGCGAGCACGTCCGCGCTCTGCAGGAGAGGCTGCTCGCCGATCCCCCGGACCGCCTCGTCGTCTCGAACACGTACGTGCAGGCCCGCGACGGCTCCGGCTCGGACGTCACGCCCGCCGGATGGCGGCGTGGCCTCCTCGCGCTGCTCGAGCCCCTCGCCGCCGCGGGCACCCAGATCGTGTTGGCGACGCCGCCCCCGAGCTCGGCCAACGTCAAGGAGTGCTACACCCGCACGAGCTCGCCCGCCGACTGCGTGAGCACCCCGCCAGGGGCGTACCGCAAGCACGCGGCGGTCGACGCGCAGGTGTCAGAGCAGGTCGGCGGGGTCTTCGTGGCGACCGAGTCGCTCTGGTGCGTCGACACCCGTTGCCCCGCATTCATCGGCACGACGCCGACGAAGTTCGACTTCGCCCACCTCACCCTGGCTGCGGCGGTCGAGGTCGCACCGGCGTTCCGGGAGCTGCTCGCCGCCGAGGGCCTCGACTTCTGAGTGGCGGTCAGCCGGTGAAGGCCGTCCGCACCGCCGCGATGTCGTCGCCGCCGTGGCCGCGCTCGGAGGCCTTCCCGTAGAGGCCGGCCAGCGCCTCCAGCAGCGAGGTGTCGAAGCCCGTGCCCGTGCCGTCGGCGGCGACGGCTGCGGTCGCGGCCTCGCGCATCAGCGACACGTCCTTGCGGAGGCCGTCGAGCGCGAACTGTGCGGGGTACTCGCCGGCGATCATGCTCGCGCCCTTCAGATGCGCGTAGGGCGTGTCGGCCTGCCCGCCCTCGATCGCGTCGAGGAACAGCTGCGGGTCGAGCCCGAGCGCGCTCGTGAGCGCCAGCGACTGGGCGGTCGCGGCGGTGACCGACGCGATCCACGCGTTGGCGGCGAGCTTCAGGGCCGTGCCTTGGCCGACGGTGTCGCCGGCGGTGATCGTCTTCGCACCCATGGCGTCGAGCACGGGCTGCACACGGGCGAGGAGCTCGGGGTCGCCAGCGGCCAGCATGACCAGCTTGCCGGTCTCCGCGGGCTTCTTCGTCCCGAGCATCATCGCCTCGACGAGAGGCACGCCGCGCTCGGCGGCGAGGCCGACGACCCGAGCGGTGTCGGCGGCGCCGATCGTGCTCGCCTGGACCCAGACGGGACCGGACGTCGCCTGGCCGGAGGCGGAGGTCGCGGTCGCCTGGCCGGAGGCGGAAGTCGCGTCGGCTGCGCCGGTCGCGTCGCGCAGCACGCTCAGCACGGCCTCGCCGTCGAACAGCACCGTGACGACGACCTCGGCCCCGGCGACCGCCTCGCGGGCCGTGTCGACGACGGTCGCCCCGTCGTCCGCGAGCGGCTCGGCCTTGTCGCGGGTGCGGTTCCACGCCGTGACGTCGTGACCCTCGCGCAGCAACGTGCGGACGACGCCCTGCCCCATGATCCCCGTGCCCAGCACCGCGATCTTCATGCCTGCTCCTCGCCTGCGGCCGGGGTCTCGCCGGGCCGCGTCGTCGTGTTCGTCGTGTTCGTCGTCGTGTTCGACGTCGTGTTCGTCGTCGTGTTCGTCCTCGGCGGGCCTGCGCTCCGCCGGGGTCGACCGTACGCCGGGCCGCCGACACCGGACCCGTGACGGGGGCGGCGCCTCCTCGACGACCGAAGGAGGTGCTGCCCTGGTCAGTCGATCGCGTCGGTGCCGAGGGGGTCGCGGCGGATCGCGCGGCGGACCCGCTCGACGACCGACGGCGTCGGCGGCTCGTTGTACGTGCCTGCCTCCTCCTGTCCGCCGAGGCGCTGGATCGCGGCCATCACCTCGTCCGTCGCGTGCCGCCGGGCGCGGCCCGACTTCGCGTCGCCGTGGTGCGACAGGTCGATCGGCTCGCCGAACTCGACGGTGAAGCGACGGAGGCGCGGGACGGTCGTGCCCACCGGCTGCAGCTCCTGGGTGCCGGTCAGCGCGACGGGGACGACCGGTGCTCCGCTCGTGAGCGCGAGCCACGCGACCCCGGTCCGGCCCTTGTAGAGGCGACCGTCGAGCGAGCGGGTGCCCTCGGGATAGATCGCGAAGGCGTGGCCCTCGGTGAGCCGTCCCAGGCCGAGGTCGAGCGCCTGCTGCGCGGCGGCGCCGGCTCCGCGCTCGACGCCGATCGCGCCGATGCCGGAGAAGAACGACCGGCTGAGTCGGCCCTTCACGCCCGTGCCCGTGAAGTAGGCGTTCTTCGCGAGGAACGAGACCTCGCGCGGAGCCATCAGCGTGATGACGACGCTGTCCATGAACGAGAGGTGGTTGCTGGCCAGGATGACGGCGCCGCGGCGGGGGACGTTCTTGCGCCCCTTCACCGTCGGGCGCCAGAGCAGCCGGACGAGGGGCACGAGCACGACGCGGCTGAGGAAGGTGAGCACGGCACCACTGTGACGCACTGCGCATGCCCGGCAGGGCATGCGGGACCGGTGGCGACGGCCAGCACGTGCCCCGTCGGTCTCGCCGCCACGTCCGCAAGAAGCGAGATCCGCTCACCCTTCTGGTCGCCCACGAGGGCCGAGGGGGTGGCGCGGGATGCTCACGGACCCGCCCGCAGTCGCCCCCTCCGGGGACAACGGGTGTCCTCCTCAGGGAGGATTGCGGGTCGTCCGAGCCCGTCCCTAGGCTCGCGGCGTGGGGACTGGACGAGGCACAGGAGCGCAGCGGGGGCTGACGCTCGGCGATCGACGACGGCCTCAGGGCGACCTCGTCGACGTGCCGCTCGACGGCCTGCTCCCCCTGCCCGCCGGCCGTCTGCGCCGGGCCGCCTGGCTGCTCGCTCCTGTCTGGCACGTCGGCTTCGCCGTGCTCTCGGTGCTCGGAGCCGCCCACGCGGGGCACGTCGGCACCGTGGCCCCGCTCGCGGCCACGGCCCTCTACGCGACCGCCGGAGCGCTCTTCACTGCTGTGGCCGCGACGCTCGTCGCCCTGCGCGTGCAGGGGACCAGAGGAGGCGCGGTGCCGTTGGTCCCGGTGCGCGCGGCCTACCTGGCCACGCCGCTGGCGAGCGCTCTGCTGCTCTCGGCCGCGTACGTGACACGGCTGGGCGGCGGGCCCTTCCTCGGCGGGTTCGGCGCGATGGTGGCGCTGACCGTCGCGCTCGTGATGCTCGCACAGCGGACGACGGAGCTGCGGCTCGGGTCGGCCGGGCCGGTCTCGGAACGGCGGACGCCGACGGCGCCCGTCGCGGTCGTGCCTGCGGCGGCTGCCGCCGCCGCGGCCACGGTCGCCGCCCCCGACGACGCCGCCGCGCCGCTCCGCTAGCCACTCGCGGGAAACGACGCCAGAGCGACAAAGCGACGCGATCTTCCGCGTCGCTTCGTCGCTTCCACGTGGGGACTCGTGCGGCGTCCGACCTGCTGCGCCGCCAGCTCGGCCGCCGGACGCCGCCTGCCCGGCCACCCCGCCGTCAAAGCCGCCGTCACGACGTGAGAGCGACAAAGCGACGCGATCTTCGGCGTCGTTTTGTCGCTTCCACGTGGGGACTCGTGCGGAGCCGGTCGAGGAGGCGGAGGTCGGGCCGAGCAGGCCGGCCAGCGCGGCAGCGCGGCAGCGCGGCAGCTCGCGGCAGCTCGCGTCAGCTAGCGGCGGTTCGCGTCAGTAGTTGTCGTGGGGCGGGGCGGACTCGTCGTACGGGTCCCAGGGCGGCTCGTCGTCGAACGGGAACGGCTCGGAGTCGACCGGTGCCGACGCCGCGGTCGCGGCCGGCGCAGGGCGGGAACCCCGCGTGGCGGCGGCAGCAGGACGGCTGCTCGAGCTCGCCTCCGCCCGGAACGACGGGGTCGAGCCCGAGCCCGAGGACGAGCGGAAGCCGCCCGCGCCTGACCCGCCGGCGGACTCGGCTGCCCGGGCCGCCGCCTCCTCGGGGGCGACCCCCGAGACCACGTCCAGCACCTGCTGGCCGTAGGTGTCGAGCTTCTTCTGCCCGACGCCGCTGATGCCGGCGAGCTCGCCCACGGAGCTGGGCCGAGTCGACGCGATGCCGCGCAGCGTGACGTCGCCGAAGACGACGTAGGCCGGGACGCCCTGCGCCTTCGCGATGCCCGCACGCCACTGGCGCAGCGTCTCGAAGAGCGGCACGTCGGCCGCGTCGAGGTCGGCCGCGCCCGAGCCCCCACGCGATCCGCGCGACGAGCCCGAGCCGGAGGACCCGCGGGCGCCCCGCACGCGCGGAGCCCGCTCGGGCTCCTTGCGGAGGCGGACCTGCTTGGTGCCCGACAGCACCTCGGCGGCGGCGGCGGTGATGAGCAGGGTGCCGTACCCGTCGGGCGAGACGGCCAGCACCGACTGGGCGAGCAGCTGGCGGACCACGCCGCGCCACTCGATCTCGCTGAGCTCGGCTCCGATGCCGAACGTCGAGAGCTGCTCGTGCCGGTTCTGGGTGATGCGCGGGGTGGTGCGCCCGAGCAGGATGTCGATGATCTGGCCCGCGCCGAACTGCTGGTCGCGCTCGCGCTTGAGCCGCACGATCGTCGACAGCAGCTTCTGTGCGGGGACGGTGCCGTCGAGCGACTGCGGCGGGTTCAGGCAGGTGTCGCAGTTGTGGCAGGGCGTGCTGGCCTGGCCGAAGTAGCCGAGCAGCTGCACCCGGCGGCACTCGACGGTCTCGCAGAGCGCGAGCATCGCGTCGAGGTGCGCGCCGAGCTTGCGTCGGTGCTCGGCGTCGCCCTCTGACTGGTCGATCATGCGGCGCTGCTGCATCACGTCCTGGAGCCCGTAGGCGAGCCACGCGGTCGACGGCAGGCCGTCGCGCCCCGCTCGACCCGTCTCTTGGTAGTAGCCCTCGACCGACTTGGGCAGGTCGAGGTGGGCGACGAACCGCACGTCGGGCTTGTCGATGCCCATGCCGAAGGCGATGGTCGCGACCATCACGATGCCGTCCTCTCGGAGGAACCGCGACTGGTTGCGGGCTCGCGTGCCCGCGTCGAGACCCGCGTGGTACGGCAGTGCGGCGATGCCCTGCTTGACCAGGAACTCGGCCGTGCCCTCGACGGACTTGCGCGAGAGGCAGTAGACGATGCCCGCGTCGCCCTGGTGCTCGGCACGGATGAAGCGCAGCAGCTGCTGCTGCGGGCCGTCCTTCGCCTCGATGCGGTACTGGATGTTGGGGCGGTCGAAGTCGGCGACGAAGTGCGCCGCGTCGTCGAGCTCGAGCCGGCGCGAGATCTCGCGGTGGGTCGTCTCGGTCGCGGTCGCCGTGAGGGCGATGCGCGGCACGTCGGGCCAGCGCTCGTGCAGCACCGAGAGCTCGAGGTAGTCGGGCCGGAAGTCGTGCCCCCACTGCGCCACGCAGTGCGCCTCGTCGATGGCGAAGAGCGAGACCCTGCCCCGGTCGAGCAGCGACTTGGTCGAGTCGAGCTTGAGCCGCTCGGGAGCGAGGTAGAGCATGTCGAGCTCGCCCGAGACGAAGGCCTGCTCGACGGCGCGACGCTGGTCGGGGTCTTGCGTCGAGTTCAGGAACGAGGCCCGCACGCCGACAGCCTCGAGGGCGTCGACCTGGTCTTGCATCAGCGCGATGAGGGGCGAGACGACGACGCCCGTGCCCGGCCGGACGATCGCCGGCACCTGGTAGCACAGCGACTTGCCGCCGCCGGTGGGCATCAGCACGAGGGCGTCGCCGCCGCCGACCACCTGGTCGATGATCGCCGCCTGGTCGCCCCGGAAGTCGTCGTAGCCGAAGACGCGCTGCAGCACCTCGAGAGGTGCCACGGGAGGCTCGGCGAGGGCGGAGGGTGCGGCGGGGTCGGTCACGCGACGAGTCTAGGAGGCCGGGCCGACAGGCTCAGCCGACCCGCGCCTCCTCGTGGACAGTGCCGCCGGCGGGCAGCCCTGGGGAGGTGCGACGCTCACCCGACCTGTGGAACGCACGGGTCACGAGCCACGCCCAGACCGGGGTGCAGACGACCGTGACGGCCAGCCCCAGCGGGCTGCCGTCGCTCGTCTCGGTGCCGGCGAACGGCGCGAGCAGCAGGAAGAGCACCGTGTTGTTGAGCACGTGCCCGACGATCGCGGCCTCGAGCCCTCCGGTGCGCCAGGTCAGCCACGCCGCCGCCACCCCGAACACGGCGACGTCGAGCATCCCCCACGGGTTGTAGGCGTGCGACAGCGCGAACGCGGCCGTCGGCAGCACGATCGCGACCACGGGCCAGACGGTCCACGACCCGAGCGCCTGCATCGTGAAGCCGCGGAAGACGAACTCCTCGGCGGAGGCCTGCAACGGCACGAGCAGGAGGATCACGAGCGTCGACCAGATGATCGTTGCGGGCGGGGTCGTGACCGGCCCCGTGCCGATCGCCTGCCCCGTCAGCGGCGGCAGGACGAGGTAGCTGAGCCCGACCGTCAGCGCCATGAGCACGACGGCAGCGGGCAGGGTGCGGAGCATCCAGCGCCAGCGGAGGCGGCCGGTGACGCTCGACAGCTGGCCGAGTCGACCGAGGCCCGCGAGCTTCGTCGCGAGCAGCGCGGCAGGCAGCAGCGTCGCGATCGACGCCAGGGTCGTCAGCAGGACGAGCGGCTGGGAGGCGTCGAGCGGGTCGTCCTGGACGCCCTGCGCGACCGTCGACGTCAGCTCCTGGCCGCCGATCGCCCGCAGGACCGCGAAGATCGCCAGCACGACCGCGTTGGCGAGCACCCAGTAGAGGACGGCGCCGATCACCGCCGCGAGCAGCGGCCGCCACCACCGCCAGCTCGGCAGCGTGCGGAACAGCCGGTGGTACTCGACGGAGGCGGTGGTCACGCCCCCGAGGTTAACGCCGGCGGCCCGGTCGCACCTGTGCGGGTGCGGCCGGGCCGTCGGGTCGTACGGGTCGTGCGGGTGGTGCTGGTCAGTCCGTCGTCCCGGCGAGCAGGGCACGACGGCGACGGAGGCGCGTGGCCGTGAGCACGCCGGCTCCGGCGAGCATCAGCGCGAGTGCCGCGAGGAGGCCCGTCGTGGCCGCGTCCGAGCCGGTGAAGGCGAGGTCGCCCGCGGCTGCGGGGCGCGGGGTCGCGCCTGTGCCGGAGCCCGTGCCGTTCCCGGCGCCGGGTGCGGCACCCGACCCGTCACCGGGCGTGCCGGGCGTGCCCGGGTCGCCGGGCGTGCCCGGGTAGCCGGGCGTGCCCGGGTCGCCCGGGGTCGGGTCGACGATGACAGGAGCCGCCGCGGCCGCGAACACGACCGGCACGTCGAACGCGGTGCCCGTGCCCTCGACCGTGACGCGCAGCGAGCGCGTGACCGGCCCGGCCTCGGGCGCGGTGATGCCCTCGGGGACGGCGAAGGCCAGCGTGGCGCGGCCCTGCTCGTCGGTGGTGTCGACGACCGACGCGTCGACGACGCTCGAGGCGAGCACGACGCCGTCCAGGCTGACGGACACGTCGCCTGCCGCCGCCGCGTCCTGCGAGCTGAAGAGCAGCGACGAGAGTGCGACGCTGACCTCGTCGCCGGCGGCGAAGCCGGCCTCGGGGGCAGGGGTCGTGGTGACGCCCACCGCGCGCTGAGCGAGATCGGGCGAGACGACGCCGTTGGCCGTGAAGTAGTCGACCTGGCTCTGCAGGTCGATCTTGCCGCTGTCGGCCTTCGCCGAGGCGTCGTTCAGCGCGGTGAAGTTGTCGCCGCCGGACGCGAGGAACGAGTTCACGGTGACCTTGTAGCTGGCGGCCTCGTCGAGGACGGCGCCGTTCAGCGTGATCGTGCCGATGCGCGAGCCGGCGGCCGCGGTCGGGTCGTAGGTGTAGGCCAGCCCCTTCGAGACGCCGAGCTTCAGGAACGGGCGGCTCGAGCCCGCGGGCTGCCACTGCTGCTCGAGGGTCGCCCGGATCTGGGCGCCGGTCAGGGTGGACACGACGAGCGTGTTGGCGAAGGGCTGCACGGCCGCCGCCTCCTGGTAGGTGACGACGCCGTCGGCGTCGCCCTCGGTGCCGCTCGACGCGTAGGCCAGGTCGGCTCGGAGGCCGCCGGGGTTCATGAACGCGATCTGCGACTGCTGGTCCTGCGTGGCAGCGAGCTGGGCGTCGGCGACGAGGTTGCCGAGCGTCGACTCCCCGCCGCGGTTCTCCGACCCGTTGGTCTGGACCGCACGGCGCAGGTCGCCCGTGATGGTCCCGACGGGCTTGCGGCCCTCGACCCTGGCGACCTCCACGGCGTCGGCGACGATCCCCGCGACCGTCGGGTCGGGCGCGGCGGTCGAGGTGAACAGCGGCACGAGCTCGCTGGTCACCGTGTTCTCGCCCGTCACGTCGTCGTGCTGGATCGTCAGGTGGCTCAGGTTCGCGCCGTAGCTGCCGGTCTGCACGACCGGGCGGGCCTTCGTGCCGCCGGTCGGGACGATGCCGGTGAAGTTGTAGGTGGCGTGCGTGTGCGCCGACAGGATGGCGTCGACCTTCGGCGTGACGTTCAGCGCGATGTCCGCGAAGTCCGAGTCGCCCGTGGCGTCGGCCTGGTTCGCGGAGGCGTTCCCCTCGTGCACGAGGAGGACGATGACGTCGGCCTCGCCGTTCACCCCGTCGTCCACGCCGTCGGTCAGCTCTGCCGCAGCGTCGTTGACCGAGTCCGTGATGTCACGGAATTCGAGGCCCTCGATGCCGGCCGGGCTCACGAGCTCGGGCATCAGCTCGGTGATCGCCCCGATGAACCCGACCTTGACCCCGTCCACGTCCTGGACGTAGTAGGGGTCGTAGGCGCGCGCCCCGGTCGCCGTCGAGTAGATGTTCGCGTTGACGTACGGGAACTCGCTGTTCTCCTGGACGCGACCGTTGAAGTCGTCCTGGCCCTTGTCGAACTCGTGGTTGCCCGGGGTGCTGACGTCGAGGCCCATGGCGTTGAGGGCGTCGAGCGTCGGCTCGTCGTCCTGGATGAACGAGGTGAAGGTCGACGCCCCGATGTTGTCGCCGGACGACACGAACAGCGTGTTCGGGTTGGCGGCACGGAACTGGTTCACCGTGCCGGCCATGGCGGCGGCACCGGCGACGGGGTCGGTCCCGCGCTCGAGGCGACCGTGGAAGTCGTTGATCCCGAGGACGTCGATCGTCTTCGTCTCGGCCTGGGCGGCCGGGGCCGCGACGAGCACGCCGAGTCCCATCGTGGTGACGGCGACGAGCGAGAGGGCGGCGCGGCGACGACGCCCGCCCCCGTTCTCGCGCTGAGGTGAGGCAGTGGGACGGGGGCGCATGACGAGTGTGTCTCCTGGAGGCTGCGAGGTGGAGGGGCCGGATCGGCCCTGACGGCCTGGCCCCCGGTCGAGGGACGGCCCCCACGACCATAAGATCCAGCTGGGAGTCCGACAAGGGCTCCCGCACGTTCGTCACCCGTTGTTAACACGACGGCCGTCTCGCGAGGCGACAGCTGTCGTCCTGGCTCGCCCCGCACCTCTTGGAGTCGCCGTGATCGCCGCCGTCCTCGGCCTGCTGGCCGCCGCCTCCTACGGCTCGGCCGATTTCCTCGGCGGGCTCGCCGCCCGGCGGATCGCCCCGCTGCGCGTCACGGCGATCGCCGCCGCGAGCGGGCTGGTGCTGCTCGCACTGTTGCTGCTCGTCGTGCCCGGCACGGCCTCGACGGCCGCGGTCGGCTGGGGCCTGCTCAGCGGCGTCGCGGGAGCCGTCGCCCTCGCCCTGCTCTACGCCTGCCTCGCCCTCGGGCCGATGAGCATCCTCTCGCCCCTCACGGCGGTGGTCTCGGCGATCGTGCCGGTGGGCGTCGGGCTGGCGCAGGGCTCCCGACTGGGAGGCGCTGGCTGGGCGGGCATCGCGCTCGCGCTCGTCGCCGTCGTGCTGGTCGGCTTCGTGCCCGACCCTGCCGCGCCCCGCCCCAGCGCGCGAGGGCTGCTGATGGCCCTCGGCGCCGGTGCGGGCATCGGGCTGGTGCTGGTGTTCCTCGACCGGACGCCGGACGACTCCGGGCTGGTGCCGCTCGTCGCCAACAGGTCGGCGAACCTGGTGCTGACGGGCGGGGCGGTGCTGGTGCTGCTGCTGGTCGCGCGGGCACGGGCTGGTGCTCGGGCGCGGGCTCGGGTCGGGGCGCGGTCGGCGACACGAGGAGGCGCGGCGCCGGTCGCCGAGGACGCCCCGCACCTCCTGCCCCTGCGCCGCGCCCTGTGGCTGGCCGTCGCCTGCGGCGTCGCGGACAGCGGGGCGAACGTGCTGATCCTCGTGGGGCTGCGGGTCGGCGACCTCACCGTGATGAGCGTGCTCACGGCGCTCTACTCGGCGGCGACGGTGGTGCTCGCGGCCGTCGTGCTGCGCGAGCGGCTGACGCGGACGCAGGTGGGCGGGCTGGTGCTCGCCCTCGGCGCGGCGGTGCTGCTGGCGCTCGACTGAGCGGCTGCGCGGCTGGCGGGCGCTCGGGTCAGTCCTCGATCAGGCGCTTGCCGTACACGACGACGTCGCTCGGCTCGTAGCCGAGACTGCCCCAGGTCGCCTCGGCGGTGTCGTTGCCGGAGCGCACCATCAGCTGCACCTTCGGGCAGCCGGCCTCCGTGAGCAGCCGCTCGGCCTCGGCGACGATCTGCCTGGCCCGGCCCCCGCCGCGGTGCTCGGGGGCGACGGCGACGTAGTAGAGCCAGCCGCGATGGCCCTCGTGGCCGGCCATGGCGGTCGCGACCAGCACCTCCTTCGGGCTGCCGGTGCCGCGCTCGCCGTCGACGTCGACGAGCTCGGTGCCGACGAGGAACAGCTCGGGCTGCACCGCGAGCTTGCGCTCGATGTCGCGGTGCGGGTCGTTCCAGGGGCGGGTGAGGCCGCACTCGTGCCAGAGGGCGACGACGGACTCGGTGTCGGCGGGGTCGAAGGCGCGGATCTGCATCCGACGATGCTGGCACGCGTGCCGGCACGGCCGGGTCGCGGCGCACGGGCCGGAGGAACGACGGGAGCAGGGGCGACCCAGGGGCTCCGGGCATACTGTGTCGCGTCCGTCCGCCGTCCGAGAGGTGCCTGATTTGTCCGCTGCTCCCCGCCGCCTGGCCGTGCTCGGCTCGCCGATCGCCCACTCCTTGTCGCCCGCCCTGCACCGCGCGGCCTACGCAGAGCTCGGGCTCGACTGGCAGTACGACCGTGCGGAGGTCGCCTCGGGCGAGCTCGGGCAGTTCCTCGACGAGACCACCGACGCCGCCGCTGAGACCACCGACGCCGCCACTGACGCCACCGACTCCGCCGCGGCCGCCACCACCGAGGCCGCCGCCCGCCCCTGGCGCGGCCTCAGCCTGACGATGCCGCTGAAGCGCGAGGTCCTGCCCCTGCTCGACACGATCTCGCCGCTCGCCGCAGCCCTCGGCGTCGCGAACACGGTCGTCATCGACGACGACGGACGCCGCCACGGCCACAACACCGACGTCGACGGCATCGTCCGCACCGTCGAGGCGCACCACGACGCCCGCCCCGCGAGCGCGACGATCCTCGGCGGCGGGGCCACCGCCTCCTCGGCGATGTGGGCCGCGTGGCAGCTCGGCGCCCGCTCGTTCTCGGTGCACCTGCGGAACCCCATGCGCGCCGGCGAGCTGACCTCGTTGGCCAGCGAGCTGGGCTGCGACGTCAGCATCGCCCCCCTGACCGAGCTGGGCACGCTGGCGCCGCTCGACTTCGTCATCAGCACCCTCCCCGGCGGAGTCGCCGACGATCTGCCCCTGCGCCCGAGGAGCACGGCGTCCATTCTGTTCGACGTCGCCTACGAGCCGTGGCCGACCCGTGTCGCGTCGACCTGGACGGCCGACGGCGGCATCGCGTTCAGCGGGCTCGACATGCTCTTCGAGCAGGCCGTGTCGCAGGTGCGTCTCTTCACGGGACTCCCGCAGGAGGAGCGGCTCGACGACGAGAACCGCGTGCGCGCCGCGATGCGAGCGGCCGTGGGCCTGCCGGCGGAGCCCACGACCACGTCGGCGAAGACCGCCGCGACCAGCTCCGCGGTGGCCTGACGTGCGTCCGACGCCCCAGCCCGCGACGCTGCGGTCGCTCGTGCTCGGCGACGGCAGGCCGGCGGTGTGCGTGCCGCTGGTCGCCCGGACCGCCTCGGCACTCGGCGAGGCGGCCGGCTCGCTGACCCGCGCCTCCTACGACCTGGTCGAGCTGCGCGTCGACCACCTGACGGCCGTCGACGACGCCGAGAAGGTCCGCGAGGCGGTGGCGGCGGTCAGGGCCGCGCTGCCCGACGACGTGCCCGTGCTCTTCACGTTCCGCACCAAGCAGGAGGGCGGCGACCGCGACATCACGCCAGAGGAGTACGGCGAGCTGCTCACCCGCACGATCCGCGACGGGGTCGTCGACGCGGTCGACGTCGAGATGTTCACGCAGCCCGACATCCGGGAGGCGGTGGTCGAGACCGCGCACCACGCCGGCGTCGTCGTCGTCATGTCGTCGCACGACTTCGTGGGCACGCCTCCCCGCGCCGAGATCCTCTCGCGCCTGCTGCAGCAGCAGGAGCACGGTGCCGACGTCGTCAAGCTCGCGGCGATGCCGACGAACCCGGCCGACGTGCTCACCCTGCTGGCGGCGACGGACGACTTCCGGTCGGGGCCCGGGCTCGTGCCGGCGGTCACCATGTCGATGGGCCCGCTGGGGGCCGCGTCCCGGCTCGTCGGCGAGACCTTCGGGTCGTGCCTGACCTTCGCCGCGGCCACGGCCGACGGCGCGAGTGCACCCGGACAGCTCGACGCCGCGGGCGTGCGCGCGGCGCTCGACCTGCTGCACGAGACGGCGACAGCCGAGTCGTGACCCCCTGCCGTGCCGCCGGATCATCTGTCACGCCCAGGGCTCCGACGGACCCGGCCCTGTGTCCCACACCGGGAAACACGAGCGACGGACGTCGCTGAACAGGGACTCCAGGGCCGGGGATCCGCCGAAGTGAGTCGAGGATAGCGCGGGGACGCTGCCCAGCGGGAGCAGGTCACGCGAAGTGGTTGCACGACGGGCGTCGTCGCGTCGGCCGGGGGCCGCCCGAAGAAGGGGTGACGCAGGAGGCGCGACGTCGGTACCGTGGCCCACCGCGGTGGACACTCCCCCGCTCGACGAAGGAGACACCATGAGCATCGGCGGCGGAATCGCCTTGATCGTGATCGGCGCGATCCTCGCGTACGCCCTGGACTTCCAGGTCGCGGGCATCGACATCATGCTGATCGGCTACATCCTCATCGCGGCGGGCGTCCTCGTGACGATCCTCGGCATCGTGTTCGCGACGCGTCGTCGCCGCACCGTGACCGAGGCGCGCACGGCCGTCGACCCGGCCAGCGGCGAGCAGGTCACGCGTCGCTCGACGCAGGACGGCGGCGGCCCGGTCGTCTGACCGGACCTGCCGACACGCACCCTCCTGACGGGCGGGTTCGTCCCGGGCGGGCGCTCACGAGCGCCCGGTCGCGACGGACCCGCCCGTCCGCGTGTGCCCGGTGCGGAGCGAGGGGGGGCCGTGGGCACGGTGACCCTCAGGAACCGACGGTCGTGCGCAGCACGGACGAGCCGTCAGGCTGGCGGCGCACCTCGATGCGATCGGCGATGCGCTGCTTGAGCTCGTCGACGTGGCTGACGATGCCGATCACGCGCCCCGTGTCGGAGAGCCGCCCGAGCTCGGTCATCACCGCGTCGAGGGTCTCGGGGTCGAGCGACCCGAAGCCCTCGTCGACGAACAGGGTGCCGAGCTCGAGCCCGCCTGCCTCGGCCTGGACGACGTCGGCGAGCCCCAGCGCCAGGCTGAGCGACGCGTAGAAGGTCTCGCCGCCCGAGAAGCTCGCGGGGTCGCGCGTCGTGTCCGTCGCGTGGTCGCGGATGGCGAGGGCGAGGCCCACCCGACGCGATCGTGACCGCTGCTCGCGCTCGTCGGACGCCTCCAGCGCGTACCGTCCGCTCGACATGACGCCGAGCCGGGCGTTGGCCGCGGCGACGACGTCGTCGAACCGCCGCAGCAGCACGTAGGTGCCGAGCGTCACGCCCTTGACGTTGACCGAGCCGGTGGCGCTGGCCAGGTCGGCCATGCGCACGACTGCCCTGGCCTCGTCCGCGACCTCGGCCCCTGCCCGCTGGGCACGCCGGAGGTCGTCGAGGGCCGCCGCCGACGCGGTCGCCCTGGCGGCACGTCGGGTGGCCAGCTCGGATGCCGCGCCGAGGGCGACCTCGGCCTCGGCCAGCGCCTCGACGGAGCTATCGACGTCGACCTCCTCGTCGCCTGACAGGCTCGCGACCTCGGCCTCGGCCAGGCCGGAGGCGACGACGGCGAGGTCGGCCTCGTGCCGTCCGACCCGGGCGCGCAGGGCGTCCCGCTCGGGCGTCGGCAGCACAGCTCGCGCCGCGGCGGACGCGTCGTCGAAGCCCGACTCGGCCAGCGCCGCGTCCAGCTCGGCCGTGCGCTGCACCCTCGCGTCGACCGCGGTCTCGTGGGCGTCGACAGCCCGCAGGAGGCGCTCGACGGCCTCGGCCCTGGCCCGACGCTCGGCGACGATGCCGGCGACGGACTCGCCTGCCCCCGCCAGCGCGGCCTCGACCACGGCCGCGTCGTCGTCGACCCGACGCTGTTCGCCGACGAGGCGCTCGGCCAGGGTCGCGTGCTCGGTCAGGACCGAGGCGAGCGCGGAGCGACGCCGCTCGGTGTCGGCGTCGAACGCGGCGAGCGCGCGCTCGGCCGCGATGAGGAGCTGCTCGGCCTCGACGGCGTCGCGCAGGGCGAGCCGGGCGAGGTCGACGGCCGCGCCGGCCGAGTCGGCCTCGAGGTCGCCGAGGGCGGCGCGCGCGTCGTCGCGTCGGGCCTCGGCCGCGGAGGCGAGCCCGGCAGCACGGCGCTGCGCGTCCTGCGCAGAGCGGGCGCCGGCGGCGGCGCGGTCGACGTCGTCGTCGCTCGGGTGCTCGTCGGTGAGGGCGGCCGGTGCGGGGTGCTCGACGGAGCCGCAGACCGGGCAGGGCTCGCCTGAGGCGAGGGTCGTCGCGAGCTGACCCGCGATCCCCGCTACCTGGCGGAGGCGGAGGGCGGACTCGGCCTCGACGGCCGAGACCGCGTCACGGCTGGCGGACACCAGCACGGCGGCCGCCTGCTCGGCGTCCCGGTCGAGGACGCGGACGCGCTCCAGGGCGGTCACCCGCTGCTCGGCGGCGGCGAGCGCCTGCTCGGCGGCGGAGCGGCCGCCGGCCCGGCGGGCCGCCTCGTCTCGCTCGACGACGAGCGCCTCGCGAGCCGCGGGCCGGCCGGCGAGCTCGGCGTCGGCCTCCTCGCGGGATGCGTCGAGGGCCGACAGGCGCGCTCGCGTGGACTCGACGGCAGCTCGTCGAGCAGGCAGTCCCGCCTCGACCTTGGCCGTCTCGGCGAGCACGGCCAGCTCGGACCGGAGGCGGTCACGCTCGGCGGCCAGCCTGGCGGCGTCGAGGTCGGGTTCGTCGAGCTCGGGTTCGTCGAGCTCGGCGGCGGCGACCCCGGCTGCGGGAGCCGAGCGCGCCGCCAGGGCGAGCTCGTCCGCGGTCGCGCGGACCGCCTCCTCGGCTCGGGCTGCACCTCGGGCTGCCCCCGTGACCAGGTCCGCACGAGCCGCGGCGTCGAGGTCGTCGCGTACCTCACGGGCGGCCGGCTCGGCGGCCTCGAGCTCGGCTGCCCGGACGAGCAGCGACGCCCGGCGGTCGAGGGCCGCGCGGAGCCGACGCCGAGCCTCGAGGGTCGCCCTCAGCTCGTCGCGACGGGCCGCTCGCACGTCACGTCCGGCCTGCGCCGTGGCGGCCGCGGCCGCGAGATCGGCGACGACCGCGTCCGGGTCGGAGTCGGGCCCGGCATCGAGCCGCTCCGCGAGGTCGCGGACGCCGACGGTCGCTGCGCCTGTGTCGATGTCGGTGTCGGTGTCGGTGTCGGTGTCCGTGTCGGCATCGGGGCCGGAGTCGGCCTGGGCGTCGGCGGACGTCCCGTCGCCCTGGGCCGCGGAACCGGCGAGCTCGTCGTCGCTGCCGACGCCGGCGGCCTCGCGCAGCCGCGCCCAGCCGAGCTCGACGGCGTGGTCGGCTGCGGCCACCTCGGTGTTCGCCGAGCGTCGGGCCTCGACGAGCTGCGCCGTCGTCGCCTCGTAGATCTCAGTGCCGAAGAGCGACTGCAACATCGTGCGGCGTTCTTCGCCGGTCGAGCGGAGGAACGCCGCGAACTCGCCCTGGGGCAGCACGACGGTCTGCACGAACTGCTGGCGCGTCAGGCCGAGGATGCGCCCGATCTCGCCGCCGACCTCCTGCGTGCTGGTCGAGACCGGCTCGCCCGCGGTCGCGTCGGGAGACGTCAGGCGGACGAGGGTCGCCGTGGCGTTCGCCGGGGTCGTGCCCGTACCGGTCTTCTTCGGCCGGCGCCAGGCCGGGGTGCGCCGCACCCGGTGGATGCCCGCGGCGGTCTCGAAGACGAGCTCGACGAAGGGCTCGACCTCGGGGGCGGCGTGGTGGCTGCGCAGCCGGTCGCGGCTCGCGCCCTCGCCGGCGAGCGACCCGTAGAGGGCGAAGACGATCGCGTCGATGACCGTGGACTTGCCGGCGCCGGTCGGCCCCTCGAGCAGGAACGTGCCCGACGCGCCCAGCTCGGCGAAGTCGACCGTGTGCTCGCCTGCGTACGGGCCGATGGCGCGGAGGGTGAGGCGGTGCAGGTTCACGCGGACTCCTCGGCGCTGCGGGCGGACTCGTAGGCGTCCCGCACGGCCGCGAGCTCGGCGTCGGTCACGACGGCGCCCGACGCGAAGGCGACGAAGTCGGCGGCCACCTCGAGCGGGTCGGTCTCGGCGGTCACGAGGCGCAGCGTCGGGGCGTCGACGGCGCCGACGGGCTCGTGCAGCACGACGAGCGCGTGCGGGAAGTGCGCCTTCACCCGGCTGTACAGCCGCTCGGGGTGCACCGGGTCGGTCACGTGCACACGCAGCCACGCGTCGCGCAGGCCGTCGTGCCGACCGTCGAGCAGGTGATCGAGCGTGTCGGTCACCTCAGCCAGCCTTCGCGGGACGGGAGCAGGGACGAGCTCGACGGTCACGCCTCCCGCGCCGTCGAGGTCGACGAGCGCGGTCGACTTGACGTGCCCGAGCTCGCCGAACGAGAAGGCCACGGGCGAGCCCGAGTACCGGATGACGGGTCGCTCGCCGCGAGAGGCGCCGATGCGCTGTGCGCCGTGCAGGTGGCCGAGCGCGACGTAGTCGACGCCGTCGAGCACCGCCGAGGGCACGGAGTCGACCCCGCCGACCCGGATGTCGCGCTCGCTCTCGCTGGCCTCGCCGCCGCTGACGAACGCGTGCGCGACGACGACCGAGCGGGTGCCGGGGCGCGAGGCCAGATCGGCACGCACCCTGTCCATCGCGGCGGCGACGACGGCCTCGTGCGACCGCGGCAGGGGCAGGCGCTCGGCTGCGGGGCCCGCGTCGGTGCCTGAGCTGGCGGCGGCACCTGCGTCGGCGCTTGCGTCGACACTCGGCGCGAGCGTGTGCCGCACCGTGTCCGGATCCAGGTACGGCAGCCCGTAGAACGCGACCGGCCCGTGCTCGTCGGCGACGACGACGGGCTGGTCGAGGGCCTCGACCGACGCGAGCACGTGCAGCCCCGGCCGCATCAGCTCGGCCGCGAAGCCGAGCCGCACGGCGCTGTCGTGGTTGCCGGGCGTGACGACGACGACCGCGTGCTCGCTCAGGCGCCGCAGGGCCGAGCCGAGGAGGCGGACGCTCGGCACCGAGGGCACGGCCCGGTCGTACACGTCGCCCGCCACCACGACGACGTCGACGTCGCGCTCCGTGACGAGCTCGACGAGGTGGTCGACGAACGCGGCCTGGTGCTCGAGCAGGTCGACCCCGTGCAGGGTGCGCCCGAGGTGCCAGTCGCTGGTGTGCAGGATGCGCACGGTCGCCCTCTCGTCGTGGTCGGTGTGGTCGTCACGGCCGTCGTCAGATCGCCGTCACTGTATCGGCGGCCTCCGACACCGCTGGGACAGCCGGCACCGCCAGGTCGGCGACTCGGGGATCCGGACCGGCCCGGCACCGTTCCCGTACCCTCGAGCGCATGTCCGACGACGCCGGCACCTGGGTCGAGTTCACCGACGCCCCGAAGCAGCGAGCGTTCCTCCGGCTCATGCGGACCGTCCTGCCGATCATGGTGCTCGTCGGCACGGCGAGCGCCTTCTTCTCGAAGTCGGGCGAGTCGCCGTTCCAGACCTGGGGCCTGATCACGGTGCCGATCTGGTTCGTCGGCTGGAGCACGGCGGCCGCGATCACCTGGAACGTCGTGCTGCGCCTCTCACGGCCCTTCGCGGTGGACGTCGTGGGGAGGCGCCTCCGGATCCGCGGGAAGGTGCTCGCCTTCGAGCAGGTCGACTCGGCCGAGCTGCTCCCCCTGTCGAGGGACGACGCGTTGGGGCTGCTGCTGAGGTTCGGTCAGAAGAAGGGACGCAAGGCGTCCGTGCTGCTGCGCGACCGCGCCGAGCCCGTCCTCGACGACGACCGGCGCGAGCTGTTGCTCGCCGTGATCCGTGGTTCGCAGATCGCCCGGCCAGTCAGCCCGCACGACCCCACGGGCGCGTTCGGCCGCTTCAACTTCCCCGGCACGCTCGACCGCGAGGGGGCAGAGCAGGTCGTCCTGCAGCCTCCGGCAGCGGGCGAGCCCGCGCCCTGACCCGTGCCCGCAGGAGGCGGTCGCCGAGCCCCGCAGACGGCCGCTGGCCGCTCCTCCACAGCGGCCACGCGGGCCCGCGCCGCCCCCAGGTGGTCCGGACCGGCGGGCGGTCACGACCCGCGCCTCCTACCCTGGGGGTGCGTCCTCCTGGCGAGCGACGTCGGCGTCCGCGCCGCCACTCCCCCGGAGGCACCCCCGTGACAGACCTCGACATCACCGCCCTGCGCGAGCGCATCGAGCAGCGGCGCGAGGCGATGGTCGCCGACCTGGTCACCTACGCGTCGCTCGAGACGCCCTCCGACGACGTCGACCTGCTCGCCCGCGGCCTCGACTGGATCGAGCACTGGCTCGGCCGCACCGTCGGGCCGCCCGCCGAGCGACGCGTGCACGTCGTCGAGGGCTACGGCGACACCGTCACCCTCGAGTACCCGTCGCCCACCGGGTCGACCGAGTGGGTCTCGGCGCTCTGCCACTACGACACCGTCTGGTCAGAGGGCACGCTGGCCGACTGGCCCGTCACGATCGACGGCGACCACATGACCGGGCCTGGCGTCTTCGACATGAAGTCGGGGCTGATCCAGCTGGGGCACGCGATCGCCGCCTCCGACGCCCTGGGGCTGCCCCGGCCGGGCGTCCGACTGCTGCTCAACGGCGACGAGGAGATCGGCAGCCTCGCGTCGCGCACCGCCATCGAGGCCGAGGTCTCCCGAGGAGGCGCGGTGCTCGTCTTCGAGTCCGCTGCGGAGGGCGCCGTCAAGACCGCCCGCAAGGGCGTGGGCATCTTCGAGGTCGAGACGTTCGGCGTCGAGGTGCACGCGGGGCTGCACCCGCGCTCGGGGGCGAGCGCCGTCGACGAGATGGCCCGGATCATCCTGCAGCTGCACGGCGCGGCCGACATCGACGCCGGCACCTCGCTCAACGTCGGCATCGTGCAGGGCGGCACCCGCACCAACGTCCGAGCCGGCCACGCCAGGGCCTCGGTCGACGTGCGGGTCACCTCCGCCGACGAGGCGGCCCGGGTCGAGGCGGTCTTCGCGGCCCTCGCGCCGCACGACCCGGTCGCCCGCGTCGAGGTCACCGGCGGCTGGAACCGCCCGCCGATGGAGCGCACGGAGGCGACGGCCGCGCTCTACGGACGCGCCGCGGCCGTGGCCGACTCGCTCGGCTTCGAGCTGCGCGAGGTCTCGGTCGGCGGCGCCAGCGACGGCAACTTCGCCGCGGCGCTCGGCTGTGCGGTGCTCGACGGGGTCGGCGGGGTCGGCGGCGGGGCGCACGCCCGCCACGAGTGGATCAGCCTCGGCGGGATGGTCGAGCGCACCGAGTTCGTCTCGGCGCTGTTCGTCGAGCTGGCCTAGGGCGAACCGGGCTGTCCCGGCATCGCGAGGCGTGCGGCGTGCGGCGTGACCTGATCGTGATCGGACCGGGGCGGATGTCATCCTCGGGGACGATCGACCGCCTCCTCGTGCTCGGTACCGTGAGCGCAGGCGCCCGCACCGACGGGCGCACGGCAGGCAGGGGAACGACATGACTCGACGACGCAGCACGACGCTGGGGGCCGCGGCCTTCGTGGCCGCCACGCTGATCGGGCTGACCGGGTGCGCCGGCGGGGCAGCCGGCGACGACGTGGCCGCCGACCCCACCGAGACCGTCACCGTGCCCGCGCCGACGACGACGCCGGGCGCGACCCCGTCGCCGACGGCAGAGCCCACGGAGCCGACGGACACGGCCGAGCCGACCGAGACGGCGGTCGCCGCTCCCCTCGTGACCATCCCGACCGACTGCACCCAGATCGTCGACGCCTCGACCTACGCGACGACCTTCGGCAGCATCCCGCTCAACCCCGAGAGCTGGCTGCGGCGGGACGGCACCGCTCGCGGCTCGCGGACGCCCTCCGTGCCCGAGGCCGGTGCTCAGCCGTTCCAGATCGTGGACGCCGCCGCCGAGCTCGACTGCGTCTGGCGGGAGCCTCAGGCAGACGTCTCGGGCATCTTCGTGATCCTCGGCCGTCTCGACCAGCCGACCGCCGCCTCCTTGCTCGATCAGGTGACCGCCGCAGGCGCGACCTGCCAGGAGGCGCACGGCGGCCAGCTCTGCCAGCAGCCCATCGAGGTCGAGCAGTACCCGATCGAGGCGGCCCACACGTGGTTCGTGCGTGGTGACCTCTACATCGCCGTCGTGCAGTACAACGTGCCCACGAACGACCTGATCGGCTCGATGCTCGCGCACCTCGAGAGCTGACCCAGCGCGCGAAGGACCGCGTTCCGAACCATGAACCGGGATAGAACACGGTTCATGGTTCGGAACGCGGTTCGAGGAGGCGCCCCCGAGCGGGTGCCCGCTCGCCAGACGCCCTACAGCACGCTCTTCGGCACGCGGTGCAGCGTCACCGCGCCGACCGCCGCGAACGGGTGCAGCGGATCCGGCGCGACCGACCCCGTCGGCCCGCCCAGCCGGGAGTGCCCGACCGCGCTGAGCACGGCGTAGGCGTCGCCCCGCGACCAGCCGTGGTCGTCCACCAAGAACGAGAACGCGTCCTCGTAGCCCCGCCGGACGCTCTCCTGCACGGGGTCGCCGAGGCCGACGAAGATCCAGTCGTCGGCCGTCTCGATCCGCGGGGCACGCAGCCCGAGGCCCTTCACGAGGTCGATCGACACCACCGCGGTGCCCTGCGCCTCGATCGCCACGAACGACGACTCGCCCTCGGCCATGATCGCGTGCACGTCGCCGATCGAGAGGTACGCACCCTCGACCATGACGGGCAGGTAGACGGTCGAGCCGACGGTGTTCTCGGTGACGTCCATGTTGCCGCCCTGGGGGTACGCGGGCATGATCGTCGAGTTCTCGCCCTCGGCGGGCGCGGTGCCCATGCAGCCGATCATCGGCCGTGCCTCGAACGTGTGCCGCGGCGTCACGTGCACCCCGTCGGCGTCGATCGGCACGCGGCGGGTGAACATCTCGTCGCCCATCACGTGCTGCAGCGCGCCCGAGCCGGGCAGGCTGACCGACCAGCCGTGGTCGACGAGGCGGATGTCGTGCACGGTCACGGCGAGCGCGTCGCCGGGCATCGCACCCTCGACGAAGACCGGCCCGGTGACCGGGTTGATCGGCACCGACAGCTGCGCCAGGTCGTGGTGCTCGTGCAGCTCGGCGTAGACCGCGTCGCTCGTCTCGAAGCCGATCGTCTCGCCGGTGCCCGGCGTGATCCGCAGCACGGGCTCGACGGCCGCGGTGAAGCCGGGCCGGCCGAGCTCGTTGCCGAGGAAGTGGTCGATGCCGTCGCGCTGGTCGGTCACGCCGCCGCTCACGCGTCGTGCCGCTCGGAGTCGGCGGCCGGGGTCGACGCGACCGCGGCGTCGTCGGCGCCCTGTCCCAGGGTCGGGGCGGCGCCTCCTCGGCTGCGGTAGTACAGGAACACCCCGGCGCCGAGCACGAGCCAGACCAGCCCGCCGATCTTCGCCTCGGGTGCCGCGTTGACCAGCACGTACCCGATGATCAGGAACCCGATCACGGGCACGACGAGGTGCAGCAGCCAGTTGCGCGACTTCTTCTTGACGACGTAGTGCACGACGACCGACACGTGCAGCAGCATAAAGCCGAACAGCGCGCCGAAGTTCACCAGCGACGCGATCAGGTTGATCTGCCCCACGAAGAACAGCACCAGCACGGCCGACAGGGCCGAGACGACGAGGATCGCGGCCTGCGGCACCTTGCGGGTGTTGATCTTCGACAGGAACGCGGGCAGCTGCTTGTCACGGCTCATGGAGAACAGGAGGCGCGAGGTCGCGGCCTGCGCCGCCATCGCGTTGGCGATGCCCACCGCGAGCACGTTCACGACGAAGAACGCCGTCGCCCAGCCGCTGTTCGACGCGGCCCTCACCAGGTCGAAGAACGCGTTGCCGGCCTCGCCCTCGGGGAACGAGTCCCGGCCGCCCGCGAGCGCGCTCGCCAGCCAGGTCTGCAGGACGAAGCAGAACGCGACGATGAACAGGGCGATGATCATCGCCTTGCCCGCGCCTCCTCGCTTGCCGGTGCTCTCCTCCGACAGGGTCGAGATGCCGTCGAAGCCCAGGAAGCTCAGCACCGCGATCGACAGCGCCGAGGCGATCAGGGGCGCGGTGACCTTGCTGGAGTCCCAGATCGGGTCGGTCGTGAACTCGGCGCCGGGGATGGTGCCGTTGTTGAGGGCGACCACGGCGATGATCACGAAGATCGCGATGAACACGACCTCGATCGCGAGGAACACCCGGTTCATCATCTTGATCGAGCTGATGCCGAGCAGGTTCACCGCGGTGTTGATCGCGACGAAGATCAGCGCCCACATCCAGCGGGCGCTGCCCGGGAAGATGCCGATCATCGACTCGGCCGCGAACACGTAGAGCAGCGTCGGCACGAGCAGGTAGTCGAGCAGGATCGCCCAGCCCGCGAAGAACCCGGCGATCGGGTGGATGCCCCGGCCGACGTACGAGAAGACCGAGCCGGCGAGCGGGATCGACTTCGCCATCTGCGCGTAGGCGAGCGCCGTGAAGATCATCGCCACGAGGCCGACGAGGTAGACCAGCGGCACCATGCCCGACGACGCGTTGTAGACGGTGCCGAAGATCGCCCACGGCGCGATGGGCACCATGAAGATCAGGCCGTAGATCAGCAGGTCGACGGTCGAGACCGACCGCTTCAGCTCTTGCTTGTAGCCGTACTGCTCGAGCTGCTGCTGGTTGCTCAGCTCGGGTGACGCGGTCTTCTCGGACATGGTGTCTCTTCTCGGGTCGAGGCGGGTGAACGACGAGGAGGTGCGGTGGGGGTGGGGCGGAGGAGGCGCGGGTCGAGTCGGTTCAGGGAGCGCGACCCGCGCCGGTCAGGGGGCGCCGACGAGGGACGCGGGTCAGGCGTCGTGCGCCGCGAAGTCGTGCTCGCTGAAGAACTTCGCGACGACGCGGCGGAACTCCTCGGGCTGCTCGAGGTGGCTGCAGTGGCTGGCGCCGGCGAAGACGTGCGAGCGGACGTCGGCGATTCCGTCGACGAAGGGCTGCCAGGTGGCGGGCGTCGCCTCGTCGTGCTCGCCGGCGACGACGAGGGTCGGGGCGGCGACGCGCGGCAGCCGGTCGACGATGCTCCAGTCGCGCATCGTGCCGATGACGTGGAACTCGTTCGGCCCGTTCATGGTGTGGTAGACCGTCGGCTCGGCCTCCATCTGCTCCTCGCTGTCGACGAAGTCCTGGGGCATCGGGACCACGCGGCAGACGTGGCGCTCGTAGAAGACCTGCGTCGCGGCGAGGTAGTCGGGGTCGGTGGTGGTGCCGGCGTCCTCGTGACGCTGCAGCGCCTCCTGCGTCTCGGTCGGCAGCTGGGCACGCAGCTCGGCCGCGCCCTCGACCCACAGCTGCATCGAGGCGGGCGAGTTGCAGATCGCGAGGCTGGCGAGGCCCGCGGGCTGCCGCACCGCGATCTCGGCGCCGAGCATGCCGCCCCACGACTGGCCGAGCACGTGGAAGCGCTCGAGGCCGAGGTGCGCCACGACGGCGTCGAACTCGGCGACGAAGAGCGCCGGGGTCCAGGTCTCGACCGGGGCGCCGGGGCGGTGGCTGCTGCGGCCGCAGCCGAACTGGTCGTAGTGGACGACCGTGCGGCCGGTCTCGTCGGCGAGCGCCGCGAGGTTGCGGAGGTAGTCGTGTGCCATGCCCGGGCCGCCGTGCAGGACGACGAGGGGCAGGGCGCCCTCGCGCGGCTCGTCGGGCGTGGTCACCTGGAGCCAGGTGTGGCCGTCACGGAAGGGGAGGACGTCGGCGGTGCTCGTGGACATGCGTGAGAGCATGCACCCACAAAGGTCTCGTGCCAAGACCTTTCTTCGTGACTTAATGTGGCGGTAACAAAGAGACGCAGCACAACGGACGCAGGCAGGGGCAGGGCGGATGACGACGAGCGAGACGACCGCCTCCGGCGCCCTCGACGCTCCGCTCGAGCCGACCACGCGCGCCGACGACATCACCGACCGCCTGGTCACGGCCATCGCGACCGGCGAGTACCTGCCCGGCCAGCGCCTCCCTGCCGAGCGGGAGCTCGCGACCTCGCTGCGCGTCGGACGGATGACGGTGCGCCAGGCGCTCGCGCGGCTCGTCGAGCAGGGGCTGATCGAGACTCAGCGCGGGCGGGGTGGCGGGTCGTTCGTGCTCGCCCAGGACTCCCGCCCCGAGCAGGACGCCCGGTCGGCGTCCGCTGTCGCGCAGCGCACCCTCGCTGCCCGCTGGTCGGACCTCAGCGACACGAGCGCGGCCATCGGCCGGCTGCACGGCACCGTCGCGGAGGCGGCGGCCGAGAACCGCACGGACGCCGACGTCGCCCTGCTGCGCGACCGACTCGAGGCCTACCGGGCGGCCGACTCCGGGCTCGCGTCTCAGAAGGCGGACGAGCTGCTGCACGTCGCGATCGCCGAGACGGCCCACAACGCGGTCCTGCGCGACGTGCTGTTCGAGCTGGAGGCGCGGGTCAGCATCGCCGCGCCCGCCCACCCCTGGGGCGGCCAGGACGGCATGCGCGCGATGGAGCTGCGCGCGCTCGCCGAGCACGAGGCGATCGTCGACGCGATCAGCGCCGGACGTGCGCGCGAGGCGGCGTCGCTCGCCCGGGCGCACGTCGGCATCGACCTCGAGCTGCTCGAGCGCGTGGTGCGCGGCAGCGGCAGCAGCTGAACGGGCACCGCCCCACGATGAACCGCGTTCCGAACCATGAACCGCGATAGAACACGGTTCATGATTCGGAACGCGGTTCGCGGCTCAGGCGTCAGCCCGCGGGCGACCAGCCGAGCTCGGGCCCGAGGTGCTCGGCAAGGTCCGTGAGGATCTGCGCGTAGTCGTCCGGCTCGAGGGAGAAGGGCAGCGCGAAGGCGACCTCGTCGACCGCCTGGTAGGCCGGGTCGGCGTGCAGCGCGTCGGCGATCTCGGCCGAGGTGCCGACGAGGTCGGCGGCGAACAGCAGCTGTCCCGGGCCCTGAGGCACGCCTACTCGTCCGGCGCGTGACTCGGCGTACGCGGCGTAGCGGGCGCGCTGATCGGGGGTCGCCGAGTCGGTCGGCACGACGACGAGGCCCTGCGAGACCCGGGCGGAGGCGCCGGCCGGGTGGGCGTCGCGGTACGCGTCGATCTGGGCGCGCTGGTTCACGGCGAAGTCGGTGCCCTGCTCGGCCTTCGTCACGCTCGACGCCAGCAGGTGGAACCGGTGCTCGCCGGCCCACACCGCCGACCGGGTGCTGCCGACGCCGCACCAGAGCCGGTCGACGAGGCCCGGGCTGTGCGGCTGCACGACGTCGCTGAACTCCTCGATGCCGCGGCGGCCCGGCGAGGCGCTGACCACGTCGCCGCGCACGAGGTCGCGGAGACGGAGGAGCCGGTCGGGACCGAGGTCCTCCTGGTCGAGGGTGTCGGGGTAGATCGCGTCGCGGTACAGGTCGAAGTTCATCGGCGTGCCCGTCGAGAAGCCGGGGTTCAGGCGGCCGCCGAGCAGCACGTCGACGGTGCCGAGGTCCTCGGCGAGGCGGAACGGGTTCTCGGCGCCGATCGGGGTGACGGCGGTGCCGAGCTCGATGCGGCTGGTGCGCTGCGACGCCGCGGCCATGATCGCGACGGGCGACGAGATGCCGGGCTGCAGGTGCCGGTGCCGCAGCCACGCGCTGTCGAGGCCGAGCTGCTCGCCGCGCTCGATGACGCGCAGCGTGTCCTCGTGGCCGCCGGCCGGGGACGCGGGCTCGAACGACCCGATCGTGAGGAAGCCGAGGCGCTGCAGGGGGAAACCGTGTTCGGGCATGTCCTGAGTCTCGCAGGGGCGGCTGCGCCACGTGCGTCGTCACGCCGGCGGCGTGGGACGAGACAGGCGTGGGCCCACGCCTGCCCCGCGCGGCCCCCGCGCCCGGGAACGTGCAGGGTCGGCACCGTTCGGCGGTAGGGTCGGGCCGTCCGCGACCGCACGAGGAGGTGCCCGGTGGCTCGACCTGCCTGGGTCACGAGCGTGCGCCGCCGTCCCGCGGGCGCCGCCTCCCTCGTCGTGCTCTCGGCTCTCGCCGTGCTGATCTCGGTGCTCGCGCCGATGCTGCTCCGGGCCGTCCAGCAGCAGGGCCTCGCCGAGGCGACCGCCCTGTCGAGGGTCGACGACCTGAGCCTCGTCGTCGTGTCCGACCTCTACGGCGACTCGACCCTCGTGGGGATGTCGAACGCGCGCGACGTCGTCGAGTCGGTCGACGCGGGCCCCGTGTGGCGTGCCCCCGTGGTGGCGGCGGAGTCGGCCGCCGACGTGCTCTGGACGTCGACGAGCGACGCCGACGTGACGGGCGGCGCCCGCGTCGCGAGCCTCCTCCGCGACGACTGCGGCGACGCTGTGCTCGACGAGGGCACCTGCCCCGTCGGCAGCGACCAGGTGATGGTGTCGTCCGCCGTCGAGGGCGTGGCCGTCGGCGACGTCCTCGTGGTCGTCACGGACGGCGACCAGGTCGAGCTGACAGTCAGCGGGCGCTACGACCCGATGCGGGACGACGGCCGGTTCTTCGCCGCCCCCTCGCGCGCAGTGCGGGTCGACGTCCCGGGCGCCGACGACCTCGTGGTGACCTCGGACGGCTTCGACGCGCTGCTGCTGGACGCCAAGGTCTACGCCGCACTCATCCCGTCCCGTCCGCTGGCCCTCGACGACGTCGCTCGGGTCCGTGCCGACGCCGCCGCCCTCGAGGAGGCGACCCTCGGCACGGACGGTGCCGCCGCCCGTGCCAGCCTGCGCACCGGCCTCACCGGCGTGCTCGGCCAGGTCGACCGGCAGGCCGACGCGGCCGCCGTCATCGCGGCGGCCACGGCGCTGCAGGCCCTCGCGCTCGCCTGGTTCGCGGTCGCCCTCGTCGTGCAGCGCCTCGCCCGCGTCCGCTCGGCCGAGTGGGGACTCGCACGGCTGCGCGGCCTGACGCGCGGCCGCTGGCTGGCCACGGTCTTCACCGAGCCCGCCCTCGCGATCGTGCTCGGCGCCGTGCTCGGGGCGCTGGCCGGCTGGGGCTCCGCCGCCGTCGCGGCCCGGGCCTGGCTGGGCGACGAGGTGCGCGTGGAGCCGACCAGCCCGCTCGTGGTGGGCGCCGCCTCCTTGGCGCTCGTGGGGTCGTTGGCCGCGCTCGGCGTCGCGAGCCTGCGCTCGGCGCGGGTGCCCCTCGACCAGCTGCTCGGCGGGGCGGCCGACCCGCGCCGGCTCGGGCGGCTCGGCGTCGTCGTGCAGGCCGGCCTCGCGCTCGTCACCGTGACCGTGCTCGTCGCGCTCGTCACGCAGGGCGAGGCCACCGGCCCGGGCGTCGCACTGCTCGCGCCCAGCCTCGTCGCGGTGCTCGTCGGCGTCGGTGCGCTGCGACTCGTGGCCCTGCTCGCGGGCCGCTCGACCCGGCGCCCGCCACGGTCGCTCACGGCGCTGCTCGTCACGCGACGGCTCGGCCGGACGCCGTCGGTGCTGACGGCGGCGGTGCTCGTCTGCCTCGGCGTCGCCGTCACGGGCTGGGCGAGCCAGGTCGCCGTCACGGCCGACCGGCTGCAGGTCGACCGGGCCCGCGCCTCCGTCGGGGCCTCGACCGTGCTGAGCGTCGGCGTCCGCGACGACGTGGACTTCGTCGACGCGGTCCGTGCCGCGGATCCCGACGGCGACCGGGCGATGGCCGTCGACGTGCTGCGCCGCGGGCAGGGCGTCGGCCGCATCGTCGCCGTCGACACGGAACGCCTCGGGGCGGTGTCCGCCTGGTCGGCCGGCTGGAGCTCCGCCGGCACCCCCGACCGACTCGCCGAGCTGCTCGTCCCGCCGGTCGGCGACTCGTTCGTGCTGACCGGCTCGAGCCTGTCGCTCGACGTCGCCGACGTCACGACGATCGCGCCGCAGGGCCTCACCGTCGACGGCTTCCCGACCGACCTCGCCGACGTGTCGCTGCGCGTGGTGGTGCAGGCGGCCGACGGCTGGCACACGGTCGACCTCGGCGACCCGCGCGACGGCACCCTCACGAGCGTGCCCGGCCGGTTCCCGTGCGAGGCCGGCTGCCGGGTCGTCTGGCTCGGCCTCACCAGCTCGCGGGCGACGACCCCGACGTTCGGCGTCGCGCTCACCGTGACCGGCATCTCGACCGACCAGGAGGCGGCGGCCGACACGGCGGACTGGCTCGCCCCCGACCGGTGGCGCGACCGCGTCGGCGAGGCCGTCGACCCCACCCGCCCGGCGACGACCGCGATCGCCGACGCGGTCGACCGGGGCGGCGCGGTTCCCGGGCTGGCGCTGTCGTTCCTCGACCAGCAGGGCGGCAACACAGCGTCGATCGCGCCGCTCGACGCGCCCGAGCCGCTGCCCGTCGTCGTCGCCGACGGCACCGCGACGACCCCGTTCGCCGGGGTCGAGGGCGGCCTCGTCGGCGTCGCCCCCGACCTGACGTCGCGCGTGCTCGCCCAGGTCGGCCACGCCCGGGTCCTGCCGCGGATCGGCGGCGAGGGGATCCTCATCGACCTGCCGCTGCTCGACCGGGTCAGCGATCCCGGTGCGTCCGAGGCCCAGCACGAGGTGTGGCTCGCGCCGATGACGACCGCCGAGGAGGCGCGGGTCGTCTCGGCCCTGTCCGACCAGGGCGTCGAGGTCGTCGGCACCAGGACCCTGCAGGAGGTGACGGCCGGGTACCGGCACGCGTCGCCGACCCGCGCCTCCTCGTTGGCGCTCGTCGTGGGCGCCGCCGCGCTGCTGCTGACGCTCGCCGCCACCGTGGCCGCGCGCGTCGTGTCGGCACCGTCGCGGCGAGGCGACCGTGCGGCGCTCGAGTCGGCCGGGGTGCCGCGACGGCGCCTGCGGCGGGCGGCGGCGCTCGAGGTGTTCCTGCCTCCCGCGGTCGGCACGGTGCTCGGCGGGGCGGCCGGGCTCGTCGCCTACCTGCTGACAGTGTCGCGGCTGCCGCTCGTCGTCGGGTCGGGGCGGACGCCGCCGCCCGACCTCGTGCCGTCGTGGGGACCGCTGGTGCTGCTGGTCCTGGGCACGCTGGCGCTGCTGGCCGGCGTGGCCGTGGTCGCGGGGCGCGTCGAGCTCGGCGACGGGAAGGAGCCTCGATGACCGACGACCTCGCCCTGCTCTGCCGTGGGCTCGTGCACGTCTACCGCGAGGCAGGCACCGACGTCGCCGCCCTGCGCGGCGTCGACCTCGTCGTGCCCGCCGGTCAGCGCGTCGCCGTGCTCGGCCCGTCGGGCTCGGGCAAGTCGACGCTGCTCTCGATCGTCGCGGGAGTGACGCGGCCCTCGGCGGGCCGCGCCGAGGTGTTCGGCACGGACCTCGCGACGGCGCGGGCGAGCACGATCACCCGCCTCCGCCGGGGCACGCTGGGCCTGATGATGCAGGGAGCCCCGGCGAACCTCCTCCTGCACGACGACGCCGTCGGCAACGTCGCGTGGGCCGTCGGCAGCCGCGAGCGGGACGACCTCCGCGTCGGCCGACGCGTGCTGCGCGCCGCCGGGCTGGTCGGCGACCGGCGACCCGTCGGGCAGCTGACGCCGACCGAGCAGCAGGTCGTCGCGCTGGCCGTGGCGCTGGCGCCGCGCCCGCGCCTCCTGCTGGCCGACGAGCCCACCAGCCGGCTCGGGCCGGAGGCGCGCGACGCCCTGCTCGACCTGCTCGTCGAGACGACCTCGGAGGCGGGCACCGCGGTGCTCGTCGTCACCCACGACGACGCGGTCGCGGCACGGATGCAGCGCATGGTGCACCTCCGCGACGGGCGCGTCGGCGAGGAGGCCACCGCCGAGGGACGCTGGTCGGTCGTCGGCACCGACGGCTCGCTGCAGCTGCCGCAGGCCCTGCGGGCCGACTGGTCGGACGGGGCGCTCGTCTCGGTCGAGGAGGTGGCGCCCGGCGAGCTGCGCGTGCGCCGGGTCGACGAGGTGGGCGGTGCGACGGGCGGCGCGACGCGAGGCGCGACGGGCGGTGCCGGACATGAGTGAGGGCGATGCGGGCGCGGGGCTGTCCGGGCAGCCGGAGCTCACTGCCCAGGAGGCGCGGACCGGCTCCCCCGCGCTGCGTCTCGTCGGTCTCGTCGTGCGTCGTCCCGACGGCTCGCCCTCGGCCCCGATCGACCTGGTCGTCGAGAGGGGCGGAGCGGCAGTGCTGCTCGGCGACCCCGACGGGGTGCCGTCGGCGGTGCTGCGGGTGGTGGCCGGGCTCGAGCGGCCCCTCGCCGGGGACGTGTCGTTCGGCAACGGGACAGACGCGGGTGCGGGTGCGGGCAAGGGGGGAGGCGGAGGCCGCGGCGGCCACGGCGGCCACGCCGGCCGTCCCGACGTCGGGCTGGTGACCCGCCAGCACGAGCTGCTCGGCTCGCTCACGGCGGCGGAGAACGTCGCCCTGCCGCTGCTGGCACGGTCGTCGGGAGCACTCGGCTCGTGGACCGAGATCGAGCAGCTGCTCGGCCGCCTCGGCGTGCCGGAGGCCAGCTGGCACAACCTGCTCGAGCAGCTCTCCGGCGGCCAGCAACAGCGGGTCGCCGTCGCGCGCGCCCTGGTCGCGCGACCCGCCGTGCTCTGCCTCGACGACCCCACGAGCGAGCTCGACCCGGCCAGCGCGGCGGTCGTCCAGGACGTCGTCGACGCCGCCCGCCGCGACGGAGCCGCCGTGCTCAGCACCGGCTCGCCCGACGACGTCGAGCTCCCGGGCGCCGCCCTGCTCAGCGTGCGCTGACCTGCTCGGCCAGCCCCCGCCTCCTTCACTTCCTGAACGTGGGGAACTGGCGAGCAGGCAGAACTTCCTCATCTGGATCGGGGGAACTTATAAGTCGGTGGCGAGCCGACAGTCGAACTAATAAGAAACAGGAGCTTTCACCTATATCTTCGAGCCATGGAACCGGCCGCCTTCACCTCCGACCGCTTCGGCGGCCTCCAGACGAGACCGCTGTCGTCCTGGACGCACCCCTACTTCATGCCGGCGAGACTCCCCCGCGAGCTGCCCCTCCCTCCGTCAGTCGGACTCGCGGTATCACGGGCGGACATCTCCCTGGGTCGCCTGTCCGGGCTCGGGCAGCTCGTCCAGGATCCCGAGTTGCTGCTCGGTCCCTCCATGGCGCAGGAAGCCCTGTCGAGCTCCCGCATCGAGGGAACGCAAGCGTCACTCAGCGACGTCCTCTCGGCCGAGAGCGGAGGCGCCCCGATCGTGGACGAGAACCTCAGGGAGGTCGACAACTACCTGCGAGCCGCACGCGAGGGGAACGCGCTGCTCGGGTCGCTCCCCGTGACACAGCGACTGTTCTGTGCGACGCACGCGACGTTGATGAGCGACGTCCGGGGAGAGGAGAAGGCACCTGGCGAGCTCCGACGGTCACCTGTCTGGATCGGCAGCCCGAACGCGAGCCCTGAGTCCGCGAGGTTCATCCCGCCCCACCAAGACCACATCCCTGAGCTGCTCGCCGACTGGGAGTCCTTCGTCAACGAGGACAGCGGAACCGTTCCCGTCGTCGTCAAGTGCGCGCTCATGCACTACCAGTTCGAGACCATCCACCCCTTCCTCGACGGAAACGGCCGGATCGGTCGACTGCTCATCGGGCTGATGCTGGTGAACGACGGCGTCCTGCCGGCTCCGATCCTCCACATCTCCGGATTCTTCGAACGGCACAGGGTCGAGTACTACGAGCGACTCCAGGCGGTGCGTGAACGCGGAGAGATCGAAGAATGGATCCGCTTCTTCGCCGACGGCGTCACGGAGCAGGCCACGGAGAGCGCCTCCAGGATCACCCTCCTCGTCCAGATCCGGGAGCGGTACAGAGCCGAGGTCCGTGCCGACCGGTCCGCGCTCGCCGGGCTCGTCGACGTCATCTTCAGGAACCCCGTCGTCACGGTCGGCTCCGTGCAGAGAGCTCTCGACGTCTCTCAGCCGACAGCGTCCACCGTCCTCAGGAAGGCGCAGGAACGCGGTTGGCTCGTCTCCATGGGACGGTGGGGGCAGGGCGGCAAGGAACGTTGGCTGGCACGCGAGATCTGGGACGCCGTCCACGACGAGGTCTGACGACAGGGTCCGCTGCGCGTCGGCCCGCCCTCGCGGAGGCGCGTGGTACCCAGGTGCTACGTAGACGTCGGGCGTGCACCACGGGCCGACGCGGTCGGGGCGGGGCTCTTCTTAGCGTCGGGACATGGCTTCCACCGTGTCCCGCACCTCACCGTCCGCAGCCCGCCCGACCGGCGGCGCGACCGCCTCCGGCAGTGCGCGCAGCACCACCTCCTGCACCACCTCCCGCACCGTCGCCGCGGGCGTCGGCAGTGCTCTCACGGCTGTCGCGCTCGTCCTGATCTGGGTCGCGCGCAGCCGGGTCGACCGGCCCGTGTACGTCAGCGAGCTCGGCGCCGACGGGGAGCCGACGGCCGCGCTGTTCGAGGCGGCGCTGCTGCTCGTCGTCGCCGGCGGGCTGCTCGTCGCGTGGGCGGCGCGGGGGCTGCGCGCCGGGCGGGGCATGCGGGCCGCGGGGCGCCTCCTCGGGGCCTGGACGGTGTCGACGTCGATCGCGACCGCGTCGGGGCTGTTCCTGGTGGCGTCGCAGGTGCCCTGCACGGCGGGCTGCCCGCTGCCCGTCGGCGCGACCTTCACGGTGCAGGACCTCGTCCACACGACCTCGGCCGTGCTCGCCTTCACGGCGGCCTGCGTCGCGATGCTGCAGGCGTCGTTCGTCGCCGGACGTCGCCGCCTGCGAGTGCTCTCGATGCTGAGCGGCGTCTCGGTGGCGCTGATCGCGGCAGCCGGCGGGCTGCTCTCGCTGCTGCGCGTCGGCACCGACGTCGGGGGCGTCCTCGAGCTCGTCGCCACGACGATCGCGATCGGCTGGCTGATCGTGCTCGGGGTCTCGACGCTGGGGACCGGCTCGCAGACAGGCCCGGTGCGAGGCCGCAGCCACCCCGCGGAGGCCGACCGCACCCGCGCCTCCGTCCGGGCCGCTGCGTAGAGTCGGACCATGCCCGACAGCCCCCGCCCGCCGGGCGCCGTGCGCCGCTGGGCCGTGTCGCGTCCGACCGTCGTGGACGCCCTCGTCGCCCTCGGCTACCTGCTCGTCAGCGGCACGAGCCTCGCGCTCGTCTGGCTCGCCACCGGCACCGGCCGGCCGCTCGGCGTCGACGTCGTCCTCGGCGCAGGGGTCGTCGTCTCGGCAGCCGCGCTGCTCGTGCGGCGCCGGCGCCCCTGGCTGACCTTCGCGGTCGTGACCGTCGCCACGGCCGTCGCCGCGCTCGTCGACGGCGGGCTCGACCCGCTCGCCGTCTGCCTCGCCCTCTACGCCCTCGCCGTGCACCGCTCGGTCCGGGCTGCCTGGATCGGTCTCGGCGTCTCGGCCGCCGTCGTCGTGCTGGTCGCGGTGCTGTCGAGGGTCGTCCTCGGGGAGGCGACGGGCGCCTCCTTCGTCACGGTGCTGCTCCTGCTCGTCGCCGTGCTGATCGGCTCCGACGTCGGCTCCCGTCGACGACGGCTGGAGGCGCTGGTCGAGCGCGCAGAGCGCCTCGAGCGCGAGCGCGACCAGCAGGCGCGGCTCGCCACCGCGGCCGAGCGTGCGCGCATCACCCGCGAGGTGCACGACATCGTCTCGCACGGCATCTCCGTGATGGTCACGCTCGCCGAGGGCGCCGACGCCCTCGCCCGAAAGGACTCGGCCAGGTCGCAGGAGGCGGTGGCCGAGATCGTGCAGGTCGGCCGGCGGTCGCTCGGCGACATGCGTCGGCTGCTCGGGGCGCTGGGCGACGACGACGACCTGTCGGCGGCAGGCGTCGCCGACGGGTCGGCGGCGGCAGCGAACGGAGCAGCAGCCGGAGCCGGAGCTGGAGCCGAGCTCCCGGCGCAGCCCCTGCCGGGGATCGACCAGCTGCCCGAGCTGGTGGCCTCGTTCCGGGCCGCGGGGCTGCCGGTGGTGGTCGAGTCGCGGGGCGTGCCTGCCGCCTCCGAGGCCCTGCAGACGGCCGTGCACCGGATCGTGCAGGAGTCGCTGACGAACGCCCTCCGGCACGCCGGCTCGCCGAGCCGGGTGCTCGTCGAGCTCGACTGGGGCGAGGAGGTGTCCGTGACGGTGACCGACGACGGGACCGGCCGTCGGGAGGGCGCAGCCGACGGAGACGATGGGGCGGACGCCGCTCCGCCGCTGGCGGGCGCGGGCCGCGGCCTCGTCGGCATGCGCGAGCGCGCGAGGATGTACGGCGGCACCGTCGCGGCGGGGCCGCTTCCGGGCGACGGTGACGGCAGCGGCGGCGGCTGGCGCGTCGCCGTCGTGCTGACCGACACGGAGGAGGCGCGGTGACCGACATCAGGATCCTGCTCGTCGACGACCAGGAGCTGGTCCGGCGCGGCATGGCGATGATCGTCGACTCGACCGACGACCTCGTCGTCGTCGGCGAGGCGGCGACCGGCGAGGAGGCGGTGGTCCAGGCCGCGGACCTGTCGCCCGACGTGGTCGTCATGGACGTCCGCATGCCCGGCATCGGCGGCATCGAGGCGACCCGGCGGATCGTCCGCGAGACGCCCGCGAGCCGTGTGCTCATCCTCACGACGTTCGACCTCGACGAGTACGCCTTCGCGGGGCTGCGGGCAGGGGCGAGCGGGTTCCTCGTGAAGAGCGCGCCGCGGGCCGAGCTACTCGCGGGCATCCGGTCGATCGCCGTGGGCGACGCCGTCGTCTCGCCGCGGGTCACGCGGGCGGTGCTCGACGTGGCGCTGCCGCGCCTCCCCCGCGGCGCCGGCGGTGCTGGCGGCAGTGCCGGCGGCGGAGCCGGTGCCGGTGGCGGTGCTGGTGGCGGTGCTGTCGGCAGTGCAGGCGGCCATGCCGGCGTCGGCGCGGGCGCAGGCGCAGGTGCCGGTGGCGGTGCCGGGGCCGGGGCCGGGGCCGACCTCAGCGGCGGGGCCGCCGCCTCCTCGAGCCCGTTCGCGGCGCTCACCGAGCGCGAGCACGACGTGTTCCTCGCGGTCGCGCAGGGCCTCAACAACGCCGAGATCGCCGCGCGGCTCGTCGTCAGCGAGTCCACGGTCAAGACGCACGTGGGCCGGGTGCTCGCCAAGCTCGACCTGCGCGACCGTGTTCAGGTCGTGATCCTCGCGTACGAGCACGGCCTCGTCTGAGGCGCGCCCGCCCGCGCGGCGCCCGCTGCGCCCGCGCGCGGCGCCCCCCCGCCCGCGCGCGCGCGTCGCAGGCCGCTGCACCCCTCGGACCCGCGCACACCCTCGAGCGCGCCGGGGGGTCCGCGCGGGTTCGAGGGGTCCGGGTGCACGCGGGGGCGCGGGCGCCCGAGCTACACCCCCAGACCCGCGCTGAACCACGCGTTCCAGGGGTGTAGCGCCGGTTCGGGGGTGTAGCTCGCCAGTCGGCCAGGCTTCGCGCAGGAGGCGGGGCCTCCGCACCCGCGGAACCCGCGCACACCCCCGAGCGCGCCGAGGGGTCCGCGCGGGTTCGAGGGGTCCGGGTGCACGCGGGGGCGCGGGCGGCGCGCGGGAGCCCGCACGCAGGGAACGGGCCCCGTCCTGCGGACGGGACCCGCGCCTCCTGCGGCTCAGGCCAGGGCTCAGCCCGCCGGCAGCGGCCCGTACAGGCTCGGCGACGTGCGCCCCTGCGGCGTCCCCGCCGTGGCCTGCTCGAACGCGTAGGCGAGGCCGAGCAGGTCGCCCTCGGCGTAGTCCCGCCCGAGGAACTCGAGGTTCACGCCGGCGCCGGTGATGGTGCCGTCGGCCGCGGTCGCCTGCCCCATCGGCACCGTCACGGCCGGCATGCCCGTGTTCGGGCTGAGGCGCATGTTCGTGCTGAACGACGAGTACGGGTTGCCCGACGGGTAGATCAGCGTGTCGAGGTCCTGGGCGTCGAGCATCGCCGTGACCAGGGTGTGCCCGTTCGCGATGGCCGTGGTGTGCGTGCCGCTCGGGCCCGCCCAGCCCTGGTAGGTCGCCTCGGTGACGGCGTCGCGCGAGCGGTAGGTGCCCGCCCGCGACGGGACGAACTTGCCCGAGGCCAGCACGCCCTGCAACGAGCGCGCCTCGACGTTCGGCGCCAGGTGCTTCGCGACGTAGGCGTCCAGGTCGTGCTTGAACTCGTTCGTGCTGCCGCTGCTCTCGGCGAGCACGGCCGCGAACCCGGCCGGCGGCGTCGCGATCGGGACGATGGTCGCGCCCTGCGCCTGCAGGGTGACGAGAGCCTCCGCGAAGAGCCGCGACGTGGTCGGGTTCGTGCTGACCATCGACGTCACGTAGCCGATGCGGGTGCCGGCGAGGGCGTCCGCGTCGAGGAAGCTCGTGTACGACTCCGGCACGAGGCCCTGCTGCTCGGCGGTGACCGGGTCGGCGGCGTCGACGCCGGTCACCGAGTCGAGGGCCACGGCGGCGTCGGTGACGCTGCGGGCGATCGGTCCGCCGGTGTCCTGCGAGAGCGCCAGCGGGATGATGCCGTCGCGGCTGGCGAGGCCCACCGTCGGACGGACGCCGACGAGCTGGTTGTACGACGACGGGATGCGGATCGAGCCGCCCGTGTCGGTGCCGAACCCGATGCCGGCGAGGTTCGCCGCGATCGCCGCGCCGGTGCCGCCGCTCGAGCCGCCGGCCGTCTGGCTGGTGACGTAGGGGCTGGCGACGAGGGTGCTCGTGCCGGCGGGCTGGTACGACGAGAACTCCGACGCGAAGCCGAACGCGAACTCGTCGAGGCTCGCCTTGGCCAGGATGACGGCGCCCGACGCGCGGAGCCCCGCGACCATCGCCGCGTCGGTCGAGGTCTGGTTGCCGTCCCAGCAGCCGCAGCCGCCGGTGGTCGGCATGTCGACGGTGTCGTAGTTGTCCTTCACCGCGATCGGCACGCCGAGCAGCATGTCGGTCATCCCGTCGGAGGCGCGGGTCGCGTCGGCCTCGGCGGCCGCGGCGAGCGCGACCCCGCTGGTCGTGATGATCGAGCGCAGCGGACGACCGGTGGACGCCGGGTCGACCTTGGCCGTGTCGTAGGCGGCGATGCGGTCGAGGTAGTCCTGCGTCAGCTCGACCGAGGTCGTGACCCCGGCGTTCATCGCGGCCTGCATCTCGACGACCGACGCCTCGACGATCTCGAAGGGGCCGTCGTCGTAGACGATGCGCTGCGACAGGGCGGCGACGTCGGAGACGGTGATGACCCCGTCGGCGTCCGTGTCGGCGACCGACACCTGACCCCACGCCGAGGAGGCGCTGGTCGCCCCGAGCGCGGAGCTCAGCACCTCGAGGTCGTCGGCCGTGACCTGGCGGTCGTCGGTCAGGTCGAGCTCGACCCAGTACGGGGCGAGGAACGTGCCGGCGGCGGGCGCGGGCGCGACGGCCGCAGCAGCAGCAGCAGCAGCAGCAGCAGCGTCGGCGGCGTTCGCGGCCGGCACGGCCACGAGGCCGCCGAGCGCCAGGGCGCAGGTGACGGTGGTCGCGGCGAGGGCGCGGCGTCGGGGGGCTGTCACGGGGGTGGTCCTCCAGGAGGTGGGCGAGGCGGGCAGGAGAGAGGTGCGGCGGCGAGCGCCGGGGCGCGGCGCGCTCATCGGGTGCCCGCCGAGCGGCGACGACGCACCTGGGCGACGACCACGGCGGCGACGCCCGCGAGCAGCACGGCGGCGCCCGCGAGGATGCCGGGCAGCACCTCTGCTCCGGTGAAGGCGAGGGGCCCCGAGGCCGAGGAGGCGCTGGCCGCGCTCGACGTGGGCGAGGGCACCGGCGCGGTGCCGCCTCCTGCAGGCGTGCTCGGGTCGGGCACCGGCACGGGTGCCGGGTCGACCGGGGGCACGGCCGCGGCGGTCACCGCGAGGGGCGCCGCGGACGGCGCCGCGAGCGTCGTCGTCAGTCCCTCGGACGAGACGAGGGTGACCGAGGAGAACCCGAGCGTGCCGTCGCCGGCGCCGATCGCGGCGAACTGCAGGTCGACGGCGAGGTCGCCCGCGAGCTCGGGCGAGGTGCCGAGCCGGGTGTGCGTGACGGTGAGGGTGCCGTCCTGCTCGTCGACCGCGTCGAAGCCGCCGTCGGGAGCGGTCGCGCTGCCGTCGACGTAGTCGAGCACGGCGGGGTCGTAGTCGACCACGAGCTCGTAGGCGTAGACGGCGCTGGTGCCGGTCAGCGCGATCGACGCGTCGACGACGTCGCCGACCGTGGCGGTGGCCGGGGCCGTGATCGACCCGGACGTGATCCCGGGCGCGATCGGGGCGGGCGCGGCGAGGGCCGGGGTCGCGGCGAGGGCGACCGAGCCGACGGCCAGCGCTCCGGCGGCGAGGGTCCGGGCACAGAGGGATCGGGCGATGACGCCGCGAGCAGCCGCGGACTGTCGGGGGCGTGCTGGACGCCGGGTGGTGTGCTGCATCGGGGCAGGTTCCTTCGGTCGAGGTCGAGCGCGGCTCGACGTCGGCTGCGAGGCGGGGAACGCTGCTCGGACGCACGGCCGGGCTGCACGACGAGGCCGACGGGACGGCCTCGTGCCTCGCAGATCGCCGTCGGTCCGCTCGTGTGGATCACACGGTCCACACCGTATTCATCGGGTGTTTCCAGCAGACGCGCAGTGTCGTTACGGTCGTGTTTCCCGTCGGGTGTCGCAGAGCGCCGGCCGTCCGCACCCGCGAGGCCCGCGCGCACCCGCGAGCGCGCCGAGGGGTGCGCGCGGGTTCGAGGGGTCGGGGCGGCGGTCAGCGGGCGGCGGTCAGGGGGCAGCGGGCAGCGGGCAGCGGGCAGCAGCGCGCGCCGCTCAGGCGGGGCCGAGGCCCGTCACGCCGCCGCTGACCGCACGCGTGACCTCGCCGTCGGGCCACCGCAGGGCGACTCCGCGCTGCAGCGACAGCTCGCCGATCTCGGCCGTGACCGCGTGGGGCGAGTGCATCCGCGACTCCCCTGGCCGGTCGGCGGTCACCATGCCGAAGCCGGGGAAGCAGCTCAGCCAGTCCCCCACGGTCACGTGCGAGGAGCCCGAGCCAGACGAGGCAGCTGCCCCCGAGGAGGCGCCTCCCGGCCTGGGCACGGACGCCACGTCGACGACGGCGCCGTACCCGCTCGCCTCCGCGAGCATCCCGACGGTGCCGACGATGCCGGCCATGCTGACGTCCTTCGCCGCGGCGGGACGTGCCCGTGCGACGGTGCCCGCGAGGTCGCGCAGCTCGTGCGAGCGGCGCCCCTCGGTCGAGTTCCACTGGCTGCCGTGGTGCTCCTCCCGCCACGAGCCGCTCACGTCGACCGTGAGGCTGAGGGCGTCGCCGTACCGGCCGCCTCCGCCGGGCACGGGGTGCGTGGTCCGGCCGAGGGCCGTGACGCTGAGCGCGGCGGGCACCCCGACCTGCGTGTGCCCGCCGAGCAGCGGCACGCCCCAGGCCTCGGCGCCGCGGCGCACCCCGGCGAGCACCCGTCGGACGAACGCCGCGTCGCGGCCCGCGACCGCGTCGAGCAGCCCGACGGGCGCGGCGCCCATCGCGCTGAGGTCGTTCACGTTGACGAGCACGCCGCACCAGCCGGCCCACTCGGGGTCGCGCTCGACCATCGAGGGCAGGATCGCGTCGCAGGCCGCGACGACGTCGGTGCCCGGCACGGGCGCCCCGTCGTCGCCGACCCAGCCCGCGCCTCCCAGGGAGCCGTCGGGCGACGCCGCCCACGCGGTGTGCGGCTCGAGCACGGCCTCGAGCACCGACTTCGTCGCGTCGACGAGCCGCTGGTGCCGGTCGATCGGCCAGCGCATCCGGAGGTGGTCGACGCCGCCGATCACGCAGCGGCCGGTCTGCTCCCAGCCGAGACGCCGGAACAGCACCGACGAGCGCACCTGCACGGTCGCGTCGAAGCGGAGCACCCCGAGCTGCTCGGCGAGCGCCGACGCGGCCCGGACGAGTGCCGACCCGACGCCGAGGGCGCTCCGGGCCGACGGCGCGACGACGAGCCGCGAGCCCGTCCACCAGCCGATGTCCTCCGAGCCGACGGGCGCGAGGCGCACCCCGCCGACGACGCCTCCGCCGGCCCGGGCGACGAGCACGACGGTGCGCGGGTCGTCGTCGAGCTCGTCGCGGTCGGTGCCCTCGAACAGCCCCTGCTCGTCGACGAACGCGTCGCGCCGCAGCCGCCGGTACGCCTCGACCTCGGCGCGGTCCGCGACCCCCACGATGAACTCCGCGGCGGGCGGAGCGGCGGGCTGAGCCGCGAGCTGGGCGGCGGGCGGCGTGACGACCCGCGGCCCCATCAGCGCGGGCACGTCGAGCAGCGCCACGTCAGCCCCCGGCCGTCTGCAGCGCCGAGCACGCGCCGCACGCCGCGCAGCCGGCCTTCTGGTCGGTGCCCTTCATGCCGGCCGCGATCAGCGCCTCCGACACCCGGAAGGTGATGTCGTGCAGCACCGAGCCGTGCGGCGCGGGCACGTGGTCGACGTCGGTCGCAAGCGTCCCCCGCAGCGGACGGAACGGCACGATGAACGGGTAGACGCCCATGTCGATCAGCTCCTGGGCGCCGGCGACCATCTCGTCCGGGTCCTCGCCGAGGCCGACGAGCAGGTAGGTCGACACCTGGTTGCGGCCGAAGACGCGCACGGCCTCGCGCCACGCGGCCCGGTACTCGTCCATCGACACGCGCGACTTGCCCGGCATCCAGCGGCGGCGCACGTCGTCGTCCATCGACTCGACGTGGATGCCGATCGAGCGCGCGCCGGCCTCCCACAGGTCGGTGATGGTGGCGAGGTCGCCCGGCGGCTCGCACTGCACCTGGATCTCGAGCTCCGGCACCACGGCCTTGATCGCACGCACGCAGCGGGCCAGGTGCGTCGCGCCGCGGTCGCGCCCCTTCGAGGTGCCGGTGGTCATCACCATCTGCTCGACGCCGTCCAGTCGCCAGGCGGCCTCGGCCACCTCCGCGATCATCGACGGCGTCTTGACGGCGACGGTCGCGCCGGCGTTCAGCGACTCCTCGATCGAGCAGAACCGGCAGCGCTCGGCGACGTCGTAGCGCACGCAGGTCTGGACGACGGTGGTCGCCAGCACCTTGGCCCCGTGGAGGCGCGCGATCGCCTCGTAGGAGACGCCGTCGGCCGTCGCCAGGTCGTAGAACCGGGGGCGGGCCACCGGCGTGACCTCGATGCCCGTGTCCTCGCCGTCGAGCAGCAGTCGCCCGTCGTCGACGAGGTACGGGCTGTCCTGGCTCTGCGGGATCGCGGACTGCAGGCCCTGGAACAGCACGTGTCCGTCGTCGCTCGGACCAGCGCCTCCTTCCCGGTGCACGGGGGCGGCGACCCGGATGCCGCGGATGGCGACGTCGACGCGGGTGGAGAGCGCCCCGCCGTTCGAGATGCCGACGGCACCGCGCGCGGGGGCCTGCGGCTCGTTCGTGATCGTCACGCGGTCACCGGCTCAGACCATGTAGGTGCTGTTGATGATGGCGCCCTTGCGGGCGTAGTGGATGACGGCGTCCTGCACGTCGAGGGGGTGGCACGGGATCACGCCGGCGATCAGGTCCTCCTCGCGGTTGCCGTGCAGCGCGAGGCCGAAGCGACAGCAGAACACCGTCCCGCCCTCGGCGATGAACGTCTCGAGCGCGTTGTTGATGTTGTTCTCGCCGGGGAACCCGTCCGAGCCCGTCGTCGGGAACCCGCGGTTGGCGATGCAGTTCATCGAGCCGGGGCCGTAGAAGTAGAGCACGCTCGTGAAGCCCTTGCGGAGGGCCCTGGTCGCCTGCAGCACGGCGACGAAGCTCACCGACGACTCGTGGGCGATGCCGTGCACGAGCTGGAAGTAGTGCTCGTCCTTCGTGGCCGTGTAGTCGGGGAAGATCTTGGTCGAGCCGTAGATGTTGCTCCCCTTCGGCAGCGAGGGGTGCGCGATCTCGTTGCGGGAGATCTCGATGTTGTCGAGGACCTGCTGGTCGAAGTCGATGTCGTTGTCGCTCATGGTGCGGGCTCCTTGCGGGGTCGGGACGAGACGGTGCCGGTCGAACTGCGGTGCCTGGATCTGGTCCCGAGTCTTCGACCGCCGTGTTGCAGGCGGATTACGAGGATTCGCCGTTTTGTTTCGGCGGCGCGGATCGTGCCTCTCTATTGCGGCCCCGACCTGCGACACGAGTTCTTATTCCGGCTGTAACCAATCGGAAACAGGTCCTGGCGTCTGATGGACGCACCGCAGGAACCTGCGCCACCGCCTCCACCGACCAGAGGAGACACGATGTCGACGACCGTCGCCGCCGTCTCGGCGAACTTCACCCGGGACCTCGACCAGAACTACGAGCTCATCGAGACCCTCGTCGGCGAGGCGAGGGCGGCCGGCGTGCAGCTGCTCGTCTTCCCCGAGGCCGCGATCGGCGGCTACCTGTCGTCGCTCGGCAACCACGGCGACACCCTCAAGACCACGACGCGCTCGCTGCCCCCGGCGGTCGCGCTCGACGGCCCCGAGCTGCGCCGCGTGCAGCAGCTCGTCGGCGACATGGTCGTCTGCATCGGCTTCTGCGAGCTCGCCGCCGACGGCGAGACGCGCTACAACGCCGCGGTCTGCCTCGACGGGAGCCAGATCTACGGCTCGTACCGCAAGGTGCACCAGCCCCTCGGCGAGGCGATGTCGTACTCGGCCGGCGACGTCTACGAGGCCTTCGACACCCCCGTCGGCCGCCTGGGCATGCAGATCTGCTACGACAAGGCGTTCCCGGAGGCGGCCCGGTCGCTGGCCCTGGACGGCGCGGAGATCATCGTCAGCATGTCGGCCTGGCCCGTGGCCCGCACGGCCACCGCCGAGAACCTGCAGGACGACCGCTGGACGTACCGCTTCAACCTGCTCGACACTGCCCGCGCGCTCGACAACCAGGTCTTCTGGATCGCCTCGAACCAGGCCGGCACCTTCGGCTCGCTCCGCTACGTGGGCAACGCGAAGGTGGTCGACCCCGGCGGCGTCGTGCTCGCCACGACCCTGCTCGAGGCGGGCCTCGCGATCGCCGAGATCGACGTCGAGGGCACGTTCCGGGCGATGCGCGGCGGCATGTTCCACCTGCGCGACCGGCGGCCCGACGCGTACCGCACCGGCGAGGCCGAGGCGGCGTCCGCCGCTGGCCGGAGCATCGCCGAGGGGAGCCTCGCCCGTGCCTGAGATGACCTTCCAGGTGCGCTGGCCCGACGGCTCCGAGACGTCGTGCTACTCGCCCAGCCTCGTGATGCACGACTGGCTCGCGCCCGGCGCCGAGTACCCGCTAGCCGAGTTCGTCGACCGCTCGACGACCGCGTTGCAGATCGCCAGCCAGCGCGTCGCCGCGGCCTACGGCTTCGCCTGCACCTCCGCGATGCAGCAGCAGGCCGAGATCGTCGCGATCGCGGCGACGCACGCAGGAGGCGCGGTGCGGGTGCTCGAGATGCACCCGCCGCTGCCTGCCCCGGCGACCGCAGCCGCGCCTCCTGCAGGATCGTCTGCGACGATCGTCGCGAGCGCCTCGGGATCGTCGTCGTGACCGCCCCGCGCCGCGTCGTCGACGGCACGCACGTCGAGGTCGCCGTCGTCGGCGGCGGCCAGGCGGGGCTCTCGATCAGCTGGCACCTGACGCGCCAGGGAGTCGACCACGTCGTCCTCGAGCGCGACACGATCGCCCACGACTGGATCGACCGCCGCTGGGACGCCTTCACGCTCGTGACCCCGAACTGGCAGTGCGTGCTGCCGGGCTTCGCCTACGACGGCGACGACCCCGACGGCTTCATGGGCCGCGACGAGGTGCACGCCTGGATCCGCCGGTACGCCGCCTCCTTCGACGCCCCCGTCGTCGAGGGCGTGCTCGTCACCCGGCTGCGGGAGTCGGCCGCGGGCGGGTTCGAGGTCGTCACCGACCAGGGCACGATCGTCGCCGACCAGGTCGTGCTCGCCACCGGCGGCTACCACCGGCCGGTGCTGCCGGCGGTCGCCGCGGGGGTGTCGGACGACGTCGTGCAGGTGCACTCCGCCGACTACCGCTCGCCGCAGGCGCTGCCCGAGGGCGGCGTGCTCGTCGTCGGCTCCGGCCAGTCGGGCGCCCAGATCGCCGAGGACCTGCACCTCGCCGGGCGCCAGGTGCACCTCGCGCTCGGCTCGGCTCCTCGCTGCGCCCGCTTCTACCGCGGGCGCGACTGCATCGCCTGGCTGAGCGACATGGGCGTCTACGACATCCCGGTGCAGGCCCAGGTCGGCGGCCTCACCAAGCGCGAGTCGACCAACCACTACATGACCGGTCGCGACGGCGGCCGCGACATCGACCTGCGAGCGTTCGCGCTCGAGGGCATGCGGCTCTACGGCCGGCTGACCGGCGCCGAGGGCACCGCGCTGACCTTCAGCCCGACCGCGGAGGCGTCGCTCGACCACGCGGACTCGGTGATGGAGTCGATCAAGACCGACATCGACCGGTTCATCGAGCGCACCGGCGTCGACGCGCCCGTCGAGCCGCGCTACGTGCCGGTCTGGCGACCCGAGGCCGAGGTGACGGGCCTCGACCTCCGCGAGGCGGGCATCACGAGCGTCGTGTGGTCGGCCGGGTTCGAGGCCGACTGGTCGTGGGTGCAGGTCGGGGTCTTCGACGGAGGCGGCACCCCGACCCACCAGCGCGGCAGCACCACCGCGCCGGGCCTGCACTTCCTCGGGCTGCCGTGGCTGCACACCTGGGGGTCGGGGCGCTTCGAGGCGATCGCCCGCGACGCGGCGCACGTCGCCGAGAGCATCGCGGCGCGGGCGGGGCGGTCGGGACGCGCGGAGCCGGCGGGTCGGTCGTCGCTCGAGGGCCGGTCCGTGCTCGCGGAGGAGGCCGTGGCCGCGGGCTAGCCTGACGCCATGGCCGAGATCACGATGGGAGCCGTCGCCGCGCACTTCGGCCGGGACGTCGAGCGGACGCTCGCGAAGCTGCCCGGCATGGTCGAGCAGGCGCGCGCCCGCGGGGTCGACCTGCTCGTGCTGCCCGACGCGACCGTGGGCGGGTACCTGCTCGACCTCGTGCATCCTGGCGGCGCCTCCTCGGATCCGGATTCCCTGCTGCCGCCCGCGGTCGAGATCGACGGGCCCGAGGTGCAGGTCGTCGCCGACCTCGCCGGCGACATGACGGTCTGCTTCGGCGTCACCGAGCGGGCCCTCGAGGGCGGCGAGGACGTCCGCTACAACAGCGCCGTCTGCGTGCAGGGCGGCCGCGTGCTCGGCTCGCACCGCAAGGTGCACCTGCCCCTCGGCGAGTCCGAGGTGTACCGCGCCGGCACCGGGTTCGTCCCGGTCGACACCCCCGTCGGCCGCCTCGGCCTGATGATCGACTTCGACAAGACGTTCCCCGAGTCGTCGCGCACCCTGGCGCTCGCGGACGCCGAGCTGCTCGTCTGCCTGAGCGCCTGGCCGGCCAGCGTCACGGACCGTTCGGACCGCCTCCGGAACGACCGCCAGGCCCACCTCTTCGACCTCTACGACTGCGCCAGGGCCGCCGAGAACCAGCTCTGGCTCGTGTCGTCGAACCAGACGGGGGTGCTCGGCGGGCTGAGGTTCCTCGGGCAGGCGAAGGTCGTCGACCCGGCCGGCGAGATCGTCGCCAAGACGTGGGCGAAGGGCGGCCTGGCCGTCGCCACGGCGGACGTCGCCGCCGACGCCGCTCGGGCCCGCCGCACCATGGACCACCTCCGCCAGCGCGTGCCGGCCGCCTACGAGAGCGGCCTGCGCTGATGCGGGCTGCGCTGATGCGGGCTGTGCTGATGCCGGCTGCGCGCTGATGCGGCCGGTGCGCTGATGCGGATCGCGCAGGTGACCTACTCGACGAAGCCGCGTGGCGGCGTCGTGCACGCACTGGCCCTGTCGGAGGCGCTGGCCCGGCGAGGCCACGACGTCACGGTCTGGACCCTCGGACGCGGCGGCGACCAGGCGTTCTTCCGCCGTGTCGACCCAGCCGTGCGCATCCGCGTGGTGCCGTTCGAGGCACGCGACGACGAGTCCGTCGGCGACCGCATCGCCCGGTCGATCGAGACGATGGGGGCCGCGTTCGCGGACGCCCGCGTGCGCGAGCAGCACGACGTCGTGCACGCGCAGGACTGCATCTCGGCCAACGCGGTCGGCCCGTGCCTCCGGACGATCCACCACCTCGACGAGTTCACGACGCCCGAGCTCGTGCGCTGCCACGACGAGGCGGTCCGCGGCCCGCTCGCCCGCATCTGCGTGTCCGCCGCCGTCGCCGCCGACGTCGAGCGCGGCTGGGGACTCACGCCGACGGTGATCCCGAACGGCGTCGACTCGGCGCGGTTCGCCGCGGCGGCCGGCCCCTCGGGCGACGGCGACCGGACACGCTGGCGCGACCGGCTCGGCGAGTACGTCCTGGCGCTCGGCGGCATCGAGCCGCGCAAGGGAAGCCTCGACCTGGTCGAGGCGTTCGCGCTGCTGCAGCGTCGCCGGCCCGACGTGCGCCTCGTCTTCGGCGGCGGCGAGACCCTGTTCGACTACCGCGACTACCGCGCCAGGGTCGACGCCCGCATCGCCGAGCTCGGCCTCGACCCCGTCGTGCTCGGCGTGGTCGACGACGACGAGCTGCCCTCGCTCGTGGCCGCCGCCGGCGCGCTCGCCTTCGTCTCGACCAAGGAGGGCTTCGGCCTCGCCGCGATGGAGGCCCTCGCCGCCGGCGTGCCCGTCGTCGCCCGCGACCTGCCGGTGCTGCGCGAGGTCTTCGGCCCGACGGTCGCCTACGCGGCCGACCCCCCGTCGATCGAGGAGGCGCTGGTCGCCGCGCTCGACGGGTCCGGCCCCGCAGCCGGTCCCGGCCGTGACCTCGCGGCGTCGCACTCGTGGGACGACGTCGCCCTGCTCCACGAGCAGTTCTACGAGGCCGTCGGCGGGGAGGGCGACCATGGCGCGGCAGTCGATCTCGCGCATCGTCACGGGGCTCGCTGAGGCCGACCCCGACCGCGTGGTGGCCCGCGACGACGCGGGGACGCTGACCGCCTCCCAGCTCGATCGCGCCTCCTCGGTGCTCGCCAGCGCCTACGTCGACCTCGGCGTCGGCCAGGACTCGCTCTTGACGGTCGCCCTGCCGAACACGGTCGAGATGATCGTCGTCTGCGCCGCGATCTGGAAGTGCGGGGCGACGCCGCAGCCGATCTCGCTCGGGCTCGACGCCGCGGAGCGAGCCGAGCTGGAGGCGCTGGTGCGGCCGGCGTTGGTGGTGGGGGTGCGGTCGGCGTGTGCGGGTGCGGGTGCGGGTGCCGGCGCGGGTGCTGGTGGCGCCGGTGCCGACGCGGCTGCTGGTGGCGCCGGTGCCGGTGGTGCCGGGGAGGTGCCGTGGGTGCCTGCGGGCTGGGCGCCTCCCCCGGTGGCCGGTGACGCGCCTCCTCTGCCGGACGCATGGGCCTCGAGCTGGAAGGCGCCGACCTCGTCGGGGTCGACCGGCCGGCCCAAGGTCGTGCTGGCGGCCGCGCCCGCGCTGCTCGACCCGTCGGTCGCCGTCGCGTCGTTCCTGCCGCGCGACCGGGTGCAGCTCGTCACCGGGCCGCTGACGCACTCGGCGACCTTCACGTACGCGTTCCGCGGGCTGCTGACGGGGCACGAGCTCGTGCTGCTGCCGCGCTTCGACGAGCGGCGGGTGCTTCGGGCGATCGCGGCGCACGGGGTGACCTGGGCGCTGCTCGTCCCGACGATGATGCACCGGCTGCTGCGCCTGCCCGCCGACGAACGCACCGCCGCCGACCTCTCGTCGCTCGAGACGGTGCTGCACCTAGGAGCGCCGTGCCCGCCCGACCTCAAGCGCCGGTTCATGGACTGGGTCGGTGCCGAGCGCGTCGTCGAGGTCTACGCCGGGAGCGAGTCGAACGGCGTCCTGTCGATCCGCGGCGACGAGTGGCTCGAGCACCCCGGCAGCGTGGGGCGGCCGGGCGGCGGCACGAGCGTCGCCGTCCGCTCGGCCGCCGGCGACGACCTGCCCGCGGGCACGGTCGGGCAGGTGTGGCTCCGGCGCGCGGGAGACCCGACGTACCGGTACCTCGGCGGCCGCTCCGCCCGGACCGAGGACGGCTGGGACACCCTCGGCGACCTCGGCCTCCTCGACGACGACGGGTGGCTGCACCTGGTGGACCGCGCCGACGACGTCGTGCTGCGCGGCGGCGTCAACGTGCACCCGACCGAGGTCGAGCGGGTGCTGGAGGCGCATCCCGCCGTGCGCGGCGCGGTCGCGTTCGGAGTCGCCGACGACGACCTCGGCCAGCGGATCGAGGCCGTGGTCGACGTGGCGGGCGTGGGTGCTGGCTCTGGTGCGGGTGCGGGTGCTGGTGCTGGTGCTGGTGCTGGTGCTGGTGCTGGTGCTGGTGCTGGCCAGGGTGCCGGTGCTGGCGGGTGTGCTGGTGCTGACGTGACCGCGGAGGTGCTGCTCGCGTGGGCGCGGCAGCGGCTGGACCCCGAGCGGCGTCCGGCTGCGCTGTGGCTCGTGGACGAGCCCGTGCGCGACGACGCCGGCAAGACCAGCCGCCGCGCGTGGGCCGCGCGCGCCGCGCGCCTGCGCTAGCCGCGCGCCGCTGCCGCACCGCTGCGCTGCGCGGCTCACGGCCGCACCCGTCGAACCCGCGCGCACCCTCGAGCGCGCGGAGGGGTCCGCGCGGGTTCGCCGGGTCCGCGCGGCCCCGGCGGGTCCGCGCGGGTTCGGCGGGTGCCGGCGGGTCAGCGCGTACCGCGGCTGCGGCTGCGGCTGCGGCGGGTGCGGCAGCGCGAGCTCACCAGGAGGCGGGCAGCGGCGCTCCGGGCGCGGGCGGGTGCTCCACGAGCGCGATCGCGTCGTGGAGGCCGATGTGCCCGGGGAAGTTGTAGCGGCCGAAGCGGCCCGTCGGGTCGTTCGACGAGGTCGGCATCGCGACGGCGGTGCGGCGGAGCGCCTCCGCGAGCACCCGGGTGGAGGTGCCGTCGAGGCGTGGGCCCCGCCGGTCGCGCAGGATGATCTCGACCCGCGCCTCCTTCGCGGTCAGGCGGAGCACGAGCACGTCCGACCGCAAGGCAGGGTCGAGCGGCACGAGTGCGCGGTCGACGTCGGCGAGCGCGACGGTGCGGCGGCTGCCGGCACGGAGCTGATCCGTGTCGAGGTTCACCCAGGGCTGTGGGTAGATCGCGTTCCGCACCGCCGTGACGACCCACATCAGGGCCGCGATCAGCACGGCGCCGAGCAGCAGGTTGCTCGGGAACGGCACGAGGCCGTCGAAGAACCGGCCGGCCTGCGCGCCGAAGTAGGCGATCATCGTGACGACGAAGACCGCGCTGTAGCCGGCCCACGACGACCACCAGCCGCGCTCGCCGATCCGCACCCAGCCGGAGGGGAGGGGTGCGTCGGGCTCGGGCTCGACGGGTGCGTCCGGTGCGCCTGGCTCGTCGGGTGCGGGCGTGCCGGTGTCGCCGGTGTCGCCGGTCATGCGGGGCTCTCGTCGGACGGCAGCCGGCGTACGTCGTCGTGCCGCCGCGGCCGCCGCACGCGCACGAGGCGGACGAGTCCCACGACGCCGACGACGAGGGTCGTCGCGAGGAGGACGCCCGCGCCGAGGGTCAGCGCGTTGCCCGCGATCAGCCGGACGGTGGACCAGTCCGGCTGCGGCACCGAGCTGTACCGGGCGGAGCCGCCGGCCGTGAGGTCGGTCCACCAGGTCAGGAGCACCGCGAGCCCGAGCATCACCGCACCGGCAGCGGCCAGCGCGACGGCGGCCCGCAGGAGGCGGCGGCCGGCCCGCGGAGTGATCGTCACGTCCCGACACTATTGCAGCGCGCCAGGGCGGGCCGCAGTGCGCAGCGCACTCCGCACCCGTCGAACCCGCGCGCACCCTCGCGCGCGCCGACGGGTCCGCGCGGGTTCGACGGGTGTGCGCGCGCAGGACGCGTGCCGCACGTGTCGCATCGGGTTCCGAGCATCGCGTCTCGTCATGGCAGGACGTGATGCTCGGAACGTGATGCGACAGCCCGAGCAGCGAGCAGGAGGCGGGCGGCAGGAGGCGGAGGTCGAGACCTCGCCTGCGACTCAGGTCGCAGGCGAGGTCCCGACCTGCGCACGCTGTGCCCCGGCGCCCGACCGGCGAGCGTGGAGGCATGACATCGACACCCCTCCACGACCCGCAGCGGACGGGCCTCCGCGCCCGCCGCCTCCTGCCCCGACTCGCCGCCGCAGCGGCCGTCGTCGCCCTCGCCGTGCCGCTCGCCGCGTGCTCCGCGGGCGCGGCCGACGCGTCCGGCACCGCATCCGGCACCGCGGCCGGCTCCGCGACCGGCGCGACCTCCCGGACGTCCGAGCCCGCGCCTCCTGCGGCCCCCCAGCGCCAGCCCGGCGGCCACTCCCTGACGCAGGACGACGTCGACGCCTGGCTCGACGGCGCGCTCGGCTCGGCGCTGCAGACGACCGGCATCCCCGGCGCGACGGTCTCGGTCGTCTCCGACGGGCAGCTGCTCACCGCACGCGGCTACGGCCTCGCCGACACCGGCACGGACGGCGACCCGACCCGCCCGGTCGACCCCGACGACACCCTGTTCCGCATCGGCTCCGTCTCGAAGGTGGTCTCGGCGACCGCGATCATGCAGCTCGTCGAGGCAGGGAAGCTCGACCTCGACGCCGACGTGCAGCAGTACCTCGACTTCGACCTCGACACCCCGGAGGGCGCGATCACGCTGCGCCACCTGCTGACCCACACGGCCGGCTTCGAGGAGGTGATCGCCGGCCTGATCGGCACCCCCGGCAGCGAGCAGACGCTGCGTGAGGCGGTGACGACCGCTCCCCCGGCGCAGGTCTACGAGCCCGGCACGACTCCCGCGTACTCGAACTACGGCGCCACGCTGGCCGGCTACGTCGCCGAGCGGGTGAGCGGGAAGCCGTTCGCCGAGCTGGTGCAGGAGCAGGTCCTCGAGCGTGCAGGGATGACCTCGTCGACCTTCGAGCAGCCCCTGCCCGAAGACCTGCAGGCCCGGCTCGCGAAGGGCTACCCGGACGACTCGGCGCCGTCCGTGCCGACCGAGGTCGTGAACGCGGCACCCGCCGGGGCGATGTCGGCCACCGCGACCGACATGGCGCGCTTCATGCTCGCGCACCTGGGCGACCTGCCCGCCGAGCAGTCCCTGCTCGAGCCCGCGACCCTCGACGAGATGCACCGCCCCGCGCTCGGCGCCGACCAGCTCGGCACCCTCGCCGTCGGCCAGCGCATGGACCTCGGCTTCTTCGACGACAGCACCCCCGGCGTGCCGGCCTTCGGGCACGACGGCGACACGACGGTGTTCCACAGCGCGATGCGGATGTTCCCCGAGGCCGACGCGGGCATCTTCGTGTCGTTCAACGCCTCGGGACGCACCCCGACCGCCACCCTCGACCTGCGCACGACGCTGCTGCAGGGCTTCGCGGACCGGTACCTGCGCGACGCCTCGGCTGAGGCCGACCTCGCGGGGACCGGGGCGGACACGGTCGCTGCTGCGGCTGATCCGTCTCGAGACGGATCAGCCGCACGAGACGCCGGCCCCTCCTCAGCGACGTCGGACGGGTCGGACGAGACCGCAGGAGGCGCGGGTCAGCTCGACAGCGCCGCCGCGGCCGCCGCGATGGCCGGCACGTACACCTCCTCCCGCTCGCCGGTCACGAACCCGGGCGCGCTCCTCGCGCTGAGCGGGCAGACGACGATCGTGCCTCGCTCTGACGGCACGATCGCGGTGACCCCGAAGCCGCTCTCGACCACGACCGGCGTGTACGAGCTGGTGGACGAGCACCTGTGGCGCGAGGTCGGCGGCGACGCCGTGCTCGCGACGCGGACCGCCGGCGAGGGCGACAGAACCGGCGCTGGCGCGGACGACGCGGACGCGACCGTCCAGGCGATCTCGTGGGGCGCCTCCTTCACCATGCTGCGGGCGCAGCCCTGGCAGGTCGCCTCGACGGCCCTGCCGCTCGTGCTCGCCGCGGTCGCGGTGCTGCTCGTGTCGGTGGTCGCGTGGCCGACCGCCGCGCTCGTCGGGCTCGGCCGCCGTACCGGACGCCGCGACCTCGTCGCCGCACGCCGTCCCGAGACCGGTCGACGCCGCCGTGCGCTGCTGCTGTCGCGGCTCGGTCAGGCCTCCGTGCTGCTCGCCCTCGTCGGCTGGGCGATCACGGCCGTGCAGGCCATGGCTTTCCAGGAGGTGTCGGCCGGGTCGATGCGCGTGCTGCAGGTGTTCCAGCTGCTGGGCGTCGTCGCGATCGTGCCCGCGGCCGTCGCCGCCGTGCAGGCCGTGCGCGAACGCCGCGGCTGGGCCTCGGTGACCGGGCGCGTGCTCGTCGTCGCGGCGCTCGTCGTGCTGGCCGTGTTCGCAGTCACGTGGCGTCTCCTCTCCCCGAGCGTGAGCTTCTGATGACCCGTCCACAGGGAGGTGCGCCCCGCGACCACGAGGTCGATGCCACCTGGCATGCTCGGGACGTGACCACCTCCTCCTCCGCCTCCCTCGCCGCCGTCGCCGGTCTGCCCGGCGCGGCGGAGCACGAGGGGTCGGGGCCGGGCTTCGCCGCGACGCGCCGGCTGCTCGCCCGGGTCGGGGTGCGGACGCCGTTCGGCCGGGACGTCGTGCTGGCCGCGGTGTGGACGATCGTGACCGTCCTCCTGCTCGCCGCGCTCGTGGGCGTGGGCGAGTTCTCGGGCGCCTCGCGCAGCGTCCCCGTCGCCCAGGTCGTGGCGGTGCTCGTGCTCGCCGTCGTGCAGTGCGTCCCCCTGGCGTTCCGCCGACGGTCGCCGGTCGCGACGCTGCTGGCGATCAGCGTCGTCCAGGCGGGCCTCCTGACGGTGCTGCCCACGGGGCTCGCGGTCTGGACGTCCGCGCCCGTCGTCGCCGCCTACACGGTGGGCACCATCCTGTCGACGCGGGCTGCCGTCGGCTGGCTGCTGGTCGCGGTCGGCCTCGAGACGGCCGGTGCCGTGGTCGGCGCGACGGGCGCCGTCAAGCAGCTCCTGGGCGCCGAGCCGGGGCTCGGCGGCCTCGGCGGGGTCGACGGGCTCAGCCCCGTCGGCGCCGCCGTCGAGGCGCTCGCCCTCGTGGCGACGGCCGTCCTCGTGAACGGGATCAGCGCCTCCGTCGGCTCGTGGGTCGCCCTGCGACGTCGGCACGAGGCCGACAGCCGGGCTCGGGCCGCCGAGTCGGTCGAGCACCACGAGACGCTGACCCGGTCGGCCGTCGCGGCGGAACGCACGCGCATGGCCCGCGAGCTGCACGACATCGCGGCGCACCACCTCACCGGCCTCGTCGTGCAGGCGGGGGCCGCCGAGCGCCTCGTCGACGTCGATCCCGAGCGCGCGAAGGAGTCGCTCCGCAGCGTCCGGTCGCAGGGGCGCGAGACGCTCGACTCGCTGCGGTCGATCGTGGGGATCCTGCGCGAGACGGGCGACGACGCCACCGGCACGGCTCCGGTGCCCGGGCTGCGCGACGTCGGCGAGCTCGTCGCGGCGGCCCGGGCGGTCGGCACCGTCGTCGACGAACGGGTCGAGGGCGCCCCGCCCTCGCTGGCGCCGCTCGCCGACGTCACGGCCTACCGCACCGTGCAGGAGGCGCTGGCCAACGCCCGCAGGCACGCCCCCGGCGCGCGGGTGCTGCTGACCACGACCGCACGACCCGGGCGGCTCGTGCTCGTCGTCGAGAACGAGGTGCCCCGCGTCCCGGTGAGCTCCGCGCCTGCCGGGTACGGGCTGGTGGGGATGCGCGAGCGCGCCGCCCTGGTCGGCGGGGTGCTCGAGGCCGGCGCCGTCGAGACGGACGCGAGCACGTGGCGCGTACGGCTCGAGCTGCCGGTCGAGAGGGAGCCCGACTCCGCTGCTGCCGGGGCCGCCGGGACTGCCGGGGCCGTCTCGTGATCCGCGTCGTGCTGGTCGACGACCAGTCGATCGTGCGGGCCGGGTTCCGCATCGTGCTCGAGACCGCCGGGGGGATCGAGGTCGTGGGCGAGGCCTCCGGCGGCCGTGAGGGCGTCGAGGTCGTGCAGCGCACCCGCCCCGACGTCGTCGTGATGGACGTGCGGATGCCCGGCGGCGACGGCATCGAGGCGACCCGGGCGATCACGGGCGCCGCGTCGGCGGGGGCGCAGTCGTCGGCGCCCGGCGACGAACGGAGGGGTCCTGCCGTCCTCGTCGCGACGACGTTCGACCTCGACGAGTACGTGTTCGGCGCCCTCGAGGCGGGGGCGAGCGGCTTCGTCCTCAAGGACGCGGAGCCCGACGAGTTCGTCGCCGCCGTCCGCGCGCTGGCGTCGGGGCACGCCGCGATCGACGGCGCCACCACCCGCCGCGTCATCGCGGAGTTCACGCGACGGCGGGCCGCCTCCTCGACGGGGGTCTCGGCCGACGTGCTGACGCCGCGCGAGCAGGAGATCGTCCGGCTGCTCGGCGAGGGCCTGTCGAACGACGAGATCGGTGCCCGCCTCGTGATCGAGACGAGCACGGTCAAGTCGCACCTGACCAGGGTCATGACGAAGCTCGACACCCGCGACCGGCTGCAGACCGTCGTCTGGGCCTGGCGCTCGGGCCTGCTCCGCTGAGCCCGCTCCGCTGAGCCTGCGCCTGCACCTGCGCCTGCGCGCGGCGACAGCACACGACGGGCGAGTTCGTCGGGGGCGGGCCGTCACGACCGCCCGCCCCCGTCGAACTCGCCCGCCCTCAGGGGCGGAAGCGGGCGACGTCGAGACCGGAGGCCGATGATGGCCCCATGACCGACCCCGTCGTCACCCCGCTCGGCTTCTCGCACGTGCGCCTCACCGTCACGGACATCCGGCGCAGCAAGGCCTTCTACGAGCAGCTGTTCGGCATGCCTCCCGGCAGCGACTTCAGCGACCAGATCGACGACCCGACGATCCACGACGACCCGCAGCGCACCTACGGCGGCTGCTCGTTCACGTTCGGCGGCCAGACCCTGGGGCTGCGTCCGGTCGCTCCGGCCGGCGACCGCTTCGACCCCGACCGGGTCGGGCTCGACCACCTGAGCCTCCGCGTCGGCTCCGTCGACGAGCTGCACGCGGCGGCCGAGCGGCTGGAGGCCGCTGGCATCGTGCACGGCGAGGTCACCGACCTGCCCGCGTTCGGCCTCGTCGTCCTGTCGCTGCAGGATCCCGACGACGTCGCCCTCGAACTCGCCGCCGCCCGTCCCGGCGGTCGCGCCTGACCCGTCGAGTTGCCCCGATGTGCGGCCCGACGGCCGCGAGAGCAGCCCTTCGGGGCAACTCGACGCATCCCGCCGGCGCGCGAGCGCGAGCGCGAGCGCGAGGGGGCGGGCGCGAGCGCGAACGCGGGCGTCAGCCCCAGATGCGGGTGACGATCGCGCCGAGCAGGTCGTCCGTGGGGTAGTTCGACTGGGTCACGCTCACGACCACGTCGTCCCGCACGAGGACGGTCTCGGCCGAGGTCGTCCCGTACTGCTCCTCGACGCGGCTGTACTGGCACACCGTGCCGCCGAGGCGGTCCGTGCAGTCGTACACGACGCCGTTCCGCAACTCGCTCTGGGCGGCAGCCGGGTCGGCCAGCCAGGCCGGGTAGGAGGCGGCGGTCGCGGAGTCGACCGTGGCCACGTCGACGAACAGGCCCGTGATGTCGGCCCGAGGGTCGCGCCAGCCGCAGGTCAGCTGGGTCGCGGCCCGGACGACCTCGCCAGGGTCGGCGCCCTCGGGTGCCGGGCTCGGCTGGAGCTGGCCCGTCTGTCCCGTGAAGAAGTCCGGGTCGTTCAGCGGCGTGTCCCCCATCGTCGCGGCGTAGGTCGCCGGGTCGACGATGTCCGTGCAGTCCGTGGGGATCGAGGCCACGGCGGGCGTCGGCTCGGGCGAGGGAGACGGTGCCGCCGTCGACGGCGACGGGCTCGCGGCCGTGTCGGTGGCCGTGGGCCGAGGCGTCTCCGAGGAGGCGCCTCCTGCGCTGCCTGCCCCGCCGGCGCACCCTGCCAGCGAGAGGGCGAGCGCCGCGACGGCGCCTAGTGTCGTGACGACGGTGATCGAGTGCGTGTTCCTCATGGCGTGGGTCCCCCCGGACGGTCTCGGCCCCCGGGGTCGGAGGCCTCGGGTCGCGCTGCCCACGCTAGGCGGCGGGGCGGGTCGGCGCGTCATCCTGCAGCGTGAGTGCGCATCGGCCGCAAGTCGTCGTACGCTCCGTCCATGACACCGACGTCCGTCCGCACACGCTCCGCCCGGGTCGCCGTCATCGCTCTGCTCGCCCTGGTGCTGGGCGGGTGCACCTCGGCGACCGGCGTCTCCTCGTCCGGGGCGCCGTCCACCTCCTCGTCGGGGGCGGCGCTCGACGACGACGCCGCTGCGGCCGACGCCGAACCGGCCGATGCCGTCGCGACGGCCCCAACCCTCGACGTGACGGGCTTCGTGCTCGAGGGCGACGACCTCGGCCTCGTGGACGCGAGCGCCGCCTCCCTCGACGTGGTCAGCGTCGACGGCGTGCTGCTGGCCGCCGACGGCGCGAGCGTCAGCGCCCCCTCGCTCGAGGCCGAGGCGCAACGCGACGCCGCCCACGCGCAGGGTCTGCAGGCGCAGCTGCTCGTGAGCAACTACGACGACGCCCTCGGCGACTTCAGCACGCCGATCGCGACCGCCCTGCTGACGAGCCAGGCCAACCGCTCGGCCGTCGTCGCCGACCTCGTTTCGCGCGTGCAGACCGGCGGCTGGGACTCGCTGATGATCGACCTCGAGAGCCTCACGAGGACCCACGCCGCCGGCCTCACGGCGTTCGCCGGCGAGCTGCGCACCGCCGTCGGGCCCGACGTGCGGCTCGACCTGGCAATGCAGGCCTCGACGACGGTCGAGGGCTACGCCGAGCGCGGCTACGACGTCCCGGCCCTCGCCCTGTCGCTCGACCACCTCGCCCTGATGGCCTACGACCAGCACGGCCTGTGGGACCCGGACACGCCCGGTCCCGTCGGCGCCCTCGACTGGACGATCGACTCCCTCGCCGCCCTCACGGAGCTCGCGCCGACCGACCAGGTCGTGCTCGGCGTCGGTGGCTACGGCTACCGCTGGGGCGGCACGGGCCCTGCTGCTACCGGCCCGCTGACCGACGAGGAGGCGCGCGACCGCGTCGAGGACGCCGGCGGCGACGCCCGCTGGGACTCCACGGCCGCCGAGCAGACCGCGACCCTCGACGACGGCGAGGTGCTCTGGTGGTCGGACGCCCGCTCGCTCGACACGCGCGTGTCGCTCGCCCGCGGCCTCGGGCTGGCCGGCGTCGCCGTCTGGTCGCTCGGCCTCAGCGACCCGATCGAGCTCGACGCGGACTGACCCGCGACCCCCGAGGCCGCGCAGCGCACACGACGACGTGCGCGCGGACCAGCCCGAGCGCCCGCCGCTACCGTGGCCCGCATGCAGCACAGCACCCCGACCACCCCCGCCAGCACCAGCTCCGGCACCAGCGGCGCCCGCACCCCGATCGCCTCCGGCCGCGCCTGGACCGAGCACGTCATCTGGTGGCACGTCTACCCGCTGGGGTTCGGCGGGGCCGACACGACCGGGGCGGACCGCTCGCCGCAGCCGCGCCTCCTCGATCTCGTGCCGTGGCTCGACCACCTGCTCGCGCTGGGCGCGAACGGGCTCGCGCTCGGACCCGTCTTCGCGTCGTCGACGCACGGCTACGACACGATCGACTGGTTCCGCGTCGACCCGCGCCTCGGCACCGACGACGACCTCGTGACGCTGATCGAGGCCGCTCACGCCAAGGGCGTGCGGGTGATGCTCGACGGCGTCTTCAACCACGTCGGCCCCGAGTTCCCGGCCCTGCAGGAGGCGCGGGCCGACTCGTCCTCGCCGGCCGCCGCCCTGTTCCGTCGCGACGAGCACGGCGAGCTGGCGACCTTCGAGGGGCACGGCGGGCTGATCGCGCTCGACCACTCCTCGCCCGAGGTCGTCCGCACCGTCGCCGACGTGCTCGTGCACTGGGCCGACCGCGGCGCGGACGCCTGGCGCCTCGACGCCGCCTACTCGGTGCCGTCGTCGTTGTGGGCCGAGGTGCTGCCGCCGCTGCGCGAGCGCCACCCCGACGTGTGGGTCGTCGGCGAGGTGCTGCACGGCGACTACGCCGCGGCCGTCCGCGACGGAGGCCTCGACAGCGTCACCCAGTACGAGCTCTGGCAGGGCACCTGGCACGGCATCCAGGACGTCAACCTGCACGAGCTCGCCTGGGCCCTCACCCGCCACGACGAGTTTCTCGACGAGTTCGCGCCGCTCACGTTCGTCGGCAACCACGACGTCACTCGCATCGCCAGCCAGATCGACGACGAGCGCCACCACGCCCACGCCGTCGTGCTGCTCTTCACCCTAGGCGGCGTGCCGTCCGTCTACTACGGCGACGAGCTCGGGCTGACGGGACTGAAGGAGGAGCGGGTCGGCGGCGACGACGCGGTGCGTCCCGCGTTCCCCCGCTGGTCGGGCGACGGCGACGGCGCCGCTGACGGTGTCGTGTCGCTCGTGGCCGGTGCCGACCCTGCCGTCCTGGCCCTGCACCAGGAGATGGTCGGCGTCCGTCGCCGTCACCCGTGGCTGCACGCTGCGCGCTCGCGCGCGGTGTCGGTGACGAACGAGACGCTCGTGCTCGAGGTGCGCGGGGCTGGCACCCGGTCCGACGGCGCCGACGAGGTGCTCGTCGTCGCGCTCAACCTCGGCGACGAGCCCCTTCGCGTCGCGGACCCCGCGCCCGCCGCCGACGGCTGGGTCGCCGGCCGCGACGCCGGGCTCGACGGCGACGTGCTCGTCGTCGGCCCGCACGGCTGGGCCGTGGTCGCGCCCCGCGCCTGACCGCCTACCCGCCTGCCCGCCTGCCCGCCTGCCCGCCTGCCCGCCTGAGGATCCTCTCGAGGGCGGGTCGTCCGGGCCGAGGGCGGGTCGCGGCGGACCCGCCCTCGGCCCGGAACACCCGCCCTCGACCGGAGCTCGTGCGGCACGATGCGCCCGTGCCACAGTGGTGCCGTGACCGAGACCCTCCTCCTGCTCGTGGCCGGCCTCGTGGTGATCGCGGCCTCGACGGTCGTCGGGCCGCGGCTCGGCGTGGCCGCGCCGCTCCTCCTCGTGGCCGTCGGGGTGGGCGCCAGCTTCCTCCCGGCGCTCGACTCGGTCGAGATCGATCCCGAGCTGATCCTCGCGGGGGTGCTGCCGCCGCTGCTGTACTCGTCGGCGGTGTCGATGCCGGCGATGAACTTCCGGCGGGAGTTCGGCGCGATCAGCGGCCTGTCGGTGCTGCTGGTCGTCGCCAGCTCGCTGCTGCTCGGCCTGTTCTTCTCGTTGGCGCTGCCCGACCTCGGCTTCGCGTGGGGCGTCGCCCTCGGCGCGATCGTCAGCCCCACCGACGCGGTCGCGACGTCGATCGTCAAGCAGACGTCGGTGTCGCGCCGGGTGGTCGCCATGCTCGACGGCGAGAGCCTGCTCAACGACGCGACCGCGCTGGTGCTGCTGCGGACGGCGATCGTGGCGACCGCCGCCTCCTTCTCGTTCTGGGGCGCCGTCGGCAGCTTCGCGTACTCGGTCGTCGTGGCTGTCGTGATCGGGCTGGTGGTCGGCGCCGTGAACCTCGCGGTGCGGCGACGGCTGACCGACCCGACCGTCAACACGGTCATCTCGTTCGCGGTGCCGTTCCTGGCCTCGGTGCCGGCCGGTGCGGTGGGCGCGTCCGGACTGGTCGCCGCGGTGGTCGCCGGGCTGGTGACCGGCGTGCGGGGGCCGCGCGAGCTGTCGCCGCAGTCGCGCCTGTCGGACGGGCAGAACTGGCGCACCGTCGAGCTCGTGCTCGAGGGCGCGGTGTTCCTGACGATGGGGCTGCAGATCCGGTCGATCGTGATCGCCGTCGAGCAGGACCACGCGGGCCTCGCCCCTGCCCTCCTCATCGCCGTGGGGGCGCTGGTGCTGACGGTGCTCGTCCGGGCCGCGTACGTGGCGCCGCTGCTGCGCGTGCTCGCGGCACGGGCCCGGCACGCCGAGTCGATGCGTCCACGGGTCCGCGACATGCACGAACGGATCTCGACCAGCGAGGGCACGCAAGAGTCCTTCGCGGAGATGAACCGAGGCAGACGGACGCCGTCGCCCCGGGCCCTCGACCAGTTCGCCCGCCGGGTCACGCAGGGGCTCGCCGACATCGAGTACTTCCGCGCTCAGCCCCTCGGCTGGCGGGACGGCACCGCCGTGGTCTGGGCCGGCATGCGCGGCGCGGTCACGGTCGCGGCGGCACAGACGCTGCCCGACGACACCCCGCAGCGTCCGGTGCTCGTGTTGATCGCGTACGCGGTGGCAGCGCTGTCGCTGCTGGTGCAGGGCGGCACGATCGGGCCGCTGCTGCGTCGCATCGCGGCACCCGTCGACGAGGAGGCGGCACACCGGCAGACGGAGTCGGAACGGCGCCGCCTCGTGGTGCTGCTCCGCGACACGGCTGCCACGGTGCCCGGCGGCGAGGCGGTGCGCGACGCGGCGCGACGGATCGGGGAGCGACCGGAGCAGGACGCGGGCCAGGACGCAGGCCAGGACGCGGACGCCGACCTGGACGACGACGCCAGGCGCGCCCGGATCGACGCCGCCGTCCGGCACACGCTCGCCGTGCTCGCAGCACAGCGGGCCGCGCTGCTCGACGCTCGCGACGCCGGCACGTTCGACGCCGACGTGCTGGCCGAGTCCCTGGCCGATCTCGACGCGTCCGAGATCGCGATCCGGCTGCGGGGGCGGGTGCCACACGAGCCCACGACGAGTAGGCGCGGCCGTCCAGAGCAGCCGCCTCACGACCCGAAGGTCACGGACTCATAACGGGACCAGTCGTTCTGCGCGAGGGTGGCGAACCCCTGTCAACTCCCCACCGGGAACCACAGACAAGGAGAACCATCGTGAACATCTCACGCAAGACCATCACCAAGTCCGCCTTCGGCATCGTCGCCTCCGGCGCCCTCATCTTCAGCCTCGCCGCCTGCTCCTCCAGCGACGCCGGCTCGACCTCGTCGTCGTCCGCCGCCCCCTCGTCGTCCTCGTCGGCCGCGTCCACCGAGCCCCTGGCCTCGCTCCCCGACCTCAGCAAGGGAGTCGACACCCAGGTCGCCGTCGACGCGTCCTTCGTCGACGCCCTCGGCACCCTCGGCCTCACCCCCGGAGTCGTCGGCACCGCCGGCTTCACCGACGGCACCTTCTCCTTCCCCATCACCGGCGGCAACGTCGACTACTACGACCCCGCCAGCGACGTCCGCCCCTACGTCCAGGGCGAGATCGACCACGACGGCTCCGGCCTGTCGCTGACCGCTGCCGACGGCACCGTCGTCGAGCTCACCGACTTCCGCATCGACCCGGGCGAGAGCAAGCTCTACGGCACCGTCACCGCCAACGGCACCGTCGCAGCAGAAGACGCCTACCTCTTCAACCTCTACGGCGGCACCCTGAAGCCCCTCCAGATGGAGGGCACCAACGCCGTCCTCGAGGGCACCACCGTCCACATCAGCCCCGACGCCGCAGCCCTGCTGAACCAGACCTTCAACACCGACGCCGTCCAGGACGAGATGCTCGTCGGCGTCGCGAAGATCACCGTCGCCACCGAGTAGTACTCATCGAGGAAGGCTCCTCGAGCACCTCACCCGGCTGGCGTCCCCCGTCGGCACCCGCCGACGTTCCCGGTGAAGCCCCGTCCCGCACCCTGCGGGACGGGGCTTCCCGCGTCTCCCGCCGGATCCGGCCCCGCACCCTGCCGGCCGAGGCATCCCGCCTCGCCCGGCCCGCGCCTCCTCGTGCTCAGCAGCTCTCTGCATTCAGGAGAACGCGACCCGCACCTCCTGAACTGTGCACGACTCAGGACTGCGGCTCCCTCCGTTGCGCAACTCAGGACTCATGTTCCTGAATGAGGAGAGCAACCCGCCCAGCCCGGGCCTCAGCTCCTGCCTACTGCCTCCGCATTCAGGAGAACGCGGGCCGCACCTCCTGAAATGTGCACGACTCAGGACTGCGGCTCCCCCCGTTGCGCAACTCAGGCCGCATCTTCCTGAATGAGGAGAGCGAGGCGGACAGGGGTCGAGACGACGAAGAAGGTCCTCCCCGAGACCGGGGAGGACCTTCTTCGTCGGTTCGCGTGAGCGACCCAGGGGGCAGAGCGACCTACAGGAGGTCGTACTCCGTGAGGAACGCGGTGGCGACGCTCGCCGAGTCCTTCTTGTCGACCTGCACCATGGCGAGGTACTCGGTGAGGTTCTCGGTGGTGAGCGCCTCCGAGACGCCGTTCAGCGCCTCCTCGACGGTGTCGCTCGACTTGTCCTCGCGGATGATCGGCACGATGTTCTCCGACAGGAAGAGGTTCTTCGTGTCCTCGAGGGTGACGAGGTCGTTCGTCGTGATGGCGGAGTCGGTCGAGAAGAGGTTCGCGACCTCGACGTCGCCGTTCTCGAGCGCGGCGAGCGTCAGCGGTCCGCCGGCGTCGAGGGGCACGAACTCCTTGAAGGTGAGGCCGTAGACCGACTCGAGGCCGACGACGCCCTGCTGGCGCTCCGCGAACTCGGGGCCGCCGGCGAGGCGCAGCTCGCCCGCGACGGGCTCGAGGTCCTCGATGGTGCTGAGGCTGTACTGGTCGGCCGTCGCGCGGGTGACGGTGAGCGTGTCCTTGTCCTCGGCCTCGGACTGCGGCAGCGAGACGATGCCGTCGGGCAGCACGTCCTGCAGCGCGTCGTAGACGTCGTCGGGCGAGGTGACGCCCTCGTCGACGCCGTCGGTCGACAGCGCGGCGAGCAGCGCGCCGTTGTACTCGGGCAGCAGGTCGATCGAGCCGTCCTCGAGCGCCTTGAGGTAGACCTCGCGGGCGCCGATGTTGAAGGTGCGGCTGACCTTCACGTCCTTGGCCTCGAGTGCCTGGGCGTAGATCTCGCCGAGCAGCTCGCTCTCAGGGAAGTTCGCCGAGCCGATGGCGATCGTGTCGCTGTCGGACGACGAGCCGCCGCCGGTGCTGGCGGTGGGGTCGGAGCAGGCGGACAGCGCGAGGACGCCGACGCCGATGACGCCGATGGCGCCGAGGAGGGTCTTCTTCATGGGATGTGAGCCTTTGCTCTCGTGCACCGGACGATCGGTCGTCCGGGTGCGGGTCTGGGTGTGAGGGGATGACCAGGAGGTGCTGGTCGGGTCGAGGAGGCGCGGGCCGGGAGGCGCGCGCCGGGTCAGGAGGACGCGCCGTCGCGCCCCGAGGAGACGGGCTCGGGCGTCGAGGTCGTGGCCGCGACCCCGTCGGCAGGGGCCAGAGCCGGAGCGGATGCGGCAGGTGCGGCGCGCCGCAGCCGACGCGGGATGCGCCCGGTCAGCCCGGGCGACACGACGAGCCGCTGCGTGCCCGCGGCGAGCAGGTCGAGCACGATCGCCAGCGCGGCGACGACGACGGCACCGGCGACGACGCGGCCGTAGTCGTTGAGCGACAACCCGTCGATCAGCAGCCGGCCGAGCCCGCCGATGCCGACGTACGCGGCGACCGTCGAGGTGGCGACGACCTGCAGCAGCGCGTTGCGGAGGCCCGACGAGATCAGCGGCAGCGCGATCGGCACCTCGACCTTGAAGAGCACCTGCAGCGGCCGCATCCCCATGCCCCGCGCGGCGTCGATCGCGGCGGGGTCGACGGCGCGGATGCCCGCGTACGTCGTGGTGAGGATCGGCGGGATGGCCAGCACGACGAGGGCGATCAGCACGGGGCCGAAGCCGAGGCCCATGATCACGACGAGCAGGATGATCAGGCCGAGCGTCGGCAGCGACCGGCCCGCGTTCGCGGCGTTGATCGCGATGAACGAGCCCTTGCCGGTGTGGCCGATGTAGAGCCCGAGCGGCAGCGCGATCACGGCCGCGACGACGAGCGCCTGCACCGTGTACCAGAGGTGCGTGCCGATCAGCGCGGGGATGGAGGCGCGCACGCCCCCGCCCTGCCAGTTGGCGGGGTCGAGCAGGTAGCCGAGCAGTCCGTCGCTCATGCGGCGATCCTCCCTGCCGCGCGCGTCCAGGGCGTCACGCGACGCTGGATCAGCACGATGACGCCGTCGCAGACGGCGGCGAGCAGCACCGAGAGCACGATGCCGACGACGATCGGCGGCGCGTAGTCGAGCTGCTGGCCGCGGGTGAAGAGGGCGCCGAGGCCGCCGACGCCGATCAGGGCGCCGACGCTGACGAGGCTGACGTTGGCGACGGTCGCGACGCGGAGCCCCGCGAGCATCACCGGCAGCGCGATCGGCAGCTCGACCGAGACGAGGCGCCGGAGGCGGCGGTAGCCCATCGCGGACGCGGCCTCGGTCACGAGCGGGTCGACCGACTTGAGCCCGTCGGCCACGACCCGCACGAGCAGCGCGACCGTGTACACGGTGAGGGCGATGATGATGTTGAGCGGCGACAGGATGCGGATGCCGACGATGGTCGGCACGAGCACGATCAGCGCGATCGACGGCACCGCGTAGAGGATGCCGCTGAGGTTGAGCAGCGGGTGGTAGAGGAACCCGAAGCGGACGGCGAGGTAGCCGATCGGCAGGGACACGACGATGCCGATCAGCACCGGCACCAGCGCGAGGAACACGTGCTGCGACAGGGCGGCCTGGATCACCGCGACGTTGTTCTGCAGGTACTGGATCACGCCGGGTCGACCTCCCGTCGACGGCGGGCTTCCAGCTGCTGCATGAGGCTGGTGTGGCGGATCACGCCGTCGGCCACCCCGTCCTCGTCGACGCGGACGACCACTCCGACCGGCGACGTGATCGCGAGGTCGGTCACGAGGCGCAGCGAGTCCGTCGACCGGAACGCGCCTCCGTGGGGCGTCGGGGAGGCGGTCGACCCGAGACCGGGGCCGGTCCAGCCGAGCGGCCGGCCGGCCTGGTCGAGCACGAGCTGCTCGGGGCCGGTCGTGACCTCGGACAGGGGCGCGACGTCGAGCCCGGCGGCCGAGTCGAACGAGAGGCTGCGGAAGCCGCGGTCGCGACCGACGAAGCCCGCGACGAAGTCGTCGGCCGGGTTCGCCAGAAGCTCGCGCGGAGTGGCGAACTGGGCGAGGCGGCCGCCCTCCTGGAACACGGCGACGTTGTCGCCGAGCTTGATCGCCTCGTCGATGTCGTGGGTGACCATCGCGATGGTCTTGCCGAGGTCGCGCTGCAGGCGGAGGAACTCGGCCTGCAGGCCCTCGCGGACGATCGGGTCGACGGCGCTGAAGGGCTCGTCCATGATCATCACCGGCGGGTCGGCGGCGAGTGCGCGGGCGACGCCGACGCGCTGCTGCTGACCGCCCGACAGCTGCACCGGGTAGCGGTCGGCCATCGCCGGGGTCAGCCCGACGCGCTCCATCAGCTCGACCGCGGTGGCGCGGGCCGCCTTCTTGTTCGTGCCGACCAGGGCAGGCACGGTCATGATGTTCTCGACGATCGTGCGGTGCGGGAACAGGCCGGCGGCCTGGATGACGTAGCCGATGCCGCGGCGCAGCAGGGCTTCGTCCTGCCCGGCGACGTCGACGCCGTCGATCAGCACGCGGCCGGTCGAGGGGGTGACCATGCGGTTGATCATCCGGAGCGAGGTGGTCTTGCCGCAGCCGGACGGGCCGACCAGCACGGTGAGCTCGCCGGTCGGCAGAGTCATGTCGAGCTGCTCGACGGCGACCGTGCCGTCGGGATAGACCTTGCTGACGCCCTCGAACGTGATCATCTGTTCTCCTTGCCTGTCGGAACCGTGGTGGCCGGGTGTTCGACATGACCGGTAGAACAGCCATTCATCGATCATTGTCCCCGATGCGCGACCGATGCGTCGCGATCGAGGCCTGATCGTGATGAACGGGACTTGCGTTCCGCCTCGTCGGGGGGAAGTTCCGTGAACCTGCTCGGTCGTGGAGGTGCAGGATCTCCGTGATGACCGCACACGCCTCGCCCCCGCTCGCCGACCGCACCCTCGACGACTACGTGCCCGGGCTGGTGGAGACGCACGGGCCGCTCGAGGTGACCGAGTCCGAGATCGTGGCGTTCGCCTCCTCGTTCGATCCCCACGACATGCACGTCGACCCCGAGGCGGCGAGGAGGGGCGCGTTCGGCGGCCTCATCGCCAGCGGCTGGCACACGACGGCGATCATGATGCGGCTGATGGTGGGCGGGTTCCTGAACCAGCGCGCGAGCGTCGCCTCGCCCGGGGTCGACGAGCTGCGCTGGCTGCTGCCGGTGCGGCCGGGCGACCTGCTCCGCGCGCGGTTCACCGTCCTCTCGTCACGGGTCTCCGCGTCGAAGCCCGACCGCGGCCTCGTGCGCACGCGCATCGAGATGCTCAACCAGCGCGACGAGGTCGTCATGTCGCAGGTGATGATGAACCTCGTCCTGCGCGAGCTGCCCGCCAGCGCCTGAGCCGCCAGCCTCTGGCCGGACGGGCCCCGAACGCGCGAGACTCGACGGATGGACGAACGCGAGACGGACGCTCAGATCCTCGAGGCCTTGGCCGCCGTCACGGCCGAGCAGCGGCGGGACCTCGAGCGGACCCGTGACGAGCTCGCGCCGCGGGGCGCCTCCTTCGGCGAGTGGAAGGGCGGACAGCGCATGGCGTCCGGCGCGATCCAGATGCCGTACACGAGCCTCGGGCCGGAGCTGAGCCGTGCCGTCGATGCGCTTGCGGAGGCGGGCCTCCTCGTCCCGTTCGCCTGGACGACCTGGGAGAAGGGCCGTCGCTACCTGCAGGACCCGACCACCTGGCCGGAGATGACGCCCGTCGACGGCGTGAAGACGCTCGTGACGGCCGTCAGGGCGAATCGGTTCTCAGAGGGGGTGCTGCTGGAGGCAGCCGACGACGGCGTGCTCCACCGGGCCCTCGAGGCCGTGATCGAGGGCTGTTCGGGCAGGAGCGGACCGGGCCCCACCTGACCGGCCCCGCCTGACCAGGCCCCCTCTGACCAGCCTCGGCACCGGGACCGGCACCCGCACCCGCACCCGCACCCGCACCCGCAAGCCGACAGGTGTCGGGCACGGGCCGTGCGCCCGGCGTAGCCTCTGGCCATGAAGGCACTCCAGTACACGAAGATCGGTCAGCACCCCGAGGTCGTCGAGATCGAGAAGCCGTCGCCCGGCCCCGGCCAGGTGCTGCTCAGGATCACCGCGGCCGGCGTCTGCCACAGCGACGAGTTCGTCATGGGCCTCAGCGAGGAGGACTACACGGCTGGCGGCTACCCCCTCCCCCTCACGCTCGGCCACGAGGGCGCCGGCGTCGTCGAGGAGCTCGGCGAGGGCGTCGAGCACCTCCAGGTCGGCGACGCCCTCGCCGTCTACGGGCCGTGGGGCTGCGGCCGCTGCCGTCCCTGCTCGCAGGGCAAGGAGAACTACTGCGTCAACGCGACCGCCGAGGGCATCAAGCCTCCCGGCCTCGGCGCGCCCGGCTCGATGGCCGAGTACATGATCGTCGACGACCCGCGCCACCTGGTGCCGCTCGGCGACCTCGACCCCGTCCAGAACGTGTCGCTCACCGATGCCGGCCTCACGCCGTACCACGCGATCAAGACGTCGCTGCCGAAGCTCGGCGCCGGCACCTTCGCGGTCGTCATCGGCACTGGCGGCCTCGGCCACGTCGGCATCCAGATCCTCAAGGCGCTCTCGGGCGCGCAGATCATCGCCCTCGACGTGAGCGACGAGAAGCTCGAGCTGGCCACCCACGTCGGTGCCGACCACGTGCTGATCAGCGACGAGAAGGCGGCCGACGGCATCCGCGAGCTCACGGGCGGGCTGGGCGCGAACGCGGTCTTCGACTTCGTGGGGGCGCCTCCCACGGTGGCCCTCGCCACGTCGGTGGCCGCCTCAGAGGCGGACGTCACCATCGTCGGGATCGGCGGCGGCACCGCACAGGTCGGCTTCGGCTCCATCGCGTACGACGCCGCCGTGCGGGTGCCGTACTGGGGCAGCCGCTCCGAGCTGATCGAGGTGCTCGACCTCGCCAGGTCGGGTCGTGTCTCAGTCGAGACGCAGCGCTACTCGCTGGCCGACGGCCCGGCGGCGTACGAGGCCCTCGCCGCCGGCACGGTCCGCGGCCGCGCGGTCATCGTCCCGTAAGGCACCCGCCAGCCCGCGCCCGCGCCCGCGCGTGTCGGGCGGCATCGAGTTGCCCCGAACTGTCGCTCTCGCCTCGTCAGAGCGACAGATCGGGGCAACTCGTCCGTCGTGCCCGCGAGCAGTCGCGGGCACGCACGGCCGCACCCCTCGAAGCCGCGCGCACCCTCGTGCGCGCTTGCGGGTGCGCGCGGGTTCGGAGGGGTCTCGCGCGTGTGAAGAGCTGCCCGCAGGAGGCGCGGGCCGAGAAGCAGGGAGCGGCGCTACAGTCGGTCCGCACCGAGCCGAGCCAGGAGGACGCCGCATGACCGTCACCACCGAGGCGGACGCCAGCACCGCCTCCTCCGCACACGCACCTGCGCACGCGCACGCGCCTGCGCACACGCCAGCGTCAGCGCCCGCGCCCGCGCCAGCACCCGCGTCTGCGTCCGCTGCCCAGCCCCCCGCCGCCGAGGCCGTCGACGCGCTCGTCGCCGACCTCGCGGCGGCGCTCGACGCCGACCGCGTGCTCCGCGACCCCGAGTCGCTCGCCAGGTACAGCCACGACGACGCCGAGTGGGCGCCGTTCGAGGCGCCCCTCGCGGTGGCGCTCGCCCGCAGCACGGACGAGGTGAGCGCGGTGCTCCGCCTGGCCGCCGCCTCCGGGGTCCGGGTGGTGCCGCGGGGGGCGGGCACCGGCCTCTCGGGCGGTGCGAACGCCGTCGCGAACTGCGTCGTGCTGTCGCTCGAGCTGATGGACGCCATCACCGAGATCGACGTCGACGAGCGCTACGCCGTGGTGCAGCCAGGGGTGATCAACGACGCCCTGCGCGCCGCGGTCGCCGAGCACGGCCTCTGGTACCCGCCCGACCCTGCCAGCTCGGCGATCTCGACCATCGGCGGCAACGTCGCCACGAACGCGGGCGGCATCTGCTGCGTCAAGTACGGCGTGACCCGCGACTACGTGCTGGGCCTCACTGTCGTGCTCGCCGACGGCTCCGTGGTCGAGCTCGGGCGACGCACCGCGAAGGGCGTCGCCGGCTACGACCTCGTCGGCCTGATGGTCGGCTCGGAGGGGACGCTCGGCGTCGTCACCTCGGTGACCGTGCGGCTCCTGCCGCTCGCCGGGCGGGACGAGCGCGCGGTGATCGGCTACTTCCCCTCGCTGGTCGCGGCGGGCGACGCCGTGGCGGCGATCTCGCGGGCCGGGATCATCCCCGCCGCGCTCGAGATCCTCGACCGCACCTGCCTCCGGGCGGTCGACGACTGGGTGCACCTCGGGCTGCCGTCCGACGTCGACACCCTGCTGCTGGCCAGGGTCGACGAGCGCGGCGCGGCCGGCGACGAACTCGCCGACCAGGTCGCGACGGTGTTCGCCGAGGCGGGCGGCACCGACGTCGAGCTGGCCACGGACCCGGCCGAGATCGACCGGCTGTTCCAGGCTCGGCGGCTCGCCTACCCGGCGCTCGAGCGGCTCGGCCCGGTGCTCACCGAGGACATCTGCGTGCCGCGCTCCGCCGTGCCCGAGATGCTCCGGCGCATCCAGGCGACCGCGGCGAGCGCCGACGTCGTCATCGCGAACATCGCGCACGCGGGCGACGGCAACCTGCACCCGCTGATCATCGCTCCCGAGGGGGACGAGGCCGCGAAGGCCAGGGCGAAGACCGCGTTCGACGCCATCGTCGCCGACTGCCTCGACCTCGGCGGCACCGTCACCGGTGAGCACGGCGTCGGCCTGCTCAAGCTGCCGGGCCTCCGCGCCGAGCTGGGCGACCGCGTGCTCGCGATGCACCGCTCCGTCAAGGACGCGCTCGACCCCTCCGGCACCCTCAACCCCGGGAAGGCCTTCTGATGAACCCTCCAGATCCTGCTGCCGACGGCACGGCCGGCACCACTCGCACCGCAGGCACGTTCGTCAGCAGCGACGGCGTGACCCTCGCGTACACGGACTCGCAGGAGGCGCCCGGCGCGACCCGCAGGACCGGCGCGACCGCCGCCTCCCCCGGGTCGACCGCCTCCCGCACCGCCGCTTCCCGCACCGTCGTGCTCGTGGCCGGCTACGCGATGCCCGCCGTGGCCTGGGCGCTGCAGACCGACGCGCTCGTCGTCGCCGGGCACCGCGTGGTCGAGTTCGACCGGCGGTCGCACGGAGCCAGCGAGGACGTGCTGCACGGCCAGCGCATCGCTCGTCACGGCGCCGACCTGCACGAGCTGCTGGTGCACCTCGACCTCCACGACGTGGTGCTCGTCGGCCAGTCGATGGGCGCGAGCACGGTCTGGGCCGCGATCGACCTCTTCGGCACCGATCGCGTCGCCGGCGTGCTGACGATCGACCAGACGCCGAAGCTCGTGAACGACGCCGAGTGGAGCCACGGCTTCTACGGCATGACGCCCGAGAACAGCGGCGTCTTCTTCGACGACGGCATCCCCGACACCGGTCGCGGCGCCCGCGTCGACCCGGCGAACACCGGGGTCGCCCGGCTGTTCGAGCGGCTCGGCGGCCCGCCCGCCGTGCGGCAGGCGAACGCGCCCGAGACACGCCGGCTGCTCCGCGACCACGGCCTGCAGGACTGGCGCGACGTGATCGCCCGCCTCGACGTGCCGTTCACGATGGTCGCCGGCCGCGACAGCCAGCTCTGGCCCTGCAGCCACGCGGAGGCGGCGGTCGGCGACCACGCGCTCGGCCGGTCGGTCGTCATCGACGACGCCGGGCACGCGACCAACTTCGACCGCCCCGACGAGTTGAACGGGGTGCTGCTCGCGTTCGTCGCGAGCCTCTGAGGCCGCACGAGCTCGCGCGCGCACCCGCCCGCACCCGCCCGCACCCCTCGAACCCGCGCGCGCACCCGCCCGCACCCGCCCGCACCCCTCGAACCCGCGCGCGCACCCGCCCGCACCCGCCGAACCCGCGCGCACCCGCCGGCGCGCACGAGGGTGCGCGCGGGTTCCGAGGGTCCGGACGACTCACCGCGAGCGCGCCGGCGCAGGCGCGGGCCCGTCCAGCTCGCGCGCCGCCCGGCTCAGCCGCAGCAGCACCTGCAGCTCGAGCGCCCGCTCCCGCCACGCCCGCCCGAGCAGCTCGTCGAGCGTCGCGAGCCGCTGGTAGACCGTGTTCACGTGCACCCGCAGCGCGGAGGCCGTCGCCGTCGGCCGCCGTCCCTGGTCGAGGAACACCTCGAGGGTCTCGACGAGGGGCACGCCACGCCGCGCCTCCTCGGCGAGGACCGCCCCGAGCTCGCGCTCGACCTGTGACTGCAGCTCGCGGCTGCCGGCCCGGCTCAGCAGCACCGCGAAGACCCCGAGGTCGTCGCCCCGCGAGAGCCCGCCGCCGCTGCCAGGGCGGCGGCCGAGCGCCGTGAGCGCCCGGGCCGTCCGTGCGGCCTCGCCCCACGCGGCGCGGAGCCCGGCCGTCTCGACGACGGGACCGGCGAGGCCCGCGACGGGCGCCTCCTGCGCTCCCCACCGCGCCTCGAGGTCGACCGATGCAGGAGCGACCAGCACGAACCGGTCGCGGTGCACGGCCGACGCGACCTGCCCGCCCAGCCCCAGCCCCTCGACGTGCCGTCGGGCTGCCTCCGGGTCGCCCTCGACCACGACGACGACGTGCGGCCGGCGGGGGTCGAGCCCGGCTCCACGCCAGCGTCGGTGGTCGGCGGCCTCGTCCGACTCGACCCGGCTGAGCAGGTCGACGGCGGCGATGTCCCGGCCGAGCTGGGCGGCACGCGCGGTCGCCCTCGCGCCGACGAGCGTCAGCGCGATCAGCGGAGCGGCCCGCTCGAGCAACAGGAGCGCGTCGGCAGGCATCCGGCCCCCGAGCCCGCCCCCAGGAGGTGCGGCGTCGGCGGCCACGCCCGTCACGTCCCCGAGCCCGCCCGCGACCAGAGCCCCGAACAGCTGCCCCGCGGCCGCCACCGGCTGCACCGTCTCAGCGCCCACGACGACCGGTCCGACCTCCGCCGCGTCGGCGCTCCGCACGGCCGCGCCGACCGTGGCGAGCGCCGCCCCCAGGGGCCCGTCGGCAGGGTGCGCGACCCACCGCACGGGCACGTCGGTGAGCGCCTGCACCCGCTCGACGAGCGCCTCGGGGTCGCCCCCGGCGAGCACGGCGCGGGTCAGGTCGGCGTCGAGACGGAGGGTCGTCTCGAGGCCCTCCTTGGCGTCACGGAGCTCGGCGGCCGCCCGCGCGTTGTGGATCGCGACGGCGGCGTGCGCGCCGAGCCCGCTGAGCAGGCTGATCTCGTGCGCGCCGAAGCGGCGTTCCTCGCGCTTGGCGGCGAGCAGCACTCCGAGCACCCGGCCCCGCACGGCGAGCGGCACGCCGAGCAGGCCCCTGATCGACTCGGCCCTGGCGGCCCGGTCGGCGCCCTCCTCGTGCACGAGCTCGGGGTCGGCGGCGTAGTCGGAGGTCCAGCGCGGCGTCCCGCTGGCGGCGACGCTGCCGACGAGGCCGGCGGTGCGGGGCAGGCGGATCCCGACGAGGTCGGACGAGCGGTCGCCGCTCGCGACCTCGATGCGCAGGTCGTCGCCCACGAGCAGCGCGACGTAGGTGAGGTCGACCCCGAGGAGGCGGCGGGCCTGGTCGACGACCTCCGTCAGCAGGTCGGCCGGGTCGGCCACGGCGGCGAGGCGGCCGGCGATGTCGTTGAGGGCGGCGAGCTCGACCGCGCGCTGCCGGCGTTCCTGCAGCAGCAACGCGACCTCGACGGCCGAGCGCGCCTCCTGGTCGGCGAGTGCCTCGTCGGCACCGCCCGAGACGAGGAGGCGGCGGTGCGCCTCGAGCTCGGGCACCCCTGCCTGGTCGACGAGCAGCTGCAGCCAGCCAGGCCCCTCCGGGTCACGTGTCGTCATGGTGGTTCCCTCCATCCGCTGCGTCGAGAGTAGACGGAACGGCCGTTGTGGCGACAGGGTGCCGTGGCGCAGGGTCAGACGTACCCGAGCGGCAGCGCCGCCCCTCAGCTCAGGAGTCCCCATGACCGACGACCACCCCACCGCCCCCGCCGGCACCGCAGCCGGCACCGCGCCGTCCCTCGTCGCGCCCACCCCCGGCTCGGCCGGTCCCGCCGGGATCGCCGCCGTGGCCGAGGCGGCCGACGTCAGCGTCGGCCCCCCGCGCCTCCGTCGGCTCTCGATCGGCCTCGCGCTCGTCTACGTGTCGATCCTCGCGATCAACTCCGGCGGCCTCGGCATCCTCATCCCGAACCTCGTGGCCGACATCGACGAGGCGTCGAAGATCGGCAACCTGGCGATCGTGACGACGGCGGCTTTCCTCGCGAACGTGTTCGCGCAGCCCATCGCCGGAGCCCTCTCCGACGCGACCCGCTCGCGCTTCGGCCGGCGCTCGCCCTGGATGGTCGGCGGCGCCCTGCTCGCCGCCGGCTTCTTCGCCGGCCTGCCGCTGGCGAGCTCGATCGTCACCGTCGCGCTGATCTGGCTCGTCGTGCAGCTCGGGCTGAACGCGCTGCAGGCAGCGGCCACGGCGCTCGTGCCCGACCGGTTCCCGGCGGCCAAGCGCGGCGGCGTCTCCGGCCTGATCGGCCTCGGCATCACCGTCGGCAACGCGGTGGGGGCCGTCGTCGCCGGCTCGGCCTCGGGTGCGGGAGCCCTGCCCTACCTCGTGCTCGCCGCCCTCGTGCTCGTGGTCGTCGCCGTGTTCGTCGTGGTGAACCCCGACCGCTCGAGCCTCGTCGAGACGGTCCCCGGCGGCACGGACGCGGCTGCGCCCCGCCCGACCCTCCGCGAGTTCGCCCGCGGCTTCTGGGTCTCGCCGCGCAAGCACCCCGACTTCGCCTGGGCCTTCGCGGCGCGGTTCCTCATGGTGATCGGCTTCTACGGCGCGCAGACGTTCGGCCTGTACATCCTGCGCGACTACATCGGGCTGAGCGACGCCGCCTCCAACGCCTTCGCCGCCCAGATCGGTGTCGTGCTGCTGCTCGGGGTGCTCATCTCGGCGCTGGCCAGCGGCGTGCTCTCTGACCGGATCGGCCGCCGCAAGCCCTTCATCGTCTGGGCCTCGGTGATCATGGCGATCGGCCTCGTCGTGCCGCTCGTGATGCCGACGACGACCGGCATCCTGATCTACAGCTTCCTGCTCGGCCTCGGCTTCGGCGCCTACATCTCGATCGACCTGGCCCTCATGACGGAGGTGCTGCCCACCTCCCTGACGTCGGGCGCCAGCAGCGCAGGGCGCGACCTGGCCATCCTCGGCCTCGCCACGACGCTGCCCCAGGCCCTCAGCCCCTCGATCGCCGCTGGCCTCGTGTCGATCACCGGGGGCTACCCGGTGCTCTTCATCTCGGGCATCGTGTTCGTGGTGCTCGGCGCCCTCGCCGTGATCCCGATCAAGTCGGTGCGGTGAGGCGGCGTCCCGCTCCGACCTGCCCAGACCGCTCCGACCGCTCCGACCCCAGAGGAACCCCATGCAGCTGCACACGACCACCACCGGCGACGGCGAGCGGCACGTGGGGCTGGTGCACGGGCTCGGCGGCGACGGGGCGACCTGGCAGCCGCTCGTCGACAGGATGCTCGCGTCGGGTCGGTACACGGTCACCACGGTCGACCTGCGCGGCCACGGCCACAGCGGCCGAGCGTCGTCGTACCGTCTCGACGAGTTCGCGACGGACCTGGCGGAGGCCCTGCCGACCGGCCTGCACAGCGTGGTCGGGCACTCGCTCGGCGGGGCGGTGCTCGTGCGGGCCGTCGCGCGGCTGCAGCCCCTCAGGGCGATCTACCTCGACCCGGGGTTCCACCTCGCGCTGCCGACGACCGGGATCGCCGGGCGGCTGTTCTGGGCCGTGCCGCCGCTGACGCTCGGCGTCGCGTCGCTCGCCCAGGCCCGCAAGACCAAGGCGGTGCGCGCGCGCTACGACGCAGCGACGGTCGCGCTGCTCGACGGCGCCCGCGAGCGCTTCGACACCGGGATGGCGATCGGGGTGTTCCGTGACGTGGCGCACGCGCCCGTCGAGGTGGCGCCTCCTGCGGTGCCCTCGGTCGTGGTGCTCTCGGACGACAGCCCGGCCGTGCTGCCCGACGCCGTGGCCCGCTCGCTCGAGGGCGACGGCTGGGAGCTGCGCCGCCTGCCGGGCGTGCACCACGACATGCACCTCGAGGCGCCCGACCGCACGTACGCCCTCATCGCCGACGTGCTCTAGCCGCGCGCCTCCCGCGGTCCCCGCAGGCCGCGCTCCGCAGAGCCGCGAGCTGCCCCGAATCGTCACCTGGCTCGGCCGGAGGCGACCGTTCGGGGCAACTCGCCCGTCCCCTCCGCGTTCGCCCTCGCCGGTGGGCGAACGCATTCGCAGGACCCTCTTACCGGATCGATGAGGTTCTGTTACATTCCGGGCTGGGGCTCGCCCCACCTCCCTCGGGGCGCTGGGCCGCGATGGACCTGCAATGACGCACGTATCCACCTCGAGAGAAAGAACGCCCTTGCGCTCATCAGCCAGAAGGGGCCTCGTCGCTGCGCCGACGGCCCTCGCACTCGCCCTCGGAGGCGTCCTGCTCGCCGCAGGTCCCGCCTCCGCGGCCGCCCCCGTGACGATCACGTCGCCGGCGCCCGGCTCCACCTACGACAACTCGACCGGCCTGCCCCAGGTCGTGCCGATCACGGGCACCGGCCTGCCCCAGGCCGACACCCTCGTGCTCACGTACGACCGGGGCGACGGCACCTTCGTCAACGGCATCTTCGGCGGCACCACGACGAACGCCGACACCTCGTTCAGCACCAACGCCAACTTCGGCGACCTGCTGCCGGGCGAGACCACCGTCGTCGCGAACCTCTCGGGAGCGAACGCCCAGTCGGGTGTCGCCGACCCCGAGGTCACGCCCTCGACCTACACGTTCGAGCTCGCCGTCGCGCCGAACCCCGGCTTCCCCTTCAGGGTCGACTACCCCGGCGTCGGCACGGTCGTCGACACGACGAACCCGGTCTTCACGGGCGTCGCGGCGCCGAACAGCACCGTCACGGTGACCTACAGCAACAAGAACCTCGGCAACTCGGTCGCCGGCACCGCGACCGCGCGCCCCGACGGCACCTTCGCGGTCCCGACGACGTTCCTCGACCTCGCGCCCGGCTCGCTCGGCTCGGGTGCGAACGTCACCCAGTCGAACCCGGCCGCGCAGGTCGGCACGCTGGGCGTGGCCTTCACGTTCGCCGAGCCGCCCGTGCCCACGATCGCCCCGACGATCACGGCGACGCCCGCCGAGGTGACCGTCGACGAGGCGAGCACCACCGGCATCGCCGTCGCCGCGACCGGCTTCAGCCCCGGCGAGGAGGTCACCACCGTCGTGACCGACTCCGAGGGCGCCGTCGTGACCCTCGCCGACCGTGCGCTGAACTACTACGCGGACGACAGCGTGGGCGCCTACGCCGACACGATCGTCTTCGCCGACGACGTCGTCGCCGACGACTACACGATCACGCTGACGGGCGTCCGGTCGGGCATCGTCCAGGCCGTCGACGTCACGGTCGCCGACGAGATCGTCCTGCTCACGCCCACCCCGGTGATCACCAGCCCCACGGAGGGGCAGGTCGTCACGGGCGGCACCGTCGTGATCTCGGGCACCGGTCCGGTCGGCACGGGCATCGTGCTGCAGGTCGGCGACGCCTCGTACTTCGACGGCACCGCCACGGAGACCCCGGCCGAGGGCCGCTACTACGTGACCGACCTCGCCGACCCGATCCTGGTCGACGCGCAGGGCAACTGGACCGTCAGCATCTCGCTGCTCCCCGGTGAGTACCTGACGCAGGCGATCGCGGCCGAGCTGAACGCCGACGGCTCCGTCGACGAGACCGGGGGCGTGTCCGCCTTCTCGAACACCGTCGCCTTCTCGCTGGTCGCCGCCGCCGTGGCCCCGCCCGTCGTGACCCCGGCCGCACCCGTCACGCGTCCCGCCGGTCTCGCGTACACCGGTTCCGAGGCGTCGCAGGGCGTCGTCGGCGCCGCGCTGCTGCTGCTCGTCGGCGGAGGGCTGCTCGTCGCCGCCCGTCGCCGTCGCGCGCTGACGGTCGACTCGGCCGAGTAGCACCCCGCGGTGCCGAGCGCACCGCACCGCACCGCACCGCACGTCGCTGCACCTCGCCTCACCTCGCCCGCCCCGGGCGGCACCACGGACTCCCGTCGGTCGCCGCCCGGGGCGGGCGTCGTCGTGCTCGTCCTCACACCGCGAGTTGCCACTTCGCGGGGCCTCACCGCGCCCAGAACCCCGCGAAACGGCAACTCACCTCTCGCAGAGCGAGCGAGCGACCAGACGAGGAGGCGGCCGAGCGGACGAGGAGGCGGGCGAACAGACGAGCCGGTTCGGATGACTTCCGCAGGTCTTCCCGGGGGTCTGCACATCGGGGGCCAGCACGATGAGGGCATGCCCGACTTCAAGCGCCTCCTGGGCGCCGCCGCGAAAGCGCTCGGCGACTCGAACTCCTCCTCGTCCTCCCGCAACGGCCAGCCGCCTCGACCGGGCGCCGGCTCCGGCTCCGGCTCGGGCACCGACTGGCGCGACCTCGTCCGCACGGCGGCCGACAAGCTGACCGGCGACGGCAGCCAGCAGCAGCACGGCGACCAGCGAGGAGGCGGCCCGCAGCAGGGGCAGGCCGGCTACGGCCAGCAGCAGGGGCAGGGCTACGACCAGCTGGACAGGCAGGGCTACGGCCAGCAAGGCCAGCAGGGCTACGGCCAGCAGGGCCAGCAGCGGCAGAGCCAGCAGGGCGGCTACGACCAGCGCCAGCAGGGCGGCTACGACCAGCGCCAGCAGGGTCAACAGCGCCCGGCCCAGCAGCACGGCGCCGCCGGCGCCGCCGGCGCTCCCCGCGCGACCGAGGCCGACCGCGTCGCCCTCGGCAAGTACGACTACCTGCTCCGCACGGCTGAGCCCGAGCAGCTCGAGCAGGTGCACCGCGACGCGTTCGCGCGCCTGACCCCGCAGCAGCGCGAGCTCGTGCAGGCGCGCCTCGTCGAGGAGCTCCCCGCGCACGAGCAGCCCCGAAGCGGCAGCACCGACGACCTCGCCCGCGCCGCCACCCGCGGCGAGACCGTGCACCCGGGCCTGATGCAGCGCGTCTTCGGCGGCCACGGACGCCCGGGCCAGAACTCGGGCGGCGCCACTGGCGGCCACGCGACCGGCGCCCGTCAGGGCTCGGGCGCCGGCAAGTTCGCCGCCGGTGCAGCCGCTGGCGCAGGAGTCGCCGCCCTCGGCGGCCTCGCCCTGGCCGTGGCCGGCGGCGCCGCGGTCAGCAGCGTCGCGGGCCCGCTCCTCTCCGGAGCGCTCGCGAACGGCGTCGACTTCGGCGGCCTCGCCGAGAACTTCGGGCTCGAGGGCATCGCCGGGCTCTCTGAGGGTCTCGGCGGCCTGACCGAGGGAGTCGACGGAATCGCCCAGGGCGGCGAGGAGTACCTCACCGGCCTCGGCGAGCAGGTCGGCGGTCTCGGCGAGGGCTTCCAGATCCCCGGGCTGGGCGACCTCGGCGGCCTCTTCGACCGCTAGTCGCGCCTCCTGCGCCCGTTCCTTCGGCCGCACCCGCCGGACCGTCGCACCCGCCGAACTCGCGCAGACCCTCGCGCGCGCACGAGGGTCTGCGCGGTTTCCGAGGGTGCCGGAGCATGATCCTCCAGGAGGCGCCACCCGGCCGCCCCAGGAAAGGAACGCCATGAGCGACACCACCGGAAACGACCCGTTCGCCCGCCTCCCCAAGGTGCCGAGCTTCACCGTCACAAGCGCCACCGTCGAGGACGGCGCCCCCTTCGCGCAGCAGCAGTACTCCGGGGCGTTCGGCGTCCCCGGCGGCCAGGACGTCTCGCCGCAGCTCTCGTGGTCGGGCGCCCCCGAGGGCACCAAGAGCTACGCCGTCACCGTCTACGACCCTGACGCCCCCACGCAGTCCGGCTTCTGGCACTGGGCCGTCGCGAACATCCCGGCGTCCGTGACCGACCTGCCCGAAGGAGCCGGAGACGCGACCGGCGCGCAGCTCCCCGAGGGTGCGTACCAGCTGCCGAACGACTCGCGGGCTCCCTCGTTCATCGGCGCCGCACCTCCTGCGGGCCACGGTCAGCACCGCTACTTCATCACGGTCCACGCGCTCGACGTCGAGGACATCGAGGTGCCCGCCGACGGCACGCCTGCGTACCTGAACTTCACGATCGCGTCGCACATCATCGCTCGCGCCACGCTCGTCGCCACGGGCGAGATCCCCGCCGAGTAGCCCGACCCTGCCCGCCGCTCGCTCTCCTCATTCAGGAAGCCGAGTCCTGAGCTGGCACTGCTCAGGACTCAGCCTCCTGAACCGTGCACAGTTCAGGAGGCACCAGTCGCGAACTCCTGAATGCGCGAGCGAGTGCGCAGCCGCGCCACGCCCACGGTCCGCAGCATGTGCTTTCACTGTGAAGTCTCATCATGGTGAAGCTAGTCTGACGTCGTGCGGCCGACCCCGGCCTCCCCGACGGAAGGCACCACGATGTCCACACACGACTCCTCCTCGGCCTCGCGCCCCCGCGTCCTCGTCACCGGCGCGAGCATCGCCGGCCCCGCACTCGCCTGGGGCCTCGCGAAGTCCGGCTTCGACGCCGTCCTCCTCGAGCGCTCCGCCGAGCCCCGCGAGACCGGCCAGAACATCGACGTCCGTGGCCTCGGTCGCGAGATCCTGACCCGCATGGGCGTCGAGGAGGCGGTGCTCGCGAACCTGACCGGCGAGGACGGCACGCGCTTCGTCGACGAGTCCGGCCGCCCCTACGCCGTGTTCCCGACGGAGGAGGGGCAGGACGGCCCGACCGCCGAGGTCGAGATCCTGCGCGGGCGGCTCGCCGGCATCCTCGGCGACGTCGTCCCCGCCGACGTCGAGCGCCGCTTCGGCGACTTCGTCGTGGCGGCCGAGCAGGACGCGACGGGCGTCGACGTCACCTTCGACAGCGGCACCGAGGAGCGCTTCGACCTGTTCTTGGTGGCCGAGGGGCGCAGCTCGCGCACCCGCCGCCTCCTCTTCGCGGACGAGACCGAGCTGCGCGACTTCGGCGTCAGCATCGCGTACGGCACGATCGACCGCCGACCCGACGACGTCGACCACTGGGACTGGTTCACGGCCGGCCGGGGCCGTGTCGCCTCGGTGCGGCCCGACAACGAGGGCACGATCAGGGCGAGCATGTCGTTCGAGTCCGAGCCGATGGGCTTCGAGGGGCTCCCGGTGGAGGCGCAGCTGCAGATCCTGAGGGAGCGGTTCCGAGGCGCGGGCTGGCAGACCGAGCGCATCCTCGATGGCTTCGACGCTCGCCCGGACGAGTTCTACACGCAGCGGATGGAGCAGGTCGTGATGTCGACCTGGAGCCGGGGCCGCATCGCGCTGGTCGGCGACGCCGCCTGGGGCTCGGGCCCGACCGGCATGGGCACGACCCTGTCGCTGGTCGGGGCGCACATCCTCGTCGGCGAGCTCGCCGCGTCCCCCGACCGCCCGGGCGCTGCGTTCGCCCGGTACGAGCGGCAGATGCGCCGCTACGCCGACAGTGCGCAGGGTCTGCCTCGCGGCGGGGCGAAGCTGCTGCACCCGTCGTCGGGCGCGGGCGTGAAGGCGATCCAGACGATGCACCGCGTCACCGCGTCGCGACCGGTGCGCAAGTTCTTCCAGGCGAACCTGCTGACGAGCGAGAAGCACGTGCCGGTGCTGGCCGAGTACCCGCAGCTGCGCGCGTGACGCCTGCAGCACGTCCGTCAGGGCCGACGCGGGCGGGTGGGAGGATCGACCCATGACGACGCCGACGCAGCCGACGCCGACGACTCCGCCGACGCCGCGGACGCAGGTGCTCGAGGCCCTGCGCCACTACGCCGTGACCTACCAGGAGTCGGCCCACCAGCTGGCCCGCTGGATGGACCTGCCGATCGTCGACGGCACGGCCCTCGGCGAGGTCATCTGGGCCGAGCGCGAAGGCGCGCCGCTGACGCCGGCGAGGCTCTCGTCCCGCATCGGACTGACCTCGGGCGCGACCACGGCCCTGCTCAACCGACTCGAGGCGCAGGGCCTGGTCGCCCGCAGCCGCGAGAGCACCGACCGCCGCGTCGTGACGCTGCGCCCGACCGAGCAGGCGCACGAGCGCATCGCCCCGTTCCTCCGCCGGGGCGGAGCCGCGCTCGAGGCGGCCCTCGACGACTGGGACGACGACGCGCTGGAGGCGGTTCGCGCCTTCCTGGCGCAGCTGGCCGCGGTGCTGCCGGGCGCCTCCGACGCCTCCCCGACCCCCGCCTCCTAGGCGGCGTCTCGTCGAGTTGCCCCGAACTGCTGCCTCCGGGCCGCGCAGGCAGCAGTTCGGGGCAACTCGACTTCGTCGCGGGCGCATGCTGTCCACTTCGCGAAGGCCCCCGACGACGTCGCGGACCGATCCGACCGCCCGTGACAAGATGCACATGCATAGACATGCGACGTCGACCCCACGCAGCACGACGCTGCCGAGAGGAGCCCCCATGAGCATCATCCGTCCCACGAGCAGCTTCTCCGAGGTGCGCGACCACGAGCGTCAGGTGACGCTGTTCATGGTCGCCTCGTCGGCGGTCGCGACCTGCGCGAGCCTCGTCGTCGGGATGCTGTTCCTCCTCGGGCTCAGCGCGTAGGCACCGCGCCCCCGTCGCCCGCACCAGGGGCGACGTCGTCGGCAGCAGCCTGATCTTCGGTCGACGACGGCCCCGCAGCCGCAGCCGCAGCCGGCCCCGACTTCAGCAACTTCAGCCCGACGACGCTGCCGACGATCCCCGCGAGCAGCAGCACCCGCACGACGGTGACGGCCTCGCCCCCGGTGAGCATGCTCCAGGTGACCGTGAAGGCCGCGCCGAGGCCGGCCCAGATCGCGTAGGCGGTGCTGATCGGGATGTGCCGCGTGACCCAGCCGAGCGTCGCCATCGAGGCGGCGAGGCCGAGCACGAAGACGACGGAGGGGGCGAGCACCGAGAGCCCCTCGCTCCGACCCAGCGCGGTCGCCCACACCGCCTCGAGCACGGCGCTGACGACGAGCACGACCCACGGCATCAGCTGACCACCTTGAGGCCGACGACGCAGCCGATCAGCACGGCGAGCAGCAGGGCCCGGGCGACGGTCAGCACCTCCTGGCGGCGGACGACCGCGATGACCACCGTCAGCACCGCACCGATCCCGACCCACACGGCGTAGGCGGTGCCGACGGGCAGGTCGTTCATCGCCAGCGCGAGGCCGACCATGCTCAGGACCAGCGCGACGACGAACAGCACGGTCGGCCCCTTCTTCGTGAAGTTCCTCGAGGCACCGAGGGCCGACGCCCAGACGGCCTCGAGCACCCCCGCGACGATCAGCAGCAACCAGGCCATGACGAGCCCCTCTCCTCCTCGCACCGAGCCGATCAGATGTCGGCAGCCCTGTGCGACCCGTAGTCGCACAGTCGTGCGGAATTAGTTCTAGCACGTTTTCGCACAGTCGTGCCAGAATTGGGGGATGCCCCGCACCGTGGACCTCGACGATCGCCGCCGCATCGTCGGCGAAGCCGCCTGGCGGGTGCTCGTCCGCGACGGACCCACGGAGGTCTCCGTCCGCAAGGTCGCCGCCGAGGCCGGCCTGCCTCCCTCGTCGCTCCGCTACACGTTCCCGACGCAGGCGAGCGTGCGCGACGCCGCCGTCTCCCTGCTCGTGTCGCGGCTGCGTGAGCGCGTCGCGCGGGCGGCGTCGGCGACCGGCGGGCACGACGCGGCCCGGGCCGTCCTCCTCGAGCTGCTCCCCCTCGACGACGAGCGTCGTGCGGAGATGGAGGTGACCGTCGCCTTCGCCGCCCTCGCCCTGACCGACGCCTCGCTCCGGGCCGCGCACGAGCAGACGCACGCCGCGGTGCACGACGTCTGCGCGCTGGCGCTGGCGCACCTCGACGCGGACGTCGCCAGCGCCGGCGCCGCAGGAGGCGGCGGCGCAGGAGGCGGCGGCGCAGCAGCAGGAGGCGGCGGCGGCGGCGCGGCAGGCGGCCCCGCGACCCGCGCCCCCGGCGCCCCCGCGACGGCCGGCGTGGACGTCGAGCTCACCCACGCCGTCGTGGACGGCCTGGCCCTGCACCTGCTCGCCCAGGTCGTCGGGACCGACGCCTCCTGGGCGGTCACGGCTCTCGACGCACACCTCGCGCTGCTGGCGCTGCGCCGCTGACTCCGCGCCGACGCCCGCGCCTCCCCCTGACGCACCGCACCGGCTCCCGGCGGGTCGCACCCCCCGCCCGGCCTCCTGCACCCGGCGAACCCGCGCACACCCCTCGGCGCGCCCGAGGGTGTGCGCGGGTCCGAGGGGTCTGCACGGGGAACGCCGGGCGACCACCGCCCGCACACGCACGAACGCCCCCGCACAGGGCGAGGGCGTTCGTGCGTCGAGACCAGGCGGAACCGCGCACACCCCTCGGCGCGAGCGAGGGTGCCCGCGGGTCCGAGGGGTCTCGGCGGTGCTCAGCGCGAGACGTGCAGCGCGCGGCGTGCAGCAAGCACCGCGCACCGTGCACCGAGCGGCGCGCAGCGCGCACCGCGCAGCGCGCGACCTACTCGAACGTCGCGGCGTCGATCACGAAGCGGTAGCGCACGTCCGACTTGAGCACGCGGTCGTAGGCCTCGTTGATCTGGTCGGCGCTGATCAGCTCCGTCTCGGGCAGGATGCCGTGCTCGGCGCAGAAGTCGAGCATCTCCTGGGTCTCGCGGATGCCGCCGATGGCCGAGCCGGCCCAGCTGCGGCGAGCCGGGATCAGCGCGAACGCGGGCACCTCGAGGGGCTCCGAGGGGGCGCCGACGTTGACGAGGGTGCCGTCGACGGCCAGCAGGCCGAGGTACGCGCCCATGTCGATCTTGGCCGAGACGGTGTTGACGATCAGGTCGAACGAGTTCGCCAGGTCGGTGAAGGTCTGCTCGTCGCTGGTCGCGTAGTGCGCCTTCGCGCCGAAGCGCAGCGAGTCCTCCTCCTTCGAGGTCGTCTGCGACAGCACGGTGACGTCGGCGCCGAGCGCGGCGGCGATCTTGACGCCCATGTGGCCGAGGCCGCCCATGCCGACGATGGCGACCTTGGTGCCCTCGGTCACGCCCCAGTGGTGCAGCGGCGAGTAGAGCGTGATGCCGGCGCAGAGCAGCGGCGCGACCTTGTCGTAGTCGAGCGACTCGGGCACGCGCAGGACGAAGTCCTCGGTGACGACGACGGCCTGCGAGTAGCCGCCCTGGGTGACGGTGCCATCAGCCGGGTCGACGCTCGTGTAGGTGCCGGTGTTGCCCTTCGCGCAGTACTGCTCGTCACCGCGCTTGCAGTACTCGCACTCGCCGCACGAGTTCACCATGCAGCCGACGCCGACGCGGTCGCCGACCTTGTGCTTCGTGACCTCGGAGCCGACCTCCGAGACGGTGCCGACGATCTCGTGGCCGACGACCTGCGGGTACTGGATCTCGCCCCACTCGCCACGGACGGTGTGGATGTCGCTGTGGCAGATGCCGGCGTAGGCGATGTCGATCATGACGTCCTTCGGGCCGACGTCGCGGCGCTCGATGGTCGTCGGGACGAGGGGCTCGGTGGCGGACGGTGCCGCGTAGGCCTTGACGGTGCGCATGTGTGCTCCTGTGTTCGTGTTCGGTGGTGATGTCGGGGAAGTGGAGAAGAGAGCGGGAAGAAGAAGAAGAAAGTGAAGGAGGCGCGGGCCAGGTCGCTCAGTACCGCGCCGGGAACGCGCTGCGCCGGCCCCAGACCGTGAGCCCGAGGGCGACGAGCCCTGCTCCCATCATGACGACGGGGAGCACGAGAGGGCCGACCCCGTCGAGCAGCAGCGCTCCGAGGACACCCGCGGCGAAGATGGCGACGTTGAAGGCGACCGGCAGGAACGAGTTCGCGACGTCCGCCTCCGCGCCTCCTGCGGTGGTCAGCGCAGCCTGCAGCTGGGCCGAGGCCCCGCCGAACGTCAGCCCCCAGAGCACGGAGGCGGCGAGCACCGCGACCGGGGACGCCTGGCCGACCAGCAGCACGGCTCCCGCGACGACGAAGAGGGCGACGCTGCCGTGCAGCAGCGGGCGAGGGTGCCGGTCGAGCAGCGCGCCGGTGACGACGATGCCGCCGATCGACGAGACCCCGTAGACGAGCAGCGTCAGGTCGACGCCGAGCCCGGATCCGCCCTCGCGCAGGTACGGCGCGACGTAGGTGTAGATCGTGTTGTGCGCGATCATCCACGCGGCGATGACGGCGAGGATCAGCAGGATCCCGGGGAGGCGGAGCACGCGCCCCAGCGAGAGGCGCCCCGTGCCAGGGGCGCTGGCGCCGGAGGTGCTGTCGACGGCACTGTCGGAGGCGGTTCCTGGCTTCGCCGCGCTGCCGACGGCGGAGGCCGGGGTCGCGTCGGGCACCACGGTGAGCACGAGCACGAGGGCGACGAGCCCGATCAGGCTGAGCCCGCCGAACGACCAGCGCCAGTCGAGGGCCGTGCCGATCCAGGATCCGAGCGGGGTCCCGAACGCGAATCCGACGGGAGCGCCGGCCGAGACGATCGCGAGCGCCCGCCCCGCGCTGCCTGGCGGGCTGATGCGGCGTCCGTGCACGGCGAGCATGCCCCAGATCGTCCCCGAGAAGGCACCGGCGACGAACCGGGACGCGAGGGCGACGCCGACCGTCGGCGCGAAGGCCGTCACGACGTTCGCGAGCACGAGGCCGGCGAGCGCCGCCGCGAGCACCGGTCGACGCCGCAGCCCGCGGGTCAGGGCGATCGCGGGGACCGTCGCGACGACGGTGCCGAGGGCGTACGCGCTGATCAGCAGGCCGACGGTGCCCTCGCCGGTGTCGAGCCCTGTGGCGATCTGCGGCAGGAGCCCGGCGGGCATCGTCTCCATCGCGACGAGCACGAAGCCGATCGTCGCGAGCACGACCAGGGAGAAGAGGGGCAGGCGGGTCGGCGTCGGCGTCGGGGTCGCGCTCGGGTCGGGGATCCGGGCCTGGCCCGACGTGCCGGGTTCGACGGCCGGGGAGGCGGCGGCAGCGGGCGCAGGGGCGTTCGTCACGACGGATCCTCTCGGGGATGGAGGCAGGGAGCAGGAGGAGGGGGCGACGCCGACCTGCGGCGTCGCGTCCCACGCTACGGACGCGCACCGCACGCCGACAGGCCCTGCCGTGACAGGCACTGCCAGGGCACCCCACCCGTCGAGCCGAGGAGGTGCCTGCATCGCAGGCCGGTGAACTCCAGATGTCGTGCGCCTGAACACCAGATGTCGTTTGCGTGAACTGCAACCTCGTGATCAGCTATGAGTTCGCCCACACCGCCGTGGACGAGGAAGGCCGAGATGACCACTGATCACCGCACCCCCCGCTCCCCCGCCGAGGCGCCGTCGAGACGAGGGCTGACCGCCTTCCTCGCGGCCCCGCCGCCCGCTCCCCGACTCGACGACGCGACCGTCGCGCGTCGTTACCCGCGCCTCCGGCTGCAGGTGTTCCTGGGCATCTTCATCGGCTACGCCGCCTACTACCTGATCCGCAACAACGTGCCGCTCGTGTCGACGATCCTCAAGGACGAGAACGGCTTCAGCACCGTCGGCCTCGGCGTCATCACCAACGGCGTGCTGCTCGCCTACGGCTTCAGCAAGTTCCTCAGCGCGATCGTCAGCGACAAGAGCAGCGCGCGGTTCTTCCTGCCGATCGGCCTCGCGCTGTCGGCCCTCGCGAACCTCTTCATCGCCTTCGTCCCCGCGGTGGGCGCCTCCGTCGCGTTCTTCGCCGTGGTGATGATCTTCAACGGGTTCTTCCAGGGCATGGGCTGGCCGCCCAGCGGGCGCACCCTCGTGCACTGGTTCTCGACCTCCGAGCGCGGCGGCAAGACCGCGATCTGGAACGTCGCGCACAACGTGGGAGGCGCCGGTGCCGGTGGCCTCGCCGGTGTCGCGCTCGCGTCGTTCGGCACCTGGCAGAGCGTGTTCTGGTTCCCCGCGGTCGTCTGCCTCGTCATCGCGGTCGTCGCGCTGGTGCTGCTGCGCGACACCCCCGAGTCCGAGGGCCTGCCGCCCATCGAGGAATACCGGCACGACCCGGCCCCCGTCGAGACCGACGCCGCCGACGAGGGCGCCTCGACCTGGTCGACCATCCGCCGCTACGTGCTCACGAACCGCACCATGGTGAACCTGGCCCTCGCGAACGTCTTCGTCTACACGCTGCGCTACGGGGTGCTCGTCTGGGCGCCGGTCTACCTGTCCGAGGTGCGCGGCGCGAGCCTCGGCGAGGGCATCGCCGGGTTCTCGCTGTTCGAGCTGGCCGGCATCCCCGGCACCCTGCTCTGCGGCTACATCAGCGACAAGGTGTTCAAGGGCCGCCGCTCCCCCACGGGCATCCTGTTCATGACCGCGGTCGGCGTCGCCGTCGCGATCTACTGGCTGTCGCCGGTCGAGGGCCCGCTCTGGATCTCGCTCGCGATGCTCGTCGCCATCGGCGGCCTCATCTACGGCCCGGTCATGCTGATCGGCCTGCAGGCGCTCGACCTCAGCCCGCGTTCGGTCGCCGGGACCGCGGCCGGGTTCACGGGGCTGTTCGGCTACGTGCTCGGCGCGACCCTCGCCTCCACCGGCATCGGCCTGTCCGTGCACGCGTTCGGCTGGGACGTCACGTTCGTGCTCATCCTCGCCTGCGTCGTGCTCGCGATCGTGCTGCTGGCGGTCGTCGGCCGCGACGAGCGCGCGCTGAACGAGCGCAAGCGCGCCCGTGACGCCGAGGAGGCGGCGGCCCGCTAGCCGGGACCGCCCGCGGCGCGCAAGCGGCGAACCCACGCGGGAGCGACGAACCTCCGCGATCTTCCACGGAGGTTCGTCGCTTTCACGTGGGGACACCGTCCTTCTCGTTGCAGACCGGCCCCGTCGACCCGCCCCGCGCCTCCTCAGCTCGACTCGTCGAGACTGCACCTCCTCAGCTCGACTCGTCGAGCACCCTCGCCAGCTCGGGCCAGAGGCTCCCCGCCCACAGCTCGTGCACGCGCCGCCACGACCACAACTGCCCGTTGAGCCGTGCGCTGCCGACGGCCGGCTCCGGCTCGGGGAACGGCACGAACACGCAGTCCCCGCGCTCCTGGACGAGCCGCTCGGACTCGGCGTTGAGCCGCGCGATCTGCCCGTGGACGCGACCTCTCGCCCCACGCGACGTGAGCCGCAGGCGGTCGATCGGCGGGATCCCCGCGACGAGCACGGGGCTGAGCACGCTCCCCGGGTGCCGAGCAGCGTCGAGCAGCCGGTCGAGATCGCGGCGCCACGCGGCGGCGGAGGTCATCAGCAGCACGTCGCTGAAGCCGAGCGCGACGACGACGGCGTCGACGTCCGGGACCGCCGACGTGGGCTCGTCGGCCGCCTCCCGCACGGTCAGCACCTGGGCCGGCCCCTCGACCCAGACGAACGGACGCCCCCGCGCAGCACTGACCGCGGCGGCGACGCGGCTGAGCGTCGTCAGCTCCTCCTCGAGCACGCCGAAGCGCGCGGCGGCCGCGTTGCCGACGTAGGCGACCCGGTCGGCGGTGACGTCGTCGAGCCCTGCAGGAGGCGCGGTGACGGCCGGCGGGAACGTCCCCGACCGCACAGCCCGGCGGAACACCGCGAGCCGCAGCCTCAGCGCCGGCCGGACGCAGGCCCACACGACGTCGCGCGGCTGGAGTCGCTGATCGGCACGGCCGGTCGTCGGCTCCCCACGGCGAGTCCGGGGATCGGTCACGGCGCCTCCTCGGTCGCCCCGACCCTACGCCCGAGTCACGCGACAGGTGTCGCCGAATGCGCGGCGCTGGCGTCCGCTGGCGCGCGCGCTGGCGCTCGCACCCTCAGGACCCGCGCACACCCTCGCGCGCGCCGACGGGTGCGCGCGGGTCCAACGGGTCCGACGGGTGTGGACGCACCCGCGACGGCGCGACGCGCCCGACGAGCAGCACCGCCCGCCAGAGCACCGCGCCGACGACGGCTCCGGTGGTGTTCGCGATCACGTCATCGATGTCGGTCGCGCGGTTGCCGCCGATCGACAGGTGCAGCGCCAGCTGCAGCAGCTCGACCGACACGCTGGCGATCAGCGCGACCAGGCCGACCTGCACGATGCCGCGGAGACGACGCCGCCCGGCCTGCCCGCGTCCGGCACGCGCCCGGCCCGTCAGGTACGCGCCGAGCGGCACGGTCATCAGGATGTTCAGCCAGAACGACCGGAGGTGCGTCGAGCTGAGCGCGTCGAGGTTCATCATCGGGTGCCAGGGCGAGTCCGGCGGCGGGTCGAGGTCGATCACGAACGGGAAGAACGTGACCGCGACCAGCGCCCCGAGGTACGCGACGAACGACGTCCGCCACAGGATCGTCCCGAGCCCTGCCCCGGCCCGCCGCGAGCGCAGCCCGACGAGCACGACGGCGACGATCGTCACGGGGACGACGGTCGCGAGCGCCGGGAGGACGACGTGGAACGAGGAGGCGAGCATGGGTTCCTTCCCTTCGGCAGCCAGTCTCGCGCCGGGTCGCCGCCGCCCGCTTCGCCCGCAGGGCTGAATCCGCCGCGCTGGATGCGCCGCACTGCATCCGCCGCGCCTGTGTAGACAGTGACCATGAAGATGAACACGCGCCTCGGGCGCATCATGTACGGCATCAGCCTCGTCGTCAGCGTCGGGATCATCGCCGTCGTCTGGCTCGTCATCCAGCCCGGCGTCGTCTTCTCGGTCCTCTTCACGCTCTTCGTGCTGGCCATCGACGTCTACAACGGCCGCAAGGCCTTCGGCGCCGCGCCCGACCCCCGCTGACCTCGGTTCCCGCCGCAGGCCACGCCGCAGGCCCGGCCGCAGGTCCAGGTCCAGGTCCGGGTCCAGGTCCGCAAATGCCGACCGCGCGGGCTGCAAAACGGGTTCTTCCCCGTATTGCAGGACCTGTCGCGCCTCACCGGTCGGGTTCTGCGAGCGGACCGCGGCGACGACGGCGACGCACGCGAACGGGACCCAAGGAGGCGCCGCCCACCCCGCCTCCCTGGCCCGACCCGGCGCGCCCCTCGCGCCCGCCGCCGGTGCATCCCATGATGGGACGGTCCCCAGACAGATCTGACCACCCCGAAGGAGCCCGGCGTGAGCGCACTCGAGCACCAGGCTCCCCCGGCTGACGACCTCGCCGACACTGCTGCGGGGAGCACCGGCGCGGATCGACCCCGCCGCCCCTCCTGGGAGCTGCTCCTCTGGATCGTCTCCGCCGCCCTCGTCGCCTCGGGCGCGGCCCTGCTGTGGCAGTCGAACGCGAACGGCTCGTTCGACACAGGGCTCACTTCGTCGACTCTCGAGATGGACCCCGAGACGGGCCGTATGAGCTCATGCGAGACGGACGCCGGCCCCTGCCCGTGGACCCTCGCGACGGGCAGCCTCGCCTACGCTCTGGCCCTGCCCGCCCTGGGCTCGGGCACGACGGGCCTGCTGCTCGGCATCGCGCTCCGTGCCCGCCGAGCGGCCTCGCAGCCCCAGCCTCAGCGGCTCACTCAGCCGCAGCAGCAGCCGCACCCCCAGCGCGATGAACGCCGAGCACCCCCGCAGGAGGCGCCCGACCAGCCAGGACGACGACCCCAGCCCCGCGACGCGCACGTGGCACCGCCCTCGGCACGCTCCCTGCGGGACGGGACGGCCGCCTCCTTCGCCCCCTTCATGCCGCCCGGGCAGCAGCCCGACGACGACGACGCACGCCGATGACGCGCCGCTCTCGCGGGGTCGCGCTCGCAGTCGCGCTGGTCAAGGGCGCCGCCGGCCTCTTCCTCGTCGGCTTCGCCGCGCTCGACCTGCAGCACGTGGTCAGCCTCGGCACCGTCCTGGTGCTCGTGATCGGCGCTGGCCTCGTGGTCGCGGGTGTCCAAGCGCTCGCGGGGGCCCGCTCACCCCGCAGCTGACGGACTACGACGAAGCGGCACCCTTCGCGCGCGCGGCCGCGTGGCGCGTCATCGACTGCGCGAGCTCGGCGAGCGCGGCGGTCACGACGGCCAGCTCGGGCCGCGACGCGAGCCCGTCGAAGACCTCGAGGTAGTAGCCGATCTCGCCCTCGATCAGCGAGACGCCGTCGGGGGCGATCACGAGGACGCTGCTGCGGCGATCCGTCGGGTGGGCCGCACGGGCGAGGAACCCGGCGTCGGCCATCCGGTCGACGAGGCTCGTGACGGAGCCGGACGAGAGCTCGAGGTACGCGGCGAGCTCGCGCGGCGTGACGTCGGTGCCGCCGTGCACGAAGTACAGCGCGCGGAGGTCCGAGACGCCGATGCCGTGGTCGGTCGCCACGATCTTCATCAGGGTCTCGGCGCGCATCTGGGCCGCGCCGAAGGCCTGCATGAACCCGGTGACGGTGTCGGGGCCGACACCGGAGTCGTGGCCTGCTCCCCCGTCGAGCGACGGAGCAGGGGAAGAGGAAGAAGGGGAAGAGGAAGAGGGGGAAGAAGTGCCTGAGGCCGGGGAACGGTCCTGAGAAGTCATGTGCCTGGGTCGGGTCGAGAGTGTCGGGGTGGTCATGTTCGCTCCTGCGCTGAGATCGGCATCCGTGCCGACCATTAGATTAGCGAGAATCTCGATCGTCGAGACACCCCCCGTTCGGTCCTGCGCGATCCGGACAGCCGAGGAGGCGCCCGCCGCCCCCGAAGGCACGCCCGCGCCCCCCAGATCGAGTTGCCCCGAAACGCTGCCTCCCCCGCTCTCACCCGACAGATCGGGGCAACTCGTCGTGCCCGCTCGCTCGCACGCGGGCACGCCCGCTCGCTCGCTCGCGGGGCCTCGCACCCGTCGAGTCGTCACCCTCTCGGCGGACGCGCCGCGCCTCCTCGCCGACCTACGGTCGGAGCATGACCCGTCGGCTGCGCGCGCTCCTCCTCGTCGTGGGCGGCGTCGTGACCGCCGTCGGCGCGGGCCTCACGCTCCTCTACCTGCTGCAGCCGTGGAGGACGTGCTCGTACGACGACACCCCGTCCGCGTGTGCGATGCTCCCCGGCGACGCGGCCGTCCTGGCGCTGTCCGCGGTGGGCACCCTTGTCGGCACCACGGTCCTGCTCGCCGGCGTGCTGGGCACGAGACCCGCGACCGAACGACGGCAGGCGGGCGAGTCCGTCGCCGGCGGGCCGTCGTGACGGCCCGCCCCCGACGAACCCGCCCGCTGTCGCCTCCGGCCAGCCGGCGCACCGCGCGACCACAGCGCACCCGCTACCGTGGCTGCCAGTGACTCACGACATCTCTCTGTGACCCAGAGCCCCTCACGCTGCATCAGCACGCGCCTCGGACGAGAGGCGGTGATCTCGTGTGCCCGGACGGGGACCTCCACCAGGAGCTCCCCTGCACCCCGGCCACCTGTCGAGATCACTCCAGAAAGACCGTCCGCCCATGTCTCCCACGCACTCCCCCGTTCCTGAGAACGACGCTCGTCGAGCGCTCCGCGCCGACTGCACCAACTGCTTCGCCCTCTGCTGCACTGCGCTCGGCTTCCAGCGCTCGGCGGACTTCCCCGTCGACAAGCCCGCCGGCACCCCGTGCCTGAACCTGGCGGACGATTTCTCCTGCACCATCCACCGGACCCTCCGGGGCCGCGGCTTCCGTGGCTGCACCGTCTTCGACTGCTTCGGCGCCGGCCAGCGAGTCTCGCAGCAGCTCTTCGACGGGACGAGCTGGCGGGACGCCCCCGAGACGAGCGCGGAGATGTTCGCCGTCTTCGCGGTCGTCCGTCAGCTGCACGAGATGCTCTGGTACCTCGCCGAGGCCGAGGCCCGAGCGACCACACCCGACTCCGCGGACGAGGCGACCGGGCTCGCCCGTCGCATCGACCACCTCCTCGACGGCACCCCGACCGAGATGCTCGCCGTCGACGCGGACGGGCTCCGGGCGGAGGTCCGGCAGACCCTCATGACCGTCAGCGAGGAGGCGCGCGCCGGATACCTCGCGGGCCACGGCGACGACACGGCCGGGGACCTGCACCCGGGGGCCGATCTGGTCGGACGTGACCTGCGTGCCCGGGTGCTCTGCGGTGCGGATCTCCGAGGAGCCCTGGTGATCGCGGCCGACCTCCGCGGACGTGACCTGGCCGGAGTCGACCTGCTCGGCGCCGACCTCCGCGACGCTCGACTGGAGGGTGCCGATCTCGCGGGGGCGCTCTTCCTCACGCAAGCACAGGTGAACGCGGCGCGGGGAGACGTGCACACGACCCTGCCCAGCGACATCGCCCGCCCGGGACACTGGTGACAGGCTCAGGCCGAACGGCGGCGACGCCCCGACCGTGCCGCGAACGCGTCGAGCGCCGCCAGGATCTCGTCGCTCCGGAACATCTGGCCGCCGACGTGCTCCGTCTTCGACACCAGGATGCCCGCCTCCGCGAGTCGCCGCAGGTGCGGGTAGGCATTCTTGGGCTCGATGCCCATCTCGGCGGCGAGCACCTTCGGGTTGAGAACGGGCTGCCGTGCGACCACGTCCAGTGCTCTCCAGATGCCCGAGTCCCGGCGGGCGCGAAGGCGCTCGCGCCAGCCCTCCCTGATGCCGCTGATCTCGGCCACGAGCTCGCGGGCGTTGTGCACCGCCTCGAACGACGCCTCGGCGACGAGCCGGGTGATCGGGTCCAGCTCGCCTCGGCGATACGCGGTCAGAGCGTCGTAGTATCCGGCGGTGTCGCCGAGCAGGCCCGCGGACACCGGCACGGTGACGTTCCGAGTCAGCTCGTTGGCCCGCAGCATGGACTGGAGCAGCGCGCGTCCCGTGCGACCGTTGCCGTCGGTGAACGGGTGGATGGTCTCGAACTGCGCGTGCGTGACGGTCACCTGGATCAGGCGCGGCACGTCGAGCCGGCGCGCGAAGGCGAGCACGTCGTCGATCAGATCGGGGATGCGCTCCCACCGTGGCCCGACGAAGTCGGCGCCCACGGGGCTGTCGGAGCGCGACCCGATCCAGACGGCCTCCTTCCGGAACTGCCCCGCATCGTGCTGCGCGTCGTGCTCGAGCAGCACCTCGTGCATCGCGAGGACGGCTGCAGCATCCAGTTCGTCGGAGAGCTCGACGGCTCGACGCATGGCTCGCGTGTTCGAGACGATCGCGGAGGCGTTCCGCCGGTTGCCGCCTCCTAGTTCTGCCGTGAGGATCTGGCGCGCGCTGGCCGTGAGCTGCTCGATCTGCGACGAGGCGGCAGCCTCGGAACGCAGCAACAAGGAGGCGAAGGGCGCGACGTCCGAGCCGAGCTCGGCATCGAAGACCGCCAAGGCCGTGGACGCCTCATCCGCGAGGGTCGCCACCTCGGGGCTGACGACGGGCGACAGATCGGCGATGCGAGGAGGGACTGCTGCCTGATAGCTCGCGCGCAACGGGCCCTGCCGAGCAGCACGCGGCCCGAACGAGGCGGAGCGGCTCGTCCACTCGAGCGTCTCGTGGCTGATCGCAGGCCAGGACGATGGTGTCGCCGCCACGGTGCCTCCTCAGTCCGAGCCCAGCAATTTTCTCAGATGACGCATTATCTCAGAAAACGACGTCGTCGCGTTCTGACATCGGCGACTCGGCTAGAGGATCGGGGCCGCACCCCGGACAGCAGGAGGGCCTCCGACGCCGGCGTCGACCTGCGAGGCTGACCGCATGCCCCGCCGCCCCCTCGAGCCCGCGCCCGGCACCTCCGAGACCGCCCTCCGCAGGGCCGTGCTGATCCAGCTGGTCATCCAGGGCGCGCTCGGCATCCTGGTCTTCTCGCCGCTCCTGCTGGGCGGCGGCGACGACACCGACGTGTTCCGCCTGTGGCTCCTCGCCGTCTGGGGCGCCTCCTTCGTCGCCCTCGTCGCCCGGTTCCGGTCTCTCGGATCGTGGCGGGCGGACCCCGTCCGTGGCGACGAGACGATGCTGTGGGGCACGTCGGCCGTGCTTGTCCGCCCCACCGGCGGCGTCGGCTACGGGGGCCGGTTCTCCCTCTCCACCCACCGGTTGCGGTACACGCCGGGCCTGATCGCGAGCCTGCGAGGCGCGACCCCCGAGGAGTGGCCGACCCGGTCGCTCACCGGCGCCCACGTGACACCGAGCTCGGGCCGCGCCTGGCCCTCGGCGTACTGGGCGGTGATCGGCAGGGAGCACGGCAACGCCATCGCCCTCGTCTCGACCGAGCCCCGCGCGGTCGCCACCGAGATCGACCGGTTGATCAGGGAGCAACTGAGCCACTGACCCCCGCGCACCGACCCCTCGAGCGCCAATTGCTGAGGCACGAGGCGCGAGGCACGAGGCGCGAGGCACGAGGCGCGAGGCACGAGGCGCGAGGCACGATCGGTCCGGGGTGCGTGATCGCCGCCAATCCACAACGCCTCTTGCGCAACACTTCTTGTGCACCTACCGTTGCCCCATGGTCCCCAGCAGCACACCCCGCGACACCACCCGCTCCCTCCTCACCGACGCCGCCTCGATGCGGGTGCTGGCCCACCCGACGCGGCTGCGCCTCCTCGGCATGCTGCGCGAGCGCGGCCCACAGACCGCGGCGCAGCTCGGCGACGTGGTCGACGAGGCGCCGGGCACGGTCAGCTACCACCTGTCCAAGCTGGCGTCGATCGACCTGATCCAGCCGGCCGAGCCGCAGAGCGCCGACCGCCGCGAGCGCTGGTGGCAGGCCACGACGTCGGTCACCTCGTGGGAGCCGGCCGACCTCCTCGACGACCCCGACCAGCTCAGGGCGTCGGCCGCGCTGCAGAGGCAGATCGCGCACACCTACGCCGCGCGCTACGTCGAGTACGTCGACGAGTCGCCGACCCTGCCGCGCGAGTGGGTCGCCGCGGCGGCGTCCGGCGACCGCAGCCTCCGCCTCACCTCCGCCGAGCTGGCCGCCCTGCGCGCCGACCTCGAGTCCGTCGTCGCCCGCTGGCTCGACGCGAGCGCCGCGCACGATCCCGCCGCCGACGACGGGGCCGAGCCGGTCACCGTCGTCTACCAGGCCTACCGCCGCCCAGGAGGCGCGGGCGCGTGACCGAGGACGCGCCCCGCACCGAGACGGCAGCCTCACCCCATCCCGGCGAGCCCGACACCGACACCGCCACAGCCCGACCGACCACCCCGGCCAGCCCGGCCGGCCCGGCCAGCCCGCGCACCCCGACCCGCGCCTCCCGCACCGCCCTCTCGGCCCTCGTCGCCGCCCACGCGATCTCGCAGACGGGCAACGTCGTCACGGCGTTCGCGGTCCCCTTCTACGTCCTCGCACTGGGCGGCTCCGGGGTCGAGATCGGCGTCGCCGCGGCCTTCGCGACCGCGCCGGTGATCATCGGCGGACCGCTCGGCGGAGTCGTCGTCGACCGGGTCGGCCATCGTCGCGCCGCGATCGTGGCGGACGTCGTGAGCGGCGCCTCCGTGCTGGCGATGCCGGTGCTGGCGTCGACCGTCGGCCTGCCGTTCTGGGCGCTGCTGGCGCTCGTCTTCGTCGCTGGTCTGCTCGACACCCCCGGCCAGACCGCGCGTCGCGTGATGCTGCCCGGCCTCACCGAGCGCGCCGGCATCCGCATCGAGCGGAGCGTCGGCCTGCTCGACGGCTCCGAGCGCTTCGCGAAGCTGATCGGGGCGTCGCTGGCCGGCCTGCTCGTCGCCGCCGTCGGGCCGATCCCGTCGCTGTTCGTCAACGCGGCGACCTTCGCCGTCTCGGCGGTGCTGACCTGGACGCTGGTCCCTGGGCCTGATCCGTCCCGTGACGGATCAGCCAGCACGGCGGGCACCCACCCCGCAGCGCCCGCTGGCGAGCGCGCTACGGGGCCCGGCCGCCGCAGTCGCGGCCGCAGCCGCGGCCGCAGCCGCAGCGACAACACCGAGCCGGCCCGCGCCTCCTACTGGCAGGACCTCGCCGAGGGAGCCCGCTTCGTCGTCCGCGACCCCCTGATGCGGCTGATCGTGGCGCTGGTGCTGGTGACGAACCTCCTCGACGCGGCGCGCGGATCGACCCTGCTGCCCCTGTACGCCAGCGACCGACTAGGAGGCGCGGCGAGCCTCGGGCTGCTGGTCGCGACCATGGGCGGCTGCGCCCTGCTCGGCAACGTCGCGTTCGGCTTCGTCGCGCACCGGGTGCCGCGGCGCATCACGTTCGCGCTCTGCTTCGCGCTGGCTGGCGGCCCCTCGAGCCTGGCGTTCGCGCTGGGCGCCCCGCTGCCCGTGCTGGTCGCCGCGACCGCTCTGTCGGGGCTGGCGGCGGGCGCGCTCAACCCGATCCTCGCGACGGTCGAGCTCGAGCGGGTGCCCGAGCACCTGCGCGGCCGCGTGTTCGGCCTCCTCAACGCGGGAGCCTGGGCCGGGGTCCCGTTCGGAGCCCTCCTCGGAGGTGTCGCCGCCGACACCATCGGCCTCGCCGTCGCCTTCGGCATCGTCACGGCGGTCTACGTGGCGGTGACGCTCACACCTCTGGCGGGCGGGTCGTGGCGACTGATGGAGCGCGGGGCGGTCCGCCTCGAGACGGGCCGCACGCCCTAGCCTCGGCGTATGAGCACCGACGACCGGATAAGAACCGACGACCGGATGAGCATCCACGACTGGGAAGTCCGCGTCGCCGCCCTCTGGGCCGACACCGAGATCGACGACGAGCAGCGGATCACGCAGATGGAGGCGCTGGCGGCCGCTGCGCCCCACCCGGCCCTGGGCTCGTTCGAGCTGGGCGGCGCCCACGACTCGGGCGGGCAGGAGGCGGCGGCCGACATCCACTACGCGGCGGCGACCGCAGCGGGTCTCGACACGGCCGACCCGGCTCGGGCCGCGCAGCTGGTGGTGCAGCACGCCTCCACCCTTCGCAACCTCGGCCGGCTCGACGAGGCGATCGCGATGTTGCGTGACGCCCCCGAGCACCCCGCCACCGGGGCCGCGCCGAGGGTGTTCCTCGCGTTCGCGCTGCACAGCGCCGGCCGCGCGGACGAGGCGCTCAGGGTCGCGATCGAGGCGCTCGAGCCGACCCTGCCGCGGTACCACCGCTCGGTGAAGGCGTACGCGGCGGCCCTGACCGAGCAGTGACGGCCGCGCGGGCCGCGTCCACGCCCGAGCGCCCGCGCGCAGGCCCGGCGCATCACGTTCCGTGCATCACTTCGAGTTACAGCGAGACGCGATGCTCGGAACACGATGCGACAGGGTGCATCACTCGCGCGGAACGTCCCCTGCGCCCGGCTGGTCGTCGAGAAGGTCAGCATTCGCGTAGGCCAGCTCGCGCAGGTACGACGCGAGTGCCTGCAGCGCGAGCGAGTTGACGACGGCGAGCGCGCTCCCCGCCAGGAACCACCACTGCCCAGACACGATCGCGGCGATGCCGAACCCCAGAGCCAGCAGCCACGAGACCTTCCCCGCGGTGTCCGCGAGCTCACGCGGGATCATGCCCCAGACCTTCTGGTCCTCGAGGACGGCGACGTGGACGGGCTCGTGCATGGAGTGACCCTAGCGGCGATCGGCCGCTAGACCACGCCTCGCGGCGGCAGCTGGTCGTGGACGCCCCAGAGAGAGTTCCGCACGGCGCGCGCCGCGTCCACGTCGCCGGGCAGTCGACTCGAGAACTCCCAGTCGGGCACCTCCTGGATCGCCGCCATCACACAGCCCGAGATCATGTCGAACTCGGCCCGCGACAGCGTCAGGTGCACCTCCTCGGGATCGTCAGACTTCGTCAGTTCCATCGCGGAGCCCTTCATGTATCGGTCGCGTCCGGCATCAGCATGCCCTCCGGCCGGCGAAGTACGCCACACCGTCGAGGCATCCTCAGCGAACGCGACGGTTCGGTCGCTACTCTCGTGGCACGGCAACACCCGTCGCTCAACGCGACACCTGCCGAGACACGCAGAGCACAGACGCTCGCGAACCCGCACCACGCACACCCGATGGCAAAGGAGCCACTCATGGACAGACTGACCAGCAAGATCGCCCTCATCAGCGGAGGCGCGCGAGGCATGGGCGCCTCGCACGCCCGTGCGATCGTGGCCGAGGGAGGCAAGGTCGTCATCGGCGACCTGCTCGACGACGAGGGCCGCGCCCTGGCAGACGAGCTCGGCGACGCCGCGCGCTACGTGCACCTCGACGTGACCTCGCCTGGCGACTGGGAGGCGGCCGTCGCCACCGCCGTCAGCGAGTTCGGCGGCCTCAACGTGCTCGTGAACAACGCCGGCATCGTCAACTTCGGCCGCCTCGGCACGTACACGCTCGACCAGTGGAACCTCATCCTCGGCATCAACGTCACGGGAGCCTTCATCGGCATCACCGCGGCGAAGGAGGCGCTGGTCGCGTCCGCCCCGTCGAGCATCGTCAACATCTCCTCCACCGCAGGGCTGCAGGGCACCACGGCGCTGCACGGCTACGTGGCCTCGAAGTTCGCCCTCCGCGGGCTCACCAAGTCGGTCGCGCTCGAGCTCGGCTCGGCGAACGTCCGCTCGAACTCCGTGCACCCCGGCGTCATCCGCACCCCGATGACCGACGGCCTCGAGCTCGGCGACCAGCTCGGCGCCCTGCACCGCATCGGTGAGCCCCAGGAGGTGTCGAACCTCGTCGTCTACCTGGCCAGCGACGAGTCCAGCTTCCAGACCGGAGCCGAGTTCGTGATCGACGGCGGCGAGCTCGCGGGCGAGAGCGACAGCGTCAGCGAGTAGCCCGCCTCCCGTCAGGCCCCCAGCTGCGGAGCCCGGACGTCGAGCGCCCACACGACCCCGAACCGGTCGCGGAGCTGCCCCGCCAACGGCGACCACGCGGAGGCGCCCAGCGGCTGCCTGATCTCGGCCCCGTCGACGAGCCCCTCCCACACCGCCGTGATCTCGGCCGCGTCGTCGCCGCTGAGGTAGACGTAGGACGAGTTCGTCCCCTGGTCGTACTCCTGGTGCGGCCAGACGTCGAACGCCATGACCCGGACTCCGCTCGAAGTCTCGACCTGCCCCCAGACGATGCGGTCCGCCCACGCCGGGTCGTCGGAGGCGCCCATCTGTCCGTAGGTCATGGCGGTCGCCTCGGTGCCGAGTGCGGCGGCCCAGAAGTCGAGAGCCTGGCGGGCGTCGCCGTCGAAGTTGAGGTGCGGGGTGGTCGAGATGGTCATGTCTGTCTCCTCGTCGTCGCGCGGTCCTCGGTGGTGAGTCCTGCGTCGAAGGCGACTCTCCACCCCGATGCGGTCAGATCGTGACCGCATCCGGTGCGACCATCAGAACGTGACCAGCCCCTCCTCGCGGATCCTCACGCTCCTCTCGCTGCTGCAGGCGCGACAGGAGAGCTCGGCGACGTTCCTGGCAGAGCGGCTCGGCGTGAGCCCCCGCACGGTCCGCCGCGACGTCGAGCGCCTGCGCGAGCTGGGCTACACGGTGGCGACCCTGCGGGGGCCGGCCGGCGGCTACCGCTTGTCGGCGGGGGCCGAGCTGCCGCCCCTGCTCTTCGACGACGACCAGGCCGTGGCCGTCGCGCTCGCCCTCGCGGTGGCGCCCGCCTCCGGCACCGCCATCGGCGAGGCGGCGGCTCGTGCACTCGGCACCGTGCGGCAGGTGATGCCGTCTCGGCTGCGGCACCGGATGGACTCGATCGAGGTCCTCAGCACGCCGTCGTCGGTGGTCGTCGACCCGGAGGTGCTGGTCGCGGTGATCGAGGCGACCACCGCCCACGAGGTGCTGCGCTTCGACTACGCGCCCGCCTGGGGAGAGGCTGAGGTCCGCCCGCCGCTCTCGGTCGAGCCGCACGCCGTCGTCACGAGCAACGGCCGGTGGTACCTCCTGGCATGGGCGCCCGCCGCGGCCGACTGGCGCACCTACCGCGTCGACAGGATGCACCCGCGGTCGGCCACGCGCCGGTCGTTCAGCCGGCGCCCCGTGCCCGGGGACGACCTGGTCGCCTTCGTCGCGGCGCGGTTCCGGGGGTCGACCGACGCCTCCTGGCCCTGCGTCGGCACGGCACTGCTCGACCTCCCCGCTCGCGAGGTCGTGCCCTACGTCGACGCCGACGCGCTCGTCGAGCAGCAGGACGACGGCCGCACGAGGCTCACGACGGGCTCGTGGTCGTGGCGTGCCCTCGCGGCCCGGTTCGCCGGGTTCGACGCGGACCTGACGCTCGAGGGGCCGCCGGCTCTCGTCGAGGCAGGGCAGGAGCTGGCACGGCGGCTGCGCGACTCGCGAGGCCCGGGTCGTCAGCCGTGATCGTCACCCCGTGGCGGCGCGGCTCGGCCGCCCGAAGCGGGCCCGCCCGGCCAGTCCGCCCGCACGGCGAAGATCGACCCGTAGGGTTGTCACGACATGACCTGGGGCGGTGCAGCAGATGACAGACACGACTCTTCCCGACGACCTCTTCGCTGACCTGGACAGAGGCGGCCCGGTGCCTCTCTGGTACCAGATCTCCACTCGCCTCGAGGCCTCGATCCTGAGCGGTCAGCTGCCCGCCGGTGCGCGGCTCGAGAACGAGGTCGGGCTCGGCGAGAGGCTCGGCCTGTCTCGCCCGACCATCCGCCGGGCCATCCAGGAGCTCGTCGACAAGGGCCTCGTCGTCCGTCGACGGGGCATCGGGACGCAGGTGGTGCACGGGCCGGTCACGCGCAACGTCGAGCTGACGAGCTTGTTCGAGGACCTCGCCCAGACCGGTCAGTCACCGACGACACGCCTCCTCACGCACGACATCACCCCCGCGGACGAGAAGACGGCGACCGCACTGGGCGTCGAGACAGGTGCTCAGGTGAGCCACGTCCGCCGACTCCGCCTGGCAGACGACGTGCCCGTCGCGATCCTCGAGAACTACCTGCCCCTCGACCTCGCGCCGTTCTCCGACGCCGATCTCGCGGCCCGTGGCCTCTATCAGCTCCTTCGCTCCCACGGCGTGACGATGCGGGTCGCGAAGCAGAACATCGGCGCCCGGGCCGCCCACGGGGACGAGGCCCAGCTGCTGGAGATCGAGCCCCGGGGCGCCGTGCTGACGATGACCCGCACCGCCTACGACGCCTCGGGCCGAGCCGTCGAGGTCGGGCACCACTGCTATCGGCCCGACCTCTACTCGTTCTCGATCACCCTCGTCGACAAGTAGCGTCCGAGGCCGCATCGACAGCGTCCGGGGCCGGGTCTCGGTCAGCCGAGGTCGGGGGCCGCGGCGGGGACCTTCAGCTCGCCGTTCATGTACTGGGCGACGCCGAAGCCGAACGACCAGTCTTGCGGCCCGTTCTCGACATAGCCGATGAAGACGTCCTCGCCCGCCACGCCGGCCGCCTCGAGCCCGGCGGCGATGCGCGCGTAGAGGGCCTGCTTCGTCTCGTCGCTGCGGCCGCGCTGGGTGAAGATCTGGATCATCACGACGCTGCCGGTGCGCTCGAAGCCGAGCCCCGCGTCCTCGGCGACGATGCGCCCCGCGGGCAGCTCGTTGACGACCTGGAAGCGGTCTCGGACCGGGATGCCGTACACCTCGACGATCGCCTCGTGGATCGCGTCGGCGATCGCGGTGATCTGCTCGGGGGTGCGGCCGGTCATCAGGTCGATGCGGACGAGGGGCATGTGGGGTTCCTTACCGTCGGTCAAATGTAAGGACATACTAACAAAAATCGAACCAAGGTGCCAGGCCCGACACGAGGAGGCGCGGTGCCCGTCCACGGACACCGCGCCTCCTTCGCCCCCCAGCCGCAGATCAGATCGCGGGCACGATCACGTCGCGGACGAGGGCGTCGAGCTGGGCGTCCGCCTCCAGGAACTGACGGAGGGTCCGCACGGTCGCGCCGAAGCGCTCGAACTCGTCGAGGCTCATGCCGTCGACGTCGTAGGCGCGGTGCCACTCCTCGGGGATCCCCGCGGCCAACGACTCGAGCACCCGGGGGTCGACGGGGACGTCGATGCGGTTCTCGACGGGCAGCGCGGCGGCGTTGATGTCGACCTGCCACGGGAACGGAGGCGACACCACGAGGTCTCCGCCGACGAGCTCGGACCACTGCAGGTGGTTCCTGAACGCGGCCGACAGGACTCGCGAGCGATAGCCGCGGGCGACGAACTCGTGGTGCGCCTTCTTGAGGGCCGCGACGCCTGCCCACTCGAGGTGGCCGGGGTCGATCATGACGTGGTCGCGCTTGACGACCGCCTTCAGCCAGTCGTCGAGGCGGCCTCCCATGATGGTGACGACCGAGCCGAACTCGTGGTTCTCGATGCCCTCCGCGGTGCGGCGGTCGAGGCCGCGCTCGATGGCAGCTCCGACGGCGACGGCCTGGGCGACCGTGAACGAGACCGTCGCGTTGATGCTGACGCCACGGTAGGTGGCTTCCTCCATCGCCTCGATGCCGGTCTTGGTGGCCGGGATCTTCACGATGATGTTCTTCGCCAGCGACGAGAAGTGCACGGCCTGCTCGACGAGCGCGGCGGCGTCTCGGTGCAGGCGAGGGTCGGTCTGCATCGACAGGCGTCCGTTGCGGCCGCCCGAGGCCTCGAACTCGGCCTCGAGCAGGGCGGCGGCCTCGATGCTCAGCTGCTCGACGGCGAGCCAGCCGATCTCGGACTCGCCCGCGGTGGGGTTGGCGTCGGCGATCTCGCGGAGGCGGGGAGCCCAGGTGTCGAGGTCGTTCTTGATGACCGTGTAGGCGATGACCGGGTTGCAGGTCGCGCCCACCGCCCCGAACTCGATGGAGGCGGCCAGCTCGGTGAGGTCGGCCGAGTCGTTCCAGAGACTGGTGGGGGTGTCCTGCACCGCACGGAGCAGGGTCGGCCGCTCGTCGGTCGGGGTCGGGGTCGTGGTCGTGGTCGGGTCGGTCTGAGTTGTCATCGTTCTTCTCCGGAGGGGTCGGTCGTCGCAGGGCGACGACGCTCAGTGACGGGGCGCGGAGGCGATCCGGGACAAGATCTGCTCTCGCTGGTAGCGGCTCACGGCATCGACGTCCTCGTCCTCGGCGAAGACGCTCGAGACGGCGACGGTGTCGTCGCGGTCGAGGAACCCGAGCTTGCCGAGACCGCCGAAGAAGCCGTCCCAGTCGACGTCGCCGTCGCCGATCCTGAGGTGCTGGTGCACGCGGGCGGCGTTGCCGGGCGGGTTCGTGATGTAGCGCAGGCCGTGCGACCGGTGGTGGTCGAAGGTGTCGGCGATGTGGACGAGCCCGAGCGACTGACCTGCGGCCGCCATGATCTCGGCCGTGTTGCCGCCGTAGTGGAACGTGTGGCAGGCCACGTAGGCGAGGCCGACGTGGGAGGAATTCAGCCCGCGGATGACGCGGAGCGCCTCGAGGCCGTCCTCGACGAAGTCGTCGGGGTGCGGGTCGATGAAGACCTGGATCCCCTCGCGCTCGATGATCGGGAGCAGCTCCTCCATCGACCAGTAGAACTGTCGCTCCGACTCTTCCTGCAGCTCGGGGCGTCCGCTGAACTCGGTGTTGACGACGCCGACGCCGAGTCGCGCGGTGATCTCGAGGACGCGCTTCCACTGCTTGACCGCCGCTCGGCGCGACTCCTCGTCGGGTCCTGACCAACGGAGCACGGGCAGCACCGACGCGATCTGCACGTCGGCGTCGCGGCAGGCGGCCGCGAAGGCGTCGACCAGGTCGTCGTCGGCCTTCGGGTGCCGGAAGAAGGGGATGAAGTCGGCGTGCGGCGTCAGCTGCAGGTGGTCGTAGCCCAGCTCGCGGACCTTCGCCGGGATCTCGAGCAGCGAGTGGCTGTGGTGCAGCGGCGTCGGATCGAGAGCGATCTTCACCATCGGTCACGCCTCCGTCGGGACGGCGTCGACGCGGGCGTCCAGGTCGTAGAAGGCCGGCTTGGCCATCGCGTAGTCGACCTCGACACGGCGACCGGTCTTCTGGGCCTCCACGCCTGCGGTCGCGACCACGCTGGCGAGGTAGCCGTCCCAGGCGCTCGGGCCGTCGATCGTGCCTCGGCGGGCCGCGTCGACCCACCGCTGCACCTGCGTGTCGTAGGCGGCGCCGAAGCGCTCCTTGAAGGTCGGCGAGACTGCGTGCCCGGTGCGGCCGGCGTTCGTCAGCTGCAGGCCCGACTCACGACCGATCGAGGCGACGCCGCTCTCGAACACGGCGTCGGTCGTGACCTGGTAGCCGAACTGGATGTTGACGTTGATCTCGACGACGGCCAGAGTGCCCGACGCGGTCTCGAGGAGGACGAACTGCGGGTCGCGGAGCCCGTCGGGCGCCAGCGAGTTGCGGCGGGGCTTCTTGACCTCGACGGCGACGATCGGCTCGCCGGCGATGAAGGGGACGGCGTCGATCTCGTGGATGACGGAGTCGAGGATCAGCATCTCCTCCGAGTAGCTCGGCGGGGTCGTCGCGTTGCGGTGGGCGCAGTGCAGGGCGAGCAGGGCTCCGTTGTCGCCGGAGGCGACGAGGGCGCGGAGGTCCTGGTAGCCCTGGTCGAAGCGGCGCATGAACCCGACCTGGATGTGGGGCCGGTCGAGCGCCTGCTCCGCCTCGAGGACGCGCAACGAGGCCGCCTCGTCGGTCGTGAGGGGCTTCTCGCAGAGGATCGCGAGTCCCCGCTCGAGGGCGGGCATCAGCACGGCCTCGTGGAGGAAGCCGGGCGTCGCGATTATGACCGCGTCGATCTCGGTCGTGGCGAGGGCCTCCTCGAAGTCGGCGGCCGTGACGGCGCCCGGCGCGGTCGCCGCGGCGGCGGTCGCTCGTGCGGTGTCGGGGTCGACGACGGCGACGACCGTGGCGCCGCTGATGGTCGAGGTGATGCGGGCGACGTGGTCGGCGCCCATCATGCCGGCGCCGACGACGGCGACGCGGAGGTCCTGGGAGGTGGAGGTCATGGCAGTTCTCTCTTCGGGGGCGGTGTCGTCAGACGAGGCGGGCGCGGGGCGAGCAGCTGAAGATGTGCTCGCGGGTGCGGGTGGCGATGCCGAGGGGCAGGTCGATCGACTCCACCGGGAACATGTCCTGCTCGACGATGGCGAAGATGTCGGGGTCGATCCGGCTCACGGCCTCGAGCACGGGCGCCAGCTCGGGCACTCCCTTCGGCGGCTCGACCATCACGCCCATCGCGACGGCGTCGCCGAAGGGCACGTCGTTCTTCAAGACGGTGAAGCGGAGATCGGAGTCGACCTGCTTGAGGTGCAGGTAGCCGATCCGGTCGGGGTGGGCCTCGATGAGGCGGACGTTGTCTCCGCCGTAGTAGGCGAAGTGGCCGGTGTCGAGGCAGAGGTTCGTGTAGCGGGAGTCGGTCTCGGCAAGGAACCGCTCGGTCTCCTGGTAGGTCCCCACGTGGCTGTCGGCGTGGGTGTGGAACTGCTGCTTGACCCCGAACTCCTCGAGCAGCGCCTTGCCGAGCTTGTCGTGTCCGGCGCCGAGCGCCGACCACTGGTCGTCGGTGAGGGTGCGGGCCTCGAGGACCTCGGTGGTGGCGTCGCTGCGCCAGAGGTCGGGGATGACGACCAGGTGCTCGGCGCCGAGCGCCGAGGCCAGCCCCGCGACGGCGAGCGCCTGGTCCCAGGCGCGCTGCCACTGGTCGTCGCCCTTGTGGAAGCCGGTGAAGACGGTCCCGGCCGACAGCAGCAGGTCGCGCTTGCCGAGTTCGTCCTCGAGCTGGTGGGGGTCGGTGGGGAGGTAGCCGTAGGGGCCCAGCTCGATCCACCGGTACCCGGCCTGCTGCACCTCGTCGAGGAACCGCGGCCACGGGATCTGGCTGGGGTGCTCGGGGAACCACACCCCCCACGAGTCGGGGGCGGTGCCGATGCGCAGCCCGCGGTCGTTCGACGCGGAGGAGGTCTCGACGGGTGTGGCGTCGGGATCGGTGACGGTGTCGGTCATGGCGGCAGTGCCTTTCGTGAGCGTGTCGTGAGGTCGAGGTGAGGGAGTCAGCCGAGGAGCGGGCGCTGGGACGACCGGTGCTCGCGGTAGTCGGCGAGCGCCTCCTCGGTCGCCTCGAGGGTGGAGACCTGGGCGACGGGGACGTCCCACCAGCCCTCGCCGTCGGGGGCGTAGACGAGCGGGTCGCTGTTGATGTGGATGAGGGTGCTCGTCGGCGACGCCTTAGCCGTGGCGAGCGCGGCGGTGAGGTCGGCGACGGAGTTCTCGGTGGGCTCGACCTCGATGACGTCGACCCCGTAGCTGCGGGCGTTCATCGCCAGGTCGACCGGGAGGACCTCTGTGCCCTGGAAGTCGAGGGCGTCGGGGTCGAGCTTGCGGTAGAGGGTGCCGAAGCGGTCGGCGCCGACCGTCTCTGACAGGTGCCCGATCGAGGCGTAGCCGTGGTTCTGGACGAGCACGACGATGATCTTGATGCCCTCGGCGACGGCGGTGACGAGCTCGGTGTGGAGCATGAGGTACGAGCCGTCGCCGATCATCACGATCACGTCGCGGTCGGGTGCGCCCCGCTTGACGCCGAGGCCGCCGGCGATCTCGTAGCCCATGCACGAGAACGCGTACTCGACGTGGTAGCCGAGCGGGTCGCGGACGCGCCAGAGCTTGTGCAGGTCGCCGGGGAGCGACCCGGCTGCCTGGACGACGACGTCGGTGGGGTCGCTGGCCGCCTGGACGGCGCCGATGATCTCCGGCTGACCGGGCAGGGCGAGCCCGGACGGCAGGAACGCCTCGTCGACCAGGTCGTCCCACGCGGCCTTCTCGGCGGCGACGCGTGTCGAGTGCTCGTCGGGGACCGTGTACTCGGCGAGTGCTGCGCCGAAGGCGTCGAGCGCCTCGCGGGCGTCGGCCACGACGGGCAGCTGCGAGCCGTGCTTGTAGGCGTCGAAGGAGGCGATGTTGACGTTCACGAACTGCACGCCCTCGCCCTGGAAGGCAGTGCGGGAGGCGGTGGTGAAGTCGCTGTACCGGGTGCCGATGCCGATGACGACGTCCGCCTCGGCGGCGATGCGGTTCGCGGCGGTCGTGCCGGTGGCGCCGATGCCGCCGAGGTACTGGGGGTGGTCCCAGACGAGTGATCCGCCGCCGGCCTGCGTGGTCCCGACGGGGATCCCCGTCGTGCGGGCGAAGGCGTCGAGCTGCTGCTCGGCACCCGAGTAGAGCACTCCCCCGCCGGCGACGATGACGGGACGCTTCGCGGAGCGGATGGCGGCGACGGCCCGCTCGAGCGGCGATCGCTCGGGGACGGGACGGCGGATGTGCCACTCCCGTGGCTGCAGGAACTCCTCGGGGACGTCGAGCCACTCGGCCTGGACGTCCTCGGGGAGGGCGATCGTGACGGCACCGGTCTCGGCAGGGTCGGTCAGCACCCTCATGGCGGCGAGGGCGATCGAGAAGAGCTGCTCCGGCCGGTCGACCCGGTCGAAGAAGCGCGACAGCGGCCGGAACGCGTCGGTGACCTGCAGCGAGGTGTCGTGCGGCATCTCGATCTGCTGCAGCACGGGGTCGCTGACCCGTGTCGCGAAGGTGTCGCTCGGCAGCAGCAGCGCAGGCAGGCGGTTGGTCGTCGCCAGGGCGGCTGCGGTCAGCATGTTGGCGGCCCCGGGGCCGACGGAGGCGGTGCTCGCGTAGGTGGCGCGCCTCCGGTGCATCCGGGCGTAGCCGACGGCCTCGTGGACCATGGCCTGTTCGTTGCGCGCCTGCAGGTAGGGCATCAGGCCGGGGCGGTCGACGTGGTACTGCTTCAGGGCCTGGCCGACGCCGGCGACGTTGCCGTGGCCGAAGATGCCGAACATGCCGGGGATCGTGCGTTCACGCACGTCGCCGTCGACTGTCCACTGGTTGGCGAGGAACTCGACCAGTGCCTGGCCGACGGTGAGTCGCTTCGTCGTCACGGGCGGGGTCCTTTCGGTGCTGCTGAGGGGAGGTAGGGGAGGCGCGGGTCTGGGTCCTGCGACTCCCACTGGGTGCGCACCCAGCCGTGGGCCGGGTCGTCGGTGATGAGCCAGGCCCGCTCGGGGTCGGGGCCGGCCATGACGTTGAGGTAGTAGAGGTCGTACCCGGGGGCGGCGACGGCCGGGCCGTGGTAGCCGAAGGGCACGAGGGCGACGTCGCCGGTGCGCACGCGCCGGTCCACGTCGATCTGCCCGGCAGGTGAGCCGTAGGTCGCGAACATGCCGAACGGGTCGGCCTGCTCGGGGGCCTCGAGGCCCCGGCTGACGGCGGACTCGAAGTAGTAGATCTCCTCGAGCCGGGACTCCGTCCCCGGCACCGACTCGTCGTGCTTGTGCGGCGGGTACGACGACCAGTTCTCGGCCGGCGTCACCACCTCGCAGACGATCAGCTTCTGGGCGTGCAGCCCCGCCGGCGTGCCGAAGTTGTGCACCTGCCGGGTGGAGCGACCTGCACCCCGGATCTCGACGGGGATGTCGGCGGCGCGCAGCACCTGCACGTCGAGCACCTGGTCGGCGGGCGCCTCGGCGACCGCGACGCGACCCGACCCGGTGACCCGCGCCTCCGTGTGGACGCCCAGGTACACGACGTCGGCAGGGCCGTCGAAGACCGACGGTCGCCCTGCGAGCTCGACCGTGCCCGAGCCGCCGCGGCCGTCGCTCCACTCGACGACGACGTCGCCCGAGAGCGGCACGACCATGCGCTCGACCTGCCGTGCCGGGAGGCGGAGCTCGGCACCGCCGACCAGCTCGCCGATGCGGAGGCCGGTGTGCTGCCAGCCGTCGACCTCGCCGTCGACGACGGTCTGCCAGCCGCCTCGTGCCAGGCCCCCTCGCGGGAAGAACCAGCGTGTGTCGTCGTTCATGTCGTCCACCTCATCATCGAGTGCCGCGGCCGTGGGGTCGCGGGCGTGCAGCCTGGGGAGAAGCCTGCCGGTCGGTCAGTTCTGGGGGAACCCCAGGTCGACGCCGCCGTGGCTGGGGTCGAGCCAGCGCGACGTGATCGCCTTCTCGCGGGTGAAGAACTCGAAGCCCTGCATGCCGTAGGCCTTGTCCGACCCGAAGATGCTGTCCTTGAAGCCGCCGAACGAGTAGTAGGCGACAGGCACGGGGATGGGCACGTTGATGCCGATCATCCCGACCTCGATCTCGGCCTGGAAGCGCCGCGCCGCACCTCCGTCGTTGGTGAAGATCGCGGTGCCGTTGCCGTACGCGCCAGCGTTGATTAGCGCGACGCCGTCCTCGTAGGAGGCGACCCTCACGACCGAGAGCACGGGCCCGAAGATCTCCTCCGTGTAGACGCGGCTGGTCAGCGGCACCTTGTCGATCAGGGTGGGGCCGAGCCAGAAGCCGTCGGCCTCGCCGTCGACCTCGACCCCGCGGCCGTCGACGACGACGTCGGCGCCGTCCTCGAGGGCGATGTCGATGTAGCTGGCGACCTTGTCGCGGTGCTGCTCGGTGACGAGCGGGCCCATGTCGCAGCTGCGGCGCCCGTCGCCGACCGTGAGGCCCGACATGCGGGCGGTGATCTTCTCGATCAGCTCGTCGACCACCGGCTCCACCGCGACGACGACGCTGATCGCCATGCAGCGCTCGCCGGCCGACCCGAAGCCGGCGTTGATCGCGCTGTCGGCGACGAGGTCGAGGTCGGCGTCGGGCAGCACGAGCATGTGGTTCTTGGCGCCGCCGAGCGCCTGGACGCGCTTGCCGTGCTTGGCCGCGGTCTCGTAGATGTACTGCGCGATCGGGGTCGAGCCGACGAACGAGATGCTCTTGACCTCGGGGTGGGTGAGCAGGCCGTCGACGGCCTCCTTGTCGCCGTGGAGGACGTTGAAGACGCCCTCGGGCAGGCCGGCCTCGGCGAAGAGGCGAGCGAGGAACATCGCGCTGGACGGGTCCTTCTCGCTGGGCTTGAGGACGACGGTGTTGCCGACCGCGATCGCGATCGGGAAGAACCACATCGGCACCATCGCAGGGAAGTTGAACGGGCTGATGATGCCGACGACGCCGAGCGGCGCCTTCGTCGAGTAGACGTCGACCCCGGTCGAGACCTGCTGGGAGAACTCGCCCTTGATGAGGTGCGGGAACCCCGTCGCCAGCTCGACGACCTCGAGGCCGCGGGTGATCTCGCCGAGGGCGTCGCTGAGCACCTTGCCGTGCTCGGACGTGAGGATCTCGGCGAGCTCCCCCTTGCGCTCGTTGAGCAGCTCGCGGAAGCGGAACATGATCTGCTGCCGCTTCGTGATCGACAGGTCACGCCAGGCGGGGAACGCCCTGGCGGCGGAGGCGACGGCCGCGTCGATCTCGGACTGGTCGGCGAGCGAGACGTCCTTCGTGACGACGCCGAGGGCGGGGTCGTACACGGGGGCGGTGCGGCCGCTCGTGCCGGGCACCTCGGCGTTGTCGATCCAGTGCGCGACGAGGGGGCGGCCGTCGGCGGCGACGGTGCCCTCGGCAGACGTGGTGGGGCTGGTGGTGGTCATGGTGGTTCCGTTCCGTATCTCGAGAGGAGGCGCGGTCAGCGTCGGGCGGGCACGGTGGCGTGCACGAGCCCGGCGGCCACGTCGACCGCCGCGGCGACGTCGCCGTCGGCGGGGTAGAGCAGGGTGCGGCCGACGACGAGGCCGCGGACGCCGGGGAGGGCGAGCGCGTCGCCCCAGCGGGCGTACGTCTCGTCGGGGTGGCCGGTCGGGTCGCCCCCGAGCAGGAGGGTCGGCAGCGTCGTCGACGCCATCACCCGCTCCATCTCGTCGACGACGGGCAGCTTGAGCCAGCTGTAGGCCGACGACTCCCCGAGGCCGGAGGCGACGGCCACCGACTTGATGACGGCATCGGCGGTGAGGTCGTTGACCACCCGGCCGTCGCGCCACTCGCTCATGAAGGGCTCGAGCATGATCGGGAGGCGCAGCCTCGCCGACTCCGTCACGGCGCGGGCGGTCGCCTCGAGGGTCGCCGCGGTGCCTGCGTCGTCGAGGGCGATGCGGACGAGGAGCTTCGCGAAGTCGAACTGGGACTCGGCGATCGAGGCAGCGGAGTAGGCGGTGAACCGGTCGTCCATCTCGAAGACGGCGCCCTGCAGCCCACCCCGGTTCATGCTGCCCACGACGACCTTGCCCTCGAGAGCCCCCAGGAGCGCGAGGTCCTCGAGGATGTCCGGGGTCCCGAGGACCCCGTCCACGCCGGGCCGCCCGAGGGCGACGACCAGGCGCCGGAGCAGGTCGTATCGGTCCGCCATCGCAATGGCGTCGTCGCGGACGCCGAGGGCGCCACGGGCGGGGTGGTCGGCGGCGATGATGAACAGTCGTCCGTCGGGCTGCAACGGTGCCGGGCCCCTCCGCGCCGCGAGGGTCTTCGCGATGCGCTCGGGCTCGGTGGCCCGCACGGTACGGAGCTCGTCGAAGTCGATGTCGCGGGCTGTGAGGTCAGACACGGTGCGCCTCCTCGAGGACGGCCTCGACCTCGGCGGTCGTGGGCATGGCGGTGGAGCACTCGAAGCGGGTGGCGACGATGCCGCCGGCCGCGTTCGCGAAGCGGAGGGTGCGGTCGAGCGACCAGCCCTCGAGCAGGCCGTGGCAGAGGGCGCCGCCGAAGCCGTCGCCCGAGCCGAGCCCGTTGATGACCTCGACCAGGTGCGCGGGCACCTCGACGCGCTCGTCGCGGGTCTTGGCCAGCACGCCCCTCGGGCCCTGCTTCACGACGGCGATCTCGACGCCGCGCTCGAGCAGCGCGTCGGCGGCCCGGTCGGGGTCGGTCTCGCCGACGGCGACCTCGCACTCCTCGCGGTTGCCGACGGCGACCGTGACGTGCTCGAGCGCCCGCTCGACCTCGCGGTGGGCGACCTCGGGGCTGCTCCAGAACATCGGCCGGTAGTCCAGGTCGAGGATCGTGAGAGGCCGACGCGCCCGGGTCTGCCACGCCACGTGGTGCGCCTGGCGGCTCGGCTCCTCGCTGAGGCCGGTGACGGTAGTCCAGAACACACCGGCCTGCTCGATGGCTGCGAGGTCGAGCTTGCCCGCGCTGATCATCAGGTCGGGAGCCTTGGGCTGGCGGTAGAAGTAGAGCGGGAAGTCGTCGGGCGGGAAGATCTCGCAGAACGTGACGGGCGTGGGGAGGCCCTCCACCGTCGAGATCAACCGGGTAGAGACGCCGAGCCGCTCGAGCTCCTGCACGGCGTAGCGGCCGAACGGGTCGTTGCCGGTCCGCGTCAGGACAGCTGATCGGCGCCCGTACCGCGCGGCGGCGATGGCCACGTTCGTGGCGCTGCCGCCGACCGACTTGCTGAACGTCTCGACCTGCTCGAGCGGGACCCCGGACTGCTGCGGGTAGATGTCGACGCCGATCCGCCCCATGGTGAGGACGTCGAGCGGGCTCGTGGTGGTCTCGTCGGTCGTCACTTCTTGTCCTTCACGACGTAGATGGCTCCGGTGCTGAAGTCCTCCTCGAGCTGCTCGAGCGAGCGACCGTTCGTCTCGGGCACGCGAGTGGCGGCGAAGACGAGGGAGGCGGCGTTCAGCACCGCGAAGATGAAGAAGGTCGTCGAGATGCCGATGCCCGCCACGAGGATGGGGAACAGCAGGCTGACGGCGAAGTTGGTCAGCCAGAGGATGAGCACGGTCAGGCCCATCCCGACGCCGCGGAGCTTCAGCGGGAAGATCTCGGAGAGCATCAGCCAGACCAGCGGGCCGATGGTGCCCTGCATGGTGCCGACGAAGCAGATGACGAAGATCAGGACGACGATCGCGCGGCCCAGGCCCTCGGGGATGAGCAGGGACGACAGGCCGATCAGCAGATGGAAAACGGTCACGCCGGCGAAGCCGAACATGAGCATGTTGCGGCGGCCGACCTTGTTGATCACGCGCAGGGCGACGAGCATCGCGACGACCGCGATGACGCCGGCACCGACGTTGGCGATCAGCGCACCGCTCTGCGAGAAGCCGGACTGCTGCAGCACCTGGGTGCCGTAGTACATGATCGAGTTGATGCCGGTCAGCTGCTGGGCGACGGCCAGCCCGATCCCGATGAACAGGATCTTGCGGAGCCAGGGCTCGGCCACGAGGTCGGCGAGACGGGCGCTCTTGGCTTCCTTCTCCTCCGCGGCGAGGAGGCGGACCTCGGCCATCTCGGCGACGGCCCTGTCGTCGGCACGGATCTGCTTGAGCACGGCGAGCGCGTCGTCGTCACGGCCCTTGGCGATGAGCCAACGAGGGCTCTCGGGGACCCGGAACATGCCGATGAACAGCGCGATGGCCGGCAGGACGGCGACGGAGAGCATGTAGCGCCACACGTTGTCGTGCTCGCCCCAGACGCTGCCGATGACGGCGTTGATGGTGAACGCGGCCAGCTGGCCGGAGACGATCATGAGCTCGTTGCGGCTGACGAGCCCGCCGCGCTGCTCGGTCGGAGCGAGCTCGGCGAGGAACACCGGGACGGTGACCGACGCTCCGCCGACGGCGATGCCGAGGAAGAACCGCGCTCCGGTCAGGAACTCCCAGGTCGGGGCGAGCACACACGCAAGAGCGGCGAAGAAGAAGAGGATCGCGAGGGTGTTGATCGTGGGCTTGCGACCGAAGGCGTCGGAGATGCGGCCGATGAAGAACGCGCCCACGGCGGCGCCGATGAGGATGGCCGAGACCATGATCCCCTCGCTGGCGGGGGTCAGCCCCAGGCTCTCCTCCATCGAGTCGAGCGCACCGTTGATGACGCCGGTGTCGTAGCCGAAGAGGAGGCCGCCGAAGGTGGCGATGACCGCGACCGTGCCCAGTCTCTTCGTGTGCGGCCCTGAGACCAGGGCGGGGAGCGCCGTGCGAGGGCTGCTCCCGGACGTGTTGGTGACCACGATTCCTCCATTGGTTGTGGTGACTGCGCCGCGCATCGGTGCGGGTGCATCGCCCTGGTGCCAGCGACAGGACGAGACTAGTCATGCCGTAATGTCCTGTCAATAGGGCAAGCTCGTTCCCCTGCGACAGATCAGCGTCGGCTATGTCGATCGGCGGATGACGAGTGCACTGTCCAGGCGGACGACCCCGTGCAGCTCCTCGCCGCTGATGAGTCTCGCGAGGCCCTCCGCCGCAACTCGCCCGACCTCCCGGAGGTTCATGTCGACGGTCGTGAGCGCTGGCTCGCTTCCCGCTGCCAGCGACTCCCAGTTGTCGTAACCGACCACAGCCACATCCGACGGCACGGCTCGTCCGTGGCGCGCGAGCATGTCGAGGGCCCCCCGGGCAATGGCGTCGCTGCCGCAGAAGAGGGCATCGAGATCCGGGACCGCTTCGAGGAGCGCTTCGGTTCCCGCCCTCCCCCAGTGCTCGGTCCAGTCACCCAGGAGCGGGCGCCCCCCGGCGAACTCGAGCCCGTGCGAGTGCAGCACTTCTCCAGCTGCTCGAGCACGGCGGCGAGTGGCGGCAAACGTGTCAGGGCCCGAGACGTGGCCGATGCGCGTTCTGCCGAGACTGATGAGCAAGTTGACAGCTTCACGTGCGCCCTTGGCCTCGTCCGGCACGACGGAATGGTCGGTCTCGCAGTCGGAGGCGCCGTAGGCGTAGACGACGGGCACGCCTAGCGCACCTAAGGAAGCCTGGTCATCGGTGCTGTGCGCGAGCGAGATGAGCCCATCGATCCCGTGATCAAGGAGGGTCCGGATGTGATGCCGGGTACGGACAGGGTCTCCGCGCCCATCACTGAGGAGAACCGCTGTCTCCTCAGAGCCGAAGGCCTCTTCCGCGCCCAACAGGACTGGCAGGCTTTGCCACCCGATGCTGTCATGGCTCACAAGACCGATCGCGCGTGTTGTTCCCGTCCGGAGGCGGCGAGCCGCACCGTTGGGCCGATATCCAAGCTCGCCCGCACGCGACCGCACACGAGCCCGCGTCTCCAGGCTGATCTCCGAACTCTCTGCCAGAGCTTTCGACACTGTCGAGACCGAGACCTGGAGGTCCGCCGCGAGGTCGACGAGCCTTATGCGACCCACGGCTACCCACCTTCCACATTCGTCGATTTTCGTTTCTTGACGAAAATCTAGCCCGGGACTTACTTTCACTACAACGTTATCGGAATCGGGGATTCACCTCGGTCGATCAAAGGAGATCTCGTGCCACGTTCCTCTGCCCCTCGCCGCCTCGCGGTGGCCTCGGCCTCAGCCGTCGCCGTGGCACTTCTCATGAGCGCTTGTCAGACCGGGCCTGCAGCGTCGACGGGTGGAGTTCTCGAAGCCACCGACGACGGCACGACAGTCACGATGTGGACCCGGTCCGCTACCAGCGACTACACCCAGGCCCTCGTCGACGCATACAACGACAGCCACGAAAACCAGGTCGAGCTGACAGTGGTCCCTTTCGATGCATACCAGCAGAAGGTCGCGAGCGCTGCGGGTGCTGGCCAGCTGCCCGACATCGTCTCGTCCGACGTCGTCTTCACCCCCGACTACGTCACCAAGGGGCTATTCCGTGACCTGACCGCGGAGATCGACGCCCTCCCCTTCGCCGACGACCTCGCCGAAGGACACATCGCGGTGGGGACGTCGACCGACGGCAAGAAGTACGCCGTCCCGCACGACATCGACCTCTCCGCGGTGTTCTACAACAAGGTGCTCTTCGAGAAGGCGGGCCTCGACCCCGACTCCCCGCCCACCGACCTCGCCGGCTGGTTCGAGGCGGCCAAGGCGATCGACGGCGTCGAGGGCGCCGACGGCTTCTACTTCGGCGGCAACTGCGGCGGCTGCATGCTGTTCACCACCTGGCCGAGCATCTGGGCCGACGGCGGAGAAGTCCTCAACGATGACGGAACCGAAGCCGAACTCGACACCGACACAGCCGGCTCTGTCTACGACCAGTACCGCACGGCATGGGAAGACGGCCTCGCTCCCGAAGCTGCTCAGACCGAGACAGGTGCCACCTTTGGGACCGCCTTCACGGAGGGCAAGATCGGCTGGCAGATCCTCGGCGCCGCCGGCTACGGCAGCTTCCCCAAGAACGACACCCTGGACGTCGGCATCGCCCCGGTACCCGGCATCGACGGCGGTGAGAGCACGTTCCTCGGCGGCGACACGCTGAGCATCGCGTCGACCAGCGACAAGGCGGCCGCCGCCTGGGACTTCCTGTCCTGGACCATCGGGGACGAAGCCCAGATCGATGTCGTGGCCAAGAGCGGCGCCTTGCCTTCTCGTACCGACCTCGCTGACAACGAGTACTCCGAGGCCGACCCCAACGTCGCCGAGCTGTCGCGACTCGTCTCCGTCGGCCAGACCCCCGTCTCGGCCGCGTTCGGCTCGACCTTCAACGACGCCAACGGTCCCTGGACCGCGTACGTCCGAAACCAGGTCTTCGGTGACGCCTCCGAGCGAGGCGCCGACAACGACGCCATCTCCGCAGCACTGAGCCAGTGAGCACCAGCCGGCGGGGCCCAGCATCCTGGGCCCCGCCGGCCCCCGTACGCCACCCCCACCACAAGTCAAGGACGACCATGGTCACTCTCGCCGCGCCACCAGACGCCACCCCCAGAACCACACGACGCTCCCGGGCAGGCACCTCAGCCCACCTCGCCGAGCAACGACGCACCGGACTCCTCTTCGCCGCCCCCACCGCGCTCGTCGTCGGGGTCGTCTTCGTCCTCCCGCTGGGGCTGCTCTTCTGGATGTCGCTGAACGACTGGCCACTCATCGGCGTCTCGAAGCCCAACTGGGGAGCTAACTTCGCCGGCCTCTCAGACCCCCTCTTCGTCAAGGCTGCCGGGTTCACGCTCATCTACACGATCGTCACGACCGTCGTGCTCAGCGTCATCGCGCTCGGTCTCGCCCTGCTCATCCAGCAGGCGCGACGTGGAACGGCCCTGTACCGCACGGCGTTCTTCATCCCCGCCGCCATCGGCATCTCCTCGAGCGCCCTTATCTTCTACGGCCTCTACACCCAGCCGACGAGCGGCCTCAATGAACTCCTCGCCACGTTCGGCATCGGCCCGGTCGCCTGGATAGCGACCCCGGCAGGGGCGTTCTGGTCGACCCTCCTGCTCGTCATCTGGCGCTTCTCCGGCTTCTTCATGCTGATCCTGCTCACAGGGCTGCAGGCAATCCCCGATGAGGTCTACGAAGCGGCCCGTGTCGACGGCGCGGGGCCGATGCGGACCTTCTGGTCCGTCACGGTGCCGCTGCTGCGCCCGTCCCTGGCGTTGATGCTCATCCTCTCGGTCACGGGCAGCGTGCTGGCGTTCGACCAGTTCTACGTCCTCACGAGCGGCGGGCCCGACAACTCGACGGTGACCCTCGTGATCGCCCTGTACCGCAAGGCCTTCGTGCAGTATGACCTCGGCACCGCCGCCGCCCTGTCGGTCGTCGTGCTTGCGTTCCTACTCGTCCTCAACCTCGCCCAGTTCGCGCTCCTCCGACGCGACAACACCAAGTAGGCGCCGACCATGAAACTCCGACGCACTCTCGGTGCCACCGCCTGGCACGTCGTCTCGATCGTCATCGCCCTGGCGTTCCTGCTGCCCCTCGCCTGGACCCTCTGGTCTTCCCTCACCGACTCAGGCGCCTCGCCCGACGGCGGCTTCGGGTTCGCTAACTACAGCCGGGTCGTGGACTACGGCAGCGGCCTCGGCACGTACGTGCTCAACACCGGAGCCGTCGCCCTCATGACCGTCGCGGGCGTCCTCATCGTCTCCGTGCCCGCCGGCTACGCCTTCGCACGGCTGACCTTCCCGGGCAAGAACGTGCTCTTCGTCCTGGCCCTCGCGATCCTGATGGTGCCCTACGCCACGATCCTCATCCCGCTGTACGTCCTGCTCGGCTGGATCGGTCTGCAGGACAGCCTCGTGGGGCTTGCCTTGGTGCTGGTGATGCTGCAGCTGCCGTTCAGCCTGTTCATGATGCGCAACTCGTTCGAGTCCCTGCCCCGGGAACTCGACGAAGCCGCCTACGTCGACGGCTGCAGCAGCCGGACGGCTTTCCTCAAGGTGCTCCTGCCGGGAACCGTCCCCGGCGTCGTCACCGTTTGCCTCTACGCATTCCTCGCCTCCTGGAACGAGTTCATCGCACCGCTGATCTTCCTCACCGACGGATCTCGCTTCACCCTGCCCGTCGCCCTCGTCAGCCTCCGCAGCGGCAGCCTCGGCCAGGTCGACTACGGCGCGCTCCAGGCCGGCGTCATCATCTCCGCGATCCCCTGCTTGTTCCTGTTCCTCCTCCTCCAGCGGTACTACGTCCGCGGATTCACCTCCGGCGCTCTGAAGGGCTGACCATGACCCACACCATCGACCACGACGACACAACGACCCGTGGGGCCGGCGCAAGTCACCCGTCCCGCCCAGCGCCCCTGGCTGCCGTCACCGTCAACGACACCTTCTGGTCGCCTCGCATCGAGACCGTCATCACCGAGACGATCCCGTTCCAGCGCCACCAGCTCGACACGGTTGGACACCTACAGGCATTGCGGCACGAGCCGAAGGACGGCGACCCGGTCCCGCACATCTTCTGGGACAGCGATGTGGCCAAGTGGATCGAGGCTGCGAGCAACAGCCTCGTGCACCACCCCGACGCCGACCTAGATGCCCAGCTCGACGACGTCATCGCGCTCCTCGCCTCCGCGCAGGACGACGACGGCTACCTCAACACGTACTTCCAGACAGTCGACCCGCAGGCGCGGTTCACCGACCTCCGTGATGCCCACGAGCTGTACTGCGCCGGGCACCTCATCGAGGCCGCCGTCGCGCATCACGCCGCAACCGGCAAGACAAGCCTCCTGAACATCATGCGCCGCTACGTGGACCTCATCGAGAAGGTCTTCGGCCGCGGCGACGGGCAGCTCCGCGGGTACGACGGCCACGAGGAGATCGAACTCGCCCTGGTGAAACTCGCAGCCGCCACGGGCGAAGCCCGATACCTGGAACTGGCTTCCTACTTCGTCGAGGAGCGCGGCCAGGAGCCCTACTTCTTCGACCTCGAGAAGGAACGTCGAGGCACTGAGGGCTGGTTCGGCTTCCACTTTCCCACTGCAGACCACCCGGGTCGTCGACGGGAGTACCTGCAAGGTCACGCCCCCGTACGCGAGCAGACGGAGGCCGTCGGCCACGCCGTCCGGGCCATGTACCTCTACTCCGCGATGGCAGACCTGGCACGTGAGCAAAGCGACGACTCACTGCTCGAGGCATGCCGTCGCCTCTGGAACCATCTGACGAGTCGCCGCATGTACGTCACGGCAGGCATCGGCACATCAGCCGTGAACGAAGGCTTCACGGAGGATTTCGACCTGCCGGACGGCACGGCCTACGCCGAGACGTGCGCCGCCATCGGCCTGGCCATGTGGGCACAGCGCCTCCTTCGCATCGACCGGCACCGCCGCTACGGCGACATCCTCGAACTGGCGCTGCACAACGGTGTCCTTGCGGGCCTGTCACACGACGGACGCTGCTTCTTCTACGACAACCCCCTGTCGAGCAGGGGCGGTGTCGGACGGAACGAATGGTTCGAGGTCGCCTGCTGCCCGCCCAACGTCGCACGCCTCCTGACCTCCCTGGGCTCCTACGCCTACGCCTTCGGCGACGACGAACTCGTCATGCACGTCGCCGTCTCGGGTGAGGTGCGTGTGCCGGTCGGGGACGAGGAAGCGCTGGTGGCTGTCGACGCAGACGTCCTCGGCAGCGGACGCATCGAGCTGAACGTCGAGGCGACCACCACGTCGCCGTTCACCGTGTCCCTGCGTGTCCCTGCCTGGTCATCGAGGTCGACCCTGACGGTTGCGGGCGAGGAGATCGACCTCACCGACGAGACGGTCCTCGGCGAGGACGGGTACGTCAGCGTCACGCGCACCTGGGCGGTCGGCGACCGGATCGTGCTCCAGCTCGACACGACACCGCGCCGGCTGCGACCCGATGCCCGACTGGCGGACCACGCCGGTCAGGTCGCTGTCGCTCGTGGCCCTCTCGTGTATGCGCTCGAGGAGGTCGACAACGGGCACGAGCTGCAGATGCTGACGCTCCCCCGCGACTCTGTACTGTCCACCGGTCATGCAGGGGACCTCAACACGGTGCACGCCGCGGGAATCAGAACAAGCATTCCTGGCGAAGGTCTCTACCGCACGGCCGACCCGATCGACGAGTCGGCAGACCTCACCTTCGTGCCTTACTTCAGCTGGGCGAACCGGGGCGAGGGCGAGATGCGCGTCTGGGTTCGCGAGGGGCTCTAAAGAGCGGGGCCGGGGCGCGCATGGAATACTTCCTCGCAGCCCCGGCCATTGGGCTGGCGGACTGGTGGCGCCGCTACCGTCGGCGCAGGCAGGACGAGATGGAGGCTGGCATGGGTGATTCTCGACGTCCAGACCGTCCTGCCACCCTCAAAGACGTAGCCGCGGCCGCTGGTGTGTCGATAGCCACCGCTTCCAAGGCGCTCCGGGGCGGCTACAAGGTCCACGCGGCGACGCGGGGCCGTGTCGAAAGGGCCGCCGAGGCATTGCGCTTCACACCGAGTCGGCCGCCATCAGATCTTGGCCACGGCCGTTCGGGTACGGTCGGCCTCATCACCAACGACCTCGAAGGTCGGTTCTCCATCCCGATCATGATGGGTGCTGAGGACGCCTTCGGCACCGGGGGAATTCAGGCTTTCCTCTGCGACGCCCGCGGTGACGCCGCCAAGGAGCGAGAGCAAGTGCGCGCCCTCTTGGCGCGACGCGTCGACGGGTTCATCTTCGTGGGTGACACGACGAATCCGCGGCCCAGCGTCGGGCGGGACCTCCGTGTGCCCGTCGTCTACGCGTACTCGCCCAGCATCGATCCGGCAGACATCAGCGTCATCAGTGACTGCCACGGCGCCGGTCGGCACGTCGTGGAGCACCTCGTCAGCAACGGACGGCGGCGCATCGCCTACATCGCCGGGGATCCAACTTTCTCGGCCGCCGTCGACCGGGCGGCCGGTGCGACCGCCGCCATGGCTGCCTTGGGGCTGACGTTTGTCGGAGGTGGCCCTGTCTTCGGAAATTGGTCAGAGGCATGGGGCCGCATGGAGACTCGTCGGCTCCTTGCCTCTGGAGAACCTATTGACGCGATCGCGTGCGGGGCAGACCAGTTGGCCCGGGGCGTCCTCGATGCTCTCCGTGAGGCTGGGGTGCAAGTTCCGGCGGATGTAGCAGTCATGGGTCACGACGACTGGCGACACATCGCCACTCAAGCCCGCCCGCCGCTTTCCTCGATCAACATGGACCTCCGAGAACTGGGGCGCACGGCAGCGCGACTTCTGTTCCACGCCATCGACGGGGTCCGCGAAACCGGGGCCCACACTGTTCCGACACGTGTCGTGCCCCGTCTTTCCACCGGACACCCTGAACACGTCTCCCCGACTGCCGACCCGGATGGCGCCTGAGACTCCTCGCCGGCCTTCACAGCTGGCCCTGGCGCTCCTCCGGTGACCTTGCGGCGAAGTCGTGTCCTGTACCCGCTCCCAAGGCCAGCAGCCGATGGTGCTGGTGCCTGCGCCATGAGGCGACGGCACCAGCACCGTTCCTCACCTCACGATTCGGAAGCGCTGGCAGGTGTTGTCGAAGGCCGAGTACTGCTGCAACTTCGCCCCGTCCGCAGTGGAGCAGCCGTCGAGGTCTAGCGACTTCCCTGTGAGAGCAGAGACCATGCGCATGGCCCCGTCGGGCAGCGGGACGAGCCTCCACGATGCCGACGCACCGCAAGCACCCTGGGTGACCGCCGTTCCGTCAGCGGACGACCCGCCGGCGACACCGAGGCAGAGCCCAGGAGCGGATGTGGGTCGGATCTGCACGGCGCCGGCAGTGGTCGAGGTGAAGGCGAACCTTTGGCAGGGAGAGCCGAGGTACGCGAACTGCTGGAGCGCCGCACCTGCCGCGGTGGAGCAGGAGGCGACGTCGAAGGACTTGCCACTCTGGTTGCTGAGAACGGCGCTCGTGCCCACCGGTCGGATCGACCACTGCTGACAGGCGTTACCAAGGGAACGCCACTGGCGCACGTCAGCTCCGGACGCCGTCGCGCAGTTCGCGACATCGAGCAGCTTCCCGTTCGCCCGGTTCGTGATGGTCAAGTACCCACCGTCTCCGGTCGGTGATGGCTGCCACTCCTGGCAGGAGTTCGCGAGCCAGGCCCACTGTCGCGCGTCCGTCCCGTCAGCAGAGCCGCAGCCCGCCGAATCGAGGACCTTGTTGCTCGCCGCGTTGACGAAGCGGTAGGCGCCGTCTGCCGTGGGGTCCATGGTCCAGCTGGAGCCGCTCTTGACGCCGTCGGCGCAAGCGCCCTGCACCACGTCTCCGCCATCGGCCGTCGATGCACCCGCCACGGTGAGGCACAAACCGCTGTTGCGGTTCACGACTTCATAGGCGGCACCCTGCACCGTGGTCGTGATCGGTCCACGCTCTCCCGAGGGCACGGCGATCGGTGCCCCTGTGGCAACGGGTTGCCCGAAGACCGGATCACCGTTCGTGTTCCAGGTGACCTGCTGCGCGCGGGCTGACCGCTGACGAGCGCAACCTCCGTCCGCTCGCGAGTTGCCGTGGTAGAGGTTCCAGGTCTGGGTTCCGTCGGGGGAGGTGAAGAAGTCGTTGTGCCCCGGCCCGAACACTCCGTTGCCCTTGGAGAAGACCGGGCCGGCGCTCTTGTTCCACGACGATGCAAGGACCGGGTCACCACCCGTGTACCGCAGCGTGCCCAGCTGGTAGTCCTCGGTGCCGCAGTAGCTGGCGGAGAAGACGATCCAGGTCTTGCCGTCCTTCTGCAAGGGCACGGGGCCTTCGTTGACGGGCTGCCCGATCGTCTCCCAAGCTGCGGTCGGCCGGGAGAGGACGTTGAGTGGGCCGACGGCAGTCCACGGGTTGGACATCCTGGCGATGAAGTTGCTCTGGAGGCCGTCGGTTCCGAACGCCGACCAGGTGACGAACAACTCGCCGTTCATCTCGACGTACGAACCATCGATGTTCCACGCGTCGGTGGGGATGGGTCGGCCTTTGTACGTGTACGGGCCCATCGGATCGTCTCCGGTCGATTCGATGACCTGAAGGTGCTGCTTGTCGAAGCTGCCGGCCGCGCCCATGGTGTACATCAGATACCAGCGGGTACCGTTGGGGCCGGTGAGCCGCTTGAGTTCCGGCGCCCACATGTTCCCGTTTCGTCCGGGCGTCGTGTCGGAGAACACTGCGGTCGGTGCCGCCGTTTTGAGCCCCTCGAGCGTTGGCGCCTTCCTCATCACGACGCGGTTGTCCCACGTGGTGACGACCGCGTAGTAATTGCCGTTGAAGTACTCGATGGTCGGGTCGGCGCCGTCCTCGATGAGGGGGTTGGTGAAGGTGGTCTCGCCGATGGCAGCGGCGGGTGGCGGAGGTGCTGTGATCACCCCGGATAGGGCAATGAGGACGGTCACGAAAGCGGCGAGGACACTTCGTTGCAGTCGTGGTGCGGAGAGCCGTTCTGGGCGTGACATGGAGACTTCCTTCGATCGCGTATCAGCGGACAGCGTGGCTGTGTGCCGTTGTTTGTCGGGCAGGTCGAAGCGAGGAGGCGGGCCGACTACAGCTCCTGGCCCGCCTCCTCGATCAACGAATCTCTAGGGCTGGCGGAGAACCCAGACCTGGCAGGGGTTTGCGGTGTTCTCCCACTGGATGGCGGCGGCTCCGAGGGTTGTCGACGCGTTGCCGATCTCGAGACGCTTGCCGCTGACGCGGTTGCTGATGGAGAACCCGCCGCCCGGGAAGGGAGTGATGACCCATTCGTGGTCGGCTGTCCCGTTGTCGCTCCACTGCACAGCGCGTGCACCGTTGTCGCGGGACTGGTTCGTGACCCCGAGAACGAGTCCGCTGTTCTGGTTCCGGATCTTCCAGTAGCCGTTGCTGAGGCGCTCGAATCGCCAGTTGTGGTCGGCAGTTCCGTTGTCGGCCCACTGCAGGGCGCCGGCGCCGGGCTCACGGGAAGCGTTCTCGATGCCGAGGACGAGTCCGCTGTTGCGGTTGGCGACTTCGTAGGTGGTTCCCGAGGTGATGGTGGAGCCGAGGTCGACGGCGCCGTAGGTGACGGTGTTGTTCCCGTTCAGGACGCCGGCGTTCATGATGAAAACGGTGCGGCCGTCGGGCATGGCAGTGAGGGAGCGGGAATAGCCGCCACCGACCTGGGTGGGCACGCGGGTCCACGTGTCCTGGGTGCCGCCGCTCGTGTTCAGGAACAGATCACTGCTGCTGTAGGCCGACACCACGATCGTTCCCTGCGGTCCGCCGGAAGGGATCCAGGTGACGAAGGGCGAACTCGTCGGGACGACGCCGTCCGTCGTGCGAAGGACCTGCGTGGGCTTGTCACCCCAGTTCTCGGGGTCGTTGGAGAACTTGTAGTAGACGGCGAAGTTCCCCTCGGGTGCGCCTCCGTTCTCGTAGGTCATCATCCAGCGGCCGTCGGGAAGCTTGGTGATGATCGGCATTCCGGGGCGGTCCGAGTAACGGGTGTTCGCCACGTCGTTCACGACACCGCCCCAGGAGGTGAGGTTGGTCGTGGTCTGGTGGACGATCTTCTGGCCGTAGGCCGGGTCTCGCTGATCGGAGTAGAAGACGCTGAGCCTGCCGTTGTTGACGAGGAAGTAGGGCTCCCACACGGGTGTCTGGCCGTTGTCGATGGAGGCAGCTCCCCCTCGGGCGACGCTGCTAACGAACTCCCAGCTCGCTCCGCCGTCGCGGCTGGCGTAGACGTCGAGCTTCGTCTGCGAGAAGTCATTAGGAATGGAGTTGCCGGCGGCAAGGATCGTTCCCGCAGGGTAGGAACCGACAGCGGTGGGGAGCTGGAACAGTTCCGGCTGAAAGCGCAGGCCCCAACCGTTGACGGTGTCTTGGACGCTCGAGATCTGGGACCAAGTCCGGCCCTTGTCCGTGCTGCGGAAGATCGGGAACACGGGCTTGCCAGTCGTGTACTGCTCGAAGGTGGCGAGCATGTTCCCGTTCTGCAACGTGATGGCCCGCGGATAGAGAACTTTCGGAGAAGGTGCGTCCGCCGGCGGGGTGTACATCGTCGATGGCCCGTACGTCTCCGCCTGGGCTGGGGCCGGGCCCCCGACGACCCCGGTGACAACGGCTGCCGCCGCGGTGGCTGCCGCCAGGAAGGCCGCCAGAGTACGACGCCCCTTTCGGTGACCGGTACGTGGGGCCAGTGAGTCGACTGACATCTTCACTCCTTCGTGAATGCGCTTCTACATCGTTGCATTTAACGATGTAGAGCGGAGTCAACTCCATGGACAAGGCCCTGTCAACGCCGTAGCCGAACAGCGCAGGTCGCTGATGACCCTCCGTCAGCCGCCACGCTTCCGTGGTCGGCAGGACTGACTCAGGACGGCTGGACTACGAGAGAAGGCGGAGCCAGCACGTCACTGGCCTCGGGGTCGGTCGATCCGCGTACGGCGAGGGAGAATGCGGACTGCACCTGGCCTACTGGGTCGGTGTTCCCGGCCAGACGGTTCTCGAGGATCATCAGGGATCGCTCCGCGATCTCGGCGACACCTGGATCGACGGTCGTCAGCGTGGGCAAGGAGTAGCGCGACTCCTCGAGATTGTCGAAACCGGCGACTGCGACATCTCGCGGGACAACGAATCCGTTGTCCTGGAGCGTTCGCATCGCGCCGAGCGCGAGCATGTCGTTGAGGCCGAAGACCGCATCGACGGGGGCGCCACGGTCGAGGACCGTCTGCATCGTGATGGCGCCGTCGGAACGGTGCCACCGCTGGACGTATCCGATGAGACCTTCATCCACGGCGAGGCCGGCCGCCTGATGGGCGTCGCGATAGCCCTGCAGTCGCAGCCCCGCCGAGCCCACCACTTCTCCCTCGTGTGCACCGATGACAGCGATCCGTTGGCGGCCCTGCTCGAGAAGGTGGGCCGTGACTGCCCGTGCGGCGGCGATGTTGGGCATGGTGACGTGATCGATGGGCGCCTGGGCGACATGGTCACCGAGAAGGACGGTGGGCACTTGGCCTCCGAGCAGTTCGGCATCACCGTCGCTCAGCGCCAAGGCGTTCAGCAGCAGCCCGTCGTAGGTGGTCGCCGCCGAGCCGTGGAGGACATCGACTTCCCGCTGACGCTCCCCGGCGGTGAGTCGGATGACGACCGTCCAGCCTCGTCGATCAGCCGCTTCCATCACCGCATCAGCAAGTTCCGCGAAGTAGGCGTTCCGCAGCTCCGGGATGGCAAGACCGATCACGCCACTTCGACCAGAGCGCAGAGATCTGGCCGATTGATTCATCACATAGGAGAGACGCTCGGCGGCAACGAGGACCCGCTGACGCGTCTCAGGTCGCATGAACGGGTAGTCATTGAAGACATTCGAGACTGTCTTGATCGACACGCCCGCTTCTCGGGCGACGTCTTTCATCGTGACGGCCACGTTCTGTCCCTTTCGGACTAGGTGTTGACATCAGCCTACCGCTCCCCAGATACTCGCGAGTACATCGTTGAAGAAGACGATGTAAATCCGGCTCGACCTCCGATGTCGAACCTCATCTCTCGGGAGCCACAGATGACGACCACCGACACTCGCTCCTCAGCCAGCGAGAGCGTTCCCCCTCGCTCGCGAGCAGTGCTCGTCGTCGACGAAGCGGTAGCCATCGGCCCCGTAAATCGACGACTGTTCGGCAGCTTCGTCGAACACCTCGGCCGATGCGTGTACGACGGCATCTACGAACCGGGGCACCCCACAGCAGACGACAAAGGATTCCGAGCCGACGTCCTGGAACTAGTGCACGAACTCGGCGTGACCACCGTGCGGTACCCAGGTGGCAACTTCGTCAGTGGCTACCGATGGGAGGACGGAGTCGGCCCACGCGAGGATCGCCCTCGACGGCTCGACCTCGCCTGGCACTCCACCGAGACCAACCAGGTCGGCCTGCATGAATTCGCCGAGTGGCTCGAACGAACTGGTGCCGAACTCATGCTCGCAGTCAACCTCGGAACTCGCGGGACGCAAGAAGCACTCGATCTCGTCGAATACGCCAACGTGCGCAGTGGGACCGCACTGTCGCAGCAACGCATCGACAACGGCCGTGCCGAACCATTCGACGTTCGCATGTGGTGCCTCGGTAACGAGATGGACGGTCCTTGGCAGCTCGGACACCGCACAGCCCAGGAATACGGTGCCCTGGCCGTTCAGGTCGCGCGCGCCATCCGCCAGCTCGATCCACGCGTCGAACTCATCGTCTGCGGCTCGTCGAACGCCGAGATGCCGTCATTCGGCACGTGGGAGCGGACCGTCCTCGAGCACGCCTATGACGAAGTCGACTACATCTCCTGCCACGTCTACTACGAAGAGAAAGACGGCGACCTCGCCAGCTTCCTCGCCTCCGGCTCCGCTATGGATTCCTTCATCGAGGAGATCGTCGCCACCATCGACAGCGTCAAAGCAGCTCGCCGCTCTGATCGCCAGATCAACATCTCCTTCGACGAATGGAACGTCTGGTACAACACTCGCTTCGAGAACGAGGAACGGATCACCGACATCGACAACTGGCCAGAGGCGCCGCGTCTCCTCGAGGACAGCTACTCGGTAGCCGATGCCGTGGTGGTCGGAGGCCTCCTCATCTCGCTCCTCAAGCATGCAGATCGAGTCACCGCCGCCTCCTTGGCTCAGCTCGTGAACGTCATCGCCCCGATCATGACCGAGCCCGGCGGCCCGGCGTGGCGGCAGACGACCTTCTTCCCCTTCGCTGACGCTTCCCGACTCGCCCGCGGCACCGCTCTGCGACCGCGGCTGTCGAGCCCTGAACATTCGACAGCCGACCACGGAACAGTGGCATCGATCGACTCCGTCGCGGTCCTCAGCGAGGACGGCGACGCAATTCACGTCTTTGCCGTCAACAGGAACCCCGACTCGAGCATCGATCTCGAGATCGACCTTCGCGACCTCCACCCGGACACCGGCACGGCGCGGGCCCACCTTCTTCATGCGGACGATCCCTACGCCAAGAACACGCTGGAACGGCCGGAGCGAGTGACCCCGAAGGCCACCTCGCTGATCTTCGAGGACACGCGGGCCATCGTTGCCTTGCCGGCCGTGTCCTGGACCGTTGTCACCATTCCGCTGCTGCTCTAGCGCTGAGTGATCTTCTTCCGCCCTCGTGAACCGGTTGCGGTCACAAGGGCGGGACACGCCCCGTGCACAATCCGGGGCCATTGGGACGGGCAAACCGGAGAGCTAGCCGGGCCCGTCTGGGGCACCTGCCGTTCGGGACGCCAGGTGCCCCTTTTCCAGCGATAGATCCCGAACTAGGGGCCGGTCGATGACTGGCTGTCAGCAGAGTGGCTTCGTGGAAGGTCGTATCAGTGCCCCGGTCTTTGCTCTCGACCACCACCCCCGCGGCCCAACTGGGCTGCACGATCAGGGACGCCCGCGCTCAGCTGGGACTGCGACAACAGGACCTCGCCCGTGAGGTCGGAATCGGTATCGCCACCTTGCGGCGAATCGAATGCGGAGAACTCAGCGGCCCGAATGTGTTCGTCATTCTTAGCATCTTCGAGGCCCTGGAACTGCCGCTAGCGCGCCTGCACGGCGTCGACGTTGCCGGGCGGCGATAAGCACCAGCAACCCCGATCAAAGGAGTCAGCCCCCGAATGCGGCACCACCGCGAGGGACAGTGCACTATGCTGCACTACATGACGGGTCGCGACGGTGGTTTAGCGATCCGCCTCGGACAGCGCATCCAAGAGGCTCGCCTTGCTCGAGAATGGACGCTCGATCAGATGGCCGAGGCATCAAGCGTCAGCCGCCGGATGGTCGTCATGGTGGAGAAGGGCCAGACCAATCCAAGTGTGACGACCCTGCTGCGGCTGAGTGACGCCCTCGGCATCGGGCTGCCGACCCTGGTTGCCGAACGGAACGGTGTTCCCGCCTCCCACACTCGCGCAGGCAACGGAACGCCCCTCTGGACGAGCGAACGAGGTGGATCGGGTGTGCTCCTGGCAGGGACACCGTCCCCCGACGTCCTCGAGCTGTGGGCGTGGACCTTGCAACCGCTCGACATCCACGAGAGCCCCGCCCACACCCCTGGAACACGAGAGATCCTGCACGTGTCAGCCGGGGCGGTGACCCTCAGGACAGGTCTCGACACAATCGCATTGGCCGTGGGAGATACCTACGCCTTCGACGGTGACCAACGGCATTCGTATGCCAACACTTCCGACCACCAGGCGACCTTTACCCTCGCCGTGTTCGAGCCCGACGTCGGCACCAAGTCTGCACGAGAGGACCCTTCATGACCACCTTCGCCCTGCTCGATCAGGCCCGGATCGACGACACCGTCCTGGCGCTGCGGCCCGACTACCGGGTGTCCCTCCTCGCCGTGTCTGGTCTCACGCCCGGCGAGAGCGACCAGGCGACCGACGATCTCCTGGCCACCGCCGAGGAGAAGGCTCGTGCGATGCTCGCGGCCTCCCCCGTGGAGGAGCTGCCCCATGTCGCCGCGTGGCGCGACGCCTATCGCAGCTTCGGGGCGAAGCCCCAGCGCACCCGGAACAGCCTCGAGGCACTCCTCCGCCGCGCCGAGGGCGGCCTGCCGCGGGTGAACAGGCTGACCGACGTCTACAACGCCATCTCCGTCCTGCACCAGGTGCCCCTCGGCGGCGAGGACCTCGACCACTACGTCGGCGCGCCCCACCTGACCTGCGCCTCCGGCGACGAGGACTTCGACACGGCCGCCGGCGGCGCCGACGTGACCGAGCACCCCGACGCCGGCGAGGTCGTCTGGCGCGACGACGCCGGCGTCACCTGCCGGCGGTGGAACTGGCGCCAGGGCCGACGGACGCAGCTGCGCGACACCACGACGAGCGCCCTGTTCATCCTCGACGCCCTGGCACCCATGACCGACGAGCAGCTCCGGGCCGCGACGGACGACCTGGCGTCGCACCTGACTCGGCTCGGACCGGACGTGCTCATCGAGGCTCGCACGCTCGGCGGCCCAGCGACCGCCTGACCGGGCCGGCGCATGACCTGACAATCGGACGCGCAGTCATCCCCCGAAACTGATGGAGAGAACATGCCCCGCTCATCACTGTTCGCCCCTGGCGCCCCTGCCGCCATCGGCCCGTACGCACACGCCGCGGAACCGTCGGGCAATCGATCGTTGTTCCTGTCCGGGCAGACGCCCATCGATCCTCGTACGGGTCGACTCGTCGACGGTGACCTCGGCGCGCAGACACAGCAGGTGTTCGCGAACCTCGACGCAGTTCTCTCGTCCGCCGGAGGGTCCCTCGCCGATGTTGTCAAGCTCACGGTCTACCTGACGACCATGGACGACTTCGCCGAGATGAACGACATGTACGAGTCACTGCTGGAGGCCCCCTACCCCGCCCGCACCACGGTTGCAGTCGCGGGGTTGCCTCTTGGGGCACGAATCGAGATCGAGGCCGTCGCCTCGCTCTGATCGAAAAGCCCGCAGCCCTCAGCTAGGTGGCAGCCGGGCGGTTCCGTTCAGTCTCGGCAAGACCTTCGAAGTAGGCGTCCGCGAAACCAGTCCAGTGCTCCCAGAGGTCGAGGGTCGGGTCGCGGAGCCAGTTGAGTTGCATGCCATCCATGAACGACAGCAGTTCGACAGCGATGCTTTGAGGTGAACGGCTGTAGCCGGTGAGAAGCGGCTCGAGTTGCTCAGCGCCCCTGTGGAGCCGACGCTTGAAGTGCTCGTGCGCTGGATGTTCGGGGGCGATCGATTCGGCCGCGAGCATAGAGAAGAGACGAATGACTTCGGGCCGCTCGATGTTGTGCCGGACGAGCAGATCCAAGATGGCACGAGCGTCTGGGGCACCGCGATCTGAGATGTAGCGCGACGACAGAGCGGCAGATTCTCGCTCCTTGCGATCGAGCACGGCGATGAGCAAGTCCTCCCTTCCTGCGAAGTGGTGCAGCACGCCTGCGCGACTGATGCCGGCGCGCTCAGCGAGACCGGCGATCGAGAAGTTGCTGAAGCCTTCCTGGGCGATCATCGCCTCCGCTTCGTCGACGAGCTGCGCCCGGCGACCGTCTGCGGTCAGTCTGATCCTCGCCGTTTTCTGCATGTGCTCAGTCCATCGCATTCCTGGCCATGAGATGTCCATCTCTGCCGCATCCGCACTACCCACACTAGTGTAGGTAGCAGTACTAGAGGCCTAACCGCACTGGAGCGAGGAGACACGCAATGGGAACCAACGACACGGTGGCTCAATCCGTATCGACGTTGAGCCTGGAAGAGCGCGCGGCGCTCACCAGCGGAGCATCATTCTGGACGACCAAGACACCGGGTGCCATCCCAGGGGCGACGTTGGAGGACGGCCCTCACGGGGTCCGACACCAGACTGGGCACGCGGATCACCTTGGCATCTCGCCGAGCGAGCCGGCCACGTGCTTCCCGCCAGCAACGGCCTTGGCACAGACCTGGGACCCGGCTCTCATCGAGCGACTCGGCGCGGCACTCGCTGCCGAGGCTCGCCATTACGGGGTCGACGTGCTCCTCGGTCCTGGAGTGAACATCAAGCGCGACCCGCGGTGCGGTAGAAACTTCGAGTACTTCTCCGAAGACCCATACCTCAGCGGACGGCTGGCGACGTCCTGGGTCCGTGGCCTGCAGGGCGGCGGCGTCGGCGCTTCCTTGAAGCACTTTGCCGCCAACAACCAAGAGTCCGAACGCATGCGCGTGAGCGCCGATGTGGACGAGAGGCCGCTCAGAGAGATCTACTTGCGCTCGTTCGAACGTGTCGTCCGAGAAGCAGCCCCATGGACGGTCATGGCGTCGTACAACCGTCTGAACGGGGTGCCGACGACGCAGCATCGCTGGCTGCTCACTGACATCCTTCGGGATGAGTGGGGGTTCGAGGGCGCGGTGGTCAGTGACTGGGGCGCGGTCAGTGATCGTGCTGCGGCGATCGCGGCGGGCCTCGATCTTCAGATGCCTGGAGGCGATGGAGTCGCTGATGCAGAGGTAGCTGCAGCCGTGCGTGAAGGCCGACTGGATGAGCACGCAGTCACGCAGAGCGCGACGCGCGTCGCGGCCCTGGCGGAACAGGCGAGATCCTCGTCAGCAGAGCACCCCAGTACCGTGCCGCCCTTCGACGACCATCACGACCTCGCCCGGATGATCGCGGGTCGCGCCATCGTTCTCCTCCGCAACGACGGTGGCTTCCTGCCCCTTCCGACATCAGACGACCTTGCGGTCATCGGTGCATTCGCTCAGGAGCCACGAATTCAGGGAGGTGGCAGCTCGCGCGTCAACCCCACACGCGTCGATGTCGCCCTGAACGAGATCGGTGCGATCGCTAGTGGTTCCGTCAGTTACTCCGAGGGCTACCGCATGGATGCCACAGACGGGTCTGACCTGCGCGCTGAGGCCGTCGCCTCAGCCCGAGCTGCCGCCGCGGCAGTCGTGTTCGTGGGGCTCGGGAGTCACGAGGAGATCGAGGGAACGGACAGGCAGCACCTACGCCTTCCAGAAGCACAACTCGAGCTGGTGCAGGCGGTTCGGGAGGCACAGCCCCGTACGGTCGTCGTCCTCGTTCACGGTGGTGTCGTCGAACTGAACGAGCTTCGCGGCGTCCCGGCGCTCGTCGACGCGAGCATCTTGGGCCAGGCCGGCGGTGGCGCGACCGCCGATGTCTTGTTCGGCCGTGTCAACCCATCGGGCCGCCTCGCGGAGACGATCCCGCAGCGACTCGAGGACGCCCCGTCGTTCCTCAACTTTCCCGGTGACGGGCTTCGAGTCCGATACGGCGAGGGCATCTTCGTCGGATATCGCGGCTATGACCGCATGCGCCGAGAGGTCGAGTTCCCCTTCGGCCATGGGCTCTCCTTCACCACCTTCACCTACGGCGATCTGGACATCCAGGCCCACGGTGACACCGTCATTGCCAGATTGTCCATCACCAACAGCGGGTCGCGCGACGGTCGCGAGATCGTCCAGCTCTACTCCTCCAAGGACGACGGGGCGTCTCGGGCACCCGTCGAACTTCGTGGGTTCGCGGCTGTCAGCATCGCCGCGGGAGCAACGCAAGACGTCGAGATCGCGTTCGATCTGTCCGACCTCCGGATCTGGGACGTGAGGTCAGATGCTTGGCTGCTCGAGAGCGGCAGGTACACGTTCCACGCGGCCGCGTCCAGCCGCGACCTCCGCAGCGCCGCCCATGTCGACATCGAGGGGCATGAGATCCGGCCGGCTTACACGGGCAACTCCACCGTTGCGGAACTGCTCGCCGTGCCCGCCTGCGCGGCGTTCCTGAACGAGATCATGCGCGAGAACGGTGCTGGCCGAGCGAGCGTCGCCTCTCAGGAACTCGGCATCGACGCGAACACGTCGGCGCTCCGAATCCCGGTCAACCGCATCCGTTCGTTGAGCGGAGGCCGAGGAATGACTCCTGACCAGTTGGACGACCTCCTGGCTCTGGCGAACGGAGAGACACGATGAGTGTCACGCGGGCAGGATCGTCCACCTTTCGCATCCACGCAGGAAGCGTCATCGTCGTCACGGGTGCGGCCAGCGGCATCGGCTTGGGCCTAGCTCGAGCTGCGGCTGCATGCGGCGCGAAGCTCGTCTTAGCTGACGTCCGGGACGCCGCACTCGAGGCAGCCACCGTGAGTCTGCGAGCAGAAGGTGCAGACGCCCTCGCCGTCGTCACCGACGTGGGAGACTCGCGCTCTGTAGAAGCCTTGGCAGATGCGGCCTTCGATCGTTTCGGCCGAGTCGACTTGCTCTGCAACAACGCCGGTCTCGTCTCACCGGCCGTGCCTCTTTGGGAGCAGGACATCGGCACCTGGGACCGCATGGTGAGAGTCAAGCTCATGGGGACAGTCAACGGCGTTCGATCCTTCGTACCCCGCATGCTGGAGCAGTCGCAGGGACACGTGTTGAACACGGCATCCTCGGGTGGCCTGGCCCCGCTGCCGATGCGAACTCCCTACACAACGACTATGCACGCCGTCGTCGGCCTGACCGAGACCCTGGACGCCGAGCTGCGGGCCACCAAGCAGGGGTTCGGCGCAACCGTGCTCTGCCCTGGACTCATCGACACGGATCTCGGTCGCAACTCGGCAGAACTGGGGGCCGTGGACGCACCCACGGGAACGATCAGTGACCTCGGCTTGTCCGCCCTCACTCCCGACGAAGTGGCCCGGTCCGCCCTCGCCGCGATCGAGGCGGGATTGGTCCACGTCGCTCCTGGCGCCGGCGTCCTCGACCGTGCTCTAGCCCGAGTTCAGGCTCTGCTCAGCGACCTCGAGGCCCCCGCGGGGAGGATTGCATGACCACTGCAGTCGTCGAAACAGAACGCACACCTGTTCTGCGCACTCTCATTGGGCTCCTGATGGCGCTCCTCGTCGCCCTCCTGGCCAGCTCGATCGTCTCGACCTCGTTGCCGAGCATCGTGCGAGATGTCGGAGGGTCGCAGGCGACGTTCACCTGGGCCGTCACTGGCACGTTGCTCGCCATCACGGTGAGCACTCCCCTCTGGGGCAAACTGTCGGACCTCCTCAACCGGAAGATCCTCATCCAGGTGGCATTGACGATCTTCATCGTCGGAGCCTGCCTCGTCGGTGCCGCCCCTGCCGAAGGCGTCCTGATCTCAGGGAGAGTCCTCCAAGGGATCGGCGCGGGCGGCCTCATGGCCCTCGTCCAGATCGTCATGGCCGATATCATCAGCCCCCGCGAACGCGGAAAATACATGGGCCTGTTCGGCGCCGTCATGACCCTGGGCACAGCCGGTGGACCACTCGTCGGCGGGTTGGTGACAGACGCCGTCGGGTGGCGGTGGAACTTCTACGGGTCCGTGCCGATCGCGCTTGCAGCCCTCGTGATCATCCAGCTGACCCTCCACCTGCCCACCACGACCAGGAAGGCACGGATCGACGTCGCCGGAGCCGTGGTCATCTCGGGAGCGGTGTCGCTGCTCCTCATCTGGATCACGCTCGCCGGTGAGAGCTTCCCGTGGTTGTCCGTGCCGTCGCTTCTCCTTGCTGGTGGCACACTCGTCCTCATCGCGGCCGCCATCTTCGTCGAGCGGAGGGCTGCGGAACCGATCATCCCTCCGGCGCTGTTCCAGAACCGAACCTTCGTCCTGACCGTCGTGGCGAGCCTCTCCGTCGGGGTAGCGGTGTACGGGACATCGGTCTTCGTCAGTCAGTACCTCCAGCTGTCGAGGTCGGCCTCACCCACCGAGGCCGGCTTGCTCGTGCTGCCGCAGCTCATCGCCGTCGTGATCTCTTCGACCGTCATCGGGGCCCTCGTCAGCCGCTCCGGCAGGTGGAAACCCTGGATGATCACGGGTTCTGCCCTCTTGGCCATCGGCCTGGGAGGGCTGGCGACCATCGATGCGACGACCGCGATGCCGCTGCTCTGGCTCTACCAGGCGGCCGTGGGGCTCGGGATCGGCATCGTCATGCAGAACCTCGTCCTCGTCGCCGAGAACGCCGCTGATGTCTCCCACATGGGCGTGACCAGTGCGGGTGTCGCCTTCTTCAGGACGCTCGGGGGAACCATCGGCGTCACGGTCCTGGGCGCGCTCCTGAGCGCGCGCAGCAGCGCAGTCTTCGAAGAGTCGTCGGCGGCACTTCGCGGAGCGGGCGTAGCCACACCTGACGTAGACCTGGCCGCGCTGCCAGACCCTGCGACGCTTCCGGACGCAGTGCGTACCGCTGTCGAGGCCGCCTACGCCTCCGGAGCAGCCAGCGTCTTCCTGGCATCGGTTCCGTTGGCGCTGCTCAGCCTCCTGGCGATCATCGCTCTGCCGAACCTGCCTCTCAACACCAAGACGAGGGCGCAACGAATCGCGGAGCGTGAGGCGAGCACGGCCGTGGACGCGGCAGGGGGTGACGGCACCACCTTGGATGAAGAGCGTCCCTAGAACTGACGAAGAAGGCCCCCGGCTGCTGCCGGGGGCCTTCTTCTTGCCCCCTTACGGCTGTCGGGAATGAACGAGGCCCCCGGCTACTGCCGGGAGCCCTTCTCCTGCCCTCTCACGGCTGTCGGGAACGAGCGAAGCCCCCGGCGTCAGCCGGGGGCTTCGTGGTCACTCAGACTGGTCGACCTGCGATCGTCACCTCAGGTCTCAGATGGTGAGTCCGTGCCCGTGGGGGTAAAGCGGGTTCGCGGTGTCGAAGGGCACGTCCGGGCGGCTGACGAGGATCGCTTCCTGGGACGAGGGGATGTCGAAGGGCAGACGTCCGAGGGGTGCTGCTTCACCGAAGAGCACACGGACGAGGGCTTCGTCGCTGGCTCCGAAGTCGACCATGAGCGTGGCGACGGCGGGCAGGAGGTCCCCCAGCAGCGCCGGGCGGTCGAGGTACACGTCGGCGAGCGTGGGCACCTTGGCAGCGATGGCCTTGATGCGTGCTACCTCTGAGTCGGGGAAAGCGAGCGAGCCAGCGTGGAAGTACGACTCCAGCGTTCCGGGTTCCCCTCTCTGCTCCCACGGTGCAGCCAGGCGCAGGATGGCAAGGTCGGCCTCCTCCGGAGTCGTGACCACCGTGGCGTACCGAGACAGCAGGTCGCTGTCCAGGCCCTCGGCATAGACCCGGGTGCCCCGCGCCACAGGGAGAGGAGCGGACTCCCCGATCTCAAGCAGCGTGACGGCAGCTGCCTGCGCAGCGATTCCCGCCTCTCGGTCTTCGGCGCGTCCGGTTCCTGCGTCCGCCGCCTCCTCGTCGACGAAAGGTCGATCGAACAGCCCGAGGCGGAACTTCTCGGCTAGCAGACGCCGGACGGACGCGTCGATGCGAGCATCCGCAAGAGCACCGGATGTGATGAGCCGCTCGAGCCTGTCAACGTCGTATTCACCTCCGAACTGGTCGATCCCTGCCTCGACGGCTTTGACGACCCGTTCGTCCTCAGTGAGGTGTTCAACTCCCCAGTAGTTCCGGGTGATGATGCTCCAGTCGGCACAGATGATGCCCTCGAAGCCCAGTTCCTCCCGGAGCAGCCCTGTGAGGATCTGGCGGTTGAAGCCGAAGCCGACCTCCTCGTACTTCGTTCCGACAGGCATGCCGTAGTACGGCATCATCTGGGTGGCTCCGGCAGCGATCGCCGCGATGAAGGGCTGGAGGTGGAGGTCGAACTTCCCGCCCGGGTACACCTGCTCCCTGCCGTAGGAGAAGTGCGGATCCTCACCGTCCTTCTGGGCGCCGCCCCCGGGGAAGTGCTTGATCATGCCCGCAACGGACGTCTCGCTGAGTTCTTCTCCCTGGAGCCCCTGAAGGAAGGCGACTCCGAGGCGTGTGACGATGTCGACGTCCTCACCGTACGTGCCTGTTGCCCGAGCCCAGCGAGGGTCGGTGGCGAGATCGATCTGTGGGTGCAGAGCTACCCGGATGCCGACGGCGAGATACTCCCTGCGAACCGTTTCTCCGAACTGACGGATGAGGTCGGGATCATCGAGGGCCCCGAACCCGAGGGCTTCAGGCCACTTGCTGAAAGCGTCAGTGGACAGCGACGTGCCGGGGTTGAAGCCGAAGGCATGCCGAGGGTCGGTGGAGAAGGTCACGGGGATGCCGAGTCGCGTCTTCTGAGCTTCGGCTTGGGCCTCGTTGTGCCAGGCCGCCATCTTCCGTGCGGGTCCGGACTGCAGGGTGTTGAAGTGGTTGATGCCGTCGCGAATGTGCTGCTGGGTCGAGGCGGACCCGAAGATGCCTGGCGCTTCGAACGCCGCGTGCCCGCCCCGAGGGTGGAACATCAGCCCAGCCTTCTCGCGAGGCGTCATGCGGCGAAGAAGATCGTCTACCCGCTGCTCTACGGAGAGGGAAGAGTCGCGGTAAGGGGCTTCTGAGGAGGACGTCATGAGGTTGCTGACTGCTTTCTGCTTGTCGAACGGGGAGCGGTGGGGCTGGGCTGGAGGACCAAGTCGGTCTTGGTCTCTCATCTCACTTTCTTGAGCCGCCCGAAGCAGACCGATGCGATGAGGAGGCATCCCCCGCCGAAAAGGAAGATCGGGCCGAAGGTGCCGGTGATCGCGATGACAGCTGATGTGGCGGCTGGTGCGATGGCTTGCCCGCCTGTAGCGGCGATGTTGAGGAAGCCGAGGTCCTTCGCGGACGTTCCGGTCTCGGGCAGGACCTCGGTACTGACGACCTGTTCCACCGAGTTGTAGACGCCACCGCCGAGTCCGTTGCATGCGGCCCACACGAACATCGCCCAGGGAGTCGGAACGAAGAAGAGGAAGAGGACTCCGCCGGCCATGAGGACGGAGGCTCCGATGATGAAGACCTTCCTGCGCTTGGCCAGGTCCGAGATGGGCCCTGCGGCGGTGCCGATGACGACGGCACTGATCAGCGACACGACTCCGAGCAGGGAGAGGATCGTGGCGGTCTCTTCTTGGCTCGCACCCAGGTAGTCCTGAACGATGAACAGTTGGTAGCCGCTGACCACATAAGTTCCGACGATGTTGAGGACACGTCCGGTGAAGACGAGGTAGTAGTCCTTCGCATCGCGTGTCGGAGGCGAGAACGACTGCGCAAGCATTCGAGGCGAGATGCGCTCCCGCTCGACGTCACGATTGTCGTTGTCGATGGCCAGGAGCGCGACGACGGGGCCGGCCGCGAGGAACGCGACCGAGAATACGATCATCCCCGTCGTGATGTCCTGCAGGAAGAACGGTGCGACGATCTGCGCCGTCGAGATGCCGATGATCTGCCCGAGGCCGTACAGCGCCGAGAAGGTACCTCGCCGCTTCACGGGTACGCGGTCGGGAAGGAGCGCGATGAGGGAGGCGATCATCGCGTTCAGGAACAGCTGGAAGAAGCACCACCCGAGGATGATCAGCGGGATCGTCTCGGCCGACGAGACGAACAGGAGGGAAGCTCCGGCGCCGATCGAACCGACGAGGATCCAGGGCGAGCGTCGACCGAAGCGTGTGCGGGTGAGATCGGACAGCGCACCGAAGATGACGTTCGCGACGGTCGCGACGATCACTCCGGAGGCTGCGATGAGCCCGACGATCGCGATCTTGTCATCCGGCGCGATGGCTTGGACGCGAGCTGGCATGAGGATGCCGTTGAAGGCCATGAACGGCCCGAGCGCGAGGAGGGACCCGATCACCAGAGCGAGAGCGGCCCGGACGGGCCGCCAGCTCGTGGGCGTGGTCAGCGAGGAGGTGGTGAGCTGCGGTTCGTTCGACATTGAACAGCCTTCGATCAAGAAGTGGTGGACTACCTACGCTAGTGCAGGTAGCGAGACCATAACCGCAGCGGCACCCAGATGACAAGCCCGGCCAGCGGAGTGCGCCCATGGCACCACTCGCTCGTCAGTGCCCTCATGGTCGGCGGGGCGGGACCGGCGGGGCCCCTAGAGTCGAGTGACCCACACGTCCCACCTCGACGGGAGCGACATGGCACTCCGCATCACCGCGTCCACCACGAAGGTCGGCATCGTCCTGGTGGCGGCCATCCTGGGCCTCGCCCTCGGGTTCCTCGCCGTGCTCCTGCTCGGCCCCACGGCCGGTGCCCTGATGCTCCTGGCCCTGACCGTCGCCACGGTCGTCTTCTGCGGGCGGACCTTCCGGGCGGACGGCGAGCCGACCGCGCATCCTCGTCCGGCGTGGCGCCTCACCGGCGGGGTGACCTCCAGCGTCGTCATGGCCGTGTTCTTCACGATCCAGGGGCTGACCACCGTCCTGGCCCTGTCCGCAGGCGACGGCGGCGCCTCCGACACGGTCCTCTCCGCCGTGGTCTACGCAGCCCTCGCCGCTGCGTACGTCCTGTCGGCCGTCAAGCAGCGGGCAGGCCGGCAGCGGGCAGGCCGGCAGCGCGAGCAGAGCCCCCGCCTGGGCTGAGGCGCCGCTCATCGGACGACGAGGCGAACCGGCCCGGCGTCGTCCCGAGCACCCGCCGGAAGTGCCGCGTCAGGTGCGCCTGGTCGTGGAAGCCGACGGCGGTCGCGACGTCGGCCGGGCGGGCCCCGCCGACGAGCAGCCCCCGGGCGAGGTCGACGCGACGGCTCGTGAGGTAGCGGTGCGGCGGCAGGCCGTACGTCGCCGAGAACGACCGCGACAGGTGGGCGGGGTGCGCGCCGAGCACCCGGCCTGCCTCGGCGAGCGTCATGCCTCCGGCGACGTCGCTCTCGAGCAGGTCTCGCAGCCGACGAGCCAAGGAGGCGTCGCGCACGGGAGCAGGCCCGTCCGACCCAGCCCGCACCTCCTCGGCCAGTGCGACGAGCGCCGCCTCGGCGGCGAGCTCCTCCCCCGGCGTGGCCAGTGCGCGGTGAGCCCGGCGGGTCGCGGCAAGGAGGTCGGCGCGTGCCGGCCGGTCGACCGCGGCACCGGCCAGCGACTCGGACGCCCAGGACGCGTCGAGGTAGGCGACGCGCTTGCGGAAGCCCGTCGCGCCCGGGGCGGCCCGACCGTCGTGGGCGACGCCCGGCGGCAGCAGGGTCGCCGAGGTCGCGTCGGCGATCCGGCGTCGGCCGCCGAGGTCGTAGACGACCGCTCCCTCGTCGACGAGCATGAGGGCCCAGTCGGCGTGGGCGTGCGCCGGGTAGGCGTGGTTGGTCATGCGGGCGTGCAGCACCTCGCGTACCCCTGGCACCGCGGGGTGCCAGGCACGCAGCGAGGTCGCGTCCGTCATGCGAGGAACGTACAAGACGCGCGGCCCCGCGTCACCCGATGATCGGGAGATGACCGATGAGCCCGTCCGCTTCCCGACCCGCGTCGCGCTGGTGCTGCGCGACGACCTCGAGCCCTGGCAGGTGGCGAACGTCGCGGCGTTCCTCGCCAGCGGCGTCGCCTCCGATCCCGAACTGGCCGGCGCCGCCTACGTCGACGCTGACGGGACCTCGTACGCGCCTCTGCTGGGCCAGCCGATCGTGGTGCTCGAGGGCGACCGCGAGGTGCTGAGGAGCGTCCGCTCCCGTGCGGTCGCCCGTGAGCTGCTCACCGCCGTCTTCGACGCCGGGATGTTCAGCACCGGTCACGACGCGGCGAACCGCGAGGTCGTCGCCGCAGCAGCCGGCGACGACCTCGACCTCGTCGGCGTCGCCGTGCACGGAGCCAAGAACCAGGTCGACCGCGTGCTCAAGGGCGTGAGCCGGCATCGGTGACTCGTGCCCGAGCCCGATACCGGAGGTGCCGCCGAGGTCACCGGTGCCGCCGACAGGTCGACCGCGTCAGTCGCCCCAGTCGAAGTCCGCATGAGTCTGGATGGTCGATCCCATGCCCAAACCGTATTTACTTTATTTACTTTTCTGGACGACGATGGCCGCGGCCGACCGTGCTCCTCGAGGTGTCGCATCGTGTTCCGAGCATCACGTCGCGCCCGAGTGAGGCGTGATGCTCGGAACGTGATGCGACACGGCAGGCTGCGCGCCCCTGGGCGCCGGCGGGTCCGGGCGCTACCCTCTGAGCCATGACCGGAGACCGTGTCCTCGCCCCCGAGCCGCCCGCCGACGGGTCGAAGCCGAAGGGCCCCGCGTCGTACTTCCCGAGCATCGAGAAGACTTACGGGCGCCCGATTCAGGAGTGGCTCGACCTCGTGAACGAGCGGCTCGAGCACGAGCCGCACATGCAGGTCGTCACCTGGCTGAAGTCCGAGCGCGGCATGGGCCACGGCCACGCGAACGCCATCGTCGCCTACGTCAAGGCCGCGCACGCCTGAGCTCCAGCATGGCCCGTTGCCTCCGGGCGAGGGTCGTCCTCACTCGGCGAGTGACTGCACGGCGTTCCAGAGGTCGTTCTGGAAGCCCGACGAGGTGCGGGCTCCCGGCGCGTAGTAGTGGTGGGCGCTCGAGCCGAAGATCAACCACGGCTTCTCATGCCGGACGGTTCCCGCAGGTTCTTCCCCTGAGGGCAGCAGGCGGGTGACGGTCCACGTCTGCTGCCGTCCCGCCTCCTCGGCCGTGACACGGTACGAGTTGCCCCGATCGGTCTCGAACTCGAACACCGGCTCGGCGCCGAGGTCGTGGTCACGGGAGACCTCGGCGCCCTGGACCGTGACTCGTGCGATGTTCGGCGGGTCCGTCATGAGGGTCATCGAACCACTCGCCGCGCCGGTCCTACGGCCGGACCGCCGCCTCCTCGTCGGGCGCGACGTCCTTCTGCACGGCGAACTGGGTGCGGTGCAGCTCCTCGTAGCGGCCGGCCGCGGCGAGCAGCTCGTCGTGCGTGCCGCGCTCGACGATGGAGCCGTCCTCGACCACGAGGATCAGGTCGGCGCTGCGGATCGTGGAGAGGCGGTGGGCGATCACCATCGCCGTCCGCCCCTCGAGCGCCTCGCTCAGCGCCGCCTGCACGGCGGCCTCCGAGGTCGAGTCGAGCGCCGCGGTCGCCTCGTCGAGGATGACGACGCGAGGCTGGGCCAGCAGGAGGCGCGCGATCGTCATCCGCTGACGCTCGCCTCCCGAGAGCCGGTAGCCCCGCTCCCCCACCATCGTGTCGAGCTGGTCCGGCAGCGAGCGGAGCAGCGGCTCGAGCCGTGCACGACGGACGGCGTCCCACACCTCGTCCTCGGTCGCCTCCGGCCGCGCGAGGCGCAGGTTGCTGAGGATGGTCTCGTGGAACAGGTGGCCGTCCTGCGTGACCATGCCCAGGGTGTGGCGCATGGAGGCGAAGGTCACGTCGCGCACGTCCGCGCCGGCGAGGCGCACGGCACCGCTGTCGACGTCGTACAGGCGCGAGAGCAGCTGGGCGATCGTGGACTTGCCCGCACCCGACGTGCCCACGAGCGCGACCGTCTGTCCCGGCTCGATGCGGAACGAGACGCCGTGCAGCACCTCCTCGCCGCCGCGGGTGTCGAGGGTCGAGACCTCCTCCAAGGAGGCGAGCGACACCTTGTCCGCGGACGGGTACGCGAACCGGACGTCGTCGAACTCGACGCTCACCGGGCCCTCGGGGACGGAGGTGGCGGTCGGCTTCTCCTGGATCAGCGGCTCGAGGTCGAGCACCTCGAAGACGCGCTCGAAGCTGACGACGGCGCTCATGATCTCGACGCGGGCGCTCGCGAGGCCGGTCAACGGCACGTAGAGGCGGGTGAGGAGGAGCGCCAGGGTGACGACCTCGCCGGTGTCGAGCTGGCCGGCGAGGGCCAGGAAGCCGCCGAGGCCGTAGACGAGGGCGAGGGCCAGGGCGGAGACGAGCGTGAGCGCGGTGACGAAGACGAACTGCAGCAGCGCGCTGCGGACCCCGATGTCTCGGACGCGGGCGGCGCGCACGCGGAACTCCTCCGCCTCCTCGTCGGGGCGGCCGAAGAGCTTGACGAGGGTGGCGCCCGGGGCCGAGAAGCGCTCGGTCATCTGGGTGCTCATCGCGGAGTTGTGGTCGGCGGCCTCGCGGCGCAGGGCGGCGAGGCGGCTGCCCATTCGGCGTGCGGGGATCAGGAAGATCGGCAGCATGATGACGGCGAGCACCGTCACCAGCCAGGAGGTGCTGAGCATGACGATGAGGGTGAGGATCAGTGCGACGACGTTGGTGACGACGCCGGAGAGGGTGCCGCTGAAGGCCTGCTGGGCGCCGATGACGTCGTTGTTGAGGCGGCTGACGAGGGCGCCGGTGCGGGTGCGGGTGAAGAACGCGATCGGCATCTTCTGGACGTGGTTGAAGACGGCGGTGCGGAGGTCGAGGATGACGCCCTCGCCGATCCGGGCCGAGAACCAGCGGGTGATGAGCGACACGACGGCGTCGGCCACCGCCACAGCGGCGATGAGGACGGCGAGCCGGACGATCATCGAGACCTCGCCCTTCGCGACGATGACGTCGACCACGCGGCCCGCCAGCACCGGTGTCGCGACGGCGAGGAACGCCCCCACGACGGAGAGCGCGATGAAGATGACGAGCTTCGCCCGGTAGGGCACGGCGAATGTCATGATCCGCTTGACGGACTCGCGGGAGATGCCGTGCTTGCCGTCCCTCGCGGACGAAATCTTGTAGAGCGAGCTCCAGGCCGCGCCTTCCATGCTCATGGGTGGTTCCTTCCGTGGGGTGCAGGCCCGACGTCTGCGGCGGGCCGCCCCGGGGTTCGCGGTTCACCCCCTGGGCGGCGAGATGGGGGCAGTACGAGTCAACTCGGGTGGGGGCGGATTCGTGTGCGAGTGCCGCTCTCGAGCGACGGAGAGTGGCTCCAGAGCGCGACCACCCTCACTGTCGTTAGGAGCAAACCCTCGGAGTGTTGCTGGGCATCGCACGGTGCGTTGGTGGAGGAGTACTCCGCCCTGCACACGGCCTGGCTGGTGTGCTTCGACGAGCGCGACAACGGCATGGGGCCGCTGCGGTGGCATGAGCTTTGCCCTAGCCACCGATCGGCTCCGCAAGGCCGAGGGGTTCTGCACGTACCGGGAGCAGGCGCTGCAGACTCCGCCCGCACAGTGGTCCACCTGGATCACGTCTGCTTAGTAGTCGCCTGCAGTGATGGCGCCTTCCCCACCAGGGAAGGCGCCGCTGCTATTTCTGCTGGTGGGTCAGTGCGGACGCAGCCCGTGCTTGAGGAGCTTCTGCTCGAGGGCGTCTACCGCCGCGGCGTCGTCTGCTTCCTTGGCTTGCGCTTCGGCCAAGAGGGCTTCTAGGGCTGGGACTAGCGAGGTGAGCAGTTCAGGGATGTCGTCGAGGTCGGTTTGGATGGTGAGGCCGTGTGAGGTGTTGGACAGGCCGACGTCTCCACTGCCGCTAATAGCGTCAGCGAGCTCCCTGTATGGCAGATTGCCCCGGAGCGGGGGAGTGAGGTTCAGCACGACTTCCGGGCCCGCATCGGAGTGCCCCCCCTCGATTGCGTAAAGGCGTATCCATTCGGGCAGGGCGTCCATCATCTCGTTCAGCCGGTCTTGAGCCTGACGGAGTCCGGTCTCGCGCGCGTGTGTGGCCGCGGCTTCCTCGGCCTTGCGCGTCTCGAACGTGCCATCAACGGCAGCGACGGCCTCTTCGATCCGTGTGAGGGTGCTCTCGGTGTCGGAGTCAGCGTAGAAGCGGATCGTTCCGTCGTCATTGACGTAAATGTGCTCGCTGGGGTTTCCGCGTGGGTTGATGAGGTCGTTGAGAAGCCGACTCCAGCCGTTGAATTCGTCTGCGCCGGGAACATCGATCAAGGTAATGGTAATTTCAGCGATCCCTCGCCACCCGTCAGGGTTCAGCGAGAAAGGCCCAAGCCGTGTGTGCGCGGCCGGGTCAGCCCTGACGTGACGCGCCTGCTGGTCGCGGACATTTCGCCTGTTCTCCCGGCGAACGGCAGGGCTTGCTTCCACGGCCGTCGCGAACGTGAAGGCGAAGGCAAGAGCACGACGTGCCTCCTCCGTCGTCAGCAGGGTTTGCTCTCGAAGCGCGGCCAAGAACCAGATGGCTTCTGCAGGGTCGGGTGCAATCGACGTGACGAACGTCACCTGCTGGAGCGCCTTGATCTGGTCCCCGTCGTCGCCGCTGAGTGATGCGCTGTAGGGCCTTGTTCGATGACGGAGGAACATCTGGCTCGATTCGACGAACCGATTCCACGTCTTCCGGGCGATCTTGTATGCCTCGGAGATGGCGCTGACAGCGGCTGTGGTGTCGTCGGCGTCGAGGCGGGCCTCGGCTGCGTCAAGGTGAGCCTTGATCTCTGGGTCGCGGATGGCGGTGGACAGTCGCACGTCATCGATGTCCACGCCGTAGGCGTAGGTGACGACGTGCGTGATGAACTTGTCGGTCGTCACCACCCACGTCGGGACGGACCCCGGGTCGACACTCAATCCGGAGTGCTGAACGCCGTTTCGCGCCTTGTGGAGTCGCATGCGGTCAGTGGAGAGCCCTGCCGGGGTGGTGAAGCCGGTGTTGCCGAGTTTCGAGAGCGCTGACTCCAAGGTGTCTTTGACACCCAGGTCGATCTGCTTGAACCCGCATGCAGTGAAGACCGCACGTTCGATGGCTGCGTCGAGCAGGAGAACGGCGGTGTCGTGCTGAGCTCGACCGGGTATGCGGGCGTGGGAGGCGGCGAGGTTGCGCAGGTTCCGCACGGCGAGGAGGTTGGCGAGGTCATTCGGTTCGAGCAGCACCCCGCCATGATGCCGCCTCAAGGTCATCTCAGCCGGCGTGCACGGTTCCAGGACTTGAACGAGAACTGGTGGGTCACCGCGTTGACGTAGAACACGGACTGGTGGCGGTACTCGCCGTACCCGGTTCGGCCTTGAACGGCGAACACCTGATTCCTGGCGACACGTCGTCCCGGGAACCAGGCGGCGAACTGTGTGCCGTCTCGCAACTGCACGAACGCTTTCGTGCCGGTGCGTGCGTGCTGGGCGGGCCTGACCACCCGGACGACCGTGTGCCAGGGGTCACGGTCCACCCGCGCGAGAGCCTCGGACTGCTCGGCGATGGGGGGAGGGAACAGACGCCGCATGATGGGCAACAGCCCCAGTGCCGGCAGTGTCAGCAGCCCGAGCAGCGACGCGGCACTGTTGGCCGTTTTCGTGAGGGTGGATTTCTCGGGGACGGCAGCCGTGATTAGGCCCACCAGCACCGGGACGGCCACGCTCACGACGGCAACGATCGCGGCCGGGGTCACGGCCCGGTTGGCGATGATTTTTACGCGGCCGATGATGCGTCGGCGGGTGGTGGGTCCGGTGACAGGGTCAGAGGCTGGGGGTACCGTACTCAGTGCTGTTTCCTGTGGGCGGGTAGGTGGTGGAGTTTTGACGGCGATTTGGCGGCGGGCCCGAGCACGGTTTTCCGTGTCGGCGTCCTCTAAGGGGAGCCGGCCTTTGAGAACGACGGAACCTCAAGTAAATCACTTGATCTGCTAAGTTGATAAAGCTTCGGCCGCCACCTCAGTCGTGCGGCTTTGGCGACGGGGTGATGTGAAAGATGCATGAGGGGGACTTCGACCTCGTCGAAGTGCTTCTCATTGCGAGCTGGCTCGCCGGCTGAGCCTACGGGCGTTGAGCACTGGAACGCGCGACTTGTCGCGCAGCGGAAATCGAAGGCGGCCGAAGCATCGCATGAACGATCAATTAAGCCAGTTTGCCTGGCGTTCGGAGAGGAACTACGCGGCGCGCCTCCGCTACGCGAAACGCCTACAGTCTCGCGGACGCTCCTGGACTGCTGCTCTTATCTCATTGAGCCTCGCCTCAACATTGGTAAGTATTGCACTCCTGCAAGAACCCAGCCTCTATGGCGACAGAGGCCCCTTCCTATGGTGCGCCGTCGGCGTGCTGACATTGACTGCTTCCCTCGTGCTGGGCAGCGCTGGTTACAGCGAGAAATCCACTCTCGGATTCGAGGCGTACCGCGATTTTCAGCGAATAGCCGTTGACGCCGCCTTCGCAGATGCATCGCACAATTCCGGACGTCGCCGTAGGCGTTCATTCAGGCGCCTTAACGCGGAGTACCAACTGCTTTTGGACAGAACAGCAAACCATTCCACAGGTGACTTCGCCTGGGCCGTTCAGTGGAAGAGCATCCGGAAGCAGGGGACAAATATCGAGACACCCCTCGTTAACTACGTGACTCCAACAGAGATGGCGCGCCGGCAGCTCGACCGATTCTGGAGTACGGCACTGTCTTCCCTTCCGGCCGTACTAATTGCTGCATCAGTGCTCTCCGTGACCCCTATAGCCTTGTGGGCGATTCGTGGTTAGCCAGTCTCGGGCGTCTGAAAGAGCCTGGAAGTCCGCAGTTCGGAAAGTGCAACTTGAAAAAGCTTTTAGGCGCTTGGAAGAGAAGAACGCTCTAGCTTCCCGGGACGGTGTGACAGCCGAGAAATGGGGAAGCCAACTAGATCGCAATCTTAGATGGGTTAATTCTTCTCTCTTAGGCCATAGATACCGTTTTAGCACGTACGATCTTCTACTTAAGAGCAAGGGCCGAGGAAAAGCTCCCCGTGAAATCGCCCGGCCTCGCTTTCAGGACCGGGTCGTTCTGCGATGTATGGCCGAATACCTGCAGGCCGTGGCACCCGAATCATCGGCACCTCTTGCACAAGATGTCATTGCTGACGTGCTCGCAAGCCTGTCGTCGGGCAAGTACCGCTATTTCATAAAAATCGACATCATCAATTTTTACCCAACACTGTCCCACGAGTGGGTCCGAGCTTCACTTACGAGAAAAATAGCATCACCTCCCATTGTCGACTTGTTCATGCGAGCCGTCGAACAATCGGCTGCACCAGAGGGTCGAAAGGCGGATTCTCCGTCGACGTCCGGTGTCCCTCAGGGACTAGCAATATCCAATGGCATAGCCGAACTCAGCCTGGCGCACCTGGATAGCAGTTTGCGGAAGCGTGATGGCCTGGCCTACTTTCGCTTCGTCGATGACATCCTCATATTGCTACCACGACGCAGTACAAATAAGCTCGTAATGGACATTAAGCAACTCATGGCATTGGCCGGGGTGAAGATTCATCCTGTCAAGCTGGGGGCCAATAAGTCTAGTGTTGGCCGAATCGCTGACAGCTTTGAATACCTGGGCTACAAGTTTGTGTGGCCTCGAGTGACGGTGAGGTCTGGGTCTGTAAGTAGAATTGAGGGGCGATTGGCGCGCGCCTTCACCGCTTACAAATACGCGCGCCAGCGCGCGGGAGGCGATGCCGCTCGCGTTGAGGTCGCCAAGAGGCGACTCCAGTGGCACGTAGACTTGGTTGTTACTGGCTGCCGTTTCGACAGCCACGCCGTGGGATGGCTTGTGTATTTTTCTCAGATAAGACATCAGCAACTGCTCGCACATTTAGACTGGCTTATCGAGGACCGGTCAAAAAGGTTTGCAGTCACAGATGTACAGTTTAAGAGCTTCACGAAGGCATACCGGCTGCTCGCAAGTCGCCATGGAGATGTAACTGGCTACATTCCCAATTTCGACGCGTGGGTCGTGGATGACAAACGGCAATGTCTGATGAACGTGTTTGGCGTCTCGGCGGCGAGGCTTACAAACGACCTAGACGTAGACCGCATATTTGCCGCTCGAGTTCGTCGCGAGGTGCGTGATCTCGAGCAGGACACTGAAGGCGCTGGCTATAACTGAGCGACGAACATATTTTCCATGATATACCTGCTCAATTTGGGTAAAGAATCGATGGCAGAACGTGAATACCGACTGGATTACAGTCTTCTCCTACCAGTGGTGGAGCGACATCGGCGTACCAGTGCTCGGAGCTGTCGGCACCATCGCCGTCGGCGTGGGTGCTATCGCCGTGGCTCTCAGCAGCAACAAGGTGGCGAGCAATATCACCAGTAGGGATCACAACCTGCAAACCCGTCGAAATACCGCTGACGAGCGAGATAATCGGGCTACGTTTGGGACGCTAGTGTCTCGATGGTCGGATCGTCTTGTGGAAGAAATACGAGGACAACCCGTCTGGACTGGCCACATGGAAAGTTCAGAGCGATCCGACGATTTGCGAGCCGAGGTCGATTCACGAGCGGCAGCGTCTCGTCAGGAAAACGGTCTTGATCTGGTTATCTTTATTGAGTCAATAATGACCGAAGTTCCGCACGAGTCTGCCCCCAGCGACTATCACCTGCTGGATGTACTCGTCGACATTCGACGGGCCTACATTCAGTCTTGGATTGACCATCCCACGACCTGGCAAGATCTTGACGGTACAGCCCGCTTGACGGGAGAGGGATGGGCTACCGCAGCACAGCTGATCGGTAGATTCAACAGTCAAAATAAGTATGTCGAGCGACCGTAGATAGCAGATTTATTGGATAATTGCTTTTCCTTAACTTGATTAGTGGCGACAACTGAGCACACCTCTGGCTCACGCTCAAATCTAGGCTTAGGCGCTTTGCTAGCTCGAGGGGTTCTGTTCACGCCCCCAAGGCCCCGATCCGCGCCTGCACAGCGACCGCGGCAGCACCACGCGCCCAGGCGCCGAAGTCGGCGTCCCCGGTGAGGACGCGCACCTCCGACGCGTCGGGGTCTCGGTCGGCGGCGATGCCGGCGCGCATCTCCGACGCCGCGACGGGGACGTCGACCAGCCCGATGCCCTCGCCCGAGAGCACCACGGTCCCGACCATCGTGAGGTTCGCCACCGCGGCGATCATGCGCCCGAGCGACCGGCCGGCCGTGCCGACGACCTGCACCGCGACGGCATTGCCCGAGGCGGCGAGCGCCAGCAGCTCCTCGTAGCTGACGAGCCGACCGAGACCGACGGCCGCCGAGGCGCACATGCTCGTCGTCGACAGCATCGCCGTCGAACAGCCCCGGTGGCCGTCGGCACAGATCGGACCAGTGGGATCGAGGGGGAAGTGCCCTCCGAGCCCGAGACCCGTGTCGGGCGTGATGACCTGCCTCCCGTGGATCACCAGCCCGTAGCCGACACCGGCCCCCGTCGTCACCACCGCGAAGTCGTCGATCCCCCGCCCGAGGCCGAACCACCGCTCCGCTTCCGTCAGCGCCACCACGTCGTTCTCGACCACGACCGGCAGCCCGAGCCGCCGCGACAGCATCCCGCCGAGGTCCACCTCACGCCACTCGAGGAAAGGCGCGCGCAGCACCACCTGTTGCCCGGTCACCTTGCCGCCGATGCTCACCCCGACACCCGCGAGCTCGGCGACACCACCAGCACCAGCGCCGGCCACGCTCGCCTCGGTTGATCCGTCACGTGACGGATCAGCCTCAGCAGAAACACCACCCCCGACAGCGCGACCGTCACCGCCCGACCCGGCGAGCGCCTCCACCACCGCGGCCAGCGCCTCCACCACCTCCTCGGGCGAGTGCCCGGCGAGGTCGGCGACGTGCTCGCCCAGCGTCTTGGCCCGCAGGTCGGTCAGCACGCCGAGCGCCTGGTCGCCGGTCAGCTTGATGCCGACGAAGCACTGCAGGTCGACGCGCACGTCGAGCGGCTTGGCAGGGCGGCCGACGGCTCCGGCGAGCTCGACGGCTCCCTCGACGAAGAGTCCGCGATCCAAGAACGGCTTGCTCAGCCGCGTCAGGCTCGCCGGCGACAGCCCCAGCCGGCGTCCGAGCTCCGCCCGCGCGATCGGCCCGTGGATCAGCACCTCGCGCACCAGCTCACGCCCGGACTCGCCCAGCACCGGCTCCGTCGTCGTCATGCGACCGAGCATATCTTCCAGGCCGAACGAAAAGGAGGCGCCATTCGGCTTTCCTGGATCACTTGACACGCCTATTACTTCCGTCGTAGAACTAACCCATGCAGCGTCGCACCGAAGTCCGCACGACCGAGCTCCACCTCCGCCAGGGAGGCACGAGCGTCGTCCTCGACACCTCCGGCCCCGGCCTCCCGAGCATCGTCCACTGGGGCCCCGACCTCGGCGAGCTCAGCGCCGCCGCCCTCGCCGGAGTCGTCCTCGCCTCCCGCCCCCAGCGCACCTCGGGCGCCATCGACGAGCCCGCCCGCCTCACGCTCCTCCCCTTCGAGTCCGACGGCTGGCAGGGCACCCCCGGCCTCCTCGGCAGCCGTGCCGGCGCCTCCTTCTCGCCTGCCTTCACCGTGACCGACCTCGACGTGACCGAAGACACCGAGGAGGCGCACGACACCGCCGAGACCGGTGTCAGCCCCGGCAACACCGGCGTTAGGGGCACCTCCGGCACCACCCTCACCATCACGGCCGACGACGCCGCCGCCGAGCTCCGCATCAGCATCACCCTGCGTCTCGACCCCCACGGCCTGCTGCACCAGCGCCTCCGCCTCACCAACACCGCGGCCGGCTCGACCAGCGACGACGCCCGCGAGCTCGACGCCTCCGCCGCCGCCGCGCTCGACACCGCCGCCACCTACGAGCTCGGCGAGCTCGCGGCGAGCTTCCCCCTGCCGCACACCGCCGGCGAGGTGCTCGACACCACCGGTCGCCACCTCCGCGAGCGCACCCCGCAGCGCCACGACCTCACGATCGGCCGCTACGACCGCGAGAGCCGCCGCGGCCGTCCCGGAGCCGACGCCACCCTGTTCATCGCCACCGGCACGCCCGGCTTCGGCTTCGAGCGCGGCCTCGTCCACGCCGCCCACCTCGCGTGGAGCGGCAACCACCGCGTCAGCGTCGAGCGCATCGTCACCGGCGCCACCCACACCCGCGTGGCCGAGCTGCTGGCCCCGGGCGAGATCCGGCTCGGGCCGGGCGAGAGCTACGAGACGCCGGAGGCGCTCGGCTCGTGGGGAGACGGGCTCACCGAGCTCTCGGCACGGTTCCACCGCCTCCTGCGCGCCCGGCCGATCCACCCGGCGACGCCGCGTCCCGTGACCCTCAACACGTGGGAGGCCGTCTACTTCGACCACGACCTCGGCCGCCTCAGCGCCCTCGCCGACGCCGGGGCCCGTGTCGGGATCGAGCGCTTCGTGCTCGACGACGGCTGGTTCCACGGCCGTCGTGACGACACCACCGCGCTCGGCGACTGGTGGGTCGACGAGACGGTCTGGCCCGACGGGCTCGCGCCGATCATCGACCACGTCACCGACCTCGGCATGCAGTTCGGCATCTGGGTCGAGCCCGAGATGGTCAGCCCCGACAGCGAGCTCGCGCGGGCGCACCCCGAGTGGATCCTCGGCCCCGGCGAGGGGCGCCTGCCGAAGATCGCCCGCCAGCAGCAGGTGCTCGACCTGTCGAACCCCGACGCGTTCGCGTACATCCTCGGCAAGCTCGACGCGCTGCTCAGCGACCACGACATCGCCTACCTGAAGTGGGACCACAACCGCGACCTGCTGGAGGCGGGCGCCGGCGCCCCGGCACGACCGGCGGTCCACGAGAACGTCGTCGCGCTCTACCGCCTGCTCGACGAGCTGCGCAGCCGTCACCCCGGCGTCGAGATCGAGAGCTGCGCCTCCGGCGGGGCCCGGGTCGACCTGGGGATCCTCGACCACACCGACCGCATCTGGACCAGCGACTGCATCGACCCGATGGAGCGCCTCGTCAACCAGAAGCACACCGGCCTGCTCGTGCCCCACGAGCTGATGGGCGCCCACGTCAGCGGACCCCGTTCGCACTCGACCGGTCGTCGCCACGACCTGTCGTTCCGTGCGGGAGTCGCCCTGCCCGGCCACTTCGGCGTCGAGTGGGACATCAGCTCGCCCGACGTCGACGACGCCACCCTCGACGAGCTCGCCGCCTGGATCTCTGTGCACAAGGCCAACCGGTCGCTCCTCCACACGGGAGCCGTCGTCCACGCCGACCTGCCCGACCCCGGCATGGACCTGCGCGGAGTCGTCGCCGCCGACCGCAGCCGCGCGCTCTACACGTTCACGCAGGTCGCGACGAGCGCGATGTACCCGGCGGGCCCCGTCACGCTGCCCGGCCTCGACGACGACCGCGAGTACCGCGTCGCCCTCGAGGCGCCGACCGCCACCGTCGGCGGCCCCGGCCAGTCCCCGCTCGCCTGGGCACTCGACGGGGTCGTCCTCACGGGTCGCGCCCTCCGCCTCGGCGGCGTGCAGGCCCCGGTCCTCTTCCCCGAGCAGCTAGTCCTCCTCTCGGCCACCGCCCTCTAGCCCCGCGTCTCTTCCCCCACCCCGTCTCGCGCCCGCCCCGAGTCCGCCGCTCCCCCTCCTCATTCAGGAACATCAAGCCTGATCCTCGCGAGGGGGAGACCGATCGTCCTGATCCGTGCACCACTCAGGACTCCCCGACCCGCACCTCCTGAATTCCGAGGAGGCGCTCCGCACGACCCCGCATCGCAGCACGACCCACGCGGCCCCGGCCGCACCCCCAGCGCAAGGAGGCGCACAGTGAGTCCCCGATCCCCCTTCACTGACCGGAACAGGCCTGGTCCGACCAACGCCAAGCACCGCGGCCGCCTGGCCGCCGCAGCCCTCGGCACGGCCGTCGTCCTCGCCGGCCTCACCGGCTGCGCGCCCGGCAGCGGCCCCGACGCCGACGGCGTCACGACGCTCGACTTCTTCCAGTTCAAGCCGGAGGCGGTGCAGGACTTCGCCGACATCATCACGGACTTCGAGGCCGAGAACCCCGACATCCGCGTGGTGCAGAACGCGGTGCCCGACCCCGACACGGCGATCCGCACCCTGCTCGTCAAGAACAAGGTGCCCGACGTGCTGACGCTCAACGTCAGCGGCAACTTCGCCGAGCTGGCGCGGGCCTGCGTCTTCGCCGACCTCGCGGACGAACCCTCGGCCGACACGGTGAACCCCGCGGTGCAGGAGATCGTGCAAGACCTGGGCAGCTGCGACCAGAGCAGCGCCGACGGAGGCAGCGGCAGCCCGGAGGTCAACGCCCTCCCCTTCGCCAACAACGCGTCCGGCATCATCTACAACCCCGACATCTTCGCGGCGCAGGGCGTCGAGGTCCCCACCACGTGGACCGAGCTGGTCGCCGCCGCCGACACCTTCGAGCAGGCCGGCATCGCGCCGTTCTACTGCACGATGAAGGACGCGTGGACGGCCGGCCCCGCCTTCGTCAACCTCGGCGGCGCACTGATGCCCGACGGGTTCTTCGACGACCTGCGAGCCGAGGGATCCGACGTGCAGGACGGCGCCGTGTCGTTCAACAAGGACTTCGGCCCCGCCATGGAGAAGGAGGTGCAGCTCTTCTCCTACTGCCAGGACGACTTCGCCAGCCGCGACTACAACGCCGGAAACCTCGCGTTCGCGAACGGCGAGTCCGCGATGTACCTGCAGGGCTCGTACGCGATCCCGGCGATCCGCGCCAACGCACCCGACGCCTCCATCGGCACCTTCCCCTACCCGGTCACCGAGAACGCCGACGACCGCATCGCGGTCTCGGGCGTCGACGTCGGCCTCAGCATCGGCCGAGACAGCCCCCACAAGGAGGAGGCGCAGCGCTTCGTCGACTACCTCATGTCGCCCGAGGTGGTGCAGGCCTACTCGGAGTCGCAGTCCACCTTCTCGCCTCTCGTCGACGCCGAGCCCAACACCGACCCTGCCCTCGCGGGGCTCGAGCCGTACTTCACGAGCGGCCGGATCATCGGCTTCATCGACCACCAGGTGCCCGCGTCGATCCCGCTGGTCAACATGCTGCAGACCCTGGTCATCACCGGCGACGTCGACGAGTTCCTCACCGACCTCGACGACGAGTGGAGCAAGGTCGCCGCCCGCACCACCACGCAGAGAGAAGGCAAGTGATGACCGCCACCGCACCGCGGCCGACGACCGACGCCGGTCCCGAGGGGCCGACCCGCGCCTCCTCGACGAAGCGCGCCCCCACGCGCCGCGCCGGCCAGGGCAGGACGCCCCGCGCCTTCTACTGGATGGTCGTGCCCGCCGTCGTCATCTTCTTCGGCCTGCACACCATCCCCGTCGTCACGGGCATGTTCTTCAGCCTCACCAACTACGCGGGCTACGGCACGTGGAGCTTCGTCGGGCTGTCGAACTACCTCAACCTGTTCCGCGACGACCGTGTCATCGCGTCGTACCTGTTCACGTTCGGGTTCGCCGTCGTGTCGACGATCGCCGTCAACGTGATCTCGCTCGCGATCGCGCTCGGCCTGAACTCGAGGATCAAGTTCCGCACGGCGTTCCGCGGCATCTTCTTCATCCCGTACGTGCTGGCGATCCTCATCATCGGCTACGTCTTCAACTACCTGTTCGCGAACTCGTTCCCGACGATCCTGCAGTCGATGGGGCTGCCGGGCGCCAACATCCTGGCCGACCCGCAGTGGGCCTGGGTCGGCATCGTCATCACGACGGTGTGGCAGGCGTGCGCGTTCAACGTGATCCTCTACCTGGCGGGGCTGCAGACCATCCCCGCCGAGCTGTACGAGGCGGCCGGCATCGACGGCGCGTCGTCGTGGCGGCAGTTCCGCTCGATCACGTTCCCGCTGATCGGCGCCTACTTCACCATCAACATGGTGTTGTCGTTCAAGTCGTTCCTGCAGGTGTTCGACCAGATCGTCGCCCTGACGAACGGCGGCCCCGGCACGTCGACCGAGTCGATCGCGCTCGTCATCTTCCGCGGCGGGTTCCAGGGCGGCGAGTACGGCTACCAGATGGCCAACGCCGTGCTGTACCTCTTCGTCATCATCCTCGTGTCGTTCATCCAGTTGCGCTTCCTCCAGCGCAGAGAGGCGTCGTTCTGATGAGCTCGACGATCCAGGGCGCTGAGGCCCTCCAGACCACCACGAGCCCCGTCGACCCAGGGGCATCGTCCCCGGCCGGCACACCTCCGAGGTCGCGCCGACGGCGTCGTCTCGACGGCGGCACGGGAGGCACCAACTGGTGGCTCACCGCACTGATCGCGGTCTGCTCGCTGACGGTGCTCCTCCCCCTGTACTTCACGATCGTGACGTCGCTGAAGACCCCCGACCAGCTGGGCGGAACCGGCTTCGAGCTGCCGACCGAGATCCGCTGGCAGAACTTCGCCGACGCGTACCAGCTGACGAACTTCCCGCAGGCGCTGCTCAACACGGCGCTGATCACCGTCGGGGCCGTCGTCCTCACGCTCTTCACCAACTCGCTGGTGGCCTACGCCATCGCGCGCAACATGCACAAGAAGTTCTTCCGCGGGCTGTACTTCTACTTCCTGGCCGCGATCTTCGTGCCGTTCCCGATCATCATGCTGCCGGTGGTGAAGGAGACCGCGCTGCTCGGCCTCGACACCCCCGTCGGGCTCGTGCTGCTCTATACCGTCTACGGGCTCTCGTTCAACATCTTCATCTTCACCGCGTACATCAACTCGATCCCGATCGAGCTCGAGGAGGCGGCGCGCATGGACGGCGCCAGCACCTGGGGCGTCTTCTGGAAGGTCGTCTTCCCGCTGCTGGCGCCGATGAACGCCACGGTCGGCATCCTCACCTGCGTCTGGGCGTGGAACGACTTCCTGCTGCCGCTCGTGATCCTCTCCGACCCGTCGGCGCGCACGCTGCCCCTGGCGCAGTTCATCTTCCAGGGCCAGTTCAACACGAACTACACGGTGGCCTTCGCCTCGTACCTGATGGCGCTGGCGCCGCTGCTGGTCGTCTACATCGTGGCGCAGAAGTGGGTCGTCAGCGGCGTGATGCGGGGGTCGACCAAGTGACCGACGCGAGCACGCCGCAGGCCGATGACGGCGGCCGAGACCACACTCGAGACATGACCAGCACGAACGAAGGAGGAGCGGTGCCGCACACCGACGCACCCTGGTGGACGTCCGCCACCGTCTACCAGATCTGGCCCCGCAGCTTCGCCGACGGCAACGGCGACGGCGTGGGCGACCTGGCGGGCATCCGCAGCAAGCTGGGGCACCTGCACGACCTCGGCGTCGACGTGATCTGGCTGTCGCCGATCTACCGCTCGCCGCAGGCCGACGCCGGCTACGACATCAGCGACTACGACGACATCGACCCGCTGTTCGGCACGCTGGACGAGTTCGACGAGCTGCTGGCCGAGGTGCACGGCCTCGGCATGAAGCTCGTGATGGACCTCGTCGTGAACCACACGAGCGACGAGCACGCCTGGTTCGCCGAGTCCCGGTCGTCCGTCGACAACCCGAAGCGCGACTGGTACGTCTGGCGTCCGCAGTCGGACGACGGGTCGCTGCCGACCGAGTGGCGCAGCGCCTTCAGCGGCCCCGCCTGGCAGCTCGACGAGGCGACCGGCGAGTGGTACCTGCACATGTTCGCGACCAAGCAGCCCGACCTGAACTGGCAGAACGCGGACATGCGCGCCGCGGTCTACGCGATGATGAACCGCTGGCTCGACCGCGGCGTCGACGGCTTCCGGATGGACGTCATCAACTTCATCGCCAAGACCCCCGCGTCGCTCGAGCCCGGCTCGGTCAGCTTCGAGATGGACCCGGCGATCCACGACCACCTCCAGGAGATGCACCGCGAGGTCTTCGCGCACCGCGGCGACCGCCAGCTCATCACGGTCGGCGAGATGCCCGGCGTGACGGTCGACGACGCCGCGCTGTTCACCGACCAGGCGCGCAGCGAGCTCGACATGGTGTTCCAGTTCGAGCACGTCGACCTCGACCGCGGCCCCGACTCGAAGTTCGACAACGTGCCGCTGGCGCTGACCGACCTGAAGCGGTCGCTCGGCCGCTGGCAGGAGGGACTCGCCGAGCGCGGCTGGAACAGCCTGTACCTCGGCAACCACGACCAGCCCCGCAGCGTCTCGCGCTTCGGCGAGGACGGTGCCCACCGGTACGAGTCGGCGACGATGCTGGCCGCCGTGCTGCACCTCCACCGCGGCACTCCCTACGTCTACCAGGGCGACGAGATCGGCATGACGAACGCCGGCTTCACCTCGATCGACCAGTACCGCGACATCGAGTCGCTGAACTGGCACGAGGAGGCGCTGGCCGACGGAGCCTCGGAGGCCGACGTCCTCGAGGCGCTGCGGTTCCGCAGCCGCGACAACGCCCGCACGCCGGTGCAGTGGTCGGCGGGCGCCTCCGCGGGCTTCACGACGGGGACCCCGTGGATCGGCGTCAACCCGAACAGCTCCGAGCTGAACGTGGAGGCCGACCGCGCCTCCGGCGACCGCAGCGTCTTCGAGTTCTACCGGCGGCTGATCGCGCTGCGGCACGAGCTGCCGGTGGTGCAGCTCGGCGACTTCGCGATGCTGGCCCCCGACGACGAGCGGCTCTACGCGTTCACCCGCACGCTCGGCGACGAGCGGCTGCTCGTGCTCGCGAACTGGTCGGGCGAGCCGTACGACCTCGACCCAGGGCTCGACCCGGTGCTGCGGCGCCGGTCGATCCCCGAGGTGCTCGTCAGCAACGTGCCGCACGGCCCCGGCTCACTCACGCTCGCCCCCTGGGAGGTGCGCATCCTGCGCGCCTGACCCCCGCCTCCTCGCCCCCGCCCGTCCCCTCCTCATTCAGGAAGATCCGTCCTGATCCGCGCGGGAGGGGGCACGGGGTTCCTGATCCGTGCACGGTTCAGGAACCCCGTGGCTGGCCTTCCTGGATCCCGCAGGAGGTGCGCGCGAGATCGAGGGAGGGGTGCCGCCGCCTACAACCAGCGCTTGAGCTTGAACGCGCCCCAGAGCCCGCCGCCGATGCCGACCATCAGCGCGAGGGCGAACGGGTAGCCGTACTCCCAGTGCAGCTCGGGCATGATGTCGAAGTTCATGCCGTAGATCGCACCGATCAGCGTCGGCGCGAACAGGATGGCGGCCCAGGCCGAGATGCGCTTGGTGACGTCGTTCTGCACCTGGGCGACGAGCGTCGCGTTCAGCGACAGCGCGTTCTGCAGCACGGCGCGGAACGTGTCGGCACGGTCGACGACGCGGATCACGTGGTCCTGCACGTCGCGCAGCCGGCGCTCGAGCTCGGTGCCGACCTGGTACTTCTCGCCGCCGCGCAGCAGCCCGTCGAGCATGCCGACGAGCGGGCGGGTGGCCTTCTGGAAGTCCGCGACCTCGCCGAACAGCTCGTAGATGCGGCGCGAGACCCCGGCCTCGCCGGCGAACAGCTGCTGCTCGATCTCGTCGATGTCGTTCTCGAGCCCCTCGACGACCGGCGCGTAGGCGTCGACGATCGCGTCGAGCACCGCCCACAGGATCGCCTGCGGCCCCACCCGCAACAGGTCGGGCTTGGCCCGTAGCCTCGTCACGCTGCGCGCCAGGTAGCGGGAGTCGATGTCGGAGACGTGGTTGATCCCGATCAGGAAGTCCGGCCCGACGAAGAAGTGGATCTCGCCGAACGCGACCCGCTCCTCCCTGTCGATGTAGACGGCCGGGCGGACGACGACGAAGAGGGTCGTGCCGTAGCGCTCGAGCTTGGCGCGCTGGTGGCCGTGGCCCGCGTCCTCGACGGCGAGCTCGTGCAGGTCGAAGCGGGCGGCCAAGGAGGCGAGCTCGGCCTCGTCGGGCTCGCTCAGCACCACCCAGGCGGTGCCGTGCGTCTCGGCGAGGGCCGCGTAGGTCTCGTCGAGCGTGTCGGGGCTCGCGGCGACTCGTCCGTCGACGTAGACGTCGTTGATCAGCAGGGGCATCCGCCCAGTGTCGCAGCCCGGAGGGCCGGGGCCGCGCCGCGCCTCCTCGACCCTGGGCCCTCTTCGAGAGGCGACGAGACGACGCGAAGTGTCCTCGCCGAGGTCGGAGAGGACACTTCCCGCCGGTTCACCGGCCGGGCCGGAGGGCCGGAAGGCCGGAGGGCCAGAGGGCCGGGCCGAGGAGGAGGCGCCTCAGCGGCCGTTCTTGACGTGCTGCGTGATCGTCGCGGCCGAGAGGGCCGTGTTGTACGCCGCCGTGTCGTCCAGGCTGCCGCCGAAGAAGTAGTTCGCGGAGCTCGCGGGGATGTTCGGCCAGCCGGCGAGGTTGTCGTACCCGACGCGCCAGTAGCCGTTGGTCGGCTCGCCGACGGCGTTCGTCTGCGTGCCGACGACCGCGCCGTCGACGTACAGGGTCATGACGCCCGCCGTGGTGACGGTGCCGGCGACGTGGTGCCAGGCTCCGTCGCGGTAGGTCTTGGTGGTGCTCACGGTCTTCGTGCCGCCGTTGTAGGTGCCGAAGGTGATCACGCCGGTGCCCGAGGCCCAGAGCTGGCGGTCGTACTGTCCGGACATGCCCGTGGCCTGGTTGCCGAAGCCGATGATCTTGCCGCCGGCGCTGTTCGTGGGCAGGTTGATCCACGACTCGACCGTGAACGCGGTGGGCGCCGCGACGGCGGGCGCGTTGGTCGTGACCTGGCCGGAGGTGCCGTTCAGCGTGACGTAGGGGCTCGAGCCGCAGGCTCCGGCGACGCGGGTGACGCCGCCCGAGAGCGTGCCGGCGCGGCCGGTCGCGCTGCTGTCGAGGGCGGCGGTGCCCGACGCCTCGTTGTAGCCGTACGAGAAGACGGGCGAGTCGGTCACGGCGGGCATCAGGCAGTCGTAGGCCGCGGCGGACGAGAAGTTGCTCGTCTTGTTGGCGGCCTGCGACGAGAAGGCCGCGCCGGCGCCGCCGGAGACGACGAGCGTGAGGGCGAGTCCGCCGACCAGGCCGGCGACCGCGAGGGTGCTGGCGGCGCCGCGCAGGCGACGGAGGCGGCGCTCACGACGGCCGGCGAGGCGGAGGCCGCGGCGCGAGGCCGGGTCGACGGCGGCCGAGGCTGCGAGCGAGGCGAAGACGGGCGCCAGGACGGGGGCCAGGACGGGCAGCGAGGAGGTGCCGGTCGTGGAGGAGGTGCCGGTCGCGTCCTCGGGAGCGCTGGCGGCGCCTCCTTCGCCTCGGCCCTCGCCCTTCGGGTCGCGGCGCAGCGAGCGGTCGGCCTGTGCGCCGAGCACGAGCAGCATCAGCGCGCTGCCGGTGACGAGCAGGTGGCCCCGCTGGTGGCCGGCGGCCCAGACGAAGGGGGTGCCGATGTACGGCACGCGGAGGTAGCCGACGCCGACGACGGCGCTGCGGTCGATCGGGGTCGAGTCCGCGGCCTGGTTCGCGTCGCCCTTGGTGACGATCTGCGTGCCCTGGCCGTTGTCGTCGTAGCGGTGCAGGCGGAGGTGGTCGGCGCGGTCGGGGTCCTGGAACAGCAGCACCTGGCCGCGGTGGATCGACGACGCAGGCACCGGGCGGGCGACGACGACGTCGCCGGGGTGGATGCGCGGCTCCATCGAGCCGGTCATGACGGTGGTGGGGGTCCAGCCGATCACGGCGGGGACGGCGGCCCAGAGCAGCAGGCCGACGAGGGTGCCGAGCACGGTGCGCGACAGGATGCCGACGACGATGCGGAGCCAGGCGAGACGGGCGCTGCTGGTGCCGGTCGTGCTGGTCTCGTGGCCGTCGCGGCGGGCGCCGGCGACCGTGACGGAGGCGGTGGCCGTGTGACGGGGGACGTCGTAGGTGGTCATGGCGTCCTCCTGTCTGGTCGGTGCGGGTGCCCGCGCTGGTGGGGCGCGGGTGCGGTGCTGGCGGTGCGGGTGGTGCTGGTGCTGGTGCTGGTGCTGATCGTGCGGTGGTGCGGGTGGAGCTGTGCAGGGGGCCGTGGGGCGTCGGGCATCCCACGGACCCCTGCCCCGCCGGCGGGTTCGGGACGCCGGCGGGAGTCGAGCGGGGCTCTAGCTGTTCTGGGCTTCCCAGGTGAGGCCGAGCGAGGCGGTGCCGGACTGCGTCGTGTTGGGCGCAGCGTTCGAGACCGTGTAGGTGACCTGGTAGACGCGGGTCTCCGAGGTCGTGGTCTGGGTGCCGGTGGTGCCCGTGGGGGCCCAGTTGCCGACGCCGTTGCTGAAGTTCGTGTAGCTGGTGCCGAAGCCGGCGAGCGTGCCGTTGTAGAGCGACGAGCCCGCGGCGAGGGGGGTGAAGCCCGAGCAGGAGCCGAAGCCGCCGCCGGTGCCCTGCACGACGCTGAGCGTGATGTTCGAGGCCAGGTTGTTCGTCGTCGCGGCGGCGGTGCCGTAGAGCTTGACGGCCGAGGCGAGCGTGCCGGTCGAGGTGACGGCGATGCAGTTGCTGCCGGTCGAGCCGGGCTTGAGGTTGGTGGCCGTGAACAGCGCGGTGTTCGAGTCGTCGTCGGTCAGGGCGACGGAGCCGGCGGTCCAGTTGCTGGTCGGGTTGACCGTGGTCGACGAGAAGGCCGAGTACGAGGCCTGCGAGACGACGACGCCGCTGGCGACGAGGGCGGCGGGGATGGCGATCCAGGCGGCGAGGCGGGCGGCGCGGGGGGTGGGACGGGACATCGTGGGCTCCAGGGTGTGAGAAGTGGTGGTGAGTCAGTTCGGAAGTTCGTGGGGGCCTGAGCATCTCGATCTCCGTGTCTCCCGGTGGTCGAGAGGTTCGGTGTCCGTGTGGCTCGGTGCCCAAGTGGTACGACAATCAAGTTATTCGGGTGTCGAGTAGCTTGCAAGCCGAGGGATGCCCCCAGTGGTGGGGGGTACCTCGTTCGCCGTGTTGCTTGACAGGCGAGCTATAGTGAGATCGAGACATCGCGCGGACTCACCTGCCGCACGCGATCCCTTCTTCTTCCGCCGCACCTCCTCCCCCTCTGGAGCGCACGCATGACCGACATCTCCCCCCAGCCGGCCGCCGGCACCGCGCCTCCCCTCGGCGACGACGGCCTCGTCGACGTCGACGGCGTGCTCGGCGCCTTCTCGACGCTCCTCGCACAGAACGCCCGCGTCGAGCGGCTCGTCGCCACCCACTTCGGCATCGGCACGACCGACCTCACCTGCCTCGTCTTCGTCGCGAACAACCCCGACAGCACCCCCAAGCTCGCCGCGGAGGCGCTCGAGCTGTCGACCGGTGCGACCACCAGCCTCATCGACCGGCTCGAGAAGGCCGGCTTCGTCTCCCGTCGCGCGCACCCCACCGACCGCCGCAGCGTCGTGCTCGAGCTCGCCCCCTCCGGCCAGGCCGCCGTCGCCGAGACGGGCGAGTTCTACCGCAGCGCCTTCCGCGACGCGATCGACCCGCGCCAGCTCGACTTCCTCGCGTCGGTGATGCGCGCGATCGGCGACTCGCTGACGCGCCGTGCGGTCGAGGACGGCACGACGGGCGCGCAGCCCGCCTGAGTCGGCTGCGCGCCCCCGGTCGTAGGGTGGCGCGATGACTCCCTCCGACGTGCTCATCGAGGCGTTCGACCGCCTCCCCGCCATCGCCTCCGCCGCCGTCGACGGCCTCTCGGTCGACGACCTGGCCTGGCGTCCGGACGCCGAGGCGAACACGATCGCCTGGCTCGTCTGGCACACCGCCCGCGGACAGGACGTGCAGATCGCCGACCTCGCCGCCTCCGACCAGGTCTGGACCGCCGACGGCTGGGCCGACCGCTTCGCGCTCCCCTTCGACCACGCCGAGATGGGCTATGGCCAGGCACCAGCGGAGGTGGGCGAGGTGCGTGTCGAGCCGCACCTCCTCGTCGCCTACCTCGAGGCGGTCACGCTGCGCACGCGCGGCTACCTCGAGGGGCTCGACGCCGCCTCGTACACGGACGTCGTCGACGACGCCTGGGACCCGCCCGTCACCGCCGGCTCGCGCCTCGTCAGCATCCTCGGCGACTGCACGCAGCACCTCGGCCAGGCGTCGTACGTGCGCGGCCTGCTCGACCGCCGCTAGCGCTAGCGCCCGCCCCCGTGCCGCGGCCGGGTCTCGTCGTGAGGCGCCGTCCGCACCCCTTGAACCCGCGCACACCCTCGCGCGCGCCGGCGGGTGCGCGCGGTTTCGAGGGGTGGCGACACCGGCAGGCCCTGCAGGAGGCGCGGATCGCCTCCCCCCGGACCGCCTGCCTACCGCAGGGACTCGGGCACGATCTCCGCGGGCACCTCGTAGCCCAGCGGCCCGGCCAGCACGTCGAGCGCCGCCCGGGCGGCCTCGTACTCGGCCACGAGGACGGGATCGACGACGGCGTGGGCGTGCGGCCAGTCGACCTCGGGGTCGCCCCAGCGCCAGGCGTCGAGGGCAGACGCGGCCGTCCGGGTCGCGCTGACCGCCCGCGCGAGGGCGACCAGGTCGCCGTGTCCGAGCGACCGCCCATCGGACTCGGCCCACGTCGCGAAGCTCGCGGGCACCTCCACGAGGGACTTGCGTGCCGTCGCCGTCGCGACCTGCTGCCGCGCTCGAGCCCGACCGTTCGCGCGCCGCTCGGTCGCCGCCCAGACGGGGATGCCGACGGCCGCCGCGCCCACGGCGCCGAGGGCGGCCCACGAGGGCCACTCGACGAGGTCGAGCAGCCAGACGGCCGCGGCGATGCCGAGCAGTCCGCCGGCGACGGCCGCGAGCCCCGCGACGGCGGGGCCCGCCGCGCCGCCGGCTCGGGGCCAGGTGAGCGCGTCGCGGAGTGCCGCTGCAGCCTCGTCCCTCGACAGATCGGGGTCGGCGATCAGCCAGCGGCTGCGCGCGCCAGCGTCGGCGTCGTGGCTGCGGTCACGATGCGCCGCGCTCGCCTCACGATCGAACTCGTCGCCGTGCCCGGGAGTGCCCTCCGGCACGTCGTCCACGAAGCGGCTCACGAGCGATCCGTCACGGGACGGATCAGCGCCATCGCAGGTAGCCCGACCTCGCGTCCCAGCGCGATCAGCTCGGCGGAGGCTCGGTCCTGGGCCGCACGCAGGGCCGCCTGGGCCGGGTGTGGCCCCCTGGCCGCCACACCCGAGCCGTCGCCGCCGTCCCACTCGTCCCACTCGTCCAGTCGCCCGTACAGGACGTCGACCAGTCGCCACTGCGCCCCGTCGAGCTCCGCCAGCAGAGACAGCGCGTCGAGCACGCGCCAGAGGTCCGCGGGACTCGTGGCGTCGGACGCCCAGTCGAGCGCAGCGCCCTCGATCGGCACGACGCTCCGGCTGGTCGCAGGCCCGGGCCCGCCGACGTCCGCCTCGCCTCGTCGCCAGGGCGCCTCGACCAGCACGATGCCCACGACCGCCACGACGACCAGCCCGACCACGCTCAACACCACGGCGACGGCGAACCGGGCGGGCAGCTCGGCGAGGTCGAGCTCGCTCATGATGGCCACGGTGCCCACCACGGCCCCGACCAGCAGGAGGAGCGCCACAGCCCCCGGGCTCCAGGCCAGCACGCGACGCACCACGCTGCGGTTCGTGGGAGCGTTCGCGGCGCGGTGCGCGCGCACCGCCTCCTCGGCCTCGGCCTCGGTCAGCGCCGGGTCGGCGACGTGCCAGACCTCGCGGTCGCTGATGCGGACACGGACGATGCCGGGTCTCTCGCGGGTCGGTGCCACGCTGCGAGCCTAGGCCGCAGCGCGGCGCACCTGTGCCCGGGCCCGGGTCCGCACCCGGCGAACCCGCGCGCACCCTCCCGCGCGCCGCTGGGTCCGCGCGGGTTCCGCGGGTGCGAGCGCGGTTCCCGCTGCGGCGCCGCGAGGGCCTACGCGAAAGCGACGAACCGCCGTGGTGTTCCACGGAGGTTCGTCGCTCTCACGCCGCCTAGGGCCCCGAAGGAGGCGCGGTGCGGCCTAGACGCCGGCCAGCTGGTCGACGAGGGCGTCGCCCGAGCGGGCGTCGATCATCTCGGCCTCGATCTCGGCGCGGTCGAGCAGCTCCTCCATGCGGCGGCGACGGGGGCGCGTGATCAGCGTGACCACGGTGCCCTCCTTGCCGGCACGGCCGGTGCGGCCCGAACGGTGCAGGTACGTCTTGTACTCGTCGGGCATGTCGGCCTGGACGACCAGCTCGATGTCGTCGACGTGGATGCCGCGGGCGGCGACGTCGGTCGCGACGAGCACGTTGACCTTGCCGCTGGTGAGCAGGCCGAGGTTGCGCGTGCGGCGGGCCTGGTTCAGGTCGCCGTGCAGGCTGGTGGCGCGGATGCCCGCGTCCTCGAGCTGGTCGGTGAGCTGCTCGGCGAACGCACGGGTGCGGGCGAAGACGAGCGTCTTGCCAGGGCCCGACGCGAGCTGCTCGATGACGGCCGTCTTGTCGCGCTGCTCGATGACGAGCACGCGGTGGTCGATCGTCGAGCTGGCCTGGTCTTCTCCGGCGACCTCGTGCACGGCGGGCTTCACGAGGAACTCGTCGACGAGCTTCGCCACGCCCTTGTCGAGGGTCGCGCTGAAGAGCAGCTTCTGGGCGCGGTCGCCGTTCGGCTTGACCTGCGCGGTCTCGCGGATGATGCGCTGCACCGGCTCGAGGAACCCGAGGTCGCACATGTGGTCGGCCTCGTCGAGCACCGTGATGACGACCTCGCTGAGGTCGAGGCGGCCCTGGTCGATCAGGTCCTCGATGCGGCCGGGGGTGCCGATCACGATGTCGACGCCGCGGTTCAGCGCGCCGACCTGGCGGGCCTGGGGCACGCCTCCGTAGACCTGCGTGGTGAACAGGCCGACCGAGCGGGCGATGGGCTGCACGGTGCGGTCGATCTGCATCGCGAGCTCACGCGTCGGGGCGAGGATCAGCGCACGGGGCCGACGGCCCATCTTGCGGTTCTTCCCGCCGTTGTTCTCCATCAGCTTCTCGACGAGCGGGGCGCCGAAGGCGATGGTCTTGCCGGAGCCGGTGCGACCGCGGCCGAGCACGTCGCGACCTGCGAGCACGTCCGGGATCGTCGCGGCCTGGATCGCGAACGGAGCGGCAGCGCCCATCGAGGCCAGCTGGCGCTCGATGTTGTCGCCGAGGCCGAGGTCGCCGAAGCTGACGCCCTCGACGTCCTGCGCCGTGAGCACCTCCGCCTGCAGCTTCTCGAGCTTGACGTCGTCCTCGGGCGAGTAGTGCGCACCCTGGTCGCGCTTCGGGTAGAAGTCGCTGCGATCGTTGCGCTCGGCTGCGCCGGGGCCGCGGTCGCCGCGGTCGAAGCTGCGGGGGGCGCGGTCGTCGCGGCCGCCGCGGCTGTCGCGGTCGTACGAGCCGCCGGAGGTGCGTCCGCCGCGCTCAGGACGGTCACCGTACGAACGGGCCGGCTGGTCGTCGCGGGGCGGGCGCCCGGCGGGCGTGTAGTTCTTGGGGGCGCGGTCGTCGCGGCGGGCGGGACGGGCGTCGCGGTCGTCGCGGCGCGGAGCACGGTCGTCGCGGTCGTACGAGCGCGGGGCGCGGTCGTCGCGTGCGGGACGGTCGTTGCGGTCGCCGCGGTCCCAGCTGCGCGGGGCGCGATCGTCGCGTGCAGGACGGGCGTCGCGGTCGTCGCGGCCGTACGAACGGCCGCCGCGGTCGTCGCGTCCGCCGGAGTCGCGGGCCGGACGGGCGTCGCGGTCCCAGCTGCGGGCGGGGCGTCCGTCGCGTCCGGCGCGGGCCGCCTCCTTGCCTCCGTCCCTGCCGAAGCGGGGGGCGCCTCCGTCGCGGCCTCGCTCGGCGTTGCGGGCGTCGTGGTCGCGGGGGGCGAAGCGGCTGTTCGAGGTCTTCTCGCGGGGCTCCCAGTTGGGGCGGCTGCTGCCGCTGCGGGGGGCCTCGCCGCGGTGCTCGGCGCGTGCGTCGGAGTTCCAGCGGTTCTTGCGCTCGGGGGCGCCGGCCTCGTCGGGGCGGTGGCCGCGGTGCGAGGAGCTCTTGGAGCCCGGCTTGCGGTGCGGGTCGGTGCCTCGCGAGCGTGAAGGAGTCTTGTCGTAGGGGGGCATGGTGTTCTTTCCGGGCTTGTGCGATGACGCGAAGAAATACCCGGGCAGCCATTGACCAGGACCGTTCACATACGTGAATTCATCCCGACGAGATCCGTCGTGAATCCGGCCCACAAGACGTACAAACCCTCATGTGCCCTGCTCGTCGCGTCCGGTGGTTGTCCGGGGAGCGACGCCGCAGGACGTGCGCGCCACAGGCGCGCGGTCTTGAGCCGACCCGTCCACGATACCCGACCCTCCCCCGGAACAGAACCCCCGCCTCCTCGACTTGCCGCCCTGCCCGCCCCCTCTCTGCTCGCCCACCCCGTGATTCGAGAGTGATCCGACCGAGTCACGCACCGCCCCTGCCCAGCGGCCCGTAATTTGAGAGTGATCCGGGTTCTCGAGACTCAGGATCCCTGCACACTGGCCGCCGCCGACGCGATCTGTCTCGCTTTGCCGTATCTAGGCCCGCTGCGGGCCCGACGGGAGATCTGCGGCGCTGTCCCGACGCGGAAACGACGAACCTCCGCCATGTTCCGCGGAGGTTCGTCGTCGTCGCGTCGCTACGCCGAGGTGTCGGCCGACGCTCCACCCGAGCCACCGGCCGAGGAGGCGCCCGAGACGCCCGCACGCCGGTCCGCCCGCCGCTCCCTCCAGCCCTCGTACAGCGAGTACAGCACCGGCAGCACGACCAGCGTCAGCACGGTCGACGACACGAGCCCGCCGATCACGACGACGGCCAGCGGCTGCGAGATGAACCCGCCGTGGCCGGTGATGCCGAGCGCCATCGGGGTGAGGGCGAAGATCGTCGCGGTCGCGGTCATCAAGATCGGCCGCAGCCTGCGCGACGCACCCTCGAGCAACGCCTCGCGCACGCGCAGCCCCCGTGTCCGGTACTGGTTCACGAGGTCGATCAGCACGATCGCGTTGGTGACCACGATGCCGACGAGCATCAGCACCCCGATCAGCGACGCGACGCCGAGCGGGATGCCGGAGGCGAGCTGCAGCAGGATCGCGCCGGTCGCCGCGAACGGGATCGACACCAGCAGGAGGAGCGGCTGGGCCAGGCTGCGGAACGTCGCCACCATGACGATGTACACGATCAGGATCGCGATGAGGACCGCGAGGAACAGCTGCGAGAAGGCGTTCGACTGGTCGGCGACGGCGCCGCCGACGACGGCGTCCGCCCCGGCGGGCAGGTCGAGCCCGGCGATCGCGTCGTCGACCTCGGTGCCGGCGCTCGACAGGTCGTCGCTCGACGGGGTGACGGTGACGGTGGCGCTCCGGACGGCGTCGGTCGTGGTGACCGAGGTGGGGCCGTTCGTCTGCTCGACCGTGGCGATCGAGTCGAGGCGCACGGGCCCGGTCGCGCTCGGCAGCTCGAGTGCGCGGAGCTCGTCGAGCGTCGCGGGGGGCGTTGGGTCGACGGTGTAGATGTCGACCGAGCTGTTGTCGATCTCGAGCGAGCCGACCCTGAACGGCTGCACCGCCTGCGAGACGATGCCGCCGACGGCGACCTCGCTCAGCCCGATGTCCGCCGCCGCGGCACGGTCGACGACGACGCCGATCACCGGCTGGGCGGCCTGCAGGTTCGATCCGGCCTCGGCCGTGCCGGGCAGGTCGCCGACAGCGGTGAGCACCGTCTCGGTCGCCGTCTGCAGGGTGTCGGGGTCGGGCGCGGTCACGTCGACGGTGATGTCGTTGCTCGTGCCGAAGCCGCTCGACGCGGTCAGCTCGATGTCGCCGGCATCGGCGACGTCGTCGAGGCGCGAGCGCACCTCGGCCTGCAGCGCGTCCTGGTCGGCGTCCTCGTTCGTGGTGATCGAGTACGTGACGGTGCTGTCGCCGGTGCCGCCGAAGAAGCTGGCGATGGAGGTGCCGCTCGAGCCGATCGTGAGCTGCACGGTCTCGATCCCGTCGACACCGTCGAGCTCGGTCTCGACCTTCGAGGCGGCGTCCGAGAGCACCTGCAGGCTCGACGCCGGCGCCAGGGTCTGCGTGACGGTGAACGTGTTCTGCCCGCTCGCCCCGAGGAAGTTCGTCTTCATCAGCGGGATCGCGGCAGCCGTGCCGCCGAGCACGAGCACGGCGACCAGCAGAGTCACGACGGGGTGGCGGAGCGTGCCGCGCAGCACCGGCACGTAGACGCGACGCAGCCGGTCGAGCGGCGCCGGGTCGGTCGGGTCGGAGGCGGCGGTCGTCAGCCGCTCCTGCACCTGCTCGCCCGCACCAGCACCGGCGCCGACAGCCCCGGGCGCGTGCTTGTGCACCTTCGGCGCCCGGAGGAACCAGTACGCCAGCACCGGCACGATCGTCAGCGACACGAACAGCGACGCGAGCAGGGCGATGGTCACCGTCAGCGCGAAGGGCCGGAACAGCTCGCCGGTGATGTTGCCGACGAAGGCGAGCGGCAGGAAGACGACGACCGTCGTGACGGTCGAGGCCGTGACGGCGCCCGCGACCTCGCGGACGGCGGTGGTGATCGACGCGACGCGGCCGTCGCCTCCTGCGAGGTGCCTCTTGATGTTCTCGATGACGACGATCGAGTCGTCGACCACGCGCCCGATGGCGATCGTGAGCGCGCCCAGCGTGAGGATGTTGAGCGTGTAGCCGGCTGCCTGCAGGCCGATGAAGGTGATGAGCACGCTCGTCGGGATGCTGATCGCGGTGACGATCGTCGAGCGCACCGACAGCAGGAACACGAGGATCACGATCACGGCGAAGACCAGGCCGAGCAGGCCCTCCTCAGCCAGCGCGTCGATCGACTGCTGGATGAACGGCGCCTGGTCGAAGACGATCGACAGGTCGACGTCCGAGCCGAGGTCGGCGGCGAGCGACGGCAGCGCGTCCTGCACCGTGGTCGACACGTCGACGGTGTTGGCGTCGAGCGTCTTGGTGACCGCGATCGTGAGGGCGTCCTGGCCGTCGACGCGGCTGATCGAGGTGACCGGCGCGCCGCTGAGGGCCACGTCGGCGACGTCGTCGATCGTGACCGCAGAGGTGCCGCCGAGCAGCGGCAGGGCAGCGACCTCGTCGGTGCTCGTGAGGCGCTGGCCGGCCTGGATCGAGAGCGTCTGGCCGTTCTCGGTGAGGGTGCCGCCCGGGATCAGCGTGCCGTTGGCGTCGAGCGCGTCCTGGAACGCCTGCGTCGTCAGGCCCGCCGCGGCGAGCGCCGTGGTGTCGGGCGTGATGACGACGCGCTGGCCGGCGTCGCCGTAGATCGAGGCCTCGCGGACCCCGTCGAGCTTCTGCAGGTCGGGCACGGTCGTGTTGGTGAGCCGGTCGACGAGCGCTTGGGTGTCGTCGGCCGAGTAGCCGGTGACGGCGATCTGCACGATGGGCAGGTCGTCGAGGCTGCCGGTGACCACCTGGGTGTCGACGCTGTCGGGCAGCGTCAGCCGGTTGATCGCCGACTGGATCTTCTGCTCGGCCGCGCCGAGGTCGGTGCCGTAGGTGAACTCGGCCGAGACGGTGCTCTGTGACGTGCTCGACGTCGCGGTCGTGCCCTCGAGCCCCGGGATGATCTGCACCGCCTGCTCGATCGGCGTCGAGACGTCGTCGTTCACCACCTCGGGCGTCGCGCCCGGGTACGAGCTGACGATGGCGATCTGCGGGAACTGCACGTTGGGCGCGAGCTCCTGCTTGAGCGACGTCAGCGCGATGCCGCCGAAGACGGCGACGACGATGGTGACGAGGGCGATCAGCGCGCGGTTGCGCAGGCTGAAGACGGACAGAAGATGCACGAGGCTCCGGTGGTGAGAGGGAGGAGAACGAAGGAGGCGACGGTGACGACGTGCACCGCGCCTCCATTGTCACCAGCCTCTCTGGGAACTGGCGGCGCTTTCTTACACGCTGTGCAGAGGTGGCCCCAGGTGTCTCGACGTGGAGGAACCGCCGCCCCTCGCCGACGGGACGGGCTAGACGACCTCGGCCATGAGCGCCCCGCGCGGCGCCTGCACCCCGTCGATGCCGTCCCAGGCGGCGGCGAGCGCCGCGAGCGCGCGGTCGGTCTCGTCGTCCGGGTACGAGTACGGCACCCGCAGGAACCGCTCGAACGCCCCGTCGACGCCGAACATCGGCCCGGCCGCGAGCAGCAGCCCGTGGCGGCGGGCGGCGAGCACGAGCTGCGAGCTGACGGGCGCGCCGAGGCCCACCCACGTGGTGAGACCACCGGCAGGCGAGGGCACGCTCCAGCCGGGGAACGCGCTGCGGAGACCGGCGACCAGCCGGTCGCGACCGTGCCTCAGCTGCCGGGAGCGCGCCTCCAGCACGCCGTCCATGTCGCCGAGCAGGTCGGCGACGATCAGCTGCTCGAGCACGGGGGTGCCGAGGTCGCCGGCCGAGCGGGCACGCACGAGGCGCTCGACGAGCGGCCGCTCGGCCCGGATCCAGCCGATCCGCAGGCCGCCCCAGAGCGACTTGCCGACCGAGCCGATCGTCACGGCGGGCCCGTACGCCGCCATCGGCAGCGGCCGGGCCCTGGCACCGGCACCAGCACCAGCACCGGCACCGGCACCTGCACCAGCACCAGCGAAGGAGGCGCCCCGCGGCCCCCCGACGACGAGCTCGGCCATCGTCTCGTCGGCGATCACGATCGTCCCCTCGTCCGCCGCGGCCTCGAGCACGCGCACCCGCTGCGCCTCGGGCATCGTCGCCCCGGTCGGGTTGTGGAAGTCGGGCATCAGGTAGGCGACGGGCGGGCTGGTGCGCCGCAGCGTCTGCAGCAGCGCCGACTCGTCCCACCCCTCGTCCACGGTCACGCTGACCGGTGCGAGCCGCGCGCCCACCGCCCGCAGCGCCTCGAACGCGTGCGGGTAGCCGGGCGTCTCGACGACGGCGCGGTCGCCCCGGCCGACGAGCACGCGGGCCAGCAGGGCGATGGCGTGCTGGGCGCCGAGGGTGACGACGATCTGGTCGGCGCTCGTCTCGAGGCCGCGGGCGCGGTACCGGGCCGCGATGGCCTCGCGCAGCACCGGGCGACCCACGGTGTCGTAGCCGGGCTCGGACAGGTAGGCGCCGAGGCGTCCCGCGGCGCGCTGCGCCGCCTCCGCGATGCCGTCGACGGCCGGCATCGCCGCCTTCGTGAAGTCGAGCACGTCGTCCTCGTCGGCGGGCCGGGCCGCCCTCGCCGCCCTGCCCTGGTCGGGCAGCCGCACGACGCTGCCGCTGCCGCGCAGGCTCGTGACGTGGCCCGCGTCGCGCAGCGCGGAGTACGCGGCGGCGACGGTGGTGCGGCTCACCCCGAGGTGCGCGGCGAGGTCGCGCTCGCTCGGCAGGCGTGTGCCGACCGAGAGCCGGCCGTCGAGCACGAGCAGGCGGATGCGGTCGGCGAGAGCGGCGTAGCCGGGCGACGAGGAGGCGCGCCACGAGTCGAGCAGCACCCCCAGCGCCCGCGACGACACGGCTGGTCCGCTCGTGACGATGCTCATGCGCGGGCGCCCCTCGGGCGGCGACGATCCTCAACGACGACAGCTCTCATGCAGCCACACTAGGCCGATTGGACTCTTGCTACCAGGCCGCTCGCCCGATTGGATCGGTCCATGCTCCTCACCCGCCGCCTCCTGCAGCTCTTCGTGGGCCTCTTCCTCTACGGCATCGCCATCGCGCTGATGGTCCGCGCCGCGATCGGGGTCGCCCCGTGGGACGTGCTGACGCAGGGCATCGTGAAGCAGACGGGCCTCGGCTTCGGCCTCGTCGTGTTCCTCACGAGCGTGCTGGTGCTGCTGCTCTGGATCCCGCTGCGCCAGAGGCCGCGGTTCGGCACGATCGCCAACGCGCTGCTGGTCGGGCCGTTCGCCGACCTGGGCCTGCACGTGCTGCCGCAGCAGACCGTGTGGTGGGCGCAGGGCCTCACCTTCGCGCTCGGGCTGCTGCTGCTCGCCGTCGCCAGCGGCCTGTACATCGGCGCCTCGTTCGGGCCCGGTCCGCGCGACGGCCTGATGCTCGGGCTGCACCGCCGGTTCGGCGTCAGGGTCGGGGTGGCCCGCACCGCCATCGAGGTGACCGTGCTCGCGATCGGCTGGCTGCTGGGCGGCCAGGTCGGCATCGGCACCGCGCTCGAGGCCGTCCTGATCGGGCCGATGGTGGCGTTCGCGCTGCCGCTCTTCGCACCACGAGCGACACGTGTCGCCGACCCTGCGACCGACTCGACCACCACCTCCGGCACTCCGACCGGCACCCCCACCGGCCCGGTGCCGACGACCACCTCGACAGCCGCCTGACGAATCGGGAATGCCTCGTCCCCGCCGCGAGTTGACAGGCCCTCGCCGCGGAGTAGAGTCGCCGCTCGTGACTGACGACACCAGGTCGCCGAAGCGGTGGCTGATCGGTGAACCCCTCCCCTCGGAGAAGCTCGAGGGCCAGCTGCTCCCCAAGCACCTCGCCCTGCCGATCTTCGCCAGCGACCCGCTGAGCTCGGTGGCCTACGCGCCGCAGGAACTGTTGATGATCCTGCTGATCGGCGGGCTCGGGTTCCTCACCCTCGCGCCGTGGGTCGCGGTCGCGGTCGTCGTGCTGCTGCTGGTCGTCGTGGCGTCGTACCGCCAGCTGATCAAGGCGTACCCCTCAGGAGGCGGCGACTACGAGGTCGCCCACCGCAACCTCGGCGAGAAGGCCGGCCTCGTCGTGGCCTCCGCCCTGCTGGTCGACTACGTGATGACGGTCGCCGTCTCGGTCGCGTCGGGCGTGGACAACATCATCTCGGCCGTGCCCGAGCTGGCCCCCGTGCGGGTCGAGCTGGCGATCTTCTTCGTCATCGCGCTGGCCGCGGTGAACCTGCGTGGCGTGCGCGAGTCGAGCAAGGCCTTCGCCGTGCCGACCTACCTCTTCGTCTCGAGCGTGTTCGTGATGATCGTGATCGCGCTCGTCCGCACCGCGCTCGGCGACCCGCCCGTCGCCGAGAGCGCCGAGTACACGGTGCAGGCCGACCAGCTGACGCAGGCCGCGTTCATCCTGCTGCTGCTCCGCGCCTTCTCGAGCGGCTGCTCGGCCCTGACCGGCGTCGAGGCGATCGCGAACGGCGTGCCCGCGTTCCGCCGGCCCAAGGTGCAGAACGCCCAGAAGACGCTCGTGCTGATGGGCAGCATCGCGATCGTGCTGTTCGCCGGGCTCGTCGCCGTGGCCCTGATCGCCAAGGTGCACTACGCCGAGGACGCCTGCGACCTGCAGGGCTTCGTCGACTGCGCCGGAACCCCGCAGCGCAGCCTCATCGCCCAGATCGCGAGCGCGGTGTTCGGCGGCTCGCTGTTCGGGATCCCCTTCTACCTGATCCAGGCGTGCACGGCCGCGGTGCTGCTGCTGGCCGCCAACACGGCGTTCAACGGGTTCCCGCTGCTCGGCTCGATCCTGGCCCGCGACCAGTACGCGCCCAAGGCGCTCAACACCCGCGGCGACCGCCTCATCTACTCGAACGGCGTCATCGTCCTGGCGCTCGTCGCCTGCGCCATCCTGCTCGTCTACCAGGCCAGCGTCACCGGGCTGATCCAGCTCTACATCATCGGCGTCTTCGTCTCGTTCACGCTCGGGCAGACCGGCATGGTCGTGCACTGGACGCGCATGCTGCGCGAGGGCTGCGCCGACCGCGGTGCCGTCTACCGAGCTCGGGGCATCAACGCCTTCGGAGCCCTGCTCACCGCCTCCGTGCTCATCGTCGTGACCGTGACCAAGTTCACGCACGGCGCGTGGCTCGTGTTCGTCATCATGCCGATCCTGTTCACGCTGATGCTCGGCGTGAACCGGTACTACCGCGACGTCAGGGTCGAGATCGAGCCCGACGCGACGACGCAGTTCGGCTCGCACGGCGACCACGCGATCGTGCTCGTCGGCACGATGCAGAAGCCGGTGCTGAAGGCGCTCGACTACGCCATCGCGGCGCGGCACGAGTCGCTCGAGGCGATCCACGTCGGCATCGACGACGAGGCCACCGCGCTGCTGCAGCGCCAGTGGGACGAGCAGGGCATCGAGGTGCCGCTGCGCATCGTCGCGTCGCCGTACCGCGACATCAGCATGCCGCTGATCAAGTACATCAAGGCGCACCGGGACGAGCACGGCTCCGAGGTCGTCACCATCTACACGCCGATCTACATCGTCGGCCACTGGTGGGAGGCGGCCCTGCACAACCACAAGAGCCGCCGCATCCGCCAGCGACTCATGCTCGTGCACGGCGTCACGATCTCGCTCGTTCCGTGGCTGCTCGACTCGTCCGAGATGCTCTACGGCCGCCGGTCGCGGCCGGTCCCCGGCCAGGACCGTCGTGGCGAGCCGATCCGGCCCCTGCCGCGTCGCCCGCTCGTGCCGGCAGGCTCGGCGGGCACCGCAGAGGCGACGGGGTCCGTGCCCGCGGGAGGCGCGGGTCCGGCAGGCCGTGCCGGCGCGGCCGTCGAGGGCGGCGCCGTCCACCGCGGCCTCGTGGTCGACGCCGAGCGCCACGACGCCGGGCTGGGCGACTCCACCGCCGATCCCTCGGACACCGCTCACGAACCAGGGCCGAAGCAGACCCCGCGCGCTCCCGGCAAGGGCCAGAACGTGGGCAACGCCCGGCGCGGCGACGCGGCCCGCAAGGCCCGATCGGCCGCGCGGAACAGCACGGGGCCCCGCCGCAAGAAGTAGCGAGCGGCCGGCGTAGCTGGGCATCGACCCCGGATCGACGACAAGATCTAGACTGACGTATCACCCGTGAGATATCGTCAGCCCCCAGCCCAGCACGGGGACACGCCCTCCTCGACCGGCAGGGCTCCCGACGACGCCTCCCGGAGCACGCCCATGAACGATCTCTCATCCCTCGGGCTCGGCGTCGACGACGACGACGCAGCCGACGCCTCCTCGTCCGGCGGACCTCGCGACCCTGGCGAGGGTCGGCGCACGCGACGCGGGCCCCGTTCGCGCGCTGCTCGGGCGCTCCTCGTCACCGCCGTCGCGCTCGTCGCCCTGCTCGTCGCCGCGGGGGTCGTCGCAGGCGGCTTCGCGCTGCACCTGGCGTCGTCGTGGGACGACTCGACGAAGACCCTCGACAACGCCTTCCCCGCCGACGCCGGCCGCCCCGCCGCGGCGACCGACGGGTCGCTCAACCTGCTGCTGATGGGCTCCGACTCGCGCGGCGACGAGACGACGCTCGACGACACGGCGCCCTCGGGGCAGCGCACCGACACCTTGATGGTGCTGCACGTCGACGGCGATCGCCAGCACGCCTCGGTCATGTCCGTCATGCGCGACCTGTGGGTGCCGATCCCCGGCCACGGCGTGGGCAAGGTGAACTCCGCCTTCGCACTCGGCGGCAGCCCGCTCACGGTGCAGACCGTCGAGGCGCTGCTCGGGGTGCGCATCGACCACGTGGCGATCATCGACTTCGAGGGGTTCGCCGGCATGACGACCGCGCTCGGCGGGGTCGACGTCGTCAGCGACCGGGCGTTCCGCAGCACGGCGCTCGACCGAGAAGCCCCGCACGACTACGTGAAGGGCGTCAACCACCTCGAGGGCGCCGCGGCCCTCGACTTCGTCCGCGAGCGCAGCGCCTTCGCCGACGCCGACTTCCAGCGGGTGAAGAACCAGCAGGCGTTCCTCCAGGGGATCCTGCGCACCCTCGTCAGCCGAGCGACACTCACCGACCCGACGCGCGTCACCGGCTTCCTGACCGCGACCGCGCCGTACGTGACGGTCGACTCCGGCCTCGACGCCGCCGCCCTCGTCTCGCTCGGGTTCGGCCTCCGTGGCCTGAACCCGGACGACGTCGACTTCTTCACCGTGCCGACCGCCGGCACCGGCACCTCGGACGACGGCCAGTCGATCGTCCTCCCCGACGACGCGGCCGTCTCCGAGCTCGGCGACGCCCTGCGCGACGACCAGGTGCGAGCGTTCCTCGACGCCCGTGGCGGCCGCCCGTGACAGGCCGTCAGGGCTGGGGGCACATGCTAAGATCGATGCAGTTTTGCAACGTCACCTGTCGGTAGTTCCCGGTTCGTCCGACACCGTTTCCGGGCCGAATTCACGAGGGGGTCACGCATGGGGCGCGGCCGTCAAAAAGCCAAGCACACCAAGGTCGCCAGAGAGCTGAAGTACTTCAGCCCTGACACCAACTACGGTGCGCTCGAAAAAGAGCTTGCGACCAAGAGCGATTCCGACGAGTACGTCGACCGGTGGGCCGACGACTTCGAGGACGACTCCGACGTGGACACCGGCCTCGACGAGGGCCGGGACGACCACGACCAGAGCAAGAGCGCCTAGGCACGACCATGGCGCTCGAGTGGGAACAGGTCGTGGTCGACGCAGTCGACCCCGACGCCCTCGCCGCCTGGTGGCGCGAGGCCCTCGGCTGGGTCGACATCAGCGACCCCGGCGACGAGCCCGAGCTGCGACCGGCTCCTGAGTCGCTCCCCGGGCTGCTGTTCGTGCGGGTGCCTGAGGCCAAGACCGTCAAGGACCGGCTGCACCTCGACTTCCGTCCCGACGACCAGGCCGCCGAGGTCGCTCGCCTCGAGGCCCTCGGTGCCGTGCGTGTCGACGTCGGCCAGGCCGGCGCCTCCTGGGTGGTGCTCGCCGACCCTGAGGGCAACGAGTTCTGCGTGCTCGGCTCGCGCCGCACCTCCTAGGGCACGGCTCGGGTCGAGTCGGCCCGGCCCGGCCCGCTCACGCGCCCGCGGGCGCCGTCAGACGTCGTGCGACGACGGGAAAGCGACTGACCGACGCGATACTTCGCGTCGGTCAGTCGCTCTCGCGTTGCTTCGGGCCCGTCTCGCCCCGAGGAGGCGGCAGCCCGGTAACTAGCCGACGAGCTGTCCCAGCACGGGCATGAGGCCCATCGCGACGACGAGCACGAGCCCGCCGGCGGTGAGGAACGCCACGCGCCTGCCGCCCGTCACGGGCGAGACGCCCCGCCGGGGCGCAGGAGCGAGGGGCACCCGGCTGACCCGTGCGGAAAGGGTGCTGGTGTGAGGGTGAGTGTGAGTTGTCATGCTGGTCGACTCCTTCGTCGTCCGTCCCGACATCGTCGTCGAGTCCGCCCCTTGAGGCATGGGTCGATCATACGTCCGGACCGTGCCCGCGGCTCATGCCGGGCACGACACGCGGCTCATGCCGGGCACGACCCGCGCTTCCGCGCCCTCCCCGCCCGACCGCGCGTCGAACCCGTTGGCGCCCACTCGCCTCCGCGCCCCGCATAGTTCAGGAACTCACGTCGCGGCGTTCCTGACCCGTGCACGATTCAGGACCAGGAGTCCTCTCCCTGCGCAACTCAGGCCTCATGTTCCTGAATGAGGAGAGACACGCACGGACGGGTGCCCGCGAGCAGGCGGCAGGCAGCAGGCGGCGGGCGGCGGGCGGCTAGCTGCGGAAGCCGCCGACGAGGCGCACGGCCCCGCCGTCGACTCCCTTGGCGCCCTGCTCGAACCCGGCCAGGTCGCGGGCCGCGGTCGAGACCGTGCCGACCTGCCACGTGGCGATGCCGTCGGCGACCAGCGCCGCCGTGACGGCGTCGGCCGAGGAGGCGTCCACGACGGCGATCATGCCGATGCCGAGGTTCCAGGTGCCCTCGCTCGACTCGAGCGTCGAGCCGGCGAGGTCGCTCAGCACGCGGAACACGGGGTCGGGCGACCAGGTGCCGCGATCGACCTCGGTCGACGAGCCGAGCGGCAGCACGCGGGCGAGGTTCGCCGCGATGCCGCCGCCGGTGACGTGGCTGAGCGAGTGCACGGCTCCGGCGAGCGCCGGGTCGTCGAGCACGCGCAGCAGCGGGGACGTGTACAGGCGGGTCGGCTCGAGCAGGGCCTCGCCGATCGTGCCCGACAGCTCGGCGAGCGAGTCGTCGTAGCCGAGGTCGGCGGACGCCAGGATGTGGCGGACGAGCGAGAATCCGTTCGAGTGCAGCCCCGACGACGCCATCGCGAGCACGACGTCCCCGTCGCGCACGAGGTGCGAGCCGAGCTGCTGGCCGGCCTCGACCGCGCCGACGGCGGCACCGGCGACGTCGTAGTCGTCCGGGCCGAGCAGGCCGGGGTGCTCCGCGGTCTCGCCGCCGACGAGGGCGGTGCCGGTGGCGCTGCAGGCGCGGGCGATGCCCTCGACGATGGAGGCGATGCGCGCCGGCACGACGCGGCCGCAGGCGATGTAGTCGGTCATCATCAGCGGACGTGCGCCGACCACGACGATGTCGTCGACGACCATGCCGACGAGGTCCTGCCCGATGGTGTCGTGCTTGTCGAGGGCCTGCGCGATGGCGACCTTCGTGCCGACGCCGTCGGTCGAGGTGGCGAGCAGCGGACGCTCGTACGACTTGAGGAACGACACGTCGAACATGCCCGCGAAGCCGCCGAAGCCGCCGACCACACCCGGTCCGTGGGTGGCGCTGACCGCCTCCTTCATCAGGGCGACGGCGCGGTCGCCCGCGGCCGTGTCGACCCCCGCGGCGGCGTAGGAGGCGCTGGTCGAGTGGGCAGCGGGAGTCGCCATTCGTTCATCCGTTCGGTGTCGCTCTAGACTGACGCGGTAACCCCAACTCTACGGTCTGGAGCCAGATCCGCATGTGCGGCATCGTCGGTCTCGTCGCGCACGAGCCAGCTAATCAACTCGTCTACGACTCCCTCCTCCTGCTGCAGCACCGCGGTCAGGACTCGACCGGCATCGCGACCGCCGAGCGCGGCATCTTCCACGTGCACAAGACCAAGGGGCAGGTCCGCGAGGGCTTCCGCACCCGCGACATGCGCGGGCTCCTCGGCACGATGGGCCTCGGCCACGTGCGCTACGCCACCAAGGGGGCGGCGACCAACGAGCAGGAGGCGCAGCCGTTCTACGTGAACGCGCCCTACGGCATCGTCCTCGTGCACAACGGCAACCTGACGAACACGCGCGAGCTCACGAGCGAGCTGTTCCACGTCGACCGTCGTCACCTCAACACCAACAGCGACACCGAGCTGTTGGTCAACGTCCTGGCGCACGAGCTGCAAGAACAGGTCAACGGCACCGACCTCGACCCCGAGCAGATCTTCGCCGCCGTCGCCCGCGTGCACGAGCGCGTCGAGGGCTCGTACGCGGCCATCGCGATGATCGCCGGCCACGGGCTGCTCGCGTTCCGCGACCCGTTCGGCATCCGTCCCCTCGTGCTCGGCCGCCGCAAGGCCGCCGACGGGCAGCGCGACGAGTGGATCGTCGCGAGCGAGTCCCTCGTGCTCGAGTCGGGCGGCTACGAGATCGTCCGCGACGTCGCCCCCGGCGAGGCCGTCTTCGTCTCGCTCGACGGCGAGATGGTGTCGAAGCAGTGCCACGCACGGCCGCGGCTGATCCCCTGCTCGTTCGAGTACGTCTACCTCGCGCGTCCCGACTCCGTCATGAACGGCATCTCGGTCTACGACGCACGCCTCCGTCTCGGCGACCGCCTGGCCGACACGATCGCGCAGTACGCGCCGACCGGCGACATCGACGTCGTCATGCCGATCCCCGACTCGTCGCGGCCCGCCGCCATGCAGGTCGCCCAGAAGCTCGGCATCGAGTACCGCGAGGGCTTCTACAAGAACCGCTACGTCGGCCGCACCTTCATCATGCCCGGCCAGGCCGAGCGCAAGCGCTCCGTGCGCCAGAAGCTCAACGCCATGTCGAGCGAGTTCAAGGGCAAGAACATCCTGATCGTCGACGACTCGATCGTCCGCGGCACCACCTCGCGCGAGATCGTCGAGATGGCGCGTGCCGCCGGGGCGAACGAGGTCACGTTCACCTCCGCCGCGCCTCCGGTGCGCTACCCGCACGTGTACGGCATCAACATGCCGTCGCGTCACGAGCTGGTCGCCCACGACCGCAAGATCCCCGAGATCGCCCGCGAGCTAGGCGCCGACCACCTGATCTACCAAGAGGTGGCGGACATGCAGGCCGCCATCATCGAGGGCAGCGACGTCACCGACCTCGAGATGAGCTGCTTCACGGGCGACTACGTCACCGGCACGGTCAGCCCCGAGTACCTCGCCTGGGTCGAGGCCAACCAGCTCAGCTGACGACGCCCACCCGACGCTGCCCGTTCCCTCTCCTCATTCAGGAACATCGGTCCTGAGCGCGCACGATGCAGGACTGTGGATCCTGATCTGTGCACGATCCAGGCACCTCGGCTCGCCTCTTCCTGAAACCCGAGCCGAGGAGGCGCCTTCGCCGTCCCACAGCCCCGCCAGCGCCGCGGCCGGCTCACCCGTGCGACGGGCGGCCCTTCACCCAGGAGGCGGTGGCCCCTGTCGGCGGCGGTCAATAGGCTCGTCCCCATGAGCGACGACAGCTCCCCCACCGACCACTCGGCTACTTCCGACCCACAGCAGCCGGCCATGCCCGTCCCCGACGTGCTCACGCCCGCCGATCCCGCGCCCACGGGCCCGGGCGCGGTCCCCGCCCTCCGCATCACGGGCCTCCGCAAGCGCTTCGGCCAGAAGGTCGCGGTCGACGGCGTCGACCTCGAGGTGCCGGCCGGCTCCTTCTACGGCCTGGTCGGGCCGAACGGTGCAGGCAAGACGACGACCCTGTCGATGGCGACCGGCCTGCTGCGACCCGACGCGGGCAGCATCGAGGTGCTCGGGCACGACGTCTGGCGCGACCCGACGCACGCGAAGTCGCTGGTCGGCGTGCTGAGCGACGGCATCGCCCTCTTCGACCGGCTCACCGGCGAGCAGCTGATCACGTACCACGGCCTCCTCAACGGCATCGATCGCGAGACCGTCGCCTCCCGCGTCGCCGACCTGCTCGACCTGCTCGACCTCCGCGAGGCCGGCGGCACGCTCGTCGTCGACTACAGCGCGGGCATGACCAAGAAGGCGGCGCTGGCGTGCGCCCTGGTGCACGCGCCGCGCCTCCTCGTGCTCGACGAGCCGTTCGAGTCGGTCGACCCGATCTCGGCGGCGAACATCCGCGACATCCTGCACGGCTACGTGCAGGGCGGCGGCACGGTCATCGTCTCGAGCCACTCGATGGACCTCGTGCAGCGCATGTGCGACCACGTCGCCGTGGTCGCGGCCGGCCGGGTGCTCGCCGCCGGCACCACCGACGACGTGCGCGCAGGGTCCACCCTCGAAGACCGGTTCGTCGAGCTCGTCGGCGGCCGCCAGCACAACGAGGGGCCGTCGTGGTTGCGCACCTCCTGAGCCTCCGCTGGCGGGTCATGCGCAACGGCCTGAAGCGCAGCGTCTGGCAGGTCGTCGCCCTCGTCATCGGCGGGCTCTACGGAGTCGGCATCCTCGCCGCGCTGGTCGCCGGGCTCGTCGCCCTGTCGTTCGCCCCGGCGCAGTGGGCCTGGACGGCCGCGGTGCTCGTCGGCTCCGTCGCGGTGCTGGGCTGGGCGGTCGTGCCGCTGCTGGCCCGCGGGGTCGACCAGACGCTCAGCGTCGAGAAGCTGCGGTCGTTCCCGATCCCGGCCGACCGCCTCCTCGTGGCCCTGCTGGTCTGCGGCGTGCTCGGCATCCCCGGGATCGTCACGACGATCGCCGCCCTCGCGACGTCGCTGAGCTGGCTGCAGCACCCGCTCTCCGCGGTGATCGCCCCGATCAGCGGGCTCGTCGGCGTGCTCACCTGCGTCGCCGCGTCGCGGGTGCTCGAGTCGCTGACGAGCGCCCTGGCGTCGCGTCGGCGCTACCGCGAGGTGATGGGCGTCGTCGTGTTCGTGCCGGTCATCCTCGCCGGCCCGATCATCGGCTTCGCCGGGCAGGGCATCGGCTCGGCGATCGACCAGCTGCCGCGCATCGCCGCGGTCGCCGCGTGGACCCCCCTCGGCGCCGCCTGGGCCGTGCCCGGCGAGCTCGCCCTCGGACGACCGCTGGAGGCGCTGGGCAAGGCGGCGATCGCACTCGCGACCCTCGCCCTGTTGCTGCTCGCGTGGCGTCGGGCCCTGGCGTCCGCCCTGATCGCGCCTCCGGTCGAGGAGCGGGCCGCGACCTCGAAGGGGCTCGGGCCGTTCCGCTGGTTCCCGGGCACGCCCACCGGCGCGGTCGCGGCCCGCGCCGCCGTCTACTGGCTGCGCGACCCGCGCTACGGCGGCTCGCTCGTCGTCGTCCCGCTGCTGCCCGTGCTCGCCGTGTTCCTCGCCTGGAGCGGCGGCAACACGTGGCTGCTCTACGCGATCGGGCCGGGCATCGCTGCTCTGCTCGCCGTGACCCTGTGCGCCGACGTCTCGTACGACGGGACCGCGTTCGCGGCGCACCTGTCGACGGGAGTCTCCGGCAGGGCCGACCGAGCGGGTCGCGTGCTCACGCTGTCGCTCTTCGCGGTGCCGATCGTGCTGCTCGCGACGATCCTGCCGCTCGCCGTTCTCGGCGCCTGGCAGGTGCTGCCCGCCCTGCTCGGCATGGGGCTCGGCGTGATGCTGACGGGCTTCGGCGCGTCGAGCGTGGCGTCGGCGAAGTTCCTCATGCCTGTGCCGGCCGCGGGCGAGAGCCCGTTCAAGTCGCCTCCCGGGGCGTCGGTCACCTCGACGCTCGGCATGTACGCCACCTGGCTGATCTCGTTCGGCCTGGCGGTGCCGGAGCTCGCGCTCGGCATCGCGTCGCTCGTCACCGGCAGCGTGCTGCTCGGGGTGCTCGCCCTCGTCGTCGGGGTCGTGCTCGGCACGGTGCTGCTGGTGGTCGGCGTCGACCGGGGCGGCAAGCTGCTCGACGCCCGCGGGCCTGAGCTGCTCACACGGCTGCGGGCGGCACGAGGGGCCTAGGTCGATCTACTCGAGCTCGCCCTCGACCGCAGGAGGCTCGGGAGCGTCCACGCGACGGCGCTCGGCCCGCAGGGTCTTGGCCCGGCGGAGCGACACCCGGTCGATCACGATGGCGACGACGGCGCCGAACGCCGCACCGAACGTCAGCCCCCAGAGCGAGAAGTAGCCGTAGGTCGAGGCCGGGCTGGTGCCGGGGTCGAAGGGGAACAGCGACGTCAGGATCAGCGAGACGAGCACGCCGAGGGCCCCGCCCATCAGGAGGAAGGCGAACATCTTCGGGGCACGGCGCACCGTGACCTCGTCGTCCGACGCGATCTCCTCGGCCTCGTTCGCGCTCGGTGCCGCCGCACCATCGGTCTGCTCGGACTGCTCGGGCTCGACGACCGGCTGCTCCGGCGCCTCCGGGGAGACGGCCTCGTCGGGCTGCTGCGGTTCGTCGGGTGCGTGGGTCACGCCCCCATTGTCCCAGAGCGCGTGCCCGAGCTCCGCCGCATCCCTCGACGTCGGAGTGCTTGTCGTGCCTCAGGCCGGCGGCAGCCGCACGGGCACGTACCCGCGCAGGTCGGCGCGGCTGCCCGACGCCGACACGAGCGCGCCGGCGACGGCCTCGTCCCAGCTCAGGGCCCCCGTCGCGAGCCGGATGAAGGTGGAGGGGTCGGTCTCGACGACGTTGGGCGGCGTGCCGCGCGTGTGGCTCAGCCCCTCGCGGAACTGCACGGCGCCGAACGGCGGCACCCGCACCTCCACCGTGGCCCCGGGCTCGCCGTCGGCGAGCACCTGCAGCAGCCAGCGCACTGCGGTGGCGGTGACCGTCCGCGGTGCCGAGCCGCCCTCGGCGAGCGCGACCACCGCCTCCTGCACGGCTGCCGCGCCTGCTGCGTCGTCGATCCTCGCCCTGGCCATGTCGTCACGCTACCCGCGCACGAGCTGGTCGCACCGACGCCCAGGAGGCGCGGCTCGGTAGGATCCATCGGGTGCGCATACTCGTCCTCGGTTCCGGTGCTCGCGAGCACGCCATCATCACCGCGTTGCTGCGTGAGGACGCGGGGCACGAGATCGTCGCCGCCCCCGGCAACGCGGGCATCGCCGCCCAGGTAGAGGTGGTGCACCTCGACCCGTCGAACGGCTCCGTGGTCGCCGAGTACGCGCTCGAGAACGACGTCGAGCTGGTCGTGATCGGCCCAGAGGCGCCCCTCGTCGCCGGTGTCGCCGACGCGCTGCGCACCCGCGGCGTGCCCGTCTTCGGCCCCGGTCGCAAGGCCGCGGCGCTCGAGGGCAGCAAGACCTTCGCGAAGCGGATCATGGAGGAGGCGGGCGTCCCGACGGGACGCGCCACCCGTGTCGGGACCCTCGACGAGGCGGTCGCGGTGCTCGACGAGTTCGGCGCTCCCTACGTCATCAAGGCCGACGGCCTCGCGGCAGGCAAGGGCGTGCTCGTCACCGAGAGCCGCGACGCGGCCGTCGAGCACACCACCTACTGGCTGCAGCACGGGCCCGTGCTCGTCGAGGAGTTCCTCGACGGCCCGGAGGTCTCCCTCTTCTTCCTCAGCGACGGGCACACGGTCGTGCCGCTGTCGCCCGCCCAGGACTACAAGCGCCTCCTCGACGGCGACGCCGGACCGAACACCGGCGGCATGGGCGCCTACTCGCCGCTGCCGTGGCTCGCCGACCGCTTCGGCAGCGAGAAGGACTTCGTCGACGAGGTGCTCGACACCATCGCGACCCCCACGGTGCGCCAGCTCGAGTCGGAGGGCACGCCGTTCATCGGGCTGCTCTACGCCGGGCTGATCCTGACCGAGCAGGGCGTCCGCGTGATCGAGTTCAACGCCCGCTTCGGCGACCCCGAGACGCAGGTCGTGCTGCCGCGCCTCATCACGCCGCTGAGCGGCCTGCTGCTCGCCGCCGCGACCGGCTCGCTCGGCAACCACGAGTCGCCGCGCTTCGTGCCGACTCCCGCAGTCACCGTCGTGCTCGCGAGCGAGGGCTACCCCGAGGGCGCCGTCAGCGGTCGGCCCCTCACCGGCCTCGACGAGGCGACCACCATCGCGGGGGTGCACGTCGCCCACGCCGCCACAGCCCGCCTCGACGACCGCCTCATCGCCACGGGCGGACGCGTGCTGAGCGTCGTCGCCGAAGGCGCCGACTTCGCCGAGGCCAGGGGGCGCGCCTACGACGCGATGCTCCGCATCCGGCTCGAGGGCGGCCAGTACCGCCGCGACATCGCCGAGCGGGTCGCCCGATGACCGCCGAGGCGCCCGAGCTCGCCGGCTGGGTGCACGCCTACTCGGGCAAGGTCCGCGACCTCTACGTGCCGGCCCCCGTCGCGGGATCGGCCGGCGGTGCCGCCACCCTCGACACGGCGTCCACCCTCGACACGGCGTCCGCCCTGGACACTGCGTCCGCCCTCGACACCGCCGAGCACCTGCTCGTCGTCGCCAGCGACCGCGTCAGTGCCTTCGACGTCGTGCTCGAGCCCGGCATCCCGGGCAAGGGCGCCCTGCTCACGCAGCTCAGCACGTGGTGGTTCGACCAGCTCGAGGGCGTGCCGAACCACCTCGTCGACCCGACCACCGCCTCCGTGTCGGTGCCCGGCTCGGTCCGCGACCGCGCGATGCTGGTCAAGCCCCTCGACATGTACCCGGTCGAGTGCGTCGTGCGCGGCTGGCTCGTGGGCAGCGGCTGGCTCGAGTACCGCGAGACCGGCCGGGTCTGCGGCATCGAGCTGCCCGCGGGCCTGCACGACGGAGATCGCCTGCCCGAGCCGATCTACACCCCCGCCTACAAGGCGCCGCTCGGCGAGCACGACGAGAACATCTCGTTCGAGCGCACGGTCGAGCTCGTCGGCGCGGACGTCGCGGCGGCGCTGCGCGACACGTCGCTCGAGATCTACCGCAGGGCCTCCGGCGTCGCGGAGGCGCGGGGCGTCATCCTCGCCGACACTAAGTTCGAGTTCGGGGCCGACCGCGTCACCGGCGAGCTGACCCTCGGGGACGAGGTGCTCACCAGCGACAGCAGCCGCTTCTGGGACGCTGAGGCGGGCGCCGAGGCCGCGGGGGCCGGCCCGAGCACGAGCAGCCGCACCGACAGCTTCGACAAGCAGATCGTGCGCAACTGGCTCAGCAGCGCATGGGACAAGACCGGCACCCCGCCGTCCCTGCCGCCCGAGATCGTCGAGCGCACGGCAGCCCGCTACCGCGAGCTGATCGAGCGCCTCACCGCCCACTGACCTGCGGCCAGCGCCCTGCGCGTCGCGGCTCACGCGCCCGCGCCCGTGCCCGCACGACCATGAACCGAGTTCCGAACCATGAACCGCGTTTTATCGCGGTTCATGGTTCGGAACTCGGTTCATCGTGACCCCGCCGAGGGACCGGTGGAATGCTCGAGCGCACTAGCGGGTTCTGATCGGTGACACGTCATCGACCGGCGTGACACGAGACCGTGACCGCACGAGAACCGAGGGCCCCGATGACCGACACCAGCAGCAGCGACGTGACCCGCGCCTCCTCGGCTGACCGCAACGCAGCTGACCGCATCGCAGCTGACCGCAACGCAGCAGACCGGATCGCCGCGGACCTGCTCGCCGCCGACACGGGCATGGGCGCGGTCACGCTCCGCGTCGCCGACCTCGACGCGATGACCGCGTACTACCGCGACGCCGTCACCCTCGCCGTGCTGAGCCACGACCCCGCGGCGGGCCGTACCGTCCTCGGTCGCGGCACGACGCCGATCGTGGTGCTCGAGCACGCGCCGGAGCTCCGGCACGCCAGTCCCCGCGAGGCCGGTCTGTTCCACACCGCGATCCTGTTCGAGACCGAGGCCGACCTCGCGGCCTCCGTGTACAGCGTCGCGAGCCGCCACCCGGGCAGCTTCACGGGCAGCGCCGACCACCTGGTGAGCAAGGCCTTCTACTTCACCGACCCGGAGGGCAACGGCGTCGAGCTCTACTGGGACCGCGACCGCACCGCCTGGTCGTGGACCCACGGCCAGGTCGACATGGCCACCCTCGCCCTCGACCCGAACGCCTTCCTGCAGCAGAACGTGACCGAGGAGGCGCTGGCCGGCACCGCCTCCCGCCCGGCCTCCGTGGGCCACGTCCACCTCAGCGTCGGGGACGTCGACCGCGCCCAGCACTTCTACGTCGAGCAGCTCGGCTTCGAGACGACGACGCGCTTCGGGCCGCAGGCGCTCTTCGTCAGCGCCGGCGGCTACCACCACCACATGGCGATGAACACCTGGCAGAGCGCCGGCGCAGGGAGGCGGCAGCTGGCCCTCGGCCTCGGACTCGTCCGCATCGAGGTGCCGGGCCTCGACGACCTGGGCGCCCTCGGCGAGCGCCTCGCGCACCACCGGGTCGCGACGCGGGACGACGGCCGCGTTCTCGCGTTCGACGACCCGTGGGCGAACCAGATCGAGGTCACGGCCCGCGCGCTGCGCGCCTGACGGCCGCCCCGATTCAGGAACCGCTCGACCCGTTCGCCTGAACTGTGCACGACTCAGGACTCACGGTCCTGAGCAACGCCAGCTCAGGACTCATGTTCCTGAATGAGGAGAGACGAGGAGAGACGAGGAGAGGGGATAGCGTCGCAGGCATGTCCGATGCCGCACAACACGCCACCGCCACCGCCAAGGCCGCCGCCTCCCCCATCTGGAGCATCGTCGCCGAGGGCGACCTCACGCTCGACGACCACGAGGCCCTCGCGGCGATGCTCGCCCGCACCTTCGACGCCTACGACCACTGGTACGCCGGGGCTCGCAGCTGGGCGGGCATGCAGCCGGAGCTCCGCGTCGTCGCCCGCGACGGGGACGTGGTCGTCGCGCACGCCGGGCTCCGACGCCAGTTCGTCACGGTCGGCGAGACCGACCTGCTGATCACCGCGGTCGGGATGGTCGCCGTCAGCCCCGCCGCGCAGGGCACCGGACTCGGAGGCGAGCTGCTCCGCCAGGTCGACGCCGCCCTCGCGCGCCTCGGCACCCGATTCGGCCTGCTCGAGACCGGGGAGGCCGTGCAGGGCTTCTACCGCGGCGCCGGCTGGCTGCCGCTGGGTGACGCGAGCGGGGACGCAGTCACGGGCCACGCAGTGACTGGTCACTACACCGCCTTCTCGGCCGACGGGGCAGGCGTGCTCGTCAGCCAGGACGAGGGCTGGCTCATCCGCGAGGTCGGCGCGACGGCAGCCGAGTGGCCCGCCGGCGACATCCGCTGGAACGGCCAGATGGTCTGACCGCGCGCCGCCGACAAAGCGAGAGGGATCTGCCCGTCCGGGCCCGCACCTCCTGGGCTCGCCGGCCCTGCAGGCCCCGATCACACTCACATCACGGGCACACCCCGGCACACCCCGGCTCGCGAGAGAGGCCGACGGAACGCACCCACGCGGACGCGTCCCGACGCGATGGCGACGAAGCGACGCGATGTTCCGCGTCGTCTTGTCGCTTTCACGCCGGGACGCAACGCGCAGAGCGCGGACGCACGCAGGAGGCGCGGTGCCCGACCAGCGGGCACCGCGCCTCCTGCGCTGCGGAGCCGACCAGCGATGCTGGTCAGCGGCGGCCGATGACTACGCGGGCACGCCCACGGTCGCCGGGTCCTCGTTCGAGCCGGGCGCCTCGGGCGAGACGCCGGCACGAACGCGCGAGCCGAGGATCGGGTCGACGGAGTTCCAGTACTGGAACACGCGCTCGAGCAGGTCGGGGCGGGTCACCTTCGACACGTGGCCGACGATGTTGGCGACCAGGCGGTCACGCTGCTCATCGTCCATCACGTCGCGGACGAGCGCGCCGGCCTGGCCGAAGTCGTCGTCCTCCGGGTGCAGCGTGGCAGCCGAGCGGACGAGCTCACCGTCGCTCTCCCAGCCGCCGGTCTCGCCCGCGGCCTGGGGCGAGCCCGCGGGGCCGCCGACCGAGTTGGGCGCGTAGACCGGCACCGTCGCGTCGCTGAAGCTGTAGCGCGCGGCACCGTCCTTCGAGTACGAGTGCACCTCGTTCTTCGGCGCGTTGACGGGCAGCTGCTGGTGGTTGACGCCCACGCGGTAGCGGTGCGCGTCGGCGTAGCTGAAGATGCGCGCGAGCAGCATCTTGTCGGGGCTGGTCGCGATGCCGGGCACGAAGTTCGAGGGCGCGAAGGCGGCCTGCTCGATCTGCGCGAAGTAGTTCTCCGGGTTCCTGTTCAGGGTCATCGTGCCGACCTCGATCAGCGGGTAGTCGCTGTGCGGCCACACCTTCGTCAGGTCGAACGGGTTGAAGCGGTAGCTCGCGGCGTCGGCGTAGGGCATGACCTGCACGGACATCGTCCAGGTCGGGAACTCCTCGCGCTCGATCGCGGCGGAGAGGTCGCGGATGTGGAAGTCCGCGTCCTCGCCGGCGATGCGGTCGGCGTCGGCCTGCGTGAGGATCTCGTTGCCCTGGTCGGACTTGAAGTGGTACTTGACCCACGAGCGCTCGCCCGCGGCGTTGATCCACTGGTAGGTGTGCGAGCCGAAGCCGTCCATCATGCGCCACGACGCGGGCAGGCCGCGGTCGCCCATCAGCCAGGTGACCTGGTGGGCCGACTCGGGCGACAGGGTCCAGAAGTCCCACTGCATGTCGTGGTCGCGCAGGTGCGAGCCGGGCAGGCGCTTCTGCGAGTGGATGAAGTCGGGGAACTTGATGCCGTCGCGGATGAAGAAGACGGGCGTGTTGTTGCCGACGAGGTCGTAGTTGCCCTCGCTCGTGTAGAACTTCAGCGCGAAGCCGCGGGGGTCGCGCCACGTGTCGGGGCTGCCCTGCTCGCCGGCGACGGTCGAGAAGCGGGCGAGCATCTCGGTCTCGACGCCGGGCTGGAACAGCGCCGCGCGGGTGTACTGCGAGACGTCGCCGGTGGTGCGGAACGTGCCGAACGCGCCGCCGCCCTTGGCGTGCACGATGCGCTCCGGCACCTTCTCGCGGTTGAAGTTGGCGAGCTTCTCGACCAGCGCGTGGTCGTGCAGCACGATGGGGCCGTCGGCCCCGACGCTCTGCGAGTGCTCGTCGCTGGCGATGGGCGCGCCGTTGTCGGTGGTCGTGATCGGTGTCGTGTCGGTCATGACTCCTCTTTCCGTTCGGTGTTCAGTCGCGGGTTGCGTGAGACCCGGCACACGGCCGGGAAGAAGGGGAGGGCGACGCCCTGCGCAGGAGGTGCGGCGCAGCTCAGGAGGCGGGCCTCGCGTCGGCGAGGCCGGTCGCGTCGACCACGGCCCCGGTGCTGATCGGCCCGCTCGGCCCGCTCGCGCCGCTCGTGCCGTTCGTCGCCTCGCCGTCGAGCGGCGCGTCCTCCGCGGCGCGGCAGGCCGGGCAGAGGCCCCAGAAGGTGACCTCGGCGGTCTGCACGGTGAAGCCCGAGTCGTTCGACGGCGTCAGGCACGGCGCGTGGCCGACGACGCAGTCGACGTCGGCGACGCTGCCGCAGACGGAGCAGACGACGTGGTGGTGGTTGTCGCCGGTGCGCAGCTCGTAGAGGGCGGCGGAGCCGGCCGGCTCGATCCGGCGGACGAGGCCGGCGCCCGTGAGGGCGGCGAGCACGCCGTAGACCGCCTGCAGGGAGGTGCCGGGCAGACCCAGCGCGACGCGCGCGAACACGGCGTCGGCCGGCGCGTGCGGCAGGCCGTCCAGGGCGTCGAGGACGGCGAGGCGCGGGCCGGTCACCCGGAGCCCGGCAGCCCGGAGGCGCTCGGTGCTCTCGCTCGTCGTCGTCATGCCCCCATCTAAGCACGCTTTCCTTGAGTGGTTCAAAACAGGCCGAGGGCGGGCGTGTTCGTCGCGGGCGGGCCGCCACAGCAGCCCGGCGACGACGATCACGCCCGCCGTGAGAGCCGCACCGCGCACCCGGCCCGTTCTGGGGGATGTCGCGCGCGGCACGCCCCGCCTACCGTTGATCGCGGGATGGCACCCGCACGACACCCGAGGAGCACCACGTGACCAGGACGGTCGACCACGACAACACCGGCACACCCGGCGCCCGCACGAGCGCGGACGCAGCCACGGGCGGCGGCGTCGCCACCGTGCACCAGCACGGCTACGAGCGGCTGCGCCCGGTGATGAAGCTCTGGTACCTCTGGTGGCTCTCCCGGTCGCGCCACGTCCTGTCTCCTCGCGACGAGCCCACCGCCCGCACCTCGGCCCGCGACGCGGACACCGTCCTCATCGTCGGCAACGGCCCCGCGCACGGCTGGGGAGTCTCCACCCACGACCAGGCGCTCGTCGGCCAGCTGTCGCGCGCCTCCTCTGAGGCCACCGGTCGTCCGTGCTCGGTCGACTACGTGGGCGACGAGATGATGAGCATCGAGTCGTCGCGGGCCTGGATCCGCGACACCGACCTCGGCCTCTACGACACCGTCGTGGTGCTGGTCGGCCTGAACGACGCCGTCCGCCTGACGCCCCTTGACGTCTGGGAGCGCGAGCTGCGCCTCCTCGTCTCGACCATCGCCCGCCGCAGCCACCCGACCGCGCGCACGGTGCTGATCGGCGTGCCGCCGGTCCGCTCGGCGAAGGCGTTCGACAACCTGCTGGGCTGCGTCGCCGAGCAGCACGGCGAGCGCATGAACGCCCTCACCGAGCTGGTCGCGGGCGAGTCGGGCCTCGAGTACTTCCGCCTGCCCGCCGGCCTCCGCCGCCCCGACTCGCCGCACGGCTGCGCCGAGGGCTACCGCCGCTGGGCGCAGACCATCGCGCACCGCATCGCACCCACCCTCGACCGCGTGCACCAGGGCCAGCTCGACGAGCGCCTGCCGCGGCACCTGCCGCAGCGCAGCTTCGAGTGGAGCGGCGGCGAGCGCCTCGTCGAGCAGGCCGCGACCGGCGGCTCCGACGCGCTCAAGGACCTGGCGAAGGAGGCGGAGGCCGAGTTCGGCGTCGACGTCGCGGTCGTCAGCATGCTCGACGGCAGCAAGCTCTGGTACGCGATGAACACGGAGCTGCTGCCCGTGTCGATCCCGCGCGAGCTGACCTTCTGCGACGTCACCGTCGCCGCCGACGACGTGGTGGTCGTCGAGGACGCCCGCAAGGACGAGCGCTTCGCCGACAACCCGTACCTCGACCTGAACCACGGCTACTTCTACGCGGGGCACCCGATCCACTCGTCGACCGGCGAGACGATCGGCACGTTCTGCCTGCACAACACCCGTCCGCGCAAGGCCTCGTCGGTGTCGCCCGAGAAGCTGCGCGAGTTCGCGCTGCGGGCCGAGGCCGAGCTGCAGAGCTACGAGCCCGCGCCCGCGGCTCCCCAGCCGCTGACGCGACGGGCCCGCCGCGAGGCCGAGGAGCGCGCGGCGGCCGCGGCCGCAGGGTCGATCTCCTAGCACTCAGTCGGCGCGCCGCACCTGCTTGACGTAGCGGTACACGGTGGGCTCGGACACGTGCAGCGCGTCGGCGACCTGCGCCACCGCGCCCTTGAGCAGGAACACGCCGGCCCGCTCGAGCTCGCGCACGGCCGCCACCTTCTCGTCGGGGGTCATGCGGTGCGGCTCGACGCCCTGCGCCGCGACGATCCGGGCGACGCCGTCGAGGGCGAGCTCGTCGACGTTCGTGCTGAGCCGCTCGGCGACCCCGGCCGTCGACGTGGCGCGCCCGCCCGAGCCGGCGCCCTCGCCGCCTCCCGTGCCGCCTGTGCCGCCCGCCGTGCCCGCCCCTCCGGCCTCGGCTCCCTTCACGAGCCCGGTCGTCGCGGTGATGGCCGCGAGCAGGTCGCGGGCTCGGGTCAGCGGCTCGTCGTCGATGTTGAGGCAGAGCATCCCGACGACGTCGCCGCTCGCGTCGCGGATGAAGAAGGTCGACGAGCGGAACGTGCCGCCCGTGCGCGACTCGGCCAAGTAGTTCGCGAGGTAGTCGCGGTCGTCGTGCTCGTGGTTCTGCAGCACCTTGAGCACCAGGTCGGTCGCGGGGCCGCCCACGCTGCGGCCGCTCACGTGGCCGTTCGTCAGGGCGACGATCGAGCGGCTGAGGTCGCTCGTGTCGTGCAGCACGATCTCGGTGCGCGGGCCGAGCAGCTCGGCGAGGAAGTCCATCAGCGGCAGGTACGGCCCGAACTCCGCCCGGAGCACGCGGCTGCGGTCGACCACGGTGGCGCTGCTGGCTGTCGTCATGGCCCCCAGGTTACCGGTGTGCAACAGAATCGTCGCATTGTGATAATTTTCTCTCATCGTGCCGAGAGATCGGCTTGCTTCCGATGACCGACGACGCTCACGAAAGGCTCGACCATGACCCGATCGACCACCATCAGGCCCCGCCTCCGCCCCGCCCTCTGGGGCTCCGTCGCGACGGGTGCCGTGCTGGCCCTGACGCTCACCGCGTGCGGCGGCCCGAGCGCCCCGCAGCCCGGCGACGCGACGGGCGACGCCTCGTCGTCGGCCTCGTCGACCATCCCCGACACGAGCGCGCTGCTCGACGGCGTCGAGGTGGACGACTCGCTCGCCTCGCAGCTGCCCTCCGACATCGCCGACTCCGGCACCTTGACCGTCGGCTCGTTCGTGCAGTCCGCGCCCAACAACTTCTACGCGGCCGACGGCTCCACCGTGATCGGCTCGGACCACGACCTGATCACGGCGGTCGGCAAGAAGCTCGGCCTCGAGGTAGAGTACCAGAACCAGGACTTCGGCTCGTTGATCACCAGCCTCCAGTCCGGCCGCGTCGACGTCACGATCGCGGCGATGAACGACACCGCCGAGCGCCAGCAGGCCATCGACTTCGTCGACTACCTCACCTCGGGCATCACCCTGATGGTGCAGAAGGGCAACCCGGCCGACATCACCGGCCCCGACACGCTCTGCGGCAAGACCATCGCGGTCGTCACCGGCACGAGCCAGCAGGAGTTCGCCGAGGCGACGAGCACGCAGTGCGAGTCGGACGGCGAGGAGCCGCTCGACATCACCGTCACCGACAGCGACAGCCAGAACCAGACCCAGCTCCGCACCGGCCGCATCGACGCCATCGTCAACGACCTGCCGAGCGCCGTCTACATCTCGAAGACCGCCCAGGACGGCCAGGCGTTCGAGGTCGTCCCCGGCGACGTCATCGACGGCGCCCCCTACGGCATCGGCGTCAACAAGGACGACCCCGAGCTGCGCGACGCCGTCGCCGCCGCGCTCGACTCGCTGATCGAGGACGGCACCTACGGCGAGGTCCTCGACGCCTGGGGCATCACCTCCGGCAGCGTCACCGAGGCGACCGTCAACGGGGGCAAGTAGCCGTGACGGCGCCCGGATCGGGGGCCGGGGCCGACACGGTCGACCCGGCCCGCACCTCCTCGGCGGGGCGTGAGCTGCTGCCGCAGGTGCGCCTGAAGCACTGGGGTCGCTGGGTCAGCGCGGCGGTCATCGTCGTGGCGCTCGTCGCGCTCGCCTACGGGGCGTCGCAGGGCGACATCGCGTACGGCGACATCCCGTACTACCTGATCTCGCCGATCATCCTGCAGGGCCTCGTCGGCACCATCGTGCTGGCGGTGGCCGCGCAGGTCAGCGCCGTCGTCATCGGCGTCGTGATCGCCCTGATGCGCATCTCGAAGAACCCCGTGGCGCAGGCCTTCGCGGCCGGGTACACCTGGCTGTTCCGCGGCCTGCCCGTGCTGCTGCAGATCCTGCTCTGGTACAACCTGGCGCTGATCTTCCCGCGGCTGACCGTCGGGGTGCCGTTCACCGACGTGGTGTTCCTCGACGTCAGCACGAACGACGTCATGACGACCTTCGTCGCCGCCTTCCTCGGCCTGGCCCTCAACGAGAGCGCCTACATGGCCGAGATCGTCCGGGCGGGGCTGAAGAGCGTCGACCGGGGCCAGATCGAGGCGGCGCAGTCGATCGGGCAGACCCCGATGCAGCGCATGGCCCGTATCGTGCTGCCCCAGGCGATGCGCATCATCATCCCGCCGACCGGCAACGACTTCATCAACATGCTCAAGGGCACGGCGATGGCCTCGGTCATCGGCTACCTCGAGCTGATCAAGGCCGCCAACAACATCTCGTCGTTCAACCTCCAGGTGATGGAGACCCTGATCGCCGCGGCCATCTGGTACATGGTCATCGTCAGCGTCGCGAGCGTCGGCCAGTTCTACCTCGAGCGCAGCTTCGACCGGCAGGACCGCCGCCCCGGCGGCCCGCCGAACGCCCGCGCGCTGCGCCGCAAGGTCGCTGCCGACCTCGGCCGCGCCCCCCTCGTGAGGAGCACCCCGTGACCGCGACGCCCACCCCGACCGCAGGAGGCGCGGCGCCCGCCGCCGAGGCGGCCCCCGTCCTCGAGGCCATCGGCATCGGCAAGTCGTACGGCAGCCACGAGGTGCTGCGCGACGTCTCGATGACGGTGCGGAGCGGCGAGGTCGTCTGCATCATCGGCCCATCCGGCGCCGGCAAGTCGACGTTCCTCCGCACGCTCAACCGCCTCGAAGAACCGGACGCCGGCGAGGTCTGGGTCGGCGGCGAGCCGATGGGCTTCGAGCTGCGCGACGGCGTGCTGCACGAGCTGAGCGAGCGCAGGCTGTCCGCGCAGCGGGCCCGCACGGCGATGGTGTTCCAGCACTTCAACCTGTTCCCGCACCTGACGGTGCTCGGCAACGTGCTCGAGGGCCCGGTGCGCGTGCAGCGCAGATCCGCCGGGGAGGCGCGTGCCGAGGCCGTCGCCATCCTCGAGCGGGTGGGCCTCGGCGACAAGGTCGACGCCTACCCCGGCCAGCTCTCGGGCGGGCAGCGGCAGCGGGTCGCCATAGCGCGGGCCGTGGCGATGAAGCCGCTGTTCCTGCTCTTCGACGAGCCGACGTCCGCCCTCGACCCCGAGCTCGTCGGCGAGGTGCTGAAGGTGATGGGCGACCTGGCCAGCGACGGCATGACCATGCTGGTCGTGACCCACGAGATGCAGTTCGCCCGCGAGGTCGCCGACCGCGTCGTCTTCATGGCCGACGGCGGCATCGTCGAGCAGGGCCCGGTCGAGCAGGTGCTCGGGGCCCCGCGCGAGGCGCGCACCAAGCAGTTCCTCCAGCGGGTGCTGCAGTGAGCTCGAACCGCCCCGGGACGTCGGGCGCACTCGACACCTACCTGTCGTCGTTCGCGGAGCCGGTCGGCTACCTGAACTTCGGCAGCTACGGGCCGCCGTCCCGCGACGTCGTCGAGACGATCGGGCGCCTCGCGGCCGCGGCGAGCGCCGGGGTCCCGTCGGCCGGCCTGCACGCCGAGGACGAGCGCGCCCTCGCCGCGGTCTCGCGCCTCACCGGCGTCGACCGGGCCGGTGTCGCTCTCGCAGGCAGCACCTCCCTCGGGCTGATGCAGGTCGCGTTCGGCCTGCCGCGCGGCGAGGTCGTCGTGAGCGAGGCCGAGTTCCCGTCGAACCTGTACGCCTGGTGGCGCTCGGAGGAGGCAGGCCTCACGACGGTGCGCCCGCTGCCCCCGGTGCCGGGGCAGCCGCTCGCGCCGGTGACGCCCGAGCGCGTGGCCGACGCCGTCGGTCCCTACACCGTCGCCGTCGCCGTGAGCGCGGTCGACTTCCGCACCGGCACGGTCGCCGACCTCGCCGGCCTCCGGGAGGCGGCGGGCGACCGCCTCCTCGTGGTCGACGGCATCCAGGGGCTCGGCGTCGTCGACGCCGACTGGTCGCTGGCCGACGCCCTCGTCGTCGGCGGCCAGAAGTGGCTGCGGGCCGGCTGGGGCACCGGCTTCGTCGCGCTGTCCCCTCGAGCCCTCGACCGCCTCCGTCCGGTGCTCGGCGGCTGGACCGGCGTCGAGGGGCCGTCACGCTACGACGGCGTGCCGCACGCTCCCCTGCCGGGGGCGCAGCGCTTCTCGGTCACGAACGGCTCGCCGTTCGCCTCGGGCGCCCTCGCCACCGCCCTCGAGCAGCTGGAGCAGGTCGGCGTGGACGTCGTCGCGTCGCGGGTCGCCGACACCGCCGGCGACCTGATCGCCCGCCTCGACGCGGCGGACGTGCCCGTGCTCTCCCCCGTCGAGCGCGAGCGACGGGCCGGCATCGTCGTCGCGGGCGTGCCTGCCGGCGAGGCCGCCGCCGTCGGCGCACGGCTCGAGGCCGCGGGCGTCACGGCGACCGTGCACGGCGACGACCGCCTGCGCCTCAGCGTGCACGCCACCACCACCCCTGCCGCGCTCGACGCGGCCCTGACCGTCCTGGGAGGACGCGCATGACCACTCCAGCCGACACCCGCACCGACGCCCGCCCCGACACCGCCGTCGGCACCGACGCCTCCGTCCGTGCCGTGCACACCGACGCCGCCCCCGCCGCCGTGGGCGCCTACTCGCAGGCCGTCGTCGCCGGCGACCTCGTCTTCGTCTCCGGCCAGCTGCCGATCGACCCGGCGACGGGCGAGTTCGCCGGGCCGGGGGTGCGCGAGGAGGCGGCCCAGTCGCTCCGCAACGGCGCCGCCGTGCTCGAGGCGGCCGGGTCGGGCATCGCCCACGTCGTCAAGACGACGGTGCTGCTGGCCGACATCGCCGACTTCGCGGACGTGAACGAGGTCTACGCCGAGGTGTTCGCCGGTGCCGGCGGCGTGCTGCCGGCTCGCGCCGCGTACCAGGTCGGCGCCCTGCCGAAGGGCGCCCGCGTCGAGATCGAGTTCGTGGGCGCCGTCGTCCGCTGAACGCGGCGGGGCCGGGGCGGCGGCGGGCGCCGCGCTCCGCCCCGAGGAGGAATTCACCGACCGGTCTCCCCGCCGGGCGCCGGTGATCGCTACGGTGCGGAGATGAGCACGTCGACGGAGCGTCACTCTCAGGGCCAAGGCCGCACCTCGGGTGCTGCACCGGACGCCACCGACCCGGCGGGCGCCTCCTCGGCTGCCCCCGCCGACGCCCTCGCGGGCCGCGACCTGGTCGTCGACCTCGCCCGCGTCGTCTGCGTGCTGCTCGTGGTCGTCATCCACGTGCTCATGGTCGGCGTCGGCCGTGCCCCCGACGGCGCGATCGTCGCGTCTCAGCCGCTGCAGCAGCAGCCGTGGTTCGCGTTCTCCACCTGGGTCGGCCAGATCATGCCCCTCTTCTTCGTCGTGGGCGGCTTCGCGAGCGCGACCGCCTGGGCCAGCACACGGCGACGAGGAGGCGACGGTGCGGACTTCGTGCGCGGTCGCCTCCTCCGCCTGGCCCGTCCCGCCGCCGCCCTCTTCGTGGTGCTCGCCGTCGCGCTGGTCGTCGCGACGTTGGTCGGCGTCGACCCTGCCCTGCTCGACACCGCCGTCACCGGCATCGGCACGCCGCTCTGGTTCCTGGCCGCCTACGGCATCACGCAGGTGGCCGTCCCCGTGATGGCCCGGCTGCACGAGACCCGCCCCGCGGCGACCTTCGTCGGGCTCGCGACGGCGGCCCTGCTCGTCGACTCGGTCCGGTACACGACCCTCGTGACCGAGGTGGGACTGCTGAACCTCGTGTTCGTCTGGCTGTTCGTGCAGCAGCTGGGGTTCGCGTACGCGAGCGGGTGGTTCGGACGCGCGCCGCGCCTCCTGCTGGCGGGGATCGCGCTCGCGTGTGCAGGGTCGCTGCCGGTGCTGACGGCCATCGGACCGTGGTCGGACGACATGCTCACCAACCTCAACCCGCCGGCCGTGCCGCTGATGGTGCTCGGCGTCGGGCAGATCTGCGTGCTGACGCTGCTGCACCCCGCGCTGGTGCGGCTGATGCAGACCCGAGCCGCGCGCGCCGTGGTGTTCGCGGTCGGCAGCCGGGGCATGACGATCTACCTGTGGCACCTGCCGCTGCTGATCGCCATCACGGGCCTCGTGCTGGCGACCGGCGGGCCGCTGCCCGAGCCGGCGTCGGCGGCCTGGTGGTGGACGCGGATCCCCGTCGTGCTGCTCGTGCTCGGCCTCGCGTGCGCGCTGTCGCTCGTCGTGGGGCGCCTCGAGGGGCCGCCGCGCCCCGTGCCGCCGGGCCGACGCCGTCCGAGCACGCTCGTCGTCGCGCTGGCGGCCGTGCTCGTGATCGCGCCGCCGTTCGCGGTGATGCTCGACGGGCTCGACCTGCGGAACGCGGTCGCCGGTGCCGTGGCGCTGCCGGCGGCGCTCTGGCTGCTCGGCCGCACCCGCGCCCGGCCGTAGCCGGGGGCAGCCGGGCTTGCCGGGCTTGCCGGGCTTGCCGGGCTTGCCGGGGAGAAGGGTGACGCCCGGCCGACGGGGGGATCGGCCGGGCGTCCAACGGCGTCGGGCGGATCAGGAACCCTCGACCGGAGCGGCAGGAGACCCGATCACAAGGTCTTGTTCCCGCTGCTGAGATCAATGGTGCGTCCCGATCCGATGACGACGCTGGGAGCCGCCTCGGGATCTGCTGACCGCTGCTGCCCGTCGTCGACGCCTGGTCGGCGGGCACCGTCCCGATAGACTCGCTGCGTCCACCCGCTGCCATCCCGCAGGAGTTGAAACGTGCCCACAATCGTCGTCGAGGTCATGCCCAAGGCTGAACTGCTCGATCCTCAGGGCAAGGCCGTCGTCGGCGCCCTCTCCCGTCTCGGCCGCCAGCAGTTCACCGACGTGCGCATCGGCAAGCGCTTCGAGCTGACCGTCGAGGGCGAGGTGACGGAGGCGGTGCTCGCCGACGTGCGCACCCTCGCCGACGACGTGCTCTCGAACTCGGTCATCGAAGACGTGGTGAGCATCACCGTGCTCGACGCCGCTCCCACCGTCTGATGCGCGTCGGCGTCGTCACCTTCCCCGGCTCGCTCGACGACCGCGACGCCCAGCGCGCGGTCCGCCTCGCGGGCGGCGAGCCCGTCGCGCTCTGGCACGGCGACCACGACCTGCAGGGCGTCGAGGCGATCATCCTGCCCGGCGGGTTCAGCTACGGCGACTACCTGCGCGCCGGTGCCATCGCCTCCTTGTCGCCGATCATGACCGAGGTCGTCGACGCGGCGAACGCGGGCATGCCCGTGCTCGGCATCTGCAACGGCTTCCAGATGCTGGCGGAGGCGCGGCTCATCCCCGGCGCGCACACCCGCAACGCACACCAGCAGTTCATCCGTCGCGACCAGCTGCTCCGCGTCGAGAACGCGTCGACCGACTGGACGAACGGCTTCGCCGAGGGCCAGGAGATCACGATCCCCCTCAAGAACGCCGACGGCCGCTTCGTCGCGGACGACGAGACGATCAAGCGGATCGAGGGCGAGGGCCAGGTCGCCTTCCGCTACGTCGGCGTCAACCCGAACGGCTCCATGGACGACATCGCCGGCGTCTCGAACGCCCGCGGCAACGTCGTCGGCCTGATGCCCCACCCCGAGCACGCCACCGAGCCCGGCTTCGGCCCCGACATGCCCGACGCCATGTCGAGCGGCGTCGACGGCCTCACGTTCTTCACGTCCGTCATCGAGAGGGCCCTGTCCAAGTGAGCACCGAGAACGACCGCGCCGAGCTGATCGACGTCCGTCCCGAGGGCCCCAAGCCCGACACCACGGCCGACGCGGCCGCGACGCCCGACAAGCACCAGCCCTACGAGGCGCTCGGGCTCAAGGCCGACGAGTACGCGCAGATCCGCGAGATCCTGGGCCGCCGCCCCACGAGCGGCGAGCTCGCGATGTACTCGGTGATGTGGAGCGAGCACTGCTCCTACAAGTCGAGCAAGATCTACCTCCGCCAGTTCGGCCAGAAGGTCTCGCCGGCGATGACCAAGAACCTGATGGTCGGCATGGGCGAGAACGCCGGCGTCGTCGACGTAGGAGGCGGCTGGGCGGTGACCTTCAAGGTCGAGTCCCACAACCACCCCAGCTACATCGAGCCGTTCCAGGGCGCCGCGACCGGCGTCGGCGGCATCGTCCGCGACATCATCTCGATGGGCGCCCGCCCCGTCGCGGTGATGGACCAGCTGCGCTTCGGCGCGATCGACGCCCCCGACACCCAGCGAGTCGTCGACGGCGTCGTGCAGGGCATCAGCTTCTACGCGAACTGCCTCGGCCTGCCGAACATCGGCGGCGAGACGTACTTCGACGCGGTCTACCAGGGCAACCCGCTGGTCAACGCGCTCGCGGTCGGCGTCCTCCGCCACGAGGACCTGCACCTCGCGAACGCGAAGGGCGTCGGCAACAAGGTCGTCCTCTTCGGGGCCCGCACCGGCGGCGACGGCATCGGCGGCGCCTCCATCCTCGCCTCCGACACGTTCTCGTCGGGCGGCCCGACGAAGCGCCCCTCGGTGCAGGTCGGCGACCCGTTCGCCGAGAAGGTGCTCATCGAGTGCTGCCTCGAGCTTTTCCGCGGCGAGCTGGTCGAGGGCATCCAAGACCTGGGGGCAGCCGGCATCAGCTGCGCCACCTCCGAGCTGGCCTCGAACGGCGACGGCGGCATGTTCATCGAGCTCGACGACGTGCTGCTCCGCGACCCCTCGCTCACCGCAGAAGAGATCCTGATGAGCGAGAGCCAGGAGCGGATGATGGCGGTCGTCAGCCCTGACAAGCTCGACGCCTTCCTCGCCGTCACCGCCAAGTGGGACGTCGAGACGAGCGTGCTCGGCGAGGTCACCGACACCGGCCGGCTGGTCATCAACTGGCACGGCGAAGAGATCGTCAACGTCGACCCGCGCACGGTCGCCGTCGACGGCCCCGTCTACGAGCGCCCCGTCGCCTACCCGTCCTGGATCGACGCCCTGCAGGCCGACACGGCCGCGACCCTGCCGCGTCCGACTGCCCCCGAGGAGGTGCGGGCCCAGTTCCTGCAGCTGCTCGGCTCTCCCAACCTGGCCGACAAGAGCTGGGTCACGAACCAGTACGACACGTACGTGCTCGGCAACACGGCCCTCAGCTTCCCCGACGACGGCGGCATGGTCCGCGTCGACGAGGAGTCAGGGCTCGGCTTCGCGATCGCGACGGACGCCAACGGCCGCTGGTGCCAGCTCGACCCGAAGCAGGGCGCCCGCCTGGCCCTCGCCGAGGCCTACCGCAACGTCGCCGTCACGGGTGCCGTGCCGGCCGCCGTCACCGACTGCCTCAACTTCGGCAGCCCGGAGGACCCTGAGGTCATGTGGCAGTTCTCCCAGGCCGTCGAGGGCCTGTCCGACGCATGCCTCGAGCTCGAGATCCCCGTCACGGGCGGGAACGTCTCGTTCTACAACCAGACGGGCACGAAGCCGATCTTCCCGACCCCTGTGGTCGGCGTGCTCGGCGTCATCCAGGACGTCGCGAAGCGCGTGCCCTCCGGCTGGCAGGACGACGGCGACAACATCTACCTGCTCGGCACCTCCTCCTTGGAGCTCGACGGGTCGGCCTGGGCCGGCACCGTGCACGACCACCTCGGCGGACGTCCGCCTGCCGTCGACCTGGCGGGCGAGAAGCAGCTCGCGGGCCTGCTCGCCGCGGGTGCCGACCAGTCGCTGATCGCCGCCGCACACGACCTCAGCGACGGCGGCCTGGCGCAGGCCCTGGCCGAGATGGTGCTGCGCTTCGGCGTCGGTGCCCGCGTGTACCTGGGCGAGCTGCTCGAGCGCGACGGCCTCGACGTCGCCGCGACGCTCTTCACGGAGTCGACCGGTCGCGTGGTCGTGTCGGTGCCCCGTGAGGACGACGTCAAGTTCCGCGGCCTCTGCGAGGGCCGGGGCTACCCGGTCGCGCGCATCGGCGTGACGGACGCCTCGTCGCAGTCGCTCGAGATCCAGGACGTCTTCACGGTCTCGCTCGACGAGCTCCGCAGCACGCACCAGGGCACGCTCCCCTCCCGCTTCGGGGCCACCATCCCGCAGTAGGCGCGTCCCGCCGCCCCGCCCCGCCCGCGAAGGCCCCTGCCCCCCGGCAGGGGCCTTCGCGCATCCCGACCCCGCACCGGCGCGCGAGGCGCCGCCGCCACCGCTCCCCTCGCCGAAGGAGGCGCGCGAAGCGCCGCCGGCCGAAGGCCCGCCGGGCGCAGCCCGGCAGCCGCCGACAGGCGGCCAGACGAGCGCCAACAGCAAATCCCCCGGTCCGACAAGGACACGGGGGATGAATTTGCTGGGGTACCTGGACTCGAACCAAGAACAACTGAACCAGAATCAGTCGTGTTGCCAATTACACCATACCCCAATGATATCGACCGTGAGGTCTACATCACTGTGGCCCATCAAATGAGCCAGCGTCTACTGTACACGATCTCCGAGCTCGTCGAGGCCACCGATCAGGTCGCGGTTGATCACCGCGGCGACGCGCGCGCCCGACCCTGCCGCCACGATCAGCTGCTGGGGCCCCGGTGCCGTGGACTCACCCGCGGCGTACAGCCCGGGCACTGTGGTGCGACCGTGGTCGTCGACGACGAGCAGGCCGTCGTCGTCGAGGTCGGCACCCAGCGGCGCGACGTACTCGAGCTTGCCGGCCCAGGCGGGCCTCACGAAGCCACCCTCGCGCGGCACGACCTCGCCGCCCTCGAGCTCGACTCCCGTGAGCCCCTCGCGGCCGCCCTGCAGCGCCGCGATCGGGCGGCGGTCGACGCGGATCCCGCGGGAGGCGAGCTGCGCCTCCTCGGACTCGGTCACCGCATCGGCAGAGCCGTGGGTGAAGACGATCAGGTCGTCGCTCCACTGCGAGAGCAGCAGGGCGCGCTCGGCCAGGTCGGGGTGCTCCCCGATCACGGCGAGGGCCTGGTCGCGCTTGCCGTAGCCGTCGCACTCGATGCAGCTGTGCACGAAGGTCCCGTAGAAGGCCCTCAGGCCGTCGATGGCCGGCAGGGTCTCGTGAAGGCCGGTTGCGACGAGCACGACGTCGGCGAGGGCCTGCTTCTGCTGCCCACGGAACTCGCAGTCGACGACGAATCCGTCGTCGCCCCGGCTGATGCTCGTGGCGATCGTCTGCCAGTGCTCGCCCTCCTCATACGACAGGAACTCGTCGCGACCGAGCTTGCGCAGCTCGAGCGGCGAGATGCCGTCGCGGGTGAGGTACCCGTGCGACAGCAGGGTCGCCGAGTTGCGAGGGCGGTTGCTGTCGACGAGCAGCACCCGGCGCCGGGCACGGACGAGGTTGAGTGCAGCGCTCAGCCCCGCCGGCCCTCCCCCGACGACGACGACGTCGAAGCGCTGGTCAGCCGGGGTCCCGTCGACACCGTGCTCGGTCATGACCGCTCGAGGAGGCGCCGGATGCGCGCCTGCGTCGACTCCCGCCCCAGGATCTCCATCGACTCGAACAGCGGCGGGCTGACCCGACGCCCCGAGAGCGCGACGCGCAGCGGGCCGTAGGCCACCCGAGGCTTCAGCCCGAGCTCGTCGACGAGTGCCGCCTTGAGCGCGTCCTGGATCGCCTCGTGCGTCCAGTCCTGAACACCGTCGAGGGCAGCCGAGGAGGCGCGCAGCACGTCGGCGGAGGACTCCGGCAGCGAGGCCGTCGCGTCCTCGTCGTACTCGAGCTCGTCGTCGGCCGTGAAGAGGAACGACAGCATCCCTTTCGCCTCGCCGAGCAGCGTCATGCGCTCCTGCACGAGCGGTGCGGCCTGGGCGAGCACGGCAGCCTCGGCCTCGGTGGGCGGGTCGCTGACGACACCGTCGAGATAGGGCAGCAGGCGCTGCGTGAAGTCACCGACCTCGAGGAGGCGGACGTGGTCCCCGTTGATCGACTCCGCCTTCTTGATGTCGAAGCGAGCCGGGTTGGGGTTCACGTCCGTCACGTCGAAGGCCGCGACCATCTCGTCGAGGCTGAACACGTCACGGTCGTGGGAGAAGGACCAGCCGAGCAGGGACAGGTAGTTGACCAGGCCCTCGGGGATGAAGCCGCGGTCGCGGTGGTGGAACAGGTTCGAGGCAGGGTCGCGCTTGGACAACTTCTTGTTGCCGTCGCCCATCACGTACGGCAGGTGGCCGAAGCGGGGCACGAACTCGGTGATGCCCAGCTCGACCAGCGCCTCGTAGAGCGCGATCTGACGAGGAGTCGACGAGAGCAGGTCCTCGCCGCGCAGCACGTGGGTGATGCCCATCAGCGCGTCGTCGACGGGATTGACGAACGTGTAGAGCGGCACGCCGTTCGGACGCACCACGACGAAGTCGGAGAACGAGCCGGCGGGGAAGGTGATCTCGCCGCGCACCAGGTCGTCGAAACTCAGGTCGCGGTCGGGCACGCGCAGGCGGAGGGCCGGCTGACGCCCCTCCTCCTTGTAGGCAGCGCGCTGCTCATCCGTGAGGTCGCGCTCGAAGTTGTCGTAGCCCTGCTTGGGGTCTCGACCGGCGGCGACGTTGCGCGCCTCGATCTCCTCGCCCGTGGCGTAGCTCTCGTACAGCAGGCCGCGCTCGAGGAGCCGGTCGATGATGTCGCGGTAGATGTCGTGACGCAACGACTGACGGTAGGGAGCGTGCGGACCGCCGACGTCGACGCCCTCGTCCCAGTCGAGCCTGAGCCAGCGCAGACCGTCGAGGATCTGCTCGTAGCTCTCCTCGCTGTCACGGCTGGCGTCGGTGTCCTCGATGCGGAAGATCAACTTGCCGCCGTGGTGCCTCGCGTAGGCCCAGTTGAACAGGGCGGTACGGATGAGACCCACGTGGGGAGTCCCGGTGGGAGAGGGGCAGAACCGCACGCGCACATCGGCGCCGGAGGCGGTGGAGAAGGGAGCAGACATCGGTCACGATCCTACCGGCGTACAGCCGGTCCGTCAGAGGGAGGTGCGGGTTAAACAAGAAGAGCCCCTCCAGTGGAGGGGCTCTTCTATCAAAAGGAGTCCGGCGGTGTCCTACTCTCCCACAAGGTCCCCCTTGCAGTACCATCGGCGCTGAGAGTCTTAGCTTCCGGGTTCGGAATGGGACCGGGCGTTTCCCTCTCGCTATGGCCGCCGAAACATTTACCACACAACCCCCGAAACTTGAGCCTCGGGTGAGGGTGAAGTCTGTTTCAGACCATGCCCACCAACGCTGTCAGTGGGACTTGTCTGTTCTGTTGTCCCCACACCGCACAGGACGTGGTGGTGTGAGGGGTGTTCCGTAAAGCAGTCGTTGCCGACCGTCTTTCGGGAACCACATAGTGGACGCGTAGCAATCTTTCTTCCTCCTCTACAGGGGAAGAGTGTTGTCAAGTTATCGGCTTATTAGTACCGGTCAGCTCCATGGGTCGTTAGTCCCCACTTCCACATCCGGCCTATCAACCCAGTAGTCTAGCTGGGAGCCTCTCACCCCGAAGGGTATGGAAATCTCATCTCGAAGCCGGCTTCCCGCTTAGATGCTTTCAGCGGTTATCCGTTCCGAACGTAGCTAATCAGCGGTGCTCTTGGCAGAACAACTGACACACCAGAGGTTCGTCCATCCCGGTCCTCTCGTACTAGGGATAGATCTTCTCAAATTTCCTACGCGCGCAGCGGATAGGGACCGAACTGTCTCACGACGTTCTAAACCCAGCTCGCGTACCGCTTTAATGGGCGAACAGCCCAACCCTTGGGACCTACTCCAGCCCCAGGATGCGACGAGCCGACATCGAGGTGCCAAACCATGCCGTCGATATGGACTCTTGGGCAAGATCAGCCTGTTATCCCCGAGGTACCTTTTATCCGTTGAGCGACAGCGCTTCCACAAGCCACTGCCGGATCACTAGTCCCGACTTTCGTCCCTGCTCGACTTGTCAGTCTTACAGTCAAGCTCCCTTGTGCACTTACACTCGACACCTGATTGCCAACCAGGTTGAGGGAACCTTTGGGCGCCTCCGTTACTCTTTAGGAGGCAACCGCCCCAGTTAAACTACCCACCAGGCACTGTCCCAGAACCGGATCACGGTTCGTAGTTAGATATCCAAAGTGACCAGAGTGGTATTTCAACAATGACTCCACCTGAACTAGCGTCCAAGCTTCACAGTCTCCCACCTATCCTACACAAGCCACTCCGAACACCAATACCAAGCTGTAGTAAAGGTCACGGGGTCTTTCCGTCCTGCTGCGCGTAACGAGCATCTTTACTCGTAGTGCAATTTCGCCGAGTTCGCGGTTGAGACAGCTGGGAAGTCGTTACGCCATTCGTGCAGGTCGGAACTTACCCGACAAGGAATTTCGCTACCTTAGGATGGTTATAGTTACCACCGCCGTTTACTGGGGCTTAAATTCTCAGCTTCGCTTGCGCTAACCGTTCCTCTTAACCTTCCAGCACCGGGCAGGCGTCAGTCCGTATACATCGTCTTGCGACTTGGCACGGACCTGTGTTTTTAGTAAACAGTCGCTTCCCACTGGTCTCTGCGGCCTTTCCCGCTCCGGGAGTAAATCCCATCACGGTTCCGGCCCCCCTTCTCCCGAAGTTACGGGGGCATTTTGCCGAGTTCCTTAACCACGATTCTCTCGATCTCCTTGGTATTCTCTACCTGACCACCTGAGTCGGTTTGGGGTACGGGCGGCTTGAACCTCGCGTCGATGCTTTTCTCGGCAGCATAGGATCACTGATTTCCCCCAATCGGGGTACGCATCGGATCTCAGGCGCATTGACGACGGATTTGCCTATCGTCAGCCCTACATCCTTACACCAGGTTCACCTTACGGATACCATCGCCTGGCTCAGCTACCTTCCTGCGTCACACCTGTTAATACGCTAAACGCACCAGCATGGGGTCGAGCGTTAGACCGGCCGGCATCACCCCGAAGGGATCCGCTCAGCCGGGTTAGGACTCTTAGCACCACTGGATTATCTTGGGCGGTTCTTCGCCGGTACGGGAATATCAACCCGTTGTCCATCGACTACGCCTGTCGGCCTCGCCTTAGGTCCCGACTTACCCAGGGCGGATTAACCTGGCCCTGGAACCCTTGGTCTTTCGGAGGACGGGTTTCTCACCCGTCTTTCGCTACTCATGCCTGCATTCTCACTCGTGTGGCCTCCACGGCTGGTTTACACCGCCGCTTCACTGGCCACACGACGCTCTCCTACCACTCCGTACGACTGAACCACGAAGGCTTGTCTATAATACGAAATCTACAGCTTCGGTGGTGTGCTTGAGCCCCGTTACATTGTCGGCGCGGAATCACTTGACCAGTGAGCTATTACGCACTCTTTCAAGGGTGGCTGCTTCTAAGCCAACCTCCTGGTTGTCTCTGCAACTCCACATCCTTTCCCACTTAGCACACGCTTAGGGACCTTAGCTGGTAGTCTGGGTTGTTTCCCTCTCGACAATGAAGCTTATCCCCCACTGTCTCACTGCTGCGCTCTCACTTACCGGCATTCGGAGTTTGGCTGACGTCAGTAAGCTTTTGGGCCCCATCGGCCATCCAGTAGCTCTACCTCCGGCAAGAAACACGCAACGCTGCACCTAAATGCATTTCGGAGAGAACCAGCTATCACGAAGTTTGATTGGCCTTTCACCCCTATCCACAGCTCATCCCCTCCATTTTCAACTGAAGTGGGTTCGGTCCTCCACGACGTCTTACCGTCGCTTCAACCTGGCCATGGATAGATCACTTCGCTTCGGGTCTAGGACATGCGACTGTATCGCCCTCTTAAGACTCGCTTTCGCTACGGCTACCCCACACGGGTTAACCTCGCCACATATCGCTAACTCGCAGGCTCATTCTTCAAAAGGCACGCTGTCACCCCTACAAGGAGGCTCCAACGGTTTGTAAGCAAACGGTTTCAGGTACTATTTCACTCCCCTCCCGGGGTACTTTTCACCTTTCCCTCACGGTACTTGTCCGCTATCGGTCATCTGGGAGTATTTAGGCTTATCAGGTGGTCCTGACAGATTCACACGGGATTTCTCGGGCCCCGAGCTACTTGGGATCCCCATTCAGCCAGCGCCAGCATTTCGGCTACGGGGTTCGCACCCTCTATGACCAGCCATTCAAAGCTGTTCGCCTATACTGCGCTGTAACTGCTCCTGTCCGGCAGAACAGGACAACGGGTCCCACAACCCCGACCATGCAACGACCGCCGTCTATCACACATGACCGGTTTAGCCTCTTCCGATTTCGCTCGCCACTACTGACGGAATCACTGTTGTTTTCTCTTCCTGTGGGTACTGAGATGTTTCACTTCCCCACGTTCCCTCTACCCGCCCTATATATTCAGGCGGGAGTCACCAGGTCAAAACGCCTGGCGGGGTTTCCCCATTCGGACATCCTCGGATCAGGGCTCGATTATCAGCTCCCCGAGGCTTATCGCAGATTTCTACGTCCTTCTTCGGCTCCAGATGCCAAGGCATCCACCGTTTGCTCTTAGAAACTTGACCACAAAGTTGCCACCAGCCTTAGCTGGCAGCTCAGTGTTATCTCATTCGCCAACCACACCCCAAAGGGCGGGTTGGTCTAAGAAATTGCACTTAGTATCACAAACTCGCACCCAACCCGAAGGCCGGCACTTGCTTGCGACTAAGATGCTCGCGTCCACTGTGTAGTTCTCAAAATACGGGCGGCACCAGAATCACCCTGCGATTGATGCAGGACTTTCCTGGCCCAGAGGAGTTCAACCCGTTGATCTTCCGACCAACCGGTTTGGTCCCTCAGGACCCAACAGCGTGCACACCAACCAGCTCCCCAGCCCTCCCGTTCCAGACACCTAAAAGGTGACGTACTAAAGCTGACCGGCTCACCGGAAAGTCATTGTCAATGTTCCACCCATGAGCGTCAGCCGAAGACATTCGCTTCGGAACTGACTTGACCAGAAGTTCCCCGTGTATACCGCGGGGCTGGTACATGCTCCTTAGAAAGGAGGTGATCCAGCCGCACCTTCCGGTACGGCTACCTTGTTACGACTTAGTCCTAATCACCGATCCCACCTTCGACAGCTCCATCCCACAAGGGGTTAGGCCACTGGCTTCGGGTGTTACCGACTTTCATGACTTGACGGGCGGTGTGTACAAGGCCCGGGAACGTATTCACCGCAGCGTTGCTGATCTGCGATTACTAGCGACTCCGACTTCATGAGGTCGAGTTGCAGACCTCAATCCGAACTGAGACCGGCTTTTTGGGATTCGCTCCACCTTACGGTATCGCAGCCCTTTGTACCGGCCATTGTAGCATGCGTGAAGCCCAAGACATAAGGGGCATGATGATTTGACGTCATCCCCACCTTCCTCCGAGTTGACCCCGGCAGTCTCCTATGAGTTCCCACCATAACGTGCTGGCAACATAGAACGAGGGTTGCGCTCGTTGCGGGACTTAACCCAACATCTCACGACACGAGCTGACGACAACCATGCACCACCTGTATACCGACCTTGCGGGGCGACCATCTCTGGCCGTTTCCGGTATATGTCAAGCCTTGGTAAGGTTCTTCGCGTTGCATCGAATTAATCCGCATGCTCCGCCGCTTGTGCGGGCCCCCGTCAATTCCTTTGAGTTTTAGCCTTGCGGCCGTACTCCCCAGGCGGGGAACTTAATGCGTTAGCTGCGACACGGAGACCGTGGAATGGTCCCCACATCTAGTTCCCAACGTTTACGGCATGGACTACCAGGGTATCTAATCCTGTTCGCTCCCCATGCTTTCGCTCCTCAGCGTCAGTTACGGCCCAGAGATCTGCCTTCGCCATCGGTGTTCCTCCTGATATCTGCGCATTCCACCGCTACACCAGGAATTCCAATCTCCCCTACCGCACTCTAGTCTGCCCGTACCCACTGCAGGCTGGGGGTTGAGCCCCCAGATTTCACAGCAGACGCGACAAACCGCCTACGAGCTCTTTACGCCCAATAATTCCGGACAACGCTTGCACCCTACGTATTACCGCGGCTGCTGGCACGTAGTTAGCCGGTGCTTTTTCTGCAGGTACCGTCACTTTCGCTTCTTCCCTACTAAAAGAGGTTTACAACCCGAAGGCCGTCGTCCCTCACGCGGCGTTGCTGCATCAGGCTTGCGCCCATTGTGCAATATTCCCCACTGCTGCCTCCCGTAGGAGTCTGGGCCGTGTCTCAGTCCCAGTGTGGCCGGTCACCCTCTCAGGCCGGCTACCCGTCGTCGCCTTGGTGAGCCATTACCTCACCAACTAGCTGATAGGCCGCGAGTCCATCCTTGACCAAAATTCTTTCCAACTCCTAGCCATGCGGCTGAAGCTCGTATCCGGTATTAGACGCCGTTTCCAGCGCTTATCCCAGAGTCAAGGGCAGGTTACTCACGTGTTACTCACCCGTTCGCCACTAATCCCCCCAGCAAGCTGGAGTTCATCGTTCGACTTGCATGTGTTAAGCACGCCGCCAGCGTTCGTCCTGAGCCAGGATCAAACTCTCCGTAAAAGAAAAAACAGAACCACCGGAAAAAGGTGATAACTGCTGAATTTGATGCTGACTGAAAGAACAAAACAATCTGACGATTGTTGATTGTCCGTCAATCTCAAAGAAACCTAAACACCATCAGCGACCGAAGCCGCCGACAATGCCAGGGTATAATTTGGCATTTGACAATGTGCACGCTGTTGAGTTCTCAAGGACCAAACGCATCAGAGACCCGATCTCATATAAGACCATCGCCCGGAGCGGCTGTGAAACCTTAGCACCGATCTTCCAGTTGCAAGACCATCGCTCTTCGACTCCTGAGAGCCGGTGCCGTTCTCACGACGAGCCATGACGCTACACCATCTGGATCAGTGTTCGCAACCCACTTGGTCCGAGGCCAGCTAGCAGAACCAGCAGCAACTCGAGGACTTGGAGGTCAGTGTCACAAGAAGGCCGGTGAAGCTTCGCTCCGCCGCACCTCCGTGGTGACAAGAGGAAACATTACAGGCACACCAGCCACATCGTCCAAACCCTGCCACATCCCGGGCGTGTCGCAACGCGGATCCCCGGAAAATCAAGGTTCCAGGGCCCGATCGGCCGTCAGCGCCCGGCACAGGGCATCCCAGGGCATGGTGACGGGCGCGACCCTGGCCCTCGATCAGGCGAGGGGAAGCGCGAGGACCACGAGCAGCGACAGCCCCGCGACGAAGACCCAGGAGCCGAGGCCGACCAGGACGGCGCGACCACCGGTGCGGGCGAGGCGCTCGAGCCGGACGCTCGACCCGAGCCCGACGAGTGCCAGGCCGAGCAGCACCGTCTGGACCGTGTCGGCTCCGGTGACGACCGCCTCCGGCAGGTCGACCAGGGTGCGCAGCACGACCGCGGCCAGGAAGCCGATCACGAACAGGGGCACCAGGGGAGGTCGGGTGCCGGCGTCGCCACCCCCGCGACGGACCACCGCGGAGGTGATCGCGACCACGGGCGCGAGCATCACCACCCGCGTGAGCTTGACCACCACCGCGATCGCCAGTGCCGAGGCGCCGGCGGTCTGCGCGGTCGCGACCACCTGGCCGACGTCGTGCACGCTCGCCCCGGTCCACGCGCCGAACTGCACCGGCGTCAGGCCGAGCGCCGAGCCGAGCGCGGGGAGGACCGCGATCGCCGCGGTCCCGCACAGGGTGACCAAGGCCACCGGGGTCGCCGCGTCCTTGCCGCGGTCGCGGGTCACCGCCGACATCGCGCCGATCGCCGACGCCCCGCAGATCGAGAAGCCGGCCGCGAGCAGGAGGGGCTGGTCACCGGGGAGCCTCGCCCACCTCCCGAGCAGCCAGGTCACGAAGAACGTCGCGACCAGGATCCCGACCACGCTGAGCACCGTGGCCCAGCCGAGCCCGGCGACGTCGACCAGGCTCAACTTGAGCCCCAGCAGGACCACCCCGATGCGGAGCAGGCGCTTGGCCGAGAGCGTCAGCCCGGGTGCGAGCACCCCGTCGAGTGCTGGTCGGAACACCGGGACCTGACCGAGGGCGATGCCGAGGACGACGCAGCCGGTCAGGACCGGGACCGCCGGCAGCACCAGGTGCAGCAGCCACGCGACCGCGAGCACCGCAGCCGCGAGGCCGACCCCGGGGAGGACCCGTCGACGCGGAGGCGCGGCGGACGGTGCCGGGGTCGTCACCGACGGTGCCTAGACGCGGTTCTTGGCGGGGTTGATCAGCGAGCCGATGCCCGAGATCGCGACCTCGACGGTCTCGCCGGCGGTGAACGGGCCGATGCCGGCCGGCGTGCCGGTGAGGATCACGTCGCCGGGCAGCAGCGTGAACACGTCGGTCACGTACTCGATCAGCTCGGGGATCTTGTGGATCATCTGCATCGTCGACTCGCGCTGCTTGACCTCGCCGTCGACTCGGGTCTCGATGGTCGCGTCGCTCCAGTCGAACTCGTTCTCGATGTACGGGCCGAGCGGCAGGAACGTGTCGTAGCCCTTCGCGCGCGTCCACTGGCCGTCGGCCGACTGGACGTCGCGGGCGGTGACGTCGTTCGCGATCGTGTAGCCGAAGACCACGTCCTGGTAGTCCTCGGCCTTGACGCGCTTGGCGATCGAGCCGATCACGATGGCGAGCTCGCCCTCGAAGTCGACCTGCCCGATGTCGGGCGGCAGCTGGATGGAGTCGCCGAAGCCGATGACGGTCGTGTTCGGCTTCAGGAACAGCAGGGGCGCCTCCGGCGGGGTCTGCCCCAGCTCGTCGGCGTGGTCGTGGTAGTTCAGGCCCACGCCCACCACCTTCGAGCGCGGGATGACCGGCGCGAGCAGCTTGGCCGAGCGGAGCGAGACGCGCTCGCCCGTGGTCTCGTAGCCGCTGTACATCGGGTCGCCCGCGAGCACGATCAGCTCGCGCTCGTCGACGATGCCGTAGCGGGGGTCTTCTCCGGGGGTCGCGAACCGTGCGATCTTCATGCGTCGAGCCTCGTCATCCATCCGTGGACGTCTTCACGACGCCCGTACTGGATGTCGGTGAGCTCTTCGCGCAGCGACATCGTGAGGGGTCCGCCCTCGGCGGCGGGCGAGCCCACGAGGAAGCCCTCGCCCTTGAGCTCGGCGATCGGGACGACCACGGCGGCGGTGCCGCAGGCGAAGACCTCGACGATGTCGCCGTTCTCGACCCCGTCACGCCACTCGTCGAGCGACACCCGGCGGCGCTCGACCCGGTGGCCACGCGCCTCGGCGAGCTCGAGGATCGAGTCGCGGGTGATGCCCTCGAGGATCGAGTCGCTGTCGGGGGTGACCAGGGTGCCGTCCGCGTAGACGAGCACGACGTTCATGCCGCCGAGCTCTTCGATGTAGGTGCTCTCGGACGAGTCGAGGAACAGCACCTGCTGGCAGCCGTTCTCGTAGGCCTCCTGCTGCGGCAGCAGCGACGAGGCGTAGTTGCCGCCCGTCTTGGCGGCCCCCGTGCCGCCCTTGCCCGCGCGGGCGTAGTTCGTGGTGAGCCAGATCGAGACCGGGGCCACGCCTCCGGTGAAGTACGCGCCGGCCGGGCTCGCGATCACGTGGTAGTCGACCTGCTGGGCCGCGCGGACGCCGAGGAAGCTCTCGCTCGCGATCATGAACGGCCGCAGGTAGAGGCTCGTCTCGGGCGCGCTCGGCACCCATGAGCTGTCGACCCGCACCAGCTGCTTGACGCTCTCGACGAAGTCGTCGGTCGAGAGCTCGGGCAGCGCCAGGCGCCGGGCCGAGCGCTGGAGGCGGCGGCCGTTCGCGTCGGGGCGGAAGGACCAGATCGAGCCGTCCGCGTGGCGGTAGGCCTTCATGCCCTCGAAGATCTCTTGTGCGTAGTGCAGCACCGACGCCGCCGGGTCGAGCTGGAGCGGCCCGTACGGGTGCACGCGCGCGGCGTGCCAGCCCTCGTCGAGGGTCCAGCGGATCGAGACCATGTGGTCGGTGAAGTGCTTGCCGAAGCCGGGATCGCTGAGGATGACCTCGCGCTCGGCGCTGTCGCGGACCGACTCGGACGGGGTCAGCTCGAAGCTGAGGCCGAACTCGGCGGTCGTGGCGTCGGCTGTCGTGGCGGTGTCGGGGGTCTGGCTCATGATGCGGCCTCCTGGCGGGTGAGGGCGGCGACGCGGTCGGCGATCGCCGTGCCGATCTCGGACGTGCTGCGGCGGGTGCCCGCGGACTGCTGACGCGAGGCGATGTCGGCCTCGACGGCCTCGCGGACCCGTGCCGCCGCCTCCTCGAGGCCCAGGTGGTCGAGGAGGAGCGCGACGGACAGGACCGCAGCGGTCGGATCGGCGAGCTGCTGGCCGGCGATGTCCGGCGCCGAGCCGTGCACGGGCTCGAACATGCTCGGGAACGCCCCGCTCGGGTTGAGGTTGCCCGATGCCGCGAGCCCGATGCCGCCGCTGATCGCTCCGGCGAGGTCGGTGAGGATGTCGCCGAACAGGTTGTCGGTGACGATCACGTCGAAGCGGGCCGGGTCGACGACCAGGTGGATGGTCGCCGCGTCGACGTGCTGGTAGTCGACCTCGACGTCGGGGTACTCGGCGGCGACGGCGTCGACGATCCGCTGCCAGAGGCCGCCCGCGAAGACGAGGACGTTGGTCTTGTGCACCAGGGTCAGGCGACCCCGGCGGCTGCGCGCCTTCTCGAACGCGAAGCGGACGACGCGCTCGACGCCGTGCGCGGTGTTGACGCTCACCTCGTTGGCGATCTCGTGCGGCGTGCCGGCACGGAGCGAGCCGCCGTTGCCGACGTAGGGGCCCTCTGTGCCCTCGCGGACGACGACGAAGTCGACCTCGCCCGGGTCCGACAGCGGCGACGGGACACCCGGGTACACGGTCGTCGGGCGGAGGTTGACGTAGTGGTCGAACGCGAAGCGGAGCTTCAGCAGCAGGCCGCGCTCGATGATGCCGCCCTTGAGGCGGGGGTCACGCGGGTCGCCGCCGACGGCGCCGAGCAGGATCGCGTCGTGCGAGGCGAGCGCCGCCAGGTCGTCGTCGGTGAGGATGTCGCCGGTCTCGAGGTAGCGCGTCGCGCCGAGCTCGAACGGCGTCACCTCGAAGGAGGCGTCGGCACCTGCCGCGACCTCGAGCACCTTCAGCGCCTCGGCGACGACCTCGGGGCCGATGCCGTCGCCGGGGACGGCGGCGAGGCGGACGGTGCGCGACATGGGACTCCTGGGGTCGGCGAGGCGGGTGACCCTTCACTGTACCTGCGCGGGGAGGGGCGCCGCGCCTCCTGCAGGGGGTCGCGGGCGGTCGCCGGGGAGCGACTCGCGCCTCCTGGGAGAGCTGGCTCGCGCCTCCTGCGGGGCGTGCCTCGCGCCTCCTGCGGGTCAGTCGTGCGCGGAGGCCCGACGGAGGGCCACGAGGGCGACCACGACGGCGAGCACCATCACGCCGGCGCCGACCGCGGCGGTCGCGACGAGACCGGTGTCGAAGGCGTGCGTCGCGGCGTCGAGCAGGGCTGTCGCGAGCGACGGCTCGAGGGGCTCGGCGGCGGCGACGGCTCCGCCGAGGGTCTCGCGGGCGGCAGAGGCGGCGTCGGCGGGCACCGAGTCGGGCACCACGAGGGCGCCGCGGTAGATCGCCGTGAGCATGCTGCCGAGGACGGCCGTGCCGAGCACCGCCCCGACCTCGTAGGCGGTCTCGGAGACGGCCGAGGCGGCTCCCGCGCGGTCGGCGGGGACCGCCGCGATGATCAGGTCGTTCGAGATGGTCTCGGCGGCCCCGACGCCGAGGCCGACCAGGGCGAAGCTGACGACGAAGACCCACACCGGGGCGTCGGCGCCGGACAGCCAGACCGCTCCGTAGGCGACGGCCGCGGCTGCGAGGCCGACGGCGACGATGCTGCGCGGTGCTACCCGGCGGACGAGCGGCACGACCGCGAGCCCGGACAGCACCATGACGACGAGGCCGGGCAACAGGGTCAGCGCAGCGTGCAGCGGACGGAGGCCCACGACGAGCTGCAGGTGCTGCGTCGTGAAGAACAGGAAGCCCACCAGGGAGGTGATGGCCAGCAGGTTGACGACGATCGAGCCCGCGAAGACCGGGTTCGTGAACAGCCGCACGTCGAGCAGCGGGCGCGGACGCCGAAGCTGACGGCGGACGAACAACCAGCCCGCCGTGACGCCGACGACCGCGAGGGCCAGCACGTCGAGGCCGGGACCGTGCGTCGCGAGCTGCTTGATCGCGGCGACGACCGGGGCCATCGCGAGCAGGGAGAGCAGGACCGAGACGAGGTCGAACGGACCGGGGGCAGGGTCACGGCTCTCGACGACGAGGATCGGCGCGGCGACGAGCAGGGGCAGCAGCACCGGCACGGCGATGAGGAAGATCGAGCCCCAGGCGAAGTGCTCGAGCAGGACTCCCCCGACGATCGGGCCGAGCGCGGAGCCGGCCGCGAAGCCGCTCGCCCAGATCGCGATGGCCAGGCGGCGCTGATCGCGGTCGGTGAAGGTGCTGCGCAGCAGCGACAGCGTGGCGGGCATGATCATCGCGCCGAAGAAGCCGAGCACGGCACGGGCCGCGATCAGCGCCTCGGCGCTCGGCGCGAACGCGGCGACGACCGACACGGCCGCGAAGCCGCTGGCCCCTATGAGGAGGAGGCGTCGGCGGCCGAAGCGGTCGCCGAGCGAGCCCATCGCGACGAGCAGGCCCGCGAGGACGAGGGAGTAGACGTCGACGATCCAGAGCTGCGCGGCCGCGGAGGGCTGCAGCGCGGTCGAGATCTCGGGGAGGGCGAAGCTCAGCACCGTGTTGTCGACCGAGACGAGGAGGACCGGGAGCATCAGGACGACGAGGGCGGCCCACTGGCGGGCGCCGGCCTTGGTCGGCGCTGGGGGCGTCGTGGTCGGGGTCGTCTGTGCGGGGGTCGTCGCGTCGGGGGTGCGGCGGGCGTCGCGGGTGCTCATGGGGCTCTCGATGGTCGTGGTGGGCGTCGGGGCTGGCTGTACCGTCCGGACGGTACAGCTTCACCGTCCAGACGGTACAGTAACAGGATGAGCCCGCGTCCGTCAGCCCGAGAGAAGATGCTCGACTCGTTCGAGCACCTCGTCGTCGAGACCGGCGAGCGCAGCGCCACGTTCGACGCCGTGGCCGCCGCCGCCGACGTCTCGAAGGGCGGGCTGCTCTACCACTTCCCCTCACGCGAGGCGCTCGTCGACGGGCTCGTCGCCCGCCTCGGCGCACTCCTCGAGGACGACGTGGCACGGATGACCTCGGCTGCCGACGGCGTCGTCGACTACTTCATCCGCACCTCCTCGAGGTCGGCCATCCCCGAGGACGACCCGCTCGACCGGTGCATCACCGCCGTGGCCGGGCTCGGCGCGAGCGGACGCTGGCCGCAGGCCGTCGCCGCGCTGACCGCCATGCAGGACCGCTGGTACGCGGTCGTGCTCGACGAGGTCGGCGACCCCGCCGTCGCCAGCCTCGTCTGCCTCGTCTCGGACGGGCTCTACTTCACCCCCGCCCAGTTCGAGGAGGCGTCGGTCGCGGCTGGTGCACCGGGCTCGGCCGGCGCCTCGCACCGCGGCCGCGCCTCCGTCGACGAGGTCGTCGCGCTGCTGCGCAGCCTCGCGCGCTGAGCGGCGGGGCGGGAGGGTCAGGCGGGGAGGATGCAGGCGGGGCTGCCGAGCGTGAACACGTCGAGGGGCTCGCCGGGGACGCCCGTCTCGGGGTCGAGCGGCAGCACGGCGACCGTGTCCGAGCCCTGGTTCGCGACGTACATCACTCCGGGCGTGATCGCGAAGTGCCGCGGCCAGGTGCCGCCGCAGGGGGCCTCTCCGACGAGCTGGAGCCGGCCGTCGTCGCCGGGCGCGAGGACGCTGATGCTGTCGCGCCCACGGGTGGCGACGTAGACACGTCCGCCGTCGACGTCGAGGTGCGACGGGAAGACTCCCGACGCCGACGCCGAGCCCTCGAAGACCTCGACGCTGTGGTCGACGACCAGCTTCTCGCCGACGCGCTGGAGCACGTGCAGCCGCGCGTCGAGCTCGCCGGCCACGACGAGGCGGTCGCCGAGCCACACGACGTGGCGCGGGCCTGCCCCGGCGGGCAGCAGGTGCACGCCGACGATCTCGGGCACGAGGGCGACGGGGTCGACGGCGATCTCGACCAGGCGGTCGGTCCCGAGGTCGCTGACCAACAGGGTGCCCCACGGGGTGGGCGAGGCCTGGTGCGCGTGCGGGCGCTCCTGGCGCTCCTGCACGGGGCCGTGCCCGACGGGCAGCGCGACCGTGTGCGCGACCCGGCTCGTGAGCGACGGGTCGCTCGAGAGGACGGAGACCGTCCCGCCCACGTAGTTCGTCACGACCAGCGCGCCGGACGCGGGGTCGAACAGCACGTGACAGGGCGCGGATCCCCCGGAGGCGACACTCGACGCGGCCACCAGGCGACCGGCGGAGACGGTGTACGACAGGACCCGCCCCTCCGTCGTCTCGGACACGGCGTGCAGCGCGCCCTCGGTCGCGACCAGGAAGGAGGGGTCGTCGGCCTCGACGGTCTGCACCGACTGCCACGGCTGGCCGGGAGCCGTGCGCTCGAGCACGGTGATGCCCGCGCCGGAGCCGCCGCTCGACGGGGTGTACGAGCCGACGTAGAGGCGCTGCGGCGAGCCTCCGTCGGCCGCGGGGAAGTCGATCGCCGGGGCACCCTGCCCGGCTGCGGAGTCTCGCCCGGCTGCGGCGTCGCTCACGCCCGGCCCTCGGACGAGGACCCTGCGGCGTCGTTCGCGATGCGCTGGTGGTGCTGGATGACCTCGCCGACGATGAAGCCGAGGAACTTCTCGGCGAAGGCCGGGTCGAGGTGCGACTCCTCGGCGAGCTGACGGAGGCGCTGGATCTGCACGCGCTCGCGCTCGGGGTCGCTGGCCGGCATGCCCGCCGCGGCCTTGAGGTGCCCCACCGACTGCGTGAACTTGAAGCGCTCGGCGAGCAGGTGCACGAGCGCTGCGTCGATGTTGTCGATGCTCTGACGGATGCTCGAGAGCTCGTCGATCGCCTCGCGGTCGTCGGTCGTGAGGGGGCTGTCCGCGCCGAGGGGACTGTCGAGTGCCATGCACCGACCCTATCGGGGCGCCCCCGCGGCGGGGCGTGCCGCATCGTGTTCCGAGCATCGCGTCCCACGGGGGCGGGACGTGATGCTCGGAACGTGATGCGACGCGTCGGGGCCGACCGCGAGGGCGGGCGGGCAGACGAGGAGGCGCGTCCCGCGATCGCGGGACGCGCCTCCTTCGCTGCTGCTGTGCTGCTGCTGCTGCTGCGTCAGTCGACGAGGGTCAGCGTGACCTCGACGTTGCCGCGGGTGGCGTTCGAGTACGGGCACACGTGGTGCGCGGCGTCGGCGAGCTCCTGGCGGCGGTCGGCCGGGACGTTCGGCGTGTAGATGTCGAGCTCGACGGCGAGGCCGAAGCCGCCCTCGCCGTTCGGGCCGATGCCGACGCTCGCGCTGACCGACGAGTCCTTCGTGTCGACCTCGAGCTTGCGGGCGACCGCGTGCATCGCGCTGAGGAAGCACGCGGCGTAGCCGGCTGCGAAGAGCTGCTCGGGGTTGGTGCCCTCGCCGGACCCGCCCATCTCCTTGGGAGGACGCGTCTCGAAGTCCAGGGTGTCGTCCTCGCTGCGGACGTGGCCGTCACGGCCCCCGCCGGTGGCGTGGGCGATGGCGGTGTAAGCGATCTCCAGAGTCATGAGAGCAACAGTCGACCCCTCATCTGGACGGTTGCTGAACAGTCTCCAGACGGCGCGTGAGACCATCCCGGACGCCCGGCCACTCGTCGGCGAGGATCGAGTAGACGGCGGTGTCGCGCCACGAGCCGTCGGCCCGCGGCTGGGCCCGGCGGAGCACTCCCTCGAGGGTCGCGCCGAGCTTGGTGATCGCCGCGCGCGACCGCACGTTGAGCGCGTCGGCCTGGAGCTGGACACGCCCGAGGCCGTGCTCGAAGAGCGAGCCGAGCACGAGGAGCTTCGTCTCGACGTTGACGCCGGTGCCCCAGACCTCGGGTGCGTAGGCGGTCCAGCCGACGTGCGCGCTCTCGCAGCGGAGGTCGACGAGGCCGACGGTGGTCGTGCCGACGAGCTCACCCGGGGCCTCCCCTGCCGGGACGGCGCGACGGACGCCGTAGACGAGGCCCTCGTCCCAGAGCAGGTAGCCGCGCATGAACTCGGCCCACGCGTCGTAGCCGTCGCGGTACGCCGCCGCGCCGCCGCCCCAGCCGCCGGCGAAGACCTCGGGCCGGCCGATCGCCCGGTGCAGCTCGGGCAGGTCGTCGCGGCTGAGCGGGGCGACCGTCACGAGACGGCCGACGAGGGGGACGGGGGGCAGCGGGCCGGACAGCGACATGGGTCGATCCTGGCAGGGGCGGAGCAGGATGTGCACGTGACCACTCCCCGCACCTTCGGCCAGTCGGCCGAGTCGTTCGTCGACCTCCTGTCGCGAGTCCGCCCCGAGCAGTGGGACGAGCCCGGCCTCGACCGCTGGACCGTCCGCGACCTGGCAGGGCACGCCTCCCGGGCCGTGCTCACCGTCTCGACCTACCTCGGGCTCGACGAGCCGAGCGACGTGACCATCCCGTCGGCCGAGGCCTGGTACTCGGCGTACGCATCGCAGTTCACGGACGCGGACGGCGTGCACGCCCGGGGCGTCGAGGCCGGCCGCTGGCTCGGCGACGACCCCGCCGGCCGGGTCGCCGAGGCGCTCGCCGAGTCGCGTGCGGCTCTCGACCGGGCTCCGGGCAACCGGATCGTGTCGCTCGGCGGCATGGGGATCCCGCTCGGCGAGTACCTGCGGACTCGCGTGTTCGAGCTCGTCGTGCACACGATCGACCTGTCTCGCGCGACCGGGCTGACGCACACGCTGCCGTCGGCTGCCGTCGCCGACACCGCGGCGCTCGCCGCCCGGACCGCGACGATGCAGGGCCACGGCGAGGAGGTGCTGCTCGCGCTGACGGGACGCGGCCGGCTCGGGGACGGGTTCAGCGTCGTCTGAGGCGGGCGGCGCCTCCTCGGCTGCCGGCTCTGCGTCTGGCTCGGTTGCAGCGCTATTCAGGAAGTTGGGCGTGCTGGTTCCTGAATCGTGCACGGATCAGGAGCGGGAGTCCCGAGCTGTGCGAACTCAGGACTCACGTTCCTGAATGAGGAGAGGCGGAGGCGGAGGCGGACGACCAGCGCCCGGACGACCAGCGCCGCGGGCCGGGGCCACGTGCCAGGTGCTGGGCGGGCTGGGGCGGGTCAGGGGAGGAGGTCGTGGCGGACGACGACGGCCTCGCGACCGGGGCCGACCCCGATCGCCGAGATGCGGGCGCCGCTCATCGCCTCGACGGCGAGGACGTAGTCCTGTGCGGCCTGCGGCAGGTCGCTGAACTCGCGTGCTCCGGTGATGTCCTCGCTCCAGCCGGGGAACTCCTCGTAGATCGGCACGGCGTGGTGGAAGTCGCTCTGCGACACCGGGACCTCGTCGTGACGCACGCCGTCGACGTCGTAGGCGACGCAGACCGGGATCGTCTCGAGGCCCGTGAGCACGTCGAGCTTGGTCAGGACGAAGTCGGTCACGCCGTTGATCCGCGCCGAGTACCGGGCGATCGGGGCGTCGTACCAGCCGCAGCGACGCGGACGACCGGTGGTCGTGCCGAACTCGAAGCCGTTGGCCCGGAGGAACTCGCCGGAGGCGTCGAACAGCTCGGTCGGGAAGGGACCGGCGCCGACACGGGTCGTGTACGCCTTGACGATCCCGATGACGCGCTGGATGCGGCCGGGACCGATGCCGGAGCCGGTGGAGGCGCCTCCTGCGGTCGCGGAGGACGACGTGACGAACGGGTACGTGCCGTGGTCGACGTCGAGCATGGTCGCCTGGCCGGCCTCGAAGAGGACGGTCTTGTCGGCCTCGAGCGCCTGGTGGATCTCGAGCGCCGTGTCGGCCACCATGGGCTTCAGCCGCTCGGCGTACGAGAGCAGCGAGTCGACGATCTCGTCGGCCTCGATCGCACGGCGGTTGTAGATCTTGACGAGCAGGTGGTTCTTCTGGTCGAGGGCCGCCTCGACCTTCTGGCGCAGGATGCCCTCGTCGAAGATGTCCTGCACACGGATGCCGACGCGGTTGATCTTGTCGGCGTAGGTCGGGCCGATGCCGCGACCGGTCGTGCCGATCTGGCGCTTGCCGAGGAACCGCTCGGTCACCTTGTCGAGGGTGCGGTGGTAGTGCGTGATGACGTGCGCGTTGGCGCTGACCTTGAGCTTCGAGACGTCGACGCCACGGGCGATCAGCGCGTCGAGCTCGTCGAAGAGCACCTCGATGTCGATGACGACGCCGTTGCCGATGACCGGCGTGACGCCGGGCGACAGGATGCCGGAGGGCAGCAGGTGCAGGGCGTACTTCTGGTCGCCGATGACGACCGTGTGGCCCGCGTTGTTGCCGCCGTTGAACTTGACGACGTAGTCGATGCGGCTGCCGAGCAGGTCGGTCGCCTTGCCCTTGCCTTCGTCGCCCCACTGGGCTCCGATGATGACTACTGCGGGCATGGTCGTCTCCTCGCGGTCGGCGATCGCACCTGGGTGAGGCACGCGTGCACCGTGTCAGGTGCACTTGAGTCTACCGACGAGGAGGCGCGCCACGCCGCCCGGCACCGCTCTAGGAATTCGTTGCGCGATACGACAAACTACGGCCATGAGTCTCGTCGCCGGGGTCGACTCCTCGACCCAGAGTTGCAAGGTCGTGATCCGCGACACCGTCACCGGAGAGCTGGTGCGCCAGGGCACCGCCCGGCACCCGGAGGGCACCGAGGTGCCGCCCGACGCCTGGTGGGACGCCCTCGTCGAGGCGATCGACGCGGCCGGCGGCCTCGACGACGTCGCCGCGATCTCGGTCGCCGGGCAGCAGCACGGCATGGTCGTGCTCGACTCCGACGGCGTGGTCGTACGCGACGCGCTGCTCTGGAACGACACCCGCAGCGCCCCCGCCGCACGCGACCTGACCGCCGAGCTCGGGGCCGAGGAGTGGGCGCGACGGACCGGCTCGGTGCCCGTCGCCTCCTTCACGGCCACGAAGCTGCGCTGGCTGCGCGACGCCGAGCCCGCGAACGCGGCACGCGTCGCCGCGGTGGCGCTGCCGCACGACTGGCTGACCTGGCGGCTCCTCGGGCACGGGCCCGCCGCCTCCTCGCCGCTCGGCCCCGACCTGGAGGCGCTCGTCACCGACCGCAGCGACGCCAGCGGCACCTCGTACTGGAGCCCGGGCGACGAGGCGTACGACCTGGAGCTGTTCGAGCGGGCGCTCGGGCGGGCCGGGCGGGAAGCGACCGCGGGGGCCGGTTCCGGCGACGCCGTCGTGCTGCCGCGGGTGCTGGGACCGTCGGAGGCGGCAGGCACGACGGTCGCGCACGGGCCGGTCCCCGAGGGGGTCCTGGTCGGGGCGGGCGCCGGCGACAACGCCGGCGCGGCCCTCGGGCTGGACGCCGGCGTCGGCGACCTCGTCATCAGCATCGGGACCAGCGGGACGGCGTTCGCCGTGACGGACGCGCCCGTCCGCGACGGCTCGGGCACGGTCGCCGGGTTCGCCGACGCGGCCGGCGGGTTCCTGCCGCTCGTCGCCACCCTCAACGCAGCCCGCGTGCTGTCGTCGGTCGGCACGCTGCTCGGCGTCGACCACGACGAGTTCGCCCGGCTCGCGCTCGCCGCGGAGCCCGGTGCCGGCGGGGTCTCGCTCGTGCCGTACTTCGAGGGCGAGCGCACGCCCGACCTGCCCGACGCGACGGCGACGCTCTCGGGGCTGACGCTCGCCTCGACCACCCGCGAGAACCTCGCGAGGGCTGCCGTCGAGGGGATGCTGTCCGCCCTCGCCGACGGTGCCGCCGCCGTGCGCGACCAGGGGGTGGAGGTGCGGCGCGTGCTGCTGATCGGCGGCGCCGCGCTGAACCCGGCCGTGCAGGCCGTCGCGGCCCAGGTGCTCGACGTGCCGGTGACGGTGCCCGCGCCGGGCGAGTACGTCGCGGACGGTGCGGCACGGCAGGCGGCCTGGGCCCTCTCCGGGACGCGACCGGGGTGGGCGGTGTCGACCCGCGCCTCCTCGGAGCCGGACCTCGTGCCCGCGATCGGCGAGCGCTACCGGGCGGCCCAGGCGCTGGGGTCGCTGCCGCGCTGAGCGCCGCGCTGAGCCGCACGCCGCGGCCCTGCGGCGCACGCTGCACGCTGCTGTCGGTCGAGGGCGGGTCAGAGTGGTCGAGGGCGGGTCCGCGGCGACCCGCCCTCGAGCACGACGACCCGCCCTCGACGGACGGGACGCGCAGGAGGGGGCGCACGAGGGGGCGCAGGGGCGTGGGGGCGCAGGAGGCGGGACCTAGGATCGGGACATGCCACCGGAACCGGGACCCACCCGCTCGACGATGACCGAGGACTACCTCAAGGTCATCTGGAAGGCCGAGGAGTGGGCGGCAGAGGGCTCCCCCGGCATCACGACGAACGAGATCGCGGCGACGCTCGGGGTGGGCGCGTCGACGGTGTCGGGCAACCTCCGCAAGCTCGAGCGCGACGGGTTCATCGACTACACGCCGTACCGCAGCATCGCGCTGAGCGAGCTCGGCCGGCACGTCGCCGTCGGCATGGTGCGCCGCCACCGCCTGATCGAGACGTACCTCGTCGAGCGGCTCGGCTACGCGTGGGACGAGGTGCACGACGAGGCCGAGGTGCTCGAGCACGCCGTCAGCGACCGCCTGCTCGAGGCCTTCGACGTCGAGCTGGGGCGCCCCACGGCGGACCCGCACGGCGACCCGATCCCGCAGGCCGACGGCACCGTCGTGCGGCCCGTCGCCCACACGCTGCAGGAGTTCGTCGAGGGCGAGTGCGGCCACGTGGTCCGCGTCTCGGACGACGAGCCCGAGCTGCTCCGCTACCTCGGCTCGCTGCAGCTGCGGGTCGGCGCGCACGTCAGGGTCGCCGAGCGCCGCGACTACGCGGGGTCGCTGCGGGTCGAGCTCGACGACGGCACGGTCGACCTCGCCGGGCCGGCCGCGGTCGCCGTCTGGGCGACGCGCGACGAGCACGGGCACGCGGCGGCCGCCTCCGCCTGACGCCGGGTCAGGAGGCGCGGGCCGGGTCGGCCAGGAGGTCGGCGAACGCCAGCTCCGCGGCCCCGATCATCAGCCGGTCGGCGCCGAGCGCGGCACGTCGCAGCTGCACGCCGTCGCGCGGCCCGGGCAGCGCCTGTGCGGTCACGCGGTCGAGCAGCCGGTCCGGCGCCGCGGCCTGCAGCGACCCGAGGAACCCGCCGAGCACGATCACCGACGGGTTGAAGGCGTTGAGCACGTTGCGGAGCGCGACCGCCACGTAGTCGACCTGCCGCTCGACCTCGCGCCGCACGTCGGCGTCGCCCTCGGCGAGCGCCGTCGCGAGCGCGGCGTCGAGCTCGTCGGCCTGGGCGCGGGACAGGCCGGTGACGGTCAGCAGCTCCGCCTGGCCGACCTCGGTCTCGAGGCAGCCGACGGCGCCGCAGTGGCAGAGCCGCCCGGCCGACTCGACGAGCGTGTGGCCGATCTCGCCGGCGAAGCCGTCGCGGCCGCGCAGGGGGTGGCCGTCGACGACCACTCCCCCGCCGACGCCGCTCGCGCCTCCGTTGAGGAACACGAGGTCGCTCGCCCCGGCGCCGGCGCCGAAGAGGCCCTCGGCGACGACGGCGGTGCTCGCGTCGTTGGCGGCCCGGGCGGGCAGGCCGGTGGCGTCTGACAGGAGGCGCGCGAACGGCTCGTCGACCCAGCCGAGGTGCGGCGCGAGCCGGACGAGGCCGCCGTCCGCGTGCACGAGGCCCGGCACGGCGGCGCCGACGCCGACGACCCGGGCTGCGGGCACCTCGTCGACGAGCTCCCGGACGAGGCGGGCCGCGATCTCGGCCGCCTCGAGCGCCGTGGGCACGCCGTCGGTCTCGTGCCGGACCCTGCGCTGCACGACCCCGTCGAGCCCGACCCGGCCGACGGTCACGGCGTCGATCTCAGGGTTCACTGCGAAGGCCACGACATCAGGTGAGGCGCTGACGACCGGGCTGGGGCGGCCGACCCGGTTGGCCGCGACGGGCTCCGACTCGACGGCGAGGCCGCGCTCGACGAGCTCGCCCACGAGGGCGGCGATGGTCGAGCGGTTGAGGCCGGTCAGGCGCGTCAGCTCGCTGCGAGAGGTCGGTCCGGCGCCGTGCACGATGCCGAGCACCGTGGAGAGGTTCGAGCCGCGAGGGCGGTCGAGGAGGGGGCGGGCGCGACCGGCGGGAGGGGCGCCTCCTGCATCGGGCAGCGCCGTCGCCAGAGCGCCTGTCCTGCCATTCGCCTCGTCCTGCACCGCGGCCTCCCTGGTCACCAGGCTATCGGGGCGGTCACGCGAGGTGCGGCTCGGCGCCGAGCGGCACCACCCGCGGCACCTCCGGACGCGTGACCAGCGTCACGACGGTGCCGGAGGCGCTCGACGCGGCCACCGCCTCCGTGATCTCGAGCACGTGCAGGGCGACGTCGCCGGAGGCGCGGTGCGGCTCCCCCGAGGCGACCGCCCTGGCGAGGTCGGCCAGGCCGTACCCGCGTCCGGCGTCGCGGTAGCCCGCGGTCGGCGGGACCGCGCGCCAGGTGCGGTCGTCGGCGGTCAGCAGCTCGACGGGGTCGCCGAACATGTTGGCGTCGGGGACGGCGATCGTGCCGAGCGTGCCGTAGAACTCCGTGATCGGCGCCCGCGATCCCCACACCTCGAAGCTCACCGTCACGGTCGACGTCGCTCCAGAGTCGTGCCGCAGCAGCGCGCTCGCGTGCGTGTCGACGTCGACCTCGAGCTGCTCGCCGGCACGGGGACCGGTGCCGATCGTGCGGCGCCGGGTCGAGCGCGAGACCAGGCCGGACACCGAGACGACCGGGCCGAGCAGGTGCACGAGCGTCGTCAGGTAGTAGGGGCCCATGTCGAAGAGGGGGCCGCCTCCTGCCCGGTAGTAGAAGTCCGGCGCAGGGTGCCAGGCCTCGTGGCCGGACGCGGTCCACGAGACGGCGGCGCCGACGGGCTCGCCGACCGCTCCCGAGGCGACGAGCTGCGCGGCGGTCTGCACCCCGGTGCCGAGCACCGTGTCCGGCGCCGAGCCCACCCGCACGCCGGCCGCCCTGGCCGCCTCGAGCACCGCCGTGCCGTCGGCGACCGTGAGAGCGAGCGGCTTCTCGCCGTAGACGTGCTTGCCGGCGGCGATCGCCCGTAGCGCGATCTCGGCGTGCGCCGCCGGGATCGTGAGGTTGAGCACGACGTCGACCCGGTCGTCGGCGAGCAGCTCGTCGACGGTGAGGGCCCGCACGCCGAGACGGTCCGCGACGGAGGCGGCCCGCGCCTGGTCGAGGTCGGCCACGGCCTCGAGGGCGAGGCCGGGCAGCCGCCCGAACGAGGCGAAGTACTGCTCGCTGATCACGCCCACGCCGACGACGCCGACGCGCATCGGGACCGTGCCCGTGCCGCTCATCGCGAGGCCCACAGCAGGCCGCGCTCGACGAGCGTGCGGACGGTCGGGTGGTCGAGCACGGCCTGCGAGTGCCCCGGGGTGACGACCGCGATGCGGCCGAGTCCCCACTGGCGGGTCCAGACGGCGGGGGAGGTCACCGGGCGCGTCCAGGGGTCGCCGGCCCGCGCCTCCTGCGTGGTCGTCGCGAGCACGTCGAGGTAGTCGTCGTGCAGCAGCCAGTACTGCTCGCTCTCGACCTCGAAGTCGTCGAGGCCCTCGGTGACCGGGTGCGACGCGGCCGCCTCGGTGAAGCGGATCGCGTGCCGCACGAAGCCGTCAGTCTCGTCGCCGACCCGGTCGGCCGCGGCCTTGCCGGGATGTGCGGCGAACTGCCCGCCGATCAGGTGCAGGTAGTCGGCGTCGCCGCGGAACGAGTCCGCGATGCCGCCGTGCCAGCCCGCCAGGCCGGTGCCCGCCTCGACGGCCGCGCGGAGCCCCGCGGTCTGCGCGCCCTCGATCGTCGACATCGTGACGTTCTGCAGCACGAGGTCAGCGGTGCGCATCACGTCGGCGTCGGCGTAGACCGCCGGGCCGTCGTGCAGGCTGACCTCGAAGCCCGACCGCTCGAGGAACGGCACGAACGAGTCGGTCGTGCCGATCGGGTCGTGGCCCTCCCAGCCGCCGCGGACCACCAGCGCCCGGCGCGTCACGAGCTCGCCGCCGTCGTCGCCGAGGTCGTCGCCGCCGTCGTCGGCCCGGCCTGCAGGGCCGCACGCACCGACGTCCACGACTCGAGCCGGGCGCGGACGTCGTCGCGCGCCTCCCGTTCGATCGCCGTCGCGAGCGCCCGCTCGAGCAGGTCGTCGATCACGACCCGCTGCCCGGTGCGGGTCGACTCGATCGCCGCCTCGACCATCGCCAGGCTCATCACGTTCTCGTGCACCTCGCCGTGCGGCACGGCGCCGGTGCGCAGGGCGCCGACGAAGGCCGCGAGCGACCCCTCGATGCCGTCGCCGACGGTCGGCAGCTGCGGCAGCTGAGGCGACGAGGAGGCGCCGGTCTCGTCCGCGAGGGAGAGCACGGGAGCCTCGTCGCCGTCCCAGAGCGCGGTGCCGGCCGAGCCGCTGACGCGCCACGAGCCGTTCCACGAGGTCTCGGCGCCCGGGCTGCACCAGCTGCCCGAGTACGCGTACCGGACCCCGCCCTCGAACTCGAAGACGGCGTTCGCGGCGGCGTCGCCGCGGTACCAGCTCCATGCCGGGCTGAACGACTCGCACCAGACCGACACCGGGTCGGCGTCGAGCAGCCAGCGCACCGAGTCGAACGGGTGCACGGCCATGTCGAGCAGCAGCACGTCGTCCATCTGCTCGCGGAAGCCGCCGAAGTGCGGGGCCTTGAAGAACTCCGTCGTCACGGCCCCGACCGTCTCGAGCTGGCCGATCTGCTGCTTGAGGGCGACCAGGTGGTCGTCGTAGCGACGCGACTGGCTGACCATGAACAGCTCGCCCGTCACCTCGGCGGCGGCCGCGAGCGAGAGGCCCTCGGCCACGTCGAGCGCGACCGGCTTCTCGCCGAGTACGGGCAGGCCCGCGAACAGCGACTGCGTCGTGACGGGGTGGTGGGCCACCGGCACCGTCACGTCGACCACCGCGTCGGGCGCGAGGTCGGCCACCATCGCGCCGAGGTCGGTCGAGACGGGCAGCGAGGCGTCGCCGTGGTGCTCGGCGCCCGCCCTGGCGGCGTCGAGGTCGAGGTCGACGACGCCGACCAGCTCGACGTCCGCGCTGTCGGCGAGCGCGCGGAGCCAGGCCCGCCCCATGCCTCCCGCGCCGACCTGGACGACGCGCAGCGCGCCTCCTCGGCTGTCGACCGTGCGGAACGTCATCGCTCGAGCGCCCCTTCGTAGTCGGCGCCCTGGAAGTACTGGCCGCTCTCGTAGCGCAGCAGCGTCGGCGTCTCGCGCTCGCGCTCGGGGCGCGCCCACTCGACGCCGTTCGCGATCACGCGGCGGACGTCGCGGTGGTGGTAGACGGGGAAGTCCTGGTCGCCGGGGCTGAAGAAGAAGACCTTGCCGAAGCCGCGCCGGTAGGTCATGCCGCTGCGGAACACCTCGCCGCCCGTGAAGCCCGAGATGAAGATCAGCTCGTCGGGGGTCGGCACGTCGAAGTACTCGCCGTACATCTCCTGTTCGGGGATCACGATCGGGTTCGGCACGCCGCGCGTGATCGGGTGCTGCGGGTTGACGGTCCAGACGAGCTCCTGGTCGTGCTCGCTGCGCCAGCGGAGGGTGCAGGTCGTGCCCATCAGCTTCGTGAAGATCTTCGACCAGTGGCCGGAGTGCAGCACGATCAGGCCCATGCCGGCGAGGACGTGGCGGTGCACCCGCTCGACGACCTCGTCGCTCACCTCGGCGTGCGCGGCGTGGCCCCACCAGGTGAGCACGTCGGTCTGCTCCAGGGCCTCGTCGGTGAGGCCGTGCTCGGGCATGTCCATCGTCGCGACGGTGATCTGCGCGTCGGGCAGGTTCTCGCCGATGCCCTCGGCGATCGCACCGTGCATGCCGGTGGGGTAGCGCTCGGCGACGTGCTGCTCGATCTGCTCGTGGCGGTTCTCGCCCCAGACGGTGACGCGGAGCGGGGTGGTGGGGGTGGTCATGGGTCTTCTCTCTGTTCTCTGTGGATCGGGTCGGGTCGGGTCGCTACTTGACGGCGCCGCCGGTCGCCCCGGCCGCGACGAACTTCTGCGCGACGACGAGCAGCACGATGGCCGGCAGGGACGCCAGCACGGCGGTGGCCATGACGGTGCTCCAGTCGGACGTGTACGTGCCGATGTACTGGTAGATGCCGAGGGTGATCGGCCGGACCTGCTCGGTGGTGGTGAGCGTGAGGCCGAAGAGGAAGTCGCTCCAGGTGAAGAGGAACGTGAACAGCCCGGCGGTGATGAGGGCGTCGCGCGAGATCGGGACGACGATCGACCGGAAGGCCCTGAAGGCACCGGCGCCGTCGACCTTGGCCGCCTCGATGATCGACGGCGGGATGCCGAGCATGAACGCCCGCATGATGAGGATCGCGAACGGGATGCCCGCGGTCGAGTCGGCCAGGATCAGCCCGCCGATCGAGTTGAGCAGGCCGAGCGTGTTGAACGCCGAGTACAGCGCGTTCGCGACGACGATGCCCGGGATCATCTGGGCGACGAGGATCGCGAGCAGCACGACGTCGACGTACCGGAGGCGGAACTGTGCCAGGGCGTACGCGGCCGGCGTCGCGATCGCGAGGCTGAGCACGACGCTGCCGAGCGCGACGAGCAGGCTCGTCAGCAGGTTGCCGGACTGCTCGGCGATCGCGGTGGCGTACCCGCCGAGCTGCGCCTCGAACGGGAACCAGGCGGCCTCGACCGCAGCACCCGCCGGCTGGAGAGAGATGTTGACCATCCAGTAGACGGGGAACAACATGATGCCGAGCAGCACGACCCCGATGATCGTGTTCACCCAGGCGTGCCTGCCCCTGGGCTTCCGGAGGCGCGGCTCGCCGCCTCGGGCGACGAGGGTCGGCGAGAGGGTCGCGTCAGTCATCGACGGCCTTCCTGTTGAGGCGGAGGTAGACGATCGCGAACACCGCCGAGATGACGATGAGGACGTTGCTGAGCGCCGCGCCCGCCCCGAAGTCGAACTGCGTGAACGAGAGCTTGTACGACTCGGTCGCGAGGGTCGCCGTCGAGTTCGCGGGCCCGCCGTTGGTGAGGCCGAGGATGATGTCGAGCACCTTGATCGTGTAGACGACGCCGAGCACGAGGACGACCATCACGACAGGCCTGAGCAGCGGCCACGTGATGTGGCGGAACGCGCGCCAGCGGGTGGCGCCGTCGAGCGAGCCTGCCTCGTACAGCTCGTCGGGGATGCCCTGCAGCCCGCTGTAGAGGATGGTCATGTTGAACGGGATGCCGATCCAGATGTTGACGGCGATCACGGTCACGAGCGCCAGCGACGGGCTGTTCAGCCAGGGCACCGGGTCTGCGACCAGGCCTGTGCCGGTGAGGAACTGGTTCAGCACCCCGCTGTCCTGGTCGAGGATCCACTTCCACACGGCGCTGGAGACGATCAGCGGCAGCAGCCAGGGCAGCAGCATCAGCGAGCGCAGCACGCCGTTCAGCGGGAACCGGTTGCGGAAGAACAGCGCGAACGCCAGGCCGAGCACGAACTGGCCCACCAGCGAGCCGACCGTGAAGAGCGCCGTGTTGAGCAGCGCGCTGCCGAAGACGGCGCTGCCGAGCACCTCGACGTAGTTCTGCAGCCCGACGAAGGGGGCCTCGCCCGTGTAGAAGGTCTTGGTCGTGTACGCCTGGAACCCCATCACGACGTTCTGCACGACGGGGTAGCCGAAGAACAGCACCATGTAGACGAGCGCCGGGACGAGGAACATCAGCTGCGCGGTGCGCTCGCGGCGTCCGCGCCGACGCGTTGAGGCAGGTGCGGGGGCCGACGCGGCCCCGACGGAGGAGCGGCTGCGGGAGGCGCGGACCGCCTCCTGCGCGGTGGTCGTGGTCGTGGTGGTCGCCATCTCAGCCTTCCTCCGCTCTCTCGAGGGCACGTGAGGGAGTCGCCTGCCCCGTCAGTGCGGACTGCACGGCGGTGTAGATCTTGGTCGCCTGGGTCGGCCACTCGACGCCCAGCTGGGCCGTGCGGGCGCGGGCGTCGGCGACGAGGTCGACGAAGACCTGCTCCTCGGGCACCTGCTGGCCGAACTCGGTCGCGACGGCGGTCTTCGAGGGGATCGTGAATCGCTTCGTGGCCATGTCGAGCTGGTTCTCGTCGGTGTTGAGGCACTCGACGACCTGCGCCGCGAGGGCCTGCTTCTCGGCGTCGCCCGTGCGGGGCACCGTCCAGACCTCGCCGCCGAGGGGCGCGACGGGGGTGTCGCCTGCCTCGGGCACCGGCAGGGTCGCGATCCCGTAGTCGACGTCGCTGTCGGCCTGCAGGGCGGGGATCTGCCAGGGGCCGTTGACCATCATCGCCGCACGGCCGGCCATGAACTGGTCGTTGACGTCGGCCTGCGTCCAGTTCACGACGCTGCGCGAGGCCGAGCCGTCGGCCACGAAGTCGGTCATCAGCTGGAGTGCCTCGGCCGTCCCGTCGGTGGCGATGTCGCGCTCGTCGCCTCCGTTCGACCACATGAAGGGGAGGAACTGCCAGGCGCCCTCGTAGGCGGCGGGCGCCGCGAAGGCGAGCCCGTAGCGGTCGCCCTCGGTCAGCTCCGCCGCAGCCTCGGTCAGCTCGGCCCAGGTGGTCGGCGGGGCGATGCCCGCCGCGGCGAGCGCGTCACGGTCGTAGAAGAGGGCGATGGTGTTGACCGTGGGCGCGAGGCCGTAGACCTCGCCGTCGTAGGTGCCCGCGTCGAGCACCCCGTCGGCGTAGCCCTCGGTCGAGATGCCGTAGTCGGTCAGCGGCGACAGCGCTCCCGTCTCCGCGATCTGCTGCAGGTCGGGGTTGTCGAGCATGAGCACGTCGGGGAGCGTCCTCGACGACGCCTGCTGCAGGGTCTTCTGGATCAGCGACGACCCCGGCACCGAGGTGCGGTCGATCGTGACGCCCAGCTCTCGGCCGCAGGCCTCGAGCGTCGCGCCGATCACGACGTTGTCGTTGCCGTCGCCGTAGCTGTCGAGCACCGACACGTGGCCGGGAGGGGACGAGGTGTCGACCGCACAGCCCGTGAGCGCGACGGCGGTCACGGCGGCGACCGCGAGGCCGAGGCTGCTCTTGCGTCGGCGGGTCACCGGGCTGCCTCGGCCGGGGCTGTCGCCGCGGTGGCCGCGGCCGGGTCGGTCGCGTCGGCCGGGTCGGTCGGCTCGGTCGGGTCGGTCGCGAGCCAGCGGCTGCCGTCGGCGGCGCTGCGCTCGACGGCGTCGAGCACGCGCTGCACCTGGAGGCCCTCGGCGAAGGAGGGGGTCGGCTGCTCCCCCGCGGCGATCGCGGTGACGAGGTCGCGGGCCTGGTGGCTGAAGGCGTGCTCGTAGCCGAGGCCGTGGCCGGTCGGCCACCACGAGCCCGTGTAGGGGTGATCCGGCTCAGTGACGAGCACGCGCCGGAAGCCGAGCCGGTCGACCGGGGCGCCGGCGTCGTAGACCTCGAGCTCGTTCATCCGCTCGAGGTCGAAGGCGATCGCGCCGCCCGTGCCGCTGAACTCGAGCCGCAGCGCGTTCTTGCGGCCGGTCGCGACGCGGGTGGCCTCGAAGGTCGCGAGGGCGCCTCCTGCGATCTTCGCGGTGAAGAGGGCCGCGTCGTCGACCGTGACCTGCCCGCGCTCGGAGGAGGCGGTGCCGCCGAGGCCGCGGACCTCGCCGAGCAGGGGGCGCTCGGTCGTGAACGTGTGCAGCAGGCCGCTGACGTCGGTCAGCGCCCGGCCCGTGACGAACTGCACGGCGTCGACGAGGTGCGCGCCGATGTCGCCGAGCGAGCCGGAGCCCGCCACGCTCTTGTCGAGGCGCCAGGTCATCGGGCCCTCGGGGTCGACCAGCCAGTCCTGGAGGTAGAGGGCCCGCACCTGGCGCAGCTCCCCGATCGCGCCCCGCGCGACGAGGTCGCGGGCGAAGGTGATGGCGGGCACCCGGCGGTAGCTGAAGCCGACCATCGCGAGGACGCCGCGCTCGGCGGCCCGGGCCGCGGCCTCGGCCATGAGCTCGGCCTCGGCCACGGTGTTGGCGAGCGGCTTCTCGCAGAGCACGTGCTTGCCGGCCTCGAGGGCGGCGACCGCGATCTCGACGTGCGTCGAGCCGGGCGAGCAGATGTCGACGAGCTGGACGTCGTCGCTCTCGACCACGCGCCTCCAGTCGGACTCGGCCCGGCCCCAGCCCCACCGGGCCGCCGCGGCACGGGTCGCGTCGGCGTCGCGACCGACGATGGCGGTCATCCGCGGCGCGAGCGGCAGGTCGAAGAACGCGGGCACCGTGCGCCAGGCCTGCGAGTGGGCGGCGCCCATGAAGCCGTGGCCGACCATGGCGACGCCGAGGTCGCGTCGGGTCTCGTGCAGGGTCTCGTGGGGGGACATCTGACTCCTTCGTCATTCGTCACCACATTCGTTGTGGTCAACAACAAAGTAGGCGCGGGCAGATCGGGGCGCAACCCTCTCCATGGTCATGAGGGATGCTCTGCCGCCTGGCGCAGGGTGGGGAGGGGCGACGGGCAGGCCCTTGTGATCGACGGCCCGAACGCATATGTTGGAGACGACAACAAACGCTCTCGACGACGAGGACCCCGGACATGACGACCACTCCCACCCGCGACGACAAGTTCTCCTTCGGACTCTGGACGATCGGCTACACCGGCGCCGACCCGTTCGGCGGGCCGACCCGCCCCGACCTCGACGTGGTCGAGGCCGTCGAGAACCTTGACCGCCTGGGCGCCTACGGCCTGACCTTCCACGACGACGACCTCTTCGCGTTCGGCTCGACCGACGCGGAGCGCCAGAAGCAGATCGACCGCCTCAAGGGCGCGCTCGAGGCGACCGGCATCATCGTGCCGATGGTGACGACCAACCTCTTCAGCGCGCCCGTCTTCAAGGACGGCGGCTTCACCTCCAACGACCGCGGCGTCCGCCGCTTCGCGCTCCGCAAGGTGCTCCGCAACATCGACCTCGCCGCCGAGCTGGGCGCCAAGACCTTCGTCATGTGGGGCGGCCGCGAGGGCGCCGAGTACGACTCCGCCAAGGACGTGCAGGCGGCCCTGTCCCGCTACAAGGAGGGCGTCGACATGCTCTCGCAGTACGTGCTCGACAAGGGCTACGACCTGCGCTTCGCGATCGAGCCCAAGCCGAACGAGCCCCGCGGCGACATCCTGCTGCCGACGCTCGGCCACGCCATCGCGTTCATCGAGACGCTCGAGCACCCCGAGATGGCGGGCGTGAACCCCGAGGTCGGCCACGAGCAGATGGCGGGCCTCAACTTCACGGCCGGCATCGCCCAGGCGCTCTACCAGGGCAAGCTCTTCCACATCGACCTCAACGGCCAGCGCGGCATCAAGTACGACCAGGACCTGGTCTTCGGCCACGGCGACCTGCAGAACGCGTTCTCGCTCGTCGACCTGCTCGAGCACGGCTCGCCCCAGGGCGGCCCGACCTACGACGGCCCTCGCCACTTCGACTACAAGCCGTCGCGCACCGAGGACATCTCGGGCGTGTGGGACTCCGCCGCCGCCAACATGCGCATGTACCTGCTGCTGAAGGAGCGCGCCCAGGCGTTCCGTGCCGACCCCGACGTGCAGGAGGCGCTGGCCGCCTCCCAGGTCGCGGAGCTGTCGACGCCGACGCTCGGCGAGGGCGAGGGCTACGAGCAGCTGCTCGCCGACCGCGCCTCGTACGAGGACTACGACGCGGGGCAGCACTTCGGCGGCCACGGGTACGGGTTCGTCCGCCTGCAGCAGCTCGCGCTCGAGCACCTCATGGGCGCTCGGGGCTAGTCGCTCGGCCGTCTCGCACCCCGGTGTGGACGATGCACCCCGTCGTTTCGGGGTGCATCGTCCACACCGGGGTGTTTCGCTGCGGCGCCGGCGCGAGGCGTGAGGCGCGAGCAGAGCAGGACAGGCGCCGCGTCAGTCGAGGGCGGCCCGGGCTCGGGTGGCGGCCTGGCGGGCGGCGGCCGCGTCGGCGGCGGCACGGCGGCGCTCGCGGGTGAGGAACTTCTCGCGGTCGTCGAGCTCGGCGCCGCGACGCTCGGCAGCGGCGAACTCGTCCCGGAGGCGGCGCAGCTGCCCGAGGACGTCGTCACGGTCGTGAGCCAGCCGGGTGGCGCGCTCGTCGACCTCGGCGAGCGCCGCCTCCGCGTCGTCGGCCTCGTGCTCGGCATCCGCGGCCGCCTGCTCGGCGGCTCGTCGGGCAGCCTCGGCAGCTGCCTTCCGTGCCTCTTTGCGGTCGCGCGCCCCGGATCGCCCGCCCGAAGCAGGTCCGGCCTCCCCCTCGCCCCCGTCGACGGCCGAGGGCGCTGCGGCAGAGGCCGCGCGGAGCCGTGCCGGGGCGACGCCCTCGGGGGCAGGGCCGGCGACGGCGTCGGTGAGGTCCGCCTCCTCGAGGCCGTCGGCGGCGAGCGCCCGCACGAGGCGACCGCTGCGCACGGCCAGAGCCGCGGTCGCGTCGGCCACGGCCGCGCGGAGGGTCTGGTCGACCTCGGCGAGCGCCGCGGCGGAGAGCGGGTGGCCGGCGTCGGACGCGAGGAGGCGGGCGCGGGAGACGAGAGCGGCCAGCGCCTCCTTCCGATCGCGGGTGAGGGCGGAGAGGGCGGCGCGGTCGCCGTCGGACTGGGCGGTGCGGAACCGGTCGCCGAGGCCGGCCAGGGCGGCGAGATCGTCGGGGGCCTCCCGGGCGAGCAGGTCGACGGCCCAGGCCGACGCGGAGGCGCGGCGCAACGAGCGCACGGAGGCCGCCATGGCGGCGTCGCCGGTCGACTTCGCCTCGGCCGCCCGGGCGTCGCGCGCGGCCGTGAACTGCTGCGGCGGCAGGACGTAGAGCTGCCGCGCCGCCTCCTCGAGGGTCATCGCCCGACCCTACCGACGCCTCCTCGTCGCATCCCATCGTCACGATCTTGCACACCAGTGTGCAAGATCGTATGATCGGGGACGTGCACTCCCCGTCTTCCCCTTCCGCCCCCACCCGGGCGCCCCGGCGCGACGCCGCCGCGAACCGCGAGGCCCTGATGGCGGCCGCCGTGCGCCTCCTCAACGTCGACCCTGCCGTGCCGCTCGAGGCGATCGCCGCCGAGGCGGGCCTCTCGCGACGCAGCGTCTACGGGCACTTCGCGACCCGGGACGACCTCGTGCGCGAGGTGACCCTGCGCGGCGCGGCCCGCATCGGCGCCGCGGCGGTGCCGGCTCCGTCCGACGACCCGGTCGTGCAGCTCGCCGAGCTCGGCGCGCGGCTCTGGGCCGAGGTCGAGCACGTGCGCGTCATGGCGCAGCTCACCGTGCGCGGGCCGCTGATGCGCGACGTGGCCACGGCGCTCGCACCGCTGCGGGCGTTCCTGCTCGAGACGGTCCGCCGCGGAGTCGCCGAGGGCCGGATGCGCGACGACGTCGACGTCCAGACCCTCGCCCACCTCGTCGAGGGGTCGGCGCTGGCCGTGCTCGACGAGGCGACCGTGCGCGACCTCGACCGCGCCGAGGGGCACCGCCTCGTGATGCTCGCCGTGCTCGGCATGGTCGGGCTCGGCTGGCGGGAGGCAGGCGAGCTCGTCCGCAGCACGCCCGCGCTCGCCCTGCGCACCCCGGAGGACCGCTCGTGAGGCTCGAGCTCGACCACGTCGCCGTCGGCGAGGGGCCAGGGGCGCCGCTGCCCGAGCTGACCGTCGTCGCGGACCGCTTCTCGCCCGGCTTCGTCGCCGTCGAGACGGTCGACGCCCCCGTGCTCGCCTCGCTGGTCGCCGGGGGGCGCATGGCACCGACGCAGGGCCGGGTGACGCTCGACGGGAGCGACGACGCGGCCGCGATCCGCGCCTCCTTCGCGCTGGTCGACACCCCGTCGGTCGCCGAGCCCTTCAGCTCGCTGACCGTCGCCCAGGTCGCCCGCGAGGAGCTGGCGCTCGCCGGCCTCCGCAGCGACCGCGCCTCGACCGCCCTGCTGCTCGACGAGATCGGCCTCGCCGAGCACCGGAGCACCCGGCTGCAGGCACTGCCCACCGAGCTGCGCGTGCGCCTGCTCTGCGAGCTCGCCGTGCTGCGAGAGGGCGTCGACGGCCTCGTGCTCACGTCGCCCGAGCGGCACGGCGGCGACGTCGCCGCCTGGCTCGCCGTCGTGCACGACCTCGTCGCGCGCGGGGTCACCGTGCTGACGATCACCGGGTTCGCGGCGCTGGCCGCCGTCGAGGCGCTGCCGGTGCCCGACTTCGCCGAGCACGGCGAGCACGCCGCCGGAGACGCGGACGCGGACGCGGACGCGGACGCGGACGCGGACGCTGACGCTGACGACGCGACCGGTCCCGACGACCTCGACACCACCTCCTTCGACACCACCCTCGACGACAACGCGGTCGCCTCGACACGAGAGGACCGCTGACCGTGAAGATCATCGCCATCGTCCGAGCCGAGCTGCAGCGGCTGACCTCGACCGGGCTGGCGCGCCTCGCGCTCGTCGCCCTGATGACGGTGCCGCTGCTCTACGGCGGCCTCTACCTCTGGGCCAACCAGGATCCGTACGCGAACCTCGACCAGGTGCCCGCGGCCCTCGTGAACGAGGACCAGGGCGCCGTCGTCGACGGCAGCGCCACGAACTACGGCGACCAGGTGACCGACGAGGTCGTCGACGGCGGCGACTTCGACTGGCACACGGTCTCGTCCGCCGAGGCCGCGGCCGGGCTGCGCGACGGCACGTACGACTTCACGTTCACCATCCCGCGCGACTTCAGCGCCGACCTGACCTCGGCGAGCTCGGACGACCCGCAGCGCGCCCAGATCGTGCTCGCGACGAACGACTCGAACAGCTACCTGTCGACGACGATCGCCGGGCAGGCCGGCAAGACGATCCGCGCCTCGGTGGCCGAGAAGGTCGGCAAGGAGGCGGCCTCCACCCTGCTCGTCGGCCTCGCCGACATCCGGACGAACCTCGGCAGCGCGGTCGACGGGGCGTCGCAGCTGGTCAGCGGAGCGGACTCCGCCGTGTCGGGCGCCGACCAGCTCGTGACCGGGGCGGCCGACGCGTCGTCGGGTGCGGACCAGCTCTCGACGGGCGCGAGCACCGCGGCGACGGGTGCGCGTTCGCTCGCGACCGGCACCTCCCAGCTGAGCGCGGGCGCGTCGACCCTGTCGACCGGGCTCGACCAGCTGCGCGACCAGACCGCCGGCCTGCCCGCCAGCACGCAGCAGCTCGCCGACGGCGCGGCCCAGGTCGCCGACGGCAACCGGAAGCTCGCCACCGCGGTCGGCGACGCCGCGACGGCCAGCCAGGCGGCCGCCGACGCCGCCCCCGAGACGCAGGCCGCCATCGGCCGCCAGCTCGTCGCCCTCTTCGTCTCACAAGGCCAGACGCAGGAGGAGGCGCTCGCCTCGGCGGCCGAGGTCGCCTCCTACTTCGCCCCCGTCACCGACGGGCTGGCCGACGCGAACACGCAGGTGCAGCAGCTGAACGGGCAGGTGGGGACGCTCTCGGCGGGCGCCGACAAGGTCTCAGCGGGCGCGGCCGCGCTGGCCTCGGCGACGCCGGCGCTGACGGGCGGCATCTCCGACGCGGCCTCGGGAGCCGCCACGCTGGCGACGGGAGCGCAGAGCGCTGCCTCGGGCGCCTCCTCGTTGTCGTCGGGGCTCGACACCCTCGAGACCGGAGCGGCCTCGCTGTCGACCGGGCTCGGCACGCTGAGCACCGGCACCGTCAGCCTGCGCGACGGGCTCGTCAGCCTCAACGACGGCGCGGTGCAGCTGCGGGACGGCCTGCAGAGCGGCCTCGGCGAGATCCCCGCGAGCACCGAGCAGAGCCGCGACGACCAGGCCTCTGCGATCAGCGACCCGGTCGACGTCGCCGACCAGCCGCTCACGAGCGCCGGGACCTACGGCGCAGGGCTCGCCCCCTTCTTCATCAGCCTTGCCGCGTGGATCGGCATCTACGCGCTGTTCCTGATCGTGAAGCCCGTGTCGAAGCGGGCGATCACCGCCGTCAAGGCGCCGGTGCGGGTGGTCGCGGCCGGCTGGCTGACGCCCGCGCTGCTCGGCGTGCTGCAGATGGTCGCGCTGTTCGCGATCGTGCGCGGGGCGCTCGGCTTCGAGGTCGCCCACACCTGGGGGATGCTCGGGCTGATGGCGCTCGCGAGCGTGACGTTCGCGGCGATCATCATGATGCTCAACGTGCTGCTCGGGAGCGTCGGGCAGTTCCTCGGGCTGGTGCTCATGGTCGTGCAGCTGGTCACCGCCGGCGGGACGTTCCCGTGGCAGACGCTGCCGGGGCCCCTCGCCGCGCTGCACTTCGTGCTGCCGATGAGCTACGCGACCGACGGCCTGCGCCAGCTGATGTACGGCGGCAGCACGGCGACCGCCTGGACCGACGCGGGCGTGCTCGCGCTCTGGATGCTCGGGGCGCTGCTGGTGTCGCTGCTCGCCACGGCCCGCATGACGCGTCAGCGGACGCTGCGCGACCTGCGCCCCTCGCTGATCGGCTGAGGCGCGGGCGCGCTGCCCGGGCCTCGCCTCTGCCTCTGCCTCTGCCTCTCCTCATTCAGGAACATCAGTCCTGAGTCCGCACTGCTCAGGATCGCGAGTCCTGAACCGTGCACTGATCAGGACGCGCGAGCAGCCATGTCCTGAATTGCGAGAGGGCAGGAGGCGCGAGCGGCCTCGTCCTGGATCGTGAGAGCGCAGGAGGCGCGACCGACGGTCGTCAGCGTCGGCCCGCCTCCTCGGCCTCGATGGCCTGGGAAGCCGCGGGGTCGGCGTCGGCCAGGAACGTGCCGAGCCGCTCGACCTCGGCGGTCTCGCCGATCGCGGCGGCTCCGCGGCGCAGGGCGAAGAGCGAGCGCAGCACGCCGCGGTTCGGCTCGTGCGACCACGGGACGGGGCCCTGTCCGCGCCAGCCGGCTCCGCGCAGCGCGTCGAGACCGCGGTGGTAGCCGACCCGCGCGTACGCGTAGGCCTCGAGGTCGGCGCCCCGCGCGGAGGCCTCGTCGCTGAGCAGGGCCCAGGCGAGCGACGACGTCGGGTGGGCGACGACGACCTCGGCGAGCGACAGCGTCTCGAGGTCGGCCGTCACGGCAGGGTCGGCGGGCAGGAGGGTCTCGGGCACGCCGAGGAGGTTCGTGGAGGACATGCGCCCATCCTCTCGCGTCGCGGCGTCGGGATTCAGGAAGTCGCGCCTCTCGGGTCCTGAGCTGTGCACGGATCAGGAGCGCGCCTCCTGCGCAGTGCGAACTCAGGACTCACGTTCCTGAATGAGGAGAGGCCGAGATGGGGAGAGCCCGGGACGGGGAGGAGCACACGCCCCGCGGCAGCTGTCCCCACCCGGGTCGAGCACTGTCGGCGGGCAGCCCTGCGGTACCGTGGTGCGCCGCGCGCCCCCTCTCGGAACGGACGTCCATGTCGCCTCGCCCCCGCCCCTCCTCCGGCGACCTCGACGGCCGCCCCGACGGCCGCAGGCGCTCCGTGGCCGTGATCGGCACGCGGGGCTACCCGAGCTACTACGGCGGCTTCGAGACCGCCGTCCGCCGCATCGCGCCGGCGCTCGTCGACGCCGGGTGGGACGTCACGGTCTACGGCCGGCACGGGGCGGTTCGCGAGGACGACCCCGCCCGCGACCCCCGGGTCCGCACCCGCACGACGCGCGGCGTCGAGAGCCGGTCGCTGAGCACCCTGAGCTACGGGCTGACGGCCGTGCTCGACGCCGTCGTGCGCAGGCCGGACGCGGTGCTGATGATGAACGTCGCGAACGGGTTCTGGCTGCCGTTGCTCCGCCTCCGGGGCGTGCCCGTGATCATCAACGTCGACGGCATCGAGTGGGAGCGGGCCAAGTGGGGCCGGGCGGCCAAGACCGTCTTCAAGCTCGGGGCCCGCGCCTCCGCCCGGTTCGCGGACGCCCTCGTCTGCGACGCCGTCGAGATCGTGCGCCGCTGGCGGGACGAGTTCGGCGTCGAGGGCACCTTCATCCCCTACGGCGGCGACCCCGTGCGCGAGCTGCCCGTCGAGCCGGGCCTGACCCACGGCGGCTACGCCCTGGTCGTCGCCCGCTTCGTGCCCGAGAACTCGATCGTCGAGTTCGTCGAGGCCGCACGACGCATCGCCGTCGACCACGACGTCGTGATCGTGGGGTCGACGGGCTACGGCGGCGAGCTCGACGACCTCGTCCGCGACCTCGCCGCCGAGCACGACCGGGTCCGCTGGCTCGGCCACGTCAGCGACGACGACCGGCTCTTCGCGCTCTGGCAGCACGCGGGCGCGTACTTCCACGGCCACAGCGTCGGGGGCACCAACCCCGCCCTCGTCCAGGCGATGTTCACCGGTGCGCCGGTGATCGCGCGCGACACGGTCTACAACCGCGAGGTGCTCGCCGACGCGGGCGTCTTCGTCCCGCCCGAGCCGGAGGCGATCGCGGAGGCGGTCGTCGCCCTGCTCGACGACCCCGCCGAGCAGCAGCGCCTGCGGGAGGCGGCGGCGGCACGTGCCGAGGCCGCGTACACCTGGCAGTCGGTCTGCGACGCCTACGAGGAGGCGCTCCGCCGGTCGCTGCGCCGCTGACGGCGAGCCGACGGCCGGGACCCGACCCCGGCCCGACCATTGACATCTGAATGAGAAATGTTAGATTGATCCCGCACTGAGCGTGCCCCAGTCGATGATCGTCGGCGGGCCGTCGCCCCGAAGCGAGGATCACATGGAGCTCTCCGACTACGTCCGCATCGTGCGCAAGGGATGGTCGCTCGTCGCGGCCGGGGTGCTCCTCGGCCTCGGGGCGGGCGTCCTCGCCCTCGTGCTGCTGCCCGCCTCCTGGGTCTCGACGACGCAGGTGTTCGTGTCCGTCCAGGGCGTCGACCAGTCGAGCGCACAGGAGATCGTGCAGGGCAGCAGCGCCGCCCAGCAGAAGGTGACGTCGTACCTCGCCGTGGCCACGAGCGCACGGGTGCTCCAGCCGGTCATCGACGAGCTGGGGCTCGACACGAGCACGACCGAGCTCGCCTCGCGGGTCACGGCGACCTCACCGGCCAACACGGTGATCGTGGTCGTGTCGGCCGTGGACAGCGACCCCGCGGTCGCCCAGCGCATCGCCGCCGCCGTCGGGGCCAGCTTCACGACGGTCGTGGCCGACGAGCTCGAGCTGCCGGTCGGCGGGGGGCCGACTCCCGTCAGGGTCGAGACCATCGAGCCGGCCTCCGCGCCGACCGATCCGGCGAGCCCGCGGCTGGCCACCACCCTCGGCCTCGGCCTGCTCGGCGGCCTCGTGCTCGGCCTCGCCGGAGCGGCCCTCCGAGCCGTGCTGGACACGAAGATCCGCGGCCTCGCCGACGTGGCACAGGTCACCGACGCCGCCGTGATCGGCGCCGTCGGCTACGACGCCACCGTCGTCTCTCGCCCGCTCTTCGTGCACACCGACCCCCGCAGCCCCCGTGCCGAGGCCTTCCGCAGCCTCCGCACCAACCTGCAGTTCCTCGACGTCGACACGCACGGCCGCAGCGTCGTGCTCACCTCTGCGCTGCCCTCAGAGGGCAAGTCGACGACGAGCGCGAACCTCGCCATCGCCATCGCCGAGACCGGCGCCAGCGTCGTCGTCGTCGACGGCGACCTGAGGCGCCCCCGGCTCGCCGAGGTGATGGGCCTCGACGGGGCGGTGGGCCTCACCGACGTGCTGATCGGGCGGACCGAGCTCGTGGACGTGCTCCAGCCCTGGGGCCGTGGACGCCTGTCCGTGCTCGCGGCCGGCACCACGCCGCCGAACCCGAGCGAGCTTCTCGGCTCCCGCGCCATGGCCGCCCTCGTCGACGAGCTGACCGCGACCTTCGACCACGTCATCATCGACGCCCCGCCTCTCCTCCCCGTGACCGACGCCGCCGTCATCAGCACGATGACCTCGGGCACCATCGTGGTCGTCGGGGCCGGCCGGGTCACCGGCGGGCAGCTCACGCACGCCCTGGGCGTGCTCGACCGCGTCGGCAGCAGGGTGCTCGGCATCGTGTTGACCATGGTCCCCGCCAAGGGGGCCGCCGCGTACGGCTACACGAGCTACGAGTCGTACTACGGCGACTCGCCGACGACGGCGACCGTGCCGACGGCGGTCGACGTGCTGCCGGGGTCGGGCCGACGCGGCGATCGCGGCACCGCCGTCCCCGCGGTCCAGGCAGTCCCCGCCGGCACCGCCGGCCTGACGACCTCCTCGTGATGACCGCCCCCGTCGCCCTGCTCGTGCTCTGCACCGGCAACATCTGCCGATCTCCCCTCGCCGAGGTGCTGCTCCGCGACCGCCTCGCCGACCTCCCCGTCGTCGTCACGAGCGCCGGCACCCGGGCCGTGGTGGGCGAGCCCATGGCACCGCACGTGTCCGTCGCCGTCGCCGCGGCGGGGCTCGACCCGGCCCACGTCGCTGCACAGGTCACCGTCGAGCACCTCGCGGGCGCCGACCTGGTGCTCGGCCTCGCCCGCGAGCACCGACGGGCCGCCATCGAGCTGCACCCGCGCGTCGTCCGCCAAGCGATGACCCTGCTCGAGCTCGCCCGCGTCGTCGGGCAGCACGGCGACGTGATCGCCGACGAGGCCCGGTCCGCCGCCCCCGACGCCGAGGGGCGGCTCCGCGAGGCCGTCCGGCTCGCCGTCGCCGAGCGCGGCTCGACCGTGCCCCCCTCGGCTCCCGACCTCGACGACGTCCCCGACCCCTGGGGCCGCGACGAGCGCGCCTACGACGCAGCGCACCTCCTCGTCGGGACAGCCGTGGAGTCGGTCTCGCGCTGGCTGCACAGGTCGGCGGGCTCACGATGAGCCGCCCCCTGCGCGTGCTGCAGTACCGGGTCCACGACACGTCCTACCCGCGCAACCGCCGCCTCCGCGAGCACCTCCGCGCCGAGGGGTGCGAGGTGACCGTGCTGACGGCGAGCCGTGGGGGCCCGCGCGCCCTGCGCCTCCTCCGCGACGTCGTCCGCCTCGCCAGGGGCTGTCTGCGGCACGACGTCGTCGTGCTGAGCGAGCTGCGCCTGGCGCACGCCCCGTACGTGGGCGTGGTCGGCAGGCTCACCCGGTCGACGGTGGTGGTCGACGGCTTCGTCGGCCTGCACGAGACCGAGGTCGGCGACTGGGGCCGCGTGCGCCCCGGCTCGCTGCGCGCAAGTGCCCTCCGCCTCCAGGACGAACTCGCGCTCCGCGCCGCCCACGTCTGGCTCGTCGACACCGATGTCAGGGCGCGCCGGGCGGCCGCGAGCCGCGCCGCCGTCCGGACCCGCGTCGTCGCGCTGCCGGTGGGCGCGCCCGACTGGGCCGTCGCGGTCCCGCCCCGCGGTCCCGGCGAGACGCTCCACTTGCTCTGGTACGGCAACTACATCCCCCTGCACGGGCTCGACCTCGTGGTCGAGGCCCTGGCCCTGACCGTGGGCCGCCGCGACGTGCACCTCACCCTCGTCGGCGACGGCGGCACCCGCGCGGCGACCGAGCACGCCGTCCGAGAACGAGGCCTCGACGGCCTCTGCACCTTCCTGGGGCCGGTGCCCGAGAGCGAGCTGGCCGGCCTCATCGCCTCCGCCGACGTCGCCCTGGGCATCTTCGGGTCGTCCGAGAAGGCGCGCTCCGTCATCGCGAACAAGGTGTGGCAGGGGCTCTCGTGCGGACGCGTCGTCGTCACCGCCGAGACGCCGGCCCTGGCCGAGATCGCCGAGGCCGCCGGGCCCCTGCTCGTCACGACCGCGCCGGGGTCGGCGGCGTCGCTCGCCGACGCGCTGTGCTCGGTCGACCCCGTCGCCGCGTCGCGCGCCGTGCCCGACGTCGACAGACGGCTCGCCGAGGTGGTCCGGCTCGGCTGGTCCCGCCTGGCCGTGCGGTCCCCCCGATGAGGCGCGCCGCGGCACAGGCGCGCCACCTCGGCCTGTTCGTCCTCGCGCCTCTCGTCGCCTCGCTCGCTCCCGTGCTCGTGATGCCGGCCGTCACGGCGACCGCGGGGGCGGCCGGCTGGGCCGCCGTCGCGGTGGCGCTCGCCGTCGGCGGCGCCGGCCACGTCGTGGCCGAGCTCGGCTGGTCGCTCGACCAGGTGCAGGCCGTCGCCCGGGCCGACGCCGAGGGACGCCGAGAGCTGTGGGAGGCGGGCCTCGCGGCCAAGCTCGTCGCCGCCTCCGTCGTCGCGCCGGCGTGCGGCCTGGTCGCCGCGCTCGTCGTGGGCGAGCACGCGCTCGCCGCGGCCCTCGTCGCGGGCGGCACGGTGCTGACCGGTGCCGCGTCGCCGGCCTGGTTCTTCATCGGGGCCGGCAGACCAGGAGCGTCGCTCGTCTCAGACGCCCTGCCCCGAGTCGCGCTCCTGCTCGTCGCCGCCGCCGCGATGACGGCCGGCGCCGGCCTCGTCGTCTACGGGCTGCTCCTCCTGGTGGTCCCCGTCGTGAGCGTGACGGTCGCCTCCCTCGTGGGGCGCCTCCCAGCCCTGCCCTCGCTCCACGCGGTCCGTTCTGCGCCCCGGATCGTCGGCACACGGGTCACGATCCTCCGCGGCCGCGCGATCAGCACCGTCTACACGATGCTGCCGGCCGCGGTGCTCGGCCTGGTCTCCCCGGCCGCCGTGGCGGCGTTCTCGGCTGCGGACCGTCCGATGCGCATGGGCTTCGCCGTGCTCGGGGCACTCCCGGCCCGTCTGCAGAACTGGCTCGGCTCCGCACCGGCGTCCGAGCGGACACGCCGTGTCGTCGTCGCGATCCTCCTCAACACGGTCGCCGGCACCGTCGCGGCGGCGTGCTTCGTCCTGCTGATGCCCGTCGTCGCGCCCGTGTTGTTCAGCGGGACCGTCGCGCTCGAGACGCCCCTCCTCGTCGCGGTCGCCGCGCTGCTGCTCGTGATGTCCGTCTCCCGGGGCACCGCACTCGGCCTCGTCTCGCTCGGCGAGGCCGAGCGCATCACCGCCGCCGTCACCGCCGCGGCCCTGGTGGGCCTGCCGGCGCTCGTGCTGGGGGGCGCGACGGGCGGGGCCGTCGGCGCCGTGCTCGCCCTCGTCCTCGCCGAGGGCGTCGGAGCAGCCGTGCAGGGCGCACACCTGCGGCGCGCGTTGCAGGGCCGGGCACGGGTCCGCCTCGAGACCGCCGCACGACAGGGCGCCGCCCGGGCGCACGGTGTGCCCGTCACGGCCCTCTTTTCCCACCGGGGCATGGGCTCGTGATGCTCGCGGCGGCGGCCGGCGGCCTCGCCGTCCCCCTGTTCTTCGTGCTGGCCAGGATGGTGCGTCGTGACGTCCTCCGCGGCACGGTCGTCGCGCTGGTGCTCGGCGTGCACTGCTTCGCCTGGTCGCCGCTGGTGCCCCAGCCGGTGTGCGACGCCGTCGTCGTCGCGACCCTGGTGCTCCTGCTCTTGACGGCCGCCTCGCCGCGCGGCGGGGCGGCGATCCACGTCACGGCCGCCCCCCTGGTGCTCGTGGCGCTGTTCGCCAGCGCCTCGCTCATCACGTTCGTCGCCTACCCGGCGGGGCTCGGCCTCGTCCTGCGCATGGCGCTGCTCTCCGGTCTCGTGGTGCTGGTGCTCAGCCAGGCGAGCCCCGCCGACCGTCGTCGCCTGGTCGACGGAGTCGTCGTCGTCGCGGTGCTCCAGGCGCTCGCCGGCCTGGTCGAGTTCGCCCGCGGCGCGCCGCTGCTCTGGGGCTACAAGGTCTATGCGACCGGACGCGGGCTGTGGAACGAGAACCACCTCCTCGGCGGCGACCTCGTCCGTGTCCAGGGCACGATGTCGCACGCCCTGCCCTACGGCACACTGCTGCTGGTGGGGCTCGTGCTGCTGCTGACCACCTGGCACCGACGGGGGCCCGGCACACGCTGGTCCGCGTTCGCCCTGCTGTGCACCTGCGTCGTCCTGTCGGGGTCGCGGAGCGCGGTCGTCGCCGCGGTCCTCGCGCTCGCCTACCTCCTCCTGAGCTCGCGGCGTGCGGCGACCTGGCAGCGCGGCGCCGTCCTGGCCGCCGCCGCCGCGGCGATCACACTCGTCAGCTGGACGGTCATCGCCCAGACCGTGGACGCCCTGTTGTCGTCCGGGTCGTTCCTCAACCGCTCCGGCCACCTGGCCGCTGTGCCCCGGCTCATCGGCCGCCCCGCCGCCGAGGCGCTCTTCGGCAGCGGGGAGTCGAGCGAGAGCCGTCTCTTCGCCCAGGGCTACTTCTTCGGCACCGGCTTCAACGTCGTCGACAACCAGCTGTTGTCGTCGCTCGCCACCCAGGGGCTCGTCGGGGCCGGGCTCGTCGTCGCGCTCTTCGTCGTCGCGGCCGTCCGCGGAGGTCGCGACGTGCGTGCGGGCCTGATCGTCTTCGCGTCGGCGCTGATGACCTTCGACTTCTTCAAGATGACGACGATGGTGCTGCTGCTCACCGTGGTGGTCTGCCTCTCCGACCGAGGCTGGCGGCGCGGCGAGGACGGCCGGCACGAGTCCTCGGCCGTCGACGGTGTCGTCGCCACCACAGGCCCTGCCCGCACGGTCGGCGCGGCGAGCGCGGCCAGCGCGGTCGGGGCGCCGAGTGCGGCCAGCACGGTCAGCGCGGGGGTCTCGGGCGCATCGGCTCAGAGTCCGCGCGTGCGCGCTGCGGCATCCGATCCGGCGGCGTCCGGGATCGATCTCCCCGACCCGGGCCACGGACGCCGGGCGGCGACCCGCCCCTGACCCGTCACCGCCGATGTCGGCGGGTCCCCGTGGTGCACGGCGGGCCTCACGCACGTGCGGCGGGCTCCCCGCGGGTGCGGCGGGTTCCCGTCGTGCACGGCGGGTTCCCGTCGTGCACGGCGGGCGGGCGCTGACCCGCCACCGACGACAGCGACCCGCCGAACCCCTGCAGCTCCCGAACGCGCGGCGGCCCTCACGCACGTGCGGCGGCTGCCCCGCGCGTGCGGCGGCCGCCACTCGCGTGCGGCGGGCGCCAGGCGCGTGCCCCACACGCGCGTGCCACGCGCGTGCGGCGGGCTGCCCGCGGGTGCGGCGGGTTCCCGCTGTGCACGGCGGGCGGCCGCGGACCCGCCACCGACGACAGCGACCCGCCGAACCCGCGCGCCTCACGCGTGCTCAACGGGCTCGCGCAGGGGACGGCGGGCCACACGGACACGTCGAAAGCTCGCGCCGGGCGACGGCACCTCTCGGCGCGGCCCCGTCGTGCTCACGGGCGCGGCCCCGCCGTGCCCGCGGGCGTCAGCCTCCGGCGGCTGCCCCCGGGACGAGGTGCGGGCGGACGAGGCCCGCGAGCGAGCGCGACATCTCCGTGGTGAGGTGCTGTGCGTCCGAGCGGACGAGGAGGGGCCCTGCCGTCACCGGCACGAGCCCGTCGGCCGACGTGAACCAGTCCGTGACGTCGACCCAGTCGGCGTCGACTCCGGCCGTCAGGGCGTCCGCCACGCCCGCGGCCTCGGCCGCAGCGGCCGCGATCGACCGCGGCTCCACCTGCGTCGAGCACAGCCCCGCACGGGTCGCGCGCGTCGCGCAGTCCGCAGGCGAGGCCCCTCGAGGAGGCGCCCCCAGGACCACGACACGAGCACCGTCGCCAGCTCGGGAGAGCCTCGCCACCGCCGACGTCGTGCCACGCCGCCACTCGGCGGCCGCCTCTGCCCCGTCGGCGCCGCTCAGGAGGCGCTCGACGCCCGCGGCGCTCGACGAGGTGACGACGAGATCGGGCGCGGTGCGCTCGACGAGCTCCGCGAGGTGCGAGCGGCTGCGCGCGCACTCGTCGGCGAAGGCCGTGCGTCCGTCCCCGCCGTGGAACCGGGCGTCCACGGTCGAGCAGCTCCCGATGCCGAGCCCCAGCACCCGCCAGCCCGGGCCGAGGGCCTCGACGACGGCAGGCATCCAGCTGAGGGCGATCGAGTCGCCGACCACGACGGCCACGTGCTCGGCGGAGGCCGGTCCGGCCAGGCACGGCTCGAGCAGGTCCGGGGCGGTCCCCACGTCGTAGCGGCACCCCCCGGGGCCGATCTGCGGCACGGACGACGACGAGAAGGCCTCGTCGAGAACGTCGACCGGGACGTCTCCCGAGCCTGAGACGGCAGCGTCGAGGGCAGCTCGGAGCGACGCCGCGTCCCACGAGACCGGGCCGTCGCCGAGCGAACCGTGCGAACCCGGTGCCTCGGGCGCCCCGGCCGAGCCGGGCGCGCCAGCCGAGCTCACTTCGCGCGCAGCCGCGGGGTCGACCAGCCACGCCGGCCCCCTGAGCTGTGCCGCCGAGGTCCCGATCACGACGACGCCCACCAGGACCGCGAGCGCAGCCTGGGCGACAGGCCCTCCGGCACCGCGCCTCCCCGAGTCCGAGGCCGGGGCCGAGGCCGGGGCCGGGTGCGCAGCGCGCCGCAGCCAGCCGGAGCGCTGCACGCGCTGCTCGACCAGGCGGTAGGAGGCGACGGTCAGCGCCAGGGTCAGCGCCAGCTGGGCGACGACCCACGCCGGGCCGTCGAGCCCGAAGGAGGCGGCGAAGACGATCACGGGGAAGTGCCAGAGGTAGAGGGAGTACGACCGCCGACCGACCCACCGGGCAGGTCGGGAGACGAGAACGGCCTCCACACGGCCGAGCGTGCCCGACCCCGCGGTCACGACGAGGACGGTCCCCAGGACGGGGAGCAGCGCCCACGGCCACGGGAACGCCGTCACGGCGCCGGCCGCCTCCGAGCCGCTCGCCAGGGCGGACCCGACGAACAGCGCCGACCCGACGATCACGAGCTGCCCGACGAGCGTCAGCGCCCGGCGGACGGTCACGGGGACACGACGTGCCACGGGGACGGCGAGCGCGGCCAGGCCGCCGGCCGCGAGTTCCCACGCACGGCCGACGGAGTCGAAGTAGGCGGCGGACGGTGCGACGTCCGTGCGCCAGGCGCTCCAGACGGCCGAGCCCAGCAGCACGCCGGAGAACACGACCGCGAGCAGGGCCCTGGCCGCCCCTGGCCTCCGCAGGACGCGGACCGCCAGCGCGACCGCGATCACGAGGAGGGGCCAGACGAGGTAGAACTGCTCCTCGACGGCCAGCGACCAGAAGTGCTGCAGGGGCGAGACGGCCCCGTCCGCGGCGAGGTAGTCGGTGCCGAGGGCCACGAGGTGCCAGTTCTCGACGAACAGCGCCGCGGCGACCGCGTCGAGCACGGTCGCCCAGGCACGCGGCGCCAGCCACAGCACCCACGCCGCGACCACGACCACGCCGACGACGACCCCGGCCGCGGGGAGCACCCGCCGGGCGCGACGAGCGTAGAACGCGGTCAGCGACACGCTGCCCGCGGCGTCGAGCTCGGCGAGCAGCACCGCGGTGATGACGAAGCCGGACACGACGAAGAAGACGTCGACCCCGACGAAGCCGCCCGCCGGCCACCCGACGAGGTGCTCGGCCACCACCACGAGGACGGCGATCGCCCTGAGCCCCTCGACGTCGGGTCGGAAGGCGGTGCGCTGCGTGGTCGTCATCGGGGCCGTTCGGGTCGGGTGGGGGCATCCCGGTCTGATCCACCGGCACGGTCGCCGATATTCTACCTGTGGAACATGAATTGCAGAAGAGCGGCGGATCAGGTACATATGCTGCATGCCTAGATGCCCGGATACGATCGCGCCGCTCAGCCACCGCCGTGACCTCGAGGGGCTCAAGGGCTGGCTGGCCCTGGCGATCGTGGTGTACCACCTCCTCTTCGTGCCGGTCGGCGGCGTGATCGGCGTCGACGTCTTCTTCGTCATCTCGGGGTACCTGATCACCCGCCTCCTCCTCGACGAGCACGACCGCGCCGGCCGGGTCGACCTGCGCGCCTTCTTCGTCCGCCGGGCACGTCGCCTGCTCCCTGTCGCCGCCGTCGTCCTCGTGGTGACCGTCGCCGCGTCCTGGATCGTCTGGTCGACGCCGAAGGCCCTCGACGTCGTGCTCGACGCGGTGGCCGCCGCGACCTCCAGCGCCAACTGGCACCTGGTCGCGGCGGGCACCGACTACCTCCAGCACGACAGCCTGCCCTCGCCGCTCCAGCACTTCTGGTCGCTCGCGGTCGAGGAGCAGTTCTACGCCGTCTGGCCGCTCCTGCTCGTGCTCGTGCTGGCTGCCGTCCGGCGTGGGGACGCAGCGAGGAGGCGCGTGGTCGTCGGCTGCGTCGCCCTCGTCGCGTCCGTGGCCTCGGCCACCTGGTCGTGGCACGTCACGGCGACCGACATCGAGGCCGCCTACTTCGACACCTTCGGCCGGGCCTGGGAGATCGGCGTCGGCGCCGCCTGCGCCGCGTTCGTACCCGTCGTCGCCAGGCGCCTGGCGACCTGGCGGGGCCCGGCGACCAGCCTCGGCGTCCTCCTCATCGCCGGTTCCCTGGTCGCCACCCAGCCGACCGTCGCCTTCCCGTGGCCGGGTGCGCTGCCCGCAGTGGTCGGCGCGGCCCTCGTCGTCTCGTTCGGGTCGACCGAGCTGCGCGGCCTGCCCCGCCTCCTGAACGGCTCCGTCCTCGTCTGGGCGGGGCGCCGGTCGTACTCGATCTACCTGTGGCACTTCCCCGTGGCCGTCATCGGCGGCGCGCTGGTCGAGACGTGGTGGCGGGTGCCCGTCTCGGTCGTGCTCACCCTGGTGCTGAGCGCCGCCTCCTACCGGTGGGTGGAGAGCCCCGGCAGGAGGCGCCGCTCACCGGCGCCCGAGCCGGTCGCCGCGCCCACACCCACGTCCACACCCACACCCACACCCGCGACCACGTCCGCGCCCGCCCGAGCTCCCCGCGGCCTCGCGGTGGCCCTCGCGGTCGCCCTCGTCGTCGTGGCCGCCTCCGCGGCCCAGGTCCGCTCGCCCACGAAGCTCGGCGACCCGTCCGCGCTCGCCGGCGCGCTCGGCCTCTCCGCTGCCCCGCCCGGCGTCGCCGACGTGCCGCCGCTCCCCGTGTCCGCCCCTGAGCAGACGGCGCTCGCCGGCCTGCAGGCGACCACCTGGTCCGAGGGCGAGCTCCGCGAGGTCGACACGGCGTTCGCCCGCTCGCTGCCCCCGGCGATGGACCCTCGCACCGGCTGCCGGCACGACCCGACCCCCGATCCCGCGCGCGCACGGGTCTGCCGCTGGGGCTCCGTCGACGCCGAGCGGACGGCCGTCGTCATCGGGGACTCCGTCGCCGCGAGCTGGACGAGCGGGGTGGCCGAGGCGCTCGTCCCCGCGGGCTGGGCCGTCGTCGCACTCGCCTTCGCGGGCTGCACGCCGGTCGACCTGCCACCGGGCGCGCGCTATGACGACGAGGACTTCGAGGCCGCCTGCGCCACGGACCGCGAGGCCATGTTCGCCCTCGCCGCCGACGAGGGAGCCGATCTCGTCGTCGTCACGGGCGGCGTCAACGTGCTCGACCGCCGGGCGGAGGCGATCGGACCCGAGGCGGCGGAGCGCGAGTGGCGAGAGGCCGCCGAGTCGAGCCTGCGCCGCCTCACGGCGGCCGCGCCGCGTGTGGTGCTCCTCGGCGCCCCTCCGGCGGGCCCGGCCGTGCGCGACTGCGCGACGCGCCACGACGGTCCCGACGCCTGCGTCGTGACGACCACCGCGTCGCAGCACGCTCAGGTCGCGGCCGAGCGAGCCGCGGCCGCGGCGGTGGGGGCCCGGGTCGAGCACGTCGATGTGACGGCGTGGTTCTGCGTCGACGGGCGCTGCCCGGCCGTGCTGGGCGGCAGGCTCGTGCGCACGGACCGCTCGCACCTGACCGAGGCGACGTCGCTCGCGACACGGGACCTGCTGGCCGACCGCCTCCTCGGCTCGGCCTCGCCGCCCGCCCCGGCGTCCTAGAACCGGTGCTGCCGCACCCACTCGTGCATGACGACCGCCCCGGCGGCGGAGGCGTTGATGCTGCGGGTGGAGCCGAACTGCGAGATCTCGACCACCAGCTCGGCGGCCTCCAGCACCGCAGGGCTGAGGCCCGGGCCCTCCTGGCCGAACACGAGGACGCAGCGCTCGGGCAGCGCCGTCGTCTCGAGCGGCACCGAGCCGTCGACGTTGTCGACGGCGACGACGACCAGCCCGGCCTCCTTCGCCCAGGCCACGAAGGAGGCGACGTCCGGGTGGTGCAGGACGTGCTGATACCGGTCGGTCACCATCGCGCCCCGCTTGTTCCAGCGTCGGCGCCCGACGATGTGGACCGCCTCGGCCGCGAACGCGTTGGCGCTCCGCACGATCGAGCCGATGTTCATGTCGTGCTGCCAGTTCTCGATCGCCACGTGGAACGGGTTCCGCACCAGGTCGAGGTCGGCGACGATCGCGTCGAGCGACCAGTACCGGTAGCGGTCGACGACGTTGCGGCGGTCGCCCTCGCGCAGCAGCTCGGGGTCCCAGTGGTCGCCGGCGGGCCACGCGGCCTCGCCGCCGGGCCACGGGCCGACGCCGTGCTCGACGAGAGGCTCGGCGGCAGGGTCGGCGGCGGACTCGGCAGGTCGGGCGTCGTGGTCGGTCACGACGGCCAGCGTAGGGTGCAGGGCCGACGAGCACCGCGCCTCCTGCGTTCGCCTGCCCTCAGTAAGGTGTGCCCATGGGTACTCGCGACGAGGTCGAATGCTGGCTGACCGACATGGACGGCGTGCTGGTGCACGAGAACCAGGCGCTGCCCGGTGCGGCGGCGCTGATCCAGCAGTGGCAGGACGAGGGGACGCCCTACCTCGTGCTGACGAACAACTCGATCTTCACGCCGCGTGACCTGAGCGCGCGGCTCCGCGCGTCCGGCCTGCACGTGCCGGAGGAGCGCATCTGGACGAGCGCGCTCGCGACCGCCGACTTCTGCCGCTCGCAGATGCCCGGCGGCTCGGCGTTCGTGATCGGCGAGGCCGGCATGACGACCGCGCTGCACGAGGCCGGCTTCATCATGACCGAGACCGACCCCGACTACGTGGTCGTCGGCGAGACCCGCAACTACTCGTTCGACGCGATCACGAAGGCGGTGCGGCTGATCCTCGGCGGCGCCCGGTTCATCGTCACGAACCCCGACACGACCGGCCCGAGCGCCGACGGCCCGATGCCCGCGACCGGGGCCATCGCCGCGATGATCACGGCCGCGACGAACAAGTCGCCCTACGTCGTCGGCAAGCCGAACCCGATGATGTTCCGCTCGGCGATGAACCGGATCGGCGCCCACAGCGAGAACACGGCGATGATCGGCGACCGGATGGACACCGACGTCGTCGCGGGCATCGAGGCGGGGCTGCACACGATCCTCGTCATGACCGGCATCAGCGACCAGGCCGAGATCGACCGCTACCCGTTCAGGCCGAACGAGGTGCTGAGCGGCGTGCACGAGCTGGTCCGTGCGGAGCCGCTCGAGACCGACGTGGTGCCGAGCGAGCTCTAGCTCCGCTGCCGCCTCGGGCGCCGGTGCCGCCTCAGCCGCCTCCGGCTCCGCTGCCGCCTCCCCGAAGCGAGACAGATCCACGGTCGACACGGCCGTCAGCCCTGCAGGCGCGGCCGCCGCACGACCGATCACTCTCAAATTTGAGAGTGAGCGGGGGCGGGAGCGGGCGCGGGCGCGGGAGCGGGCGCCGCAAATGCCGACCGATCGGCCCGCTGCGCCTCTGCATCGAGTGGATATCCCGCTGTTGCAGGCCCCGCGGTCGGCATTTGCGGCGATCGAGCCTCGTCGTCGGCATCCGCGAGCGGCAGAGCGCAGGAGGCGCGGGCCGGGTCGGCCGGATCAGGCCGCGGTCGGCGCCACGCTGGTCGTCATCGCTTCGCCGCCGGCGCGGTCGACGAAGCACCAGTACGAGCGGACCCCGGCGGCCCACTCGGCATCGGTCGACGGCCAGCTCGCGCTGAACTGCGCGTCGGGGTAGGTGGAAGCGGCCGCGAGGTCGAGGGCGCTCGCCCCGGTGCAGAGCACGGACATCTGCGACTGCAGCGCGTCGCTCCCCGGGTACGGCGCAGCCGGGTCGGCGTCGAGCGCACCGATCGACGCGAGCTGGGCGACGTGCGGCTGGCCGCAGTCGACGACCTCGTAGTCCTGCTGCCACGCACTCTCGAATGCGGAGAAGCACTCGCCTCCCAGCAGGTCGTTCCACGGGTGCGTGCCCGTGGCGAGCGGCCCGACGGGCGCCTCCTGCGCGACCTCGGCCGGCACGGCGGTGACGGTGCGGGTGGCGACGGCCGCAGCCGGGGCCTCGGTCGGCTGCGGCGTGCCGGCGAACAGCGACCTGCTGAGGACGAAGAGCGCGACGAGAGCGAGGACGATCACGAGTGCCGCGGCCACGCCGAGCAGCACCTTGCGGCCTCGAGACCACGACGCGATGCCGCCCCCGGACCCTGTCGCGGACGAGCCCGTCCCGAGACCCGACGCCGCGGACGACGCCGACTGACCGCCTCGGCTCACGGCGGGCGCGGCAGCCGAGGAGGCGGTCGCCGGCACCGCTGCCGACGCCCCGCCGACGCTCAGCCCGGGCAGCTCGCCCTCGCCGTGCGACGCAGAGCGGGGTCGTTCCGCAGCCGGGGCCGACGGGGTCGCCGTCGTGGCGCCGGCCAGGGGCAGCGCCGCCGTGGCGGCGTCCGGAGCGTCCTCCTCGGCCTCGACCCGGAGGGCGGCGAAGGGATCGTCGAGATCGACCGGCTCCACCGGCTCCTCGGCCCGTTCGTCGACCGGCGCGACGGCCTCGGTCACCGGCTCCTCGCCCGCACGGGCCGCGGTCTCCTCCGCAGGCAGCTCGTCGCTCAGCGCCCAGGACCCGCCAGTGGGCAGCGGCCCCGGGTCCACGAGGTCGCTGCGACCGGCGTCGGCCGACGGGTCGCCCGGGGTGTCCTCGACGGTCTCGGGCGTGTCGGACGAGGGACGCACGATTCCCAGCAGCTCGGTGAACGTGGGCTCCTGCTCGACGCCCGACGGCCTGGACGCGGGCGGCGCGGACGTCGGCGCACCGAACGGCAGCCCGGCAGGAGGCGCGGCGACGGTGCCGGCACCGCTCTGGTCGCCGACGTCGTCGGCTCCCGCAGCGGCGGGGCCACCGTCCGGCTCGGCCGCGACCGCGGGCGGCACGACGACCCCGGCGGCCTCCGCCTCGCGGCGCTCACGACGAGTCATCTCGTGGTGCTCGGCGATCCACCAGGGCTCCGGGGTCGTCGCCTCGTCGGCGGACGGCGGCTCCGGCTCCGGCTCCTCTGCAGGCTCCGGCTGAGCTGCGGGCTCCGGCTCAGCTGCGGGCTCCGGCTGAGCCGCAGTCTCCGCTGCCTCTGGCTCCGAGGCGGGCATCTCGACCTCGGGCTTGGGCTCGGGCTCGGGCTCAGGCTCGACCTCGACCTCGACCTCGGGCTCGGGCTCGGCCTCAGGCTCGGGCTCGGCCTCGGCCGCCGGCAGGTCGAACGCGCGCGTCTGCGCGTCGTCGGCAGCCTCGTCCGACGTGACGGGCGCCTCCTCGGCGGGCTCGATCTCGGCAGCGCCCAGGTCGTCGTCGTCCGGGGAGTGCTCGGCCTGGTCGATGCCCTCGCCCCGGTCGTCGGGCTCAGCCGGCGCGCTCCAGTCGAAGGACGACGGGAAGACGGGCTCCGGAGCGACGGGAGGCGAGATCAGGGCCGTGAAGGGGCCGGGCTCGTCGGGGTGCGCCGACGCATCGGCGGCGACAGCGTCGGAGTGCTCGTCAGCTGCCGGCTCAGCGGGTGCGTGCGGCGGCTCGACGGGAGGAGCCACGACGGGGCGCGGGGCGACCGCGAGCGGCACCTGACGGCGCGGCGGCGCAGCGGGCTCGGCAGCAGGTGCCGCCTCCTCGGCGGGGACGTGCTCGTCACCCTCGGCCTCATCGGCGGACGGCACCGGCTCGGCGGACAGCGTGGGCTCGGTCGACGGCGGGGGCACGGCCCCGGCGAGCGCGGAGAGGTCCAGCGCCATCGGGTGGCCCGAGTTCTTGACGACGTCCGACTCGGCGGTGGGGGCCGGCGGCACGGTGAACGGCGGCGAGCTGACCGTCTCGGGCGAGATCGGCGTCGCGGCCGTCACCGGCTCGGGTCGCCCGGCGCCGTCGGAGCCCCCGTCGACCTCGTCGGCACCGGCATCGACCTCGTCAGCCGCGTCGACCTCTGCGTCCGCGTCGGCCTCCGCGTCCGCCTCGTCCGCGTCGTCGTCGAACTGCGCGGCGAGCCAGTCGCCCGCGTCGAGGCCCGACGTGTCGGCGGCCGGGTCGCGGCCCGCCTCCTCGTCGTCGTCGCGTCCGCGGCGGTCGTCGCCATCGCTCACGGCTGCAGCCCCAGGTCGTCCAGCCCGATGGCCGCGTAGTAGGGGTAGCCCGCGGCCTCGATGACCTCGCGGGCGCCGGTGCTGCGGTCGACGACGACCGCGATGCCCGCGATCACCGCGCCCACCGCCTCCAGCGCCTTCGCGGCGGCCAGCGGCGAGCCCCCGGTGGTCGACGTGTCCTCGAGGACGACGACGCGCCTCCCCTCGAGGTCGGGGCCCTCGACCTGCTTGCCGCGGCCGTGGTCCTTGGGCTCCTTGCGGACGACGAAGGCGTCGTAGTCGCGGCCGAGCGCCACGCCCTGGTGCAGCACGGCGGACGCGATGGGGTCGGCGCCCATCGTCAGGCCGCCCACGGCGAACACGTCGGGCACCTCGGCGATCAGGTCGACCATGACCTGGCCGATCAGGGGCGCGACGCGGTGGTCGAGGCTGACCTTGCGGAGGTCGATGTAGTAGCTCGCCTTCTTGCCGCTCGTGAGCGTGAAGTCACCGTGGAAGACGGCCTCGGAGCGGATGTAGTCGATGAGCTGCGTTCGTGCGTCGGTCACGGTGACCAATGGTAGGGCAGGAGGCTCCGCCCAGGCCGGGTCCGCCTCCTGCCGGTAGCGTGGTCGGCATGCGCGTCGCGACCTGGAACGTCAACTCCGTCCGTGCCCGAGTCGGCAGGGTCGTCGACTGGCTCGTCCGGGAGGACGTCGACGTCGTGGGCCTGCAGGAGATCAAGTGCAAGCCGGAGCAGTTCCCGTTCGACGCGTTCCGCGAGGCGGGCTACGAGGTCGAGCTGCACGGCCTCAGCCAGTGGAACGGCGTCGCCTTCGCGAGCCGCCTCCCGATGGACGACGTCACGATCACGTTCCCGACCCAGCCCGGCTTCGCCAAGGGACAGGAGGGGCCCGACCAGCCCAAGGAGGCGCGCGCGATCGGCGTCACGGTCGAGGGCGTCCGCCTCTGGTCGCTCTACGTGCCGAACGGCCGTGAGCTCGGCGACCCCCACTACGACTACAAGCTCGACTGGCTGGCCGCCCTCGCCGCGGAGACCGAGGCCTGGATCGCCGAGCGCCCCGACCAGCCGCTGGCGCTGATGGGCGACTGGAACGTCGCGCCGCTCGACACCGACGTGTGGGACATGTCCGTCTTCGAGGGCCACACCCACGTCAGCCAGCCCGAGCGCGACGCCTTCGCCGCGTTCGAGGCGGCCGGCCTGACCGACGTCGTGCGCCCGCGCCTGCCAGAGGGCTACACCTACTGGGACTACAAGCAGCTGCGGTTCCCGAAGAACGAGGGCATGCGGATCGACTTCATCATGGGCTCGGCGCCGTTCGCCGACCTCGTCACCGACGCCTCGATCCACCGCGACGAGCGCAAGGGCGACGCCCCGAGCGACCACGTGCCCGTCGTCGTCGACCTCGAGCTCGACACCGAGCTCGACGACGACCGCCCGATGATCTTCTGACCCGGCCTGCCAGCCGAGGAGGCGCCTCCTACTTGAGCAGCGCCGCCACCAGCACCAGCAGGGGCACCGACCCGATGGTCGTCACGAGCACGGTGTCGCGCGCCACGGTGACCCCGGTCTGGTACCGCTGGGCGTAGTTGAAGACGTTCTGGGCGCTCGGCAGGCCGGCCAGGACGACCGCGACGAACAGCTGGTCGTGCCCGAGGTCGAAGACGAAGGCACCGAGCAGCCACGCGACGACCGGCATCACCACGAGCTTCAAGGCGGTCGCGATCGCGATGTCGACCCGGCCCTCGCGCGCCTGCAGCGGCTTCGAGCCCGACAGCGACATGCCGAACGAGATCAGGACGACGGGCACCGCGGCGCCGCCGACGAGCAGCAACGGCTGCATGACGGGGTCGGGCACCTCGATCTCGAGCACCGCGACGAGCACCCCGAGCGCCGACCCGATCAACAGCGGGTTGAGCAGCGGCCGGACGATCGCGCGCCCCAGGCTGCTGCCTCGGTTCGTCACCGTGTCCATCACCGAGAGCACGATCGGGGTCAGCACGAGCAGCTGGTACAGCAGCACCGGGGCGACGAAGGTGGCGCTGCCGAGCACGTAGGTCGCGACGGGCAGTCCGATGTTGTTCGCGTTGACGTAGGCGCCGCCCATCGTGCCGATGGTCGTCTCGGCGGCCGAGCGGCGCAGCACGAACCGCAGCAGCACCACCGAGATCACGGCAGCCGCCAAGGAGGCGAGGGCCGAGACCACGAGGAGGTCCGAGAAGAGCACGTGCACGTCGGCGCGCGAGATCGTGGAGAAGAGCAGGCACGGGGTGAGGACGAAGAAGACGAGGCGGGACAGCACCTGGTGTCCGGTCGGGCCGAGCAGGTCGATGCGCCCGACCACCCAGCCGGCGGCGATGATCACCCCGATGATCCCGAACCCGATCAGCACTCCGCCCATGTGACCATCCTGGTGCAGGCCGCCGACGTCGGCGACCGACACGGGTGGCGCAAGAGGGAGGGGCGGACGCCGTGGGGCGGACCTCGCCGGGCAGGACGGTCGCGGACTCAGCCCCGCTGGACGGGCGCACCCACTCCCAGCTGGGCCACGAGGAAGCGGGTGATCTGCTCCCCCTCGTCGCCGGTGGACCAGCGCACGTCGACACCCTCGACCCCGACGACGTCGAACTGGACGCCGGGCTCGAGGCCGGAACGCTCCGCGAGGTCGTGAGCGAGGCGTCGTCCGTCGAGCTCGACGGACGACGCGCTGCTGACGATGACCAGCGCCCCGTGACGGAGGCCGGGGCCGAGGAGGGCCGCTGCGGCGGGCAGGTCGTCGCCCGCCGAGCCGGTCGGCGCGATCCCGACCACGGCTACGTCGAAGCCGTCGAGGTCGGCGACGGCCAGCAGGGCCTCCGCGAGCGGGGCATCGGCGGACGCGGCCTCCGCGGACGCGGCATCGGCGGGCGGGGCGCCGACCGTCGAGGTGCCGACGGCGGCGACGGAGGCCGGATCGACGACGACGACCTCGGCGCCGAGGGCGGCGGCTCGGTCGGCCGTCTCGCGGAGCGAGGGCGACGAGCCGGTGAGCACGAGCTTGGGAGTGTGGAGGAAGTACATGGCGGACCTCTCGGGTGGGGCAGGCGCCAGGCGCACCGCCGAGGAGACGAGCTGCGGTGCTGGGCATCACTCTATGTGTGACATTCGCATTTCACAAGAGATCATCGAGTTCTCGTCGAGATCCGCGCCTCCGGTCGCCTCCCCCGCGGCGGACGGCAAGATGGACCCGTGACACGACTCCACGACCCTGCCGCCCACTCCTTCGCCTCCGACAACTACGCCGGGGCCCACCCCGAGGTCCTGCAGGCGATGGTCGACGCGAACGGCGGGCACGTCGCCTCCTACGGTGCCGATCCCTACACGCGCCGTCTCGGCGAGGTGGTCGGCGAGGTCTTCGGCGAGGGCGCCTCCCTCGACCCGGTCCTCACCGGCACGGGGGCCAACGTGGCCGCTCTGCAGGCGCTCGTGCCCCGCTGGGGCGCCGTGATCTGCGCGACCACCGCGCACGTCTACACCGACGAGGGCGGCGCGCCCGAGCGCCTCGGCGGCATCAAGCTGCTCACGGTGCCGACGCCCGACGGCAAGCTGACTCCCGAGCTGATCGACCGCCAGGCCTACGGCTGGGGAGACCAGCAGCGTCCCCAGCCCCTCGCGGTCACGATCACGCAGAGCACCGAGCTCGGCACGGTCTACACGCCCGACGAGCTGCGGGCGATCACCGACCGCGCACACGCGCACGGGATGGCCGTGCACCTCGACGGAGCCCGGCTCGCCAACGCGGCCGCCTCGCTCGGGGTCTCGCTGCGGTCGCTGACGCGCGATGCCGGCGTCGACTCCGTCTCGCTGGGCGGCACGAAGAACGGGCTCGTGCTCGGCGAGTCGGTGGTGACCTTCACCGAGGAGGCGCGGGCCGGCCTGGTCTTCCTCCGCAAGATGGACGCGCAGCTGGCCTCGAAGATGCGCTTCACGTCGGCGCAGTTCCTCGCGATGTTCGAGGACGAGCTCTGGCTGCGCTCCGCGACCCGTGCCAACGCGATGGCGACCCGCCTGGCGGCGGCGCTCGCAGAGCTGCCCGGAGTGACGATCACGCAGGCGGTCGAGGCCAACGCCGTGTTCGTCGTGCTGCCGCGCCCGACGGTCGAGCCGCTGCGGGAGGCGCACCACTTCTACGACTGGAACAGGGCGACCGGCGAGGTGCGCCTCATGTGCTCGTTCGACACCACCGAGGAGCACGTCGACCGCCTGGTCGCCGACCTCCGGGCCCTGCTCGGCTGACCGAGAGCGGTCAGGGCGTGCGGGCCGCGGCGACGAAGTCGGCGATGAGCGCGACGTCCTTGACGCCGCGGGACGCCTCGACGCCTGAGCTGACGTCGACCCCGACCGCACCGGAGGTGCGGAGCGAGCCGAGCAGGCCGGCGACGTTCGAGGGCGTGAGACCGCCCGCGAGCAACCACGGGCGCGATGGCGGCGAGGAGAGCAGCGGCGCCGCGTCGAACACGGCCCCGGCACCGGGGTCGACCGCGTCGAGCAGCAGGGCGTCCTCGCCGAACGCGACCCGCACCTCCTCGGCCTCGTCGGCGTAGCGCGACGCGCTGACGGCGCGGATCACCCGGAACCCCGCGGCGCGCACGGCCGCGACGTCCGCAGGGGTCTCGTCGCCGTGCAGCTGGACGGTCGAGACGCCGGAGGCGCGGGCCAGCTCGAGCACCGCCGCCACGCCCTGGCCGCGGAACACGCCGACGGTCTCGACGCCCTCGGGCACGCGAGCGACCAGCGCACGGGCGGTCGCCGGGTCGACCGTGCGCGGACTGCCCGGCGCGAAGACGAACCCGACGGCGTCCGCACCCGCCGTGACGGCCGCGTCGACCGTCTCGGGAGTGGACAGTCCGCAGATCTTCACCCAGGTGCTCATGTGCCCCAGTGTGCCCTGCGTGCGGACCGGCCGCGGCTCAGTCGAGGTCGTCGAGCACCTCTGCCGACGGCTCCGCCACGACCTGCTGCGCGACGCTCAGCGACTCCCCGTCGGGCGCCACGTCGACCAGCACCGTGTCGCCGTCGGCGATCGAGCCCCCGAGCAGCGCCATGGCGAGCTGGTCGTCGATCTGCCTCTGCATGAGCCGACGCAGCGGCCGGGCGCCGTAGATCGGGTCGTAGCCGCGCTCGGCGAGCCAGGCCCGGGCATCGGGCGTGACCGCGAGCGACAGCCGGCGGTCCGTCAGGCGACGGCCGAGCCGGTCGACGTAGAGCGACACGATCTGGCCGAGGTCGTCGGTCGACAGCGTCGAGAACACGACGATGTCGTCGAGCCGGTTGACGAACTCGGGCTTGAAGGCCTGGCGGACCATGCCCTGCACCAGCTCCTCCTTCTCGGGGTCGCTGAGGCCGGGGTCGGTGATCACCTGCGAGCCGAGGTTCGACGTGAGCACGAGGATCGTGTTGCGGAAGTCGACCGTGCGACCCTGCCCGTCGGTCAGGCGGCCGTCGTCGAGCACCTGCAGCAGGATGTCGAACACCTCGGGGTGCGCCTTCTCGACCTCGTCCATCAGCACGACGCTGTAGGGGCGACGGCGCACCGCCTCCGTGAGCTGGCCGCCGGCCTCGTAGCCGACGTACCCAGGAGGCGCGCCCACGAGCCGGGACACGCTGTGCTTCTCGCCGTACTCGCTCATGTCGATGCGGACGAGGGCCTTCTCGTCGTCGAAGAGGAAGTCGGCGAGAGCCTTCGCCAGCTCGGTCTTGCCGACCCCGGTCGGGCCGAGGAACAGGAACGAGCCGGTCGGGCGGTCCGGGTCGCTGATGCCGGCGCGGGTACGGCGGACGGCCTCGCTGACGGCCGCGACCGCCTTGCGCTGGCCGATCAGGCGCCTCCCGAGCTCGCTCTCGAGGTGCAGCAGCTTCTCGGTCTCGCCGCTGAGCAGCCGGCCGACGGGGATGCCCGTCCAGGCGGCGACGACCTCGGCGATGTCGGAGTCGGTGACGCTGTCGCTCACGAGCCGCTCGTCGCTCTGCTCGAACGACTCGGCGTCGGCGAGGCGCTTCTCGATGTCGGGGATGCGCTCGTAGCTGATGCGCGCCGCGTCCTCGTAGCGGCCCTCGCGGAGGGCACGGTCGGCGTCGATGCGCGCCTCGTTGAGGTCGCTGCGGAGCGTGCCGACGCCCTGCAGCGCCGCCTTCTCGGCCTGCCACCGTGCGTTCAGGTCGTCGAAGGCCGCCTGCTGCTCGGCGATCGTCTCGCGCAGGGTCGCGAGGCGGGTGAGCGAGGCGTCGTCCTTCTCCTTCTTGAGCGCGAGTTCTTCGATCTGCAGGCGGACGAGGCCGCGGTAGAGCTGGTCGAGCTCGACCGGCGACGAGTCGATCTCCATCTTGAGGCGGGAGCCCGCCTCGTCGACGAGGTCGATCGCCTTGTCGGGCAGCTGGCGGCTGGGGATGTACCGGTTCGACAAGGAGGCGGCAGCCACGAGGGCGCCGTCGGTGATGGTGACGCCGTGGTGCGCCTCGTACCTCTCCTTGAGGCCACGGAGGATCGCGACCGTGTCCTCCACCGTCGGCTCCCCCACGTACACCTGCTGGAACCGGCGCTCGAGCGCGGCATCTTTCTCGATGTACTGGCGGTACTCGTCGAGCGTGGTGGCGCCGATCAGCCGCAGCTCGCCGCGGGCGAGCATCGGCTTGAGCATGTTGGAGGCGGCGACCGAGCCCTCGCCGCCGCCCGCGCCCATGAGGGTGTGCAGCTCGTCGATGAAGGTGATGACCTGGCCGTCGCTCTGGGTGATCTCCTTGAGGACGTCCTTGAGGCGCTCCTCGAACTCGCCGCGGTACTTCGCGCCGGCGACGAGGGCGGCGAGGTCGAGGCTGATCAGCCGCTTGTCCTTGAGGGAGTCGGCGACGTCGCCCTCGACGATGCGCTGGGCGAGCCCCTCGACCACGGCCGTCTTGCCGACGCCGGGCTCGCCGATCAGCACAGGGTTGTTCTTCGTGCGCCGGGTCAGCACCTGGCTGATGCGACGGATCTCGGCGTCACGGCCGATGACGGGGTCGAGCTTGCCGCTGCGGGCGATCGCCGTGAGGTCGACGCCGTACTTCTCGAGCGCGCTCTTCTGCTTCTCGGTGGAGGCGGGAGCGCCCTGCATGTTCGCCACGGGTGTGCCTTTCTCGAACTTGAGTTGATCTGGCTCAAGTTTACGCCGAAGGAGGCGCGGCGCAAGGCATAGCACTCGTCAGGTTGTGCATTGCTCATGCCGTGTCTAACATTTCACTAGTTGATCACCGCGGCAGCCTGCTGCCCCGACCGGGAGAACCCCCCATACACATGAAGAAGAACCTCAAGACCGCAGGAGCCCTCGGGCTCGCCGCGGCCACCATCCTCACCGGGCTGTCATTCGGCACTGGCGCAGCGAACGCGACACCCACGGATCCCCCAATCGCAGCCTCCGCCGTAGCCGGCGACCCCCGCCACATCAAGCTGGTAGGCGAAGCAGGTCCCTCCACGTTCTGGGCATTCGTCGACCCAAGGACCGGACAACCGCTCGACGTTCGGCGTTTCTCGACCCGAGCAGCAGCAGAAGCCCAGGCTGCAAGTTTCGAGATCGAGGACGAGGGCGCCCACTTCACCATGAAGATGGTGAACGGCCCGCGCGCAGGCTGCCTCTCGGTTATGCCTAACTATGGTAATGGTGGCGTCCTGGTACCCCTCAGTACGGAATGTGGCACAGAGGCAACCCTGTTCAGCACGGACGGCGAGGGGCGGGTCGTTTCCGAGATGACCGGCCGCATGGTAGCCGCTCCCGCCTTCGTTGTGGACTGGAATTACTTCACTATGACTTCCAGTCTCAACTCGGCTCTTCGATTCGAGGCACTGCGCGTATCCCTCCGCGGCCAGGTCGATTCCATTGACGCGGCCGGACGCGTCGCCCATCTCTCGGGCAGAGCCGCTCCAGGCTCGACCGTGATCGTCAACGGCGACCAGCAGGTCGTCCCCAGTGAGACCGGAACCTGGTCGGCCAGCGTGAGCGGTCTCAACCTCGGCACGAACACGATTACTTTGGAGCAGTGGGAAGACGGCGTCAAGACCGCTGACTTCAGCGTCGACGCCACGATTGACGTCGCCCCAGTCATCGCCACGACGTCGTTCCCCGCCGACCGCGCGCAGAACGCCATCACCTCGGGCACCGCTCACCCCGGCGCCGTCGTCGTGATCCGCGACGCCGAGGGCACCGAGATCGCCCGCACCACCGCCTCTACCAACGACGACGGCGCCTGGAGCGTGGAGATCCCCGCCCCGAACACCGGCGGCGACTACCCCGTCACGATCCACCAGGAGATCGACGGCGAGGCCAACGGCGAGATCAGTCAGACCGTCGCCTACGGCGCCGCAGTGTCGATCACCGCACCCGTCGACGACATGGCCCACGACGGCGGCCCCGTCGCCATGCGCGGCACCGGCGAGGCCGGAGCCCAGGTCACCGTCCGCGAGCAGGGACGCACGACCGTCATCGGCAACGCGACCGTGCTCGCCAACGGCAGCTGGAACCTCAGCACGACCGCCGTCGACGACCGCAAGCACGTCCTCGAGGCCACCCAGGCCGGCAAGGGCAACAACGTCACCACCTCCTCGGTCACCCTGAACCCGGAGGGCGACGGCGTCGACCAGCCCTTCGCGCTGACCGCACCCCAGGACGGTGACACCGTCGTCGCCCCGACGAACCAGGTCGCCTTCACCGGCACCGGCACCACCGGCGACACCGTGGACGTCGTCAACACCTACAACGGCCGCGTCGTGGCCACCGCCACGATCGACGACGAGGGCAACTGGTCCGGCACCGGCATGATCGGCTTCGGCGTGCAGAACCTCAAGGCCACCGTCACCCACGCCGGCGTCGGCACCGACCACCCCCTCACCATCACGGTGAACGCCTCCGCCGGCGTCGACCAGCCGTTCGCGCTGACCGCACCCGTGAACGGGGCCACCGTCATCGCCCCGACGAACCAGGTCACCTTCACGGGCACCGGCACCACCGGCGACACGGTCTCGATCGTCAACACCTACAACGGCCGAGTCGTCGCCAGCACCACCATCGACGGCGCCGGCAACTGGTCCGGCATCGGCAGCGTCGGCTTCGGGGTGCAGAACCTGCGAGCCACCGTCACCCACGCCGGCGTCGGCACCGACCACCCCCTCACCATCACGGTGAACCCCACCGCCGGCATCGTGCAGCCGTACACGCTGACCGCTCCCGTCGACGGCAGCACGGTCGTCGCCCCCGACAACCGCGTCACGTTCAGCGGCACCGGCACCACCGGCGCCCGGGTGATCTTCACCGCCGGCACCGGCCGACAGGTGATCAACACGATCGTCGACGGCCACGGCAACTGGTCGGCGACCGGCTTCCTCTCGCACCAGTGGTACGAGCTTGGCACCAGCTACACCCTCGTCGGCGGCACCCCCGTCACCGGCAAGACCTCCCTCACCGTCCTCGCCAGCGCGGACGTCATCAACCCGTTCGTGATCCAGACCCCGGCCGACGGCTCCACCGTCGTGGCGCCGAACAACATGGTCACCTTCACGGGCACCGGCGCCGCCGGCGCCACCGTCGAGCTGATCAACGACCTCGGCGGCAGCTTCGAGCGCGTCGTCGCCCGCGCCACGGTGAAGTCCGACGGCACCTGGACCGCCACCGGCGGCCTCGGGTTCCAGACCTACCCGCTGGCGTACGTCCACACCCCCGGCGCCCTCGGCGGCACCCCCGCCACCGGCACCGTCACCGTCACCGTCGCCGCGCAGTAACCCTCCGCGCCGACACTCCCCCGTCGGCGCCCGGCACCCCGGGCGCCGACACCCCACCGCGGGGGCAGGCACACCACCTGCCCCCGCGGGCCACCTCCCCGAGAAAGACCCCGAACCCATGAGCACTCGCCCCACCACCCGCCTGGCCCTCGGCGGCCTCGCCGCCCTCGCCCTCGTCGCCGGCCTCGCCGCCTGCACCTCGAGCGACGCCGACACCACGCCGACGCCCAGCACGACCCCCTCCGCCACCGCCGAGGCCGACGCCAGCGCGGACGCCGCCGACGACGGCGCACCGACCGTCAACGAGTGCGTCGACGGCCAGGCCGTCATCTCCGGCGGCGAGAAGACCGTGAGCCTGCCCGACGGCTGCGACACCGTCTACATCGTCACCAGCGACGCCACCGTCGACCTCGGCCCCGTCACGAAGCTGTTCTTCGAGGGCACCGGCAACACCGTCACCTACACCGGCGACGCCCCCGAGATCGGCGGCACCACCGACGGCGACGGCAACACCGCCACCGCCAGCTGACAGAGCGAAGGGCCGCCGAGCCCCCACACCCCCGCGACACCCGCACGGCCCCCGACCACGAGTCGGGGGCCGTGCTCCGTGGTCCCGCGGGTCGGCCACGCCGTCCACGCCCGCTCAGCGAGGCCGGAGGCGGCAGGGGCACGATGACTCGATGATCACCGTCGACCTCGCCCGCAGCCTGCGCACCGCCGGGCTGCGCTGGCGCCCCGCCTCCGGAGACCGATTCGTCGTCGAGCACCTCGCCGAGGTAGACGAGCCCCTCGACGTCTTCACCCTCAGCGACATGACCATCGAGGCGCACCACTACCCGACCGGCACCGAGCTCGGCTTCAACGGCACCACCGAGTGGGCACTGGACTCCGTCTCCGCGGACGTCGCGCTCTGGCTGCCGCGGGAGGACCAGCTGCGCACCCTGCTCGGCCCCGCCTTCGTGTCGCTGACGCACCAGGTCGACGACGGCGAGCACATCGCGTGGACCGTGCTGCTCCGCCCCGAGGCCGTCGGCGACGGAGACAGCCGTCACGTCGCCGACGACGCCGAGAGCGCCTACGCGCTAGCCCTGCTCGCCTACCTAGACGCCTCCCTGCGGATCGACGAGATCAGCGAGGTCGACTGACGGCGCACTCGTGGGCCGCTCGGCAGCGTGGGCTGCTCAGCGGCGCGTGCTGCTCAGCGGCGCGTGCTGGCCGTGACCGTGAACTTGGGCGACCGCGACACCTGGCGGGTCGGCCCCACGGTGCGTTCGAGCGCAGCCCGGTACGCGAGCGACGAGTTGTAGACCGTCCAGAGCTCGCCGCCGGGGCGCAGCAGCCTCGCGGCGTCGTCGAAGAGCTTCTGCGCGATCGCGGTGTGGACCGTGGCGCCCACGTGGAACGGCGGGTTGAGCAGCACCAGGTCGGCCGCGCCCTCGGGGAGGGAGTCGCCCCCGTCCGCACGCCGCACCTCCACCCGGTCGGCCAGCCCTGCGGCGGCGATCGTCGCCCGCGCGGAGGAGACGGCCGCGGACGACTGGTCGGTCGCCACGACCAGCGCCGCGGGTGCGCGTCGTGCGTAGGCCGCGGCGAGGAGGCCCGTGCCGCAGCCGAGGTCGACGACCGAGGCGACCTCTGGCATCCGGTCGACGAGAGCCAGCAGCTGGCGGGTGCCGATGTCGACGCCCGACCCGGCGAACGCGGCGCCGTGGGCGACCACGGTGAGGCCGAGGTCGGCGTGGTGCTGCGACCGCGGCCACGGCGCCGAGCCGCCCGGGCGCGGTCCGGAGGCCGTCAGCAGCCTCGACTTCTGCCGGGCCAGCCCCGCGGACACCTGGCCGAGGTGGCGGCCGAGCACGTCGTTCATCGCGCGGGTCATGTGCTTGAGCCGGCCGCCGGCGAGCACGACGACGCCGGGGTCGGCGTGGGCCGCCACGAGCGCGGCGACCTCGTCGAGCGCGTCGAGGGAACGCGGCAGCTGCACGAGCACGAGACGGGCCCCGTCGACGAGCGCGGGGTCGAGGTCGTGGTGCACGACGGCGTCGAGCGGCACGCCGAGCCTGGCGGCGTTGGCGACGAGGGCACGCTCACCCGAGAGCGCGTCCTGGTGCACGCGGACGGAGGAGGCGCCTCCTGCGATCGCTCCGAGCGTCAGCGCCCCGTACCGGTCGCCGATCACCACGACCGGCGGGCCGTCGAGGAGGCGCGGCTCGGCCTCGTCGAGCAGGAGGCGGTCGGTCGCGTCGTGCGCCACCAGCTCGGGGGCCTCGACGTCGGGCCACCGGCGGAGCTGGTCGAAGTCGATCACGCCACGAGGCTACCGGGCACGCGGGGCGAGACACCCCGGAGTGGACGGTGCACCCCCGAACGACGCGGTGCATGGTCCACTTCGGGGTGCACCGTCCACGACGCCGGGATCCGGGTCAGCGCTCGGGGCGCCAGACCACCACGGCCGTCTGACGTCGGGGACGCATGCCCTGGCGCAGCGGCACCACGCCGCTCTCGCCCGCCGCGAAGACCCGGGCGCCGGGCCGGTTGACCAGCTCGTCGGCGAGGGCTCGCTCGAGCTCGCGCACGCGGGACTGCAGGGAGGTCACCTGGTTCTCGAGCTCGAGGATGCGCTTGATGCCCTCGAGCGAGACTCCCTCGCCGCCCAGCCGGCCGATCTCGCGCAGCTGGACGACGTCGCGCATCGAGTAACGACGCGACTTGCCCGCCGTCCGCTGCGGGACGACGAGGCCGAGCCGGTCGTACTGCCGCAGCGTCTGGGCGTGCATGCCCGCGAGCTCCGCGGCGGTCGCGATGGCGAAGAGCGGCGAGTTCTCGTCCACGGTGTCCATGGTGGTCACGCCTGCGCGCGGGCCCTGACGATGAGGTCGTCGCGGGGGTTCTCGGCCGGGAGGGCCGCGGCCAGGGCCTCGACCGCCTCCTTCGCCTTGTCGCTGAGGTGCGACGGCACGGCCACCTGGACGGTGGCGAGCAGGTCGCCGGTGCCCGTCTTGGTGACGACGCCGCGGCCCTTGACACGCAGCACGCGCCCGGACGGGGTGCCCGGCGCGACGCGCAGCCGCACGGGATCGCCGCCGAGGGTCGGCACCTCGATGGTCGCGCCGAGCGCCGCCTCCGCGAACGTGACCGGCACGTCGAGGCGCAGGTTCTGGCCGTCGAGCTCGAACACCGGGTGCTTGCGCACGGCGATGGTGAGGACCATGTCGCCGCCCTCGCCGCCGTCGGGGCTGGGCTCGCCCTTGCCGCGGAGCCGGATCTTCTGCCCGTCGTGCACGCCGGCGGGGATCCGGACCTTCATCGGCCGACCGTTCGCGCCCTGCAGCGAGATCGTCTCGCCGACGACCGCGGTCTGGAAGTCGAGCGTCGTCGTGGCCGTCATGTCGCGGCCCTTCTGCGGGCCGCCGTAGCCGCGGAAGCCGCCGCTCGTCTGGCCGAAGCCGCCGCCGCCGAACATGCCGCCGAAGATGTCGTCGAAGCCGCCGCCACCGCCGCCCTGCTGGCGGTACTGCGGGCGCTGGCCGCCCTGGCCGAACATGCCGCCGAAGACGTCCTCGAAGCCGCCGCCACCGCCTCCTGGGCCGCCGCTGCCCGCCGTGAAGCGCGCTCCGGAGCCCATGGCACGGACCTGGTCGTACTCGCGACGCTGCTCGGGGTCGGAGAGCACCGAGTTGGCCTCGCTCACCTCTTTGAACTTCGCCTCTGAGGCCGCGTCGCCCGGGTTGGAGTCGGGGTGGTACTTGCGGGCGAGCTTGCGGTAGACCTTCTTGAGCTCTGCCGGAGTCACGTCCTTGGAGACACCGAGAACGGCGTAGAAGTCCTTGTCGAACCAGTCCTGGCTGGCCATCCGGCACCTCCTCTCTCGTGTATGCGGCCCCGCTCGAGAGCGGAAGGCCGGGGAATGTGGGAGGCGGCGGGCCCCTTCTCGAGGAGCCCACCGCCCGTCGCGACTCGCGTCGCGGATGCCGCTACTGCGGCGTGTGCACCGCGACCTTGGCGGCCCGGATGACCCGGTCGCCGATCTTGTAGCCCGGCTCGATCACGTCGGCCACGGTGTTGACCGTGACGTCGGCGCTCGGCAGCTGGACCAGCGCGTCGTGCATGGTGGGGTCGAAGACCTCGCCCTTCTCGCCGACCTGCACGAGCCCGAACTTGTCGAGCCCGCCGCGGATCTTCTGCGCCACGATCACCATCGGGCCCTCGGCCAGGTCGCCGTGCTTCTCGGCACGGGCCAGGTCGTCGAGCGCGGGGAGGAGCGAGCGCACGACCTCGGCGACGACCGCCTCGCGGTTCGCCTCGCGGTCGCGCTCGACGCGCCTCCGGAAGTTCACCAGCTCGGCCTGCGCCCGCAGCATGTCCTGGCGCATGTCCGCGACGAGGTCGCGGCTGGCCGCGTCGAGGATGGCCTCGTCGTCGGCGCTGAGCGGCTCGGCCCCTTCGGCCTCGCCCTCGGCTGCCATCTCGGCGGCCGCCTCGGCCGCGCCCTCCGGCGCCTCGGCGCCCTCGGGCACCTCGACGTCGGGGGCCTCGGCCTCGATCAGCTCGTCGGGGTCGGTGACCGCGGCGGTGCCGCCGTCCTCGGAGGGGGCGGCCGGCTCGGGACGCACCTCGCCCGTCTCGGGGTCGATGCGGCGCTTGTCGTTCACCACCGGCTCGTCAGGCGTCTTGTCGTTCTGGTCTGCCATCGGGGGCCCCTACTTCTTGTCGTTGTCGTCGTCGTCCACGACCTCGGCGTCGACGATGTCCTCGTCGTCGCCCTGGGCCTGGCCGTCGGCGGGGGCGCCGTCGGCACCGGCCGCGCCCGCGGCACCGGCCTGGTCGCCCTGGCTCTGCGAGTAGATCGCCTGGCCGAGCTTCGACTGGCTCTCGTTCAGCTTGTCGAAGGCGGGCTTGATCGCGGTGTCGTCGTCGCCGGCGAGCGCGGTCTTCAGCGAGTCGACGTCGGCCTGGACCTCGGACTTGACGTCGTCGGGCAGCTTGTCGTCGTTCTCCTTGATGAGCTTCTCGATCGAGTAGACGAGCTGCTCGGCGTTGTTGCGGGTCTCGTTCGCCTCGCGACGCGCCTTGTCCTCTGCCGCGTTCTCCTCGGCCTCGCGGACCATGCGCTCGATGTCGTCCTTCGAGAGCGACGAGCCGCCCGAGATGACCATCGACTGCTCCTTGCCGGTGCCCTTGTCCTTCGCGGACACGTGCACGATGCCGTTGGCGTCGATGTCGAAGGTGACCTCGACCTGCGGCACGCCGCGGGGGGCCGGTGCGATGCCGGTCAGCTCGAAGGTGCCGAGGTTCTTGTTGTCGCGGGTGAACTCGCGCTCGCCCTGGAAGACCTGGATCGCGACGGACGGCTGGTTGTCGTCGGCCGTGGTGAAGGTCTCGCTGCGCTTGGTCGGGATGGCCGTGTTGCGCTCGATGAGCTTCGTCATCGCGCCGCCCTTGGTCTCGATGCCGAGGCTCAGGGGGGTGACGTCGATGAGGAGGACGTCCTTGCGCTCGCCCTTCAGCACGCCGGCCTGCAGCGCGGCGCCGACGGCGACGACCTCGTCAGGGTTGACGCCCTTGTTGGGCTCCTGGCCGCCGGTCAGCGACTTGACGACCTCGGTGACGGCGGGCATGCGGGTGGAGCCGCCGACGAGCACGACGTGCGCGATGTCGGAGACCTTGACGCCCGCCTCCTTGATGACGTCGTTGAAGGGCTTCTTGGTGCGGTCGAGCAGGTCGGAGGTCCACTGCTCGAACTGCGAGCGCGAGATGGTCTCGTCCAGGTTGAGCGGGCCGTCGGCGGTGAGCGTCAGGTACGGCAGCTGGATGGAGGTGGACGTGGAGGAGCTGAGCTCCTTCTTGGCCTGCTCGGCCGCCTCCTTCAGGCGCTGCTTCGCGATCTTGTCGGCCGAGAGGTCGACACCGTGAGCGTCCTTGAACTTCTTGATCAGGTGCTCGACGATGCGGTTGTCCCAGTCGTCGCCGCCGAGGCGGTTGTCGCCGGAGGTGCTGCGGACCTGGATCGTCGAGAAGTCGTCGTCCTTGCCCACCTCGAGGAGGGACACGTCGAACGTGCCGCCACCGAGGTCGAAGACGAGGATGAGCTCGTCCTCCTTGCCCTTGTCGAGGCCGTAGGCGAGCGCCGCAGCGGTGGGCTCGTTGATGATGCGGAGCACGTTGAGGCCCGCGATCTCGCCGGCCTCCTTCGTGGCCTGGCGCTCGGAGTCGTTGAAGTACGCGGGCACCGTGACGACGGCGTCGGTCACGTCCTCGCCGAGGTACTGCTCGGCGTCGCGCTTCAGCTTGCCGAGGATGCGGGCGCTGATCTCCTGCGGGGTGTACTTCTTGTCGTCGATCTCGACCTTCCAGTCGGTGCCGACGTGGCGCTTGACGCTCGCGATGGTGCGGTCGACGTTGGTGACGGCCTGGCGCTTGGCGGTCTCGCCGACCAGCACCTCGCCGTCCTTCGTGAAGGCGACGACCGAGGGGGTCGTGCGGAGGCCCTCGGCGTTCGCGATGACCGTGGGCTCGCCGCCCTCGAGGACGCTGACGACCGAGTTGGTGGTTCCGAGGTCGATTCCTACTGCACGTGCCATGGGTGGCTCTCCTTGTCTCTGGTGCTTCGCCCGGCTCGCCGGGAAGTGGTCCGCGGACCTTGAGTCCGCTGGCATCAACTTTACTCACGGTGCCGTTCGAGTCAAGCCGTGAACCTGAAAGTTGAGCCAGAACGACTCAAGGAGGTGCGGTGCGGGTCTGCGGGACCCGCCCTCGCCCCCAGTGCAGGTGCACCACCTCCTGCGCGTCACCGGCGCCGACTAGGTTGACCCCCATGACCGCAGCGCAGACGCTCGCCGACGCCACCCCGATCCCCCGCCGCCGGGTCGTCTCGTGGGCGCTGTGGGACTGGGGCTCGGCCGCGTTCAACGCCGTCGTCACCTCGTTCGTGTTCAGCACGTACCTGGCGAGCGGCGCCTTCGTCGACCCCGAGATCGTCGCCGCGGCGGGCGACGACACCCGCAACCCCGCGCTCGTGCTCGCCAAGGCCGAGAACGCGACGGTCATCTCGACCGCGCTCACGATCGCCGGCGTGCTGATCGCGCTGCTCGCCCCCGTGCTCGGGCAGCGCAGCGACGGCTCCGGCCGCCGCAAGCTCTGGCTGGCGATCAACACGGGCCTCGTCGTGCTGGCGATGCTCGCCATGGTGTTCGTCGCGCCCGCGCCCGGCTACCTCGTCTTCGGCGCCGCGCTGCTCGCCGTCGGCAACCTCTTCTTCGAGTTCGCGAGCGTCAGCTACAACGCGATGCTCGTGCAGGTCTCGACGCCCAAGACCATCGGCAAGGTGTCCGGCTTCGGCTGGGGCCTCGGCTACGTCGGCGGCATCGTGCTGCTGTTGCTGCTGCTCGTCGCGTTCTTGCAGAGCTTCGGCGAGGAGGGGCGGGGCGGCCTGTTCGGCGTCGCGACCGGCACCGAGGGCGGCGCGTGGGACGTCCGCCTCTCGATCGTCGTCGCGGCCGTGTGGTTCGCCGTCTTCGCGGTGCCGGTGCTGCTCAGCGTGCCCGAGCTGCCTGCCGCGCCGGGACGACCGCGGGTCGGGATCGTGGGCTCGTACCGCCTCCTCGGCTCGACCATCGCGAAGCTCTGGCGCACCAACCGCCAGGTGCTGCTGTTCCTGCTGGCGAGCGCGGTGTTCCGCGACGGGCTCGCCGCCGTGTTCACTTTCGGCGCGATCATCGCCGCCCAGGTGTTCGGCTTCACGCCGAGCATGGTGATCTACTTCGCGGTCGGGGCGAACCTCGTCGCCGGGATCGGCACCTTCGTGGGCGGCTGGCTGGACGACAAGGTCGGCGCGAAGACCATCATCGTGGGGGCCCTCGCCGGGCTCGTCGTCGCTGCCTTCGCAGTGCTCGCGATCGGCACCTCGACGAACCTGTTCTGGGTGTTCGGGCTCGCGCTCGCGCTCTTCGTCGGGCCGATCCAGTCGGCGAGCAGGTCGTTCCTGGCGCGGGTGACGCCTCCCGGACGCGAGGGCGAGATCTTCGGGCTCTACGCGACGACCGGGCGCGCGGTGAGCTTCCTGGCGCCGGGGCTCTTCACGCTGTTCGTCGGGCTGACGGGCGACACCCGGTTCGGGATCATCGGCATCGCGCTCGTGCTGCTCGCCGGCCTCGTGCTGATGCTGCCGGTCAAGACGGTGCAGCGCGCGATCGACTGACCCGGCTGCTGCTGCCGCCGCTCCTCCTCCTCCCCCTCCTCCGCCTCCTCCGCCCCCTCCTCATTCAGGAAGATCGGTCCTGAGTCGTGCGGAATCAGGATCGTGGCTCCTGTCTTGTGCACAGATCAGGAAGCACGAGGGCCGCGTTCCTGAATGCGGCTCGGTGACGATCGAGTGCCCCGGGTTCCTCCGCCTGCGCAGGATTCAGGAACCTAGGCTGCGCGGTTCCTGACTCGTGCACGACTCAGGACTCGCACTCCCACCGCCGCACGGCTCAGGACAGGAGTTCCTGAATGAGGAGGCGGCGGCGGCGGCGAGGGGGCGTGCACCTGTCATGCCCCGCACAGGCACAGAGCACGAGTCTGGCCCGGCACCGCACGGCGGGCGGCCCGCGCCCTAGCCTGGTCGGGTGACTTCATTCGACGACGCCTACGAGCTCCGCACCTTCCCCGCCGCGACCGACGACGCGGCGACCGACGCCTGGCTCGCCTCCTGCCGCCTGGGGTTCCACGAGAGCACGGACACCGCCGAGGGGGCGGCCGGTGACGCCCGACGCGCGGCCGCCGACGGCCGCGTGCTGACGGGAGTGCACCCGCGCGAGCCGCGTCCCGGCAGCCTCGACGACGACGCCTGGCCCGTCGCGACGTTCGAGTCGTTCACCAAGACCCTGCACGTCGGCGGCGGCACGCTGCTGCCCGCGCACCTGATCTCGGGCGTCACCGTGCAGCCGACCCACCGACGTCGCGGCATCCTGCGGCGGATGATGACCGACGACCTCGCCCGAGCCGCTGAGGCAGGCCTCGCCGTCGCGGCGCTGACCGCGAGCGAGGCGAGCATCTACCGCCGGTTCGGCTTCGGCACGGCGACCCGCGAGCGCACCGTGACGATCGACCGCCGCCGGCCCGTCCGGCTGCTCGCCCCGACCACGGGCACCGTCGAGCTCGTCCCCGTCACCGGCCTCGAGCCCGTCGCCCGCGAGGTGTTCGCCGGCTTCCACGCGCGGACGCCCGGCTCGATCGACCGGCACGCCGGCAGCTGGAACGGGCGGCTCGGGCTCGCGACGGGCGACGACCAGAAGCCCGACCGCAGCCTGCGGGCGGCCGTGCACCGCGCCTCCTCGGGTCAGGTCGACGGGTACGTCACCTACCGGGTGACCGAGAAGGCGGGCGAGAGGGCGACCGAGACCGTGCTCGAGGTCGTCGACCTCGTGACGTCCACCGACGAGGCCTACCTCGCCCTGTGGGAACTGCTGCTCACGATCGACCTCGTCACGTCGGTCACGTGGGCGGCCGCGCCCCTCGACGACCCGCTCGTGCACGCGATCGACGACGCGCGGGCCGTCCGGGTCACGCACGAGCAGGACCACATCTGGCTGCGCCTGCTCGACGTGGCCGCCGCGTTCTCCGCACGCCCGTGGGCTGCCGACGGCGTCGTGACGGTCGCCGTGTCGGACGGTCTCGGCCACGCCAGGGGCACCTGGCGACTGGCGAGCGCAGGAGGCGCGGGCACGGCCGAGCGCACCGCCGACGGCCACGCAGACCTGCAGCTCGACGTCGCGACCCTCGGCTCGCTGTGGCTCGGCGGGGTCGACCCCGTGACGCTGACCGCAGCGGGACTCGTGCGCGAGCTGCGGGCCGGAGCGGTGCAGGAACTGCGCGCGATGCTCCGACCCGAGCGCCCGCTCTACGGCGTCACGTCGTTCTGACCGGCGCCGCTAAGACGCCGCGGGCAGGCCGTTCGCCTTCGCGACCTCGCCGTACCAGCGGGCGCTGGGCTTCGGCGTGCGCTCGAACGTGTCGCGGTCCCAGCCGATGAGCCCGAAGGTCGGGCGGAACCCGCTGGCCCACTCGTAGTTGTCGAGGGCGCTCCAGTGCTGGTAGCCGAGCACCTCGATGCCCTCCTCGATCGTCGCGTGGATCCCCTCGAGCGCGCCCTGCGTGTAGGCGATCCGGCGGCTGTCGTCGGCGGTCGCGATGCCGTTCTCGGTGACCATGACGGGCACGTGGCCGCTGAGCTCCCAGGCGCTGCGGATGCCCTCGGCGGCGGCGGCGGGCCAGAACTCCCAGCCGGTCAGGGTCGTCTCGAGCCCCTCGGCGACGGGACGCGGGCCCTCCGGCCCGACGAAGGTCTGCGTGTAGGCCTGCACGCCGACGAAGTCGTCGCCCGCCGCCATCTCGCTGTACCAGTCGTCGCGGACGTAGCCGTACTCGCGGGTCTTCTCCGCGGCGCCCGGCTCGTCGACGGCCTTGAACGCCTGGGTGGCGACGGTCCAGCCCGACTTCAGGCCGTCGACCTGTGACAGCACCTCGCGGCTGCGCCTGTGCGACGCGAGCAGGGCGTCGGCGACCTGCAGGTCGGGGTTCGGCAGACCGTACGCGACCAGGTTCGAGGCGTCCTCTCCCCCGGCGAGCATCGCGGCGATGTTCGGCTCGTTGATGGTGCAGACGTATCTCACGCCCTCACTGACGACGGGGAGCGCGAGCTCGGTGTACCGAGCGAAGAGGTCGGCGGCGTCGGGCGCACGCCAGAAGCCGTCGCGCTCGAACCAGCGCGGCACGGTGAAGTGCATCAGCGTGACGATCGGCTCGATGCCGAACTCGTGGCAGGTCTCGACCATGCGGCGGTAGTGCGCGATCTCGGCCTTGGAGACGACGCCGCGCTCCGGCTCGATGCGCGCCCACTCGATGCTGAAGCGGTAGCTGTTGAGGCCGAGCTCGGCGAGGATCCGGATGTCGTCGCGGAACCGGTGGTAGCTGTCGGCAGCGTCGCCGCTCGGCTCGACGATCGTCGTGCCGGGGGCGTGCTCGTGCACCCACCAGTTCGAGTTCACGTTGTTGCCCTCGATCTGGTGCGCGGCGGTCGCGGCGCCCCAGAGGAAGCCGTCGGGGAAGGTCAGCATCGGGTGTCCGTTCTGCGTCGTGAGGGTCGAGGGCGGGTCGTCTGCGTCGAGGGCGGGTCGCGGCGGACCCGCCCTCGACCGAGATGACCCGCCCTCGACGGGAAGGGGGAGGAGGCGCGGGAGGGGGAGGAGGCGCGGGTCAGGAGGCGCGGTGCGTGCGCCGCGGATTCGGCACGGCGTCGAGCAGGCGCACCGTGTACGGATCCGTCGGCCGCTGCAGCACCTCGGCGGTGCGGCCGCGCTCGACCACGGCGCCGTCGTGCAGCACCATGACGTCGTCCGTGATGAGCCGCGCGCTGAGCAGGTCGTGCGTGATGTAGAGCATCGAGACGCCCCACTGCTCGCGCAGGTCCTCGAGCAGGGCGAGCACGCCGGCCCGCAGCGACACGTCGAGCATCGAGACGGGCTCGTCCGCGATGATCACCTGCGGGTCGCTCGCGAGCGCGCGGGCGATGACGACGCGCTGCCGCTGACCGCCGGACAGCTGGTGCGGCAGCTTCGCCGCGAACTGCTCGACCGGCGTCAGACCGACGGTCTCGAGCAGCTCCAGGACGCGGCGCCGCGCCTCCTGCCCTCGCAGCCCCGTGTAGTTCACGACCGGCCGGGTGAGCGTGTACTCGACGGTGTGCAGCGGGTTGAGGGCCGAGTACGGATCCTGGAAGACCATCTGCACGTCGCTCCGCAGGTCGCGGAGGCCGCGCCCGCGGACCTTCGTGACGTCGACGTCGCCGAACGTGATCGTGCCCTCGGTCGGCTTCTCGACGCCGGTGACCATGCGCGCGATCGTGCTCTTGCCCGAGCCCGACTGGCCGACGAGCGCGAGCGACTGCCCCGGCTCGAGGGTGAACGACACGTCGCGGACGGCCCGCACGGGATCTTCGCCCCGACGAGGAGGCGCGTAGGTCTTGCTGACACCGGTCACGGTGATCGCGCTCTGGGCCACCTTCGTGCTGCGCGTGCTGACGCTCGGCGTGCTGGTGGTCGTGTCGACGCGGCGCTCACCTCGGGCCCGCCGCACCGCGCGGTCCTCGAAACCGGGCAGCGAGACGACCTCGGCGCGGGGGTCGGCGTAGTGCGAGAGCAGCATCTGCGTGTACTCGTGCTGCGGGTCGGCGAGCACGTCGGCGGAGCGGCCGTCCTCGACGATGCGGCCCTCGTGCATGACGAGCACCCGCTCGGTCGCCTCCAGCACGATGCCGAGGTCGTGGCTGATCAGCACGGCCGTGAAGCCCTCGCTCTGCTGCAGCGAGATGATCGTGTCCATCACCGCGTGCTGCACCAGAACGTCGAGGGCGGTCGTCGGCTCGTCGAAGACCATCAGCTGCGGCTCGAGCGACAGGGCGAGGGCGATCGAGACGCGCTGGCGCATGCCGCCGCTCAGCTCGCCGGGGAACCGGGCGAGCACCTTGGGGTCGAGCTCGACCTTCTGCACGAGCTCGGCGGCGCGGGCGTCCCAGCGCTCGCGCGGCACGTGGCCGTGCGCCTTGAAGATGTCGACGAAGTGCTTGTGGATCGTGCGCACCGGGTTCAGCGCGTTCATCCCCGACTGCAGCACCATCGCGAAGCCGCCCTGGCGCTGCTGTCGCAGGGCCTCGGCGTCGAGGTCGCGGATGTCCGAGCCGTCGAAGACGATGCTGCCGCCGTTGGTGCGCGCCGGCGGCTTCTGCAGCCGCGTCAGCGCGTAGCCGAGCGTCGACTTGCCCGAGCCGGACTCGCCCACCAGGCCGACGAACTCGCCGCGGCGCAGCGAGAACGAGACGTGGTCGACGGCCTGCACCGGCGTCGAGGCGGCCGACTCGTAGACGACGCTGAGGTCGCGAACGTCGAGCAACGGGGCGTCGCCAGCGGCCGTCGTCGAGGAGGCGGCGGGCTGGTTCGTGAGGTCTGCGGCGGTCATCGACGCGCCTCCTTCGTCTTCTTCTTCGCGGTGCCCTCGCGCAGGCGGGGGTTGCTGACGGCGTCGACGCCGAAGTTGATCAGCGTGAGGCTCATCGCGAGCAGGGCGATGCAGAGGCCGGGGGCGAACAGGAGGATCCACTGCCCGGTGAGCAGGGCGTTGGAGTTCTGCGCCCAGTAGAGGATGGTGCCCCAGCTGACGATCGAGGAGTCGCCGAGCCCCAGGAACTCGAGGCCCGCCTCCGCCAGGATCGCGCTGGTCGCGGCGCCGAAGAACGAGCCGACGATGAGCGACGTCATGTTCGGGAGGATCTCGCGGAACACGATGCGCGTCGCGCCCTCGCCCGAGAACCGGGCGGCCTCGACGAAGTCGCGCGAGCGCAGCGACTGCGTCTGGCTGCGCAGCACGCGGGCGCCCCAGGCCCAGCCGGTGACGACGATCACCGCGATGATGACCGCGATGCCGCCGTTCTGCAGGTAGGCCGCGATGACGATCATCAGCGGCAGGCCGGGGATGACGAGGAACAGGTTGACGACGAAGCCGACCACCTCGGCGGCCGGGCCGCGCATGTAGCCCCAGCTGAGGCCGATCGCGACGGCGACGAGCGTCGCGGCGATGCCCGCCACGAAGCCGACGAAGACGCTGATGCGGGCGCCCCAGATCAGCTGGCTGAGGACGTCCTCGCCGGCGGCGGTCGTGCCCATCCAGTGGGCCCAGGAGGCGTCCTGGTTGCGCTCGAACCCGTTCTCGCTGCCGCCGTACGGGGCGATCAGCGGGGCGAAGACGGCCATCAGCACGAAGACGCCGAGGATGACGATGCCGATCTTGGCCTTGGGGTTCGACCAGACGACGCCGGCGGTGCGCAGCACGGTCTTCCAGGTGCTGGGCGCGGCCTGCTCGGCGGCGGGGCCGGCAGGGTCGCCGCCCTCGGGGAGGCGGACGGACACGGTGGAGGTCATCGGCGGGTCCTTGGGTCGAGCACGCCGTACAAGATGTCGACGAGGAAGTTGGCGACGAGCACGCTCACGGTGATCATCAGGAAGAGGGCCTGCATCAGCGGGTAGTCCTGGCCGATGACGGCGTTGAACAGCAGGTAGCCGATGCCGGGGTAGCCGAAGACCTGCTCGACGAGGATCGAGCCGCCGACCACCCCGCCGAGGGCGAGGCCGAAGCCGGTGAGGTTCGGCAGGATCGCGTTGCGGGCGGCGTAGCGGACCGCGACCGTGCGGCCCTTGAGTCCGTTCGCCTCGGCGAAGGTGACGTAGTCGTCGCCGAGCGTGTTGATCATCGCGTTCCGCATGCCGAGGATCCAGCCGCCGAGGCTCGTGACGAGGATCGTCACCGCCGGCAGCACCGCGTGCAGCAGGGCGTCGCCGACGAACTCGGGCGTGAAGCCCGGCGTGGTCGTCGCGCCGTAGGCCCCCGTGGTCGGGAACCAGTGCAGCACGTAGCCCAGGAAGAAGAGGAGGAGGAGGGCCGTCCAGAAGTACGGGAACGTGCTCATGAAGCTGCCGGAGAGCGTGGGCAGCGAGTCGAGCCAGGTGCCGCGCTTCCAGGCCGCGGCCACGCCGATCAGGGTGCCGACCACGAAGGCGATCACGGTGCACGCGCCGACGAGGATCAGCGTGTACGGCAGCGCCTGCCCGACGAGGTGCCCGACCGTCTCGGGGAAGAACGTGTAGCTCGTCCCGAAGTCGAGCCGGACGACCTGGCCGAGGTAGGCGACGTACTGCTGCAGCACGTTGCCGTCGGGCACGCCGAGCTGGGCCTCGATGGCGGCGCGGGTCGCCTCGGTGACCGGGCCGTTCTGCGAGAGCTTCGCGATGGCGGCGTCGGTGGGGTCGCCGGGCATCAGCCGCGGCAGGATGAAGTTGAGCGTCACCGCCGCCCACAGGGTGAGGACGAAGAGGCCGAGTTTCTGGGCTGCGTACTTCATCAGCCCTCAGCTCCCTGGTCGACGCGCTTCAGCTTCGTGAAGATCAGCAGCGGCGCCTGGTCGTAGTTCTGCGGGGCCATGTACGGGTCCTTCTCGCTCGGCCAGCCGGTGAACTTCGAGTCGTTGAAGAGGCCCCAGAGGCCGCCGTAGTAGAGGCCGATGACCGGTTTCTGCTCGTAGACGACGTTCTGCAGCGCGTACGACAGGCGCTGCTGCTCGGCGGGGTCGATCGCGGCCTTCCACTCGTCGAGCAGCTCGTCGACGGCAGGGTCGCTGAAGCGGCCGAAGTTCGAGGCCGTGGTCTCGCCGACCGGCGTCGCGAACGCGCTGTTGAGCAGCGTGTTGTAGGCCTGGTAGGTGTTGCCGTTGCCCATGCCGCCGAGCGCCATGTCGAACTCGCCGTTGGCGATGGCCGACTGGTAGCCGGCAGGCTGGGGGGCCTGGATCTGCACGTCGATGCCGATCGCGCCCAGCTGTGCCCGCACCTCCTGCACGGCCCTCAGCCAGTCGGTGTAGCCGTTCGCGGTGAGGATCGTGATGCGCAGCTGCTGGCCGTCGGGGCCGACCAGCTGGTCGCCCTGCTGCGTGTAGCCGGCCTGGGCGAAGGCGGCGAGGGCGCCGTCGACGTCCTGGCCGATCACTCCCTGGTCGGGGATGGACGGGTCGAGGTCGTCCTGCTGGTTGGGCAGGATCAGGCCGGTCTGGCCGGCGGGCTCGAGGTAGCCCTCGGTCGCCGACTCGGCGATCTGGTCGCGGTCGAGCGCCAGCGCGATGCCGTTCCGCACGTTGACGTCGTCGAAGGGCGCCTTGGTGAGGTTCGGCATGAGGCCGATCACGCCGCCCGGCGGGAACCAGTACGAGTTGGTGTCGCTGGCCGCGCCCCAGGTGCCCTCGACGTCGCTGATGAACGAGTACGCCCAGTCGTAGCCGCGCGTGACGGTGTCGAGCTGGTTGTTGGTCGCGGGCAGGATCAGGTGCGCGATGTCGATCTTCTCGGCCTGCCAGTAGGACTCGTTCTTGTCCATCGAGTACTGCAGCGCCGAGTAGTTGCCGAGCGTGAACGGGCCGGTGCCGACGGGGTCGGGGTTGCGGTACGTCGTCGGGTCGGCGACCTTGCTCCACAGGTGCTCGGGCACGATCGTCGTCTGGCCGATGATCTCCATCGCCGGCACGTCGTCGGTCTGCAGGTGGAACACGACGTGGTCGCCCTGCTGCTCGATCGTGTCGATGTGCTGCCAGGCGCCCTTGAGGTCGAGCGCGGGGTTCGCCTTGATCAGGTCGAACGTGTACACGACGTCGTCGGGCGTCATCGGCTCGCCGTCGGACCACTCGACGCCGTCGCGGATCGTCATGTCGACCGTGCGCGCGTCGGGCAGCGTCGTCTCGCTCGCGAGCCACGGCGTGATCTCGCCGTCGAGCGGGTTGATCTCGAGCAGGGGCTCGTAGATCCACGTGGAGGCGGTGCGCTTGTTCGTGAGGAACGGGTTGAAGTTCCGCTCGAACTGCGGGTTGCCCTTGTCGGCGTTGATCAGCATCGTGTCGGCGCCGATCGTCGGGTCGGGCTCGCTGCGGATCTGGATGCTGCAGCCGGTGGCCACGAGGACCGCTGCGGTGGCGGCGGCCAGGGCCGCCACGGCGGTGCGCGCTCGGGCGCGGTGTCTGTGCGTGTGCGTCATCGCCACGGTTCTCTCATTCGTCGTCGAGGTGAGCATCGTCAGTGTAAGCGCATACATCGGTGTGGCGCAACGGCGGTGTGGCGGGGGCGCAGCTGCGGCGCGGCGGCGGTGCAGCGCGGTAGGCCCGCAGTGCGGTGGCATGAACTGCGTTCCGAACCATGAACCGAGATAAAACGCGGTTCATGGTTCGGAATGCGGTTCGGGGCGGGCAGGGCAGCGCTGGCAGCGCGGGGCGGGGCGGGGCCGAGCAGGTCAGCGGGCGGGGCAGCTCTCGCGCAGCAGGACCTCAACGGGCAGGGTCACCCGCTGAGGAGGCGCGGTCGGGTCGGTCAGCCGCGTCACGATGGTGCGCACCGCGACCCGGCCGAGGTCGTTCATGGGCTGGCGCACCGTCGTCAGGCGCGGCGTCGAGAAGCGGCCCGCCTCGATGCCGTCGAAGCCCGTCACGGCGACGCGGCCCGGCACGTCGACCCCGTGCGCGACGAACGCGTCGAGCACGCCGAGCGCCGACTGGTCGTTGGCGCAGACGACGGCCTGCGGGAGCGGGTCGGAGGAGGCGACCAGCGCCTCCCCGGCTCGCCTGCCGCCCTCGCGGGAGAAGTCGCCACGCTCGACCCGGACGCGGATCGGGCCGCGGTCGCGGTCGACGGCCGAGGCTGTCGTCGTCGTCGTCGAGGCTGAGGCCGTCGCCGCCGCCACGGCCTCGTCGAAGCCGCGGTGCCGGTCTGCCTCGTCCGGGGAGTCGCCGGGGCCGGCGACGTAGACGACGTCGGAGACACGGCCGACCGCCCCGGGCGCCCCGTCCGCCGCCGCACGACCCAGGACGAACTCCGTCAGGGCGCGCATGCCCGCGGCGTTGTCGACGCTGACGTGGTCGAGCTCGTCGCCCGGACGGGAGTCCGCGAGCACGACCACGGGGATCCGCCGCGACACGTGCGCGAGCAGGTCGTCGGGCACGGTCTGGGCGAGCACCGCGAGGCCGTCGACCCGCCCCGCGATGTCGTTGAGCATGACCTCGCGGCTGGAGCCCCGGCCGGCGGCGACCATGAGGGCGAAGCCACGCCTCCAGGACTCGACCTCGGCGCCGCGGAGCACCTCGTCGAAGTAGAGGTTTGCCGGGTTCGACGCGGTGCGAGGGGCGTCGATGCCGGTGCCGGTGCCGGCCGGCGCAGGAGGCGTCGGTCGCCCCTCGCGGTCGTCGATCAGCGGGATGCGGCTCGCGTCCGCGACGCGCTCCCAGTCGGGCTCCGGCAGGTCGATGCCGTCGTGGCCGGGGAGGAACAGGCCGAGCACGCCGTGGCGACGGCCCGCCAGGCCGCGCGCGGCGCCGCTCGGCACGTAGCCGAGCGACCGGACCGAGTCGAGCACGCGGACACGGGTCTCGGGGCGGACGTCGTCGGGGCGACGGAGCACCCGCGAGACGGTGGCGATCGAGACGCCGGCGTGGGCGGCCACGTCGTAGACGGTGGGGGCCTTGGTCACGGGGTCCGTCCGGCGCAGGGCATGGCGTCCATCCTAGGCACGAGGACGCGGCGGGGCCGGGGGCCGGGGGCCGGCGTCGGCAGCCGGGGGCCGTGCCGGCCACGGTGCCGGTGCCGGTGCCGGTCACGGTGCAGGTGCAGGTGCAGGTGCAGCACGACGGAGCCGCCCGCCCCGGGAGGGACGAGCGGCTCCGACGTGCTGACCTGGTCGCAGGGCGGCCCGGCAGCCTAGCCGTCGGTCCGCGCTGCGGCGCGACGGCCCAGGCGGCGGGCCACGACGAGCGTCCCGGCACCGGCCACGAGGAGGAGCAACGCGGCCGACAGGGGCGCGGCCGGCTCCGAGCCGGTGTAGGCCAGGGCGCCGGCACGAGTCGAGGTCACCGGCACGACGCCGGTGCCCGCGGGCGTGGTGACGGGGACGCCGGGGTCGACTCCGGTGCCGGGCGTGGTGACCGGGGGCACGACGGCGGCCGCGGTGACGGCGAACAGCACCGGGTCAGCGAACGTCGACGAGGTGCCGTCCAGGAGCACCTGGAGCGCCGTGACGCCGAAGTCGCCCTCGGGGACGCCCGTGAAGGTCGCGGAGAACGTGCCCGTCCCGTCCGTCTGGATGGTCGACACCGCGAACCCGAGCTCGGGGTCGAAGGCGACCGGGTCGGCGGCGACGTCGAGCGCCCTGGCCGACGGCGACGTGGTCGCCCCCAACTGCTCCAGGCCCTCGAACTGGTCGGCGGTGGCGAGGACGACCGTGACGAGGGCGCCCGGCTGCGCCGTGCCCGTCACCGTCACGGTGCCGGTCTCGACGGTCGACCCGGCGACGGGAGCGGTGATCGCGGGCCCGGCCACCGCCTCCTCGACCAGCAGGTCGAGCGTCACGCGGCTGCCTGCGTCGCCGGTGAGCACGACGGTGCTCACCCCGGCGGGCACGAACGGCTCGAGGGCAGTGACGTCGGAGATGCGGCCGCGATCGTCGGCCACGAAGGGACCGTTGAGGGGCTGCCCGCCAGGGCCGCGGACCGTGACGGTCTCGCCGGGCACGAAGTTCGCGCCGAGCACGCGGAACGGGCGACCGGCCTGGACCGTGCCGTCGGCCACGGCCGCGACCGGGCCGAGTGCCGGGACGACGCCCTCCGAGACCGCCGCGAAGGCGTTCACGAGACCCGAGCCGTAGAGAGCGCTGTCGCCGATCGGCGAGGCCTGCTGCTTCAGCAGCACCTGCAGCTCGGCGGGCGTGGCACCAGGGTGGGTCGCGGCGAGCAGCGCGGCGACGCCGGCGACGTGCGGCGAGGCCATCGAGGTGCCGTTGTAGCTCTCGTACTTGCCGCCGAAGACGGTGCTGAGGATGTTCGAGCCCGGGGCGGCGACGTCGATGACGCCCTCTCCGTAGTTGGAGAACGACGACTTGACCACGGAGCCGTCGGCCTGCTGCGCCACGGACGCGACCGTGACCACTCCGTCGATCTCGGCGGGGATGTCGGAGCAGCCGGTCGAGACGTCACGGACGACTGGCGTCGTGTCGTTCGGGCCCGAGTCGCTCGTCGTCTTGTTCGCGAGGTCGTAGTTCGAGTTGCCCGCGGCGGCGACGTTGAGCACGCCCTGCTGCTCGGAGAAGTCGACGGCGCGGGTCACGGACTCGAGCGCCGGGGCCTGGTCGGGCTCGGTCGTGCACCAGAACTCCCACGGGTCGACGTAGTAGCTGTTGTTCGTCACGTCGAAGCCCTGGCCTGCAGCCCACATGAAGCCGCAGAGGGCGTACTCGGGGTAGATGAAGCCGTCGTAGTTGACGACCTTGACGCTGGCGAGCGTCGCGTCGGGCGCGACGCCGACGATGCCCACGCCGTTGTCGGCCGCGGCGATCGTGCCGGCGACGTGCGTGCCGTGCGACTCGCTGTCGTCGACCGGCACCCAGGCGGCCTGCGTCTGGTCGGGCTGCCCGTTGACGGCACAGCCGACCGACTCGGAGGCGTCGACCTGGCCCGCGAGGTCCGGGTGCGAGACGTCGATGCCGCTGTCGAGCACGCCGACGACGACACCGTCGCCCGCGTCGAGCTCGCGGGCCTCAGGGGCTCCGATGACGTCCATGTCCCACTGCTGAGCCTCGAGCGGGTCGACCGGGGCGACCTCGGTTCCCAGGGGGCGGTCGAGGGACTGGGGGCCGGCGCCGGTCGCGCCGGCGGCGGGCGCGGTCGCGCCGGAGGTCGCGGGCGCCTCTGCGGGCACCTCGACCTCGTCGCCGACGACCTCGGCCGTGCGGGTCGGCCCGGCCGACTCGACGCCAGCCGTCGCGCGCATCTCGGCGAGGAAGTCGCCGTCACGGGACTGGGCCGTGACGACGCCGATCTCGGGGTACTGGGAGAGGACCACGCCGCCGGCGGCGACGACCGCGGCGGAGGCGTCCGCGACGGCGTCCGCACTGCGGACGGTGGTGTTGACGACGTAGTTCATGACGATGCCGTCGGCCACGAGGGCCGACGCGGCGGGGACCTCGGCCGTCACGGCCTCGGTCTCGGCCGCGCTGCCGGCAGCACTGTCGGCAGCGGGTGCCTCGGGTGCGGGCGCCGGCGCTGCGGACGACTCGACGACGGGGGCCTCGGCAGGTGCCGCAGCCTCCTCCGGAGCGGCGGCCGGGGCCGACGACTCCGGTGCCGCGGCGGCGGGCTCGACGGCGTCGCCGCCGGTCGCGCCGACCGTCACGGGCGTCGCGGCCGGGTCGGTCGTCGCGGGGGCGACGTCGTCGCCGTCGGCGGCGAACGCGGCGGTGGGTGCGAGCACGAGGGCGCTCGTGAGCGCCAGGGCGGTCGCCCAGCGCGCTCCCCGGCGTCGGGTGGTTCTGATCACGTGGTGACTCCTGATGTCGGGCGCACGGCGACGGGCGCGAGCCTGGGGAACCAGGTCGCTCGGCCCCCTGGTCGAGCGGCCCCCGAGGCCGGATGTACCCCAGAGTAGGGGGCTGCTGTTTCGGCCGCGTTACAGATGCGCGATCTGGCCTGCCCGCTGTACCCCGCGTCCGCGCGCCCGTCCCAGCGGTCGAGTGGTCAGGAAGGGTCGCTCCTCCGCGTCCTGAGGACCGCACCCGACCACGAGGAGGCGGCGCGGGCGGTTACGCGGCGTGACGCCGTCCCGGTGGGCCGGCCCGCACCTCCGTACGCTCGGGTGATGGCCCCGAGCGACACCACCACGACCGCCCGCGACACCATCTCGAACCTGCTCGACGAGCGGCGGACGTTCCCTGCGCCGAGCGAGCTGGTAGCCGCCGCGAACGTCACCAGCGCCGAGCACGCCCGTGCCGCGGCCGACCCCGTCGCCTTCTGGGAGGAGCAAGCCCGCCGGCTCGAGTGGGAGACGCCGTGGCACACCGCCCACACCTGGTCGCCGGTGCGCGAGCTCGCCGACGGCAGCCTCACGGTGCCAGAGGCGACCTGGTTCGAGGGCGGCCGACTGAACGTCGCCGTCAACTGCGTCGACCGCCACGTCGCCGCGGGCGCCGGCGAGAAGGTCGCGCTGCACGTCGAGGGCGAGCCCGGCGACCGGCGTGACGTCACCTACGCGCAGCTGCAGCGCGAGGTCGTGAAGGCCGCGAACGGCCTGCGCAGCCTGGGCGTCGGCAAGGGCGACCGCGTCGTCGTCTACCTGCCGGTCATCGCCGAGACGATCGTCGTGACGCTCGCGATCGCGCGGATCGGCGCGATCCACTCGCTCGTCTTCGGCGGCTTCTCGGGCGAGGCGCTGAAGTTCCGCGTCGAGGACACGGGCGCGAAGCTGCTCGTCACCACCGACGGGCAGTTCCGTCGAGGAGGCGCTGTGCCGGTCAAGGCGAACGCCGACCACGCGGTCAGCGGCGAGAACCAGGTCGAGCACGTCCTCGTCGTGCGGCGCACCGGCGACGAGACCCCCGACGTCCCGTGGACGGAGGGCCGCGACCTCTGGTGGCACGACGTGGTCGACCCGCAGCCCGACACGGACGAGCCGGAGGCGTTCGACGCCGAGACGCCCCTGTTCATCATGTACACGAGCGGCACGACCGGGAAGCCGAAGGGGCTCGTGCACACGAGCGGCGGCTACCTCACCGCCGCGAGCTGGACCCACTGGGCCGTCTTCGACGCCAAGCCCGACGACGTGCACTGGTGCACGGCCGACCTCGCCTGGGTGACGGCGCACACGTACGAGATCTACGGCCCGCTCTCGAACGGCCTCACGCAGGTGATCTACGAGGGCACGCCCGACACCCCGCACCCTGCCCGGCACCTCGAGATCATCGAGCGCTACGGCGTGACGACGTACTACACGGCGCCGACCCTCGTGCGGACGCTGGCGTCGTGGTTCCCCGACGGGCTGCCCACCGACTTCGACCTCAGCTCGCTGCGGCTGCTCGGCACCGTCGGCGAGGCGATCAACCCGGAGGCGTGGGTCTGGTTCCGCGACCAGTTCGGCCGGGGCGAGCTGCCGATCGTCGACACCTGGTGGCAGTCCGAGACGGGCGCGGCCGTGATGGCGCCGCTGCCCGGCGTCGACACCCTCAAGCCCGGGTCGTCGCTGCGCGCGCTGCCCGGCGTCTCGACGGCGATCGTCGACGAGGCCGGCGAGCGCGTGCCGAACGGCTCGGGCGGCTACCTCGTCGTGCAGCAGACCCCGCCGTCGCTGGCCCGGACGGTCTGGGGCGACCCCGGGCGCTACCGCGACAGCTACTGGGCGAAGTACTGGCGGCAGGGCTGGTTCTTCTCGGGCGACGGCGCCAAGTACGACGACGACGGCGACATCTGGCTGCTCGGCCGCGTGGACGACGTCATCAACGTGTCGGGCCACCGCCTCTCGACGATCGAGATCGAGTCGTCGCTCGTCGCCCACCCCCTCGTCGCCGAGGCGGCCGTCGTCGGCGTCTCGGACGCCCGCACCGGGCAGGCGATCGCCGCGTTCGTCGTGCCCGCGACCCGCCCCGCAGGAGGCGCGGTGCGCGACGCCGGCACCGCCTCCGAACCGCAGGTGTGGGCCCCGCTCTCGGGGTCGGCGCCAGGCTCGCTGTCGCCCCTGCTGCGCGCCCACGTCGCCGAAAAGATCGGCCCCGTGGCGAAGCCCGCGACCGTGCTGGTCGTCCCCGACCTGCCGAAGACCCGCTCGGGCAAGATCATGCGGCGCCTGCTGGGCGACGTCTCGGAGGGGCGCGAGCTCGGCGACACGACGTCGCTGCAGGACTCGTCGGTGCCGGGACGCATCGCTGCGGTGCTCGAGGAGGTGCGGGGCGCCTCCTAGGGTCGCCTGTCGGCACTGCGGCGCCGAGTGGTCAGGAGACGTCCTCCCGGGGCACGGGGGGACACTTCCTGACCACTCGGTGCGGTCGCGGCGCGCCGGGACACCACGGGGCGCCCCGGGAATCTTGCGCGCAGGGCAACGGTTCACCTCGGTGGCCCGACGACGCGCCGGCCGCTCCCCCGTCACCCCCACCACGAAAGCCGGTTCACCGTGTCGATCTCCGAGACCACCTCCACCTCTTCTCCCTCCACCATCCGCACCGCCGAGACCAGCGTGCCGATCGTCGACCTGCTCGACGAGCGGTGGAGCCCTCGCTCGTTCGACCCGACCGCCGAGATCAGCGACCGTCAGCTCGACGCCCTGCTCGAGGCCGCCCGCTGGGCTCCCTCGGCGCAGAACCACCAGCCCCGCCGCTTCGTCGTCGCCCGCCGCGGCACCGAGACCTTCGACACGATCGTCGGCGCCCTGCTCAGCTTCAACGCGATGTGGGCCGGCAACGCCTCCGCGCTGATCGTCGCGCTGGCCGAGACGTCGACCGTCGAGGGGGACGACCGCCCGACCGCCGAGTACGACCTCGGCCAGGCCGTCGCGCACCTGAGCGTCCAGGCACACGCGGAGGGCTTCCACACCCACCAGATGGCCGGCGTCGAGTGGGAGAAGCTGGTCGCGGCGTTCGACCTGCCCGCGAACCTGAAGCCCGTCACGGTCACCGCCGTGGGCGTCGTCGACGAGGCCGACAAGCTGATCGAGGCGCTGGCCGAGCGCGAGACCGCTCCCCGCGTGCGCCTGTCGCTCGACGAGCTGGTGCTGCGCCGCGACTAGCCCGCAGCGAGCGCTGCCGTCCGAACCCCTCGGACCCGCGTGCACCCCTCCGCGCGAGCGAGGGTGCGCGCGGGTCCGAGGGGTCTCGGCCGTTCGGCGCCGCCTCATCCGCTGGGGCGACGGCGCAGGAGGCGCGGGTCATCCTGCAGGACCGCCCCCGTGCCACCGGCGGCGGACGACCGAGGAGGCGCGGCTCCGTAGCGTCGAGGACGGGCCGGTGGACGCCGGCCGCGCACGCGAGGAGACACCATGACCGACGACCGCACGCCCTCCGACGACGCCGACGCCGACCAGCAGGACGCCGACCAGCGGGACGCTGACCGGCAGGCGACCGAGGACCTCGGGCACCCGGTGCCGGACCTGGCCCCGCAGCCCGCGCCGGGCCCACAGGCCGCACAGCCCGCGCCGGCCGCGCCGGCCACGCAGGCCTCGCAGCCACGGAGCGGAGCGAGCGGCTGGGCCGTCGCCGCGCTCGTCGTCGGCATCGGGGCGTTCCTGCTGGGGCTCGTCCCCGTCGTCGGCCTGCTGGTCGCGCTGGCCGGCGTCGCCCTCGGTGTCGTGGCCCTGGTCCGTCGGCGCCGAGCGCAGACCGGTCTCGGCCTCGGCGTCACGGGCGTGGTGCTGTCGGGCCTCGCGGCGGTGACGAACGTCGCCGTCGTGGCCGTGCTCGTCGTGGCCGTGCCCGTCGGGGCCCGCCTCGCCGACGAGGCTGCGAGCAGCTGGTACGGCTGGGACACCGGGCAGGGCCTCGACGGCGACCCGTACGGGTCCGGCCAGGGCTCCGGGTACGACGACGCCGACGGCGACGGCGCCGCCGACCCCGTCGCGGTGACGACCTCGTGCTGGTCGTTCTCGCTGCCCGACGACGCCTGGGTGTCCGGTGACGACAGCGACGCCGACGCCTGCGCCACGTCCTTCGGCGTGGCCGACGACACCGCCGTCACGCCCGTGCAGGTCGTGACCGTGCCCGCCGCCGTCGCTGCCGACCTCGTCCCTGCGACGAGCGCCGACCGTGTCGCCGACGCCGTCGCCGCCCTGCGCCCGAGCTGGCTGCCGGGCGTCGGCACGGTGCTCGGCGAGCCCGAGCCGACCACGCTCGACGGCCAGCCCGCCGCCCTCGTCCGGCTCGCTGCCGGGAACGACCTCGGCACGCCCGCCGCCGTGGTCGTCGCGTGGTCCCCCGCCGACGCGACCGGCGCCTCCTCGCTCACCCTCGTGACCGTCGGCTCGGACACGGACACGGACACGGACCTCGGCTACGGCTCGGCGGACGGTGCGTCCGCCGCGGCCCGTACCGCCGCCGCCCGTGCCGCCGCCGAGCGCGCGCTCACGAGCGTCACCACGACCTGGGACTGGACCGTCCGCTGACCGGGCCGGGGCACCGACCGCACCCGCACCTCCTCGTCCCCTGATGGCGCAGGAGGCGCGGGTGCGGTTGGCTGGGACCATGTCGATCTCCTCCACGGCCGCGAAGGCCGACCTGCTCCGCTCGCTGCACGTGCCCGGCGACCCGCTCGTGGTCACCAACGTGTGGGACAGCATCACCGCCCGCGTCGTCGCCGGGGCGCCCGGCGTGAAGGCCCTGGCCACCGCCTCGCACTCGATCAGCGAGGCCCACGGCGTCGAGGACGGCGAGGGACTCGACGTCGACCAGATGCTCGACGCCGTCCGGCTCGTGATCCGCGCGGTCGACCTGCCCGTGTCCGTCGACTTCGAGAAGGCCTACGCGACCGACGCCGCTGGCACGCTCGACAACGTGTGGCGCCTGATCGAGGAGGGTGCCGCCGGCCTCAACATCGAGGACAGCGTGGGCCAGGCCAAGGCTCCGCTGTACGACGTCGACACCCAGGTGTCGAAGGTCGCCGCCGCCCGCCAGGCCGGCGACCGCGCTGGCGTGCCCATCGTCATCAACGCGCGCGTCGACTCGCTGGCCGGCGACCCGGACAGCTTCGACGACGCGGTGCTGCGCGCGAACGCCTACCTCGACGCCGGCGCCGACTGCGCCTTCGTGCTCGGCCTCGGCACCGAGGACCTCGTGAAGCGGGCGCTCGACGAGATCCACGGCAAGGTCAGCGTCATCTCGGGCCCCGACTCCGTGCCGCTCGCGCGCCTCGCCGAGCTGGGCGTCTCACGCGTCAGCTTCGGCCCGATGACGATGGGCCTGACGCTGTCGCACCTGCGCGACGCCGCCGAGCAGCTCACCGCCCGAGGCGACTACCCCCGCGAGCTCGGCTTCAGCTTCTAGCCGGCAGCGGGCGGCGCCGGCGGGCGGGTTCGTCGCAGCCGGTCCGTCGTGACGGACCGTGCACGACGGACTCGCCCGCTCTCGCCCGTCGACAGCAAGCGGCCCACGCACGCACGAGGCCCCGACGACTCACGTCGTCGGGGCCTCGTGCGTGCGTGGGCGACGGGATCAGTCGCGGTCCTTCGCGGCTGCCTTCGCCTCGGCCTTGTCGGCCTTGCGCTTCGCCTTGGCCTTCGCCTTCGCGGTGTCGTCGGCGGCGTCGTCCTCCGCCTTCGCGCGGTCGAGGTCGTCGGAGTCGGCGTCGGCGTGGTCGTCGCCACGACGACCGTGGCCCGCGCGCTCCTCCTCCGCCTCCTGCCGCTCGATCGACTCGGCGGCCGCCTGGCGCAGCCGCAGGCCGTCGAGCTCGTCCTGGGCCGCGACGGCCTGCTTCTTCTCGCTCTGGGCGGTGTCGCGGGGCGGCAGCAGGATGTCCTTCTCGGCCTTCATGCCGGCCTGCAGCTCGCGGCCTCGCTCGATCTCGGCGTCGAACTCCGCGCCGAAGAGCAGCGCGAGGTTGGTGATCCAGAGCCACAGGAGGAACACGATGACGGCACCGAGCGAGCCGTACGTCTTGTTGTAGTTCGAGAAGTTCGCCACGTAGAAGCCGAAGCCGGCGCTGGCGAGGCCCCAGATGACGATCGCCGTGACCGAGCCGAGGCTCATCCAGCGGAACTTCGGCTGGCGGATGTTCGGCGAGAAGTAGTAGAGCACCGCGACGACCACCACGACGATGACCAGCAGCACCGGCCACTTGACGATGCCCCAGACGAAGACCGTCGTCGAGCCGAGGCCGACCACGTCGCCGACCGTCTGCGCGACGTCGCCGCTCAGCACGAGGATGAGCCCCGCGACGACGATCAGCACCACGGTGAAGGCCGTGATGGCGAGCATGGTCGGACGGAGCTTCCAGATCGGGCGCCCCTCGTCGACGTTGTAGATGCGGTTCATCGCGCGGCCGAAGCCGCCGACGTAGCCCGAGGCCGACCAGAGCGCGCCGAGCACACCGGCGACGAGGGCGAAGCCCGCCGCCTGCGAGCCGATCAGCTCCTGGATGGGGCCGCGCAGGGTGGCGGCCACGGAGGCGCCGCCGAGCTGCGTCAGGAGCTCGAGGACGGCGTCGGTCGTCGGCCCGGCCTGGCCGACCACGCCCAGCAGAGCGACGATCGCCAGCAGGCCGGGGAAGATCGCCAGCACGGCGTAGTACGTCAGGGACGCCGCCAGGTCGGTGCACTGGTCGGAGCCGAACTCGCGCAGGGTCTTCTTCAGCACGTAGCCCCACGACCGGGCGTGCAGGTCGTCGGGGCTGTCGGGCTTGCGCGAGTCGTTCGGCTCGGGCGCCGTCTGGTCCCGGCGCGTGCTGGTCTGTGCCATGGGGTCTCGTGTTCCTGTCCTGTGGACGAGAGGTGATGCGGAGAGGGGTGTTGCCGGGTGGGGTGCCTTGCCGGCTTGGTGTCGCCGGGCGGCCGGATGCGGTGCCGGTGATGCTGAAGACGGCAGGAGGCGCGCCCCCTGCCGTCCGTCAGCGTCGCGCCGAGTGCCGGCTCAGCGGCGGGCGATCTTGACGACGCCGGCGACGATCGCGGCGACGCCGGCCACCCCCGCGGCCGCCGTGGCGATCACGGGCGCCGGGTCGTCGTCGAGACGACGCTTCACGCTCGCCTTGAGCCGCCGGGCGTGAGCCGGCACGCTCAGCTTGTCCTCGATGGCGTCGAGGGTCTCCTTGAACTGCTCGCGGGTGCGAGCGATGTCCAGCTCGATCTCGGGGATGCTCGCGCCCTCGCGAGGACCGGGCTTCTGCTCGCTCTTGTCGTCGCTCATCAGTCGCTCGCCCCCTTGGTGCTCGTGCCCTTGGTGCTGGTCCCCTTCAGCGCGGCCACGTCGGCCTTGACGCTGTCGACGGCCTGCTGTGGCACGGGCGGGACGCCCTTCTTGAGCGCCTTCACGCCCAGCAGCGCGAGCACGCCGGTGATCACCAACAGCACGGCCGCCACGATCAGCGCGGCCAGCCACGGCGCCACCACGGTGGCGAGCCCCAGCACGCCGGCGGTGATCAGCACGGCGAGCAGGAAGAAGCCGAAGAGCGCGGCGCCGACCAGCAGCCCTGCGCCGACCCCCGCCTCCTTCAGCTTGGTGACGAGCTCGGTCTTGGCGAGCTGGATCTCGCCCCTGACGAGACGAGAGATGAGCTCGGGCAGGCTGCCGAGCAGCGAGCCGAGCGACTTCTTGGTGCTCTGTTCCGGTGCCTTGAGGTCACTCACCGACGTTCACCCCGGGCAGCTTCGCGGCGCCCTCGCTGTCGGAGCGGGCAGCGTCGGACGCGGCGCTCTTGGCGTTGTCCTTCACGTCGTCGGCCTTGTCGGACGCCTTCGAGGCGACGGACTTGGCCCTCGAGGCGGCGTCGCCGGCGGCGTCCTGCAGCTTCTTGCCCACGACCGGGGCGTTCTCCTTGACGAAGCCCTCGGCCTGGTGGACCGTCTTCTGCACGGAGGGGTTCTCCCACAGGCTCTCGGCCTGCGACTTGATCTTGACGTAGGCCCCGCGTCCGGCACGTGCTCCCAGCACGTAGCCCACAGCTGCTCCGGCGACGAAGAGGATCTTGCCCTTCATGAGTGCTCCATTCAGTTCGAGGTCGACCGGGCCCCAGCGGCCCAGGACACCAACGCTGGCACAGACCCCCGGACAGAGACCAGATTCCCAGTGCGGCGACGCGGCCAGGGGTACAACGACGGGCTCTCAGGAGGAGGGACGACGACCCCGGCTGTGGACGACGGGCAGCGAAGGGGCCGAGGAGGCGGCGGTCGCGTCCGCCAGGACGGCGACGGGGACCGACCGCACCCGTCGCGACCACCAGCGGGGCGGGAGCTCACGGCCCCACGCGGCCATCGCCTCCTCGACCAGGCGCAGCACGCACCAGCCGAAGAGCGCGACCAGCAGCACGTTGCGCGCACCGAGCACCGCCACGGCCACGGGGTTCAGGTCGATCAACGGCAGGTACAGCACGGGGAACACCAGCGTCGTCAGCCCGGCCGCCCACGCGACGATCCGCGCCGGGGTGCGGAACGCGGCGGCATCCGCCCACAGGCCCGCCGCGACGACCGGCGCGATCCACAGGACGTACTGGGGCGAGCCCACCTTGTTGAAGACGATCAGCGTGATCGTGAGCGTCAGCGCGCCCAGCAGGACGAGGCGCGACTCGTGCCCGGTGCCGGTTCCGGTGCTTGTGCCGCTGCCGCTGTCGTCAGGGGAGCTGCGCCCGGCACGACCCGCCTGGGAACGACCGGCCCGTGCCCGCCCGGCCGCCGCGACCGCCAGCAGCCCGACGAGCGCGATCATCACGACGCCCATGGCCTGTGTGCTGCCGTGCACCGCCCAGGTGTCGCCCGGCCCCATCACCTCTCGGGTCGCGAGGCCGACGTTCTCGTACACGGAGGCGCCCGGCAACCCCAGCATCGCCATCCACAGCCACGGGGTCGCGAGCGGCGCCTCGAGCTGCAGCGCCCGGTCGGACTGCATCGTGACGAAGCTGTCGACCGACGAGAGGCCGCCCCCGACGGCGACGACCGCGACGACGACGAGCGTCACCCAGAGGCAGGCCCGCACGACGGCCGCACGGCCTCGGCTCGCGACCACGACCGCCGCGATGACGGCCGCCGGCCAGACCTTCACCCAGGTCGCCGCGGCGAGCAGGGCGCCGGCGACGCGGGGCCGGGTGGCGAGCAGCAGCAGGGCCGCGACCACGGCGGGGGCGCTGAACGCCTCGAGCCTGAGGAACGCGACCGGGCTCAGCAGGAACAGCACGAGCAGCCACCACCACGCCGCCGGGGCGTCGACCGTGCGGCGTCCGCGGTCGGTGAGCAGCCAGAGGGAGGCGGCGTTCGCCGCGGTCACCAGCACGAGCCAGACGAGCTGGTAGAGCGACTCGCCCAGCACGTTCGGCAGCACGACGGGCAGCAGCGCGCCGGCCGGGTAGACCCAGGCGAAGTCCATGACGGGCCAGCGCCCTTCGCTGAGGGCTCCGGTGGCCCAGGTGCGGTACAGGGGCAGGTCGCCCTCCGCGCCTCCTCGCAGCATCAGCGGGGTCAGGGCGACGAAGACGGCGGCGTGCAGGGCCGCGAAGGTCCACCAGATCGCGCGGGGCTGCTGGCGGAACAGCTCCCAGACCCGGCCCAGGTGGCCCAGGCCCTCGCGGGCGCGACGGGACGAGGAGGCGGTGGTCCAGGGCGCTCGCGAGCTCACCCTGCGGACGCTAGGGCGCGCACCTTTCGACGAGGTGAACGTCGGGCGTACGATGCCGCGCATGGACCGACGGAGCTCCGACGACGACCCGCGCACGGCTGCGCCAGGGCCAGAGGACGACCAGCCGACGCGCGACGACGACCGGCCGGTCGGCTGGTGGCTGACCCGGGTAGAGAGGCTGCTCGACCAGCGGTTCGCCGAGGCGCTCGACGAACACGGCGTGACGCGCCGTCAGTGGCAGGTGCTCGAGGCCCTCGAGCGCGGCGTCCAGCCCGGCGCCGACGAGTCCCTCGCGGCTGCGAGCGGCTCGACCGCGTCGGCGGACGGACCGGCCGACGACGACCAGTCGCTGGTCGACGACCTCGGCGAGCTCGTCGAGAGCGGCTGGGTCGCGGTCGAGACCGACGGCCTCGGCGCCAGCCGCCACTCGCTCACCGAGCGGGGCACGGCGGCGCACGCGAAGCTGCGCGACGTGGTGCTCGGCATCGGCGCGGACGCCTTCGCCGGCGTCACTGCCGACGACCGCGAGACGGCGCTGCGCGTGCTGCGGAGGGCCGCCGCCAACCTCGGCGGATGAGGAGGCTGGCGAGGGAGGCGGCTGCAGCTAGCGCAGGGCCACCCACCCGATCAGCAGCATCGTCGTGACGAAGCCCGACACGAAGTTGAGCCAGAGGAACCGCTTCCAGCCCTTGTTCGCGCCCTCGGCCTCGGCGTCGGTGATGTTCCACCAGGGGGCGCAGTTGAGGGCGTACGCCACGGGGATGATCGCTGCGAACGGGCCGGGAGCGTCGGTGAAGGTGAGCAGGATGCCCGCGAGCAGGTAGGCGACCACCGCGAGCCGGACCGTGGTGCGGGCGCCGATCACGGTCGCGATCGACGCGATGCCGCCCTCGCGGTCGGCGATGACGTCCTGCACGGCGCCGAAGGCGTGGCTGGCCGCGCCCCAGAGGAAGAACGCCCCGAGCAGCGCCCAGAGCTGCGGGGTGAAGGTGGCCCCGGCGAGCACGAGGCCGTAGACGGCCGGGCTGACGAAGTGCGTGCTCGACGTGACTGAGTCGACGAACGGTCGCTCCTTGAAGCGCAGGCCCTTCGCCGAGTAGGCCACGACCGCGAACAGGCTGACGGCGAGCACCAGCCAGCTGAGCGGGCTGCCCACCGCCACGAGGAACAGCACGAACGGCAGGCACGTGAGCACGGCCGCCCAGAGGGTCGTGCGGTGCATGCTCCGGTCGAGCAGGGCGCCCTCGACCCCGCCCTTGCGCGGGTTCCGCAGGTCGCTCTCGTAGTCGAAGACGTCGTTGATGCCGTACATCGCGAGGTTGTACGGCACCAGGAAGAACAGGATCCCGACGACCGCGACGAGCCAGTCAACCTGCGCGAAGTCGAAGGCGGGGCTCGGCCCGCTGAAGACGATGGTGGCCGAGGTGCCCTCAGCCGTCGCCTGCTGCACCTGCGAGAGCGGCACGTACGCGCCGTCGGCCACGACCTGCGGCGCACTGGCCGCGGTCAGTATGTACGCCGCCGCGAACGGGAACGCCGTGTTGATCCAGCTGAGGGGCCGGGACGACCAGAACAGGGCCCTCAGGGTCGCGGTCACCGCGCCTCCTCGGCGTCTGCCGTGCTGGTGCCGGCGCCGCTGCCGGCGCGACGGGACGCCCTCGCGGCCTTCGCGGCCTCCGTCTCGCGGCGCGACCCGAGCAGCGTCCAGACGCTCGGCAGCAGCACGAGCGCCGCGACCGCGTAGGCGAAGTCCTCGAGCGGAGCGATGCCGACGAAGGCGCCGCTGATCCGCGACTCGTCGTAGCCGACGAGCCCGACGCCGATCATGACGTTGTCGAAGACGGCCGTCATCACGAGCAGCACCGCCGTCGAGAGACCGGCGGCGCGCACCACGGGCGCGAGCGAGCCACGGGCTGAGGAGGCGCGGGTCGACCGGGTGCGCGCCCAGCTCAGCAGCAGCGCGGCCCCCGCCGTCACGGCCACGAGCCCGAGGAACACCGCGTTGATCGCCCAGTAGGTCACGAGCGGTCACCACCCGTCGAGATGGCGGCCGACGCGGCCCGGCGTCGCTCGAGCGCGTCGAGCACGAGGCGCGAGCCGGCGAGCAGGTTCATCGTGAGCCAGCAGAGCAGCACGAGGAAGAAGACCTCTTCGACGGGCAGCTCGGGCGCCAGCTGCACGCCCGTCATGAACGACGTCTCGCCGCGGAAGAAGACGCCCGCGTCGATGCCGACGATGTCCCAGATGAGGAAGAACACGACACCGACGAGCAGCGTGACGAACGCACGCCAGCCGTCCCGCCAGAAGAACAGGCCGAAGCGCCGGTCGAGCATCGCCATGCCGAAGATCGAGATCAGCAGGGCGATCAGGTACGCGAAGCCCATCAGGCGTCGCCGCTCGCGCCGGGCGTGACCCCGGATCCCGCGCCCGCGCGCGCGCCCACGACCGGCTCGGCCACCGGCCCCGTGCTCGTGTCGCCGCGCATGTTCTTGAGCAGGATCTCGGCGCTGATCAGGCACATCGGCAGGCCGATGCCCGGTCGCACCGACCCGCCCGCGTAGAACAGGCCCTGCACGTGCTCGGAGGTGTTGCCGGCGCGGAACATCGCGCTCTGCGAGAGCGTGTGCGCCGGGCCGAGCATGCTGCCGCTCCACGCGTTGACGTCGTCGACGAAGTCGCGCGGCCCTCGCGTGCGGCGAAGGACGACGCGCGACGCGAGGTCGGGGATCCCGGCCCAGTCGGCGATCTGCTCGATCACCTGGTCGGCGAGCCGCTCGATCAGCGGGTCCCCGTCGCCGCCGACGTCGCCGCGGCCGAGGGCCGGGTCGGCGGGCAGCGGCACGAGCACGAACAGGTTCGTGTGCCCGGCGGGCGCCGTCGACGGGTCGACCGTGCTCGGCTTGCAGACGTAGAGCGAGGGCGGGTCGGGGATGCGCTTGTCGTCGCCGAAGATGCGGTCGAAGTTCTCGTGCCAGTCGCGGGCGAAGAACAGCGTGTGGTGCTCGAGCTCCGGCACCTCGCCCTCGACGCCCAGGTACAGCAGCAGGGCGCTCGGCCCGGGGTCGCGGGTGGCCCAGTAGTCGGAGTCGTAGGTGCGCAGCCCCTCGGGCAGCAGCTGCGTCTCGAGGTGCTCGAGGTCGGCAGCGCCCACGACCACGTCGGCCTCGAGCACGTGCTGCCCGCCGTCGGCGTCGCCGTGCTCGACGCCGCGCACGACGGCGGAGCGCCCTGGCCCCGGCGACGTGAGGACACGGGTGACGGGAGCCTCGGTGACGATGCGGACTCCCGCCTCCTCGGCGACCGCCGCGATGCGCTGGATCACCGTCGTCAGGCCGCCCTGCGGGTAGAGCACGCCGTCGTCGAGGTCGAGCGTGCTCATCAGGTGGTACATGCTCGGGGTCGCGAAGGGCGACGACCCGAGGAACACGGCCGGGTAGCCGAGGATCTGCCGCAGGCGCGGCTCCTTCACGGCGCGCGACGCGAACGCGTCCAGATCCTGCAGCAGCAGCCGGCCGAGCTTCGGCAGCCGCACGACGACGTCGCCGCGCAGCAGCGGGCCGACGGTCTCGAAGCTCGTGTAGAGGAACCGCTGCTTGGCGAGCTCGTAGGTGTCGCGCGCCGACCGCAGGTAGCCGCGCATGCGGTCGCCGCTGCCCGGCTCGATCCCGTCGAAGAGCGCGATGTTCTCCTCGAGGCCGCGCGGCACGACGATCGGCTCCTCTCGGGTGCCGTCCGCTCCGGGCTCGAACAGCACGCGGTACCCGGGGTCGAGCGGCACGAGGTCGAGCTGCTCGTCGGCCGACGTGCCCATGAGCCTGAAGAAGTGGTCGAACACCTCGGGCATCAGGTACCAGCTCGGGCCGAGGTCGAAGCGGAAGCCGTCCTGCTCCCAGCTGCCCGCGCGACCGCCGACCTGGTCGTTCTTCTCGAGCACGGTGACGTCGTGCCCCTCGCGGGCGAGCAGCGCGGCGCTCGCGAGCCCGGAGATGCCGCCGCCGATCACGACCACCCGGCGGCCGTGCCGCTCGACGCTCGTGTCGCCGACGGCACGCTTCAGCCAGGGGGTCGTCACAGGGATGCTCCAGGAGGTGGGGTTCGGTGGTCGGGGACGGAGGCGACGCGGCCGGCCGTGGCCTGCAGCGCGATCCGCACCTTGACGGGATCGGGCACGCGGACGCGCGCCCTGATGAGCGAGGAGGCGGGGGTCGCCTCGAGACGCCGGTTCAGCTCGGCGAACAGGCCGTGGGCGAGCGCCACCGCGCGGCGCGACGAGGCAGGCAGCACGGGGATCACCTCGCCCGAGACGCGGAGGTCGTCGTCGATGTCGGCGACGAGCCGCAGCTTCGTGGCCTCGTCGAAGGTCGTCACGTCGACACCGGGGAAGTAGCTGCGTCCCAGGTGCTCGAAGTCGGCCGCGAGGTCGCGGAGGAAGTTCACCTTCTGGAACGCCGCCCCGAGCCGCGTGGCGCCCTCGTCGAGCAGGGCCCTCGTCGAGTCCGGGTAGCTGTGGCCGACGAGGAAAGCGCGCAGGCACATCAGCCCGACGACCTCGGCCGAGCCGTGCACGTAGCGGTCGAACGACTCCTGGTCGTGCTCGCTCGCGCTCAGGTCGGCGCGCATCGACTCGAAGAACGGGCGGGTCAGCTCGGCGCCGAAGCCGGTCGCCCGCGCGGTGCGCGCGAAGGCGTGCACGACGAGGTTGGCGCTGAAGCCCTGCGCCATCGCGCGCTCGGTCTCGGCCTCGAGCTCGTCGAGGCAGCGACGTGACTCGTCTGCCGTCAGGCCCGCCTCCGTCGCCGGCCCGTCGACGACCTCGTCGGCGACCCGCACGAGCGCGTAGACGTTCTCGACGTGCTGGCGCACGGCCGGGCCGAGCAGCCTCGAGGCGAGCCCGAACGACGTGGAGTAGCGGCGGATGACGCCGGACGCGGTGCCGTCGGCGGTCGCGTCGTAGAGCGAGAGACCGGTCATCGCACGCGCTCCAGCACGACCTGGACGAGAGGAGCGAGCGCGTCGCGCAGGGCCCCGCCGACGTCGGGCCCGTCGAGCACGTCGAGGGCGCGTCGCGCATGTTCCTCGACGAGCTGCTCGGCGAAGCGCCGCGCGCCGCAGGCCTCGAGCCGGCCGCGCACCACCTCGGCCTCGGCCTCGGACAGGTCGGCCTTGCCGATGAAGGGCTGGATGCCGAACCAGTCGTCCGTCGTGGCCGCGTGCGCGACGAGCACCGTGCGCTTGCCCTCGCGGAGGTCGCCCAGCGTGGTCTTGCCGGTGTCGGACTGCGTGCCGAAGACGCCGAGCAGGTCGTCGACGACCTGGTACGCGACGCCGACCTCGCGGCCGAACTCGCCCAGGGCCCTGACGACCGCCTCCGGAGCCTGGGCCAGCACGGCGCCGGCCTGCAGCGGCGCCTCGAACGAGTAGACGGCGGTCTTCGCGCGCTCCATGTCGAGGATCTCGTCGACGGTCGGCAGGTCGTCCGAGAGCGAGAGCTCGACGTCGATCATCTCGCCGCCGGCGCTGACGAAGACGGCCTCGTCGAGCAGGTCGAGGAGACGCGCCTGGACCGGGCCGTCGCAGGGCACCTGCAAGAGGAGGCGGCTCGCACCCGTCAGCGCCAGGTCGCCCGCGATCACGGCGGCCGACATGCCGCGGTGCTCGGCGGTCGGCGTGGGGATGCCCGCCGTGGTCGCCTCGTCGCGGTAGCTGCCCGAGACGTTGGGGATGCCGCGGCGGGAGAAGTCGCGGTCGATGACGTCGTCGTGGACGATCAGCGCGGTGTGCAGCAGCTCGAAGGCGGCGCCGACGCGGGCCGCGGCCTCGTCGTCGCGGCCGCCGAGGGCCGTGTAGGTCGTGAAGACCATGCGGGGGCGGAACCGCTTGCCGCCGCTGGTGTTGCGCTCGAGGACCTTCCAGAGGTCGACGTACCGGTAGCCGACCGACTCGGCCCGGCGCTTGGCCAGCCGGAAGAAGTCGTCGAGCACGGCGTCGACACGGGACTGGTCTCGCGCCTCACGCTCGACGAGGTCGCCGTCGACGCGGCCCTGCCGGTCGTGCGCCGCCGCACGCTGGTGTTCACCGCTCACCAGGGCAGACTACCTCTCATGACACCCGAGACCTCCGTGCATCCCCAGGCGCTCCGCAGCCCCGTCGCGAGCGGCGGCGACGAGCTCGTGGTACTGCTCGACGAGGCCGGCGAGCCCTGCGGCACGCACCTCAAGGCGACTGTGCACACGGCGACGACGCCGCTGCACCTCGCCTTCAGCTGCCACGTGCTCGACGACCGCGGCCGCGTGCTCGTGACCCGTCGCGCCCTGTCGAAGAAGACCTGGCCCGGCGTCTGGACGAACTCGTTCTGCGGACACCCCGCACCGGGCGAGACCCCCGAGGAGGCGGTGGCCCGGCGCGCCTCGCAGGAGCTCGGCATCGAGGTCACGGACGTGACCAGCGTGCTGCCGGAGTTCCGGTACCTCGCGACCGACGCCTCCGGCGTGGTGGAGAACGAGATCTGCCCCGTGTTCACCGCACGCGCGGTCGGCGTGCCCGACCCGTCGCCCGACGAGGTGGCCGAGTGGGCCTGGACCGACCCGGCGGCGCTGCGCGACGCGGTCGCCGCGACGCCGTTCGCGTTCAGCCCGTGGCTCGGCTGGCAGCTCGAGGCCTGGCCGACGCCGCAGGGCTAGCCGCCGAGCCGGACAGCACGACGGCGCCTGCCCCCTGGGGGAAAGGCGCCGTCGCACTCAGGACCGTGCGTCGCTCAGCGGGGGCGGAGCTGGGCCGCGGCCGGGCAGTCGAAGGGGTCGCCGCCCGCGGCGAGGCCGACGCGGTTCAGGTAGCGGATGACGATGCCGTACGACTTGACGGCCGTCGTCTCCTGGTAGGGGATCTCGTGCGCGGCGCAGTGCGCCTTGACCAGCTTCGACGCGGCACGCAGGTGCGGCCTCGCCATGCTCGGGAAGAGGTGGTGCTCGATCTGGTAGTTCAGGCCGCCCATGAACGCGGTCGAGAAGCGACCCGTGATGTTGCGCGAGGTGAGCACCTGCTTGCTGAGGAAGTCGACCTTGGCGCCCTCGGGGATGATCGGCATGCCCTTGTGGTTCGGCGCGAACGACGAGCCCATGTAGAGGCCGAAGACGGCCATCTGCACGCCGATGAAGGCGAAGGCCATCCCGACGGGAAGGAAGAAGAAGACGGCGCCGAAGTAGAGCACCATGCGCGTCGCGATCAGCGAGATCTCAAGCGCACGGCCCTCGATCTTCTCCTTGGTCAGCAGCACCTTGAACGAGTGCACGTGCAGGTTGACGCCCTCGCCGAGCAGCAGCGGGAAGAAGAAGTATCCCTGTCGACGGGTCAGGTGCTTCATCAGGCCGGTCTGCTTCGCCGCGTCTTCTTCGAGGAACGAGACCGTGTCGAACGCGATGTCGGGGTCTTTGCCCTTGGTGTTCGGGTTGGCGTGGTGCCGGGTGTGCTTCGACATCCACCAGGCGTAGCTCATGCCGACGACGCCGGCGGCGAGCACGCGGCCGACCTTGTCGTTGCGCGTGCCGGAGTCGAAGACCTGGCGGTGCGCGGCCTCGTGGGTGAGGAACGCGAACTGCGTGAGGATGATGCCGAGGGCCGCGGCGATGAGCAGCTGGAACCAGCTCGAGCCGAGCAGGACGAAACCGGTCGCGGCGCCGCCGAGGCAGGCCACGAGGATCGCGAAGACCGTGACGTAGAAGCCGGTGCGGCGGCGCAGCAGGCCCGCCTCGCGCACGCTGGCGAGCAGGGCCGAGTAGGTGCTGGTCGGCTTGCTGGCACGACCGGCGACGGTCGGGCGGAAGCCGGACGAGACCGGGCCGGAGGCGCCGGTGGGGGGTGCGATGACGGACATGGAGCTCCCGCGGGGATGGTCGACTTCCCAGCCGCGTGACGTGAGCGATGTGCCCGGATGCCTCCGACGCTAGGGGCACGGGCGGGGGCAGCGCCACCGCAGGCGGCGATGCACAGCGATGCCGGGCGGATGCACAGGTGGAACGGACGGTCGCGCACCGGGCCGGCGAGGTGCCCTCGCTCGACGGCGAGCGACCGCCGCCGTGCGGAACGGGTCCTGCCAGGAGGGGGCGGTAAACTCCTCGGGTCCGCCCCGCCAAGGAAGAAGTACCGTGCCGTCTGCCTCCGTGCCTCCTGTGCCGTCCGGCGCCGACACGGCCGACCGGGGCCGCGCCTCCTCGGGTGCCTCTTCGTCTTACTGGCCGGTGCCCCTGGTGCGCGCCGTGCCCCTCCTCGTGACGGCCGCCGTCGTGACCTTCTCGCGTGACCACTCGCCGTTCGTCGGCCTCGTCTCGTTCGGCGTCGCCGCCGTCGTGGGCGGCCTGCTGCTCACCGTCGGCGTGCTGCTGCGCCTCGACGACCGCAGCAGCCGCACGCTGCAGGTCGTGCAGGGCGTGACGACCGTCGTCGCCGGAGTGGTCGCCCTCGCCGCCTCGTCGGCCGGGCTCGCGTTCTTCGTCGCCCTCGTGTCGGGCTGGGCGCTCGTCGCCGGGGCCCTCGAGCTCGTCGCCGGCCTGCGCCGCCGCGGCCGCTCGCCGCTGGCCCGCGACTGGATCAGCGTGGCGGTGCTCACGCTCGCGCTGGCCGTGGTGTTCCTGGTCGTGCCGCTCGACTACGCGCAGCCGCTCGGCGGGGTCGAGCAGATCGAGGGCGAGCTCACCTCGTCCACCGTGCTCGTCGGGGTGCTCGGGGCTTGGGCCGCGGTCGTCGGGGTGTTCCTGGTGATCGCCGGGCTGTCGCTCCGGTGGCAGACGGACGCAGGCAGCGTCGGCAGGACCGGCGACACGAGCGGCACCAGCATGACCAGCGGCACCAGCAGCACCAGCAGCACCAGCAGCACCAGCAGCACCGAACCGACTTCCGACGAGGGACAGCACGCATGACCACACCCAGCTGGCGCGAGCGCGTCCGTCCCGCCGAGTTCCTGGGCCTCAGCGGCGTGTTCGCCGTGTTCGTCGGACTCGTCGTCCTGATGACCACCCGCGAGCTCGAGCTCGCGCTGATCTTCCTCTGCATCGCGTTCATCGTCGCGCTCGTCGTCATCGCGATGCTCGCCCTCGCCGCCAAGCCCAACGAGGACGAGCGCCACGAGATCGACGAGTCTGACCGGGACCGCCCCAAGGGCCACTGACCCGCGCCCGCTGCCCCGCCGGGTAACCCCGCGTGCTTGCGCCCGGCCTTCTGTCGCAAATGCCGACCGATGGTGAAGGGGCCACTCCGTGTACCGGGAAAAGCAGCTATTGCGTGCTCTACTGTCGGCATTTGCGGCCACTGACCACGTGCGGGCTGCTCGTGCGGACGTCCGCACCGCAAATGCCGACGGATAGGTCGCCGAGCACGCTCGGGAGCAGCGAAATGCCGTTGTCGGAGGAACCGCGGTCGGCATTTGCGGGCCGGGACCGAGCCGTGCGCGGGTGGGTGGGTGGGCGCGGACGGGCAGCCCGCGCGCGGGGCGGCTAGCGGAGGCGGGTGACGAGGTCCGAGGCGAGGCCCGTGTAGGTCGCGGGGGTGAGCGCCACGAGGCGGGCCTTCGCGTCGGCACCGATGTCGAGCCCCTCGACGAACGCGACGAGGTCGGCCTGCGAGACGCGCTTGCCGCGGGTCAGCTCCTTGAGCATCGCGTAGGGGTCGGCGATCGACGAACGGCCGGCCACGACCTCGGCACGGATCACCGTCTGGATCGCCTCGCCGAGCACCTCCCAGTTGCCGTCGAGGTCGGCCTCGAGGGCCGCGGTGCCGACGGCGATCTCGCCCAGCCCGCGACGGAGGTTGTCGAGCGCGAGCACCGAGTGGCCGAGGGCGACGCCGATGTTGCGCTGCGCCGACGAGTCGGTGAGGTCGCGCTGCTGGCGCGACGTGACCAGGGTCGCCGCGAGCGAGTCGAGCAGGGCGCACGACAGCTCGAGGTTGGCCTCGGCGTTCTCGAACTTGATCGGGTTGATCTTGTGCGGCATGGTCGACGACCCGGTGGCGCCCGCCTGCGGGATCTGCGTGAAGTAGCCCATCGAGATGTACGACCAGACGTCGGTCGCGAGGTTGTGCAGCACGCGGTTGACGTGGGCGACGCGCGAGTAGAGCTCGGCCTGCCAGTCGTGCGACTCGATCTGGGTCGTGAGGGGGTTCCAGCTGAGGCCCAGGGCGTCCTCGACGAAGGCACGCGAGATCTCGGGCCAGTCGGCGTCCGGGTCGGCGACGACGTGTGCCGAGAAGGTGCCGGTGGCGCCGCTGAACTTGCCGAGGTACTCGGTGCCGGCCACCTGGGCACGGAGGCGCTGGAGGCGGTGCACGAAGACCGCGAACTCCTTGCCGACGGTCGTCGGGGTCGCGGGCTGGCCGTGGGTGTGGGCGAGCATCGGCACGTCGCGGGCATCCGTGGCCCAGGTCGTCAGGGCGTCGACCACGGCGTCGAGGGCCGGGAGCCAGACCTCGGCCACTGCGGCCTTGACGGTCACCGCGTACGAGAGGTTGTTGATGTCCTCGCTGGTGCAGGCGAAGTGCGTGAGCTCGGCGATCGGGTCGAGGCCCAGCTCGGAGAGGCGGGCGCGGACGTAGTACTCGACCGCCTTGACGTCGTGACGGGTCGTGGCCTCGAGCCCGGCGAGCTCGTCGATCGCGGGCTGCCCGAAGTCGGTGACGATCGCTCGCAGCGCCTCCTTCTGGTCGGCGGCGAGCGCCTGGGCGCCGAACGCGCCGCGGTCGGTCTGCGCTATCAGCCACTCGACCTCGACGTGCACGCGGGCCCGGTTGAGCCCCGCCTCGCTGAGGTGGTCGCCGAGCTGCCCCACGGAGGCGCGGTAGCGGCCGTCGAGCGGGCTGAGGGGCTGAGGGGGCAACGTCATGAGGGTCCCTTGCGGAGTGCGGGTTCGATCTGGCGGAAGAGGGCGGTGCAGGCTCGCTCGACCATGGCGAGCACGGTGTCGAACATGGCCGGGTCCGAGTAGTAGGGGTCTGGCACGTCCGAGCCGCCCTGCGCCGCGCCCTGCGGGTCGAACGACATGAGCAGCTGCACCTTCGAGCGGTCAGACTCGTTCTCGGCCCACGACCGCAGCACGCGCTCGTGCCCCCGGTCGAGCGCGACCACGAGGTCGTGACGCGCGAAGTCGGCGGTCGAGAACTGCTGCGCCCGGTGCCGGGAGCCATCGTAGCCACGGGCCCGGAGGGCCTCGACGGTGCGCGGGTCGGCCCCCTCGCCGACGTGCCAGTCGCCCGTGCCCGACGACGAGACGTCGAGGGAGTCGGCGTGGCCGGCCCTGCGGGCGACCTCGCGGAGGACCACCTCGGCCATCGGCGACCGGCAGATGTTGCCGGTGCAGACGAAGACGACGCTGAGGCGGCTCACCGCCGGCGGTCGCTCGGCTCGACGATCGGGCGGATCACGATCCCGATCAGCCAGGCGACGACCGCGAGGACGAGCGCGCCGAGCACGCCCCACCAGAAGCCGTCGACGACGAGGCCGAAGCCGATCTGCCCCGAGATCCAGGCCACGATGCCGAGCAGCAGGCCGTTGACGATCAGCGAGAGCAGACCGAGGGTCAGCACGTAGAGGGGGAAAGCGACGACGCGGATGACCGTGCCGACGATCCCGTTCACGATGCCGAAGATCAGCGCGACGAGCAGGTAGGTGAGCACCGTCTCGGTGGTGCCGCCGTCGCCGTACGCGTCCACGCGCACTCCCCCGACGACGAACGTGGTCGCCCAGAGGGCGAGGGCGTTGATCAGCAGCCGCACGAGGAATCGCATGGGTCCATCATGCCGTCCTAAGGTGGCCGGGTGAACGCTCCCGTCAGGCTCCGTCCCGAGATCGCCGCCCTGCCCGCCTACCGCCAGGGGAAGCAGGCCGCGCCCGACGCGTTCAAGCTCTCGTCGAACGAGAACCCGTTCGAGCCGCTGCCCGCCGTGATCGACGCGCTCCGCGACGCCGTCGCGGTCAACCGCTACCCCGACGCGACGGCCGCCGGCCTGCGCGCCGCCCTCGCCGACAAGTTCGGCGTCACCACCGACGAGGTACACGTGGGCGCCGGCAGCGTCTCGCTGCTGCAGCAGCTCGTGCTCGCCGCCGCGGCCCCCGGCGACGAGGTCGTCTACGCGTGGCGGTCGTTCGAGGCCTACCCCGGGCTGGTCACCGTCAGCGGCGCGACCAGCGTGCAGGTGCCCCTCCGCGAGGACGGCAGCCACGACCTCGTCGCGATGGCCGCGGCCATCGGCGAGCGCACCCGCATGGTGATCGTCTGCTCGCCCAACAACCCCACCGGCACGGTCGTCACGACGACCGAGTTCGAGCAGTTCATGTCGGCCGTCCCCGACGACCTGCTGGTCGTGCTCGACGAGGCCTACGCCGAGTTCGTCACCGACGAGCACGCCGTCGACGGCCCGTCGCTCACCGAGCGTCACCCGAACCTGGTCGTGCTGCGGACGTTCTCGAAGGCGCACGGCCTGGCGGCGCTCCGCGTCGGGTACGCGATCGGCGCCTCCTCGGTGCTCGACGCCGCGCGCTCGACGGCGATCCCCCTGGCCGTCACCGCGCAGGGCCAGGCCGCCGCCCTGGCGTCGCTGGCACACGAGGAGGAGCTGCTCGCGCGGGTGGACAGGATCGCGGTCCAGCGCGACCAGGTCTGGCGCGCCCTGGTCGACCAGGGCTGGGAGCCGCCGCTCGCCCAGGGCAACTTCGTCTGGCTGCCGACCGGCGAGCACACGGCCCACGCGGTCGAGGTGTTCGAGGCCCACGGCCTGGTGGTGCGTGCCTTCGCGCCCGAGGGACTCCGCATCACGATCGGCGAGCCCGAGTCGGCCGAGCGGGTGCTGCGGGCGGCGCAGGAAGTGCTGGGCAACACATCCGTGTGAGGGCATGCGTGCCCTAGTAGGTTGGTGCGCATGTCCCCGAGCGAAACGAGCCGGCGCCCCGGCACGGTCCAGCTGCTGACGCCCGCCGGCGAGCTGGTCCGCACCGACGACACGGCCGAGTTCCTGCCCTGGGTCGACGCGCTGAGCGACGACCAGCTGCGCGCGATGCACCGCGACATGGTGCTGACGCGTTGCTTCGACCGCGAAGCCGCCGCCCTCGCCCGCCAGGGCCAGCTCGCCCTGTGGGTGCCGAGCCACGGCCAGGAGGGCGCCCAGGTCGGCCTGGCGCACGCCACCCGCCCGCAGGACCACCTGTTCCCCTCGTACCGCGAGCACGCGGTCGCCCTCGCCCGCGGCGTCGACCCGGTCGACATCCTCCGCCTGCTGCGCGGCCACACGCACGGCGGCTGGGTGCCCGCCGAGCACCAGAACTTCCACGTGTACACGCTCGTGATCGGGTCGCAGACGCTGCACGCCACGGGCTACGCGATGGGCCTCGGCCTCGACGGCAAGAGCGGCACGGGCGACCCCGAGGTCGACGAGGCCGTCGTCACCTTCTTCGGCGACGGCGCGACCAGCCAGGGCGACGTCAACGAGGCGATGATCTTCGCGACGAGCTTCCAGACGCCCGAGCTGTTCTTCCTGCAGAACAACCAGTGGGCGATCAGCGTGCCGGTGTCGCGCCAGTCGCGCACGCCGCTCGTCGACCGCGCCGCGGGCTTCGGCCTGCCTGCCACCCAGATCGACGGCAACGACGTGCTCGCGAGCTACGCCGTCAGCCGCCGCGACCTCGAGGCCGCCCGCTCGGGCTCCGGCCCGCGGTTCATCGAGGCGATGACGTACCGGATCGGTGCGCACACCTCGTCCGACGACCCGACGAAGTACCGCACCGACGACGAGCTGCAGGGCTGGATCGCCCGCGACCCGATCGACCGCTTCGAGGCGTTCCTCCGCTCGCGCGGCGAGGGCGACGCGTTCTTCGCGCAGCTCGAGGCCGAGGGCGACGACCTCGGCCACGACGTCCGCACCCGCACGACGTCCCTGCCCTCCCCCGACCCGTCGCTGATGTTCGAGCACGTCTACAGCGAGCCGCACCCGGTGATGCGCGAGCAGCACGAGTGGCTCACCCACTACGAACAGGGCCTCGGCGGCGACGCCGGCTCCGAGCCCGCAGGAGGACGCGCATGAGCGACGTGACGACCACCCCCGCTGCCGCCGCGCCGGCCGCCGGTCCGCAGGGCGGCTCCGACGTCGTCGAGCCGACCCGCGCCTCCCTCGAGACCATGCCGCTCGGCAAGGCGATCAACGCCGGCCTCCGCCGCGCGATGGCCGACGACCCGCGCGTGCTGCTGATGGGCGAGGACATCGGCACGCTCGGCGGCGTCTTCCGCGTGACCGAGGGGCTGCAGGCCGAGTTCGGCGAGAACAGGGTGATCGACACGCCCCTCGCCGAGTCGGGCATCATCGGCAGCGCCATCGGCCTCGCGATGGCCGGCTTCCGCCCCGTCGTCGAGATCCAGTTCGACGGCTTCATCTACCCCGGCTTCGACCAGATCGTGTCGCAGCTCGCCAAGATGACCAACCGCCACGAGGGCTCGGTCACGATGCCCGTCGTCATCCGGGTGCCCTACGGCGGGCACATCGGCGCCGTCGAGCACCACCAGGAGAGCCCCGAGGCCTACTTCGCGCACACGGCCGGCCTGCGGGTCGTCAGCCCGAGCACGCCGCACGACGCCTACTGGATGATCCAGGAGGCGATCGCGTCGAACGACCCGGTCATGTTCTTCGAGCCCAAGAGCCGCTACTGGCCGAAGGGCGAGGTCGACCTCGCCGAGCCGCACGCGCCGCTGCACGCCAGCCGCGTCGTCCGCACCGGCACCGAGGTCACCCTGCTCGGCCACGGCGCCATGGTCAGCGTGCTGCTGCAGGCCGCCGAGATCGCCGCCGCCGAGGGCATCTCGGCCGAGGTCGTCGACCTGCGGTCGCTCTCGCCGATCGACTACGCGCCGATCCTCGAGTCGGTCCGCAAGACCGGCCGCCTCGTCGTCGCACAGGAGGCGCCCGGCTTCGTCAGCGTCGGCTCCGAGATCGCCGCGACCGTCGCCGAGAAGGCGTTCTACTCGCTCGAGGCGCCGGTGCTGCGAGTGAGCGGGTTCGACACGCCCTTCCCGCCCGCCAAGCTCGAGACCCTCTACCTGCCCGACGCGGACCGCGTGCTCGAGGCCGTCGACCGCGCTCTCGCGTACTGAGAGGAACACCTCCGTGACCAGTGAGTTCTCCCTTCCCGACGTCGGCGAGGGCCTGACAGAGGCCGAGATCGTCGAGTGGAAGGTCGCCCCGGGCGACACCGTCCAGATCAACCAGGTGCTGGTCGAGATCGAGACGGCCAAGTCGCTCGTCGAGCTGCCCTCGCCCTACGCGGGCGTCGTCGAGAGCGTGCTCGTCGCCAGCGGCGAGACCGTCGACGTCGGCACCCCCATCATCACCATCGCCGACGGGACCGGGCCGGCCACGCCGTCCGACCGGGCCGCCGAGGCCGCGTCGGGCGAGTCCGGCGCCCTGGCCCGCACCGCCCAGATCATCGCGCAGGAGGAGGCGGCCCTGTCCGAGCAGCGCGCCCGCCAGTCGGCGCCCGCTCCTGCTGCCCCGCCCGCGCCTCCTGCGCCCTCGGCCGACGAGGTGGCCGCGTCGGGCAGCACGGGCTCCGTGCCGTCCGCCGCGTCGCCCGCGTCTGCGTCGCCTGCGTCTGCCGGGTCGGCCGACGCCGACTCCGGCTCGGGAGCCGTGCTCGTGGGCTACGGCGCCGCGGGCGGCAGCGGCCAGACCCGCCGCCGCAAGCCGTCGCAGGGCGAGGTCGACGCACGCCAGCTGCGCGTGGCCGAGCAGGCCCGACGCCGGCCGACCACCTCGGTTCCTGCCGCGCTCGCGCTGCCGATCATCGCGAAGCCGCCGATCCGCAAGCTCGCGAAAGACCTCGAGGTCGACCTCACGACCGTGCAGCCCACCGGCCTCGCCGGCGAGGTCACGCGCGACGACGTCATCCGCCACGCGCAGCAGGCCAGCGTCTTCCGCAACATCGAGACGCCCGAGTGGAGCGAGGAGCGGGTCGAGCGCATCCCGGTCAAGGGCGTCCGCAAGGCCATCGCCGCCGCGATGACCTCGTCCGCGTTCACCGCCCCGCACGTCAGCCTCTTCGTCGACGTCGACGCGACCCGCACCATGGAGTTCGTGAAGCGCCTCAAGGCGTCCCCGCAGTTCGCCGGCGTCAAGGTCTCGCCGCTGCTGATCATGGCGAAGGCGATCATCTGGGCGGTGCGCCGCAACCCGATGGTGAACTCGGCCTGGACCGACCGCGAGATCCTCGTGCACCACTTCGTCAACCTCGGCATCGCCGCGGCGACGCCCCGCGGCCTGATCGTGCCGAACGTCAAGGAGGCGCAGTCGATGAGCCTGCTCGAGCTCGCCCAGGCGCTCGAGCAGCTGACGCTGACGGCCCGCGACGGCAAGACCAGCCCGGCCGACATGCGCGACGGCACCATCACGATCACGAACATCGGCGTCTTCGGCATGGACACCGGCACGCCGATCCTCAACCCCGGCGAGGTCGCGATCGTCGCCCTCGGCACGATCAAGCCGAAGCCGTGGGTCGTCGACGGCGAGGTGCGCTCGCGCATGGTGACGACGATCGGCGCGAGCTTCGACCACCGCGTCGTCGACGGCGACGTGGCGAGCCGGTTCGTGGCCGACGTGGCGAGCGTGCTCGAGGAGCCGGCGCTGCTGCTCGACTGAGCGGGCGCCTCCTCGGCTCCGCCCGTCGCGGCAGCCTGTTTTGACAATCATTATCAGTAGCAATAGCGTGGCGGCATGAAGACACCGCGCGCCCTGTCGCTGCTCGCCCTGCCCGCCGCCGCCGTACTCGTGCTGAGCGGCTGCGCCTCGGGCGACGGCGGGGGCGCCGGCGCCGGTGCCGCCGGCTCGTCGTCGGACGACGGCGGCGCGATCGCCGTCGTCGCGTCGACGAACGTCTTCGGCGACATCGCGAAGACGGTCGGCGGCGACGCGGTCGACGTCACCAGCGTCATCAGCGACCCCTCACAGGACCCGCACTCGTACGAGGCCGACGCCCGCACGCAGCTCGCCGTCTCGCGCGCCGACGTCGTGATCCAGAACGGCGGCGGCTACGACGAGTTCATGCACACGCTGCTCGACGCCAGCGGGTCGGACGCGGCAGTGATCGACGCCGTCGAGGTGAGCGGGCTGGACGGGGACGAGCACGGCGCCGACGAGCACGGCGCCGACGAGCACTCCGACGAGACGGCCGGGGCCGACGAGGGCGACGACCACGGCGAGTTCAACGAGCACGTCTTCTACAGCCTCCCCTCGATGGCCGCCCTCGCCACCGCGATCGCCGACGAGCTGGGCTCGGTCGACCCTGCCCAGGCCGACACGTTCACTGTGAACGCGGCCTCGTTCGGCGAGCAGATCGCCGACCTGGAGGCGCAGGCCGCGGACGTGAAGACCGCCCACGACGGCGAGTCGGTCGCCTACACCGAGCCCGTGCCCGGCTACCTCTTCGACGCCATGGGCCTCGTGAACGTGACCCCCGCCGACTTCACCGAGGCCATCGAGCAGGGCGACGACGTGTCGCCCGCCGCCCTGAACGAGACCCTGCAGCTGTTCTCGGACGGGTCCGTCGACCTGCTCGCCTACAACGAGCAGACCTCCAGCCCCGAGACCGAGCAGGTCGAGGAGGCCGCCACCGACGCCGGCGTCGCGATCGTCCCGGTGACGGAGCTGCTCCCGACAGGGGATGATTACGTCTCGTGGCAGCAGAGCAACATCGACGCGATCACGGCGGCGCTCGAGAAGTGACCCCCGGCACGACCGACGCCTCCGTCGCCGCCGCCCACCGCGCCTCCTCGGCCGGGGGCGGCGGCGACGCCGTGCTGCGCCTGCGCGGCGCGGGCGTCTCGTTCGGCGACCGCACGCTCTGGTCGGGGCTCGACCTCGACGTGGCCCCGGGCGAGTTCCTCGCCGTGCTCGGACCGAACGGCGCAGGCAAGACCACGCTGCTGCGGGCGATCCTCGGCCAGCAGCAGCTCACGGAGGGCACCCTCGAGTTCCTCGGACGGTCCGTCGGCCGCGGTCACCGCCGCATCGGGTACGTGCCGCAGCAGCGGCTGATGGAGGCCGGCACCCCGCTCCGCACCCGCGACATGATCGCCCTCGGCGTCACCGGGCACCGCTGGGGCCTTCGCCGCGAGTCGGCCGCCGAGCGCGCGACGATCGACGCCCTCGTGGACGAGGTGGGCGCCTCCTCGTTCGCCTCGGCCCCCGTCGCCAGCCTCTCGGGCGGCGAGCAGCAGCGCGCCCGTGTCGGCCAGGCCCTCGCGGCCGAGCCGGCGCTGCTGCTCTGCGACGAGCCCCTGATCTCGCTCGACCTGCGGCACCAGCGCGGCGTCACCGAGCTGATCGACCGACAGCGACGCGCACGCGGGGCCGCAGTCGTGTTCGTGACCCACGACGTGAACCCGATCCTCGACGTCGTCGACCGGGTGCTCTACCTCGCCGGCGGCAGGTTCCGCGTCGGCACGCCCGACGAGGTGCTGCAGGCGCCCGTGCTCAGCGAGCTGTACGGCACGCCCGTCGACGTGGTGCGCACCATGGGGCGCATCGTGATCGTCGGCGGCCAGGGGCACGACGACCACCACGCCGACGGGCACGACGACGACGGGGGACTCGTACGGTGACCGATCTCTGGACCCAGCTGTTCTCGTTCCAGGACTTCGGCGAGCTCGTCGTCCTGGTGCGCAACTCGATCATCGCGGGCGCCGTGCTCGGCCTCGTCGGCGGCCTGATCGGGCCGTTCGTCATCACGCGCAACCTGCCCTTCGCCGTGCACGGCATCAGCGAGCTCTCGTTCGCCGGGGCCTCTGCGGCACTGCTGATCGGCGCGAACGTCGTCGGCGGCTCGGTCGTCGGCAGCGTCGTCGCAGCCCTGCTGATCGGCTTGCTCGGCTCACGGGCACGCGAGCGCAACTCGATCATCGCGGTGCTGATGCCCGCGGGGCTCGGCCTCGGCATCCTCTTCCTCGCGCTGTACCGCGGGCGCTCGGCGAACAAGTTCGGCTTGCTCACCGGCCAGATCGTCTCGGTCGACAACCCGCAGCTGGGCTGGCTCATCGCCATCTCCGCCGTCGTGATCGTGGTGCTGCTCGTGATCTGGCGGCCGCTGACGTTCGCCAGCGTCGACCCCGACGTCGCAGCGGCCGCGGGCATCCCGGTGCGGGCGCTCGGGCTCGTCTTCATGCTCGTGCTCGGGCTCGCCGTGGCCGTCTCGGTGCAGATCGTGGGGGCGCTGCTCGTGCTCGCGCTGCTCGTGACGCCGGCGGCGGCCGCCCTGCGGCTCACCGTGGACCCGCGTCTCGTGCCCGTGCTCAGCGTCGTCTTCGCCGTCGTGTCGGTGGTGGGCGGCATCCTGCTGGCACTGGGCGGCGGCCTGCCGATCAGCCCGTACGTCACCACCATCTCGTTCCTGATCTGGCTCGTCTGCCGCATCGTCGGCGGGCGACGCGACCGCCGAGGAGGCGCCGCCGGGCGACCCCAGGCCGCCCCGGTACCCTCGGCGACGACGAAGGAGGCCTGACGTGGCCGGACCTGCACGAGCGATGCACGGAGGAGCGAAGTGGTAGCGAAGCGGAACACCTGGCAGCGCGAGGCCGTGCGCGAGGCTCTGGGCCGGTCGGAGGGCTTCGTCAGCGCCCAGTCGCTGCACGGCAAGCTCCGCGACACCGGGTCGCCGATCGGGCTCGCGACCGTCTACCGCGCCCTGTCCGACCTCGCCACCGACGGCGCCGCCGACTCGCTGCAGCAGGAGGGCGAGAGCCTCTATCGCGCCTGCACGCCGGGCACGCACCACCACCACCTGATCTGCCGCACCTGCGGCACCACCGTCGAGATCGAGGCCGACGCCGTCGAGACCTGGGCCCGCCAGGTCGCCGCCCAGCACGGCTTCACCGAGGCGCAGCACATCGTCGACGTGTTCGGCACCTGCGCGGCGTGCACGGCAGAGAAGGCCGCGGGACGCGACCCTGCCGTGACCCGCGGCGGGGCCGGCGGCTGAGCCGCGCCTCCTGCGGTTGACCGGGGCCGAGCGCGTCGCGTAAGCTCGCTCTTTGGTTGGGCGCTCTCTGCGCCCATGTGCACCGATCCCTGAGCACCACGGCCCGCCATGCGGACCGAGCGGGGTGACGCGCGCCGACAAGTGACCTTGGGTAGGAGTCGGTCGTCCACGGACGGCGAGCTCCTACGGTACCTACGGAGGAAATCATGGCAGCAACCTGCCAGGTGACCGGAGCCATTCCTGGTTTCGGCCACAACATCTCGCACTCGCACCGACGCACCAAGCGTCGTTTCGACCCGAACATCCAGAAGAAGACGTACTACGTGCCGTCGCTGCGCCGGAAGGTGACCCTCCAGCTCAGCGCCAAGGGCATCAAGGTCATCGACGCTCGTGGCATCGAGTCGGTCGTCAAGGACCTGCTCGCTCGTGGGGAGAAGATCTAATGGCTCGTCAGCAGGACGTCCGTCCCATCATCAAGCTCCGCTCGACGGCGGGCACCGGTTTCACGTACGTGACCAAGAAGAACCGTCGCAACAACCCCGACCGCCTCGTGCTCAAGAAGTACGACCCGGTGATTCGTAAGCACGTCGAATTCCGCGAGGAGCGCTAAGCATGGCCAAGAAGAGCAAGATCGCCAAGAACGACCAGCGCGCCGTCATCGTCGCTCGCTACGCCGAGAAGCGCCTCGAGCTGAAGAAGGCCCTGGTCGACCCGGCCGGCACCGACGAGAGCCGTGAGGCCGCTCGCCTCGGCCTGCAGAAGCTGCCGCGCGACGCGTCGCCGGTCCGCCTCCGCAACCGCGACGCGATCGACGGTCGTCCCCGCGGCCACCTCAAGGAGTACGGCATCAGCCGTGTGCGCTTCCGCGACATGGCTCACCGTGGTGAGCTTCCGGGCATCACGAAGTCTTCCTGGTAGGTTCGAGCCGTTTCCCGGGGCCTCGGCCCCGGGGTTGAGCTACACGGGCGAAGGGCCCTCGGCCCTGCCGCCTGATCCGAACAGGCACGGTGAACGCCGTGTCATGTCTCACCGAACGAAGTCCGAGGAGGACACCACATGGCTGACAAGTCACTGAACCGCACCGAGCTCGTCGCAGCTGTCGCTTCCGAGTCCGGCCAGAGCCAGGCCGCCGTCAGCGGCGTCGTCGACGCTTTCTTCTCCGTCGTGTCGAAGTCCGTCGCCGACGGCACGAAGGTCACCATCCCCGGGTGGATCGCCTTCGAGAAGACGCACCGCGCCGCCCGCACGGGTCGCAACCCGCAGACGGGCGAGGCCCTCGAGATCGCCGCGAGCGACTCGGTCAAGGTCAGCGCCGGCAGCAAGCTCAAGGCTGCGGTCAAGTAGTCCTCCGCTTCTCACGAAGCACCCGGGAGAGGGCGGCGACTCCGGTCGCCGCCCTCTTTCGTGCGCCCGGGGTCCTTCCGCTGCCGGGGCCGCCTCCCGTTCGCTGCTGCCGGGGCCGCCGCCGAACGCAGGAACTCGCCACACCTGGTTCCTGATCCGTGCACGGATCAGGACTCCGCCTCCCCCGTCGCGAGGATCAGGAGCGATCTTCCTGAATGAGGAGGAGGTCGCTCGGGGGCGAGCGGACCGCTCCCGCTCCCAGTCGGGGCGACCTACCATGGGAGCGATGCCCAGACTCTCCCGCACGGCCGGGCCCGCACTGCTCGTGGTCGTCGCGTTCGCGGCCCTCCTCGCCGCCCTGAAGTTCGGCGGCGCCGCCGACGCGCCGCTCGTCGTCGACCCCGGGCAGGTCGTCCGCTACGGGCTGCCGATGGCCAAGATGCTCGGCAACATCGGTGCGGCCGTCACGATCGGCACGCTGTTCCTCACCTGCTTCGCGCTCTCGCGCGACCGGCCCGAGTTCGAGCGGGCCATGGACATCGCCGCCGGCGCCGCCGGGTTCTGGACCGTCGCCTCCGCGGCGACCAGCTTCTTCACGTTCCTCAGCGTCGCCAACGTGCCCGTCACCCTCGACGAGCAGTTCGGCCGGACGCTGGCGTTCTTCCTCACCGACACCGAGCTCGGCCGCGCCTGGCTCATCACGACCCTGATCGCGGCGGCGGTCACCGTGCTCAGCTTCGTGCTGCGGAACATCTGGGCGCTCGTCGCCCTCACCGTGCTCGCGGGCGGCGGGCTCATCCCCCTGGCCCAGCAGGGCCACGCCGCGGGCTCGAGCGGCCACGACGCAGCCGTCACCGACCTCGCGCTGCACCTCGAGGGCGCCTCCGTCTGGCTGGGCGGACTCGTCGCGCTCGTCCTGCTGCGGAGCACGCTCGAGAAGGGCCGCATCGGCGTCGTCCTCGCGCGGTACTCGACCATCGCCATCATCTGCTTCGTCGTCGTCGCCGTCTCGGGCATCGGCAGCGCGGCGCTGCGCATCGGCGACTGGGCCGCGCTGTCGACGGGCTACGGCGTGCTCGTGCTGGTCAAGACCTTCGCCCTCGTCGCGCTCGGGCTGTTCGGCGTGGTGCAGCGGCAGTACCTCGTGCGCCGCATGGAGACGCAGCCGGCCAGGACGGCCCGGTTCTTCTGGTGGTTCGTCACGGCCGAGCTGGCCTTCATGGGCCTGGCCTCCGGCGTCGCGTCGGCGCTCGCCCGCACGGCGACCCCGGTCGAGGAGGTGGCGGTCACCGACCTGGCCGCCCCGTCACCGGCAGAGATCCTCACGGAGGAGCCGCTGCCTCCTGAGTTGACGCCGATGCGTTACCTGACGGAGTGGAACGTCGACCTGCTCTGGGCCCTCGTCTGTGCCTTCGGCATCTTCTTCTACATCGCGGGCGTCGTGCGCCTGCGACGCCGCGGCGACAGCTGGTCGCTCGGCCGCACGGTCTCGTGGGTCGCCGGCCTGGTCGTGCTGTTCTACGTGACGAGCGGCGCCCCGAACGTCTACGAGTCGTACCTGTTCAGCACGCACATGCTGTCGCACATGGTGCTCGGCATGGTGATCCCGCTGCTGCTGGTCCCCGGTGCCCCGGCCACGCTCGCGCTGCGGGCGATCCGCAAGCGGACGGACGGCACACGGGGGCCGCGCGAGTGGATCATGATCCTGGTGCACTCGGGCTACGCGCACGTGATCAGCAACCCGATCGTCGCCGCCGTGCTCTTCGCCGGGTCGCTCTTCGTCTTCTACTACACGTCGCTGTTCAGCTGGGCGACCACGACGCACCTCGGCCACTACTGGATGATCGTGCACTTCTTGATCGTCGGGTACCTCTTCGTGCAGTCGATGATCGGCATCGACCCCGTGAAGGGACGCCTGCCGTACCCGATGCGCCTCGTCGTGCTGCTGGCGACCATGGGGTTCCACGCGTTCTTCGGCATCGGCATCATGACGGCCACCGGGTTGTTCCTGGCCGACTGGTACGGTGCGATGGGCCGCACCTGGGGCCCGACCCCGATGCAGGACCAGTACGCCGCCGGCGGCATAGCCTGGAGCGTCGGCGAGATCCCGACCGTCACCATGGCGATCATCGTCGCGATCATGTGGAGCCGCAGCGACGGGCGCGAGGCCAAGCGCAAGGACCGCCAGGCCGACCGCGACGGCGACGCCGAGCTGACCGCCTACAACGAGCAGCTCGAGTCCCTGGCGCGGAGCGACCGGGGCTGAGCTGCGGGCGTGCGTGCGTGCGCGGGCGTGCGCGCCGCGCACCTGGCTCCCCAGGAACACGCTCGAAGGGACGAGACACGGCCGGGCCCGAGGGTGTTTCGTCCCTTCGAGCGTGTTTCCCGGCTGCACCCCGTGCGAGGGGCGCTCCCTCTGGGGGTCGTGCAGGAGGCGCGGGGCGGCTTGGATCGGACCCGGACGTCAGCAGGCGCTCCGGACCGAGAGGACGCCCCATGGCGAGCACGATCGCACGCACTCAGCTCGGGGTCGTCGTGCTCGGCATCGCCGCCGCGACCCTGTTCGGCGGCACGCTGCCGCACCGCGACGCAGGAGGGACCGCCGCGCCGCAGCCAGCGCAGCAGCAGCAGTCGGCCTCCGACACGGCTCAGACGCCCGACGCGGGCTCGCGCTAGCACCGGGGCCCGCAGCGCGACCGCCTAGAAGGGCGCGACACCGCCGCGGTCGATGAACGTGCCCGTGGGCCCGTCCGCCCCCTGCGTCGCCAGCTCGACGATCGCGTCGGTGCCCTCGGTGACGGTCTGGTGACCGCTGTTGCCGTTGAGGTCGGTCGCCGTGTAGCCGGGGTCGGCCGCGTTGACCCGGATGCCCGGCAGCGCCTTGGCGTACTGGACGGTGAGCATCGTCACGGCCGACTTCGACGCCGTGTAGAGCGGTGCCACCACGGTCGACTCGACGCGGTCGGGGTCGTGCACCGCGGTGAACGAGCCGAGCCCGCTCGTCACGTTGACGATCGCCGGTGCCGACGAGGCGCGGAGCAGCGGGAGGAACGCGTGCGTCGTGCGGACGATGCCGGCGACGTTGGTGTCGAGGACGTGCAGCGCGTCGGCGCCCGTCAGGTCGGCGGGGTCGGCGTGCGACCCCGTGATGCCCGCGTTGTTGACGAGGACGTCGAGCCCGCCCTCGGCCCCGACGAGCTCGGCGGCCGCCGCGACCGAGGCGTCGTCGGTGACGTCGAGCTGCACGAAGCGCGCGCCGAGCTCGTCGGCCGCCGCCTGGCCCCGCGAGGCGTCACGTGCCGCCATCCAGACGGTGTGCCCCTCGGCCAGCAGGCGGCGGGCGGTCTCGAGGCCGAGGCCCTTGTTGGATCCGGTGATGAGTGTCGTGGTCATGGGACGAGTCTGCGCGCAGCCGCCGACACGCGCGTGGCCCGGCCCGGCGGGAGGACTGCCAGTACCAGGCAGCGCCTCCCTGGGGAGGAGAGGATGAGCGCATGCCTGCACAGGACGACCAGCTCGGCTGGCTGCTGAAGACCTGGCGCGCGCGCCTGGCACCCTCCGATGCCGGCCTGCCCGCCGGGGGCGCACGCCGCGCTGTCGGCCTGCGCCGAGAAGAGCTCGCCGCCCTCGCCGGGCTGTCGGTCGACTACGTCGTCCGCCTCGAGCAGGGTCGTGCCCGGCACCCCTCCGACCAGGTCGCCACGGCACTCGCCCGCGCCCTGCAGCTCGACGACGCCGAGCGCGACCACCTGTTCCGCAGCGCCGGGCTGCTGCCCCCGACGTCGGCCGTCGTGTCGCGGCACATCCCGCCCGGCGTGCAGCGGCTGGTGGGACGGCTGCGCGAGACGCCCGTGGCGGTCTTCAGCGCCTCCTGGGACCTGCTCACCTATAGCCCGCTCTGGGGCGCCCTGCTCGGCGACCCCGAGGGCTGGCCCGCCGGTGAGCGGAACATCGTCGTCCGGGCGTTCCGCGACGCCCGTCGCGCGTCGGGCCCTGACGGCGAGCCGCCGACGCCCGAGCCCGCAGGAGGCGCGGACACGGCCGTCCGCACCCGTCACCTCGACGGGGCCAGCGGAGCCCGCTTCCGGGCCGCGCTGGTCGCCGACCTGCGCCGGGCGCTGGTCGACCACCCGGCCGACCCGCACCTCCGGGGCCTGGTCGACGGCCTGCTCGCCTCCGAGCCCGCCTTCGCGGAGCTCTGGGCCCAGGGTGCCGTCGGCGTGCACGAATCTGCCCGCAAGGTGATGGACCACCCGCTCGTCGGCCCGCTCGAGCTCGACTGCGACGTCTTCACCGTGCCCGGCAGCGAGCTCGCGATCGTCGCGTACACGGCCGCCGAGGGGTCGCCCGCGGCCGCTGCCCTCGACTTCCTGCGGGTCGGAGCCGTGGGCGCCGCCGGAGCGTTCGGGGACGCGGGCGGGTCCCCCGACGCGGCTGCCGCCTCCTCGCCGCTCTCGGAGCTCTGACGCAGGGAGGACCGCAAATGCCGACCGGGGAGCCCGCGACAGTGGCATTTTCGGTCGCAGAACGGGTTCTCGCGGCCTGACGGTCGGCATTTGCCGCCACGGTGTCGAACCAGGGCGGGCAGCAGTGCGCCCGGCCACGTGCGAGGTGCCACGGAGCCGGGCGTAGGGAAGACCGCAAATGCCGACCGGCGAGCCCGTAATAGTGGCATTTCCGGTCGCAGAACGCCGTTTCGATGCCTGGCTGTCGGCATTTGCGGCCATCGACGTCGAGCCCGGGGCCGGGCAGGCAGCAGAGCGCCCGGCCGCGTGCGAGGCGCACGGGGCCGGGCGCAGGGTCCGAGGAGGCGCGGGTCGGCTAGGCCAGCATCTCGCGCACCAGGGGGACCACCTTCGTGCCGTAGAGCTCGATGCTGCGCATCATCTCCGCGTGAGGCAGGCGGCCCATGCTGTAGCGCATGTCGAAGCGCGTGGCCCCGAGCAGCGCCATGTTCTGCGCGATCTTCGCCGCGACCGTCTCGGGCGCGCCGACGTAGAGGGCACCCTGCGGGCCCGCGCTCTGCTCGTACTGCGCACGCGAGTAGGGCGGCCAGCCGCGCTCGCTGCCGAGCTGGTTCGTCTGCGCCTCCTGGTAGGGGAACAGCACCTCCTTCGCCTCGGCGTCGGTCTCGAGGACGAAGCCGGGCGAGTGCATCGCGATGGGCTGCGACTCCTTGCCGAACTCGCCGAGGGCACGGCGGTACAGGTCGGCGTAGGGCGCGAACTGGGCGGGCTGGCCGCCGATGATCGCGAGGAAGAGGGGCAGGCCGTAGTGCGCCGCCCGGATGACGGACTGGGGCGAGCCGCCGACGCCGACCCAGGTCTTCAGCGTGCCGCTCTCGGGACGCGGGTAGACCCACTGGTCGCTCAGCGCACCGCGCTTGGTGCCCTGCCAGGTGACGGGCTCGTCCTTGAGGAGCTCGGCGAAGAGCTGGATCTTCTCCTCGAAGAGCACCTCGTAGTCCTGCAGGTCGAGGCCGAAGAGGGGGAACGACTCGGTGAACGAGCCGCGCCCGAGGATGACCTCGGCCCGCCCGTTCGAGAGGGCGTCGACCGTCGCGAAGCGCTCGTAGACGCGGACGGGGTCGTCCGAGCTGAGCACGGTCACGGCCGAGCCCAGCCGGATCTTCTCGGTGCGGGCCGCGATCGCCGCGAGGACGACCTCTGGCGCGCTCACCGCGAAGTCGACCCGGTGGTGCTCGCCGACGCCGATAAAGTCGAGGCCGACCTGGTCGGCGAGGACCGCCTGGTCGACGAGGTCGCGGATGGACTGGGCGTGCGAGATGAGCTCGCCGGCGCCGTCGACGCCGGCCGGGCGCTCGGTGACGTCGCCGAAGGTGTCGAGTCCGAACTCGAGGGGGTGTGCCATGGGGTGCGCTCCGATCCGCTGCGTTTCATGCGTGCGCATGATCTTACGGGATGAACCGTGGGTGCGCCCTCGGCATTCCACGGGCGGGCGCGGGAGTCGGCGGGTTCCTGTCGCGCGCGGCGGGCTCCCGGAGCCCGCGGCGGGCGGGCGCTGACCCGCCGGGAGCTACGGGAACCCGCCGAACTCCTCAGCCCGAGCGCGGATCGGGCCCGAGGGGCCACGGGTCAGGCAGAGGGGAGGCGGTCGAGCGGGTTCGCCGCGATGCGGCCGGGCATGCCCCCGCGCACGGTGCGCCCCGCCTGGCCCGCGGGCTTGCGCACGGCCTGGTCGCCGATCGCCGCGGCGAACTCGGCGGCGAAGCCGAGCCGCGGGACGGCCGCGACCAGGGAGGCGACGAACGCGTCGTCCCAGTCCGCGCCTCCTGTGCCGCTGACGTCGAGGCTGGTCGCCCGCTCGAGGAGGTGCGCCTCCGGGTCGAGGGCGACGTCGACCGACTCCCACATGTGTCGCTCGATCACCTCGGCGAGGCGGCGCTGCCGCGTCTCGGACCAGCCGGCTCCGGCGGCGAAGACCCGAGCGACGGCCCCTCCGGCGTGCTCGAAGTCGACGGCGTGCGCGTCGAACGAGGGCACGAGGCCGAGGTCGTGCAGCAGCGAGGCGACGAAGAGCAGCTCGGCGTCGAACTCGACGGACTCGCTCCGGCCGAGCTCGGCGGCGAGCGCCCACGAGCGCTCGCTGTGGCCGAGCAGGGCCGGGCTGGCGTGGGCCGCGGAGACCTCGCGGGCGCGGGCGGCGACCGCGGTGGGCGGCACGAGGAGGCGCGCGACGGCGGACGGGGAGGCGGCGGCCCTGGGAGTGGTCATGCCCCGAACCTAGGAGTGGACGAGCGCCCCGACCAGTGGCAGGATCGCCAACGAGCTGCCCGTTCCTGCCAGATCACTCCGGAGGCACCATGGACCGCATGAAGGTCGCCACCCTCGTCGCCGACGGCGTCGCCCCGTTCGAGTTCGGCGTGCTCTGCGAGGTCTTCGGCCTGGACCGCAGCGCCGACGGCGGCCCGCTGTTCGAGCACAGGATCGTCACCGAGCAGCCGGGCGTCGTCACCACGAACCAGGGCTTCGGCATCACCGTCGTCGACGACCTCGCGGCGGCGGCCGACGCCGACGTGATCTGCGTCCCGGCGCTCGGCAGCTACGGGGCCGACGGGACGCTCTCGCCTGCCGTCCGCGACCTGCTAGTCGACGCCGAGGCCCGCGGAGCCTGGCTGATCAGCGTCTGCAGCGGCGCGTTCGTGCTCGCCGACGCGGGGATCCTCGAGGGCCGACGCGCCACGACGCACTGGATGTACGCCGAGCGGCTGCAGCGCGAGCACCCCGGCACGACCGTCGACCCCGACGTGCTCTTCGTCGAGGACAGGAAGGTCATCACGAGCGCCGGCACCGCCGCCGGGATCGACGCGTGCCTGCACTTCGTCCGCCGGGTCGCCGGGGCCGCCGCCGCGAACGTCGTCGCCCGCCGCATGGTCGTCCCCGCGCACCGCGACGGCGGCCAGAGCCAGTTCATCGAGACTCCGCTGCCGAAGGAGGCCGACACCTCCCTCGCGCCCCTCACCGACTGGATGCTCGCGCACCTCGGCGACGAGCAGCCCGTCGACGCCCTCGCCGCGCGGGCCCACATGTCGCCCCGCACCTTCGCCCGCCGGTTCAGGGCCGAGCTGGGCACGACGCCGGCTGCCTGGCTGACGAGGCAGCGCCTCCTGCGGGCACAGCACCTGCTCGAGGTCACCGGTCTGGGGCTCGACGCGATCGCCGGCCAGGCCGGGTTCGGCTCGGCCGCGGTGCTGCGGCACCACTTCGCGCGGGTGCTCGGGACGACGCCGCGCGCGTACAGGGCGACGTTCCGCGGGGCCGACGTGGACGCGGACGCCGCCGCCTGACCTGCGCGGGCCCCGCGGACCGAGCGGAGGAGGCGCGGGCAGGGACCACGGACCGGCGTCAGTGGAACTGCGGCACGATCAGCCACAGCCCGGCGAGCACCGCGGCGATGCCGACCGCGAAGCAGGCCGCACCTCCGACGGTGGCGGGGAGGGACCGCGGGGCCGCCGGCGCTCCGGTGAGGCGACCAGCACCTCCTGCGGGCGCAGCACCTCCTGCAGCACCTGCGCCGCCGGCACCTCCGGCCCCGGCCGGCACCGGCCCGGAGTCGACGGGCTCGGTCGCGCCCGCGGCGAAGAGGCGGATGCCGAGCGCGAAGAACGTGACGATGACGGCGGTCGCGGCGAGCGCCACCACGAAGACGACCACGAAGGCGCCCCAGTCCACTCCGAGGAACACGGTCACTCTCCTTGTCCGCGGGAGGCGCCGGCCGGCTGGGCAGCGGCGGGCGCCTCCTCGCTGTCGTTGACGGTCTCGTGCGTCACCGGGTGGCGACGGGCGAGGAACACGAATGCCGAGCCCCCGGCGAGCGCGAGGACCGCCACGAGGACGAGCCCGACGGTGCTGGTGCTGGCGAGCCAGGCGCTGACGCCGCCGACGAGCGCCGCGGCGGGCAGCGTGATCACCCAGGCGGAGGCGATCTTGCCGACGACCCCCCAGTGCACGGTCGCGAGCTTCTTGCCGAGGCCGGCGCCGACGATCGAGCCGGAGGTCACCTGGGTCGTCGAGAGCGCGAAGCCGAGGTGCGACGAGATGAGGATCGTCGCGGCCGAGCTCGTCTCCGCCGCGAAGCCCTGCGGCGCCTGGACGTCGGTGATGCGCTTGCCGACGGTGCGCATGATGCGCCAGCCGCCGAGGTAGGTGCCGAGCGCGATCGCGAGGCCGCAGGCGAGGACGACCCAGAGCTGCGGCGTCGTGCCCGCGCCCTGGTAGCCGGCGGCGATGAGGGTCAGCGTGATGACGCCCATCGTCTTCTGGGCGTCGTTCGTGCCGTGCGCCAGCGAGACGAGGGAGGCGCTGATCGTCTGGCCGTGCCGGAAGCCGGCCGTCGAGCCACGCAGCGTCGCCTGCTTCGTGATCCGGTACGCCGCGTAGGTCGCGACCAGCGCCACCGTGCCGGCCACCAGGGGCGAGATGAGCGCGGGCAGCACGACCTTCGAGAGGACGACGCCGAAGTCGACCGAGCCGACGCCCGCACCGATCACGGCGGCGCCGATCAGCCCGCCGAACAGGGCGTGCGACGAGCTCGACGGCAGGCCGAGGTACCAGGTCGCGAGGTTCCAGATCACGGCGCCGACGAGCCCGGCGAAGATCATCGTCGGGGTGACCTGCACTCCCCCGTCGCCCTCGCGGATGATGCCGTTCGAGACGGTGCTCGCGACCTCGGTCGACAGGAACGCCCCGACCAGGTTCAACACGGCCGAGATGAGCACCGCCACCTTGGGCTTCAGGGCCCCGGTGGCGACGGAGGTGGCCATCGCGTTGGCCGTGTCGTGGAACCCGTTCGTGAAGTCGAACACGAGCGCCACGACGATCACCAGCGTGACCGTGACGAAGACGTCCATCGATGTCGCCCCTCTTGTCGTCCGCTCCGCGGCAGGTGCCCGTCCGGAGGCAGGCGTGCGGGGCCGTCGCGGTGACGGGCGCTCCTCCTGCACCGGCGACGCTAGGCCCGGCTGCGGGCCGCGTCGGTGAACAACGGGAGAATCATGCACGGCATGCAAATGTCGAGCCTGCGCGTGCGCCTGCGGGTGCGGGCGCCCCTGTGCCCGCCGGACGCGCTGCGCAGCGCCGAGTGGTCTGGAAGTGTCCATGAGGCAGGCCGGAAGGGCAGTTGCTGACCACTCGCCAGCCGAACCAGGCAGAACGGGGACCACGGCTGCCGGGCCGGCCGGGCCGTCAGCGCAGGCAGCGGGCGGTCGCTCGCCGCGCCTCCTCGACCTCACGGGCGAGCCGGTCGGGCCGGCGCTCGAGGGCCCAGCGCACCAGGTCGAGGTGGTGCAGCAGGGCGAGCCGTCGCAGGGTCGGCAGGGAGGCGTCGAGGTCGACCCCGAGTCCGTCGGCGAAGCGCCGCAGCTCGTCTGCGCTGACGATGCCGTCGAGGGCGCTCCAGCGGTGCACGCGGTCGAGCTCGAGCCACGGCACAGGGCCCGTCCGCGCCGTGCCCCAGTCGATCAGCACGGGATCGTCGGCACCACGGGGCACGAGGTTGCGGGGTGCGAGGTCGCCGTGCACGAGTCCGTGCCGCCACCTCGCGCTCTCGACCGCGAGCTGCTCGAGGGCCGCCCGCAGCGGATCGCGCTGCTGCTCGGCGTAGACCCCGAGGCCGAGGAGGCGGTCGCCAGGCACCAGGGAGTCGAGGCCGTACCGCAGGTGGCGGCGCCAGGCCTCCGGCAGGTCGGGGCCGAAGCGGGTGAGGAGCGCGTCAGGCAGGCGAGAGTCGACGTCCCTGGACGCGCCCGCCGTGGCGGAGTCGAGCGGCACCTCGGCGAGCGCCGTGGCGACGCGGCCTAGGTCGTGCCACGGGTCGCGGTCGGAGGCGATCGAGGTGACGTGCTCGACGATCATGAGCGGCCCCTCCCCGAACCTGGGCTCGTAGGCGAGCACGCGAGGTGTCGGCACTCCGTGGCGTGCAGCGTGCTCGGCGGCCCATCGCTCGGCCGGGTAGGTGTCGGGCGCCGACCCGACGGGACCGCGCGGCGTGCGCACGACGACGTCGACGCCGTCGCCCCAGATCCGGACGACGTGGGTGTCGACGCCGGGCAGGAGGGCGCCCTGCCGGGTGCCGCGAGCGGGAGAGACGAGCTTCTCGACTGCCAGGGCGGCGAAGGAGACCAAGGACGGCTCGTCCGGATCGGGCTCAGGAGAAGAGTCCGACTCGATGGCGGCAACAGCCTCGTGGCCGTCGTCGTGCGGGTGCTGGTGCTGGTGCTGGTGCTGGTGCACGGAGCCGGCCCGGCCCTGGATCAGGCCGAGTTCTGGCCGGCGGCCGACCACGACGAACCGCCGGCCTCGCCCCGCGGACCGGCCTGCTGCCGCTCGGCGTCGGCCTGGGCGCGGACCCCGGCCCCCGGGTCGGACTCGTCGAGCCGGGCGGCTAGTGCGCGGTCGCGACGCTCGCGCACGACGACGGCGACGGCGGCCGCGACGATCGCGAGCACGATCAGGGCGATGACGACTGTGGCGGTGTTCATGGGGTGTCCCCTCGACGACGTCCGCCCACCGTACCGACGACCCCCGCTGCCGTCGAGGGCGGGCGTCGGCGACGGGACCACCACCTCCTCGCCCCCAGCTCCACGGCATCGCGCGCTGAACCGGCAGGATGCGCTCTCGTTGCCCGCCGGGAGAGCACTTCCTGCCGGTTCGGCGGGTCGCTCGTGCCCGGGACGGGGACGGACCCTCGGGAACCGCGGACACCCTCGTGCGCGCCGGAGGGTGCGCGCGGGTCTAGGGGGTGCGGACGAGGTCCGGGTGCGAGGTGGCCGGCGCAGCGGCAGCGGACGCCACGGCAGCAGCCTGCGGGCCCGTGCGGAACGGCGTCCCGTTGAGGCGCCGGTCGCCGAGGGCCCGCTCGCGGTGGATCGCGGGGTTGTGCGACGCGATCGTGCGGGCGTTCCGCCAGTGCCGGTCGAGGGCCCGGTCGGAGTCCACGGCGGAGGCGCCTCCCACCTCGAACAGCGCGGTCGCGGCCTCGAGGACGAGCGGCAGCACGACCTGCTGCGCCTCGAAGGCCGTGGCCAGCGCCTCCTGGTAGTCGTCGTCCGAGGCAGACGTGCCGCCCGAGCCGGACGCGTCGCCCGACGCGCGGTCGTCCGCCGCCTCCAGCGCGCGCACCGCGGACAGCGTCACCGCCTCGACGGCCGACCCGATGCTCGACAACCGGCCGACGACGCGCTGCACGAGCGGGTCCTCGCGCGGCAGCGACACCCCGGCCACGCCGAAGGTGCGCGTGCGGGGCCGGACGAACTCGACGGCGTCGCGCAGCACCGCACGGGCGATCCCCGTCTCGGCCGCCAGCAGCACCAGCTGGTAGAGCGCCTGCGTGTAGGCGAGCGGGCGGCGCTCGGCGTTGTCGCTCCAGGGCAGCACCTGGGCCGGGTCGACCGTCACGTCGTCGAAGATCGTCGTGCCGCTGCCGGTGAGGCGCTGGCCGAAGCCGTCCCAGTCGTCGAGCCGCGTGACGCCAGGCGCGTCGGCACGCACGGCCAGGGCGACGGGCTCGTCGCCGCGCACCGCACCGACCCAGATCCAGTCGGCGTAGAGGGTGCCGGTGCTGTAGAACTTGCGTCCGTCGAGACGGAGCCGCCCGTCCACCTCCGTCAGGCGCGTGGCCACGGCGGTCGCGTCGCCGCGCTCGGCCTGCGCGTTGCCGACGAGCACGTCGCCGGCCGCCAGCCGCTCGAGCCACTCGGTGCGGAGCGGGCCGTCCGGCTGAGCCCGCTGCGTCTCGACGAACGCCACGTGCCCGCGCAGCAGCTGCGGCAGGTTCGAGTCAGCGGCGCCGAGTCGCACGAGGAGGCGGAACTCCTGCTCCAGGGACGCTCCCCAGCCGCCGTGCTCGACCGGCACCCGCAGCGCGCCGAAGCCTGCGCGGCGCAGCAGGTCGACCTCGTCGACGGGGAGGCGGCGGTCACGCTCCCTGGCGACCGCGCCCGCCGCGATCTCGTCGACCAGGGGGCCGAAGACCGCCTCGATGCGGTCGTCGAGGTGCCGCGTACCGGGGCCTGCCGTGGGGTCGCTCGTGCTGTGGGTCATGCGCTCCTTTGTGTCATGCCCGCGCCTCCTGCGACAGGGCCGACGACACATGACGACACGTCACGACACATGTCGCAAGAGTCCTCGCGGAGGGCTCCGGGGCCGTGGCAGGGTCGGCAGCCATCACCCCGGCACCGGCCACAGCACGACCCGCAGCACCGTCCACAGCACATCGCCCACAGCCCCGAGGAGCAACCATGTCCGATCACGACGCACCGCAGCCCAGCCCCGCCGCAGGCCCGCCGGCCGACCCGCCCACCGGTGCGCCGGCCGGGCTCCGCGCCTCCCTCGACGACTCCCGCCGCAAGCGCCGACGCGGCCTCCTGGCCGGGCTCGGCGTGGTCGTCGCCGCAGCCCTCGTCGGCGGTGGATTCTGGGCCGGGTCGGCGACCGCAGGGGCCGGTGACGGCGCCCAGGCCGCCACCGGAGGAGGCGCGGGAGGCGGCGCCGACCGCATCAGCGTGAAGATCGCCGGCAGCGGCGAGAGCGACCTGCAGGACGCCGTGAAGACGGTCGCCGCCGAGGACGGCCTCGACGTCACCTGGGTCAACTTCGACGACTGGACCCTGCCGAACTCGGCCCTCGTGGCCGGCGAGGTCGACGCGAACGCGTTCCAGCACACGGCGTTCCTCAGCGCCTACAACGTCGCGAACGACACCGACCTGACGCCGGTGTTCTCGACGACGATCACCCAGTGGGGGATCTTCTCCGCGACGATCGACGACCTCGCCGACCTCGGCCAGGGCGCGCGGATCGCGATCCCCGACGACGCCTCGAACGGCGCGCGAGCACTGTTCATCCTGCAGGCGGCGGGGCTGATCGAGCTCGGCCCGGACGTCGGCGTCTACCCGACCGTCGACGACGTCACCTCGAACGACCTCGGCCTCGAGTTCGTGCCGATCGGCGCGACGACGATCCCCACCCAGTTCGACGACCCGAGCCTCGACGCGGTCGTGGTCGGCACCTCGTACTTCGACCCCTCGCAGCAGATCGACGCCGAGGACGCGCTCTACCTCGACGACTCGCTCAGCGACGAGTCGCGGCCGTACGTCAACGCCGTGGTCACACGGGCCGACAACGCCGACGACGAGGCCTGGACGAAGCTGGCCGACGCCTACGCCGACCCGCGCGTCGCCGAGGCCCTGGAGAAGGAGTCGTTCGGCAACACGGTGCTCGTCGACGTCTCTGCGGCCGACCTGCGCAGCACCCTCGCCGACCTCGAGACCGCCGCCCGCGAGCTGACCTCGTGAGCGCGGACCCGGTCGTCTCGTTCGAGCACGTCTCGAAGTCGTACACGGTGCAGGGGCGCCGGTTCGACGCCCTCCGCGACGTCAGCCTGGAGGTGGCGCGCGGCGAGGTCTTCGGCATCGTCGGCTGGTCCGGAGCAGGCAAGTCGACGCTGCTGCGCACCGTGAACGCCCTCGAGCGGCCGACGAGCGGCCGGGTCGTCGTCGATGGGCGCGAGGTCTCCGCCCTCCGCGGCGGGGAGCTGTACGCGGCCCGCCGGCGGATCGGCATGATCTTCCAGCAGTTCAACCTGCTCTCGTCGCGCACCGTCTACGGCAACGTCGCCTACCCGCTGCGCCTCTCCGGCCTCTCCCGCGACGAGACCGTCGACCGGGTCGAGGAGCTGCTCGACTTCGTCGGGCTGAGCGACAAGGCGCTCGAGTACCCGGCGAAGCTGTCGGGCGGCCAGAAGCAGCGCGTCGGCATCGCCCGCGCGCTGGCGAACCGCCCCGACGTGCTCATCTCGGACGAGGCGACGAGCGCCCTCGACCCGCAGACCACCGGCGAGGTGCTCGACCTGCTGCGCCGCGTCAACGACGAGCAAGGCCTCTCGATCTTGCTGGTCACCCACGAGATGGACGTGATCCGCGAGCTCGCCGACAGCGTCGCCGTGATGCAGGGCGGCGAGGTCGTCGAGACCGGCTCGGTCTACGACCTCTTCGCCGACCCGCAGCACCCCACGTCGCGGCGGTTCGTGTCGTCCGTGCTGCACCACGAGGCGACGCCCGGCGTCCTCGAGCGCATCCGCAGGGTGCACACGGGACGCATCGTGCGCCTCCACGTGGAGGACCGCGAGTCGAACGACCCGTTCCTCTCCCGCGTCGCACGCACCCACGGCGTCGACTTCAACGTCGTCTACGGCGGCGTCAGCGAGCTGCAGTCGCGGCTGTTCGGCGACCTCACGGTCGAGCTGCTCGGCGACGACGCCGCGATCGACGCGGCCGTCGTCGACCTCCGCCGCACCACGAGCGTGACGGAGGTGGTCGCCGGTGCGTGACATCGAGCCGGCCGTGCTCTGGCCGAAGATCTGGACCGCGCTGCTCCAGACCCTGCAGATGGTGACGGTGTCGTTCGTGCTGGCGACCGTGCTGGGCGTCGTGCTGGGGCTGGTGCTCTACTCGACGAGGCGCGGCAACCTGCTGCAGAACGCGGCGGTCTTCACCACCCTCAACGCGGTCATCAACGTGATCAGGCCGATCCCGTTCATCATCCTGATCGTCGCCATCTCGCCGCTCACCCGCGTCGTGATCGGCACGAGCATCGGCACGGGCGCCGCCATCTTCGCGCTGACGATCGTCGCGACCTTCTCGATCGCGCGCATCGCCGAGACCAACCTCGTCGCGGTCGACCGCGGATCGGTGGAGGCGGGCGCCGCCATGGGAGCGTCGCCCCTGCGGGTGCTCGTCACCATCGTCGTGCCGGAAGCGCTCGGCCCCCTCGTGCTCGGCCTCACCTACATCTTCGTCGCCCTGGTCGACGCGACGGCGGTCGCCGGCCTCGTCGGCGGCGGCGGGCTCGGCAACCTCGCCATCACCTACGGCTACCAGCGCTTCGACACGTTCGTCATGGTGACGGTGATCGTGCTGATCATCGTGCTGGTGCAGGTAGCGCAGCTGCTCGGCAACGTCGTGGCCCGCAAGGTGCTGCACGAGACCGCGACCGCCTGAGGCGGACATGCCCGCCAGCCGTACGCGGGGCGGGGGCGGGCAGCGAAGGAGGCGCCGCCTCCTACCCGGGGAGCCGCCCTGCCAGCAGGGCGTACAGCAGCGGCACCGCGGAGGCGGCCATCAGCACCGTGCCGAGCACGTCGCCGTCGGAGCGCAGCACGGCACCCGCGATGAGCAGCCCGCCGAACAGGACGGCGGCCAGCACGCGCCGGGCGGTGCGCTCGATCCGGCCGAGCTGCCGCTCGATGCGGGGGCTGCCGACCTCGAGCGTGCCGTCCTCGAGGCGGCCGACGAGGTGGTCGAGCCGGCCGGGCAGGCGGGCGGCGACGCCGACCGCGTCGGCCGCGCGGCGTGCGACGTCCTGCACGGCGTTGCCGCGCTCGTCGCGGACGAGCCGGGCGGCGTAGGGCTCGACCGAGTCCCAGAGGTTGAAGACGGGGTCGAGGGCGCTGGCCACGCCGGAGGTGAGGGTCACCGCCCGCAGGACGAGCAGGAAGTCCTCGGGCAGCTGGAACGGCAACGACCGGATCAGGTCGCCGAACTGCCCGGCGAACTCGCGGTACTCGCGGGGGTCGACCTCGCGCAGCTCCGCGAAGCCCATGCCGCCGAAGCGGGCGAAGGTCGCGGTCACGGCCCGCTCGAGGCCGACGGTGTCGGCGGTGGGCAGCAGCACCCCGAGGTCGCGCATGGCGTTCACCATGCCGCTGCCGTCGCGCGACGCGGCCGCGATGAGCAGCTGACGGAGGCCGTTCCGGGTACCGGTGGGCACCTCCCCCATCATCCCGAAGTCGATGAAGGTGAGGCGCCAGGGGCGCTCGCCCTCGGCTGCCTCCACGGGCGTGACGAAGATGTTGCCGGGGTGCGGGTCGGCGTGGAAGAAGCCGTTGCCGAAGAGCTGGTCGAACATCACCGCGGCGAAGACGGGGGCGACCTCGGCCGGGTCGATGCCGGCGGCGCGCAGGCCCTCGGCGTCGGTGATCTTGATCGCGGAGACGTCCTCGAGCACGAGCACGCGGCGGGTGGAGCGCTCCCAGACGACGTCGGGGACGCCGACCCGGTCGTCGTCGGCGAAGTCCGCGGCGAAGCGGGCCGAGTTGGCGGCCTCGTGCAGGTAGTCGATCTCCTCCAGGCTGGTGCGGGCGAACTCCTCGACCAGCGCGGGCGCGTCGACGCGGTCGTAGACGAGCCGGACGTGGCTCAGCCAGCCGCCCACCTTGCGGAGCGCGGCGAGGTCAACGTCGACGATGCGGTCGATGCCGGGGCGCTGCACCTTGAGCACCACGTCGCGGAGACCGGTGTCGGCCGAGTCGACCGGACCGAGCACGGCTCGGTGCGCCTGGCCGAGGGAGGCGGCCGCGATCGGCTCGGGGGACACGGAGGCGAACACCCGGTCGAGGGGCATGCCCAGCTCGGCCTCGGCGAGCGCCCGGATCTCGGGGAAGGGCACGGGCGTGACCTCGTCCTGCAGCCCCTCCAGCTCCTTCGTGATCTCGGGCGGGAGCACGTCGAGGCGCGACGACAGGTACTGTCCGACCTTGATCATCAGGCCGCCGAGGTCGAGCGCGAGCCCGTGGAAGCCACGGGCGAAGCGCTGCATCCGCCGGGCACGCGTGCGCTCGGCGACCCAGCGCAGGCCGAACCGGGGCAGCACGAGCTCGAACCACCACGTCACCGCGAGGTGGCGGGACGCGAACCGCAGGATGCGGCGGTAGCGGGCGCGACCGGCCCGGTCACGAACCGCGGGGTCGCGGTCCGCGGGGCCGCGGTCTCCTGCCGCGGAGCTGGCCTCGTCGGGACGGGGCGACGCCACCCGCGTCAGTCTCGAGCGAGGATCGAGTAGATGCGCCGACGTGCCTCGTCGAGGACCGCCACCGCCTCGTCGACCTGCGCGGAGGTGCCGGTGCGGCCGATCTGGGCGGTCGCGCGGGCGAGCTCGACACCGACCTTGGGCAGGGCGGTGCGACGGTCGCCGGAGGAGCGCGGGGCGGCCCACGGGTCGGAGGGATCGACGCCGGCGGCGGCGCGGCCCGAGTCGGTGAGCGACCAGACCTTGCGGCCGTCGGTCTCCTCGGCGACGATCAGGCCCTCGTCGGCGAGCAGCTGCAGGGTCGGGTAGACGGAGCCGGCGCTCGGCTTCCAGTCGCCGCCGCTGCGCTCGTCGATCTCGTGGATGATCTGGTAGCCGTGCATCGGCCGCTCACCGAGCAGGGCGAGGATCGCCGCGCGGACCTCGCCGCGCGGCGCACGGGCGCCGTCACGACGGTCGAAGGTGGAGCGGAGCTGGTCCATGGCCTGCCACATCCCGTCGAGGTCCATGCCGAAGGTGCCGGGTGTGCGCGAGGTGCCCATGATGATCTCCTGTCGAGGGTCGAGCGATGCCCGAACGATATACCTCGGGCCTCGGCGGGAGCGGGGCTGGCGCCCAGGGTCGGCGGGCGTGCGCCTCCCGCGCGCGTCTGCGCCGCGTCCGTGCGCCGACTGGTCGGTTCCGGTCGTCGCCGATGCCGTGAGCGACCGCAACTGACCACTCGGCGCCCACCTCCCGCGGGCTGGACGTGAGCGAGCGGTCAGCGCGGCAGGATCACCGCGAGCTGACGGCGCACGTCGGCGACGATCTCCGCGTCGGGGACGGACTCGTCGACCGCCGACGACATCGCGAGCATCATGACCGCCGACACCGCGTGCGCGAGCGCGGCCGCGTCGGAGGGCGTCGCCGAGGTGAGGCGCTCGACGATCCCGGCCACCGCCTCCTCGGTGCGGGCCACGATCGTGAGCGCCTCGGCGTGGTGCGGCTCCGTCGCGTCGCCGAACACCATCTCGCGGAGGTAGGTGCGGCCGTTCTCGACCTGGGCCCGGTTGCAGTGCACGATCGGCTCGAGGACGGCGACGACCGCGTCGAGCGCCGTCGAGGCGGCCGAGGAGGCGCGGATCCCGTCGTCGAGGGCGCGCGCGTACGCCGCGTTCTGCGCCAGCAGCAGCAGCTCGCCCTTCGTGCGGGCGTAGAGGAACAGCGTGCCGGCGCCCACGTCGGCCGCCTCGGCGATCTGCTGCGTCGTCACCTCGTCGACCCCGTGCCGGGAGAACAGGTCGGACGCGGCGCGCGTGATGCGCTCGAGCTTCTCCTGTTTGTTGCGCTCGCGCCGGCCGAGCGACGGGGCGGACGACGACATGGGTTCTCCTCGGATGCACGCTGGTCGGAATAGAAACTGACTAAACTCAATTATGACATGAGTCAGCTACGACGACCCGGTCTCGGGTCGCCTCATCCTCGCACCACCCTCGGAAGGAACACCCATGACCGACATCACCGGCTCCGTCGTCCTCGTCACCGGAGCGAACGGGGGCATCGGCACGCGCTTCGTCGAGGCCGCCCTCGCCCGCGGCGCCGCCAAGGTCTACGCCACGGCCCGCACCCCGCGCACCTGGGACGACGAGCGCGTCGTGCCCCTGACGCTCGACGTGACCGACGCCTCCTCGATCGCCGCGGTCGTCGAGGCCGCGCCCGACGTGACCGTCCTGGTGAACAACGCCGGGGCGAACGCCCCCACGCCGGGCATCCTCAGCCACACCGACGACGAGATCCGCGCGAACGTCGAGACCAACTTCCTCGGGCCGCTGTTCCTCGCTCGGGCCTACGCGCCCCTCCTCTCGGCCCACGGGGGCGGCACGGCGATCATCGACATCCACTCCGCCCTCTCCTGGTACGCCGTCGCCGGCATCTACTCGGCGACGAAGGCCGCGCTCTGGTCGGCGACCAACTCGCTGCGCCTCGAGCTGCAGCCCGCAGGCGTGCAGGTCGTCGGCGTGCACGTCGGGTACGTCGACACCGCCATGGCCGCGGGCGTCACCGACGCGAAGACCGACCCCGCCGCCCTCGTCTCCGACGTCCTCGACGCTCTCGAGGCCGGCGAGTACGAGGTGCTCGCGGACGAGACCTCGCGTCAGGTGCGGGCCGCGCTGTCGGCACCGCTCGAGGCTCTGTACCCGCAGCTCGCGAAGGGCTGATGCAGGAAGCCGGGGGGCTCGGGTCCTGAGTCGTGCGCGATTCAGGACTGCGAGTCCCCCCGGTGCGCGGATCAGGACGGATCTTCCTGAATGAGGAGAGGGGCGGGAGGCGCGGGGCGGGCCGGCGGAGGAGAGATGGGGGAGAGCAGGAGGCGGGTGCAGGGCCGGGTGGCCTAGACTGCGGTCCAACAGTTCGTCAGGCCACGCTCTCTGTGGTCGGCGCGACCACGCCAGTGGACGCAACGGACGCCTCCGCCGAAACCCACACGGGCGGCGAGGCGGATCGCCACGTGGTCGATCTCGACGGCACTCGACAGCGAGCCGCCGCACGAGACCTGAGCCTCCTTCGCCGGTCCCGCCACAGCGGGCCGGGCAGCCCGCCGCGCGGGCCGACGCCGGCAGAACACCGACACCTCCGTGCGGGCACACCTCGCGCGACTCCCCCACAGAAAGCGGCCAAGCATGCCGAACGTAGCGACCAAGCACTCCCTCGACCTCAAGAAGCCCCAGCCCCTGAAGCGCGGCGCGCTGCGCGTCACCCCGCTCGGCGGCCTCGGCGACGTCGGCCGCAACATGACCCTCTTCGAGCACAAGGGCAAGCTCGTCGTCGTCGACTGCGGCGTGCTCTTCCCCGAAGAGACGCAGCCCGGCATCGACGTGATCCTGCCCGACTTCACGCCGCTGCGCGATCGCCTCAAGGACGTCGAGGCCATCGTGCTGACGCACGGCCACGAGGACCACATCGGAGGCGTGCCCTACCTCCTCAAGGAGCGCCCCGACATCCCCCTGGTCGGCTCGAAGCTCACCCTCGCCTTCATCACGGCGAAGCTGCAGGAGCACAAGATCACGCCGATCACCCACGAGGTCGCCGCGGGCGACCACCACCAGGCCGGCCCGTTCGACCTCGAGTTCGTGGCCGTGAACCACTCCATCCCCGACGGCCTCGCCGTCGCGCTCCGCACGAGCGCCGGTCTCGTGCTGCACACGGGCGACTTCAAGATGGACCAGTTCCCGATGGACAAGCGGATCACCGACCTCAACCACTTCGCCCGCCTTGGCGACGAGGGCGTCGACCTGTTCATGACCGACTCGACCAACGCCGAGGTCCCCGGCTTCACCACCGCCGAGAAGGACCTGGGCGCCGCGATCGACCGCGTCTTCCGCGAGGCGCCGAAGCGCATCGTCGTCTCGAGCTTCGCCAGCCACGTGCACCGCATCCAGCAGGTGCTCGACACCGCCCACAAGCACGGCCGCAAGGTCGCCTTCGTCGGCCGCTCGATGGTCCGCAACATGGGCATCGCCTCCGACCTCGGCTACCTGAACATCCCCAAGGGCCTGGTCGTCGACCTCAAGCAGCTCAGCAAGATGCAGGACAACAAGATCGTCCTGATCTGCACCGGCTCGCAGGGCGAGCCGATGGCGGCCCTGTCGCGCATGGCCAACCGCGAGCACATCATCAAGGTCGGCGAGGGCGACACGATCCTCCTCGCGAGCTCGCTCATCCCCGGCAACGAGAACGCGATCTACGGCGTCATCAACAGCCTGATCCGCTGGGGCGCGACCGTCGTCCACAAGGGCAACGCGAAGGTGCACGTCTCCGGCCACGCCAGCGCCGGCGAGCTGACCTACTGCTACAACATCGTCAAGCCCAAGAACGTGCTGCCCGTGCACGGCGAGTGGCGCCACCTCACGGCCAACGCCGACCTCGCCATCGCCACCGGCGTCGCCGAGGACAGGGTGCTCGTCGTCGAGGACGGCGTGGTCGTCGACCTCGACCGCGGCCGCGCCAGCATCGCCGGGCGCATCCCCGCTCCCTACGTCTTCGTCGACGGCGCCACGATCGGCGTCGCCACCGAGGACGCCCTCAAGGACAGGCTGTCGCTCGCCGAGGAGGGCCACATCACGGTGCTCGGCATCTTCGACCTCGCGACGCAGAAGCTGGTCGAGCCCGTCGAGTTCATCCCGCGCGGCTTCGTCGAGGCCGTCGGCTGGGAGGACCAGGCCGAGGACGTCGCGGCCAAGGCCCTCGAGCAGGCCACCGCTCGCGGCCACGTCGACGGCGAGGCCGCCGAGCGCGCCATCGAGGACGGCCTGAGCCGCTGGTTCTTCCGTCGCCACCGCCGTACGCCCGTCATCACGACGGTCGTCATCGACGCCGACTGACCCCGGCTCCGGCCTAGCCGGCGACACGACGAGAAGCGCCCTCCGCGACCACGCGGAGGGCGCTTTCCGTCGTCTCAGCGCCAGAGCACGCACTCCGCAGCGGCTGGCCCGGCCCCACACCCTCCGAACCTGCGCACACCCGCGGGCGCGAGCGCGGGTGTGCGCGGGTTCCGAGGGTGCGGACGGACGCCGGCGGGCGGCAGCCGCAGCCGCAGCGCAGCGCAGCGCGGCGCGCACAGGCGCAGGAGGCGCGGGGCGCGTACTGATGGAGGACCCACGTCGTGTGGGGACCCACGTCAGGAGCCCCCATGCCCACAGTCCTCGTCGCCGGAGCGACCGGCGACCTCGGTCGCCGCGTCGTCCGCGAGCTGCTCGCCAGGGGCGCCGACGTCCGCGTGCTCACCCGCCCCGCGAGCAGCGCGACCGACCGCCTGTTCGCCGGGACGGAGGGCGTGGTCGTGACCCGCGCCTCCTACGGGGACCCCGCGGCGCTGCGCGGCGCGGTCCGCGGCGTCGACGTCGTCGTGTCGACGGTCAGCGGGGTGCGCGACGTGATCGTCGACGCGCAGACGGCGCTGCTCGAGGCGGCGGTCGCCGAGGGCGTGCCGCGCTTCGTCCCGTCCGACTACTCGGCCGACTACCGGTCCCTGCCGCCGCGGTCGAACCGGAACCTCGAGTTCCGGCGGGAGTTCGCGGGCGTGCTCGACGCCTCCCCGATCCGCGCCTCGTCCGTGCTGAACGGCGCGTTCGCCGACATGCTCACCGGGCAGGCGCCCATCGTGCTGGCCGACCGCAAGCTCGTGCTGTTCTGGTCGGACGCCGACCAGGTGCTCGACTTCACCTCGAAGGACGACACCGCCGCCGTCACGGCCGCCGTCGCGCTCGACGCCTCGGCTCCGCGCTACGTCGAGGTGGCCGGCGACCGCGTCACCGCCCGCGAGCTCGCCCGCACGATGTCGTCGCTGACAGGCGAGTCGTTCCGTGTGCAGTGGGCCGGCACGACGGGCCTGCTCTCGGCGATGAGCAAGGGCATGCGCCGGTTCTCGCGCGAGACCGACGAGGCGTTCCCCGCCTGGCAGGGCATGCAGTACCTCGTGAGCATGTACAGCGGCGACGGCCAGCTGCGGCGCGTCGACAACGACCGCTGGGGCGAGGGCCGCGAGTGGACGTCGACCCGCGACGTCCTCGCCGCGCACGTCGCGTCCCGCGCCTGATCGGACCCGGCCCGGCCCGGCCCCTCGCCGGCCGTCGGTGAACCGGCACGAACTGCTGCTCGCAGGACGATGGCGAGCGCTTCGTGGCGGTTCACGACACGCACCTCGGGGCCTATTGCTGGAAGGTCAGGACGTCGTCGGTGCCGATGTTCATCGTGTAGCTGACGGTGAAGGGGACGTCTTCGTCGATCGTGTAGCGGCCCCCGTCGAAGAGCGACTGCGCGTCGACGACGAGGTGCGCCGTGCCCGCTGCGTCGGTGACGAGCCACTGGCCCGAGACGGTGCCGGGCTGCACGTCCACCTGCGGGTAGGCGACGATGCTCCACGCCGGCTCGCCCGTGACGCGGTCGTCGACCTGCCGTCCGAAGGGGCAGCCCGCGGGCAGCAGCACCGGCTGCGTCACGCAGTCGGTGTCGAGCATCGTGTCGAGCTGCTCCTGCAGCACCTGCGAGAAGGAGGCGCGGGCCACGGTCGCGACGCTGGCCGAGGAGGTGCCTCCCGCGCTGATCACCGTCACCCCGACGGTCGGCGCCTCGAGGTAGGCGCTCTCGTGCGAGAGCACGAAACGCGAGGGCGCCAGCACCTCGAAGCGCGTCGCGACGTCGCCGCTCTCGGTGGTCACGAGACGGCCGTCGACCGTGAAGCGCGGGTCGTTCATCGGCGTGACGTCGAGGGTCGCGGTCGGGGTCTGCGCGAAGCTCCAGGCACGGAAGAAGCCGAAGCGCGTGCCGGCCTGCTGCACGACGAACTGCGACTGGCCGGGCGTGCCGTCGAGCGTGTACGAGAGCGTCACGGTGCGGGTGCCGTCGCCGAGGTCGAGCTCGCTCTCCTCCTGCACGTCGGCGAGGCCGCCGAGCGAGGGCACGGTGAGCAGGGCGTCCTCGAGCTCGCCCGTCGGCTCGATGCCGGCGAGGGTGAGCGCGCTGGCGGTGTCGCCGCGGTCGATGGCGTCGAGGTAGCCGCGCGCGAAGCCGCCGGCGCTGTACACGGTCGCGTTCAGCGCCACGACGGTCACGGCGAACCCGATGACCACGAAGAGCGCGGCGCCGCCCCAGATGGCGACGAAGGGCCACCACGACGACGGTCGCCTCCTCTCCCCCACGGACGAAGACATGTCCACAGCATAGGTCGGCCGAGGTCACGATCCGCCGTGCAGCCGAGGAGGCGCGGGTAGGTTGGGTGTTCCGCCTCCCCCCGCCCGAAAGGTCCGTGCCGCCCGTGTCCGTCGCCCTCTCCGCCGAGCAGCAGGCCGTGTTCGACGCCATCGAGGACACGAAGGAGCACATCTTCGTCACCGGCCGGGCCGGCACCGGCAAGTCGACCCTGCTCAACCACCTGTCGTGGAACACGTCGAAGCAGGTCGTCATCTGCGCGCCGACCGGCGTCGCCGCCCTCAACGTCGGCGGGCAGACGATCCACTCGCTCTTCCGGCTGTCGATCGGTCTGATCGCCGACCACGACATCGAGCAGAAGAGCGAGCTGCGCAAGCTGCTGAACACGATCGACACCCTCGTGATCGACGAGGTCTCGATGGTCAACGCCGACCTGATGGACGCGATCGACCGCTCGCTGCGCCAGGCCCGCCAGCGTCGGTCCGAACCGTTCGGCGGCGTGCAGGTCGTCCTCTTCGGCGACCCGTACCAGCTGCCCCCGGTGCCCGGCGACGCCGAGGAGCGGGCATACTTCCGTGACAACTACCGGTCGATGTGGTTCTTCGACGCGCACGTCTGGCAAGAAGCCTCGCTGCGCATCTACGAGCTGGCGTTCATCCACCGGCAGACCGAGGGCGACTTCAAGGAGATGCTCAACGCCGTCCGCCACGGCCGCGTCACCGCCGAGATCGCCGGCGCGCTGAACGGGGCCGGTGCACGACCCGCGCCGACCGACGGCACCGCCATCACGCTCGCGACCCGCAACGACACCGTGACCCGCATCAACAAGGTCGAGCTCGAGCGGCTGCCCGGGCGCGTGCTGACGGCCAAGGCCGAGGTCAGCGGCGAGTTCGGCGGGCGCACCTTCCCCGCCGACGAGGCGCTCGAGCTGAAGCGCGGGGCCCGCGTGATGTTCCTCCGCAACGACCCTGACCAGCGCTGGGTCAACGGCACCACCGGCACCGTCACGAAGGTGCGCGACACCGTCTTCGTCGAGGTCGACGGCGAGGAGCACGAGGTGCAGCCCGCCGTGTGGGAGAAGTTCGCGTACTCGTGGTCGGCGTCGACCAAGCAGCTCCGCAAGGACGTGGTGGCCGAGTTCACCCAGTTCCCGCTGCGACTGGCCTGGGCCGTGACGATCCACAAGTCGCAGGGCAAGACCTACGACAGCGCCATCGTCGACCTGGGCACTCGCGTCTTCAGCGCCGGGCAGACCTACGTCGCGCTCAGCCGCATCACCGCCCTCAACGGGCTGTACCTGACCCGGCCGCTGCGGCCCGCGGACATCATCGTCGACCTCGACGTGCGGCGGTTCATGAGCCAGGCGACGCGCGTGCCCGCGATCCGTGCGGCGGAGGACGCGGCTGCGGGCGGCGCGGAGGGCGCGGGCGCGGCGGGCGCGGACGCCGGCGGAGCGGGCGGCGCGGGCGGCGCGGCCGGGGCGGCCGCCGCGCCCGCTGCGGCGGCGGACGCCGCCAGCTGAGGGCCGCGGCGCGAGCCGCACCGCGTTCCGTGCACCGCACCAGGACTAGACGCGGTGCACTGCACGAGACTCGGTGCGGTGCGGTGCACATCGTCGACGCGGCGACTGGGTGCGGGTGCACGAGAGCTCCGGGGTGCCGCAGGCGGCAGGAGGGGCCGCGGCGGCAGCCGCTCCGCACCTCCCACGCGGGTGCTCTGGCATGATCGGGGGATGACCACGACGACTCCTGCCGCCTACGAGCCCACGATCCGCGAGTCGCCGAACCGCGCGGCCGCACTGACGATCGGCACGATCGTCCTCCTCGTCGGCGCCTGCGCCTTCCTCGCGGAGAACATGGGCTCGTTCTTCGACACGACCGGAGCGGCGTTCGGATTCCTCAACGTCAACCCCGCGCTCGTCGTCATCTGGGTGCTCTCGGGCGCGGCGCTGCTGATCGCGGGCGCCTCCGGCAGTGCCCCTGCCCGCACGATCAACGCCGCCGTCGGCCTGCTCTTCGTGGTGCTGGGCGTCGCCGGGTTCCTCGTTCGGGACACCGAGGTCAACTTCCTGGCGCTCAACCTGGGCGACGACATCCTGCACCTGGTCGCCGGCGCCGTGCTGCTGCTCACCGCGATCGGTGCGGAGCGCCGCCGCCGCCGCTGAGCCGCCGCGCTGCCGCCGCCGCTGAGCCGCCGCGCTGCCGCCGCCGCCGCCGCTGCCGTGCGGCATCGCACCGCGTTTCGTGCACTGCACCGGGTCCAGACCCGGTGCAGTGTTCGTTTCCCGGTGCAGTGCGCTGCCGCGCACCGCGGGCCTAGATCGGTGGGGAGAAGGGACGGGGACGGCGCGGGCCCACGCCTCCTGCCTCCCTTCTCGCCTACAGAGCCCCGCTGGCCCTCCGGCCCGGCGGGCGCAGCCGCCGCCAGGCCGAGCCGCCGGGGCGGCGCCGCGCCCGCGCTGACATGATCGGGGGATGGAACCGACTCCCCGCCGTCGCGTCGTCGTCGCGATCAACCCGTCCGCGTCCGCCGGCAGCGGGCGGAGCGTCGGCGACGCCGTGGTCGACGCCCTCCGCGCGGCGGGCCACGACGTCGTGCCGCTCCGCGAGCCCACCGTCGAGGCCCTCGCCGCGGCCGCTCGGGCCCAGGTGCTGACCCTCCCCCACGCGCTGGTCGTCGTGGGCGGCGACGGCGTCGTCAACCTCGGCGTCGGGCTCGTCGTGGGGGTGCCGGTCGCGCTGGGGATCGTGCCGACCGGCACCGGCAACGACATGGCCCGCACCCTCGGGATCCCGCACGACGACCCCGAGGCGGCGACGCGCCTCCTCGTCTCGCTGCTCGACCGGCCGCCCCTCGTGATCGACGCGGGCAGGGTGACGCGCGGCGACGAGTCCACCTGGTTCGGCTGCATCGTCTCGGCGGGCTTCGACGCGGTCGTCAACGAGCGGACCAACGCACTCCGCTGGCCGAAGGGGCGGCGACGCTACGACCTCGCGCTGCTGATCGAGCTGCTCCGCCTGCGGCCGCTGTCGTACCGGCTCGAGCTCGACGGCGCAGCCCGCGAGGTGCAGGGCACGCTCGTCACGGTCGGCAACGGACGCTCGTTCGGCGGGGGCATGACCGTGCTGCCCGACGCGCGCCTCGACGACGGCCTGCTCGACGTGCTGATCGTGGAGCGGCTGGGGCGGCTGCAGTTCCTGCGGCTGTTCCTCAAGGTCGCCAAGGGCACGCACCTCGCCGACCCGCGGGTGCACGTGCACCGGGTGCGCAAGGTCGTCATCGAGTCGGAGGACGGCATCATCGCCTACGCCGACGGCGAGCGGGTCGGGCCGCTGCCCGTCACGGTCGAGGTCGCCCCCGGCGTGCTGCACGTCATCGCGCCGGCCTCCTCGGCCTCCGCCTGAGGGCGCGCCTCGCACCTGACACCTCTTGCCTGAGGGCGCGCCTCGCACCGCCCCTCCTCTTCCTCCCGTCCCGGCCGGCAGGTCGAGGGGAACCAGATCGGACCACTCGGCACGCCCGACCCCGACCTCCTCGGCAGGGAACAGACGAGAGGCCCCGGACAGACGAGAGGCCCCGGATCGACCGTCGCCCGTGAGGGGAGGTAGATCCGGGGCCTCTCGTGAGGGCCGAGGAGGCGTCAGCCGCGCAGGCGGGCCGCCCTGCGACGAGCGCGGAGCAGCAGCACGGCGCCGAGGGCGACGAGTCCGCCGGCGAGGGGCAGGGCCCAGGCGGCAAGCTCCGAGCCGGTGTAGGCGAGGCCGTCGCTGGTCGTGCCGGCTGCGGTCGACGTGCCCGCGCCTCCTGCGCCTGCACCGTTCCCGGCACCGGCACCCGCACCCGGCGCACCCGCGCCCGGAGCACCGGCGCCGTCGCCCGGCGCGACGACGGGCGGCTGCACCACGACGGGCGGGTCGACCGGCGGCACGACGACGGGCGGCTCGACCGCCGCGGGCACCGTGATCGCGAACAGCGTCGTCGTGCCCGAGACCTCGTTGCCGACGGCGAGCATGGGCTCACCGGTCGCCGAGTCGGCGGCGGGGATGAACGCGAGCCCCTCCGGCCCGAGGTCGCCCGCGGCCGAGAGCGCGGCAGGAGAGGCGTCGGCCGGCGGCGCCGTGAAGTCCCTGTCGTTGACGTAGGCGACGAAGGAGGCGGCGGTCGGCACGGTCACGTCGTAGACGGCGATCCCGCCCACGCGCTCGAAGCCGATGAAGGCGTAGGTGCGTCCGTCGATCTCGCCCAGGGCGACGCCCTCCGGCTCGGGGCCCTTGTCGTCGCTGCGTCCGTCGAGGTTCGACTCGGTGTGGTTCGAGTTGAAGAAGTCGGGAGCGGCGGCCGCGGTGATCTCCTCGAAGTCGGAGCCCGAGTCGAAGACCTGCTGGCCGTTGGCTTCCAGGATGCTGAACGACCGCGACCCGAACGTGTACAGCGTCTCGTAGCAGGAACCGTCGGCGCTGAGGCCGTTCGCCGTGGTGACGTTGAGGCGGCCCAGGGCGGCGGGCGCCAGCGACCCGGCGGCGGGCGACGTGGCGCAGACCGGCGGGACGCCGCCGCGGCCGAGCGCGCTGACGCGGGACACCTCGCTGTAGCCGTCCCAGTCGCGCGAGTCGCCCTCGTTCGCGGTGACGACGTAGGTCGAGCCGCCGACCTCGTAGCTCGCGATCGTGTCGGGCATCAGGTAGCCCTCGACGCCGGCCCAGGTGTCGATCGCGATCGCCGGGCCGCCGTCGGCACCGTCGCGGTCGGACGGGTCGAACGGCACGACCGAACGGTCGACGGTGCCGAGCGGGACGACGTCGGTGACGGTCGCCGCGGCGACGTCGACGATCGCGAGGGCGTTCGCCTCCTGCAGCGACACCCACGCGGTGGCGCCGTCGGCCGAGAACGTCGCGTACTCGGGCTCGAGGTTCTCGGAGACGGGGAACGTCAGGGGCGACTCGGGCGTGACCGTGCCGGCGTCCTCGCGGCCGCCGAAGATCCGCACCTCGGGGTCGAGCACCGAGCTGCCGCCCGCCTCGAAGTCGTGGAAGTCGGCCGTGCTCACCGCGGACTGCGCGGGCGCGGCGACGGTGGCGGGCACGGCGACGAGGCTGATCGTGCCCTCGGGGTCGACCGAGTAGTCCTCGGCGGGCTCCCCCTCGTTCGCGACGATCACCCGGGTGCCGTCGGGGCTGAAGGCGACCATGTCGGGCAGCGAGCCGACGCGCACGGCGCCCAGGGCGCCTCCGTCGCCCGCGGCGTCGAAGAAGACGACCCAGCCGAGGTCGGTCTTGTCGTCGGACTCGACCGCGACGGCGCCGAGGCCGTCGGCACGCACGGAGACCGAGTTGGCGACTGCACCCGCGGGGACGACCGAGCCGTCGGCGGCGACGACTCCCGTGGTCTGCACCGTGAAGCCGGCCGAGACGGGCGCCGCGGGCGTGCCGACGTCGAGGACCTCGACGACGGCCTCCGCCGCGTTGACGACGAGGAGGCGGTGCAGCGTCGTGCCGGAGGCGTCCCGCGCCGGGCCGGTCCAGTGCTCGACGATCTCGGCCGCGCTGGCGTCGAAGGTGCCGGTCTCGTACGAGCCGACCGGCTGCAGGTCGAAGGCCTCCTGGTCGGCGAAGACCTGGACCGGGGCAGCGACGACGGCCGCGCTCGCGGGTGCCGCGAGGCCGATCAGGCCGGCGGCGGCGAGGGCCGCGGTGCCGCTGAGCGCGACGGCGCCGAGCGGCCGCCGGACACGGGGGGCGCGCGGATCGCTCGCGGTGCTGGACGTGGGGCGGGAGGCCGGGCGGCGTGCGCGCATGCGGGAAGTCTCTCTGGTGCGGTCGGGCGTCGGGACGCCACGACCATATGCACGACACGTGCCGCGGAGATGGCCGCCGGGTTAACGGCTGGGGCGGTCGCCGTCCTGGTCCGGCGCGACGCTGCCGAGCTCGGCGACGCCGAACTGCTCGGTCTCGAGGTCGACGACGTCGGTGCCCTGCGGCACGGCGACGGGCGACGGGCCGGCCAGCGCAGCGGTACGAGCCATGAGGTCGGCGACGATGCGCTCGTCCCTGATCTCGTCGCCCCTGGCCTCGTCCACGGTCAGCGCGTCGGAGGTCAGCATCTGGCTCGCGGGCCCGATGAGGACGGTGAAGAGCCGAGGTGAGCCGCCGGCGTCCACGGCCGGGACCTCGATCGAGTCCGACCGCCCCTTCATCGCGAGGGCCTGCGCGTAGGCCATGACCGCGTCGGCGATGTCGTCGCCGGTGACCAGGTGGTCCTCGGCGTAGCTGATGCGCTTCATGGGGCTCTTCCGGCTCTCGGGGCGAGCGTCCCACGGTACGCGCACCGCACCTCCTGCGACCTGGTCGGGATCCCGGCGGGCCGGGCGCAGCCGGGTGCGGCCGGGTCAGGCTCGGTGCAGCGTCTCGCGCGGGTACTCGCCGAAGCGCTGCACGTAGGAGGCGGAGAAACGTCCCAGGTGCGCGAACGCCCACCGCTGGGCCACCTCGGCGACCGTCACGGTGTCCGCCCTGCCCTCGACGAGCTCGTCCCGCACGCGGTCGAGCCGAACGGCGCGCAGGTACTCGGACGGGGTCGTGTCGAGGTGCCGGCTGAACGCCTGCTGCAGCCCGCGCGGCGTCAGGCCGGCGTGCTTCGCGACGCCGCTCGGGGTGATCGGCTCGTGTGCGCGGCCGTGCACGTACTCGACCGCCTGTCGGAGGGACGCGTTCCGCGGCGCCAGCACCTCCTCGGGGAGGCGCCGGGACGTGTGCGGGAACGTGTCGAGCAGGATCATCGCCGCGTAGCGCGCCGTCTCGGCCCGCACCGCGTCGTCGGACGAGTCGTCGAGGTAGGCCCGCGCGATGCGGCGCAGGGCGGCGTTGAAGCGGGCGCGGCCCTCGTCGTCGATCACGGCCGTGTGGTCGAAGCGCACGGAGCCCGGGTAGGCGTCCTCGCGTGCGGACGCGACCTCGTCGAGGACGCTGTCGGAGAGGTGCAGCAGGTTCTGCTCGACGTCGGTCATCCGGAACGAGAAGGGCCGGGCGTGCGGGAACGGCACGGGCTGCCCGATCTCGGGCACGACCTCGTCGCGCCCGATGTCCATCACGGCCGAGCCGCGCCCGAGCCACTGGACGATCCGCTCGCCCCTGGGCTGGATGGTGCCGGTGACGTCGCCGGAGAAGTGCGTCGTGCGGATCGTCAGCTCGCCGTCGCCGCGCGTCGTGTGCCGCCAGTGGAAGACGCCGCCGCTCTCGGCGAAGCGGAGCCCGCCCACCTCGCCGTAGCCCGAGCCGAAGAACCGGGCGGCCCCGGCGAGGTCGTCGCCCTGCGCCTCCACCAGGACTCGGCGTCGGGGGTCGGCGGACATCCCTCTGATCTTGGCGGGCCGCCGGGGCCGGGACAAGTCGCGAGGAGGGGGTTGACGAGAGGACGGGGGACGTGCTGTGGCGGAGGCGGCTCGTCAAGTCGTTCGGCAGGTCGCGCTCGTCGGGTCGCTCGTCGGGTCGCTCGTCGGGTGTGCGAGTAGCGTCGCGCCCATGAGCGACCTCGACGACATCGACCTGACCACCCTCCGCGGCGAGCACACCCGCTTCGGCGCCTTCACCGACAAGGTGGTGCTCGTCGTGAACGTGGCGTCGCGCTGCGGGCTCGCTCCGCAGTACGAGAAGCTCGAGCAGCTGCAGAAGACCTACGGCGAGCGCGGCTTCACCGTCGTCGGGTTCCCCAGCAACCAGTTCCTGCAGGAGCTCGGCTCGTCGGAGGCCATCGACGAGTACTGCTCGGCGACGTGGGGCGTGACGTTCCCGATGATGGAGAAGGTGCGCGTCAACGGACGCTCCGAGCACCCGCTCTACACGGAGCTGAAGAAGACCGCCGACGCCGAGGGCAAGGCCGGCAAGGTGAAGTGGAACTTCGAGAAGTTCGTCGTCACGCCGTCGGGCGACGTGCACCGCTTCCGGCCGACGACCGAGCCCGACGACCCCGCGATCGTCGGCGTGATCGAGGCGGCGCTGCCGCAGCAGGCCTAGGCGACGCGGAAGCGGCCGCGGCCGCGGCTACGCGAGCAGGTCGTGCGCGAGGTAGCCGGCGTAGCCGCCGCGGGTCCGGCCGACCTGGCGGCCCGACGTGAGGACCTCCCCGGCCTCCGACGCGACGACGACCGCCCCGGCGGCGCGGGCGCGGGCGACGAGCTCGACGTCCTCGTGCAGGTCGAGGTCGCCGAAGCCGCCGGCGGCGTCGTAGACCGTCGCGCGCAGGCCGAGGTTGGCGCCGTGCACGTGCCCGTTCGGGCGACCGGGGGTGTGCCGCGACAGCCAGGCCGCGACCTGGGCGTCCGACAGGTCGGCGAAGTCGGGGCGCACCGTCCCCACGACCACGTCGGCGCCCTCGCGGTCGGCGAGGTCGAGCTGCGACGTCAGCCACGCGGGCGGGACGGCCGAGTCCGCGTCCGTCGCGGCCAGCCAGACGGCGTCGGGGGCGACGCCGAGCTCGGCGAGCCGGGCGAAGGCGACCCTGGCGCCCTCCGAGCGGGCGGCACCGACGGAGCGGAGGCGGGTCTCGACCACCGTCACGTCCGGCACGGCGGCCGCGATCGCGGCCGTGTCGTCCGAGCAGTCGTCGGCGACGACGACCGTGACGACCCGCACCTCCTCGTCTCGGGCCTGCCCTGCCGCTGCGGCCGGGCTGCCAGCGGCCGGGCTGCCAGCTGCCGGGCTGCCGGCTGCCGGGCTGCCTGCTGCGACACGACCGGCCAGCAGGAGGCGCGCCTCCCGGATCGAGGCCAGGCACCGCGCGATCAGCTCGGCCTCGTCGCGCGCGGGGACGACGACCGCGACGCCCGCGATCCGCGGCGGGGTCGTGCGCTGCGGGGTCGTGCGCTGCGCGGTCATCGGAGGCCCGTCCGGGTCGCGACCGAGCGGGGGTCGCGCGAGAGGACGTCGAGCAGGAAGTCCTCCTCGACGTGGCCGACCACGCGTGTCAGGCCGGCGCCCCTGGCCCAGGCGGCGAGCTGCTCGTGCACCTCGTCGCCTCCCTGCGCGAAGTCGTCGGCGCCGTGCCGCCAGTGGCAGGCGACGAGCGAGCCGCCGGGCGCGAGCACCCGGTCGACGTCGGCGAGCAGCGTAGCGAGCGCCTCGGGCGCCAGGTAGTAGCCGACCTCGCCGAGCACGACCAGGTCGAGGGCGTCGTCGTCCTGGGCTAGGCCGGACGAGACGTCGGCGACCTCCACGCGCACGTGCGGGTGGGCGGCCAGGCGTTCGCGGGCACGCTCGACGGCGACCGACGACACGTCGACGGCCAGGACGGTGTCCGCACGGAGGGCCAGCTGCTCGGTCACGACGCCGATCGAGCAGCCGATCTCGAGCACACGGCCGAGTCGCTCGTCGGGCAGGGAGGCGAGCACGAGCGCGCGCTTGCGGCGCTCGTACCAGCGCGTCGTGACGCCCCACGGGTCGTCGCGGCGAGCGTGCGTCGCGTCGAACGAGGGCGCGAGCGTGTCGGCGGGCACGCGCTCAGGCGCAGGTGCGAGTGCGAGCGTGCTGTCCGTCGAGGGCGGGTCGGCTGCGTCGAGGGCGGGTTCCGCACGACCCGCCCTCGACGAAGACGACCCGCCCTCGAGGGAAACTGCGGGCGCGGGCGCGGGCGCAGGCGCAGGCGCGGGGTCGGGAGCGGGAGCGGGAGCGGGAGCCTCGACGAAGACCTCCGCGCCGCCGACGAAGTGCTCGACGAAGTCGGGCCGCAGCACGGCCTCGTCTCCGGGCCGGTCGCTAAGGGGCTGCACCTGCGACGAGTACCGGGCGAGCGCGCGCTGCTTCGCGAGGCCCGCCTCCTCGTCGCCGTCGACGCGCACGAGCGCGTCCCACGGCACGTCCGGGTGGTCGGGCCCGCCCCAGTGCCACATCCAGATCGGGTACTCGAGGAGGCGGGCGTCCGGCAGTGCGGACCCGTCGCCTCCCACGAGCTCCGCCGCGACCTCGCCGAGCACCCGGTGGTCGCGGTGCCCGTCGCCCCGCCACGGGGCGACGACGAGCACGGGCCGACGCTCGGCGAGCAGGTCGCCGAGCTGGCGGCGGACGTCGTCGCGGGCCTCACGAAGGGCTCCGTCGGCGACGCCCAGGGCGATGAGCTCGATCGCGGTGCCGGAGCCGGCGAGACCGGCGAGCTCGGAGGAACCGCCGAGCCCGGCCAGCTCGTCGAGCGCGGCCCGGGCCTCGGCCAGGCGCAGCTCGCGCAGCGACCCGGCAGACGTCGACGTCGAGCGCGGGTGCGACGCCGCCCCGTCGGTCACGACGACGACCGTCACGGCACGGCCGTGCCGCACGAGCTGCGCGATCAGGGAGCCGGCGCCCAGGGTCTCGTCGTCGGGGTGCGCGGCGAGGACGACCACAGGCCCGGAGGCGCCCACCAGGTCGAACGCGCCGGGCACGTCCGGCTCGGCGACGGCGGGCACGGTCGCTGGATCGAGGGGACGCGGTGCGGGCAGGGTCGCCCAGCGCGGGTCGGAGCGCCAGGTCGCCACGGAGGTGCCGGGCTCGCGGGCGTCGAAGCTCACCACGGGGCGATCCCGGCGGTGCCGGCGGTGGCAGCAGAGGCGACGGCCGCGTCGCGCACGGCTCCGCCGAGCGACGCGTCGTCCTTGAGGGCGTGCCGCTGCCGGAGGTACAGCTCGAGGTCGGCGACGCGCTTGGCGTGCTCCGGGTCCGAAGCGAGCGGCGCCGGGCCGAGCGCTCCCCCGACGGCGGCGAGCACGTCCTCGGCCGCGTAGGCGACCGTCGCGCGCGTCCTCTTCGCCAGGAGCCGCGCCTCCTGCCCGACGGCACGGCCGGAGTCGACGGCGACGGCCGCCTCCTCGAGTGCGCGACGCGCGTCGCCGAGACGCTCGTCGACGACGCCGAGCGCCCGCAGCAGCCACGGATCGGGCTCACGCGCGACGGCCGACCTCAGGAGGGCGCCGGCCACGCCGACCGCCCCGCCGTACCAGCAGGCGGCGACGGCGATGCCGCCCCACTCGAAGCCGGGGCGGCGGAGGTACCAGCCGGGCTCTCCGACAGGCGTCGCCGGCACGGCCTCGAACGCCACCGGCCCCGACGGGATCTCGACGAGCCCGCGCGCGTGCCAGGCGCCGGGCACGACCTCGACGCCGGCCTGGCGCAGGTCGACGGCGAACAGGCGACGCTCGTCGCCGACCCAGGCGGTCACGAGGGCGCCGTCGAGGACTCCCGCGAGCGAGCACCACGGCTTCGTGCCGCTGAGGGTCCAGGAGGCGCCGGCCGGCTCGCGAGCACCCGAGGCGCCCGCGTCGGCACCCGCGTCGGCCGACGGCTCGACCGGCTCCGCGACGAGCTTCGCGCCGGGCCCCTCGGCCGCGAACACTCCCCAGGTGAACCGCTCGGACGAGGAGGCGCGGGCCGGCAACGCGACCACGCCTGCCTCCCGCGCCTGGTCGAGGATCGCGACGGCGTCGAGGTGCGGCTCGACGGCCCTGGCCGCTCCGACGTCGTGGGCCGCGAGGGTGGCGAGGGCCAGCCACAGGTCGGCGGTGGAGCCTGCTCCGGGGACGGGCGCCGCACCTCCTCGGCTGGTCAGGTCGGCGGCGAGGGCGAGGGAGTCGGCGACCGTGCGCGGCAGGCGTGCGCGGACGACAGCCGTGGCCGACCGGGGATCGACCTCGTGCGAGAGGAGCATCTCTCGAATGTACGGCGCTGCCGTCGTCGCGGTTCACGGAGGCGCGACCCGACGCCGCTCCGTTCGCCGTGCGAGCGGCGTCCGCACCCTCGGGACCCGCGCAGACCCGCGCTCGCGCCGAGGGGTGTGCGCGGGTTCGCCGGGTGCGGAGCACGACGTGGGCGCACGGCGCGTCGCGGCGCAGCGCAGTGCAGCGCAGCGCTACAGCGTCAGGCGGCGCTCCACGAGCTGCGCGGCGACGTCGGCCAGCTTCAGCCGGTGGTCGCGGGCGTGGCGGCGGATCAGGACGAACGCCTCGTCCGTGGTCACGCCCCGCACGTGCGCCACGACGCCCTTGGCCTGCTCGATGACGACACGGGTGTCGAGGGCGCCCTGCAGCTGCTTCTGCACGACGGCGCTCTCGCGCAGGGTGCGTTCCTGCAGGATGCCGATCGTCGCGACGTCGGCGAGCGCCTGAGCGACCCGCACGTCGCGCTCGTTGAGGGCACCGACGGAGGTGCGGAGCAGGTTGAGGGTGCCGATGACGGTGCCGCGGAGGCGCAGCGGCACGGCGTGCACCGAGCGGAAGCCCTGCTGCCGGGCGACGCCCGCGAACTCGGGCCAGCGCGCCTCGTCGACGTCGACGTCGGGCAGCGAGACGGGCTCGGCGGTCGTGAAGCTCGTCCAGCAGGGGCCGGACCGGGCGTCGAGCTGCATGGTCTCGACGAGGGTGCTCGCCTCGCTGGTCGACGCGACGACCTCGAGGTCGCCCTCGTCGTCGGCCAGCAGGATGCCCGCCTCATCGACGTCGAGCACCCGCTGGCAGGTCTCGACGAGCGTCTGCAGCAGCTCGATGACGTCGAACCCGGCGACGAGGCTGTCGGCCAGGGCGGCGAAGGTGTCGACGAGCACGGCCTCGCGGCCGGCCTCCCCTGTGGCGTCGCGGCCGGCGTCGCTCATCGCTCCTCGATCCCGTCGGGCTCGGAGGAGAAGCGGAGCCGGCCCGAGAGCACGGCGTCGGCGACCTCACTCATCGGCACGCCCTCCGCGAAGGCGTGGCCCTGCAGCAGCAGCTCGGCGTCCTCGGCCGAGAGGTCGGCCTGGGCGAGCACCATGCCGGTCGCCTGGTGGATGCGACGCCGGGAGTACTTGTCGACCCGCACCTCCTCGGCCTGGTCGTCCGCCACGTCGCTGACCGCGCGCCGCAGCAGGTGGCGGCTGACCTGCCCGGCCAGGGCGGAGGCGCGGCGCGCGCTCTCGTCGGGGAGGTCGCCCGGGCGGTCGCACCAGAGCTCCATCGCGCCGAGGGCGAGGGGCCCGAGCAGCAGGGGGAACGCGTGCAGGGCCTCGACGGAGCCGTGTTCGAGCAGGGCCCGGGAGAAGGCCGGCCAGGTGCGACGCGGCGCGATCCTGAGGTTGGCCTCGAAGACGGGGCGGCGCTCGCTGACGGCGTCCCAGCAGGGCCCCTCGCCGAGGTCGAACTGCAGCTCGTCGAGCCGCGCCGCGACCGGGTCGCTCGCCGACACCGTCTCGGTGCGCAGCAGCCCGCCCATCGTCGCGACGGACACCCCCGACACGGGCAGGGCCGCGAGCAGGGAGCCCGCGAGGTCGCTGTCGTCCATGAGTGCGAGGCTACCTGCCTGGACGGGCACGGTGGGGGTCAGTGCGCCGGACGGACAGCGGCGGGCGCGGCAGCTGCCGCCGTCGCCGCCGCCGCTGCCGTCACCGTCGCCGTCAGAGCAGCACCGTGCTGCTGCGGAAGGACGCCGGTGCGTCGCCCACCTGCCACACGACGGTCAGCCCGCGTGGGGCCCCGTCGGTCGAGGCCGAGCCCACCGGGATCGTGAACTCCCTGCCCGAGCCGGCCGAGACGGGCTCGTCGACGGGCGTCTCGACCCCGTCGACGAAGGCGAAGAGGCCGGTCGGGTAGCCCACCGTGGACGGCCCCGTCGCGTCGGCCGAGGCCGGCGACGCGAACGAGAGGGAGGCCGGAGCCGAGTCGTCGAAGGAGGCGGCGCCCGCGTCGGACTGCACGTCCTCCGCCCCTGCGGCAGGGTTGGTCCACTCGTAGACGGAGTCGCCGGTCGACGGCACCCCGGCGTCGTCGATGCGGAGGCCCGCCGACGACTCGCGGACGACCCACGCGTCGGCCTCCGCGTCGGTCGTCGCGCTGACGACGGTGACGGCGCCCTCGAGGGCCTCGGCCTCGTCGAAGGTCGCACCGGCGAGCTGGCCGGCCGCCTCGGGCGTCACCGTGCCGTCGCGGCCGAAGGCGGACGTGAACTGCTGCTCGGACGGGTAGAAGGCCTGCGCCTCGGGCGTCAGCAGGGCCCAGGCGGCGGCCGCGTCCCCGGCCGCCGCGGCGTCGAGGTACTCGCGGACGAGCTCGACCGCCGGCGACGCGGTCGACGTCGCCGACTCGGACGGGACGGGATCGGGGGTGGACGTGACGGTCACCGTGGGGGCCGTGCCCTCCGCCTCCGCGGTGCCGGACGTGCAGCCGGCGGTGACGCCGAGCACGGCGACGGCGAGCGCCGCGCCGGTGAGGGCCGCGCGGGCGGAGGGCGTGCGGCTGGAGGGTGTGCGGGCAGGGGTCTTGGTGATGAGGGCTGCTCGTGTCGTTCTCATGGGGCGGACGGTAGGCGAGCCGGGCGGGGGCCGACCGCGACTCCCAGGGGACCGTGACCCGCGCCTCCTGCCGGGTCGTGACCCGCGCCTCCTGCCGGGTCGTGACCCGCGCCTCCTCGTGCCCGACCTCAGCGGAACGAAGCCGCGACCCCGTTGCGGTGGTAGTCGAACACGATGCTCGTGCGGGTCGAGGCGACCGACGGCTGGGCCGAGAGGTGGTCGACCACGAAGGTGCGAATCTCGCTCGAGTCGGCGACGGCGATGTGCACGATGAAGTCGTCGTGCCCGCCGAGGAAGAACACCTGCAGCACCTGGGGCAGGCTCCGCACCGCCTCCGAGAAGGCCGTGATCGCCGCCTGGCGCGACCCCGGCCGCAGCGTCACGCCGACGATCGCCTGCAGCGGCAGCCCGAGGCTCCGCTGGTCGATGCTCGTCAGGAACCCCGTCACGACCCCGCGGTCGATCAGCGACCGCAGCCGCACGTGCGCCGTCGAGGGCGCGATGCCGACCGCTGCGGCGAGCGCCGCGTTCGAGATGCGCGCGTCAGTGCCGAGCACGTCGAGGAGGCGCAGGTCGAGCTCGTCGAGCGGGCCGGAGGCGCGAAGATCGTTCGGCCCTGCACTTGCGGGGACGTCTTCTCTCGGGTCGGAGGGAGCCATGGGGGCATCCTCGCAGAAGATCCTTCGGTTGAAACAGGTCCGAAACGAACGATCGCCAGCATCGGGTCACACTGGATGAGCAGGGTCGCGACGAGGCGCCCCTGACGAAGATCGGAGCAGCCTTGCGCGTCGGAGTCCCCACCGAGATCAAGAACAACGAGAACCGGGTGGCGCTCACGCCTGCCGGGGCCGACGCCCTGGTGCGTCGCGGCCACGAGGTGCTCGTGCAGGCGGGCGCGGGCCTGGGCTCTCGCATCCACGACGACGACTTCGCCGCGGTCGGCGCGACGATCGTCGACACCGCCGACGAGGTCTGGTCCGGTGCCGACCTGCTGCTCAAGGTCAAGGAGCCCATCAGCTCCGAGCACCGGCACCTGCGCGCCGACCAGGTCGTCTTCACCTACCTGCACCTCGCGGCCGACAGGGCCCTGACGGAGGCGCTGGTCACGTCCGGCACGACCGCGATCGCCTACGAGACGGTGCAGCTGCCCGACCGCTCGCTGCCGCTGCTGCAGCCGATGAGCGAGGTGGCAGGGCGCCTGTCGATCACCGTCGGGGCGTACCACCTGATGCGCGCCTCCGGCGGTCGCGGCACCCTGCTCGGCGGCGTGCCCGGCACGCCCTCCGCGAAGGTCGTCGTGATCGGCGGCGGGGTCGCCGGCGAGCACGCGGCCGCGAACGCGCTCGGCCTGGGCGCCGACGTGACCGTGGTCGACCTGTCGCTGCCGCGCCTCCGTGCGCTCGAGACGCGGTTCGACGGCCGGGTCGCCACGCGGCACTCGTCGCCGTTCGAGATCGCCGCGCAGGTGCGCGAGGCGGACCTCGTGATCGGCTCCGTGCTGATCCCGGGCGCGGCGGCGCCGAAGCTCGTCACGGACGAGATGGTCGCGACGATGAAGCCGGGCGCCGTGCTCGTCGACATCGCGATCGACCAGGGCGGCTGCTTCGAGGGGTCGCGCCCGACCACCCACGACGACCCCACCTTCGCTGTGCACGACACCGTCTACTACTGCGTCGCCAACATGCCGGGCGCCGTGCCGGAGACGTCGACGCGGGCGCTGACCAACGCGACCCTGCCGTACGTCGTGGCGCTGGCCGACCAGGGGTGGGAGGCGGCCACGGCGGCGGACCCGGCCCTGGCCGCCGGGCTCAACGTGGTCGCGGGCGCGGTAGTCGCGCCGGGCGTCGCGGCCGCGCTCGGGATGCCGCTCGGGGCGCTGCCCGCGCGCCGCTGACGCTGCCCGCCCGCGCGGTGAGCGGGCCCCTCACACCATGAACCGAGTTCCGAACCATGAACTGCGATAAAACGCGGTTCATGGTTCGGAACGTGGTTCGAGGCACGCTGAGGCCGGCATCGAGAAGGCGCGGCTGGCGACACGCCGGGGCGGTTGCGCGAGCCGATCCGGCCTGCCTACACTCGCCTCCTGTTCGAACACGTGTTCGAGAGAGAGGCGGCCCCGATGAACATCTCCACCACCCGGTCGGCCGTCGCGCTCTGGTTCGTCGACGGCACGCCCGACCGGCTCGTGCACGACGGCACCCGCTGGCGCGTGACGGACACCCCGACCGAGATGTGGCACGAGCCGGCCTTCGTGCCCGCCCTGATCACGCACCCGCCGCAGCAGTTCGTGGGCTGGCGGTTCCAGGCAACCGACGGCGTCGGCACGACGCACATGTTCGAGGTGCTGCGCGACGACGCAGGGCAGTGGGTGCTCGGGCGCGTCTACGACTGAGGCCCGATCGCGGTCGAGCCGGCCGCCTGGTCAGGCCGCGTCGCGGGTCGAGCCCGGCGGCACGTCAGGCCGAGCCCGGAGTCACTCGAGGCGCTTGCGCTTCTCCACCTCGACCTCGAGGGCGCGCAGGCGAGCCTGCTGCTCGTGGAACTCGATCTCCCGGTCGAGGTCGGCGAGCTGCTCCTCGGTCGTCTTCTGCCGCGGTGCGGTCGGCTGCGACGACCACGATGAGGCGCGGCGCGAGCCCCCGGAGCCGAGCCGTTCCGCTCGGCGCGGGTCCCCGAACGAGAGCCCGCCGAGCGATCCCGCCCCGGACGACCCGCCCCCGCGGGCGGCGCTCCAGTCGTGGCCGACGATGAACCAGAGGGCGCTGCCGAGCAGCGGGACGAAGATCACGAGCAGCACCCACACGAGCTTGGGCAAGCCGCGCACCTGCGAGTCGTCGCGCGACACGATGTCGACGAGGGCGATGAGGCTGACGGCGAACATCGCCACGGTGAAGAGGACGTACACGGTCGGGAGCCTAGCGAGCGCCCATGCCCGGACGCGAGGGGTCGGCACACCCAGCACGGGGGTGACGGGCGCACGAGGCCTGCCTCCCCACAGCCTGTGGAGAACTGTGTGGAGAACTTGTGTCGTGAGGGACCGTTTCCGGGGATAACTACGGCGAACTGTGGATCGAGATGTGGAAATTACACGGGTGTAACTCACGGACACGGCCCTGATCTGGACTTTTGCCGACGGCCGGCCTGTGGACAACTGCACAGGGACAGGCGCCTCCTCCGTCCACAGCGGGAGGAGGGGACCGAGCGCGCGGAGCGAGGCTCGTTCGGGCGGCCTCGCTCGACGCGCACTCGGTCGGTCCTGGTGCTTCGGGTCCACCAGGCAGGACGATCGTAGCGCCTCGATACCTGCGAGTATGCAAAGAGTCGGCGTCCTGCGCGTCGCAGACGACAGCCGTCGTGCGGACGTTATGGTGACGGCATGTCCACGACGGGGAGCGCCCCCACCAAGCGCCCGCCGCGCGCGGAGGTGCGCGAGCGCCTGATCGAGGCCGCGAGCCGGCTCTTCGCCCGGCACGGCGTCCACACGACCACCCTCGACGACGTCGCCAGGGCAGCCGGGTTCAGCAAGGGCGCGGTCTACTCGAACTTCGACTCCAAGGCCGACCTCGTGGTGACCCTGCTGCGGCGCGAGACGGACGGGGCGCTCCGGGCGCTGCACGAGATGCGCGTGCCCGGCACCGACCTGCCCGACCTGCCCGCGACGATCCGTGCGGCGTTCGCCCCCTACGGGCCGGGCACGGCCGACGACTTCAGCCTGATGTCCGAGATCCGCTCGCAGGCGCTCGCCGACCCCCGCGTGATGGAGGTCTTCGTCGAGCAGCGGCGGGCCGTGCTCGACACGCTGCGCGGCCTCGTTGAGCAGGTGTTCCAGGGACGCACCCCGGACGCGACCGGGCTCTCCTCCGACCAGCTGGCGCGCCTCCTCATCACCATCTCGGTCGGCTCGGCCTTCGACGCGCCGGCCACCGGCGACGTCGCGCCCGGCGACCTGATGGGCGACGTCGTCGCGGCGCTGCTGCGTCCCGTGACGGGCGGGTCCCCCGCGGCCTGACCCGCGCCTCCTGCGGCTGACGGTCCGCACGCACCACGTTCCGTCGAGGGCGGGTCACAGCGGTCGAGGGCGAGTAGGTGCGGGTACCGACGCGAGAGCGACGAACCTCCGTGGAAGATCACGGAGGTTCGTCGCTCTTGCGTCGGGTCAGGGTCGACGGCGGCCCCGCCGAGCTACGCCCAGAGGAAGGGCACCACGAACAGCAGCAGCGTCACGACCGGTCCGATGATCACCATCGAGAGCCCCCAGAGCATGAGGTGGCGGTAGAGGCGCGGCCGCTCCTCCTCGACTCCCGAGGCGACGATCGTCGCGCCCGTCGTGCCGAACGGGGCGCAGTCGACCAGCGAGGCCGAGATCGCCAGCGCGTAGATGAAGCCGGTCATCTCGAGGCCTCCGCCGGGGATCAGCAGGGGCACGGCGAGCGGGATGAGCGCTCCGAGGATGCCGATCGTCGACGCGAAGGCCGACACGAGCCCGGCGATCACGCAGATGACCAGGGCGGCGAGCAGCGGGGAGTCGACCGAGCGGGCGGCCTCGCCGAGCTGGTCGATGGCGCCGAGACGCGTCAGGACGCCCACGTAGGTGATGATCCCGCCGAGCAGCAGGATCGTGCCCCAGTCGATGCGGCCGAGCGCCTGGCGACCCACGTCGGGGTTCACGAAGGCGAGCAGCACGGCGATGGTCAGCGCGACGGCGCCGAGGTTCAGGTCGACGTCGAGCAGCGTGATCGTGAAGAAGCCGACGATCAGCACCGGGATCGAGACGAGCACGAGCAGCTGGTAGCCGCTGAGCTTGTCCGAGGGGGCGGCGTCGAGCGAGACCGCACCCGTCGAGGAGGCGGCGGTCGCGGTGGCCGTCGAGGTCGCCGACGAGGAGGCGGCCGAGCCGGCAGCACCGGCGTCCGCGCGCTCGGCGCTGGTGGCGGGTGCGCCCACGGCGCCCTCGCTCGTGGCGACGGTCGTCGCGAGGCCGGAGCCTCCGATGCCGGGGCCGCCGGCGCGGCGACGAGACGAGCCCGAGCCCGAGCCCGAGCCCGAGCGACCCGAGCCGCCCGCGGCAGCGGCAGCAGCACCCGCGGCGCGCGTCCTGGCGATCAGCTCGCGTCCGCCGAACAGGAAGAACGCGACCAGCACGACGAGCGTGTTGATGCCGATCGACAGCCCGAACATCAGCGCCGGGTCGTACGGGATCCCCGCGGTGCGCGCCACGGTCATGACCGTGATGCCGTTGATGCTCGTCGGGGCGAGCGCGCCGCCGACGATGGCCGAGCTCATGACGATGCCCATCATGGTCGAGTGGATCTTGTGCTTGTGCGCGAGGCTCATCGCGATCGGGACGATCGTGAAGGCGGCGTGCGAGGTGCCGAGGCAGGCGACGAGCGTGCCGATGACGAACATCGCCCACGGGATGAGCGCGACGCGGTCGCCGATCAGGCGCACCGAGCGGTCGACCAGCCAGTCGATGGTGCCCGTGACCCTGGCGATGCCGAACAGGTAGGTGATGCCCAGCAGGATCAGCAGGGCGTCGACGGGGAACCCGCCGAGCACGTCGTCGAGGCTCTCGCCGACGACGAGCACGCCCACCACGAGGGCGGCGACGAGCGCGAGCGCGCCCATGTGGACGTTGCGCACGGCCGAGATCGTGAAGACGGCGACCAGGACGATCAGGGCGATGATCTCGACGCTCACGAGGTCACCTCGATCGGGGCGGGGGCGGGCGGTGTCGGGCTGAGGGGCATCGTCGTCGATCTCCTGTGCGAGGTGGGTGGGTGCTGAGGAACGGAAGGAGGAGCGGGTCAGGCCCCGAGGGCCAGGCCCGTCCGGTACGCGGCCAGCGCGGCGGCGGGCACGTCGGCGAGGTCGTCGAGGCGCACGAGCTCGCCCGGGGCGACGTCGGCCACGAGCCGGGCGCCGCTGAGCAGGTAGTACGGCGCGACGCCGTGGTCGTCGGGATCGACGATCACGGGTGCGACGCCGGCGATCTCGTGGTGGTGCCCCTCGACGCGGAACGTCGTGCCCGCGGCGAGCGCCGAGCTCGACCGTGCGGCCAGCACCGTGTGCTGCCGGGGCTCGGCGACGGACGACCCGCCGTCGACGGCTGCCGCGATCGTCAGCGGGGTCTCGACGCCCATGAAGTGGTACGGCCAGTAGATGCAGGCGTACCGGCCGTCGCGGCTGACGACGTGGCCCTTGCCGCGCAGGGTCTCCCACGTGACGGGGTCGCCGGTGCGGACGACGACGAAGACGCCGCCGGCGAAGCTGGCCTCGCCCGGCAGGCGGAGCATCGAGAACACGTCGACGCTGCCGGTGCGGCCGATCAGGCCGCCGTCCTCGCGGGTGGCGTAGAGGTCGGCGAGCTCGTGCGGCCGGGCCACGGGGTAGTGCATGCCCTCGACGTCGGCGTGTGCTCCGGTGTAGAGCGAGACCACGGTCATCTCGCAGTGGTCTGCCGCGGCGGACCGCTTGAGCGAGGCCACCTGGCCGGCCCGCGCCTCCACCGTGTCGAGGGGTCGGTCGCCGAGCTCGAGCAGGTCGGCGAGCCCGGGGGCGTCGATCGTGGTGCCTGCCTGGTCGACGACGCCGGTGGCCGGGTCGAAGGCGAGGTCGTACTCGCTCGACTTGCCGAGGGCGACGATGTCGAAGCCGCAGTCGAGCACCCACGCGACGAGGCGCAGCAGGTTCGCGGGCTGGTCGCCGTCGCCCGGCAGGTAGCGGAGGCCGGCGGCGCGGGCCTTGGCGCTGAGGGCGACGCCGGCGACGGACTCGATCTCCTTGCTGACCATGACGACGTGCACGCCGTGGTCGAGGGCGGTGTCGGCGTAGCCGTGGCCGGCCTCGATGCGCCCGGTGGCCTCGACGAGCACGTCGGCGGCGCTCCAGTCGACCGCGGCGCCGTCGGCGATCACGGCGACCTGGCCGGCGGCGAGCGCGGCGGCCGTCTCGGCGACTGTGGAGGGGGTCGCGACGCGGTCGGCGGGGACGCCGAGCTCGTCGAGCATCCGGGTCGTCCCGGCGACGTCGGGGTCGACGAGCTGGGTGGCGACCATGTCGTCGAGCCGGCGCAGCTGGTCGAGCAGGGTGCGGCCGTAGCCGCCGTTCGCTCCGGTGAGGAGGACACGGACCGGGGTCTCGCGGGCCTGGGTCGCGCGGCGCGACGTCGAGTGGAGGATCACCGTTGTTCCCGTTCGTTCGAGGTGGCCGGTAGTCCGAGGGAGATCGGAGCGGGAGGCCGGGGCTTCGTGGGCAACCGTAGCCTGACTTCACAGATTGTCAAAGATCGCACCAAATAGTCACATATGCTGAGATGGCCCCGTCGCGTCCGACGACGGACGAACGTCTCCACCGGAAGGTCCCCATGCTCACAGGTGCCGTCGCCGACGACTTCACAGGAGCCACCGATCTCGCCGCCGCCCTGCACTCGCGCGGGCTGCGGGCCGCCGTCGTGATCGGCGACCGACCCGTCCCCGACGAGCAGGTGGCCGGGCTCGACGCCGTCGTCGTCGCCCTGAAGTCGCGCACGGCACCCGTCGAGGAGGCGGTGGCCGCGTCCCTGGGGGCCGCCGACCGCCTCCTCGGCTGGGGTGCCGACCGCTTCTACGTGAAGTACTGCTCGACCTTCGACTCGACCGACGAGGGCAACATCGGGCCCGTGCTCGACGCGCTCCGCGAGCGCCTCGACACCGACCGCAGCGTCGTCGTGCCCGCGTTCCCCGCCAACGGTCGCACCGTGCGCGACGGTTCGCTGTGGGTCGGCGACGACCTGCTCGAGCACTCGTCGATGCGGCACCACCCGCTCACCCCCATGACGCGGTCGAGGCTGCGCGACCTGCTCGCGCCGCAGACACCGGCGACGGTCACCGAGGTCGGGCTCGACGTGGTGCGCCGCGGGGCCGACGCGCTGCGGGACGCGCTCGACGCTGCACCCGCTGGCTACCTGGTCGTCGACGCCGTCGAGGACGACGACCTGCGGACGATCGCTCAGGCGACTGCCACGCACCGGCTCGTGAGCGGCGGCGCGGGGCTCGCGCTCGGGCTCGAGCCGGTCGAGGCCTCCGCTTCCTCCCCCTCCGCAGACGCAGACGCAGACGCAGCGTTCCCCTCCTTCTCCCGTCGTCGCCTCGTCGTGTGCGGCTCGGCCTCGACGACGACGCAGGCGCAGGTCGCCGCAGCGGTCGCCGCCGGGCACCCGACCCGCAAGGTCGACATCGCGCAGGCGCTCGCCGATCCGGAGGCCGAGACCGCCTCGCTGGCCGAGTGGGTCCGGGGCCTCGACGACGCCTCGGTGCCGGTCGTCTACTCGGTCGGCCAGCCGTCGGACGTCGTGCCCGCAGCGGAGGCCGTGCCCGCAGGAGGCGCGGGCGCCGCCGTCAGCGCCGCGGACGCCGTCGAGACGGTCCTGTCGAGCCTCGTGCTCGACCTCGTCGCGGACGGGACCGTCGACCAGGTCGTCGTCGCGGGCGGGGAGACCAGCGGCGCCGTCGTGGGCAGCCTGGGGATCGGCCTGCTCACGATCGGGCCCCTGCTCGCCCCCGGCGTCTGCTGGAGCGCGGCCCGCACCGACGACGGCCGTGAGGTCGCGCTCGTCCTCAAGAGCGGCAACTTCGGCTCGACGGACCTCTTCTCGACCGCCTGGGAGGCACTGGCATGAGCGGCACGAGCGTGAGCGCCGGCACCGCGAGCCCGGAGCCCGGCAGTCTCGAGACCGTTGCGGACCACGCGACTGCGGCCCGCCTCCTCGTCGCCGCAGGCAGTGCCCTCGTCGCGGCCGGGCTGAGCCCCGGCAGCTCGGGCAACGTCAGCGTCCGCGACGGCGACCGCCTGCTGATGACCGGCACCGGCACGCAGCTCGGCGACCTCGTCCTCGACGACCTGTCGGTGCTCGACCTCGCGGGCGTGCACCTCGCCGGCCCCGCACCGTCGAAGGAGGTGGCGCTGCACCTGGCGATGTACGCCAAGGACCCTGCCCACACCGCCGTCGTCCACGTGCACTCGCCGTCGGCCGTCGCGCTGTCCTGCCTCGAGCCATGGTCGGACCACAGCGCCGTCCCGCCCCTGACGCCGTACTCGCTGATGCGGGTCGGCCAGGTGCCGCTGCTGCCGTTCGTCGCCCCCGGCGACCCGGCGATGGGTGCGCTGGTCAGAGACAGCCCGCTGCCGTTCCGCGCCGCGCTGCTCTCCAACCACGGAGCCGTCGTCAGCGGCGAGGACCTCGACCGGGCCGTGCAGAGCACGATCGAGCTCGAGGAGGCGTGCCGCATCGCCCTGCTCACCCAGGGAGCCGCCCGCCGGCTGATCGCCGCCGACCAGGTACGGGCGATCACGGCCGCGTGGGGGATGCCCTGGACCGGTCCCGCTGACGAGGCGGGCGCCTCCTCGGCTGCGGTCTCGTCCGCTTCCTCGCCCGCGGTCCGGCACGCCGCCGGCGAGGGCCCCGCCAACTAGGCTGGCGCGCGTGTCGACCCCCCTCATCCCCGAGCAGCGCCGCGAGTCGATCGTGACGCACCTGCAGCGCGAGCGGGTGCTGAGCTACCGGCAGCTGACCGAGCTGCTCGGCGTGAGCCAGATGACCGTGCGACGCGACGTCGCCGCCCTCGAGGACGCCGGCCGCGTCAGCGCCACCGCCGGCGGCGCCAAGCTCGCCTCCCGCCTGATCGAGGAGCCGAGCCGAGCCGTCAAGCAGGAGGCGGACGTCGCCGAGAAGGAGGCGATCGCCCGCGAGGCGGCCGCCCTCGTGCACGACCACATGACCGTCTACCTCGACGCGGGCACCACGGTGCAGGCGATGCGCCGGCACCTCGACGACGTCTCGGACCTCACCGTCGTGACGAACGACCTCGCGACCGTGCAGGCCTTCCTCGACCACCCGACCGCCGACCTGATCTGCATCGGCGGACGTGTCGACCGGGCCAACCAGTCGACGATGGGACGCCTCACCGGCGTCGCTCTCGCCGAGCTGTCGCTCGACCTCGCGTTCGTCTCGTCGAGCTCGTGGGACCTCGCCCACGGTGTCACCACCCCCGTCGAGGCGAAGATCCAGGCGAAGCGGGCGGCCCTCGCGGTCGCCGAGCGGACCGTGCTCGTCGCCGCCAGCTCGAAGTACGGGCGCTTCGGCCGGTACCGGGCGCTGCGGCTCGACGAGCTCGACGGCGTCATCACGGACGACGCGCTCGGCGACGAGGCCGCCGCCGCGCTGCGCGACGCCGGCGTCGACCTCCGGCTCGCCCCCGCCGCCCGCGTCCGCTGACGGCCCGCGCGCACGAACTTCCGTCGAGGGCGGGTCATCGCGGTCGAGGGCGGGTCACCGCGGACCCGCCCTCGACCGCGGCGACCCGCCCTCGAAGATCGCCCGAGGAGAGGACGCCCGACGCAGGTAGTCTCGACGCGTGACCAGCCACCCGATCGCCCACAGCACGCGCCGCCAGCGCGCGGCGCAGCAGGCGTTCCCGAACCGGCTCGTGCTGACCAAGCGCACGTGCGGCACGAACGGCTGGATGAGCCTCTGGGGCAGCAACGCCCACGGCGAGATCGCGGGATGCCCACCGCCGACGGCGTGACCGCGCCCGGGATCGTCGACGACCCGGACGCCTCCCTGCGCCCGCCGTTCCGCGACCCCCTCTGAGAGCAACCGTGTCCCCTGACGCCCCCGACGCCTCCTCGTCCTCGCCTTCTTCCACGCCCGTGCCCGCCCGCACGCCCGCGCCGCCCGCGCACGCTCCCGGCCCTCTCGGCCGCGGCGCCCGCCTCGCCCGCTTCGTCAGCCGCGACACGACCGGCGGCCTGCTGCTGCTCGGCGCGACCGTGCTCGCGCTCGTGCTCGCGAACACCCCGGCCGCCGACTGGTACGGCGCCGTCCGCGACACGACGTTCGGGCCCGCGGCCCTGCACCTCGACCTCAGCGTCGGAGCCTGGGCCGCCGACGGACTGCTCGCGATCTTCTTCTTCGTGGTCGGGCTCGAGCTCAAGCAGGAGTTCGTGGCGGGCTCGCTCCGCGACCCGCGAGCCGCCGCGCTCCCCATCGCGGCTGCGGTCGGCGGAGTCGCCTTGCCCGCCGTCATCTACACGCTCGTCAACCTCGACGCCGGCGGCGACGCACTGCAGGGCTGGGCGATCCCCGCCGCGACGGACATCGCCTTCGCCGTGGCGGTCATCGCGGTCGTGGGCAAGCGGCTGCCGCCGGCGCTCCGCACGTTCCTGCTGACGCTCGCCGTCGTCGACGACCTGCTCGCCATCACGATCATCGCGGTCTTCTACACCTCCGGCATCCTGTTCCTGCCGCTGCTCGCGGCGGTCGTGCCCCTGGCGGCGTTCGCCCTCCTCGTGCGCCGAGGGGTCCGGTCGTGGTGGCTGCTGATCCCGCTCGGCGTCGTCGCCTGGGCGCTGGTGCACGCCTCGGGGATCCACGCGACCATCGCGGGGGTCGTGCTCGGCCTGCTCGTCCCGGCGATCGCGACGCGGAAGGCCGGTGTCGACCACGTCGGCGCCGACGGCCACGTCGAGCGGCATCCGCTCACGCACCACTTCGCCGAGCGCTGGAGCCCCGTCTCGTCCGGCGTCGCCGTCCCCCTCTTCGCCTTCTTCTCCGCGGGTGTCACCGTCGGCGGTCTCACCGGCCTCCGCGACGCGCTGACCGACAGCGTCGCGCTGGGCATCGTCCTGGCCCTCGTGTTCGGCAAGTCGATCGGCATCACCCTGTCGTCGTTGCTCGTGACGCGCCTCCCCGGCATCCGGCTCGACCCGAGCCTGCGCTGGCCCGACGTCGTCGGCCTCTCGTTCGTCGCGGGCATCGGCTTCACGGTGTCGCTGCTCGTCGGCGAGCTCGCGTTCGGCAGCGGCAGCGAGCGCGACGACGTCGTCAAGGTCGGCGTGCTCGTCGGCTCGCTGGTGTCGGCCCTGATCGGCGCCGCGATCCTCACGGTGCGGGTCCGCCAGCGGTCGCGCGACACCTGACCTCCTGACCTCCTCATTCAGGAAGTCCTGTCCTGATCCTCGCCACGGGGGGAGCCAAGCTCCTGAACCGTGCACCATTCAGGATGGGCGCGGGGAAAGTTCCTGAGAGCTGCACGACGCACACGACGCCCCGGTGACCAGCACCCCTCAGGAGGCGCGGGCCGCGACGATGAACGACTACCGTCGGTCACGTGGACGACGACGACACGACCCCCGCCTCCTCGTGGACCCGTCGGCGGTCGTCCGTCACCCTGCTCGCCCTCGTCGTCGGGATCTCGCCGTTCGCGACGGACATGTACGTCCCGGCCCTGCCGGCCATAGCGCGTGACCTCGACACCACGACGGCCGTCGCGCAGCTCAGCCTGACGGCGTTCCTGGTCAGCTTCGCGCTCGGCCAGTTCGTGATCGGCCCGCTGAGCGACGGGATCGGCCGTCGCCGAGTGCTGCTGATCGGCACCGCGATCTTCACCCTCGCCTCCCTCGGCTGCGCCCTCGCGCCCGACGCGACGACCCTGATCGTCGCGCGGGTGCTGCAGGGCCTCGGCGGCGCGGCGGGCAGCATCGCGGGGCGGGCGATGGTCGGCGACTCCACGACGGGCACGCGACGCAGCCGCCTCTTCGCCTCCCTGGCGGTCGTGAACTCGCTCGGACCGGTCGTCGCGCCCCTGGTCGGCGGCGTCGTGCTGACGTTCGCCGCCTGGCGCTCGCTCTTCGTCGTGCTCGCCGTGTTCGGCCTGCTGCTGACGGTGCTCTCGGCCGTGAGGTTCCCCGAGACGCTGCCCGCCGCCTCCCGGTCGGGGGCTTCTCTCGGCGCGGCAGGTCGCCGGATGGCCGAGCTGCTGCGGATCCCGCGCTTCCGCTGGTACCTCGTCACGGGCTGTGCCGCGACGATCGGCTTCTTCTCGTACATCTCGACGTCGTCGTTCGTGTTCCAGGAGCAGTACGGGTTCACCGAGCTCGGCTACACGCTGGTCTTCGCCTCGAACGCGTCGTGCATGATCCTGTCGACGCTGCTGTTCCGTCGACTGGTGGGTCGCTTCGCCGAGGACTCCCTCTACACGGCGGGCCTCGTCACCTGCACGGTCGGGTCGGCGCTCGTGCTGACCGGGGCGGCGACCGGCCTCGGCCCGGCACTGATCTGGCCCGCGCTCGCGCTGGTCACGGCGGGCTGGGGCTTCGTGATCCCCGGGTCGATCACGCTGACGCAGGCGCTCGGGCACCGCTGGCCCGGCTCGGCGGCGGCGCTGCAGGGCGGGCTCCAGTTCGGGCTCGGCGGCCTGGCGACGCCGCTCGCGGGCGCCCTCGGCGGGACTGCCCTCGTGATGGGCGGGCTGATGGTGGTGTTCGTCGGCGCCGGCCTCGCCGTTCAGCTCGCGGTGCGGTCGCGCCCGTAGTCGCGGCCTGGCGCAGGACCAGGCTGAGGAGGCGCGGGCAGGTCGAGCGAAGGAGGCGCGTTCCCGGATCAGATGACCGCGAAGGCCTTGCGCTCCGCTGCGACAGCCTCGCGCTCCACCTCGAAGAAGTCGGCGTAGGCCGGCTCGGGCAGCCGGGCCGAGCGCATCGGGGGCAGCTCCGTGACGGGAGGTCGGCGCTTCGGGTAGGCGCCGATCGATGCAGGTCGGACCCGCGGATCCGTCTCGTACGTGCTCATCTCTGTTCCCTTCCCTCCGCGTCGAGGACACCCCGTCCGGCGTGACCGAGGTTAGGACCCCGAGCCGATCTCAGGCAGGGGCTTGCGCCTCGAACGAGGGGTGCGGTACAAGGTGTCGAAGCTCGGGCTGGGTATACGGCGGAGCCCGACCGACGGTCCTCCTTCGGAGTACACCGGACCGCGTGACCTCACCGCTCCTCCTCGCCGGCCTCGCCGGTCTGCTGTCCGGCCTGTCGCTCGTCGTCGGCTCGCTCGTCGCCTGGTTCGTGAAGGTGCCGCGTGAGCTCGTCGCCCTCGTGATGGCATTCGGCGCGGGCGTGCTCATCTCGGCGCTCGCGTTCGACCTCGTCGACGAGGCGACCAGCAGCGGCGGCTTCGTGCCGACGATCTCCGGCTTCGTCGTGGGAGCCGTCGTCTACGTCGCGCTCGACCAGCTGCTCGAGCACGGCGGGTTCCGCCGCAAGCGACACCGACGACACCCCGACGGCGCGAGCCCGAACAGCAGCACCAGCACCAGCACCAGCCGAGGAGGCGGCAGCGGCGGCGGGAAGGCCGCAGCGGCCAGCGGCGGCACCGGCCTCGGGATCGCGCTCGGCGCCCTGCTCGACGGCGTGCCCGAGACCGCCGTCCAGGGCGTCAGCCTGACGGGCGGCGGCACGCTCAGCGTGGCGATCCTCGTCGCGGTCGTCATCTCGAACTTCCCCGAGGGCATGTCGAGCACGGCCGACCTCAAGGAGTCCGGGCGCGGCGCCCGGTACGTGTTCGGGCTCTGGTCCGGGATCGCCGTCATCTGCGCCCTGTCCGCGATCGGCGGCTACGTGCTGCTCGGCGGCGTGCCGGAGGGCGCCCAGTCGTTCGTCATGGCGTTCGCGGCCGGTGCGATCCTGGCGATGATCTGCGACACGATGATCCCGGAGGCGTTCCGCAAGGCGCAGACGCTGACCGGGCTCGTGACCGTGCTGGGGTTCGTCGCGAGCTACGCGGTGCACCAGGTCGGCTGAGCGCGGAGCGGGCGTCGTGCTCGCCGGCCGCGAGCACCCCGGCCCCCGCGGAGGTCTACGCGGCCAGCGTCAGGGGACCGTCGGGTGCGCCGGGCGCGGCCGACGCCTCCTCGGCGACCTGCTCGGCCTGCTCGACGACACCGTCGGTCGGCTCCGGTGCGGGCTCCGGCCCCGAGCCGGGCAGAGCGACAGCGAGGCGGGCGGCGACGGCGAGCGCCCAGCCACGGTGCATCGCGCGGAACGAGAAGGCGCGGCGGAGGGTCGTGCCGTCGGTGTCCCACGAGGGGAACGACACGAAGTCGACGCCGACGTGCTCGGCGGCGACCCGGCGCAGGGCGTCGTCGACGCGGCGCAGCTGCGACCCGATCAGGTGCGACGCCGCAGGCGACAGCCCCTGGAACTGCGTCATCGGGGGCAGCCCGGCGAGCAGCACGGGCACGTCGCGCCCCGCCGCGGAGCGGACGCGTGCGACGAGGCGAGCGACGGACGCGACGATGTCCGCGCTCGGGGTGATCCGCAGCACGTCGGGGATCCCGAGGGCGACGACGACCGCGTCCGCCCCCGCGGCGGAGGTGCCGAGACGGGAGTGGTGGGCCGCCCGGCGCACGGTCAGCAGCGGGTCGGCGACGACCTGCCAGCTGCAGCCGCGGCCGGTGCGGCTCGACCAGATGCCGGCGAGCTGGGCCGGGAACGCCATGCCGTGCAGCAGCACCCCGTACCCCGAGGCGGCGAGGTCGCCGACGACGAGGAGGCGGGCGGCACTCGGGCCGGGGAGGGTCGCCGTGGCCTCGTCGCGGGGGAACGGCGCGCTGCGGATCTTGAGGCCGAGCACCCCGAGGTGGAGGGCGAGGTAGGGGCGTGCGAGCGTGAGCAGGGTCGCTGCTGTGCGGGCTCGGAGGGTGTGCATGGGCCGTCCTGGCGGTGCGGTGCCGGGTTCCGTCCCGGTCGGGTGGCGCGGTGGCGCTCGATGACGGTACATGCGGCTGCATCGACGGCGCCAGCGTCGGCGGGCGGAGTTGCGCGTTGCGGACAGACCGAGCGGTCTGCCTCGAGCGGCAGCGCGGCAGTGCGGCCGCACCCCGCGATCCCGCGTGCACCCTCGTGCGCGCCGAGGGGTGCGCGCGGGTCCGGCGGGTGCGGACGCCAGCGCGGCAGGCTGCGGACTGCGCGCGGCGGGCTGCGGGCTAGGCGTCCTCGGGGGAGGCGACCGACGCCTCCTGCGCGAGCGCGTCCCCGGAGCGGACCGCCGCCTCCTGCGTGGCCGCCCACGACGCGAGCAGCCGCAGCCGCTCGGCGGACGGCGACCCTGGCTCGGCCGTGTACACGAGCAGCGAGCAGCCGGGCTCGGCGACGACGGCGAGCTCTTCGTAGGCGAGGGTCAGCTCGCCGACGACCGGGTGCACGAAGCGCTTCGTGCCGGCCCCGTGCGACCGCACGTCGTGCGCGCCCCACAGCCGGCGGAACACCTCGCTGCGCGTCGAGAGCTCGCCGACCAGGTCGTGCAGCCCGGCGTCGTGCGGGTCGCGGCCCGCGGCGGCGCGCATGATGCCGACGCACATCTCGGCGAACAGATCCCAGTCGGGGTAGAAGTCGCGCGACGCCGGGTCGAGGAACTGGAAGCGGGCGAGGTTCGGCGTGCGCCCGCCGTCGCCGATCACGGGCGAGTAGAAGGCGCGGGCCAGGGAGTTGGTGGCGAGCAGGTCCTGGTGCTGGTCGCGGACGAACGCGACGCCGTCGACGACCGCGTCGAGGGCCCACTGCAGGCTCGGGCGCGACGTGCTGCGGGTCGTGCGGCGCGAGCGAGGACGCCCGGAGGCGGGGATCCCGTCGGCGGCACGCGCGAGGTCGAAGAGGTGCGCGCGCTCCGTGTCGTCGAGCTGCAGCGCCGTCGCCAGCGCCTCGAGCACGCCCGTCGACGCGCCCGCGACCTGGCCGCGCTCGAGACGCGCGTAGTACTCGACGCTGACGCCGGCGATCATCGCGACCTCGCTGCGACGGAGCCCGGCGACGCGACGACCGCCTCCTGCCGGGAGCCCCACCTGCTCGGGCGTCACCCGCGCCCGCCGCGACATGAGGAACTCGCGGACGTCGTCCCGGTTGTCGATGCGCTCGCTCATGACGACGAGGCTACGACGCAGGAGGCGCGGCGAGGGACGCCCTGTCGGGGCACGTCTCGCGGTGCGGTGCGGTGCGGCCCGCGCCCCGGCCCGGCGCCGCGGCTCGGCCCGGCGGCTCGGCCCGGGCCCGACACCCCGGAGTGGACGAGACACCCCGCAACGACGGGGTGCTTCGTCCACTTCGAGGTGCACGAGGAGGCGCGGGCCGAGCAGGCGGGCCCGCCGCAGGCTGCCGGGGGCGTCGAGCAGGTCAGCTGCCGGTGGCGGACTCGTCGGCGGGAGCCGACGGGGCGTCCGTGGGCGGGGTGGGGGCGTCGGTCGGGGGCGTCGGGCGCTCGGCGTCGCCGGAGCCCTCGTCGCCGGGGGCCGGCGCGTCGGTCGGCGGGGTCGGCGGGGTCGGCGCACCGGCCGGAGGCGCGGGCGGCGTCGGGCGCTCAGCGCCGTCGGCCTCGGGGTCGGGGGCGTCCCCGGGCGCGGGCGCGGCGCCCGGCGCGCAGCCGGGCCCGCCCGCGAGCAGGCCGGCCGGCGCGTCGCCGTCGGCCTCGTCGCCGCCGGCCCCCGGTGCGGCGGGCGTCGGCGACCCCGTGGCGTCCGAGCCGGGGGCTGCGGGGCCGGACCCGTCGCCTGAGTCCGTGCCGCCTCCTGCGTCCGAGCTCGCGCTGGGGCTGGGCGACGCGCTCGACGTCGCGGCCGTCAGCGTGCTCGCGCCGCCGCCCGACGACGCCACGGCAGCCGTGCCTCCGACGAGGGCGAGGCCGACCGCGGCGACGCCGAGTCCGATCCCGAGGCGCTTGGTCACCCGGCGGCGCGGGGCGGCGGGTACGCCCTGTTCCGACGCGACGCGCGGCGAGACGGGCAGCTCCCGGGTGGCGTCGTCGGCCGTCGAGTCGTGCGCGGTCGAGTCCTGCGCCGTCGAGTCCTGGCGGGGTGCGCCGAACGCGTCCCGCTGGTCGCGGTGACGGTCGCCGTCACCGGCGCCGCTGCCGTCGCGGCCCAGGTCGCCGTCGCGGTCGAAGGGGTTCTGCTGGTCGTTCATGTCGTCTCCTGACGAGTGGGTGGTGGTGTCGCGGACCGGTCGTCCGCCGCTGTGACCAACCTCGGGAGCAGACCTGAAGCCGCGCTTAAGTCGCCGACGCGTCCAGCGGTTCCATAGGCGACCGGCGGCGGCGGCGCATCTCGGCCCCGTACCGTCCAGCCGGTGATCTCCCCCGCCCGCGTCCTCGTGATCGACGACGACCCTGCCCTGCTCTCGTCCGTCGTCGCCGCCCTCGGCGCCGAGGGCTTCGCCGTGAAGGGCCTGCCCGACGGCTCCGAGCTGCCCGACGCGCTGCGTGCGTTCGTCCCCGACCTCGTCGTCCTCGACTGGATGCTGCCGGGGGCGAGCGGCATCCGCCTGGCGGCGACCGTCCGCACGAGCAGCGACGCGGCCGTGGTCATGCTGACCGCGCGCGACGAGCTGGACGACCGCCTCCGTGGCTTCGCCGAGGGCGTCGACGACTACGTGGTCAAGCCGTTCTCGGTGGCCGAGCTGCTCGCCAGGATCAGCGCCGTGCTGCGTCGGCGCGGGCGGATCCCCGCGGTGATCGAGGTGGCCGACCTGGTCGTCGACCCGGAGGCGGCGGTCACGACCCGCTCCGGGGTCGCGCTCGACCTCACCGCGACCGAGCAGCGCCTGCTGACGTTCCTCGCCGAGAGCAGGGGCCGCACCGTGTCGAAGACGCAGATCCTGACGCAGGTGTGGGGCTACGACGACTACGACCCGAACCTGGTGGAGGTGCACCTCAGCTCGCTCCGCAAGAAGATGGAACGGGAGGGGCCGAGGCTCATCCACACCGTGCGCGGCCTCGGCTACCGGATGAGCGCGTGAACGCCGCTGCTGCTGCATCGTGTTCCGAGCATCGCGTCGCGCCGTGACAGGACGCGACGCTCGGAACACGATGCGACACGACCCAGCGCGACAGGACGGGCCTCGCCTCCGCACCGGGTCGCTCCGCGCGCGCACCGTCGTCGCCGTGCTCGTGCTGCTCGCCCTGCTGCTCGCGGGGCTGGCCGTCGCGGTCGAGGCGACGCTGGGCCAGCGGCTCCGTGCCCAGGTCGAGGACCGCCTCCGCGACCGCGCCTCCGCCGCCGCCGCGCTCGTCGGCACCGTCGACGGCGACGACCTCGCCGACCGCCTCTCGGCGCAGGGCCTCTCGGTCGTGATCCGCGACGCCGACGGCGGCGCCATCGTCGCCGGTCCCTCCCCCGACGAGCTGCGCGAGGGCCCGCCCGCACTCGGGGACGGCCTGCCGGCGGGACCGGGCAGGGGAGCAGGAGGCGCGGGCTCGGACACGCCGGCCGGCGACGCGACCGCAGGTCCCGCGGCCCCGGGGCAGGAGCCGACGGGCACCTCCTCGGATCCGGCCGCCGCCGCGGAGACCGTCACCGTCACCGCGTCGACCGTCACGGCCGACGACGAGGTGACGACGCTGGTCAGCGAGCTGAGCGACGGGTCGACGATCACGCTGACGGCCGACTCGAGCTCGGTCGGGCAGACGCTGACGCAGCTCCGCTGGGTGATGCTCGGGGCGTCGGGAGTGTTCCTGGTCGTGGCCGCCGCGGGGCTCGTGCTCGTGGTGCGGGCGACCCTGCGGCCGCTCGACCGGATGACCGCCGTCGCACGCTCGATCGCCCACGGCGACCGGGGCCGGCGACTCCGCCCGGCGAACGGGTCGACCGAGATCGGCCGCGTCGCCGGCGCGTTCGACGAGATGCTCGACGGGGTCGAGGGCGCCGAGCGGGCCGCGCTCGAGGCGGAACGGACGGCGTTGCAGGCGGAGCGCACGGCCCTCGAGGCGGAGCAGCGGGTGCGGGCGTTCGTGTCCGACGCGGCGCACGAGCTGCGCACGCCCGTCGCCGGGATGCGCGCCGCCGCCGACACGCTCGTCCGCTCGTCGGCCGACGTCGGGCCCGACGAGCGCGAGCGGCTGGCCGTGCACGTCGTCCGGGAGGCTGCCAGGGCGTCACGGCTGATCGACGACATGCTGCTGATGGCGCGGGTCGACCGCGGGCTCGAGCTCGACGTCGCGCCCGTCGACGTGGAGGCGCTGGTCGCCTCCGTCGTGGAGGGCCAGCGACTACGGCGGCCGGGGCTGGAGCTGCGGGTCGAGGTGCGCGGTGCGGGTGCTGGTGCGGGTGCTGGTGCCGGTGGTGGTGGTGCTCGTGCTGGCGCAGGTTCGGGCGAGGGCCCGCTCGTCGTGCCCGGCGACGCCGGTCGGCTGGCGCAGGTGCTCGGCAACCTCGTCGACAACGCGGCCAGGGCGACGCACGGGACGGGCACGGTCGTGCTGACGGTCGACGGCTCCGCGCCGGAGGGGGTCGCAGTGCTCGTGGCGGACGACGGCCCCGGGGTGCCGGAGGCCGACCGCGAGCGCGTCTTCGACCGACTGGTCCGGCTCGACGAGGCCCGGCAGACGGGCGACGGAGGCGCCGGCCTCGGCCTGCCCATCGCCCGCGGCATCGCGCAGGCGCACGGCGGCGACCTGGTCTGCGAGGCGCTGCCCGTCGGCGCCGGCGGCGTCGGCGCTGCGGGCGCGGTCTTCAGGCTGACGCTCCCCCGCTGACGTCGCGCCACGCCGCGCCGCGGCTCGCCGCTAGGCGACGCAACAGCGACAAGACGACGCGGAACACCACGTCGTCTTGTCGCTCCCGCGTCGCCTAGCCGCCGAGACCCAGGCCGGAGGGGGGTCGGAGCGCGCGCCGCCCGGGTTCCGGCCGAGCCCAGCCGACGGGCACGCGAGCCGCGCGCCCCTCGCCGAGGGCGGGTCGCCCGGGCCGAGGGCGGGTCGTCCGCGACCCGCCCTCGAGCCAGAAGACCCGCCCTCGGCGCAGATCGAGCCGCATCAGGCCAGGCCGCAGCAGGCCGCAGGAGGCCGAGCAGAGGAGAGCCGAGCCGGACGAGCAGGCGGCCGGCCTCGGCGACGCGCGCCGCGCCTCCTACAGCTCGCGGGCGAAGCAGACCGACTCGGCGCTGCCGACGTACGCCCCGAACAGCGGCACCTCGCCGTACCCCTCGCGGGCGTAGAAGCGGATCGCGTCGGGCTGCATCGTGCCCGTCTCGAGGACGATGCGCAGCGCGCCCAGGCCGCGCGCCTCCTCCTCGAGGGCCCGGAGCACCGAGACGGCCACTCCCGAGCCGCGGGCCGAGGGATCGACGAACATGCGCTTGATCTCGACCGACCCCGGCCCGGCGACGTCGTCGGGCAGCGGTCGCAGCCCTCCGCACGCGACTGCTTCCCCGGAGGCGGTGCGCGCGAGGACGAAGACGGGCACGTCCGCGCTGCTGGGCGGCGTCCCCGGTTCGTGGTCGTCGCTGCCGTAGCGCTCGTCGAGCTCGCGGCGCTGGGCCTTGCGCAGCACGTCGGCCTCGGGGTGGTCGTAGGGGACGACCTCGATCTGCCAGGTCATGTGCGGCTCCTCTCGGGATGCCCTCTCGTCCGAGTATCCGTAGCAATCGTTACGGTAACAGATGCTACGGTCCTGGGGTGCCCCGCCCCCGCGACGACGACGCCCGACGCCTCCAGCTCTCGGAGGCCGTCTTCACGACCCTGGCCGAGCTCGGGCCGAGCGGCCTCACGCTGCGCGCCGTCGCCGAGCGGGCGGGCTGCACGACGGGTCTCGTGCTGCACACGTTCCGTGACAAGCAGGCGCTGCTGCTGCACGCGCGCGACGTGCTGCACGAGCGGTCGAGGCTCCGTGCCGAGCGACTCGAGGCCGAGGCGGAGGCCGAGGCAGCGACCGACGCCGAGTTCGACCGCGCGGCGGCCGTGCGTGCTGTGCGTGCCGTGGCGAGCGCCTCCCTGCCGACCGACCCCGACGGCCTCGCCGAGGCCCGTGTCTGGGTGGGCTTCGTCGCCGCGGCCCTGAGCGACCCCGTGCTCGCGGGACGCCACTCCGCGGCCAACCGGTCGTTCGTCGCCCGTCTCTCGCGCCTCCTCGAGGCGACACGAGGCCCGGCCGACACCGACGTCGACCGCGACGCAGGCACCGGCGACCCCGACGGAGCCGTGGACGCGACCGCACGGGCGTCGGCCCTGGTCGCCGCGATCGAGGGCATCGCGACCCTCACCGCCGGAGACCCCGCCGCCTGGCCGGCCGAGCGACAGCACGCGGCCCTCGCCGTCACGCTGACGGCCGTGCTCGCCCCCGCCTGACGCCCTCACCAGAAGCTGCCGCGCACCGCCACGTCGGAGGCGCGGGCCTCGGCCGACACGAAGATCGTCCGGGGGTCGAGCAGGTCGCCCGGGATGCCGTCGCCGTGCTCGTCCTCGATCTGTCGCGCCAGCTCGGCCGGCGTCGTGCCGTCGGGCGGCAGCACGGTGAACATGGTCCAGCACCCGCCCGACCCGCAGCTCGTCTCGCTCGCCGTGACCGAGCTGCCTGCGGGCAGGTCCATCGAGGAGGCGTCGGGCACGTCGCCCTCGGTGGCGAAGGCGAGCTGCAGCACCAGCCGGACGAGGAAGAGCCCCACCACCAGCACGACCACGCCCGCGACGATCGTGCCGACCACGATCCCCGTGATCGCCCGTCGTCCGAGCGGCGGGCTGCGCGTGACGGCGCTCAGGCGAAGGCCCGCAGCTGCTCGACGACGAGGTCCGGCCGGGTCACGAAGGGGTGGTGCCCGGTCGGCAGCTCGACCGAGCGGGTCGCCCTGGCGGCGTGCTCGCGCTGGAGCCCGACCGAGGTGCTGCGGTCGTCCGCGCAGACGAGGTAGGTCGAGTCGACGCCCTGCCAGCCGGCCCGGGTGGTGGGCGTCGTGAACGAGGCGGCGTCCTGCGGCACGACCCGGCTGAAGGCCTCGCGCTGATGCTCTGGCGTGCCGTCCTGCAGGAAACGGGCGCCGAACCACGCGGCGTCGAGGTCGCCGACCAGCCCGAGACGGCCCGCACCGGCGTCGCCGAGGGGCACCGGGTCCGTCTCGCCGCTCATCACGGCGCCCTGCGACAGCCCGACGTCGGGCAGGTACGACGAGACCAGAAGGAGGTGCGCCACGGCCGGGTGCGCCCCGGCCTCGGCCACGACGGTGCCGCCGTACGAGTGCGCGACGACGATCACCTCGCCGGGCCCGCTCGCGTCGTCGAGCGCACGGCGCAGGGCGGCCGCGTCGGCGACGAGTCCGGTCGCGGGGACGTCGGCGCCGTCAGTGCCGTCGAGACCATCGACAGCGTCGAGACCGACCCGCACGTCGTCACGGCCGTCGGCCGGGCGCTCGCCGCACGAGGGCAGGGCCAGGGAGCGGCTCCGGACGCCGGTCTCCGCCTCCATCAGGTCGGCCGTCGGCCGCCACCACCACTGGCCGTCGCGTACCAGGGCGCCGTGCACGAAGAGGATGTCCAAGGGGGTCCTTCCGGGGAGGCGGAGCAGCTGCGACCGCGTCGTCCGGGGACGATGACGACCTGGCTCGAACCTACGGGAGACCGCCGACGTCGCGGTAGGGCCCCGGTCACACGCGAGACGGCGACGACGGTGCGGCGAAGCGGAAGTGGAGCGAGTGACGGGAATCGAACCCGCGCTACCAGCTTGGGAAGCTGGAGTTCTACCATTGAACTACACTCGCGAACCCGCTCGGAGGCAGGTACCTCCCACCATACCGCCCCGCGCCTCCTCGGGTCGTCACGAAGCCCGGAACGCAGCACACCAGCGTGCCCAGGGCACGATCTCCTGTGGATGCGGACGCTGTGCGCGGCACCGCCGTACGGTCGCCCCATGATCACGAAGAAGACCACGCTCCCCCTCGCCGCCTTCCTCCTGCTGGCTCTGACGGGCTGCACCGGAGGCGCCCAGGTCACCGACCCGGCAGGCGACGCGCCCGGCAGCGAGAAGACCGCGACCAGCCCCGCCCAGGCCAACCAGGTCGACTGCACCCGTGTGCTCGACAGCGCGCTGAACGCGCTCGGCGACGAGGTCGACGACGACGTGCTGCTCGCCTACGCCCGCGAGGACGACGGCACCTGGTACGTCGCCGCCCCCGTCGGCGAGAACAACGTGCTGAGCGACACGGTCGGCCTCTGGACCACCACCGGCGACGTCGAGTCGGACGAGTTCGACGGCACCTTCGAGTCGGTCAACGAGGACGCCCAGTCGTCGTCGACCTGGCCCGTCTCGTCCGAGCCGGCCTCGGCCGAGCAGTCGGACGCAGGTCAGCAGGCGCTCAGCTGCATCGCGGACGCGGGCGAGACGGCGCGCTAGCGAGCGGTCCCGTGATCAGGCCCCGTCCCCGTAATTTGAGAGTGATCTGCCCGTCGGCCAGCCGTGTGCCCCGTGATCCGGCCCGCCGCGGACCGGATCTGTCTCGCCTCGGGGCTGCACGGCCGGGCTGCCCGGAGCGGTGCGGCGTATCGTCGCCCGCATGAGCGATCACGACGACACCACACCGGACACCGCCCCCGACGGCTCGACGAACGTCACCGACGAGCAGGCCGAGCACACCGAGCAGCTGGCCGACGGCTCGAAGGACGGCCTCGTCGACGACGACAAGGACTCGGACGCCGACAAGGCCTGAGCCCCTCCCCCGAAGGCTCCTCGAGAGGCCCCGGATCGACCTGCCCGCACCTGCGGAGGTCGGATCGGGGCCTCTCGTCGTGCCGGCGGACGGCTTCGTGCCCGTGCACGCGCGGGTCGAGTGGTCAGCATCTGTCTCTCCCGGCGCCTGGATGGACACTTCTCGACCACTCGAGGCCGACGGGCCGGGGAGCTGGGCCCGTACCCCGAGCGTGAACGTTCACGCCGCCGGGGCGTAGCGTCGACGGCGGTGCGCAGCGGAGCGCCCCCGACAAGGAGAACCCCATGGAATTCAGGTACCTCGGCAACTCAGGACTCAAGGTCTCCGAGCTCACGTTCGGCAACTGGCTCACCCACGGCTCGCAGGTCGAGAACGACACGGCGACGGCGTGCGTCCGCGCCTCGCTCGACGTCGGCATCTCGACCTTCGACACGGCCGACGTGTACGCGAACACCCAGGCCGAGGTCGTGCTCGGCGAGGCGCTGAAGGGCGAGCGCCGCGAGTCGGTCGAGATCTTCACCAAGGTCTACGGCCCCACCGGCCCCAAGGGCCACAACGACACCGGCCTCAGCCGCAAGCACATCACCGAGTCGATCAACGGCTCGCTGAAGCGGCTCCAGACGGACTACGTCGACCTCTACCAGGCGCACCGCTACGACGTCGAGACTCCCCTCGAGGAGACGATGGAGACCTTCGCCGACCTCGTCCGCCAGGGCAAGGTGCTGTACATCGGCGTCTCCGAGTGGAACGCCGAGCAGCTGCGCGAGGCGCACGCGCTCGCCCGTGAGCTGAAGATCCAGCTCGTCTCGAACCAGCCTGAGTACTCGCTGCTCTGGCGGGTCATCGAGGAGGAGGTGGTCCCGACCTCGAAGGAGCTGGGCATCTCGCAGATCGTCTGGTCCCCCGTCGCGCAGGGCGTGCTGACCGGCAAGTACACGAGGGGCGGCGAGCTGCCCGCGGGCAGCCGGGCAACCGACGACAAGGGCGGCGCCGCGATGATCGAGCGCTGGATGGGCGACAACGTGCTCGACGCCGTGGCGCAGTTGAAGCCCGTCGCGGACGAGCTCGGCCTCACGCAGGCACAGCTCTCGCTCGCGTGGGTGCTGTCGAACGAGAACGTCGCCTCGGCGATCATCGGCGCCTCGCGGCCCGAGCAGGTCGAGTCGAACGCGAAGGCGTCCGGCGTCGTGCTCGAGGCCGACGTGCTGGCGAAGATCGAGTCGATCTTCGAGGGGCTCGCCGAGACCGACCCCCGCAAGACGCAGATGCCCGCAGGCCGCGAGGTCTAGGCCGCCGCCCGCCGCGTGGTCGGGGCCGCCGCACCCCTCGGACCCGCGCACACCCTCGCGCGCGCTCGAGGGTGTGCGCGGGTTCGACGGGTGCGGATGCGGACGGAGGCGGCGCTGGACGCTGGCCGACCGCCTCCTGGGAACATCCCTGGCGGCGGACGACCGCGGTCGGGCGGGCCTACCGTCCACGACACAGCCGGGACATCCCGGGACTCAGCAGGAGGAGGAACCGCATGTCCATCGGAGACAAGGCCAAGGACGCAGTGCAGAAGGCAGCCGGACACGTGGAGGAGGCCGTCGGCAAGAAGACCGACGACGCCGAGCTCACGGCTCAGGGCCAGAAGGACAAGGCCATGAGCGAGGACCGCCTCGCGACCGAGCGCGCCAAGGACGGCGACCAGCACTGATCCACCCGGGCGCCGACACGTCGTGCGCCCACCCGGTCCGAGCCCGGCACCTGCACAGGTGCCGGGCTCGACTGCTGCCCGGGGTCGAGTCGGCCGTACGGTGGTGGGCATGAGCGACCACGCCGAACCCGACTCCACCCGCCTCCGAGGAGCCCGTTGGGCCGTGACCGGGGCCGCGGGCCGCATCGGGGTGCACCTCCGCTCCGCGCTGCACGAGCTCGGGGTCGAGCTCGTCTCGACCGACGTCGTCGAGGTGCCGCCGGTCGCCACGACCGACGCGAGCGACGAGGGGCCCGCGACCGACGCCGCCGTCGCAGCCGCCCCCGAGCGCCGCGAGGTCGTCGACGTCGCCGACCTCGAGGCGCTGACCGAGCTCTTCGCGGGCTGCGACGGGGTCGTGCACCTCGGCGGGCTCAGCGACGAGGCCGACTTCCACGACCTGGCGACGGTCAACGTCGTGGGCACGTACCACGTGCTCGAGGCGGCACGCCGGGCGAGCGTCGGCCGCGTGGTGTTCGCGAGCAGCAACCGGCTCACCGGCTCATACGACACCGACACGACCGTCGACGTCGGCATGACGCCGCGCCCTGACGGCTTCTACGGCGTCTCGAAGGTCGCCGGCGAGGCGCTCTGCCGCCTGTACTCCGACAAGTTCGGCCTGAGCACGATCGCGCTCCGCATCGGCAGCTACGGCGAGTCGCCGGAGGACACCCGGCACCTGCACACCTGGCTCAGCCGTCCGGACGCGGTGCGCGCCTTCGTCGCCGCCATGACGACCGACGTGCACGTCGCCGTGTTCTACGCGGTGTCGGCCAACGCCGACGGGTGGTGGGACCTCGCGGCGGGCGAGGCCGTGGGGTTCCGGCCGCAGGACGACGCGTCCGTGGCGGCCGTCGGCCCGCTGCCCGAGCCCGCCGCTGCCGGGGTCGCGCCGACGGAGGCCAGCAGCACGGCCGGTCCGCAGGGCGGCCCGTTCGCCTCGGCGGCGTTCTCGCTCGACCGCATGACGCGCTGAGGCCCGGCGACGCGGTGGCAGGCTAGGAGGCGACGCCCACGATCCGCACGTCGACCGTCGGCGCGGGCAGCTGCTCGTCCTGCTCCGCGAGGTGCACGAGGAGGCGCGCGGCGACGTCGCGGGCCACCGCCGGTCCCGAGGCGGCCTCGTCCACGGCGAGGTCGAGCACCACCCGGGTCTCGTCGTCGGTGACGACCAGCGTCACCAGGGGCTGCGGCCGGCCCGCGGGCTGTGCCGCATCGTGGCCGGCATCGGCCCCGGCACCCGACCGGGCACCGACACGAGCGGTCACGCTGGCGACCGCGCCCGCGAGCCCGTCGAGAGCCTGGCGGGCGACCTCGACCGCCCCGGGCCGGGCCTGGACGCGAGCCACGCCCTGCGTCCCGGCGGCGAGCGCCCCGAGCTCGAGCGCGAGGTCGCCCAGGCGTGCCTGCCGCTCGGACGTGGCCATCGCCTCCTCGACCGCCCCGTCGCCGTCCACCGTCGCCTCGTCCATCACAGTCCTGCCTCTCGGGCACCGAGGTGCACGTCGCGCACGGTCACGTCGAGCGCCTCGACGACGATCTCGGTCTGGCGGGCGAGCGCCCGTGCCACGGCCTCACGGACGAGGTCGGCGACCTGTCGCACGTCGGCGCCGTAGACGACGCTCACCGCCACGTCGACGCGGATCGGCGCGTCCGTTATGCCCACGTCGCCGGCCAGCCCGCACGAGACCACGACCGCGCCGGGCACCGAGTCGCCTGCCTCGCGGACGAGGGAGCGCACGGCGCCCTCGGTGATGTGCACCGTGCTGCGCGGGTCGGGCGAGGCGAGCGGGATGTCACGGCCGGTGCGCGACTCCAGGCGCACGCGGTCCATGACGTTCGCGATCCACGACGGGTCGGGCGCCGGAGCCGTCTCGACGTCGCTCTCCACCAGCTCGGACGACAGCGACCGCAGCCGCTCGAGCGCGAGGAGCTGCGCGAGACAGGCAGGGTCGTCCTCGATCAGCGGGTCGTACGGCTGACGGCCGGAGTCGAGGTAGTCGGCGAGCCGCTCCGTCGAGACCGAGGCCGTGTCCGACCCAACGGCCGTGTCCGAGCCAGCGTCCGAGACCGACCCAGCGTCCGAGACCGAGCTCGTGTCCGAGCTCTCGGCGGGGCTGTCGCTCGGCTGCACGGCAGGCGAGAAGTGCGTCGGGTCGCTCATCGCCAGGCCTCCATCTCTCGGGTCAGGGACTCGCGGGCACGGGCGAGCTGGCCCCTCACGGCGGTCACGGACGAGCCTGTCGTCTCCGCGATGTCAGCGTACGACTCGCCGCCGACCTCGCGCATGGTCCAGACGCGCCGCTGTGCCGCAGGCAGCCGGTCGAGCGCCTGGCGGAGCGCGACCATCGCGTCGGACGACTGCGCCCGGCGCTCGGGGTCGTCGTGGGCACCGTCGGTCGACGGCACCTCAAGCTCGTCGACGTCGGCGGCGGGGCGCCGCCAACGGATCAGGTCGAACGCCTTGCGCGACACGATCGTCATCATCCAGCCGCGCACGGCGTCGGGGGTCTGCAGGCCCGGCAGCTCGCGCCAGATGGTGATCGACGCCTCCTGCACCGCGTCGGAGGCGTCGGCCCTGGACGAGGTCAGCCGCGTCGCGTAGGCGGTCATCAGGCCGAGGTGCCGCCGCAGCAGCACCTCGAAAGCCCGTTCGTCGCCCTCCGCGGCGCGGGACGCGAGCGTGCCGTCGGCAGCGTCCGAGAGGTCGATCGGCATGCTGCCTCCTCTGCGCGGCGGCCCCCGTGGGGGCGTGGGTGGGACGATTTCGACGGATTCCGTGACGATCGGGTCGCGGAGTGCGTCTCATCCATGACTACACCAGCCTCACGCAGAACGGAGCCATCATGGCCGACAACACGCAGACCTCCCCCGCCGCCGTCACGACCTCGAACGGCCTCCCGACCGAGGGCGCCACCCCCGGCCGCACGGTCGTCGCCGACGCCGTCGTCGCCAAGGTCGTGGGCATCGCCGCGCGTGAGGTGCCCGGCGTGCACGCCCTCGGCGGCGGAGCGGCCCGTGCGTTCGGCGCCCTCCGCGACGTCGTCGGCAGCACCGACCTCGGCCAGGGCGTCCGCGTCGAGGTCGGCGAGACCCAGGTCGCGGCCGACGTCACCATCGTCGTCGAGTACCCCGTCGCCATCAGCCAGGTCGCCGACCAGGTCCGCGAGTCCGTCGCGGCGGCCATCGAGCAGCTCGTCGGCATGGACGTGGCCGAGGTCAACGTGTCCGTCACCGACGTGCACATCCCCGGCGACGACGACGAGAGCTGACGACGGCAGCGGCACAGGCCGACCCGAGGAGGTGCGGTGCGGGATCCCCTGCACCGCACCTCCTGCGAGTGTCGGCAGGGGCACGCGACCTCAGCGCACCGCGAGCACGATCTTGCCGAGGTGCTGCCCCGACTCCATCCGCTTGTGGGCCGTCGCCGCGAACTCGAGTGGGTAGACGCTGTCGAGCACGGGGCGCACCGTGCCCGCGGCGACGAGCGGCCAGACGTGCTCGCGCACCTCGGCCATGATCGCGCGGCGCTCCTCGAGGGGGCGGGCGCGCAGGGTCGTGCCCCAGATGCGGGCGCGCTTGGCCATCAGGCGCCCCACGTCGATCGTCGCGGACGTGCCGCCCTGCGTCGCGATCACCATGACGCGGCCGCCCGGAGCGACGGCGTCGACGTCGCGGGCCAGGTAGTCGCCGCCGACGAGATCGAGCACGACGTCGACGCCGCGCCCGTCGGTCAGCTCCCGGACGACCTCGACGAAGTCCTCCTGCTTGTAGTCGATGCCGCGGGCGGCGCCGAGCTGCTCGCAGAACGCCGTCTTCTCGGCCGAGCCGGCGGTCGCGTAGACCGTGGCGCCGCGCGCGACGGCGAGCTGGATCGCGATCGACCCGACACCGCTCGACCCGCCGTGCACCAGCAGGGTCTCGCCCGGCTGCAGCTGCGCGGACATGAAGACGTTCGACCACACGGTCGCGAGCGCCTCGGGCAGCCCGGCCGCCTCGACCAGGTCGAGCCCCTTCGCGTAGGGCAGCAGCAGGCCCTCGTCGACGGCCACGCGGTCGGCGTAGCCGCCGCCGGACAGCAGCGCCAGGACGTAGTCCCCCAGGGAGGCGGTCGTCACCTCGCTGCCCACGCCCACGACCGTGCCGCTCACCTCGAGACCCGGCCAGGCGGGCGCGCCCGCCGGCGACGGGTAGTGCCCCTCGCGCTGCGACACGTCGGCACGGTTGACGCCCGCGGCGGCGACGTCGATCACGACCTCGTGCGGGCCGGCGACGGGCTCGGGGACTTCGCTGACGACGAGGGCGGAGGGCCCTCCGGGAACGGGGACGGTGACGGCGCGCATGCCCCCATCCTCCCCCTGCCGGGCGGGCGGAGGCGCACCGGGCCGGTCCCCCGGGGCCGGCTCGCGCCTCCTACGGCCGGTCGGGCCAGGCCGCGACGAGGACCTTGCCGCTGACCGACGAGTCCCTGGCGACCTCGAACGCCCGTGCGGCGTCGTCGCTGTCGACGACGTGCGTGACGACCGTGCCGAGCGACGGGTCGGCGTCGAGCATCCGCACGGCCTCGTCGATCTCGTCGCGGAACCGGAAGACGCCGAGCACGGTGAGCTCCTTCGAGATCGCGGGCGCGAGGTTGACCGGACGGGCGACGTCGGGGACCATCCCCACCTGCGCGACGACGCCGAGGCGACGGGCGGCGACGAAGGCGGCGCTGACGGCCGGTGCGGCGCCCGAGCACTCGAGCACGACGTCGAACGAGTCGGCGGGGACGGCGTCCTCCCCGAGGCGGAGGACCTCGTCGGCGCCCACGGCGAGCGCCCTGGCCAGGGGCTCTGCCAGGACGTCGACGACGGTCACGTGCGCCGCGCCGCGGGCACGGGCCGCGGCGGCGGCGAGCAGGCCGATCGGCCCGGCCCCGGAGACGAGCACCCTGGCGCCCGCGACGTCGCCGACCCGGCTGACGGCGTGCAGCGCGACGGCGAGCGGCTCGGCCAGCGCGGCACGCTCGAGCGGCAGCGTGGCGGGCAGCGCCCGCAGCATGCCCGCGTCGACCACCAGGTACTCGCTGAGGGCGCCCTGCGTGTGCGGGTGCGTCGAGGCGCTGCCCAGGTACGAGCCGCCCGGCCACAGGTGCGGAGCGTCCTCCGTGCCCTCGGTCGGCGTGCCGAACCGGGCAGGGTGCACCGTGACGGGCGTGCCGGGCGCCCACTCGCCGCTCGGGTCGAGGTCGACGCGTCCCGACAGCTCGTGGCCGGGCGCGAGGGGCTCCTCGACGACGAAGGCCCCGTTCGCGCCCTCGAAGTAGTAGTGCAGGTCGGAGCCGCAGATGCCGACGAAGTCGACGCGGATCCGGACCTCGCCCTCGGCAGGCTCCGGCGTGGGGACCTCGCGCTCCGTCAGGACGGTCGCGGAGTCGATCTGGATGGTCTTCACGGTCGTTCTCCTCAGTGTGCGGGTCGGGTCTGCGTGCGGGTCGGGTCTGCGTGCGAGTCGGGACCGCGTGCGTCAGACGACGCTCGTCATGCCGCCGTCGACGAAGATGTTCTGCCCCGAGACGAAGTCGCTCGCGCTCGACGCGAGGTAGATGAGCGTGCCCGTGAGCTCTTCGACACGTCCCCAGCGGCGCGCGGGGGTGCGCTGCCGCAGCCAGGCGTCGAAGGTCTCGTCCTGCCACAGGGCGGTGTTCATCTCGGTCGCGAAGTAGCCGGGCGACAGGGTGTTCACCTGGACCCCGTGCCTGGCCACGTCGGCCGCCATGCCCCGGCTGAGCTGGGCGACCCCGCCCTTGCTCGCCGAGTACGGCGCGATGGTCTCGCGTGCCAGCATCGACTGGACGCTCGCGACGTTGACGATCTTGCCCGAGCCCCGCTCGACCATGCCGGGCGCCACGAACCGCGAGACGTAGAACACGCTCGACAGGTTGGTCGCGACGACGGCATCCCAGTCCTCGACCGGGAACTCGGTGAACGGCGCCCGCTTCTGCACGCCGGCGTTGTTCACGAGGACGTCGGGCACGCCGTGCTCGGCCACGAGGTCGCCGACGGCCCCCTCGACCGACGCGGCGTCGGTGACGTCGAAGACCGTCGTCGCGGGCCGCGTCCCCGTGGCCGCCTCGAGGGCGTCCTGGGTCTCCCGCAGCGCCCCGGCGTCTCGGCCGTGCACGATCACCTGGGCCCCCGCCTCCGCCAGCGCCAGGGCGAACGAACGACCGAGGCCCCTGGAGGAGCCGGTCACGAGGGCGAGTCGGCCGGTGAGGTCGAACAGGGACGAGGTCATGGTTCTCCTTGGTGGTTCCGGGGGCCCGGACGGTCGGCGTGGTCGGTCGGGTCGGGACCGCCCGGGCGGTCGGGACGGCCCGGTCGGTCGGGACCGCCCGGTCGGTCGGTCAGACCAGCGAGCCGACGGTGAAGACGAGCAGCGCCGCGGCGAAGCCGAGCACGGACTCGACGCCCTGCTGCACGGTCCACACGCGCAGGGTGGTCTTGACGTCCATGCCCATCAGCCGGCCGACGAGCCAGAAGCCCGAGTCGTTGACGTGGCCGGCGAAGACCGAGCCCGCGGCCGTGGCGAGCACGACGGCGGCGAGCTGGACGGCGTTGAGGTCGGCCAGCGCGACGGCCGGGGCGACGAGGCCCGCGGCGGTCACGAGGGCGACGGTCGCCGACCCCTGGGCGAGGCGCAGGATCGCGGCGATGATCCACGCGGCGACGATGACGGGCAGGCCGAGGTCGCCCAGCACGTCGGCGAGCGCGTCGCCGATGCCCGAGGCGCGGAGGACGCCGCCGAACATGCCGCCGGCGCCGGTGATGAGCACGACGGAGCAGATGGGGCCGAGGGCGCTCTCGAGCACCTTCTCGAGCGCGCTGCCGGCGACGCCTCGGGCACGACCCAGGACGACGGCCGCGACGAGCACCGAGATGAGCAGGGCGATGCCGCTCGTGCCGACCAGGACGAACGCCTGGACCCAGCCGGCGTCGCCGTCGACGACGCCCACCGAGCTGAGCGAGCTGAGCCCGGTGTTCAGGAGGATGAGGACGAGCGGGACGGCGAGGACGGCCATGACCGTGCCGGCCTTGGGCGGGTTGACGGCCTGGACGTCGTCCTCAGGGGTGCCGAACAGCGACAGCACGGGCAGCGGGATCCGCTTGTTGACGTACTTCGCCCACAGGTAGCCCGAGACGTACCAGACGGGGAACACGATGACGAGGCCGGCGACGAGCACGATGCCGAGGTCGGCGCCGAGCAGCTCGGTCGCCGAGACCGGGCCGGGGTGCGGCGGCAGGAACACGTGCATGACCGAGAAGGCCGCGGCGGAGCTGATCCCGTAGAGCAGCAGCGACTTGCCGCCCATGCGGCGGGCCACGGCGAAGACGATCGGCAGCATGACGATCAGGCCGGCGTCGAAGAAGATCGGGAAGCCCATGATCAGCGAGGCGAGGCCGAGGGCGAACGGGGCGCGCTTCTCCCCGAAGACGTCGACCATCCGGTCGGCGAGCACCCGGGCGCCGCCCGACGACTCGACGAGCCGCCCGAGCATGGCCCCGAGCCCGACGAGCAGCGCGACGGAGCCGAGGGTGCTGCCGAAGCTCGTGACGAGCAGGTCGGCGATGGCGCCGGTGGGGATGCCCGTCGCGAGGGCCGTGAGCGCCGCGACGATGACCAGGGTGAGGAACGCGTGCAGCTTGAACTTGATGACGAGCACCAGGATCAAGGCGATCGCCCCCGCGGCGATCGCGAGGAGCGGAGCCGCCCCCAGGGTCTGTGTCCAGTCGTCCATGTCGATCTTCTCCGTTGAATACCGTGGGCTGCGCCCGTCGAGTCCGCGGTCGAGGCGCACGGGAGGTGCGCGACAGCGGTGACGCCCAGGGTGCCATCAAAGGTAGTACTTTTCAAGTCGTGCCGAGCCAGCGGCCTACGACAGGATGACCCTCATGACATCTCGCCCCGGGCCCGAGGGAACGCACGCACGGCTCGTGCACGCCCTCGGCGGCCGCATCGCCTCGGGCGACCTCCCCGCGGGCACCGTGCTCACCCTCGCCGCCCTCGAGCTCGAGTTCGGGGCCTCCCGGACCGCCGTGCGCGAGGCGGTGCGCGTCCTCGAGTCGCTCGACCTGATCCGGTCGCGCCGACGGGTGGGGATGACCGTGCAGCCGCGGGCGTCGTGGCGGGTGCTCGACGCGCAGCTCATCCGCTGGACCCTGGCCGGCCCGCTGCGGCAGCGGCACCTCGTCGAGCTGATGGAGCTGCGCGCCGCGCTCGAGCCGGCTGCCGCGCGCCTCGCAGCACGGAACGCCACCGACGACCAGCGGGCGGGCCTCGTGCGCCTCGCTGCCGAGCTCGACGACCTCGGCCGGGCCGGGCGGGGCGACTCGTCCGAGTACCTCGCGGTCGACGTCGCGTTCCACTCGCTGCTGCTCACGGCCAGCGGCAACCCCCTCTACGCCGAGCTCGCCGCCCCGGTCCGCGAGATCCTGGAGGGGCGCGCCGACCTCGGCCTCACGCCCGGCGTCCCCTGGCCGGGCACCCTCGACGCCCACGTCGCGGCCGCGCGCGCCGTGGCGGACGGCGACGGCGACGCGGCCGAGCACCAGGTGCGCACCCACATCGCCATCGTCAGCCACGAGGTGCAGGAGGCGCCGGGCAGCGAGGTGGACCGGGCGGCTGACTAGGCTGACCGCGTGCTGCTCTCCGACCACGACATCAAGCTCGAGCTCGACGCCGGGCGCATCGGCCTCGACCCGTACGACGCCTCGCTGATCCAGCCGTCGAGCATCGACGTGCGGCTCGACCGCCTGTTCCGGCTGTTCGACAACCACAAGTACCCGTTCATCGACCCTGCCGCCGAGCAGCCGGAGCTGACGCGCCTGGTCGAGACCCCCGCGGACGAGCCGTTCATCCTGCACCCGGGCGAGTTCGTCCTCGGCAGCACCTACGAGCGAGTCACGCTGCCCGACGACGTCGCCGCGCGCCTCGAGGGCAAGAGCTCGCTCGGCCGCCTCGGCCTGCTGACGCACTCGACCGCCGGCTTCATCGACCCCGGCTTCACCGGGCATGTCACCCTCGAGCTGTCGAACGTGGCGACGTTGCCGATCAAGCTCTGGCCGGGCATGAAGATCGGGCAGCTCTGCTTCTTCCGCCTCAGCTCGCCGGCCGACCACCCGTACGGCTCGGGCGAGTACGGCTCGCGGTACCAGGGCCAGCGCGGGCCGACCGCGAGCCGCTCGGCGACGAACTTCGTCCACACGGACGTCTCCGCCCGCGACTGACCCGCGGCACGGGCAGACGCCCTACGGCGTGAACTCCACCGGCCCGATCTGGGCGCGGAACGCGAGCACGTGGTCCATCACGACCAGGGCGAGCATCGCCTCCACGATCGGCGTCGCGCGGATGCCCACGCAGGGGTCGTGGCGTCCGAAGGTCTCGACGCTCGTCTCGTTGCCCTGTCGGTCGATCGACCGCTGCGGCGTCCGGATCGAGCTCGTCGGCTTGATCGCGACGGAGACCCTGAGGTCCTGACCGGTCGAGATCCCGCCGAGCACGCCGCCCGCGTCGTTGCTCTCGAAGCCGTCGGCGGTCAGCGCGTCGCCGTGCTCGCTGCCGCGCTGCGAGACGCTGTCGAAGCCCGCGCCGATCTCGACGCCCTTGACGGCGTTGATGCCCATCATCGCGGCGGCGATGTCCGCGTCGAGCTTGGAGAACAGGGGCTCGCCGAGGCCCGCGGGCACGTTGCGGGCGACCACGTCGATGCGCGCGCCGCACGAGTCGCCGGCCCTGCGCAGCTCGTCCATCCGCTCCTCGAGCCGGGGCACGATCGACGCGTCGGGGGCGAAGAACGGGTTCTGCGAGATCTGCGACTCGTCGGTGAACGGGACGGCGATGTCGTCGAGCTGGCTCATCCAGCCGACGAACGAGATGCCGCCCTGCTCCTGCAGCCACTTGCGCGCGACGGCGCCCGCGGCGACCATCGGCGCGGTGAGCCTGGCGGAGGAACGGCCCCCGCCACGAGGATCGCGCACCCCGTACTTGCGCCAGTACGTGTAGTCGGCGTGCCCGGGGCGGAACGTGTCGAGGATGTTGCCGTAGTCCTTGCTGCGCTGGTCGACGTTCCGGATCAGCAGGGCGATCGGCGTGCCCGTGGTCACGCCCTCGTACACGCCGGACAGGATCTCGACGGCGTCGGGCTCCTTGCGCTGCGTCACGTGTCGCGATGTGCCGGGGCGACGCCGGTCGAGGTCGGCCTGGATGTCGGCCTCGGTCAGGGCGAGGCCGGGAGGGCACCCGTCGATGACGCAGCCGATGGCGACGCCGTGCGACTCGCCGAAGTTCGTGACGCGGAAGAGTTCACCGAAGGTGCTGCCAGACATGGGACGACCTTACGGCCCCGTGTCCCCAGCGAGAAAGGGAAGGGGGTGCGGGTGGGGACCCGACGCCCTCACCCGCACCCCTCGCAGCCGCGACCGGGACCCGACGTCCCTGCGCTTGCCGCGTGACGACTCGCGATCCTGAACCCAAATCGCGAGGCACTCTCATTCTGCGACGGATCTGGCCGTCCGTGCCACCAGGTGGTCACGAAACGAATCCACAGGACACCGAGCGAAGGAGGCGCGGGATCGGGTTCCCGACCACCGCCTCCTGCAGGGCCGGTCACGACTCGAGCGTCTCGCGGGGCGTCCGGCCGAACTGCGTCGAGTACAGCGCGGCGAAGCGCCCGGGGTTGGCGAAGCCCCAGCTCAGCGCGATGCCGGCCACGGTGTGCCCGAGCGTCGGGTCGCCGAGCACGAGGTCGGCATGGGCGCCGCGCAGGCGGGCAGCGCGGAGAGCGGCCATCGGCGTGGTGTCGAGGTGGCGACGGAACGCCAGCTGCAGCCCCCTCGGGGTCAGGCGGGCCGCCTCCGCGATCTCGACGACGCCGATGTCGTCGTGGGCGTGCTCCTCGACGAAGGCGAGCGCCCGCCGCACCGTCGACGGCAGGGCGCGGGCGTCGGTCGACCTGCCCGTCCCCACCACGTTCGTGTCGAAGGCCTCGACGAACGCCGTCACGAGCGAACGGAACGCGGCCGCGCGCACCAGCGGGCTCGCCATCGCGGCGTCGTTCGAGAGGACGCCGTCGAGCACGTGCCGCGTCGTGCTGCCCCAGTGCTCTCCGAGGGCCTCCGAGACGGGCTCCATGGAGAGGGTCTGCAGCCCTCCCGGCGGCGTCGCGAGCGACAGCGCCGTGAGCTCGCGCTCGACGGCCGCCCGGTCGAGCATCACCTGGCCGAGGTGCATGTCGTCCCAGCGGTGCTCCTTGACCCGGTCGCTGGGGAACACGAAGCGGTCGCCGGCCTGCGCACGCAGCTCGGACCTGCCGTCGGCCAGGCCGTACCGGCCCGCCATGACGCGGCTGATGCAGAAGAACTCGGGCAGCGGCTCGCTGATGGCGTGCAGCTGCCCCTGGTAGTGGATCTGGCCCATGGCGAACCGGTCGTCGCCCGAGACGACCCGGCCGAAGCTGAAGTCGGGGCCGGCCGCGGGCGTGAGGTCACGGAGGCGGTAGATGCGGCTGATGATCGAGTGCGCGACCGCAGGGTCGCTCGTCTCGACGCCACGCACGCGAGGATCGTCGAAGTCGGCTCGGCGTGCGCCCGCGCGGGTCCACGCCGTCGGCGTCGGGGGACTCGCCATGCGCCCCTCCATGCGGTGCAGCGGAGCACGAGGTGCTCCCGTGGGCGACGAGGCCGGTGGTCGACGCACCTCGGACGCATCGGCCTGATCCACCGATCTCGCGATGCTACCTCTCAGACCGGACCCGAGCGACTCTCACGCGACCGCCTGGTATCGAGCGCGCCCCTGCTGCCTGCCGCTGCCTCCTCGGGCACCCGCCCGCGCCTCCTCGGGCACGGTGGCGAGCTCGCGGCGTAGCGTCGGGGCATGGACTACAGGACCCTCGGGAACAGCGGTGCCTCCGTGTCGGAGCTGACACTGGGCACCATGACGTTCGGCGCAGAAGCCGACGAGACCACTTCTCACCAGATGCTCGACGCGTTCGTCGCGGCCGGCGGCACGCTCGTCGACACCGCCGACGTGTACAGCGCCGGCGTCTCGGAAGAGATCATCGGGCGCTGGCTCGCCTCGCACCCCACGGAGGCGGCCCAGGTCGTGCTCGCCACGAAGGGCCGGTTCCCGATGGGGGAAGGCCCGAACGACGTCGGCCTCTCGCGGCGGCACCTCGCCACGGCGCTCGACGCGTCGCTCAGCAGGCTCGGCGTGGAGCACGTCGACCTCTACCAGATGCACGCCTGGGACGCCTTCACCCCGATCGACGAGACCCTGAGGTTCCTCGACGACGCGATCACGGCCGGCAAGATCGGCTACTACGGCTTCTCGAACTACCTCGGCTGGCAGCTGACGAAGGCCGTCGCCCGGGCCCAGGCCCTCGGCTACGCACCGCCCGTCACGCTGCAGCCGCAGTACAACCTGCTCGTCCGCGACATCGAGCACGAGATCGTGCCCGCGTCGCTCGACGCCGGCATCGGCCTGCTGCCGTGGTCGCCGCTCGCCGGCGGCTGGCTGAGCGGCAAGTACCGCCGCGACGAGGCCCCCACCGGCGCGACCCGCCTGGGCGAGGACCCGAAGCGGGGCATGGAGGCGTGGGAGGCGCGCAACGGGGACGAGCGCACCTGGTCCGCCATCGAGGCCGTCGCCTCCGTCGCGGACGCGCACGGCGCCTCCTCGTCGCAGGTCGCGCTCGCGTGGCTGCTGCGGCAGCCCGCGGTGACGTCGGTGATCCTGGGCGCGCGCACGGTCGCGCAGCTCGACGACAACCTCGGCGCGTCCGACCTCGCGAAGCAGCTCAGCGACGACGAGCTGGCCCGCCTCGACGCGTCGAGCAGCCCGCGCGTCGACGACTACCCGTACGGGACCGCGGGCGTCGCGCAGCGCGACCGCAAGCTGACCGGCGGCCGCTGACCCCCGCCCCCTCGCCCGCGGCCGCTCGCCGAGGGCGGGTGTTCTGGCTCGAGGGCGGGTTCCTCGCGACCCGCCCTCGGCCCAGGACACCCGCCCTCGACTCGGTTCGAGCCCCGCAGGCGTGGAGGTGTGGCGCCGTCGGCGAAGCGAAGCGACGCGAAAGCGACACGAAAGCGACGAACCGACGTGGAAGATCACGTCGGTTCGTTGCTATCGGGTGGGGACGCGGCCGTCAGGAGGCGCGCAGCGGCTCCCCGGATGCGCGGGCCGAGCCGCTCCGCTCGGCACGCACCCGCAGCACCACGACGGCGACCAGCACGACGGCGGCGGCGACCAGCGCGGTGACCCCTGCGGCGACGTCGAGCGGCTGACCCGAGAAACGACCCACGGCGACCCACGCCAGGCCCCACACGAGCGAGAGCATCGGCGCGACGCGACCCCGCCCGGCCACGGCGACCGCGACGCCCGAGAGCCCGGCGACCGCGAGGACCACCGTCGACCAGACGCCGCCCGGCAGCCCGAAGCCGCCGAAGCCCGACTCGACGAGGGCCGCGGCGATGTTCGCGGCGGTCGCGACCGACACCCAGCCGAGGTAGAGCCCCATGGTGCCGTCGGTGACGACGGCGTCGACCCAGCTGCGGGTGGGGGTGTGCACGACGAGCAGGAAGATCCGGACCAGCACGGCCAGCAACGCGACGATCACGACCACGCTCAGCCAGACCTGGCCGAGCTGCACGGCGGCGAACAACCAGGCCGCGTTCAGCAGCATGGAGGCGGCCACCCAGTACCCGAGGCGACGGTGCCGGTCGACCGCGCGCTGGCCGGGCAGCGCCTGGTAGACGGCGTAGGCGACGAGGCCGGCGTAGATGACCGACCAGATCGAGAAGGCGGTCGTCGCCGGGGCGATCGGCGTCGCGTCGGCGCTGAGTGCACCGCCCGAGGCTCCCGACACGGAGGTGCCGCCGAAGGCGCCCGAGCCGAACGCCGCGAGGACGATCGCGAGTACGGCGCCCACCACGACGACGACCTGGCGGACGACGTCGGCGGACGCAGGAGGTGCGGTGGCGGAGGCGGGACGGGTCGCTGCTGTGCTCATGCCGCCGACGCTATCCCCGCCCGATCTCTTAGCAACTGAATCATCAGCGATCTCCCAGCCCGCGCCTCCTCAGCTCAGGCGGCGGGGCGCCAGCGGCGGAGGAGCTGCGCGTTCAGCGCGACGATCACCGTCGACAGGCTCATGAGCACCGCCCCGGCGGCCGGCGACAGGACGAACCCGACCGGCGCGAGCACCCCCGCGGCGAGCGGCACCGAGAGCACGTTGTAGCCCGCTCCCCACACGAGGTTCTGGATCATCTTGCGGTAGCCGACCCTGGACAGCGAGATGACCGACAGCACGGCACGCGGGTCGCTCGAGGCGAGCACGACGCCCGCCGACTCGACCGCGACGTCGGTGCCCGCGCCGATAGCGATGCCCACGTCGGCCCGTGCGAGGGCAGGCGCGTCGTTGACTCCGTCGCCCACCATCGCCACGCGCTGGCCGCGCTGCTGCAGCTCGGCGACGCGCGCGTCCTTCTCGTCGGGGCGGACCTCGGCGAAGACCTCGTCGATGCCGAGCTCGCGCGCGACGGAGTCCGCCACCTGCTGCGCGTCGCCCGTCACCATCGCGACCCGCACCCCGGCATCGTGCAGCCGGCGCACGGCCTCGGCCGACTCGGGCCGCACCTCGTCTCGCAGCGCGAACGCCGCCACGACGCTCCCCGAGCGAACGAGCCACAGCACCGCCGCACCGTCGGCCCGCCACGGCTCGGTCGCCGCGGCGAGGTCGGCAGGCGCCTCGAGGCCCTGGTCGCGGAGCAGCCCGGGTCCCCCGACGCTGACCTCGACCCCGTCGACCCGAGCCGAGACGCCGCTGCCCGTCAGCGAGCGGAACGACTCGACCCGCGCCTCCTGCGGGGCAGCCGCCGGCACCGAGCCCGCCGTCGCGGCACGGACCAGCGCTCGGGCGACCGGGTGCTCGCTGTCGCGCTCGGCGGCCGCGGCGAGGCGCAGCGCCTCGTCGTGCGTCAGCCCCTCGGACGAGGCGGCCGAGGCGGACGAGGAGGACGAGGAGGACGAGGAGGACGAGGAGGCGGTGGCCACGTCCGTCACACCGGGCTCGCCCTTCGTGAGGGTGCCGGTCTTGTCGAACAGCACGGTGTCGACGGTGCGCATGCGCTCGAGTGCGAGCCTGTCCTTGACGAGGACGCCGGCCCGGGCAGCGCGCTCGGTCGAGATGGCGATGACGAGCGGGATGGCGAGGCCCAGGGCGTGCGGGCAGGCGATGACGAGCACGGTCACCGTGCGCGTGATCGCCTGGTCGAGGTCGCCGAGGAGGAGCCACACGACGAAGGTGACGACCCCGGCACCCGAGGCGAACCAGAAGAGCAGGGCGGCGGCCCGGTCAGCCAGGGCCTGGGCGCGCGACGACGACGCCTGGGCCTCCGCGACGAGCCGTCGGATGCCGGCGAGGGCCGTGTCGTCGCCGACCGCGGTGACCTGGACCCGCAGGGTGCCGTCGGTCGCGACCGTGCCGGCGACGACGCGGTCGCCCTGGCCCCGGGCGACGGTGCGCGACTCCCCCGTGACCATCGACTCGTCCATCTCGGCGGAGCCGTCCACCACGACGCCGTCGGCGGGGACCCGGGCGCCAGAGCGCACGAGCACGACGTCGCCGGCGACGAGGTCGGCGAGTGCGACCTCGGTCGTCGTGCCGGCGCCGGTGCCGTCGCCGTCGCCGTCGACCCGGTCGGCCGTGTCGGGCAGCAACGCGGCGAGCGCGTCGAGGGCCCCGGAGGCGGCACCCAGCGCCCGCATCTCGATCCAGTGCCCGAGCAGCATGATCACGACGAGGAGCGCGAGCTCCCACCAGAAGTCGAGGTCGAGGCCGCCGATGCCGAGCGTCGTCGCCCAGCTCGCGACGAACGCCACGGTGATCGCCATCGCGATGAGGAGCATCATGCCCGGCTGCTTCGCCCGCGCCTCGGCGACGCCCCCGCTGAGGAAAGGCCAGCCGCCCCACGCGAACAGGAACGTGCCGAGCACCGGCGAGATCCACTCCGAGCCGGGGAACGACGGGACGTCGTAGCCGAGCAGCCCGGCGAACATCGAGCTGAAGACGACCACCGGGATCGCGACGACGAGGCTGACCCAGAACTTGTCCCGGAACTGCGCGGCATGGTCGCCGTGGCCCCCGTGCCCGTGGTGGCCGGCGTGCGCGTCGTGACCCGCGTGCGCGGCGTGCGCGTCGTGATCGGCGTGCGTGTCGTGACCCGCGTGCTGATCGTGCCCTGCGTGCTGATCGTGCAGATTGCTCATGCTCATACCCTAGGGGGGTATCCCGCGAGGCGTCCAGGTCTCGCGACCACCGCCTCCTCGGCCGGTCAGCCGCCGACGGGCGGACCGACGATCAGCAGCAGCACGAAGACGACCACGACGGCTGCGAGCAGCAGGACGACCGCGAGCGCCAGGTGCCCGAGCACCCAGCGCAGGAGGCGGTCGAGCGGACGACGGTCGCGCGGGTCGCCGGTCGCCTCGCGACGCCAGTCGCCGTCGAGGCCGCCGCGCCGGTCGATCCAGCGCTCGACGGGAAGCGACGCGAACGGCACGACCGCGCTGGCCAGGGCGAGCACGGTCACGCCAGGCGACCAGCGCTGGTTCACGGCGACGACGACCCCGGCGACGAGGTAGGCGAGGAACACGAACCCGTGGATCGGCCCCGCGACGTTGACCGGCCAGTCGCCCACCTTCGCGACGTACTTGAGCAGCATCCCGCCGATCAGCAGGGCCCAGGTCACGACCTCGGCGACGGCGAACGAACGGAAGAGGGCGCGAGGCGACACGGTGGCTCCTGGTGAGGGGGTCGGTGGGACTCCATGGTCGCAGTCCCGCCCTGGACGCCGCCTCCCCCGGTGCAGCCCCTGCACGAGGTCGGGCCACCTCCCCCCCCTCTGGGGAGGAAGGAGGCGCGGCGTACGGTGGACGGATCGACGACGACCACGAGGGGGACTCCATGAGCGACCACGACGCCGAGCAGCACCGCCAGCACGCCGATCAGCGCCCGCGAGGCAGGCTGCGGCTGCAGTGGCCGACCTTCCGCGGGTCGCCGTTCCTCTGGGGCGTGCTCGCGTTCCCGCTGTTCCTGCACCTGGTCACGGCCGCCGTCTCGCTCGGCCGCGGCGAGGCGCCCACGCCGTTCGGCATCGTCTTCCTGGTGCTGGTCGCGGTCGTGTTCGTCGTCTGCCTGGTCGGCGTCGTGCAGACCCTCCGCCACCCGCGCCCGTCACGGCCGTCGTGGCTCGACGAGGGCGACCCGCGCGCCTGACCCGGCCCGCACCTCCTACGTCGTGACGTCGACGCCGGCGACCTCGTGGGGTCGAGTGGTCAGGAACGGTCGTAGACGATGCCTGGAAGGACAGGAGCTGACCACTCGGCGCGCGGACCGGGCGGGAACGGCCGGACGGGGTCAGGCCGCGTCGCGGGTCGGCTCGGCAAGCTCGGCGGACTCGCGCAGCGCCGGGCAGTGCTCGGGGGTCGGGTGCCGCGCGATCTCGACCATGCGGTCGAGCGCATCGCGTGCGGCCGCGAGGTCGGCCATCGCCGCGGTGATGCGCCGACGCTCCCCCTCGAGCAGGGCGAAGACCTCTGGCGAGCTCGTGCCGGAGTCGACGCAGGGCAGCAGCTGGAGGATGGTGCGGCTCGGGAGCCCCGCCGTGAAGAACTGCTGGATCAGCTGCACCCGCTCGACCGCCGCCTCCGCGTAGCTGCGCTGGCCGCTGCTCGAGCGCTCCGACTCCAGCAGGCCCTGTTCTTCGTAGTACCGGAGGGCCCGCGTGCTGACGCCGACCCGCTCTGCCACCTCGCCGATGCGCATGTCGTCCCCTTCGTGGATGCCCCTGGAGCTTCGTGGACGCGATTCCCGGACCCGGTCCGCGTGTCGGACTTGCCCTTGACGTCAACGTGAAGTCCTAGCGTAGCCGACGCCGGGCCAGCCGAGACTGCCCGGCCGACCGTCCACGACCAGGAAGACACCACGCATGAACATCGACATCACCGGCCAGACCGTCCTCGTGACGGGAGCCAACCGCGGCATCGGCCGCCAGTTCGTCCTCGAGGCGCTCGAGCGCGGCGCCGCCAAGGTCTGGGCGACGGCTCGTCGACCCGAGACCCTCGACTTCGACGACGCCCGGGTCGTGCCGCTGCAGCTCGACCTCACCGACCACGACTCCGTGGTGGCCGCCGCCGCTGCGGCCCACGACGTGACCGTGCTCGTCGACAACGCCGGCATCGCGACCGGTGCGTCGCTGATCACCGGCGACCTCGTGGACGCCCGCCGCGAGATGGACACGCACTACTGGGGCACCCTCGACGTGATCCGCGAGTTCGCCCCCGTGCTCGCGGCCAACGGAGGCGGCGCGATCGTCAACGTCCTCTCCGCCCTCTCGTGGTTCGCGGCGACCGGCAGCGGGGCCTACGCCGCCGCCAAGGCCGCCGAGTGGAACATGACCAACGCCGTCCGGCTCGAGCTCGCCGCCCAGGGGACGCTCGTGCAGGGCGTGATGCTCGGCGCCGCCGACACCGACATCACCGCGAACTACGACGGGCCCAAGATCGACCCGCGCGACGTGCCCCGCAGCTCGTTCGACGGCCTCGCCGCCGGCGCGATCGAGGTCGTCGTCGACGACTGGAGCGCGATGGTGAAGGCGTCGCTCGCCGGCGACCCCGCCGTGTTCTACGCGAAGATGCGCGAGCTGCTCGGCTAGACGCCGCCGAAGCGCTCCGTGCGGACGCGGGTCGGGTCGTGGCCGGCGTCGACCAGCCAGCCGGCGACGGTCTCGACGAACGAGTTCGTGCCGCAGACGTAGACGAGCGGGTGCTCGGACGCCGGCAGCACGAGGTCGACCAGCTCGTCACGGGTGATCCTGCCGGAGGCGCGGGTCGCCCCTGCGGGAGCCTCCCGCGTGAAGACCCAGTCGACCTGCACCTCGCCCGCCGACTCCTCGGCGAGCGCCGTCAGCTCGGTCTCGAACCAGCGGTCGGCCGGCGTCCGGACGGAGCAGAGCAACCGCATCGGCGGCGGCGCCCCGGCGGGGCCGGCCGCGCCGGCTGCGGCCGCGCTGTCGGCAGCCGCGTCGCCGAGGACTGCGTCATCAGCAGCGGCAGCCCCAGCGGCCCGGGCCCGCACCATCGCGACGAGCGGGGCGATGCCCGAGCCTCCCCCGATCAGCTGCACGGGCGACCGACCCGGCGCCGGCGCCCCGTCCGGCTCCGGCAGCACGGCGTGCACGGCCGACTCCGGGTCGAACTCGGTCGGCGGCCAGACGAACCAGCCGCCGATCGGCCCGCGCACCTCGACAGGGTCGCCGACCTCTGCCGCGGAGACGAGGTAGGGCGAGACCTCGCCGTCGGGGAGCTCCTCCACCGTCAGCTCGACCTGCGGTGCCCGGCCCGCGCCTCCTGCGCTCGCGCGCACGTCCGACAACGAGACGCCTGACAACGAGACGTCCGACAGCGAATACGAGCGGACGGCCTGGTACCCGTCGTCCGCGGTGAGCCGCACGTCGACGTGCTGCCCGGCGCGCGCGGGTCGCAGCCCTGGGACCTCGAGCACGATCGAGCGCCCGGTCGGGGTCTGCGGCGCGGCGCCGACGATCGTCGCCGGCAACCACCTGAACGGGTCACCGGCCAGGGACGCAGGCGGCGAGGCGGACGCACCGCCGTCCGGCGAGCTCACGCGTAGCGCTGTTCGCGCCAGGGGTCGCCGAGCTGGTGGTAGCCCATGCTCTCCCAGAAGCCGCGGCGGTCGGACGCCATCGTCTGGATGCCCTGCACCCACTTCGCGCTCTTCCAGAAGTACAGGCCGGGCACGAACAGGCGCGCCGGGCCGCCGTGCTCCGAGCCCAACGGCTCGCCCTCGTAGGTGTCGACCACCCAGGCCTTTCCGCCCAGCAGCTCGCTCAGGGGCAGGTTCGTCGTGTAGCCGCCGTAGCTCGTCGTCATCGCGAACTCGTGCGTGGTCTCGAGGCCGTCGAAGAGGGTGTCGAGCGAGACGCCCGACCAGTGCGTGCCGAGCTTCGACCAGCTCGTGACGCAGTGGATGTCGGTCTCGATCTGCTCGTGCGGCAGCGCCTGGAAGTCGGCCCAGCTGAGCGAGCGGCTGCCCTGCTCGGTGCCGAGCTGGAGTTCCCACCTCTTGATGTTCGGGGTCGGGCCCGCCGACAGGACCGGGAACCCCTTCTCGAGGTGCTGCCCCGGCGGGAGTCGCGGGTCGGCCTCGCGACGTCGGCCGAAGCCCGTGAAACCTGCCATGGTGCGCCTCCTCGTGGTCGACGTCAGGCTACCCAGCACGACCGACGCCGGACACCCCCGGACCCGGACTCCCTACGGCAGCTCGAGGGAGACGGGCTCCGCACCCTCGCCCGCGGCGACGACGACGTCGATAGCGACGGGGCGACCGTCGACGCCGTCGGGCAGGTCGTGCTCGGACACGGTCGGCACGTAGTCCATCGTGCACATCCCCTGGTCGGCAGGCGCGAGCCGCACGGTCACCGCGTCGGCACCGGCTGCCTCGACCGACTCGACCGCGGGCGGACAGGTCGAGCTGCCGTAGAGGGTGAGGGAGAAGGACCGGCCCTCGTCGAGCCACGCCACGGAGGGGCCGCCGTCGGCGGTGCCGTCGTCCGAGCCGTCGCCGTCGCCGTCAGGGCTGGCCGGCGCGGACGCGCTGGACGACCCCGTCGGCGCCGCCCCCGCACCAGGCGCGTCGCCCGGCCCCGTCTGCGCGCACGCGCCCAGGAGGAAGGTCGCCGCGACCGCCACGAGGGCGGCGCGGGAGGCGGTGGCAGGTCGTCGGTGGTGCGTCGTCTCGGCCATGCACCCAGGGTGCCAGGGTCCGTCGACGGCCTGCTGCCTCCTTCGTGCCTGCCCCGGTGGGGACGAGGGTCAGGAGGCGGCCGGCAAGTCGGCCTCGGAGCCCTCGTCCACCATCTGCTGCCACCAGTCGGGGTGGAGGTCGACGAGGCGGACCCACGCGTACCCTGCCACGACGCGGTCGACGTGCCCCGTCAGCTCGGCGAGTGCCAGCTCGCGCAGGTCGCCGACGTCGGCACCGCCGCCACCGCCGGCACCGTCGGCACCGTCGCCACCGCCGTCGAGGTCCCTGTCGAGGTCGCCGTCGCCCTCGACGTCGAGCGTGAGCAGCGCGTCGACCACGGCGACGGGCACGCGCCAGGCGTCCGGCCCCTCGAGGTGCAGCGGGACGTCGTCGACGACGCCGAGCAGCAAGGGCACCGCCGAGGCCGCGCCCGTCGCGCCCAGCGCGGCCACGACGTCGAGGTGCTCCTCGTGCCAGTCGGCGTCCCAGAGGCGGGCGAGCAGCGGCACGTGGTCGCCGTCGAGCCCGAAGACGAAGCAGACCCGCAGCGCAGCCCACAGGTCGTCGGCGACCCGCGACCGCACGACCTCGCCCAGCAGCTCGAGGCCGAGATCCCGCCCGTCAGGGGCGCCGAACCAGTAGAGGAAGTCGGCGGCGGAGATCGGCTCTGGCAGGCTGCGGATCAGGTGCCGCTCCTGGTCGGAGAGGCTGCCCTCGACGCGTGGCCTCTCGACGGGCGGGTGGTCGAGCACGGTGAGCAGGGCCCGCATGCCCCGGCGGCGCCGACCCGTCAGGCGGACCACGACGACGGAGATCGACCAGAACAGCACGAGCGGGACGAGGTCCCCCAGCGCACGCGACAGCGAGGGCGTCGTCACGAGGATCCCCACGGCCAGCACGGCGGGCAGCACGCCGAACATCGCGAGGGTGAACCACCGGGCGAAGCGCTGCGTGCCGAGCTCACGTCGCAGGGCCTGACGCCACGGGTCGAGGGGCACGTTGACCGGGAGCTGCCGTCGACGAGCGGCCTCGAAGACCTCGACTCGGGTGATCGGCATCTGCACGGTCCAGATCATTGCAGACCCTGCACGTCGGGCTCTCGCTCCTGCGCGCCTCCTGGGAGATCGTTGACCTGGGCGTGGGTGGTGGTCGTACGGTGGACGGAGGTCAACTGCGAAAGGACTCCCACATGGCTGAGTACACCCTCCCCGATCTCCCCTACGACTACAGCGCCCTCGCGCCGCACATCAGCGCGAAGATCATGGAGCTGCACCACTCCAAGCACCACAACACCTACGTCACCGGCGCGAACACGGCCAACGCCGCCCTCGCCGAGGCCCGCGAGACCGGCAACCTGGCGAACGTGAACAAGCTCGAGAAGGACCTGGCGTTCAACCTCGGCGGCCACGTCAACCACTCGATCTTCTGGACGAACCTCACCCCCGAGACCGGCGAGCCCACCGGCGACCTGCTCGAGGCCATCGGCCGTGACTTCGGCGACCTCGAGAAGTTCAAGGCCCACTTCACCGCCACCGCGCTCGGCGTGCAGGGCTCCGGCTGGTCGGTGCTCGCGTACGACGTGATCGGTCAGCGCCTCAGCGTCTTCCAGCTCTTCGACCAGCAGGGCAACGTGCCGTTCGGCCTCGTCCCACTGCTCATGCTCGACGTCTGGGAGCACGCCTACTACCTCGACTACCAGAACGTGCGCGCCGACTACGTCAAGGCCTTCTGGAACATCGTCAACTGGGACAACGTCGGCCAGCGCTACGCCGCCGCCACGACCAAGACCCAGGGACTGCTGACCTTCTAGCAGCAGGCAGTCCTCGCAGGAGGCGCGGTGCAGGTCAGCCTGCACCGCGCCTCCTTCGTGCGTCCTGCCCCGTCTCGGGCGCGTCCCCGCGCCTCCTGCGCCCGCGCCCGCGCGCGCGTCTCTCGTGATTCAGGATCTGGCCGCCTCGGGTTCCTGATTCGTGCACGGATCAGGAACGCGGGTCCTCTCCTCGCGAAGATCAGGACCGATCTTCCTGAATGAGGAGTTGCGGCGGCGGCGTGCGTCCTCGGGATGAAAACGGCGGGCAGGAGGCGCGCCAGAGTCGCCCCTGCACCTAACCTGGCGCACATGGCGGACGCGAGGCGGTGGGGGCGACACGTCGTCGCGCCGGCCGCGGCCCTCGTCTACTTCGTCTTCTGGGTCGCCAGCTCGTGGGGCCGCGGCGGCGTCGCCGACAACACCGTGGTGTTCGGCCTCTTCGCCGTCGCGATCGCCCTCGCCTGGTGGATCCCGACGACCTCGCTCGCGCTCGTCGTGGTCGTGCCGCTGCTGCAGCTGCTCGGCCTCGCGGAGGCCCCGTCGCAGGACACCTGGACGGCGTACGTCGCCATCGCCCTGGTGATGGCCTTCGTGGCGGTGAAGCCGTCGCCCTGGCTCCGCCTGGCCGCGCTGCTCGTCGCCGCCGTCGCCGCCGGCCTCGCCGCGTGGCTGCTCGCCGTCCCGACCCTGACGCGGCCGCAGAGCTGGAGCACCTGGGTCGGCGCGGGCACGACCGGGCTCCGCATCGAGTTCTCGCTGCTCACCGCCGCGCTGTTCGGGGTCTTCGCGGGCGCGTGGGCCATCGGCGTCGCGTTCGCCAGCATCCGGCGGGTTCTCGTGATCCGGCAGGCCCTCGAGGCGACCGAGACGCGGTTCGAGGCGACCGACCTCGAGCTGCGCCTCGCCCAGGACAGGGCGCGGATCTCCCGCGACGTGCACGACGCGCTCGCGCACTCGCTCGCGGTCGTGGTGTCGCAGGCGCAGGGCGGGCTCGCGCTGCAGGCGACGCGGCCCGAGGTCGCGGCGGAGTCGCTCCGCACCATCGCCGAGGTGGGCCGCACGGCGCTGCTCGACGTCCGGCGACTCGTCGAGCGGATCACCCAGGACGACGACGTCACGGCCCCCCGCGAGACGCTGGCCGACATCGACGCCCTGGTCGTCGCGATGCGCGAGGTCGGGATGGAGGTGGACGTCACGGTCGAGGGAGCCCCGGGCCCCCAGGGCCCGGCCGGCGCCCTCGCCCCCTCGCAGGAGCTCGCCGTCTACCGCATCGTCCAGGAGAGCCTGACGAACGCCCTGAAGCACGCGGGCACCTCGAGCCGCGTCGCCGTGCAGCTCGACTGGCGCGGACGGGGCCTCACGCTGCAGGTCACCTCGCGGGGCCGCGGCGCCCCGCTCGTGGCGGCCCGCACCGGTGCCGACCGCGGCGCCGGCGTCCGCGGCATGACCGAGCGCGCCCGCCTCGCGGGGGGCTGGCTGACCGCACAGCCGTCGGCGGACGGGACCGCCTTCGAGGTGACCGCGTTCGTGCCGACGACCGGCGCCTCCTCGGCGGTCGCGACCGGCACCTCCTCGTCTGCTGCCCCTGCCCCTGCCCCTGCCTCTGCACCTGCACCTGCCTCTGCCTCCGTGCCGACCGAGAGAAGCTCCTCATGACCGACTCGCGCCCCGCCGCCGACTCGCGCCCCGCAGTCGCCCCCGGCGCCGCCGCCACCGCCGTCATCACCGTCGCGGTCGTCGACGACCAGCCGCTGTTCGCCTCCGGCCTGCGCATGCTGATCGAGGCGCAGCCGGACCTGCGATGCGTCGGCACCGCCGTCGACGGGCGCGAGGCGCTGGCGCTGGTCGAGCGCGAGCACCCCGACGTCGTGCTGATGGACCTGCGGATGCCCGTGATGAACGGGCTCGAGGCGACGGCACGCATCCTCGAGGGCGTGTCGCCCGACGACCTCCCGCGGGTGGTCGCGCTCACGACGATCCAACGTGACGAGGCCGTGTTCGGGGCCCTCAAGGCCGGCGCCTACGCGTTCCTCACGAAGGACGCGACGCCCGACGAGGTGCTCACGACGATCCGGGCGGCGTGGGCGGGCGACCCCGTGCCGACCGCGGCGGCCGCGCTCGACGTCGTGCACGAGTTCGCCGTCCCGACGACCCCTGCCCCACGGGTCGACCCGCTCGAGCCGCTCTCCCCGCGCGAGCGCGAGATGTTCCTGCTCGTCGCGAAGGGGCTCAGCAACATCGAGATCGCGGGCGAGGCGTACCTCAGCGAGGCGACGGTGAAGAGCCACGTCCGTTCGGTGCTGCAGAAGCTCGGCATGCGCAACCGCGTGCAGATCGTCGTGTTCGCCTACGAGAACGGGCTCGTGCCCGCGTCCGACGGCGGGCAGAGGCCCCGCCGGTGAGGGCCGCGTGCCGAGGGGCCGGTCGGTGAGGGCCGGCGGCCGGGAACGCGTCGCGAAGCGGGTCACCGTCGTCGCGGTGGCCGCGCTCGTCGCCGGGGTCGTGGCCGTCGGCATCCCCGCCAACGCGGCCTGGACCCTGCCCGACCTGCCGGAGAAGGACCAGGCGTCGTGGACGATGCCCCTCGACCAGTACGTCGGCGTCGGTGTCGTGCGCCTCAACTACGCGACCGAGCTGCTCATCCAGGACTGCATGGTCGACGCTGGCCACGACGACGCGATCGTGCCCTGGCGCGACGTCGACGCGGCCACGAACGCCACCGAGCGGCAGCCGCTCCGCGCCTTCGACCTGGCCGCGGCCCGTGCCCGCGGGTACCACGTGCCTCCCACCGTCGACGCGGGCGCCGACGCCTGGCGGGCCTTCGAGTACCGCGAGACCTCGCCGGACGAGGCGGCCGACCGCAGTACCTGCCTCGACCGCGCCTACCGGCAGCATCCCGAGCTGCTGACGGGCGCCTCCGCGTCGTCGAGCACCGGGTCGGTGGGCGACATCGCCATCCGGCTCAGCAACGCGGCGTTCCTCGAGGCGCGACAGGACTCGTCCGTGCGCCGGGCGGCCGACGCGTGGCACGCCTGCATGCTCGACCAGGGCGTCGGGGCCGGGCCCTGGGCCGACGACCTGCCGGACGACCCGGCGGACATGCCGACCACGCGGATGGCCGAGACCTTCACCTCGTACGACCCGGCGACGGCCGTCAGCGACGAGGAACGCGACCTGGCCGAGACCGACGCTGCCTGCCGCGCCGCCTCCGGGTACCTCGACGCGCTCTACGAGGCCGAGTGGCAGCAGCAGCTGACCGTGCCGCACGACTACGGCGAGCGCCTGGCCCAGATCGACACCGGACCCCTCGTCGCGGCCCAGCAGCTCGTCGACCGGACGATCGAGCAGCTCGGACCGGAGAGGCCGAAGGGGCTGTAGGCGCACCTCAGACGGCGCACCTCGTGAAGCGAGGATGCCTCGACCCTCCGACGGGGGGTTCCGAAACAGGTCGCGGAGTATGCATGATGGGGTACAGAGGACACTGACGGGGCGGGGGCTCCTGCCGGTCGGCTGACGCAGGTCAGCCGATCGGGGGACGGTCCGTCGGCCTGATCAGTGCGGCGAGCTCGCCGACGAGGCCGGCGGACCGCGGCGACAGGAACGACGGCAGCACGAACCGCATCATGTCCTGCAGCCGCTCGAAGACGTCCGCGTGCCCGGTGCTCAGGGCCGAGAAGGTCTGCACGCCGCTGAAGGCGCCGACGACGAAGCGCGCCGCCCGGTCGACGTCGAGGTCGTCGCGGAACGTCCCCTCCTCGACCGCGCGGCCCACGTGCCCCGCGGTCTCGCCGACCCAGGCGAGCGCGGAGGGCGCCCTGGTCGGCACCTCGCCGATGGACTCGGTCGAGAGCCGCAGGCCGGCGGCGACCATCGGCTCGGTCGAGAGCTGTGTCGCGAAGGAGGCGCACGCCAGCATCAGCGCACCGGCCGCGGACGGGGCGCTCGCGATCGCCAGCTCGGTCCAGGCCCTCGACAGCCGCTGCTGCTCGGCGACGACCGCCCCGGCCAGGTCGGCCTTCGACCGGAAGTGGAAGTAGAGGGCGCCCTTCGTGACGCCCGCCGCGTCCGTCACCTGGTCGAGCGACGTCTCGGCGTAGCCGCGGGCGAGGAACACCGAGGAGGCGCCCTGCAAGATGGCCGCCCGCGTCTCGCGGGCCCTGCGCTGCTGCGCCACGGTCGCCTCCTGCCCTCTGCTCGTCGCTCTCCCGTGGTCGGCGGGAGTCGGCGTCGGCAGCCGTGACGAGGATGACCCCAGGGTAGGGCCACGGGCGGTACGGCACCGTGACGGGCTGTCGCATCACGTTCCGAGCGTCGCGTCCCGTCGTGCCGGGACGTCGTGCTCGGAACCTGATGTGACAGCACCGCTGCCGGCGGCGGCTGCTGCGGCAACGGCACGCGCACCGCGTGGCGGGCGGCTCGCGAACAGCACCCCGGCGACGACGACGACCCCGGCGCAGACCTCCACGAGGTCGGGCACCTCGGCGAACGCCACCCACGACGCGAACACGCCGACCACGGGCACGAGCATCGAGAACGGCGCGACGGTGCTCGACGGGTACGCCGCGAGCAGGCGCGTCCACAGGCCGTAGCCGAGCACCGTCGCGACGAGCACCACGTAGAGCAGGCCGATCACCGACGGCAGCGCCGCGACCGTGAACGCCCCGGCCAGGCTGTCCCCGATGCGCTCGGGGCCCTCGACGGCCAGCGACAGGGCGAGCATCGGCACGGGCGGCACGACCGACATCCAGAGGGTGAGGCGCAGCGGGTCGGGGGCGGCGGCGCGACGGACGGCGACGTTGCCGAGTCCCCAGCCGATCGCCGCGCACAGCGTGAGGACGACGGGCAGCAGGGCCGCGACCTGCGACCGGTGCGCCGCGATCACCGCGAGCGCCAGCACGGCCACGCCGATGCCGATCGCCTGGCGCCGCGTGATGCGCTCGCGCAGCCAGATCGCCGCGATCACCACGGTCGCGGGCGCCGACGCCTGCAGCACGAGCGAGGCGAGCCCCGACGGCATGCCCGCGGCCATGCCGAGGTACAGGAACCCGAACTGGAGGATCCCGAGGCCGACGCCCACCATCAGCAGCCGCGACCAGGGGATCGCCGGCCGCGGCACGAACAGCAGGGTCGGCACCGCGAGCAGGGCGAAGCGCAGCGCCACCAGGAAGATCGGCGGGAAGTGGTCGAGCGCGAGCGCCGTCATCGGGAAGTTGACGCCCCAGCAGACCACGACGACTAGGGCGAGGAGGCGGTCGCGGGGGCTCATGGGACCACCCTGCCGGAGGTGCGGATGCAGGACCAGCGCAGGTCTCGTCATCGACGATGTAGCGTCCCTTCATGGAGATCCAGCACCTCGACCTGCTGCGCGAGCTCGCCGACCGCGGGAGCGTCACCGCGGTCGCCGCAGCGGTGCACCGCTCGCCCAGCGCGGTCTCGCAGCAGCTGAGGACGCTGCAGCGTCAGCTCGGCGTCGAGCTCGTGCGGCGGGCGGGACGCGGGGTGCAGCTGACGGACGCGGGGCAGGCGCTGGCCCGCGCCTCCGTGGCGGTGTCGACGGCGGTCGCCGAGGCGGAGGCCGCGCTCGAGGCGCACCGTGGCGGCCTGCTCGGCGTGGTGCGGCTGGCGCTGTTCCCGTCGGCGTCGGAGCTGCTGCTGCCCGGCCTGCTGGTCCGGATGCGGGAGCACGAGGGGATCGAGCTCGAGATCAGCGACCGCGACGTCTCGGAGGACGAGTTCGCACAGCTCACGGCCGACGTCGACGTGGTGATCGGGCACCGGTCCGACGGCGTCGTGCCGGCCGAGCACCCGGGGCTCACCGTCGTGCCGTTGCTCCGCGAGCCCCTCGAGGTCGCCCTGCCCCTCGACCACCCGCTGGCCGGACGCGAGCGGGTCTCCGTGGCCGACGTGATCGGCGAGCCCTGGGTCTGCGTGCCGGAGGGCTACCCGATCGACCGCGTGCTCGTGTCGATGGCGCTGCAGTCGGGGGTCGTGCCGCAGGTCGTGCACCGCACGGTGCACCTGCCCGTGATCGAGGCGATGGTGGCCGCCGGGCTCGGCGTGGCTCTGGTGCCCCGGCACACGTCGGCCGGGCGGGCGCCGGGGCGGTTCCGCCTCGCGACGCTCGACAGCGTGCGGGCCGGACGGCACGTCGAGGCGCTGATGCGGCCGGAGCGGGCGGCACGGCCCGTCGTGCAGACGGTCGTCGCGGAGATCGCGGCCGAGGCGCGGGCGACCGAGGCCGCCTCCGAGGAGGCGCGTCGCACCTCCTGAGGCCCGGTCGCGTCGCCGAGGAAGAGGGATGGCCCCCGGCTCACGGGAAACGAGTCGGGAGCCGTGCCGCCGGACGGGGACCGGCGCGACGAGCCGGGGCTCGCTGCCCTGAGGCTACGTCGCCGATCGACCCTGCGGAAGGGGCCTAGCGGACGCCCTTGGTGGCGAGGAAGGCGACCGGGTCGGTCGCGATGCCGCCGCGGCGGATCTCGAGGTGCAGGTGGCAGCCCGTCGAGCCGCCGGCGGTGCCGACGCCCGCGATGTTCTGGCCGGCCGAGACGGACTGGCCGTTGGCGACGTAGATGCCCGAGCGCTCCATGTGGCCGTAGGCGCTGCTGATGCCGTTGCCGTGGTCGATGATGATCAGGTTGCCGTAGCCGCCGGCCGCACCGGCGTAGGTCACGGTGCCCGCGGCGACCGAGTAGATCGCAGTGCCGCAGCTCGCGCCGAAGTCGGCGCCGGCGTGCAGCTTGTAGTCGCCCGTGATCGGGTGCACCCGGTAGCCGTAGGCCTGGTACGACGAGTACGAGCGGATGCCCGCGACCCAGCCGGTGCCGGGATCGGGCACGGAGGTGCCGGGCGAGCCGGGACCGGCCGGTCGTGACCCGCCACCGCCTCGGGGAGGTGCGGGTGCAGCTGCAGCTGCGGCTGCACGGGCGGCCGCAGCTGCGGCGGCGGCGTCCGCGGCTGCCTTGGCCTGGGCGGACGCGTAGGCCTGCTCGAGGCTGAGCCGGTCGTCCTGCAGGGCAGCGGCCTGTGCGGCCAGGGTCGCCTTCTCCTCGTCGACGGCGGCGACGTCGCGCTGGGCGGTGTCGCTCGCGGCCACGGCGGCGTCGAGGGCGTCGGAGGCCTCGTCAGCCAGCTTGTCGCGCTCGGCCAGGGCGACCGCGGCCTGGTCGGCCAGCGAGGTCGCCAGGTTCTCGGCCGAGACTGCCCGGTCGCGGAGCGCGCTGAGGTTCTCGCCGATCTTCGTCGACATGCTCAGGTCGCGCAGCACCTCCTCGGCACCCGCACCGGACGACATCAGGTCGCCCGTGAGCCCGCCGCTGCCCGGGCGGGCGAGCAGCGCCGCGGCCTGGCCGACCACGACCTGCGCCGCATCGGCGTCGGCCCGCGCGGCCTCGGCCTTCTGCTTCACCGTCTCGTACTCGCCGGTGGCCTCGTCGACGGCGAGCTGCGCCGTCGTCAGGGCGGCGCCCGCCTCGTCCGCGGCCGCCTGGGCGTCGGCGGCCCTGGACGAGGCCGCCTCGAGCGCGACCTGGATGTCGGCGAGCGCCGCCTCCTTCGCCTGCTCTGAGCCACGCGCGTCGAGCACCTGCTGCCAGCTCGGGCCGGCCGCCTGCGCCGGGGCCGGGGCTGCCAGCACCGGGACGGCCGCGAGGCCCACGACGAGCAGGGCGGCGACCGCGGCACGCGAGGCCGCTCGGGACGCGGTGCGGGAGGCGGCGGCCCGGAACGAGGGGGGAACAGCGGGCAGCGGGACGGACAGGGGGGCAGGGCGGCGGAGCATGGTTCTCGGTTCGTCGTGTGGCGGCGGCACGACCGGAGGCGGGCCGGTCGTGGTCACGCTGCTCGGGCGCGGCGGTCGGTCCACCCTAGCGACCACCTCCTCGGCGCACCTCCCCCAGTGCGTGGCACACGACACCTGTGGACTATCGAGCGCCTGTGGAGGAGGCTCGCGAAAGGCTCCGGGGACAGGCCGTGTCCCCCGAAGCGCCCCCTGCGCGCAGCCGCGCGGCGTGCTGTCATGGAGGTCCACCATCGTCGGGGCCCTCCCCACGGCGCCCGGGAACGGGATCGATGCCGCACCTGACGCCGCACCTCCTGCGCACCGCCCTCGGCCTGACCGTCGTCGCCGCCGCCCTCGGCCTGGCCGGCTGCACGTCCGCCGACCGCGACGACGCAGGCCCGAGCCCGACGACCAGCCCGACCGACGACGCGAACGGCACGACGTCGCCCGAGCCGTCCCCTGCCCCCACCTCGACCGCCGACGCCGCCCCCCGGCCCTTCGGCGCGATCACCCCCGACTCGATCCGCTCCGCCCCCAACACCCTCGTCTTCGACGGCGGGCTGGCCACCGAGCCGAACTCCCTCGCCGCCCGCGCCGCCGAGCGCCTCACCGCCCGCGGCGACGACGACGCCGCCCGTGCCGCCGAGCTGATCGCCGAGCGCCCCGTCGCGCTCTGGCTCGGCGACGGGCACGACGACGCCGCCCTCGTCGACGAGATCACCGACTACCTCGTCGCCGCCGAGCTGCAGGACGCGACCCCCGTCTTCGTCACCTACGCCATCCCCGACCGGGACTGTGGCAACTACTCCGCCGGAGGACTCGCGGCCGACGACTACCCCGCCTGGAACCAGCTCGTCGCCGACACCCTCCGCGGCCACCGCGCGGTCGTGATCGTCGAGCCCGACTCGCTCGGCATGCTGACGCGCTGCCCCGACCTCGCCGAGGAGCGCCTCCCCCTCATCCGCGAGTCGGTCGCAGCGTTCGCCGACGCCGGGGTGCCCGCCTACCTCGACGGCGGCAACTCGAACTGGGTGCCCGCACGCGAGATGGCCGAGCGCCTCGAGCAGGCCGGCGTCGAGCGCGCCCGCGGCTTCTACACGAACGTCGCGAGCTTCTACCCGGTCGACGACGAGCGCGCCTACGCCGAGCGGGTCAGCGAGCTCACCGGTGACAGCCGGTACGTCATCGACGTCTCGCGCAACGGCCAGGGCTGGCGCGGCACCTGGTGCAACCCCGAGGGAGCCGGCCTCGGCCAGGACCCGCACGTCACCGGCGGCAGCAAGGGCCTCGACGCGTTCCTGTGGGTGAAGACGCCCGGCATCAGCGACGGCACCTGCAACGGCGGGCCGCCCGCGGGCGAGTGGTGGGCGTCGTTCGCCGAGGGTCTGGTCGAGCGCCGCAGCGAGTAGCCCGAGATGCAGCCCCAGGAGGCGCGGGCCGGGACCGCGGGAGGCGCGTCAGCGGCTGCGCAGCAGCTCCAGGAACTCGTCGGCCATGGCCAGCTGCCGCTCGAGTCGGGCCCGGCGCTCGACGGCGTCCGCGATGAAGGCGTCGAGACGGGCGCGGGTGTCGGGCGCCCCGCCTCCTTCACCGTCGGCACCGGCAGCAGTCAGCGCATCGACGACCCGCAGCAGCTCGGCCATCTCGTCGAGGGAGAAGCCCAGCGGCTTCATGCGTCGGATGACCATCAGCCGCGAGAAGTCGGCGTCCGTGTAGAGGCGGAACCCGCCGTCGCTGCGGCCCGAGGGGGTGAGCAGCCCGACCTCGTCGTAGTGCCGGATCGTGCGCAGCGACATCTCGGCACGGTCGGCGAGCTCGCCGATCTGCATCATCGGTGCGTCGACGTCCGTCATCGTCACTGGCCCATCTCTACCCTCACGTGAGGGTAGGGTCGATCACACGGCAGTGTCGCCGGTCCCCCGATCTTCCCACCACCCCCACCCGGAGCACGCCGTGACCGCCGATACCCCCCAGCCCCGCGCCGTCGCGCCCGCTCGTCCCGACGACAGCGTGCGTGCGGTGCTCCTCTCGCCACGCCTCCTCACCAGGGAGGCGCTGGCCGGCATCGTCACCACCCTCGCCCTCGTGCCCGAGGTGATCTCGTTCTCGGTCATCGCCGGCGTCGACCCGATGGTCAGCCTGGTCGCGTCGGTCGTGCTCGCCGTGGTGATGTCGCTGCTCGGCGGCCGACCCGCGATGGTGACCGCCGCAGCGGGCTCGGTCGCCCTCGTGATCGCGCCGCTCGTGCGCACCCACGGCGTCGAGTACGTGCTGCCGACCGTGCTGCTGGCCGGCGTCATCCAGATCGTCTTCGGCACCGCCGGCCTCGCCCGCCTCATGCGGTTCATCCCGCGCTCGGTGATGATCGGCTTCGTCAACGCGCTCGGCATCCTGATCTTCGTCGCGCAGGTGCCGCACCTGATCGACGTGCCGTGGATCGTCTACCCGCTCTTCGCGCTGACGATCGCGATCGTCGTGCTGCTGCCGCGGTTCACGACCGTCGTCCCGGCACCGCTCGTGGCGATCGTGGTCGTGACCGTGATCGTCGTGGCCGCGGGCCTGACCGACGTGCACACCGTCGGCGACGAGGGACCGATGGGAGGCGGCCTGCCGGGACTCACCCCGTGGCTGGTGCCCTTCAGCCCGGAGACCCTCGGCATCATCCTGCCCACGGCGCTCAGCGTCGCGTTCGTCGGCCTGATGGAGACGCTGCTCACCGCGAAGCTCGTCGACGACATCACGGAGACGCCCTCGCACAAGGGCAAGGAGTCGTGGGCCCTCGGCGTCGCGAACATCGCCGCGGGCGCCTACGGTGGCATCGCGGGCTGCGCCATGATCGGCCAGACCGTCGTCAACGTGAAGATCGGCCGCGCGCGGACCCGGGTCTCGACCCTCGCCGCCGGCCTGTTCCTGCTGCTGCTGGTCACCGGGCTCAGCTCGGTGATGGCGCGGATCCCGATGGTCGCCCTCGCCGCCGTGATGATGGTGGTCGCGATCACGACCGTCGACTGGCACAGCGTCCGGCCGTCGACGCTGAGGCGCATGCCCGTGCCGGAGACACTGGTCATGGTGGTCACGGTGGGGGTCGTCGTCGCGACGAACAACCTCGCGATCGGGGTCGCCGTCGGCGTGCTGCTCGCCATGGTGCTTTTCGCCCGGCGCATCGCGCACGTCATCCGGGTCGAGCGGACCGTCGAGGTGCCTGCGGACAGCGAGAGCTCGGCGGCCGCTGCCGGGCGAGTCCGCTACGACGTCGTCGGCCCGCTGTTCTTCGGCAGCAGCAACGACCTCGTCGAGCACTTCTCCTACGCCGACGACGCCGACGACGCGGCGCACGGCGCGACCGTCCTCGTCGACCTGAGCCGCGCCTCCGTGTGGGACGCCTCGAGCGTCGCGGCGCTCGACTCGGTCGAGGCCAAGTTCGCCGCACACGGCCTGGACGTCGAGTTCGTCGGCCTCGACGAGCGCAGCGGCTCGTTCCACGGTCGCCTCACGGGCCAGCTCGGCGGCTGAGGCTGCCGCGTGCTGCCGCGTGCTGCCCGCACCCGTCGAACCCGCGCGCACCCCGCGGCGCGCACGAGGGTGCGCGCGGGTCCAGCGGGTCCGGGCGAGCGGCGAGCGGCGAGCCGCGCGCTAGGCGCCGATGCGCACGAAGTGGTGCGGGGAGTCCCAGATCGGCCGCACGCTGACGAACCCGCCGGGCTTCGGCGCGTCGAGGATCATCCCGTTGCCCGCGTAGATGCCGTCGTGGGCGAGGTTGTCGAAGACGACGAGGTCGCCGGGCACCGCCTCGGCGGCCGAGACGCGCGTGCCCTCGGTGTCCTGGGTGGGCACGTAGTGCGTCAACTTCACGCCGAACTGCGCGTAGACGAAGGTGATCAGGCCCGAGCAGTCGAACTTGGTCGGGTCCTCGCCGCCGTGCACGTAGGGCGTGCCGATGTACTGCATCGCGACGGCGAGCACCTGGCTGCGGTCGAGGGTGTCGTAGAGCGGGTCGGCCAGGTAGGAGGCGGTCGTCCGGCCGTCCCACTCGCTCGAGCTGGCCGCCGTGTGGTTCTGCAGCAGCTGGGTCTGGGCGTCGATCATCGACGTCGCCGAGTACTGGTCGCGCTCGACGTCGTCCGAGACGACCGTCGCGTCGACGGAGAGGTGCTGCTGGCCGCTCGCGGAGGCGGCGGCCGAGTAGCCCGAGCCGCCCGCGGCGGCCTGCGCCTGCTGGTCGGACCCGGCGATGAGCGGCAGCGTGCCGCTGGCGGCGAAGCCCGCGAGGGCGGCGACGACGGAGACCTTCTTGACGATCCCGACGAGGCGGCGCGAGACGGGGGCAGGGGCCGACGGCCGGTCGGAACGCGCTTCACGACGTGCCAGCGCGAGGACCCCTCGGCGCTCGACACGGGCCGACAGCGCGGCTCGAGCAGCTCGACGGCCGCTCAGCCCCGGCACCGTCACGACGGCGGCCTCGGCTGCGGCGACGGACGCGTCCACCAGCGCCTCGGGCTGCACGAACGAGGCCCGGCAGCTCTGCGGCAGCACGGCGGCCTCGGCCCGACGACGACCTCGGGGACGCAGCAGCGGGGCGGCGTCTCCGCCTCGTCCGTGCGCGTCGTGACCTGACGGGCTCGGGGAGGCGGTGGTCGTCACGCGGGCGGTCCTCACGGTAGGTCGGTCAGGAGGGAACGTTCGACTGTATCGCGCTTCGTCCCCCGAGCCGAGTCCGCTCCCAGGTTCATCCGGGTCAGCGGCGGCGGGTGAGACGTCTCACCCGTCGCCCCGCCGCCTCCTCAGCTCGCGGCGCAGCGCGCGCCGTTCGCGCCAGGTCGGCGGGGCTGGCGGGACTGCTGCGGCGCGGGCCGCACGGCGCTCCTCGCGACGCTCGCGCCACCTCCTGAGCTCGTCGTCGACGTCGCGGGTGGGGGTCACGACGGGAGGTCCGCCGGTCAGCTGGCGCCGCGCCTCCACGATCCGGGCGTTGAAGTCGTCGAGGTGGGAGCGCACGGCGGCCTCGGTGCCGAGACCGTCGAGGACGTCGTCGAGCTGCTGGTGCTCGGTGCGGAGCGAGAGCGCAGGAGGCGCCAGGCCGGTGAGCCCCTCCCTCTCGATCAGGCCGCGGATCCACCAGTCGGGGTCCACCGTGCCGCCGGCGAGGCCGGGCAGCGGCTTGCCTGCCAGGGGCAGGTCGTCGAACTCGCCGCGCTGCACCGCGAGGTCGATCGCGGTGCGGGCCCAGGCGCGCATCTCGGCGGCGGTGCGGGTGTCGCGCGGGGCGTCGTCGGGCGGCCGCTCTCCCTCGGCCCGGTAGCGCGCGGCGGCGACGCGCGGGTCGCTCCGCGGCTGGTCGCTGCGTGCCGAGTCGCCCCGGGCCGCCGGGGCGCCCTCCTCTCCAGACATGCCGTCGAGGGTACGCCGCGCCCGCCGAGCCGGACGGGCTAGAGGTCGCGCACGGTCACGACCGTGCGCAGCGCCGCGATCGCGTCCGGGTCGCCCGAGCCCAGCCCGTGCCGGGTGACGTTCAGCGCGCCGGCCGCCGTCCCCGTGACCACCGCCTCCTCGAGTCCGCCGCCCGCGGCGAGCACGGCCGCGACGCCAGCGGTGAGCGAGTCGCCGGCGCCGCGGGTGTCGACGACCTGCATCGACGGGACGCTCACCTCGAACACCCGCGCACCCGGCCCGTCGAGCACGAAGGTGGGCAGGTCCGAGCAGGTGACGACCACCGACGACGCGCCGCGCAGCCGCAGGTCGCGCATCGCCTCGACGATCTGCTCGGGGGTGCTCCCGGTGATCAGCCCGTCGGCGAGGAGCTCTTGGTCGCTGACCTTGAGCACGTCCACGCCTCCCTCGAGCACTGCCTCCAGCCGCTCGCCGGACAGGTCGGCGACGACGACCCGGTCGACCGCGCCCAGGTCCGCGGCGAGGCGTCGGTAGACGTCGGCGGGAAGGGTGTCGTCGCCGACCGGTCCGCTGAGCAGCGTGACGTCCGACTCGAGACCTGCCCGCAGGGCCAGCCCGTACAGCTCGTCGACGTCGTGTCGCGTGAGCTCGTCGCCGGCGGTCTCGACGAGCTCGTCCCGTTCGCCGTCGCGTCGGTCGTGCACGTAGGCAGCGCCGCGGCCGTCCCGGCGCACCGAGAGCAGCGGCACGCCCTCGTCGTCGCAGAGGTGCCCCACGATCGCGCCCGTCTCGCCGACGAGCGCGGCGACCACGACGACCTCGGCCCCGAGCGTCTGCAGCATGCGGGCCTGCCAGAGCCCCTGACCGCCCGCGTGGACGTGCACGTCGGCACCGGCGCCGTGGTCCTCGACGGTGACCGTGAGCACGGGGGAAGGGGCGAAGACGGCGACTCGGCCTGTCATGGTGGTCCGTTCTGTGGGGCCCCGCGGGTGCGACGGCTGACAGGCAGAACGAACCACGTGGTGCGGTGCGCGGCTCCCAGCACTCTCCCGGGCGGCTCTGTGATGGCGGAGACCCCGGCCGAGGAGGCGCGCGGCAGCCCCGCAGGCCGAGTCGAGGAGGCGGGCTGCCGGCCCCCGCAGACCGACCAGTCCCCCGAGCGGGTGACTCCGAACCATCCTCATGACCACCACAGCGAGCGCGATCCGCGAGGGAGTGACGACGGCGTCCCTCGAGCGGGCGTGGGAGATCGGGACCCCGATGACGCCGGTCGGGTTCTACCCGCGCTCCGGCCCCCTGCCCGCCGTCGTCGCCGTCCACGGACAGACGGGCCCCTGGGACGCCCCGGGCCAGACCCGCCGACTCGAGCTCTCGGGCGGCGGCCAGCTCGTCGAGACGCTCGTGACCGTGGCACGTCCGGCGTTGTTCGTCTACGAGCTGACCGACTTCCGCGGCCCGCTCCGTTCGCTCGTCGAGCGCGGCCGCGCCGAGTGGTGGTACGAGCCCCTCGACCGGCACGACGAGGAGGGCTCCGGCACCCGCGTCTGCTGGCAGTACTCGTTCGACGCGAAGCCCGGCCGCGGGCTGCTGGTGCGTGCCGTGGTCCGGCTGCTGTGGGGGCCGTACATGACGAAGGTCCTCGGGGGCGTGACCGCCGAGATCGACCGGGTCGCCGCCTCCTCGGGTCAGGCCCCGGGGGTCGAGAGCCCTACCGCCTGAAGCTTGCAGGGACCGCAGCTTCACAGCACTGTCGGGGCTGCTTGGGGGCACGCTGACAGCGCTGGCGACCTTACTGTCGATCAGTACCCCCTCGCCACTCGTGCGCAGGGCCCGCTGCCTCACAGCCCGACCTCTGCGGAGAGACCTCCCGTGAACATCACCACGACCACCTGGCTCGTCACCATCGGCGTGACGATCGCCTTCTTCGTCTACGAGTTCTTCACGCACGTGCGGAAGCCGCATGAGCCCACGATCGGCGAGTCGGCCCGCTGGTCGGCCTTCTACATCGGCCTCGCGCTGCTGTTCGGCGTCGGCATCGGCTTCACGAGCGGCTGGGGCTTCGGCGGCGAGTACTTCGCCGGCTACCTGACCGAGAAGGCGCTGTCGATCGACAACCTCTTCGTGTTCCTGCTGATCATGACCGGGTTCGCCATCCCGCGGATGTACCAGCAGAAGGTGCTGATGATCGGCATCGTCATCGCCCTCATCATGCGCGCCGGCTTCATCGCCGCCGGTGCCGCGCTGATCGAGAACTTCTCGTGGGTCTTCTACATCTTCGGCGCGCTGCTCTTCGTGCTGGCCTACCAGCAGCTCAAGGGCGACCACGGCGGCAACGCGGCCGACAACATGTTCGTGCGCGTCGCGCGGCGCGTGCTGCCGGTGCACGACGACTTCAACGGCGACAAGTTCACCGTCAAGATCTCGGGCAAGCGCTTCGTCACGCCGCTGCTGCTCTGCGTCATCGCGATCGGCTTCGTCGACCTCGTCTTCGCGCTCGACTCGATCCCCGCGATCTACGGCCTCACCAACGAGGCGTACATCGTCTTCACGGCCAACGCGTTCGCGCTGATGGGCCTGCGTCAGCTGTACTTCCTGATCGGCGGGCTGCTCGAGCGCCTCGTCTACCTGTCGCAGGGCCTCGCGGTCATCCTGGCCTTCATCGGCGTCAAGCTCGTCTTCCACGCCCTGCACGTCAACGAGGTGCCCTTCATCAACGGCGGCGAGCCGCTGCTCTGGGTGCCCGAGATCCCGATCTGGCTGTCGCTGCTCTTCATCGGCGCGACGATCACGGTCGCGACCGTGGCTAGCCTCGCCAAGACCCGCGGCGACGCCGAGAAGAAGAAGCGCGAGACCGTCGAGGGCGAGCCGATCACGCACGCGCACGACTCCTCCGCCTCGAAGAAGGACGACAGCGCGGCGCACTAGCCCGCACCGCTCGGCCTCCCCCGCACCGCCGCAGAGCGCCGCGTCCCCGTCTCGGGGACACGGCGCTCTGCCGTGTCCGGGCCGCCGCCTCCTCGTCTCGGGGATGCGGCGCTCTGCTGTGTCCGGGCCGCCGCCTCCTTCAGCTGTCATCCACGCGCGAAGCAGGCACACCTCCGCGACAGCGACAAGGCGACGCGATGTTCCGCGGAGGTTCGTCGCTTTTGAGTCGCCTCACGTCGAGAGCGCGCGGCTGGCATCGCGAAGAAGTGCGTTCCGCGGCCTCCCCACCCCGCCCCTACCCCCGCTGGCCGTGCCCGTCATTGGAGAGTGATCCGTGCCGCGCGATCCGCAGCTGCCCGGTCGCGCCGCCGCGCCGAGCAGGATCTGTCTCGGTTTGGGCTCGCCGGAGGCCGAACGCCCGCAAATTCCGACTGACACGCCCGGGATGCACCTCCCCACGCGGCGTGTCGGCGGCGATCAGTCGGCATTTGCGGAACAGGACGGGTTGCCGACACCCGTCGTCGCAGATAAGGTAAGGCACACCTAACACGGCGATCACCCGTGAGAGCCCCCGAGCCGCACAGCACCGGCAAGAGGGGCTGTCCGTCGACGCGGCACGCGCTCGGCGTGCCCTCCCGACACCGGGCGATCCGTCGTGCCCGCAGCACATCCGTCACGCCTCCCGCAGCCGTGGCACGCGCCGCGGCAGGTCCGCACCGCCTCGCCCCACCTCCCTCTGCCCCACCTCCGGAAGGCCCCCATGTCCCGCACCTCGCGCCTCCTCGCCCTGAGCGCCGCCTCCGTCCTCGCACTCGGCCTGACCGCCTGCTCGACCGGAGCCGGCACCGGCACCGACGGCGGCAGCAGCACCGACGGCGCCGCAGGCGGCGGCGACTTCACGCCCGTCACGATCGAGCACGCGCTCGGCACGACGACCATCGACGAGAAGCCCGAGCGGATCGCCACGGTGAACTGGGCCAACCAGGAGGTGCCCCTCGCGCTGGGCGTCGTCCCGGTCGGCATGGCGCGTGCTGACTTCGGCGACGACGACGGCGACGGCATCCTGCCGTGGGTCAGCGAGAAGCTCGACGAGCTCGGCGGCGAGGCCCCCGTGCTGTTCGACGAGACCGACGGGGTCGACTTCGAGGCCGTGGCCGACACCGAGCCCGACGTGATCCTGGCCGCGTACTCCGGCTTGACGCAGGAGGACTACGACACGCTGAGCGAGATCGCTCCCGTCGTCGCCTACCCCGAGACCGCGTGGGGCACCTCCTGGCGCGACATGATCGCGTTCAACAGCCAGGGCATGGGCATGGCGGCCGAGGGCGAGCAGCTCGTCGCGGACCTCGAGGGCGAGATCGCGGAGGTCGCCGACGTGCACCCCGAGCTGACCGACTCCACCGCGATGTTCCTCACGCACGTCGACACGACCGACCTCAGCGAGGTCAGCTTCTACACGACGCACGACACCCGCGTGCAGTTCTTCGACGACCTCGGCCTGCAGCAGCCCGCGAGCATCCAGGAGGCGTCCGACTCGACCGACCTGTTCTCGCTCACGCAGAGCGCCGAGACGGCCGACACGTTCGACGACGTCGACGTGATCGTCACGTACGGCGACGACGAGCTCGTCCAGACCCTCGAGGGCGACCCCGTCCTGTCGCAGATGCCGGCCGTCGCCAACAAGGCCATCGTCGCCCTGCCGAGCACCGGCCCGCTGGGCACCGCCGCGAACCCGACGCCCCTGTCGATCTCGTGGATCCTCGCCGAGTACGCCGACCTCCTCGCCGAGGCGTCGCAGAAGTAACGGGCAGCCAGCACCAGCGTGAGCCTCACCACCACCTCCGGGACCGCCTCGGACGTCGCCGCCGTGCGCCGTCCGAGGCGTCTCCGTGCCGCGTGGCTGCTCGCGCTGCTGGGCGTGCTCGTCGTCGTCATGGTGCTGTCGCTGACGATCGGCTCGCGCTCGGTGTCGCTCGACGACGTGCTGGCAGCACTGGGAGGCGCGACGGACGGATTCGACCGCGCCTCCGTCGCGAAGCGGATCCCTCGCACCCTGCTCGCGGTCGCCGCCGGAGCCGCCCTCGCCGTCGCCGGGGCCGTGATGCAGGGGGTGACGCGCAACCCGCTGGCCGACCCTGGCATCCTCGGGGTCACGACGGGCGCCTCCTTGGCGGTCGTCACCGGCCTCGCGTTCTTCGGCCTGAGCGCTGCGACCAGCATCGTCTGGGTCGCCATCGTCGGCGCCGCCGCGACGGCCCTGTTCGTCTACACGGTCGGGTCGCTCGGACGAGGAGGCGCCACTCCCCTCAAGCTGGCGCTGGCCGGAGCCGCGACCTCGGCCGCACTCGCCTCGTTCATCACCGCCGTCGCGCTGCCCCGCGGCGACATCTCGGCGAACATCCGCTCGTGGCAGATCGGCGGCGTGGGCGGCGGCACGTTCTCGAGCCTCGGCCAGGTGCTGCCCTTCCTCGCTGTCGGGCTCGTCGTCTGCCTGCTCTCGGCCAAGGCGCTCAACTCGCTGGCCCTCGGCGACGAGCTCGCGGCCGGTCTCGGCGAGCGCGTCGCCGTCGTCCGCGGCCTCTCGGCCCTCGGCGCCGTGGTGCTCTGCGGGGCGGCGACCGCCGTCACCGGCCCGATCGGCTTCGTGGGCCTCGTCGTGCCGCACGCCTGCCGCCTGCTGACCGGCGTCGACCACCGCTGGCTGCTGCCGTTCTCGGCCGTCGGGGGCGCGGTGCTGCTCACCGCCGCCGACGTCGTGGGACGCGTCGTCGCCCGGCCCGCCGAGATCGACGTGGGGATCGTCACGGCCCTGATCGGGGCTCCCTTCTTCATCTGGATCGTCCGGCGCGCGAAGCTGAGGGCGCTGTGAGCGGCGCGGACGTGCGCTCCGCGAGGGGCGCCTCCTCGCCTGCCGGGGTCGACGCAGCCCGCGAGGCGAGCACGGCCCGCACGGCGCGCATCGCGAGCGTCGCCTCCGACGTCGCCCGCGGCCGCGCCCGTCGCGGTCGCCGCCGCCGCGCCGTGATCGGCCTGCTGGCCGCCGCCGTGCTGCTCGTCTTCGTGCTCACCCTGATGGTCGGGCGCACCTTCTACGGGCCCGGCGACGTGCTCGGCGTGGTCCTCGGTCAGGACGTGCCGGGCGCCTCCTTCACCGTCGGCCGTCTGCGCCTGCCGCGGGCCGTGCTCGCGATCGCCGCCGGGCTCTGCTTCGGCCTGGGCGGCGTGACGTTCCAGACGATGCTGCGCAACCCGCTCGCGAGCCCCGACATCATCGGCATCAGCTCGGGCGCCAGCGCCGCCGCCGCGTTCGCCATCGTGACCCTGTCGCTCGACGACGCGCAGGTCTCGGCCTTCGCGATCGCCGCCGGGCTCGCCGTCGCGGTGCTCGTGTACCTGTTGTCGAAGAAGGGCGGCGTCGCGGGCACGCGGCTCGTGCTCGTCGGGATCGGCGTCGCCGCGATGCTCGACAGCCTCACGGCGTACGTGCTGTCGGGCGCGGCGCAGTGGGACCTGCAGGAGGCGCTGCGCTGGTTGACGGGGAGCCTCAACGGCACGAGCTGGCCGCAGGTCGTCCCGGTGCTGGTCGCGCTCGTCGTGCTGACGCCCGTGCTGCTCTCGCGGTCGCGCGACCTCTCGGTCACGCAGCTCGGCGACGACACGGCCGCGGCGCTCGGGGTGCGGGTCGACCGCACGCGGCTGGTCGTCATCCTCGCGGCGGTCGGGCTCATCTCGTTCGCGACCGCGGCCTGCGGGCCGATCGCGTTCGTCGCCTTCCTGGCGGGGCCGATCGCGGCGCGGATCGTCGGTCCGCACGGCTCGCTGCTCGTGCCGTCGGCACTCGTCGGGGCGCTGCTCGTGCTCGTGGCCGACGTCGTGGGGCAGTTCGCGCTCGGCACGCGGTTCCCCGTCGGGGTCGTCACCGGGGTGCTCGGCGCCCCCTACCTGATCCATCTCATCGTCCGCACCAACCGTGCCGGAGGCTCGTTGTGACAACCGACCACTCGCTCGTCGCCCGACGACTCACGCTCGGCTACGGCGACCGCGTCGTCGTCGACGACCTCGACCTCGTCGTGCCGCCCGGGCGCATCACCGCGATCGTCGGGGCGAACGCCTGCGGCAAGTCGACGCTGCTGCGCTCGATGTCACGGCTGCTGAAGCCGCGCGCGGGGCAGGTCGTGCTCGACGGGGCCGAGGTGCACCGGACGCCCGCGCGGCAGCTGGCCCGCACACTCGGCCTGCTGCCCCAGTCGCCCGTCGCGCCCGAGGGGATCACGGTCGCGGACCTGGTCGGCCGGGGGCGGCACCCGCACCAGGGCCTGCTCTCGCGCTGGAGCTCCGCCGACGACCTCGCCGTCGCCGAGGCGCTCGAGGCGACCGAGACCACCGGGCTCGCCGACCGCTCGGTCGACGAGCTCTCGGGCGGCCAGCGCCAGCGGGTCTGGATCGCGATGGCGCTCGCACAGCAGACCGACGTGCTGCTGCTCGACGAGCCGACGACGTTCCTCGACGTGAGCCACCAGGTGGAGGTGCTCGACCTGCTGACGGACCTGAACCGGTCGCGCGGGACGACCGTCGTGATGGTGCTGCACGACCTCAACCTGGCCGCGCGCTACGCCGACCACCTCGTCGCGCTGGCCGGCGGCCGGGTGCACGCCGCGGGCACCCCGCACGAGGTGCTCACCGAGGACTGCGTCCGCGCCGTCTTCGGCCTCGACAGCCGGGTCGTCGCCGACCCGACCACGGGCGCGCCGATGATGCTGCCGCTCGGCCGGCACCACGTCGTCGACGAGGACCCGGTCCGTCGCTCGTCCGCGTCCGCGCCCGAGCCCAAGCCCTAGGAGGCGCGGGCAAGTCCCGCACATGCCGGCCGGGGTCGGGAACGCGCATCCGTCGATCCTGGGTCTTGTCAGAAGCCGGAGGATGCGGAAAAATCATCCCCGTCAGGCCCGGACCCCGCCTGCTCCAGCTCGTCTGTCGGACCCGACCCGACGTCGAGACGCACGGGGGCTCGGCGCCCTGGACCAGCCGAGCCCCCAGGCCCCCGGATCCCCGGGCCCCGGCACCGGCCCCCGCGACTAGCGGCTGATCGTCTTGCCGACGGCGACGCCGACGAGCACCGCGGCCACGACCGTGACGACGGGCCGACGCCGTGCGTTCCGTCGGACGAAGGCCGCGACGCCTGCGCCCTCGTCGTCCGTGTCGAGCGAGCCGACCGTGCGGTCGACGACGTCCGAGGTGGCGCGGCCGGCCTTGTCGGCGAACCGCTCACCCCGGTCCTGGGCGCGGTCCAGCACCTCGGACGCCGCCTCCTTCGCCTTCTGCACCAGCCGGTCGGTGCCGCTCGGCCGGTCGGTGCTGCCGCTGCCGCCGTCCGTGCTGCCGTCGCCGTCACGGTCGCCGGAGGCGGCATAGCGGCGCTCGGCCTCGTCGAGGGCGCGGCTGGCGGCGCGCTTGGCCTTGTCGCTGAAGGACTCGCTCATGGGTGTCTCCTCGTCTGCCTGCTCTTCGCGGGCGTCTGTGCTGGGGTGTCTGTGCGGGGGTGTCACGGTGTGTGCGGGGGACGTCGCGGCGGGTGCCGTGCGTGTCGCCGAGATCGTAGGCGCGGGTCAGCGCCGACGTGTCAGCCCTTGCGGGCAGGCCGGCGGAGGAGGCGGTGGGCCACCCCCGCGACGACGGCGCCCACCAGGGGCGCGACGATGAACGCCCACACCTGGCCGAGCGCGTCGGGCCCGGCGACGACGGCCGCGGCGATCGAGCGGGCGGGGTTCACCGAGGTGTTGCTCACCGGGATGCTGACCAGGTGGATCAGGGTCAGCGTGAGGCCGATCGCGACGGGCGCGAGGGCGGCGTACTCCTTCTTCGCGGTCACGGAGAGGATGACGCCGACGAAGACCGCGGTGAGCACGACCTCGATCAGCAGCACCGCGCCGAGGCCGTAGCCGCCGGGCGAGAGCGCGCCGAACCCGTTGGAGGCGAAGCCCGACTCGCGAGCGGCGGCGAAGGCACCGGAGGGTCCGTCGGCCACGACCGCAGCGACGACTCCCGCGCCGGCGAGGCCGCCGACGACCTGGGCGACGACGTAGCCGGGCACGTGGCGCCACTCGGTGCGTCCGGCGATGGCGAAGCCGACCGTGACGGCGGGGTTGAAGTGCCCGCCCGAGATGTGGCAGACGGCGTAGATGCCGCCCATCACGCTCAGGCCGAAGGCGAGCGCGACGCCGAGGAACCCGACGCCGACCGCGTTGCCGTCGTCGGGGAACGACGAGGCGAGCACGGCGGTGCCGACGCCGCCGAGCACGAGGAGGAACGCGCCGAGGGCCTCGGAGGCGTAGCGGGCGCCGCTCGACCAGGTCTCGGCGTGCTGGGTGCGCTGCTCGGAGGTCGAGCGGCTGACGGGGGTCTGACGTGCCATGGGTCCGGTTCTCTCAGGTGTGGTGATGCTGTCGGGTGTTCTCGTGGGCGTGAGCTCAGTCGCGCGCGGGCTGAGCCTCGCTGCGCCGTGACCCGAGCTCGGCGATCGTGTCCTTCGGGACGGGCGGGACGCCGCGTCCCAGCGCCGAGATGCCGACCTTGAGGACGACGGCCGAGGCGATCGCGAAGACGCCGAAGGCGATCAGCGTCGCGGCCCAGAGCGGCAGCGCCACGGCGAGGGCGGCCACGGCGACAGCCGCGAGAAGCCCGACGGTGACGAGGGCGAGCACGGCGCCGACCCCCACGAGGACGAGTCCCGCCCGCGCGCTCCTGGCACGGTCGGCGACCTCGGCCTTGGCCTTGCCGATCTCGCCGCGCACGGCCTTGACGATCGGCTCGATCGCGCGGCTGCCCAGCTGGTCTGCCCGGCTGCTCAGCTGGTCGCGCAGGCGCGGTCCGGTGCGGCCCTCGTCGACGCGCTCGTCGGCGGTGTCCTTCTCGGTGCTGCCCTTGTCGGCGCTGCCCTTGTCGCTCACGGGTTCCTCCTGGTCTCGGCCCCGCTCCTCCGCGATCTCCCCGGGGGAGGCGCGGTGCAGGACTCCCCATCAAGTCGTGTCCCGCTCCCCTCCCGTCACGCACCTCCGGCTGGCTCCCAGCTTCGCTCGGCCCGGCACTCGTCCCCCGGCCAGCGCGCCCGTCGGTGCTCGCTCGTCGTACGCCCGAGACTCCCTCTTCCTACGGGACCGGCGCCGCACCTCCTCGGGGTCCAGGCTGGGACGCGGCCGGGACCCGGCCGCCGACGAGAGGAACAGGACATGGCCGAGACGGCTGAGCTGCTGCACGTGGTGCTGGCGGAGTGGAACGACGGGGTCGACGCGACCGAGCAGGCCTCGACGCTGTCGGACGAGCACCTGACGACGATCGACGGCGTCCTGTCCGTCTCGAGCGGCCCCACGGTCAGCGGCGAGGGCCTCGAGGGAGGCTTCCACTGGATGCTCGTGGTCCGCTTCCGCGACCGTGCCGCCCTCGACGCGTACCTTCCGCACCCCGAGCACCTGCCGGTCGCGGGGTTCCTGCGCGACTCGGCCGCGCGGGTCGTCGTCTTCGACATCGCGGCGTAGGGCGCAGACGGCCCGGGGGCGCCGCCGCCCCGGGCGCGTCGCCGTCCCTAGACTCGGCGCATGCCTTTCGACGAGTGGTACGACGACGACACCCGCGCGGCGGCGACGGCGCGGGTCCTCGAGCGGAGGGCGACGAAGCCGGGCGACCGCAACGTGCTCACGGTGGTCGCCGACGAGTTCGGCATCCCGCAGCAGACGCTGCGCGCCTGGGTCGAGGAGGCGGCGCCCGAGCCCGAGAAGCCGGCCCGGAAGCCGCGCCCCAAGTTCTCGCAGGTCGTGACGACGCGCATCGAGCCGGCACCCGAGGTCATGCCGGACGGGGACGTCGAGCCTGACGAAGAACACCAGTCGAAGCCGAAGCCGGAGCCGGAGGCGGACGCCGAGCCGGACCACGAAGCCGGACCGGACGTCGAGACCCAGCCCGCATCTCCTGCCCCGCCCCCCGTCGCTGCCCGCGCTCCGGTGCCGCACACTGACGAGATCGCCGCCCTCGAGGCGGAGGTCGCGGCGCTGCGAGCCGGCAACCGCGTGCTCACGGAGGCCATGCGCGTCCTGCTCGACCCTTGACGCCCTGCCCTCTCTCCTCATTCAGGAACATGGGTCCTGAGTCGCGCAACTCAGGTCCCGTGCGTCCTGATCTGTGCACGACTCAGGACCCGTGCGCTGCCGATTCCTGAATGCTGCCGCGGCTGGTCAGCTTGAGGTAACGGTCAGGTAACGCACCAAACCCATCCAGCGACCGTGGCGAACCCCTGTCAACTCCCCACCGGGAACCACAGACAAGGAGAACCATCGTGAACATCTCACGCAAGACCATCACCAAGTCCGCCTTCGGCATCGTCGCCTCCGGCGCCCTCATCTTCAGCCTCGCCGCGTGCTCCTCCGGCGACGCCGGCTCGACCTCGTCGTCGTCCGCTGCCCCGTCGTCCTCCTCGTCGGCCGCGTCCACCGAGCCCCTGGCCTCGCTCCCCGACCTCAGCAAGGGAGTCGACACCCAGGTCGCCGTCGACGCGTCCTTCGTCGACGCCCTCGGCACCCTCGGCCTCACCCCCGGAGTCGTCGGCACCGCCGGCTTCACCGACGGCACCTTCTCCTTCCCCATCACCGGCGGCAACGTCGACTACTACGACCCCGCCAGCGACGTCCGCCCCTACGTCCAGGGCGAGATCGACCACGACGGCTCCGGCCTGTCGCTGACCGCGGCCGACGGCACCGTCGTCGAGCTCACCGACTTCCGCATCGACCCGGGCGAGAGCAAGCTCTACGGCACCGTCACCGCCAACGGCACCGTCGCAGCAGAAGACGCCTACCTCTTCAACCTCTACGGCGGCACCCTGAAGCCCCTCCAGATGGAAGGCACCAACGCCGTCCTCGAGGGCACCACCGTGCACATCAGCCCCGACGCCGCCGCACTGCTGAACCAGACCTTCAACACCGACGCCGTCCAGGACGAGATGCTCGTCGGCGTCGCGAAGATCACCGTCGCCACCGAGTAACTCTCTCCCGCACGGTGTCGACCGCGCCGGTGCTGCGCCGTACCTCGTAGGGCCGGCATCCCGGTGGAACCCCATCCCGCTACGTGAGCGGGATGGGGTTTTTCCGTGCCCGCCGGAGAAACACCCTCCCCGGGACGAAACACCCCCGGGCCCACGGGTGTTTCGTCCCCTGAAGGGTGTTTCTCGGGCACTCACCGTCCGGCGACCTCAAGGCTCGATACTGGTTCCATGAGCGAGACGGCGGGTCATCCCGGCCGCGCCCTGCGTCGGCACCTGCGGACGACGTCGTGTCCCGACTGCGACCACCCTTGGGAGGAGCATGCCGGGTCGGCGGACGACGCACCGGCGACCTGCAGCGAGTGCCGGTACGAAGCCGACCACGACCAGGTCGTCGACGGTCGGCCGCTGTGCCGCAACACCGTCCCCGCGGCCGTGGTGGCGCCTCCTCCCCTCGGGGACGATCAGCCGTAGGTCACGCGTTGGGCGCCGCCGCCGCCGAACGGCGTCGTCGGAGGAGGCGCACGGCCACCGTGCCCGCCACCCAGATGCCCATGAGGGCGACGAAGGCGACCCATGTCGGCGCGCCGAGACGGTCGACGACGAGCCAGATCAGGGCGCCGCCGCCGAAGACCAGCAGCAGGTTGGTCACGACCTCCTTCACGGACGGCCACGGCGACGGGGGCTCGACGACCTCACGGACCTCGACGGGGCGAGGTCTCGGCAGGTCTTCCTCGTCGCTCATGGTCTGAGGATGGCAGACGTCTCGACACATCGGTCGGATCCGAGGAGGCGGTCATCACGTCCACGAGGAAACTCGATCTGCGGGCCGGCGGTCCGAGGCACCATGATCGGGTCATGAGGACGAAGGACATGTGCCCGGCGACCGCGGTCGTCCTCCTGCTGCCACTGGCCGGCTGCGCCGCACCTGCGCCGACGCCCACGTCGACGAGCGTGGCCGCACCCACCGCAGCCACCGCAGCCGACGAACTCACGGCCACCAGCACGGTTCTCGACCGGGGCGATGAAGACGGGCCGATGCTTTGCCTCGGCCTGGTCGGAGAGTCGTATCCCCCGACGTGCTCCGGGCCTCAGGTGGTCGGCTGGGACTGGGCGACCGTCGACGGGGAACGAGCGGTCTCCGGTGTCACCTGGGGCGACTTCGACGTCGTCGGCACGTGGGACGGCAGGGCTCTGACCCTGACCCGACCGCCGACGCTCGCAGTGGACTCCGCGGAGGCGGTCGATCCCGTTCCCCCTCTCCCACCGGCCGACCCGGCCAAGGCGCCGCAGGTCGATCAGGCCCTGACGGACTACGTCGAGGGAACCACGTCAGATGCGGGGACCCTCACCGCCGGCGAGCAAGCCGGACGACTCCACGTCACGGTCGCGTTCGACGACGGAACGCTGCAGCGGCAAGCCGACGAGCGCTACGGCTCCGACGTCGTCGTCATCATCTCGGCTCTGAAGCCGGTCTGACCGTCATGGGTCACGGGTCAGCGGTCAGCGGTCAGCGGTCACGGTCGACGCGGTCGACGCGTTCACCGGCGCCCGCCGGGATGCGGAAAGTGAAGCGCGCTCCGTGCGGCCGCACATTCGCGACGTCGATGCTGCCCCCGTGCAGCTCGACGATCCGTCGGGTGATGGTCAGGCCGAGGCCGTGGCCTGGCCCGTCGCGCCTGCGTGACCGGTCCGCCCGCCAGAGGCGGTCGAACACAGAGGCGAGGTCCTCCTCTCGGATGCCGACCCCGTCGTCCTCGACGTCGACCTGCACGGCGCCGTCCCCGAGCAGGAGGCTGACGACCACCGTGCTCGGGCGACCGTGCACGAGGGCGTTGTCGAGCAGGTTGCCTACGACCTGTCGCATGAGCACGGGATCCGCGACGACGACCGCGCGGAGCGGCCCCCGGTAGTCGACCACCGGCCGCTGCAGCCGCCGCGCGTCGACGGCCTCGCGCAGCAACGCCGCGAGGTCGACCTCCTGCGGCTGCAGCCTCAGCTCGCCCGCGTCGCTCGACGCGACCGTCCGCAGGTCCTCGACGAGGCGCTCGAGGTGCAGGGCCTCGCGCCCGATCACCCTGACGACCTCGTCCTTGTCCGAGACCACCCCGTCGTCCCAGGCCTCGGCCCAGCCTCGGATGTTCGTCAGGGGGGTCCTGAGGTCGTGGGCGATGTCGGCCGTCAGCTGGTCGCGCTGCTGCCGCGCCTGCTCGAGACCGTCGGCGAGCTGGTTGACCGCGCTCCCGAGTCGGGAGATCTCGTCCTGCCCCGACTCCGTCGCGCGGGCAGCGTGCTGCCCTGCCGTGAGTCGTTCGGTGACCAGCTGCAGGCGACGGATGCGACGGACCGCCTGGCCGCTCGCGACGAGCACCAGGGCGCCGCTGAGAGCGACGAGCCCGATGACGACCGCCGCGATCCGCGCGAGCGAGTCGGTGGTCAGCGAGTCCAGCGACGGCCGGGCGCCGTCGACCGGCGAGCTGACCAGGTAGGCGCGGGGCGGGACGAGGTCCTCGTTGATCGTCGTCCAGGCCCGCGTGACGCAGCTCCTCGTCCGCTGCAGCGTCTCCAGCGGGATCGCCTCGTCGCCTCCCACGACGCGCAGCGAGATCCCCTCCGCGGCACCGGGCGACACCAGGTCGAGCTGGACCGCGCTGACGGGCGTGATCGACTGGACGGCGAGGCACTCGTTGGTCTGCGCGGTGAGCAGGTCGAGGGCCGCCTGCTCCGGGCCGAGCGGCGCCGTGTAGGCCGCGGTCTCGCAGCCGGGCGGGAACGCGCCCGAGACGACAGCCCGGCCGCTCGGCCAGAGCGAGACCGACGACGACGGCAGCCCTGCGCAGGCGGCCACGGCCTCCGCCGCGACGCGGGACGACCGTGCCTGCGACTCGTCGAGCACCAGCGCGCCCGCGACCGTCGTGCTGATCGGGCTCAGCGTGTCGGCGAAGGTCTCCGAGAGCGGATCGACGGGCGCGCCGGGCAGCTCGGGCACGGCCCGCGTCGGGTCGGTGTCGGCGATGGTCCGCCCGTCGACGTCGAGGAGGACGAGGCGCCGATCGAACCGGTCGCCGAGCCGGTCGAGCTCGGTCCCGACGTCCTGCCAGCTCTGCTCCCGGCCTGCCCAGCTCCGCACCTCGGCCACGATGTCCTGGTCGATGCGGGCGTCCTGGTCGATCTGGACGGCGTCCCTGCGGGTGACCGCCGTCGAGACGATCCACGTCGTGCCCGCGATCGAGAGGGTGACGATGACGATGCCGATCGCGAGGAAGCGGGCGAGCAGGCTACGACGCACGGGGGCCCGTCTCCCCGGTCGCGGAGAAGCGGTACCCGACGCCGTAGACGGTCTCGATGCCGCAGGGCGCCTCCGGGTCGAGCTCGAGCTTCGCCCTGATGTTCTTCACGTGCGCGTCGATGGTCCGCTCCGTGATGTAGCGGCCGTCCCCGTGCAGGGCGACGAGCAGCTGCCCCCGGCTGAGCACGCTGCCCGCGGCGGACATCAGCGCCCTCAGCAGGTCGAACTCGGCACGCGTGAGGTCCACGAGCCGGCCGGAGGTCCGTGTCTCGCGCCGTGCCGGGTCGAGGGCGATCGCCCCGGCGCGGAGCACGCCGTCCACACGCTGGGGAGCGCTCCGCCGCAGCAGGGCCCGGACCCGGGCGAGCAGCTCGCGCGGGCTGTACGGCTTCGTGAGGTAGTCGTCCGCGCCGTGGTCGAGGCCCAGCAGCAGGTCGTTCTCGGCCACGCGGGCGGTGACCATCAGGATCGGCAGCTCCGCCCCCTCCTCACGGAGGCGGGTGCTGACCTGCAGGCCGTCGAGGCCCGGCAGCATCACGTCGAGCACCAACAAGGAGGCGCGACCGTCCTTCACGCGCTCGATCGCGCGAACGCCGTCAGACACCACCTCGACCTCGTGCCCCTCACGTTCGAGGTAGCGCCGGAGCAGCTCCCCCTGCAGTTCGTCGTCCTCTGCCACCACGATCTTCGCCACGAGGCAACGCTAGGGGGCCGTGTGGCCCGGCATCTCACCGCGGCGGCTCTTCTCATCGAACCGGCACGGCGAGCGCACAGGTCCTTCACACTCCTGCTCGACGCTGGGATCTCCCCAACCGAAAGGACCGCAATGTCCCTCACCAAGATCAGCACCGTCGTCGGCGGCGCCCTCGTCCTCGGAGGCGCCGCCGTCGCGGGCCTCTCGATGTCCGCCCAGGCCGCCGAGGCTCCTGCGACCAGCGCGACCAGTGCAACCAGCGCGGCGAGCACCCAGGCTCAGGTCTCGTCGACGACGTCGGCCGGCACGGCGGCGAACGAGGTCACCACGGCCCTCGACGCCGCGGCCGTCCAGGAGTACGGCACCCCCGCCAGGGAGTCGCTCGCCTACCTCGCCGCGGCCGACCCGGCCAACGACCTGTACCTCCGCTGCATCGCCGACCGCACGGGGCCGGCGGCCACGACCTCGACGGGCACCGCGACCACGGAGACCACGGACTCGTCGTCGCTGACGCGGCCCGCGACCGCGGCCGAGACGGCCGTCGGCGAGCAGGCCGAGGCGTTCTGCGCCCCGCTCGAGCCGGCACCGCCCTGGGAGCTCGACCGCAGCAACCCCGAGGCGGCCACCTTCGCCGCCGACGTCGTGGACCGTCTGGAGGCCGCGGGCGTCACCGAGGTGGCAGTCGCTCCTGACGACGGCGGTGACCGCGTGGGCATCGAGTTCGGCGGCGCCGCCAACGACGCCTCCTCGATCTCGAAGGGCATGGAGCTCCTGCCCTCGATCGCGCTCGAGGTCGCCCGGGGCTGAGTCCCGGCTCCTCCGCCGCACCCCCGCAGGGCCGTCACCGAGACCGGTGGCGGCCCTGCGGCCTCAGCCCTCCCGGCGCAGCCAGAAGTCGACCGCCTCCGCGGACGGGCGTGACGTGACGGAGGTGGCGTCGCCGAGTTCCAGGACGCTGTCGGGCGCCTCCTGCAGGGTCGGCCACCGCTCACGGTCCGACCCGTTCGGGTCGCCCCGGGTCACGAAGTCGAGCCAGTACCCCGTCATCTCCGACTCGAGGCGACGGTCGACGGTCGTGTAGTCGATGTCCCCGTCGGCGCCGAGGTTGCCGTACGCGTACATCACCTCCGACCCGTGATAGGCGCCGAAGCGCTCGAGGTCCGGGTCCGGGGGAACGCGCGTGAAGTAGTAGGGATACACCGGCGACGTCCCCGAGGCGGCAGCCGTCAGGCCCCACTTCCGCATCGGCGCGGTCATCGACTGGTCGGTGCCGGACCGGATCCGTGACGCGACCACCTCCTTCTCGTCGCCTCCCGGGTACAGCGCGAGGAACTCGTCGGCGTCGTCCCCGTACTCGTCGCGGGCCTCGCGAGCCCAGGTCGCGGGGTCCGAGTCGACCCCGCCGATCAGGTCGAGGGACGTCTCGTCGGCGTTGCTGCCGAGCAACAGCGGCACGTCGTTCTGCTGCCCGGCCTCGTAGATCGCCGACGGGGTGTCGGGCAGCACGGCGTCGCCGACGACGGGCCACCAGTGCGTCGTGAGGTCCGCGGCGGCTGCCGCCTTCGCGACGCGCTCCGCCGGCATCGCCCGCATCTCCGCCAGGGTCGCGCCGCCGAGTGCGTCGCTCAGGCCGCGAGCGGCGTCGCGCGCGTGCTCGGCGTCGTCGTAGAGGTCGCCCTCGTCGCGGTCGCCCGCAGAGCCGAGGCACCCCCCGCTCTCGCCGATCAGCCCGTGGACGAGGCCGGTGGCCAGAGGCGAGACGCCCAGGATGCACGCGGCCCCCGAGCCCGCCGACTCCCCCGCGACCGTGACCTGACCAGGGTCCCCGCCGAACTCGCCGATGTTGTCGTGCACCCACTCCAGGGCGGCGAGCTGGTCGAGCAGCCCCTGGTTGCCGGGGGTGCTGCCGCCGAGTTCGTCGCCGGCCAACGCTGTGCTGTCCAAGAACCCGAACACCCCGAGCCGGTAGTTGATGGTGACGACGACGGCCCGGCCGGTGGAGGCCAGGGCCGCCCCGTCGTAGGCAGGCAGTGCGCCCGAGCCCGCGACGAACCCGCCGCCGTGCAGGTAGACGAGCACGGGCAGGGGCGCAGGAGGCGCCTCCGACGGTCTCCAGACGTTCAGCCGCAGGCTGTCCTCGTCGGTCGCGTACCCGCCCAGCAGGGTCTGCTCGAGCGGCAGGTCGAGCACGCGGGTCGCGGCCCGTGTCACGAAGCTGGGCTCGGCCTGGACGACGGAGGTGCCGAAGTCGTCGGCGACGAGGGTCTCGGATCGTGCAGGGGCCGGTCGCGGCGCCTCCCACCTCAGGTCGCCGACCGGCGGGGCGGCGTAGGGGATGCCCGCGAAGGCGTCCACCCTGGCGCTCGCGTCGTGCACGCCGACGACGTCGCCCTGGGCGGTCGTCACAGGGTCCGTGTGGGGGCCGTCGAGAGTGCGGGTGCCGACGATCGGCCCTGCCGCCAGGGCCACGCCGCCGGTGAGGGCAGCCACCCCGACCCAAGCCGCGCCGCGGACGAACCACCGTCGACGCCGCCACGTCCGCGAGAGCAGCGCGGCCGCCGCCACGGTCACGGCCACGAGCAGCCACCCCCACCACGGAGCCTGGTTCAGCCAGGCGACCGCCGCGCCGACCAGCGCCACGGCTGCGGTCGGCAGCCACCACCTCCTGCCCGCCGATCTGCCACGCGTCCTGTCCTGCGATCCGTCTCGCGATCCGTCCTGCGTCCTCTTCGTCACCCTGATCCCTTCGATGCGGTCCGTACTCGATACGAACCGTACTCGATACGAACTGCATCCAACCTGCAGGAGGTGCGGGCCGGGGCGCATAGGCTCGTCCCGTGAGCGACGCAGAAACCCCCTCGGTGCGGCGACGGACCGACACCCGGCGTCGCCTCCTGGCGGCCGCGGCCGGCCTGTTCGAGGAGAGCGGCACGATCAGCCAGAGCGTCGAGTCCCTCTGTGCGCGGGCGGGCTTCACCCGCGGGGCCTTCTACTCGAACTTCACCGGCGTCGACCAGCTCTACCTCGCGCTGCACGAGGAGCAGGCGGGCCGCGTTTGGCACCGCCTCTGGGCCGCTCTCGAGGCACAGACGTCAGGTGAGGGGCGGCAGGGCTCCCTCGAGGAGGCGGTGGGCCACCTCCTGGACTCGCTGCCCGACAGCAGGGAGTGGTTCTCGTTGCGGTCGGTGCTGCTCGCGCGCGCAGCGGCGGACCCCGTCTTCGCCGACCTGATGAGGATCGACGACGGCGCCGTCGCGGCCGAGCTGGGCGCTCGCTTCGTCGCCCTCGCCGCCGTCCACGGACGCGAGCCCGTCGTCGAGCCGGCCCTCCTGGCGAAGGCCGTGGTCGCCGCCCACGTGGGCGCGGTCGGCCAGGCGGCCGTCGATCCCGACGGCGTGCGGACGCAGGTCGTCGCCGTGACGGCGGTAATCCGCGGGCTGACGGTCGAGTCGGCCGCGCACTAGGGCTCACCGCGGCCCCCGCGGGCCACGAGCTGCCCGAGACGGTCAGACGACGGGCGCCCCCGTCGGCCGCGACTGCAGGAAACCGGTCGAGACGGCGACCCAGACCGGGGCGTCCGGGCTGGTCGTCCGGGCCAGGGCCGCGCCGTCCTTCACGGCGTGCTTGACGCCTCCTGCGTCCACCGACCAGATGACGGGGTCGACCCGGCTCTTCACGAGCAGCGCCCTGTTCATGGGCGTCGTGCGCGGCAGCACGGCGCAGGTCGACGCCGGGAGCTCGGTGACGGGCAGCCCGGCGACGAGCGCGGCAGGCACCCGGGACAGACCGCCCGAGCCGCCGAGGGCCAGCTCGCCGCCTGCCCCGCACCGCACCACCTGGGCGAGAGGGGCGGCGGCGATCGTCGATCCCGAGACGACCTCGTCCGCCACCGTCCGGAGGGCGAGGGGGATCCCCAGGTCGGAGGCCGTGTCGAAGGAGGCGAGGGGCACGAGGCCGCCGAGCCCGTCGCTCACGAAGACGGCGGGCCCCGAGGCGGTCTTGACCAGCGACGCGGGCGGCAGCACGTCCGCTCCCGTGGGGAGCGACGAGACGAAGCCGGCGTCGACGACGGCCCACCTGCCCCCTCCGAGCTGCGCGACCGAGCGCATGTCGAGCAGGGCGTGCTTCGTGCCCCGGGCGTCGATCGACCACAGGACGGGGCTCGTGCGCGTCCCGACGACGACGCCCGCGTCGAAGCTGCCGGCCGCCCGGGGCAGCACGGCACACGTCGACGACGGGACCGTCGTCGACGGCAGTCCCGCGACGACGCGGGGGCTCACCGGCCAGAAGGCCCCGCTGCCCGCGAGCAGGGCCGGGGCATCGGCCGCCGTCCCGCAGCGCACCACGTTGGCCAAGGGTCCCGCAGCGATCGTCGAGCCGGCGACCACGGCGTCGGGAACGACCCGCCAGGAGGTGGAGCCCCAGTCGGCCGCGACCGCGAACGACGGCAGGGGGACGAGACCGTCCGCGCCGTCCGCCCAGTACACGACCGGGGACGACGCGCCCTTGACGAGGGCGCCGGCCGGCAGCACCTCGGCACCGACGCGCAGGCCCGCCACGAAGCCGTCCTCGACGACGAGCCACCGCGCCGCCGCCGGGGCGCTCCGCTGGGTGACCGTGCTCATGGCGGACACCGCCCGCTTGGCGCCCGTCGAGTCGACCAGCCACAGGGCCGGCGACCCGGCGGTCTTCACGAACAGCGCCGTGTCGAGGCCCGAGGCGGCGCGCGGCAGGGCCGCGCACGTGGGCTCCGGCAGGACGGTGGCCGTCAGCCCGGCGACCAGCTCCGCGGCGACCGGGGTGAGCGTCTGCGACCCGGCGACGTAGCTGCGCGATCCGCACCGGACGACGGCCGTCAGCGGAGCGCTCGCGACGGTGGAGGCGGCCACCACCGAGTCGGGGACGGTGGTGAAGGTCGTGGGGAGGCCCATGGCCGAGATCTGGCCGAAGGAGACGAGGGGCACGAGTCCGCCCTGGCCGTCGGAGAAGTAGACCCGGGGCGAGGAGGCCGTCTTGACGAGCGACCCGGCGGGCAGGACGTCCGACCCGGTCGGTCGCGACGCGAGGAAGCCCGGGTCGACGACGAGCCAGCGCGCCTCCCCCGGTGCGCTGAGCTGCGTCACGGTGGACAGCGCCTTGACGGCGTGCTTGGCCCCGGCGGCGTCGAGCTGCCAGATCGTCGGGTCCGACGCGGACTTGACGAAGAGCGCCCGGGTCGTGGTCCCCGTGCCGCGGGGAAGAGCCGAGCAGAGAGCGTCGTCGGCCCGGAGCACCGTGGCGGGCAGGCCGGCGACCAGCGACCGGGCGACGGGCCAGGCCGCTCCCGAGCCGGCGAAGAAGGTCTCGTCGCCGCAGTCGATGCGCTGCGTGAGCGGAGGCGTCGGCTCCTCGCCGGACCGCGTCTCGAAGAACGCCTCCGAGCTCACGGTCCGCACCGACCGCCCGAGGCCCACGTCGACGGCAGGGCCGAAGGAGGCGAGGGGCACGAAGCGCTCGTCGCCCACCACCACGCGCACCACCGGCGAGCCAGGGGTCCTCACGAGGTCGCCGGCCTTGGTGCCCCCGTACTCGGCGGGGATGGCGACGGCCTGTCCCTCCACGACCGTGACCCCGGGACCCGACCAGAACCGGGTGGTCCTGCCGTCGGCACCTCGTCGGTTCGCCTCGAGGTGCACCGTGTCGGGGAGCACCGACCAGATGGCGCCCGAGGCGGCCTGGAAGCTGGACGGCGGGATCCTGGTCCCTGCCGCCGAGACAAGGTCGAACTCGACGTCGTCGCAGGAGGCGCACGCTGTCTTCGCTGTGATCGCGGCGCGCGCCCACGTCGTCGTCGTGCCCGTGTCCCGGTGTTCACCGGGGGCGAGGTGCAGGACGACCGGGCGGTTGGGGTCGCTCCGGTCGCCCCCGACGAACCCGCCCTGGGCGGCGATGCGGTAGCCGACGGGCGGGAGGGGCCCCAGGGTGAAGGTGCCGTCGTCAGCCGTGTCGCGCTGGAAGCTGTAGTAAGGGCTGTCCGGACCCTCGGGGTAGGCGCGGAAGTAGGTGTCGTACGACACCGTGAACTCTCGGACACGCAACGGAGGGACGGTCCCCGGCGCCGGCGGGGCAGCAGGAGTCGCCCGCACCACCCGTCCGGAGAGGAACGCCCCGGCGGGGAGGTCCACGTCGGCCGTGGCGTCCGGGTCCTCGGGCGTCACGCGGACAGGCCAGGCGGCGCCGTACGAGAGCGCCCACGGGTCGACCGCCCCCGCGCCGTTCCACCAGACCGGGGCGAAGACACGCGAGGTGTCCTCGTACCCGACCTTGTACAGGCCGCTCGCCGAGGTCATCTGCAGACCGCGCGCGGTCCACTCCCCCGCGGCGTCGGCCCGGACGGTCGTGGTCCAGCCGCGGTTCACCTCGGTGAGGGTCACCACGATCGACCCCGCCGCCGGGGCGGGGGCGCCGTCGAAGCTGATGCTGCCGTGGATCGTGCCGGTGGTGTCCGCGGCGCGGGCGGGATCCGGAGCGCCGACGAGGACGCTGCCGACGACGGAGGCGGCGGCGAGGACCGCGACGAGGGCGCGAAGGCGCGCAGGACGGGGTGACGACGTGTTCATGCGGATCCTCCGGCGGGATCCTCTGCCGTCGCGTCCGTGCGTCGGTCGTGCTCCCAGGTCCAGTGAAGGTAGCACGGGTAGAACGCGCGTCCGCGCGCGTCCCGGGACGTCCTCCCGAGACTCGCTGCCCGACGACAGGGAGTGGTTCTCGCTGCGGTCGGGGCTGCTCGCGCGGGCGGCGGCGGACCCCGTCTCCGCCGACCTGATGAGGATCGACGACGGCGCCGTCGCGGCCGAGCTGGGCACTCGCTTCGTCGCCCTCGCGCCAGGAACCACGCCCTTGCGCCGCTCCGCACCCTGCGCCTAGCATCGGCGCGTACCTCGTCGCGAGCCGCGACGTCGGTGCGGCCACCTCACCGGCCGACCGGACGGCTCGCGGACACGGGGGCTCCCCGCACGGAAGACGGCCCATTGCGCACCAGCACCGGTACTGCGTCCACGACGCAGCAGCTGCCCTCGCACTGACTCCGCCCGTGCCCGCCCGCTGACCCGGGCGAGGCCGACGCTCCCCCGCCTCCGGCCGTGAGCGCGGTGGTGTCGTGCGCCGACATCACCCCCGGGAGCACCGTGCCCTCCACCCTCAGCACCACCACGCCCTCACCGTCCGTCGTCCTCACGGACTGCTCGTTCGCCTGGCCCGACGGGGCCGTCGTCCTCGACCGGGTCACCACGGCCTTCGGGCGGGGACGTACCGGCCTCGTCGGGGCCAACGGCGCCGGCAAGTCGACGCTCGTCCGCCTCGTCACGGGCGATCTCGCCCCCACCGGCGGGAGGGTCTCGACGACCGGACCGGTCGACGTGCTGCCGCAGCGCCTCCGGTGCGGTCCGGACGACACCGTCGCCGACCTGCTCGGCATCCGACCGAGGCTCGACGCCCTGCACGCGATCCTCGGCGGCGACCCCGACCCGCGGCACTTCGACGCCCTCGGCGACGACTGGGACCTCGAGGGCCGGGCCGTCGCCGCCCTCAGCGAGGTCGGGCTCGACCTCGACACCGGAGACCTGCTCCGTCCGGTCGCGACCCTGTCGGGCGGGCAGGCTGTCCTCACCGCCGTCACCGGCGTGCGGCTGCGCGACCGGCCCGTCGCCGTGCTCGACGAGCCGACGAACGACCTCGACCTGCGGTCGCGCGGGCTGCTGCTCGACCTGGTCGATCATTGGCGCGGAACGCTCGTCGTCGTGAGCCACGACCGCGAGCTCCTCGAGCACGTCGACGAGATCGCCGAGCTGCACGACGGCTCGATCCGCACCTCGGGCGGGACCTGGTCCGACTTCGAGCAGCGCCTGGCCGTCGAGCGGTCGGCGGCCGAGCGCGACCTGCGCGACGCCGATCAGCTGCTGCGCGCCGAACGGCGCCAGCGCATTGAGGCCGAGACGACGATCGCCCGGCGGGCGCGCGCCGGGCGACGATCGGCGGAGTCGATGCCTGCGATCATCGCCCACGCGCGGAGGAACAAGGCGGAGGCGACGGCGGGCCGGCTGCGCTCGGGGCACGGGGACGCGGAGGCGCGGGCCAGGGACCAGGTCGACGTCGCCTCACGAGCGGTGAGGGACGACGACACCGTCCGGGTCGACCTGCCCGATCCGGCGATCCCGGCGGGGCGACGCCTCGCGGAGCTGACCGTGCGGGGCAGGACGACCGTGCTGCAGGGGCCGGAGCGGATCGCGGTCGTCGGCGCGAACGGCACGGGCAAGACGACGCTGCTCGAGCAGCTCGTCGGTGCTCCCGGCGCGAGGCCGCACCCCCTGGCCGACACGGGGGCGACGTCGTTCACCGAACGGGTCGCCTGGCTGCCCCAGCGCCGCGACGGGCTGCTCGACGACGACGACACCGTCCTCGAGCACGTCGCCCGCGCTCCCGCCGTGCCCGACCGTGAGCTGCGCAACGCCCTCGCGCGTCTCCGCGTCCGTGGATCGGTCGTCGACCGGACGACGGCCACACTCTCCGGAGGAGAACGTTTCCGCGTGGCCCTCGCGGGCCTGGTGCTCGCCGACCCGGTCCCCCAGCTGCTCGTGCTCGACGAGCCGACGAACGACCTCGACATGGCGACGACCGACCACCTCGTCGAGGTGCTCGCGGCCTGGCGCGGCGGCCTCGTGGTCGTCAGCCACGACGAGAGGTTCCTCGACCGGCTGGGGCTGCACGCCCGCGTGGCCCTAGATTGACGCGGCCAGGACGACGTGTCGACGGCACCTCCGAGCCGGGTGAGCGCCTGAACGATCATGAACTCGTTAAGTGGCTCGGCGGCCCACGCACCCGTGTGCGTGAAGCTATCACCCAACTGAGGAGAACGCCTCAAGTTCCTTACGGCGGTTCAACTGCCCGTTCTCAGCGCGGAAATGCGGCAACGTAGGTCCAACTAGAACAGAGATCTTGACGGCATTCTTAGCGACTCAACAGCATCCTGAAGCGCATCGGTGACTGGAATCAATCCACCAGCGAATGGGGCCTGTTGTTGAGGCGTGACTTCATACGCGTAAGCAGCAATTAGGTCTCCAGCAGTCACAAAACGCGCCTTTCTCAGGTTTGGGCTCCTCATCATCACAGCAATAGAACCAACCGCCAAGCCCAACTTGGGTTCGGCGGGTGGCGCACCACCTCCCCTGACGTTAGCTGCGTCCCGTGACACTCTGATTCGTCGCCCTCGGCCCTGTAGCAACGGCCCACATCATCGGTCCTCATGGCCGTGGCCTATCCGACGAGAAGCGAGGGGCACCCCGACGCTCATCTCGGCACAGGGGCGTCGTTTGGGGACATCCACGCGGCCTGTAGGCGCACGATCGTCGCGGGCCTGGCGGTGCCCGAACTAGGTCCGCCGTCTGCGCCCGGTTGCCAGCAGCCGGTCAATGACGATCTGGGCAGCATCTCTAAAACTGAGTTGCAGACGACAACACGTGTCGCTGAGCAATTACTTGGTCTAAGAAACCCCGCCTACCGACCAGGCTTGCAAACGCCTGGTCCAGAAAAGCTTGCAAACACAGTTGAGTTGAGAAGAAATACGGCGGCGTGGCCTCAGGGAGCTGTTCTGGAGACGCGAAGGCACCGTTCCGATCACTGCCGCCGTTCCCGAGCGACCGACAGGCCGGACCTTTGTGACGTCGGATGGTCCAGGCCTACGTTGCTGCGCCTCACGCTGTGGCAGCCGCCTTGACTCAGCAGGAAGAAATCGCTGAACAAGCTTCCCGCGTCGAGGAGGTTGTCCGTGGAAGCCGCCAGCTCACTGGAACACGCTGTATCGCTGCCGCCCTTCATAAGAACCCAAGTGATTCTCGCGCGGGCACCCCTATGGTCCCTAGCCATCGAGGCATAGCAAATGCGTGAAGAGGATTTGGGCCTTCAAGACGACGCTAGCCCTCATGTGAGCCTCGTTTAGCTGTATGTCCTGGCCAGCAACAGGGCTCCGATAGGTGAACTCGAGACAAGAACGAAAGCGATCACGGTCAAAATCAGACTCGGTAGCTGCATAGTTCTCCCCTTCAATCTGGTGGCAAGCACCAACAATGCGATGGGAAGAATGAGAAGAGGAATCGAAGCTCCGTATCTGGCTACGGAATATGCGATTGCTCGGAAGCCCACGAGTTCCGGCGAGCCCGATGTCACCAGCAGCAGCCACGCCAGAAGGAGCAATCCGACGACCCACACCGACAGGGTCGCTACGAGAGCCCAGAGCGGGAAATATGCGGCATCGCGCCTGGTAAACCATGAGGGAACCAGATACACGACTCCTAGAACTGCGACGATCACGACGTACTGAGAGACCTGCTCCCCGGTCAGGAAGTCTGGCCCATTGTCGCGAGAAAGCGGAGCTACTGCAGTGAAAGTAAATGTGAAAAGCAGATACTGCGCCGGTGCGGCGGCGACCACGAGAATGGCACCGAGAACATGGCCAAGTGCTCGAGGCGGAACTGCTTGGGTTCGAGTAGAAGTCACAGCTTCAGCTGGCCTTTAGGCCAGCGAGGACCAGGTAGCGATTGACGGCGGCTGTGGCGAACTCATTGAGTTGAGACGCGGTCGGGAGATCAGCACCCCTGAGGAAAAGCTCTCGGGGTACCAACGTGGTCGGCCAACTTGACGTAAACACGTCCCTAATATTCGTTTCCAATAGCTGTGTTGAGGTCGCCGTCGCGCCGAACCGGCCTTGCAAGAAGGCTCGCACCCGGAGGCGCCAATCGCTACCGATGACGAGTGTCTGCCGCACCGCTTCGCCGAACGGAAGTCCGCTCCTGAGGCGGCTTCCAAGGAGCCACCCATCGGCATCAGCGATGACGTCTCCTAGCGAGAATCCGGTGGCTTCGGTGTTCCCCCCGAGGTTGGTGGTCACGTAGCTTGCCAAGGAGACGTCGGCAGCCCTGTATCTGGCGTTAGCCCACAGCTGGACAAAATCAAGAGCCCATCCGCCTAGGTCGCCCATGTCGACCTTTCCGGAATTAGCGTGGTCGCCGTAGTAGTTGACGCTTTGAGCTGTGGCTGCCATGTGCTCGAGGCTCGAGGCTCCCCCGTCTGCGGGAACACCGCCCACGTAAGCTCCCGAGAGGTCCACTACATTGCCGGCGGTCTGCATGTAGGACCCCCGCGTAAGTGCGACGGCGTCGCGAGTCGCAGAGGTAGCTAGGCGCTCTGGGAACCAGAGGTAGTTCTCCCACATGGCTCCCGTGTAGGAGCGGCTCATGAGGAAGAAGAGAACGTATTCCCCGGCCAGAGCGCTCGGGACAACGGGACGAAGGCCGATGGCTTGCTCGGCCAGCAGCTCCTGGGCGACGAGGCTCCACCAGAAAGTCCTTGACAGGTTGGTGTCGTCTGGAGTCGAAGGGACTTCACTTCGGGATAGGGGCTTTGCGCGGGACGAGACAACGTTCTTGTCGATGTTGATGTCGTGAAGTTCGACGACCTGGGTGTAGCTCCAACTGGCTGGCATCGGGAATCCGAGGTTGCCGCTGAATCCGGTGGACATGCCGCTTACCCAGATCTCATCTGCCAAGCCGAGTTGGGACATTCGAGCGGAGACGTTGCGAGTGGCGTAAATGCCAACCTTGTAGTTGACCCGCCTTGACGTGGCGAGCCCAGCTCGGATTCCTTCGAAGTAGGGCTTGATGAGGGAATCTATTTCGGCGTCGATGGCGTCGTAGTCGACAGAGAAGAAGACTGTGGTGCCCGCCGGAAAGGCGAACTGCCTTAGGCGCCGAGCCGCCTGGGTACCGTGGTCGAGCCCGGCGGAAAAGTAGAAGTACTGAGGGCCATTGTTGAAGTTCTGGAAAATGGGGAAGAATTTGAATCCCTTGTTGAGGATGCGGTCCAGTTCTCCGAGAAAGAGCCCCTTACCCGTAACCGTCAAGTAACGCCCGACTACTCGGTAGCCGAGGTTCCAGAGTTGGTCGGCCCGAGCTTGGGTTATCTCTGTGCTGGTGTCCATACCAGTGACGCTTCGCTCGACGTTGCCCGAGCTGACAAGCAATGCCGCCCAGGTGTCGAAGTTTGCCGCCCCTGAAGCGGACAGCTCCATGAATCGTTGAAAGTCCAGGGTGGATGTCCTTGTTGCGGCGGCGAAGGTTCCGCTTCGTTCGACGTCGTAGCCGTTCACTGCGAGAGCAATTTGGAACAACGAAACAAACTTGCGTGTCCCGTCGGTTGCTCCGGAGGTCAGATTGCCGTAGGACTTGAGGCCTTGTTGCGTGCCGGGCCCGAAGTTGCCGTTGGCCGTACCGTCCACCATGCCTGATTCGTACTGGATGGCGTAGACGATGCCGCGCTGTACGTCTCTCGTGTAGAGGCCATCGCACGGGATGAGCGAGAAATCGGCTCGGGTCGAATACATACTGTTGAGCCACTGCTGCCCTGATCGGACGCGCGCCGAGCCACCGTTGACGACCGTATAGGCGTCCATGGTCAGAAGCGACTTCATAAGCTTGGCGTCGACGGTCGAAGCGGCGGAGAGGCCCAGGTTGCTTCTGACGGTAGAGACGGAAGCGCCAACCGTCTCGCTCCATTGACCAAACGAGGTGCCCCCTGCGTAGCCCTTGCACCAAAGCGCGCACTGCAGGATTCCTACGATTCGGCTTGTGGTGGTCGAAGAAATGACGCGGACCTTTTGCTGGAATGCTGAGGTCGTTCCGGCTCCAAAGTTATCGGAGAGGGCAGTGATGCCCAACTCGTACTGCAGCGCCCTAGTAAGGGCATACATCGTTTGCCAGCCCGACGACCCATCAACCGTCACAGTGGCAATGCCCGACACATTTCCGTAAGTGTTGTTAATCCACGTTTGTGCGTTAGCTACCCAGATGTCAGCCATGAGTCCTCCTAGTTCTTACCTGATGCAGCGCTGCTGAACCGTGGTGTGCCAGAGGAGGTCACAGAGACTGCTTCCTCCAGGCCGGTTCGCCGCTGCATGGAAGCGAAAGCTGCGGGCGAGACCAGGTCGACGCGGGCGTAAGTCACTGAATCCCCAATGCGCGGCCTAGACCGCGGGGATGCTTGGAGAGTGAGGGATGCCGTACGAGATGGTGCGATAGCCCCATCGAGGTGGCACTCCAGTGACCCCGCCTCGGTCAAGACTGTTCTGACCGCCAAGGCTGTTCCGTCATCGTCGAAGGTGGCGCTTGCCACCACTAAGTCATCCAAAACGAAGGGGTCCCACCGAAGGCCCAGAGACGTACCGGTGGGGATGGCTCCCGGGCCGCTCGGAGTTAGCCGGATGAAGCTCGGATAGGCGTAAGTGGACCCCTGCGCGGACGAGACTTGACCAAGTGTCGTCCAGGCCGCAACGACTGAGACGCCCCACGCGAGGCCATTTCCGAGGACTTGAGGCGAAGCGGCGGCTGCCCGCACGGGGCTCAGAGGGAGATTCCTGGGGCTCACGGTCACCTGAGTAGGCGCAATATTTTCTACGGCGTCATTCGGATATTCAGCGATGAAACGGAGCGGGATAGAAATTTCCAAGGTGGCCAAGCCGGCGTCATGTTCGAAGGACGGCAGGGAGAAGGTTATCTCTTGGAGCGGTCCCACCTGCGCTAGGGCGACGTCGGCAACTTGCATCCGCGTCTGCAGGTAAAGCGTCGCTGGCGCTCCGTTCCAGGTCGATGCGGCAGGGTCGAAAAGGATAGACACCTGGGCCCGATCGAGATAGGTTGCGTCACCAGATACCGAGAAGGCCAGGACATCTGAGTGCGACACGGCCGTGCTGAAGTCTGATCCGAATACCTTGCGTTCTATCGCACGAATGGCAACCGTAATGGGCTGTGGATCGTTGGCGGCTATCGCGCCGGCGGGCGGTGAAGCGAAAGCGGGAACAGGCGAGCCAGTGACCATATAAGTGGCGGCTAGAACGCCACCAGCACTGAGAACACTTCTCCGCGAGAGGGCACCAGCAGGGTCACATCCTTCGGCACGCCGGCCGTTCGCGCGCTGATTGCCTTCAGCAGAGCTCTTCCCCAAAACATCCCCCAAATGTGCGGGGCGCGACTGCCCCAGCTGCGTCTGAAGCTAGGGGCGATCCGTTTGGCATGCAAGTCTGACCAATTCCTCTTGCCGACGTCACACCTTCTGTTCGCCTGAAGGCCGAGGTACTGTGCCGCGGACGAACGGGACCCAGAAGGCCTGCCCGGGGCTGCCGGAGTCCCCCGACAGAAGGGCTTCGTAACCGTTGGGGCTGCTGCTGCCCTCTTGGATCTTGATCGTGCACCATCCGAGCCGCGCGTTGAGGCCCGTGCCGATGGCGTAGCGACCGTCGGGTTGGAGCCTCGGCCACCTGGGCGCGGCCCAGGGCTTGTCGTCTCGGGCGGCGTAAGGCATGTCGGGGTCGGTGGTGTCGGGCTTGGCGAGCCTGCTCCTCAAATACGGCGCATAAGCCCCCCAGGTTTTCGGGGAGCCCAGGCACAGCAGCAACAGCAAGGTTTGACGCGACGTCGATCTCGTGGCGCAAGTGTGGTCCCCAAAAGAGCCGACCGACTTCGTGGCGGGGATCTGCCACTCTTGGTGCCGTGAGCGCTCCGCATGAGTCCTCGGGGTCGTGACGGTGCCGTCGCGATCGCGGGCACGGAGCGACATCCGAGATGAGTCAACATGGGGAAGAAGAGAATGAAGAAGCACTTGATGTCGCGAGTCGTCCTGATGGCCGTCGCACTGGGCGTCGTAGTTACACCATCTGTCGCCTCGCCCGCACCCGCGGAAGCAGCTGGGGCCTGCATTACGCGCAACTTCGGGCCCGGCTGGGCCGGCAACGACAGGAACTGCGTGCTCTACCTGCAGTACATGCTCAACGGGGCCAAGATCTACCCGGCGGGGACCCCCGACGGCATCTACGGTCGCAAGACGGAAGACGCCGTGCTCTACTACCAGAAGTACACTCCGCACAACCTCGTTCCCGACGGGGTCGCGGGACCGAAGACCTGGGCGGCACTTTGTAAGGACAATGGGCCCACGGGATACGCGTCCGCTGCAGGTTGCCGATGGTGAATGTGCGATGAGCGCTCCGTTTGCTGCCCACCTCAGGACTCCTCGTCCGCAGAATTCATGCGCACCGGAGCGACCTTAGGCCGAAGAGCTCACCGCGCTAGCACTACCGGTTCCGCTACTGCTGACCTTGAAGGTCAACCCAGCAGGGCAGCTTTATGTCTGCTTCGCGTTCCAAGCCCATGCTGAGGTCGTCTTTAAGGCCGACTTCCGCGCCCCACCACACCTCGCCGTGCTCTTCATGGCGGTAGACATCGACGTCATCGTACGGGCTCTTCGTGGTCATGCTTCTACGAGGAGCTGATCTCAACGAACACTCACTTTCTGCGTGGCACGTGCCGGTCGGGCTCCCAGGCTGTGGCTATGACCTTGTCCAGACTTTGACTCTCGCAACTTGAGTTCTGCCTAGGGCGACACGAGCCGCGTCACCGCGGCCGCTAAGTCATCGCATTTGATATCGCCGACGCGATCGACCCGGTGCGTGCCACGCTTTCCCCAAGATCGCATCGTTTCCTCGGCCGCTCGCGAGAGGGGCCGTCCGGGGGCCGCGCGTAGCCTGGCTTCGGGTAGCTTCCCATCGAGCTCGCCAAGAGCCGTCGGGCGGTCGCTAACCCGTTAGGTGGCGGCTGGTACCGCATTCTGGCTCCCGCTGGGCGTGGGCTTCTTCGAAGTGCCAACCCTTTGCGCGTCCACCGCCTGGAAAATTCACTTGGGACGCAACACCCAGTCCCGACAACTGCGGTCTTGACTTGCGACAAACTGATTCGCGAAGGACACAATGTGGTTTCTCAAAGGAGTCTGCCAACCCAGCCCTGTTCTGGTCTGGATTTCTCAACAGACGTGCCAAGCCCGTTCTCGCTGAAATTCTGCCAAAGTATCCCGCGCCGGACTTCTAGGATGCGTTAGCTCAAGATGAGCGGGACGAGTCAAATGAGGCCAGCCGTCTCCGCGAATATGCTGACCTCGTGTGGTCTTTAGCACCGCCGCTCGCAACGCATTTTGTGCGTTTCGCGTAGCACTTTAACGCTCGTTCTAGACTTTCGAATTGTCCACCCAGGTAAAGGTCGGTGAATCCGCTAATGAGTCGAAACACGCTCGCCATCGGTGATCGTCGCTTTGGCCAGCTCTTAGGCGAGGACTCGGCTGAATCTAGCGTCAGCCTGGAGCGCACCAGCGAAGGCATTGTCTTGACCGTTTGGTGGCCTTCGTCCGACTCAGGCTCATTTGTAGGGTGGTTCCGTTCATCACGGGATTTTCCGAGTTCCGTCGACGAGCCTGAGCCCGTCCCTCCGCGACGGCTTACCTTCCGAGATGCTCGAGGAGTGGTCGGCCTTCTGGGGTGCCACAAAGGCGGTTATACAACGAACTTAGGTGGTCCCGGAACGGGACGAGTTCTTGTACAAGAGGCTGTCTTTGGCGCACCGGCACCGGTTGATTTCGACTCCGTCGCTGGCTTGAGGTCGACTGTCTCGCATTTGCGATCTTGGGTGCGAGCCCATTCATGGGTTCATGAGGAAAATTCGAGTGGGGCGCTCGCGTATCGAAAGGAACTGTCCGAAGACATCGATCTCGGGGTATGGGGCGGCATGCGGATGGCATTGCAGCCCGTCGCAATAGTCAAGGAGCCTATAGATCCCGACGAGATCACACTGGGAAGCTCTCTCTGGGTGCAGACAACAACTACTGAGCCCGCTGAATGGGCTACTCACCTACGTGCCCCAAAAGCCCTGCGCGATTTGCTCGTCATATCCGCCTGGAGTGATGAGAACGTAATCACCTATTCAGTCCTCCACCCGGAGGACAAGGTTTTTGGAACCCGCCCCACGTGGCGTCTAGTTGCATCGAGCCGAGTGCGGGACGATCCCCCCTTCGCCGAGCGCCGGCACCTAGTGACCTACGAAGAGCTGGGTATTCGCGGCCTGAGGCAATGGTTTGAATTGCGGGACCGTTTCCAGCGGGCGATCGACCCGATCGTCAGCAGCATTTCCTTGCGGTCCGCAAGTCCGGCCGCTGTGTTGGCTCAAGTAGGACCAGGGCTTGAAGCGCTTGGGTACGAGCTGTTGCAACGAGACGGCATGGGGTCGAAGGAGGCCAGCGGCGTTTCCTTTGCGGGACGAGCCAGGCGGATACTGGACGACATCGGAGACTTGCTGCCGTTCGAAAGCGCCGGTTGGGATGATCGTGCCGCGAGCGTCTACAACGGAATCAAGCATGCAAATCGTCAGCTGCCCGACGACTTACAAATCCTCAACGTGGAACGCGAATGCACGCTGATAGTGCGTGCATGGTGTGCGCAGGAGTTAGGTGTCGATAGCTCCGTGCTTCGAGAACGCTTGCGCGAAGACCCTCAGGCTGCTCCCTGGGTCGTGGCTTGATCTGCTGACAGAACCGTAGATCGAGAGGCCGCTTCTAACCAGTCTTCCGCATAGAGGGCGACCAGAAGAAGATTTGCGCCCCAGTGTGCATGGTTCTCCCAAAGGCGTGGGCAGGACTGGCCGCCATACCAGTACTGCAACCGCTGAACGTGCCGTGCGTGGCGTTCTTCGCGATCCTATAAAGCTCGACTAGGTGCGTACGCGACTTGCTTCTACGGGCAGGGGTAGCCGTCGCCAATGAGTTTCTTGCTCAATCCATGCGCGGCGGTGCTTTCTTCGTTTCCGAAAAGCCCACGTCGAGGCAAAGATGAGCACGAGTCCAATGACGTACGCGGTCCAGGTCCCGGTGGAGGTGGGGGCCAGTGCAGCAAGGATCAGCCAAGTGACAAAAGCCACGGCAGATCCGGCTACGAGCCATCTACCGAGGCCCAACAACCCACCCTCTCGAGGAGCTCGCTCTTCAAGGAGCCAAAGACTCGCGCGTTGGTCCCGGTAGTCGGCAAGGCCATCTCGAGTCGCACCTGGCCGCATCTTGTCTGTCAGCTGAGTCAGCCGTTCGATAGAAGCCAGCGGATGCCGCTCTTTCCAGAGAGACGTGCCAAGGGCAGCCACGGAAGCTATCGCCACAAGCACCTGCGGGAGAAAGGAGTACCAGACAGTTTCCACTAGGCGAGCTTTGCAGGCTCGATAATATTGGCCAAGAGAATGGTTGACGCCGGGCCCGGTAGCCGGGCCTAAAGTCCGGAGCACTCGGTGTTGATGATGATCACATTCGTCATGACCACTGCGTATCGGCTACCTACTCGTTCTCGTATTCGGGGCCGTCGTCGTACATGTCTTCGGGATCGCCTTCGGCTTGGAAGGGGTCGCTCAGTCCGGCCTCGTCGAGCAATTCCGGTTCGTCCAGGACGAGATGGCATACGGGGCAGTTGAACTCGAATGGGGCAATGTCCAAGGTGATAGAACGAGGATCAGAAAATTGGTCCTCGGGGTCAAAGCTTGAGTATTCAGGGTATTCCATGTGGCTTTCGATGACTTCGTCCCCGCCGACCTCACCCGTGGCACCGCAGGCCACACACTCTCGGGGCTCCGTATAGAGGTAAGTCGCCAGGTCAAATCGTTGCCATTCTGTTTCGAGTCGAGCACTCAGAGAACCGGACCTGTGTCGACTGAGAAGGGAATTGGCACGCTCTTTCAATGTTGCGAGCCTCTGAGCGACGTACTCCTTGTTCTCGGCCAGGTACTTCGTGACCAATAGAGACCGACTTGGACCCACGAGGTCGACGATTGTCCGGTCGAGGTGTTCGACGAGGATGAAGGCTTGTGCCCAGTAGCGTGGCCACCAGACGGCCTGTGGGATGGCATCAAATCCCACCCCCGTGGAGTGGATGTATCCGTTGCGACCCGCTGCTATTTTTCTAGCTTCTGCTTCGTTGAAGGTGCGGAATACTCGCGCACAGCGCGACCAGATCGCTTTGGCCTGAACGCTGCCAAAGATGCCTGTGTAGTCGACGGCCCCGCTTGCGAGCAAGATGCTTCGCCCGTCGTCATCGGGGTGGGCGATGAGCATGGGAGAGATTCTCACCAGGGCGGCCTTGCCGAGGAGCTCAAGCGCTGCGGCAGCCCAAAAAGCCTGTTCTTCGAATTCACGATCAGGGTCCATGGCCCGATTGACGAACATCCGCGACTTGAGCCAAAGCGCCTCGGAGTCCCAAGGTGTCGTCATTCCGTCGATCCCCACGTGTAGGCGATTCGGGTTATTGTCCGCCTCTCAGCGTCTGAGACGTCGTCTCGCGCGTGAAGGGCCTTTCTATTAGCTATGACAAGGGCAATGTCGGGTTCGTCCCATTCGTGAACATGCGCACGCGAGCGAGCGTCTTGGAAGTATTCGGCGGTCTGGCGGGCGAACGCGTCCCCGGGACTCATGACAACAGGGTCGAAGCGGAGACCGCTCTCGTCAAAAGCTGAGGCCAAAAAGCTCTCGCCGCTGCCCCGAACCGTAAAGACGCCCTGCCGTGCAGCAGACGGGATCACGTTCTCCCCGCGCCGGCTGGGGGTCCAGATCACGGTAGGTGTCGTCGAGGGCATGGCGGAATGAAGCACAATGACGTCGGGAAGGACACGCAAGTGCGCGCCGTCCGTATGTAGCGGCTGCTTACCTAATCCGTACACCGCGCTCAGGGAACGTCGGGGAGCTTTGGCCGACTCGTAAGGCACAAGGACTCGTTCACTCGAGCCAGGTCTGCCGGCCCCGCGCAGCCCGTCCAAAGTTGCAGCGCGCCGCACCTCGTCGAGGGTCGTCTTCTGCCGTGACCATCCCTTTTCCGAGAGGTCACTCCGCACGACTCTCATATCAATCATCAATCCCCCTCTGAAAACGCCGCCCTTAGTCCGTCAGACTATGGCTCCTACCCGAGAGGCCTATTTAGCCCTACAGGGCTTCAGTATCAGCCCAACCCGGTGGGACAGTTTTGGCTGCGCCGAGGCTGTCGGGGATATTGACGACTTTGCTCGCTCGGATGTCATGACGCAGGGCGGACCAATCGGCGTCGGATGAATGTTGGGTGCGGTAGTTCGGAGGGCGTGCAGCGACGACAAGCGGGACCGTCTCGGCCGAGATGCCAGCCGACTTTCCGAGTCCCACGACTGACCGCACGCCGCGCTCGAGGAGCGCGTGAAAGGACGTGAGATTGAGCTCGTCTATCCGGCCGCCTGGTTGCAGTCGCGCGGGCAGTATGTCTAAGGCGGGCATCTCGTGGACCGGAGCTTTTAGATGGGCCTCGTCGAGGATGAGCCCGGCCCGGTACCCGTCGACGTGTCCCTGCGGGCAGGTCAGAAGTGCCGATGCGAGTCATGGTGAGTCCGTTTCGGATGTTGGTTCCAGGCCCAGTGGAGCGCTGGGGGAAGCTGAGGGCTGGCTCCGTGGCGAATCGCTCCGAGACGAGCCGGATGAGCGGGTCCTTCAGGCACTTCGGACCCGGTCAGGGGCCGTGCTATCCGGCGACTGATCGGGTGTCAGACATGGTCACGAAGCAGGTTGCCGAAGAATGAGTTACTCGAGTGGCCGGCCGACAAGACATCTCGTGTTCCCAGGGGTAGGAGTCGCGCTGATACGGAAGATTCGACTGTTTTGAGCACAATTGGAATGCCTCGAACAGTCAGGGCATGCAAAACGCTTGAAATTGCTTGTTCACAGCGCACCAAGTCTTATTTTTCTGTCCTTTGAACATGGCCCTCAGCCTTTCCCATGTCAGCATGAGTTATGCGCATCGAAGCAATCGAAATCCGCAACTTCCGCAAGCTTGTGTCTGTGCGTCTGGATCTGTCCAGAGATACAACCTTGCTCGTCGGTGCGAATAACAGCGGTAAGACGTCGGCACTCATCGCGCTCCGATCCTTCTTGAAGGATGGCATTCGGGCGTTCGGCAAGAACGATCTCACCCTCTCCCACTGGCACGACGTCAACGAGATTGGTCAAGCTTGGGTCGCCTCCGATGCGACAACAACCATTGAACCCGGCACATGGGATCGTCTTTTTCCGTCACTGGATGTGTGGCTAGAGGTGGAGGACCGAGAAGTCCATCGAGTCAGCCCCCTCATACCGACGTTGGATTGGACGGGCGGGTTGGTCGGTGTTCGCATTGCCCTAGAGCCAGAGGATGAGGTCGAACTAGCTCGAAGTTTCCGCGAAGTCTGGTCCACGAGACATTCGTTGAGAGAGCAGTGGCGGGAGAAGCGCCCGACGGGCACAAGCCAAACCGCGGACGAGGGCGACGGCGACGGCGAGAGCGGCGAACCAGCAAAGCCCGGCGACTTGCCGTTGTGGCCCGAGAATCTCGTCGACTTTCTTTCACGCGACTTCCACAAGCACATGAAGCTCCGGTACTACGTGCTCGACCCGTCCCAGCTTCAGGAACCGGAGGGGGACGCCGCCCGGGTTCAGCCATTGCCTCCTGGCGCCGACCCCTTGCCGTCGAACCCACTGGAGCACATAGTGCGTATTGACGAGATCAACGCCCAGCGCGGCTTGGGTGACGTCACCGAGCCCAGCGGTGATGGTACGACGCGGCGGATCTCTGAGACGGCGCGGCTGTCTAGGCAGCTCGGCGAGTACTACGCAAACCACCTCGACCCCTCTGATCACCCTGATCTGGAAGATCTCAACGCGCTCGAGACTATTTCGGTTGCTCAACGGCAATTCGACGTTCGCCTGGAGGAAGCTTTCCAAATCGCCTTCCATGAGATGGCCACACTTAATTACCCGGGTGTCACTGATCCTAGGATCCGTGTGGCGTCCAAGCTGAGCGCATCCGAAAGCCTGGATCACGAGTCCGCTGTGTCCTTCGCCTTGGATATCGCGGGCAGGCCGGCAACCCGGGACATGCACCTGCCGGAAGGGCAGAACGGTCTCGGCTACCAGAACCTCATATCCATGGTTTTCCGCCTAATGAGCTTTAGGGACCGATGGATGCGCGTCGGCAAAGCGGCGAAATCAAATCATGAGTACCCGATCGAACCGATCCACCTGGTACTTGTCGAGGAACCCGAAGCGCACCTGCACGTCCAGGTGCAACAGGTCTTCGCAAAGAAAGCATTTGAGGTGCTAAGGAAGCATCCCGATCTGGGCGACAAGACTGTCCTCACCACCCAGCTCGTCATTAGTACACACTCCAGCCACATTGCCCACGAGCTTCCCTTCGAGAGCCTTCGCTATTTCCGGAGGCTGCAGGCGGGCACTCAGGTTCCTGTTCCCACGTCAGCTGTGATCAACATAGGGAGCATTTTTGGGTCAAAAACAGAAACACAGCAGTTCGTCACCCGGTACCTGCGTATTCAGCACGCGGACGTCTTTTTTGCCGATGCCTTGATCCTGGTCGAGGGACCGGCCGAGCGAATGCTAATACCGCACTTCATCGAAAAACGACACCCGGCTGTTCACCACGCCTACGTCACCATGCTGGAGATAGGAGGAAGCCATGCTCACCGTTTGCGCCCTCTGATCGAAGCACTGAAAATCCCGACACTCGTGATTACGGATATCGATCCGCAATTGGAAGGTAAGAGCACCCCGACTGCTCGCAGCGTCGGCCAGAAGACAGGGAACCCGACGCTAAGACAGTGGCGGAACCAGGGAGATGATATTGACATTCTCCTAGGCGCCCTAGCTGACACTAAAGAGCTGACGGGTGATGACCAATTCGCCGTCAGGTTTGCCTATCAAGTACCAGTGACGACCAATTTGCCAAGAGCCAACACGGACGAAGTTTTGCCTACGACGTTCGAGGACGCTCTCGCTTTCGAAAACGTCACCTACTTCGGGACACTGAAAGGCGCAGGTCTCACGAAAAAGTTCAAGGAAACCTTGTTGACGAGTATTGATGTCACGGCCGCCGCCAGTGACTTGCACAAGCATCTGAAGACCGGCAACAAAGCAGAACTAGCCCTCGACGTGCTCGCTGACCCCGCATTCGACACGATCGCGCCGCCCCAGTACATCGAGGAGGGTCTCGCCTGGCTAGCGACGCGACTCGCCAAGCCGGAAGCTCTCACTCTCGAGGCTGCAGAACATGCCGACTGACCCGTCCGTCGATGACCACGTCGATGTTGAGATAGCTGAGTGTCTGGCACCGGAGGCGCCCCGCTCCTTCTTCCTATATGCCGGCGCCGGTTCGGGCAAGACGCGGTCTCTTGTGAACGCCGTACGACATGGAACGACTTCGCGCGGACGTGAGCTGGCCCTTCGGGGGCAGCAGCTCGCCGTCATCACCTTCACCAATGCCGCCGCCACTGAGATCTCCAGCAGGCTCGATTTCGATCCGCTCGTCAGGGTGTCGACCATCCACTCATTCGCTTGGAATCTCATTCGGGAATTTCAGGAGGACATCCGACACTGCGTGGAAGTTGAACTGAAAGCGACCATCACCGAGCTCGAATCTCAGTCGAGCAAGGCCGGCTCGAAGAAGGAGATGGACCGCGTGCACCGTCTGCAACGCGCACGGGACCGCATCTCTACTCTCGACGAGGTTCGACGCTTTACCTACAATCCCGCAGGAGAGAACCGGGGTCGAGAAGCACTAAACCACGCCCAGGTGATTAGCCTCACCGCGGACCTCCTGACGACCAAGCCGCTACTCGGACAGAGCCTCATCACGCGACACCCAATTCTGTTCATCGACGAAAGTCAGGATACGAACAAGACTCTCCTGGAAGCATTCATGCTGGTGGCTGCGTCACATGAAGGGGAGTTTGTCCTGGGTCTCTTTGGCGACACGATGCAACGCATATACACCGACGGGAAGACAGACATCGGAGAAGCCGTGCCAGCCACATGGGCCACACCGGTGAAAGTCATGAACCACCGGAGCCCCGAACGCATTGTCCGACTAAGCAACCGCATTAGAGCCGATGTCGACGACCACCCACAGCAAGCCCGAGCCGACCGAGGCAACGGTATTGTCCGCCTGTTCATCGCGCCCTCTAGCTCCGACGTGGAAACAATTGAGTCAGCTGTAGCCCAGCAAATGGCGGTGATCACGCACGACCCTGGATGGTCCACTGCAACCAAGCCAGACACCGACTCAACCGATGGCCGGGTTGTCAAGCGCCTAATTCTCGAACACCACATGGCAGCTCAACGCCTTGGCTTCGCGGAGCTATTCTCCGCGCTGTCTTCGCTCGACTCAGAGCGCACGAGCCTCTTGGATGGTTCGATCTCAGGCCTTCAGGTCTTCCTGAAGCAAATCAAGCCTCTGATGGAGGCTCACCGCCAGAACGACAACTTTCGCATTGCTCGAATCGTCCGCGAAAATTCTCCACTCATGGCCACACGCGTCCTCGAGGACGCCTCCCAACAAGCGGGAACACTCCGAGAAGTTCTTCGGACTTGCCAATTGGCGGTCGACCGGCTGACCGGGCTTTGGAATGCGAACGCAACTCCCACGCTGCGCGAGGTCGCTATGGTGCTAAACGACACAAGCGTCTTCGTACTTGCGCCGGCCGTGCAGACGGCACTCGTCACAGGACAGTCGTCTGGAGGTGACGACACCGTCACCACGGAGACCGCTGCTTGGCAGTCCGCCCTCGCCGCCCCCTTCAGTGAACTAATTAACTACGGCACCTACATCAAGGGCGCATCGCCGTTCGCCACCCACCAGGGCGTCAAGGGGCTCGAGTTCCCACGGGTAATGGTGGTGATTAGCGACTTCGAAGCTCGTGGCTTTATGTTCAGCTACGAGAAGCTCCTTGGAGCCAAGCCCCTCACGAAGGCCGACACCGACAACCAGATGGCTGGAAGGGACACGTCCTTGGACCGCACGCGACGGCTCATGTACGTCACGTGTAGCCGAGCCATGCAAAGTCTGGCCATCGTTGCCTACTCGAATGACCCGGCAGCGGTGCACTCGTTTGCCGCTGACAATGAGTGGTTTGGCTCCGACGAGATCGTCCTGATCTAAGGAAGTTTGATCCTGTACTTGGGTCTACGAGGCATTTCAGGATTCTATGCACATCGTAGTGGCTCACCGGCTTGGGTACCGGTCCAAGTCGCTTCTCCGCGAAGGGTATCCACACGTGGGCTGCTTTCACCCTCCAACCCGACGACCTGCGTCAGCAAGCAGCTGACTGACATTCAGACGAGAACGTCTCCGACGGTGAGCAAGCCGTGGCTACATCAATGCAGACGGTTGGGCTCAAGAGTGACAGGGACGGGGGACGAGCATAGCCGGGTCCGGCGCGGCACGGTCGTTCTAGATGCGCCAATCTTCGCTGCCGTGAAGCGGAGGGGAACTTAGGCTTTCCCATGAGCATCGTGTGCCTCAGGTGTGGCAAACAAAGTTGAGAAGTGGCAGATTCGCGTGAGAATCCACACACAACCGTGACTAGCTGGGCATGTCCACGAACCGCGAGAACATGCCGTGGAAGGCCACGGTGATCGTGTCCGTCGGGCCGTTGCGGTGCTTGGCGACGATGAAGTCGGCCTCGCCCTGGCGCGGGTTGTCCTTCTCGTAGGCGGACTCGCGGTGCAGCAGGATGACCATGTCGGCGTCCTGCTCGAGCGAGCCGGACTCACGCAGGTCGCTGATGGCGGGCTTCTTATCGGCACGCTGCTCGGGGCCACGGTTCAGCTGCGACAGCGCGATCACGGGCACCTGCAGCTCCTTCGCCATCAGCTTCAGGGCACGCGAGAACTCCGAGACCTCCTGCTGGCGGCTCTCGACGCGCTTGCCCGAGGTCATCAGCTGCAGGTAGTCGATCACCACGAGCTTGAGGTTGTGCTGCTGCTTCAGCCGGCGGCACTTCGCACGGATCTCGACCAGCGTCATGTTGGGCGAGTCGTCGATGAAGAGGGGCGCGTCGTTGATGCGACCGCGCACCTGCGCGATGTTCGTCCAGTCGCGAGCGTCGACGGTGCCCTTGCGCATGTTCTGCAGCGGCACGCTCGACTCGGCCGACATCAGGCGCATCGCGATCTCGCTGCGCCCCATCTCGAGCGAGAAGAAGACCGAGGCCTGGCCGTGCTTGATCGACGCTGCCCGCGCGAGGTCGAGCGCCAGCGTCGACTTTCCGAGCGCCGGTCGCGCGGCCACGATGATCAGCTGGCCGGGGTGGAAACCGTTCGTCAGCGCGTCGAGCTGCGCGAAGCCGGTGGGCACGCCGGTCATCTGCCCGTCACGGCCCTTGGCCGCCTCGATCTCGTCGATCGCGACCGTCACGGCCTCGTTCAGGGGCACGTAGTCCTCGGTCTGGACTCCCCCGGCGACGTTGTAGACCTCGGCCTGCGCGTTGTTGACCAGGTCGACGACCTCGCCCTCGCTCGCGTAGCCCATCTGCACGATGCGGGTGCCGGCCTCGACCAGGCGCCGCAGCACCGCCTTCTCGGCGACGATCGACGCGTAGTAGCCGGCGTTGGCGGCCGTGGGCACGACGCCGGTGAGCGTGTGGAGGTACTCCGCGCCTCCTGCCCTCGACAGGTCGCCCGTCTTCATCAGCTCGTCGCTGACCGTGATGACGTCGGTGGGCTCGCCGTGCGAGTACAGGCCGAGGACGGCGTCGTAGATGACCTCGTGCTTCGGCACGTAGAAGTCCATGCCGCGGACGGTCTCGATGACGTCGGCGACGGCGTCCTTGCTCAGCAGCATGCCGCCGAGGGTGCTCTGCTCGGCCAGCAGGTCGTGCGGGGGCACCCGGTCCATGCCGGTGCCCATGCCGCCGCGGTCGCTGCGCTGCTGCCGGTCGCTGTCGCCGGAGGTGCCGCTCGCGAGGCCGAGGTGAGCGATCGACATGGGACCTCCTGCAAGGTGTTCGGGTGCGTGCCGGACGGCGACGGACGTCGTCCAGGACGGTTCTACAGCGAGCCACCGACATCCCCGTGCCGAGCCCCCGCGACCCCCGTCTGGCGAGCGCGGTACACCTTATGGACACCTAGTTCTCCACAGCAAATGCACCTGTGGATAACTCTGGGGAGAACCGGTGAGAAACGCCGGGGGTGCTTGTTGACAACTGTGGATCGTCCTGTGGACAAAAAGATACTTCACGCGGTCGAGGGTCCTCTGACCTGCACTTTCTTTTTCGTCAGCCTGTGTGTAGAAAGTTCCTTGAACCGTGGGTTGAGAGTCCCGATTTGACTTCTGGCTGTGCACAGAGAAGTTGACAAGGAGGTGCGGTGCCCGGTACGAGCGCAGGCCGCGTTCAGCTTGCCGTAACCCCCTGTTCGGGGTCTGTCCCCCGCCTCCCGCAGGCCCCTGTGGGCCCCACGGGACGCAGAAGAGCGGCGACCCCCGAGGGGGCCGCCGCTCTGCTGTGCTGCGGTGCTGCTGGCTGCTGACGCAGGGCGGGACTACTTCGCGCTGACCACCGTGAGGGTGATCGTGGCGACGACGTCCTCGCGCAGGCGCAGGGTCGCCTCGTGGTCGCCCACGAGCTTGATCGCCGTGGGGATCTCGACCTTGCGCTTGTCGATGGTCGCGACGCCCTGGGCGTTGACCGCGTCCGCGACGTCGCCGGGGCGGACGGAGCCGAACAGGCGGCCGTCGGCACCGGTCTTGACCGTGAGGCGGATCTTCTGGGCCTCGAGGCGGGCCTTGAGGTCGTGCGCCTCCTCGATGGTCTTGAGCTCGCGGGTCGTGCGGGCGGTGCGGATCTGCTCGACCTGCTTCTCGCCGCCACGCGACCACGCCACGGCGAAGCCCTGGGGGACGAGGTAGTTGCGGGCGTAGCCGTTCTTGACGTCGACGACGTCACCGGCCGAGCCGAGGCCGGAGACCTCGTGCGTGAGGATCACTTTGGACATGGTTGCTCTTTCTTCCGTTCGCCGCTGATCAGCGGCCGGAGCCGGCGTAGGGGAGGAGCGCCATCTCGCGGGCGTTCTTCACGGCACGGGCGATGAGGCGCTGCTCCTGGACGGAGACGCCGGTGATGCGACGGGCGCGGATCTTCCCACGCTCCGAGATGAACTTGCGGAGGGTCGCGACGTCCTTGTAGTCGATGACGCCGACGCGGATCGCCTTCGCGGGAGCGGCGTTCTTGCCGCCCTTGCCGCGGAGGGGCTTGCGGCGGTCGCCGCTGCTCTTTCCAGCCATTGTTTTTCTGCTTTCGAGTTCAGATGAAGAAGAAGTGAGGTGCGACGAGGCCTAGAAAGGCGTCTCGTCGTTGTAGGTGCCGCCGCCGCCGGGGGTGTTCCAGACGTCGCCGCCCTGGGAACCGCCGCCCTGCTGGCCGCCGCCCTGAGCCGGTGCGGACTGACCCCACGGCTCGGACTGCTGGCCGCCGCCGACCTGGCCCTGCTGACCGCCGCCACGGCCGCCCCCGAAGGAGCCGCCGCCGCCGCCTTCGCGGGACGAGGCCGCACGCGTGACCTGAGCGGTCGCGTAGCGGAGCGAGGGGCCGATCTCGTCGACGTCGAGCTCGAAGCTGGTGCGCTTCTCGCCCTCTTTCGTCTCGTAGCTGCGCTGCTTCAGACGGCCCTGCACGATGACGCGCGAGCCCTTCGTCAGCGACGACGCCACGTGCTCGGCGAACTCGCGCCAGACGCTGGCACGGAGGAAGAGCGCCTCGCCGTCCTTCCACTCGTTGGACGCGCGGTCCAACGTGCGGGGGGTCGACGCGATGGTGAAGTTCGCGACCGCGAGCCCGTTCTGCGTGTAGCGCAGCTCGGGGTCACTGGTGAGGTTGCCCACCACTGTGATGACGGTCTCGCCTGCCATCGGCTACTCGGCAGCCTTCGGCGCGGCGGGAGCCGCAGGAGCGGCGGGCGTCGCAGAGCCGGCAGGCGTCGCGGAACCGGCGGCAGCCGGCTCAGCAGCGGCGGCCGGAGCTGCGGCGGGTGCCTTGGCGGCCTTGCGGGCTGCCTTCTCCTCCGAGAGCTTCTTGGCCTCGGCGACCATCGCGATGGCCTCCTCGGCGCGCAGCACCTTGGTGCGGAGAACGGCCTCGGAGAGACCCAGCTGACGGTCGAGCTCGACCGTGGCGGCCGAGTTCGAGGTCATGTTGACGACGGCGTAGATGCCCTCGGTCTTCTTCTTGATCTCGTAGGCGAGACGACGACGACCCCAGATGTCGATGTTGTCGATCGTGCCGCCGTCGTTGCGGATGACGTTGAGGAACTTGTCCAAGCTCGGGGCGACGGTGCGCTCATCGATCTCGGGGTCCAGGATGACCATCAGTTCGTACTGGTGCATGACTAACCCACCTCCTTCGGACTTCGCGGCTACAGACGTTCTGCAGCAGGAGGGTGTTCATGACGTCGCGCCCACCCGGGGGCAGACGCAACCTTCCCAGCGTAGCCGGTCGGCCCGCCCCGCACAATGCCGGACAGCCAGGCGTCCGATCAGCGAGGCGTGCCGCGACCGCCCGCGGCCGGGTCGTCCTCGAGCGTGGCGGTCGCCGCCTCCTGGGCCCTGGCCAGCGCCTCCTCGACCGTCGTCGTGCCGAGGAACATCTCGTCGAGCAGCGGGTCGACGACCGGCTGCGCGTGGCCCCAGATGCCGGTCGGGGCGGGGATCGAGCGTCCCGCGGACACGACGTCGAAGAACGGCGCGACGTCGACGCCCTGGTCCGACCAGTGCTCGTAGTAGGCGGCCTGGGCGCCGAGCACTGCGGGCACGGCCGCGCCCTCGGCGCCGATGTACCGCGAGCCGTCGGTCGAGCCGAGCCAGGCGAGCACCCGCGCCGTGGCGTCGAGGTGCGACGTGTGCGCGTTGCCGGCCGCGACGATGCCGTTCGACACGCTGACGCGCCCCTCGGGCCCGGCGGGCATCCGCGCGACGCCCCAGGTGAAGTCGGACGCGGCGGCGACCGGCGCCAGGCTGTACAGCCCCGACTGGAACAGCGCCATGTGGCCCGACGTGAACTGGTCGCGGCTGTAGTCGGGGTCGGCGTTGGTGAGCGACGCCGGGGGAGCGACGCGGTGCTGCTGCACCAGGTCGACCACGTACTGGAACGCGGCCTGCGCCTCCGGCGTGTCCAGCTCGAAGGAGGTGCCCGTCGCGTTCTCGAGGCTCGCCCCGTTCGACCCGAGGTAGTCGAGCCAGATCGCCTGCAGGTCCTCACCGGCGTTGTAGCCGTACTGCACCGGGGTGCCGTCGAACGCGGGATCCGCGGCGCTGCGGCCCTGGGCATCGCGGGTGAGCTGCTCGAGCACCGGCAGCAGGGTGTCGCCCTCGCCGCCGCCCGGCGCCCAGGTCAGGTCGTCGAGCGCCGCGGGGTCGACGCCCGCCGCGGCCAGCAGGTCGGCGTTGTAGTAGAGCGCCACGCCGCCGTCGCTGAGCTGGGGCACGCCCCAGAGCCGGCCGTCGAGCGTGTACTGCTCGGTGACCTCGGGGCTCCAGGCGCGGTGGGCCGAGGCGCCGAGCACCTGGTCGACGTCGAGCAGGTCGCCTGCCTCGGCCTTGTCGGCGTAGGCGGCGCTGTTCAGCCAGTAGACGTCGGGAGCGGTGCCGGCGTCGACGTCCGAGTCGAGGTCGGCGGCGTACTCCGCGTAGGGCACCACCTCGACGTCCACGTCGATCGTCGGGTTGTCGCGCTCGAAGGTCGCGAACGACTTCTCGTAGCCGGCGGCGACGGTCTCGTCCCACAGGCGGACGGTCACGACCGTGTGCCCGTCCCGGCCGGGCGACGCCGTCGGGCGCGACGACGAGTGGGAGGCGCCGAACGCGGCGATGCCGACGGCGGAGCCGGCGACCACGAGGACGCAGACGGCGGCGGCGATCGTGACGGAGCTGGGTCGGGTGCGCACGACCCGACAGTACGGCCTAGGAGGCGCGCGCGGCCCACCAGGCCAGCAGCCGGTCGGTCGCGACCTCGCTGCCGAGGGGCCCCTCCTCGGTGCGCAGCTCGAGCAGGAACCGGTACGCCTCGCCGACCTCGCGGCCGGGGGAGATGCCGAGCACCCGCTGGATGTCGTCGCCGTCGAGGTCGGGACGGAGCGAGTCGATCGCCTCGCGCTCGCGCAGGTCGGCGATGCGGGCCTCGAGGTCGTCGTAGGCGAAGCCGAGGCGATCGGCCTTGCGCTTGTTGCGCGTCGTCACGTCGGCGCGCGTCAGCATGTGCAGGCGCTCGAGCTCGTCGCCGGCGTCGCGGACGTACCGGCGCACGGCCGAGTCGGTCCACGCGCCTTCGGTGTAGCCGAAGAACCGGAGGTGCAGCTCGATCAGCCGGGACACGGCCTTGGTCGTGTCGTTGTCGAAGCGCAGCGCCCTGAGGCGCTTGCGGGCCAGCTTCGACCCGACGACGTCGTGGTGGTGGAACGTCACGACCCCGCCCGGCTCGAGCCTGCGGGTGTCGGGCTTGCCGCAGTCGTGCAGCAGCGCGGCCAGCCGCAGGGTGAGGTCGGGCGCCTCGCCGGGGTGCCGCTCGCGCTCGTAGCCGATCGCCTGGTCGAGCACCGTGAGGCTGTGCTCGTAGACGTCCTTGTGGTGGTGGTGCTCGTCGATCTCGAGGCGCATCGCGGCGAGCTCGGGCAGGACGTGGTCGGCGAGGCCGGTGTCGACCATCAGCCGGATGCCGTCGCGGGGCGTGTCGGTGCGGAGCAGCTTCGAGAGCTCGTCGGCGACGCGCTCGACCGAGACGATCGAGAGGGTGGAGGCGCGGGCCGAGATCGCCTCGCGCACCTCGTCCGAGACGGAGAACCCGAGCTGTGCGACGAAACGTGCGGCGCGCATCATCCGCAGCGGGTCGTCACGGAACGAGTCGACCGCGCTGCCGGGCGTCGCGAGACGACCGGCCAGCAGGTCTTCCACACCGCCCGACGGGTCGACGAGCACGCGCTCCGGCAGGCGCAGGGCCATCGCGTTGACGGTGAAGTCGCGGCGCACCAGGTCGCCCTCGAGGGTGTCGCCGAACTCGACGACGGGCTTGCGGGTCTCGCCGTCGTAGACGTCGCTGCGGTAGGTCGTGATCTCGACCACCTCGCCGTCGACGCGGGCCGCGATGGTGCCGAACTGGCGCCCCACGTCCCAGTGCGCCTCGGCCAGGGGCACGACGATCTCGAGGATCTCGTCGGGGGAGGCGTCGGTCGTGAAGTCGAAGTCGTTGACCTGCCGGCCGAGGAACGCGTCGCGGACGGGACCGCCGACGAGGGCGAGCTCGTGGCCGGCCGCGGCGAACGCGGCGGCGAGCTTCTCGATGCGGGGAGCGGCGGCCAGTCGGTCCAGTCGCTCGACTGCGGAGGCGACGGTGTCCATGACCGACCACTTTGCCACAGTGCGCCCGGCTGACCGGGCGGCGACCGCCTCCTCCCCAGGGCTGAGCCCGTCCGTCGACGGTCCCGTCTCGGGGCGCCCACCGCGACCGGACGGTCTCGATTGCCTAGACTCGGCATGCTCGTCGGCCGTCCCGTGCCGGCCGCACCCTGCCTATGAGACGACTCCACGCCCTGCTCGCCGCGCTGACGGCGGTGTTCGTCGTGGTCGTCGGGCTGCCCGCCGTGGCCGGCCCGGCGCTCGGCGGGCTCGGCGGGCTCGGCGCCTCGCCGGCTGCCGCGGCGTCAGCGCCCTCCAGCGCGTCGGACGACGCCGTCACGCTCTCGCTGGCGCCCGCCGAGTCCGGCGTGCTCGTGCCGGATCGCGACCTCGTGCTCGACGTCGTCGTCACCAACACGACCGAGGACGACCTGCCCGCGTCCGTCGCCCGGATCTACCTCGACCGGAACGCCTTCATCACCCGCGCCAAGCTGGCGAGCTGGCTGTCGCCCGACTCGACGAGCGGGAGCGACTACCTCGGCACCTCCCTGACGCGCGTCGACGTGCCGGAGGTCCCGTCGGGGCAGTCGCGCACCGTCGGCTCCGTGACCGTGCCCGCGGCGACCGTCGCCCTCGGCGGCTACGGCTGGGGCGCCCGTGCCCTGGGCGCCCGGCTGGTCGACGACGACGGCGCGCAGCTCGCCCAGGCGCGCAGCAGCGTCGCGTGGTTCCCGGCCGAGAGCTTCCAGGCGACGAAGGTCGCCGTCGCGGTGCCGATCACGACGCCCGAGACCGAGAACGGGGTGCTCGACGCCAGCGCCCTGGCGGCCTACACGTCGATCGACGGCACCCTGACGCGCCAGCTGCGGGCCGTGCAGGGCTCGCAGGCCGCCGTGGCCGTCGACCCGATGATCATCGCGTCCGTCCGCCTGCTGGGCACCTCGGCGCCGCCGTCCGCGCTCGAGTGGCTCGACCAGCTGCAGCAGTCCGGACTCGAGATGTTCCCGCTCGCGTACGCGGACGCCGACGTCGCGGGCCTGAGCCAAGGAGGCGCGGCGTCGATCCCGACGCCCGTCTCGTTCGACGCCCTCGTCGACCCGTCGCTCTTCGCCGAGGCGACCCCGAGCAGCACGCCGGAGCCCTCGCCGAGCGGCACCTCCGACCCCTCGTCGGTCGACCCGCCCGCCGACGGCAGCGGCACCGGGGGCACCGGGGGAGGCGACGGCTCCGGCCAGGGGGACGACCCCACGGCCGCGCCGCCGTTGCCCACCACCGAGTCGCTGCTGAGCTGGCCGTGGTCGTCCACCGGCATCGCCTGGCCGGAGGCCGACACGGTCGTCGCGGCCGACCTGGGCGTCCTGGCCGCGAGCGGCTACACCTCGACGATCCTCTCCAGCTCGAACGTCGACGTCTCGACGGGTGCGACCGAGAACGCGGCGACGCAGCTCGGGGCCACCACGGGGCTCGTCTCCGACGACGTCCTCTCGACGCTCCTCTCGGACGCGGCCGGCGCCTCCGACGACGCGGCCTGGGCCACCGCGATGGCCGAGCTCTCCGCCAGCGTCGCCACGGTCGCCCGCGAGCGGCCGAGCGACGCCCGCACGCTCCTCGCCACGCTCGGCCGCGGCTGGTCGCCCGACAGCGCGTACCTGACCCGGACGCTGGCCGCGCTGCGCGACCTCCCGTGGTCGACCGCGAGCACCCTGCAGGAGGCGGTGGCCACCGCCCCGACGCCCGCCACCGTCGTCGACGAGCCGGTCGACGACGCACGAGCCGCCCTGATGCGCACGCTCGCGACGGCGGACCGCCGCGTCTCCGACTTCTCCACCGCCCTAGAGCAGCCGCAGACGGTGACAGGCCCCGCGCGCCTGCGGACGCTCGCCCTCGCCTCGCACGCGTGGCGGGCCAACCCCGACGGGCTCGCCACCGAGGTGGCCGCCGCGGACGCCGAGTCGGTCGCCACGTCGGGGCTCGTCTCGATCGTGCAGGGCAGCGACTTGTCGATCCTCGGCGACCGCACCTCCCTTCCCCTCTACGTGCAGAACTCGACCTCGTCGGCGGCGACCGTCTACCTGATGGTGCAGCCGTCGAACTCGCTGCTGTCGGTCGACCAGAACCGCATCGAGGTGACCATCGCGTCCGACTCTCAGGCCCGCGTCCGCGTCCCCGTGCAGTCCGTCGCCAACGGCACCGTCGACGTGTCGCTCAGCCTCGTGAGCTCGACCGGGGTCGCCATCTCGACGCCGTCCACCGTGTCGATCTCGGTGCAGGCCGGCTGGGAGACCGCGATCACCTGGGTCTTCGCCGTCGGCTTCCTGGTGCTCTTCGGCGGCGGCATCTACCGGACGTTCCACAAGCGGCGCCTCGCTCGCGAGGAGAAGGCGGCGGCGGCGGAGACGGAGACGGCGGCGGCGACTGCTCCCGCCACGACGTCGGACGCCACCGGCGTCAACACCACCGAGACCGGTGTCCGCCGCGACACCCCCGAGAACGGTGTCAGCCCGTGAGCGCACAGCAGGGCGGCCTCGGCCGCGCGAGCGTGCTGCTCGCCTCGGGCACGATGGTGTCCCGGGTGCTCGGCTTCGTCAAGACGGCCGTGCTGGCTGCGGCCATCGGCCAGTCGGCGAGCCGCGCGGCCGACTCGTTCGCCCTCGCGAACCAGCTGCCGAACAACATCTACGCCCTCATCGCGGGGGGCCTGCTGAGCGCGGTGCTCGTGCCGCAGATCGTGCGGGCCGCCACCCACGACGACGACGGCGGCCAGCGCTTCATCAACAAGATCGTGACGCTCGGCACGATCGTCTTCGCGGCCGTCGGCCTCGTCGGCACCCTGCTCGCGCCCCTGCTCGTGCGCCTCTACGCCCAGCAGGCGGGGTCGACTGGCCAAGGTGGTTACACCTCCGACGCGATCGCCCTGGCCACGGCGTTCGCCTACTGGTGCCTGCCGCAGATCTTCTTCTACGCGATGTACTCGCTGCTGAGCGAGGTGCTGAACGCGCGACAGGTGTTCGGGCCGTTCACCTGGGCGCCCGTGATCAACAACGTCGTGGCGATCGCGGGGCTCGTCGTGTTCATGGTGCTGTTCGGCGGCTCTGCTGAGAACTCCGTGGTCGACGTCTGGACGCCCGGCCGCATCACCGTCCTCGCCGGCACCGCCAGCCTCGGCGTCCTGGCGCAGGCGGGCTTCCTGCTGCTCTTCTGGCGCCGGGCGGGCCTGTCGTTCCGCCCGGACTTCCGCTGGCGCGGGGTCGGCCTCGGGGCCACAGGCAAGGCCGCCGGCTGGCTCTTCGGCATGGTGCTCGTGACGCAGCTCGCCGGCCTCGTGCAGAGCCGCGTCGCGTCCGAGGGCAGCGGCACGGGCGCCTCGAACGCCGTGCTCGCCAACTCGTGGCTGCTCTTCATGCTGCCCCACGGCATCGTCGCGGTGTCGATCGCGACCGCGTACTTCACGCGCATGAGCGGGCACGCCTCACGCGGCGACCTGCGCGCCGTGCGCACCGACCTGTCACAGTCGCTCCGCACCATCGGCATGTTCATGGTGTTCGCGACAGTCGCCATGTGCGTCGTCGCCTACCCGTTCGCGAGCTTCTTCGAGAGCAGCTTCACCGGGGCGAGCCAGATGGCGCAGGTCATCCTCGGCTTCATGCCGGGGCTCGTCCTGTTCAGCGTCCTGTTCGTCGTGCAGCGCGTCTTCTTCGCCCTGCACGACCAGCGGACGCCGTTCTTCATGCAGATCGTCCAGTCGGGCATCTTCGTGATCGGGACCCTGATCTCGTCCGCCGTGGTGCCCGACGAGCTCGTCGCCGTGGCCATCGCGATCACCACCTCGATCGCCGGCTCGGCCCAGACGATCGTCGCCCTCGTGCTGGTCAAGCGCCGCCTCGGCGGCATCGACGGCCGCTGGGTGCTGCGCCGCTACCTGCAGTTCGCCTTCTTCTCGCTGATCGCCGGCGCCGTCGGGCTGGTCGTCGTCACCGCTCTGGGAGGTTTCAGCCCGGACGGCTTCGCCCAGTCGGGCCGGATCGCCGGCATCCTGACCGTCGCCGTCGCCGGGCTGGTCATGGCGGCCGTGTACCTCGGCCTCCTGGCGCTGATCCGCCTGCCCGAGCTGACCGACCTGACCGCCCCGGTGATCCGCCGGGTGCGCCCGTTGGCCTCGCGCCTCCTTCGCCGCTGACCTGCCCGCGACCAGCGCACGAGCCGCGCGCGAGCCGGTCGCTGAGCGCCGTCTGCGAGCCCCGGGCCGCCGGAATGCGCCGACCCTAGGATGTGTTGCACCAGACGGTCGAGCGAGGGCTAGACGGGCGCACAGCCCGCGGTTCCTCTCCCGTCATCCACGAACGTCACTGAGGAAGGTGCCCATGCGCCAGATCATCATCATCGGCTCCGGCCCCGCCGGCTACACGGCGGGCATCTACGCGGCGCGTGCCGGTCTCGAGCCGCTCATCGTGGCGAGCTCGGTCGAGGCAGGCGGCGAGCTCATGAAGACCACCGAGGTCGAGAACTTCCCCGGGTTCCCCGACGGCATCCAGGGCCCCGAGCTGATGTTCAAGCTCCAGGAGCAGGCGGAGAAGTTCGGCGCAGAGGTGCTGCTCGACGACGTCACCAGCGTCGACCTGACCGGTGACGTCAAGAAGGTCACTCTCGGCAGCGGCACCGTGGAAGAGGCGCTGACCGTGATCTTCGCGACCGGCAGCGCGTACCGCAAGCTCGGCCTGCCCGACGAAGAACGACTCAGCGGCCGCGGCGTCAGCTGGTGCGCCACCTGCGACGGCTTCTTCTTCAAGCAGAAGGAGATCGCGGTCGTGGGAGGCGGCGACTCGGCCATGGAGGAGGCGACGTTCCTGACGCGCTTCGCCTCGAAGGTCTACGTCATCCACCGCTCGGAGACGCTGCGCGCCTCGAAGATCATGCAGGACAGGGCGCAGGGCAACGACAAGATCGAGTTCCTGTTCAACAAGCAGGTCACGGCGATCTTGGGCGACGAGAAGGCCACGGGCGTGCAGCTGACCGACACTGTCGACGGCAGCACCAGCGACCTCGACCTCGACGGCCTCTTCATCGCCATCGGCAACGACCCCCGCGTGCACCTCGTGCACGGCCAGGTCGACCTCACCTCGAGCGGCACCATCGCCGTCGAGGGCCGCAGCTCGAAGACCAACCTCCGCGGCGTGTTCGCGGCGGGCGACGTCGTCGACGACACCTACCGCCAGGCGGCCACCGCGGCCGGCTCCGGGGTCGTCGCGGCACTCGACGCCGAGCACTTCCTGGCGAGCCTCGACCAGACCTTTCTAGCCGAGCACACCGAGGGCGCCGCCGAGGGCATCGACACCGCCGAGTCGGTCGCCCCGGAGCCCGTCTCCGCCTGACCCGCGACCGCAGGTCGACGACGTCGGCCCGCCCGCACACCTGACGAACCCCCTGACGAAAGGAACCACCATGAGCAGCGCCAAGGCAGTCACCGACGCCTCCTTCGAGGCCGACGTCCTCAAGTCCGACAAGACGATCCTGGTCGACTTCTGGGCCGAGTGGTGCGGCCCGTGCCGCGCCGTGTCGCCGATCCTCGACCAGATCGCGGCCGAGCACGCCGACAAGATCGAGATCGTCAAGCTCAACGTCGACGACAACCCGCAGACCGCGATGCAGTACCAGATCACGTCGATCCCGGCGATGAAAGTCTACAAGGGCGGCCAGGTCGTCAAGACCGTCATCGGCGCCAAGCCCAAGCCGGCCCTCGAGGCCGACCTGGCGGAGTTCCTCGCGTAGGTCGACCCCGAGTCGACGCACCGCCGGAGAGCCCGCCCAGCACCCGCTGGGCGGGCTCTCGCCGTCTCCGGACCGCTCCGGGCATATCCTGAACGGCACCACCTCTGACCGACAGGGACGCACATGACCGACAAGGGCACCAACCTCGACCCGTGGTACGACTCGTACGCCGACCGCACGGCCGGCCTGAGCGCCTCCGAGGTGCGAGCCCTCTTCGCCGTCGCCAGCCGACCCGAGGTCGTCTCCCTGGCCGGCGGCATGCCGTTCGTGTCCGCCCTGCCGCGCGAGCTCGTGACCGGGGCGATCGACCGCGTGATGTCGCAGAACGGCGGGGCGATGGCCCTGCAGTACGGCTCCGGGCAGGGCACCCCGGCCATCCGCGAGCACATCATGCAGATCATGGCGATGGAGGGCATCCGGGGCAGCGCCGACGACGTCGTCGTGACCACCGGCTCCCAGCAGGCCCTCGACCTGGTCACCCGGCTCTTCGTCAACCCTGGCGACGTCGTGCTGGCCGAGTCCCCCAGCTACGTGGGCGCCCTGGGCGTCTTCAAGGCCTACCAGGCCGACGTCTCGCACGTCGCGACCGATGCCGAGGGCCTCGTGCCGGAGGCGCTGCGAGAGACGATCGCCCGGGTCAGGTCCGAGGGCCGCACGATCAAGTTCCTCTACACGATCCCCAACTTCCACAACCCGGCCGGCGTGACGCTGACAAGGGCCCGGCGACTCGAGATCCTCGAGATCTGCCGCGACGCGGGCATCCTCGTCCTCGAGGACAACCCCTACGGCCTCCTGTACTTCGACCAGCCGGCCCCGCAGGCCATGCGCTCGGTCGACGACGAGGGCGTCATCTACCTCGGGTCGTTCTCCAAGACGCTCGCTCCCGGCTTCCGGGTCGGCTGGGCCCTGGCCCCGCACGCGATCCGCGAGAAGCTCATCCTCGCCAACGAGTCCGCGACGCTCTCGCCGAACTCGTTCGGTCAGTTCGTCATCACCGAGTACCTCGACCAGGCCGACTGGCGCGGGCAGATCGAGTCGTTCCGCGGTCTCTACCGTGAGCGTCGCGACTCGATGATCTCGGCGCTGGGGGAGTACCTCCCGTCGCTCAGCTGGACCGTGCCCGACGGCGGCTTCTTCGTCTGGGTCACCCTGCCCGACGAGCTCGACTCGAAGGCGATGCTCCCCCGCGCCGTCAAGGAGCTCGTCGCGTACACGCCCGGCACCGCCTTCTTCGCCGACGGCGGCGGCCGCCAGAACATCCGGCTGTCGTTCTGCTACCCGACGCCCGAGTCGATCCGGACCGGCATCGCCCGGCTCGCGACCGTGGTCAACGGCGAGCTCGACCTGCTGGCGACGTTCTCCGGTGCCAGGCTGGGCTCGCCGCTCACCATGCGCAGCGGAGTGTCGACGCCGCCGCCGAACACCAACTGATCAGCATTTAACCCGAGATGCCGCCACGGAACGATCACGTGGCAGACCCGCGAGAGAGAGCCCCGATGACTCAGAGTGCCGTCAAGAAGGTCACCGTCCTGGCCGGGGGCATCTCCCACGAGCGAGACGTGTCGTTGAGGTCGGGGAGGCGCGTTGTCGACAGCCTCGTCGCGAACGGCATCGAGGTGGACCTGCGCGATCCCGACGCCTCGCTGCTCGGACACCTGACGGCCACCCGACCCGACGTCGTCTGGCCGGCCCTGCACGGAGCCAGCGGCGAGGACGGTGCGCTGCGTGGGCTTCTCGAGGCCCTGGACATCCCTTTCGTGGGGAGCAGCTCGGCGGCAGCCCGCCTCGCGTGGGACAAGCCCACCGCCAAGGAGCTGGCGCACCGCGCCGGGGTCCGCACGCCCCGGGGCATCACGCTCTCGCACGACGCCTTCCGCGAGCTCGGTGCCGCGGGCGTGCTGGCTGCGATCTCGGAGGAGCACCCCGCGCCCGTCGTGGTCAAGCCCGCCCGCGGCGGGTCGGCCCAGGGCGTCACCGTCGTGGAATCTGCTGATCAGCTGCCTCGCGCGATGGTCGACGCCTACACCTATTGCGACGACGTGATCGTCGAGCAGAAGATCACGGGCACCGAGGTCGCTGTCGGCGTCATCGACACTGGTGACGGTCCGTCCGCGCTGCCGGCCGTCGAGATCGTGCCGCGCAACGGCGTCTACGGCTTCGAGGCGCGCTACAACGCCGGCGAGACCACGTTCTTCACCCCGGCCCGCCTCGATGCCCGAGCGCAGGAGGCGGTGGCCGAGACAGCCGTCACTGTGCACCGGGCGCTCGGCCTGCGTCACCTCTCGCGGGTCGACCTCATCGTGGACGCAGCGGGCACCCCGTGGTTCCTCGAGGTCAATGTGCTGCCCGGGCTCACCGAGACCTCCCTCGTGCCGATGGCCCTCGACGCAGCAGGGTTCGAGCTCGGCCTGGTCTACGCCGCCCTGGCAGAGAAGGCCGTGCTCGACCACGCCTGACGTTGTTTCACGTGAAACGCCCGCCCTCTCGGTCGAGAAGGCGGGCGTTTCACGTGAAACACGTACTGCCCGGACCGGCTCGCTGAGCCAGCCGGGGCAGTGGTGCTACTGGGAGTACGGGTCCTGGCCCAGGGCGGCGAGGATGCGATTCAGGTCCTGCATCGAGGCGAAGTCGATGGCGATCGAGCCCTTCCGCGCGCCCATCCTCACCTTCACCTTGGTCTCGAGCTTGTCACCGAGATTCTCCGCGACCTCGTCCAGGTGTGCCTGGTGGCGCCCGACAGCGCCTCGTGTGGTCCTGGGCTTGATGCTCGTCCCTGCGGCAGCAGCCTCCGCGGCACGGACGGACAGGTCTTCGTTGACGATCTTGTCCGCGAGGCGCTCCATCAGCAGGGAGTCCCCAGTCGACAGGATCGCCCGCGCGTGCCCGGCCGACAGCACGCCCGACGCCACCCGCCGCTGCACGCTCGCGGGCAGGCGCAGCAGCCTCAGCGTGTTCGAGATCTGCGGTCGGCTGCGACCGATCCGGCTCGACAGCTCGTCCTGCGTGATGCCGAAGTCGGCGAGAAGTTGCTGATAGGCCGACGCTTCCTCGAGCGGGTTCAGCTCTGCCCGGTGCAGGTTCTCGAGCAGGGCGTCCCGCAGCATCGACTCGTCCGCGGTCTCCTTGACGATGGCGGGGATCGTCGCGAGCCCGAGCTGCTTCGTGGCCCGCAGACGACGTTCGCCCATGACCAGTTCGTACTGCGGAGCAGCCGTCGCGCCCTTCGCGGACGCATCGCGGGGGAGAGGCCGGACCACGATGGGCTGCAGGACGCCCACCTCACGGATGCTGGTGACCAGCTCGGCCAGCTCCTCCTCGCGGAACTCGGCCCGGGGCTGTTGCGCGTTGGGCACGACGTCGAGGGGGTTGAGGTTCGCCAGGCGCGCTCCGGGCACAGCCACCAGTTCGTCGGCCGTCTGCTGGCCCGTCGGGAAGAAGACGTCGACGGGCCTGTCGGCACCCTCCTCCGTCACGGGGATGAGCGCGCCGATGCCGCGTCCGAGGCCGGTTCTCTTGGTTGCCACTACTGGGGTGCTCCTCGTCGTGCTAGTTCTGCTGCGGCCTCGAGGTACGAGATCGAGCCGGGTGAGTTCGTGTCGTAGCTGATGACGGTCTGGCCGTAGCCCGGCGCCTCACTGATGCGGACGCTGCGGGGGATGAGCGTCTGCAGGGCCTCGACCGGGAAGTGCTCACGCACGTCGGCCACGACCTGACGAGCGAGGTTCGTCCGCCCGTCGTACATGGTCAACAGGATGCTGGAGACCTGCAGACTCGGGTTCAGGTGCTTCTCGATCAGCTGGATGTTGCGGAGCAGCTGGCTGAGCCCCTCCAGCGCGTAGTACTCGCACTGGATCGGGATGAGCACCTCGCCTGCCGCGACGAATGCATTGATGGTGAGGAGCCCGAGCGAGGGCGGGCAGTCGATGAAGACGTAGTCGAAACGCTCGCCGGCAGCTTCGGTCGCCGAGAGGTAGGCGTCGAGCTGGGTGCGGAGGCGCTGTTCACGGGCGACCAGGCTGACGAGCTCGATCTCGGCGCCGGCGAGGTGGATCGTCGCCGGCACACAGAACAGGTCGGGGAACTCGGGGCTCTGCTGCACGACATCGGCGATGTCGCCTTCGTTGACGATGACGTCGTACACGCTCGGTGTCTCCGCGCGGTGCTCAACCCCGAGAGCCGTCGAGGCGTTCCCCTGGGGGTCGAGGTCGATCACCAGCACCCTGGCACCGCTCCGAGCCAGTGCCGCAGCGAGGTTGACGGTCGTGGTGGTCTTGCCCACGCCGCCCTTCTGGTTCGACACCGTGAGGATGCGGGTCTTGGCGGGGGCCGGCAGCGGGTCCTTCGAGAGAGCCTCGCGCCGGCGTCGGAGATCAGCGAGCTCGCGTGCCAGGGGAGTGCTGTCGTCGTACTCCGTGGATGAACTCACCGGGGATCTCCGCATCGCTGTGTTTCACGTGAAACGACCTTGATTGAGAGCTGAGATCGACAGTCGTCGTCGCTCCTGGGCCGAGCCTCCACTCTATCTCGCCGCGTCGCTGCGGCAGGCATCTCGACCGCCGCGACAAGGTCGCGTTTCACGTGAAACACGATCAGAGACCCACCGGAGGTGGCACTGTCAGCAGCGCACATCACCGTTTGTACACAGCCCCGCCAACATGTGCATAACTACGTCGAGGCGAGGTTCCGCCGCGGTCCGAGCAGCTCGCGGGCCTACACGTGACAAGCCTCGGCGGTCACCGAACCTCATGGATCCGGGTCTGCCACGATACCCGCAGTCAAGAGCAAATACCCTGTTGAGAGACACTATTGCGCCCCCGTGAACCACGAATGAGACTCAGGACGGAGAGCGAGCCTCCGGACGGTGCAAGCCAGACCCAGTCGCTCAGATCGCTTCCTGTGGAGCCGGCCTGCGCCTCCCGGGCGACGATCAGTCCAGTGTGGCGCGGAAGACCCTGGTGGTCTCGGCAGGGTCGACGACGCCGACGCCGAGCTCGAGCACCTCGACGTCGACGAGGTGGGTGCGAGCGATCACCTTGCGGGCGGCGTCGACCTCCTGGTCGACGCGGGCACCCTTCATCAGGATCAGCTCGCCACCGGTCTTGACCAGCCGAGCCGTCAGGGGGATCAGCTTCGTCAGTGCGGACACGGCACGCGCGGTCGCCTGGTCGAGCCAGGTGTCGAGCTCGACGTCCTCCGCGCGGGCACGGATCACCTCGACGTTCGTCAGGCCCAGGCGCTCGGCCTCGGCGGACAGCCAGTCGGTCCGCCGTTCCATCGGCTCGATCAGCAGCAGGGTGGTGTCGGGTCGGGCAGCCGCGAGCACCAGGCCCGGCAGGCCTGCGCCCGAGCCGATGTCGCCGACCCGAGCACCCGACCGGAGCAGCGGAGCCACCAGCCCGGAGTTGATCACGTGGCGCGTCCACAGACGCGGGAGCTCGAGAGGCCCGATCAGGCCGAGTTCTTCGCCGTGCTGGGCGAGGTCGGCAGTGAACTGGCGCACGACCTCCAGGCGATCACCGAAGATCTCGCGCGCAATGGCGGGCTCGGCCTCGAGATCGCCGGTCTGCTCGGCAGTGCCCTGCTCGGTGCTCATGATCGAGCTCAGCCGCGCTTGATGACGGTGTGCCGGTCGCGGCCCTCGCCCTCGGACTCCGAGACGAAACCGCGCGCGGCGACGATGTCGTGCACGAGCTTGCGCTCGTAGGACGACATGGGCGGCAGGGACGCAGCCTCTGCCCCCTCCTCGAGGCGCTCGACGGCCTTGTCGACCATCGCCCCGAGCTCGGCCTCGCGGGTCTGCCGCGAGCCGCCGATGTCGAGGATCAGCCGGGAGAACTCGCCCGTCTTGGTCTGCACGGCGATGCGCGTCAGTTCTTGCAGGGCCGTGACCGTGTCGGGCTTCGACAGCACCCGCAGCGAGCCCTCGCCGGAGGCGTCGACCGAGATGTACGAGCGGCCGCCGCGCACCTCGATGTCGATGTCACCGTCGAAGTCGCAGATGTCGAGGAGCTCTTCGATGTAGTCCGCGGCGATCTCGCCCTCGTCGATCACGGAGGCCGACGCGGGCTCGGCGCCGTCGACAGAGTCAGCTGCGCCGAAAGTGCGCTGCCGGTCGTCCGTGACCGCCGCCTCCTCGGGCCCGTCGGTGCTCAGCTCGGGAAGGTCGCTGCCGGTGGCGTCGATGTCGTTCTCTCTCACTTCTTGGCGCCGTTCTGCTTCTTGGCGCGGTTCTTGCCGACGGGCTGCGCGCGCTGCGTCGCCTTGGGCACGGCAGGGGCGGACTCGATCTCGGTGACCGTGATGTCCCCGAGGCCGAGGCCCTTGCGCTGGGCCTTCTTCGCGAGTCGTTCCTCGCGGGCCAGGGCCGCCTCGCTGCCGGGGGTGGGCATGTTCCGGATGACGATGAACTGCTGGGCCATCGTCCAGATGTTGGAGGTCAGCCAGTAGAACATGACGCCGAGGGGGAACGAGAGTCCCGAGAAGACGAACACCAGGGGCAGGAAGTAGAGCAGCATGCGCTGCTGCTTGAACATCGGGCTCGCCTTGGTCTCGGGCGACATGTTCTTGGAGACGATCTGCAGCTGGGTGATGAACTGCGACGCGGTCATGACGACGACCATGATGCCGGCCATCAGCCGGACCTCCCAGGTCGTGGCGCCGAGGAAGGTCTCCTTGAGCGGTGCGCCGAAGAGCGAGGACTCGCCGAAGGAGGTGGAGAGAGCCTGGCTGAGGAGGCCGATGCCGACCTTGTCCTGCTGGGCGTTGTGCAGCACCGTGTAGAGGCTGAAGAAGATGGGCATCTGGATCAGCAGCGGCAGGCAGGAGCTGAGCGGGTTCGTGCCCGTGTCCTTGTAGAGCGCCATGGTCTCGCGGGACATGGCCTCGCGACTGAACTGGTCGCGCTTGCCCTTGTACTTGTCCTGGATCTTCTTGAGCCGGGGCGCGATCTCCATCATGCGTCGCTGGCTCTTGATCTGGCGGACGAAGATCGGGATCAGGGCGGCGCGGACCACGAGGACCAGGCCGACGATCGACAGGACCCAGGTGCTGCCGGCGGCCGTGTCCATGCCGAGGGCGGTGAGCACGTTGTGGAAGCCCACGAGGATCGCCTCGACGACCCACCTGAGGGGCCAGAGGATGGTTCCGATGAAGTCCATGGTGTTCGGGTCAGCCCTTTCCGTGGCTCTGGACGAGGAGACGGGGCACGCTGCCGGGGGCAGGCGCGACCACGTCGGATCGAGGGACCACGAAGCCGAAGGCCGTGGTGGTGTAGTTCTGACGCCGGGGCGGGGTGACGTCGTCGATTCCGCCGGCCGCCCAGGGGTTGCAGCGGCCGATCCGCCAGGCGCCCATGGCCGACCCCCGCACGACACCGTGCTGCTGGATGGCCTCGAGCGCGTAGCGCGAGCACGACGGGTGGTACCGGCAGACCTCGCCGTAGAGAGGCGAGATGACGGCCCGGTAGGCACGGAGAAGCACCACGCAGACGTTGCGCGGCAGCAACGTCACGAACTGCACCGCATTCTTCACTGTCCCACGACCTTGTCGACGACCCCCGAGATGTCCCTGAGCAGGGTAGACCACGGAACGTCGAGGCTGCCTGGCAGTGCGCGGACCACCACGTCGGTGCCGGGCGGAACCGTCGGGAGGATGTCGTGGCAGACGTGCTTCAGCCGACGACGGACGGTGTTGCGAGCCACCGCGTTGCCGACCGTCTTGGCCACGATGAAGCCGAACCGGACCAGGTCGTCGTCACGACGACGCACGTAGACGACCGAGTGCGCCGTGCCCGACTTGCGGCCACGGCGCACTGTGTTGCGGTAGTCGTCTGCGCGGACGATCCGGTTGGCCCGGGCCAACACGGAAGCTGCTACGCGGAGAGCTCGACGCGGCCCTTGCCGCGGCGGTGCGCCAGGATGGCGCGGCCTGCACGGGTGCGCATGCGAGCACGGAAGCCGTGCTTCTTGGCGCGACGACGGTTGTTCGGCTGGAACGTTCTCTTGCTCATGGTGTTCTCTCCAGGGGGATGCGGACCTGGCCTGGTGCCGTGATCCGAGAAGTCTTCGACAGCCGAGTCGGCTGGGATTCAACTGATTAAAAGTACGCGGGTTCTGTCCCCGGGTCAAACGGCGCCCCTCGCCGAGGTTCTCCACAGTGTTGACAACTTCGGTTGCGGAGGGTGTGGGCGGACGAACTAAAGTGGGCACCTCCCGCTCCGCATCCGCGTAGTTCTGGGGAAGTAGCAGTGTTCCTGGCCCTGACGGCGATCGTCGGCCGGTGGAGAAACCTGTGCATAAGTAGGTAGGAAGAGCCCCGTGGCGAACACCGTCGATCCGGTCCAGGACCTCTGGCGATCCGTGCTCGCGACCCTGACGACCGACGACCGCATCACTCCTCAGCTGCACGGCTTCATCAGCCTGGTCGAGCCGAAGGGCGTGCTCGGCGGCACCCTCTACCTCGAGGTGCCCAACGACCTCACCCGCGGCATGCTCGAGCAGCGCATCCGGACGCCCCTGCTCGAGTCGATCGCCGCTCTGGGGGACACCTCGGTCGCGAGCTTCGCCATCACCGTCAACCCCGACATCACGCCGGACACCCTCACCCAGCAGCCCGAGGAGTCCGAGCCCGCCCACTACATCGAGGCGCCGTTCGTGCCGGCGCCGGTCGAGTCGCCCTCCACGGGCAAGCGGAACGACTCGCGGCTGAACCCCAAGTACAGCTTCGACAACTTCGTCATCGGCGCCTCGAACCGTTTCGCCCACGCGGCGGCGGTGGCCGTCGCCGAGGCACCGGCCAAGGCGTACAACCCTCTCTTCATCTACGGCTCGTCCGGGCTGGGCAAGACGCACCTCCTCCACGCGATCGGCCACTACGCCGAGACGATGTACCCGGGCATCCGCGTCCGCTACGTCAGCAGCGAGGAGTTCACGAACGACTTCATCAACTCGATCGCCAACAACCGCTCGAACCTGTTCCAGCAGCGCTACCGCGAGATCGACATCCTCCTGATCGACGACATCCAGTTCCTGCAGGGCAAGGACTCGACGCAGGAGGCCTTCTTCCACACCTTCAACACCCTGCACGACCACGACAAGCAGCTCGTGATCACGAGCGACCTGCCGCCCAAGCACCTGACCGGCTTCGAGGACAGGATGCGCTCGCGCTTCGAGTGGGGCCTGATCACCGACGTGCAGGCGCCCGACCTCGAGACCCGCATCGCGATCCTCCGCAAGAAGGCCCAGAGCGAGAAGCTGCAGGTCCGCGACGAGGTGCTCGAGTTCATCGCCACGAAGGTGTCGAGCAACATCCGCGAGCTCGAGGGCACGCTGATCAGGGTCACGGCGTTCGCCAGCCTGAACCGCACCGCGGTCGACATGGCCCTCGTCCAGACAGTCCTGAAGGACCTGATCACCCTCGACGAGGACAACATCGTCGCGCCGGTCGACATCATCAACCACACCGCCGACTACTTCAAGCTCTCGGTCGACGACCTCTACGGGTCGTCCCGCTCGCAGGCGATCGCGACCGCCCGCCAGATCGCGATGTACCTCTGCCGCGAGCTGACGAGCCTGTCCCTCCCCAAGATCGGCCAGCTCTTCGGCAACCGCGACCACACCACGGTCATGTACGCGAACAAGAAGATCAGCGAGCTCATGAAGGAACGCCGCTCGATCTACAACCAGGTGACCGAGCTGACGAGCCGGATCAAGCAGGACACCCGCTACAAGTAGGCGAGTCGAGGCCCCCTGGGGGCGCCTCCTCGCAGCAGGCCCCTGACGGGCGTCGACCTCGGGTCGGCGCCCGTTCGTGCGTCCACGAGCCTGCAGGAGGCGGTCTGCCGCCCCTGGGGACAGCCATCGATCCCACAGTGTGGATAACTTGTGGAAAGACGTGGACAACTCGGCCCGATGTGTTCACGGATCGATCGGACCTGTGGGAACCGGACTCGACCACCGGGTCGCTCACCGCTGGTCCACCCCGTCGAGTCCACATGCCGTGCACAAGTCACAAAGGTGTAGTTCCCTCTGGCCTCGGGGTTTTAAACAGGTTATCCACACTGTGCACAACGGTTAAGACTGTTAATCCTGATTACAAGAAATTGTTGGAGAGACAACCTTGTGGACAGCTGGCGGCCGTCCTCGGGCCCGGGACCGCCCGCCTCCTCGCTGTGGCAGTATTGGCGGGCCATCCACGAGCGAGTAGTCGAACAGGGGTCCCCGCGTGAAGTTCCAGGTCAACCGCGACGTCTTCAGCGATGCCGTCTCCTTCGCCGTGAAGCTCCTCCCGCAGCGGACGACCCTGCCGATCCTCAGCGGAGTGCTGATCGAGGCCGACGCCGACGGGCTCACGCTCTCGTCGTTCGACTACGAGGTCTCGGCCCAGACGAGCATCGCGGCCGAGGTCGACGAGCCGGGCACGATCCTGGTCTCGGGCCGCCTCCTCGCCGACATCGCGAACCGCCTTCCGAATGCGCCCGTCACGTTCTCGACCGACGAGAACCGCATCGCCGTGAGCTGCGGCTCGGCGAACTTCTCGCTGCTGAGCATGCCCGTCGAGGAGTACCCGACGCTGCCGACGGTGGGCGAGCGGTCGGGCGTCGTGCCCGGCGACGCGTTCTCGTTGGCCATCTCCCAGGTCGCCGTCGCCGCCTCCCGCGACGACGTGACTCCCGTCATCACGGGCGTCCAGCTCGAGGTCACCGAGAACGCCCTCTCCCTCGTCGCGACGGACCGCTACCGGGTCGCCGTCCGGGGGATCGAGTTCGATCCCGGCACCGCAGCCAGCACCGAGACGACCACGGCTCTCGTCCCTGCCCGCACCCTGCAGGAGGTCGGCAAGACCTTCGGCAGCGCGAGCACGGTGTCCGTGTCGATCACCGGCAGCGACGACCGCGAGCTGATCGCCTTCCAGGCCGGCGACAAGACGGTCACGTCGTTGCTCATCAAGGGCAACTTCCCCCCGGTCAAGCGGCTCTTCCCCGAGACCGTCGAGAACTACGCGGTGATCAACACCGCCGAGCTCGTCGAGTCCATCCGCCGCGTCTCGCTCGTGCTCGAGCGCGAGGCGGCCCTCAGGTTCACGTTCACGATCGACGGCCTCACCCTCGAGGCGGTCGGCAGCGAACAAGCGCAGGCATCAGAGTCGATCGACGCGTTGTTGACGGGAGAGGACACGGTGGTCTCGTTGAAGCCCCAGTTCCTCCTCGACGGCCTCGGAGCTGTCCACTCCGAGTTCGTGCGGATCTCCTTCACCAAGACGGAGAACCCGAACAAGCCCGGTCCCGTGCTGATCACCAGTCAGTCGTCCAAGGACCAGGCGGGGGCTGACAGCTACCGCTACCTGCTGCAGCCCAACCTCCTCCTGCGCTGACAGCGCCACACGACGGAGACGCCGCACTCGACGTCCCCACAGAACGAAGGATCCTCATGCACATCGGCCTCGTCGGTCTCGGCAAAATGGGCAACAACATGCGCGCTCGCCTGCGCAACGCGGGCATCGAGGTGACCGGCTACGACGCCAACCCCGCCGTCTCCGACGTCGCCGACCTGGGCGCCCTCGCCCAGGCGCTCCCGTCGCCGCGCCTCGTCTGGGTCATGGTCCCGCACGGCCAGATCACGGACGCCGTCATCAAGGACCTCGGCGAGGTCCTCGAGCCGGGCGACCTCGTCATCGACGGCGGCAACTCGAAGTGGCTCGACGACGAGGTCCACGCGACCCTCCTCGACGCCAAGGGCATCCGCTACATGGACGCCGGCGTCTCCGGCGGCGTCTGGGGCCTCGAGAACGGCTACGGCCTGATGGTCGGCGGCGACTCCGCCGACGTCGAGCGCGCGATGCCCGTCTTCGACGCGCTGCGCCCCGAGGGCCCCCGCGAGGAGGGCTTCAGCCACGCGGGCCCCGTCGGCGCCGGCCACTACGCGAAGATGGTCCACAACGGCATCGAGTACGCCATCATGCAGGCGTACGGCGAGGGCTACGAGCTCCTCGAGGCCAAGGGCCTCGTCGAGGACGTCCCCGCTGTCTTCAAGGCGTGGCAGCGCGGCACGGTCGTCCGTTCCTGGCTGCTCGAGCTCATGGTCCTCGCGCTCGACGCCGACCCCAAGCTCGACGCGCTCTCGGGATACGTCGACGACAGCGGCGAGGGCCGCTGGACGCTCGAGGAGGGCATCGCCCACGCCGTGCCGATGCCGGCGCTGAGCGCGTCGATCTTCGCGCGCTTCGTGTCGCGTCAGGGCGAGGGCTCGCCCACCATGAAGGCCGTCGCCGCGCTGCGCAACCAGTTCGGCGGCCACGCGGTCAAGAAGGCCTAGTCGCCTCCGGCCCGCGTGCGAGTACTCCATCTGAGCCTGACCGACTTCCGGAACTACGCTTCCGCCGAAGTCGCACTCGCGCGCGGGCCCAACCTCTTCGTCGGCCGCAACGGCCAGGGCAAGACGAACCTGGTCGAGTCGCTCGGCTACCTCGCGACCCTCGGGTCGCACCGGGTGTCGTCCGACGCGGCGATGATCCGGCAGGGCACCGACTCGGCGATCGTGAGGGCCCGTCTCGAGTCCGAGGGGCGCGAGCTCCTGGCCGAGGTGCAGATCAACCGCACCGGCGCCAACCGCGCCCAGGTCAACCGCAGCGCGATCAAGCCCCGCGAGCTGCCGCGCTACTTCACCAGCGTGCTCTTCGCCCCAGAGGACCTGGCGCTCGTGCGCGGCGAGCCCTCGGGTCGCCGTCGGTTCCTCGACGAGCTGCTCGTGACCCGGGCGCCCCGCTTCGCCGGGGTGCAGGCGGACTACGACCGGGTGCTCCGTCAGCGCAACACCCTCCTCAAGTCGGCCCGCGCCTCCGGCGTCAAGGCAGGTCAGCTCGGCACCCTCGACATCTGGGACGAGCGCCTCGTGGCGCTGGGCACGGAGATCGTCGTCGCGCGCGAGAGGCTCGTCGCAGATCTCGCCCCCGAGGTGGCACGGTCGTACGCCGCCGTCGCGGGCGAGGACCACGCGGCACGTCTCTCGACCGTCCTGAGCATCCGGGGCGCGACGGTCGACGACGACGCTCCGGCACCGGAGGCGCCCACCGAGCAGGTGGCGCCGGCCGAGGTCGCCGACGTGTTCCGCGAGGCGCTCGGCCGGGTCCGGCCCAGCGAGCTCGATCGCGGCCTCACCCTGGTCGGGCCGCACCGCGACGACCTCTTCCTCTCGCTCAACGGCCTCCCCGCCCGCGGCTACGCGAGCCACGGCGAGTCCTGGTCGTTCGCCCTCGCCCTGAAGCTGGCCTCCGCAGCGGTCGTCCGCGCCGGCGCCAGCACGGGCGACCCCGTCATCGTGCTCGACGACGTCTTCGCCGAGCTCGACGGATCTCGACGCGAGCGGCTCGCCGACGCGGTGGCCGACTACGAGCAGGTGCTCATCACCGCCGCCGTCGAGGAGGACGTGCCCGACCGGCTGGCGGCGCACACGGTGCGCATCTCGGCGGGCACCATCGTCGAGGACGTCGAGGACGTCGAGTCGTGAGCGGTGACGACGACCGACCCGCGGAGGAGGCGCCCTCCTCGACGACGGGACCGCCGCCTCCTGCGCCCCCCGAGCCCCTGCCCGACGACGAGGCGCAGCGGGTCTACCTGAGGTTCCGTCGCGTCTTCGGCGACCCGAACGGGCGGTCGCGCGACGGCCGTCGGCGCAAAGCGATCAAGCTCGGCTCGCCGAGCCAGCCGTTCGGCACAGGCCGCGAGCCGCGGGGGATCGCCGACGTGCTCGCGAGCGTCACGACCGAGATGGGCTGGAAGTCGCCCCTGGCGCAGTCCGACCTGATGGCGGCGTGGCCCGACATGGTCGGCGACGAGCTCTCCGCGCACTCGCACCCGGTGTCGATCGACGACGGCACCCTGACGGTGCAGTGCGACTCGACGGCCTGGGCGACGCAGCTCCGGCTGATGCGCGGGACGGTGACGACGACCATCGTCCAGCGGTACCCCGACGCGGGCATCCAGTCGGTGCGTTTCTTGGCACCCAACGCCCCGTCCTGGAAACGCGGCCCCAGATCGGTCCCAGGGCGTGGCCCTCGCGATACCTACGGCTAGGGAGGGTGAATCGTCCACCCGGCTCGGGAAAATCCCTCTGAGGGCGGAATCTGCCCCGTGGGGGACAGCCCTGCGGTAGACTCGCAAGGTCGTCCGCGAGCCGTCCTCAGCGAGGTCGTGGCCGGGCGACGACCCTCGTCCCAGACGCCAGGAGCCCCCGCGAACATGACACCGAACCCCGCCGACGCCCAGCCCGACGACTCCTACGGCGCCAGCGCGATCCAGGTGCTCGAGGGCCTCGAGGCGGTTCGCAAGCGACCGGGCATGTACATCGGCTCGACGGGTCCGCGCGGCCTGCACCACCTCGTCTACGAGATCGTCGACAACTCGGTCGACGAGGCGCTGGCCGGCTGGTGCGACCACATCGAGATCACCATGCGCGAAGACGGCGGCGTGCGCGTCGTCGACAACGGTCGCGGCATCCCGGTCGACGTGCACCCCGTCGAGGGGCGGTCGACCGTCGAGGTCGTCCTGACGGTCCTGCACGCCGGCGGCAAGTTCGGCGGCGGCGGCTACGCCGTCTCGGGCGGCCTGCACGGCGTCGGCAGCTCGGTCGTCAACGCGCTCTCGAGCGAGCTCGACGTCGAGGTCCGCCGACAGGGGAACGTCTACCGCCAGAGCTTCACCGACGGCGTCCCGGTCGCGCCCCTCGCCAAGGGCGAGGAGGACGACACCACCGGCACGACGATCACGTTCTGGCCGAACGCCGAGATCTTCGAGACGGTCGAGTTCGACTACGAGACCCTCCGCACCCGGTTCCAGCAGATGGCCTTCCTCAACAAGGGCCTGCGGATCGAGCTCAGCGACGAGCGTCCGCAGCCCGACGACGCCGAGCCGCGTCACGACGTCTTCCACTACGAGAAGGGCCTCGTCGACTACGTCCAGTACCTCAACGCGGTCAAGAAGGTCGAGACGGTCCACGACGACATCCTCGCCTTCGAGCAGGAGGACACGGAGAAGAAGATCTCGCTCGAGGTCGCCATGCAGTGGAACACCTCCTACCAGGAGAGCGTCCACACCTACGCGAACACGATCAACACCCACGAGGGCGGCACCCACGAAGAGGGCTTCCGTGCCGCGCTGACGACGCTGATCAACCGCTACGCCCGCGAGAAGAACCTGCTCAAGGAGAAGGACGACAACCTCACGGGCGACGACGTCCGCGAGGGCCTGACGGCCGTCATCTCGATCAAGCTCGGCGAGCCTCAGTTCGAGGGCCAGACCAAGACGAAGCTCGGCAACACCGAGGCCAAGTCGTTCGTGCAGAAGGTCACCTTCGACCAGATCACCGACTGGTTCGACCGCAACCCCAAGCAGGCCGCCGAGATCGTCCGCAAGGGCATCCTCGCCGGGCAGGCGCGCATGGCCGCCCGCAAGGCGCGCGAGCAGACGCGTCGCAAGGGCGTGCTCGAGTCGAACGGCATGCCCGGCAAGCTGAAGGACTGCCAGAGCAAAGACCCGTCGCGCAGCGAGATCTTCATCGTCGAGGGCGACTCGGCCGGCGGCTCGGCCGTGCAGGGCCGCAACCCCGAGACCCAGGCGATCCTGCCCCTCCGTGGCAAGATCCTCAACGTCGAGAAGGCCCGTCTCGACCGCGCCCTCGGCAACAACGAGGTCCAGGCGATGATCAAGGCCTTCGGCGCCGACATCGGTGAGGACTTCGACCCCGACAAGGCCAGGTACCACAAGATCGTGCTGATGGCCGATGCCGACGTCGACGGGCAGCACATCACGACCCTGCTGCTGACGCTGCTGTTCCGCTACATGCGGCCGCTGATCGACCTCGGCTACGTCTACCTCGCGCAGCCGCCGCTGTACAAGCTCAAGTGGAGCAACGCCGCGCACGAGTACGTCTACAGCGACGCCGAGCGCGACGCCGTGCTCGTCTCGGGCAAGGCCGCCGGCAAGCGCATCCCCAAGGACAACGCGATCCAGCGCTACAAGGGCCTCGGCGAGATGGACTACAAGGAGCTGTGGGAGACCACGATGGACCCGGACACGCGGACCCTGCTCCAGGTGACCCTCGAGGACGCCGCGGCGGCCGACACGACCTTCGACACGCTCATGGGCGAGAACGTCGAGTCGCGACGCAACTTCATCCAGCAGAACGCGAAAGACGTCCGCTTCCTCGACATCTGACGCGTGACCCCGGCTGAGCCGGGGCACGCCCGCGCCCCGCGGAGGACACCGGGGCAGACCACGACAGACGGAGAATCATGGCCGACGAGCCGAACGACACCCCCGAGGGCACCGACGCCGAGGGCACCACCGCGTTCCCCGCGGCGGTCAAGCGCGACAGCATCGAGCAGGTCGACCTCCAGCTCGAGATGCAGCGCTCGTACCTCGACTACGCGATGAGCGTCATCGTCGGCCGTGCGCTCCCCGAGGTGCGAGACGGCCTGAAGCCGGTCCACCGTCGCGTGATCTACGCGATGTACGACGGCGGCTACCGGCCCGACCGGGCGTTCTCGAAGTGCTCGCGCGTCGTCGGCGACGTCATGGGCCAGTTCCACCCCCACGGCGACACGGCGATCTACGACGCCCTCGTGCGGCTGGTCCAGCCGTGGAGCCTCCGCTACCCGCTGGCCCTCGGGCAGGGCAATTTCGGCTCGCCCGGCAACGACGGCGCCGCCGCCCCCCGGTACACCGAGACGAAGATGGCGCCGCTCGCCCTCGAGATGGTCCGCGACATCGACGAGGACACCGTCGACTTCCAGGACAACTACGACGGTCGCACCCAGGAGCCGGCCATCCTCCCGGCACGTTTCCCGAACCTCCTCGTCAACGGCTCCGTCGGCATCGCCGTCGGCATGGCTACGAACATCCCGCCGCACAACCTCCGCGAGGTCGCCGAGGGCGCCCAGTGGTCGCTGGCCCACCCCGAGGCCTCCCGCGAAGAGCTGCTCGAGGCGCTGATGGAGCGCATCAAGGGGCCCGACTTCCCCACCGGCGCGCAGATCCTCGGCGTCCGCGGCATCCAGGACGCCTACCGCACGGGCCGTGGCTCGATCACGATGCGCGCGGTCGTCAACGTGGAGGAGATCCAGGGCCGCACCTGCCTCGTCGTCACCGAGCTGCCCTACCAGGTCAACCCCGACAACCTCGCGATCAAGATCGCCGAGCTCGTCAAGGACGGCCGCATCGGCGGGATCGCCGACATCCGCGACGAGACCTCTGGCCGCACCGGCCAGCGACTCGTCATCGTGCTGAAGCGCGACGCCGTCGCCAAGGTCGTCCTGAACAACCTGTACAAGCACACCTCCCTGCAGGAGAACTTCGGCGCGAACATGCTCGCCATCGTCGACGGCGTGCCCCGCACGCTCGCGCTCGACGGCTTCATCTCCGCCTGGGTCGCGCACCAGATCGACGTCATCGTGCGGCGCACGCAGTTCCGCCTGCGCAAGGCCGAGGCGGACGCGCACATCCTCCGCGGCTACCTGAAGGCGCTCGACGCCCTCGACGAGGTCATCGCGCTCATCCGTCGTTCGCCCACGGTCGAGGAGGCGCGCACGGGCCTGATGGACCTGCTGGACGTCGACGAGGTCCAGGCCTCCGCGATCCTCAACCTCCAGCTGCGCCGCCTCGCCGCCCTCGAGCGCCAGAAGATCCAGGACGACGCGGACAAGCTCGAGCGCGAGATCGCCGACTACAAGGACATCCTCGCCAAGCCCGAGCGCCAGCGCACGATCGTCAGCGACGAGCTGCGCGAGATCACCGACAAGTTCGGCGACGACCGGCGCACGGAGATCATGTTCGGCTTCGACGGCGACATGAGCGTCGAGGACCTGATCCCCGAGGAGGAGATGGTCGTCACCATCACCCGCGGCGGCTACGTGAAGCGCACGCGCAGCGACAACTACCGCAGCCAGCACCGAGGCGGCAAGGGCGTGCGCGGCGCGCAGCTCCGGGCCGACGACGTCGTCGACCACTTCTTCGTCACCACGACGCACCACTGGCTCCTGTTCCTCACGGACAAGGGCCGGGTCTACCGGGCCAAGACCTACGAGCTGCAGGAGGCGGGACGCGACGCCAAGGGACAGCACGTCGCGAACCTGCTCGCCATGCAGCCGGACGAGTCGATCTCGCAGGTGCTCGACATCCGCGACTACGAGGTCGCGCAGTACCTCGTGCTCGCGACCCGCGACGGCCTCATCAAGAAGACGGCCCTGACCGAGTACGACACGAACCGCACGGGCGGCATCATCGCGATCAACCTCCGCGACGACGACGAGCTCGTCTCGGCCCTGCTCGTCGACGAGAGCGACGACCTGCTGCTGGTGTCGCGGCACGGCATGTCGCTGCGGTTCACGGCCACCAACGACTCGCTGCGCCCGATGGGCCGCTCGACGTCGGGTGTCAAGGGCATGACCTTCCGCGAGGGCGACACGCTGCTGTCCGCCTCCGTGGCCGACGACGCGGGCTACGTCTTCGTCGTCACCGAGGGCGGCTACGCCAAGCGCACCGGCGCCGACCAGTACCGCGTCCAGAACCGCGGCGGGCTCGGCATCAAGGTCGCGAAGCTCGCCGAGGCCAGGGGAGACCTGGCCGGCGCCCTCATCGTCGGCGACGACGACGAGGTGCTCGTCGTGCTCTCGAGCGGCAAGGTGGTACGTTCTGCCGTGGCCGAGGTACCGGCGAAGGGGCGTGACACCATGGGTGTCGTCTTCGCCCGGTTCGCCGCCGACGACCGCATCATCGCACTGGCGCGCAACACTGAGCGCAACCTCGTGGCACCGTCCGACGAGGCCGTCATCGACGCCGTCGGCGACAACGACGCCGTGCCCGCAGTCAGCCCCGGAGACGTGATCGACGCCGTCGAGCCCGCCACGGGCGCCGACGAGGCCACGGCCGACGACAGCAGCACCGGAGAGGAACCGATCAATGAGTAGCGTCGCCGAGAAGCTTCAGCGCAAGACCGCTCGCCCGTCCGGCACCAAGCAGGTGCGCCTCAAGCTCGTCTACATCGACTTCTGGTCCGTGGTGAAGCTGTCGTTCCTGATCGCCGTCGCGCTCGGGATCGTCACGGTCGTGGCGACGTTCCTGATCTGGCTGATCCTCAACCAGACCGGCATCTTCAACGACCTCGACCAGGTGCTCCGCGACATCCTGGGCGACCAGAACTTCACCATCCAGGACAGCTTCAACGTCGGCCAGGTCATGCTGTTCTCGATCGTCGTCGCCGTGCTGAACGTCGTGGTGGGCACCGTGCTCGGCGCCGTCGTCGCCGTGCTCTACAACCTGAGCGTCCGCGTCACCGGCGGCCTCCTGGTCGGCTTCACGAACAACTGATCCGGGTCGGATCGGCCCCCGCGGCCGATTCGTCATCTCCGTCGTGGTGCTGTAGGCTTTACGACGGTCCGGGGGCTATAGCTCAGGCGGTTAGAGCGCTTCGCTGATAACGAAGAGGTCACAGGTTCAAGTCCTGTTAGCCCCACTCCCGTAGGTCGTCCGACGGGTCCACCCGGCACCTCGGGGCCTTAGCTCAGTTGGTAGAGCGCCTGCTTTGCAAGCAGGATGTCAGGAGTTCGATTCTCCTAGGCTCCACTCGATATCGGCTTCTCCTGTTCGCGCACTTCGTTCGCTCGCGCGGACATCTCGTCGTGCTCGTCTGGCTGCGCCGCCGCTGCTGCGGCGCAGCGTGTCGGCTCCGCCGACCGCCACGGTACAGCCGCCTGCGGAGCAGGCGACGTCGCTTCGCTCGTCGCCGCGCGCAACGTCGCTTCGCTCGTTGCCGTGGGGCGCAACGTCGCTTCGCTCGTTGCCGTGGGAGCGGCTCCTCATTCAGGAGGTTCGGGCCTGAGTTGCGCGGGGGCAGGAGTCTGAGTCCTGAGTCGTGCACGAATCAGGACTTCCGCAGGCGCGCGTCCTGAATCACGAGCCCGGCCGGCCGGCCTGCGCTGTGCGAGTGTGGGCGCGGGGCGTCAGGGGCGACGAGCCGACCTGTTGGGGCTTGCGGAGCTCCCCGTTCAGGAGTGTGAGGCCTGAACTGCGCGGGGGCAGGAGTCTCAGTCCTGAGTCGTGCACCGATCAGGACTTCGTGACTCGCGCCTCCTGAACAGTGCGGGGCGAGGGAACGTCCCTGAGATGCGCCCATCGAATCCGAGCGAGCGCGCGAGTTCCGCAGGCGCGCCCCCGGAACCACGAACCGCGCGAGACCGTCGATGGACCGGGCTGCCGTCGTACCCGTCGTATCGGGCGGGCGCGGAGCGTGACGATCGTCGAGGGCGGGTCTTTCGGCTCGAGGGCGGGTCGTGGGCGACCCGCCCTCGACCCGGATCACCCGCCCTCGAGCAGCTGGCCGCTTGCGCAGCACGAGACGCGGCAGGCAAGGAGGCGCGGGCGGGGGATGCGCGAAGGGCCCGTCTCCGGGTGGAGACGGGCCCTGCGAGGTGGTGCGAGGTGCGAGGTGCGGGTGTGACTAGGCCTTGGTGTCGGCGTCGTCGTCGGCGACCCAGAGCTCGTCGTCGGCGCGGAGCGTCTGCACCGCCGCGAAGACCAGGCCGCCGAGCGCGACCAGGCCGAGGCCGATCAGCAGCACGCCGCCGACGCCGGGGCCCGACTTCTTCTTGGTGGGGGCGTAATTCGACGCCTGCGAGGCGAACTTGCCGCCCTGCTTCTTGGCCTTCTTGACGGCCTTCTTCACCTTGGGGTCGTTGACCAGGTCGAGACCGCCGAAGTAAGAGGAGAGGGCCGGGTAGACGTCGTGCTTCAGTCGGTCCTGGGCGACGGTCGCGGCGTGGCTGCCGGCCGAGAGGCCCTGGGAGACGGCCGGACGGACGTTCTGGTCGACGGCGTGCTTGATGCGCGGCGTGACGTTCTTGTTGGCGTAGCGGACGCCGTGGTCGCGGGCGTCGCCGATGACCTTGCCTGCGTGGCTGACGACCTCACGCTGCTCCGACCACACGTCGAACGCGTGCTTCTTGAACTTCTTCAGTTCTTTCTTCTGCTTGCGTGACAGGGCCACAGTGTTCCTCCAACGACTAGTAGGCAACGGCTCGGTTCGATGCTGGCCTCCCAGTCTGGCACGAGGCTTCCTGGCAGGTAACACCGCGCTCGCTGGGCACCCGCTGAGGTGAGGATGCCCCTGTGGGAGAATGGCCGCATGTCTACGCACACTGCTGTCGCCACCATCAAGACCAACCACGGCACCATCACCGTGAACCTCTTCGGCGACCACGCACCCAAGACCGTCGCCAACTTCACCGGTCTCGCGACCGGCACCATCGAGTGGACCCACCCCTCCACGGGCAAGGTCAGCACCGATCGCCTCTACGACGGCGTCGTGTTCCACCGCATCATCAAGGACTTCATGCTCCAGGGCGGCGACCCGCTCGGCCAGGGCATCGGCGGCCCCGGCTACCAGTTCGACGACGAGATCCACCCCGAGCTCACCTTCGGCGAGCCCTACGTGCTCGCCATGGCGAACGCCGGCAAGCAGGGCGGCCGCGGCACCAACGGCTCGCAGTTCTTCATCACGACGGTCGCGACTCCCTGGCTCCAGGGCAAGCACACCATCTTCGGCGTCGTCGCCGACGACGAGTCCAAGAAGGTCGTCGACGCCATCGAGGGCGTCCCCACCGACGCGCGCGACAAGCCCCTCGAGGACGTCGTGATCGAGAGCGTCACCATCGACGAGGTCTAGGTGACACAGGTCCCCGCCGACGCAGCGAACTACTGCTACCGGCACCCCGACAGGCAGAGCTTCGTGCTCTGCCAGCGCTGTGGCCGCACCATCTGCGGCCAGTGCCAGACCCCGGCCGCGGTGGGGGTGCACTGCCCCGAGTGCGTGCGTGAGGCCCAGGCCTCGGCACCGCGCGTGCAGCCGCGGGTCATGGGCAGCATCCGGAGCGCGTCGCGCGGCGGGGCCCCGGTCGTGACCTACGGCCTCATCGGCGTGAGCGTGCTCGTGTACCTCGCGCAGGTGCTCACTGGCGGTGTCGTCAGCTCGGCGTTCTCGTACTTCGCGCCGATCGCGCTGACCGAGCCGTGGCGCATCGTCACCTCGATGTTCACCCACGGCAGCGTGCTGCACATCCTCTTCAACATGTACGCGCTGTACATCTTCGGGGCGCAGCTCGAACGGACGCTGGGCAGGGCTCGCTACGCGGCGCTCTACTTCATCAGCGGCCTGGGCGGCGCGGCGGCGGTGACGCTCCTGTCGCCGACCACTCCCGTGGTGGGTGCCTCGGGGGCGATCTTCGGCCTGATGGCGGCTTTCTTCGTGATCGCCCGCAGCCTCGGCGGCTCGAACGGCGTGCAGCTGCTCGTGCTGCTGGGCATCAACCTCGCCATCGGCTTCGTCTCGCCGAACATCTCGTGGCAGGCGCACCTCGGCGGGCTGGTCGTGGGTGCCCTCGTGGCGTTCCTGTTCACGAAGACACGGCACCGCTCCAAGGCACGGGTGCAGACCGCGGGCCTCGTGGCCATCGGCGCGATCTGCCTGCTGATCGTTCTCGGACGGTCGGCGATGTACCTCGGCTTCCTCTGACACGGCCAGCGGGTTCCTGACGCTGGTCAGGCACGACGAAGGAGGCGGCACCCACCTGGGTGCCGCCTCCTTCGTCGTCGCAGCTGGCGGTTCTCAGCGGCCGATGTTCTCCACCGAGTTGTCCACAGGGTTGTCCACAGTGGGGATAGTTACAGCCGTGTAAGTGCGAACGCCTGTTCGAGCCGCAGGGACCTGGCGGAGCAGGGCCGTCCTCAGCGCCAGCGGGTGGTCATCAGGAACCCGATGAACATGATCCCGAAGCCGATGAGGATGTTCCACGAGCCGAGCGAGCCGATCGGCAGGGCGCTCTGGCTGACGTAGAAGACGACGATCCAGGCGAGGCCGATCAGCATGAAGCCGAACATGACCGGCTTGAACCACACCGGGTTCGGGGCGTCGGCCGCGGGGCGCGCCTCGGCGGAGCGGTCCGCGCGGGCGCGGGCGGGCTTCGAGGTGGGGTTCTTGTCTGCAGCCATGGCGCACATCCTAGCGTGGCGCCCCTGGCGGGCCCCGGAGCCCGCCAGGAGCTCGTCCACAGGGCAGCGGACACAGCCGCCGACGCCCCAGGCGCCCCGGTTAGGATCGACCTCATGACCGTCGACGCGCGCCTCGCTCCAGCCGACGGTCGGCGTTCCCGGCGACGGCGTCCTCGCGTGACGTTCGTGGGCGTCCTGGGCGAGCTCCTCATCACCGCCGGCGTCCTGGTGCTGCTGTTCATCGCGTGGCAGCAGTGGTTCAACGACCTGGTCGTCGCGGGCGAGCACCGCGACCAGGCCTCGCAGCTGTCGCAGCAGCTCGAACGCCAGGCCGAGGAGGCGCCTCCCGCGACCGCGGACGAGGCCGGCGACCCGCCGGTCACCGCCGCACCAGCAGAGGCGGAGACGTTCGCGAACCTCTACGTGCCGCGCTTCGGGGCGGACTACGCCGTGCCGATCGCGGGCGGCACGAGCACCGTCCGGACCCTCAACAAGATCGGCATCGGCCACTACGACGACACGCAGATGCCCGGCGAGGTCGGCAACTTCGGGGTCGCGGCGCACCGGACGACCTACGGCGCCCCGTTCAACAAGATCGCCGACCTGCGCCCGGGCGACGAGCTCTACGTCCAGACGGCCGACGGCTGGTACACCTACACCTTCCGCAACCTCCAGTACGTGCAGGCGACCCAGGTCTCGGTGCTGCAGCCCGTGCCCGACTCGCCCGACGTGTCCGCCGCCTCCGGGGAGCGCCTCATCACCCTCACCAGCTGCAACCCCATGTTCACCGCCCAGGAGCGCATCGTCGCCTACGGCGTCTTCGACTCGTGGCAGCCGCTCTCGGACGGCCCGCCCGCCGCCCTGGCCGCGGCCGGGATCGGGGGCTGACCGTGTACGGCGCCCTCTGGCGCGTGCTCCCGGGCCCCTGGTGGCTGCGGCTCCTGCTGCTGCTCGTGCTCCTCGCCGCCGTCCTGTTCGTCCTGGTCGAGTGGGTCTTCCCGCTCGTGAACGAGCTCGTCCCTGCCCCTGACGTCACCGTGGAGGAACAATGACGCGCATCCTGGTCGTCGACAACTACGACAGCTTCGTCTACACGCTGAACGGCTACCTGCAGCAGCTCGGGGCCGAGACCGACGTCGTGCGCAACGACGCCTTCGGCCCCGACGAGATCGCCGGTCGCATCGCAGAGTACGACGCCGTCCTGCTCTCGCCCGGCCCGGGCACACCGGCAGCCGCGGGCGTCTCGGTCGACGTCGTGCACGCTGCCCTTGCGGTCGACAAGCCGCTGCTCGGCGTCTGCCTCGGGCACCAGGCGATCGCCGAGGCCCTGGGCGCCACCGTCACGCACGCCGAAGAGCTGATGCACGGCAAGACCTCGCGCGTCGAGCACGACGACAGCGCCTTCTACGCCGACGTGCCGCAGCCCTTCACGGCCACGCGGTACCACTCTCTTGCCGTCGTCGACGAGACGGTGCCCGCCGACCTCGAGGTCACGTCCCGCACCTCGGGCGGGGTGATCATGGGACTCCAGCACCGCTCTGCACCGCTCTACGGGGTGCAGTTCCACCCGGAGTCGGTGCTCACCCAGGGCGGCTACCAGATGATCGGCAACTGGCTCGGCGTGGCCGGGCTGCCGGAGGCGGCGGTCACGGCGCGCTCGCTGAGCCCGCTGGTCGACCTGAGCTGACGTCGGCCCCCCACCGCGTCGGCGGTCGGAGCCCGTCGGCGTCAGCGGCCGCGGGTCAGCCCGCGCTGCACACGCCGAGGGTGATCTCGGAACCCTGCGGCTGGTCTCCCGGCGGGAGGGACTGGTTGGACACGCTGCCGCCGGAGCAGCCGGGGTCGACGTACGACTTGACCGTCAGGCCGAGCTGGTCGCCGAGGACCGACACGGCCTGCTCGAACGACTGCCGCGTCACGTCGGGGACGCTGACCTTGCCGTTGCTGACGACGAGGTCGACCGTCGTCCCCTCGGCCACCTCGCTGCCGGCGGCAGGGGTCGACTCCAGGACGGCGTTCTCCGGGACGTCAGGCGAGTAGTCGGAGGTCTGCTGCCCCTGGGCGAGCCCCGCCGCCGTGATCGCGGCCCAGGCGGCGTCCAGTTGCTGACCGTCCACCGACGGCATCGCGATCTGCACGGGACCCGACGACACGGTGACGGCGACGGGCGAGTTCTTGAGCACCGACGTCCCGGCCTCGGGGTTCGTCGAGATGACCCGGCCCTCGTCGACCGTGTCGCTCGGCTCGTCGGTACGGGTCACCGTCAGGTCGAGGTCGCCCAGCTGGGCCGCGACGTCGTCGTAGGTGCTGCCGACGACGACGGGGATCGTCGAGGTCTGGGCGTTGTCGATCTCGGGCGGCTGGAGGTTCACCACCCAGAACACGACGGCCACGATGACGATGCCGACGAGCACGATGCCGGCCCAGATCCAGGCGACCGGAGGCCGCGTCTGCGTGCGCTGCGGACGGTCGTTGTCGTCGGAGGAGAGCTCTTTGAGGGCGGCCTCGCTGCCGACGCGGCTGTGGGGGTCGACGCCGAAGAGCGTCGAGCCTGCCTCCGGTGCCGGGCGGCGGCGCTCGGGCGCGCGCCCCTCGCCTGCGGCGTGGACGTCGGTCCGGAAGTCGGCGGCCGTCTGGAAGCGCTCGAAGCGGTCCTTCGCGAGGGCCCGCAGCACGACGGCGTCGAGGGCCGGGGAGACCGCAGGGGCGACGGTGCTCGGGGGCACCGGTGCCTCGCTGACGTGCTGGTACGCGACCGCGACGGGAGAGTCGCCGCGGAACGGCGCACGACCCGTGAGGAGCTCGAAGAGCAGCACCCCGGTCGAGTACAGGTCGGAGCGGGCGTCGACGGTCTCGCCGCGGGCCTGCTCGGGACTGAAGTACTGGGCGGTGCCGAGGATCGTGGTGGTCTGCGCGACCGTCGCGGACGAGTCGGAGATGGCACGGGCGATGCCGAAGTCCATCACCTTGACCTGGCCGGAGTGCGTGATCATGACGTTGCCCGGCTTGATGTCGCGGTGCACGACGCCCGCGCGGTGCGAGTACTCGAGAGCGGTGAGGACGCCCTCGGTGATGCGCACGGCCTCGGCCGGGTCCATCGGGCCCTCGCGGACGATGTCCTTGAGGAGGCGGCCCTCGACGTACTCCATGACGATGAAGGGGACCTGCACCTCGTGACCGCTGCGGTCCCTGGTCGATTCCTCGCCGGCGTCGAAGACGCGGACGATGGTGGGGTGCGCCATGCGGGCCGCGGCCTGCGCCTCCTGTCGGAAACGGGTGCGGAACGCCGGATCGGTGGCGAGCGACGGCTTCATCAGCTTGATCGCGACGCGGCGGCCGAGCCGCGCGTCGGTCCCGACGTGGACGTCGGCCATCCCGCCCCGGCCGATCAGCTCGCCGATCTGGTACCGGTTGGCGAGGAGGTGGATGCCCTCTCTCACGCCTTCAGCCACGCGCCAGTCTCCCCTCTGGGACCCCGCTGCCTGCGCGACCCTTCCGAACCGGACCCAGTGTATCCGGGCGTCGGCCCCCGGACGGGGCCGTCGCCTACGCCAGAGGGATGATTGTCAGCGGTTCGTGACACCCCGGAACGACCGAGGCCACGACCGTCGGGGGACGATCGTGGCCTCGGTCGAGGAGGGGAGCGCCGCTACCCCTCGTCGCCGTTCCCGTCGGTCGGGACGGGGCTCGGCGTCTCGACGGGCGCGGTCACGGTGACGGTCACGCCCGCCGACGGGGCCGAGCTCAGCTGCCCGCACACGGCCACGTACTGCACCGTCATGTTGCCGGGCGTCGCCGACTTCACGGCGACGCTCGTCACGTTGGTGCCGAGCTGTCCGCTCGTCTGGCCGCCCATGTCGGTGCCGCCCGTGATCGAGTACGTGTACCCGGTCAGCGTGTAGCCGACGGGGCAGTTGCCGAAGGCCTGCCACGAGATGTCCACGGTCTGGACGCCGTCCCCGAGCACGCTGGGGGCGGAGGCGGTCGGTGCCGTCGGCTGCGGGGGCGTGGGCGCCGCCCGGTAGATGTACATCGTGACCGAGGCGCCGATGGGCACGTTGCCGCTGCGGTCGAGACCCGCGACCGTCCCGACCGCGGCCTGGTCGGGAGCCGGGGTCGTCGCGTCGACCGACGTGACGTCGAGGCCGAGGTCGCCGAGGCGCCCGCGTGCGTCGTCCTCGGCGAGGCCGATGTAGACGCTCTCGTCGACCGCGACCGTGGTCGGGCTCGGCTCGGGCTCGGGGGACGACGACGACGGGGACGGCGCCGGGGCGGAGGAGGACGGCGTGGTCGGCGCCGGGGCCGGGTCGTCCGAGCCGACGGCGAAGGCGATCAGGGCGCCCACGCCGGCCAGCACGATGACGCCGAGGACGATCAGGGGCCAGAACCAGGGGCTCCGGGGCTTCTTCTCGTCGTCCGGCTCGTCGCCCCCGCCGCGCTGGGCCTCGGGGTCGGCGGCGCCGGGCGTCCAGGCCGCGGCACCCGGCTGCTGGCGGGTGCTGCCGGTGGGGTCGTACAGCTGCGTGGTGGCGTCCTGGGCGCTGAACGCCCGGGTGGCGGCGTCGGCGGCTCCGGCGGCCGCCATGCCGATCATCGGGACGGCCACGGTCGCGGCCGCCACGTCGCCTCGGCGCAGCGCCCGGGCTGCCTGGGCCAGCGCCGAGGCGCTCGCGGGCCGGTCGGCCGGCTTCTTGGCGATGCACGACAGCACGAGACGTCGCACGGGCTCGGAGACCGTCGAGGGGAGGTCCGGCGGCTGCTCGTTGATCTGGGCCATGGCGATGGCGACCTGCGACTCGCCCGTGAACGGACGTCGTCCGGCCAGGGCCTCGTAGGCCACGATGCCGAGCGAGTAGATGTCGGTGCTCGGCGAGGCCGGGTGCCCGCTCGCCTGCTCGGGCGAGAGGTACTGGACGGTGCCCATCACCTGGCCGGTGGCGGTGAGCGGCACCTGGTCGGCGATGCGGGCGATGCCGAAGTCGGTGATCTTGACGCGGCCGTCGGGAGTCACGAGCAGGTTGCCGGGCTTGATGTCGCGGTGCACGAGGCCCGCGGCGTGGGCGGCCTGCAGGGCGGACGCGGTCTGCGCGACGATGTCGAGCACCTTGTCGGTGGGCAGCACCCGGTCGCGCTCGAGCACGGTCGACATGGCCTCGCCGGGGACGAGCTCCATGACGAGGTAGGCGCTGCCTTCCTCCTCGCCGTAGTCGAAGACGTTCGCGATGCCCTCGTGGTTGACGAGCGCGGCGTGCCGCGCCTCGGCGCGGAAGCGCTCGAGGAACCCGGGGTCGCCCAGGTACTCGTCCTTGAGGATCTTGATCGCGACCGTTCGGCCGATGACCAGGTCCGTGGCTTCCCAGACCTCGCCCATGCCGCCGATGGCGACGCGGGTCGACAACTGGTATCGCCCACCGAAGGTGATTCCGCCGGAAGGTCTCATTTGTTCAGCACCGCCTCTAGTACTTTCTTCGCGATTGGTGACGCGACACTGTTCCCGAACGCGGACTGTCCGAGTCCGCCGCCGTTCTCGACGACCACCGAGATGGCCACTTCTGGGTTCGCCGCCGGCGCGAAGCCGGTGAACCACAACGTGTAGGGGTCGCCAGGGCCGTTCTCGGCCGTTCCCGTCTTGCCCGCGACGTCGACGCCAGAGATTCTCGCACCGCTGGCGGCGCCGTCGGCGACGTCCTGCACCATCATGTCGGTCATCGTCTGGGCCGTCGCCGTGCTGACGGGCTTCCCGTACTCGCTGGGCGAGAAGTCCTCCACAGGGCTGAGATCCGGGTTCAGGACGCTCTCGATCAGCGTGGGGTCCATCAACGTGCCGCCGTTGGCGATCGCGGACGACACCATGGCCATCTGGAGGGGCGTGACCCGGTCCGAGCCCTGGCCGAACGACTGCAGCATGAGCGTCGCGTCGTCGATCGGCTCGCCCTCGCGCTCGATCGGGAAGCGGCTCGGCGTCACGGCCTGGGGGATGGCGATCGAGTCGTCGCCGAAGCCGAACGCGGCGGCCTGGTCGGCCATCGCGTCGGCGCCCAGGGCCTGGCCGAGCTGAGCCATGGGGATGTTGCACGACAGGCGCAGGGCGGTCGCGATGGTGGCCGTCTCGCCGCCTCCGCAGCTGCCGCCCTCGGCGTTGTTGATGCTGAAGGTGGAGCCGGGCAGCTGCAGGGTGGCCGGGTTCGGGAAGGCGCTGTCGGGCGTGTAGTCGCCGCTCTCGAGCGCGGCCGCGACCGTGACGAGCTTGAAGGTGGAGCCCGGGGCGTACAGGTCGCCCTGGATCGCCCTGTTCTGCAGGGGGTCCGACGGGTCGGCGACCAGGGCGTCGTACGAGCTCTTGACCGCGGCGGGGTCGTGGGACGCCAGCGGGTTCGGGTCGTAGCTCTGCTTGGACACCATCGCGAGGATCTTGCCGGTCGCCGGGTCCATCGCGACGACCGAGCCCGAGTTGTCGCCCAGGGCGTCGTACGCCGCCTGCTGCACCGTGGGGTCGAGCGTGAGGTTCACCGTGGCGCCCTCGGGGTCCTGGCCGGTGAGCAGGGAGTTGATCTGGTCGAAGAACTGCGAGTTCGCGTTGCCGGTCAGCTGCTGGTTCATGGCGTCCTCGACGCCGCGCGAGCCCTGGCCGAGCGTGTAGTAGCCCGTGACGGGGGCGTAGAGCTCGGGCTGGGGATAGGTCCGCTGGAACTCGTAGACGTCGTCGACCGGCACCGACTGCGCCACGGGCTGGCCGCCGACGAGGATCGGGCCTCGCTGGGCCGAGTAGCTGGCGAGCAGCGAACGGTAGTTCCGCCCGTCCGCCCGGAGGGAGTCTGCCTGCACGGTCGTGATGTACGAGCTCGAGATGAAGAGCGCCACGAACATGGCGAGCACGACGAGGCTCACGCGCTTCAGTTCTTTGTTCATCAGCCGATCACCAGCCTGGGTTGGTCGCGGACGGAGTCGGACAGCCGCAGCAGGAGGGCCACGATGATCCAGTTCGCCACGAGCGAGGAGCCGCCCGCGGCCATGAAGGGAGCCGTCAGCCCGGTCAGCGGGATCACGCGCGTGACGCCGCCCATGACGACGAACACCTGCAGGGCGATGACGAACGCGATCCCGACGCCGAGCATCCGCCCGAAGTCGTCCTGCCCGACGAATCCGATGCGGAAGCCGCGGGAGACGAGCAGCAGGTAGAGGGCCAGGATCGCGAAGATGCCGGCCAGGCCGAGTTCCTCCCCGAGCGACGCGAAGATGTAGTCGCTCTCGGCGAGGGGCGTCGTCTGGGGGCGGCCCTGACCGAGCCCGGTGCCGACGAGGCCGCCGTTCGCGAAGCCGAACAGCCCGGTGACGAGCTGGTACGAGCCGCCGTCGGCCGAGTACTCGGTCGGGTCGAACGGGTTCAGCCAGGCACGGAACCGGCCCTGGACGTAGCCGAGGAACGTGCTGGCGACGATGGCGCCGCCGAGGAACATCGTGAGGCCGAGCACGATCCAGCTGCCGCGCCCGGTGCCGATGTAGATCATGACCAGGAACAGGCCGAAGTAGAGCAGCGAGGTGCCGAGGTCGCGCTGGAAGATGAGCACGCCCATCGCGACGACCCACACGATCAGGATCGGACCCAGGTCGCGGGCCCGGGGGAACCGCATGCCGAGGATCTTCGGCCCCATCAGCGACAGGTTGTCCCGTGCGGTCACCAGGTAGCCGGCGAAGAAGATCGCCAGCGTGATCTTCGCGATCTCGCCCGGCTGGAACGAGAACGGCCCGATGTCGATCCAGACGCGGGCGTTGAGGCCCTCACGGCCGAGCCCGGGGATCAACGGCAGCAGCAGCAGCGCGATCGACACGAACATGGCGATGTACCGGTAGCGCGAGAGCACCCGGTAGTTGCGGATCACGATCAGGGCGACCAGCGCGATCGTCATCGCCATGACCGTCCAGGCGATCTGCTTGATGCCGAAGGCCGCCCAGCCCTCACGCCCGTAGGCGAGGTCGATGCGGTAGATCATCGAGATGCCGATGCCGTTGAGCGTCAGGGCGATCGGCAGCAGGAACGGGTCGGCCTCGCGGGCCACGACGCGGAGCACCAGGTGGAAGATCAGCCCGAGGCCGAGCACCGCGGAGCCGGCCACCAGCACGGAGGCGTCGATCGCCCCGGTCGCGCCGAGCTGGACGAGGACGATCGCACCGGCGCAGATCCCGGCCGCGACGATCAGCAGCAGGAGCTCGAGGTTGCGGAGCTTCGCGGGCTGGCGCAGCCGCAACGTGATCGCCTGCGTCAGGTTCTGCGCCTGGGCGGGGTCTCGGGACGAGTCGCCGGAGGCGCGAGCGGGTCCGCGGGACGCTCCTGCGCCTCCTGTAGGACGGCCGATCAGCTCGGTCGACGCCTCGTCCGAGGACCTCTGGTCATCGAGCGACGGCATCGGACAGCCTCTCGACGATGGCGCGCGCGTCCCCTAGCGAGTCCGCGTTGATCGTGTCCTCGACGGTCTGCTGCGTGTAGTTCGGCAGGTCGTCCACCCGGACGTCGGTGACCTCGTGCACCTCGCTCAGCGTGATCGGGCCGAGGGTCTGCTGCACGCCCTTGTAGATCACGACCGTGCCGTTCCGCTCGCCCACGTAGTAGTGGTCCTGGGTCCACTGGTAGGCGAGGAGGAGGCCGGCCACGAGTGCGCCGACGGCGACGACGAGCGCGACCAGCCAGGTGACGCGGCGCCGTCGACGCCGACGCCTGTCCTCTGCGATGAGCTCGGCGAGGTACTCGTCCGACTCGGGCTCGAAGTGGCTGTCCTCCGGGGTCGAGGCGACCTTGAGCGGGTGCAGCAGGATCGTGGGCAGGCGCAGGGACTTGCGACCCGTCTCGCCCTCGAACGTCAGGGGGGCCGCCGCGGAGCCGACCGTCACGGGGGGCTCGACCGCCGAGTCGCCGCTGTCGTCGACGTCGACGACCACCACGGTGACGTTGTCGGGGGCGCCGTGGTCGAGGGTCTCCTTCACCAGGCGACGCGTCGTCTCGTCGGCGTCGAGCCCGGCGGCCAGGGCCTTCTTGATGCGGTCCTCGGCGAGGTAGCTGCTGAGGCCGTCCGAGCAGATCAGCCAGCGGTCGCCCGGCTGGGTGCCGATGATGGCCGTGTCGATCTCGGGGGCTGCGTCGACGTCGCCCAGGACGCGCATCAGGACGCTCCTGCGGGGGTGGACCGCCGCCTCCTCGGCCGTGATCCGGCCGCTGTCGACGAGGCGCTGCACGAACGTGTGGTCGGCGGTGATCTGGCTGAGCTCGCCGTCGCGCCACAGGTAGATGCGCGAGTCGCCGATGTGGGCGATCGTCATGCTGTCGCCGACCCGGAGCAGGGCGCTCACGGTCGTGCCCATGCCCGTTAGTTCCTGGTGCTCGAACACGGTCTCGGCGAGCAGCTGGTTGGCGGCGATCAGCGACGACTGCAGGGCGAACTCGGCGTCGCCTGGCGACGTGTACTGCTTGTCGGTCTCGCGGATGCGCCGGATGGCGATGGCCGAGGCGACGTCGCCGCCGGCGTGCCCGCCCATGCCGTCCGCGACCACGAACAGCTGCTGACCGGCATAGCCGCTGTCCTGGTTGTTGGACCGGATCTTGCCCACGTTGGACAGGGCGGCACTCTTGGGCGTCGTCATCTGGCGGCTACCGTCGCAGCTCGAAGCTCGTCTGCCCGATCGTCACCGTGGCGCCGGTCGGCACCGGAGTGGGGACGGTGACGCGCTCGTCGGAGAGGAACGTCCCGTTCGTGCTGTCCAGATCTTGCACGACCCAGCGCCCGTTCCACAGCATGAGCCGGGCGTGGTGCGTCGACGTGTAGTCGTCACGGATGACCAGGTTGCTCTCCTGTGAACGGCCGATCGTGAGGGGGCCGTCGCCGAGCGGCATCTCGAGGCCCGCCTTCGCGCCCTTGGTGATGACGAGCCGGGTGGCGGCGCCGTCGCCGGAGGGCGCCGAGGCGCCGGCGGGACGCTGCGGCGCGGGGACGGGCGCGGGCGTGGCGACTGGCCGGGGCGCAGGAGGCGCGGCGGCCGACGACGAGGCTCGTCCCGGCTGCTGGTCGGTGGGCATCTTGCGCGCCCGCTGCCCGAACAGATCGGAGCGCAGGGCGAAGACGACGGCGAAGACGAAGAGCCACAGCACGGCCAGGAAGGCGAAGCGCAGGGCGAAGAGGGTCAGCTCACTGGTCACCAGGATCCCCCTCGGACGTCGGGCCCGTCGAAGGGGTCGGGCGTCGAAGACTGGGGGAGCACCCGGAACACGATACGCGTACGACCGATCTCGATGACCGAGTCCGGCTGCAGGGCGGCCTTCGAGAGCGGCGCGCCGTTCAGCTTCGAGCCGTTCGTGGAGCCGAGGTCGCGGGCCTGGGCACGCTGGCCGTCCCACAGGATCTCGACGTGCTTGCGGCTCGTGCCCGTGTCCTGCACGGTGATGTCGGCGTCGCTGCCCCGGCCGATCACGGTGCGCTGACCGGTGATCGCGTGGCGCGTACCGTCGACGTCGACGAACGGGCGCCACTTCACGTCGCCCTGCACGTTGCGCGAGTCGACCACCATGATGCCGACGCTCAGGGAGTCGTCCTCACGGAGCCGGACGCGCAGCGGGCCGGCGAACTGGTAGCCCTGCGCCGTCGCGTGCCGCTGCGTGAGCTGCGTCAGCTCGTCGATCAGCGCAGGGCCGACCGCGGCCATCGCCTCGTGGTCGGCGGGCGAGAGGCGGACCAGCAGCTCGTTCGGCACGAGGATGCGGTCGCGGGAGACCACGGCCGCCTTCGTGTCGAGCTCGCGCCGCAGCGCGCTCGTGATCTCGAGGGGCTGCACGCTCGAACGGAACGTCTTGGCGAAGGCGCCGTTCACGGCGCGCTCCAGCCCGCGTTCGAAGTTGTCGAGCAGTCCCATGGGTCTCCAGGTTCGGGGGTCACTGGTCGCCCGATCTTAGCCGGACGGCGCGGACGGCCCCCGCCGGAGCCGTCACGGTGCTCTGACGAGGGGCTCGGACATGATAATGTTCTCGAGTTCGCGCGAGTGGCGGAATTGGCAGACGCGCTGGCTTCAGGTGCCAGTGCTCGAAAGGGCGTGGGGGTTCAAGTCCCCCCTCGCGCACGCGAACGGAAAGGCCCTCCTCACGGAGGGCCTTTCCCGTTCCCGGTGTCTTCGGTCGCGCCGACGCCCCTGCGGCGTCAGGCGATCGGCTCGATCAGGTGCGGGCCGGTGTTCCGCACCGAGCCGACGTCGCGGGTGACCTCGTGGTGCACGAGGTCGTGGGCCACCTCGAAGGAGGTGCGGTCGAGCAGCGCGAGCAGCTCGCCGGTGTCGAGGTGGTCGCCCAGCCAGTCGTCGTAGGCGTCGGGCGTGAGGCACGACGGCATCCGGTCGTGCACCTCGCCGGGCGCGACGTGCGCGTCCCTGGTGATGATCGACATCGAGAGCACCCAGCGGGACGGGTCGTCCTCCTCCTTCGCGGGGTCGGGCCAGGCGCTCATCACGCCCGCCATCGCGAGGCCGGCGTCCGGCTGGTGCACGAAGTGCGGCTGCTTGCCCGTCTCGGTCACGACCCACTCGTAGTAGCCGAGCGCGGGCACGATGCAGCGCGCCTGCGCGAACGGCCGCCGGAACATCCCGCTCGTCGCGACGGTCTCGACCCGGGCGTTGATCGGCTGCGGCCGCTTCTTGAGGTCGGGGTACCACGACGGCGTCAGGCCCCAGCGGGCCTGCGCGAGCTCGCGCTCGCCGTGGCGCGTGCGCACCACGGGCACTGTCGTGGTCGGGGCGACGTTGAAGTCGTCCGGCAGGGGCCCGAGGCCGGCGAGCAGGTCGGGCATCAGGTCGGACGTCGCCTTCGCGATGACGTAGCGGCCGCACATGGCGCCAGTCTGCTCCCGTCGGGGCGCCGGGGGAAGAGGTCGCGGACCATCGTCGTCGGGGGCCGCCGAACGGTTCCCCTCTGGCCCTCCCGCGTGGTTCACTGTGGCCACGCGCGGCGGCGCCGCCGCTCGGGAGCAGGAGAGGTGGTCGCCGTGGCTCGCTCAGGAGAGATCCCCGACCCGGCCGAGGAGCTGCGCGGCTGGGTGGTCGTGGGCGTCGTCCCCGCCACCGCCGAGGCCGTCGTCGCCCGGGCGGCGGAGTTCGCCCGCCGGTTCGGCACGGGGCTCGCCTGCGTGGCCGTCGAGTCCGACCGGATGGCCTTCGCCGAGAGCATCGACGGGACGGTCCTCTCGTACCCGATCGCCCCGGAGAGCTGGGCCGACGAGATCGTCTTCGAGCCCGAGCTGCGCGAACGCCTGCTCACGGTGCTGGTCGACCACGCCGGGCCGGTCGCGTTCGTCGCCCTGACCGGCGACCCCGCGACCGGGCTCGCGTCGTTCGCCCGGACGATCGACGCGCCGATGATCGTGGTGGGGAGCCGCGAGGCAGGGCTCAGGGGCAGCCTGCGCGAGTTCTTCGCCGGCTCCGTGGCGCTGCATCTCAGCCACCGGCAGACGCGACCGGTGGTCGTCGTGCCGCTCGCACCCGTGTCGCGGACGCAGGCGCTGCCGTGGGAGGACGAGCTGTAGGGGCGCCCCCTCGGCGGGCTGTCGGATCGGGGCGCTGCGTCGTGCCCGGCGCGGCCGGGGGAACAGAGGACGCGCCTCGATCGTTGCCTGTGTCATGACCGACACCGCCTCCTCCACCGTCCACCGCTCCTCCTCGTCGGGGCCGCTCGTCGGCGTGACCGGCGCGACCGGTGCCGTGGGAGGCCGCGTCGCCGCGGCGCTCGCGGAGGCCGGCGTCGCCCAGCGCCTCGTCGTGCGCGACGCCTCGCGGGCGCCGCAGCTCGCGGGGGCCGAGGTGACCGAGGCGACCTACGGCGACCACGCGGCGTCCGTCGCGGCGCTGCGCGGCGTCGACGTGCTGTTCATGGTCTCGGCCGCCGAGGCGCCCGACCGGCGCGCCCAGCACCTCGACTTCGTCGCCGCCGCCGCGGAGGCCGGCGTGGGACACGTCGTCTACACGTCGTTCCAGGGCGCGGCGCCCGACGCGGTCTTCACCCTCGCCAGGGACCACTGGGCCACCGAGGAGGCGCTGCGCACGTCGGGCATGCAGGTCACGCTGCTGCGCGACTCCTTCTACCTCGACGTGCTGCCCGAGTTCGCGGACGAGCAGGGCGTGCTCCGCGGGCCGGCCGGGTCAGGACGAGTCGCGGCCGTCGCGCGGGCGGACGTCGCCGACGTGGCCGCCGCCGTGCTGCAGGACCCGGCGGCCCACGCCGGTGCGACCTACGAGCTGACCGGCTCGGAGGCGGTCGGCCTCGAGGAGGCGGCGACCCGCCTGGCGGCGACGCTCGGCCGGCCGTTCTCGTTCGTCGACGAGACGCTCGACGAGGCCTACGCATCGCGGCAGCGCTGGCAGCCCGAGCCGTGGCAGGCCGACGCGTGGGTGAGCACGTACACGTCGATCGCGTCGGGCGAGGTGTCCGGCGTGACGACCGCCGTGCGCGACCTCACCGGCCACGACCCGCTCACGATCGAGACCCTCTTCGGGCCGCGCGGCGCCTGACCCGCGCCGCCTGACCCGCGCTGCCGCTGCCGCTCTGTCGCGGCTCAGTGCACGCGTCGCGCGGAGAGCACTCCGCTGACCCCGAGCACCAGCACCGACACGAAGACGCCGACCATGGGCAGCTCCCAGCCGCCCGAGGCGTCGTGCAGCCCGCCGATCGCCAGGGGCCCGAGCGAGGCGATGGCGTAGCCGCCGCCCTGCACGAGGGCCGACAGACGTCGGGCGTCGTCGCCGGTCGTGGCCATCCGCACGATCACGATGAAGATGATCGTGATGCCGCCGCCCTGGGCCGCGCCGCCGAAGATCGACCAGATCAGCCAGTGCTCCGGCGCGAAGAAGAGGCCGAGGGGCATCGCGGTCCAGAGCACGCCGATCAGCGCGATCACGGCCGACGGGCGCCAGCGGAGCGCGAGCAACGGCACGCCGAGAGCTCCGACGACCGCCATGATCTGGAACACCGACGAGCTGGCCCCGGCGGCCTCGCGGGTCAGGCCGATCTCGTCGCCGAGCAGCGTGGGCATCCACGCGGTGAGCCCGTAGTAGGCGAAGGCCTGGCCGGCGAAGGCGAGCGTGAGGCCCCAGGTGGTCCAGCGCCGCAGCAGCGGCCGGCGCCGCGCCTCCGCGTCGGCCTCGTGGGCGGCGGTCTCGACCACGTCGATGCCGCCGGTCATGACGTCGGCCGAGGAGGCGCGTCCTCGGTCGACCGCGTCGGCACCGGTGCGTGCGCCCACGCCGAGCGCCACCCGCGGCCCGACGGCGACGGCCCACACGGCGACGGCCAGCACGGCGAGCAGCCCCCAGCCGACCAGCGCGGCCGGCCAGCCGACGACCGAGGCGATCGGCGCGGTCGCGAGCGACGTGATCATCGAGCCCACGTTGAGGGCCGACGTGTAGATGCCCGTGACGAAGCCCGCGCGCTCCGGGGTGTAGTCGCGGCGGATGATGACCGGCAGCACGACGTTGCCGACGGTGATGGCGATGCCGATGACGATCGTGCCGACGTACAGCCAGGACGAGGTGCCGAGCGCGCGCAGCACGGTGCCGAGCAGCACCCCGGCCAGGCCGATGCTGACGGCGCGCTCGGCGCCGACCTTGACGATCAGGCTCGAGGCGAGCGGGCTCGCGAGGGCGAAGCAGAGCACGGGGATGCTGGTCAGCAGCCCGGCGACCACGGCGGTGAGGCCCAGGTCGGCGCTCATCTGGCCGAGCACCGGCGCCGTGGCGACGATGGGGCCCCGCAGGTTCAGCGCGATGAGGACGATCGCGAGGGTGAGCAGCCAGGCGGCGGGCGAGCGGACCGCGGCCGAGCCGGCCTGCCTCACGCCGCGCCGCGCAGGGGCGCCGTGACGAGCTCGACGCCGAGCAGGTCGGCGACCTCGCGCACGTCGGAGGCGACGGCGACGGCGCCGACGTGCTCGGCGGGCTCGCCGTAGCCCCAGGTCACGAGGATGGTCGGCACGTCGTGCTCGGCCGCGCCCTCGACGTCGTGGTGGCGGTCGCCGATGAGCACCGGACGGGTGACGTCGGCGCCGCGCTCGCGGAGCCGGCGGAGCGCCTCGGCGACCACGTCCGCCTTCGTGTTGCGCACCTCGTCGTCGGACGCACCGGTGATCAGGTCGAGGTACTGCACGAGGTCGTGCGCCTCGAGGATCTTGGTGGCCGGCGTCTCGGGCTTCGAGGTGGCGGTCGACGTGGGCAGCCCCGCCGCGTGCACGCTGGCCAGCAGGTCGCGCACCCCGGGGAAGATCTCGCCCTCGAGCGCGCCGTTCGCGAGGTAGTGGGCGCGGTAGGTGCGCATCGCCTCGGCGAGGCGGTCGCCGGTCAGGCCGAGGCGCACCTCGAAGCTCTGCGGCAGGGGCGGGCCGACCCAGGCCATCAGCTCGGACTGATCGGGCACGGGCAGGCCGAGCGAGTCGATGGTGTGCGCGAGGCTGGCCGTGATCGCGGGCGCCGAGTCGGCGATCGTGCCGTCGAGGTCGAACAGGACGGCCGTGTAGGTGGGGATCATCGGCTCCAGCTTACGAGCGCCGCGGAGCTCCGGCCGCTGCCGGGACGGACGTGCGGCTAGAACAGCCGCGAGTGCGAGTCGTCGAGCCCGCGCATCGCGTCGTAGTCGAGCAGCAGCGTCCGGATGCCGCGGTCGTGCGCGAGGGTGCGGGCCTGCGGCTTGATCTCCTGGGCGGCGAACACGCCCGTGACCGGCGCGAGGTGCGGGTCGCGGTTCATCAGCTCGAGGTAGCGCGTCAGCTGCTCGACCCCGTCGATGTCGCCGCGGCGCTTGAGCTCGACGGCCACGGCGGCTCCCGAGGCGTCACGGGCGAGGATGTCGACCGGGCCGATCGCGGTCATGTACTCACGCCGGACGAGCACGTGGCCCTCGCCCAGCAGGTCGATCTGCTCGGCGAGCAGCTTCTGCAGGTCGGCCTCCACGCCGTCCTTCGTGAGGCCGGGGTCGACGCCCATCTCGTGCGACGAGTCGTGCAGCACCTCGTGGATCGACACGACGAGGATGTCGGCGGTCTTCGCCTGCGTGACCTTCCAGAGCTCGACGACCCCCGCCTCCTGCTGGTCGGCGTCGGGCTCGAGCACGCTGAGCGTGCACGGCGGGCTCATCCAGTTCAGCGGCTTGTAGCTGCCGCCGTCGGAGTGCACGAGCAGGCTGCCGTCGCTCTTGACCATGAGCAGGCGGGTGGCGAGGGGGAGGTGGGCGCTGAGCCGGCCGGCGTAGTCGACCGAGCAGCGGGCAATGACGAGACGCACCCGACGATCCTACGGCGCAGGAGGCGCGGGCCGGGCCGTCGAGGACCCCTCGTATATCTTGACAAGATTCGATATATGAAATACGTTCAGGTCGTCCGGACCCGCCGGGCGACCACGAGGGGACCACATGATGACCGGCACGACACACGCCACGACCACCGGACCGGGCGCGCACGCCGCGGTTCTGCGCCCCGGGACGCTCCCGTCTGCCGACGAGGTCGCCGAGCTGCTGCTGGTCGATGTCGCCGTCGGCCGCTGGATGCCCGGCGACGAGATCGACGTGCCGGCGGCCGCCGCCGAGCACGAGGTCACGGAGGCGGTCGTCCGGCTCGCCCTGCACGACCTGCGTCGCGCGGGCCTCACCAGCACGAACCCGTTCACGGGAGGGTCGGTGATCGTCTGGCACCGCCGCCACAACGAGGTCCTGATGCGGCGGCTCGTCGGCGTCGTCGCCGTGGTCGCGGGGCGCCGGCCGTCGCTGGAGGACCTGCCCGAGCCGGCTCGCGCCTCCTAGGCCGTCGCCCGTCGCGGCCTCCTGCTGCCGGCCGACCTCGCCCACCTGCTCGACCTGGTGCGGCTCCTCGTGCTCGTCCTGCCAGAGGCGAGCCGTCGACAGGTGCTCACCGAGATCGTCACGCCGCTGTCCGTCCTGGGCACGACGACGGCGATGCGGGTGCACGGCGTCGTCCCCGCCATCTCCGACGACGTGCGGGGAGCGATCGTCGACCTCGTCGAGGTCGCGGCCCACTACGGCGAGTGGGACGACGTGCCCGTGCTCGTCGCCGACTACGCGGTGGCGCTCGGCCCCGACGAGCGCTGACGCCCCTGCTCGCTCTCTCCTCGTTCAGGAACATGGGTCCTGAGCTGCGCGAGGAGAGGAGCGTGAGTCCTGAGTCGTGCACGGATCAGGAACTCGGACCCGTCAGTTCCTGAGCCGCCGCCACGCAGGAGGCGGTGGTCCCGGCCCAGCCGCGGTCCCGACGCCGTCGGATAGGCTGCGGCACCATGAGCCGGGCAGAGGGCGACGTCGCCGCGAGGCCGACCCTCGCCGCGGTCGCGCGAGCGGCCGGGGTCAGCGCGAGCACCGCCTCCTTGGCGTTCAGCGGCGCCGGCCCCGTCTCGGACGAGACGCGCAGCCGGGTGCTGGCCGTCGCCGCCGACCTCGGCTACGGCGGGCCCGACCCTCGTGCGCGGTCGCTGCGCCGCGGCCGCTCGGGCATCGTCGGCGCCGTCCTCGAGGACACCCTGAGCAACGCCTTCCGCGACCCGATCAACGTCGCCATGCTCGACGGCATCGCCGACGTCACGGGCCCTGCCGACAACAGCCTGCTGCTGCTCACCGAGACCGAGGGCGAGCACACCCGCCTGCTCGACGCACCGGTCGACGCCCTGGTGCTGTTCGGGTGCAGCACCCGTCTCGACTCGTCGGTGTCGACGGTGCGCCGCCGCGGCATCCCGCTGGTCTCGATCGAGGCGCCGCCGATGGAGGGCGTGCTCGACATCGGAGAGGACAACGTGGGCGCGTCCCGGCTGCTCGCCCAGCACCTCCACGACCTCGGTCACCGCCGTGTCGCCGTCGTCGCCCTCGAGCTGGGGCCCGGCCGCGAGACCGGCGCGATCACCGACGCACGGGTCGCCGCGGGCACGACCTGGCCGGCCCTCGAGCGACTTCGCGGCACGCGCCTCGTCTACCCCGACGTCGGCGGGCTGGTCACCCGCGGCAGCTGGACGTCCGAGGGGCACCGGGCCGGCACGCAGCTGCTCGACGTGCCGGCGTCCGAGCGCCCGACGGCGATCATCGCCCAGAGCGACCTGCTGGCCTCGGGCGTCATCGCCGCCGCTGCCGACCTCGGCCTCTCCGTGCCGGGCGACCTCAGCGTCGTGGGCTACGACGGGGTGCGGCTCGACGACCCCCGGGCCGCCGACCTCACCACCGTGGTGCAGCCCGCCGTCGAGAAGGGCCGCGCGGCCGGTCGCGCCGTGCTCGCCCTGCTCGCCGGCGAGGCCGCCACGGGCACGATCTTCACGAGCGTGTTCCGCGCGGGCTCGACGACGGCGCCGCCGCGCGCCTGAGCGCGCCCGTCCCCGGCTCGTTCCGAGCACCGGCATCTCGAGTTGCCCCGAACTGCTGCTCGCGAGGCCGCCGGGCGACAGTTCGGGGCAAGTCGACCCCGAGTGTGCCGAGTGGCGCGCGCCCGACGCCGAGGCCGGTGCGGCGCGGATGAGGCCGGTGGTCAGCCGGCGCCGACGACCATCCAGCGGTCGGTGCGCGCGCGCAGGCCGAGCGTGACCGCGCGGGCCCCGATGTAGCCGAGGCCGAACGTGAGCCAGAGCGCGACCGCACCGGTCGTGCCGGGGCCGACCCGCGCCTCCACCGGGAGCAGCAGCGCGAGGTAGGCCAGCACGCTGACGACGCTCGCGATCGCGAGGTAGCGCGCGTCTCCGGCGCCGAGCAGCACCCCGTCGAGCACGAAGACGAAGCCGGCGAGCGGGATCCCGACGGCCATCGCGACCACCACCGACGGCAGGAGGGCCCTGACGCCCTCGTCGCTGCTGAAGACGGGCGCGAGCACCGGGGCGAGCGCGGCGAGCAGGGCGCCGAGCAGCACTCCTCCGCCCACGCCGAACAGCATCAGCCGGCGGGTGATCGCCCGCACCCGCTCACGGTCGCCTTGGCCGAGCGCGTGCCCGACCATCGCCTGCCCGGCGATCGCGAGGGCGTCGAGGGCGAACGCGAGGGTGCTGAAGAGCGTCAGCGCGATCTGGATCACTGCCAGGCCGGCGACCCCCGAGGAGGCGGCGGCCACGACGGTCGCGACGAGCGCGGCCCGCAGGCCCGCGTTCCGCACCAGCAGCCACGCGCCGGAGCGGGCGGTCCGGCCCACCCCGCCGAGGCCCGGCCGGAGGTCGGCCCCGACCGCGCGGGCGGCCCGGACGGCGATGACGACGTAGACGGCGGCCATGCCCCACTGCGCGACGACGGTGCCCGCGGCCGAGCCGGCGATGCCCCAGCCGAGGCCGTAGAAGAACAGCGCGTTGAGCGCGGCGTTCGCCGCGAACCCGACGCCGGCGACGACGAGTGGGGTGCGCGTGTCCTGCAGGCCGCGGAGCAGCCCCGTCGCGGCGATCACGATCAGCATCCCCGGCAGGCCGATCAGCGAGACGGAGAGGTAGGTCGTCGCCGCGGCGGCCACCTCGCCGCCGACGCCGAAGAGGCCGACGAGCGGCTCGGCCACGAACGCCCCCGCGACGGCGATCACGACGCCGACGAACAGGGCGAACCAGAGGCCGTCGACGCCGGCGCGGATCGCCCCGCGACGATCGCCGGCTCCGAGACGCCGCGCGACGGTCGGCGTCGTCGCGTAGGCGAGGAAGATCAGCAGGCCGAGGGCCGTCTGCAGGATGACGCTGGCGATGCCCAGCCCGGCGAGCGGGACGGAGCCGAGGTGCCCGACGAGGGCCGTGTCGGTGAGGAGGAACAGCGGCTCGGCCACGAGCGCGCCCAGCGCGGGCAGGGCCAGGCGGAGGATCTCGCGGTCGAGCGGCGACCGGAGGCGCACGTCTAGTCGGTGCCGCGGAGGCGGCCGACCACGGTCATCAGGTGGTAGACGACGATGGCGGCGACGGTGCCGAGGATGATGCCGCCGAAGCTCGCGCCGCCGAGCGCGAAGGTGAAGTCGGCGATGCCCATGATGAGGGCGACGCCGGCCGTCAGCTGGTTCTTCGGGCGGCTGAAGTCGACCTTGTTCTCGACCCAGATGCGGATGCCGATCACGCCGATGAGACCGTAGAGGGCCGTGGTCACGCCGCCCAGCACCCCCGGCGGGATGGTGAAGATGACGGCGCCGATCTTGGGCGACAGGCCGAGCAGGATCGCTACTATCCCCGCGACCCAGTAGGCGGCGGTGGAGAAGACGCGGGTGGCGCTCATCACGCCGATGTTCTCGCCGTAGGTCGTGGTGGCCGAGCCGCCGCCGAGACCCGCGAGCACGGTGCTGAGGCCGTCGGCGAAGAGGGCGCGGCCGGTCAGCGGGTCGAGGTCGCGCTTCGTGAGCTGGCCGACGCCCTTGACGTGCCCGACGTTCTCGGCGATGAGGGCGAGCACGACCGGCAGGAACCCGAGGTAGATCGGCAGCTGCGCGAGGTCGAACGCGGGGGCTGTGAAGGTGGGCAGCCCGACCCAGGCGGCGTCGCCGACCGCATCGAACGAGACCTCGCCGAGCAGCACCGCGGCGACGTAGCCGACGACGACGCCGACGAAGATCGAGAGACGGCCGAGCAGGCCCTTGAACAGGACGGCGCTCAGCACGACGGCCGCCAGGGTGATCACGGCGGTGAGCGGCGCCTGGGCGAAGTTGTCGCGCGCCGCGGGCGCCAGGTTGAAGCCGATCAGGGCGACGATGGCGCCGCTCACGACCGGGGGCAGCAGCGCGTTGATCCACCGGGTGCCGGCCAGGTGCACGACGACCCCGACGATCGCGAGCAGCGCGCCCACGACGATGATGCCGCTGAGCGCGAGCGGGATGCCGCCGACGGCCGTCGCGGCCCCGATCGGCGCGAGGAACGCGAACGACGAGCCGAGGTAGCTCGGCAGCTTGTTCTTCGTGATGATCAGGAACAGCAGCGTCCCGATGCCCGAGAAGAGCAGGGTCGTGCTCGGCGGGAAGCCCGTGATGATCGGCACGAGGAACGTGGCGCCGAACATGGCGACGACGTGCTGACCACCCAGGCCGATGGTGCGCGGCCAGGTGAGCCGCTCCTCCGGGGCGACGATCTCGGTGGAGTCGACCGTCTTGCCGTCGCCGTGCAGTGCCCAGGGAAGTGCCATGGGCAGAACATTAGCGGCGACCTGTTTCCTGCTCGTTTCCTGCTCGGGCCCTGCCACACGCTTGCGACTAGTAACGCCCCGCGTTATGCTCGCCCCGTGATCCAGTCCTTCTCCGACACCGAGACGGAGAAGGTCTGGCGGCGTGTGCACAGCAAGCGGCTGGGTCTCGATCTCCAGCGCGCGGCGCACCGCAAGCTCCTCATGCTCGACGCGGCCGAGGTCCTCGACGACCTGAGGGTGCCGCCGGGCAACCGCCTCGAACTGCTCAGGGGCGACCGATCGGGACAGCACAGCGTGCGGGTGAACGACCAGTGGCGGATCTGCTTCGCCTGGGGGCCGGCAGGCCCGGCTGACGTCCATCTCGCCGACTACCACTGATCACGACAGGAGAACCCCGTGGACACCGCACACCCCCCGGTACACCCGGGAGAGATCCTCCTCGAGGAGTTCCTCGTGCCCCTCGAGATCTCGCAGTACCGACTGGCCCAGGCGATCGCGGTGCCCGCGCGGCGCATCAACGAGATCGTCCACGGCAAACGGGCGATCACGCCCGACACGGCGTTGAGGCTCGCGCGCGCCCTGGGCACGTCGGAGCGCTTCTGGCTGAACCTGCAGTCGCGCTACGACCTCGACGTCGAGCTCGAGAGGCACCGTGACGAGTTCGACAGGATCACCTCCCTGATCGTCGCCTGACGCGTCGGGCGGGCCCCGGCGCGTCGGGCAGGGCGTCGGTGGCCCCGCCTAGGCTGGCGAGCATGACGAACGACGCGCTGTCCTCCGGCATCACCACCGACGAGCTCGACCCTGCGGTGCGTCCGCAGGACGACCTGTTCCGCCACGTCAACGGGCGGTGGATCGAGCGGACCGCCATCCCTGACGACAAGGCGCGCTACGGCTCCTTCTACGTCCTCGCCGAGGAGGCGGAGGCGGCGGTCCGCGACATCGTGCACGAGTCGCAGTCGGCCGAGCCGGGCACCGAGGCCCGCAAGGTCGGCGACCTCTTCACCAGCTTCACCGACGAGGACCGGGTGGAGGCGCTGGGCGCCGAGCCGCTCCGCCCGCTCCTCGAGACGGTCGCGACCGTCGACGACGTGCCCGCCTTGCTCCGCCTCGTCGGCGCCTTCGAGAAGCAGGGCGTCACGAGCTTCGTGCAGCTCTTCGTCGACAACGACCCCGGCGACCCCACCCGCTACGTCGTGCAGGTCGAGCAGGGCGGCCTCGGGCTGCCCGACGAGTCCTACTACCGTGACGAGAAGTCGGCGGCGATCCGCACCTCCTACGTGGCCTTCGTCTCGCGAATGCTGGGGCTCGCGGGCCTCGACGACGCCGACGAGCGCGCCGCCCGCGTGATGGAGCTCGAGACCGCGATCGCGTCGCACCACTGGGACAACGTCGCCACGCGCGACAGCGACGCGACGTACAACCTGCTGTCGTGGGACGAGGCTGCCGCGCTCGCCGAGGGCGTCGACCTCGACGCGTGGCGCGACGCCGTGGGCGCGCCCGCGGGCGTCTTCGACGAGGTCGTCGTGCGCGAGCCCTCCTTCGTGACCGGCCTGGCCGGGCTGATGACCGACGACCGCCTGCCCGCCTGGCAGGACTGGCTGCGCTGGCAGGTCGTCCGCTCGTTCGCCGCCTACCTCTCGTCGGCGTTCGTCGAGGCGTCCTTCGACTTCTACGGGCGCACCCTGACCGGCACTCCCGTGCAGCGGGCCCGCTGGAAGCGCGGCATCTCGCTCGTCGAGGGCGCCATGGGCGAGGCCGTCGGCCGCATCTACGTCGAGCGGCACTTCGCACCCGAGGCGAAGGAGGCGATGGACGTCCTGGTCGAGAACCTGGTCGAGGCGTACCGTCGCAGCATCGCCGACCTGTCGTGGATGACCGACGAGACGCGAGCTCGCGCGCTCGACAAGCTCGAGAAGTTCACGCCCAAGATCGGCTTCCCCGTGAAGTGGCGCGACTACTCGGCGCTCGAGGTCGACCCTGCGGACCTCGTCGGCAACGTGCGCGCCTCGGCCGCCGTCGGCTTCGACCGTGAGCTGGGAAAGATCGGTCAGCCGATCGACCGCGACGAGTGGTTCATGACGCCGCAGACCATCAACGCGTACTACAACCCCGGCTTCAACGAGATCGTGTTCCCGGCGGCCATCCTGCAGTTCCCCTTCTTCGACGCGGGTCGCGACGCCGCCGCGAACTACGGCGCGATCGGTGCCGTGATCGGCCACGAGATCGGCCACGGCTTCGACGACCAGGGCTCGAAGTACGACGGCGACGGCAAGCTCACCGACTGGTGGACGCCTGCCGACCGCGAGGCGTTCGAGCGCCTGACGACCTCGCTCATCTCTCAGTACGACGCCCTCGCCCCGGCGCAGGTGCCCGAGCACCACGTCAACGGTGCGCTCACGATCGGCGAGAACATCGGCGACCTGGGCGGGCTGTCGATCGCGTACGACGCGTACCTGATCTCGCTCGACGGCGCCGAGGCGCCGGTGATCGACGGCATGACCGGTGCCCAGCGGTTCTTCCTCAGCTGGGCACAAGCCTGGCAGATCAAGCTCCGCGACGAGGAGGCGATCCGGCTGCTCTCGATCGACCCGCACTCGCCGAACGAGTTCCGCTGCAACCAGATCGTCCGCAACATCGACGACTTCTACGACGCGTTCGAGCTGACGGAGTCCGACGCGCTCTGGCTCCCCGCCGAGCAGCGCGTGACGATCTGGTAGCCGTGCCGCCCGAGGGGGGCCGTCCCGGCCGGCACAGCAGCCGGTCGGACGAGGGCGTCGAGGCCGGTCGGCACGCGCCGCCCACGCCGCCGGCGGGCCTCGGCGGTGCGCTGACGGCCCTGGGCGATCTCGCAGCCGAGGGCGTGCGGGTGTCAGCCTCGGTCTGGGACCTCGACGACGGCAGTGAACTGCTCGCCGTCGACGACCGTGTCGTCCTGCCCGTCGGCCAGCTCGGGGCCGTGTTGTTGCTGATCGAGGTCAGCGCGCAGATCGAGGCAGGTCGGCTCGGCGCGCTGGACGAGCTGGAGCGCACCGCCGGCCCCGGCAGCCGCTCGGCCCTCGGCGGGGGCGGCGTCTGGTCGTACCTGCAGCGTCGCCGACTCGCCGTGACCGATGCCGCCGCCCTCGTCGGCGCCGTGCGCGACCCGGCGGCCGTCAACGCGCTGCTCGGACGGGTCGGCCTCGACGCGGTCCGCACGCGTGCCGACGACCTGGGCCTGCGGCAGACCGCCCTGCTCGACGAGATCCGGTCCGAGCGTGGTCCCGACGACGCGCCTGCCGCCTCCGTCGGCTCGACCCGTGAGCTGGCCCAGCTGACGGCCCTGCTCGCCCAGGGGCAGGTGGTCGGGTCGGCGGTCAGCAGTCGCGTGCTCGGCTGGCTCTCGCTCGGCGTCGACCTGTCGTTCGTGGCGGCGCCTCTCGGGCTCGACCCGGTGTCGCACCGGCGGACCGACCACGGCCTCCAGCTCGTCAACGCCGTGGGCAGCGACCGCGGGGCGCGGTCCGAGCTCGGGGTGCTGCGCGGGCCGCGGGGCGGGGTGGCCTACGCCGTGACCGTGGCGTTCGACGACCTGACGCTCGAGCACCGCCTCCGTGTGCTCGACGCTGCTCGCGCGGTCGGCGCCGACCTGCTCGCGCGCGTCCGCTAGCGGAGGGTCCGCCCTGGTCTGCTCGAGTCGCTCGGGTCCGGCAGGTGCCGACCCGCAGATGCCGACCGTTCTGCCCTCGCGGGCCCCGCAACACGGGGAATTCCCGGCGTTGCAGCCCTCGAGGTCGGGTTCTGCGGCGGCAGCAGGCAGCAGGCAGCAGAGGCGACGGGTCAGTCGACGAGGTCGAGTTCGACTGCGAGACGCAGCGTCTCCACGCCGGCGGGAGGGCACCGGTGCGCGTCGCCCGACGTGGCCCAGTGCAGCGCGCCGATCTCGCCCGACGGTGTCGGCTCGGCTCGCGGGTCCGTCGGCGCCGCCGTCCACAGGCGCATGTGCACCTCGCGCCCCTCGGGCTCGCCGTGGGCCTGGGTGCGGACGCTGCCGAGCTCGCGCAGCGACGTGGGGTCGAGCTCGAGACCGACCTCCTCGCGCGTCTCGCGGACGAGGGCGTCCTCGCCGGTCTCGCCAGTCTCCTGCTTGCCGCCCGGGAGGTAGAGCACGTCCCGCCCGCGAGCGGTGACCATGAGGAGGCGTCGGTCACGCACCAGCACGAGCGCACTGACGACGATCGGGTCCATCCCCCCATCCTGCGGCATCACCGCGCGGCGCTCGTGATCCGGACCTCAAGACGCGAGTGATCCGCGCTGGCGCACCCGCACTTGCTGCTGTCCCGAGGTCCGCAACACAGGATCACGCGCGGATTACGGGTGGGCAAGCGCGGAGGGCCGAGAGCGGGGAGGGGCGGAAGCGGGATCGGGCGGCGGAGCCGGGGGCGCGTCAGCCGGCGTCGCGGCCGCGGAGGCGCTCGTCGGCGACCGGCCGCAGCACAGCAGGCTCGACCGCGGCCGTGCGGGTGTCCGTCAGGCCGAACAGCGACTCGAGGCCGTCGCGGAACTCCTCGCCGCGACCTTCACGGGCGAGTTCGCGGGCCCGCACCGACGGGGTGTGCAGCAGCACGCCGGCGAGGTGCCGCAGCGCCGACTCCGTGCGCTCGGACGAGTCGCCGCGCGACCGGGCGCGCTCGATCTCGGCGTCGAGCAGGTCGAAGACGTGGCGGCGCAGCGCGACCACGGCCGGCGTGAGCGACTGCTCGGCGGCGACGGCGTGGAACTCGGCCGCGGCGCTCGAGACGAGCGCACGGGCGTCGTCGGCGGCGGTCAGCTCGGCGAGGGGGGCGTGCAGGCTGATCGTCTCGAGGTCGAGCAGCTCGACTCCGGGCACGCGGGCGACGAGGGGGTCCACGTTGCGGGGCAGGCCGAGGTCGATCACGAGGCGGCGGGACGCATCGACGACCTCGGGCACGACGACGGGCTCGGTGGTCGAGGTGCAGGTGATGAGCACGTCGCTCCACGAGATGGCCTCGGCCAGGTCGTCGAAGGGGCGCAGGTCGTGCTTGAGCCCGAACCAGGAGGCGCGGCCCGAGGCCGAGAACACGGCCAGGTCGCCCGCGCCCCGGTCGCGCAGGGCGGCCACGGTGGTCGCGGCGTACTGGCCGGTGCCGACGATGAGCACCCGCGCCTGCGACCAGTCGGTCACCCGCGACGAGGCGAGCTCGAGCGCGAGGCGCACGAGCGAGCGGCCGGCCCCGCCGACGTTGGTGCGGTTCTTGACGCCGCGGGAGGTCTGGGAGGCCTTCTGGAACAGCCGCTCGAGGTCACGCGACGTCGTGCCGCGCGTGCGCGCGGCCTCGAGGGCGCGGCGGACCTGGCCCGAGATCTCGTCCTCGCCGATGACGACCGACTCGAGGCCGGAGCTCACGGCGAACAGGTGCTCGACGACCTCGTCGCCGGTGATGACGCGCACGTTGTCGCGCATCTCGTCGGCCTCGATGCCGCTGGCCTCGCTCATGGTGCTGATGGTGGCCTCGACCGCGACGGAGGCAGCGGCCGTGAGGGGCTCCTCCACGTCGACGTAGGCCTCGAACCGGTTGCAGGTCGCGAGCACGACGGCCCCGCCCACGAAGTCGTTCGCGTCGACCAGGGTGCTCGCCGCGGAGGGTGCGCCGATGCTCAACTTCTCGAGGAGGTCGAAGCTGGCGTTCCGGTGGGACGCCGTGAGGCAGATGAGCACCCGTCGATGATAACTCTCATGCGCCGGTCGAACCCGGGGGTTGCCTCGATGTCGAGGCTGTGCACAGGCGATCCGTGCACAGGCTGCACACTCTGCAGCGCGCGTTCAGGAGGTGCCTGTCAGCCTGGCAGACGGCCTCGCATCACCGAGGCCCCGCACGACCAGAGGAGCACCACCATGACCGAAGGCACCACCCGCACCACGAGCACCCAGTGGCAGCTCGTCGCCCGCCCGCACGGCGAGCCGACGACGGACGACGTCCGCGAGGTCGAGGTCCAGCTTCCCGCGCTGCAGCCCGGCGAGGTCCGCGTGGCCAACGAGTTCCTCTCGGTCGACCCGTACATGCGCGGCCGGATGAACGACGTGAAGTCGTACGTGCCGCCCTTCGCCCTCGGCGAGACGATGACCGGCGGCGCGATCGGCCGGGTCGTCGAGTCCGCCTCCGACGACCTGCCCGTCGGCACTGTGGTGCAGCACGACCTGGGCTGGCGCGACGTCGCGCAGGGCGCCTCCTCGTCGTTCCGGGCCGTCGAGCCGGCGCCCGGCGTCGAGCTCTCGGCCTACCTCGGCGTGCTCGGCCTCACCGGCCTGACGGCCTACGTCGGCCTGACCGAGATCGCGGGGATCCGCGAGGGCGACATCGTCTTCGTGTCGGGCGCGGCCGGGGCCGTCGGCACGATGGTCGGCCAGATCGCTCGCCTCAAGGGCGCGTCGCGGGTGATCGGCAGCGCCGGCAGCGCCGAGAAGGTCGAGCTCCTCACCACGAAGTACGGCTTCGACGCGGCCTTCAACTACAAGGACGGCGACGTCGCCGAGCTGCTCGCCGAGGCCGCGCCCGACGGCATCGACCTCTACTTCGACAACGTGGGAGGCGACCACCTGTCGGCCGCGCTGGCCAGCTTCAGGGACGGCGGCCGGGCGGCGCTCTGCGGCTCCATCGCCGGCTACAACGCGACGGGCGCACCCGTCGGCATCACGGGCACGACGAACATCGTGACCCGCGGGCTGATGCTCAAGGGCTTCACGCTCGGGAACTACCGCCACGTCGCTCCTGCGTTCCAGGCCGAGATGGGCCCGTGGCTGGCGGCGGGCGAGGTCGTGCACGACGAGACCGTCGTCGAGGGCATCCACTCGGCCTTCGGCGCGTTCACCGGCCTGATGCGCGGCGAGAACGTCGGCAAGATGGTCGTCAAGGTCGGCTGACCCGATCCCACGAGGGCGTCCCTGGCGGTGCCGGGGGCGCCCAGCGGCCGGGTGGGACAATGGGGCACGTGACCCTGCCCGACACGCACCCGCTCCTCTCCGGCCGCACCGCCTCCTCGTCTCTCGTCCGTGCCCTGCGCGGCGACCGGCCAGAGGCGCTGCCCGTCTGGTTCATGCGCCAGGCCGGTCGCTCGCTGCCCGAGTACCGCGCCCTGCGCGTCGGCACCGCGATGCTCGACGCCTGCCTCGACCCGGCGCTGTCGAGCGAGATCACGCTGCAGCCCGTCCGCCGGCACGGCGTCGACGCCGGCATCTTCTTCAGCGACATCGTCGTGCCGATCAAGCTCGCGGGGGTCGGCGTCGACATCGTCGCCGGGCGCGGCCCGGTGCTCGACCATCCGATCCGCACGCCCGACGACGTCGCCGCGCTGCGTCCCCTCGAGCAGGAGGCGCTGGCCCCGATCGCCGAGGGCGTCGCCCGCACCGTCGCCGAGCTGGGCGACACCCCCCTGATCGGTTTCGCCGGTGCCCCCTTCACGCTGGCGGCCTACCTCGTCGAGGGCGGCCCGTCGAAGGACCACATCCGCGCCCGCGCCCTCATGCACAGCGACCCCGAGACCTGGCAGGCGCTGCTCGGCTGGGCCGCCGACGTCACCGGCGCGTTCCTCCGTGCCCAGGTGCTCGCCGGGGCCAGCGCCGCCCAGCTCTTCGACTCGTGGGTCGGCAGCCTGTCGCTGTCCGACTACGAGCAGCACGTCGCGCCGTTCTCGGCACGGGCGCTGTCGCACGTCGCCGACCTCGACGTGCCCACCATCCACTTCGGCGTCGGCAGCGGCGAGGTGCTGAGCGCCATGCACGGCGTCGGGGTCGACGCGGTCGGCGTCGACTGGCGCATCCCGCTCGACGAGGCGTCGCGGAGGCTCGGAGGCAGCGTGCCCGTCCAGGGCAACATCGACCCGGCGATGCTGCAGGCGCCGTGGCCGGTGCTCGAGGCACACGTCAGGGACGTCGTCCGTCGCGGCCGCGCCGCCCCCGCGCACGTCCTCAACCTCGGGCACGGCGTCGGTCCCGACACCGACCCCGACGTGCTGACCCGCATCGTCGCCCTGGCCCACACCCTGTAGGAGGCGCGCGACCGTGACCGAGGCGACCCGCTCCTCCGGGGCGGCCGCGCAGAGCGCCCTCGTGGTGGGCGGCGGCGTCGCCGGCCTCGTCGTCGCGCGCGACCTCGCGGCGGCCGGCGTCGCCGTCACGCTCGTCGAGGCGTCGGACCGGCTCGGCGGCGAGGTCGGCCGCCACGTCGTCGGCGGCCTGCCCCTCGACGCCGGCGCCGAGAGCTTCGCGACGCGCGGCGGCACGGTGCAGGCGTACCTCGACGAGCTCGGGCTCGGCGGCGACGTCGTGCTGCCCGACCCCCGCGGCGCGTGGGTGCAGCACGGCGCCGGACAGGCCTTCCCCCTGCCCCGCACCGGCCTGCTCGGCATCCCCGGCGACCTCGCGGCCGACGACGTCGTCGCGGTCGTCGGTGCGGCAGGCACGGCCGAGGCGGCACGGCTCGACGCGGCCCCCGGCGAGGTCGGTGCCGACGAGACCTCGGTCGGCGGCCTCGTCCGCGTCCGCATGGGCGACGCCGTGCTCGACCGGCTCGTCACCCCGATCATCGGCGGCGTCCACTCCGTGCACCCCGACCTGCTCTCCGTCGACCGGGTCGCCCCCGGCCTCCGGGCGGCGCTGCGGCGTGAGGGGTCGCTGGCCGCGGCCGTGCTCAGCGTCCGCGCGCTCGCGCCTGCCGGCTCGGCCGTCGCCGGCCTCCGCGGCGGCATGGCCAGCCTGGCGGAGGCGCTGGTCGCCGAGCTGGACCGGCTCGGCGTCGAGGTGCGGCTGGGAGCCCACGTCGCGGTGCTCGACGCCCGCTCGGTGACGCTGACCGGCTCGCCGACGCTGACCGGCGTCGAGCACAGCACCGCGCCCGAGCGCCTCGAGGCAGACGTCGTCGTGCTCGCGGTCGGCGACGGCGCAGGTCGGGTGCTCGGCGGGCGACCCGCCCACGCAGCGGGACTCATCACTCTGGCCACGCTCGTGCTGCGCGACGAGCGGCTCGACGCGGCGCCGCGCGGCACCGGGGTGCTCGTGGCGCCCGGTGCCGACGGCGTCCGTGCGAAGGCGCTCACGCACGCGACGGCCAAGTGGCCGTGGCTGGCCGAGCGGGCCGGCGGCCGGCACGTGCTCCGTCTCAGCTACGACTCCCCGGTCGTGACGGCGGCCACGACCGACGACGAGCTGCGCTCCACGGCGCTCGCCGACGCCTCGGTGCTGCTCGGGCTGCCGCTCGACCCCGCCACCGTCGAGGACGCGGCGCGGGTCGAGTGGTCCGCGCCCCTCCCGCAGGAGGCGGCGGGCACCTCCTCGACTCTGCCCGAGGGCGTCGTCCGCGTCGGCGGCGCCGTGGCCGGCCGGGGGCTCGCCGCCGTGATCGCCCACGCGCGTCGGGTCGCCGCGCACCTCGTCGCCCGCTGACGCCCGTGCCCGTGCCCGTGCCCGTGCTCGAGCTCGAGTTGCCCCGAACGGTCGGGTGCGGGGGCCCTGGGCGACCGTTCGGGGCAACTCGACCGGCGCGGAGCGCCAGCGAGCTCCGCGCGTCCGGGCGGCGCCGGGCGGCACCGGGCTACATTGGGACAGCGCGTCGGGCACCGGTCCGTGCGCCCCCACACATGAATGGAGCGACATGCGAGGCAAACTGATCTTCGTCGCCGGAGCAGCCGTCGGATTCGTGCTGGGCGCTCGCGCCGGCCACGAGCGCTACGATCAGATCGCCGCGAACTCGTCGAAGCTGTGGAACAGCCGCGCCGTGCAGCGGCAGGTCGTCAAGGCAGAGGACTTCGCAGGCGCCAAGGCCGCCGACGCGGTCGACGCGGTCGTCAACGGCGTGAAGACGGTGGCCGTCAAGGCCGTCGGAGGCGGGAAGAAGAAGAAGTGACCGACTCCACCCGGAGCGACAAAGTACGTCGCGGCTCGAAGTCGCGCTCGTTCTTCGCCCTGGTCCAGGACGTCCCGAGCCTGGTCACCGACCTCGTCAAGGGCGAGCTCGCCCTGCTCAAGTACGAGATCATCGGCACTCTCAAGGCCTTCGGCATCGGCGCGGGGTTCCTCGTCGGCGCGCTCGTCTTCGTCTTCGCCATGCTCGGGGTGCTGCTCACGGGCATCGTCCTGCTGATCGCGATCTGGCTGCCCGGCTGGCTGTCGGCGCTGATCGTGGCGTTCGTGCTCCTCCTCGTCGCCGCCCTGCTCGCGTTCCTCGGCTACCGGAGCATCAAGAAGGGCCTCCCGGCCGTACCGGAGAAGACGATCGCGAGCCTCAAGCGCGACCTCAAGGCCGTCAAGGGCGTCGGGACCATCCCGGGGCACGACGTCACCGAGTTCTGAGCCGCCGCCTCCGCGACTCCCTGCGAGCCCCGCTCGACCCCTCCTCCCCGCCCGCACCGATCGGAGACCCCGTGAGCGACAGCACCGCCAAGAACAACAGCAGCGACAAGCCCGGCAAGGCCGACAAGGCCGACGGCAGCGAGATCCAGGCCCACATCGACCGCACCCGTGCGGAGCTCGCCGCGACGCTGAACGAGCTCGAGGACAAGCTCAACGTCCCGAAGCAGCTGGGCATCGCCGGCCACCGGGCGAAGTCGTCGTTCTCGCGCGACCCGCTGCCCTGGGTCGCAGGTGCCGGCGTCGCCGCGCTGGCGCTCGTGGGCGTGGTCGCCGCGACCGTCCGCTCGCGCTGATCGGCAGGTCGCCCGGCGGCTCGGCCTCAGGCTCGCCCGGCAGCGCCTCGCCGGGGGCGGGAGATCGCTCGACGACGTCGCAACCTGGTTGGGCTCCCAGCCCCCACAGGTGGAGAATGGCCGCATGAGTCACAGCGCCGACTCGCCAGTCCCCGAGCTGCCGACGTCCGATTCCCCTCCTGCCGAGCGCCCCGGCGCCGAGCGCCTCGGCTACACCCTGTGGGCAGTGCTGCGGCGTGACCCCCAGAACCCGTACGCCCCCGAGCAGGAGGACGTGGCGCAGCTCGACGAGCTCGTCGACACGCTCGCCGCCGAGGGCGTCGTCGTCCGCGGCTTCTACGACGTCAGCGCCCTGCGGGCCGACGCCGACGTGATGATCTGGCTGCACGGCGAGGTCCCCGAGGCGATCCAGTCGGCGTACCGCCGCCTCCTGCGCACCGACGTGCTCGGCGGCCTGCTGCCGACCTGGAACGCCATGGGCATGCACCGCGACGCCGAGTTCTCGCGCAACCACAGCCCGGCCTTCATGCGTGGCAAAGATCCGGAGGCGTGGCTGACGGTCTACCCCTTCGTCCGCAGCTACGAGTGGTACCTGCTGCCCGAGGCCGAGCGTCGTCAGATGCTCGCCGACCACGGCAAGCAGGGCTCCGAGCACCGCGCCGTGCTCACCAACACGGTGGCCAGCTTCTCCCTCGGCGACTACGAGTGGATCCTGGCCCTCGAGGCGCCGGAGCTCGTGCAGCTCGTCGACCTCATGCGCGACCTCCGGTACACAGAGGCGCGTCGCCACGTCCGCGAGGAGATCCCGTTCTACACGGGCCGTCGCATCACCACCACCGAGATCATCGAGGTCCTGTCGTGACTGACACCACCGGCATCACCAACGGCCAGCTCGTCCGTGCCGCGACCCCCGCGGCGGCGCAGGGGCCCGAGCACGTGAGCGTGCCCACCGACTACGACGCGATCCTCCTCGCCGGCTTCGGCGGGCCGGAGGGCCAAGACGACGTCATCCCGTTCCTCCGCAACGTGACGCGCGGCCGCGGCATCCCCGAGGAGCGCCTGGAGGAGGTGGCGACGCACTACCGCCACTTCGGCGGCGTCAGCCCCATCAACCAGCACAACCGCGAGCTCAAGGTCGCGCTCGAGGGCGAGCTTGCGCGACGCGGCGTCGACCTGCCCGTGATCTGGGGCAACCGCAACTGGGACCCGTACATGGCCGACGCCGTGCGCGAGGCCGACGAGCGCGGCTTCACCAAGCTGATCGCCGTCGCGACCAGCGCCTACTCGTCCTACAGCTCGTGCCGCCAGTACCGCGAGGACTTCGCGATGGCGCTCGAGGCGACCGGGCTCGAGGGCAAGATCATGATCGACAAGGTGCGTCAGTTCTTCGACCACCCCGGCTTCGTGCAGCCGTTCATCGACGGCGTCCGCGAGGGCCTGGAGAAGGCGCGTGCCGAGAACGCCGACCTCGACCTGGCGACCGAGGTGCAGGTGCTCTTCGCCACGCACTCGATCCCGTCGACCGACGCCGCACGCAGCGGCCCCGAGGCCCGCGGCTTCGACGACGAGGGCGCCTACGCGGCCCAGCACAAGGCCGTCGCGGAGGTCGTCATGGCCGCGGCCGAGGCCGGTCTCGGCCTCGAGCTCCCCGCTGGCGGCGGCACGACCGTCCCGTGGCAGCTCGTCTACCAGTCGCGCAGCGGCCCGCCCTCGATGCCGTGGCTCGAGCCCGACATCAACGACGCGATCGACGAGCTGGCCGGCGGCCCGACGCGCGCAGTCGTCATCGTGCCGCTCGGCTTCGTCAGCGACCACATGGAGGTCATGTGGGACCTCGACGAGGAGGCGCTCGAGACGAGCGAGAAGAACGGCTTCTGGGCCACGCGCACGCCCACCCCCGGCATCGACCCGAACTACGTGACGGGCCTCGTCGACCTCGTCCTCGAGCGCGTCGAGGGCACGCCCGTCGACGACCGTCCGCACCTCACCGACATCGGCCCCTGGTACGACGTGTGTCGACCGGGCTGCTGCGAGAACGTCCGCCTCGGGTTCAAGCCCGCCGTCTCGGGATTGGTCCCGTAGGCGCGTGGCGACACTCCGAGTAGGCACCAGGGCCAGCGCGCTGGCCGTCGCGCAGTCGACCACGGTCGCCGAGCGACTGGCGGCCGCGACCGGCCACGACGTCGAGCTCGTCCGCGTGCACACCGAGGGCGACCGCACCCAGGCGACGGGCGAGTCCCTCTCGCTCGGCGGCACCGGCGTGTTCGCGAGCGCGCTGCGCGAGGCGCTGCTGGCCGACGAGTGCGACGTGCTCGTGCACTCCCTCAAAGACCTGCCCACCGCCTCCCACCCTGGTCTGCACATCGGGGCGATCCCGGGCCGCGCCGACGCCCGTGACGCGCTCTGCGCCCGCGACGGCCTCACCCTCGAGACGCTGCCGCAGGGCGCGAAGGTCGGCACGGGCTCGCCGCGTCGCGTCGCGCAGCTGCTGGCGAAGCGCCCCGACCTCGAGGTCGTGCCGATCCGCGGCAACGTCGACACGCGCCTCCGTCGCCTCGAGGACGACCTGGACGCGGTCGTGCTCGCCGCCGCCGGTCTCGGCCGCCTCGGCCGCTCCTCCTCGGTGACCGACCTGCTGGGCCTCGGCCCGTGGCCCAGCGCCCCCGGTCAGGGAGCACTGGCGGTCGAGGTGCGCGAGGGCGACCCGAGCGACGACTTGACCCGCGGCCTGCGCGCGATCGAGCACGTCGAGACCCGGCTCGTCGTCACCGCCGAGCGCGAGGTCCTCGCCGGGCTCGAGGCCGGCTGCTCTGCGCCCATCGGCGCGACCGCCGTCGTCGACGCCGGCCTGCTGTTGCTCAGCGCCACGGTCTACAGCCCCGACGGCTCGCGCCGCATCAGCTCGTCGCACGCGGTGTCGCTCGAGGAGGGGCCCGTCACGGCCCAGCTCGCCGACGTCCACGCGGTGGCCGGCCGGGTCGTCGACGAGCTGCTCGAGCTCGGCGCGGCCGAGCTCGCCCCTGTCGGCGGGGGCCCCTCGGGCGGAGACCCCCTGGGGAGCGCCTCGTGACCGCGGTCAAGCCGCTCAAGGGCGTGCGTGTCCTGGTGCCGCGCGGCGGCAAGTGGGGCGACGGCGTCTCGGCGTCCCTCAGGTCCTACGGCGCCGCGCCCGTCATCGCCCCGCTGATCAACTTCGCGCCCGCCGAGACGCCCGAGCTGCTCGCCGCCGCCTTGGCGCGACTGCAGGCGGGCGTCTACGAGTGGCTCGTCGTCACCAGCGCCACGACCGTCGACGTGCTCGTCGGCAACGGGATCCGGCCCATCCCCGCGACGCGCATCGCGGCAGTCGGCGAGACGACCGCTGCAGCGCTGACGCTCGCCGGCTACCACGTCGACTTCGTCCCCGAGGGCGACAACTCCGCCCGCGGCCTCGTCAAGGAGTGGCCGTCCGAGCTCGTCGCCGGGCGCGTGCTCGTGCCCCAGTCCGACATCGCCGAGCCGACACTGGTCGCCGGCCTGTCCGCCCGGGGCTTCGACGCCGAGTTCGTCTCGGCGTACCGCACCGTCGGCGTGCCCGTCACCGACGACGTCGTGCGCGACGTCGCCTCCGGTGACATCAGCGTGCTGCTCGTGACCTCGGGCAGCGTCGCACGGCAGATCGCCGCGCAGCTGGCGCCCCTGCCCGCGAGCACGGTCGTCGCCTGCATCGGCCCGCGCACCGCGTTCGACGCCCGAGCGGCCGGCCTGCCCGTCCACCTGATCGCCGAGACCCGCTCCGCCGCGGCCCTGGTGGAGGCGGTGGTCGAGCACGCCGTCGCGGGCGGCTCGGTCGAGGCCGACGACGCGTACGGAGGGGGTCGCTGACGCGACCCTCCCGCGGTGCCTGCACCGCGCCTCCTCGGCTCGATCGTGCCGGGGCCCCGACACCCACCGACATCGACCACCGTCGACGACCCGAGAAGGACCATGTCCCAGTTCCCCCGCGTGCGCCCCCGCCGGCTGCGCGCCACCCCTGCCCTCCGCCGCCTGACCGCCGAGACGCGCCTGCACCCGGCTGACCTGGTGCTGCCGATGTTCGTGCGCGAGGGCATCGACGAGCCCGTCGCGATCAGCTCGATGCCGGGCGTCGTGCACCACAGCCTGTCGAGCCTGCCGCGTGCGGTCGAGGAGGCGGCAGAGGCCGGGGTGGGAGGCGTCATGCTGTTCGGCGTGCCGCTCGAGAAGGACGCGGTCGGGTCGGGAGCCACCGACCCCCAGGGCATCCTCAACGTGGGCACGCGCGTCGCGGTCGACGCCGCCCAGGGCGCCCTGGTCGTGCAGACCGATCTCTGCCTCGACGAGTTCACCGACCACGGCCACTGCGGCGTGCTCGCCGCCGACGGCTCGGTCGACAACGACGCGACGCTGGTCCGCTACGACGAGATGGCGATCGTGCAGGCCGAGGCCGGCTCGCAGCTGATCGGCATGAGCGGCATGATGGACGGCCAGATCGGCTCGGCCCGCGAGGCCCTCGACGACGCCGGCTTCGGCGGCACCGCACTCCTCGCCTACGCCGCGAAGTACGCGTCGGCGTTCTACGGCCCGTTCCGCGAGGCAGTGCAGTCGACCCTCGTCGGCGACCGCCGCACCTACCAGCAGGACGCGGCCAACGGTCGTGAGGGCATCCGCGAGGTCGAGCTCGACATCGCCGAGGGGGCCGACATCGTCATGGTGAAGCCCGCGATGAGCTACCTCGACGTGCTGGCCGAGACCGCGGCGATGAGCCCGGTGCCCGTCTGGGCGTACCAGATCAGCGGCGAGTACTCGATGATGCACGCCGCCGCCGCGAACGGCTGGATCGACCTCGACGCCGCCTCGTACGAGAGCGTGCTGTCGATCAAGCGCGCCGGGGCCGACGCGATCCTCACCTACTGGGCCACCGAGCTCGCCACCCGCCTGCGCAAGGGAGACATCTGATGGGCGACCACGCCAACGAGCACTTCTTCACCCGCGCCAAGCAGTCGATCCCCGGCGGGGTCAACTCGCCCGTGCGCGCCTACGGCAGCGTCGGCGGGACGCCGCGGTTCCTGGTGGGGGCGAAGGGCCCGCACGTCACCGACGCTGAAGGGCGCGAGTACGTCGACCTGGTCGCCTCGTGGGGCCCCGCGATCCTCGGGCACGCGCACCCCGAGGTGGTGCGCGCGGTGCAGGAGGCGGCGGCCCGCGGCCTCTCGTTCGGCGCGTCCACGCCGGCCGAGACCGAGCTCGCCGAGCTGGTGCGCGAGCGCGTGGCCGTCGGCGACGCCCGCCCGATCGGCAAGATCCGCATGGTCTCGACCGGCACCGAGGCCACGATGACGGCGATCCGCCTGGCCCGCGGCTACACGGGCCGCGACCTGCTCGTGAAGTTCGCCGGGCACTACCACGGCCACTCGGACTCGCTCCTGGCCGAGGCCGGGTCGGGCGTCGCGACGCTCTCGATGCCCGGCTCGGCCGGCATCACCGCCGAGACCGCGGCCCAGACGCTGGTGCTGCCCTACAACGACCTCGACGCCGTCCGTGCGGTGTTCGACGAGCACGGCCCGCGCATCGCGGCGGTCATCGTGGAGGCGGCAGCCGCGAACATGGGAGTGGTCGCGCCCGACCGTGGCTTCAACCGCAGCCTGTCCGAGATCACCAGCCGCCACGGCGCCCTGCTGATCGTCGACGAGGTGCTCACGGGCTTCCGTGTCGGCCGCGCCGGCTGGTGGGGTCTCGAGGCGTCCGAGGTCGTGCCGGACGGCGCCGGCTGGCAGCCCGACCTCGTCACCTTCGGCAAGGTCATCGGCGGCGGCATGCCCCTCGCGGCGCTCGGCGGCCGCGCCGAGGTGATGGACTTCCTGGCCCCGACCGGCCCCGTGTACCAGGCCGGCACGCTGAGCGGGAACCCCGTCGCCGTCGCTGCGGGCATCGCCACCCTGCGGCTCGCGACCCCCGAGATGTACGCCCGGCTCGACGCCGTCGCCGACACCCTGTCGCGCGAGGTCTCCGCGGCCCTGTCGGCCGAGGGTGTCGAGCACAGCGTGCAGCACGCCGGCTCGCTGTTCTCGTTCGCCTTCACGGCGACGCCGCCCCGGAACTACGACGACGTCCGGGCCCAGCAGACCTGGCGCTACCCCGCGTTCTTCCACTCGATGCTCGACTCGGGGGTGGCCCTGCCCCCCTCGGTGTACGAGGCGTGGTTCGTCACGGCCGCGCACGACGACGCGACGGTGTCGCGGATCCTCGACGCCGTGCCGGCCGCGGCGCGCGCGGCAGCCGCAGCGACGGCCCCCGGCGCGTAGCCGCGCCGCGCCGTGCCGGCCCCCGCGCCCCGCGCCGCGGCACACGGCACCGGGTTTCGTGCACTGCACCGCGTCTAGTCCGGGTGCAGTGCATGAAACGCGGCGCGGTGTCTTCGAGGGGCCGCTCAGCGGGATCGGGGGCGGGGGCGGCGACGCGTGCGGGCCAGCCAGCGTCCGTCGACGCGGTCGATCGTGAGCGGGTGGTCGAAGGCCGCGGAGACGAGCTCGGACGTCAGCACGGCCTCGGCCGGGCCCGACGCGGTGACGCGTCCCTCGCGCAGCAGCAGCGCGTGGGTGGTGCTGGCCGGCAGGTCCTCCAGGTGGTGCGTGACCGTGACGGACGCCGTCTCGGGGTGTGCGGAGCGGAGCGCGTCGACCGTGTCGAGCAGGTGCTCGCGTGCCGCGACGTCCAGGCCGGTGGCGGGCTCGTCGAGCAGCAGCAGGGCCGGCTCCCCGAGCAGCGCCCGGGCGATGAGCGCCCGGCCGCGCTCGCCCTGCGAGAGCACGCTCCAGCGGCTGTCGCGCCGCGCCTCCAGGCCGACGGAGGCGGTCAGGAGATCGGCCCGCGCCTGCTGACGGGAAGTGGGGGACCACCGCATCGCGGGGTCGCTGCTGCCCGTCGCGCCGGTGAGCACGACCTCCCGGACAGTGTTGTCCCCGAGCATCCGGTGGCGGGGGTCGACGTGGCCGACGTGAGTGCGGAGCTCGCGGAGGTCGACCCGGCCGAGGCGTCGCCCCAGCACGTGGACGGTGCCCTCGGACGGGTGGCCCTGGGCGCCGCAGAGGGCGAGCAGCGTGGTCTTGCCCGCGCCGTTCGGGCCGAGCAGGGCCCAGTGCTCGCCGGCAGCGACGCGCAGGGACACGTCACGGAGCAGGTCGCGCCCCTGTCGCGTGACCCGGACGGCCTGGACGTCGAGCACCGGTGCCGACGCCGCGGAGGTCACGCTCGGTAGATGCCGGCCTCGCGGACGGCGTCGAACCAGCCCTGGAGGCGGCCCGGCTGCAGGCGGATCGACTCGGCGGCCGCAGCCGCGTCGCCGTCGCGGACCGCGTCGCGGAGCGCCTCGTTGAAGGCGCGTGCCTCGTCGTGGTGGACGACGCCGCTGAAGATCGGTCGCTGGGCGAGGAGCGCCAGGCGGGGCGCGTTGTTCGACCAGAGGCGTGCGAGCGACGAGCTGCGGGCGGCTTCGAGGAACAGCTCGTTCACCCGCACCAGCGTGGTCACGTCGTCGGCCTCGCCGGCGGCGAAGGCCTTCGCACGGGCGTCGAGGAGCCGCACCACCTCGGCGCGCTGCGCGTCGGAGAGCTTCGGCACGGCGCGCTCGACGACCATCGCCCACACTCCGTAGCCGACGTCGATCGTGTCGACGAACTCGTCGTAGGTGGGGTCGACGATGCGCGTGTAGCGGTTCGCCTCGATGTCGACGAGAGCCTGGTCCGCAAGCTTGGCGATGGCCTCGCGGACGGGCGTGCGGGAGACGCCGAGCCAGGCGACCAGCTGCTCGTCGTTCAGGCGCTCGCCGAACTCGAGCGTGCCGTCGATGATCGCGGCGAACATCTTGTCGTAGACGACGTCGCGCAGGAGGCGACGGGGTGCGGGCGGCTGGTCTGTCAGCTGGGGGATCGGCATCCGGGTTGCTCCATGTCGAGAGAGGGGCGGACTGCGGGGCTCCCTGTGCCGGTCGCGGTCTGCCGTGGTGTGCGAGGGACGCATCGGACATCCGATACATCATGTGAGCCTACCGTCGTGGGCTGGATCGGGCCGGAACGACTCGGTCCGCCAGCTGGTCGACGGGCAGCCGCAGAGGTCAGCCGCGCACGTCGACGACGACCCGGCCGCGCACCGAGCCCGCGACGATGCGCGGCCCGTGGTCGACCACGTCCGCCAGCGAGATCACGGTCGTCAGCTCGTCGAGCAGCTCCAGGTCGAGGTCGGCGGCGAGCCGACGCCACGCCTCTCGGCGGAGCTCGACGGGCGCGTCGACGGAGTTGATGCCGACGAGCGAGACCCCCCGCAGGATGAACGGCAGCACCGTGGTCGGCAGGTCGCTGCCCTGAGCGAGTCCGCACGCGGTGACCGTGCCGCCCCAGGAGGTCTGAGCGAGGACGTTGGCGAGCGTGTGGCTGCCGACGGAGTCGACGCCGCCGGCCCAGCGCGGCGACTGCACCGGCCGGCCGGGCTGGTCGAGCTCGCCCCGGTCGACGACGGTCGCGGCTCCGAGACGCGCCAGGTACTCGCGCTGCTCGTCAGCACGCCCCGAGGAGGCGGTGACCGAGTACCCGAGTCCGCTCAGCAACGCGATCGCCACCGACCCGACGCCGCCGGCGGCGCCGGTCACGACGACCTCGCCGTCACCAGGGCGCACGTCGCGCTCGAGGCGCAGGACGCTGAGCATCGCGGTGAAGCCCGCCGTGCCGACGGCCGCGGCCTGTCGGGGCGAGATCCCCTCCGGCACCGCGACGAGCGAGGCGCCGTCGACCACGGCCTGCTCGGCCCAGCCGCCGTGGCGGCTCTCGCCGACGCCCGCTCCGTTCAGCAGCACCAGGTCGCCGGGCGACCAGGTGTCGGAGGACGACTCGGCGACCGTGCCCACCAGGTCGATGCCCGGCACGAGCGGGCTCGTCCGCACGACGCCCGGATCGCCCGAGAGGGCCATGCCGTCCTTGTAGTTCAGGCTCGACCAGGCGACGTCGACGACGACGTCCCCCTGGCCGAGGAAGGCCCGGTCGACCTGCTGCAGGGCAGCAGGTCGACCCTTCTCGACGACGACGGCACGCATGCCGTCACGCTACGCGGCCCCGCTGCCCTAGGGCTGGTCGACCGGTGCCGTCGTCCGCGGGGCGGCGGCCGTGGACGCGCCGGACTGGGCCCCGAGGAACCCGCCGAGGGCGCCGACGAGGTCGAGCCCGGTCGTCGCCTTCACGACGTCCTGCAGCTGGGTCATGTTGTTCGCGACCGACTTCGTGAGCTGGTTGGCGCCGTCGGTGGAGACCACCGTCAGGGCGTCGATGTTGCCCATCGGCGCGGCCATCTCACGAGCGATCTCGGGCAGGCGGGAGATGACCTGCGACGCGAGCGCCGCCTGGCCGAACTTGCCCTGGGCCTCGGCCAGCGCGTCGACGGCCTCGGCCTCTGCCAGGCCCTTGGCGCGGATCGCGGCGGCCTCGGCCCGACCGGCGGCCTCGACGGCGGCGGCCTCGTTCTCGGCGGCCGCACGGGCGGCGTCGGCCAGCTGGGTGCGGCGGAACGCCTCGGCCTCGACCGCCGCGTTGGCGGCGTCGCGCTCGGCCTCGGCGTTCTGCACCGACGCGTACGCGGCCGCCTCGGCGGGCTGGCGCACGTCGATGTTCAGGCGCTCCTGGTTGACCTTCGCCTGCTCGGCGACGGCGATGCTCTCCTGCTCGGCGACGAGCTTGTCCTGCGTTGCACGCGCCAGCTCGCCGGCCGCCGACGCCTCGGCGTTGGCCCGGTCGGTCTCGGCCTTGATCTGCGCCTGGCGCACGTCGAGCTGCAGCTGGCGCTCGGCCGTCTGCTGCGTGTTGCCGATGCGGGCCAGGGCCGCGATGCGCTCCGCCTCCGCCTCGGCCACGTCGGCGTTCTGCTTGGCGACGGCCGCCTCCGCACGCCCGCGGTCGGCGAGGTACGTGCTGCCGGGCGTCTCGATCTCGCGGATGTTCATGGTCTCGATCTGCAGGCCGAGCTCGGCGAGCTCGCCCTTCGTCTCGTTCACGGCGTCCGCAGCGAGGCGGGAGAAGTTCTTGACGAGGTCGTCGACCGGCTGGCCGCCGATCAGGCCGCGGATCGAGCCCTCGAGCGACTGCTGGACGATCACGGGCAGCTGCTGTTGCTGCAGCAGGTAGCGCTGGGCGGCGCGGCGGACGCCGTCCTCGGTGCCGGTCACCTTGAAGTTGACGGTCGCCTTGACCGCGGTGCGGATGTAGTTGGCGTCGATCGCCTGCACCTCGACCGGCGTCTGGTACTGCTCGAGCGAGAGCGTGAAGCCCTCCTGGAAGATCGGCCAGACGAACGTGCGGCCGCCGATGATGACCTTCTGCGGGCTCGAGATGCCGCCGCCCTCTGAACGCTCGGCGCCGCGGCCGACGACGATCAGCGCCTCGTTCGGCGGGACGCGGCGCACGCGGCTGGCGACGAACGACAGCAGGGCGAGCACGATGACGACGGCGACGACTACTGCGACGACGCTGGTGTTTCCGGTGATGAAGTCCACAGGGCTTCCTTCCAAGGGGCGGGGTGCTGCAGGGCTGGTGCTGGTGCTGGTGCTGGTCAGGGGAGGCCGGCGCCTCAGGGCTCGACAGGCTCGACGGGCTCCACGGGCTCGACCTGCACGCGCGGCCCGGCCTCGGCGACGACCCGCACGCGGACGCCCCTGGCGATCGGGGCGTCGCTGTAGGCGAGGCGCCGCTCGAGCTCGCGGACGTCGTCGAGGCGGACCTCGCCGCCGCTCGGCGTGGTCGCCTCGGTCGTGGTGCCGGTGAAGCCGACGGGCGACCAGTGGCCCCCGCTCTCGCGCCGGGTCACCCGGCGGACGAACAGCTGCACGAGCACGAGCACGGCTGCCGCGACGAGCACGGCGACGACGTACGTCCACACGGTGTCGAGACCGGCCTGGGTGGTCACGAGCCCGGCGAGCCCGAAGATCGAGAGGGCCGCGCCCAGCGCGACGCCCGAGACGAGGCCGTCGCCGACGTCGAACAGGTCGAGCAGGTCGCCGACGACGATGCTGGCGAGGAGGACGACGAGCCCGACCGCCCCCACGACGATGAACGTGATCATGCGTCGAGACTGTCAGTTCCCGAGGCGCCGCGCATCGCCTGCGCGACGGAGCGGGTCCGCAGGAGCGTGTGGACGAGGCGGGGGAGGAGCGACCGGCGCCCTAGCCGAAGAGGATCGCGGCCTCGTCGTAGCGGTGCTGCGGCACGGTCTTGAGGCTGTCCAGCGCCTCCTCGAACGAGACGTGCACGATGTCCGTGCCGCGCAGGGCGACCATGCGCCCCCAGCGGCCCTCGACGACCGAGTCGCTGGCCGCCATGCCGAGCCGCGTCGCCAGCACCCGGTCGTAGGAGGTGGGGGTGCCGCCGCGCTGGATGTGGCCGAGGGTGGTCGCTCGGGTCTCGATGCCCGTGCGCTCCTCGATGATCGGTGCCAGCGCCTCCCCGATGCCGCCGAGGCGCGGCCGGCCGAACGCGTCGAGGCCGCGCTCCGAGTGGGCGTCGCTCTCGTGGTCGGGGACGAAGCCCTCGGCCACCACGACGAGCGGCGCGCGGCCGCGGTCGTAGGCGGACTGCACCCACTCGACGATCTGGTCCATGCTCGTCGCCTGCTCGGGGATGAGGATCGCGTGCGCGCCGGCGGCCATGCCCGAGTGCAGGGCGATCCACCCGACGTGCCGGCCCATCACCTCGGCGACCATGCAGCGGCTGTGGGAGTCGCCGGTCGTGCGGAGGCGGTCCATGGCGTCGGTCGCGATCTGCACGGCCGTGTCGAAGCCGAAGGTGTAGTCGGTGGCGCCCAGGTCGTTGTCGACGGTCTTGGGGACGCCGACGATCTTCAGGCCGGCGTCGGTGAGGCGCTTCGCGGCCGCCAGCGTGCCTTCGCCGCCGATGGCCATGATCGCGTCGATGCCGAAGCGCTCGAGGTTCTCGGTGATGCGCTCGACCCCGCCCGCGCCCTCGAAGGGGTTGGTGCGGCTGGTGCCGAGGATCGTGCCGCCCTGCTTGGCGATGCCCTGGATCTCCTTGCGGGTGAGCGGCATCACGTCGCCGTCGACCACGCCCCGCCAGCCGTCCCGGAACCCGACGAACTCCTGGCCGTGGATCTGCGTCCCCTTGAGCACCGCCCCTCGGATGACCGCGTTCAGTCCCGGGCAGTCGCCGCCGCTGGTGAGGATCCCTATCCGCATCTCGTCGCTCCGTCGCATGTCGGGCCCGGGGTCGGGCCGAGGTGCGTCCCATCATGGCGCACGCGGCTGCGTGCGCGCGGGCGGGTGCCGGACCGGGCGCACGGTCGGCTGCCCGAGCGTGCGTACTACCCTCGACCCATGACCGATCAGCCCGCGTCGCGGCCCCCGTCGCCGTGGGCGCGGTTCGCCCGTCCGGTGCCGGGCGAGCAGCGCGGGCAGGCCGTCGTGGGCCCCCCTCCGACCCTGCACCAGGAGGCGCGGGCACGTCACGGGGCCGCCGCGGCCCCCGAGGCGGCTTGGCCCCCGGCGCCGGCCCCTGCCTCGTCGGACGAGGCGACCCTCTGGGCGCCGCAGCCGACGGGCTCGCCCGACCGCGCCTCCTCGTCCCCGGCCGGGGCCCCCGGCGGCCAGGGCTCGTACTTCACGTCGTTCGACGACGACGACTTCTGGGACAGCCGCCCGCCGCGCGACGACGACCCGGGACGCGGCCTCGCGATCGCGTCCGTCGTCTTCGGCGTCTTCGCGGCGCCCCTCGGCCTCGTGTTCGGGCTGATCTCGGCGCGGAGGTCGCGCCGGGCCGGCCAGGCCCCGACCCTCGCGCTCGTCGGCATGGTCCTGTCGGGCGTGGTGATCGTGGCGAGCTTGATCTGGGGCATCTCCGCCGTCGACTACGCCACCCGGCTCTCGTCGACCTGCGCCCAGCTCGGGCCGGGCGACTACGTCGACGCCGACGGGCGCACGGTCACCTGCGGGTGACCGTGCGCCCGTAGGCGTGCGCTGGGTGCCGACCCGTGCCGGCGCGGCCCGTCGGCTAGAGCTGGACGGTGCCCGTGTCGGCGACGTTCTTCGGGTGGCCGCCGGTCAGCGCCGCCTTCGCGTACTTGAGGAGCGTCACGGCCTTCGGCTCGTTGCTGACCCAGTACTCGGCCGTGTCGACGTCGACCTCGATCAGGGCGACGGTCGGGTCGTCGCGGCCCTCGTCGAACCAGGCCTCCGCACCGGCGGTCCAGAACTCGTCGATCAGCGCGGCGTCCTTGGTCACCGAGGCGTCGCCGGCGAGCGAGAGCCAGCCCTTGCCGGTCTCGACGGCGACGTTGACCTGCGAGTGGGCCTTGATGTCGTCGACCTTGGGAGAGGGGTCGCGCGTGAAGAAGTACACCTTGCCGTCGAAGTCGCGGTCGACGATCGCGAGGGGGCGGCTCACGAGACGGCCGTGGCCGCTGCGGGTGGTCAGGATGCCGATGCGCCCGGCGTCGAGCACCTCGGCGACGCGGGAGATGTCGTTGGTCTCAGTCATGCAGGAGACGCTACGCCGGGGGCCCGGGGAGGGGTCCGGTCGCCGGAGGCGCGGTGCGGGTCGCAGAGGACGACGTCGCCTGCCGCGCACGGCTCGCACACCACCAGCTGCTCGCGGCACTGCAGGTCGGAGCAGTTCTGCATCCGGCTGGTCGGCTCGCCGCAGACGGCGCAGCGGCCGACGACGGCGGCGTGGTCGCTGAACTCGACCGACCCGCGTCGGTCGAAGACGTAGAGCGACCCCTCCCACAGGCCGTCGTCGCCGAAGCGCTCGCCGTAGCGGGCCACGCCGCCGTCGAGCTGGTAGACGCGGCCGAACCCCCGAGCCACCATCAGGGAGCTCAGGACCTCGCACCGCACGCCGCCGGTGCAGTAGGTCACGACCGGCTCGTCCTTGAGGTGGTCCCAGCGCCCGCTGTCCAGCTCGGCCACGAACTCCCGCGTCGTCGCGACGTCCGGCACGACGGCGTCGCGGAACCGACCGATGCGCGACTCGAACTCGTTGCGGCCGTCGAGGAACACGACGTCCTCGCGGGCGACGAGCTCGTGCAGCTCGTCGGGGGAGAGGCGCGTGCCGCCTCCCACGACGCCGGTCTCGTCGACGACGAGCTCGTCCACGGCGCCGAACGTGACGATCTCGTCGCGCACCTTGACCGACAGCCGCGGGAAGTCGTCGGCGCCGCCGTCGCTCCACTTGACGTCGAGGTCGCGGAAGGCGGCGTAGTCCTTGGTCTTGCGGACCCAGCGACGCAGGTCGTCCACGTCGCCGCCGAGCGTGCCGTTGACGCCGTGCGGCGAGAGCAGCACCCGGCCGCGGAGCCCGAGCGACTCGGCCAGGTCGCGTTGCCAGAGCCGGACGGCGTCGGGGTCGGCCAGCGGCACGAACGCGTAGAACAGGACGATCTTCGACACGGGCACCGCTGGATCGTAGTCGACCCAGGCGATCCCAGGGCATCTATGCCCTAGTGTGACACACGCTACACACCACACACGAGGAGGCGCCGTGCCCGTACCGGATGAACGACGACGGGTCATCGCCCGTCGCCTGCACAAGGACGAGGTCCACGACCGGCTGCTCGCCGCGATCGTCTCGGGAGACCTGCCGGCCGGCGCCCGCCTGCGTGACGTCGACCTCGAGACCTGGCTGGGCGTGTCGCGCACGCCCATCCGCACGGCGCTCGTCCGCCTCGAGCAGATCGGCCTGGTGGAGGCCGCCCCGCAGCGCTGGACGCGCGTGGCCAGGCTGCGCCCGTCGGTGGTCCCCGATCTCGTCGTGGCGCTCTGCGGGCTCTGGCGCGACCTGCCCCGCGCCGGGCACGGGCTCCTCGCGCCGACGGCGGCGGGCGACGGCCGGCTGGCGCTCGAGCGCTGCGCCGTCGCGGTCGAGGCGTTCCGAGCATCGCCCAGGCCGGGAGCACGCGAGTCCCGCGCCGTGGTCGACGCCGCGTTCGCCTGCGTGGCGCAGCTCGAGGGCTCCGGGCCGTCCGAGGTCACGGGGCAGCTCCTCGGCGACCTCGGCGCACGGCTGCGCCACCAGGCTGCGGCCCTCGGGCGGGGCCTCGACGTCGGCCCGCTGACGGAGTGCCTCGCCGAGGTCGACGCGGCGGTGGTCGCCGCCGATCCGCTCCTCCTGAGGTCCGCCCTCGACCGCCTCGCCCGACGGACTGCGAGGGCGCGCCCCGCCCTCGAGGTGCCGCGGCCCTCGTGGTGGCGCCGATGAACGAGCCCGCGCCGGGCCCCGCCCCCGTCCTCGCACCCGTCGTCGACGAGCGGCGGCTGCTCAGCGAGGACGCGTTCCGCGTGCTCCGCGACGCGGTGCTCGACGGCACCCTCGAGCCCGGCGAGCGTCTCCACGACGACGAGCTCGTGGCCTGGCTGGGCGTCTCCCGCACGCCGATCCGCAGTGCCCTCGACAGGCTGCGCTGCACGGGTCTCGTCGAGCTCTCGGCGAACCGCTTCACGAGGGTCCGAGACCCCGACGGCTCGTGGTTGGCGGAGAGCGCGTCGGCGGTCTCGTCGCTGCACAGGGCCGCGGCCGAGGGGGTCCTGCCGGGGCTCGGGCCTCGTTGCCTCGAGGCCACCGTCTCGGCGCTGGGTGCGGTCCGGCCCGTGGTGCGGCGCGCCTCCGGCCGGCCCGTCACCGTCGCGCTGCTGTGCTGTCTCGGCCTGGCCGTCGGCGGGCTCGCGGCGAGGTCGCCCGGCGACGTCGTCGCGTCGGCCCTCGACGTGGCCGAGCTGCGTCTGGCCCACGGCCTGCGGTCACGGCGCTGTGTCGTCGAGCTGACGGTGTGGGACGACTTCGCGGCGTCGGCGGGGGCGGCCCTGGCCGAGCGGGACGCCTGCGCGTGGGGCGACGCCGTCTCGCGGTTGACGAGTCGGGTGGTGGCGACGGCTCGAGCGGGGCGTCCCGGCCCGGGTCGACCTGTCGTGCCGAGCCGTGCCGCGCCGACTCAGTAGGCGCCGACCGGCCGCAGCACGGCGCCGACGGTCTTGAGCACCAGGACGGGGTCGGTCGTCGCCGTCCACTGGTGCACGTAGCCGAGGTCGAGGGCCAGGCTCGAGTCCCAGTCGAGATCCGACCGGCCGCCGACCTGCCACGGGCCCGTGAGGCCGGGCAGCACGAGGAGCCGCTCACGAGCCCGGTCGTCGTAGACCGCGACCTCGCACGGCAGGGCCGGGCGCGGGCCGACCAGGCTCATCTCGCCGCGCAGCACGTTGACGAGCTGGGGCAGCTCGTCGATCGAGTACCTGCGGATGACGCGGCCGACCCTGGTGACGCGCGGGTCGGCGTGCAGCTTGAACAGGGGGCCGGCCCCGTCGTGTGGCCCCTCGGGGAGCTCGTGCCGGTCGGCACGCATCGAGCGGAACTTCAGCATCGAGAACTCGAGCCCGTCGAGACCCGCGCGCTGCTGTCGGAAGAGGACGGGGCCGCCGCTGTCGAGGCGGATCGCGAGTGCCGTGACGAGGAGCAGGGGGAGGAGGAGCACCAGGCAGACGAGGGCAGCTCCCACGTCGGCGACGCGCTTGGCGCGCCGGGCCGCGCCGCGCCGCGCCGGGGCCTCGCGCGGGCGTGGCGGGTGAGCGTCCCCGCTGTGCCGTCGAGACGTCGACGTCGACGTCGCGTGCGGCGGCATCGCGTGTGGCGGCATCGCGAGAGGACGGTCGCCGGGGCCGGCGCTCGCCGGTGGACGGCTCGTCGTGGTCAGGGTGGCGGTCATCGGTCCACCGCCGCGGTGCGGGGGCGGGCGTGGGCCGAGTCGTCGACGAGCGTCGTCGTCGGGAGCGTGATGATCGCGTCGTGCAGCGACGATCGACGGAAGACGCGCTGGAGGGCGTCGGCGGTGCCCGGCCAGTCGCGGCTGCCGAGCGACCGGCGCAGGTCGGCGAGGTGGCCCGCGACGGAGGGGCGAGACCAGTCGACGGCGAGGTGGCGGCAGAGGAACGCGGCCCGGATGTCGAGGGGCTCGGCGGCCCGCCGCACGAGCGGGTTGCGGGCCAGCTCGAGGAACGCCCCGCTGGCCTCGACGAGGTCGAGGCAGGTCGGGCCGGCGTCGAGGACGGCCAGCACCCGGTCCGCACGCCGGGCGGCACCGTCTGCGGCGCCCTGCGGCAGCGACCGGACCGCCTCGCCGTGCAGGACGCCGATCAGCTCGAGCGTGTCGAGCAGGTCGAGGTCGTCCGCGGTCGCGACCCGGGTGTACCGGTTGGCCTCTATCTGCACCAGGTCCTGTGCTGAGAGCCGGGCCAGCGCCTCCTTCACGGGCGTCTTGGAGACGCCGAGCCACGCGGCGAGGTCGTCCTCGAAGAGCCGCTCGCCAGGGGTCAGGGTGCCGTCGACGATGGCGTCGCGGATCGTCTCGAACGTCAGGTCCCGCAGCAGGCGTCGCGGGTGGCGGGTGGCGTAGGTCGGCACAGGCATGTTCCTCCGATGTGAAGTACGCAAAATATCACACGTGGGCGCGAGAGCGCCAGGGACGACGGAGGTGCGGGTTAGCATCACCCGGTGGTCCTGGTCCCCGAGGCGTCCGTCGACGCCGCCCTGTTCCGACCGGTCGAGACGGTCTACCGTCCGGCCGAGCCCGTCGACGTCCGGGCGACCCTGCGCACGCTCGCGAGGGGAGCGGGCGACCCTGCCTGGCGCGTGGAGGGCGAGCGCGTCTGGCGCGCGGTGCGGACGCCCCACGGCCCCGGCACCCTCTGCCTCGCCGGCGGCCGCTCCGAGGTGCGTGCGTCGGCGTGGGGCCCCGGTGCCGAGTGGCTGATCGAGGGCGTCCCCGAGCTGCTCGGCCACGGCGACGACTGGAGCGGCCTCGACGTCTCGGGGAACGCGTTCCTCCGCGAGGCCAGACGGCGGTCGCCCGGCCTCCGGCTCACCAGGGGCCGCCAGGTGGTGCAGGTCCTCGTGCCCGCGGTGCTCGAGCAGAAGGTGACGAGCGCCGAGGCGTGGCGTGCCTGGCGCCAGCTCGTGCGGGCGCACGGCGACCCTGCGCCGGGGCCGGCTCCCGAGGGCATGGTCGTGCCGCCCTCGGCCGAGACGTGGCGTCGGGTGCCGAGCTGGGAGTGGCACCGTGCGGGGGTCGGGCCGCAGCGGTCCGCGACCGTCATGCGGGTCTGCGCCGTCGCCTCCTCGTTGGAGCGCGTGGTCGACCTGGGCCGGGGCGGTCAGGAGGCCGAGGCCCGGCTGCGCTCGATCCCGGGCGTGGGCGTCTGGACGTCAGCCGAGACGACCCAGCGGGCCCTCGGCGACGCCGACTCGCCGAGCGTCGGCGACTACCACCTCCCTGCCCTCGTGGGGTGGGCGCTGATCGGCAGGCCCGTCGACGACGACGGCATGCTCGAGCTGCTCGAGCCGTGGCGGGGCCACCGCGAGCGGGTCGTGCGGCTCATCTCGGCCAGCGGGTTCGCGAAGCCGAGGTTCGGCCCGCGCATGACCATCCAGGACCACCGCCGGCACTGACCTGCGCCCGGGGCGCGACGTCGGGCCTAGGAGGCGCGGGCCACCACGCCGGGGTCGTCCCGCGACCCGGCGTGGTCGGGCGAGGCGTGCTGATCGGGCGACGCGTCGTCGCCGATGGCCTCGAGCACGCGTCGGGAGAACGACTCCAGCGTCGCGGCGTCGTCGTGCAGCGCCTCGACGAAGTAGCGCCGGATCGCGGCGGTGTGACCCCGGGTCGCCGAGAGCATCGACCGGCGGCCGTCGGCCGTGAGCTCGACCCAGGTGCCCCTGGCGTCGGACGCGCAGTCGGTGCGGCGCACGAGGCCGCGCTTCTCCATGCGGGTGACCTGGTGGCTGACCCTGCTCTTCTCCCAGCCGATCTGCTCGGCGATGTCGCGCACCCGGAGCCGGCGGTCGTCGCTGCGGCCGAGGCCCACGAGGATCTCGTACTCGGGCGCCGAGACGCCGGAGTCGTCGTGCAGCCTCAGCTCGAGGGCACGGTCGAGCCGCCGGCGCATCGAGTAGAAGGCGTCCCAGACGGCCCACTCGTCGTCGGAGAGTCGCTCGGCCATTCGCCCAGTGTAGGGACGGGGGTCCGGCCTATCCTCGACCCATGTCCGATGTGCGCGCCGCCGATCTCACCTCCCAGGTCGTCGACACGGTGCGACGGTGGCTCATCGTCGCGTCCTCGGTCCCCGCCGACGCGGCGGCCGAGCGCTTCTCGGCGCTGCTCCGCGACCCCGACGGGCTCGCCTTCGCAGTGGCCTTCGCCGATCGCGTGGTCCGTCCCGACGACCCCGCGGTGGCCGCGCGACAGCTCGATCGCCTGAGCCGCGACATGCCCGCCTCGCTGCCCTGGCAGCTCAAGGCCGCGGTCGCCGCGGGCGGCGGCTTCGGCCCGCTGGCGCCGCGCACCGTCGTGCCCGTCGCTCGGAAGGCGCTCCGTCGCCTCGTGCAGCACCTCGTCGTCGAGGCGGCCCCCGACAAGCTCGGGCCGGTCCTCGCGGCCGCGGCCGACGGCGCCCGCCTCGACCTCGTCCTGCTCGGCGAGCCGGTGCTCGGCGAGGCGGCCGCCCGCCGCAGGGTCGACGCGACACGGACCCTGCTCGAGCGGGACGACGTGCAGCACGTCTCCGTACCCGTCGCCTCCGTGGTCGGGACGGGCGCGGCCTGGGGCGCCGACGAGCGCGCGTCCGCGGCGGTCGAGGCGCTCACGCCCCTCTACGAGCTGGCGCTCGCCTCCGACCCGCCCAAGACCGTCGACCTCGAGGTCGACGAGCACCGGCACCTCGACCTCGCCATCGACGTCTTCACCCGGCTGCTCGACCAGCCACAGCTCGCCGACCTCGAGGCCGGCATCGAGATCCAGGCCCACGTGCCCGACGCCCTGGCGTCCCTGCAGCTGCTGACCGACTGGGCGCGCGGGCGCGTCGCCCGCGGCGGTGCGCCCATCCGCGTCCGGCTGACCGTGGGCGGCGTCGCGCTCGAGGCCGTCGACGCCGCGCTGCACGACTGGCCCGTCGCGACCCACACCTCGAGGGCCGAGGCCGACGCCGCGCTCCTCCGGGTGCTCGACCACGCCCTGCGCCCCGTGTCGGCCGAGTTCGCCCACCTCGGACTCGTGACCGACGACCCCTTCGTCGTGGCCCACGCCTGGACGCTGGCCAAGCGGCGCGAGGTGACCCAGCACCTCACGATCGAGATGCCCCTCGGCACGTCGCGCGGGCTCCTCCGGGCGGTCAGGGCCGAGGTCGGCGACCTGGTCGTCCGCGCTCCGGTCGTGCAGCACGGCGACCTCGAGGCCGCCGCCGACCACGTCGTCCGGCGTCTCGCCGAGGTCGCGGCTCCGGGGTCCTCCCTCGCCGCGACCGCCGACCTCGCGCCGCAGGGTCCCGTGTTCGACCGAGAGGCCGTCCGGTACCGCGAGGCGGTCGCCGCGGCGGAGGAGGCCGACGACGACGACGTGCCGCCGCCCGCCCGTCGCCAGGACCGCTCGCGCCCCCACCTCGCCGTCGCCGACCTCGACCTCGACGGTTCGTCGTCGTTCCGCAACGAGCCCGACACGGACCCCGGGCTCGAGGGCAACCGGGCGTGGGCCCGGCGCGTGCTCGCCGCCTCGCGCCGCTCGGACGCCGGGCTCGACACGATCGAGGCTGCCCAGGTCGACGGCGCCGACGGCGCGGCCCTGGTGGACGAGCTCGTCACCGATGCGGCCCAGGCCGGCGCCGCCTGGGGCCGGGAAGCGCCCGCGACGCGGGCCGAGCTGCTCGAGCTCGCGGCCGACGGCATCGCGCGTCAGCGCGCCGCGCTGGTCGAGGTGCTCGTCAGCGAGACCGGCTCGGTGCTCGACGGGGCCGACCCCGAGGTCAGCGCCGCGGTCGACTCGGCGCGGCACCACGCCGGTCTCGCCCGCGGCGAGGCGAGCGTCGTCGGGGCCCGGCACGCGCCTCCTCGGCTGACGGTCGTCGTGTCCTCGTGGCGCACGCCCCTCGTCTCGGCGGCGGAGCCCGTCCTCGCCGCGCTCGCCGCGGGAAGCGCTGTCCTCCTCTGCCCGGCGCGGGAGTCGCGCCGCACCGCGGCCGTCCTGGCTGAGGTCCTCTGGGGCGCGGGGGTGCCGCGCGCGCTGCTCGTCCTCGCCGACCTCGAGCTCGACTCCGAGGCCGGCCGCCGGCTCATGGGGCACCCGGCCGTCGATCGGGTGCGCCTGACCGGCTCGCTCGAGCAGGCGCGGCAGCTCCGCTCGTGGCGACCGGACCTCGACCTCGTCGCCGAGGTGCCCGTGGCCGCCGTCGCGGTCGTGACCCCGAGTGCGGACGCCGACCTCGCGGCCGCCGACCTCGTCGCCGGTGCCTTCCGCTTCGCCGGCCAGGCCCCGTCCGCCTCGCGGACGGCCGTGCTCGTCGGCTCGGCGGCGCATGCCGAGCGCTTCCGCCGCCAGCTCGTCGACGCGGTGACGAGCCTGCGGGCCGGCTGGCCCGACGACGCGACGACGCAGGTCGGCCCGCTCATCGACCCGGCCGAGGGCGCAGTGCTCGAGGCCCTCACGATCCTGGCGCCCGGCGAGAGCTGGCTCGTCGAGCCCCGGCAGCTCGACGACGACGGCGGGCTCTGGTCTCCCGGCGTCAAGACGGGCGTCACGCCCGAGTCCGCCGCCCGCACGGCCGCCGCCGCGGCGCCCGTGCTCTCCCTGGTCGAGGTGGACGACCTCGACACCGCGATCGACCAGCAGGAGCGGCTCAGCGCCGGCGGCTCTGCCGCCCTGCACAGCCTCGACGTCGACGAGGTCGACACGTGGCTGCGTCGGGTCCGGGCAGGCACGCTCGTGGTCGGCCGGCCCACCTCGCCGATGGTCGTGCGTCGCCGGCCGTCGGCCTCGTGGGGCAGCTCCGTCGTCGGCCCCGCCGTCGCGCCGGGCGGTCCCGACGAGCTGCTCGCGCAGGGCTCGTGGTGGCGACCGTCGCGCGAGCCCCATCCGTCGTTGCGCCTCACCGGCGTCCCCGACGAGGTCGTCCCCGTGATCGAGGCGGCCCGGTCGTCGCTGTCGTTCGAGCAGTTCGACCGTGTCCGGTCAGGGGCGGTCAGCGACGAGCGCGCCTGGCAGGCCCACGTCGGCGTGGCGCACGACGCCTCCGAACTCGGGGTCGAGCGGAACGTGCTGCGCTACCGGCCGCGGCCCGTCCTGCTCCGTCTCTCGTCCGACGCCGACCTCTCCGAGCTCGTGCGCCTCCTCGTGGCCGCCGCCCGCGTCCGTGCCCCGATCACCGTCAGCTCGGCGGTGCCCGTCCCGGCGTCGCTCGTCCGGCTGCTGCACTCGCCGGCGTCGCCGATGCGCGTCGGCGCCGTTATCGTCGAGAGCGACCAGGCCTTCCTGGCCCGCGCCTCCGCCGGTCTGCTCCAGGTCCGCGAGGCCGGCCACGAGCTGGACGACCTCAGCCTGCTCGCGCGCGCGACGGGGTCGAGCGACCCCGCAGCAGAGCCGGAGGGCGACGGCGAGGGCGACGTGCCCGAGCCCGACGAGGCGGCGGTCGCCGCGTACCGCGATCTGCACGTCAGGCTGATCGGCGGCGACCCCAGGGCCCTCGCGCGTGCGGTCGGCGGCAGCGTCGACGTCGTGGTGCACGGCGGGGACGTCACCGACGAGGGGCGGGTCGAGCTGCTGACGTTCGTGCGAGAGCAGAGCGTGTCCGTCACGGCCCACCGGTCAGGCCTCGTCGACCCCGAGCTGCGCGACCTCAAGATCTGAGCGTCCCGGGCCCGGCCGGGCCGGGCCGGGGGTCCGGGGCTCCGGCCTGCCCGGCTGCCGATCTGAGCAGCCTGCGGTCCTGGACGGTGCCTTGGCGACCCGTCCCCCTGCCCGCGACCACCACCCCCGTAATTTGAGAGTGATCCGCCCCGTCGAGCGCGGCCTGCCCTGCAGATCGGCCTCGCGGCCACGGATCTCTCTCGCTTTGCCGCCAGCGCCCGCCTGGCTCGGCAAATGCCGACCGGCGAGCCCGCTCAGCGCCCTCAGTACCCGGATCTCACGCTGTTGGGGGCGGTGCGGTCGGCATTTGCGGAGGCGGAGGCGGAGGCGGAGGCGGCGGGCGGAGGCGGCGGGCGCAGCGGCGGGCGGCTGGCGGCGGGCATCGCACAGCCTCAGGCGGTGCGGCGGCTGATCAGCTTGGACAGCACGATGGCGCTGCGGGTGTGGTCGACGTTCGGGGCGTTGCGCACTCGCTCGAGCGCCTCCTCGAGCGACGGGATGTCACGGCTGCGCATGTGCACGATCGCGTCGGCGCTGCCCGTGACGGTGCCGGCGTCGACGACCTCGGGCACGGTGCTGAGGATGCGCTGCAGCTCGGCGGGCGAGACGGTGCCCCGGCAGAACAGCTCGACGAACGCCTCGGTGCCGAGCCCCTCGACGGCAGGGTCGACCTGGACGGTGAAGCCCCTGATGACGCCGTCCGCCACCAGGCGGTCGACACGGCGCTTGACGGCCGATGCGCTGAGGCCCACCGACGACCCGATGTCGCCGTAGCCCGCGCGGGCGTTCTGCCGGAGCAGATCGATGATGCCGTAGTCGAGGTTGTCCACATCGGGCATTCTACGCTATTTTATTGCGTGAGACAGAGATAAAACGCATGATAGTTGCGTAGCGGGCATCCAATGTGCGCATCGTGGGTGTGACACTGGTCAGCGTGAGCATCGCCGCCGAGACCGTCCAGCCCTCTCCCGAGGCCCCGCAGCCGCCGACCAGACATGCGTCGCACCGCACCGTGCTGATGTGCCGACCCGAGCACTTCACGGTCAGCTACCGCATCAACCCGTGGATGGACCCGCAGGTGCCGACCGACACCTCGCGCGCCGTCGCACAGTGGCAGACACTCTACGAGACCTACCTCGGGCTCGGCTTCGACGTCCAGCTGATCGACCCCCTGCCCGGCCTGCCCGACATGGTCTACTCGGCCAACGGCGGCTTCGTGCTCGACGGCAAGGCCTACGGCGCGAGCTTCACCTACCCCGAGCGCCAGCCGGAGGGTCCCGCCTACATGGACTGGTTCGCCGCCGCAGGCTTCGAGGTGGTCGTGCCCGAGGAGGTCAACGAGGGCGAGGGCGACTTCCTCCTCGTCGGCGACGTCGTCCTGGCAGGCACCGGCTTCCGCAGCGCGTCCGACTCGCACGCCGAGGTCGCCAGGGTCTTCGGCCGTGAGGTCGTCGGCCTCACCCTGGTCGACCCGAGCTTCTACCACCTCGACACGGCGATCGCCGTGCTCGACCCCGAGCCCGTCGACGGCGTGCACAACATCGCCTACCTCGAGAGCGCCTTCGACGAGCCGTCGCTCGCCGTGCTGCGCGAGCGGTTCCCGGACGCCGTGCTCGTGGGCCAGGACGACGCCTCGATCCTCGGGCTCAACTCCTACAGCGACGGCTACAACGTCGTGATCGCCGCGGCCGCCACCGGCTTCGAGCGCCAGCTGCGCGAGCTCGGCTACAACCCGATCGGCGTCGACCTGTCCGAGCTGCTGCTCGGCGGGGGCGGCGTGAAGTGCTGCACCCTGGAGCTGCGACGATGACGACCGAGACGACCCGCACCTCCTCGATCATGAACGCGACCACGAGCGCGACCACCGCCGCGACCTCGAGCGCGACCACCGCGGCGATCGCCGTCGAGGATGCCTCGCTGGCGCACAACTACCACCCGCTGCCCGTCGTCGTGTCGACGGCCGAGGGCGCCTGGGTCACCGACGTCGACGGTCGCCGGTACCTCGACTGCCTCGCGGCCTACTCCGCGGTGAACTTCGGCCACGGCCACCCGGCGCTCGTCGCGGCAGCCAGGGAGCAGCTCGACCGCGTCACCCTCACGAGCCGGGCGTTCCACAACGACCAGCTCGGCCCGTTCGCCGCCGAGCTCGCGGCTCTGCTGGGCAAGCAGATGGTCCTCCCGATGAACACGGGTGCCGAGGCCGTCGAGTCGGGCATCAAGGTCGCCCGCGCCTGGGGCTACCGCGTCAAGGGCGTCCGGCCCGGCGCTGCGAAGATCGTCGTCGCGGCCGGCAACTTCCACGGACGCACGACCACGATCATCAGCTTCTCTGACGACGAGGAGGCGCGGGCCGACTTCGGTCCGTACACCCCCGGATTCGTCACGGTGCCCTACGGCGACTCCGCCGCCCTCGAGGCCGCGATCGACGACGACACCGTCGCCGTGCTGATCGAGCCGATCCAGGGCGAGGCGGGCGTGGTCGTGCCGCCCGCCTCCTACCTGCCGGAGGTGCGCCGGATCACCCGCGAGCGGAACGTCCTGTTCATCGCGGACGAGATCCAGTCGGGCCTCGGCCGCACCGGCGCCACCGTCAGCTGCGACCTCGTCGACGTGGTGCCCGACCTGTACCTGCTGGGCAAGGCCCTCGGCGGCGGCATCGTCCCCGTCAGCGCGGTGGTCGGCGACCGGGACGTGCTCGGGGTGCTGCGGCCGGGCGAGCACGGCTCGACCTTCGGCGGCAACCCGCTGGCCGCCGCGGTCGGCCTCGCCGTGGTGCGGATGCTCGCGACCGGAGAGTGGCAGGAGCGGGCGAGCCGACTCGGAGCACGCCTCCGCGACGGCCTCGAGGCGCTCGTCGGCTCGGGCGTCGTGACCGTCCGCGGGGCAGGCCTGTGGATGGGGATCGACATCGACCCGGCGGTCGGCACGGGCCGCGAGGTCTGCGAGGAGCTGATGCGCCGCGGCGTGCTCGCCAAGGACACCCACGGCTCGACCATCCGTCTCGCGCCGCCCATCGTGATCACCGAGGACGAGGTCGACGAGCTCGTCTCGACGCTCGGCGCGGTGCTGCGCGACCTGCGCCACGGCTGAGCCGGGACTGGGCCACGGCTGACCGCGGTCGCCGGCGACGGTGCCTCAGCCGCGGCCGAGCCTCAGCCGCGGCCGGTCGGCGTGACGAAGAGGTAGACGACGCTGCGTGCCGTGCGGTGCTCCTGGGCGTTCGTGAAGCCGAGCCCGCCGAGCGTGCGCCGGTCGGCGTCGTCGAGCGCGTCGGTCTGCAGCCGGGCGATCCAGAGGCGGTCGACGCCGTCGAGGCGCTGGCGGAGGTCGACGGCGTCGTCCGCGTCCTCGAGGTCGAGCGTGTCGTCGGTGAAGAGCCCGTCGGGGATGCCGCTGCGGACGAAGGCGAGGTCGTCGAGCTCGTCGAACCGCTCGGGGTAGGCGTACAGGGCCTGGCGCGGCCTCGTCGAGACCGTCCCGGTGGCGTCGAGCAGGAACGCGTCGCCGGGCCGCGCCTGGCTCTCGATGTACGACGAGAGCTGTGCGAGGTCGGCACCGCCGCCCTTGGCCGCAGGCAGCCGCTGTGCCACCCAGGTCGGGGCGGAGGCGACGACGAGCAGGGCGATCAGCGCGATGCTGATGCGCCGACGCCGGAACCCCGTGATCGCGACCGCGAGCAGCAGGGCCATGCCGGGCGACGACCACGTCACGATCCGGGCCTGGTACACGGGCGAGAGCACCACCCCGAGGACGAGCAGGAGGCCCGCCGGCAGCGCCGCCCAGAGCGCGCCGAGGAGCACGACGCTGCCGGGGGTGCGCGAGCGGTCGCGGAGGCGGGTGCCGAGCAGGATCAGCAGCACGACCGCGATCGCGGCCCACGCCACGGACGTCGCGAACCACGGCTCGACGAGCACGCTGTACCAGGTGATGTCGGAGCCCGTCGACGGGTCGTCGGTCGTCAGCAGCCTGGTGCGCTCCGACAGCACCGTGCCGATCACCGGCGCCGAGGCGAGCAGGGCCGAGCCGGTCGAGATCGACCAGCCGAGGAGGCGGTGGCGGGCTCCCCGACGCCGGCGCTGGGCCGGCGCCAGCACGAGGAACACCCCGTGCACGACGACGATCAGCCCGATCGGGACGAAGGTGACGATCGCGCCGGCGAGGGCGGCCCCGTAGCCGACCCACCACCTCCTCTGGTGCCGACGAGAGGCGACGAGCACCAGCACGGTCAGCCAGACGGCCACGGCGGCGGTCAGCGCGTAGGGGCGGGCCTCGGTCGCCTCGAGCGTGAGGCGGGGCAGCACCGCCGAGATGCCCGCCGCGAGCAGTGCCGTGCGGCGGTCGGTGAGCATGCGCGTGAGGACGAGGACGCCGGCCGCGACGACGCCGACCGCGACCGCGCTCGGCAGTCGGGTGACGAGCGTGCTCTCGCCGAGCAGGCCCGTCCAGAAGTGCATGAAGACGTAGTAGGCGCCGTGCACGAGGTCGCGCTGGTCGAGGAACGCGAGCAGGGCAGGCAGGGGGAGGCGTGCGGCCTGGAGCGTCGTGGCCTCGTCGCTCCAGTAGGACGGGACCCAGGCGGCGGCGAAGCCGACCACCAGCGCTGCGACGCCGGCGAGCAGCGGGTCGAGCCAGCGGCTGCGCGAGGGGACGACGGCCGGGTCGTGGCCGATGCTCACGCGGCCCCTGCCGACGCCGTGCCGTCGAGCGAGGCCGTGCCCTCGAACGACACGGGCCCCTCCTGTGCGGGGCCCTCCGTCGTGGAGAACTGCGTGGCCGGACGCGGCATCGATCCGTGGACCTCTCGAGTGTCAGTCGGTGCGGCGGAGGAGTGCGTGCTGTCGAGCATCGGTCTCGAGCGTATCGCCCCGGGGGTCACGACGGCTGGCTGCGACGGTGTCGACGTCGACGGGTCGCGCTCGGCATCACGCAAGAAGCCCCCGGCTTCGCCGAGGGCTTCATGATGTGGCTGGACGCGGCGTCGATCCGCGGACCTTTCGATTTTCAGTCGAACGCTCTACCAACTGAGCTACCCAGCCGTGGATTCCAGCTCGTGAGCTGGTCTCTCTGAGGGACGTGCCCTCCAGACGAGTGACTCGCCTTGGCGACCCTGACCGGACTTGAACCGGCGACCTCCGCCGTGACAGGGCGGCGCGCTAACCAACTGCGCTACAGGGCCAAACTAGTGATGCTGGTGATGCCGTGGAACTGCCTGGTGTTGATGCTACCCGGTGATGCTACCCGGACCTGGTCCGAAGGAGAAACCAGCGCTTCTCGGTCGTACCGTGACCCCAACGGGATTCGAACCCGTGCTGCCGCCGTGAAAGGGCGGTGTCCTAGGCCACTAAACGATGGGGCCGAGTGATCCGCGAGGAACCACAGGCAACCGAGGAGCAAGCATACAGATCCGAGGTGCATCGCGCAAAACGGTCTCCGCCGGCCCGGCGACGACCGCCGCACGACACGACTCGCCGCCGGGCACGACCTGCTGGCGGGTCGGCACGGGGCCGTCTACCTTCGACCTGTACTCCACAGTTCGTCGGTCGTGAGATCGACGGGCCGATCGGACGGCTCGGGCCTCCCGGGCGAGCTCGACCTCGTGCACGACGAAATCGGAACCTCGATGACCTCCAGCCGCACCCTCCGCCACCGCGCCTCCTCGGCCCTCGCCGTCCACCGCGGCACGCACGGCGCGCGCGTCGCCGCCGCCCTCGCGGCCGTCGCCCTGCTCGCCGGTGCAGGCGTCGCGTCGCCGCAGGCCGCCCACGCGGCGGACTACCCGTCGTGGGCCGACGTGCAGGCCGCCCGCGGCGACACGGCCGCGAAGCAGGGCGAGATCGACACGCTCCAGGCCCTGCTCACCCAGCTCGACGCCGATCTCGACGCGAAGAACGAGGACGCCCGCCAGAAGGGCGACGCACTCCAGGCGGCGCAGACCGCCTACGACGACGCGCAGTTCCGCACCGCGCAGCTGCAGGCCCAGGCCGACGACGCCGCGAAGGTCGCCGCCGCCAGCGAGGAGCGGGCCGGCCAGCTCGCCGCCCAGCTCGGACGGTCCGGCGGCAACGACGGCATCAGCAGCAGCCTCATCGCCGACCCGGGCGACGCGGGCCAGCTGCTCTACAAGCTGGGCGCGATGAGCAAGCTCACCGAGCAGGCCGACGGCATCTACTCCCAGGCCACGCAGGACCGCAACACCGCCCAGTCGCTCAGCGACCAGGCCGCGGTCGCCGCCGCCGCCCTCGAGGAGCTGGCCGACGAGGCCCGTGTCGCCCTCGCCGCGGCGAACGAGGCAGCACAGGCCGCCGCCGACGCGCTCGCCGAGCAGGAGGACAACAAGACCCGGCTGGAGGCGCAGCTCGCGATCCTGCAGCAGGACCTGCAGACCACCGAGGCCGAGTTCCAGGCCGGCGAGGAGGCGCGCAAGGCAGCCGAGGCCGCCGCGGCAGCCGAGGCGGCCAAGTACGGCAGCCCGACCAACGGCACCCCGGCGGGCGTGATCTCCAGCTCGGGCTGGACCCGCCCCTCCGGCGGCAACGTCGTCAGCGGCTTCGGCATGCGCGTCAACCCGGTGACCCACGCCTACGTGCTGCACGCCGGCACCGACCTCGCCGCGGCCTGCGGCACGCCGATCTTCGCCGCGACGGCGGGCACGGTCACCTACGCCGGCTGGATGGGCGGCTACGGCAACTTCGTCCAGGTGGACCACGGCGGGGGCATCACCACCGGCTACGGCCACCAGGTCAACGGCGGCATCAAGGTCTCGGTCGGCCAGCGCGTCGAGGTCGGCCAGAGGATCGGCACCGTCGGCTCGACCGGCAACTCGACCGGCTGCCACCTGCACTTCGAGACGCGTCAGGGCGGCGTCGCGGCCGACCCCGTGCCGTTCATGTCGGCCCGCGGCATCCGCCTCTAGCCCGACGGGGGACGACGAAGGGCCCGACGCTCGTGCGTCGGGCCCTTCGTCGGGTGCAGGAGGCGAAGGTCAGTGGCCCTCGGCCGCCAGCTTCACGATGCCGGCCTCGACGATGGCCTCGGCCTCGGCGGCGTCGCCCCAGCCCTCGGTCTTGACCCACTTGCCGGGCTCGAGGTCCTTGTAGTGCTCGAAGAAGTGCTCGATCTCCTTGCGGAGGAACTCGGGCACGTCGGTGACGTCCTGGATGTGCTCCCAGCGCGGGTCCTTCGCGGGGACCGCGATGACCTTGGCGTCGCTGCCGCCGTCGTCGGTCATGTTGAAGACGCCGACGGGACGGACCTTGACGCCCACCCCCGGGAACAGCGGGTAGTCGAGCAGCACGAGCACGTCGACGGGGTCGCCGTCGAGGCCGAGCGTGTTCTCGAAGAACCCGTAGTCGGTCGGGTAGACGAAGCCGGTGAAGAGCACGCGGTCGAGGTAGACGCGACCCGTCTCGTGGTCGACCTCGTACTTGTTGCGGCTTCCCTTGGGGATCTCGATCACGGCGTCGTACGCGGCCATGGGTGCTCCTGGTTCAGTCTCGGGGGCACGCCGACCAGGCCGGTCGGCGGCTGCCGGTAACGTTACAAGATGCCCGAGAGACCGCGCCTGACCCCTGCCGTGGCCGACGTCCGACGTGCCGTCCGCGCCTCCCTCGACGACCTCGCGCCGGGCGACCTCGTGCTCGTCGCGCTGAGCGGGGGCGCCGACTCGCTCGCGCTCGCCGCGGCGACCGCCTTCGAGGCCCCTCGCGCCGGGCTCACGGCCGGTGCTGTCGTCGTCGACCACGGCCTGCAGCCGCGTTCTGCCGAGGTCGCCGAGGAGGCGGCCGCCAGGGCCACGGCGCTGGGGCTCGCGCCCGTGGTGGTCCGGCGGGTCGACGTCGGCGCCGGGGGCGGGCCCGAGGCCGCGGCCCGCGACGCCCGGTACGCCGCGCTCGCCACGGTCGCCGCCGAGACGGGCGCGGTCGCCGTGCTGCTCGGCCACACCCTCGACGACCAGGCGGAGACGGTGCTGCTCGGCCTGGCCCGCGGCAGCGGACCCACGAGCCTGCAGGGCATGGACGCCGTGTCGGGGCGGTGGCGGCGGCCGCTGCTGGCGATCCGGCGGGAGGCGACCCGCGCCTCCTGCGCGGATCTCGGCCTGCAGCCGTGGGACGACCCGCACAACGACGACCCCGCGTTCGCCAGGGTGCGGGTCCGCACGACCGTGCTGCCCGTGCTCGAGCGCGAGCTGGGGCCGGGGGTCGCCGAGGCGCTCGTGCGCACCGCGGCGCAGCTGCGCGAGGACTCGGAGGCGCTCGACCACTTCGCCGAGGAGCAGGCGGAGGAGGTGGCCGACCACGCCGAGGCCGGCATCTCGCTCGACGTCCGGTCGCTGGCGGCGAACCCCGCGGCGCTCCGGCAGCGGCTGATCCGCCTCGCCGTCGAGAGCGAGTTCGCGCTGACCCTGAGCCGCGCACAGACCCTCGAGGTCGCCCGGCTCGTCACCGACTGGCACGGCCAGGGAGCAGTTTCCCTGCCGGGCGTTACAGTTGTCCGCACCGGAGGCGCGCTGCACTTCGCCGCGACCGCCGCCTCCTGAGGTCGGCCCCTCGGCCCTGCTCGACGCACCTGCTCACTCCCTCCCCCTCACGACTGGAGAACGCCCGACCATGGAACTCAGCGACATCGAGAGCGACCTGACCAGCGTCCTGTACACCGAGGAGCAGATCCAGGCCGTGATCGCCGAGGTCGCCCGTGCGGTCGAGGTCGACTACGCCGGGCGCGAGCCGCTGCTCGTGGGCGTGCTCAAGGGCGCCGTCATGGTCATGGCCGACTTCGCGCGCGAGCTCAAGCTGAACGCGCAGATGGACTGGATGGCCGTCTCGTCGTACGGCTCGGGCACCAAGTCGTCGGGCGTGGTCCGCATCCTGAAGGACCTGGACACCGACCTGCACGGCCGCGACGTCATCATCGTCGAGGACATCATCGACTCGGGCCTCACGCTCTCGTGGCTGCTCGAGAACCTCAAGAGCCGCGGCGCCGCCTCCGTCGAGATCTTCGCGCTGCTGCGCAAGCCCGAGGCCGCCAAGGTGCACGTCGACGTCAAGTACGTCGGCTTCGAGATCCCCAACGAGTTCGTCGTCGGCTACGGCCTCGACTTTGCCGAGCGATACCGCAACCTGCGCGGCGTCGGCGTTCTCGCGCCCCACGTCTACAGCTGACGCCCGTCCACCACCCCAGTACGGGTGCGGGCAGCCCGCTATGAGCGAACACCCATCGGGCCCCTAGGCGGCCCGTTGTAGCCTTTCGCTCACGTTCTTCCTGCAGAAAGGTGTCGGGCGTCGCCCGTACTGACATGGACTTCAAGAAACTGTTCCGCGGACCGATCATCTACATCGTGATCGCGGTGATCGGCATCGGCATCGGCTGGAGCGTCATCAGCGCCTCCGGCACGACCCAGGTGTCGACGCAGGAGGGGCTCAAGGCCCTGAACGACGACAAGGTCTCGTCGGCCACGATCTTCAGCAACGAGCAGCGGGTCGACCTCGTCCTCAAGGACGGCGACGCGCAGCAGCAGTTCTACTACTCGACTCCCCGCGGCGACGAGGTCGTCACCGCGATCAACGACGCGGACCTCAAGGACTTCGACGACACCGTCACGCAGACCAGCTGGTTCGTCTCGCTGCTGAGCGTCCTCCTGCCGTTCCTCATCATCGGTGTCATCTTCTGGTTCCTCCTGTCGTCCATGCAGGGAGGCGGCAGCAAGGTCATGCAGTTCGGCAAGTCCAAGGCGAAGCTCGCCTCGAAGGAGACGCCGCAGGTGATGTTCACCGACGTCGCCGGCGCGGACGAGGCCATCGAGGAGCTCGAGGAGATCAAGGAGTTCCTCAAGGAGCCCGCGAAGTTCCAGGCCGTGGGCGCCCGCATCCCCAAGGGCGTGCTGCTCTACGGCCCTCCCGGCACCGGCAAGACCCTGCTCGCCCGCGCCGTCGCCGGCGAGGCAGGCGTGCCCTTCTTCTCCATCTCGGGCTCCGACTTCGTCGAGATGTTCGTCGGCGTCGGCGCCAGCCGCGTCCGTGACCTCTTCGAGCAGGCCAAGCAGAACTCCCCGGCGATCATCTTCGTCGACGAGATCGACGCCGTCGGCCGCCACCGTGGCGCCGGCGTCGGCGGCGGCAACGACGAGCGCGAGCAGACCCTGAACCAGCTGCTCGTCGAGATGGACGGCTTCGACGTCAAGACGAACGTCATCCTGATCGCCGCGACCAACCGTCCCGACGTGCTCGACCCCGCGCTGCTGCGTCCGGGACGCTTCGACCGTCAGATCGGCGTCGACGCCCCCGGCCTCGACGGCCGTCGTCAGATCCTCGAGGTGCACGGCAAGGGCAAGCCCCTCGCCGCATCGGTCAACCTCGAGGTGCTGGCCCGCAAGACGCCCGGCTTCACCGGTGCCGACCTCGCGAACGTGCTCAACGAGGCTGCGCTGCTCACGGCCCGCTCGAACGCGCAGCTGATCGACAACCGTGCCCTCGACGAGGCGGTCGACCGCGTGATGGCCGGCCCCCAGCGCCGCAGCCGCATCATGAACGACCACGAGAAGCTCATCACGGCGTACCACGAGGGCGGCCACGCCCTGGCGGCGGCGGCGATGCGCCACACGGACCCCGTGACGAAGATCACGATCCTGCCGCGCGGCCGTGCGCTCGGCTACACGATGGTGCTGCCCCTCGAGGACAAGTACTCCGTCACGCGCAACGAGCTGCTCGACCAGCTGGCCTACGCCATGGGCGGCCGGGTCGCAGAAGAGCTCGTGTTCCACGACCCCACCACCGGCGCCTCGAACGACATCGAGAAGGCCACCGGCACCGCCCGCAAGATGGTGACCGAGTTCGGCATGAGCAACAAGGTCGGCTCCGTCAAGCTCGGCCAGGGCTCGGGCGAGCAGTTCATGGGCCGTGACATGGGCCAGCGCGACTACTCCGAGACGATCGCCGAGACGGTCGACGCCGAGGTGCGCGTGCTGCTCGAGCAGGCGCACGACGAGGCCTGGGCCGTCATCAACGACAACCGCGACATCCTCGACCACCTCGCCGCCGAGCTCCTCGAGAAGGAGACGCTCGACCACGACGAGCTCGCGGTGATCTTCAAGGACGTCAAGAAGCTGCCAGAGCGCCCGCAGTGGCTCTCGAGCGACAAGCGTCCCGTGTCCGACCGACCCGCGATCCCGATGCCGACCAAGGCCCCCGTGGACGCGGAGGCGGTCGACGGCGGAGTGGGCTCGGAGCCCGAGGAGGCGCCCTCGCGGAAGCGTCCGCCGCGCACCACCCCCGGCATCGCCACGGCCTAGGCACGCAGGCCGATCCGGGCGGCGCACGTCGCCCGCCCGGATCGGTAGCCTTGCCTCTCGACCCGTGGCCCTGATCGGAGGAACCGCCCCGTGACCGACTCGCCGTCCGACGGTGCCCACCGCTCGCCTTCGTCCGCCGCGTCCGAGCCACGCGCCTGGAAGCGGCCGCGGGGTCGCGAGCGGTACCCGGACCCGGTCGTCGTCGACGCACCTCCTCCCGCCAGCGCCCCGGCCGCCGGCGCCGAGCGCCGTCTGGCGCTGTCGCTCGACGAGCGGGCTGCGGTCCGCCCGCCCGCACAGCTGCCGCCCGTGACCCACACCCCGGCGACGCACACCCCGGCGACCCAGACGCCGATCACGCAGACGCCGACGCCGCTCGCGCAGACGCCGACCGCGCAGGTCGCCTCGCACGAGCACCCTCCCGTCCCGACACCGCCCACGGGCGCGCGGCCCGGGGTCCCGGCGGCCGTCGCCCCCCGAGCGTCCACGGCCCCAGCACCGACCCCGGCCCCTGCGGCTGCCGCCGGGCACGTCTCCGGTCGTCGGCTCGTCGTCGGCGGTCGCTACGACGGCCCGCTGCCCGTCGACGACACGAACCGCACCCGTGCGGGTTCGCACGCCGCGCCCGGCCTCGTCGACGCACCGGCCCGCGAGCACGACGAGCCCGGCCGGCCGCCTCGGGAGCGCACCCGCGTGGCCTCGCACGCCGCGCCTCCCGAGGACCGGGCGGAGCTGCTGAGGCTGGAGGCCGACGACGCCGCCGCGGCGGCCGCCGAGGGTGCGGGCGCACGCTCGGCGACGACCGCCTCCGGCCCGCGGTCGCGTCGCCGCGCGCGTGGACGCGCGGACGAGGCCGACCCGCGCGACGTCGCGACGCGGGCGATCCCCGTCCAGCGGCCCGCCGCCTCCGTGCGCCCTGCCCGGGCGCGACGCGACGAGGGCGATGGCGGCGGCGGCGCGATCACCGTCTCGCGCACGCTCGTCATGGGCATCCTCAACGTCACGCCCGACTCGTTCAGCGACGGCGGACGCTACGTCGGCCTCGACGACGCCCTGCGCCACGCCCGCGAGCTGGTGTCCGCCGGGGCGGACATCGTCGACGTCGGCGGGGAGTCCACCCGGCCGGGGGCGCGTCGCGTCGACCCGGTCGAGGAGCAGCGCCGGGTGCTGCCGGTGATCCGTGAGCTCGCCTCCGAGGGCGTCCGGCTGAGCATCGACACGATGAACGCCGCCACTGCCTTCGCGGCAGTCGACGCGGGCGCCGACGTGATCAACGACGTGTCGGGCGGCCTCGCCGACCGTTACATGGCCCAGGTCGCCGCCGACACCGGCCGGACGTTCGTCGCGATGCACTGGCGCGGCCACCTCGCCGACGCGACCGCGGGCATGCGGGGCGACGACGTGCCCGGCCAGGTGCGGGACGAGCTCCGCCGCCGGGTCGACGACCTCGTCGAGGCCGGCGTCGCGCGTGAGCAGGTCGTGCTCGACCCCGGTCTCGGCTTCTCGAAGGACGCCGACCAGAACTGGGAGGTGCTCGCCAGCCTCCACGAGCTCGGCCGGCTGGGCCACCCGATGGTGGTCGGGGCGTCGCGCAAGCGCTTCCTCGGCGACCTGCTGCCGGACGGCGCCGAGCCTCGCGACCGCGACGCGGCCACGGCGGTCATCAGCGTGCTGGCGGCCCAGGCGGGCGTCTGGGCCGTGCGGGTGCACGACGCCGCGTCGACGCGTGCCGCCCTCGACGTCTGGCAGGCGTGGCAGCGCGGGTCGGGCCCGGCGCGCTCGGCGAGGCACGCGTGAACGCGGCGGACGACGGGCGCGGGCCCGACGAGGCGGCGTCGGTCCGCACGGCACCCGTCGGGCTCGACGTGCTGCGGCTGACCGGCGTGCGCGCCACCGGCCACCACGGCGTCTTCGACCACGAGCGGCGCGACGGGCAGGAGTTCGTGATCGACGCCGTCGTGCACCTCGACACGACCTCGGCGGCCGACAGCGACGACCTCGAGCAGACGGTGCACTACGGCGTGCTCGCCGAGCAGCTGGTCGCGGCGGTCGAGCGCGACCCCGTCGACCTGATCGAGACCCTGGCCGAGCGCCTCGCCGCCGTCGTGCTGGGCTGGCCGGCCGCGGCCCGCGTCGAGCTGACCGTGCACAAGCCGAGCGCCCCGATCACGGTGCCCTTCGGCGACGTGTCGATCACCGTCGTGCGGGAGCGCGCGTGACCGGCGTGAGCGGCGCGGCCGGGGGCACGCCCGTCACGCGTCGAGGCGTGGTCGCGCTGGGCTCGAACCTGGGCGAACGCGACGAGCTGCTGCGCGACGCCGTCGCCGCGCTGGCGGCGACCCCGGGAGTGACCGTGACCGCCGCCTCCTCGCCGGTGTCGTCGGTCGCCGTGACGCTCGCCGGCCCGGACGAGAGCAAGCCGACCTACCTCAACGCCGTCGCCCTCGTCGAGACGACTCTCGAGCCCCTGGCGCTGCTCGACGCGCTGCAGGCGATCGAGCACGACCACGGCCGCGTGCGCGACGAGCGCTGGGGCGACCGGACCCTCGACCTCGACGTCGTCGTGCTCGGCGACCTCGAGTGCGACACCGAGCGCCTGACGCTGCCGCACCCCCGTGCCCACGAGCGCGCGTTCGTGCTCGAGCCGTGGCTCCAGGTCGACGAGGAGGCGCGGCTCGGCAGCCGAGGACGCGTCGCGGACCTGCTGGCCGCGCTGCCCGACCGCACCCGGCCCGTGCCCGGGGCGACCAGCCTGCTCGACCCGTCACGCGCCTCCTCGGCCACCGGCACCGCTGCCAGGACCGGCACCGGCACCGCCGCGGACCCGGCGGGAGGCGCCTCGTGAGGCACACCCGCCCCGCGACGCTGATCGGCCTCGCGCTCGTGGCGCTCGTCGGCGGCTTCGTGATCGACGCCGCGCTCGTCTCGTCCGGGCAGCCCTCGATCACGCCGTCGATCGTGCTCGGCCTCGTGCTGCTCGTGATCGGGGGGATCGTCGTCACGATGGCGCTGCCGGTGCGACGGGTCGCGAAGGGCACGCAGAAGGAGCGCATCGACGCGTACTACGCGACCCGGGTGCTGCTGCTCGCCAAGGCCAGCAGCCTGGCCGGCGCGCTCTTCGCCGGGGCCAGCGGAGGGGTGCTCGCGTTCATGACGACACGCGGCGTGGACGTGGCGATAGGCTCCGTGGTGCCCACGATCGTCGCCGTCGTGGGGGGCCTCGGCCTCCTCGCGGCCGGGATCGTCGCCGAGCACATGTGCACGGTGCCGCCTGGGGACGACGAGGGCGGACCAGGAGCCCAGGCGGCCTGACCGCAGGCCGGCAGTCCCGCCGCAGGCCGACGGCCCCGCCGACAGCACTGCTGCAGGGCGACCCGCAGCCGACCCGGAGGTACGCGCCATGGACCGACTCGACGTGGCGGAGCCCGCCTGGACCGGCATCTCGCCCAAGTACGTCTGGCCCGAGCTCGTGGGCTGGCTGGTCACCGGGCTGATCGCCGCCGCGGCCACGACGCCGCTCTGGTTCATCGGCGCCTGGTGGTGCTACGCGATCACCGCCGCCGTGGTGGTCGTCATGATCGTCGTCATGGCCTTCGTGCCTCGACGCGTCCGCTCGATCCGGTACCAGCTGCGCGAGGACGACCTGCTCGTCCGCCGCGGCATCCTGTACCTGCGCTTCGTCGCGGTGCCCTACGGCCGCATGCAGCTGATCGACATCAACCGCGGCCCGGTCGTCCGCGCCCTCGGGCTCAGCGACCTCAAGTTCGTCACGGCCGCGGCGTCGTCGGGCGTGACGATCCCCGGCCTGCCGGAGGCGGAGGCGGACTCCCTGCGCGACCGCCTCGTCGAGCTCGCCGAGTCGCGCCGGGCGGGGCTGTGAGCGGGCCGCTGCCGGGGGAGGGGGCACCGCCTCCTGCGGACGGACCCGGCTCCGCCGGCCTGCCAGGCCCCTCGGCGCCTGCCGCGGTCGCCGAGCTCACCGACGGCGAGTGGCACCGCCTGCACCCCGCGACTCCGCTGCTCAAGGGTGGCATCGCCCTGATCGTCGTGCTGGGCATCATCGTCAACAACGCCCGAGAGTGGGTCGTCGGCTTCTTCGTCCCGGGCGGTCGACGTCCCGACGGCGACGGCGAGGGCGATCCGTTCGGCTACGTCGTCGAGCACGGGTTCCTCGGGTTCGTGCTGCTCGGGGTGCTCGTCGTCATCGCGGTCCTCGTGCTCGTCTTCTGGCTGTCGTGGCGGATGAACACGTTCCGCGTCACCGAGGAGATCGTCGAGGTCCGCAGCGGCGTCGTCTTCCGCACGAACCGGCGCGCCAGGCTCGACCGGGTGCAGGGGATCAACATCCAGCGGCCGGTGCTGGCCCGTGTCTTCGGCGCCGCCAAGCTCGAGGTGAGCCAGGCGGGCGACGACGCCAACGTGTCGCTCGCGTACCTGCGCTCGGCGGCCGCGGACGACCTCCGGCGCGAGATCCTGCGGCGCGCGTCGGGCGTGCAGCGGTCGGCCGTCGACGGGGTCCGGGCGGTGCCGTCGCAGGCCGCGCCCGCGCAGGCGGCGTCGGAGCAGGCGGCGCCCGCGCAGCGCTTCGTCGGCCTCGTCGAGCAGCGCGCCCAGGACTTCCTCTCCGACGGCCTCGACCCGCAGGAGGCGCCCCCCGAGTCGGTCGTGAAGGTGGACGCCGGTCGCCTGATCGGCTCCGTCCTGCTCAGCGGGTACACGCTGTTCCTCGTCGCGGCGGCGATCGCCGTGGTCGTCAGCGTGCGGGTGACGGGGGAGTTCTTCCTCCTCTTCGCCCTGCTGCCCGCCGTGCTCGGCTCGAGCGGGTACTACGTCAACCGGGTCACGAAGTCGCTGCGCTACAGCATCTCGTCGTCCCGGGACGGCATCCGCATCGGCTACGGGCTGTTCTCGACGACGAACGAGACGCTGCCGCCCGGCCGCATCCACTCGGTCAAGGTGAGCCAGCCGCTGCTCTGGCGACCGTTCGGCTGGTGGCAGATCAGCATCAACCGGGCATCGCGGTCGTCGACCGACGGCTCGGGGCACCAGGGCAACTCGACGCTGCTGCCGGTCGGCGACGAAGCCGACGTCCGTCGCGTGCTCGAGCTCGTGCTGCCCGAGCTGGTCGGCGTGGCCGCCGCCGAGGTGCAGGCCGAGGAGCGAGCTGAGGAGCGAGCTGAGGAGGCGTCGGTCCCGTCGTCCTCGCAGGCCACGTTCGCCGAGGCGGCCGAGGCGGCCGAGTCCGCCGAGCCCGCCGGGCCCGGCTCGCCTGCCGAGCCCGCCCGTGCCGTCGTGGACGAGCACGCCTCGCACACCCTCTCGCTCGTCGAGGACGGCCTGACCTCGCGGGGCAGCGAGGGCGGCTTCACCACGTCGCCGCGTCGGGCCGCCGTGCTGCGCTGGTTCTCGTGGCGCCGCAACGGGTTCCGCACGGCTCCCGGCGCCCTGCTGCTCCGCAAGGGCGCGATCTGGCGCGAACTCGTCGTCGTGCCCCTGCCGCGGATGCAGAGCGTCGGCCTCTCGCAGGGTCCTCTGCTGCGTCGCCTCCGCCTCGCCGCCGTGCACCTGCACACCGTCCAGGGGCCCATCATCGCGACGATCGGCGCGCTCGACCAGGACGACGCGATGGCCTTCTTCGAGGGTGCCGCGCGGGACGCGGTGACCTCGGCCCGGGCCGACCGCACCCATCGCTGGGCCGCCTCCTCGACCCCTGCCCCTGCCCCTGCCCCTGCTGTCGACCCGGCAGATCCGGCCCCCGCCTCCTCCGCTCCCGTCGCCCCTGTTCTCAAATTTGAGAGTGATCCGTCCTCGGGCAGCGCTGCGACCCCGCCGCCGAACGCTGGCGAGCAGGATCTGTCTCGGATTGCGGACGCCCCCCGAGACGAGCCCCGCCCGTGAGCCCGCAGCAGAGCGGCCGCCTCGGCGTCGGCATCATCGGAGCCGGCCACGTCGGGCCGGTGCTCGGCGCCGCCCTGGCCTCGGCGGGGCACGCGATCGTCGGCATCTCGGCCGTGTCCGAGCGGAGCCTGGACCGGGCGGAGGCGATCCTGCCGGGCGTGCCCGTGCTGACGGTCCCCGAGATCGTCGAGCGCAGCGAGCTCGTGCTGATCGCGGTGCCCGACGACCAGCTCGCCGACCTCGTGCAGGGCCTCGCCGCGACGGGTGTCTGGCAGCCGGGTCAGCTCGTCGTGCACACATCGGCTGCCCACGGCCTCGAGGTGCTGCGGCCGGCGCTGGCCGCGGGGGCGATCCCGCTCGCGATCCACCCTGCGCTGACGTTCACGGGCACGACGATCGACCTCGTCAGGCTCCGTGAGGCCTGGTGTGCCGTGACCGCTCCCGGTCCGGTGCAGCCGATCGGTCAGGCACTGGTCGTCGAGATGGGCGCCGAGCCCGTGCTCGTGAGCGAGGCCGACCGGCCGCGCTACGCCGAGGCCGTCGCGACCGCCACCGAGTTCTCCGCCGCGATCGTCACGCAGTCCGTGTCGATGCTCGCCGAGCTCGGCGTCCCCGAGCCGGGCCGTCTCATCGCGCCCCTGGTCCGCTCGGCCATGGACCGGGCCCTGGGGGTCGCCGGCGGCTCGAGCGGCCCCGGTACCATCGACATGGCCGCGTTCGACGACCCGCCGTCCCCGTTCGGCGGGGGCCTCGGCGCCTGACGGCCACGCGCCTCCTCGTCGCCCCTCCTCCTCTGTCAGCCCTGACCACCACCACCACCACCCCCGCTGGAGCCCCCTGCACATGACCGACGCGCCCGAGACCACCACCCCCTCCGACGACGCGGCAGCCGTGGCGGCGGCCGCGGCCGAGGCGGCTCGCGAGGCCTCAGAGCAGAAGCAGGTGCGGCTCGAGAAGCGTGCCCGGCTGCTCGAGACGGGGCGGGACGCGTACCCGGTCGGCGTCCCGATCACCGACACGATCCCTGCCGTGCGGGCGCGGCACGCCGAGCTCGAGGCGGGTGCCGAGACGGGCGAGGTGGTCGGCCTGGCCGGCCGCGTCGTGCACGCGCGCAACACGGGCAAGCTCTGCTTCGCGGCGCTGCAGGCCGGCGACGGCTCGCGGATCCAGGCGATGGTGTCGCTCGCCGAGGTGGGCGACGAGTCGCTCGCCGACTGGAAGGACCTCGTCGACCTCGGCGACCACGTCTTCGTCAAGGGCCAGGTCATCTCGTCGCGCCGCGGCGAGCTGTCGATCATGGTGAGCGAGTGGGCGATCGCCTCGAAGGCGATCCTGCCGCTGCCGAACCTGCACGGCGAGCTCAGCGAAGAGACCCGGGTGCGGCAGCGCTACCTCGACCTGATCGTGCGCGACCAGGCCCGTGCCACCGTGCGTGCCCGTGCGGCCGCGGTCTCGTCGCTGCGTCGCACCTTCGACCAGCACGAGTACCTCGAGGTCGAGACCCCGATGCTCCAGACGATGCACGGCGGCGCCGCGGCGCGTCCGTTCCAGACGCACAGCAACGCGTTCGACACCGAGCTGTTCCTCCGCATCGCGCCCGAGCTGTTCCTCAAGCGCGCCGTCGTCGGCGGCATCGACCGCGTCTTCGAGATCAACCGCAACTTCCGCAACGAGGGCGCCGACTCCACGCACTCGCCCGAGTTCGCGATGGTCGAGGCGTACCAGGCCTACGGCGACTACGAGCAGATGGCCCGGCTCACCCAGCAGCTCGTGCAGGAGGCGGCGCTCGCGGTCGCGGGGACCCACCTCGTCACGCTCGCCGACGGCACCGAGTACGACCTCGGCGGCGAGTGGGCCCGTGTGCCCATGTACGAGTCGCTCAGCGAGGCCGCCGGCGTCGAGGTGACGCCGCTGACGACCGTGTCCGAGCTGCAGCGCCTGGCCGAGACCGCCGACCTGGTCGTGCCGCACGAGACGCACGGCAAGCTCGTCGAAGAACTCTGGGAGCACTTCGTCAAGCCGTCGCTCGACCGCCCGACGTTCGTCGTCGACTTCCCCGTCGACACGAGCCCTCTCGTCCGCCAGCACCGCTCGAAGCCCGGCGTCGTCGAGAAGTGGGACCTCTACGTCCGCGGCTTCGAGCTCGCGACCGCCTACTCCGAGCTCGTCGACCCGGTGGTGCAGCGCGAGCGCTTCGTCGAGCAGGCGGCGCTCTCGGCCCGCGGCGACGCCGAGGCGATGCGCCTCGACGAGGACTTCCTCCGCGCGCTCGAGCACGGCATGCCGCCGAGCGGCGGCATGGGCATGGGCATCGACCGCCTCCTGATGGCGATCACCGGGCTCGGCATCCGCGAGACGATCCTCTTCCCGCTCGTCAAGTAGGGGATCCTGCAGGAGGCGCCCGGCGCCTCCTGCGAGCCGGCCCCGCGGGCGAGGTGGTTCGGCCTCGACGCATCCTCAGGCACGGGCGGCCGGCCTGGCTTATCCTCGACGCATGCCAGAGACCTTCTTGGGAGCCGCGATCTTCGCCGTGACGCCGACGATCGTCGTGGGCCTGATCTTCTGGTTCGTCGTTCGCTCGCTGCTGCGGGCCGACCGGACCGAGCGATCCGCCTACGCGAAGATCGAGGCCGAGGAGCGCGAGCGGGCCGAGGCGCTCGAGCGCGGCGAGGCCGGCGCGACCCGCGCCTCCTGACCCGCACCTCCTGACCTGGGCCCTGCGCCCCACGCCCGTCGACCCTGTCGGCGGGCGTTCGCTGTACCCCGGTGCATCGCAGTCGAGGCCCGGGAGGAGCGACCTGTACCCCGTCCGGCGCCCCGGGCTGGGACGAGCGGCACGCACTGTACCCCGCTGACCAGTTCTGCGTAATACACCCGGACGCCGCGCACGTCAAAGCCTGGTCCCTCGCGTCCCCCGAAAGGCTCGAAACCCTGTACGCGCGCACAGAACTGCCTAACGAAGGACCGGAGCGACTTTTATCGGGACCCTGCCACGCGCCAGACTTCTATCAACGCCGAAGAGCTTCACGAACTATTCGACATGACACAGGTCAGATCTCGAGCAGGGAGAGAACGATGACGATCACATCCGTCACCACGCGCAACACCACCACAGACACCACCGATGAGCCCGAGGTCGAGGTCCTGTCGCAGGTCCGCGGCGCATCCACCGACCAGGTCGGCGACTACCTCCGCCACATCGGCCGCATGCCGCTGCTGGACGCGGCGGAGGAGACCGAGATCGCGCGTCGCATCGAGGTCGGCCTGTTCGCCGGCGAGAAGCTCAAGGAGCTCCAGGCCGCCGACGCCGTCAAGAAGAACCGCACCAAGGCGCACGCCGAGATGATGCGTGACCTCCGCTGGCTGCAGCACGACGGCGAGCGTGCCAAGGACCGCATGATCACGGCGAACCTCCGCCTCGTCGTCAGCATCGCGAAGCGCTACACGCAGCGAGGCCTCCCCTTCATGGACGTCATCCAGGAGGGCAACCTCGGCCTGGTGCGCGCGGTCGAGAAGTTCGACTACACGCAGGGCTACAAGTTCTCCACCTACGCCACCTGGTGGATCCGTCAGGCCATCGCCCGCGGCCTCGCCGACAAGGCGCGCGCCATCCGCATCCCCGTGCACACGGTCGAGCGCATCAACCGCATCTCGCGTGCCGAGCGCGACCTCACCGTCGACCTGGGCCGTGCGCCCACCGTCGAGGAGGTGGCCGAGGAGGTCGCCATGGAGGTCGCCGACCTCGTCGAGCTCAAGTCGCGTTCGCACGAGCCCGTCTCGATCCACACCGTCGTCGGCGACGCCGAGGACAGCGAGCTCGGCGACTTCATCGAGGACGAGGAGACCCCGTCTCCCACGGCCGCGACCGAGAACGCTCTGCTGAATCGCGACATGCACGCCCTGGTCGCGACGCTGCCCGAGGACGAGGCCCGCGTCATCCGCATGCGCTTCGGCCTGGACGACGACCAGCCGATGACCCTCGACGAGATCTCGAAGCGCGTGCACAGCTCGCGTCAGGCCGTCTCGCGCGTCGAGAGCCGCGCCCGTCTCCGCATGTTCGCGAAGGCCGTCAGCCAGGACCTGCAGCTCTACCTGCAGTAAGCCGGTCTGCTCTGCCTGAGGGCCGCCTCCCCGCTCACCCGGGAAGGCGGCCCTCTCTCTGTGTCCGACTCTGCCCCGGCCGGTTGAGAGGCCTCGAATCGAACCGCGCAGGCGTCTTGAGGTCGATTCGAGGCCTCTCAGACACCGAGGAGGCGGCAGAACCGTGCGATCAGGCGCTTGCTCGCGACCCCGTGGAGATCGTCCTCGGTCACGCGGACCATTCGCCACCCTGCGTCGGCGAAGCGTTCTCGGCGAGCGATGTCACTCCGGTGACGGTGCTTGTCGGTCCTGTGTTCGTCGCCCTCGTACTCGGCGCACGTGTTGAACAGCAGCCACCTGAGATCGGGCTTGCCCAGGTACAGGTCGTTCTCGTCGTAGGTGCGGACGTTCACCTCCGGCTCGGGCAGTCCCGCCCGGCCCAGGAGCAGGCGCAGCTCGGTCTCCTTCGGCGACTCGACGTCCGGACGGACGAGGGGCAGTGCGCGACGGAGGGCCCATGTGCCACGCGCAGGCTCTGAGTGCTCAACTGCCGTGACGAGTGCGCTGACCGGCAGTTCCCGTGCATCCGCGTACGGCGACCACCGTCCGGCCAGGGCATCGGCCACCGAGACGATCTCTTCCTCGGTCAGCCAAGGAGCCGACTGCATCCACGCCGTGACGGGATCGACCACCCTCAGACCAGTGACGTTGAGGACCTCTGACCGGCGAGACGGCCCGCCCCAGCGGTGCCCGATCACACCTGGCCTCCGCGGGCCGTGTCCGCGGTCGCTCGCGACGTGCACGGGGGCATAGTGTCGCTGGGCCCAGAGCGGGAGCGGAAGCCCCCAGACGCCGAGGGCCGTGAGATGCGAGAAGGACCAGGCAGGCCTCATCAGCGGTCCGAAGGCGCGTGCGCGGTCGACGACCGTCGTCGCAGGCAGATGGACGGGGACACGGAGACCGTGGTGCGGGGCGTCGAGATCGCGACCGCGGAGACGCCCCTCGCTCACATCGGCTCTCCGCGCGTCTGCGACGACGAAGGCGCCGGAGCGGAACCGGGCAGGGAGTGGATCGAGAGGCACGCTCCGATGCTGACAGGAGCACAGCGCCCCGTGAGGTGCCTCCCGAGTCCACGGTGGAGTGACGCTCCAGCCCGCTCTCGGGGAGGGCCGACGTCTGAGGTGGGCGAGAGGCCCCTGATCGACCTGTTCGCCCTGCGCAAGATCGATTCATGGCCTCTCATCGTCGGGAGACGGGCCAGGGGAACCGCGAACGCCGGGAGGAGGAGGAGGAGGGGCCGCCGCGGAGTTCGACGCGCTCGGGCGGATGCACGCACTCGGCCTGCCGGTGCCCTACCCGGTGCAGATCTCGGGCACGGAGGTGCTGATGGAGTTCATCGGCGCCGGCACGGCCGCCGCGCCCCGTCTTGCGCAGACGCGTGCCGACGGCGCCGACCTGTGGCCGTTGTTCGAGCAGGTCGCCGAGATCGTGCTGGTCCTGGCTCGTGCCGGCTTCGCCCACGGCGACCTCTGCGCCTACAACCTGCTGGTGCACGAGGGGCGCGTCGTCGTCATCGACGTCCCGCAGCTCGTGGACGTCGCGAGCAACCCGCAGGGCGCCGAGCTGCTCGAGCGCGACTGTCGGAACATCTGCGAGTGGTTCAGCCGCCGGGGCTTCGACCGCTCGCACGACCACCTCTTCGCCGAGGCCCTCGGGGAGGTCTTCGGCTAGGCGGCGGTCGCCGCCATCGCCGTCGTGAACCGTCGAGAAGTGCTGTCGCAGCCCCGCCGGCCGACACTTCTCGACGGTTCACCGCGCCGAGCCCAGGAGGCGCGGAGCGGCCAGGAGGCGCGGGTCAGGCCGGCGGGGTGGGCGAGAGCACCTCGGTGGCCTCGGCACCGGCGGCGCCGCGGCGGTGCGCGGTGCGCGCCTTGAACTTGGCGCGGACGTCGCTCGGCACGAGCTCGAGCAGCTGGTCCTCGCGCAGCGGCAGGTCGAGCAGGCTGAGCTTGAGCCGCCCCTTGGTGGCGTGCCGGCCGGCGTCGAGGCGGATCACCTGGCCGGCCTCCGGCCGCAGCGACATCGACACCACGCAGCCGTCGCTCACGTCGGCGACGACGCGGCCGTCGACCTCGAGCGCCGCCGAGTGCGTGCCGCGGCCGATCTGGAAGCGCAGCTGCTCGAGCGGCCCGAGCACCACCGAGCGGTCGATGCCCGACATCGGCGCGACCGGCGTGATGAGCGTCGCGGCGACCGCGGGCGACAGGATCGGCCCGCCGGCTGCGTAGTTGTAGGCCGTCGAGCCGGCGCTCGTCGCGACGACGATCGCATCCGCCTTGTAGTAGCCGTAGGGCGTGCCGTCGAGCACGAGATCGGCCGTGACCACGCCCTCGCCGGGGCGACGCGCCATCGACACGTCGTTGAACGCGAGGAACCGGTTCTCGGTGCCCGACGCGGTGTGCACGACCTCGACGGCGTGGTGCGGCTCGAGCGAGAAGTCCTCGGCGGCGAGCCGTTCGAGGGCGGCGGGCAGCTCGTGCGGCTCGACCTCGACCAGGAACCCCACGTTGCCGTAGTTCACGCCGAGCACGGGCACCGGTCGCTCGGAGACGAGTCGCATCGCCCCGAGCATCGTGCCGTCGCCGCCGAGGGCCACGACGACGTCGACCGTGTCGCGGAACTCCTGCTCGTCGATCAGCTCGACTCCGCCCTGCATGCGCGACTCGTCGGCGACCTGCGCGACGAGGCGGACGTGGCCGCCGGCGGCGTCGCCGCGCGCTTTCCACCCGCAGAGGATGTCGACGGAGTCGCGGACCGACTTGGTGGGGTGCGGCACGAGACCGACGACGAGGTTGCCCATGAGGCGAGGCTAGCCCGCGCCCCTGCCGCCCGGCTGACCCGGTCGACGTGACCCGCGCCTCCTCGGCTGTCCCCCTGGTTCACAGGGTGTCACGCCCCCAGCGAACAGGGATGACCTGCGGGGGAGGCGCTGGTTACGCTCTCCGTAGACCGGCACCGAATGCAGGTGTCGACCGCGTACTGGTGGCGACGACCACCCCGCCACCGAGGGAGTCAAGAGATGTTCGAGAGATTCACCGACCGTGCCCGTCGCGTCGTCGTCCTCGCCCAAGAAGAGGCGAAGATGCTGAACCACAACTACATCGGCACCGAGCACATCCTGCTCGGGCTGATCCACGAGGGCGAGGGCGTCGCCGCCAAGGCCCTCGAGTCGCTGGGCATCTCGCTCGACGCCGTGCGCGAGCAGGTCCAGGACATCATCGGCCAGGGCCAGCAGCAGCCCACGGGCCACATCCCCTTCACGCCGCGTGCGAAGAAGGTCCTCGAGCTGAGCCTCCGCGAGGCGCTGCAGCTCGGCCACAACTACATCGGCACCGAGCACATCCTGCTCGGCCTGATCCGCGAGGGCGAGGGCGTCGCCGCCCAGGTGCTCGTGAAGCTCGGCGCCGACCTCAACCGCGTCCGCCAGCAGGTCATCCAGCTCCTCTCGGGTTACCAGGGCAAGGAGGCGGTGGCCGTCGGAGGCGAGCAGCAGCAGAGCGCGCAGGGCGGCAGCCAGGTCCTCGACCAGTTCGGCCGCAACCTCACGCAGGCCGCGCGCGACAACAAGCTCGACCCGGTCATCGGCCGCGAGAAGGAGATGGAGCGGGTCATGCAGATCCTCTCCCGCCGCTCGAAGAACAACCCCGTGCTGATCGGCGAGCCCGGCGTCGGCAAGACCGCCGTCGTCGAGGGCCTCGCGCAGGCCATCGTCAAGGGCGAGGTCCCCGAGACGCTGAAGGACAAGCAGCTCTACTCGCTCGACCTCGGCTCGCTGATCGCCGGCAGCCGCTACCGCGGAGACTTCGAGGAGCGCCTGAAGAAGGTCACCAAGGAGATCCGCACCCGCGGCGACATCATCGTCTTCATCGACGAGATCCACACCCTCGTGGGTGCCGGTGCCGCCGAGGGCGCCATCGACGCCGCGTCGATCCTCAAGCCCCTGCTGGCCCGAGGCGAGCTCCAGACCATCGGCGCCACGACGCTCGACGAGTACCGCAAGCACTTCGAGAAGGACGCCGCCCTCGAGCGACGCTTCCAGTCGGTGCAGGTCAACGAGCCGTCGCTGCCCCACACCATCAACATCCTCAAGGGCCTGCGCGACAAGTACGAGGCGTTCCACAAGGTCTCGATCACCGACGGCGCCATCGTGTCGGCGGCGAACCTGGCCGACCGCTACGTCAGCGACCGGTTCCTGCCCGACAAGGCGATCGACCTGATCGACGAGGCCGGCGCGCGTCTGCGCCTCTCGATCCTCTCGGCGCCGCCCGAGCTGCGCGAGTTCGACGAGCGCATCGCCGGCGTCCGTGCCCAGAAGGAGGGCGCGATCGAGGACCAGGACTTCGAGAAGGCCGCCTCGCTGCGCGACGAGGAGAAGAAGCTGCTCGGCGAGCGTCTCCGTCTCGAGAAGCAGTGGCGCTCGGGCGAGGCCGGAGCCGGGGGAACCGTCGACGAGGGCATCATCGCCGAGGTGCTGGCCCAGGCGACGGGCATCCCCGTCTTCAAGCTCACCGAGGAGGAGACCTCGCGTCTCGTCTTCATGGAGCAGGCCCTGCACCAGCGCGTCATCGGCCAGGAGGAGGCCATCGCGGCCCTCTCCAAGACCATCCGACGCACGCGTGCCGGCCTCAAGGACCCGAACCGCCCCTCCGGGTCGTTCATCTTCGCCGGCCCCACGGGCGTCGGCAAGACCGAGCTGGCCAAGGCGCTCGCCGAGTTCCTCTTCGACGACGAGGGCGCGCTGATCAGCCTCGACATGTCGGAGTTCGGCGAGAAGCACACCGTCTCGCGGCTCTTCGGTGCCCCTCCCGGGTTCGTCGGCTTCGAGGAGGGCGGCCAGCTCACCGAGAAGGTGCGTCGCAAGCCGTTCTCCGTCGTGCTCTTCGACGAGATCGAGAAGGCCCACCCGGACATCTTCAACTCGCTGCTGCAGGTGCTCGAAGAAGGACGTCTCACCGACGGCCAGGGCCGCGTGGTCGACTTCAAGAACACGGTCATCATCATGACGACCAACCTGGGATCGAAGGGCATCGCCGGCGGTCCCGTCGGCTTCCAGATCGAGGGCGACACCGCGACCGGCTACGACCGCATGCGCGCCAAGGTCAACGAAGAGCTGAAGAAGCACTTCAAGCCCGAGTTCCTCAACCGCGTGGACGACACCATCGTGTTCCCGCAGCTGTCGAACCCCGAGCTGCTGCAGATCGTCGACCTGTTCATCAAGCGCCTGAGCGACCGTCTGCTCGACCGCGACATGACGGCCATGCTGACGGTGCCCGCCAAGGAGCAGCTCATCAAGATCGGGTTCGACCCGGCCCTGGGTGCCCGTCCGCTGCGTCGTGCGATCCAGCACGAGGTGGAGGACCGCCTGTCCGAGCGCATCCTCACCGGCGACCTGACGGCCGGCGACCACGTGCTGGTCGACTGGGTCGACGGCGAGTTCGTCTTCACGACGACCCGCCAGCCGGGCCGCGACGAGGTGCTCGTGGGCGACGTCCCCGAGATCGAGAGCTAGGCGCGAGCCAGCTCGAGAGGAGCGTCAGCTCCGCGTGATCCGCCGAGAGGGCGGTCCGGCTCCGGCCGGGCCGCCCTCTCGCATGCGCGGGCAGCGAGGGCAGAGGGCTGGGTAGGCTCGGGGGATGACCTCCGCGGACCTGCACGGCATCACCGTCCGCGACGCCGTCGTCAGCGACGTGCCGCACATCCAGCGCCTCTGCGAGCCCTTCGTGCAGAAGCGCATCCTGCTCGGCAAGGACCTCGTCACCCTCTACGGCGACGTGCAGGAGTTCCAGATCGCCGTCGGCCCCGACGGGGTGCCCGTCGGGTGCGGCGCGCTGCACGTCATGTGGGACGACCTCGCCGAGATCCGGACGCTCGCCCTCGACCCGGCCTGGATCCGTCGGGGAGTCGGCCACCGCCTCCTCGACTCGCTGGAGGGCGCCGCCCGTCGGCTCGAGATCGGGCGCCTCTTCTGCCTCACCTTCGAGGTCGACTTCTTCGTGAAGCACGACTACCTCGAGGTGGGCGACGAGGGGCTGGTGCCGCCGGAGGCCTACGCCGAGCTCGTGCGCTCGACCGACGAGGGCGTCGCCGAGTTCCTCGACCTCGCCCGGGTCAAGCCGAACACGCTCGGCAACTCGCGCATGCTGAAGGCCCTGCCCCGTCTCGAGGGCTGAGCGAGGGCCAGGCCGCAGGAGGCGCTGGTCGGCCAGGGCCCTCCACGCAAGTTCTCAGGCGCACACGCCGCCAGCATCCGGGACGGGACGATGGCCAGCACTTAACCTGTGCGCATGTCGACGTTCACGAATCCGACCGGCCCGCAGCCGCCCTCGGTCTACTGGCGTCGACGAGCCCTCGTGCTGCTCGGCCTGATCGTCGCGATCGTGGTCGTCGTGCTCATCGTCGTGCGGCCCGGCGCGTCCGGGGACGAGCCGGGAGCCGCCGCGACGAGCACGCCCGCCGCCGACCCGGCCCCCGCCGCGACCTCGACCGCGACGGCGCCTGCTGCCGACGCGACCCCTGACCCCGCGTCGACGGAGCCCACGACCGAGGACGGCGAACGCTGCGCTGCCGGGTCGATCGAGCTCGTCCCCGTCGTCGACAAGCAGGTGTTCGCCCCCACCGAGCTGCCGCAGATCTCGATGTCGGTGACCAACACCGGCTCGTCCGACTGCGTGGTCAACCTCGGGTCGGGGCAGCAGAAGCTCGTCGTCACGAGCGGCGAGGAGCAGTGGTGGTCGTCCGCCGACTGCCAGGTCGACCCCACCGACCAGGACGTCACCCTCACCGCGGGCCAGACCCTCTCGACCCCGGCCATCTCCTGGGACAGGACGCGCTCGACGCCCGACACCTGCGACGCCGACTCCCGCCAGGCGGTGCCCGCAGGAGGCGCGACCTACCGACTGACCGTCAGCGTCGGCGACATCACGTCAGCCGACACCGCCCCCATGATCCTGAACTGAGCGATGACCGAAGCTGCTTCCCCCCGTTCCGAGGCGCTGGAGCTGGCGCTCGCCAGCCAGGACGTCGCCGCCGTCGCGTTCGCCCTGCGTCACGACGTGGTCGTGGTGCCGAAGCTCGTGGTGCCACCGGCCGAGGCCGCGTCCGCCGCAGAGGCTGACGGCGCTGTCGCCGACCGCGACTCGGCCGAGCCCGTCTCCGTCGCCGCCGAGCAGGTGCGCGTCTTCGGCCGCGAGAACACCGACAAGCGCATCCTGCTGCTCTTCTCCTCGGCGGAGGCGTACGCCGCGATGGTGCCGGACGACCCCGACCTCGAGGTGATGCTCTACGACTCGGACGCGCTGCGTGCCTTCATGGAGGTGCACCTCGACGTGCTCGAGCAGGTGTTCTTCGACATCGCCGGCCCGCACACGATGGCCGCCGCCCCCGAGGACCTGCTCAAGGCCCTCAAGTAGCGGGAGCCCGGCGCTGCCGCGGTGGGCTGCCCGGCGCGCGGCAGGCGGGCGGGTTCATCTCAGGCGGGCTGTCGCGACGGCCCGTGGCGGACGAACTCGCCCGTGATCGACGTGCGGGCTAGAAGGCGCCGTCGAGCTCGCGCTCGCGGGGCGTGCTGGCCGCGCTGAAGGCGCGTCGCAGCGCCTCGCGCAGGTTGCCCGACTCAGCGTCGACGAGCTGGTTGAACCCGAGTCGGCGGGCCTCGCTCGCTCGCTGCTTGGGCGACGACACCGGCCGGATCTCGCCCGCGAGGCTGATCTCGCCGACAGCTGCCATGGTGTGCGGGTAGCTGACGTCGCGGCTGGCGCTCGCCAGGGCCAGGGCGATCGCCAGGTCGGCCCCCGGCTCGGTGATCTTGATGCCGCCGACCGTCGACACGTAGACGTCGGCGTCGCCGAGACGGATGCCCGCCCGCCGCTCGAGCACGGCGAGCAGCATCGCGACGCGCGACGAGTCGACGCCGTTGACGACGCGTCGGGGCTGAGGGGTGCTGCTGGCGACGATCAGCGCCTGGACCTCGACGGGCAGCGCACGCCGCCCCTCCATCGCGATCGTGATGCAGGTGCCGCTGACCGGTGCGCCGTTGCGCGACATGAACAGCCCGCTGGGGTCGGCGACCTCGGCGATGCCGTCGCCCGTCATCTCGAAGCAGCCGACCTCGTCGGTCGGCCCGAAGCGGTTCTTGTGCGCGCGGATGAACCGCAGCGCCGTCTGCCGGTCGCCCTCGAACTGGCACACGACGTCGACCAGGTGCTCGAGGAGGCGCGGGCCGGCGATCGTGCCGTCCTTGGTCACGTGCCCCACCAGCAGCACCGGCAGGTTCCTGTCTTTGCTGACGCGGATCAGCGTCGACGCGACCTCGCGGACCTGTGACGTGCCGCCCGCGATGCCGTCGATCGACGACGACGAGACCGTCTGCACCGAGTCGACGATGACGAGCTGCGGGTCGACCTGCTCGATCTGCCCGAGGATCACGGCGAGGTCGACCTCGGCCGCGAGGAACAGGTTGTCGTGCATCGCCCCGGTGCGCTCCGCCCGCATCCGCACCTGCTGCGCGCTTTCTTCTGCGGTGACGTAGAGCACCCGGGCGCCGGTCGCGGCGGCGCGCGAGGCGACCTCGAGCAGCAGCGTCGACTTGCCGACGCCGGGCTCGCCGCTGAGCAGGATCGCCGCGCCCGGCACGATGCCGCCGCCGAGCACCCGGTCGAACTCGGCGATGCCGCTCGGCCAGGAGGCCACGGCGCCGGCCTGGACCTGGGTGATGGGACGGGCCACCCGGTCGCCGCCGACCGACACGGGCGCGGTGCCCCGCGCGCTCACGAGAGCCGACGTGACGTCGACCACGGTGCCCCACCGCTGGCACTCGCCGCAGCGGCCGGCCCACTTCAGGCTGGTCCAGCCGCACTCGGTGCAGCGGAAGGGCGGGGTGGTGGGGCGAGGCATGCTGCGAGCCTAGGCGGGACGTCCGACAGCGGAGGCGCGTCCTCGTGTCGGCTGTGGACTGGCGGGCAGCCCTGGCCGCTGAGTGAGGCTGACCCGTTGTGGGGGGCTCGGGGCCGAAGTCGTTGTGTTTGCATCGATATTGCGGTGAACGCGTGGCCCCCCGACGGCCACGCGACGTGCGCGGTCCCGACGGCCGTGCCACGTGCACGTGGTCCCGACGGCCACGTGTTGTCCAGCGCGTGGTCCCGACGACCACGCGCTGTCGAGCGTGCGGTCCCGACGACCCCGCAGCCTCCCGCACGACTGGAGTTCGCTGTGCCCACCCCCCGTTTCATCCGTGCGTCCGCCGTGCTCGTCGCGGCCGTGATCGTGGTCGGCGGCCTCGTCGACGGACAGGCGGCCAACGCCGCCGCGCCCGACCCGACGATCGCGACCGCGCCCGTCTCGACGACCGCACAGGCCGGCACCCCGGCAGCGCCCGACCTGACCGACGACATGATCGCCGTCCCGTCGACGCCCGTCACGGCTCCGCACCTGCACGCCGAGGCTGCCGAGGTCGCGGCCCGCGAGGCGGACGTCGCAGACCAGACGTCCGTCGACGAGAAGGGCGCGCAGCCGCCGACCCAGGCGGCCGCGACGGCCTCCGTCGCCGTCGTGCACGAGGTCTCCGTCAGCATCGCGACCGTCACGGCGACCACGGCCGACGACGCCGCCACCCCGCCCGACGACGCGTCCGTCACGACGGCGATCCGGCAGCTGCACGACTTCTGGTGGGAGGAGTCGGGCGGCACCGTCGACGTCCAGCTCGGCGGCATCGAGCGCACCTCGCTCGCGAAGACCACCTGCGACCCGTCGGCCGTGCTCGACTCGGTGCACACGACCGCCTTCGGGGGCGCCTTCGCGTCGTACCGCTGGGCCGGCACCGACCAGCACCTCCTCGTCCTGACCCGCGAGACCTGCGGCTCGGCCGCCTTCGCGACCGTCGGCGGCGGCGGCGGCGAGATCTTCAGCTCGGTCGGCACGGACACCGGCCTCGGCGTCCCCGTGCTGCTGCACGAGTTCGGCCACAACCTCGGCCTCGGCCACGCCGGCGCCGGGATGTGCCGCACCGCGGACGCTGTCGACGCTCCCCTCTCCGACTACGCGCACACGGCGGACACCGACACGTCGGTCGCCTGCCCGGTGGAGGAGTACGGCGACTTCCTCGACATCATGGGCTACTCGGTCTCGGGTGCGCGACCGCACCTGTCGACGCCCCAGCGCCTCCGGGCCGGCTTCCAGGTCGACGCGACGACGCTCCGCGAGCCGGGCACCCGTCAGCAGGTGACCGTCGGCGCGCTCGACGGCGCGCCGACCACGCCGGGCGGCCGGGCCGTGCAGGTCGTCGACCCGCTGAGCGGCGACACCTACTGGGTCGAGTACCGCACCGCGAGCGGCCGTGACGCGACCAGCGCCGAGTTCCGGGGCGCGACGCCGCGGTGCTCGTCGCTCGACAAGGTGCTCGTGCGCTGCACCCTGAACGGCGACCGGGCCCTCGGCGAGGTGCGCGTCCTGCGGGCGATGCCCCTGTCCGGCACCGCGGTCTCGACCGCCGTCGTGGCGGCCGGCCCCGTGAAGGCGGGCGACCTGACGCGCCGCGACACGCACCTCGACGCCGGCGAGAGCTTCACGAGCGCCGACGGCGGCTTCACCGTCGCGGTCCGCTCGACCTCGCCCTCTGCCGGAGCCGTGCTCGACGTCAGCCTCGCCGGCGGCACGCCGACCGGCGTCGCGCCCGCAGGCGACACCGCCGGGCGGCCCGCGCCGAAGCAGGTCGCGGCGGAGACCACGACGACGCTCGGCACCGACCGGGCACGTCAGACCTGGGGCACGATGCCGACGGCGGCCCTCACCGCGACGGTCGCGGTCGCAGGAGGTGCCACCCCTGCGGGGTCCGTCGCGTTCGTCGACGGGACCACGACGCTCGCCACTGTGCCGGTGGCGACGGGCGGCACGGCCGCGTTCCCCCTCGGGGCGTGGCTCGCACCCGGTGCGCACTCCCTGCGCGCCGTGTTCAGCCCGACCGCGGCCGACCAGTCGACCTCCACGTCCGCGACCACGACGGTCACCGTGGACAAGGCCCCGACCGTGTCGACGCTCCGCCTCAGCGCTGGCTCGCAGGTGCACGGCGCGACCTCGCGCATCACGGCCACCGCCTCCCTGACCTCGGTCGCCGGGGCCGCCGCGACGGGCACGGGCACCGTCGCCTTCCGCCTGGACGGAAAGGTGGCGGCACAGGTCGCCGTCACAGGGGGGAAGGCCTCGTGGGTCGTCCCCGCGGGCACCGCCGCCGGCTCGCACGCGATCACGACGACGTTCACGCCGTCCGTCTCGACTGCGCTGCCCTCCTCGAGCGCGGCGGTGTCGTTCTCCGTCTCGAAGGCGACGTCGAGGACCGTGCTCTCGCCCCGCTCGTCCCTCCCGAAGGGCAAGGCCGCCTACGTCGCGGTGAGCGTGGCGGCCCCTGGCGTCGCCGGACCCACGGGCACCGTGACCATCAGGTACGGCAAGACCGTCGTCGGCACCGCCACCCTCTCGGCAGCGGCCAAGGGCAAGATCACCGTGGGAGTGGCCGGGTTCCGCAAGGCAGGCAGCTACCCGCTCGTCGTCACGTACTCGGGCAACGGCAGCATCGGGGCGAGCACCTCGTCATCGGTGACCTTCACGGTCAAGTAGGAGGCGCCTCCTCGGCTGACGGGACCGGTCGCGAGGGCTGCCGGTCCGGTGCCGTCCGGTGCCGTGCCGTGCAGTCGGGTGCCGGGGTCAGCTGCGGGGCAGCGCGTCCGTGCCGCGGGCCGAGGCGCGCGACGCCGCACGCTCGGCGGTGCGGGCCGTCGATCCCGCGGTCGCGGCGTCGTGCACGCTGGCGTCGGCGTCCGTGACGGCGTGGTCGGCGGCGATCCGTGCCACGCGGGCGGCGATGGCCGGCTCGAAGGCGCTGGCCCAGACACGGTAGCCACGGTCGTTCGGGTGGAACAGGTCGCCGGCCGAGTTGCGGAACGTGCGGACGAGGCCCTGCTTGCGCGTCGTGTCGTAGAGGGGAGCGACGGTGAGGCCGAACTCGTCGGCGAGGCGGCGCACGATCGCGTTGGCCTCGGCGATGCGGTGCTCGCGCTCGGGGATCCACATCGTCGGCAGGTCGGCCACGATCGCGTGGCTCGGCAGCGCCTCGTAGATGTGCCGCAGGTTGCGCTCGAAGGTCTCGGCGTCGAAGTCGATGACGTCGTTCGCCCCGATCGCGACCGTCACGATGTCGGGCCGGTACTTCTCGAGCTTGGGCAGCTGGTCCTTGCGGCAGAGCCACGTCGTGGCTCCGCTGACGCTGAGGTTGACGACCCGGACGGAGGAGCGGGTCGCGTGCCGGATCCGCACCGACAACCTGCCCACGTAGCTGCGCGCCGGGCTCGACGCCCCGATTCCCTGCGCGGTCGAGTCGCCGAGCGCCACGTAGAGCAGGGCGCCCTTGCGGTCGAACCGGTCGCGCCACCAGGCGGAGTGCACCGGCAGCAGGTCGTTGAGGGTCGCGGCGGCCGAGCGCTGGCTGCGGAGCGCGCGGCGCCAGACGGCGAAGAGGGCCCCGCCCGTGGCGAGGGTGACGCCGACTCCGGAGAGGAAGGCGAGGGGGTGGCGGGTGGGCATGCGGGGAGCGTACGCCCGCCGCTCTGGCCGGAGCCGCGAGAGTCCCTGTCTCGACCTGCCTCGGGTCTCCGTGGTCGATCTGGGCCCCTCGAGGAGGTGCGGTGAACCGTCACGAAGCGCTCCCGGCTGGCCTCGGGGCAGCGCTTCGCGCCGGTTCACGCCGGTCGGAGGTGGGTTTCGACAGGGGGGCGCGGATGTACTAAGCTCTCTCCCGGTACCGTGTCCGAGCGGCCGAAGGATCATGTCTCGAAAACATGTGTGGGGGTTGACTCCACCGTGGGTTCAAATCCCACCGGTACCGCCAGAGGGTCGTTCATCCCGGATTCGTTCGGGGAGGTCAGCCCGAGAAGAAAGCCCCCGAGAACCTCGGGGGCTTTCTTCCGTTGCGGGGCCGGGCGAGCTGCGTCAGCCCGCAGGGCAAGTGAAGGTGCCGAAGGCGCCGTCGTGGACGCCGGGTCCGAGTTCGGCACAGACGCCGGTCTGCCCGGCGAAGACGGCTTGGAAGTAGAGGACCCCGGCGACGAACGCCGCAGTCGTGGCCAGGCCGACGATCATCCCGACCAGGGCGACGGTGTTCTTCTCTCCCGCACGACGCGAGCGGATGAACGCGACGAGGCTGACGACGAGACCGACCGGGCCCGCGACGCAGGCCAGGAGAAGCCCGAGCACGGCAAGGCTGCGGGGGTTCGGCGGCTGAGCGGCGACAGGCTGTGCGCCCCGGGCGCGCCCTCGGTTCCTAGCCACGGGCGACTGCGCTCTGCACGGCCTCGTCGAGGTCGTCGACGGAGGTGAGCTCGATCATCCGGCCGTCGACGAAGAACGTCGGGGTGCCGGTGACGCCGAGGGCGGTGCCCTCCGCCCGGTCGGCGACCACGCGCTCGAGGGTCGCCGGGTCGGCCACAGCCTCGTCGAACGCTGCCAGGTCGAGCCCGAGGTCATCGGCGAAGGTGCGGAACTGGGCCGCTTCTGACTCCTGCTTCTCGCCCCACGCGGCCTGGGTCTCGTACATGCGCGCGTACATCGCCTCGAGCTGGCCCTGCTCGGCAGCGGCCTCGACGGCGAGGGCCGCGTTCTCGGAGTTCCGGTGCGACGGGATGGGGAAGTAGCGGACCGCGACGTTGATCTGGCCGGCGTACTTCTCCCTGACCTGCTCGACGTACGGGTACATCGCCGCGCACGACTCGCACTCGAAGTCCAAGAACTCCACGACGGTGACGGCGTCGCCCTCGACCTGGTCGAGGTAGCGGGTGTCGTCACGAACGACCTCGGCACTGGTCGGTGCGATCGTGGGGTCGGCGGCGAGGGGCTGGGCGGTGTCGGTGCGGGTGCCGTTGTAGATGATGACCGCGACGACCACGGCGGCTGTGAGGACGAGTGCGATGACGGCGACGATGAACTGATTCCTGACCATGGTCAGACTCCCTTGTTTCTGAGGTAGGCGATGGGGTCGGTGTCGCGAGAGCACGCCGGACGCTCGATGACTCGTCGCCATCGTCCGTCGACGCGCAGGTCGCGATCGAGGACCGCCTAGATGCGGGAGATGCCCAGCGCGGTCAGGTCCACAGCCCCGTGCGGCCGCGCAGCCGAGGCGGACGGCGCCGTGGGTCGTGGGCCGACGAGAGGATCGAGCGTCCGAGCTGCTGCTGACCTGGTGCGCAACAGGGCGAGGGCGAGGGTCGCGACGCACAGGAGGGCGAGGAGTGCGCAGGCCAGGGCTCCACCGTGACCAGTCGTCCCGGTCAGCTCGGTAAGCCCGGTCACGGCCTCGTCGCCCGCCGACAGCGGAACGAGGGGCAGGTCTCGAGGGGCCGGGTCGTCGACCGACACGGCCTGCGTCACGCTCGACGCCGCCTGCACGCCGCCGGAGAAGGCGTCGTCGCCGAGAGCGTGGATGCCGAGGACGGCGGCGAGCGTCGCTGCCGTGACGGACAACAACAGCGCCCAGATCCCGAGGGGCGAGCGCGAGCGGGAGGTGCCCGACAGCGTCAGGGACATCGCACCTCCTTCTCGGGTCAGGTCCGATCACAGGGTAATCACCGCCGTCGGCACGCCGCTGGAGAACCGCCCCGCGACCCTGGACATCGAGGCGCCGTCGTGTGACCATCTTCGCATGCACGAAGATACGCATCAAGAAGAGCTGCATCCGGATGACGCCTTCGTCGAGCTCGCCGTCGAGGTGTTCTCCATGCTCGCCGACGCCACTCGGGTGCGCATGATCCTCGCGCTCCGAGACGAGGAGCTGTCGGTGAACCACCTCGCCGACATCGTCGACAAGTCGCCCACCGCGGTCTCTCAACACCTCGCCAAGCTCCGGATGGCGCGGATGGTCTCGACGCGTCAGGCGGGCAACCGCGTCTTCTACCGGCTGGTGAACGACCACGCAAGCAAGCTCGTCCAGGACGCGATCTTCCAGGCCGAGCACTCCGTCGGCGCCGCCTACCGGCACCACCACGAAGGGCAGTGACATGGGCGCAGGACACGACCACGCCGTCGCGGTCGGGACGGACCACCGCCGCCGGCTCGCCGTCGCCTTCGGCATCACGACCACGATCCTCGTCGTCGAGGTCGTCGGGGCCGTCATCACGGGGAGCCTCTCGCTGCTCGTCGACGCCGCCCACATGCTCACCGACGCCGGCGGCCTGTTCATGGCGCTGCTGGCCGCGACGCTGATGGGGAGGGCGGCGACCTCCAGGCGGACCTGGGGATTCCAGCGAGCCGAGGTCCTCGCGGCGACGGCCCAGGCGGCCGTGCTGCTCGCCGTGGGGCTCTTCGCGCTGGTCGAGGGCATCCGGCGCCTCTTCGAGCCCCCGGCCGTCCCCTCCTCGGAGCTGCTGGTGTTCGGCATCATCGGGCTCGTCGGGAACATCGTCTCGATCGCCGTGCTCACCGGGGGCAGATCGGCGAACATGAACATGCGGGCCGCGTTCCTCGAGGTGGTCAACGACGCCCTCGGCTCCGTCGCGGTGATCGCCAGCGCCGTCGTCATCATGACCACGGGCTGGGGACAGGCGGACCCGCTGGCGGGGATGCTCATCGCCGTCCTCATCATCCCCCGCACCGTCACGCTGCTGCGGGAGACGACGGGGGTCCTGATGGAGTCGACGCCGGTCGGCCTCGACCTCGACGACGTCCGGGCGCACATGCTCGAGCTGCCGCACGTCACCGAGGTCCACGACCTGCACGCGTCGCTGGTGGGGACCGGGCTGCCGATCCTCAGCGCGCACGTCACGGTCGAGGACTCCTGTTTCCAGGACGGGCACGCGCCGCAGATCCTCGACGACCTCCAGAAGTGCGTCGCCGAGCACTTCTCCATCAAGGTCGAGCACTCGACCTTCCAGATCGAACCTGCTCAGCACGCCGCACACGAGCACCACACCCACGTCTGACGCGGGTCTGCGCGACGACCGAACGAGAGGAAGCCCCCCGAGCATCTCGGGGGGCTTCCTCTCGTCCAGGCGCCGGGCACCGCAGGGCGGGCGCAGCGCCCTGCGTCAGCGGGGCCGCACCGTGATCGAGTCGATCTCGGCGAAGCCCGAGCCGCCGGCGTAGTTCGGCGAGCCCTTCGCGAGACGGATCACGTTGTAGCCGGCCTTGAGGGTGATCGGCGTCGCGGTGCTGTCGGCGAAGCGCCCCCAGGCGCCGGTGGGCGCGTACGAGACGCTCTGGAAGCCGCTCCCGTTCGTGGCGAGTCCCTGGGTGGACGTCGCCGCGCCTCCGTTCGCGTACCGGGTGGTGAGGGAGTAGCTGCCCGCAGCAGGGACCTCGACGACGAAGTCGACGAAGCTGTTGGAGCGGCCGTCGCCGAGTCCGTCGATCCGGCCCACGTACCCTCCGTTGGACGCGCCGCCGGAGGTGAGCCGCTGAGCGTTGACCACCGTGGCGTTCTCGGCCTCGTAGACCTGCTGGTACGACGTGGTCGGGCCCGCCGCGGGCGTCACGACCACCTGGTAGGCGCCCAGGTAGTCCTGGTTCGTGATCGGCACGGTGACGGCGCCGTTCACGATCGGGACGGTCGCGCTCGACACCTGCGTGGGTGCGGACACGGTGGTCATGCGCCCGGAGCGAGGCGTGTAGTTCACCGTCACCTTGGCCTGTGACCCGAAGCTCGCCAGGCCCTTGACCTGGACGGAGTTGTCGCCGAAGGTCCCGCCGAGGGCGACGTTGACGATCTTCCGGGTGGAGTCGTACGCGGCGAAGCCGTCGAGGTCTCCGGACGGAGTGACGCCGACCATGTTGCCGGCCATCTCGCCGTACCACTTGTAGAGCCAGTACGACCCGGTGGGACGGTTGTCCCAGACCAGGCCGCCGACGGTGCCCGACTCGTACCAGTAGGCGCGCTCGGCGTCCTTGATGCCGGTGCGCTCGAACTGGGCGATGAAGTGGGCGGAGACGCTGGGGGTGTCGACCTGGCTCGGGGAGCCGTACTCGTTGATCGAGATCGGCCGCGGGCTGATGCCAAGCGAGCGCTCGATGGCCCGGTAGTCGGCGACGTGCTCGTCGACGTCGTTCCATCCGCCGTCGTCGAGCTCGTGCCAGACGACGACGTCGGGGAGGGTGCCGTCGGCCTTCGCACGGGCCATGAAGTCGCGCATCAGGTCGGGGTAGTACCGGCTGTAGCTCGGGCCGACGATCGGGGTGGTCGTGTCCTGCAGCTTCACCTGGCGGTAGGTGCGGGTCCAGCCGTCGAGGAAGGGGCCCGCCTTGGCGGTGTCCCAGGTGCCGTCCGGCTCGTTCCAGAGCTCCCAGCCGTTGATGTTCGTGGTCGCCTTCGCGTCGACGCGGGCCTTGACCATCGTGTCGATCTTCTGCGTCCAGTCCTCCCAGCTGATCCAGCGGTACGGGAAGTTCGGGTACACGTCGGGCATGCGGGCGTAGGACTGGGCGCCGTCCCGGGTGAACGCGGGAGCGGTCTTGAGGACGTCGCCCGTGGGGACCGTCGCGCCGTTGCCCAGCTGCTGGACCCCGGGCGCCGGCTGCGTGTGCTGCTTCAGCCTCAGCGGCGTCAGGAGGCCAGGAGCCGGGTCGGTGTCGCTCGCGACGGCGTACAGGCCGCCGGCGCCGACGTGGGTGACCGGCCGGATGCTGGTCGCCGCGTCGACGACGAGCGTGTTGCCGGCTGCGGCGGCGGTGGCTCCTGGGGTGAGGAGGGCAGCCACGACGGCTGCGCTCAGGCCGAGGCCGAGGACGGCCCCTGTCGACTTCTTCTTCGTTCTCATCCTGTGCTCCTTTGCGTGGACGAGCGGCGCCGCGTGGGACGGCATTGTCCGAAACCGCTTTCGCTCAGCCTCTCATCGGCCTGAGGATTAAGCAACAAGCGCACATGAAGTGGTTTCCGCCCGACGGTCACTTCCCGCGCGGCGGACTAGCTGGTCAGGCCTCCAGGTCGTCCACGGGCAGCCAGACGCGCATCGTGGACGGCCCGCGGTTGCCCCACGTCGCGTAGGGTACGAGCGCCACGCTGCCGAGCGACGAGGCGTCCGACACGGCGCGGCCGTAGGGCCACCCGCTGGCCGGCGTGCGGCTGCGGGAGAGCTCGACCCTGGCGCCGGCAGGCGTGGTGACCGGGTCGACGGTCGTGTCGACGAGCACGTCGTTGACGCTGCCGGAGGGCAGGTCGACCGACTCGAGCGCGAGCACGAGCGGTCCCCGCTGCACGGCCACCTGGCCGCGGACCGCGTCGATCCGCGGGTCGGGCCGCACCCACTCGGCGCTGGTCGGCAGCTCGAGCACGACGACGTCGCCCGCCGAGAAGCGGCGGCGGACGACGACCGTCGAGCCCTGCTCCTGCCTGACCTCCCCGTCGGGCAGGGCTACCGTGACCGTCGAGCCGTCAGCCCACGAGGGGACACGGAGCTTGAGCTCCAACTCGCGGCCGGCGTCCTCTCGCCACGTCACCTCGACGCGCCCGTCGAGGGGGTATCCGCTCGCGACCGACAGCGCCACCGACGTGCCGTCGTCGAGCACGGTGTCGACGTCGTAGCTGCCGTACTGGTGCAGCTGCACCCCGTCGGGCGTGCGGGTCGCGAAGTACTGCTCGACGCTGGCCAGGGTGCGGGCCACGTTCGTGGGGCAGCACGACACCTCGAACCACGGCGCCCGCAGGCTCGAGAGGGCACGGGCGTTCAGCTCGTCCTCGTCGGGCTCGGTGCCGAGGCTCCTCTGGTGCAGCGTGTTCGTGTAGAAGAACGCGCGCCCGTCGTCGCGGGGCGAGGCGAGCACGACGTTGAGCAGGGTGCGCTCGATCAGGTCGGCGTACCGGGGATCGCCCTCGGCGAGGAGCAGCCGCCACGAGAGCATCGTCGAGGCGATGCCCGCGCAGGTCTCGGAGTACGCCCGGTCGGGCGGCAGCTCGTGGTCGGCGCCGAAGGCCTCGTCCTGGTGGTGGGAGCCCATGCCGCCCGTGACGTACGTCCGGTGGGCGACCGTCGCCTCCCACTGTCGCCGGACCGCGTCGGCGAGCTCGTCGTCGCGCGTCTCGACGGCGACGTCGAGGGCTCCGGCGGCCAGGTACAGGGCCCGCACGGCGTGCCCGCGCAGCACCTCGGCGTCGCGCACCGGCACGTCGTCCTGGAAGTACTCGGCCCCGTACTCGATCTGGCCGAGCAGGCCCCGTCCGCGGCGGTCGACGAAGAGGCGGGCGAGCTCGATCCAGCGCGGCTCGTCGAGCGCGCGGCCGAGCTCGGCGAGGGCGACCTCGATCTCGGGGTGCCCGCAGATCGCGACCCGGCCCTCGGGGCCGAAGACGGACCACAGGTGCTCGGCGAGACGGCGGCCGACCTCGACCAGGCGGGGCGAGGCGCCGGTGCGCTCGGCGGCGACCACGGCCTGCAGCAGGTGGCCCATCGAGTACAGCTCGTGGCCCCACTCGAGGTCGCTCCACCGCGGTCGCTGCCAGGCGCGGCCGAAGCTCGTGTGCAGGTAGCCGTCGTCCTCCTGGGCCGCGGCGACGCGGTCGACGAGGGCGTCGTAGCGGGCCTGCAGGGCCGGGTCGTGCTCGCGTCCCAGCTCCCAGGCCATGCCCTCGAGGAGCTTGTAGACCTCGGAGTCGACGAACTCGATGCCCGCGTGCTCCCAGGGGGTGCCAGGGTCGCCGAGGCCAGCGGCGGCGCGGTCGAAGTTGCCCGTCCAGCCGATGCGCTCCATCCAGTCCTCGCAGTGCCGCAGCACGACGTCGGCGTTCAGGGCCTGCTTCTCGGCCCAGAAGCCGTCGGTGAGCCGGATCTCGGTCGCGTCGAGCGGGGTGAGGGTCGAGGTGGACGGCGAGACGGCGCCGGCGAACCGGCGGGCGCGGTCGGTGCCGTCGATGCCGTCGGTGCCGTCAGCGCGGTCGGCGCGGGCGGCGGCGGAGGAGGAGCGGGTGCGGGGGGCGGTGGTGGTCACGTGGGTTCTCCGGGTGGTGGGGGAGGGGAGCGAGGCGAGGGAGGAGACAGCTGACGGCGTCGGCGGCGTCAGTCCTTGACGGCACCCGCGGTGACGCCCGCGGCGACGTAGCGCTGGGCGACGACGAGGAGCACCGTGGCGGGGATCGACGCGACGACGGCGGTCGCCATGATCGAGTTCCACTCCTGGTTGTTGTTCCCGATGTAGCGGTAGATGCCGAGCGTGATGGTCTGGGCGTCGCCGCCGCTGTTCAGGGTCGACGAGAACACGAAGTCCGACCAGGCCCAGAGGAACGCGAAGAGCCCCACGGTCACGGCCGAGTTGCGGCTGACGGGCAGGACGACCGATCGGAACGTGCGCCACGCGCCGGCTCCGTCGAGCTTCGCGGCGCTCATCAGCTCGTCGGGGATCCCTCGCATGAAGGCCGTGAAGATGAGCACCCCGAACGGCACCGCCAGGGTCGAGTCGGCGATGACGAGGCCCCACCACTGGTTCAGGATGCCGAGGTTGAGGTAGATCGCGTAGAAGCCCATGGCCATGATGACCTGGGGGATCATCTGCGCGACGATCATCACGAAGCTCAGCGCGCCTCCCCCGACGGGTCGCAGCTTGGCCAGCGAGTACGCGGCCGGCGCCGACAGGGCGACGGTGACGACGACGGTGCCGAGGCCGACCAGCAGGCTGGTGCCGAGGAACGGCAGCTGATCGGCGACGACGGCCCGGTAGCCGTCGAGCGTGGGGGCCGAGGGGAACCACGACGGCGGGCTCTGCCGCATCTGCGCGGTCGGGGTCAGCGACACGTTGATCATCCAGTAGATCGGGAACAGCATGATCGCGGTGAGCACGACCCCGATCACCGTGGTGGCGAGGCTGCGGCGGCCGGCACGACTCGAGGAGGCGCGGCGGGCGGCGGACGTCGGGGCGGCGGCGGGCCGGATGGTGGCGCTCATGACTGGTCCTGCTTCCTCTGCACGCGCAGGTAGACGAATCCGCAGACGAGCGCCATGACGATCAGCAGGTTGCCGACCGCGGCGGCGGGGCCGAAGGAGGGGAGGGTCGAGCCGAAGCCGAGCTGGTAGGACCAGATGGCGAAGGTGGTCGAGGCGTCGCCGGGCCCGCCGCGCGTCATGATCCAGATGATGTCGAAGACCTTCAACGTGTAGACGAGGCCGAGCAGGATCGTGATGGCCGAGACGGGGCGCAGCAGCGGGAACGTGATGCGCCAGAAGACCTGCCACGCGTTCGCGCCGTCGAGCGCGGCCGCCTCGTAGATGTCGCCGGGGATGTTCTGCAGGCCGCTGTAGAGGATGACCAGGTTGAACGGGATGCCGATCCAGATGTTGGCGATGATCACGCTGGTCAGGGCCCACTGCGGCGACGTCAGCCAGTTGACCTGGTCGCCGCCGAGGCTGCGGATCACGGAGTTGACGACCCCGCTCTCGCTGTTGAGCATCCACGACCAGGTCGACGCGCTCACGATCAGCGGGAGCAGCCACGGCACGAGGAACAGGGCCCGGAGCGTCGACGACAGCGGGAACTTCTGGAAGAAGAACACCGCGAGGGCCATGCCGATCGAGAACTGGAACGCGATCGAGATGCCCGTGAACAGCAGGGTGTTCACCAGCGCCGGCCCGAAGGTCGGGCTGGCGAACACGTCGGCGAAGTTCTCGATGCCGATGAAGGGCGCGGTGCCGTCGATGAACGACCGGACCGTGTAGTCGTGCGTCGACAGGTCGACGTTCCGGACGAGCGGCCAGACGTAGAAGACCGCGAGGTAGACGACGACCGGGGCGAGGAACGCCCAGGCGGTGAGCTGGGAGGCGCCCGGCCCGCGTCGTCGCCGGCGTCCGGTGCCGGGGAGGCCGGGGTCCAGGGCCGGCCTCCCCACGGACGGTGCCTCGCGACGTTCGATCGTGTCGGTGCTCACGGTGCGCGTCCCCCTACTTCGTGGCCGACGCGGCGGCCTGCTGCGCCTCCTGCAGGGCGGCCTCGGGGTCGGACGACCCGCTCAGGCTGTTCTGCACGGCCTTCCAGAGCTGCTCCGAGATCTTCGGGTAGTCGGTGCCGAGGTCGTCGCTCGTGCGGCCCTTGGCGTCGGCGACCGCGGTGACCCACGGCTCGAGGTCGGGGTCGGTGGCGACCTGCTCGGCCTGGGCGTCCTTCGTGGGTGCGACGTAGGACAGCGTGGTGTCGGTCGCGACGAGGTTGTCGGTGCTCGTCAGGCACGACTGGATCTTCTCGCTCACCTCGTAGCGGGCGTCGTCGCTCTGGACGGGGACGGTGAGGAACTCGCCGCCGGTCGGGGCCGGGGCTGCGCCGCCGTCCTTCGAGGGGATCGAGATGATGCCGTAGTCGATGCCCGACTCCTTGACGCCCGCGAGCTGCCAGGTGCCGTTCTCGCTGAAGGCGTACTCGCCGGTGAGGAACTCCTGCCAGCTCGTCGTCTGCGTGTTGTTGATCACCGAGTTGGGGGCGTAGCCCTTCTCGACCCAGTCGGTCCAGAGGGCCAGGGCCGAGACGGCGTCGTCCGAGTCGAGCTCGGTGAGGTCGGCGCCCGAGCCCCAGTACCAGGGCAGGAACTGGAAGCTGCCCTCCTCGGTGCCGATGCCCGAGAAGGTGATGCCCTTGCCGCCGGAGGCGGAGACCGCCTCGAGCGCGGAGGTGAGGCTGTCCCAGTCGGTGACCGACGCCGGGTCGACGCCGGCGGCGTCGAGGACGGCCTTGTTGTAGTAGAGCGCGAGCGTGTTGGCGCCGATGGGGACGCCGTAGGTCTTCCCGTCGAGCTGGCCGGCGGCCAGGATGTTCGCCTCGATGTCGGAGGTGTCGGCCCCGGTCTCGTCGGTGTCGGTGAGCAGGCCCGCCTCGGCCAGGGTCGAGACGACCGGGTTGTCGACGAGCAGCAGGTCGGGGGAGTTGCCCTGTTGGCCGGCGAGCAGGGCCTTGCTGGTGAGGTCGGACGTGTCGTAGCCGGTGCGCTCGACCGTCACGCCCGCCTCCGTGCCGCACTTCTCGATGAGCTTCGCCCAGTCGCTGGAGTCGTCGAACTGGGGGTACGGGTCCCAGAACGTGTAGGTGCCGGAGGCGGCGTCGGACGAGCCGCCGCCCGCTCCGCCGGCACAGCCGGTCAGGGCGAGGGTCGCGGCGGCCAGGCCGACGACGGCCACGGCGGTGCGCTTGCTGCGGATGAAGGAGATCACAGGAGGTTCCTCTCTGAACTGCTGCGGGTGCTCCGTCAGAGAGCCCGGCAGGTGCAGCACAGGGCGCTCATCGTCGAGAGCAAAGAGACCGAAACTGGTTTCGGGTGTGAAGTTACACGGGCATCACTTGCCCGTCAATGAGTTTGTGAACTATTTTCGGTACATGACCACAGCAGGAGGCGGCAAGGCCCCGACGACGCCCGTCACGCTGGCCGACGTCGCCAGGGCCGCCGGGGTGTCGGTCGCCACCGCCTCCAAGGCCCTGAACGGCCGTGCGCAGGTACGGGAGTCGACGCGCGTGAAGGTGCAGGAGGCCGCTGCGGCGCTCTCGTTCACGCCCAACTTCTTCGCGCAGGCGCTGAACTCGGCGCGGACCGGCACCATCGGGATGGTCACGAGCGACCTGGACAACCGGTTCGTGCTGCCGGTGCTGCTCGGCGCCGAGGACGCCTTCGGCTCGGGGTCGCTGTCCGTGCTGCTCGCCGACGCCCGCGACGACGCGCTCCGCGAGCAGCTGCACCTGCAGACGCTGCTGACGCGTCGCGTCGACGGCCTGCTCATCGTCGGTCGCACCACGAACCCGCGCCCGCCCGTCCCGCTGCTCGCGGACGTCCCGGTCGTCTACGTCTACGCCCCGTCCAGCGACCCGGCGGACGCCTCCTTCACCCCCGACAACGTCCAGGCCGGACGCCTGGCGGCCGAGCACCTGATCGAGAAGGGGCGGACGCGCATCGCCCTGATCAACGGCGAGTCCTCCTACGCGGCCGCTCGCGACCGCGCTGCAGGGGTCCAGCAGGCCCTGACGGCGGCGGGGCTGGAACTCGTCGGCGGCGCCTCCCTCTTCGGGCAGTGGGGCGAGGGGTGGGGCCGGGACTGTGCCCGCCTCCTGGTCAGGGGCGGCGAGCCCGTCGACGCGATCATCGGCGGCAGCGACCACATCGCCCGCGGTGCCATCGACGCGCTCCGCGACGAAGGCGTCAGCGTCCCGGACGACATCTCCGTGGTCGGGTTCGACAACTGGGACCTGCTGGTCAGGGAGTCACGCCCGCCTCTGACGAGCATCGACATGTCCCTCGAGCAGCTCGGCCGCGCCGCCGCTCAGCACCTCGTCGACGCCATCGGGGGAGCGCCGTCACCCGGGACGGTCGCCGGCCCGGTCCGCCTGGTCGTGCGCGGCTCGACGTGACCGTCAGGCCGTCGCGGGCGTCGCGGGCGTCGCGTGCGTCGCGTGCGTCGCGTGCGTCGCGTGCGTCGCGTCAGGTGTCGCGCAGCAGCGTGACGCGCTCGCGGATGCGGGCGTCCAGGTCGTCGAACTCGTCGAGGACGTCCATCGCGGCGTAGGCACGACCGCGGACGCGCTCCGTCACAGCGTCGACGACATGGTGCTCCTCGAGTGTCGCGACCGAGCGGTAGACGCTGCGCTCGGGGATGCCGGTGGCGCGGGCGAGCTGCTCGACGGTGAAGACCGGCAGGGCCAGCAGGTGCGACAGGATCAGGTCGGTCGCGCTCCCCGCGCGAGGGCCGACCTGCGCGCGCCAGGTCTCTTCGTACCGCGCGAACGAACGGGCGGTGCCGCGCGCCTCCCGGGCCGCGGCCTCGATGCTGAGCGACAGGTCCGTGATGATCGGCAGCGGGTCTCCCGAGCGGTACGCCGTGAGCAGCGAGAAGTAGTGCGGCGTGTCCGCGGCCAGGGCGCTGGCGACCGGCAGCACCGTGTGGGGCGTCACGCCGCGACGGCGCAGCACCGCGCCGATGAGGGCCCTCCCGATGCGGCCGTTCCCGTCGGTGAACGGGTGGATGCTCTCGAACTGCGCGTGGGCGATCGCGGCCTGCGTGACGGGCTCGACGTCGTCACGGTTCACGAACGCGACGAGGTCGTCGAGGAGCGCAGGGACGTCCTCCGGCGGCGGGGGGACGTAGAGCGCGTTCCGCGGGGAGTGCTGCGACCCGCCGATCCAGTTCTGCACGTCGCGGACCTGGCCGGCACTGCGGCGTTCATCCGGGTCGGGGTCGTTGAGCATCAGCGCGGCGTGGGCGGCGAGGATCTCGTCGAGCACGACCCTCTCGCTCGAGGCCTCGATGAGCGTCACGATCGCGGCGCCGGCCGCGACCATCGACATCGCGGACTCGTTCTCCCTGAGGCCGCCGATCGCGCGGGCGAACGCGACCGGCGTCGCCTCGACGTGCTCGATGCGGCTGGAGGCGACCGACTCCATGCGGATCAGGAAGCCTGCGAGGGGGGCGAGCACACCGTCCCCGACCCGCTCGAGGTCCCGAGCCTCCCATCGGGCTCTCGCGAGATCGCGGTCCGGCGCGTCAGGCGGGGTGAGCTCGGCGATCGCGGGGGGCAGCGACACGACGATCTCGCTGAGCATCCGATCGTCTCGGTTGCCGCGGCGCGTGGAGCTCTGCCACGGAACCGACCGTGTGGCGTGTTCCGGCCAAGCCGTCATCGCGCCTCCTCAGTGTCGCCAACTCTGCAGATGTTGACACTTGTTGCCGATAAGTGTCAATAGCGGACCCGTTGTCGCCACGAGCGCCGCACTCAGCGGTACGTGTAGAAGCCCTCGCCCGACTCGACCCCGAGCTTGCCCTGGTCGAGGTAGTTCGTCTTGAGGTGGTCCGCCCAGAGCTTGGCCCCCTCCTCGTCGCTGGCCGCCGAGATCGCGTAGGCGGTCCGCAGGCCGACGATGTCGAAGATCTGGAACGGGCCCATCGGCGCACCCGTGCCGATGCGCCAGGTGGCGTCGATCGTCTCCGGCTCGGCCACGCCGCGGAGGACCAGCTCGGACGCGGCGCCGAGGAACGGCACGAGCAGGGAGTTCAGCACATAGCCGGGCTGCTCCTTGTGGAGGGGGATCGGCACCATGCCGATCTCGCCCGCGAACGCCACGACCTGGTCGAAGACGGCGGGGTCGGTGCGGGGGCTGCCCATGATCTCGGCCGTGTTCTGCCGCCAGATGTGGTTGGCGAAGTGCAGCGCCAGGAACTTCCCGGGGCGGCCGGTCGCGTCGGCGAGCTGGCTCGGCAGCAGGGTCGACGAGTTCGTGGCGAAGACCGTGTGCTCGGGCGCGGCGGCGGCGAGCTTCGCGTAGACGCCCTGCTTGAGCTCGAGCGTCTCCGGGACGGCCTCGACCACGAGGTCGGCGTCGGCGACCGCCTCGGCGAGGTCGGTGGTGAGGGCGATGCCGGCCACCGCCTCCTCGGCTGCCTGCCGGTGGTCGTCGCCCAGGTCGGCGACGTACTGCTCGACGATCGACCGGAGGCGAGCCTCGGCAGCCGTGACGGCGTCGTCGTCGACGTCCCAGGCTCGGACTGCGACGCCGTGGACTGCGATCTGGAAGGTGATCTGGGCGCCGAGGACGCCGGCGCCGACGACGGTGACGTGGCTGAAGGTGGTCATGCTCGGATGCTAGCTGTCGAGGTCCCAGACGTGCTCGACGTAGTCCTGCGACCAGCCCGCCCGGAGGCGCGTCACGGCCCGGTCGTACGCGGCCAGCAGGTCCATGTCGGGTCGCACCATCGACTGCATCTGCAGCCCTTCGTACAGGGCGATCAGCTGCTCGGAGCCTCGGACCGGGTCCATCGTGTGCGGCTCGCGCCCTGCGTCCACGTCGGCGGTGAGGCCTCCCAGGATGAGGGCGTGGAACTTGCGCCACTCGTGATGCAGGGTCGGCGCCATGGGGTGTCCCGGCGTCGCCGCGACGTTCAGCAGCGAGGTGAGGAGGCGCATCAGCGACGGGTCGAGGACGTTCCGCTCCACGATCCCGCGGAGGAACCGGACCGTGCCGTACGCGTGCATCAGCGGGACGACCGGTCGCATCCGCTCGGCGTTCCAGCGGTCGACGGCGGCCATCACGAGGCCGTTCCAGCTCGGGAAGAGCCCGCGCACCGTCTCGACGGGCAGGCCGGCGAGCTCGGACACCACGTCGAAGTCTGTCTCGTGGAACGCGCGGCTGCGGAACGCGACGATGACCGCCTCCACGACGCGGACGCGGAGCTCGGTGTCCTCGTCGAGGGGGGAGGCAGGGCGGGGCAGCGAGGGCAGATCGGTCACTGATCCACTTCACCAGGTGGGGACGAGCGAGACCAGACCCCGTTCTGGTGGCGTGGGCCGCCCGGTGTCGGCCCCTCGCCGTAGGGTGCGGCCATGCAGACGTACGCGCAGACCCCGGCCCCGGCACGCGTCCCCGAGGAGGCGGTGGTCGACCTCCGAGAACGGCTCGCCCGCCGACGGCGCGTCGACCTGCCCGCGGGGCTCGAGCCGCGGCACGGTGTCGACGCCGCCTGGCTCGAGCGTCTGCTCGCGCGCTGGGCCGACGGGTACGACTGGCGGCTGCACGAGCAGCGGATCCTCGACCTGCCGTGGGAGCTGGTCGACGGCCCGACCCCGCTCCGTGTCGTGCGCCGCCGCGGCGCGCCCGACGCCCCGGTGGTCGTGCTGCTGCACGGCTGGCCCGACTCGGTGCTGCGCTTCGAGAAGGTGCTGCCGCTGCTGGGCGACGCGACGGTCGTGGTGCCGGCGCTCCCCGGGTACCCGTTCAGCGCCTCCTCGGCGGCCGGCGGCATGTCCGGGGTCGAGATGTCGGACGTCGTCGCGGCGGCTCTCGCGGCCATGGGGCACGAGCGGTACGTCGTCAGCGGCGGCGACATCGGGGCGGGGGTCGCCGAGGCGCTGCTGCGTCGGCACGGCCAGGCGGTCTCGGCCGTGCACCTGACCGACGTGCCGCAGACGCACTTGGCCGCCGAGCTGCCCGACGACCTCACCGACGAAGAACTCGCCTACGCCGACCGACGCGAGCAGTGGCAGGCCGCCGAGGGCGGCTACGCCCACGAGCACGCGACCAAGCCGGGCACGCTCGCCGTGGCGCTCGGCGACTCCCCGGCGGGGCTGCTCGCCTGGATCGGCGAGAAGCTCTGGTCGTGGAGCGACCGCTCGGTCGAGGGCGGCATGGAGGCGGTCTTCAGCGACGACGACGTGCTCACCTGGGTCTCCGCCTACTGGTTCACGGGCACGATCGGCACGTCGTTCGGCCCCTACGCGCTGCGCGAGCCCTCGACCAACGAACGCGTCGAGGCGGCGGTGCCGGCGGTGCTGTCGATCTTCCCCGGCGACCTCGCGAACGCCCCGCGCTCGTTCGCGGAGCGGCTCTTCGGCGTGCGCGCGTTCCATCAGCACTCGTCGGGCGGGCACTTCGCCGCCTGGGAGCGGCCCGCGGAGTTCGCCGCCGACCTGCGCGAGGCGATCGCGCTCGGCTCGTCCGGAGCTGCCGCCTCCGAGGCCTGAGCGCACCCGGCGGACACTGCACCGCGTTTCGTACAACGCACCGTGTCTAGTCTCGGTGCGTTGTACGAAAGGCGGTGCGGTCCCGGCCGAGAGGTAGGCAGCCAGCAGTCATCAGCCAGCAGCGCAGCGCAGCCCGTCGCCTGGGCGCGTCAGGCTGCCGCGACGGCGGAGGCCGCGAGGCCCAGGACCGCGCCGGTGCTCGTGAGCGTGCGGACCGTGTTCCACCGAGTCCACGGCGACTCGAACGCACGGCGCGCCGCGCTCGCCGAGGTCGGCCCGGACACGTCGGCCCGCGCGAGCGCCTCGTTCAGCGGCACGTTGCGTGCCGCCGTGATGACGAAGGTGGCGACGGAGGCGGCCGCCGCGCCGACCGCCCAGGTGCTCGCCGAGCTGCCGTCGACGACGTGCAGCACGGCGAGCAGGGCAGCTGAGGCAGGCGCCGCGGCGAACACGACCAGGAACGACGGGCGCAGGATCGCCGCGTTGATCGCGCGGAACGCCCCGGTGAAGGCACCGTCGTCGACCCGACGCAGCCCCGGCGACACCGCGACCACGAAGGCGAAGAAGAGACCCGCCACGAGACCGTTCACGAACAGCGCGAGGACGGCGACGAGGTCAGGCACGAGTCCGCTCATGCCGGGAGACTAGCGACCCGCGGAGAACAGCCGTCGACGGCGGGTGTTCCGGGCCGAGGGCGGGTCCGTGGCGACCCGCCCTCGGCCCGGAAGACCCGCCCTCAGCGGCAGGAACGCGAGGAGGCTGCACGGCGGCAGCGTCGCGAGCGCGTCACACGGGCCTGCTAGGGTCCCGACCGACAGCGCCTAGGGTTCCGGGATCTCACGATCCGACTGGTCCGAGCGGCGCCACGGCCAGGCGCCACCGCCCGGCCGTCATCTGAACGGACAAAAGCCTGGAGGATCCTGCCGACGTGCCCTGCGTCGGGTCGAAGGGTCCGATCTCATGTCCGGCACAGCTCTCCTCCTCGTCCTCGCCGCGGCCGTCTGCCACGCGTCGTGGAACGTCGTCGCCCACGGCGTCAGCCGCATCGGCACGCCTTTCCTCTGGTGGGGCGCCGTCGCCAGCGCCCTGCTCTGGCTGCCGGTCGTCCCGTTCACCGGCGGGCTCGGCGGCAGCGTCGCGGGCCTCGCCCTCGGCGCGGGAGTCTCGGCGGTGCTGCACGTGGTCTACATGACGGTGCTGCAGCGCGGGTACGCCGCCGGGTCGCTCTCCACCGTCTACGCGACCGCCCGCGGCACCGGGCCCGCGGTGAGCGCCGTGCTCGCCGTCCTCCTGCTCGGCGAGCGGCTCTCGGCGCTCGCCGCGGTCGGCATCGCGGTCGTCGTCGCGGGGGTCGTCGCGACGGGGCTGATCGACCGGAGACCGGCACCAGCACCGTCCACGACGCAGGCACCCCGCAGGAGGCGGCGGCTCGACCCCGGCATCGCCTGGGGCCTCCTGACCGGCCTGGCCATCGCCTCCTACACGATCTGGGACGCCCACGCCCTGCGCACCTGGGAGCTCTCGCCGGTGTCGTTCATGGTCGGGGTGACCGCCGTCGAGGTCGTGTTCTACACGGCGACGCTCGGTCGCCGACGCCGTGAGCTGCTCGACGTGGTCAGGCAGCACTGGCCGCGCGTGCTCGCCTTCGGGGTGCTGTCGCCGATGTCGTACATCCTCGTGCTCGTCGCGATCCAGACGACGCCGGTCGCGCTCGTCGCCCCTGCGCGCGAGACGAGCGTCGTGATGGTCGCGGTGTTCGGGGCGCTGGTGCTGCGCGAGGGGTCCGTGGCGAAGCGGCTCACGGCGTCGGTCGTCGTGCTGGGCGGCATCGCGCTGCTCGCCTTCTGAAGACTGGACCAGCAGGCAGCGGCCGGGTTCGGCATACAAGAGGTGAACTCTGACTGAACGGGCCACGAGATAGGTTCCTATGTCGGCCGACCGCGTGTCAGCATCGTGGCGTCCCGCTCCCCTCCGAAAGGCCGTCATGTCCCTCCGCCGCTCCCGCGCCGCGATCGCCCTCGCCGGCACCGCCCTGCTCGCCACCGCCCTCGCCGGCTGCTCGACCGCCGCCTCCTCAGCCGAGGGCACCGGGTCGCCCGACGACGCCGCCGGCTACGCCGTCGACTCGAGCACCCTCGTCTTCGGCGTCGTGCCCGACTCGGTCGACACCGAGACCAACTACCAGCCGCTGATGGACTACATCGCGCAGGAGACCGGCAAGACCGTCGAGTACCACGAGTCGACCGACTACGCCGCGCTGATCGAGGCGTCGATCGCCGGCCAGATCGACGTCGCGTCGTTCTCGGGCTTCACGTACGTGACCGCCACGAACAACGGCGCCGAGCTGACCCCGATCTCGTCGATCACCACGGCAGAGGGCCAGGAGCCCGGCTACTTCTCGCAGGCCATCGTGCCGAAGGGCAGCGACATCACGTCGATCGACGACATGGCAGGCAAGAAGATCTGCTTCGTCGACCCGTCGTCGACCTCGGGCTACCTGTTCCCGAGCTACGCGCTGCTCGAGGCCGGCATCGACCCCGAGAAGGACATCACCCCCGTCTTCGCGGGCAAGCACGACGTCAGCGTGCAGAAGGTCGGCGAGGGCACCGAGTGCGAGGCCGGCTTCGCCGAGGACAGCGAGGTCGCCAAGAGCGACGCCGTCGAGGTGATCGACGAGCAGATGGTGCCCGGCGCCCCGATCGTCGAGTCGGACACGCTGCCCGACGACGTCAAGCAGCAGCTGAAGGACATCCTCTCGGACGTCACCGCCGACGACATGGTCGCCGCGGGCATCGAGAGCGCCGACAGCGAGGGCTTCCGCGCCGTGTTCTTCCAGACCACGCCGGTCGACGACGCGTACTACGACCAGATCCGCGACATCTGCGAGAAGACGAACGCCACGCAGTGCCAGGCCTGACGGCCTCCGCCTGAAGGAGGCGCGGTGACGGTCGCCACCGTCACCGCGCCTCCCGCGATCCGCACCCCCCGCGCACGCGCCTCCCGAACTCCCCGTCGCACCGCACCTCCCGCACCGCCGAAGCCCCCTGGAGACCCCATGAACCCGCACGCCGACCACGTCGCCCCCGCCGAGATCGTCGTCTCGCTCGAAGGCATCACCAAGCGCTTCGGCACGACGACGGCCCTCGACGGCGCCTCGCTCGACGTCCGGCGCGGCGAGGTCGTCGTGCTGCTCGGCCTCTCCGGCTCGGGCAAGTCGACGCTGCTGCGGCACGTCGACGGCCTCGAGCGCCCGACCGAGGGCCGGGTCACCGTGCTCGGCCGCGAGGTCACGGCGCTCTCGGGCCGTGCGCTCCGCGAGCTGCGGAGCGAGGTCGGCTTCATCTTCCAGCAGTTCGAGCTCGTGCCGTCGCTCACGGTGCTCGAGAACGTGCTCACCGGCTCGCTCGCCGCCGTGCGGGGCCCGCGCCTCGGCCTCTGGTCGTACGGACGTGCGGCCCGGGCCGAGGCGCTCGCCCGGCTCGAGCGCGTCGGGCTGCTCGAGCGCGCCTACCAGCGCGCCGACACCCTCTCGGGCGGTCAGCAGCAGCGCGTGGCCATCGCCCGCGCGCTGATGCAGCGGCCCCAGGTGCTGCTCGCCGACGAGCCCGTCGCCTCGCTCGACCCCGAGTCGAGCGACCAGGTGATGGCGCTGATCCGCGAGATCGCCGTCGACGAGGGCCTGACCGTGATCTGCAGCCTGCACCAGGTCGACCTCGCGCTCTCGTGGGCCGACCGGATCGTCGGCCTCCGGCACGGCGCGGTCGTGCTCGACACCGAGACCGAGGGCCTGTCGAAGGCCCAGGTGATGGAGATCTACGGCCGCGTCGCGACCAGCACCGGCCAGCTCGAGGCCATCGAGCTGGAGCTTGCCGGGGCCGGCAGCACCGCAGGCGCCGGCAGCGCCGCAGGCACCGCAGGCACCGCCTCCGCCGGGGACATCGTCCGATGACCGCCGTGACCGAGCGCCCGCGCACGACCGACCAGGTCATCGCGCCCGTCGCCGCGCCTCCTCGTCGCCGGGTCTCGCCCGAGCGCGTCGCGGCCGGCCTCACGATCGTCGCCCTGCTGGCCGCGAGCGTCGTCGCGCTCCGCAGCGTCGAGATCGACCCCGCCCGCATGCTGCAGAGCTGGTCGAACGCCGAGCGGTTCTTCGGCCGGGTCGGCGCGATCGAGTTCCCGCCGCTCGGCGAGCTGCTGCAGCTCACGGCGCTCACCCTCGGCCTGGTGATCTGCGGCACCCTGCTCGCCGCCGTGCTCTCGGTGCCCGTCGCCGTGCTCGCCGCCTCGAACACGACGCCCGGCCCCGTCTGGCGCGCCGCCGCCCGCTTCGTCACGGTGCTCGCCCGCGCCGTGCCCGACGTCGTGCTCGCGATGGTGTTCGTGCTGCTGTTCTCGCTCGGCACGCTGCCGGGCATCCTGGCGATCGGCCTGCACTCGGTCGGCATGATCTCGAAGCTCTTCGCCGACGCGATCGAGCAGATCGACGAGGGCCCGCGCACCGCGGTCCGCGCCGCCGGAGGCACCCGCCTGCAGCAGTTCACCGCGGGCGTGCTGCCCCAGGTGCTGCCCTCGTGGGTCGCGACCGTGCTGCACCGCAACGACATCAACCTGCGCGGCAGCGTGATCCTCGGCTACGTCGGCGTGGTCGGCCTCGGAATGGAGATGTCGTTCGCCTTCAAGTCGCTCGACTACGGCCTGGGGCTCGGCTACGCGGTCGTCATCTTCGTGCTCTGCGTCGTGATGGAGATCGTGTCCAGCTCGGTGCGGGCCGCCATGCTCGGCATCGCGCCGACCGGCCGCGGCCTCGGCGACCGCGTCGTGCGACGGGCCACGAGGAGGCGCGCGGCCGCGTCGTCCGCCGCCGTCGTCCCCGAGACGGCCGTCTCCGTCGACGCCATGCTGCGCCGCCCCTGGGACCGCACCCGCGTGCGGAACACGTCGTGGGGCGCGATCGCCGCGGCGGTCGTCGTCGCGAGCGTGCTCGTCTGCGACATCGCCTGGTCCGACCTCGTCACCGTGTGGAGCGGCGTGCCCGCCGTCGCCGTGCAGTTCTGGCCGCCGTCGTTCGGCAGCTACGAGACGTCGACCATGGTCGCCGCGATGGGCGAGACGATCGCCATCGCGCTCGCCGCGACTCTGCTCACCCTCGTCGCCTCCGTCGTGATCGGCTCGCTGGCCGCCCGCAACGTCGCGCCGAGCCGGGGGATGCGCAGCGGCATGCGCCTGCTGCTCGTCGGCATCCGCGGCGTGCCCGAGGTGATCCTCGCCATCGTGCTGATCGTCGTCACCGGCCTCGGCACCCAGGCGGGAACCCTCGCCCTCGCGCTCGGCGGCGTCGGCCTGCTCGGCAAGCTGATCGCCGACTCGTTCGAGGAGGTGTCGGCCGGCCCGGAGCGCGCGCTCGCCGCCACGGGCGCGACCCGCCTGCAGGTCTACGCCGGCGCGACGCTGCCGCAGGGCACCCGTGCGCTCGTCGGCCACACCTTCTACATGCTCGACACGAACATCCGGGCGGCGACGCTTCTCGGCATCGTCGGTGCCGGCGGAGTGGGCTACTACCTGCTGAACGCCAGCCAGGGCTCGAACTACGGCGCGGTGACCGCGATCGTGCTGATGATCCTCGTCACCGTGCTCGCCGTCGAGGGGCTCGCGATGTGGATGCGGAAGGTGCTCCGATGAGCGCGCGTGCTGCGGCCCACGCCGGGCCCGCCCACGCCGTGCCTGCCCACTCGGCACCTGCCCACGACGTGGTCGTCGTCGGCTCCGGCATCGTCGGCCTGGGGGCGGCGCTCGCCGCCGTCGACCGCGGGCTGTCGGTGCTGGTGGTCGACCGCTCGGCCGTCATCGGCGGCTCGACGATCCGCAACTTCGGCCACCTCTGCCTCACCCCCCAGAGCGGCGAGGCCCGGCGCCACGCGATCACCGCCCGGGGACTCTGGCTGCGCCTCGCCCGCGACGCCGGGTTCTGGGCCTCCGAGCGGGGCACGCTCGTCGCCGCCCGGCACCTCGACGAGCTCGCCCTGCTCGACGAGCTCGCCGCCGCCCGCACCGAGCGGGTGCTCGGCGACCGGCCCGAGATCGAGCCGCTCGACGAGCGCGAGCTCCGGGCCTTCGCCCCTGTCGCGCCGGGCATGACGCTCGGCGGGGCGCTGCTGCCGTACGACCTGCAGGTCGACCCGAGGGAGGCGGCGGACGCGATCCGCAGGCACCTCGAGTCGCGAGGGGTGCGCTTCCTGACCCGCACCTCCGTCGGGTCGGTCCGCAGCGGGCGGGTCGAGACGAGCCGCGGGCCGATCGACGCCGGCACCGTGGTCGTCGCCACGAACCACGACCTCGACCAGCTGCTGCCCGACCTCGCCGAGCGCTCGGAGCTGCAGCGCTGCGGGCTCGACATGCTGCGCGTGCGGGCCGAGCTGGCGCGGCCGCTCGTCGCACCGCTGCTGACCGGGTGGTCGCTGATCCGCTACAGCGCGTTCGCCGGCACCGGGGCCGCCGACCAGGTGCGCGCCCGGCTGCACGCCGAGAGGCCCGACCTCGCGGCGCTCGACCTCAACCAGATGTACACGCAGCTGCCGGACGGCTCGGTGATCGTCGGCGACAGCCACCAGAAGGGCGCGGCGATCTCGCCGTTCCAGGACGAACGGGCTGCCGTGGCGTTCCTCGACGAGTTCCGCGCGTTGTTCGGCGCGGAGCCCGTCGTCACCGAGCGGTGGCAGGGCGTCTACGCCTCGGGCCGCGACGAGTTCGTCGTGGACGAGGTCGAGCCCGGCGTGCTCGTCACCGTCGTCGCCACCGGCATCGGCATGACCACCGGCCTCGGGCTCGCCGAGCACGTCGTCGGCGCCCACCTCGACGGCGGGCGCGACGCCGCGTTGTCGCCGGCCGCCGCCGCTCGCTCGTCTGCCGGCACCGGCACCGGCACCGGCACCTCCGCACCTCTCCCCTCCCTCCTGACAGGAAGCCGCTCATGAGCACCGACACCACCCCCTCCGTCCCCTCCGCAGCGCCCGCGGTCGAGCTCGTCGTTCTCGACATGGCCGGCACGACCGTCGTCGACGACGGCATTGTCGAGCAGGCCTTCGCCCGGACCGCCGACCGGGTCGACCTCGGCCCCACGCTGACCCGTGACGAGGCGCTGCAGCACGTCCGCGACACGATGGGCCAGTCGAAGATCGACGTGTTCCGGCACCTGGCGGGCGGCGACGAGCAGGTCGCGCAGCGCGCCGCCGGGCAGTTCGAGGTCGCGTACGGGGAGCTCGTCGACGAGCTCGGGGTCGACCCGATCGAGGGAGCGGGCGAGCTGATCGACGCGCTTCGCGCCTCCGGCATCTCGGTCGTGCTGACCACCGGCTTCGCACCCGCGACGCGCGACCGCCTGCTCGACGCCCTCGGCTGGCAGGTCGACGCGGCGCTGTCGCCCGTCGACGCCGGCCGTGGTCGCCCCGCGCCCGACCTGGTGCTCACGGCGCTGCTGCGCACGGGCGCGTCGTCGGTCGCCTCGGTCGTCGTCGTCGGCGACACGGCGAGCGACGTGCTCTCGGGCCGTGCGGCGGGCGCCGGCCTCGTCGTCGGCGTCACGACGGGTGCGCACACGCGCGAGAAGCTGCTCGCCGCGGGCGCCGACGTCGTGCTCGACAGCGTGCGCGACCTGGCCCGTCTGCCGCAGCTCGCGGGTCTGCTCGCGACCGCGACCGCGACCGCGACCGCGAGCCTGGTCCCGGCCTCGTGACGACCACCTCCTCGCGCTCGACGCGTTCGATGCCCTCGACGCGCTCGACGCGCTCGACGCCCTCGACCGGCGAGGAGGCGCGGGCCGCGTCGTCGGGAGCGCCGTCCGGACGCGTCGACCTGCGTCTCGACCCGGCGCCCACGGCGATGGTCTGGACGCAGCCCGGTCGTCCGCATGACGCGGTCGCGGTGCCGAGCGTGCACCTGGCACCGGGCGACCTGCTGGTCGCCGTGGAGCTCGCGACGATCTGCGGCTCGGACGTGCACACCACCCGTGGCGACCGCGGAGCCCCGGCGCCGCTCGTGCTCGGGCACGAGCAGGTCGGCCGGGTCGCCGCGGCCGGCGAGGGCGCGGTCGCCGTGGACGGCTCGTCGGTGGCCGTCGGACAGCGCGTCGTCTGGTCGCTCACCGTCAGCTGCGACCGCTGCGCGACCTGCCGACGCGGGCTGCCGCAGAAGTGCGAGGCGGTGCTGAAGTACGGGCACGAACGACTCGTCACCGGCTGGGAGCTGAGCGGCGGCTTCGCCACGCACGTGCACGTGCGGGCAGGGACGGCGGTCGTCCCGGTCGCCGACGACCTGGACCCGGCGCTGCTCGCACCCGTGTCGTGCGGCACCGCCACCGCCCGGGCGGCGCTCGACTCGGCGGCGCAGATCACCGACCTCGCCGGGGCGGTGCTGCTCGTGCTCGGCGGCGGGCTCATCGGGCTGACGGTCACGGCCATGGCGACCGACGCCGGCGCACGCGTCGTCGTCGTCGACCCGGACGCGTCGCGTCGTGCGCTCGCCGCCCGCTTCGGCGCCGTCGCCACAGCCTCGCCCACGGCCACGCCCGGGTCCGACGACAGCGTCGAGCACGCGCTCGGCGCCGCAGGAGGCGCCCCCCGCGTGGCCGTGGAGGCCTCCGGATCGCCGCACGCCGTCGCGTCCGCTCTCGCGCTGCTCGACACCGGCGGGGTCGCCGTGCTCGTCGGCAGCGTGTTCCCGGCGCCCGCCGTGCCGCTCGACGCCGAGAGCGTGGTGCGACGGCTCGCGACGATCAGGGGCGTGCACAACTACGCGCCGCGGCACCTGGTCGCGGCGGCCCGCTTCGTCGAGGAGCGGCACCTGGCCTGGCCGCTCGCCGAGCTCGTGGGCGAGACCGTGACGCTGGCCGACCTCGACGCGGGCATCGCCGCTGCCGCCGCCGGCGGCTCGGTGCGCGTGGGAGTCCGCCCGGCCTGACGGCTCGCTCCTGCGCGTTCGCGCCGCCGCCTCCGCCGCCTTCTCGTTCTCGTCGAGGGCGGGTCACTTGCCTCGAGGGCGGGTCCGCGGCGACCCGCCCTCGACCGAGTTGACCCGCCCTCGGCAGGTACGGACCTGAGGAGGCGCCGCGCGCCTCCTCGGGTCAGGCGCCGATCGCGCAGCGGGTCAGGCGCCGATGGCGCGGATGAAGTGGCCGCCCTCGCGAGCGCGGCCCGACGCCGCCACCGTGAAGCGCACGATGTCGCTCCGGTAGCGGTCGTCCGACGCCTCGAAGGTGCGGCCGTCGCGGCCGCGGGTCACGCGGTGCAGGCGCAGGATCGGCGTGCCCGGCTCGACGTCGAGCAGCTCGGCGTCGAGCTCGTCGGCCGCGACGGCGTCGATCTCGTGGTCGATGTCGTCGTAGCCGAAGCCTCGGGAGTCGAGGTACTCGGTGATCGAGACCGTGTCGAGGTCGACGTCGAAGAGCACCCGGCCGACCTCCTCGATGAAGGTGAGACGCTCGAGCATCGTGGGGCGCCCGTCGACGAGCCTCAGGCGCACGACGTCGACGACGAGGTCGCCCGGCTCGATGCCCAGCGCCCTCGCCTTCTCGTCGTCCGCGCGCCGGAGCGACACCTCCTGCGTCCTGGCCCCCGGCTCGCCGCCCACGTCGCGCACCCACTTCGTGAACGGGATCGACACGTCGACGGGGTGGTGCGCCTTCCGCGCGACCACGCGGGCGGGCCGGCCGCGACGGGTCTCGACGAGCCCCTCGCTGCGCAGTGCCGCCAGGGCGTTGCGGATCGGCCCGCGGGAGGTGCGCCACTGCTCCGCGAGCTCGCCCTCGCTGGGAACGTCGTCGCCGACCGCGAGGTCGCCGCTGAGGATGCGACGACGCAGGTCGTCCGCGATCTGCTCGTAGAGGGTGGTGGCCACGTCCGGAGCCTACCGATCAGAGCGGCCGAGCCTCGGCCCGAACGCCCTGCTGAGCTCGAGGGCGGGTCGCCTGCGCCGAGGGCGGGTCCGCGGCGACCCGCCCTCGAGCCAGGCGACCCGCCCTCGAGCTCAGCCGACGGCGTGGACTCCGATGCGTGCGCGCGGGTGGTGCACGTGCGGACCGTGGTCAGCGGAGACCACGTCGAGCTCGTGGTCGAGAACACCGGCGAGGAGGTGCCCGCCGACCTGGTGCCGACGCTCACGCAGCCGTTCCGGCGCAGCGCCGGGCGCCTGCACGACCAGCACGGCGGCACGGGTCTCGGCCTCGCGATCGTCGAGACGATCGTGCGGGCGCACGGCGGCCGGCTCGCCCTCGCGCCGCGACCCGGCGGCGGTCTCGTCGTGCACGTCCGGCTCGCTCGCACCCCTCGGCCCACGGAGCCTTGACGCGAGAGTGATACATCAGTATCGTCGGCGTACGGCATCTCGTTAGGCGAGGCGTCTGCACGAACACAGGCCACTGATCCGACGACGTCGAGAGACGCCCAGGGTCAGGACAGATCTCTCCGGCTCAAGGGGTGATCCGAAGTGGCTTCCCGCGCGACCGTCGGTCGTCGGGATCACGTCGTGCAGTGCTGAAGCTCTTACGTGGGGGTGTCGTCCGGCTCTCTGTCGGGTGCGCTGACGACCGTCCCGTCGTCAGGACGAAGGCGGCCTGCGGGCCCGGTCCGGAGGAGGTGGTGCTGCATGGGCAGTGGTCACAGACGGACACTCCCTCCCCGTCGAGGGCGAGCCTGACAGCACGCTGTCCACGGTCGCCCCGGCGCGGCGCGCTCAGCGCGCCTCCTGCACGGCACGTACGACCGAGAGGCACCACCATGACCGACTCCACCACCACCTGCGAGCGCTGCGACACGACGTCGCCCGTCTTCGCCGCCAGCCCCGTCCGGCGCGACCTGGACGCCAAGCACTCGTCCCTCCGCAAGCTGTTCCTCAACCGGGCCACCTGGCTCATCCTCCTCACCCTCTTCGGGGTCGTGACGAGCACCCTCGTCGCCGCCCAGGAGGACATCCTCACGTCGGCGCTCATCCTCGCGGCGTTCCTCGCCCCGATCATCGACATGGGGGGCAACACGGGCAGCCAGGCGGCGACGCTGGTCATCCGGTCCATGGCCGTCGGCACGGTCAGGATCGGCTGGCGCGACGTGTGGTCCATCGTCCGCCGCGAGCTCGTCGTGGCCTCGTGCCTCGGCGCCACGGTGGCCGTCATCGAGGTCGCGCTCGCCTTCGTGGTCAAGAGCGTCGACCTCGACGTCATGATCATCGTCGGCGGCACGATGCTGGTCGTGACCGTCATCGGCGGGCTGCTCGGGGCGGTGCTGCCGTTCGCGGCGCGCGCCGTGAAGATCGACCCCGCGACGCTCTCGGCGCCCCTGATCACGTCGATCATGGACCTCGTCGGGGTCACGATCTACTTCTCGATCGCCGCGCTCGTCCTCAGCGACAAGCTGGTGTGAGGCCGTGACGGACCTCGCCGTTCTCGCCCCCGAACTCGGCGGCGTGGCCCTCGCCGCCCTGCTCGGCGCGGCGGTGGGGGCCGAGCGTCAGGTGAGGGCACGGAGCGCCGGTCTGCGGACCAACGCCCTCGTCGCGCTCGGGGCGGCCCTCTTCGTCGTGATGGGCGCTCGCTCGTTCGAGGGCGAGCAGGTGGACCCGACCCGGGTGGCGGCGCAGATCGCCTCGGGGGTCGGGTTCATCGGGGCCGGCGTCATCATGAAGCACGGCGCCTCCATCTCGGGGCTGAACTCCGCCGCGACCATCTGGGTCGCGGCTGCCGTGGGGGCGCTCGCCGGGGGAGGGCTGCCCCTGGTCGCCGCCGCCGGCGCCGCCCTCGTCATCCTGGTCAACGTCGGGCTGCGGCCGCTGGGCCTCGTCCTCGACCGGGCGCCCGAGGCGGCTCGTGAGTCGTCCGAGACGGACTACCGGCTCACGGTCACCTGTGCCACCCGCCACGAGGCCGAGATCCGGCGGCTCGCCTTCGACGCCGTCCACCGGTCGCCGTTCGTGCTCCGGTCGATCGCGGCGGAGGACGAGGCCCACGAGCGCGTGTGCATCGAGATCACCGCGTCGGCCGGCGGCCGTGACGACCTCGCGATGGAGGCGGCGATCGCGAGGATCGTCACGGCGCCGGAGGTGCTGGGCATCCTCTGGACCGCCGAGACGCCGGAGGCCGTCGGCGACTGACGCCCGGCCGCCGGGGTGCCGTCCGAGGTGCGTGTCGCTCAGAACGCGACGTCGACGCGGAGGCCGCCGCCGGGGACGGCGACGAGCTCGAGCCCGGCCTCGTGCCGGTCACAGATCGCCGAGACGATCGCCAGGCCGAGACCGTGGCCGCCGGCGCCCGCGACGCGGCCGGCCCCTCGGCGGAACGCCTCGCTGAGCTTCGCCACCTCGTCAGGGTCGAGGACGTCCCCGTCGTTCACGACCGTCAGCGTCCGTCCGCGGAGCGTGACGCCGACATGGCCGCCCGGGCGTCCGTGCTGGAGGGCGTTGTCGAGCAGGTTCGCCACCAGCGCCGTGAGGAGCACGTGGTCGCCGTCGACGACCAGGTCGTCGAGGTCGTGCTCGAACGTCGTGCCCGCCGTGGCGGCGGCGGGCACCGCCCGGGCCACGGCCTCCTCCACCAGCGCGCGGAGGTCGACGGGGCCGTCGTCGACCTGGCCGCCGGTCGCGTCGGCGAGCGTGAGCAGCGCCTCCACCGTCTTCAGGCTGCGGGTGTTGGTCTCGCGGAGTCGCCGTCCCAGCTGCTCGACGTCGACGCTCGCCGGCTCGGCGAGCGCGACGTCGAGCATGGCCTGCGTCGTGGCGAGCGGGGTCCTCAGCTCGTGCGACGCGTTCGCGGCGAAGTGCTGCTGGGCGCGGTACGCCACGTCCAGGCGCTCGAGCATGGCGTCGAAGGCGGCCGCGAGACGGTGGAACTCGTCGTGCGGGCCGCTCAGGGCGACGCGCCCCCGCTCGAGCGTCGGCCGTCGTGTCGCCTGGCCGAGCTCGGCCGTGCGCGCCGCGTCCGTCAGGTGGTCGAGGGGCCGCAGGAGGCGCCCGGCCAGGATCCAGCTGAGCCAGGCGCCCAGCACGAGGACCACGGCGAACACCACCAGCGAGGTGGTCGACAGCACTCGGAGCAGGTCGCCCTCGCCGTTGATCGTGAGCGTGTCCCGGACGAGCACGTCGGAGAAAGGGCTCGCGTGTGGTGCCCAGGCGCCCTCGGGGAGGGCGTCCGTCGTCGGTGCGGGCGCGGCGGTAGCGACCTCGCCGGGCTGCGTCACGTCCGCCGGGCTGGCGAGGGCGGTGATGTCGTAGCGGGGGAGGTAGCGCATCACGAGGAAGACGCTCGTCACGATGGCGGCCCCCACCACGAAGAGCAGCCCGGTGAAGGTGGCGGTGAGCCTCGCCCGTGCGCTCAGCCGGCGGCTCTGCCAGTACGTGCCGTGGCCGGGACGAGTCACCGGCCGGGCCGCGACGGGCCGGCGACGGCGGCCGCCGAGCCGGGCTCGCTGATGGTGTCCGGCAGGATCCGGTACCCGACGCCCGGGACGGTGTGGATCATCCACGGCTGGCCGAGACGCTGGCGGAGGTTGGAGATCGTCACCCTCACGGCGTTCGTGAACGGGTCGGCGTTCTCGTCCCAGGCCTTCTCGAGCAGGTGCTCGGCGCTGACCACCCCGCCGTCGGCGTCGAGGAGCACCCCGAGCACGGCGAACTCCTTGCGGGTCAGCCGGACGTGTCGCCCACCTCGCTCGACCTCGTGCCGGAACGGGTCCCAGTGCAGCGACCCGCAGCGGAGCACGGGCGGCGCGGCCCGGCGCGGGCGACGAGCCAGTGACCGGAGGCGGGCCACCAGCTCGGGGAGCTCGACGGGCTTGGCGAGGTAGTCGTCCGCGCCCAGCTCGAGCCCGCCCACGCGGTCGCGCAGGGCGCCGGCGGCGGTGAGCATCAGCACGGCCGGGCCGCCCGGCGAGGCGACGATCGCGGCGCACACGTCGTCGCCGTGCACGCCGGGCAGGTCGCGGTCGAGCACGACGACGTCGTAGTCGACGACGGCGAGGCGCTCGAGGGCGGCGTCGCCGTCGGCTGCGACGTCGACGGACATCGCCGCGCGCTCGAGGGTGATCTGGACGGCCTCGGCGAGGTAGGCCTCGTCCTCGACGACGAGCACGCGCATCGGGTGCCTCTCGGTGAGTGGACGCACACCGGACCGTGTGCCTTGTGAGTATCACATGTCATCTGTCGCGCGAGCATAAAGCGGTCGACTTACGGGGTGGCAACTGAAGGGGCGGTGAGATCGTCCCCGTCCCTCTCCGAGCGGACCGGGCGCCTCCGAGCGGCCGCCCCGCACCTCCTGCAGCAAGGAACGACCATGACCATCTCCACACGACTCCGCCCGACCCTGTTCGCCCTGGCCGCCGTGCCGTTGCTCGTCGTCGGCCTGGCCGGCTGCTCCGGCGGCGAGGGCGGCGCCTCGCCCCAGGTCAAGAGCGACTCCCAGGTGGCCGACGACGCCCTGGCGTGGGACGTCGCGAACGCCGGCTGCCTCCGCGGCGAGGGCCTCGACGTCCAGGACCCGACCGCCGACGGCCTGACGAAGGGCGCCATCCCGATGGGCGCCGACCCCGAGGTCACGTCGGCCGCGATGGAGAAGTGCCAGGAGGAGACGAACGCCGATCTCGGCCCCCGCCCCCAGTCGGCGGCGGAGGAGAAGAGCAACGAGGAGGCGGAGGCCGCGATGCGAGAGACCGCCGAGTGCCTGAGGGAGAAGGGCTACGACGTCTCCGACCCGTCCGCGGACGGGGCCGGGTCCTCCGACGGCGAGACGATCCCCGACGACGTCGCGAAGGCGTGCGGGGGAGCCGTCGGCGGCTCGGTCACGGTGGAGCGATGACCGGGGCCGACGACGCGGTCGCGGGCCCACCGAGCGGTCGACGTCGACGCCGGGTGTGGTTCTCGGTCGCCCTGGTCGCCCTCGTCGCCGGGGCCGTGACGGGTGCCCTGCTCCTCGGCTCGCCCGGCGGATCGACCGCCGACGCCGATGCCGACGCGGGGGCGCCCGACACGACGACGGCGACGGTGACGCTCGGCGACCTGACCGGCGTCACTCCCAAGGCCGGCACGCTGAGCCTGCTCGTGGGCCCGACGGTCGTCGGCGGAGTCGCCGGCACCGTCACGGAGCTGCCTGCCCCCGGCACGCTGCTGACCTCTCGCAGCGTCCTGTACCGGGTGGACGACGCGCCGGTCATGGCCGTCGAGGGGACCCTGCCCCAGTGGCGCGGCTTCGAGTCCGGCATGACGGACGGCCCCGACGTCGAGCAGCTCGAGCGCAGCCTGGTCGCGTGGGGCTTCCAGGGTCGAGCGGCCGACGGCCACTTCGACGCACGGACGGCGGCCGCGATCAGGGCCTGGCAGAAGGAACTCGGCCTGCCCCGCACGGGCGCGCTCGAGAAGGGCCGCGTCCAGTTCGTCACGGGCACCGCGCAGGTGGCCGAGGTGAGCGTGAGCGTCGGCGACGAGATCGGAGGCGGCGCGCCCCTCTACACGACCGCCCGCGAAGAGCGGGTCGTGACCGTCGACCTGCCGGTCGGGTCCAGCCTGGCTCGCCTCGACGGCGTCGTGACGATCGACCTGCCCACCGGGGGCAGCGCGGTCGGCCGGGTCACCGGGCTCGGAGCTCCCCGCGCGACCGACGGCGGCAAGACCGTCGTCGCCGTCACGGTGTCGTTCGACGACCCCGCCGCGGCCGGCGACCTGACGAACGCGGGGGTGCAGGTGGCCTTCGTGTCGGAGGTCCGCCAGGGCGTCCTCTCCGTGCCGGTCACCGCACTCGGCGCGGCCGGCGGCGGCGGCTTCCTCGTCGAGGTCGTCGACCCGTCGGCGGGGAAGACGGGCTCCGAGGGGGCAGGCGGCCCGACCGATGGCGCGGGTCCTGGCTCCCGCCTCGTCGCGGTGGAGGTGGGCCTGTTCGCCGGCGACCGGGTCGAGGTCACGGGCGACGTCTCCGAGGGCGACGAGGTCGTGGTGCCCGCATGAGCGCCGGCACCGAGCCGGTCGTGGAGCTCCGGGGGGTCGGTCGCACCTACGGCCGCCCTCCCACCGTCGCCCTGGTGGACGTCTCCCTCGTCGTCGAGCGCGGCGAGCTGCTCGCCGTCGTCGGCCCGTCGGGGTCGGGCAAGTCCACGCTCCTGAACGTGCTCGGCACCCTGGACGCGCCCACCTCGGGGCACGTCCTGATCGACGGCGTCGACGTGGCCGCGCAGAGCGACCGGGCGCTCTCGGGACTGCGGGCGCACCGGATCGGCTTCGTGTTCCAGCAGTTCCACCTGAGCGAGGGGGTGTCCGCCGTCGACAACGTCGCCGGCGGCCTCCTCTACTCCGGCGTCCCGCTGCGGGCCCGCCGGGCGCGCGCCGTCACCGCCCTCGAGCGGGTCGGGCTCGGGCACCGGCTCGGCCACGAGCCGAACCAGCTCTCGGGAGGCGAGCGCCAACGTGTCGCGATCGCCCGCGCCGTGGTGCACCGTCCGCCGCTCCTGCTGGCGGACGAGCCCACCGGCAACCTCGACAGCCGGGCCGGCGCCGGGATCGTGGACCTCCTCCACGAGCTCCACGACGAGGGGACCTCCGTGATCGTCATCACCCACGACGTCGACCTGGCTGCGAGCCTGCCGCGGCGGGTCACCATCCGGGACGGCCGCATCGTGGACGACAGCAGCTCGCCACAGTCCCCGGCGGCGGCGGCGGCGTCGCCGCCGGCGAGCGCGGCCGCGCACGAACCGACCACAGGAGCCCGATCGTGACCGACCCGAGGGCCTCGCGCCTCCTTCCCGCCGACGTGTTCCGCCTCGGTGCGTCAGGGCTCCTGACCCGCCCGACCCGGGCGCTGCTGTCCGCGCTGGGGATCGCCATCGGCATCGCGGCGATGATCGCCGTCGTCGGCATCTCCACGTCGAGCCAGGCCCGCCTCGCGGCGCAGCTCGACTCGCTCGGCACGAACCTGCTCCAGGCGAGCCAGGGCGAGGACTTCTTCGGCGAGAAGGTCGAGCTGCCGCTGACGACCCTGGGCTCGGTGTCCCGCGTCGACGGCGTCGAGGCGGTGGCCTCGACCGGGGCGGTGGCCGATCAGGCGGTCTACCGGAGCGCTGCCGTGCCCGAGGGCGAGACCGGCGGGATCGCCGTGCTGACCGCCTCCTCGGGGCTGCTCGACGTCCTCGGCACCGAGCTCGCCTCAGGGGCCTGGTTCACGGACGGCACGGCCGCGCACCCGACGGTGGTGCTCGGCTCGGCCGCCGCCGAGGCTCTCGGAGTGGGCGGACCCGGCCACCACGTGCTGATCGGCCGGACCCCGCACCTGGTCATCGGCGTGCTCCGGCCCTCGCCGCTCGCGGCCGATCTCGACCGTGCGGCCCTGATCGGCGAGGCCTCCGCCGAGTCGCTGACCGGTGCGGCCGTGCATCCCAGCTCGATCTGGCTCCGGGTCGACGAAGAGAGGGTCGACGCCGTGCGCGACCTGATCGCGCCGACCGTGCGTCCGGACGCGCCGACCGAGGTGTCGGTGGCGCGCCCCTCCGACGCCCTCGCCGCGAAGCAGGCGGCCGACCAGGCGTTCACGGGGCTGCTCGTCGGGCTGGGCTCGGTGGCGCTGCTCGTCGGGGGGATCGGCGTCGCGAACACGATGGTGATCTCCGTGCTGGAGCGTCGTCGCGAGATCGGCCTGCGCCGAGCCCTCGGCGCGACCAGGGCGCACATCAGGGACCAGTTCCTGGCCGAGGCGCTGTTGCTGTCGCTGCTCGGCGGGATCGGCGGGATCGTGCTCGGTCTCGGCGTGACGGCGGTGTTCGCGGCCTCGCGGGGCTGGCCGGTCGCCGTGCCGCCCGCCGTGCTCGCGGCCGGGCTCGGCGCCACGCTGGCGATCGGGGCCGTCGCCGGGCTCTGGCCGGCGATCCGCGCCGCACGGACCCCGCCGACGGAGGCGCTGCAGTCGTGAGGCGGGCCCCCGACCACGGACGTCCGACGTCGGCGCGGGGGCGGCACGGGTCAGACGGCTCCGTCGACCACGACGGGGCCGTCCGGCTCGGGAACGAGCCGGAGGCCGCCTCCTCGACCGGGGGCGCTCAGGATCGCGCTGACCCAGGCGCGGTTGATCGTCGGCTCGCGGCTGCCCTCGAACTCGAAGAGCACGGCCTCGGTCGTCGGCACCCAGAGGGTGAAGCGCCCGCCGCCCTCGTGCGGGTGGCGCTGCCAGGAGAAGAAGAAGCCGGGCCCGTCGCGGAGCTCGAGGGCGAACGCGACACGGATGTGCGCGAGCGTGCGGTCGCCGAAGGGGAACGAGCGACCCGCGACGAGGAGGGTGCCCATTATCGTGCCTTGCTCTCGTCTTGGTCAGCCCGACGACCCCTGTGCCGCGCAGGCCAAGGGGACGCCCGGCAGTCGGGGTGCCGGGCGTCCGCGCGATGGTCGGCCCCTCCTGGAAGGGGCCGCCTGCACCCCCGATCACGGCTCTGTGGGTGCGAGGGGCAAGTCCGGCGAGCGTGTTCTGCCGGAAGCCGTCGTCCCGGCACGCCGAAGCTAGCCCACTGTCGGCCCTGCTCCTAGGACTTCCGTCACATCTGGCCCGTGGAAGACTCGACGACGTGCGCATCCTCCTCGTCAGACACGGCCAGAGCACCGCCAACGCCGCAGGTGCAGTCTCCAGCGCGGCCCCGGGGCCCGATCTCACCGACCTCGGTCGCGAGCAGGCGGAGGCGCTCGCCGCCGACCTCGTCGCCGAGCGGATCGACGCCGTCTACGCGTCCGTGCTGGTCCGTGCCCAGCAGACCGCCGCCCCGCTCGCCTCACGCCTGGGCCTCGACGTCGTGGTCCGCGACGGGCTGCACGAGATCGAGGCCGGTGACCTCGAGGACCGCACGGACGAGGAGGCGCTCCGCGGCTACGTCCTGCCGCTGGTGGCCTGGGCAGGGGGAGACCTCGCCGCCTCGGCCCCCGGGGCCCCCGACGGCCACGCCTTCTTCGAGCGCTTCGACGCCGCGATCGCCGACGTCGCCGCGCTGCACGAGGACGACGCCACGGTCGTCGTCGTCGGCCACGGCGCCGCCACGCGCGTCTGGCTCGGCGGCCGGGCGCTCAACGTCGACCCCGAGTTCACCGTCAGCACCGAGATGGAGAACACGGGCGTCATCGTGATCTCGGGCTCGCCCGCCGACGGCTGGACGGTCGTGAGCTGGCAGGGCGCGCCCGTCGGCGTCGCCGCCCCGAACGACCCGACCGGCGAGGCGCTCGACGAGGTGGTCGACGAGGCCTGACGCCCGGCCTGGGCTGCCTAGGGCCGCCGGTACTCGGCGTCCGACACGTGCTCGAGCCACGTGGTCGTCGTCGCGGGGTCGTCCGCCGACTCGATCATGGCGAGGTGCTCCATGTAGTCGTCGGGGGTGGCGCCGTGCCAGTGCTCCTCGCCGGGCGGCGTGTAGATCGTCTGGCCCGGCAGCGCCTCGATCACGGTGCCGTCGCGCGACCCGAGCAGCGCGACGCCCTCGGTGACGTGCAGGGTCTGCCCCTTCGCGTGGGAGTGCCAGGCCGTGCGGGCCCCCGGCAGGAACCGGACCTTGACGACGGTCATCCGGTCGCCGTCCTGCTGCGGCGACGCGATCGCGTCGAGCCAGACGTCGCCGGTGAACTGCTCGGGCGGGTTCTTGACGGTGGGCTGCTTCGGGACGATCTGCACGGTTCCTCCTCGGTCGTGGTGGAGCGGCCGGCCGCTCGGCCGGCGCTCGCGCCGTCGCGGGGCCTGCCGCGGGCGCACCTCGACGCTACGTCGGCGCCTCGGCGCGAGGGGTGCCCTGCTGGTGCCCCTGTGCCGTGCTGAGGTGCGATGAACTGCGTTCCGAACGATGAACCGTGTTTTTTCGCAGTTCATGGTTCGGAACGCGGTTCATGGCCTGGCCGACCTGTGGCCCGGACTCAGTCGGGCAGCGGCGCCGCGTAGACGCGGAAGTCGCCCTTCCCGGCGTGCATGGTCCAGAGGGTGTCGGCGAGCACGTCCGGCTCGTGGGCAGGGTCGCCGCCGCCGATGCCGAGCGGGATGATCAGCTGGCCGACGTGGATGCCCTCGGACGCCAGCGCGCCGTGCAGCAGCTCGGCGTAGGCGCTCTCGCCCGCGAAGGCGACCGCCGTGCCGGTGACGCCGTCACGCGGACGGACCGCGCTCGCGCCGTTGACGAAGAGGAGCGTGCCGCCGCCGATGCTGCGCATCCCCGGGATCACCTGGTGGGCGGCCGTCGCAGGGCCGTAGATCGAGAACTCGACCGGTCCGACGAGGTCGTCGGCGACCGTCTCGAGCACGGGGCGCATGAACTCCTTGGCGGGGAGGGGGCTGTACTGCAGCACCTCGATCGGGCCGAGGCGGGAGGCGGCCTGCTCGAGCGCTGCGACGAGGGACGGGCGGTCGCGCACGTCGGCGACGAAGCCGGCGGCCGTGTGGCCCTCGGCGACGAGGGTCGCGGCCAGCTCGTCGACCCTGGACTGGTCGCGGGCGATCAGCGCGATGCTGAGGCCCTCGAGGGCGAAGCGGCGGGCGACGGCCAGGCCGAGGCCCTGGCCGGCGCCGATGATGGCGAGTGTGGTCATGGCCCGACCCTACGGAGGCCCGAGGAGGCGTGACGCGCCCTGACAGGGAACGCTCGGCAGCCGCGGCGCTGGGCGACGTGATGGCGACGAAGCGACGCGATGTGCTGGGTCGGTTCGTCGTCTTCACGTCGGGACACGCGCCTCCGGCGGGGTCTGTGGTCTGATGTGCAGCATGAAGCGGACCCCGCGCCCCGAACGGATCGTCGCCTTCAGCGACGGCGTCGTCGCGATCGCCATCACCCTCGTCGTGCTGCCCCTGGTCGACACGGCCCGTGACGCCGACCTGCGGAGCGTGGGGCAGTTCCTCGCCGACAACGCACCGGCGCTCGCGGCCGCGGCGCTGAGCTTCGTCGTCATCGCCAACTTCTGGGAGGCCCACCACACGGTGTTCGAACGCGTCCAGGGGATCACGAGGGGGATGCTCCGCACGAACTTCGTCTGGCTCGCCGCGATCGTGTTCCTGCCGCTGCCCACCGTCCTGCTCGTCGGCACGCACTCGGACGACCGGCTCGGCACGGTGCTCTACATCGGGACGATGGTGGTCGCGACGTCGTCGCTCGCGGTGACGACGGAGCTCGGCCGTCGGGCCGGCGTCGTCCGTGCTCCGGAGGACGGTGAGCTGAGCGAGGCCACCCTCCGGCGGCGACGGTGGCTGCCGGTCGTGCTGATGACCGTCGCGCTGGTGCTCGCGGCGGCCGTGCCCGGCGTCGGCACGTGGGCGCTGCTCGTCCTGCTCGTGTCGATCCCGGCCGAGCGTGTCTGGCGCGTGCGCGGCGACCGCGCGAGCCGCCGCCGCCGCCGCTGAGTCGCGCAGACCCCTCGAACCCGCGCGGACCCGTCGGCGCGCAAGGGGGGGGGGTGCGCGCGGGATCGAGGGGTGTCGGCGCGGGCGGCGGCGGCGGCTGCAGCAGCGGGCGGGCTGGGTCAGCGGGCGAGCTCCTGCAGCAGCGCCGCCTCCTCGTCGGGGGAGAGGCCGGCACGGCGGGGACGGTCGACGCCGCGGGCCAGCTCGTCGTCGCGCACGCGAGCCGTCGTCTCGGCGAGCGGGCGGGTCGTGCCGCCCGCGGCACGGAACGCGGCGGTGCTGCGCCGCGCGAACCCGGACGCCTCGAGCGGCAGCCAGAGCGGCAGCGACCGGGGGCCCGCCCACCACCGGACGTCCCGCTCGAGCAGCCAGGCGTCGTCGACCGGCACGAGCTCGGGGTCGGTGCCGGCCGCGACCCGCGCCTCCTCGAGCACCTCGGCCAGGGGGGCGGGCTCACCCGCAGCGGTGAACGCCCCGAGGAGGCGCTCGCGACCCGCCAGGACAACCCACGCCGCGAGGTCGGCCACGTCGATCAGCTGCGCCCAGCGACCCTCGGTCGCGGGCACGAGCACGCGGCCACCGCGCAGCATCCGTGCCGGCCGGTGGCCGAAGCGGTCGCTCGGATCGCCGGGCCCCACGACGAGCGAGGGGCGCACGACGAGGAGGCGGTCGCCTAGCCGGGCGGCGGAGGCGCGCTCTGCCCACGCCTTCTGCTGCGCGTAGAGGTCGGGAGCGGCGTCGTCGGGATCGGGGCGCTCGTCGACGGCGACGAGCTCGGCGGACTCGTCCGCGCCGGGCTCGTCGTCGCGGGCGTAGACCGACACGGACGAGATCAGGGTCCAATGGCGGGCGCTTGCGGCGAGGGCGTCGAGCGCCCCCTCGACCAGGTCGGGCGGGGTGGCGAGCTCGACGACCTCGTCCCACTCGTGGTCGACGCCGACCACCTCGTCGTAGGCGCCGGGGCGGGTGCGGTCGGCCGCGACCAGCGTCGCTCCCTCGGGGGCGCCTCCTTCGCTGCCTCGGGCGAGGCAGGTGACGTCGGCTCCGTCGGCCACCGCCTGCCGCGCGATCTCGTGGCCGAGCCACCCCGTCCCGCCGAGCACCAGCACCTTGCGCACGAAGCCAGTCTGCCGTGCCGCGTCGTTCCGTGCCGTGCCGCGCCGTTCCGTGCCGCGCGGTGCCGCGCGGTGCCGCCGTCCGCGTCGAGACCCGCCGAACCCGCGCGCCCCCCTCGGCGCGCCGCAGGGTCCCTGCGGGTCCGCAGGGTCCGGGCCTCCGGGAAGAGAGAGGGCACGGCCACCACGCGGGTGGCCGTGCCCGGGTCGATGTTGTCCGCATCTGAGCTTCACGGGCAGGGGAGCGGTGCAACACCGGCCGGTGAAGACGCATGGTGACGCCTTCGACCCGACCGACGGTACGCGCACGGGCCGGGGCGTGCCCACGGGGACCGAGCGTCGAGCGTCGAGCGTCGAGCGTCGAGCGTCGAGCGTCGAGCGTCGAGCGTCGAGCGTCGAGCGTCAGCTCGGGTCGGTCACCGACCAGCTCACGATCTTCGCGCCGCCCATCTGTCGGCGACCCCGCTCCTTGTAGGCCTTCGCATAGCCGATCTCAGAGACGGTCGACCCGCCGGGCGCCAGGAGGAGGGCGCAGACCTCGGTCGTGCCGGTCGACGCCAGCGCCTCCTGGACGGTGTCGGTGTCGTTCGGGCACTCGTCGTCGTCGATCCTGGGGCTGCCGAAGTCGATGACTGCCCGGTCGGGCCCCGCCACGAAGTCGCCGTCCGTGCCGACGACCCAGTTGACGTTGCGGAACGCTCCGACGTCGCCGGCCTCGGCGGTCCACTCGCCCTCGACGACCTCGACGGTGAACCAGGCCGTGTAGAGGTCCTGGTCGCCCGGGTCCAGCTCCCACCGGGCGATCGTCTCGTCGCTGACGGCCTCGAACGAGTCCGCCGTGATCGAGACGGCCCCGTCGAAGCCGCCCACCGCCCACAGCCCGGTCTCGATCGGCTCGCCCAGGCTGGCGTCGGGGTCGGCACCGCACCCGGCGAGAACGAGGGCGGTGCCCGCGGCGATCAGGGAGACGAGGGCGGCTCGACGGTTCACGGTGGTCCTCCAGGCGGCGGGAGGCGCCCAGGACGATCGAGCGGCCGGCACCCCCCCCGGGCGGCCACCGGACCATCATGGCGCACACCGGCGACGTGCACGACGTCCCCAGGCGGTGACGGTCTACCGTTCAGGGCATGTCCGTCACCCTCCCTGCCCCTGGCCGCCTCGACGACCGTGCCGTCGTCGTCACCGGAGCGAGCTCCGGGATCGGCCGCGAGGCCGCCCGGGCGCTGTCGGACCTCGGTGCCACCGTCGCGGTCGTCGGCCGCAACGCCGACCGCACCCGCGCCGTCGCCGACGAGGTCGGCGGCACCGCCTACCTCGCCGACTTCGCCGACCTGGCGTCGGTGCGCTCGCTCGCCGATCAGCTGCTCGCCGACCTGCCGCGCATCCACGTGCTCGCCAACAACGCCGGCGCCACGATCTCGGAGCGTCAGCGCACCTCCGACGGGTTCGAGCTGACGTTCCAGGGCAACCACCTGGCGCCTTTCCTGCTGACCTCGCTGCTGCTGCCCCGGATGGTCGAGACCGCGGCCGATCACGCGCCCGGGACCGTGCGCGTGATCCAGACCTCGAGCGCGGGCAACCTGTTCGGCCGGGTCGACCTGGCCGACCTCGACGGCGACCACGAGCGCTGGTACGGCGGATTCCGCGCCTACGGCACCTCGAAGCTGCTCAACATCCTCTTCACGCGCGAGCTCGCCCGCCGCCTCGGCAGCACGGGAGTCGACGCGTTCGCGTTCCACCCCGGCTTCGTCGCGTCGGGCTTCGGCGGCAACGGGCCCGTCGCGACCTTCGCCAAGCGCGCGGCCGTGTCAACCGAGCAGGGGGCCGAGCCGCTGGTGCGACTGGCCGCCGCGGCGACGGTGCCTGCCCCGAGCGGCAACTACTTCGACCGCCTCAAGGCCCCGGGTCGGGTGGCGGCGCAGGCCGGCGACCGCGACCTGATGCGCGGCCTCTGGGAGCGGAGCGCCTCGCTGCTCGGCATCCCCTCCGACCCGCTCGCCTGAGCGGCTCCGGCTGGGCTGGGCTGCTCGTCGCCTCTCCCCATTCAGGAACGAGAGTCCTGAGTCGTGCGAGCTCAGGAGTCAGAGGCCTGATTCGTGCATGCGTCAGGAGTTCGTACCCGCAAGTTCCTGAACTGCGGGGACCGGTTCGGGCGAGCGAGGGCCGGCATGACGAAGGAGGTGCGGGCCAGGTGATCCTGACCCGCACCTCCTTCGTGCATCGCGTTCACGGCTCGGCGTCTAGTGCGTCGGTACGCGACCGACCTCAGTACGCGACGGAGATGTGCTCGCGGCGGTGTGCGGGCTTCTCGATCTCGTCGACGATCGCCAGCGCGAAGTCCGCGCCGCTGACGGCGGAGACGCCGGCGTCGTCGGTGAACGCGACCTCGCCGCCGACGCGGTAGCGGCCGAGCGCCTCGCCCGGTGCGTAGGCGCCGAACTGCATCGCGGGCGACACGAAGAGGAACTCGAGCGACTCGGAGCCGCCGAGCAGCTCGCCCAGCACCTCGTTCATCTGGAGCGCCTCGCCGGCGTACTCCGGCGGGATCTGGCCGGTCTCGGCCTGGCGCGGCCCGCCCTCCTCGAGGCGCAGCGAGCTGTAGCCGCCGACGACGACGAAGCGGGCGCCGTGCTGATCGGCCAGGGCGGCCAGCTCGCGGTCGACCTCGACGATGCGTCCGTCGAGCTCGCCGCGGGGCGAGAGGCTCGAGACGACGACCTCGGCACCGTCCACGGCGCGGGCGCGCACATCGGCGTCGACGAGCGAGCCGGTCTCGTAGCGGACGCCCTCGACGCGGGCCTCCTCGGCGGGGACGCTGCGGCTGACCGAGACGACCTCGTGTCCGCGGCGTGCGGCCTCGGCGACGATCGCGCTGCCGGCGTAGCCGGTCCCTCCGACGACGGTGATGCGAGTCATGGCGTTCTCCTTCTCGTTGCTTCTGTTCGTTCTTCTGTTCGTGGGGCTTCGCGGCTACGCTAGGTCCATTGGTCACCGATGGGAAGTAGGCACTTTTTGGTAACCGTTACGGCTCCGGCTCCCGACGCCGCGCCTCCTGCGCTCGATCCCTACGCAGCCGGCTGCCCGTCGCGCCGCCTCCTCGACCGGATCGGCGACCGCTGGACGGTGCTGATCGTCGGTGCGCTCGGCACGGGTCCACTCCGTTTCTCCGACATCCGCCGACGCGTCGAGGGCATCTCGCAGAAGATGCTGACGCAGACCCTGCGCGGGCTCGAACGCGACGGCCTCGTCACGCGGACCGTCTTCGCCGAGGTGCCGCCACGCGTCGTCTACGAGTTGACGGAGGCGGGCGAGACGCTCCGCACACCGCTGCGCGCCCTCGAGGAGTGGTCGATCGCGCACTTCGGGCAGGTCTCCGGCGCGTGGGCCGAGTACGACGAGAGGGTCACCGACGTGAGGGGCGGCGACGTGAGGGTCGGGGACGCGGGGGTCGGCGGCGTCGAGGGCTGACGGCGGGGGTGGACGCCGCTCCGTCCGGGTCGTATCGTCGACCCGTGATCATCTCCGCAGTCGTGCAGCCCTCGGGGCGTCAGGAGGTCGTCGGCGGGCTCTCCGCCGGCGGCAGGTAGTCGCACAGTCGACCCCTCCCCATCTCTCCTCCCCTGATCACCGCTCGTGTGCGCCGTCGTGCGCGCACCTCCTCGCCCCCTCCTGTGGCTGCCCGGCCGTCGAGTGGTCGCTTCCTGTCGTTCCCCGTCGCGGGGACGATCGGAACTGACCACTCGTCGTGCGGGCACGTCCTGGCAGGGCGGGGCAGGTGCGCACGGCCCGGTGCCCGAGCATCCCTACCGACTGGTGAACCCCTGATGCTGCCCCTGACCGCCTCCGTCCTCCGCGCCTCCTTCGCGAACGCCTCGCGCAAGGAGACCTCCGACCTCGTTCTCCCGCCCGACCTCGACGCCCTCTACACCGGCGGCTGGGACTCGCTCGAGTTCCTCGGCTGGCGCGACCCGAAGCTGCCCCGCCGCGCCTACGTCGTCGTGCCGGTCGACGGCGAGCCGGTCGGCCTCGTTCTGCGCCAGGCCGAGGCCACGACCCGGTCCCGCGCCCAGTGCAGCTGGTGCCAGGACGTGACCCTGCCCGCGCCTGTCGCCTTCTTCAGCGCGAAGCGGGCCGGTGCCGCCGGACGCAACGGCGACACGGTCGGCACGCTCGTCTGCGCCGGCTTCGAGTGCAGCGCGAACGCCCACCGACCGCCGCCGCCCGCGTACCTCGGCTTCGACGTCGCGGCGGCCGTCGAGCAGAGGGTGCTCAGCCTGCGCGAGCGGACGGCCGGCTTCGTGCGGACCGTGGTCGACGGCCGCTGAGGCGGCTGAGCGGCTTCCCGCCGACCCAGCCGACCGGCCGTGCTGCGTGCTGCCTCGAGTGGTCAGGTGCGGTCGTCCAGAGCGTCCCGGCCGACCGGAGCTGACCACTCGGCGGGCGCCTCCTGGGGCGAGGGCCAGGGCCAGGGCCAGGGCCAGGGCCAGGGCGTCAGGCGAGGAGGCGCGTGACGGCCGCGCGCACGATCGCGCGCTGGGCGTCGACGTCGGGCGTCCGCGGCTGGTCGTCCGGGAGCTCCGGCAGCTGTACCCACGCCGACGCGATCGCCAGCACGAGGGCGAAGAGGTCGTCGGGCGACCAGGGCTGCGGTGTGCCCGTCGCGTCGGCCTCGCCGGCCTCGCCGGCCTCGCCGATCAGGCGCTCGAGGTGCCCGACGGAGGTGGCGCGCACGCTCTCGAGGACCCCGAACGACGCCGCCCAGTCGTGCCGCTGCTCGAGCCGGGCCCAGGCGAGGAGGCGCTGGTTGGCGGGGTTGTCGACGAGATGGTCGAAGACGGCGACCGCGAAGTCCTCGACGGAGCTGAAGTCGACCGACGCGGCCTCGCCCAGATGGGCGAAGGAGGCGTTGAGCACGGCCGTGAACAGGGACTCCTTGTCGCCGTAGTGGGCGTAGAGCCGCTCCTTGCTGCAGGCGGCGGCTGCGGCGATCCGGTCGACGCGGGCGCCGGCGAGGCCGTGCTCGGCGAACTCCGCCGTGGCTGCCACGAGGATGCGGCGGCGCGTCTCGTCCGCGTCGTAGGCCATGCGGCGAGATTAGCCCCTGTGGCGCCCCCCTTACGAATCCAACCAACTAGTAGGTAGTATCACTGGGTCCACGACGGCCGCCCGTCGTGGAGCGCCCCGAGACTCAGGGCACCAGAACCAGGAGAACAGTGACCACCTCAGCAGCACGGCCCGCCACCGGGTCGCACCAGACCGCACCTCCGTCCGACGCACCGGCGTCCGCCCGCCGCTGGTGGGTGCTCGTGATCGTCGGGCTCGCGCAGCTCGTCGTCGTGCTCGACGGCACCATCGTCAACATCGCCCTGCCGCAGGCCCAGGCCGAGCTCGGCCTCTCGGACGAGAACCGCCAGTGGGTCGTCACGGCCTACGCCCTCGCCTTCGGCGCGCTGCTGCTGCTCGGCGGCCGCATCGCCGACTTCTGGGGACGCAAGCGCACCTTCATCGTCGGCATGGTCGGCTTCGGCGCCGCGTCGGCCTTCGGCGGCCTCGTCTCGACCGGCGAGCTGCTCGTCACCGCCCGTGCCCTCCAGGGCGTCTTCGCCGCGCTGCTCGCCCCGGCCGCCCTCGCCGTGCTCACCACGACCTTCTCGCGCGGACGCGAGCGCAACACGGCCTTCGCCGTCTTCGGTGCCATCTCGGGTGCGGGCGCAGCCGTCGGCCTCGTGCTCGGCGGCGTGCTCACGGAGTTCGTCAGCTGGCGCTGGTGCCTCCTCGTCAACGTGCCGATCGTGATCGTCGCGATCATCGCCGCCGCGCTCGTCGTGCGCGAGAGCAAGGCCGAGGGCGACAACCGCCTCGACGTCGTCGGCACGGTCGTCGTGGCGCTCGGCCTCGCGTCGCTCGTCTACGGCTTCACCCAGGCCGAGGACGGCTGGGGCAGCCCCGTCGTCATCGGCTTCATCGCCCTCGGCGCCGGCCTGCTCGCCCTGTTCGTCCTCGTCCAGAAGCGCAGCGACCACCCCCTCCTGCCGCTCGGCGTGCTGACGAACCGCGTGCGCGGCGGGGCTTTCCTCGTGCAGCTGATCGTCGGCAGCGTCATGATCGGCGCCCTGCTCTACCTGACGTTCCACCTGCAGATCGTGCTCGGCTTCGGCCCGCTCGAGGCCGGCCTCGCGACGCTGCCGATGACGCTGGTCATCATGGTGATGGCGCCGATCCTGACGAAGCTGCTGCCGGTGATCGGTCCGCGCCTCCTCATGATCGTCGGGCCGATCGTGGCCGCCGCCGGCCTGTTCTGGCTGTCGTTCATCACGGCCGACGGCGGGTACGCGACGCACGTGCTGCCGCCGCTGATCGTCATGGGCGTGGGCCTCGCCGGCATCTTCGTGCCGATGCAGAACCTCGCGCTCGCCGGAGTCGATCCCCACGAGGCCGGCGCGGCCAGCGCCACCTCGAACGCGATGATGCAGATCGGCGGCTCGATCGGGCTCGCGGTCTACACGAACCTCTACGCGTCGGCCGTGGCCGGAAGCACGGCCGGCGGGCTCGCAGCGCTCGTCGACGGCTACTCGGCGGCGTTCGTCGCGGCCGCGGTGGCCGCGTTCATCGCCGCGCCGATCTCGTTCTTCATGATCCGCGGCACGAAGGAGGAGCTGCTCCCGAGCGGCCCCGTGGTGCACCTGGGCTGAGCCTGCGCGCCTGCGCGCCTGCGCGCTCTGCGCCCCGCACCCCGGTGTGGACCATGCACCCCGTCGTTTCGGGGTGCATGGTCCACACCGGGGTGTTTCGTCCGGGCAGCGAGACGCGCCCGCGCTGCAGAACCGTGTCCTGCAGGAGGCGCGGTGTGCGCCGGGCGGGCACCGCACCTCCTCGGGGCTGCCTGCCCCTCAAGAACCGCGAACCGGACCATGAACCGCGGAAGAACGCGGTTCATGGTCCGGTTCGCGGTTCCCTGCGCTCCGGGAGCCGGCGGGCTACTCGGCCTTCTCGGTCTGCCACTTCTCGGGAGCGCGGTCGCCGTTCGGGCGGACCGGGCGCACGTCGCCGACGATCGGGATGGCGCGCTTGCGGAGCGCCCACATGTAGCGGACGAAGAAGTGGGTCAGCGTCGACAGGCGGTTGCCGTTGCCGAGCAGGCTCGTGATGTGCACGAAGACCCAGAGCAGCCAGGCGACGGGCCCGGTCATCGTGAAGCCGTTCGGCAGCTGCACCACGGCCGCGTTCGTGCCGACCGTCGCCATCGTGCCCTTGTCGTGGTACTTGAACTTCGTGGACGGCTTGCCGGCGAGGAGGCGCTCGATCTGCTCGCCGATGTGCTCGCCGCCCTGGATGGCCGGCTGGGCCAGCTGCGCGAGGGCGTCGTCGGTCGCGGCGATGTCTCCGGCGGCCCAGATGCGGTCGAGGCCCTTGACCGTGAGGTCGTCGTTGACCTGGATGCGGCCTCCGTGGGTCTGCGGCACGCCCCAGGCGGCGACCTCCGCGTGCGCGGCGACGCCGGTCGCCCAGACGACGAGCTCGGCGGGGATGAACTCGCCGGAGGCGGTGCGGACGCCGTCGGGCGTGACCTCCTCGACGCCGGTGTCGAGCCGCAGGTCGACGCCGCGCTTGCGCAGCACCTTGGCGGCGTAGCGACGGAGGCGCGGCGCGAACGGCTTGAGGAGCTCGCCGCTGCGGTGCACCAGCGTGATCGTGATGCTCGAGGCGTCGATCTCGGGGTAGGCGTCCTTGAGGGCCTGGTCGCGCAGCTCGGCCAGCGCTCCGGCCATCTCGACGCCGGTCGCGCCGCCGCCGACGATGACGACCCGCACCTCGCCGCTGCCCTGCGACGCCGCCGCGTTCTCGAGCTGCGTGAAGAGCTCGTCGCGGATGCGGAGGGCCTGCGAGCGGGAGTACATCGAGTAGGCGAACTCGTAGGCGCCCTTGGTACCGAAGTAGCTCGTGTTGACGCCGTTCGCGAGCACGAGCGCGTCGTACGAGATCTCCTCGCCGTCGCGGAGCGTGATGACGCGCTCGTCGGCCCGGACGGTCGTGAGGAGCCCGTGCCGGAAGTCGGCGTTCGACTGCTTCGAGCGGAGGCTGCGGAGGAAGTACGTGACGTCGCCGGCGTTCAGGCCGCCGGTCGCGACCTGGTACATGAGCGGCTGGAACATGTTGTAGACGTGCCGGTCGATCAGCGTGATGTCGACGTCGGCGTCCTTGAGGGCGCGCATCGTGGCGATGCCGGCGAAGCCGCCGCCGACCACGACGACGTGGGGCCGTGCGGGCTGTGCGGCGCCGGAGGGGCCGGGGGCGCTGGAGGTGCCGGCAGGGCGCTCGTCGGAGGTGCGGTCGTCGGACATGAGGGTGCTCCTGCGGGGTGCTCGGTACTGGGCGGAGGTCGCCGGTGACCCCGATCTGCAGGCGGCTGGTTCCTCCGCCCGTGTCAGGCTACTCGCCTGCGAGGGCCTGTCGGACACCGTTCTGCAGCCTGCGCAACGGGTGTTGTCGAACCCCTCGAGGGGCTGTCGCGAGCGACCGAGGTGGCGGCGGGACGGGCAGCTCGGCCCGTGCGCCCGGGCCGGGAGACGGCCAGCGGCGTAGGGTCGTCGTCACCGGATCAGAGGACCCCGCACGAGCGGACGGTCGAGGGGGTACATCGTGAAGGGCTACGTGCTGTGGCGTCGTGACGAGTCGCCCGTCGTGCGCCGCGACCGCGAAGGCGACGACCGCCTCCGGCTGCTCGCGTCGCTGGAGGACCTGGTCCCCCTCGGCGCGGAGATCGCCGGGCTCGTGATCGACGACGACACGAGCGTCGGGGCCGGCGACGTGCCGCCCGACGAGGCGCACGCGACGGCTCCGTCCCTCGACGACCGGCCGCTGGCTCCCGTCGTCCCGCTCTTCTCGGCGGACCGTCCGGCACGCCGTCGCCGTCGGCACCGCTGACCTCCCGCGCCGCTGGCGGCAGTGTCCTGGGCTCGGGCTAGGGTCGTGACGACCGTCGCGCACCAGGCAGGCGGCAGTCGAGGAGGCGCGCAGCCGTGACCGAGGTCGTCCTGTTCCACCACGCCCAGGGTCTGACCCGCGGGGTCGTCGCCTTCGCCGACGCGCTGCGGGCCGCCGGCCACGTCGTGCACACGCCCGACCTGTACGAGGGCCGCACCTTCGACTCGATCGACGAGGGGCTCGAGTTCGTGCACGGCATCGGCGTCGGCGAGATCGCCGCCCGCGGCGTCCGCTCGGCTGCCGACTTCGACGCCGACGTCGTCTACGCCGGCTTCTCGCTGGGCGTGCTGCCCGCGCAGCACCTCGCCCAGTCGCGTCCCGGCGCCCGCGGCGCCCTGTTCTTCCACGCCTGCGTGCCCGCCGCTGAGTTCGGCACCTGGCCGGCCGGGCTTGCCCTGCAGGTGCACGGCATGGAGCACGACCCGTTCTTCGCCGACGAGGGCGACCTCGACGCCGCCCGCGAGCTCGTCGCACAGCTGCGTGCGGACGACCCTGCCGCCGACGCCGAGCTGTTCGTCTACCCGGGCAGCGAGCACCTCTTCGCCGACTCGTCGCTGGCCGCGTACCAGCCGGAGGCGGCAGCGCTCCTGACGGAGCGGACGCTGGCGTTCCTCGCGCGGCACTAGCCCGCACCGGCTGCTCGGATCGGCGGGCGACACCCGCTCAGGCGGGCTGCGGGGACGGCGCTGCGGAGACCGGCGCTGCTGCGCGGGCGACGCCTCCCTGGGTCCCGGTCCGCGCCTCCGGGGCAGAGTGGAACGACCACGACAGCCCCGACATCGGGGCGACTGCACGGGACGACACGAGCGAGAGGCCAGACATGAGCGACAGCACGCACGCGCACGACGACGACGCGACCACCGAGACGGACCTCGACGCAGGCTCGGGGGTCGAGTCCGACGGCCGGTCCCCGCTCGGGCAGCAGGGCGCCTTCCGCGACGCGGAGGGCGTCGACGCCGACGCCGAGTCCTCTGAGCAGGACGGCACGGAGAGCGTGCCCCGGGCGGGCGGCGGACCTGCGCCGACCGACGGCACCGGCACGAGCGGCACGGGCGTGACCGGCTCGGACGCGGTCCGCTAGGCACGACGCGACTCGAGGGCTCCGGCCCGGATGCAGGACGACCCCGCCCTTCGGACGATCGCCCCATGAGGGGGCCGGTCATCCGGGGACGGGGTCGTTCGTCGTGGTGGCCTAGCGGCCGAGGACGATCGAGCCGGTGTGCGTGCGCACGGTCGAGGTGCGAGTGCTCAGGGCGCTCAGCTGGGCGCGGACGTAGCGGCCGAGCGAGGTGCGCTGCACCGACGGCGACACGTAGGCGCCGATCGTGACGGCGTCACGGTGAGCGGTCGACACGTACGAGCCGATCGGCTCGTCGCGGCGGGTGGTGCTGACGTAGCGGCCGCCGAGCGGGAACGGCTGGGCGGGGGTGGTCGATGCGGTGCGGTCCATGGGGGCCTCCTCGTTCAGGGAGACGAGGACTGCCGGTTGGATGAGGGCGAGGTGCTCGTCTCCGTCGGCGTGAGCACCACTCTAGCTCGCTTTCTTGAATAGTTCAAAACAACGCGTCGGGCGCCGTTCGTTCGGCGGCCAGCCGTCACGCGCCCAGCAGCAGCCGCAGCCCCAGCGCCGTCATCACCACGGCGATCAGCCCGTCGAGCACGCGCCACGACGACGGCTTCGCGAAGAACGGCTTGAGGAGGCGGGAGCCGAGGCCCAGCACCGCGAACCACAGGAAGCTGCCCGCGATGGCACCGCCTGCCCACCACCAGCGGAGGTCGCCCGGCTGCTGGTTGGCCACCGAGCCGAGGAACACGATCGTGTCGAGGTAGGTGTGCGGGTTCAGCCAGGTGAGGGCGAGCACGGTGACGACGGCGGTCTTCCTGCTCGGCTGCACCGCGCCTCCCTCGGCCTGCAGTGCACCGGACGGCCGGATCGCGCGCTTCGCGGCGAACCCCGCGTAGACGAGGAGGAACGCGGCCCCGACGATCCGGACCACCAGGAGGGCCTGGGGCGCGGCGGCGATCAGGGCCCCGACGCCGGCCACCCCGGCGATTATCAGCACGGCGTCGCTCGCTGCGCAGACGGCGATGACGGGGAGGATCACCCGGTTGACGCCCTGCAGGCCGACCTTGAGCACGTAGGCGTTCTGGGCGCCGATCGCGACGATGAGGGCGAGGCCGGTGCCCATGCCGAACAGGGCGGGCAGCAGGAGGGAGGAAAAGGTCACGTCACGACGCTAGGGACGAGGTGCAGCATCTCTCTAGCTCATGTTCGTGATGCTGCATAAGCTCTGCTGATGATCACCTTCGCCTCGGACCACCTCGTCACCCTCCGCGCCCTCGTCGACGAGGGGACCTTCGAGGCGGCGGCCCAGCGGCTGCACATGACCCAGTCGGCCGTGTCGCAGCGCATCAAGCAGCTCGAGCGCACGGCGGGGCAGGTGCTCGTGCAGCGCACCACGCCCGTCGTGACGACCGCAGCCGGGGACGTCGTGCTCCGCTACGCCCGGCAGGTGCAGCTGCTCGCCGACGACGCCGCGGTCGAGCTGGGCGCCGGCGGCGGAGCAGGTGCCGGGGGTGCCGGAGGGCTCGGCGGTGCCGGTGGGCCGAGCACGTCGATCGCCGTGGCGGTCAACGCCGACTCGCTCGCGACGTGGTTCCTGGAGGCGCTCGCCGCACTGCCGCCGGGGGTGGGCGCCGTCTTCGACCTGCACCGCGAGGACCAGGAGAACACGACCTCGCTGCTGCGCTCGGGGACCGTCCTCGCCGCGGTCACGTCGACCAGGGAGCCGCTGCAGGGCTGCTCGTCCGAGCCGCTCGGGCTGATGCGGTACCGCGCCGTCGCGAGCCCGGGCTTCGTCGACCGCTGGCTCGGGGGAGTGCCGACCATGGGCCGCGTCGACGCCGCCCCGATGCTCGACTTCGACCGGTCGGACCAGCTGCAGCGCGGGTTCCTCCGGGCGTCGCTCGGCTACGACCCACGGCCGCCCCGCACGTTCGTCCCGTCGTCGGCCGACTTCGCCCGGGCCGCCCGGCTCGGCCTCGGCTGGGGACTGCTGCCCGAGGCGCAGTGCCTCGACCTGCTCGCCGACGGGTCGCTCGTCGAGCTCGCGCCCGGCGAGCACGTCGATCTCGCGCTGTACTGGCAGCGCTGGGCGCTGTCGTCGCGGCTGCTCGACACGCTGACCGAGTCGGTGCGGCGGTCGGCGGCGGAGGTGCTGCTGCCGGCGTGAGGGGCGCCTCCTCGTCTCCGCCTGCGCTGACGTCGAGACCCGGCGAACCCGCGCGGACCCTCGTGCGCGCCGAGGGGTCTGCGCGGGTTCGCGGGGTCTCGCAGTCGGAGCTCGTCGGGGCCGGCGCCCGTGGGCGCAGGAGGCGCGCGTAGCGTGAGCCGGTGAGCAGCGCACCCGAGACCCGCACCCCCGAGACACCCGCGTCCGCGTCCGCAGCGGCCGCAGCGTCCGCAGCGGCCGGCGAGGTCGGCGCGACTGCGGCCGGCACGGCCGGCGCAGCCGCGACGCGCACCTTCGAGACGCGGGTCGGCACCGTCGTCGGGCGCGTCGACGGCGACGTGGTGCGGGTGCTCGGCGTGCCGTACGCGGTGGCCGAGCGGTTCGAGGCTCCCCGGCCCGCACCTCCTGCGGTCGACGACGACGGGCAGCCCGTGCCGTTGCTCGCGTTCGACCGGGCGCCTGCCTCGCCCCAGCTCTCGTCGCCCTCGATGCAGGTGCTGTTCGACGACGCCGCCCGCGGCATGGTCGACTCCGAGCACTGCCAGGCCCTGTCGATCACGCTGCCCGCCGACCTCGCCCCGGGGGAGCGGCTGCCCGTGATGGTGTGGATCCACGGAGGCGCCTACGTCAACGGGGCCGGCGACCTCGCCGTCTACGACCCGCGCTCGCTCGTGGTCGAGCAGCGGGTCGTCGTCGTGACGGTGACCTACCGGCTGGGCGTGTTCGGGTTCCTCGGCGACGGCGAGCAGGTGCCGTCGAACCTCGGGCTGCTCGACCAGCTCGAGGCGGTGAGGTGGGTGCACGACACCATCGACGCGTTCGGGGGCGACGCCGACACGGTGACCCTCTTCGGGCAGTCGTCGGGCGGTGACTCGATCGCGCACCTGATGATCAGCGACGGTGCTCGCGGGCTGTTCCGCCGGGCGATCGTGCAGAGCGCTCCGCTCGGGCTCGACCGGGGCCGGTCGGCGATGACGAAGGCGATGCTGCGCGTCACCGGCGCGCCCGCCCCCGACGCGACCGTCGAGGAGCTGCTCGCCGGACAGCCCCTCGCCGAGCGGGTCGCCCTCCGGTTCGGGCTGCGCGGCGGGATGCCCTTCGGTCCGCAGTACGGCCGGGCGCCGCTGCCCGCCGAGGAGGACCGCGACGCCGCCTGGCGCGACGTCGCCCCGCACGTCGACCTGCTGATGGGCGCGACGTCGGAGGAGACCGGGCTCTACGTGCCGCTCGTCCGTCCGCTCGACGTGCTGACGAGCCTGCCGGTCGTGGGCGGGCTCGTGCGCCGTGTGCTCGTCCGGGCGACGACCGGGGCCGTGTACGGACGCGACGCACGCCGCTTCGTCGCCCGGCACCGCGCCTCCGGGGGGCGGGCCGTGCGGTACGAGCTGAGCTGGGCGCCGCGCGACAGCCGCTACGGCGCCGCGCACATCACCGATCTGCCGCTGCTGCTGGGCACGAAGGAGGCGTGGGGCACGTCGGCCCTGCTGGGCACGTCCGACTGGGCGGAGGTCGACCGCCTCGGGCGCCGGGTCCGGCAGATCTGGGCGGACTTCGCGCGGACCGGGACCGTCGCCGCGGACGCCGCCGCCGGGCTGTCGCCGACGCTGGTGCTCGACCGCGGCTGAGCGCGGCCCGGCGCGCCGCAGACGCCGCGACGGGAGCGGCGGGTCGATGCCCCTCGTGCTCGACCCGGCGCTCCCGCGTGTTCCCCCCTCTGCCGGTCGCCCCTCCCCGACGACCGGCCCGTCCGGCGCCCCCGCCCCGGATGGTCTCCGTGCCCCCGCAGGGGCTGCCCCCGACGGAGGCTGCTCAGACTCGGACTAGCCCCGTCCGGAGGCGGCGGCCTGGGCGGCCAGGACCGCCTCGGCCGCCGAGACGAGGGATCCGACCCGTTCGCGTCCGACGTCGCCGTACCCGGTCACGCCCGAGATCCGCAACCAGGTCCCGTCGACGAGCAGGTCGAGCTGACAGGAGTCCTGGTCATAGGTGTCCACCGCGCAGGCCCAGGTCGCCGACTCCGCACCGCGGACCGCGACCGCGTCGCCGTCCTCGGTCTCGGCGCCGTACGCCCAGCCGCTCCCTGGGGCGACGTGGAGGTACACGAGCTGGATCTGGTCGGGGCCCACGGTGTCGGGCAGCCCGGCCTCGGTGCGGGCGCTCCAGTCGCAGACCAGGTCGTCGAGCTGCGTCTGCCTGATGCCCCGGCCCGAGTCGCGATAGGTCTGGTCGCCGGCGGACCCCATCTCCGGGGTCCCTACCGCAGCCCCGACGTCCGCGGCCGCGAGGTCCTCGCAGGTCGTCTCCGACCACGAGGTCGCAGGAGGAGACCATGCCGCTCCGGGGGGCGTCCCGGCGAGCAGGTCCGCGAGCGCGTCCGCCACGGGGACGAGGAGCTCGGGGTCGGTCTCGTACGAATCGGCCGTCTGGAGATCCCAGTTGGTCGTCTCCACCCACCACGAACCGACGACGAACGTCGTGTTGCACCCGGAGACCAGCGACAGGTCGCACGTGAAGGCCGACGCGTCCCCGATCCCGTAGTCCTCGAGGCCTGACTGCCGCAGCCCGGAGATCCACTCCCTGCCGCGCTCGCCGGCCGGAGCGATGGTCAGCTCGAGTCGGGCCGCTCGCCCCTGGCCGGTCCCCGGTCCCGACCAGCCGCAGGTGCTGACGCCGGCTTGGCGCTCGGCAGCCTGCTCGGCAGTGAAGTACAGGGTCCCGGGGCCGTCCGGCGTCGCCGAGAGCCCGATCGACGTCACGCCGATGCGCTCTCCCAGGGTCGCGCAGTCGATGCCGAGGGCCGCGGACGGCACCGCGGGCTGTGCCGGCTCGACCGGGGCGGCCGTCGCCGTCGGGGTCGGGGTCGGGCGCACGGTCGGCGTGGTCGACGGCGTGCTCGACGGCGTGGCGGCCGGCGCTGCCTGGAACGGCGACGGCAGGACCAGCGCGAGCGCACCTCCTGCGCCCCCGATGCCGAGCAGGGCGACGAGGCCGAGGGTGAGGCCGAGGTGGCGACGGGCCCAGGGGCGTCGTCGTGCGGGGGGCTCGGCAGCGGCGCGGCGCAGCACGTCCTGCTTCATCGAGACGAGCATGCGGTTCAGGTCGTCTCCGGTGGGGGGCTCAACGTCCATCGCGGATCACCGCCTTCCTCAGTCGTGTCCGGGTGCGGGAGACCCGTTGTGTCAGGGCGCCGACGCTCAGCCCGAGCAGCTTCGCGGCCTCGGCGTAGCTGCGGCCCTCGATCAGGCACAGCTCGCAGATCTGCTGGTCGACGGGGCTGAGCGCCTCGATCTCGGCGCGGACCCAGCGGAGCCGTTCGCGCGCCTCCTGGGCGTCGTCGTCGGCAGGGGCGATCAGCTCGGCGGGCAGCTCGTCCGCCTCGGCGCGCTGCCGCTTGCGCCTCAGGTTCAGCGCGTGGTTGCGGCAGGCCACGAGGAGCCACGGCAGCAGCGAGCCGTCGTGCAGCGTGATCTCGGCGGATCGGCGCCAGAGGGTGACGAGCGTGTCCTGCACGATCTCCTCCACGTCCATCTTGCTGTCGGCCAGCGCCCACGCGTAGCGCGTCAGCGTCGGCGCCCAGCGGTCGAAGATCTCCGACAACGCCCGCTCGTCCCCGCCCGACGTGCGTCGGACGAGGTCGGAGTCGTTCTCCGTCGTCATGTCCATGTCTGCCCCCCTCACTACAGGAATGTCGCAGATCGCTCAGGTCTGACAGAAATCGTCGAGAAAGTTCGGCGTGCGTCGCCGAGGGCGGGTCTTCTGCGTCGAGGGCGGGTCGGCAGGTACCCGCCCTCGACGCAGAAGACCCGCCCTCGAGCACTGGCGGTGTGAGGCGCGGGCGCGGCATGCAGGAGGCGTGGAGGCGTGGAGGCGTGGAGGCGCGGACGCGCGGAGGCGCGGACGCGCGGGCTAGCGGGCGAGCGCCGTGAGCTCGGCCCGCGTCGCGGCCCCGGCCTTGCGGAGCAGGTTCGAGACGTGGAACTTCACCGTGTTCTCGCTGATGCCGAGCGACTCGGCGACGGCGCGGTTGCGGGCCCCGGAGGCGACGAGCCGCAGCACGTCGCGCTCGCGCGGGCTGAGCGACACCGCCTCGTCGAGCGACCCCGGCTCGGGCGGCGGGTCGAGCGGCAGGCTCACCGTCAGGTCCGATCCCCAGCCGGGCGTCGACGACACGGACAGCGTCCCGTCGAGGGCCGAGACGCGCTCGGCGACCGGGCGCAGCGAGTCGTCGTGCGCGGTCAGCTCCCCGGCTCCGTCGTCACGGACGGCCATGAGCAGGTTGAGGCCGTCGCAGTCCCACTGGATGCGAACCCGGCGGGCGCGGCCGTCGTCGACGAGGGCGAGCACGGTGCTGCGGACGATCGTGCGGGCGGCGTGGGCGACCTCGCCCGGCAGGGCGCGCCCGGTCGCCGGCGGCTCGACGAACTGGACGTCGAGCTCGCCGAACCGGACGAGGGGGCGCAGGTCGTCCCGGAGGCGCGCGAAGGCCCCGACGACCGGCTCGAGCAGCAGGGAGCGCTGCTCGTCCGTCTCGGACCTGAGCTCGACCACGGCCGCCGCGGCGACCTCGATGGCGACGGTGCGGGCGGCGCGGTCGTCCAGGCGGGCCGAGCGGAGCGTCGCGAGCAGCGACTCCAGGGTCAGTGCGTGCCGGTCGAGCAGCTCCGACACGGTCCGCGCATGCCGGGCGACGACGGCGCGGCTCGCGGCCGACGGCAGGTCGGGCACAGGCAGGTCGGGCGCGGGCAGGTCGGGCACGGGCAGGTCGGGCACGACGCCACCCTACCCGGCCCCTACCCGATCACCTCGGCCTACCCGTTCGGGCAGGTCGCCCCGGTCCGACGGACAGCGCACGAGGAGGTGGGCCGGAGCAAGCTGGGACGCATGCCCGATGCAGACAACAGCTCCACCGCCTCCTCGGCCACCGCCTCCTCGCCCGCCGACGCCCTCGAGCTCGTCCGGTCCGAGGTGGACCGTGCCGTGCGCGCGGTCGCCGAGACCGACCCGGACGGCCTCGCCGCCGTGGCCGACCTCGTGTCCGGCGTCGACCGCGTCTTCGTGCACGGAGCGGGCCGCTCGGGCCTCGCCCTGCGGATGACGGCGATGCGGCTGATGCACCTCGGCCTCGCGGTGCACGTGGTCGGCGAGGTGACGTCCCCCGCGATCGGCGAGGGCGACGTGCTGCTGACCGCGAGCGGCTCGGGCACGACGAGCGGGATCGTCAGCGCGGCGGAGGCAGCCGTCGACGCCGGCGCACAGGTCGCCGCCGTGACCACCGCCGCCGACTCGCCTCTCGCCCAGGCTGCGGCTGCCGTCGTGATCGTCCCGGCCGCGGAGAAGCTCGACCGCTCGGGCTCCGCCTCGGCGCAGTACGCCGGTGGCCTGTTCGAGCAGGTCGTCGTGCTCGTCGGGGACGCGCTGTTCCACGCCCTGTGGCAGCGCTCCGGCCAGAGCGCCGACGACATGTGGCCCCGCCACGCCAACCTCGAGTAGCCCCGGCTGCTCGTCCGACACGTCCCACCCCGAAAGAAGGAGCACCACATGAAGCTGCAGTTCGCCATGGACACCCTGACCACCGAGGCCGCCCTCGAGCTCGCCGCCGCCGCCGCGCCCAGCGTCGACATCATCGAGCTCGGCACGCCGCTGATCAAGGCCGAGGGCTTCCGCGCCATCACCGCCATCAAGGAGGCGCACCCCGACAAGGTCGTGTTCGCCGACCTCAAGACGATGGACGCGGGCGAGCTCGAGGCCGGCGAGGCCTTCAAGGCCGGTGCCGACCTGGTCACCGTGCTCGGCGTCGCGGGCGACAGCACCATCGCCGGTGCCGTCAAGGCCGCCAAGGAGCACGGCAAGGGCATCGTCGTCGACCTGATCGGCGTGCACGACAAGGCCGCTCGCGCCAAGGAGGTCGTCGCCCTCGGCGCCGAGTTCGTCGAGATGCACGCGGGCCTCGACGAGCAGGCCGAGGACGGCTTCACGTTCGAGGCGCTGCTCGAGGCAGGCAAGGCCAGCGGCGTGCCGTTCTCGGTCGCCGGCGGGGTCAAGGCCGCCACGGTCGGCTCCGTGCAGGACGCCGGCGCGCAGGTCGCCGTCGCGGGTGCCGCGATCTACGGCGCCGACGACGTCGCGGACGCCGCACGCGAGATCCGCGCCGCGATCAAGTAGCGCGCAATCCGCCGCGGCTGCTGCTGCTGCATCTGCTGCTGCTGCGGTCGCGCAATCCGCCGAGGGCGGTTCAACTGTGCCGAGGGCGGGTCGTCAGCGACTCGCCCTCGAGCCAGTTGACCCGCCCTCGGCGTGTGCCAGAGGCAGGCAGGCGGACAGGCGCGGGCCGGGCGCTAGAAGGCGGCGGGCGAGCGGGCGCGGGGCTAGTGCACGAGCACGACGGCGAGCGTCGTCGGGGCGTCGTGGCCCGGCCACGTCGCGGACAGGACCTGTGTCGTGTCGTCGTGCGCGCCGCCTGCGGCCTCGGCGAGGGAGGCAGGCGAGCCGCCCACGTCGGGAGTGCGGGCGACCACGAGCGTGCACGAGCCCGCGTCGACGACGGTCGCGCCGGCGACCTGGCGAGTGCCCCGCACCGAGGTCGCAGGGACGACGGCGTCGGGCGTGCCGCTGCCGACGACGACCATCGTCGACTCGTGCGGCACGCGCTCGCCGTCGGCCCGCTGCAGCACCTCGTCGGCCTGGCCGTCGCCGGTGAGCGCGGCCGCGATCGTGGCCGCGACGAAGACAGGGTCGCCGCACCCGTCGTAGACCCAGCGCTCGCCGAGCACCGAGTGCTGCATCGTGCCGACGAGGAGGTCGTCGGCACCCTCGAGGGGTGCGCCCCGATAGGTCAGCGGCACCTGCAGCACCGGGCCGTCGCCGGAGCGGACGAGCAGCACCTCGACGCCGACCTCGCCGTCGGGGTCGTCGAGGCGGAACGCCGCGACCTTCTCGAGCGGCCCGGGGTCGCCCTCGAACCACGGCTGGCTCGGCGCCCAGGCCGCGAGGGCCTCGAGCTTCGACGGGACGAGCTGTGCCTGGTGGATCAGTGCCATGCCGCGATCGTAGGGGGCGTCGTCACGTGCCTCGTCCGCCGACACGGGCCTAGCCTGGTGCGGTGACCGCGACCCCCTCCGCCGCCGGCCCTGACCGCCCTGCCGAGCCCGCGCCTCCTGCGCCCGGCACCTACCGACACTTCAAGGGCGGTCGCTACGAGGTGATCGGCACCGGCCGCCACGTCGACACCGAGGAGGCGCTGGTCTTCTACCGCACGCTCTACGGCGACCGCTCCCACTGGGTGCGCCCCGTGGCGCAGTTCGTCGAGCAAGTGACGCGCGACGGGTGGGACGGGCCGCGGTTCGTCCGCGAGGAGCCGCAGCCCGAGCGGGAGCCTCGGCCGCACTCGTAGCCCTCGGGAGCACCGTCGTCGTGGGCGTGTCTGCCGACGGTCGGCGTCCCCCGGAACGGGGTGCCTCCGGTCCCCGAAGTGGGGGACCGCGACTCGTTGCCCGGCTCCGGGGGGTCCTCCACAATGAGGACTGCCGCGTCCCGACCCGCGGCGGCGCTGCCCGCGACTGAACCCGCGCACGAGGCGTCTCGCGCCCGGCTGCCCGGGCGAGCTCCTGGAGTCACCCGTGCCCCGACCCGTCGCCCCTGCCCTCCCGCGCGCTGTCGCCCCTGCTCTGCCGCGCGCGCTCTGGCGCCTCCTGCTCGCGGTCGCCGTGGTGCTGGCGGGGCTCGCCGTCCCGGCCCTGGTCGCCCCGACGGCCGCCCGTGCGGCGGACGCGCTCGCGGTGACCCTCACCGAGTCGGCGCCGGCCAGCACGCTCGTCGGCGACGCCGTCGCGGTGACGCTCACGGCGTCGAACCGGACGTCGACGCCCGGCTACAACCTGACCCTCACCGACGTCATCCCGGTCGGCGCGACGTTCGCCTCGGCGGACGCCGGCCTCGGCGCGCCCAGCCGCGTCGTGACGCTGAAGGACGGCACGACCAAGCTGATCTGGTCGAACGTCGCCGACCTGCAGGCCGGGGTCACCGTGGCCTACACGTACTCGTACACGACCACGGCGGCCGTCGGGGCCGTCGTGACGACCTCGGGCGCTGCCTTCGTCAGCTCCGCCGCCCGGACGCTGCCCAAGTTCGACGCCGCCGGAGCGCCCGTCGTCGACCCGGCCGTCGTGAGCGCGGCCGCCGGCTCGACCACCACCCTCGTGCCGTTCAAGCTGGACAAGAAGGAGGACTCGAGCCCCGAGGGCGAGCTGCTCCGCGGCGTGCACGACCACCCCACGGCGTACACGCTCACGGTGACGAACAACAGGGTCGGTCGCTCGACGGGCTTCTCGATCGTCGACTTCCTGCCTGCCGGTCTCGAGTTCCTCGGCTGCACGAGCGTCGACAACAGCGCCGCCGGCACGGTCGAGTACCCGGGTGCTCCTCGCCTCGACTCCCGGCCGCTGCCCGACACGGCCGGGCTCTGCCGTGAGCCGGCGAGCGTCAGCACCGTCCGGGTCGACCCGGACGGCGCGACCGGCCCGCTCGCCCTCGGCGTCTACACGCGGGTCGAGTGGACCGGTCTCGGCGACCTCGCCGCCAGCGCGACGACCACCCTGCGCTACGCCGCGGCCGTGCCGCTGCGCGAGAACGAGTTGTTCCCCGCCGGCGCGCCCGCCGCCGGAGCCACCGGCCTCTCGACGGCGAACCTCGACAACAACACCGGCAGCGAGACCCGTGACGAGCAGCCGCTGACGAACAGCGCGACCACCTCGGGCACCTGGGCCGGCGCCGTGTACACGTCGTCCGCGACCGCGACGGTCACCGCCGAGGACGTGCGGATCGTCAAGAGCCGCGGCGTGAGCGGCGACGACCAGGCCTCGATCCGCCAGGGCGCCACCACGAACTGGCACCTCGCGATCGCGACCTCGGAGTACGCGCAGGGCACGAGCGACCTCACGGTCGTCGACACGATCCCCGACGGCCTCTCGTTCGACGAGGGCTCGGCGACGCACCGCCAGTCGGGCCGGGCGTTCGCCCCGGTCTCGACCACCGCCGGCACGTCCAGCCCCTGGACCCAGGCGATCACTTGGACGGTGCCGGCCGTCACGGCGGCGAACGGCGCCTTCACCATCGACTTCACGACGACCACGCTCGGCTCGTACCGCAGCGGCGTCGGGCCGGTGGCCGCCGAGGACTCGTGGACCAACACGGTCGACCTCACCTCCACCTCGACCCTCGTCGACGCCCGCAGCACGCCCGACGCCCTGCGCACGCACGTCCTGGCGACCCCGGACGAGTCGTCCGCCGGCCAGGAGGCAGCCGCCGTCGTGCTGACCAAGCAGGTCGCGGTGCCGCAGACGACCGCCGACTGCACCACCGCCTCCTGGGTGCCCGAGGGCGGCGCAGCCCCCTCGTACGGCCCCGGCGACACGGTCTGCTGGAAGATCGAGGCGACGTTCCCGGTCGGCCTGAACACGGTGTCGACCACGGTCACGGACTTCCTGCCTGCCGGCTTCGCCTTCGTGGGTGCCGCGTACGGCGAGGGCCACACGGCCGCTCGTCCGGACGCCGTGTCCGACGGCGGCGTCATCAGCTGGACGCTGCCCGACGAGGCGTCGGGCAACGTGTTCCAGGCGATCGTCACCTCGACCATCAGCGACCCGACGGCGGCCGCCGACGGCGACATCACGGCGAACCTCGCCAAGCTCACCTTCACGAACACGGCCGGTGCCGTGTTCCAGCTGCGCGACCAGGCCGACGCGGTCTGGACCGAGCCGCAGCTCACCACGACCAAGACGGCCACGCCGACCACGGTCCAGGGCGGCGACACGGTCGACTACACGGTCACGGTCGCGAACTCCGGTCGTGCGCCCGCGACCGAGGTCAGCGTGCGCGACCTGCTGCCGACCGGCTGGACCGCCGGCCAGGTCAGCGCCGTCACCGCAGGAGGCGCGGTGACGGACGAGAGCCCGCGCTCGCGCATCGACTGGGCCGGCCTGACCGTGCCGGCGAGATCGGGGACGACGAACGGGACGCTCGTGCTCACCTACTCGGTCGCCGTGCCGGCCGGCATCGCCGCCTCGGACACCTTCGACAACACCGCCGGCGTCCGGCAGTACCAGGGCGCCACGAACACGGGCACGCCGTTCACCTACACGCCCGCGAACAACGTCGACCCCGCGCTGACGACGACCAACGCCGCGCGTGCCGACGCGACCTCCCGGGTCCGTGCCGGCGTGCCCTCCGTGGCCAAGACACGCTCCGTGGCCACGGCGCCCGTGGGGTCGCAGATCACCTACCGCGTGACGACGACGATCCCGGGCGGCGTCTCGCTCTACAGCTCGGCGGAGGGGCTCGCGCCCTCGGTGACCGATCAGCTCCCCCAGGGGCTCCAGGTCGTCGGCGTGCCCACGGCCAGCATCAACGGCGGGCCCGCCGCCCCCGCGACGGTCGCCTCGGCGAACCGCCTCCGCCAGCGCGTGTCCTTCGACCTCCCGACGAACGCGCAGGGCGTCTACGTCAGCGAGCGGGGCGACGCCGACGTGGTCGTGCTCACGATCACCGCGACGGTCGTCGACTCGGCGACGGACCCGGCGACCGTTCGCGGCACCGTCTTCGCCAACCGCGGCGTGCTCACCTGGTGGCCGCGGGGCACGTCCGCCGCCCCGGCGCCCGCCTCGCGCGCGGCGACCAGCCCCCAGGTCACCACCACCGTCGTCGAGCCCGCCCTCACGCTCACCAAGACCGACGACGCCACCGCCGGCAAGGTCGTCGTCGGCCAGGCGGTCACGTATTCGCTCCGGGTGCGGAACCCCGCCGGGGCGAACGTGTCCACGGCGCACGACGTCGTCGTCTCGGACGTGCTGCCGCAGGGCCTCACCTGGGTCGACGGCGGCACCTACGACCCGTCGAGCCGCACGATCACGTTCCCCGAGATCGACGTCGCGCCCGGCGCCTCGCCGGCCGACTCCACCTTCCGCGCGACCGTGGACGAGACGGTGGGCGACACCCGCATCCGCAACGTCGCCACGGCGGTCGGCAGCTCGCTCGACGGCCCCGTCGAGGGCGAGCGCACCTACTCGGCGACCGCCGAGGACACCGTGACCGGCCCCTCCCTGTCGGTGGTCAAGGCGCTCGGCGACCCGGCGGCCACGAGCCGCACGACCGGCGAGCTCACGACCTACACGCTCGACGTGCGCGTGCCCGCCGGAGTCTCCGCCTACGACGTCACCGTGCACGACACGCTGCCGGCCGGCCAGGCCTTCGGCTCCCTCACGGCCGTGAGCTGCGCCTCCTGCGACCCGTCGCTCACCGCGTCGATGCTCGGCACCCCGAGCACGGGCACGATCGGCTTCTGGCTCGGCGACGTCACGGCCGCCACGGCCGAGCGCGTCGTGCACCTCGAGTACACCGCCTACGCGCAGAAGTCGACGACGTCGGGCCAGGTCCTCACCAACGTCGCGCAGGTCGCGTTCGACAAGACCGACAAGATCGACGGCAAGCCGGCCTCACGCCCGCTCGCGGCCTCGTACGACTACACGAGCCTCGCGTCGACCGCCGCCGTCACCGTCGTCGAGCCGCGCCTCGTTCTCGACAAGCGCGTCGACGGCCAGGTCGGCGACGCCGACACCCGCCGCGCCGTGCCCGGTGAGACCCTCACGTACCGCGTCGCCGTGACCAACGTCGGCACGGGCCCCGCGTACGACGTGCAGGTCACGGACGCGCCGGACACGCGCTTCACGGGCTTCACCCCGGTCGAGGGAGGCGCGGGCACCGTCACCGGAGCCGTCCGCAGCTGGACGATCGACGGCCCCGTCGCCCCGGGCGAGACCCGGACGATCGTCTACCGGCTGACCGTCCCCGCCGGCCTCGGCTCGGCCGACGAGGTCGCCGGCCCCGAGCTCTCGAACACGGCCGACGTCGCGTCGTACGCGGGCGTGGCCGGCCGGCCGACCGACGGCCGCGACTACGAGACCTACCACGACGTCGACGCGGACACGGTCGGCATCGAGGTCGACCTGGCCTCGCTCGCGGGCTCGACCTGGTTCGACGCGAACGGCGACGGCGTCCGCACGGCGGGCGACCCCGGGCTCTCGGGCGTCGGCGTGACCGTCGTCTTCGCGGGCGTCGACGGCGTGCTCGGCACGGCCGACGACGAGCGCCACCCGACGACGTCGGGCCCCGACGGCTCGTGGGGGGTGGACCACCTGCCCGGCGGCAGCTACCGGGTCGACGTCGACCCCGCGACCCTGCCCGCCGGCCTCGTGCCGAGCACCGACCTCGACGGCGTGGCCTCGGCGAACTCGGCCGTGCTGACGCTGGCCGAGGGCGCCGACCGCACCGACGCCTCCTTCGGCTGGGCCGGCAGCGGCTCGATCGGCGACCTCGTCTGGGCCGACCGCGACGGCGACGGCCGCCAGGGCGCGGGCGAGCCCGGCATCGGCGGCGCCGAGGTGCTCGTGACGTGGGCGGGCCAGGACGGAGACCTCGCGACCGAGGACGACAACGTCGAGTGGGAGCGCGACAGCGACGCCGAGACCGGCGCGTGGTCGGTCGGCGCCCTGCCCGCCGGGAACTACTCGGTGAAGGTCGGCAGCCTGCCGGCCGGCTACCTCCTCGCGTCCGGACCCGCCGGCGTCTCGGGCCTCGGCGGCCGCACCGCGACCAGCACGCTCGTGCTCGGCGCGGGCCAGCATGTCGTCGACCAGGACACCGGCTGGCGCGGCACCGGCGTCATCGGCGACCGCGTGTGGCTCGACCGCGACGGCGACGGCGTGCAGGACGACGGCGAGCAGGGCCTCGTGGGCGTCCAGCTCACGGTCACCTGGGCCGGCGCCGACGGCGAGCTCGACACGGCCGACGACGCGGTCGTCCCCGCGGTCACCGGCGCCGACGGCTCGTGGCTCGTCGACCACCTGCTGCCCGGCGAGCACCGGGTCACCGTCACGGGCGCGCTGCCCGAGGGCGCGACCTCGAGCTTCGACGAGGACGGCGCCGCGGACGGCACCGGCAACGGCCCCGCCCCCGGCCCTGCAGGAGGCGACAGCACGACGCGCGTCGTGCTCACCGCCGGCGACGCCCCGCACCTGACCGCCGACTTCGGCTACGAGGTCACCTCGAGCATCGGCGACCGCGTCTGGTGGGACGTCGACGGCGACGGCGTGCAGCAGCCCGGCGAGCCCGGCCTGCGCGGCGTGGGCGTGACGGTCACCTGGCTCGGCACGGACGGCGTGCTCGGCACGGCCGACGACCTCGTCTTCACGGCCGGCACCGACTCCGAGGGCGACTGGCTCGTCCGCGACTTGCCGAACGGCGACCACACGGTCGCCGTGACCTCGGGAGTCGCCCCCGGCCTCGTGCCGACGCACGACGCCGCCGGCCCGGCCGACGGTGTCTCGCGCACCTCCCTCTCGAGCGAGCGCTCCGCCGACCTCGACCAGGACTTCGGCTACCGCGGCGACTCGACCGTCGGCGACCGGGTCTGGCTCGACCGCGACGGCGACGGCGTGCAGACGAGCGACGAGCCCGGCCTGCCCGGCGTGCGCGTCACGGTGACCTGGGCCGGGCCCGACGGCACGACCGGCACCGCCGACGACGTGACGCTGCCCTCGGTGCTGACGGACGCCTCCGGGGCCTGGTCGGTCGGCTCGCTGCCGCTCGGCTCGTTCTCGGTCGTGGTCGACCGCGCGACGCTGCTGCCCGGCCTGTCGTCGGTGCACGAACGCGACGCCGAGCTCGACCTGGCCACGACCGTCGTCGTCGCCCGGACCGGGACGACCGTCGACGACGCCGACCTCGGCCTGCGCGGCGACAGCAGCGTCGGCCGGGTCGTCTGGCTCGACCGTGACCGCGACGGCGTGCTCGACGACGACGAGCGCGGCCTCGGCGGCGTGCGGGTCGACGTGCTCTGGGCCGGCCCCGACGGCCGGTTCGACACGGCCGACGACGCCGTGTTCAGCGCCGTCACCGCGACGGACGGCAGCTACCTGGTCGACGGGCTGCCCGCGGGCAGCTACCGCGTGAGCGTCGACAGCGCCTCCGTGCCCGCCGGGCTCGGCCTGGTGCGCGACGAGGACCCGAGCCCCGACGGCGTCACGACCCTCGAGCTGCCCGTCGCCACGGCGCACGAGACGGCCGACTTCGCCTACGCGGGCGGCGCCTCCGTCGGCAGCTCGGTCTGGCTCGACGCGGACGGCGACGGAGTGCGCTCGGCCGCCGAGCAGCCCGTGCCCGGCCAGCCCGTCTCGCTGCGCTGGGCAGGCCCCGACGGCCTGCTCGACACCGCGGACGACCAGCTCTTCTCCACCGTGACCGCGGCCGACGGCTCGTACCTGTTCACCCTGCTGCCCGACGGCGCCTACCGGGTGTCGGTCGACGGCGGGATCGCCTCGGCCGCCGTCAACACCGGCGACCCCGACGGAGGCGCCCCGAGCGTCTCGCAGATCGCCATCGCCGGAGGTGCGTCGAACCTCGCGCAGGACTTCGGCTACCGAGGCACGAACGCCCTCGGCGACACGGTCTTCTGGGACCGCGACGCCGACGGCGCCGACTCGACCGGCGACCCGCGCCTGCCCGGTGTGCAGCTCGAGCTGACCTGGCTCGGCCCCGACGGCGTGGCCGGCGGCGGCGACGACGTCGTGCTGACGACGACGACCGACTCCGCGGGCTCGTGGCGGGTCGACGGGCTGCCGGACGGCCGCTGGACGGTCGCGGTGGTCGGCGGCGTGCCCGCCGGGCTCGCGCCGAGCAGCGACGCGGACGGCACGTCCGGTGCTGACGGCACCTCGGCCGACGGCCGCAGCGCGGTCGAGCTGGTCGGCGGCGTGGTCGACATCGACCAGGACTTCGGCTTCGCCGGGGCCGGCTCGATCGGCGACACGGTCTGGCTCGACGAGGACGGCGACGGTCGTCAGGGGGCCGACGAGGTCGGGATCCCCGGCGTCACGGTGACCCTGACCTGGGCCGGCGTCGACGGCGTGCTCGGCTCGCCCGACGACCGGGTCGAGACGGCCGTCACCGATGAGCAGGGGCGCTGGCTGGTCGAGCACCTCGCCGCAGGCGAGTTCCGGGTCGAGCTGACGGGCGGCGTGCCCGCCGGGCTGACGGCTACGCGGGCCGGGGCGGGGTCGGGCTCGGGCTCGGGCTCGGGCTCCGGCCCTGGTGCAGGCAGCGGCTCCGGCTCCGTGCCGACGAGCACGACGACGCTGGCGGCCGGCGAGGTCGACCTCGACCAGGACTTCGGGTTCCGTGCCGACGCGTCGCTCGGCGACTCGGTCTGGCTCGACGTCGACGGCGACGGCGTGCGCGACCCGCACGAGCCCGGTGTGGGCGGCGTGGTCGTCACCGTGCGCCTGGCCGGTGCCGACGGGGCCCTCGACACCGCGGACGACCTCGTGCTGACACGGACGACCGACGCGTCGGGCGCCTGGACCGTCGACGGCCTCCCGGCCGGGTCGGTGCGGGTCAGCTATGACCCGTCGACCCTGCCCGCGGGCACCGCGCCGGCCTCCGACCTCGACGGCGGCACCCCGACGGCGACCACCGTGCAGCTGGAGGCCGGCGAGCAGCAGCTCGACGTCGACTTCGTGGTGCGCGGCACGGCCAGCGTCGGAGGCGTCGTGTTCGACGACGCGGACGGCGACGGAATGCGCGACCCGGGCGAGAAGGGCGTCGGAGGCGTCGGCGTCACGATCGTCTGGAGCGGACCCGAGGGCCTGGTCACGATCGTGGTGACGACGGCTCCCGACGGCAGCTGGTCGGTCGGCGGGCTGCCCGCGGGCGACTACACGGTGACGGTGTCGATGGACGGCGTACCCGCGGGGACGCGGCCGAGCACGGGTGTGCGCACGACGTTCACGCTCGCGCCGGGCGGCTCCGAGCAGGTGCTCACCGGCCTGACCGTGCAGCGCCTCGCCTTCACCGGCTCCGACCTCGGCGGCGTGCTGCTGATGGGGCTGTCGCTGCTCGTCGCCGGAGGCGCGGCCATGGTCGTCTCCCGTCGCCCGAGCCGTCGCCGCCGCACCGTGACGGAGGACTGAGGAGGCGCCTCCTGCGGGGGGCGATGACCCTCGACTTGCCGCCTGGCGGGCGTCTGAGTCGTGCCAGACCCTGCCAACCGGCAACTCGCGAGGGGTCCAGACCGAGCAGCGACCCTCGATTCTGCGGGGACACTCAGGCTCGTGGTGCATGCTCGTCGCTTCGCCCGCGCCCGCCCGTACCCCTCGGGAGCGCCGGGGGGACGCGCCGGGCCCCCAGGCCCCGCTGGAACCGACACCGACCCGTCACCTCGACAGCACCTGCCGGTCGTCCGGTCCGCCCGTGGGCGGAGCGGCGTGCCGCCTCCGGGACCGACTCCCCGGCCGTGCCGTCGTGCACCGCTCCTCCTGCGGTGCTGCGCACCCGAGGCGCAGAGGTGGGCAGACGTGCCTCCGATCGAGGCGCGCCGAGCAGGCCGGCCGAGCAATGGGACGACATGACCTCCGAGAACACCCCCGCCCCCGAGGGCACCAGCACCAGCACCACCAGCACCACCGACGACTCCACCGGCATCACCCCCGCGCCCCTGACGCGCCGGGCCATCGCCGCAAGCCGTCGCCGCGCGACCCGCCGCCGCCTCGTCGGCGTGACCGCGGTCGCCGCCGTCGCGATCGTCGCGGGCACCGGTTTCGCCTTCGTCAACCGCGCCCCGTCGGCCGAGGCCGTCGCCGCCGCCCACGCGCAGAGCGTGAAGCAGAACGAGGAGGCGATCGCCGACTCGCTCGCCGAGGCCCAAGCGAAGTCCACGATCGACATCGCCTCGCAGGTCGTGACCTCGACGAAGGACAAGGTCGACGCCAGCGCGCTCGAGACCTCTGTCGCGTCGCTCGCCGACTACGAGAACCTCGACTCCGACACGCTCGCCACCCGCGTGGCCGAGACGGCGTCGACGGCACAGACGGTCCAGGCCGCCGCTTCCGAGGCCGACCGTCAGGCCGCGGCCGCCGCAGCTGCCGCCCAGGCCGCCGCCGAGGCGCAGGCCGCCGCCGAGGCCCAGGCTGCGGCCGAGGCCGCCGCCGCCGCAGCCGCTGCCGCCCAGGCCGCCGCGAACACGCCGGCCGCCGCCAAGGCCGCCGCCCAGCAGCTCGCCTCGTCGAAGTACGGCTGGGGAAGCGACCAGTACGGCTGCCTCGTGAACCTGTGGCAGAAGGAGTCGGGCTGGAACTACGAGGCCTACAACCCGAGCGGCGCGACCGGCATCCCGCAGGCGCTGCCCGGCAGCAAGATGGCGACCGCCGGCTCCGACTGGGCGACGAACGCCACCACGCAGGTCTCCTGGGGCCTCGACTACATCAAGCGCGCCTACGGCACCCCGTGCAGCGCGTGGGGCCACAGCCAGTCGGTCAACTGGTACTGAGCCCGGCCACCGGTCTCGTCCGCGGTCCGTCACGGGGGTGACGGGCGCGCTGAACCGTCAGAGAAGGTCCTTCCCGAACTCGGGGAGGACCTTCTCTGTCGGTTCAGCCAGCTGGTCGGCCAGTCGGCCAGCTGGCCGGGGCCGACGAGGGGCGCTAGTTCTGGGGCGGGATCGTCTGGCGGTCGGTGGGCTTGTCGGTCGTGACCGGCACCTCCACCGAGGGCTCGGGGGTGGCGGGTTCGGGCGTCGCGGTCGGGCTCACCGGCGACGGGGTCGGAGTGACCACGGGGTCGTCGCGCTCGCCGCAGCCCGCCAGTGCCCCGATCATGAGCGCGGTCGCGGCCACCGTCGTCACAGCGCGTGCGGCCCTGGTCGCCCTGCCTGCCCGGCCCGTGGTCGCGCTCGTCGTCATCTGCCGAGCCTACGCACGCGGTGCGTCGGCCGAGTGGTCAGGAACGGCTCCTGACCGCTCGGGCGTGAACAGTTGTTGGCCACTCGGCTGCGCCCCAGGGTCATCTCTAGCGCAGTCGGGGTCAGACCGCGCCGACGAGGGTCCAGGCGCCGCCATCACGGCGGGTGACGCGGGCGCTCCGCACGTCGGCCAGCTGGGCGATCGTCGACTCGACCGCGGCGCCGACACCGAGCGCGAACGGGTCGTCGGCCCCGGTGAAGCGCACCACGAGCTGAGGCTCGCCCCGCACCATCATGATGTCGTTCGCCTCGACGGTGGTGTGCTCGGCGGCGGATGCGGCGGCCGTCGGCAGCAGCGAGTCGGGCCGCGCCCCGGGGCGCAGCGAGCCGACGGCGAGCAGGACGCGATACGAGGGCATGCCCTCATCCTGCCGTGTCGGGCCGCGCCTCCTGTGCTCGGAGGTTATGACCCTCGAGTGGTCACCTGGCGTCGTCGAGAGGCCTGCGCAGAGCATCTGCTGACCACTCGACGCCGGCGAGTTCACACGCGCGACCCACGCCCGACTCGGCGCCGACCCGCGCACCTGCCAGGCTCGGGGGCATGAAGCGCACCGCCTCCGCCCGCCTCGAGTTCGACGTCGCCGGCCCGGCCGAGTTCGTCCTGTCCGTGGCCGCCTCGGCCCTGTACGAGCAGCGAGCCGAGGAGGCGCTGGTCGTCACCCAGGACGGAGCTCCCGTCGCCGTCCGCGAGCTCGTCGACCAGCACGGCACCCGCCTGCACCTCTGCGACGTGGGGGCGGGGAGGGTGCTCGTCGACTACCGAGTGGTCGTGGACGGGAGGCTCGCCGCGCCTCCTGTCGACGAGCTCGACCTCGTGCGGTCCCGTCGCCCGAGCCGCTACTGCGAGTCGGACACCCTCGCCCCGACGGCGCGGGCGGAGTTCGGCGGGCTGACGGGCCGCGACCTGCTCGCCGCCGTCAGCTCGTGGGTGGGCTCGCACCTCGCCTACGTCCCCGGGGCGAGCGCCCCCACCGACGGCGCCGTGCAGACGCTGCTCGACCGGCAGGGCGTGTGCCGCGACTACGCGCACCTCGTGATCGCGCTGCTGCGCGCCCTCGACGTGCCCGCCCGGCTGGTGTCGGTCTACGCGCCCGGCCTCTCGCCGATGGACTTCCACGCCGTCGCCGAGGCCTTCGTCGACGACGAGTGGCACGTCGTCGACGCCACCACGCTCGCCCCCCGCAGCACCCTGCTGCGCATCGCGACGGGCCGTGACGCGAGCGACACCGCGTTCCTCACCAGCCACGGCGCGGCCGTCACGGTCGCCTCGATGCAGGTCAGGGCCGTGGCCGACGAGCTGCCGCGCGACGACGTGACGCAGTTCGTCAGCCTCGGCTGAGCAGCCCGCTCAGTCGTCCTCGACCGCGGGCCACGACGACGGCCCCGCCGTGCCTGCCGGGTACTCGTCGATCGGCACGTCGCCCGCCCGCCACGCCTCGAGCACGGGGGCGACGATGCGCCACCCCTCGACCGCCGAGTCGCCGCGCACCGACAGGGTCGGGTCGCCGTCGAGGATCCCCGCGAGCACCTCGCCGTAGGCCGTCAGGTCGCCGAGGCCGAACTCGGCGTGCAGGGTCGCCCGCGACAGGTCGTACGAGTCGCCGGGGCCGTTGACGTTGAGCTCGAGCGACATCTCGTCGGGGGCGATCGCGATGCGGAGGCGGTCAGGGGTGCCACCGCCGACGAACTCGCGCGGCACGTGCGTCGGCGGGCGGAAGGTGATGACGATCTCGCGCCTCCTCGAGGCCAGGGCCTTGCCCGAGCGCAGCCGGATCGGCACGCCGGCCCAGCGCCAGTTCTGCACCTCGACGACCATCTCGGCGAGCGTCTCGGTCTCGATCGACGCGTCCACCCCCTCCTCGGCGGTGTAGGCGGGCAGGTCGCGGCCCTCGATCGTGCCGGCCGTGTAGCGGGCGCGACGGCTGTTGGCGACGGGATCGCCGTCGAGGAGGCGCGTGGCGCGCAGCACGAGCTGCTTCTCGTCGCGCAGGTCGACGGCCTTGAGCGTCGACGGGGCGTTCATCGTGAGGACGGCCATCACCTGCAGCAGGTGGCTCTGGATCATGTCGACCAGGGCGCCGGCGTGGTCGTAGTAGCGGGCCCGGCCCTCGAGGCCGAGCGTCTCGTCGTAGACGATGTCGATGCTCTCGACGTGCTGGTTGTTGAGCATCGGCTCGATCAGGCGGTTCGCGAAGCGCAGGCCGAGCAGGTTGAGCACGGTCGCGCGGCCGAGGAAGTGGTCGACGCGGTGCACCCGCTCCTCGGGGACGAGCTGCAGGACGAGCCGGTTGAGGTGCTCGGCCGACGCCACGTCGGTGCCGAACGGCTTCTCGAGCGCGAGTGCGGTGCCCTCGGGCAGCTGCACCTGCTTCAGGGCCTCGCAGGCCTTCTCGGTGATCGCGGGCGGCAGGGCGAAGTAGATCGCCGGGGGCGCCTCGCACGCGTCGAGCAGCGTGGTCAGGGCGTCGACCGAGGTCACGTCCGCGGTGATGTAGCGGGTCGAGCTGAGGAGGGCGTCGACCGCGGGCCCGGTCGCCTCGACGCTGGCGAACGAGTCCTCGACACGCTGGTGCCACTGCTCGTCCGTGTACTCCTCGACGCCTGCGCCGATCAGCTGCACGCGTCGCACGGGCTCGTGGGCGAGCAGCCCCCCGAGGCCGGGCATCAGGAGGCGGGCGGCCAGGTCGCCGGACGCGCCCAGGATCAGGAGCGTCGCCGGCTCGGAGCTCGGCCCGCCCTCGTCGCCGATGGTCGCCTCCGTGGCGGGGTCGGTGGCCGTCTGTCGCGTCGCGGTCGTCATGCGACCGACGCTAGACCGCGGGCCGATGCGGCGCTCGGCGGTCAGGCGCGTCGCGTCGGCCGCACCGAGACGACCTCGGCCGTGGCGCCGTGGGGCAGGTCGACGACGAGGCGCACCGCGTCGGCCACCGACTGCGGCTCGAGGTACAGCGCGGTGTCGTAGACGCCGCCCTCGCTCTCGACCAGTTCGTGCTGCATGTCGGTGTCGACGCGGCCCGGGTGGACCGAGCTGACGCGTACGCCGTGCGGTCGCTCCTCCTCGCGCAGAGAGTCGGTGAGGGCGCGCAGCGCGAACTTGCTCGCCGCGTAGGTGCCGCCCCCGGGGCCCGCCGTGAACCCCGAGCCGCTGTTGATCGCCACGACGGTGCCCTGCGCTGCACGCAGGGCAGGCAGCAGCTGACGGGTCAGCTCGGCGACGGCGAAGACGTTGACCTCGAAGACGCGGCGCCAGTCGTCGCGGCTCGTGCCCTCGACGGCGTCGCCGCCGATCACTCCCGCGGCGTGCACGACGACGTCGAGACGGTCGAGCGACGGCGCCTCGAAGGACGGCCCCGCGAGGTCGGCGACCCAGGGCGAGGCCGACGGGAGGGAGCCGGCGAGGGCGACCAGCGCCTCCTCGTCTCGGCCGTGCACGACGACGTGGTGGGTGCGCGACAGGTCACGGGCGATCGCGAGGCCGATGCCGCGGGTGGCCCCGGTGACGAGGGCGGTGGGGCGAGGTGCGTCGGTGGTCATCGCCCCAGTCTGCCGACGCCTGCCTGACCGCGCCTAGTCGCGGATGACGGGCAGCGGGCCGGTGAGCTGCGGCAGCTCACGGTCGCTGAGCAGCCAGCGCTCGCCGGAGGCGGTCACCAGGAAGGCGAGCGGCCCCGGCCGACAGACCACGAGCGCACCTCCGGACTGCTGCTGCAGCACCTGGTCGAGCGCGCCGCCGAGGTCGCGGTCGTCTTCTGAGCCGCTGCCCGAGAGCACGGCGCAGCGCCCCTCCGCGCCCATCGCGGTCAGCAGCCGGCGCACGCCCTCCGGGTCGCGCAGCTCGGGCGCCATCGGGTGGACGACGCCCATGTCGACCCACTCGACCGAGTCGAGCAGGGCGGCGAGGCGCTCGCGGGGGGCGTCGTCGCCGTCGGCGGTCAGGCTCTGGACGGCGTCGCGTGCGTCGGGCGCAGCGAAGGCCTCGAGTGCCGCGATCACGGGTGCGGGCAGCTGCGGCACGGGGATCTCCTTCGGGGTCTGGACCCCCCATCCTCCCACCCGGGGCGGGCGGGCGGCTCCTCCGTGCGGTCGAGGCGCCCGGGAGCGCGCGCGAGCGCAGCGACTGCGAGGATGGGCCGGTGACCACCGCCTCCTCGACCACCGCCCCCTCGACGCCCCGGACGCCCCCGCCCCTCGGCCTGCTCCTCGACGTCGACGGGCCGATCGCCAGCCCGGTCAGCCGCAGCATCGCCCTGCCGCAGATCACGCGTGACCTGGTCGCGCTCGCGGCGGCGGGCATCCCGGTCGTCTTCAACACGGGGCGGTCTGACGCGTTCATCCGCGACGAGGTCGTCGGCCCCATGATCGCGGCGGGCCTGCCCGCCGGCGCCCGGGTGCACGGCATCTGCGAGAAGGGCGCCTCCTGGTTCTCGATCGGCCCCGAGCACGGCCCCGGCGGGATGAGCGAGGTGCAGGTCGACTCCGACCTGGCGATGCCCGCCGACTTCGCCGCCGAGATGGACGAGCTCGTCACGCACGAGTTCGCCGACCTGGTCTTCTTCGACCACACCAAGCGCGCGATGGTCTCGATCGAGCAGCTCACGACCGTCGAGTCGGCGACCTACCTGGCCCGGCAGCGCGAGTTCGACGAGAAGGCGATGGAGGCGCTGGTCCGGCGAGGATTCGGCGTCCGGCGCCTCGACGACGACCGTCGCGACGCCCACGGCGAGGTGCAGTGGCGCGTCGACCCGACGATCATCTCGACCGACATCGAGTCGGTGCGCCTCGGCAAGGACCTCGGCGCCGAGCGCGCCCTCGAGCTGCTCGCCGAGGACGGCGAGCTGCCCGTCGCCTGGCGCACCGTGGGCGACTCGCGCAGCGACTACGCCATGGCCGACTGGCTGCACGCGAACGGCCACGACGTCGCGCACGTCGACGTCCGCCCGGCGGACGGCGTGCCCGCCACCGAGTACCCGGTGCTCACCAGCGCGTCGGGACTCATCCACGACGAGGCCGGGGCGGAGTTCCTGGCGCGCTGGGTCCGCGACGTCGGGGCCTGAGCCTGGGCACCCCGGGTGAGTCTGTCCCTCGCCCGGGTGACACGACGGGCGATACCGTCGGGTATGAGGCCAGCAACGGCGCGGGTCCCGACGGGGGTGTGCCGCACAGGAGGGGTACGACCCCCCGAAAGGGTGACAACCCGGTTCCAGACCAGCCTGTACTGTTCTGAGCAGTCGCCGCGAGGTCCCCCGAAAGGCCCACACGGCGACGGCCCCACCAGCACCATCAGCACCACCAGAAACACCCGCAAGCAGCACCACCCGCCGCCCGGCCACCCACCGGGCGCACCCGACAGGCCCGTCCGCGAGGACGAGCCGCGGAGGCACCCTCCTCCGATCACCGCCGTCGCCGGCTCACACCCAGGCCGTCGACTGCACGCACCCGTCGCCACAGCTGCCGACGCCCTCCCCGGACGTCTGCAGGCGACACCCGCTGCTCTCTGCCGTCCGGGATCTCCGTAGTCCCGAACCAGGAGAGAAGTACTCGCATGTCCCGAACCATGCGCGGCGCTCCGCTGTCCCCGGAAACGGGGTCGGCCACCACGTCGTCCTCCGCCGACCGCCTCGCGGCCGGCACCACCGCAACCACACCCCGCACCGGCACCACTGCCGCGCTCGTCCACGACGAGCGGCCCGACACCGCGACGCCCGTCGACCTGAGGCACCTAGCACCCTCCGGGTCCGTCGGCCAGCGTCGCGAGCCGGTGCCTGCTCCTCGGCCGCGGGCCGACCACGTCACCGTGGCGGCCCGCCCCGAGGGCGGCCGGGCGCACAGCCCCGTCATGGTGCTGCTCGTGCTCATCGCCACGCTCGGCATCCTGCTGTACGCGCAGTTCCTGCTGAACCCGAGCAACCGGGGCGACATCCTGCCCTACGCGATGATCATCGTCGCCGAGGCGATCCTCGTCGTGCAGACGCTCTTCGCCATGTGGACGATCCTCTCGGGCGGCCAGGACCCCCGCGACTTCGACTTCCACGCGACGCAGGACACCCTGTACGACGAGGACGAGATCGACCGCCTCGGCCTGCGCGGCACGCCGCACCTCTGGCCGATGCGCGTCGCCGGCGAGAAGATCGTCGCCGACGTCTTCATCACGGTCTACGGCGAGGAGCTCGCCAAGATCGCGACGACCGTCCAGGCCGCTCTGGCGCTGAAGGGCGAGCACCGCACCTGGGTGCTCGACGACGGCCGGAGCGACGAGGTCAAGGACCTCGCCGCTCAGCTCGGCGCCCGCTACATCCGCCGCCTGAGCAGCAACGGCGCGAAGGCCGGCAACGTGAACCACGCGCTGGCCATCGCCAAGGGCGACTACTTCGCCATCTTCGACGCCGACTTCGTGCCCGGGACGGACTTCCTGTTCGAGACCGTGCCGTTCTTCGTCGACGAGAAGGTCGCCTTCGTGCAGACCCCTCAGACGTACGGCAACCTGACGAGCCTCGTCAGCCGCGGCGCGGGCTACATGCAGACCGTGTTCTACAGGTTCATCCAGCCGGGCCGGAACCGCTTCAACGCGGCCTTCTGCGTCGGCACCAACGTGATCTTCCGCCGCAGCGCGATCGACGAGATCGGCGGCATCGACACCGACTCGAAGTCGGAGGACGTCTGGACGAGCCTGCACCTGCACGAGGCCGGCTGGAAGTCGATCTACATCCCGATGACGCTCGCGGTCGGCGACGCCCCCGAGACGATCGAGGCGTACAGCAAGCAGCAGCTCCGCTGGGCGACGGGCGGCTTCGAGATCCTGTTCCGCCACAACCCGCTGAGCCCCCGTCGCACCCTGACGATGGACCAGCGCCTGCAGTACTTCGTCACCGCGACGAACTACCTCACCGGCATCGCGCCCCTGCTGCTGCTCATGGTGCCGCCGATGGAGATCTTCTTCGACCTGCGCCCGATGAACCTGCACATCTCCGTGCTGCAGTGGTTCCTCTTCTACGCCGGCTTCTACCTGATGCAGATCGTGCTGGCGTTCTACACGCTCGGCTCGTTCCGCTGGGAGGTGCTGATGCTCGCCACCGTGTCGTTCCCGATCTACGTCAAGGCGCTGTGGAACGTCATCAGCGGCAAGGACGAGGCGTGGAGCGTCACCGGCCGCAAGGGCAAGGTGTCGTCGCCGTTCAACTTCATCATCCCGCAGGTGCTGTTCTGGCTGTTCCTCACGTTGACCTCGTGCGTGGCGCTCGTCCGCGACGCCGACAACGGCGTGCTGACGCTGGCCACCGTCTGGAACCTGCTCAACACCTTCATCCTGTCCGCTTTCCTCGTCGCCGCCTGGCGCGAGGGCCGCACGCTCAAGCGCTTCGCGAAGGCGGAGCAGCGCGGCGAGGTGACCGACGCCCCCGTGGTGCTCACGGCGCCTCCCGGCTCGGTGCCCGCGTCGCCCCGCACGCAGATCTCGCGGCCCGCACCGCGCACCGGCGAGGAGATCCTCGCCCTGCAGCAGGCCGACGAGGCCGAGCAGGCCGCAGCGAAGGAGGCGGACCTCGCGACCGCGTACCGGCTCGCCGACCGCACGCCGTCCGACGACCCCGAGCAGACGGCCCGCGACCAGGTCCGTCAGGCCGAGCTCGCCGCGTCGCGTGCCTTCGCCCACGCCCACGAGAGGGAACTGCTGGCGCACGCCGAGCACGCCCCCGACTCCAGTGCCAGTGCCAGTGCCAGTGCGAGCGCCACGCGTCAGGGCGGGCGGCCGCGCGGCCGTCGCGCCGCCGACGCGACCCCCGACCACGGCGCGAGCGCCGACGACCTCGGCGCCAGCGCCGACCAGCAGGAGAGGGTCACGTCATGACCTGGATCAACCGACTCAAGATGACCGCCGGCATGCTCGTCGTGCTCGTGCTCGTCGCCGCCTTCACGATGATCTTCACGCAGCGCCAGCAGCAGGTGAACAGCACGAGCGCCGAGATCGCCGCCCAGGAGTACTCGGTCGGCACCGACTACAGCGGCACCATCACCCGTTCGTACGTCGAGAACGGCGACGAGGTGAAGGAGGGCGACACGCTCTTCGAGGTGCAGAGCCTCTCGCTGCTGCAGGACATCTCCCGCGGTCTCGTCACCTACGACACCGCGACCTACTCGGTGGCCCCCGACGGCACACTCACCCTGAAGGCAGCCGTCGACGGCACCGTGGCCGACGTGGTGCTCAAGGAGGGCAGCTTCGTCCAGGCCGGCGGCTCACTCGGCACGATCGACAAGGCGGACACCCTGTTCGTCGCCGCCGACTTCGTGCTGACGCCTCGTGACTACGAGCGGATCGAGTCCGGCGCCGAGGTCGACCTCATGCTGCCGAACCAGACCACCATCACGGGCAAGGTCGGCGTGGTGAACGTCGAGACCAAGGACGGCGACGCCGAGACGACGCTGCAGGTCTCGAGCGACCAGCTGGTCGAGGGCGCCTACAACGGGCTCGTGACCCCCGGCACGCCCATCGAGGCGAAGCTGCACCTCCGGGACGACGGGGTGCTCGCCGGCCCCGTCGACTCCCTCACCGACTTCCTGCGCCAGATCGGAGTCTGATCATCGTTGACGCAGGAGACAAGACGGCGGGTCGTCGTCGTGGGCTGGGTCGTTCGGGACCCTCGACCGACGCCGCGACCACCCGTCACGCCGAGGAGGCGCGGGTCGACACCCGACGCGCGCCGCGCCTCCTCGGCACCCCCCGCCCCGCAGGGCACGGCCCCTCGGGCCGCCTCGCCCGTCGCGGCCCTGCCGGCCGCCTCGTCGCGGCCCTCGCGCTCGCGACCGCCGGCGGCCTCGTGCTGGCCGGCTGCACCAGCGACGACGGCTCGGCCGGCCCCGACGGCGGCAGCACCGAGGGCCGCACGACGGCCGCGGGCGATGTGCTCCCGGCCTCGCAGATCGACCCGCTCGTGGCCGCGCTGCCCGAGGAGTCGGTGGCCGAGGTCCCGACGATGCGCCTCGCCGACGGCGTCCTGCCTCCGACCAACCGCTGGTTCTCCGGCCTGGTCTTCGGTGACGAGCCGATGCCCGTCTTCCCCTTCCCGATCTCGTTCCAGCTGACCGACGACGGCTTCGCCGCCGGCCAGCCCGCCCCGGTGCCCTCGGCCACCGCGATCGTCGGGCCCGCCCTGACCGACGTCTCGGTCGACCTCGGCTCGTCCGACTTCGTCGTCAGCGGCTACGACGACGTGTCGGTGACCCTCGAGCACCGCGACGGCGACGCCGTGCTCGGCCACACGACGATCGCCGAGGGCTCGCCCACGGTCTCGTACACCGCGGCGACGGCACAGACCGACGCCCTCTCGGTGCTCGGAGACGGCTCCTTCCGGGCAGCCGGCGACGGCCGCGCGACGGTCGAGGTCGGCGACGCCACGTGGGGGGTCGTCGTCACCGGCGGCACCCTCGACGCCGACGCCTCGTCCGTGTCGCTGGACGAGGGCGGCTCGGTCGTGCTCGTCTCGGTGCCGGCCGGCGCCTCCTCCGACCAGACCTCGCAGGTGCTCGACGCGGCAGCCTCGCCGCTGACCGGCGTGACCACCACGTACGGCACGAGCGGCAGCGGCGACCAGCAGCAGCAGACCACCGAGCTCGGCTACGTCACGGCGGCGGGCGGCGACGCCCTCGTCGTCGCGGCGCCGCACCAGGGCGACTCCGGCCCCGCGGCCGGCGGCGCCGACACCGGTCTCACGTACCCGACCGTCTACGGCACCGTGCCCCTCTCGATCGGCACCGGCCTGTCGTTCGGGGCGCCCACCACGACGGCCTCGGCGGCGCTCGACCTCACCGGGCTGAGCGACGCCGAGCGCGCCTCAGTGCGTGACCAGCTCGAGATCGACGTCAGCCTGACGCCGACCTTCGCGGCCGACACGTACTACGGCGGCAAGGCGCTCTACCGGGCGTCGATGCTCTACCAGCTCGCCGTGCAGCTCGACGACCAGGAGGTGGCCGCCGACCTGAAGAAGCGCATCGTCGACCAGCTCGACCTCTGGACAGAGCCCGACGGCTGCGACTCGCGCGACCAGGAGTGCTTCGTCTACGACCCCGCGGTGAAGGGCGTCGTCGGCAAGGCGGCGTCGTTCGGCTCGGACGAGTTCAACGACCACTACTTCCACTACGGCTACTTCCTCTACGCGGCCGGCGTCATGGCCGCCGACGACCCCTCGCTCGCCGGGGGCTGGCAGCCCGTGATGGACCTGCTCGCCGCCGACATCGCGTCGGGCTCGCAGAACGGCTCGTTCCCCGACCGCCGCGCGTTCGACCCGTTCTGGTCGCACAGCTGGGCCAGCGGCTACTCGCCGTTCGCCGACGGCAACAACCAGGAGTCGTCCTCGGAGGCGGTGGGCGCCTACGCGGGCCTCTCGCTCTGGGCGTCGGCCACCGGTGACGAGGCTCTCGGCGGCGAGGCGAGCTGGATGCTGAGCGCCGAGTCGCAGGCGGCACTCGCCTACTTCGTCGCGCCCGACCTCAGCGACCCGGTCTTCGCCGGCGCTGCCGGGACGACGACCTTCGACCACCGGGTCGTGTCGCTCAACTGGGGCGGGAAGCGCGACTACGCCACGTGGTTCTCGGCCGAGCCGTCGGCCATCGCGGGCATCCAGCTGATCCCGCTCAGCCCGACCTCGGTCGACTACCTCACGTCCGAGGCCGCAGGAGGCGCGGAGCAGGTCGACGCGTTCGTCGCGGAGGCGGCGCCTGACGGCTTCGACGGGCCGCTCGCCGACTACGTCCTGATGTACTCGGCGCTGGCCGGGAAGGACGCGGCCGCGTCGGCGCTCACCACGCTCGCCGCGCTGCCCGCCACGGGGATCGACGACGGCAACTCGCGGTCGTACGCGATGGCGTGGATCCTGGCGGCGCAGGCGCGCGGGCAGTAGGGCGTTCGGGTGCGGCGACGGCCACTGCGCCCGGCTCGAACCGCGTTCCGAACCATGAACTGCGTTCTTTCGCGGTTCATGGTTCGGAACGCGGTTCTTCGCGTACGAGGCGGCGTCAGCCGACGACGCGGGTGTCGTCGACGAGCTGCCTGACGACTCCGTCGTCGCCGACCGCGACGAGGGTGCCGCCCCAGAACTGCAGGTCGCGGGTGGCGTCGCTCGCGGCGTCGCGGTCGCCCGGGCCCTCGCCCGGTGTGAGCCGCCACAGCTCGCGGCCGTCCGCGAGGTCGAACGCCACGACGGCCCCGCCGACCGACTCGCCGACGAGGCCGAACCGGTCGGGCGTCGTGAGGTAGAGCACGGTGCGGGACGCGGCGGCGGCGGTGGACTCCAGAGGTGCGGCCAGGCGGCTCCTGACGGCGCCGGTCGAGGCGTCGAGCACGAGCAGCTCCCGTCGCGGCCCTGACCCGCCCGAGGCGTCCGGCCGTCCGACGGAGACGCTGGTGCGCAGCAGCACGTCGCCGTCGCGCTGCCCTGGGGCTGACGCGAGCACGACAGGCGCAGACCCGTCGACGCTCCCGGACGGCACCGACCAGCGCTCCACGCCGGTGTCGCGCTCGACGCAGGTCACGGCCTCCTCGTCCGAGAAGACCATGCAGCTCCCCACCACCGCAGGTGGGCGATCGGGCTCGAACCCCTGCCTCCACAGCTCACGTCCCCCGGCCGCGTAGGCGATGCGCTCGACCGGGAACTGCTCGTCGTCGTCGGCCTGCAGGTCGACGAGGACGAGGTCGCCGTCGACGACGCTCGACGTGCCGCGCCGCCACGCCTCGCCCCAGGCCCGTGAGGAGCCGGTGGCCGGGTCGACGAGGGACGCCGCCCCGGCGTTGGTCACGAGCACCTGGCCGTCGACGAGCTGGGCGCGTCCCACGGTGCCGAGGTCCGCCTCCCACGTCGACCTGCCGATCTCGTCGCGGGGCAGGGCCGCGACGCGGGTCCGCGCCGGGCCGTCGACGAAGCCCGTCCCGCGGTCGCCCCCGCCGCCCGCGCGGGTCGTGACGAGCACCCAGTCGTCGTCGGCCTCGAGCACGGCCGTCGAGCCCTCGGGCGACACCCGGCGGTCGAGGACGAGGCCCGTCGCCAGGTCGAGCAGCGCCACGAGGTCGTTGTCCGAGCCGAGCTCCGACGCCGTGGTGCCGACGACGGCCGTGGACGCGTCTGCGTCGACCCAGGCACCGAGCTGGCCGGGGGCGGAGGCGTCGCTCACGTCGGAGGTCGGCGTGCTCCACCGCACCGCGCCCGAGCGCGGGTCGACGAGGGCGATGCGGTCGCCGCGGGCTGCAGGATCGAAGCAGCCCGTCGTCGAGGTGCCGAGCTGCGTGGTCGTCACGACGAGCACGTCGTCGCCCGCCCGCGCCAGCACGCGCAGGTCGAGGCAGCCGGGCTGGACGTCGGGCACCCCGAGGTCGGCTGGCTCGATCCGCCAGCCCTCGGCCACGGGGGAGCTCCGCAGCTCGTCGGGGTACTCAGGCTGAGAGGCGAGCCCCGCACCGACGACGAGGACGGCCGCGACGACGCCCGCCGCGGCGGCCGTGCCCGCTCGACGACCCGAGGAGGCGCGGTGCCAGCGATCCCGTAGGCCGCCTCCTCGACTGCCCGGCCGCAGAGCGCCGGCCCGGGCGCCGCCGTCGGGACGCGGGTCGTCGTGGTCCGTCACGGTGCTCGTCCCCTCTCGCGCGCCTCCGCCGATGGTACGGCCGCTGCCCTCCCGCGCGGATCCCTCTCGGCTTGCCCGGACGTGCCCGCCCTTAGGCTGGCCCGGCCCGATCATCGTCGGGATCACCGCCGCCCCAGCCCGAAGGACTCCCTCATCGAAGCCCTGGTCATCTCGATCCTCGCCCTCGCGGCGGTCGTCCTCATCGTGATGCAGGTCATGTACCGACGACGGGTGATGCGCCGCCGTCAGGCCGCCGGCCAGGACCCGGTCGGGCGCGGCACCTACGTGGTCTTCGCCGTGACGGCGGCCTTCTTCCTCTTCGCGGTCTTCGTCTTCCCCTTGCTCGTCCGCGGGAACTGACCCGCGCCTCCTGCGGCCGTCGAGTTGCCTCGAAGTGCTGACTGGACCCGGTCCGAGCAGCCGTTCGGGGCAACTCGTCGGGGCCTAGGGCTCGGGCACGGGCTCAGGCGGCGAGCTCGACGCCCGTCGTGAGGCCGTGCACGACCCCGTCCGGGTCGACGCGGACGAGCGTCGGCCCCCAGAACGCCGACGTGAACGAGCCCGACGAGAGCTCGATCGTCCACAGGGTGCGGCCGTCGGCCAGGTCGAACGCGATCAGCGTGGGGGTGTCCCGGCCGCTCGGGAAGAAGGTCGCCGCGTAGCCGGTCGTCCGCGAGGTGGCGATGACGTAGGAGGCGACCGGCAGCTCCGTCACCCACCTCTCGTCGCCGGAGAGCGCGGCCAGGGCGTGCACCTCCTTGCCTCGGTCCAGGCCGCTCGGGTCGCCCTGCTCGTCCGCGTCGACGACGGCCGCCAGCACGTCGTCGGTCGCCGTGCCGAAGTACGCCTGCACCTGCTCGGCCTCCGCGCTGCCGCGCCGCCCGGTGCCGTCGCCCTCCCCGTCGCGACCGCCGTCGTCGCCGCCCGGGGTCCTGAGCGTGCGGCTCCAGAGCTCGTCGCCGGTGCGGGGGTCGAGGCAGGTGACCTCGCCGCCGGGGACGGTGATCGAGATGCACGCGTCCGTCACCGACGGGTAGCTCGTCGACGGCAGCGTCGTCGACCAGCGCAGGACGCCGTCGCCGTCGAGCGAGACCATCGTCGGGTCGCCGTCGGCACGCCCGCTGAGCACGACCCCGCCGAGCGACTCTGCCCACGACTCGACGTTGCGGATGCCGCCCGGCAGCGGCTCGACCGCCCCGTTCCGCGCGTCGACGAGGAGCGGCTCGTCGCCCACGTCGATCACGAGCAGGTCCCCGACGAGCCGCACGCTGAGGCCGGCTCCCGCGTTGCCGGTCCAGGTCGGCGCGGAGAGGTCGTCGGCCCGGTAGAGGCGGTAGAGCGAGCGTCCGCCCTGGGCGGAGACGGCCCCCTCCTCCGAGAAGCGGTCGGCGGGCTGCTCGGAGACGACCACGGCCGTGGCGCTGAGGCCCTCCACCTGCAGGACGGTGTCGGTGTCGGTGTCGGCGTCGGCTTCCGGGGACGGGCCCGAGCCCTCGGGGTCGTAGCCGGGGTCGCTGTCGTCCGACCCGTCGGACCCGTCGGCCTCGTCCACCGGTGCCGTCGCACCGTCGTCGGGCGGGCCGCGCAGCACCTCCTGTACCTCCCCGGTCGCCGTGTCGATGCGGGCGAGGCCCGAGCCGACGATCGACTGCACCGCGACGAGCGCGTCCCCGGTCGCCGGGTCGACGCTCACCTGGAGCCCGATCGCGTCGACGCCGACCGCCTCGGCCAGGTCGGCGACCCAGAGGACCTCTCCGGTGCGGGCGTCGAGGCGTGCCAGCCGCCCCGGTGCGCCCTCGCAGCCGGAGTCGGCCACGTAGCCCTGCGAGGACGTCGTCACGAGGACGTCGTCGTCACCGAGCCGGGTGCTGCCGTCGAAGCCGACGCAGTCCGCCTGGGCGCCCGGGGAGAGGGCCGACCGCAGGTCGGTGCTCCACGCCGTGGTGGTCGGCGCGGTCCGCAGGTCGTCGACCTCGAAGGAGGCGCGGGCCACGGGGGCGTAGACGGGGCCCGTCGCGACGCCGCCGATCGCCACCAGCGCGCCGACGAGGGCGGTCGCGCCGAGCAGGCCGAGCACCCGACGCGGCGGGGACAGCCGTCGCCACCGGACGGCTGCGGCACGAGCGCCGCGGCGCAGGGCCGAGGAGGCGCGGGTCGGCGTGCGCCGCGGGCCGGCCGTCGAGACGGTCGGGCCCGCTGTAGCGGGGCCGGGGCCGGGGCCGGGGCCGGGGTGGGCAGCGGCGCCGGGGTCGTGGTCGGGGTCGCGCGCGTCGCTCCCGGTGCGCGTGCCGGGGCGGTCGCCGCCCGGGCTCCGCGCCGACGTGCCCTCCCACACGGCCGTCGCCCTGGCGGGAGTCGCCGGGCGCCAGGGCTGATCGTCGTCGTCCCGCACCGCTCCATGCTAGGTCGGGACCGGTCGTCCGGCCCGGCCCGCGCCTCCTCGAGGCTGCCTCGCCGCGCGTGCACAGCCCGCAGTATGCTGGCGCGTCGCCCCCGGCCGGGGGCCGCGTCCGCCCACCGAGGAGTCACCCATGGCGACCACCCCGCCCCCGAGCGCCCGCCGCGGCCTGATGCGCACCAAGTCCGTCGAGTCGTCGATCGCCGACTCGCTCGAGGGCGAGAGCAAGCTCAAGCGCTCGCTCGGCACCGCCGACCTCACGCTGATGGGCATCGCCGTCGCCGTCGGCGCGGGCATCTTCTCGGTCGGCGCGAACGCCGCCGCGAACTTCGCCGGGCCCGGCGTGATCATCTCGTTCATCCTGGCGGCCGTCACCTGCGGCCTGGCGATCATGTGCTACGCCGAGTTCGCCTCGACGATCCCCGTGGCCGGCAGCGCGTACACCTTCACCTACGCGACCATGGGCGAGTTCCTCGCCTGGATCATCGGGTGGGACCTCATCCTCGAGACCCTCACGGGCGCGGCCGTCCTCGCGAAGTACTGGGGCATCTACCTCAGCACCGTGTTCGAGCAGTTCGGCGTGCCGCTGCCCGACACGATCGCGCTCGGCCCGGTCGAGCTGAGCTGGGGGCCGTTCCTGATCGTCGCCGTCTTCACGGTGCTGCTCGTGCTCGGCACGCAGCTGAGCTCGCGCGTCGGCAGCGTCTTCACCGTGATCAAGGTCGGCATCGTGCTGTTCGTGATCGTCGTCGGCTTCTTCTTCGTCAAGGCGTCGAACTACACTCCGTTCATCCCCGAGTCGCAGCCGCGCACCGGCGAGGGCTCGACCGACGCCTGGACCCAGTCGCTGTTCTCGTTCCTCAGCGGGGCCGCCCCGGCCCAGTACGGCGTCTTCGGCCTGCTGGCCGGCGCCTCCCTCGTCTTCTTCGCCTTCATCGGGTTCGACATCGTCGCCACCAGCGCCGAAGAGGTCAAGGACCCGCAGAAGACCATGCCGCGCGGCATCTTCCTCGGGCTCGGCATCGTGACCCTGCTCTACGTGCTCGTCGCCGTCGTGCTCACCGGGATGGTCTCGTACCGCGACCTCGCCGCCAGCGAGACGCCGAACCTCGCCACGGCGTTCGAGCTCGTCGGGATCGACTGGGCCGCGAAGGTCATCGCCGTCGGGGCCCTGATCGGCCTCACCACCGTGATCATGGTGCTGCTGCTCGGCCTCGCCCGCATCGTCTTCTCGATGAGCCGCGACGGGCTGCTGCCCCGCGGCCTCTCGAAGACCTCCGCGAAGCGCGGCACCCCCGTGCGCGTGCAGGTGCTCGCGGGCGTCGTCGTCGCGCTGATCGCCGGGCTCACCGACGTCGGCGTGCTCGAGGAGATGATCAACATCGGCACCCTGTCGGCCTTCGTCCTGGTGAGCATCGGCGTGATCGTGCTGCGCCGCACCCGCTCGGACCTGCCTCGGGCGTTCCGCGTGCCGCTCGTGCCGTTCCTGCCGATCCTGTCCGCGGTGCTCTGCATCTGGCTGATGCTGAACCTCACGACGCTGACGTGGGCGCGGTTCGCCGTGTGGCTCGTGATCGGCGTGGTCGTGTACTTCGCTTACGGGCGGCGGCACTCGCGCGTCGGGCGCGAGCAGGCGGCCGAGCTGCAGGAGGCGCCCCGCGCGTAGCCGGGGCCGGCTGCGGCCGCTGCTGCGGCTGCGTGCGCGGCTGCGGCTTGCGGCTGCGGCTGCGTGAGCACGTAGCGACGCGAAAGCGACGAACCGACGCGATGGATCGCGTCGGTTCGTCGCTTTCGCGGAGGTCTGCCGGGCCGAGAGCGCCGGAGCGCCCGACGGGTCAGCTCAGCTCGTCGAGGGCCGAGACGATGTCGGCGACCTCCGTGCGGGTCGTGTAGTCGACGTGGACGTCGGCGAACACCACGCGTCCGTCGCGGTCGACCACGAGCACCGTCGGGAACGGGATGTCGCCCGTCGCGTCCGCGTTGCTGTCCGCGACGTCGAAGCCGAGCTGAGTGTGGGCGGCACGCGCGTCGGCGGTGGGCTCGGTCACGATGCCGAGCGCCCGGCTGAGGACGTTGCCCGGGTCGGACAGCACGGGGAACTCCAGCGAGCCGTTCGTCGTGGCGAGGTCGCTGCCCTCGGGGGTCTGTGGGCTGATGGCGACCAGGGCGACGCCGCGGTCGCGCAGGGTCGGGAGCAGCTCCTCCTGGTAGGTCTTGAGCGTCAGGTTGCAGTACGGGCACCAGGCGCCGCGGTAGAAGACGAGCACCGCCGCCGCCTCGCCGATCGTCTCGGCGAGGGAGACCTCGTCGCCGGCCGGGCTGAGCAGGGTCGCGTCGACGACCTGGTCGCCGACGGCGATCGCGTCCTCGGGGACCCCCGCCTCGCGGAGCTCGCGCTGCTCGGCGTCGAACACCGCGCTGAGCTCGGGACCGATCTGAGCGGTGAAGCCCTCGTTGAACGTGCTGACCTGCGTGGCGATGTCGGTCGTCATGGCGTGCTCCTCGGTGAGGCCGCGCGTCGGGTGCGGGCCGGGTGCGTGCGACTGTAGGGGCACCTCCTCGGGGTCGTTCCCAGGTGCGTCACGATTCGTCACGAAGGGCAGCCTCGCGGGAGGCGCGCACGATTCAGGATCGGGCGGCCCGGCCCTCCTGAACGGTGCACGGTTCAGGACTCCGGGTCCCTCCCTCGCGCAGCTCAGGACAGATGTTCCTGAATGAGGAGCGGGGCAGGCGAGAGGGGAGGAGGCGCGTCAGCCCTGGCAGTGGGGGCACCAGTACGTGTCGCGCAGCTCGAGCTCCGACTCGCCGAGCTCGCCCCGGACGATCTTCGTGCCGCAGCGCAGGCACGGCTTGCCGGCCCGCCCGTAGACCCAGTCGGTCGTGCCGCGGAGGTTGCCCGTGGTGGTGCGCTCGATCCTGTCCTTGTTCGCGACGATCAGCCGGTGGGCGAGGTCGATCATCTTCGGCCGGTTCTCGACCTCGCCGACCGGTCGGGTCGGCAGCACCCCGCGGAGGAAGCAGACCTCGGCCCGGTAGACGTTGCCCAGGCCGGCGAGCACCCGCTGGTCGAGCAGGGCGAGTCCGACCTCGCGCTCGGGGTCGGCCTCGAGGTTGCTCAGCGCGAGCGCCGCGTCCCAGTCGGAGCCGAGCAGGTCGGGCCCGAGGTAGGCCGTGACGCTGTCCTCGGGGTCGCGGGCGACGAGCTCGACGATGCCGAGGTCGAAGCCGACCGTGACCCACTCCTCCGTCTCGAGCACGACCCGGGCCTGGTACGCGGGCCTCCGCCACTTCGTGCCGTGCTTGTAGACGTGCCACGAGCCCTCCATCTTGAGGTGCGTGTGCAGCGTGTGGTCGCCGATGTGGTGCAGGAGGTGCTTGCCGCGGGCGATCACGTCGTCGACCACCTCGCCGCTGAGGTCGACCGTGGCGAACGCGGGGACGCGGAAGTCGGTCGCCGTCAGCACCTGACCGTGCAGCACGGCGTCGAGGTTCTTGGCGGAGCGGTAGACGGTGTCTCCCTCGGGCACGGTGGGGGCTCCTCCTGGTCGGTGCGGTGCGGTGCGGTGCGGTGCGGTGCGGTGCGGTGTGGTGCGGTGCGGTGCGGTGTGGTGCGGGCCGCGGCGGTGCGGCTCGGTCTACGAGCGCAGCCGGATCCCGCTCGGGGTCGGGGCGAAGCCGGCGTCGCGCAGGGCGTCGCCGAGTCGTGTGCCGAGGACGAACTCGCCGTCGACGCGCTCGACCGCGAGCTTGCCGAGCCTGGTGCGCACCACCGACGCGAGCGAGCCGGCGGCCAGCGCGAGCTCGCGGTCGTCGGGCTCGCCGAACGTGAGCAGCGTCTTGCCGCCCCGCTCGACGTAGACGGTGAGTCGCCCGTCGACGAGCACGACCAGCGAGCCCGCCTTGCGCCCCGGCCGGTGCCCGGTCTTCTTCGACGTGCCGGTGCTGGTGCCTGTGCCGGCGCCCGAGCCGGAGCCGGAGGTGGGACGGTCTGGGGTGCTGCCCGCTCCGTCGGGACGAGCCAGTCCGGCAGCCGTCGCCACGACGGAGACATCTGCCGTGCCGCCCTCGGCCGCAGCAGGTTGTCCCGGCCAGGGCAACGCGGCACCGTACGGGTTCGCGGGGTCGGTCGCGGCCAGGGTCACGACGGGGATCTCGCGTCCGCGTCCGGCCGACGCGAGGGCGTCGTCGTCGCGGCGGTCGGTCTCGTCACGGACGAACGACCGCAGCCGGTCGACCGTCGGCCCGGTCGCGAACTGTGCCGCCCCCAGCCCCTCGACGAAGTAGCCACGGCGGGCCCGTCCTGTCTCCTCGAAGCCGCTCAGGACCTTGTAGACCGTCGAGAAGCCGCCTCGCACGCCCTCGTTCATCACGGCGCCGCGCGTCACGACCCCGTGGCGCTCGAGCAGGATCTCGGCCTGTGCCGCCGCGCGAACGGTGGCGTCGGGCTCGGCCAGGGGCAGCAGCGACCAGCGTCCGCCGACCGTCGGCGGCCCGGCCTGGCGCGGCATCGTCACACGACCCCGGCTGCGGTACGACGACCGCGACCTGGTCGGGGTGCGGGGGCGGGACGCCTTGCCGCTCACCTGGGTGCGCAGCGGGGCGAACGTGTCGTTGGTGATCTGGCCAGCCCAGACGAGGTCCCAGATGGCGGTGACGAGGGCCGTGTCGTCGGTGCTGCCCACGGCGTCGGAGAGCTGCCGGAAGAAGTACGCGCCCCCGCCGGCCAGCGCGCCGAGCACCTCGCGCTGCAGCTCGTCGGTGTCGGTGCCGAGCGGCTCGGGCAGCGTCACCTGGGCGCCGTCGGCGAGGTGCAGGCTGACCCAGCCGTCGTTGCCCGCCAGGCTGCCCGAGCCCGACCAGATCACCTCGCCGGTCGCCGTCAGCTCGTCGAGCATGCCGGGGCCGTAGTCGGTGACCCGGGCGGGGAGGATGAGCGTCTCCCACGCGGAGGCGGGCAGCGCGACGCCGCTGAGCTGGTCGACGACCTGCACCACGCCGTCGAGGCCCCGCAGGCCGGAGCCCTTCGTGCCGGTGGCGACGTGCTGCCAGGCCGGCAGGAACCGGCCGAGCGTGTCGGGCGCGACCGGCTCCACCTCGTGCCGCAGCGCCGCCAGCGAGCGACTGCGCAGCCGCTTGAGCACCTCGGAGTCACACCACTCGCTGCCCTGCTGCTGCGGACGGAACTCGCCCTCGACGACGCGTCGCTGCACCCCGAGCTTGCGCAGCGTGTCGAGCACGACCGCCGTGCCGAGCCCGAGCCGGTCGGCGACCATCTGAGGGGTGAACGGCGCGTGGGTGCGCGCGAAGCGGCCGACGAGGTCGCCGAGCGGGTCGTCGACGGGCTCGACGAACGCGGTCGGGACGCCGATCGGCAGGGCGACGCCGAGCGCGTCGCGCAGCCGCGAGGCATCTTCTATTCCGGCCCAGCGCTCCGTGCCGCCGTGGGTGAACCGCAGCACGCGGTTCGAGCGGACCAGGTCGGCCAGCGCAGCCTCGAGCTTCGTTCGGCCCTCTGTGACCTCGTCCGAGGCGCCCGCAGCGGCACCGCCGCCAGCTTCGGCCTCGGCCGTGCCGGGATCATCGCCAGCCGCGCTCTCGACCTCGGCCGTCGCGGCACTGCCCGCGGTCGTCGCGAGCCAGCTCCGGTCGACGATCTCGGAGGTGGTCAGCGGCCCGAGCAGGCGCAGCAGGTCGACGACGCCCTCGATGTCGCGGGCTCGCCGGTCGGGGGCGAGGCGCTGCAGCTCGAGCTCGTGCTGGTCGATGACGTCGGCGTCGAGCAGCTCACGGAGCTCGGCGCGGCCGAGCAGTTCTTGCAGCAGCGTCGAGTCGAGCGAGAGCGCGGCTGCCCGGCGCTCGGCCAGCGGCGAGTCGCCCTCGTACATGAACGCGGCCACGTAGCCGAACAGCAGCGACCGGGCGAACGGCGAGGGCACCTCGGTCTCGACCTCGACGACGCGGACGGCTCGGGTCTCGAGCTCGCGGGTGAGGCTCATCAGCGCGGGCAGGTCGTACACGTCCTGGAGGACCTCGCGCACGGCCTCGAGCACGATCGGGAACTGCGGGTACTTGCGGGCGACGTCGAGCAGCTGCGACGCCCGCTGGCGCTGCTGCCAGAGCGGCGAGCGGCGCCCCGGGTTGTACCGGGGCAGCAGCAACGCGCGGGCCGCGCACTCGCGGAAGCGGGAGGAGAACAGGGCGGAGCCGCCCACCTCCTCCGTGACGATCGCGTCGAGGTCGTCGCTCTCGAACCGGAAGAGCTCGGACCCGGGAGGCTCGGCGTCGGTGTCGGGGATGCGCACGACGATCCCGTCGTCGGCCGCCATCGCCCCGCCGTCGACGCCGAGCTGGTCGCGGATGCGGGCCGAGATCGCGAGGGCCCACGGCGCGTGCACCTGCATGCCGTAGGGCGAGTGCAGGACGAGCCGCCAGTCGCCGAGCTCGTCACGGAAGCGCTCGACCACGAGGGTCGTGTCGGAGGGCACGTGCCCGGTCGCCTCGCGTTGCTCGGTGACGAACGCCAGCAGGTTGCGGGCTGCGCGCTCGTCGAGCCCGCCCTGCGTGACCCGTTCGGTGGCGTCGTCGACTGACGAGCTGGCCAGCTCGCGGATGTAGCCGCCGATGGCGCGGCCCAGCTCGGCCGGGCGGCCGATGCCGTCGCCCTTCCAGAACGGCACGCGCCCCGGCTGCCCGTAGGCAGGAGAGACGAGCACGCGATCGTGCGTGATGTCCTCGATGCGCCAGCTCGTCGCGCCGAGGGCGAAGACGTCGCCGACCCGCGACTCGTAGACCATCTCCTCGTCGAGCTCGCCGACGCGGGCGGCCTTCTCGCCGACCATGAAGACGCCGAACAGGCCGCGGTCGGGGATGGTGCCGCCACTGGTGACGGCGAGACGCTGGGCACCGGGGCGACCAGTGAGCGTGCCGTGCACGCGGTCCCAGACGATGCGCGGGCGCAGCTCGGCGAACTCGTCGGAGGGGTACTTGCCGCTCAGCAGGTCGAGCGTCGCGTCGTACGCCGAACGCGGCAGGGTCGCGAACGGAGCGCTGCGACGCACGGTCTCGAACCACTCGTCGGCGTCGATCTCGTCTAGGGCGACGGCCGCGACGGTCTGCTGGGCGAGCACGTCGAGCGGGTTCGTCGGCACGCGCAGCTCTTCGATGAGGCCCGCGACCATGCGCTCGGCGGCGACCGCGGAGTGGATCAGGTCGGCCCGGTGCTTGGGGAACATCACGCCCCGGCTGATCTCGCCGACCTGGTGCCCGGCCCGTCCGACCCGCTGCAGCCCGCTCGCGACCGACGGCGGCGACTCGACCTGGACGACGAGGTCGACCGCGCCCATGTCGATGCCGAGCTCGAGCGAGCTCGTGGCGACGACGCAGCGCAGGCGCCCGCTCTTCAGGTCGTCCTCGATGATGGCGCGCTGGTCTTTCGAGACCGAGCCGTGGTGCGCCCGGGCGAGCAGGGGCTCGCTGCCCTGGGTCTGCCCGCTGCCGCCGATCAGCTGGGCCGGTGCGCCGCCGCCCACCATCGGGTTGCGCGGCGTCGACGTCGGTGCGGACGGCGCGAAGGGGTCGACGGCAGCCGAGGTGTCGGCATCGTGGGCGGAGCCCGAGCTGCCGGCGGCGTCGGCCGCGCCCTCGGGGACGGCGCCGGCGGGCACCAGCTCGCCCCGCGCCTCCTCGGCGGCCTGCAGCGCGGCGGCCCTGGTCTCGACGTCGGCGCCGGTGCGCTCGAGGTAGATGTCGTTGAGGCGGGCGGTGAGACGCTCGGCGAGGCGGCGTGAGTTCGAGAAGACGATCGTCGAGCGGTGGTCGAGGATGAGGTCGACGATGCCCTCCTCGACGTGTGGCCAGATCGAGCCCTGCGGTGCGCTGCCTGCGGCGGAGCCCTCGAGCGGCGCGGCCGTGCCCAGCTCGGTCATGTCGTCGACGGGCACGACGACGCGCAGGTCGAAGGTCTTCTCCGACCGCGGGTTGACGATCGTGACGGGCTTGCGGCCCGAGAGGAACCGGGCGACCTCGGTCGGCGGTCGCACGGTCGCGGACAGGCCGATGCGCTGCGCGGGCTTCTCGAGCAGGGCGTCGAGCCGCTCGAGCGAGAGGGCCAGGTGGGCGCCGCGCTTGGTGGCGGCGACCGCGTGCACCTCGTCGACGATGACGGTGTGCACGCCCTTGAGGTTCTCGCGTGCCGCAGACGTGAGCATCAGGTAGAGCGACTCGGGCGTCGTGATGAGGATGTCGGGCGGGGTGCGCTGCAGGAGGCGGCGGTCACCCGACGAGGTGTCGCCCGACCGCACCCCCACGGTCAGTTCGGGTGCGTCGATGCCGAGGCGGCGGGCGGTCTGGGTGATGCCGACGAGGGGCGACCGCAGGTTGCGCTCGACGTCGACGCCGAGCGCCTTCAGCGGCGAGATGTAGAGGACCCGAGTGCGGTGCTCTTTCACCTCGGGCGGCGGCCCGCTCGCGAGCGTGTCGATCGACCAGAGGAACGAGGCGAGGGTCTTGCCGGAGCCGGTCGGGGCGATGACGAGGGCGTCGTCGCCCTCGCTGATCGCCTGCCACGCCCCCAGCTGCGCGAGCGTGGGCGCCGCGAACGCACCGCGGAACCACTCGCGGGTGGCGGGGGAGAAGCGCTCGAGGATGTCGGTCATCGTGAGCACCATCCTGCTCCGGACCACCGACACTGCGCCGAGAGCCCGGTGCGACGGACCCGCCGACGTGCCGTGCGCCAGGTGCAGCCCCGGGCGTCGGGGGCCGCCGCTACGGTGGGCGCATGCCGAACCTGCTGCACCTCGACTCGTCCGCCGACACGGCGACCAGCCGGTCGCGCGCGATCACCGCCTCCTTCGCCGACGCCTGGCGGTCGCTCGGCGACGACCACACGGTCACGCGCCGCGACCTGCACGTCGACCAGCTGCCGCACCTCAGCGACCCCGCGCTGCACTGGCCCGCGCGGCTGCGCCTCCCGGGGGCCGCTCCCGACCCTGCCGCCGAGGCGCTGCAGGCCGAGCTGATCGCCGAGCTGACGGCCGCCGACGTCGTGGTCGTCGGCGCCCCGCTCTACAACTACACGGTGCCGTCGACGCTCAAGGCGTGGCTCGACAACGTGCACCTGCCCGGCGTCACCGCCCCGTTCGACGGCGACGACCAGCAGCCGATGCTCGGCCGCCCGCTGCTGATCGCCACCAGCCGGGGCGGGTCGTACGACGTCGGATCGCCGACCGAGGGCTGGGACCACGCGGTGCCGGTGCTCGAGCAGATCCTGGGCGCGACGCTCGGCATGGTCGTCGAGGTGATCGCCGTGAACCTCACGCTGAGCGGGCAGATCCCGATGCCCGACGGGGCACGCGAGCGAGCCGAGCGCGAGCTGGCCGAGGCGCTGTCGGCTGCCGCCGACGCCGCGCGCCGACTCGGGTGAGCAGCCGTGCGGGCCGTGGTGGTCGCGCTGGTCGTGCCGGCCGTCTCGGTCGCCGTGCGCAGATCGTCGCGGCACGGGTGCTCGGCTACCTCTCGGCCGTGCTCGCCGTCGTCGGCGTCGTGACGCTCGCCAAGGGCAGCCCCGGCGTCGGCGGCCTGCTGCTGCTCGGCGCCTTCGTGCTGGTCGCGATCGCGTACGCCTTCGTCCGCAGCGTGAACCGCCGCGCCAGCCGCCCGCACCGCTGACCAGCCCCGCCGTTGACCAGCCCCGCCGTTGACCGGCCCCGTTGTCGGGGGCAGCGCCTAGGCTCGCAGCATGCACAGTCGCACTCTCGGCCGCACCGGCCGCACAGTCTCCGTCATCGGCCTCGGCACCTGGCAGCTCGGCGCCGACTGGGGTGACGTCAGCGAGAGCGACGCGCTCGACGTGCTCGGCGCCTCCGTCGAGTCGGGCGTCACCTTCTTCGACACCGCCGACGTCTACGGTGACGGCCGCAGCGAGAAGATCATCAGCACCTTCCGTGCGGCGAACCCCGACGTCCCGCTGACCGTCGCCACCAAGATGGGTCGCCGCCTCGACCAGGTGCCGTCCAACTACGTGCGCGAGAACTTCATCGCCTGGACCGACCGCTCGCGTCGCAACCTCGGCGTCGACACCCTCGACCTCGTCCAGCTGCATTGCCCGCCGTCCGCCGTGTACGACGACGACGCCGTGTACGACGCGCTCGACGAGCTCGTGCAGAACGGGGCCATCGCCTCCTACGGGGTGTCCGTCGAGGAGGCGCAGCAGGCGCTGACCGCGATCGCCCGTCCCGGCGTCGCGACGGTCCAGATCATCCTCAACGCGTTCCGGCTCAAGCCGCTCGACGAGGTCCTCCCGGCGGCTCAGCGTGCCGGGGTCGGCATCATCGCCCGCGTGCCCCTCGCCAGCGGGCTGCTCTCGGGCAAGTACACGACCGACACGACCTTCGCCGAGAACGACCACCGCACCTACAACCGCCAGGGCGAGGCGTTCGACCAGGGCGAGACGTTCAGCGGCGTCGACTTCGAGCAGGGCGTCCGCGCTGCCCAGGAGTTCGCGGCGGCCGTGCCCGACGGCGTGACCGTGCCGCAGGCGGCCCTCGCGTGGATCGCCGAGCAGCCGGGCGTCAGCACCGTCATCCCGGGGGCGCGCAACGTCGAGCAGGCGAAGGCCAACGCGGCGGCCGGCGACGTCGAGCTCGAGGAGGGCCTCGACTCCGAGGTCGTCCGCATCTACGACGAGTACTTCCGCGCGGCGGTGCACCCCCGCTGGTGACCTCGCGAGAGGCCGGAGATCGACCCCGGCGCGCATGCCGACGTCGATCTCGGGCCTCTCGTGTGCCCGGTCGGGCCGCGGTCGCGCTCGCACCGGACCGCCGCCGGGTCGCCGTCGAGCTCGTGCGGGCCCGGTCGTGCTCGCGCCGGGGTACAGCGACCTGACCAGCCGGGCAGCCGCGCTGGCGTAGACCGGGAACATGGCCGACAACATGTACACGCCCCAGAACCCCATCGAGCAGTACCCCCAGCCTCCCTTCGAGCCGCAGCAGCAGTCCGCGCCCGGCGACGTCCACGCGATGAAGCCCGAGCCCGACCACGGCGAGACCAGCTACGTCGGCAGCGGCCGCCTGGCCGGCCGCAAGGCCCTCGTCACCGGTGCCGACAGCGGCATCGGCCGCGCCACCGCCATCGCCTACGCCCGTGAGGGGGCCGACGTCGCGCTCAGCTACCTCCCCGAGGAGCAGGCCCAGGCCGAGGAGGTCGCCCAGCTCGTCCGCGACGCCGGCCGCACCGCCGTGCTGCTGCCCGGCGACCTGCAGGACGAGCAGACGAACGTCGACGTGGTCGAGAAGACCGTCGCCGAGCTCGGCGGCCTCGACATCCTCGCGATCATCGCCGGGGTCATGCCGACCGTCGACAGCATCGACGACTTCGAGACGAAGACGCTCGACCACGTGCTGAAGGCGAACATCTACCCGCTGTTCTGGCTGACGAAGGCGGCATCGCCGCACCTGAAGCCGGGTGCGTCGATCCTCACCTGCTCGTCGATCCAGGGCTTCCAGCCGTCGCCCTCGCTCGCCGAGTACGCCGTGTCGAAGGCCGGCATCGCCAACTGGACGCGCGCCATGGCCCAGCAGCTCGCCGAGCGCGGCATCCGCGTCAACGGCGTCGCCCCGGGCCCCGTCTGGACCCCGCTGCAGCCTGCGTTCGTGCCGAACGAGAAGATCGAGACCTTCGGGTCGGAGGCCGCCTACGGCCGCCCCGGTCAGCCCGTCGAGCTGGCCCCGTCGTTCGTGTTCCTGGCGAGCCAGGAGTCGAGCTACATCAGCGGCGAGACCATCGCCGTGACCGGCGGCACGCCGATCCACTGATCCGCACCTCCTGCGGTCGTCGCCGGCCCGTCCCGCTGCTGCGGGGCGGGCCGTTCGTCGCGCGCGGGCTGCAGGGCGTGACCGCCAGCGTCCGCGACGGAGGTGCCGACGTCGTCGTTCACGTCGCTGTCGCAATCGGAGACAGATCCCGCCCCGGGGGGGCCGTTCTGCCGCCTCCTACGAGCCCCGGCGCCCAGATCGCTCTCGAATTCGAGAGTGATCCGCGTTCGCGTTCGAGGCCCAGCGCGGCCCTACGCCCAGCGCGGCCCTACGCCCAGCGCGTGCCCTCGCCGGCGAGCACGGCCCGGTACCCCTCGCGGAAGGTCGGGTAGGCGAACGTGAACCCCGTCCCGCGCAGCAGCGAGTTCGAGAGCCGCTTGTCCCCGCCCGCCTGTCGCCCCGCAGGAGGCGCGGGCCGAGGAGCAGGCACGCCCAGCTCCGCGGCCAGGAACTCCAGGACGTCGTCGAGCCGCGCCGGCTCGTCGTCGGTGCCGAGGTAGATCGGCCCGACCATCGCGAGCCCGGCGAGGTGCACGAGGGCTGCGGCGGCGTCGTCCCGGTGGATCCTGTTGGTGTGCGGCGACGTGCCGGGGGTCTCGGCGAGCGTCGCGGACCCGCTCCGCACCTGCTCGATCAGGCGTTCGCGCCCCGGCCCGTAGATGCCGGAGAGCCGCACCAGCGTCGCGTGCGGCGCGCGCTCACGCAGCAGCTCCTCCGCCTCGACCAGCACCGCGGCGGTGGGGGTGCCGCCCGTCGCAGGGGACTCCTCGGTGACGAGGCCGCCGTCCTCGACGTCGTACACCGCCGTCGACGAGACGACGAGGAGGCGCGGGTCGGCCGCCGACCGCTCGATCCCGTCGAGCACGTGGGCCAGCCCGTCGACGTACGTCGCCCGGTACTCGTCGGGGTCGCGGCTGCCCGCGGCGAGGGCGACCACGACGACGGTCGCGTCGTCATCGATCACGGGCACCTCGGCGCGGAGGTCGACGGCGCGGCCCTCGAGCTGCCCGGGCAGGACCTCCGAGCGGCGACGCAGGCCCACCACGCGGTGCCCCTCGGCGGCGAACCGCAGGCCGGTCTCGGTGCCGAGGTCGCCGCAGCCGGCGATGACGATGCTCATCGATCGAGCGTACCGACGGAGGCGCGGCGCGACCTGGGCAGGCTGCACCGCACCTCCTGCCGGCCGCTCGCACCGCGAGCTCCATCCCTGCATCTGCGGACCTGACGGACCCGTCGGAACCGTCGGACCCGTCGGACCGGTCAGAGGCGCTCGAGCGTCGCCGGGTCGAGCGTCCCGGCGAAGAACCGCTCGAGCGCGCGTGCGAAGCGCTGCTCGGACGGGTCCGCCTGGGCGAACAGCGTCAGCGACGAGTGCAGCTTCATCGCGTCGACGTCGCCGACCACGTCCGCGGCCGAGGGTGCGCCGGCACCGTCCACGGTCCCGTCGGGCAGCTCGAGCAGGGCGTCGACGCAGTCGAGGAGGCGCGGGCCGAGAACCGGGTGCGCGAGGAACGCCCGTGCGGCCCCGACCGTCTCGAGCGCGTAGCGCCGGGAGGTCTCGCTCGTGCCCAGCCCGGCCACCTGCGGGAACACGAACCACATCCAGTGGCCCCGCTTGCGGCCGGCGCGCAGCTCCCGCAGCGCGTGGTCGTACGTGCCGTCCGCCTCCTGGGCGTCGACGAAGCGGTCGAGGTCGTGACGGGAGAGCAGGTCGTCGTCGGTCATGGTCCTGGTCTACGCCTGTCGACAGGGCCAGGGGCGAGGGGTGGTGCACTCGAGTCCGCACGAGCTAGTCTGGTCGGCTGCCCTGACCGGGCGGCGCGTCCCCGCCGCACGCCTCCGCGGCCCGAGAGACCGTCATGACCTCCACAGTCGAGCAGCTCCCCTTCCCCGCGTCCGTGTCGCCCGACGCGCCCCACGCCGCCGACTACGTCGCCGCGGTCGACCTCGAGAACGCCGTCCGGCGCGCGGCGATCGGCTCCGACGAGCTCGCCTGGGAGCCCGACGAGCAGCTCCCGCACCTCCTCGACGACGTGCACAGCGACCACCGCCTCTTCGGGGTGCGCGAGCAGGGCCGCCTCGTCGCGGTCGGCTGGTACGAGACGCGGCGCGAGGGCGACGCGGCCACGACCGCCTGGTTCGACGTGTCGGTGCTGCCCGAGGCGCGCCGCCGCGGCCACGGCACGCTGCTGGTCGAGCACCTCGAGCAGCTCGCCCGCGCCGAGGGGCGGACGCAGGCCATCGCCTACGTGCGCTCCCGGGGCGAGGCCGAGCCGCGCCTCCTTCCCCCCACCGGCGCCGGGTCGGTGCCGCGCGACAACGGAGAGGTGCGGTTCCTGCTCGCGCGCGGCTGGGCGCTCGGCCAGGTGATGCGCTGCAGCAGGCTGCCGCTGCCCCCGGACGAGGAGGCGCTGGGCACGATCCGCGAGCGCGCCCGGTCGGCCGCGGGCGACGCCTACCGCCTGCACACCTGGGTCGGCCGCTCGCCCGAGCGCTGGGTCGACGACCTCGCCGCGCTCGAGACGCGGATGAGCACGGACGCGCCCGCCGGCGGCATCGACGAGCCGGAGGACGTCTGGACCGCCGAGCGGTGGCGTGACGCCGAGGAGCGCTCGCTGTCCGGGCCGCGGACCCCCTTCACGGCGGTCGTCGAGCACGTCGCCTCCGGCCGTCTCGCCGGGTTCAGCCAGGTGGAGGCGCCGGCGGACCGGTCGCGACCGGCTTTCCAGCAGGACACCCTCGTGCTGCGCGAGCACCGCGGGCACCGGCTCGGCTGGCTGCTCAAGGTCGCCACCACCGACCTGCTGCAGGCCGAGCGCCCCGGCCACCCCGCCGTGTTCACCTTCAACGCCGAGGAGAACCGGCCCATGCTCGACGTCAACGAGGCCGTGGGCTTCGTGCCGTTCGAGCACGAGGGCGTGTGGAGCAAGAAGCTGTAGCGGCGCCTCGGTCTCGGTCTCGGTCTCGGCAACGGCCTTGGCCTTGGCCTTGGCAACATTCAGGAAACCCGCGGTCGCGCGTCCTGATCCGTGCACGACTCAGGACCATCGGTCCCCCCGCTGCGTGACTCAGGACCGGAGTTCCTGAATGAGGAGGCGCAGGGGAGGTGAGGAGACCGCGGACCTACGCCGTGAAGTCGGCGCTGATCTCGGCGTGCACCTCGATGTCGGCGGGGGCGAGGTCGAAGCCGCCGCCGCCTCCTGCGGGCGACATCGCGGCACGGGCCAGGCCGAGCGTCGCGGCGCCGCCGGACGCCCCGGGGCGGAGGCCCGGCTCGAAGACGGCGACGAGCACGGGCTCGGGCAGTCCGAGCGCCTCGGCGTAGTCGCCCGCCCGGGTCACCGCGTCGGCCACGGCGGCCACGCGGGCGGAGCGCTCGGCCTCGGCGCGAGAGTCGTGGCTGAGCGACCACTCGAGCGCGTCGATCGACACGCCGTCGAGCCGGGCCAGCTCCGACACCCAGGTCGAGAGGGCCGCGAAGTCGCTGAACCGCACGACGACGACCGACCGTGCCCTGAACCGGGTCGGGCGGTCGGGGTCGGGAGCCGAGGAGGTGCCGTCCGCCTCCCAGCGCACGGGCTCGACGACGGGGCCCACGGTCACGTCCTGCGCGCTCCACCAGGTCGCGGCGCCCTGCCGTCGGTGCCCCGTGGCCTGCTCGGCGACCTGTGCGTGCAGCGCCTCGGCCTCGGCGACGACGGCCTCGCGGTCGGTGCCCTCGGCGACCAGCGACAGGTGCACGACCCCTCGCTCGGCGCGGTGCCGGTGGACGACGGACCCGGTGACGGCGAGCGTGGTCATGGTGCCTCCTCGGGCGAGGGTCTCTCGCGAGGACCTCAGGCTACGGGTGCCTCGTCCGCGCCGTCGAGCACGGCGGGGGCGGTCACGCGCGACATGAACGCGACGAGGTCGGCGAGCTCCTCCTGCGAGACGCCGTGCGCGAGGCCCGGGTAGACGGTCTGCTCGGCGTCGGCGTGCTCCTCGAGCCAGGCCGAGGTGCGCTCGACCGCGTCGACCGGGATGATCGAGTCGACGTCGCCGCGACCGTAGAACACGGGCGGACGCACCTCGGCGAGGGCCTCGTCGCGAGCCTCGGCCGCTGCGGCCGTGTCGGGGTCGGCGTCCGGAGCGGTCGGCACGACGAAGCCCGCCAGCACCGCGGCGAACTCGAAGCGTCGCGGAGCGTGCCGCAGCAGCTGCAGCGACAACGAGCCGCCCTGCGAGAAGCCGAGCAGGCTGACCGTGGGGTGCTCGTCGCCGAGCGAGTCCAGCCAGGTGAGGACCGCCTCCGCGGCGTCGTCCACCGCACCGGCCGACGGGGCGCCGGGTGTGCTGAGCGGGTACCAGGAGAAGCCGTCGCCGTGCGGCAGCGGGGCGCGGAGCGAGGCGAGCACGACGTTCTGCGGCAGGTAGGGGGCGAGGCCGATCAGGTCGCCCTCGTGCGAGCCGACGCCGTGCAGCAGCACGACGAGCGGCCGCCCGGCCCGGTCGGGCTCCTCGACGGACCAGCGGACGAGGGCGGGATCGATCGTGACCATGCCTCGACCCTGCCAGACGGGCCGACCGGGCGCGCGCCTCCTCGGGGCCCGGAGCGCGTTTCGTCACCCGACCGTGACGAAGGCCTAGTAGACAGGGGCAATGAGCTCCGTCCAGACCCCCGACCCCACGCCCGGCGACCCCAACCCGGGCTGGCTGTCCGAGGAGGAGCTGTACACGATCCGGCAGCGCATGCCGATCCTCTACGTCGAGGCCGTGCCGGTGCGGACCGACGGCATGGGCGTCGTGACCGAGGTCGGGGTGCTGCTGCGCGCCTCCGAGGAGGGGTCGATCTCGCGGATGCTCGTCTCGGGCCGCGTGATGTACGGCGAGAGCCTGCGCACGGCGCTGTTCCGCCACCTGGAGAAGGACCTCGGGCCGATGGCCTTCCCGCAGCTGCCGCCGTCGCCGGTGCCGTTCCAGGTGGCCGAGTACTTCCCGCTGCCGGGCTCGTCGGTCTACACGGACGCCCGCCAGCACGCCGTGTCGCTCGCCTACGTCGTGCCCGTGACCGGCACCTGCGACCCCCGCCAGGACGCGCTCGAGCTCACCTGGCTGACGCCGCACCAGGCCGCGTCGGACGACGTCGCCGGCGAGATGGAGGGCGGGCGCGGGGCGCTGCTGCGGAGCGCGCTCGCCTCGGTCGGCGCGCTGCAGTAGCGCTGCACTAGCGCGCTGCGCGCAGCACCCGCGAGCTACGCCCCTGATCCAGCGCTACACCCCCAGAACAGCGGGTGTAGTGCGGGTTCGCGGGTGTAGCTCGCTGCTTGTCCACAGCCGAGGAGGCGCGGGTCGCGCCCCGGGGCGACCTCCGTCATGCTCGGGCCGTGCGTGACATGTCCGAGGTGCTGATCCGTCGTCGAGACGTGGTGGCTGACGGGGGCGACAGCTCTGCCCTGGAGCGCGACGCTCGACGGGGCCGGGTGCTTCGTCTGGCTCCGGGGTCGTACGTCAGGTCTGATGACTGGGCTGAGCTGAGACCCTCCGAGCAGCACGCGGCCCGCGTGCACGCCGTCGTGCCCCGACTCGATCCCGAGGTCGTCGTCTCGCGCGAGTCGGCCCTGGCGGTGTCGGGCTTCCCGCTGCTGGGCGCCTGGCCGACGCGTGTCCACGTCGTCACGTCCCGACGTCCGCGCGACCGGGTGAGCGCACACCTGCATCAGCACGCCGGGGAGCTCCACGATGACGAGGTGAGCACCGTGCAGGGCCTGCGGGTGGCCGTCCCCCGGCGGGCTGCGGTCGACGTGGCGCGCTTGCTCGACCTTCGAGGCGGCGTCGTGGTCCTCGACCACGGGCTCGCGACCGGCGCGTTCAGCCGGCCCGACCTCGAACGGGTCCTCGCCGAGGGCGGACGCGTGCAGGGCAGCCGCCGGGCCGCCGCCTCCATCGCCTTCTCGCAGGCGGGAGCGGAGTCGCCCGGCGAGTCCTTGAGTCGCGTCGTCATCCACTCGGCGGGCCTGAGACCGCCAGAGCTCCAGAAGCGCTTCCCGGCGATCGGGCCGCTCGTGGGCATCGTCGACTTCTGGTGGCCCTGCTGCGGAGTGATCGGCGAGTTCGACGGCGAAGTGAAGTACCGCGACGCGGCGATGCGCGGCGGACGCAGCCCGGAGCAGGTCGTCATCGACGAGAAGCTCCGCGAGGACGCGCTGCGGGCGATGCCGGGCGTGCGGGCCTTCGTGCGCTGGAACTGGTCCGACGCGTTCCGCGGCGCCCCGCTGCTGCGCAAGCTCGCGGCCGCGCACGTGTGCTGAACCCGAGCTACACCCCCGGATCGGCGCTACCCCCTCGGTTCTGGGGGTGTAGCGCCGGATAGGGGTGTAGCTCGGGCCGGCGGGCCGGGCGGGGCGGCTAGGCGGGCTCGACGTCCGTGAAGAGGGCTGTCACGCCCGCCTCGCCCAGGCCGAACACCGTCGGGAAGAAGGCGCCCGCCTCGGGGCCGGCCACGGCAGCGCTCGCCGCGTCGTAGTCGGCGAAGTACAGGTCGAGGGTGCGGTACTTCGGGGTCGCGGTGCCGTCCTCCTTGGGCCAGACCTTGCCGGACTCGAGTCGCTCGAGCCCGGGGAGGGCCTTGGCGAGCTCGAGCGATTCGGGCCAACCGGCCTCGAACGCGTCAGGGTCGACGGGGTTGTCGTAGATGATCGTGATCTTCGTGGGCATGGTGGCCTCCGGTCGGGCGGGCGTCACGGGTGCCCGGACGGGCGCCCTGGCCCAGCAAAGCGCGCCTGCGCGCTCACCGCCAGGGCCAGTGGGGAAGAGATCGCGCGCGGACCCCTCGAACCCGCGCACACCCCTGGGCGCGCTCGGGGGTGCGCGCGGGTTCGGCGGGTGCGGTGGCTGGCGCGCGGAGGCGGGGCGGCGGGCGCGCGGGTTCGGTGGGTGCGGGCGCGCGGGTGCGGCGGGGCGCAGCGCGCGGGCGCGCGGGTTCGGACGCGCGGGCGCAGCACGGCGCCCCCGGGCGGCGCGGTGGGCGCCGCCCGGGGGCGTGGGTGGTGCAGGTGGTGCTGCGGGGCCTAGCGGCCGCCGCGCTGGCCGCCGCCGCTGCGCGGCTTGCCGCCGACGAGTCCGCCGACCTTGAGGCCGCCGGGGCGACCGCCGTCCGAGGAGGCGCGACGCGAGCCGCCGCCGGAGCGACCGCCCTGCGAACGCTCGCCCTGCGACGCCGCGAAGTCGGCCTGGTCGTTGCGCACGGCGTTCGTGCGGCTCTGGCCGCCGTCGCTCTGGGCGCGGCGTCCGGGCTGGCGGGTGCCGCGAGCCTCGGAGTCGCGAGCGCCGCCGTCGCGGCCGCCCGCGTCACGAGCGCCGCCGTCACGAGCAGGCGTCACCGCGCCACGGCCCGACTCGGTCGAGTAGAACGTCGACGCGCCGCCGCGGGGAGCAGCGTCGCGCGAGCGACCGCCGTCGCGACCGTCGCGACCGTCGCGTCCGCCACGGGGTGCTCCGTCACGGCCGCCAGAGCGGGCGGGTCCGCCGTCGCGACCCGCGCCTCCTGCACGGCCGCCGCCGGCTGCGGGACGACCCGAGCGGTCGGCACGGGCGATGGGGGCGCCGGTGCTGTCCTGGCGGGCGGCGCGCTTGCGCTGGGCGTTGGCGCCCTGCGAGCGACCGCCGCCGCCTCCGCCGTTGCCGCCGCCCTGCTGCTGCACAGCGGACTTCGGCAGGGGCTTCACGTACGCGGCGACCTCGCCGACGAGCGCCGCGACCTCGGGGGAGGAGGTGGTGACGGCCGTGGTGGTCGGCTTGATGTCGGCCTTCTTCATCAGCTGGGCGACGTCGCGCTTCTGGCTGGGGATGACGAGGGTGACGACGTCGCCCTCGGCTCCGGCACGGGCGGTGCGGCCCGAGCGGTGCAGGTACGCCTTGTGCTCGGTGGGCGGGTCGACGTGGATCACGAGCTCGATGTCGTCGACGTGCACGCCGCGGGCGGCGACGTCGGTGGCGACGAGCACGCGGGCGGTTCCGTCCTGGAACGCAGCGAGGTTGCGGTCGCGCTGCGGCTGCGACAGGTTGCCGTGCAGGTCGACCGAGGGGATGCCGGCCTCGGTCAGCTTCTTGGCGAGCTTCTTGGCGTGGTGCTTGGTGCGCATGAAGAGGATGCGGCGGCCCTTGCCCGAGGCCAGCTTCTGCACGAGGGCGTTCTTGCTGTCGAGGTCGGGCGTCTCGAAGACGTGGTGGGTCATGGCGGCGACGGGCGAGTTGGCCTCGTCGACCGAGTGCAGCACCTCGTTGTGGAGGAACTGCTTGACCAGCTTGTCCACGCCGTTGTCGAGGGTCGCGCTGAAGAGCAGGCGCTGGCCGTCGTTCGGGGTGGCCTTCATGATGCGGGTGACGCCGGGCAGGAAGCCCAGGTCGGCCATGTGGTCGGCCTCGTCGAGCACGGTGATCTCGACGGCGTCGAGCTTGATGAAGCCCTGCTTCATGAGGTCTTCGAGGCGACCGGGGCAGGCGATGACGATGTCGACGCCCGACTTGAGGGCCTGGACCTGGCGGTTCTGGGAGACGCCGCCGAAGATCGTGGTGGTGTTCATGCCGTACGCGGCGGCCATCGGCGCGAGGACGGCGTCGATCTGCGTGGCGAGCTCGCGGGTGGGGGCGAGCACGAGGCCGAGGGGACGGCCCGGGCGGCGCTTGCCGCCGGCGAGCTTGCCGCCGAGGCGCGCGGCCATCGGGATCGAGAAGGCGAGGGTCTTGCCCGAGCCGGTCTTGCCGCGGCCGAGGACGTCGCGTCCGCCGAGGGTGTCGGGGAGCGTGTCGACCTGGATCGGGAACGCGTTCTCCTTGCCGTCCTTCGCGAGGGCGGAGACGATCGGGGCGGGGACCCCGAGGGAGGCGAACGAGACGGCGGGGGCGTCGGTCGCGTCGGCGGCCGGGACGACGGGGGAGTCGGTGGTGAGTGACATGCGTGCCTTTCAGGGGCAGGTGTCGAGCCGGGCCGAGGCTGCGGGCCACGCGTCTCGGTCGCCTGGACGATGTCGTCGTGGGCGCTCCGGGGAACGGCGGTGCAGAGCCGGTGAGCGGCTGTCGTAGCCGGGCTCGAGGTGTGGCGACGGTGCAGGTGTGCACGATCGTTTCGCCGCAGAGTGAGCTTCGCGCGCCTGTTGGTGCCTGGGTGTGTGCCAGGGCGAGAGGCGAGGAGGGGCGTGCTACGACGCAGGGAGCCGGTCGGGCCGACTCGCAAGTGACACCAGCTTAGCGGCACTCGTCGCAGAACGCGAGGAGGTGCGGGCCGGGCACCCGAGGAGGCGCGGGCTGCGCACCCGAGGAGGCGCGGGCCGGGCAGCCCCGCCGGCCTAGGAGAAGAGCCGCCCGAGGGCCTTGCCGAGGGCCGAGCGGCGCCGCTGCCAGCCGTGCGCCTCGAGCGTCTGCTTCACCGGGCCGACGACCTTCGCCGAGTTGAACGACCAGGTGCCGCTGACCGAGCCGCCGCTCCGCTCGGTCTTGATCTCGGACCGCGTGTACTCGTGCGTCTCGGGCAGCAACGTGATGCGGAGGCGGTAGTCCATCCGGCTGTGGCCGAGCGCCCCCCGGGCGTCGCGGTAGACCCAGGTGGCGACGACGCGGCCGTCCTCGACGGCGACCGTGAACGGGTGCGAGCCGTCGCGGCCCAAGGCGAGCAGCGCCTCCGTCACGGCCTCGGGCGAGGAGGGGGACGGCTGCGGGCCAGCGGCCGAGGGCCCGTCAGGAGGCGTCGTCGCGGTCATGCGGCCACGCTATCGGACAGGTCGGTCTGCGCGTCCGGCCGCGCGTCCGGCTGTGTGTCAGTGCGCCCCCGAGTAGCGCTCGCCGACGGGGATCTCGACGGCCACGCGGTTGCCCGGCTGCGCGAGCGGGCAGGCCCAGGCGGGGTCGTAGGCGCAGCTCGGGTTGTAGGCGAAGTTGAAGTCGAGCACGATCGTGCCGGGCTCGGAGCCGGGCCCGAGGTCGGCTCCCTTGACGGAGTCGATCAGGTACCGACCGCCTCCGTAGGTACCGCCCGACTTGCCGGCCAGCGCGTCCCCGACGGGGACGAAGAGGCCGCCCCCGTACGAGCGCAGCCGCCACACGTCGAGCGAGCCGACGCCCGGCACCTCGACGCGGCCGACCCGGTCGAAGGGCACGTCGCCGTCGGTGCCCGTCTCGACCACCATGCGGCGCGGCTCGGCGGGCAGGATCGGCACCTCGAAGCGCCACGCGGCGTCGTACGGCTTCGTCGGGAGGCCGGTGAAGTGCGGCCTGTCCTCGGGGAGCAGCGGCGTGACCGGGTTCGTCGTGAAGAGCTCGTCGCGTGTGCGTCGCCACAGGTCGTGCGCCGCCTCGAGGTCGGTCGCCTCGCGCACCTGCCGGTACAGCCCGTGGATCGTCCGGCGCCACGCGGCCAGCGCCAGGCCCGAGTCGGTGTCGGGCACGAGGGGCGCGGTCGCGTCGGCGTCGGCGTCGGGTGAGGCGGCTGCGGCAGGGGCGGACGAGGAGGTGGGGGTCGGGTCGGTCACGCGGGCGACGGTAGTCGGGACGCCTCCTCGGGGACCGGGAGGCGCCTCCTCGGCGCTCGGCAGTCAGCCCGGAGCACTCAGCCCCTGGCAGACAGCCCGTCGCGCTCAGCCCGCGTGGCGCGGGTGCGCCTCGGGTGCCCGCCAGCCCGGCGCGAGGGCGCGCATCCGCAGCGCCCGCCACTGCCAGACGAGCCAGAGGCCCGGCCAGAGCGCGACGCCGATCGGGCCGGCGTGGAAGACGAGCCGGTCGCGCAGCAGGGTCTCGTCGGGGCCGAGGGGCGACACGGCCATGCGGTGGTCGATGCGCATCCGCGAGAACTGGCCGGCGGTGCCCTTGCCGGTGTCGCGCTGGATCCACGCGCCGTCGCGCTCGTGCCAGTCGAGGTCGACGTGCGTGTCGCCGAGGGGCAGCAGGCCGAGGATGTGCGCGGTCACGGGGTGCGCCTCCTCCGTCCAGCGGTCGGGGAAGCCGTCGGGCGCGAGCGAGCGGTACCGCACCAGCGGCTTCGTCACGGCGACCATGACGGCCGGGTCGCGCAGGGCGTCGGAGGCGGCGTCGACGGGACAGGCGAGTCGGATCTTGAGCTGCACGTGCATGCGGACGAGTCTGCTCCCGTGGGCTGGGCGGGGGGCGCCGCGTGCCGGATGCCGTTGCTGCTCGGCTCTCCTCATTCAGGAACTTCGGTCCTGAGTCGCGCAGCGGGGGGACTCGCGGTCCTGAGTCCTGCACGGTTCAGGAGGCGCGGGTCGCGATGTCCTGGATCGTGAGAGGCCAGAGGTGGCGACGCCGTGCGTAACGCAGCGCAATCCGCTCAGCCGAGGAGGCGCCCCGACCTACCCTGAGGAGGTGACAGCCCCGCAGACGACATCGCAGCAGACGACCGCCCCCCAGCAGTCGAAGTACCAGGTCCGGCTCGACCAGGGCGTGGCCGGTGCGGCCCGCATCGCGCCCGGCGCGCACGTGGTGGTCGTGGCCGACGTCCTCGACGGGCACGGCCTGCTCTCGACGGCCGACGTGCTCGACGCGGTCGCCGCCGTCGCGGACGACGCGGCCCTCGTGCTGCACGCGACCGCCGCCTCCTCGGCCGACGTCGCCCGCCGGGTGCTCGCGCGCCAGGCCGAGCGGGGCGACCGCGCCGTGGTGGCCGTCGTCGCCGCGGGAGCGCTCGACGACGACGGGTTCCGGTCCGCCGTCGAGGACTTCCTCGCCGCCGGCGCCGTGGTCGACGCGCTCGCCGCCTCCGGCATCGACTTCTCGTCGCCCGAGGCCGCCGTGGCGTGCGCCGCCGCCGTCTCGTTGCGGGGCGCGCAGTCCCATCTGCTGACCGCCTCCTCGTCCGCTGCCGAGGTCGTGGCGACTGGGCACGAGGAGGCGCTGGCCGCCGCCCGCACACCGGTCGCCGTCGCGACGGTGCACCGTGCGCCCCTCCGCCCTCGCGGGGACTCGCACGGCTCGCACGCCGCGGACGGCTCCCACGGCTCGCACGGCTCGCACAGCTCGCACGGGGAACAGAGCGAGCGAGCGTAGCGTTCTGCTGAGCACGCGGGCCGACCGAGCCCCCGATCAGAGGAGTGGACGATGAAGGCAGTTCTGAGCGACGGCACCGTGGTGGCCGAGGCCCCGAAGGACGAGCTGATCTCGATCGAGGGCAACTGGTACTTCCCGCCCGCGAGCGTCAACGACGAGCTCTTCGAGAAGAGCCCCACGCAGTACCACTGCCCGTGGAAGGGCGACACGCAGTACTTCAGCGTTAAGGACGGCGACACCCTGCTGCAGGACCGTGCGTGGAGCTACCCGACGCCGATCCCCGCGTCGTTCGACCGCGTCGGCAAGGACTACACCGGCTACGTCGCGTTCTGGAAGGACGTGCAGGTCGTCGAGTAGCGACTGCGGCGCGCGCTCTCTGTGTCGAGGGCGGGTCGAAGTGGTCGAGGGCGGGTCCGTGCGGACCCGCCCTCGCGCGTTCTGACCCGCCCTCGACGGAGGTGGGCGTCGGGGAGTGGGCGGTCGGGCGGTCGGGTGGCAGTCAGGCGCCGGAGCCGGCTCCGGCACCGGAGCCGGAGCTCGCGCCGGAGCCCCCGCCGGTGCTCGTGTCGCCGGCGAGACGCGCGCGGTGCGCACGCACCTTCGCGCGGTTGCCGCAGCGCTGCATCGAGCACCAGCGGCGGCTCCGGGCGCGGGATTCGTCACGGTAGACGAGGCCGCACAGCGGGTTGGCACAGCGACGGAGGCGCGACTCGTCCCCGCCGCCGAACCCCACCTCGTCGAAGAGTCGCACCCCGTCGCGGGCGACGGAGGCCAGCGCCTGGCCCAGCCGCAGCCGTCCCGCGCCGGCCTGGCGGCGTCCCCCGGCGAGTGCAGGAGGCACGTCGGGCGTGGCGGCGAAGAGGTTGAGCATGTCGACGTCGTCGGGGTCGGGCGCGGCTCCGTCCACGGCGGCGACGGCGAGTCGGGCCGTCGCGTCGCGCAGGCCGCGGGCGTCGGCGAGCTCGCGGTCGGAGGCTCCGCCGGTGAGCCCGGGGAAGCGCTCGGCCAGCCAGTCGTCGAGGTCGGCGGGCAGCAGGAGGCCGTCCCAGGGGGACGAGCCGTCGGCCGGCTGCGCGAGACCCGACTCGGGGCCGAGGCGCGAGCCGGCGCGGAAGCCGCCGAGGTACGCGAAGTCGAGCGAGAGCGCCCCCGAGTCGAAGAACCAGCGCGTGCCGGTGTCGGAGCGCAGCCACTGCCCAGTCATCATCTGACCACCTTAGCTAGTTACGAGGCTCAGCCCGCGCCTCCTCGTCTCGGCTGGTCGGCAAATGCCGACCGAGAAGGCGCGACATGCCGCGTGCGGACCCGCATCCCGGGCGTGGCGTGGCGCTGCGGTCGGCATCTGCGGCCTTGGCGGGCGCACGGCAGCAAAGCGAGACAGATCGGGTCTGGCAGTGACCCAGAGGCGTTGATCCTGGGTCGCCCCGGCGCTGATCCCTCTCAAATTTGAGACAGATCCGCCCGCGGGCAGTCAGCGGGAGCGGGCCCGCTCAGACCGCGCGCTTGGTCCAGGTGATGAGGTGCGCCGGGTCGTACCGGCGCGAGCAGCGGCCGCAGGCGAGGGGCCGCTTCGGCTCCCGGTAGCGGAAGTGCTCGTGCCCGGCGGCGCAGACTCCGACCCACGGGGCCAGCTCGGACGCGATCGCCCCGTCGTGCAGGCGCCCGCCGACGTAGCCGAGCTCGGTGGCGACGCTCTTCCAGCGCGGACCGTGGCCCGCCCGCGACCCGGCGACGGCGTGCGCGACCTCGTGCAGCAGCACCTGGTGGATCTCGTCGTCGTCGTACCTCCCCGCGAGGTGCCGCGAGACGGTGATCCGCTTCTTGCCGTAGTCGCAGAGCCCGGCACGGGTCTTGGCCGCGTCGAAGCCGAAGCTCCAGACGGCAGGGTCGAGGTGCAGGGCGATCAGGGCGTCGGCCCAGCGCCGGACCCGCTCGAGGTCGGCCACGGTCAGCGGTCCCCGGCCGTGGTCGCGGCGCGCGTCGTCACGGACGCTGTGCTGCCGGGAGGCGACGCGAGAGCGACGAAACGACGTGATGTTCCCCGTCGTCTTGTCGCATCCACGGAGGTTCGCCGCCCGACGGGCCCCGCGGAGGGCAGCGGCCGCAGGCACAGCAGAGGCGTCACGAGGAGGCGCCGTGCAGCAAGGACGCGCAGGTCAACGAGCCGGGAACGGCCAGGTGGTCGGCTCGTCGTCGCGCGGGAGTCCGTCGACGGCGCCCGTGACCCCGGTGACGCCGGTCGTGCCGCGACGGGGCTCGTCGCCCTCGTCGTCGACCGCGGGTGCGTCGACGACGACGGCACGCTCGCCGTCGCGGTCACGGTGACCGGCGGCGTTCGCGGCGAGGCTCGAGATCTTGCCCCAGAGGCTCGTGTCGGCACGGGTCGACGGCTTGTCGAGCACCGGCTCAGACGGGGCGGCAGGCGCCGAGGAGGCGGCGGGCGCGTCACCAGGATCGATCCGCATCGCCGCGGCGAGGGCCGGCTCGATCGGGGCAGGAGCCTGCGCCTGCGCCTGCGCCGCGGGAGCAGCCTGGGCGTGAGGAGCCGGGCGCTCCGAGGAGGCGGCAGGCGCAGCTGCGGGGGCCCGGCCGGCGAACGAGTCGGCGGCCGTCGGGGACTGCTGCCCGCCTCCTTCGCCCTGCTCGCCGTGACCTGCTGACGCGGACGACGCGCCCGACCCGCCGTCGACGCGGGGCAGACCGGTCGGGTTCGTGTCGCCCTCCTCCGGCGGCGAGGCCACGGCCGCGTGGGCACCCGTCGGGGCCAGGCCGATCGGCGTGATCGAGCCGGTCTCTCGAGCGTGCGCGGGCGCGTCGTGGGCGGCGCGCATCAGCCCGTCGATCACGGTGCGGAGCGCGTCGAGCCGGTCGCGGGCGGCGCCGGCCTGCTCGTAGGCCGTCAGCGCTACGGCGAGCACCTCGTCGCTCTCGTCGTGGCGGCCCAGGTCGAAGAGCGTGTAGCCCTCGAGCTCGGCGGCGGTGGCCTCGAGCACGCGCCACTCCTCGGTGGAGGCGGTGATGCGGCTGGTGTGCAGGTCGCCGAGCGCCCGCTCGAGCTTGCCCTGCTCGCGGAGGACGTGGGCGCGACGGATGCGCGCCGCCGTGGAGTCGGCACGGTCGCCGGTGAAGTGGGCGAGGCGGAACGCCTCCTCTGCGATGGCCAGGGCCTCGTCGAGGCGGCCGAGGGTGCGGAGCAGGTCGGCTCGCTCTCCCAGGGCGGAGGTGCTGCGGCTCTGGCCGAGGGCCGCGAGACGGGCCTCGGCGGTCCGCACGTCGACCGCGGCACGGAGGCTGATCGGCTCGACGCCGGGGACCGGACGGGAGGTGCGGCCCGAGGGCGCGTCGGAGCCCGGCGGCACGCTGCGGGGGCGGGTGCTGCCGGTGGCTGATCCGGGGTTCGAGTCGTGCTGGCTCATCGAGTACGAGGGTAACCGCAGTGCCCCCGATCGGACCGTCCGGCGCGCGCTCTGCGACCGTCCTCTCGGATTCGGTCGTGGTCCTCAGGCCCGTGAGCAGGACGCCCGCGGCGATCAGCCGAGCGGCTGCAGCGGCACGCTGACGATGCGGTCGTCGCCCTGGCGGGCGTCTCCGCGTCCGTCGGTGTTGTTCGTCAGCAGCCAGAGCGTGCCGTCGGGCCCCGGCAGCACGTCACGGATCCGCCCGAGGGACTCGTCGCCCGAGAACCGCTCGGTCGACGTCGCCTCGCCGGACTCTGGCACCTGGATCTCGAAGAGCACCTCGCCGCCGAGCCCCGCCATGAACAGGGTCGAGCCGACCGCCGTGAGCCCGCTCGGGCTCGCCTGGTCGGTGCGCCACTGCAGCACCGGATCGAGGAACTGCCCCGACGAACCCGACGACCCCGACGACCCGGCCGACCCCGACGACTCAGCCGAGCCCGACGACCCGGCCGAGCCCGACGACCCGGCCGAGCTGCGCCCCTCCACCTCGGGCCAGCCGTAGTTCGCGCCGGGGGCCAGCGAGTTCAGCTCGTCCCAGGTGTCCTGGCCGAACTCGGCGGCCCAGCCGCCGCCCCACGCGTCCCAGGTGATGCCCTGCGGGTTGCGATGGCCGAGGCTCCAGACGGGAGACCCGGGCATCGGGTTGTCGCTCGGCACGGCGCCGGTCGGCGACAGCCGCAGCACCTTGCCGCCGAGCGAGGTCTCGTCCTGCGAGGCGGTGTCGTCCGAGGCGTCGCCGGTGGTCGCCCAGAGCATGCCGTCGGGGCCGAAGGCGATGCGGCCGCCGTCGTGGTTCGAGGCGGCGGGGATGCCGGTGAAGACGTCCTCCACGGGGCCGAGCCCGTACGAGCCCGGGTCGCCGGTGATGGGCGCCCGCACGATCCGGTTGTCGTCGGCGGTCGTCAGGTAGGCGTAGAGGTACGAGGGCGACCCCGCGAGCACCGCGAGGCCGAGCAGCCCGGACTCGCCTTGGTGGACGACCCCGTCGAGGGTCGCGACGTCGCGGAGCGACCCGTCGCCGGTGAGCTCGACGATGCGGCCGCTGTCCCGCAGGCTCACGAACGACGATCCGGTGTCGAGCCGCACGACCGACCAGGGAGCCTCGAGGCCGGTGGCGACGTCGGTCGGCTCGGCGTCGTCGGCGACGCGGACGGCCGCGGTGTCGGTGGTCGGCGCGACGGGGCCGGGGCCCGGCGTCGACTCGACGGGCGCGGCGGCGTCGCTCGCGGCACGGGAGGACGACGTGCTCGTGGACGAGGAGTCCCCGCCGGTGCAGCCGGCCAGCAGCAGGGCGAGGGCGGCGGCGCTCGCGGCGGCGACCACGGCGTGCGTGCGCCGGGCGGGCCGGTGTCGGGGCCGGTCTCGTGTCATGTCGTGCGCCTCCTCGTGCCTCAATCAGACACGAGGAGGAGCGGGTCGAGCGACGGGTGCGGCGCATCGTTGCACGACCGTGACGAGTCCGTCACCGGACCGTGACGTGTGAGCAGCGCTCAGGCGCGGGCGGCGAGCTCCGCGCGGAGCGGCCAGTCCTGGCCCTCGAGGATGAGCTGCGCGGCGGCCCCGGTGCGCGTGTTGACGACGACCGGCGCGAGCAGGTTCACCGTCATGCCGCTGGCCGCGGGGGTCGCGACGACGAGCAGCAGCGCCTCCGCGGCGTCGTGCAGGTCGAGCCCGGTCGTCTGCTCGTCGGTCAGCACCGGCGAGTAGTCGGGCAGGTGGACGGCGGCGTCGAGCACGTAGAGCCGGACCTCGGACGACGTGTCCGTCGCCCGCAGCGCGAACAGGCCGGTCGCGCCCTCGACCTCGTCGAGCACGAAGTCGACCAGCGGCTCGAGCCCGAAGGGAGGCGCGACGAACGCCACGGGGGCGGTCACGGCGCTCATCGGAGGAAGTCCATCAGCGAGACCTGGAGCACCTTCGCGGTGACCTGCAGGGCGGCCTGGTACGAGTTGTTCTGCAGCTGCAGGTCGAGCACGGCCTGGCCGAGGTCGAGGTCCTCGAGCCCGGCGCGCTGTGCCTCCAGCGTGACCTTCGTGTCCATCAGGGTGTCCTCGGCTCTCAGCAGCTGGGCGTGTCGCGCGCCCATGTCGGACTGCACGCTGCGCAGGCCGGACACGCGGGCGTCGACGGTGGTCAGGTGGGACGCGACGTCGCCTCCGGTGCGGAGGCTGGTCGCGATGTCGTCGATCAGGGCGAAGACGGAGGAGGCGCCGGTGCCGAACGCGGCGGAGCCGTCCGAGTCGACCGCGACGGTCGTCTCCGGCCCGATGCGGCGGGTGACGCTGGAGCCGGCGGTGCCGGTCCAGCTGTAGTCGGGCCGGAAGGCGACCCCGGCGTCCGAGGTGCCGGCGAAGACGCTGCGGCCGTTGATGCTCGTGTTGGCGACGCCCAGCAGGTCGGCCTTGAGGCCCTCCAGCTCGACGGCCACCGCCTCCTTCGCGTTCGGGGACAGCGAGCCGTTGGCGCCCTGGAGCGTCAGCTCGCGCACCTTTGCCATCAGCGAGTCGGCCGAGATCAGGGCGGAGTCGGTCGTGCTCAGCCAGCCGTCGCCGTCGGCGACGTTGCGGGTGTGCTGGGCGAGGGCCGACTGCAGGCTCTTGACACGCAGGGCCTCGGCCGTGGCGGTGGGGTCGTCGGAGGGACGGGTCAGCTTGTCGAGGCTGGTGGCCCGCTCCTGCGCCTGGGCGAGGCGCACGGAGCCCGCCTGCAGGTGCTGCTGCGACTGCAGCGCCGTCATCTGGTTCGTCACCCGTGTCAGCATCGTCCCTACCTCCCGACCCGGCCCATGCCGTTGATCAGCGTGTCGAGCATCTCGTCGATGGCCGTCATCACGCGCGCGGCGCCCTGGTAGGCGTGCTGGTAGCTGAGCAGCGAGACGTTCTCCTCGTCGAGGCTCACGCCCGAGCCCGAGAGCTGCCGGTTCTTCGCCGACGACGCGGCGAGGTCGGCGAGCGACGACTGCGCCATCTCGCTCTTGGCGGAGGCGCCGATGCCGGCGACGATCGACGACCAGGCGCGGTCGGGCGAGCCGGAGCCGACGCCGATCTGCGCGATGCGCTGCGCGACGGAGCCGTCGAGGGCACCCGCGCCGCCGCCCGACGCGATCGAGGAGGCGCCGGTCGGCACGACCGTGAGGCCGCGTGCCGCCGAGACGCCGGGCGCCAGGGCGAAGAACTGCCCGGCGGGCTGGCCGTCGGCGCGGACGCCGCCGGCGTGCACGGCGTTGACCTGCGTCGCGAGCTGCGTGGCGAGGGCGTCGTACGACGCGGCGGCCTCGGCGAGGGCGCCGCCCTGGCCGCCGGCCGCGGGGCCGAGCAGCGAGACGGCTCCGGCGAGGCTGCCGCCGTCCATCACGACGGCGTCGCCGGGGCGGTGTGCCCACTCGACCGTGACTCCGGTCGAGGCGCTCATCGCGAACTCGCCCTTGACGACGACGCTCCGCGCGGTCGTGCCGCTGACGAGGGCGTTGCCGCCGATCAGGACGTCGACCGTGCCGTCGCCGGCGTCGCGGACGGTGCCGCCGGCGATCGAGGCGATCTGCTCGGTGAGGCGGGCGCGGGCGTCGACCAGCTCGTTGGCGCTGGTGCCGTCCTGCACGGCCGAGCGGATGCGGCCGTTGAGGTCGGCGACCTGGCGGGCGGCGTCGTTCAGCTGGACGCCGAGGGTCTGGGCGGTGCCGCGGGTGGCGCTCCACTGGTCCTCGACGGCCTGGTGGCCGGAGGCGATGCTCGCGGCGAGGGTCTTGGCCTGGCCGAGCAGCACCGAGGCGGGGCCGGTCTCGGCGGGGTGGCTCCCGACGTCGCTCCACGAGTTCCAGAAGGCGCCGAGCTGGGCGGCGATGCCCGTGCTGCGCGGCTCGCCGAGTCCCTGCTCGAGGGTCGAGAGCGCGTCGGCACGGACCGACTGGTAGCCGGCGGCGGCCGCGGCGCCGCGGACCTGGCCGTCGACGACGGCGTTGCCGAGGCGGGCGATCGCGTCGACCGTGACGCCCTGTCCCGGCACGACGCCCGCGCTGAAGAGGCCGACGCGGGCGGGGGCCCCGACCGAGCCCTGCGTGACGCGCTGGCGCGTGTAGCCCTCGGTGTTGACGTTGGCGATGTTCTGGCCGGTCACGTCGATGCCCGTGCGGGCGGCGACGAGGCCGGTGTAGGCGGTGTGCAGGCTGCCGAAGGTGCTGACCATCACAGCCGCCCGTCGAACAGCTGACCGCCGGAGACCTGGCTGCCGGAGGCGGCGCCCGCGCCGGCACGTCCGGCGCGCGACGCCGAGGCGCCCCCGACCGAGCCGCTGGCGTCGTAGATGCTGCCGGCTGCCGCGTCGGCGGCCGTGGCGAGGGTCTCCTGCGTCGCCCTGGCGGCGGCGCGGAGGAAGCGCTCGTTCTCGTCGCGCAGCTGCGCGATGCGGGCGGTGAGGTCGGTCATCGACCTCAGGTGCGCCGTGAAGATCTCTCCCCAGGGGCCTGCGGGAGCCGCGGCGATGATCTCGCGGAGGGGCGCCTCCTCGTCCGTGCCCCACTCCTGGGCGACCGACGAGACCTCGACGGCACGGGCCAGGCCGGCCTCGCGGAGGCGCTCGAGCACCTGCTCGACCTCGCGGGTCGCGTGCTCGATCCAGCGGGTGCGGCCGGCGGTGAGCAGCAGCTGCTCCTCCTCCAGCTTGAAGGTCAGCAGCTCCAGCAGCTCTCGCTCACGCCAGAGCAGCGCGGACAGCTCGTTCGCGCCCATGGGGCCTCCTCGGAGGGGATCGTCGGGTGGTGCAGCGGAGCGGTGATGTCCTCTGCACGGGGGACTATCGGCGTCCCGCGTCCCGGCGTTAGGCGACGGGCGTCCGTCTGCCCCGCTCTTCTCTCCCCATTCAGGAACATCTGTCCTGAGTCGCGCGGCGGGGGGACCGATCGTCCTGACTCGTGCACGATGCAGGAACCCTCGCGCGACGTTTCCTGCACGATGCGACACGGTGGCGACGGACATCGGCCGACCGCACGCGCACCCCTGGAACCCGCGCACGCCCTCGTGCGCGAGCGGGGGTGCGCGCGGATCAGGCGGGTGAGAGCGGCCCGCGCGCTGAGCTACGCCCCCGAACCGGCGCTGCACCCCGTGAACGGAGGGCGTAGCGCCGTTCAGGGGGTGTAGCTCGAGCCCGCAGCGCTCAGGCCAGGCCGCGCACCGAGAACACCTGGTCGAGGAACACCCGTCCCGCCCCGCGCAGCCCGCCCGTGCCCTGGTGCCGCGTCACCTCGACGAGCAGCTGGTCGGTGGCCATCGGCAGGCAGTCGGCCCAGAGGGTCGAGCGGACGCCGGCGACGAAGACGTCCGAGTCGGCCAGCACGCCGCCGAGCACGAGCCGGTCGGGGTTGAAGAAGTTGACGATGGTCGCGAGCACGCCGCCCGTCATCACGCCGGCTCCGCGCAGCAGGCCGGTGGCGAGGGGGTGCGCGTCCCGGGCGAGGTCGATCATCGCCTCGACGGTCGAGACGTCGTGCCCGGCCAGCTGCATCTCGCGGACGAGCGCGTTGCCCGAGGCGAGCGCGTCGAGGCAGCCGGTGCGGCCGCACGAGCAGGGCACGGCGGTCGCGCCTGGCACGGTGACGTGGCTGATGTCGCCTGCCCAGCCGTTGCTGCCCGTGTACAGCTCGCCGCGCGAGACGATGCCGCAGCCGATGCCCGAGCCCACCTTGACGAAGACCTGGTCGGCGGGAACGGCCTCGTC